>CAVSBG010000007.1:0-326644 GCA_963726125.1 uncultured Alphaproteobacteria bacterium | reverse complement strand
GCCCGTCTTCGCGGATTCGCCTGCCTCCAGGGCTATTTTCGTGCGGGCGGAGGACGGTAAGCATCTGATATATACGGCAAGTATTATGCGGTCACGGCTGAAACCGGCTGTAGTGAAGACCTGCCCTGTTCCCAACAGCAAATTCGCTCAGCTAAATTCGCTGTCATGTTTCTGCGAAAGACCCAGAGGAAGAAAGACGGCAAAACCCACGACTATTGGAGCGTCGTCGAGAACAAGCGTGTCGCGGGCGGGCGCGTCGTGCAGCGTCACGTGCTGTATTTGGGCGAGATCAATTCCTCGCAGGCCGCGGTGTGGCGCAAGGCGATCGAGGTGCTCGACGACGATGCGGGGCAATCACGCACGATGGCGTTGTTCCCCGAGGACCGCTGTGCCGGCATCACGCCCGATGCGTCGGTGGTCCAGCTCCGCCTGTCGGAGATGCGGCTACGCCGGCCGCGGCAATGGGGCGCCTGTTGGCTGGCCGGGCAGCTGTGGCAGGCGTTGCAGTTGGATCGCTTTTGGGCCGATCGTCTGCCACCGAGCCGCAAAGGCACGCAGTGGGATCAGATCCTGCAGGTGCTGGTCGCTTACCGGCTGATCGCACCGGGCAGCGAGTGGAAGCTGCACCGCGACTGGTTCGGCAAGAGTGCCATGGCCGACCTGCTGGGGGCGGACTTCGGACTGGCCGAGGCGCACAAGCTCTACGCCTGCCACGACCTTCTGCTACAGCACAAGGACGCGTTGTTCTCGCATCTGATGGCGCGCTGGCGCGACCTGTTCAATGCGAACTTCGATGTGCTGCTCTACGATCTGACCAGTACCTATTTCGAGATCAATGCCTCGGACGTGGCGGAGGGCGACAAGCGGCGCCACGGCTACAGTCGCGACAAGCGGCCGGACTGCCCGCAGGTGGTGATCGCTTTGGTGGTCACCCCGGACGGTCTGCCCTTGGCCTACGAGGTGCTGCCCGGCAACACGGCGGACTGCACGACGCTGCGGATGTTCCTCGCCAGGATCGAGCGGCAATACGGCCGTGCGCGGCGCGTCTGGGTGATGGATCGCGGTATCCCCACGGACGCCGTACTGGCGGAAATGCGCAGCAGCGACCCACCGGTGCAGTATCTGGTGGGAACGCCGAAAGGGCGTCTCTCGCGGCTTGAGAAGCAGCTCCTGGCGAAGCCTTGGCAGGAAGCCCGGCCGGGTGTCTCGGTCAAACTGCTGGCCGAGGACGACGAACTCTATGTGTACGCCGAGAGCGTCGATCGCGTCAGCAAGGAACGCGCGATGCGCAGGCGGCAGCTCAAGTGGCTATGGAAGCGGTTGCGGGAGTTGGCCGCGATGGACGTCCGGCGCGAGGAAATGCTGATGAAGCTGGGCGCGGCACGGGCCCGCGCTCCCACCGCATGGCGCCTGGTCGATATCGCGATGGACAAGGCAGGCGCTGGATTCAGTTACGCCCTCAATCGCCAGAAGCTGCGACAGATCCGACGGCGGGAAGGACGCTATCTGCTGCGGACCAACCTCACCGAGAACGACCCCGCGCTGCTGTGGCAGTACTATATCCAACTCGTTGCGGTGGAACAGGCGTTCAAGAACCTGAAAGGAGATCTGGCGATACGGCCGATCTTCCATCAGGAAGAGCGCAGAATCGAAGCTCACATCTTCATTGCGTTCCTGGCTTATTGTCTGCAGATCACGCTACAGCGTCGCCTGCACGCTCTGGCGCCGGGACTGACCGCGCGCAGTGCTCTCGAGAAGTTCGCCGCCGTCCAGATGATCGATGTTCATCTGCCAACCACCGACGGGCGCGAGCTGCTGCTGACCCGCTACACTCAGCCCGAGCCAGAACTCCAGCTTCTGATCCGGCAGCTCAAGCTCAGTTTGCCGCCGCAGCCGCCACCGCGCATCGCCACCGGCCGGCTACCCAGTCACCCGCTGTAGTGAAGACCTATCCAGCTAACCCGTTGATCAGCAACGGGCGTGGCATCAAAAACTGCCCCAATCCGCGAAGACGGGCTAGTTTCCACCCAAAACCGTCCATCCGACGGGACGCGAACCCACCAGCATTACAGCTGGAGAGGCCAGGCCGCGCGCAACCTGTCAAAATCACTGTGCCCAGGAAACTAGTTCACCGACGCCATCGCACTGGCGATGCGCGCCGCGCCCCATGCGACAGGCGTCGTCGGTTCGGCGCCAGGACGCTCGATATTGGTGCCCTGGCCGCTGATCAGCACCACCGCGGTGTTCACGCCAACAACCGTTACTTCGCCGCGCTCGACGAACACGCCGAACACTCCGTTGCTGGGCCCCGCGAAGAAGCGGGTGCCGCGGACGGCAACCAGACCGAATGGCCCGCGCACCGTAACGTCGCTGGGGCCTGCGCTGGTGTCGTGGTCGTACAGCATGCCGCCGCGGTCCAGTACCAGCACGCCGCCGGCGTTGACCAGGAACCGATCGATCCGCAGCCGCGCCTCTGCGCCCAGCTTGACCTGCGTTGCGGTGCCGAGGCGCATCGCCAGCGCGGATTGCACACCGGTCGCGACGGCGTCACCCACGAAGACGGCGGCGGCGGGCGCCAAGGTTCGCCGCTCCGTGGCGGTCTGCGCATAGCATTCGCCACGGGAGGTCTCTACCGCGCCCGCCGGTTCGGCGGCCAAGGCATGAGGCCCCCCACACCAGGCGGCGGCGAGACCTGTCAAAAGCGCGCGTCGTTCCAATCGGTTTTGCATCGGCTCCGCAGGCTATTCGGCCAACGGTGTGATTGCCAAACAAAATCCGGGGGGCGAGATGCCGTGGTCGCTCGCAACGCTGTCGTTGCAATGCGTTCGGTTCCTGACAGTCAATCACTTTGCCGTGTTGCGGGGGTTTCGAGCCGCTGTTGCTCCCAGCACTGGTCCATCGGCGTGCCGTCCTGGATGCCGGCGAACGCCACCATCCGTGAAAGTCCTGCTGAATCTGTTCCCTGGGGAACAGCGGCGGTGCGCGCGTCCAGGCATTGATGCCGACACGTTCAACGGCGGGCGCGCCTTGGCGCTTCGCTCCAACCCTTGAGAGGACGACGACAATGGCGATCTCGGCCAACTTCTCCCCCGCGAGGGGCCTGCTGACGGCGTTCGGCAGCAGCGGCAAGGATACCATCAAATTCAGCAGCGACGCCGCAGGGGACATTCTCACCGACGACGGCACCGTCCCGGTTCTTGGTGGCACGCCCACGGTCGCCAATACCAGCTTGATCGAAGCGTTTGGACAGGCCGGCAACGACACGATCTCACTGGACGAAAGCAACGGAGCACTCCCCGCCGCGCAACTCTTCGGTGGCGACGGCAACGACACGATCAGCGGCGGTTCCGGCAACGACCTGCTGTTCGGTCAAAGCGGCAACGACACGCTGCTCGGCGAGGGCGGCAATGATCAGCTGTTCGGCGGCGACGGCAACGACGTGCTGACCGGTGGCCCCGGCAACGATCAGGTGTTCGGCCAGAACGGCAATGACACCATGATCTGGAACCCGGGCGACGGCAGCGATGTCTTAGAGGGCGGCGACGGGAACGACACCGCGCAGGTCAACGGCGACAACGGAGCCGAGACCTTCACCATCTCCGCCAACGGCACGCGCGTGCTGTTCGCCCGCACGGACCCTGCTCCTTTCACGCTCGACATCGGCACCACCGAGAAGCTCGTCCTTCATGCCAATGGCGGCGATGACGTGATCACCGCCGGCAATGGTCTCGCCGGCCTGATCCAGCTCACGCTCGATGGCGGCGCGGGCAACGACACGATCACCGGCGGTGATGGCAACGACACGCTGTTCGGCGGCGACGGCAACGACCTTGTCGCCGGCGGCCGCGGCAACGACGTGGCGCACCTCGGCGCGGGCGACGACACGTTCGTCTGGAATCCGGGCGACGGCAGTGACACGGTCGAAGGCGGACCCGGCACCGACACGCTGCTGTTCAATGGCGCCAACGTCAACGAGAACATCGACATCGCGGCGAACGGCAATCACGTGCGGTTCTCCCGCGATGTCGGCAACGTCACGATGGATCTGCATAGCGTCGAGCAGATCCAGTTCAACGCCTTGGGCGGCGCCGACACGATCACGGTCGAGGATCTGTCCGGCACCGGCGTGAAGCAGGTCGGCATCGATCTGGGCTCGACGCCCGGCAGCGGCACCGGCGACGGACAGGCGGACACCGTGACCGTCAACGGCAGAGCCAGCAGTGACCACGTCACGGTCACCGGCAGCGGCACGTCCCTCTCGGTCGTAGGACTGCCCGCGCAGGTGTCGATCAACGGCAGCGAGGGCGCCAACGATACACTCGCCATCAACACACTCGGCGGCAACGACACGATCGATGCATCGGGGCTGGCTGCGGGCGTGACACACCTGACCATCGATGGCGGCGACGGCAACGACACCATCATTGGCAGCGGTGGATCCGACGTACTCATCGGCGGCGCGGGCAACGACGTCATCACGGGCGGCCTTGGCAACGACGTTGCCTTCATGGGCGACGGCGACGACAGGTTCATCTGGAACCCCGGCGATGGCAGCGACGTCGTTGAAGGCCAGGCCGGCACCGACGCGCTGCAATTCAACGGCTCCAATGCCAACGAGAACATCGACATTTCGGCCAATGGCTCGCGCGTCAGTCTGTTCCGTGACGTCGGCAACGTCACCATGGACCTCAACGGTATCGAACACATTCTGGTCAACGCCTCGGGCGGCGCGGACACCGTCACGGTCAACGACCTGACGGGCACCGATACGAACCAGGTGGCGATCAATCTGGCCGCCATGGGTACGACCACGGGCGATGGCCAGCCCGATCAGGTGATCACCAACGCCACCGCCACTGACGACACCATCACGATCGGAGGCAACAGCAGCGGGATCAAAGTGAGCGGACTCGCCGCGCCGGTGATCATCACCCATGCCGAGGGGGCCAATGACACGCTGATCGTCAACGGCCTCGGCGGCAACGACACGATCAACGCTTCGGCGCTCGGGGCCGGTAACATCAATCTCGTGTTGAACGGCGGTGACGGCAACGACACTCTGACCGGCAGCGCCGGCAATGACCTGGTCGATGGCGGTCGGGGGAATGACGTGGCGTTCCTCGGCAAGGGCGATGACACGTTCGTCTGGAACCCGGGCGACGGCAGCGACACGGTTGAAGGCCAGGCCGGCACCGACACGCTGTTGTTCAATGGCGCCAACGTCAATGAGAACATCGACATCTCGGCCAATGGCGACCGGGTTCGTTTGTTCCGCGATGTCGGCAACGTGACGATGGACCTGCATGGCGTCGAGCACATCCAGCTCAACGCGCTGGGCGGCGCCGACACTATCACTGTCAACGACCTGACTGGCACGGATATGAACCATATCGCGATCGATCTGGGGTCGCCGCCGGGCAGTGGCACTGGCGATGGCCAATCCGATACGGTTGTCATCAACGCCACCGGCGGCAACGATGTAATCTCGGTCGCCGACAACAATGGCGTGGTCACGGTGACCGGCCTGTCCACCACGGTGACCATCACCGGCTTTGACGCGACCGACAACCTCGTCATCAACGGGCTAGGTGGCGACGACACCATCGAAGCCTCGCACCTCGGCACGGCGATGCAGCTCACGGTCAACGGCGGCGACGGCAACGACGTGCTTATCGGCAGCCCCGGCAATGACGTGCTGATCGGCGGTGCCGGAGACGACGTGCTGATCGGCAATGGCGGGCAGGACGTGCTCGACGGCGGAACCGGCAACAACGTCCTCATTCCCAGCGCGACGGTGCCGGTCGGGCACGTAGGATCACTTGTTGGGGTCATGGCTGCACAGGCGGAGATTGCCCCGCGGTTGGAGAGCGGCAGCACTGTGGGCAGCGACGTGATCAGCGCTTCCAGCTTGTCGTTACCCAGCATGCGGTTCATCCCCAGTGGTGGCGCGGGGAACGAGTTGCTCAGCGGCGGCAACGGCGCCGACAGCTTCGTGTTCTCAGGGCACAACGGCACCGATACGATCGCCAATTTCCAACACGGCCGCGATTCGATAGAGCTCAGTGGCTATGGCAAAGCACTTGCGAGTTTCGCCGATCTTGCCGGCCACATCACGCAGGTTGGCGCGGATGTTCGGCTCGATCTTGGTGCCAAGGTCGCCGGGGCAGGGACCATCATGCTGGAGCACACGCAGCTTGCGTCGATCACTGCGTCGGACTTCAAGTTCTCGTAACGGCGATGTTTGGCACGATCAGCACTGAAGCGGGACATGCACGAAAGGGCGAGGGGTTTGGGGCATGGACAGCGCTTCAGGCTATCGGCCATCCCGTAGCGCGTGTGGGGCGACAATCTCCTGCACAATGTGGGCCGGTCGATCGCTGAGCAGTATGATGCGGTCTGCCAGCGACATGGCTTCAGCGCGGTCATGCGTGATGAGCAACACCGCCGTCGGGCGCTCCCGCCATGCATGCAGCAACAGATCGCGGCTGCGTGCGGCTGTCGCTGTGTCCAGCGAGACGAACGGTTCGTCGAGCAACATCAATTCCGGCTGAATCGCGAAGGCGCGAGCAATCGCGACGCGCCGTGCCATACCAAGCGATAGTGTGCGGGGATAAGCATCGCGGAACAGCGCCAGGTCCAGCGAATGCAGGAGTTCGTCGGCGAGTGCGTGGTTGGCAGTCGGCTGTGCCAAGAGAAGGTTCTGGCGAACCGTGCGCCACGGCAGCAAGCGCGGGTCCTGGAATACCGTGCCAATCCGAGGCGTGCGGGTGCCACGCCAATGGATGGTGCCCTGAAAGTCGGTGTCGAGTGCTCCAACAAGTCTTAGTAGTGTCGTCTTCCCGCATCCGGACGGACCGACCAGGGCGACGATTTCCCGCGCTCCGAGTGTGAGTTGGATGTTGCCGAGCACCGGCAATTCACCTTGATCGGTATGAAAGACCTTGCTCTCGATGTGAAGCTGCAGCATCACCTCTGCCATCGTGTGGCCCAGTGCTCCAGTGGCTGTACCACGACCCATTCGATCGCCTGCGCGACCAAGATGAACGCGAGCGTATAGGCGAGGATCATCGTGACGTCGAACAGCTGGAAATAGATCTGGATCTGAAAGCCGACGCCGTTGCTGCGGCCGAGCAGTTCGACCACCAAAACGATCTTCCAGATCAACGCCAATCCGGAGCGCGCTGCGGCGAAGGCGTATGGCGTAAGCTGAGGCGCGATAACGTGTCGCAGCGTGCGCCATCGCGACATGCGGAAGCTGCGGGCCATCTCCGCCAAAGTCGGATCGAGGGAGCGTGTGCCCTCACGCATGGTAACCGCGGTATTGGGCAGCTTGTTCAGCGCCACGGCGGCAATCGCCGCGGTCTCGTTGAGACCGAACCACACATAGAACAGCACGATCAGCACAAGTGCCGGCAGGTTGAGCAATACGGTTACAATATTGTCCAGCCAAAGATCGATCTGTCGTGAACGCCCCATGGCGATACCGAGTGCGCAACCGGCGAGCATCGACAACACGAAAGCGACGGCGACGCGGCCAAGAGTGATCGCCAGGTTCCAAGGGAGCGCACCCGACAAAGTTTGCTGCAGCATTGCGGCGAGCACGGCGGTGACTGTCGGCAGGAACCTGCTGTGGGCCACAGTGGCGGCGATCTGCCAAACCAGAAGCAGCACAGCTACGGAAGCGAGCCGCGTCAGCAGTTCCCGTCGTATGCGCGCGGTCAGGCTCCGGTTCGCCAAGTAACCGGCCAGAAGGTTCCTGATGGCACGGCGCTGATCGGCCCGACCAGTTCAGGACCGCCGACCTTCGCCAACAGGTCGAACAGTTGCGCTGCGGCATGGCGCTCCGGTTCGCCCCAGTTGCGTGGGATGCCGCGCCGGTACCAGTCGCGCAACTGCTCGAGTTCGGCGTCATCGGAGGTGCCGGTCAACGGCTTCACGCGCTGCCATTCGGCATCCGAAGTTGCGAGCAGCGCGCGTGCCTGAGCCGTTGCCGCAATGAACCCTTCGATGAGTGCCGGATTCTGCTCCGCCCAATGAGAGCTGAAGGTATAGCCGATGTAAGGCACGCCTTCGTCGATTCCGAGTGCAGTGACCGCATCAGCGACATTGAGAACGCGCCTTGCACCATGCGCCTCGGCCTTGGCGGCAAATGGCCAATAGGTCAGCAACGCGTCGAGCCGTCCGGCATTCATCTGCTCGGTCAGCAACGGTGGTGGGCCGAACTGTTTGTTCGCCAGGCGATCGAGATCGAAGCCGTATCGCGTGGTCGCGTAGGCACGAAGTATGAGCCAGCTCTTGTCGAGCGGACTGCCAGCGATGCCGAGCGTATGATTGGCCAGGTCCGGTATGTCTCGCACGGGCGAATTTGCCGGCGCGATCACAGCGCCCACGGCGTTGGAGAATGGCACGAAAGTCCAATCCGCGCCGGTGCTTCGCTGGCGCGCAACCCAAAGCCAGTCGACCACGATCATATCCACCTGGCCGGCCTGGAGCGCGATCTGTGCGGCCTGCGCAGTCGCCAGTTCCATGGGGACGACCGTGATATGCGCGGCCTCGTCCAGCGCATGGTGATGCAGCACGTCGATCTCCCATGACACGGTACCGTAGCGGAGCACGCCGATGCGAAGTGACGGCAGTGTGGCTGCGTGGAGCGGCATCACGCCCGTCGCTGCCATCGAGCCAAAGAGCGCGCGCCTTGTGATGCGCATGGGGGTTTCCTCTTGTTCTGTACAGGATTATCCGTCCGTCCTTCGACGTGTTGTCAATGCTATTGGATCGATCCATCGTGTTGGACGGCGCCATAGCATCTGCTCTGGGAAATTGGTCGCATGATCGTTTTTCGCACTTTCCGCCGATTTCGGCATCTTGTTGACGTTGGGCATGCTGGTCCTCACGCAGCCGAGCCGAGCCAGCGACGATAGCGGCTACGCGACGGCGGTACGCGCTGAATACGTCTTCGCGTGCATGAGCATGAACGGCGGCACGCAGGATGCGCTGCAGCGATGTTCGTGCGCGATCGACGTGATTGCCTCGGTGCTGCCGTACGACAAGTACGAACAAGCGGAAACCGTGCTGCGAATGCGGCGTTCCGCCGGCGGCTACCTTGGCGCGGAGTTCCGCAGCGCAACCACCAACGCGATCGTCCGCGGACTCGAGGAAGCGCAGGCCGAAGCGGAAGTGCGGTGTTTCTGAGTCACGTCGGTGTCGCGGGCCACTCCTGGTGGAACACCTTGCCGTCGCTGTCCTGCATCTCGGCACTGAACGTCGGCGCGCCGTTGGGGCGGAAGTCGAAGCGGAAGCCGGGGTTCTCGGCGATCGATATGCCGCTCTCGATCGACAGCAACAGGTCCTTGCCCTGCCAGATGCGCACTGACTTCACGAAATGCGCAGGGATGTAGAGGCGGGTCAGCTGGTTCATCTGCATCCCTGAATAGTTTGGATGCCGAATGATGAGCTGCGCTTCACTCCTGTCCGGAGCAGCGCCGGCCGCAGGCGGAAACTGCCGGAACCGCATTGTGCCCGCCGGGATCGAGTTCGGCATCCTGCTTTGCGGCAGGCGCCGAGCATCCGCCCGCCGCCTTGATGAAACGCTGTGCGCCATAGAGATGGCCATCGTCCAACTCGGCTACGGCATGGAGGTTGGTGTACGCATCGACGCGGATCCTGGTGGAGAGTGATGTCATCCCGCTCGAGGCGGCCGGTGAGAAGGTTGCTGCCAGTGGAGACGGGTTTTCGTCGATCACAAGCGTGATGCTGACAATTCGACGGGCATCAGCTGCTGGCAACAAGCTGCGCATCTCGATCGGGACCAGCGCGGCATCCTCCGCGCGATAGGGCGCATCGATCGCGACGATCTCCTTGCCGTCCTGGATGGGACGATCGTTGAAGATCTGCGCTGCCAGCGATGGCCAGGGATCCTCGGTGGCAGGCGCCTGCGCCGCCGCAGTCTTGGCGACTGCTCCGAGTGCGGTCGCCGTCAGTAGTGTACGGCGTCGCAGGAGCAGACGCGTATCTGGCGTGGTCATGTTCGCTCCCTCCTGACGGTAGAAAGTCGGCGGCTTCTCCGCGCGCCTTGGTGGTGGCAACATAGTCACGTTCCCGCGGTCATGCCAGCGACATCAGTGATGCCCTGGACGCAAGCCGCGGTGACTGCTAGCGTCACTCTTGCCGAGAGGATTCCGGAAATCTTGTCGGAGAAGAGTGTTCTCTGCCAGCAAGAATAATGAGGGAGACATTCCATGAAGTGGACCCGTCCAAAGCTCCGTGAGATCTGCATTGGGATGGAGATCAACGGTTATTTTGCAGGGAAGATGTAGCCGCACTCGGCTGCATCTTCGCAGATGGTTGACCGAGCAACCGGGCTGAGTGTCCTGGTTCTCGGTGCGGCTGCGGGAGGCGGGTTTCCGCAGTGGAACTGTGGTTGCCGGCTGTGCGCGCTTGTACGCGCCGGCGATCCCCGGGTTCGTCCTGCAACACAGATCAGCATCGCGGTCAGCGGCAACCAGAGCGATTGGCTTTTGGTCGGAGCGTCACCCGATTTGCGTCAGCAGATAACGCAGACGCCGAAGTTGTGGCCACGAGCGGGCCTGCGTGACTCGCCAATCGCCGGCGTCGTCCTGCTGGGTGGCGACGTCGATGCGTTGGCTGGATTGCTGGTGTTGCGTGAACGCCAGCCGTTCACGGTGTACGCGCCAAGTTCGCTGCTGGGCCTGCTGCAGGAGAACCGCATCTTCGATGTGCTCGATCCATCGCTGGTGCAGCGAACGGCACTGGAGGTGTTGCAGCCGGTCGCGTGTGAAGGGGGGCTGAAGGTCACGCTGCTGCCGATGCCGGGAAAGGTGCCGCTCTATCTCGAGGAGCGAGGTGCCAGCGAGCCGGAACCCGGGCCAAACTATGCGGCCCTGTTGGAGGGGAGCGGGCGCAGCGTGATCGTTGCTCCGGCCTGCGCGGAAATCACGCCCGGCGTCGTTCAGCAACTTCGCAGTGCCGATCTGGTGTTTTTTGACGGTACGTTGTTCACCGATGACGAGATGATCGTGGCCGGCCTGGGCCCTAAGACCGGCCGCCGCATGGGACATGTGCCGATCAGCGGGCTTGGTGGGACGCTGGAGGGGCTCGCGGACCTGCCAGGGCGCAGGATTCTGGCACACATCAATAACAGCAATCCGATCCTGCTGCGGGACTCACCGGAACGCCGCACAGTCGAGGCGGCGGGGTTTGAAATCGCGTTTGACGGGATGGAGGTGCAACTTTGAACGACGTGGCAAGTTCGGGCGACCTCGAGTCCCGCCTGCGCGCACTGGGGGCGCGTCGCTATCACAACCTGCATCCGTTTCATCGCATGTTGCATAGTGGGGAGTGCACCAAGGCGCAGGTGCAGGCCTGGGCGCTCAATCGCTACTATTACCAGGCCATGGTGCCATTGAAGGACGCCTCGCTGATCGGTCGCTGCGAGGACCTGGACCTGCGGCGAGAATGGCGCAAACGCCTGGATGACCATGATGGCGATGAGAACCGTCCGGGTGGTATCGATCGTTGGCTGAAGCTCACCGACGGCCTTGGGCTTGATCGCAATGATGTGGTTTCGACCCGCCTGCTGCTCCCGGCCACCCGCTTCGCGGTCGAAGCCTACGTGCACTTCGTGCGCGAACGTAGCTTGCTGGAAGCGGTTGCCTCGTGTCTGACGGAGCTGTTTTCACCACAGATAATTACCGAACGCATGTCCGGGATGCTGGCGCATTACGACTTCATCACGCCGGACATCATGTCATATTTCGATCAGCGGCCGCCACAGGCGGAACGTGATTCGGATTTCGCGTTGCAATGGGTGAAGCAGCACGCGCGCACGCCTGAGCAGCAGCAGGCGGTGGTGGATACGCTCGCGTTCAAGTGCGACGTGCTGTGGTGCATGCTGGACGCCTTGCATTATTCCTACGTCATACCCGGGCTGATTCCGCCTGGCGCGTTCGTGCCGAAGCATGCGGATGCCTGAGGCGTTGCCCGAACGTCCGCGCCTTGCCCCCGGCGTGCGGCTGCACTTCGACAAGACGCGCGATGCATGGGTACTGCTTGGCCCGGAACGGGTGATCGAAACCGAGGGGCCGGCAAACGACATCTTGCGGCGCTGCGACGGCACGCGCACCGTCGGCCAGATCGTCGATGAGCTTGCCGCGCTATATACTGCGGAACCCAGCGAGATCGCTCGCGACGTCGAAGACATGCTGGCTGAACTCTGTGCAAAGCGGATGCTGGTGTGAGCCTTGCCGATGCCCCGACGGAGGTACCGGCGCCGCTGGGTCTGTTGGCCGAGTTGACACACCGCTGCCCCCTCGCTTGCCCTTATTGCTCGAATCCGCTGGCGCTCGACGATCGGACTGATGAACTGGATGCGGCAACCTGGGGATTGGTGTTTCGTGAGGCGGCCGCAATGGGCGTGCTTCAGGTGCATCTGTCCGGGGGCGAACCGGCGTCACGCCGGGATTTGGTTGAAATCGTCGCACTTGCGCGCGATGCCGGGCTTTATACCAATCTCATAACTTCCGCGATTGGGCTGGATCGTTCTCGGCTGGGCAGGCTGAAGGACGCCGGGCTCGATCATGTCCAGCTTTCGTTGCAGGACGTGGAGGCAGCGACCGCGGACCACATCGCGGGTTATTCGGGTGCGCATCAGCGAAAACTTGCGTTCGCCGATCTGGTCCATGAGCTTGAGCTGGCGCTCACCATCAATGCCGTCATTCATCGTGCGAACATCGATCATGTTGGGGCCTTGGTTGAAGTGGCGGCTGCGCTTGGTGCCGGCCGCGTGGAAATCGCCCATGCGCAATACTACGGCTGGGCATTGCGGAATCGCCGGGCGCTGATGCCGACGCGCGACCAGGTCATGCGTGCGATGCAGGAGATGGAGCGCATCCGTCTGCGCCATGCGGGGCGGCTCGTGATCGACATGGTGGTGCCGGACTACTATGCGCGCCGGCCGAAAGCATGCGTCGGCGGATGGGGGCGCCGCTCGCTGAATGTCACGCCGTCTGGCCGGGTGCTGCCATGCCATGCCGCGGAGAGTATTCCCGGCCTGCAATTCTGGTCAGTCCGCGAGCAACCATTGGCGGAGATATGGCTGCGGTCTCCTGCCTTTCAGGCATTTCGCGGCACGGACTGGATGGCGGAACCGTGCCGAACCTGCGAGATGCGTGAGATCGACTTCGGTGGATGTCGCTGTCAGGCCTTGGCCATCACGGGCGATCCGACGGCCACTGATCCGGCATGCGAGCTGTCGCCGCATCATGAACTGATCCAGGCAATTGCCGAACAGGATGCGTCAGGTGTGGTGGAAGAGTACGTGTACCGAGGACGGCCTACTGCCATTCCAGTTCGCTGAACGCCGTCGTCGCGTTACGCGCATTGTAGTCATCGAACAGTTGCCATCGGCCGCGCTCCGAGTTGCCGATCTCGTTCACCGCGCGCGCGAGTGGTGTGCCGGCGGCGATCTCTCGCCGCGTGTCCTGCGCGAGCACCGTAAAATAGCGCCTCTCGTCGTCGAGCGCCTGCGGCCATGGCGCGACCGACCGGCCATGACCAGGCACGACGACTTTCGCTGGCAGCATCGCCAGACGCGGCAGAACTGAAAGCCAGCCGGTGAGACTTTCATCGATGACCGGGACGTGCTGCAGGAACACAAGATCGCCGGCAAATAGAACGTTGGTCGTTTCGTCAAGCACGGTGAGGTCGCAATTCGTGTGGGCTGCGGGTGACCACGCCGTCAGCCGAAGGCGCCGGTCACCCAGGTCCAGCGTGGTCTCGGTGTCCACCAACAATGTTGGTGGAATGATCTTCACTGCGGCAATTGCGGCATCGCCAAGCTGCTCGCGGTAGGAGCGCAGATAGAACGCGCCGCGCTTGGCCAATTCCTCCGGCAAATTGTGATGACCGACAAAGGTCACGCCGGGTGGCATTGCCGCGTTCCCGAAAATGTGATCAGGATGCTCATGCGTGTTGATCACGTAGCGTACCGGCTTGTCCGTGATGTTGCGGACGGCGAGAATCAAACGTTGGCCGACGTCAACGCTGCCTCCTGTATCAATAATTGCGACAGCATCGCGTCCAATTATGATGCCTATATTGGCAGTGTCCCCAGCATTGTCAGGTGTTGGCATCGCGACCAAACCGAAATGTACATAGTCGCCATCGGCAATTTTCTCGATTGCAAGCGCATTGTTCGTGGGGTTCGCGGCATTCGCCACACCGTGGCCGAGCAGCAGAATTGCGACGAGAAGAGCCTGCAGGACCGGAAGGGTTATTTGGGGAAATGGGGGCGGTCTACCAGTTCGCGCCACGCCAAACCTCACCAGTCGAGTGGATGCAGCTAAAGATTTCTCGATCCCGTGACTTGCCGTCTGTGGCGTTCGGCATATGGTTGCAGTTGGTTCCGGCTTCGACGGATGTTCGCAGGTGGGAGGGCGAGCATTCGTGCGGCAACTTTGCCGATGCCCGTCCGCGTCCAGATTAGTCTTTCCGAGTTGCCTGAGCACGTGGCCGGAAAAACCTCCTCCCATCGACTGAGTGCCTTCGGGGGGCATTATCTTGTCGCCCGCCGTGAGTGATAACAAAGCGGGAGGAAAAAATGCGGCATGCTTCGGCGCGAGTTTGGCTGGCGGCAGGTACACTTCTATCGTCCCAACTGATTATCGCAACCGCTATCGCCCAGACAGGCGGCAGCGAAGACCTGCTCAAGATGCAGGATAACTCGGCAAATGTCGTCATGCCGACCATTACTTACGACAATCAGCGCTATTCGAAACTGAAGCAGATCACCACCGAAAACGTTGGCAAGCTTCAGGCGGCGTGGACGTTCTCGACGGGCGTGCTGCGCGGCCACGAAGGCGCGCCGCTGGTGATCGGCGACGTCATGTATGTACATGCGCCGTTTCCCAACACTGTTTTCGCGCTGGACCTGAACAACGATGGCAAGATTCTGTGGAAATATGAGCCCAAGCAGGATCCAAACGTCATCCCGGTGATGTGCTGCGATACGGTCAACCGCGGCCTCGCCTATGCCGACGGCAAGCTGTTCCTGCACCAGGCGGATACCACGTTGGTGGCGTTGGACATGAAGACCGGCAAAGTGGTCTGGTCGGTCAAGACCGGCGATCCTGGCAAAGGTGAGACCGGCACTGGCGCACCGATGATCGTCAAGGACAAGGTCTATGTCGGTGTTTCCGGCGGTGAGTTCGGGGTGCGTGGCTGGGTGACCGCTTACTCGGTCGCTGATGGCAAACAGATCTGGCGCGCCTATTCCGAGGGTCCGGACACCGACGTGCTGGTTGATCCGGCGAAGACGACGGAGCTTGGCAAGCCGATCGGCGCCGATTCCAGCCTGAAGACCTGGCAAGGCGATCAATGGAAGATCGGCGGCGGTGATACGTGGGGCTGGTATTCGTACGATCCAAAGCTGAACCTGATCTATTACGGGTCCGGCAATCCCTCGACGTGGAACCCCAAACAGCGTCCCGGTGACAACAAATGGTCGATGACGATCTTCGCGCGCGATGCCGATACCGGCATGGCGAAGTGGGTCTATCAGATGACGCCGCACGATCAGTGGGATTATGACGGCGTCAATGAAATGATCCTGGCAGATCAACAGATCGGCGGCCAGACGGTCCCGACACTGGTTCACTTTGATCGCAACGGGCTCGGCTACACGCTGAACCGGGCGACGGGTGAGCTGCTGGTCGCAGCCAAGTTTGACCCGGTGGTGAACTGGACCACCGGCGTGGACATGAACAAGAGCAGCCCCACGTACGGCCGGCCGGCGGTGGTCGCGAAATACGCGCCGGGCGAGCAGGGCGAGGACGTCAACTCGCAGGGCATCTGCCCGGCAGCGCTGGGTACCAAAGACGAGCAGCCGGCAGCGTACTCTCCTGACACCAAGCTGTTCTATGTGCCCACCAACCATGTCTGCATGGACTATGAACCGTTCCGCGTTTCCTATACCGCGGGGCAGCCATATGTCGGTGCGACATTGGCGATGTTCCCGCCGCCCGGCCAAACTAACATGGGCAACTTCATCGCGTGGGATGCGACCACTGGCAAGATCGTGTGGTCGGATCCAGAGCAGTTCTCGGTGTGGTCCGGTGCACTTGCGACAAGTGGTGGCGTCGTGTTCTACGGAACGCTGGAGGGTTATCTGAAGGCGGTCGATGCCAAGACCGGCAAGGAGCTTTACAAGTTCAAGACACCGTCCGGCATCATAGGCAACGTGATGACGTATGAGCACGGCGGCAAGCAGTATGTCGCCGTGCTGTCTGGCGTGGGCGGATGGGCCGGAATTGGACTGGCAGCGGGCCTGACTGATCCACATGCCGGGCTCGGCGCGGTGGGCGGTTATGCCGCGCTGAGCAACTATACTGCGCTCGGCGGTACTTTGACGGTCTTCACGCTGCCCTCGAACTGATTGTCGTGATCCTGCGGCCGGCCTTGCGATCACATCGCGGGCCGGCTGTTGGCTTTGCAAACGAGGACCCACAACGTGCAACGTGTCTTGTGTGCAGCCGCCGCAGTTCTGGCGACTCTGATCGTATCTCTGAGTGCCTACGCCATCACCGATGGATCGGGCGATCCAACACCCGCGACATCCGACAACGGCAAATGGAGCGATAAGAACGACGTCCCGACCTTCAAGATCGAGCCGGATGGAACGGTCGATTGGTACACGTATGTGGGGTTCAACCGCTATTCGTCGGAATGCCTGCGTTGCCATGGACCCGATGGCATGGGATCCAGCTATGCTCCGGCTCTGATGGAGTCGATGAAACGCCTTAGCTATACCGATTTTTATGCCGTCGTCGCCGGCGGCAAGCAGGATGTGTCCGCCTCGCAGCAACTGGTAATGCCAGCCAATGGCGAGAACAAGAATGTCATGTGTTTCATCGACGCGATCTATGTCTATCTGCGCGCGCGCGCAGACGATGCGATCGGACGCGGCCGCCCGGAAAAGCACGTTGCGAAGCCGGACGCCTACACGAAGGCCGAGGATGAATGCATGGGTTGATTGGAGTATTTTCGGCCATGAAAGGTCACTGCCCACGTGCACGGTCGATCATCCTGGCGACTGTGCTGGCGCTTATGATTGGAGCGCACGCAGCAGCTCAGGCGCCTGGTCTTGGTTCGTCCGCCGAGTTGGTGGATCCCAAAGTGTTCCGGGTGTGCGCGGACCCGCGCAATCTGCCATTTTCGGATGAGGCGGGCGCGGGTTTTGAAAACAAACTGGCCGAGATGTTCGCACAAAAAATAGGCGAGCCGACCAGCTACACCTATTATCCACAGGTGATCGGTTTCGTGCGCAATACGCTGAATGCGCTGCGTTGCGATGTCATCATGGGTGACGCAGTCGGTGACGACCTCGTGCAGACGACCAGTTCCTATTATCGCACGACCTACGCGCTGGTGTTCAAGCCAGGCGACGGATTGGACGGCATCGACTCGCTTGAGGATCCGCGACTGAAGAACAAGCATATCGGCATCATTGCAGGTACGCCGCCAGCCACGGTGCTCGTGCAACAGGGCCTGATGATGTTGGCACGTCCCTATGCACTGACGGTCGATACGCGCGTCGATTCCCCGTCGCAGGCGATGATCAATGATATCGTAACCGGGCAGATTGACGCTGGCGTCCTGTGGGGACCGATCGCCGGATACTACGCACAGCGCGTTACACCGCACCTCGTTGTCGTACCGCTGCTGAAGGAACAGTCGCGGATGGACTTTCGTATCGCCATGGGTGTGCGTCGTAGCGATCAGGACTGGAAGCGGAAGCTCAATCAGCTCATCGCGGCGAATCAGCCGGAGATCAATCGGATCCTGACGGAGTACGGCGTGCCGTTGCTGGATGAGCAAGGCAAGCTGATGACGCCATGAAGTGCCGCTCTCTTGCGGCGGCGATCTTCGCGCTCGCGTTCCTGATGGGGGCTGCGGATATCCCGCCTGAGCCTGACGGCTATCGCATGGACGACTACCGCGCGCCGACGCCGGCCGCGCTGCGCGGTGCAACGGTCTTGTCGACCGACGAAGCGCATGCGCATTGGGAGAAGCACGACGCGGCGTTCGTGGATGTGCTGCCGCAGGTGCCTCGTCCGGCCGGATTGCCAGCGTCGACGATCTGGCGGGAGAAGCCGCGCGAAGACATTCCTGGCAGCGTGTGGCTACCTGATACCGGCTACGGCGCGCTCGCACCGGTCATGGAACAATACCTCGAGCAGGGTCTGGCCCAAGTCAGCGGTGGCGATCGCGACCGGATGCTCGTGTTCTACTGTCTGGCGAGCTGCTGGATGTCGTGGAACGCAGCCAAGCGCGCGCTCGCCATCGGCTATCGGCGCGTTGCCTGGTATCCGGATGGCACCGATGGCTGGGCAGCCGACCACCTGCCGCTTGAGCTGCGCACGCCAGTGCCGCGGCCACAGGCGTCGGAGTGATACGGATTCACTGCAAAGACTCCTGAACGGTTCGCGCGAGCGCGAACAACCGCTGTTCGATCTTGGCCGGCACATCGCAGGCGTAGCTGAGTGCCTGACGACGATCCTGAAAAACCTGTGCCTCCCAGGTGACTTTTTGTATCAACTGGTTCATGGCACCTGCGTCGGATTTCGGATCTGCTTGCATCATCCGCAGCTTTTCGTTGTCGTTGCGTAGCTCCGTGGCCAGTTCTTTCTGGCGCATGCCGAAGCGGTCGAGACCAGCAACGACAGAACTGCGTTCGCTGTCGAGCGTTCTGAACAATCCAGCGAAGAGATCCAGCAGCTTCGCTTGCCTTGCAGGTCCAACCTGCGCCGTGAAGGCGTGGATTTTTTCCTGCGCCTGCTCAAGCGGCATGCGGCGTTGAGCCGTCTCGCGGACCAGTTCGGTCACGGTCTGGTCCTGTTGCCAGCTTTCCTGCTGCTGATCGATTGAAGGACCCGACCAGATTGCTGCGAGGGAAAGTTGCGGCACCTTGATCTGCTGGCACGGCCAGTCCGGATCGCGCGGCCCTGGCGGTGCTGATTGCGCTGTTCCGGTCAAACACAGAACAGCGCCGTTCAGCAGCGCTCCAGCAATGATGCGGTGCCGAGGTGTCATCCACCACCTCCGCCGCGCCGCGCGATCAGGCCACGCGCGGGGTCGTAGGCAATGATCGCACCTGCCGTAAATACGATCGTCATAACAACGACCACCGCAAGCGACGTCCAGTCGACTTCGGCGTACAGGGCGAAGCGGATCAGCTCGACGGCATAGGTGAAGGGGTTGAGGCGGCAGATGGTGTAGACGACCGGGCTCGACTGCTGCACCAGCCAGAGTGGATATAGCGCAGACGAGGCGAAAAACATCGGGAAGATCACGAAGTTCATCACGCCGGCGAAGTTCTCGAGCTGCCGGATTGCCGACGACAGCAACATGCCCAATGCGCCGAGCATCAGACCCGAGAGTGCCAGCGCCGGTAGCACGGTGACGTAGCCCCACACCGGTGCCTCGATACCCCAGAACCACGCGACGACCAGATAGGCATAGACCTGCAGGATAGACACAGTTGTGCTTGCCAGCAGTTTGCCAATGAGCAGGAACCATCGTGGAAACGGGCTGACCAGCAACATGCGCATGTTGCCCATCTCGCGGTCGTAGACCATCGAGAGTGATGACTGCATGCCATTGAACAGTTGGATCATCGCCATCAGGCCTGGCGTGACGTAGACCTCATAGAGGACGTAGGTCTGGTACGGGGGAATGATCGAGACACCGAGGATCTGGCGGAACCCAGCGGCAAAAATGAACAGCCATACCAGCGGGCGGACCAATGCCGATACGAAGCGCTCTCGCTGATGCAGGAATCGCAGTGCCTCTCGCCAGGCAATGCCGCGCAGGCAGATCAAGTGCTGACCGAGCGTAAAGCCGCGGAGTGGCTCGCTGCCGGTGGCAACGCTCATTCCGGCACCTGCGGCAGGTCATCGGTCAGCGCGATGAAAGCACCACGCATGTCGGCTGCCCCAACCGAGGCTATGACATCTGCGACGTTGCCGGCCGCGAGCACGCGTCCGCGATGCAGGACGACCACTTCATCTTCGGGCACGACCTCATCGAGCAAATGGGTCGCCCACAAGACTGCGACACCTCGCTTGTCAACCAGACCGCGGACATGGCGCAAAATGGCGGAGCGGGACGCGACATCCAGCCCGACTGTCGGTTCGTCCAGCACCAGCACACGCGGACGATGCAGCAGCGCGCGGGCGATCTCGACGCGTCGCATCTGTCCGCCCGACAGTTTGCGCACTGAATCCTTGGCTCGGTCCGCGAGGCCGATTTCGTCCAGCGCTACACGCGCACGTGTCCGCGCTTCGCGATTGCCGATGCCGTGCAGCGCGGCGTGATAGAGCAGGTTGTCCATGACAGAAATGTCGAGATCCAGCGTGCGCGCCTGGAACACTACGCCAAGCAGCCGTAGAGCACTGCCGGGTTCACGCGATACGCGGTGGCCGAGCACATCGATGGATCCATGCTGTGTATCGTAGAGCCGTGTAATTACCGAGAAGAGCGTGGTCTTGCCGGCACCGTTCAGGCCCAACAGGGCGGTGAAACGCGACTGAGGCACGGTCAGGCTGACGTCGCGCAACGCCTGACGCGATCCGTAGCTATGACTGACGTTCCGCACAGCCAGCGCCGCGACGGAAGGTGCGGTCACGGGCACTGTGACAGGCGGACGTTCGGTGATCGCGTCGGCGTTCATTTGGGTGAAACGACCACGCCCCACGGGAGCCGGCCTACCTGGATCGACTTGATCGCGGTCAGCGAGGCGACATCGATCACCGAGATGTCGTTGGAAAGACCATTGGTGGCCAGAAGGTATTTCTCGTCCGGCGTGAACGCCATTTGCCAGACACGCTGACCGACGAGCAGTACCTTCTTCACCGTGTAGGTCTTCGTATCGATCACCGCGATGCGGTTGGCTGGACCCAGGGCCACGAACGCCGTCGCATCGTCCTGGGTGAACTGGATGCCCACCGGCTGGATTACATCGGCCCGCAGGCCCTGTACCGCGAACGCAATCTTGTGTGTCACGACGTGCTTTGCCGGATCGATTACACTGACTGTGCCGCCGAGCTCGGACGAGACCCAAACCTCCGATCCGTCGTGCTTGAACATGGCAATGCGCGGACGCGCGCCGACCAGCACGCCGGCAACCATCTTTCGGGTCTTGTAGTCTATGAAGTGCGCCATGTTGGTGGTTTCGGAGGTGTTCACGATGGTCTGGCCGTCGGGGCTTACGGCCATGCCCTCGGGTTCCACACCGGTTGGTATTTCAGCGATCGCCTTGCGAGTCGGCAGGTCGATCACGGTGACCATGTTGTCGTCTTCATTCGATACATAGAGCGGATTGCCGGATACGTGCAGGGCGAAGGTCTCCGGATCAGGTCCTGATGGCAGATTGCCAACGACGCGCAATGTGGCGGTGTCGATGATCTGGATCGTGTCGTCGTCGCTCGCACAGACGAGGATCTGTTTCCCGTCGCGGGTCATGGTTATGCCGCGGGGACGCTGTCCGACCGGCACCGTCTTCACGGTCTTCATCTGATCGAGGTCAACGACACTGATCGTGTTGTCGCGCTCGTTCGAGACATAGGCGGTGTATGCACTGGCAGGGCCAGATGCCGCGAGAAGCAACAATGCCGTCAGCGGCCACTTCATCGGAGCGAGCATTTGGTTTCTGGCCGATCGAAGCCGAGCGTGTCGAGTTCGGTCACCTGGTGGAGGAAACCTGGTTGCGGCGACACCGATACCACCGTGCGCCCATCGGACAGCAGGATCGGTTGACGAAGTTGCCAGTCCCAATCTCGTAACGACAGCTTCTGTCCCTTGTAGGCAGCGACGCCAAAATCGGCGCTCTTGATGTCCTGCACGATCTTCGCGGGATCGACCGAGTTGGTGCGACTGGCGGCCTCGCCGATCATGCGACAGGCCGTCCATGCCTGCATGTCGAGTTCCGTCATGCGGCGATGTGCCATGCGCGTGAAGCGGTCCTGAAGTTGCGTGCCGCCCCAGGATTCACTGGCCGGATCCCAGCTTACCGGACGCAGCCCGGCCGAACCCACGACTGGTCGCGCGTCCCATGTGCGATAGGGCAGGTAGTCGGCAAATACCGCGTTTTCATCGGCGGTCACGAGCACATCGTAATCCGGCATTCCCTGGGTGGCGACCGGCATCTGCTGCTGGGTCTGCACGACACCGGAATTGGTTTGGCGAGAGCCACCGGCATCCTTGAATTCACGCTCCATCACGATGCGGGCGCCAAAGCGTTTGGCCGCGCGGCGATACGCGTCTGCCAGCAAAGCGTCCTCGGGATGCGATCCGTACATGAGCACCCAGCGAGACCATTTCTTCCACACCAGGTACTGGGCGAGCGCATCGGCAAGCATGGCGCGCGATGGCGCGACGTGGATCACGTTGGTGCGACAATTCTCCTGACGCAGCGCATCGTCCGGCGCCTCGACATTGAACAGCGTGACCTGCTTGTTGTTGCCTGCGTCTGCGAGTTTCAAAAGGTGATCGGCCGGCAGATCGGTCACGATCAGCGTGATGCCGCGATCTGAGAGGCCCGTGAGAATGGCTGCGGGATCATCGTCGGCATGGACGGGCGCATCGACCAACTCGAACTGCTGATTCATGAAGCGACCGGTTGTATTGTTGTCGCTCATCGCGAGCCTGGCGCCCGCAAGGCCATTGTCGGGGGCCGGCTTGTCCAACAGCGATATCGTGGGGCGCGGTTCCGGCCAGCGCAGATATCCGACCTCGACGGAGGAAGCATCGGAACGCGCGGCACGCGGAATTCCAGCCAAGGCGGCGCCAGCCGTGGTGACGAACAAGGCGCGCCTGCCGAACCATTCGTGCGGCATCAGCTTTGGACGTTCCATTGCGGCCAGGATGAAGCAGCGGAGCCGGCTATTCAAGCGGCGTGCTACGCGCAAGAGTGCCGGACCATCCCCAATTGGGTGAAATTCTGGCAAGTTGTTGCGAAAGGGTGTATCGAGCCGACCGCTCGAGCGTTGGAATAAACGATGAACCTGATTGATCTGATCGTGTTGGCGTGCACCCTGGCCAGCCCTGGGACATGCCAGGAATACCATCTCCTGTATCAGTCGGCGGGTTCGCCGCGTGCGTGCGCGATGCAGGCGCAGCCCTATCTTGCCCAATGGATCGGCGAACACCCCAATCTGCGCGTGGCACGCTGGCATTGCGCCTGGCCACAGCAGGAAGATGAGAAGACCTGAACGGCACGTTGACTAGATTGCTGACTGCCGCCAGTTTCGCGGCGGCGACACGAACGGGGGGGTATTTGGTGCTTCGAACAGCGATCGTTGCGTCGTTGCTGCTGCTGGGTGCGACGGGTTTAGCCAACGCTCAGAATGCTGCTGCCGGCGAAAAGGACTTCGTGGTGTGCCGGGCCTGCCATCAGATCGGTCCCGGTGCGAAGGACGCGGTTGGCCCGGTGCTCAATGGCATTGTGGGGCGGACGGCCGGGACCTATCCTGGGTACACTTATTCAGATGCCAACAAGAATTCGGGCATTGTCTGGACGCCGGAGGAACTCGACAAATACCTGACGTCACCGCAGGCTGTTGTCCCGCACACCAAAATGATCTTTCCCGGCGTGAAGGACGAACAGAAGCGGAAGGATTTGATCGCTTTTCTTGAACAGTTCGGACCGGACGGACAGAAGAAGCAGTGAGTTTCGTCTAGAGGGAGGGATGCTATGAAGGTGCGAGCCGCAGTAGCCCGCGAGGCGGGGAAGCCTCTGAGCCTCGAGACAGTGGATGTCGAGGGGCCACGCGCGGGCGAGGTGCTGGTCGAAATCAAGGCGACCGGCATCTGCCATACGGATGAATATACGCTGTCCGGTGCAGATCCGGAGGGGCTGTTTCCGGCGATACTGGGGCATGAGGGCGCTGGCATCGTGGCGGAAATTGGACCCGGGGTGACGACGCTGAAGAAGGGCGATCACGTCATCCCGCTGTATACGCCGGAGTGTCGGCAGTGCGAGTACCTGCCTGAGCCGGAAGACCAACCTGTGCGTCGCGATCCGAGCCACGCAAGGCAAGGGTGTGATGCCGGACGGCACCAGCCGGTTCTCCAGCAATGGATCGCCGGTGATGCATTACATGGGCACCTCGACGTTCGCGAACTTCACAGTGCTGCCGGAGATCGCGCTCGCCAAGATCCGCGAGGACGCACCGTTCGAGAAGGTCTGCTACATCGGCTGTGGGGTCACCACTGGCATCGGCGCGGTCATGAATACGGCCAAGGTGGAGGCTGGGGCGCGGTGCGTCGTATTTGGGTTGGGCGGCATCGGATTGAATGTGATCCAGGGGCTGCGGCTGGTTGGCGCCGAGCAGATCGTCGGGGTGGATCTGAACCCGAAGCGGAAGGAGATCGCCGAGAAGTTTGGTATGACGCACTTTGTCAATCCCTCGGAAGTGCAGGGTGATCTGGTGCCTTACCTGGTGGACCTGACCAAAGGGGGGGCCGATTATAGTTTTGAGTGCATCGGCAACGTGAAGGTCATGCGGCAGGCGCTGGAATGCGCGCATCGCGGTTGGGGCCAATCGATTATCATTGGCGTCGCCGGGGCGGGTCAGGAGATCTCGACGCGGCCGTTCCAGTTGGTGACGGGACGGGTCTGGAAAGGCACTGCGTTCGGTGGCGCGCGCGGACGTACGGACGTGCCGCGTATCGTCGATTGGTACATGGAAGGCCGGATCAATATCGACGACCTGATCACGCACGTGCTGCCGTTCGAACGGATCAACGAGGGGTTCGAATTGATGCGGCGGGGCGAAAGCATCCGCAGCGTCGTTACTTACTGATCCTTTCGCCCCGTCTCGCGCTGCCGGTGATCAGGCTGGCAGTGCGCCGGATGCCTTGGCGACGTGGGTTGCAATCGCGTCCATCAGGGGCGGCGACAGGCAGTCATATGGCTCGAGGCCTAGTTCCTTCAGGCGGCCTCGAATGCCGGCCATGCTGTCTGGGCTGACGCCTGACTCGATCACTGATGACACGAAGGCGGCGAATTCGGGGGGGGCCCAGCCGGATTCCTGGAACAGCTCGGGATGGATGAAGTCGAAGCCGTAGAATGGGTGCTTGGTATTTTCGATGCGGCCGTACATGTGGACGCCACAGTCCTTGCAGGCGTAGCGCTGGATTGCGGCGCTTGGGTCCACGATTGCGAGCTTGTTGCCGTTTTCGGTGACGCTCAGGTTGGCGCGCGGTACGACAGCCACCACTGAGAAAGCGGCGCCCGCCGGTTTCCAACATTTGGTGCAGCCGCAGGCGTGGTCGTACGCAACGTTGCCTGTGATTGCGACCTTCACCGGAGATTGCGCGCATTTGCACACGAGGGTGCCGCCGGCGAAGTTCGTGGAGCCCGGTTTTACGCCTTGATCGACGGACGGGTGGATGTGGATTGTGGCAGACATGTTGCTTGCCCTCCCTGGTTTTCGGCTGCCTGGCTTGATCGTTGCGATCGGCCATGGCTTGGCCGCAGCGTCCGCACTTCATGCTTCTGCGGTGTGTTTGATGCTACTGCCGTGGAGGGGCGAGGGCAAATCCGCGGGGTTGTGGACTGGCGGGGATTGGAGGATCGGAACGAGGTGGGTCGGGAGTTCAGTGGTTGTTCTTGGTAGGGCGGAGCCTAGGCAGCTTCACCCCCTCCCTGCCTCCCCCGCTTGCGCGGGAGAGGGGTTCGCGACGGGGCGAATCGGGAGGGCGGGGTTGGATTTGTGCCGCCCCCGTGCGTCAGCGTCATGGCGTTCCATGGATCAGGGGGGGCCGGTGGCCAGTGGTTCGGTGGGGTCGCAGAATGGATCGATCGGTGGTTCGCCGATGAAGAAGCCGAGGACCTGGCGCATCTCGTCTCGTTTCAGATGCAACCAGTCCAAAGTGCTGCCGAGTTTCTTGTCCTGCTCCTGAATGAAGGTTTGCTCGCGGTGGGTCTTCTCCCGCATCAGGGTGGCAACGTTGCCGCCGAAGTAGTGCATGATCTCGAATATTCCGTTCCAGAACTCGCTGGTGCAGAAGCCGGGTACGACGGCGAGATCGCGGCAGATCTCGGTGACGGTGCGGCCGACGGCGCGGCGGCGTACCTGACGATCGAGATCCTCCGGTGTGGGCATGAAGAGTTCGGGGTCGTCGTGGCCGGGGGGCAGCGACGGGCGTGGCGCGGCTTTGGGCTCGGCTGGCTGGTCCAACGGTTGCTCGGCTTGGGGGTCTGCTGGCGCGGGCGGTGTTTCATCGGTGCGGACGCGGCGGGTCACCATGTTGATGTCTCGGCCGGTTGCGGCGCGCGCGAGCAGGAAGCGCTGGAGTGCGGCGGCCCGGAGGATGCCGCGGTTGAGGTGGGCGATGATTGTCGAGAGGTTGGCGGTGCCGAAGCAGGCCGCGATGGAGGGGAATGTCGGGGCGGCGGCGCGGTGGTGCACGGTGGCGAGGAGATGGCGGCCGTAGCCGAGGAGGATGCCAACGACGTAGAGGACGGCAGCGATGTACTCGGGCGTGGGCGCGGTTTTGCCGGGGTGATCCTGTGGCGGATCGGGAGGCGAGGCTGGAGCGGGTATGTCGGCTTCCATGTTTGATATACTGACTTCAAGTCAGTGAAAGAGTCAAGGTATATTTTCCTCTAGCTGTCGTTGGGGCAGGCGCGGGCCTGGAGTCTGCCCGGCGGGCCTCGCTGACGCTGCCCTCCAGCCCGCGCTTATACCAACGCTCACTGAGCCAACTCGTCTGCCCACTTGTCATGTCTGTGGCGTGGTCCGGCGATGACATCCGGCACGACGCAGTGGTCATTATTAAGATCTGAGAGCAACGCGGCCAACTTGTTTGGCAGTCGGACTTGCGCAGCAAGTAAGGATTTTTAACCACAGATGCACGCAGATGGACGCAAATAGTTCCGGACACAATGTTTCAAAGCGGGCAAGCCGCGCTTCCCTGGAGCCGAGTTATTTGCGTTCATCTGCGTGCATCTGTGGTTGAAGATTTTTTACTGTTTCCGCTGTTGTCGGCAACGCCGAGTACAGGCTCGCTGGTTTTGCTATGGGTCATCAACCATGAGAACTGGTATTACTGCGCCGGCGGGCGCCGTGTTCGTGGTCGATCATGTAGTAGTCGAAGCCGGCGCGCACCGCTCGCCTCATGCTGTTTTCTTTCATGGATACGAGGCTCCCATCGTTCTTCATCTGTCATAGCTGGGCCGAAGCCGGGCTTGTCCCGGTTCCGGCCATCGGTCGCGGCACTTTGGCGCTAGGATGGCTGGCACGGTGGCCGGCGATGACGGTCGTGGGAGTGACACGTCGATGCCGCAGCCACTGCTGAGGTTGAATCCGGCATTTGCGACCGTGGCCGTTTTGCGAGAATCGGGGCGGGGTGTACGGCACGCATCAGCAGGGTTGACTCCCGGAGCGCTTGTTCGCATTATGTTCTTGTCATGGACTCGAAGATCACGCATACAATTGTACCGGGCACCACGCCGACCCGGTCTAATCGTAAGCAAATTATTAACGCGGACCAAGGCAACGTCGTCCAACTGCAAGCTCGCAGCAATCGCAAGAATGAGGAGGCCGTGATGGAAAAGAGCAAGGCGCTGGACGCCGCGGTAGCGCAGATCGAGCGTGCCTTTGGCAAAGGTTCCATCATGCGCATGGGCGCACGGCCGGACCAGCAGATCGAGGTGATCCCGTCGGGCTCGCTGGGGCTCGACCTGGCGCTGGGCGTCGGGGGGCTGCCGCGCGGGCGGGTGATCGAGATCTATGGGCCGGAGAGTTCCGGCAAGACCACGCTCGCGCTGCACGCCATCGCGGAGGCGCAGAAGCGCGGTGGCACCTGCGCGTTCATCGACGCCGAACATGCGCTCGATCCGATCTATGCCCGCAAGCTCGGGGTGGATGTGGACAATCTGCTGATCAGCCAGCCGGACGCGGGCGAGCAGGCGCTGGAGATCTGCGACACGCTGGTACGCTCGGAAGCGGTCGATGTCGTGGTGATCGACAGCGTTGCCGCGCTGGTGCCTCGGGCCGAGCTGGAAGGCGAGATGGGCGACAGCCACATGGGGCTGCATGCACGGCTGATGAGCCAGGCACTGCGGAAGCTTACCGGCAGTGTGTCGCGCAGCAACACGATGCTGGTGTTCCTCAACCAGATCCGCATGAAGATCGGCGTGATGTTCGGTAATCCGGAGACCACGACGGGGGGAAATGCACTGAAGTTCTACGCCTCGGTGCGGCTGGAGATCCGGCGGATTGGCCAGATCAAGGACCGCGACGAAGTGACGGGCAACCAGACGCGGGTGAAGGTGGTGAAGAACAAGCTGGCGCCGCCGTTCCGCCAGGTGGAGTTCGACATCATTTACGGCGAGGGGATCAGCAAGGTGGGCGAGCTGATCGACCTCGGCGTGAAGGCGAACGTGGTGGAGAAGTCGGGCGCCTGGTTCAGCTGCGATAGCCAGCGGATCGGGCAGGGGCGGGAGAACGCCAAGCAGTTCCTGCGCGATCACCCGGACATCGCGGCTGGGATCGAGACGCGGATCCGCGATCAGTCGGGGGTGGTGGCGAATGCCATGATGGCGACCGCGGATGAGACGGAGGAGGCTGAGGCGGCGGAGTGACCGTGCTCCGCCCCGTGTGTTAGGATCGGGCCATGAGTTCCTCCCTCCGACGCACGGCTGGTCGACTTTGCCTAGGCCCGGGTCAACCGGATCGCGGATGCGATCGACGGGCTGGCCGAGCAGATCAAGCTGACCAACAATCACGTGGAGCGGCTGAACCGTGAGGTTGGCGAGCTGCGAAGTGAGGTTGGCTCGCTCAGATTGGAGACGCGGGCCGGCTTCGACCGTGTGGACAACGAACTGCGCGATATCCGCAGTGAGGTGATCCTGCAGGCCAATCAGGTTATCAGCGCACAGCAGCAGGTGACGCGCGCCATGCTGTGCCTCGACGACTTGGAGCAACGGCCTGACCCACACACGCCGTAGGGGCGAGCGGGAGCCGACGAACCCTTTGCGACTGGCACTCCGGCGCGGCATCCTGCGAGACCGGACGCCGGGTTCGGATCAGCAAAGGGGAGGCAGGTCATGGCGAACGACGCGGTTGCCATCGGCTCGGGGGCGTGGCGCTACCGGTTCCAGCGCGATTGGGCGAAGTTGCCGCGCTGGTGGACGTTTGGCGATGCCGCCCTGGCCGGGCCACCCCGTACCAGCGTCAAGGGAGCGGTGGCCGCCAATGGCGATGTGTATACGCTGTGCCGTGGCGCGCATCCGGTGATGGTGTTCGACGCGGAGGGGCGCTTCATCACGTCGTGGGGCGAGGGACGGTTTACCAATTTCGTGCATGGGATGACGATCGATCGCGCGGGGCGGATCTGGATCACGGATACCGGTCAGCACACGGTGACGCAGCATGAAGCGGACGGGACGTTGCTGCGGACGCTGGGGACACCGGGTGGGCCCTCGCCGACGCTGTATGGCAAGCCGTTCAACATGCCTACGGGCGTGGCGTTCGCGTCGAACGGCGACATGTTCGTGTCCGACGGGTATGGCAATCGGAAGGTGCATTGCTTCTCGCCGGACGGGGAGGTGAAGCACTCGTGGGGTGAGCCGGGTGACGGGCCGGGCCAGTTCGCGCTGGTGCACTTCATCACCGCGGACGCCGACGACACGCTGTATGTGTGCGACCGGGAGAATCACCGCATCCAGTTGTTCGCGACGACCGGCGAGGTGCTGGACGTGTGGACCGGCTTCACGATGCCGAGCGACATCGCATTCGGCCGCGAGGTCAGCTATGTCGCCGGCGCCGACGGCGTGTCGATCTGGGACAAGGGGCGGCGGAAGCTGGCTCAATTTGGTGCGGACGAACCGTTTGCCGGCGCGTTCAACGTGCACGGTATCTGGCTGGATGCGGACGAGAACATCTATCTGGCGCAGTTCGACCGCGCGGTGAGCAAGCTGAGCCGGGAATGATCAGCCGTCGCCGGCGGTTTGCTTGCGACGGCGCCACGGCCATAGCCGTCGCTTGGAGCTGGAGGAGCGTTGCGGCGGCTCAGGTTCGGCGGCCGGTTCCGACGGGGCTGCACCCGGCTCCGCCGTCTGGGTCCGGCGGAGGAACTCCATCGCGGTCTCGATACGGGGTGTCGCCGCGATCCTGGTCCTGATCGCGTCCAGGCGCGCAGCCACGCGACCTATGTCGATCCGCCACGGCTGCTCGTGTGGACTGCCGGCGCCGGCGCTCTCGAACAGATCGGCCGCGTAGTTCAGCCCGGCAGCCTGGGCCACGCGGTTGAATGCGATGTTCGGGTAGTTGCGCGGCAGCAGTTCGTAGACGAAGCTGCCACTCCGGCAGAAGACGAGGTTGCTGAGGCCGGCGCCGTGGGGGCCGATGACCAGACGGGCGGCGCGAAACGCGGCGATCTGCTCGACGACCGGCAGGGTGCCGGCCACGATGATGCGGACCCCTTGGCGCTGCAGCAGTTCGATCAGTTCGGCCTCGTTCTGCATTGCGCGACCGCCAGCGTCGGTACGCGCCACATAGATCTCCTCGGCAGCACCTGGTAGCCACGGGGCCACCTGGCTCAGGCTCCGATAGGTCGCCATCGCCGTCCGGGACACCATCTGGTGCATGCGATCACCCAGGAAGTCGCTGAACTCAGCACTGGCGAAGCGATAGTGACTGGATATGTCGAGGATCAGCCGGGGCAGATCGTGATACCCCAGCAGGCGCAGGGTCTCCTCCTGAAACGGTCGAATTGCCGGCGGCAGCACCAGCGTGACCCGGCGATGGTTGGCGCGGCGCATGCCGGCATCGATGGCCGGCAGGGCCTGCACCATCCAGTGGTAGTAGTCATGACCGGCGCGATTAATGCCGATGACATAGTGTTCCGCGGGATCCATCTCGGTGGGATGCAACGGCTTGGTCAACATGTCGGCATAGGCATCGTCGGGGACCAGGTAGCGCGTTTCCGGAATGCGGCGGCGCCCGCGCACCAGCAGCATCGTCGATGCGTCGAGTGTCACATCATTCAGGCGGTAGTGGCAGATTGTCGCGGTGCGCTCCTGTCGCTGGTATCGCGCTCGGATGGCATCGCCGGTGAAAGTGTCGCCCAAGGCGACGTCGAACTCGCCGTCGAGCGGGACGCTGTGCTCGATGTCGATGACCTCGGACGCGGCTTCCCGGATGGGCAGGTTGGCAAAGTCCGATGACATGGCGGTTGGGGACAGTTCGACCTGTGTCACGTGGGCTGGATGGGGTCGCTGGATCGAGTTGTGTTGTGGTAGCAAGTCGTCGCCATGCCAATCGTCCAATCTGTAAAGCAGCGCCGTGGCATTTTGCCTCTGGCGGGGCGGCTCCGCCAGCCTGAAGCGTCGCCCCACCCGCATGTGAACGATGCACCGCCGACGCGGTAGCGGAATCTGGCGCGCGTGAGCTACCGCAGCGTGGGGTCCATGCGATCGCGCACCCAATCGCCGATCAGGCTGACCGAGAGCGTGCAGAGCGACAGCACGATACCGGGCAGCACGGCGATCCACCACGCATTGACCAGGTAGCTGCGCCCGTAGCTCAGCATGCTGCCGAGGCTGGAGAGCGGTGGCTGGATGCCGAGGCCGAGGAAGCTCAGCGCGGTTTCCAGCAGGATCACCTCGGGGAAGCCGATGGTGGCGTTGACGATCAGGACGCCCGCGGCATTGGGCAGCACGTGACGCAGATAGACCCGGGTTGGGCTGGCGCCCAGGGCCACGACCGCGCGGATGTAGTTGCGGCGGGTTGTGGTCAGCGCCATGGCGCGCGCCAGACGTGCGTAGGTCTGCCAGCCGTAGAGCCCGACGACGACGACGAACAGCGTCAGGGAGGTGCCGAAGAAGGCTATGATGGTCAGCGCCACGATGATGAACGGGATGGCGGCCTGGGCGTCGGCCAGCATCATCACAAGGTCGTCGAACCAGCCGCGGAAATGCGCCGCGAGGAAGCCCAGCGTGGTGCCGAGGGTGGAGCCGATGACCGTGCCGGCGAAGGCCACCATCAGGCTGACGCGGATCGAGGCCAGCAGGCGGCTGAACACGTCGTGGCCGACCTCATCGGTGCCGAGCACATGATGCCAGGTGCCGCCGAACAGGACTGGTGGCGCGAGCCTCGCGCGCAGGTCGAGCGCCTGGTAGTTGGCCGGTGCCAGCCAGCCGGAGAACGCGCCGGCGGCGATGCAAAGGCTTATCCAGGCGAAGGCGAGCACGATCACTGTGGGCCATCGCCGATGGACCGCGCGAGCCAGCGTGGGGCTCATGCGTCGGTCGCGTGGGTGCGCATGCGCGGATCCAGCCAGATGTAGAGGAGATCGACCGCCAGGTTGGCGAGTACCATGGTGCTGGAGATCAACAGCACGATGCACTGAACCACTGCGAGATCACGCCGCGCAACCGACGTGACGATGAGCTGGCCGATGCCTGGCCAGGCGAACACGGTCTCGGTGATCACGGCGCCGGCGACGAGGCCGCCGAGAAGGAAGCCGATCATCGTTACGGTTGGGATGGCGGCGTTCGGCATTACGTGGGCTCGGACCACGTTGGGCCAGGTGAGGCCGCGTGCCTGCATGGCGCGTACGAAGGGCTGGTGGAGGGCGTCCAGCATTGCGGCGCGCGTGAAGCGGGCGATCACGCCGGTGCCTGCGGCGGCGACCGTGATGGCGGGCATGATGATGGACTGTGCGGTCAGGTCGCCGCCGCTCGGCAGCAGGCGCCAGCGGACCGAGAACAACAGGATCAGCAGGATGGCGAGAAAGAAGCTCGGCACGCTGTGGCCCATGACCGCGCCTGCGACGATGGCGCGGTCCAGCGTGCGGCCGCGATTGAGTGCTGCGACGACGCCGGCGGGAATGCCGACACACAGCATCAGGACCAGGCCAAGGCCGCTGAGCTGTAGCGTGCGGGGAACCCGCTCGGCCACCACCGTGAGGGCGGGACGCCCGTCGAGGAACGAGGTGCCGAAATCGCCGCGCAGGATGTTGCGTATATACAGCGCGTATTGCACCGGCAGCGGCTGGTCGAGACCCCAGCGCTGATGGAAATTGGCGATCGTTGCTGGTGTCGCGTCGGTGCCCAGGATGGTCAGCGCGGGATCGCCGGCGCCTCGCAGCACGACGAAGGTGAGGCTGACGACGATCCATAGGGTGAGCAGGGCGCGCAGGCATTTGCGCAGGAAGACGGTGCCGTGGGTCATCACGCTGCTCCGTGCGCGGCGTGGCAAGCGACGAGGTGGTCGGCGTCATTCGCTGCGTTGAGTGATGGGTCCAATTGCGCGCATAGCGGCAGTGCGACGGGGCAGCGTTGGCGGAAGCGGCAGCCGTTGGCGATGGCGGTGGGATTGGGCGGCTCGCCGGGCAGCAGGATGCGATGCCGGTCGCGCCGGGTTGGATCGAGCTCCGGCACGGCTGAGAGCAGCGCCTGCGTGTAGGGATGGCGTGGCGTGGCGAATAGCTGGGCGGGCGGTGCCAGCTCGACGATGCGCCCGAGATAGACCACTGCGACGCGATGCGCGATCCGCTGCACGGTGCGCAGATCGTGGCTGATGAACAGGTAGGCCAGTTGGCGTTCCCGTTGCAGGCGCATCAACAGGTCGATGACCTGCGCCTGGATCGACATGTCGAGCGCGGAGGTCGGTTCATCGAGCACGAGCATGCGTGGTTGCAGCACCAGTGCACGCGCGAGGGAGACACGCTGGCGTTGGCCACCGCTGATCTCGTGCGGACGGCGATCCATGATCCACGGTTCGAGACCAACGGATCGCAGAGTGTCGCGCACCAGGTCGCGGCGCTGTTCGCGATTGCCGCCGGCGCGGTGGATCAGCAGCGGCTCTTCCACCTGGGTGCCGCAGGACAATCTGGGATCCAGCGATTCTCCTGGATCCTGCAGCACAATCTGCAACTTGCGACGCAGTGCGCGGCGTTGGGTTGCTGTGTTGCCGGCAAGCTCCTGGCCCTCGAATTCGATGCGGCCGGCGGTGCGGCCGAGCAGGCCGGCGACCATCAGCGCGGTGGTGGATTTGCCGCAGCCGCTCTCGCCCACGAGTGCCAGCGTTTCTCCGGGCGCGATGTCGAAGGACACGCCGTCTACTGCGCGCAGTCCTGGCGTGGTGCGGCGGAACAAGCGGCGGCGTTGTGCGAACGACCGTGTCAGTCCGTCGACGCGCAGCAGTTTCTTCGCCGACGTGGTGGTGTTGGCAGAGTCCGTTGCGCGCGGGAGGGCATCCAGCAGTTGGCGCGTATAGGCATGTGTGGGTTGCGCGAACAGCTTGTGCACGGTTGCCTGCTCGACCACTTCGCCGGCGCGCATGACGCTGACGCGATCCGCGTATTGGGCGACGATGCCGAGATCGTGGGTGACGAGTACGACCGCCAGCCCTGCTTCATTGCGCAGGCGCAGCAGAAGGTCGAGCACCTGCGCCTGGACGGTGACATCCAATGCCGTGGTTGGCTCATCCGCGAGCAACAGACGCGGCTTTCCTGCGAGTGCCAAAGCGATTGCGACGCGTTGCGCCATGCCGCCGGACAGCTCGTGCGGATAGACGCGCATCTGGCGTTCCGGTTCCGGCAAGCCAACCTGGCGCAGCAGCATGGCGGCCTCGGTGGCGACGGCGCGCCTGCTGCCGCTCAGCTCGGGGCGATGCAGTGCGAGCACTTCACATAACTGATGACCGACGGTGAAGACCGGATCGAGTGATGCGCGCGGCTCCTGGAAGATCATGCCGATGCCGTGGCCGCGCAGCGATGAGGCGTCGGCGCCGATGTGTTGGCCGGCGAACCCGATATGACCGGCGACCTCGGCGCGCGGACCGAGTAGTCCCATCACCGCCAGGCAGGTCGCGCTCTTGCCGCTGCCGCTTTCGCCGACCAGGCCGTGGATCTCACCTGGTCGTACGTCGAGATCGACGCTTGTGACGGCATCAACGATACCCTCCGGCGTGTGGAAGCGGACCGAGAGGTTGCGCAGTTCCAGCAGTGGTATGTCGTTCACGCCTTGCGCGGCTGCGGTGGAGCGCTGAAGGCTGCGGCGCGGAAATCCATATGTTCCACGGGATAGGGTTGCCAGTGCAGCGTGCGCCGCTGTGCGTAGAACATGCCCATCGCAAACAACACCGTGCCGGGCGGGTCTTCCCAATCGTAGATGTCGAGCATGCGCTGGAACGCCGTGTAGCGTGCCTTGGTGTCGAGGTTGGAGACAAGGGTGGGGCCGAGACTGTTGAATTCGTCGTCCGACCACATCTTGTATTGCACCTGCAGCGTGCTGTCCTTGCCGTAGCGGCGCCAGAGTTCGGCGACCGGGTCTGGATAGAGCGCGGTGTCGGAGGTGTTGTTGATGCCGCGGCCGGGTGGCTGGAAGACCTGCGCGAAGTTCTCCTTCAGCACGATCTGCACGTTCAGGCCGACGTCCTTCCACATCGCGACCAATGCCTGTGCGGTGGCGACCTCGTTCGGGTAATAGTCGCTGCCGATGACGCGATAGGGGATCGGTGTGCCATCATACTTTGATAGTTTCAGTTCGGCTCGTGCTTTGTCCGGATCGTATGCTGGGTATGGGCGATCGGGATTGTAGAGCGGACCGAACGAGGGGAGCTGCATGGAACGGGTCAGTGACCAGGCGGCCGTGCCAGAAAGTGTCGATCAGCAGTTTGCGGTCGATCGCCAGGCTGAGCGCGCGACGGACGTGTACGTCGGCGAGTTGCGGATTGAATTTCTCGTAGAGCAGGACGAGGTGATTCAGGATTGGGCCACCGACGACCTGGAGGTCTTTGTAGCTGTCGATGGTGTCGAACTGGTCTGGGGGCACCTCGGTGATCAGGTCGTAGTCGCCGGCTGACAATCCCGCCATCCGGGCGGCGATCTCGGGCACGATCTGGAACTTCACCGACGCGGCCGGCGGCGGTCCTCCCCAATATTGATCGTGAGCCGTCAGCAGAATCGATTGGCCGCTTTTGAATTCACTCAGTTTGTACGGGCCGGTGCCGACGGGTGCGCGACCCCATGCGTCCCAGTCCTTGGCGGCGAGGAACGCGCGCTTGCTGACGATCTGCGCACCCCAGCCGGCTAGCCTTCGTTCGATCAATGGGTCTGGTTGTTTGGTGGTCAAGCGAACGGCGTAGGGTCCGGTTGCCTCGACTTTTTCTATCGTGCCTAGAAACGGTCGGCTTGGGGCATAGCCGCGCGACGATGGCGACATGATGCGTTGGTCACCGAAGGTGAATGCAACGTCGTCCGCGGTCATCTCGGTGCCGTCGTGAAACTTCACGCCTTGGCGCAGCGTGAATTCCAGCGTGCGGTCGTCAGTGCGATGCCATGCCGTGGCCAGCATCGGGCCGTTCTTCAGGTCGTTCAGGTAGTCGGTGGCGATGAGGTAGTCCCAGATGTTGTCCTGCACACGGTAGGAGACATTCGAGATGTCCAGGAAGGGATCCAGCAAAGTTGGGTTCTGTTGCACTGCTATGACGATGTTCGGACGGGTCTCGGCGTGGGCCGATCGGGGCCATTCACCTGCACCGAGCGCGGCGAGGCCGGTCAATGCCGCGCGACGCGATATTGCGGGTGCGGTTGTGACGATGCTCATGGACAAGTGGCCCCTCCCGGCGTTCCGCGGCGCTATAGCGTTGCGATTTGGGCGGTGCAAGGCGCGGGGTGTGACGTGGAGGTCACGCGGCGCGGCAGTTGTTGCAGGCGTTTAGGTAACGCGCGTGGTACTCGAAGCGTAACAAATCTGCGCGCATTGAGATGAACACGGTCGATACTTGCGGTGCGCGATAGTGATGCGACTGGCCTTGACTGGTGGCGTATTGCAGGTTCTGTCGCATAGGTTAGTGCTGACTGGGACTGCATCATTTGTAATGATCGGTGCGCGTGAGGATGGCCGGGACACGCCCGGCCATGACGGGGTTGGTGGCGCGCAGCCATGACGGAGCTGGCAGCGTGGTCACGACAGGGTTGGTAGCGTGGTTACGACAGGGTTGGTAGCGCATGGCCATGATGAGGTTGGTAGTGCATGGCCGTGACGGGGTTGGTAGCGTGGTCGCGACAGGGTTGTTGGTAGCGCACGGCCATGACGGGTTGGTAGCGCGTGGCCGTGACGGGGTTGGTAGCGCATGGTCGCGACAGGCTTCTGGTGGTGACGGGGTTGCAGGGTTGGTGGTCTAACACAACTGCTTCTGTCCGGTACGCGCCGCCTGCGTGATCATGTCCAGCATCCGGTGGCGCACAATCGCGGTGTCGAAGCCGGGGTGGGCAGGCTTATGGTCGCGGATGGCGTCGCCGAGTTTCGCGTATAGCTGCGCAACGTTGTATGGTGAGCCTTCGGGCACACCTTCGGGCACCCAGCGATAGTTTGCCGGCACCGTCAGCTCGGCGACGTCTTTGTCCGAACCGCGAGCGCCGCGCACGGTCAGTTCCTGCCGCTGGGTGGATGCACGCATGGTGGCGGCGAGCGAGAGGTCGCCCTCGGTGCCGTGGATCTCGAACAGGAATTCCTGCCCGCGCTTCATGCCGCCGCGGACCTGCGCGGAGACCACCGTTCCATCGCCGACGATGCCGCTGACGACGAGCTGGTCTGGCACATCCTTGGCGATCATTTCGCCGGCGTCTTCGGCCATGATGCGGTCACGCTGGCTTACCGCGAACGCTGACAGCTCGCGGAATTCACCGAGGCAGTAGCACAGGGCATCCAGGTTGTGCCCGCCGGTGATCGTCATCAGGTTGGCGCCGTTGGCGAAGTCCGCCTGATAGGCGCGATCGAGTGTCGCTCCCCAATTCGCCGCGTTGACGAACAGGGTGCCGGACAGCGGCTTGCCGATATAGCCCTCGGCGATCAGGTCGCGGACGTAGTTGATCGACGGCGATACGCGGCCTTGCAATCCGACGGCGTGGCGGACGCCTTTGCTCTCGGCGGCGTTCAGCATCTTGGTCGCTTCGGCGGTGTTGCGGCCCAGCGGCCACTCCGAATAGACGTGCTTGCCGGCGTCGATCGCGGCCATGACGGGTGTGAGGTGGTCGGGCACCTTGACGCAGACCGTGACCAGATCGACGTCCGAGTGCTGGGCGAGCTTCACCGGGTCGGCGAAGGCCAACGGAACGCCGTAGTGCTTTGCAGCGGCGTCCGCGGTCTCCTGGCGGGTGGTGCAGAGCGCGACGATCTCGAAGTCCGGCAGCGCCTGCAGGGCTGGCATGTGGGCGATGGAGGAGAAGCCACGGTTCGGCGTGATGCCGACCATGCCGACGCGGATCTTGGTTGCCATGATGGTAGGGTCTCCCTGTGGGGTTCCGCCCCCGGTGTTGCGGGAGACGGTGCCATGCTGGGCGGTGGGGTGGAAGCGGGCGCTGTCAGGTGTCACCGCCGCGTGTGGCGCGAGTGCCCAACCTGGGGGTTGGGTGATGCGATCGGCAGTGCAAGCGGATTTCACCACAGAGTTTGCGAGCGGCCGAGGCCGCATCCCCATGACTGAAAATGGCCCAGGTCAGGCGGGCCACAGGATCGTCCCGGGCTATTTGCATGGTAGGCACAGAGGCACGGAGGCAGAAGGGTGAGACGCGCCGGCGGCGCCTTGGCGCTATGCCGCGCGCAGCGTGAAATCCACATGGACGGCGTCGTAGGGGAACTCGATCCCGCCGTCGTCACAGCGGTGCAACACGCCGGCATCGAGCAACGCATGCACGTCGCCGTGCACGCCCTTCACGTCGCGCTGCACCCGCCGCGCTGCCTCACGCAGGCTCATCGGTCCCTGGCCGGCCATGGTCTTCAACAGCTCCCACCGGCGCGCGGTAAGCACCTTCCAAAGCAATTCAGGCGTGGCGAAACTGACGCGTGCCGAGGACTCGGCCTTCCCCGTTTTCCAAACACGGGTGAAGTCGGCCAGCGCATCCGTCAACGGCCGCACGTCAAGTGTCACTGTTCTCATCGAGCCACTTCCTTATGTCGGCAAAGAAGTCCGCGACCAGGCGATCGGGGTTGGTGAAATGGTAGGGACATTCGCGTTCGGCCCGATGAACATGGCCGCCCTTTCCCGCCTCATTGTCGTAGCGCAGCACGCAAACCTCGCGAACAACGAAAGCAAGGCGGTAACGATAGTTGTGGGTGCTGCCTCTGACCGGGGTAGGAACCTCCCATAAGACCAGCTCGGCAAATGCCATCTCCGAGACGGCAACCCGGCGGTCGAACAGCAGGCGCGCCTTCATTGTTGGAGACAATGCCAACAGCGCTGGGTGTTGTCAAGAACGCCAACGCCGAGGCGCCGTATCCATCCCTCGTCGGACGCGCCAGGTACTGCGGCGAGGCGACCCTCCGCGCGTGACTTCCATCCACTGCCGCGCTACTTCCCCTCTTTCCTCCGTCACGCAGGGAACCCACCTGACCGCCATGGCCAGTAGCAACGATATCCGCGCCACCTTCCTCGACTACTTTGCCCGCAACGGGCACCAGGTGGTCGAAAGCTCGCCGCTGGTGCCGCGCAACGATCCCACACTGATGTTCGCCAACTCGGGCATGGTGCAGTTCAAGAACGTGTTCACCGGGCAGGAGAAGCGTCCGTATGTCCGCGCCACGACGGCGCAGAAATGCGTGCGCGCCGGCGGCAAGCACAACGACCTGGACAACGTGGGCTACACCGCTCGGCATCACACGTTCTTCGAGATGCTGGGTAATTTCAGCTTTGGCGATTACTTCAAGGAGCAGGCGATCGCATATTCGTGGGAGCTGGTGACCAAGGATTTCGGCCTCCCCAAGGATCGGCTGATGGTCAGCGTGTTCGTTGAGGACGACGACGCGGTGACAATCTGGAAGAAGGTTGCAGGCCTGTCGGACGATAAGATTGTCCGCCTTACCGACGATAACTTCTGGCGCATGGGCGATACCGGTCCGTGCGGGCCATGTTCGGAGATCTTCTACGACCACGGGCCCGAGGTTGCCGGTGGTCCACCCGGCAGCCCGGATGAAGACGGCGACCGGTTCGTGGAGTTCTGGAATCTGGTGTTCATGCAGTTCGAGGAAGGCCCGCCCGGCACGCGCGTCGCATTGCCGCGGCCGTCGATCGATACCGGCATGGGGCTGGAGCGGATCGCGGCGATCCTGCAGGGCAAGCACGACAACTACGACATCGACACGTTCCGCGCGCTGATCCTGGCGAGCGCCGAGGCAACCGGACAGGACCCGGATGGGCCTCACAAGGTCAGCCATCGCGTGGTGGCGGATCACCTGCGCAGCACCGCGTTCCTGATCGCCGATGGCGTGCTGCCGTCGAACGAGGGACGCGGCTACGTGCTGCGGCGGATCATGCGCCGGGCGATGCGCCATGTGCTGATGATGGGCGCGCGGGAACCGGTGATGTACCGGCTGGTGCCGACGTTGGTGCGGCAGATGGGCGCGGCGTATCCCGAGCTGGTGCGGGCCGAGGCGCTGATTGGCGAGACGCTGCAGCTCGAGGAGTTGCGCTTCCGGCAGACGCTTGAGCGCGGGCTGCATCTGCTCGGCGAGGAGACGGCGCGGCTTGGCTCCCGCCAGAAGCTGCCTGGCGCGGTGGCGTTCCGGCTGTACGACACGTTCGGCTTCCCGCTGGACCTGACGCAGGACGCGCTGCGCGAGCAGGGGCGCGAGGTCGACCTGGCCGGCTTCGAGACGGCGATGGACGAACAGCGGGCGCGCGCCCGTGCCGCATGGGCCGGGTCCGGTGAGGCTGCCACGGAGCGCGTGTGGTTCGAGCTGAAGCAGAAGGTCGGCGCGTCGGAGTTCCTCGGGTATTCCACCGAGACCGCGGAGGCGGAGATCGTGGCGCTGGTGGTGCATGGCGCACCGGTCGATGCCGCGCCCGCCGGCGCCGAGGTGGCGGTCGTGCTGAACCAGACGCCGTTCTATGGCGAGAGCGGCGGCCAGGTCGGCGATACCGGCGCGATCACGGGCGCCGATGGTTTGCGCATCGTGGTGACTGATACGCAGAAGAAGCTGGGCGATCTGTTCGTGCATCTCGGCCGGGTCGAGGCGGGTGAGGCACGCGTCGGCGCGGCGGTGCTGGCGGATGTCGATCATGCGCGGCGGGCGACGATACGCGCGCATCACTCGGCGACGCATCTGCTGCACGAGGCGCTGCGGGAGCGGCTTGGCACGCATGTCGGGCAGAAAGGGAGCCTCAATGCGCCGGATCGGCTGCGGTTCGACATCTCGCAGCCTCGGCCGCTGACGGGCGAGGATATTGCGTGGGTGGAAGCTGAGGTGAACGCGCGGATCCGCGAAAACACCGCGGTGACGACACGGCTGATGACACCGGCTGCCGCGGTCGAAACCGGGGCGATGGCGCTGTTCGGCGAGAAGTACGGCGAGGAGGTGCGCGTCGTCTCGATGGGCCGCGGCGAGGGCAACAAGGCGGCGTATTCCATCGAGCTGTGCGGCGGCACTCATGTGCAGCGGACCGGCGACATCGGCTATTTCAAGATCCTGTCGGAGGGGGCGGTTGCCGCCGGCGTGCGACGCATCGAGGCGGTGACCGGGGCGTACGCCGAGGCGGTGGTCGCGGAGATGCAGCACCGGCTGAACGAGGTTGCGGGGGCGCTGCGTGCCAGCCCGGCCGATGCGCCCGAACGCGTCGCGGCGGTGCAGGAGAATGTGCGCAGGCTGGAGCGCCAGGTTGCCGATCTGCAGCGCAAGCTTGCCACCGGCGGCAGCGCGTCGGAGGTGGAGGACGTGAACGGCGTGAAGCTTGCCGCACGCAATCTCGGCGAAGTGCCGGCGCGCGATCTGAAAGGGCTGGCCGACGCCATCGGCAAGCAGATGGGCAGCGGCGTGGTGGCGCTTGTATCTACGTCCGAGGGCAAGGCGAGCATCGTGGTCGGCGTGTCGCAGGATCTGACCGGGCGGTTCAACGCCGTGGAACTGGTGCGGGCGGCGTCCGCGGCGGTTGGCGGCAAAGGCGGTGGTGGCCGTCCCGACATGGCGCAGGCTGGCGGACCCGATGGGGCGCAGGCCGATGCTGCGCTGGCGGCGGTGCGTGGAGCGTTGGCGGTGTAGCGACGTTAAGAATTTTGACACGGTTGGCTAAATTTTAGCCAATTATTGATCCAAATCAATGTTTGCGCCTACTGTCGGTTGTATAAATGACGGCTGCCTAAGGTTCGGCCAATCGGCCGGGCTGTGGAGGCCGGCCATGTCAACCACATGTTGGACCATTATTCACCACGCTGCCTCCCCTGTCGCGAACAGCGGGGGCCGCGTATTGCATGCTGTGCATCATTTTGTCCGGCCGATTGCGCATCATGCCGCACGCTTGCTGCACCATGCGGTGACCGTCCGGGGATCGCCGCACACCTGGACAGAGCTGATCTGTAAGGTGGTGCCGGCGGCACTTGTTGGCGGCGGTCTGCTGGCGCCGGTTCCGGCAAACCCACCGCAGCCGATCGCGCCGCCCGTGGCGCCGATGGCGCAGCCAATCCCCGCTGTCATGCCCTGGTTCACTCCACCCGAGGAGATCCCCTGGTTTCCCTCTCCACCATCGGAGGTCGGCTCCGCATCCCCCGACACATCCACACCGGAACCGCCCTCAGTGCTTCTCCTGCTCAGTGGCGGTGGGACGCTGCTATTGATCCGGCTGCTGACGCGACAACGCCAGGACGCGAGGAGGTGGTCAGCCGGCGGCGCCAAGCCAGGTTCGGAGAAGACGCAGCTGGTCGGGCGCCATCCAATCCGTGGACCCCATTTGCGACCAGACCAAGTTCCTCGCTCGGCCAGCGAAGACTGCAGACTGCGGCAGCCCAAAGCTGTCGGCCTCCAGGCGGAAGGCGGCGGCGGCAACGGTCGCGGCGGTTCGACTGGAGAGCCGCCAGTGTGGGAATGGCACTCCATTCTCGCGGGCGTAGGCTGTGTCGTCCCGCCAATAGAGGTCATGGCTCAGCAACACGACATCGAGCGCATTGGGACCGAGACGTGATGTCAGCTCACGGATCGTTGGCAATTCGGTTCGGCAGCCCGCACAGCAGGAGGCCCATAGGTTGACCAGCGCGAGCGGTCGGGTCAGCTCGTTGAGGGTGTGCGGGTTTCCGTGCGCGTCGGTGAACTCGGCGCCGCTCAGCGCCTCCGCCTGACGTCGTTCAGCGGGCGATGCGGCGTTGGCATGGCGCGCCAAAAAACCGAGCGGCCAACCCGCCAACAAGTTCAATGCAGCACGACGCTTGAGATATGACGATCGACGCACGCGCAAGTATTCCACGAAGCCGGAGTAATGCTAGCTGTCACATTTACAGCGGCCGTGCGCAAGTTGTTGAACTTCTGTAGCGAGACGCGATCGCCCGATCACATCACGTCGCCGCCGTTGACGTGCAGTACCTGACCGGTGACGAAGCCCGCGGCATCGCTCGCCAGATAGGTGCACGCGGCGGCGATTTCGTCGACATGGCCGACGCGACGCACTGGGATTTCCTTTACCCTCTCGCCATAGCCGTCGCGGAATTGTGGATATTGGCTCCAGTCTCGCGTGGTATCGATCAGGCCGGGTGAGACGGTGTTGGCGGTGATGCCGAACTGACCGAACTCGATCGCCAGCGCCTTTGCCATGGCGTAGACGCCGGCCTTGCAGGTGATGTTGTGCACGCGGTTGGGTATCGGCATGAAGCCATCGCGCCCGGAGATGTGGATGATCCTGCCCCAGCCGTGCTGCTTCATTCCGGGGATCACCGAGCGCGCGAGATAGAACGATGCGTTGAGATTGGAATTGATGATGCGCTGCCATTCCTCGAGCGAAATGTCGAGGAATGGTGTGTGCAAACGCAGCGAGGCGTTGGAGACGGAGATGTCCACTTTGCCGAATGCCGCGGTGGCCTGGTCCACCATCAACTGCACGGCGACTGGATCCGCGACGTCGGCGAGCACCGCGAGCGCGTTTGCGCCGAGCGTACGCACCTCCGCCGCGACGGCATCAATGGCGGCCTGATTGCGATGGCCATTCACCACCACGTTCGCGCCAAGCCGCGCGAAGGCGAGCGCGATCGCTCGGCCGATGTTCTGGCCGGAACCGGTGATCAGCGCGGTGCGGCCAGCGAAGGGCCTCGATGCGGCATCGGACATTGCTGTGCTCCTTGGTTCCGCGGACTATCGCGTGCAGGGAGCAGAGCTGTCGAGGAGTAGGCCAGCCCGCGAACGGACTGGCCCTTCCCCTACCGTCGCTTTATGATAATCTTGACACGAATGCGCAAGATCACCACGATCTTCGGCAGGAGATGGTGATGGTCCGTCATCACTTTCTCCTCTTCGGACGCCGGTCGGGCCTATCCCGGCCGGCGTTTCATCTTCAATCGCCAATTACCAACAAGTGGTAAGCGTCAGAGCTTTTCCGGCTTGCTCTTGAAGCTGCGCGTCGGCACGTCGCGGAACAGCGACAGGTGCGTGTGCTGTGCGAGCCATGGCGCGCCGGTCTTGTCGCGCACGAACACCACGGTTGCGCGGCCGGGCCTGTCGTAGGAGGTGCCGTCCTGGCGGTAGCCGGTAGAATCGAAGATGGCCATGCCGACGGCTTGCAGTCGATCAGGCGAGACGATCGCGCGGATGTCGGGTCGGAAGCGGAACTCGTCGATGTGCGCCCACACGTTGCGCCATTGCTGCTGCTCGGCGACATCGCGTCCGGTCATGAAATCGGTGAAGGTACCGAAGGCGATCATATCGGGGGCGAAGATCGGTCGCGCGCCGATGTAGTCGACCTCTTGCACGTGAGCGGCGAGTGTCTCGAACCACGCCTTCACGCCGGCCAGATCGTCGGGATGCACTGCTGACATTCGAGCTGCTCCTCAGCGTCCGCGGAAGTTTGGCTTGCGGCGTTCGCGATGGGCGCGAATGCCTTCCTGCATGTCCTCGCTGGCACGCACGCGGCCGATTGTCTGGCTGGTGGCTACCATGCGTTCGATGGGGCCGATGGGCAGGACCTCGCTCGCCAGTCGCTTCAAAGCACCGATTACCAAGGGGGCGGAGTCGAGCATCTCGTTTGCCATCGCCAGGGCGGCGGTTTCGTGCTGACCGTTCGGCACGACGCGATTGACGAAGCCGACTTCGTAGGCGCGTTGCGCGCTGACCTTGCTGCACAACAGCATCATCTCCATCGCCAGCTTGTGCGGCATGCGCGTGACCAGCGAGCTGATCATGCCGCCGGTGACGCCGAGCTTTGCCTCCGGGTAGTAGAAGACCGTGCTCTCGGCGGAGACCATCAGGTCGCACATCATCACCATCACGATGCCACCGCCGACACACCAGCCGGAGGTCGCGGCGATGATCGGTTTGTCCGTTGCGAAGCCTACCGTAGGGATGCAGCGCCAGAGTTCGGGCAGGTCGGTGACGTCGGCTCCGGCGGTGAAGGCTCGGTCTCCGGCGGCGCTCAGGATGGCGACGCGCTGGTCGGAGGCATCGAAGGCTTCGAAGGCCTGCTGGAGTTCGACCGCTACGGCGCTGGAGATCGCGTTCAACTTCTCGGGGCGGTTTATGCGGATGATCGTGACCGGGCCGTGTTCTTCTGTGGCGACGACACTCATGGCGTTGGGTTCCTCCGTGGGTTGCGCGCAAGTCTGCGAGAAATTTGGGGGGCTGCACAGGCGGTCGTCAGGAAGGTTCCATGCGGAGGTCGCGGAGCACATATGAGGGGCCACTGAGGAGCAAGCTGTGCGTCACGCGTGGCGCGCATTGGTTGGCTGTTCCTGGTGTTGAATCTTGCGGGTGGATCGCGCAAGGTCTCCGGCCTCGGATAGAAGATGGTGCTGCCATGACCACATATGTTTCGATCTGCGAAGTCGGCCCGCGCGACGGGCTGCAGATTGCGAAGACGCGGATGACGACCGAGGCGAAGGTGCGCTGGATCGAGGCGATCGCCGCGGCCGGCGTGCACGAGATCGAGGTTGGCAGCTTCGTTCCGCCGCGGGTGATCCCGCAGCTGTCGGACACACCGGAGGTGGTGGAGCAGTGCCTGAAGATCCGCGGGCTTACCGTGCAGGCGCTGGCACCCAACCTGCGCGGCGTGCAGAACGCCTATAACGCGGGTGTACACAAGATCAGCATTCCGGTCTCGGTGACCGAGGGCCACAGCATGGCCAACCTGAACCGGATGCCGGCGCAATCGATCGAGATGATGCGGGAGATCACCGCGTGGCTGAAGGCGCAATCTCGGCGCGTGCCGTTGGTGGCGGGTGTATCTACGGCGTTCGGCTGTTCGATCGACGGCGTGGTTCCGACGGCCAAGACCGTTGCGATGGCGAAGGGGCTGGCGGATGCCGGCGTCGATCAGATCATGCTGGCCGATACCGTGGGCTACGCGCATCCGGCGCAGATAAAGGAGGTCGTGCGGGCGACGCGCGATGCGATCGGTGACACGCTGTACGGTCTGCATCTGCACGACACGTGCGGGCTTGGCATCGCCAACGCGCTGGCTGGCCTGGAGGAGGGTATCCGGGCGTTCGACTCCTGCCTGGCGGGGTTGGGCGGCTGCCCTTATGCGCCGGGTGCCTCGGGCAACGTCGTCACCGAGGACCTGGTGTTCATGCTGGAGAGCATGGGCTTCCGGACCGGCATCGATCTGCAGAAGCTGATCGACGCGCGTCGGTTGCTGCACGAGGGATTGCCGGCCGAACCGATGCACGGCCAGCTTCCCAAGGCAGGCATTCCGCGGACGTTCCGCGCGGCGGCGTAGGGCCGGTCAGGCAGCGCGAACGCCCTGGACGAACCCACGGCCTCGCGCAAGCTCCTGAACGAGAGAGTGAGCTTTTCGGCCCGCACAAAGCGGACATCCAACGTGAGTGTACGAGCGTCTATCGGCTCCGTCCGTTGTGTCGGGCGATCAACTGATCGGCAACATCATTCAGGTCATTGCCGACGATGTGAGGTTGCGGCCCAACTCCCAGGACGTCGTTGCCGATGCGCTTGATCAACGCCGCTTCCCATCCGGCGGCCACGGCTCCAAGCGTGTCCCATGTATGGCACGCGACTAGACAGAGCTGTGAAGGCGCAACTCCCAGTTCGCTCTCGACGTATGCGTAGGCCTGACGCGACGGCTTATGCTGCTTCACGCCGTCCGCGCTGAAGCGTCGCTCGAACAGGTCGACAATGCCACCATGCTCAAGCTGACGGGTTTGAACCTCGAGGAGATTGTCCGTAAGCGTGAAGAGTCGGAAACCTGCATCACGCAGCTTGCGCAGTGCTGCTGGCACCTCCCGGTGTGGCGGCATCGTCGAAAATGCTTCCTTGAGTTCGTTCTTGTCAGAGTCATCGATGGTGATGCGTTGCGTGTCCGCCAGCATTTTCATCACAGCCGACCCGATATCGGTGAACGGAACGTAGCGGCCGGCGACCGTGAGGGCAGCAGAGTACATGATGAAGTTAGCGAACCAAAGGCGCATCGCCGCCTTCTCGCCAAAGATACGTTCAAAAATCGGCTCCATTGTTTGAAGGTCAAGCAGCGTTTCATTGACATCAAAGACGATCAGAGGGCGAGTAGGCATGAGGTTCAGCTCCGGTTTATTACTTGTGTGGTTTGCAGCGTTTTGCGGCTTTCCTCAGTCCAATTGAAGTAATCCTAGGAACTGTCGGATCCTCGCGGCGATTTCATCGCAGTGTGTCTCCAGGGCGAAGTGACCGGTGTCGAAGAAGTGCACGTCTGCTTCGGGAATGTCGCGCTTGAATGCCTTCGCACCCGGCGGCAGGAAGAAGGGGTCGTTGCCACCCCACACCGCCAGAAATGGCGGCTTGTGCTGACGGAAATAGCCTTGGAATTCGGGATACAGTGCGACGTTGCTCTTGTAGTCGCCGAAGAGATCGAGTTGCACCTCGTCTGCGCCGGGGCGGGCCAGATAGAAATTGTCGAGCGAATATCCATCCGGCGAAACCAAGGACGTGTCGGCGACGCCATGCGTGTATTGCCAGAATGTCGTCTCCGGCGAGAGAAAGGCGCGCAGTGCGGTGCGGTTCGCGGTGGACGGGTCCTGCCAGTAGGCGCGGATGGGGTTCCAGCCGTCGCTCAGACCTTCCTCATAAGCATTGCCATTCTGTGAGATGATCGCGGTGATGCGCTCCGGATGCCACATTGCCAGACGGAAGCCGGTCGGCGCGCCGTAGTCGAAGACATAGATGGCGAAGCGGCGAAGGCCGATGACCTCGGTGAATCGGTCGATCAGCTTCGCGATGTTGTCAAAGGTGTAGTTGAACCTGCTCCGTTCCGGCATGCCGGACTGGCCGAACCCGGGGAGGTCGGGTGCGACAACATGAAACCGGTCCGCAAGCTGGGGAATGAGATTGCGAAACATGTGGCTGGCAGTTGGAAAGCCGTGCAGCAGAAGCAGGACTGGAGCGTCAGGGCGACCGGCCGCGCGATAGAAAATTTCGATGCCATCAACGGGCACCCGCCGGTAGGTAATCTTGGTCATTTGCGTGGTCCTTCGTGAGTAAGCCGATCGATCACAGCGCCGTGTTCATCGCAGCCTCGAGGATAAGCTCGATGACCGGCCCGGGCGCGCTGATCAATGGCGTGTGGTCGACCTGCTCCGATCGAGTGCGCGCACCCATGCGGTTTGCCATGAAGCGCTGGTTGGCCGGGCTGATCATTCGGTCTTCCTCGGCAACGAGGTACCAGGACGGCGTCACCTTCCAGGCAGGTCGCGGAGCCTTTTCCTGAATGCATGCGACGGCGATTGGCCGCTGTGTCGCCGCACAAAGCGCGGCCCGCTCAGGCGACGCGCGCTGCGATAAAGCAGTGGCAAATCCGGTTCGGGGCATCCAAATCAAGCCATGCGCGTCGGGTGCGAGTTGCGGCGCCTGTGGGTGTGGCTGCCCGCGATAGAACAGGTCCGCGACCGTCTCACCTTCGTCGGGTGCCAATGCGGCTACGAAGACCAATGATCGAACACGCTCGTTGGTTGTCGACGCTATTACCGCACCAGCGTAAGCGTGTGCTGCCAGGATGACGGGGCCATCCGTGCGTTCCAGGGTGCGGTCGAGTGCGGCGACGTCATCCGACAAGGATGTCAGCGGGATCGGGGCGGCCAGCACGTTAAGGCCCCTGGACAGCAGTGGCCCGATAACATCGTTCCAACTTGACCCGTCAGCCCAGGCGCCGTGAACCAACACGACGCTCGCGTGTCCATATGAACCGCTCACGTTCATCTCCATCCATTCATCCGTTTCGTCGCCTGCCTGTTCGGCGGGACTGGGTCAGGTTTATCCGCAGGGCCTTTGCGATTCCTGGGGGTTCTTATAAAAAGTTGAAAAGGCGGCCTGCTTGCACGATTCATGCTGAAGGTTTGATCTGGTGATCACGGGCTGGTGATACATGACGGCTGATGCGGTGCTGAGATCTGTTGAAGCCGCAATGAACCAGAGGCTCAATTTCTGAGGGCCGTTGGGTATGCTTGCGGAGGGCAATCGACCGGTTTACGCGTCAGACGCGTGCGAAATCGACTTGGCTCGCCGCGAACTGCGAGTTCTCGGATCGCCGGTTCCGATTGGCGGGCGTGCCTTTGAGATCATCGAAGTCCTGGCGCAGTCGGCCGGCAAACTCGTTACCAAAGATGAGTTGATGAACCGCATCTGGCCCGGCGCCATTGTCATGGAGGGCACGCTGCAGGTTCACGCAGCCGCGGTGCGCAAGGCACTCGGGCCGTATCGGGGTTTGCTGAAGACCGAAGCCCGCCGCGGCTATCGTCTGCTTGGTGACTGGACTGTCCGGCATCACGACGCGGCGAAGCCCCCTGCCGGTCCGCAGCCGACACGAGTAACCGCGAGGTCTACGGCGAGCAACTTCCCGGTTGCCGGCATGCACCTCATTGGCAGATCGGCGGCTGCACGGCGATTACGGGATCTGCTGTCGGCGTATCGCGTTGTCACTTTGACGGGGCCGGGCGGCATCGGAAAGAGTTCCCTCGCGCTGAAGGTCGCGCGCCGCGTGCTTGGCGAATATGAGGATGGTGGGTGGCTGGTCGAACTGGCGTCGTTGTCTGATCAGCACCTTGTGCCAATGGCGGTGGCCGGGGTGCTGGGGCTGAGGTTTGAATCCAACGTTATCTCCGCCGAAGCCGTGGCACGGGCCATTGCTGGCAGGCGGCTGCTGCTGGTTCTCGACAATTGTGAGCACGTCATCGGTGCGGCGGCGACCTTGGCCGAAATGATCGTGCGGTTCTCTCCGCGCACTACCGTGCTGGCGACGAGCAGGGAGGTGCTCCGGATCGCGGGTGAACACACCTACCGCGTGCTGCCACTTGAAGTGCCGACGACACAGCAACTGGATGCGGACGAGATTCTGAACCATAGCGCCCCGGAGCTTTTCGTCTCCAGGGCCAGGGAGCTTGGTTGGGAACTCTCACTGGACGCCGCGAGCCTGCGGACGATTGCAGCAATCTGTCGCCACCTCGATGGCATTCCACTCGCCATTGAGTTCGCCGCGGCGCGAGTCGAGGGACTTGGGATCGAGCAGTTGGCGGCGGGGTTGCGCGATCGCTTTACGCTGTTGACTAGTGGGCGCCGCACAGCGCTGCCGCGGCATCAGACACTGCGCGCGACGCTCGACTGGAGCCATCAGCTTCTGCCTGATGCCGAGCGGCTATTGCTGCAGCGCCTGGCGGTATTCTCGGGAAGCTTTTCGATTGATGCCGCCAATGCGGTGACCAACCGCGGAGAAGCCTGGGAAGCCGAAATTGCCGAAGCTGTGGTGAGCCTGGTCGCGAAGTCTCTGGTGACACCGGATCTCACGCGAGATGGGGGCTATTTCAGATTGCTCGAGACAACACGGGTCTATGCGCTTTCGAAATTGGCTGAAAGCGGCGAATTGCAGGAGTTCTCGCGGCGGCATGCCGAATATTACCGAGGATTGCTCGGTGGAATTGAGGATGAGTGGGAGAAGCGAACGGCACCCCTTGCGCACGTGGACAATGCTCGGACGGCTTTGGAATGGTGCTTTGGCGCCAACGGCAGCCTTGCCATCGGTGTCGGGCTTGCCGCTGCCGCAACGCCAGTTTTCCTGGCAATGTCACTGCTCCCCGAGTGCCAACGCTGGTCGGCGCGAGCAATGCTCGCTCTTGACGACGCCACGCGTGGGGGGCGCGAGGAGATGTATTTGCAGGCGAGCCTCGGTGTTTCGTCGATGCAGATGCGCGGCCAAAGCGATGCGGCGCGCATGGCATTGAATAGAGGCCTGGCGATTGCCGAAACACGTGGTGACGTGCTTTACCAGGTGGGGCTGCTCGGCATGCTGTCGATGTTCGAGGTCCGCGACGGAGATTTCAAAACCTCACTGCATTACGCGCGGCTCAGCCGGAGCGTTCGCGGCACTGTGGAGAATTCGCCGGCGATGGCCCTGGCACGTTCCAATCTGGGACGGGCACTGCAGTTTGTCGGCGACCACAGTGGCTCTCGCGCGGAGCTCGAGGCCTCGTTTCGGGTACTGGTCCCGCGCGCGGCAGACCGGCGAGGTCTATCTCGGCCTGGATCATCAAATTTTGGTCGGTATCGGCTTGGCACGGAACCTGTGGTTGCAAGGCCATCCTGCCCAGGCCGCCGAGCGCGTACGCCAGACGATCAAGGATGCGGAAGATAAGCGCCACCCGGCCTCACTTGGGCTGGCGTTGTCCTGGGCGCCAGGGTTGTTCCTTTGGATCGGTGATCTGCACAGCGCCGAAGAGCACGCGGACTGGTTGCGCTCACATGCTGAATATCATTCGCTACGACCGTATCTTGCCATCGCGCGCGGCTACCAGGGTGCACTGGCTCTGCGCCGGGGCGACGCAAGGGCAGGGGTCGATGATTTGCGAGGCTGCCTGGAACAGCTCCATGCGATGCGCTACCGGATGTTCAGCACGGAGTTCAAGCTGTCGCTTGTGCAAGGCCTTGTGGCTCTCGGCATGTTCGATAGTGGCCTGACGCTGGTTGACGAGACGATCAGGCTGGTCGAGGAGAATGGGGATCTCGTCCACATGCCGGAGGCGCTGCGCGTGAAGGGACGTGTGCTTCTCGCAATGCCGCAGCGTCGTGTGCAGGAGGCGAAGACGTGCTTTATCCAGTCACTTGACTTGAGCCGGCAGCAAGGCGCGCGGGGATGGGGATTGCGCACTGCGGTGGATCTGGCAGCGCTGTGGGCTGCGCAGGGACAACGGGAATCGGCCCGGACAACCCTACAGCCGATATTCGATGAGTTCCTGGAAGGTTCGGATACGGCAGACTTGACGGCGGCCGAACATTTGTTGGCGACCTTGCGGTAGCATGCCGCTCGGGATACGTGGCGGCTGGTGCTTGAATCCGCAGGTGACGCCTTCAGTTTTCCTATGATCCTGAGTTCAGCGGCAGCACCACCCAGCGTAGTCCTTGCGTGCCTCTGACCAGCACCAGGACGACGCTGCGGTTCTCCTTGCGCGCGGCGTCTATGCGCTGCTGCACATCGGCTGGTGACGTGACCGGCTGTCGATGCACGTTCATGATCAATGATCCCACAGTGATGCCGCGGTCTGCCGCGGCACTATTCGGCAGCACGTCCTGCACCTCAACACCGGTCTGCTGAGCGGTCATGCCGAGCTTTGCGCGGGTGTTCTCGGAGAGCGGGCCGAGAACCAAGCCGAGGTCGTGGTGAACAGTGCGGGCAGCTTCGGCAGTCTGCGGTGCTGTCGGCTGCGACGTGGCGCTGTCCGCCTTGGACTCCGCGATGGTAACCGGAATGGTCTGTCGAGTTCCGTCGCGCCAGACGACGAGCCTGGCAACGTCGCCAATCGTGGCGCTCGCTATCTCCCGGTTCAGGCTTCGCGGCCCGGGAGCGTCACGATCACCAACCTGCAAAATGATGTCACCGTTGCTCAGACCAGCATGGGCGGCAGGGCTACTGTCTTCAACTTCGGTGACGATGGAGCCAAGCGTCGCTGGGAGGCCGACGGCCGATGCGATGTCCGTCGTCACCGGCTGGACACGGGCACCGATCCACCCGAGCTGCACGCGACCGTGGTCCAGCAGACGGTGGACGATGAACTGAACGTCATTGCCCGGGATCGCCAATCCGAGGCCAACTGAGCTGTTTTCGTTGCCGGGGTTCACGAGTGCGGTGCTGACGCCGATCACGTTGCCGGCTTTATTGAACACGGGACCGCCGGAATTGCCGGGGTTGAGTGCGGCGTCGATCTGGAAGAATGACCCCAACTCACTCTCAACGACATTGCGATCCAAGGCGCTGACGATTCCCGAGGTCACCGTGCTGCCCAGGCCAAATGGGTTGCCGATGACAAACACCGGGTCACCCGGGCGCATGCCGTCGCTGTCGCCGAACGTGACGGTCGGAACCGCCCTGCCGACGTTTACCTTGAGCAACGCTATATCGCTTTGTGCTGCTGTGGCGATCACGGAGGCTTTCAACCTCGTGGTGTCATGAAGGATGACGAAGATCTCGCCGGCGTCGGCGATGACGTGCCGGTTGGTGATCAGGACACCGGAGGGATCGATGAAGAAGCCGGAGCCCTGGATCCTGTGCTCCGCGACCTTCGTCTGTGCGGTCATGTTTCCCTGATCGGCCGCAGTTCTCTCGTATCTAACGACCGAGATGTTCACCACCGCCGGTTGCAAGGCATCGATCAGGTCGGCTGTGCTGGGCTCGCGATTTTGCGCAAGGGCGGGAAAGAGTGTGAGTTGGATTAGAATTGCCACCGTTACGGCGACCAACCACGCGCGGGGTCTTGGTGACCGACGTGTCACGGCGGTGAGCTCCTGAGGTGAATGGCCGTCTTAGGCGACGGCAAGCCGAAGTTGCAAATAATCGACTATCACTCGAGGAGCGGTGTGGAGTCTGAGCGGACGGCCGCGCCGACGCACGGCCGCTTGCATCTGCTCGTGGAGCAACATCTGCTCCAACTGTGCGGCCGCTGAAAAGTACGATTGGGTCGGGATAGCCAACCCGACTAATCGTGTTGCTGATCCTTCTTATCTTTCGGAGCGGCGGGCTGTTGCTGGTTGCCGGCGCGCTCGGCTATTTCGCGTTCCGCGGCGACGTCGGCCTGCGGTACCACATCCGGTTTTTTCGGTTCATTTGGCATATCCGACTCCATTGCTCAGGTTCTGGCGCGGCCTGCTCGCATGATGTGTAGCCGCGGCTATTCACTCAATGACAGGTGGGGTCGGTTCGACGGAGACCAAGCGCGCGCAAGCCATTGTTATCGCCATCGCCGATATCCCCAATAGCCAAACCCCCCGAAGAGCGGAAAGAGCACGAGGACAACAGGAATGAGGTCCATATATTCCGCCGAAATAACTGCTGGCGGTTGCTCGTCTATACATGGGGTCGGGAGTCAATATTCGTGAAATCTTGCAATCTACCTGCTGACCATTGTTGGCGGTACTGAAGGCCGGATCAGTCGTCGCGATGCCATGGTGCGTGGATACCCTGTGAGAGTTCGCTCACGGCTCTTTCACGGTTCCGTGGGGGCGTGCCGTTGCATGAGTTCGAATGGATCAACGGCTGGGATGCTTTGGCTGCGGCGTGAGCTGGGAAGAAGGTGCTTACGAAGCATGGGCGACAGGAGCAGTGGCAACGGGCGGCAGGTGCGTGACGTCGCGGACATGATCAAGGTCTCAGGCTTCCGAGTCGGCCCGTGGGGTGCCAGGTCGACCAGCCTGGTCGCGCCCTGACCACCCATGCGGTCAGGGTGGAACGGTCGGTCGCGCACGGTCGCGATGATCACTTGGGCCTGGGTCGGTGGGTCGAACTTATCAGGCGATAACCAGATCGAATGATACAGGACGTTTGCGGCCATATTGATCGGAAGCATGAGGTAACCGGCCAGCGAGGTGCAAAGACCTCCAATCAAGTAACCATTTCTTTATGGCGTGGGCCTAGTTCTTTTGATGCATGAGAGTGTCGGGAGATTGTCATTCCGTGGGGTTACTGTCGTCGCTTTCACGGGCGCCGCCGCACCTGGAGATGCGACAAAATCTCCGTTTGCCGAAGGAGATACGCTTTATGTATCGTCAGTTAGTGATGAATGACATTGATGTGCCTGCTCGGCGTGAGTCAGCGGGTGTACTTTACGCCAGAGCCTCCGAATTTCGGCGGATGGCAACAACGGCCAGCACCGAGGTGGACTCGCGAGCCCTCGCCGATCTGGCCGTGCGGTTCGATGCTCTGGCGGATGAGCGCGAGTTTGAAGAATGCAAGGCGCGGCTCGAGATCGAGGCACTCAGCTGCCTGCCGTCTCCTCGTCCACCAACTCGAGATTGGCCATGATTCGCTTGAAGCAGATTATTGAGGTCGTGAGCGATGCCACCGGTGAGCTGGCCGATCGCCTCCGGCCTGCTGGACTGTTCCAGTTCAGACATAATCCAGTTCTCATTGATGGTGACCCATGGCAAAAGCCAGCCTGTACTCGGCGTTGCCGGCAGCAGCGGAGGCAGTAAAAGAATCTTCAACCACAGATGCACGCAGATGAACGCAAATAACTCGGCTCCAGGAAAGCGCGGCTTGCCCGCATTGAACCATTGCGTCTGCGTCCATCTGCGTGCATCCGTGGTTGAAAATCCTTACTTGCCTCGCAGTCCGACCGCCAATGCGTTGTGCCGAATGGCATCGCCGGACCACGCCCTGACCATACAAGTGGGACGATGAGTCGCGCTCAGTGAGTGTTGGCGTTCAGCAGTCTCGGCCGGGTGGGTGCTGATCGAATAGGGCAGGACATTGGTGTCGATGAAGTGCGGCACACTTACGCGTCGCGCCATGCACCTGGTTGCGGCGAATCTTGTCTGCGGCCAGGAACCCGGCGGGAACCGATGACCGGAGCTCGCCTTCCGGGCGCTCCTAATCGGTCTCGCTGGTGCTCAGTTCGGAGAATTGGCGTTGAACCAGCGCGGAGACCGAGGTGTCGAGTTCGGCAGCTTTGATGAGGTCTCGTCGCCCAGTGATACTGTGATGTTCTTCATAGTCGCACAGTATAGTTGCGATCTTGGATAGCAACGTCAGTTCAGGAAGATCTTGCCCGGATTGAGGATGCCCCGCGGGTCCAGCGCCTGCTTCACCGAGCGCATCACCGCCAGCGCCTCGGGGCCGTGTTCCTGCTCGAGGAACTCGCGCTTGCCGATGCCGACGCCGTGCTCGCCACTGCACGAGCCGCCGAGCGACAACGCGCGCGCGACGATCTTCTTGTCGAGGTCCCAGGCGCGTTGCAGGCCGTCGGGTTCGGGCGGCACCAGGATCACCGTGTGGAAATTGCCGTCGCCGACATGGCCGACGATGGGCGCGGTCAGGCCGGAGGCGGCGATGTCCTCCTTGGCGCCGAGGATCGCCTCGTCCAGACGCGAGATCGGCACGATCGCATCGGTGGCGATGCCCTTGATGGCCCGGCTTCAACGCGAGGCAGGCCCAGTAGCGCGTCGTGCCGCGCCTTCCACAGCTTGCCGCGTTCGGCCGCGTCGGTGGCCCAGCGGAAGCCCTGGCCGTCGAAGCCGGCGGCGATCTCCTCCGCCTGCTGCGCCTGTTCGGCGACGGCGGCGGTGGTGCCGTGGAATTCGAAGAACAGGCGTCGGCAGGGGTTCGAGGCCTTCCAGCTTCGAATAGGCGATGCAGGCCTGCATCTGCACGTCGTCCAGCAGTTCCATGCGGGCGACCGGGATGCCGCATCTGCATGATGGCGATCACCGTCTCCACCGCGCCGCCCAAGCGTGGGGAACTGGCAGGTGGCGGATGACATCGCCTCGGGGATGCCGTGCAGGCGCAACTGGATTTCGGTGATGACGCCGAGCGTGCCTTCCGAGCCGATGAACAGCCGCGTCAGGTCGTAGCCGGTGGCGGACTTGCGCACGCGGCCGCCGGTGTGGATCACGCGGCCGTCGGCGAGCGCCACGGTCAGGCCGAGCACGTTCTCCCGGATGGTGCCGTAGCGGACGGCGTTGGTGCCGGAGGCGCGCGTTGCGCACATGCCGCCGATGGTGCAGAGCGCGGTGCCGGGATCGACCGGGAAGAACAGGCCCTGGTCGCGCAGGTGCTCGTTGAGCTGGTCGCGGGTGACGCCGGCCTCGACGCGGCAGTCCATGTCGGGCTGGCTGACCTGCAGGATGCGGGTCATGCGCGAGAGGTCGAGCGTGATGCCGCCGCGGACCGGGGTGACGTGGCCTTCCAGCGAGGTGCCGGCGCCCCAGGCGACCACCGGGACGCGCGCGGTGTTGCAGAGTGCGAGGAGGCGAGCGGCTTCGTCGGAGGTCTCGATGAAGGCGACGGCGTCGGGCAGGACGGGCGGCTGGGTGTCCTGGCCGTGCGAGTGGTGCTCGCGCAGGGTGGCGTTGGTGGTGATGCGGTCGCCCAGGAAGTCGCGGGCGGCGGCGATCACGGTATCGGCGGCTTGGGGCATCGGTGGACCTTGCGCGGACTTTGCGCACGTTTGCGACAGGGCGGGCGGAGTGGCAAGGCGTGATGGCTAGCAAATTCCCAGTGCGATCCTGCGATCCTTCAGGCCGGCCCGATTCTTTAGGTTCCGTGCAATCGTTAAATTGTTGACAGGCCGTAGCAGAGTAGATCATTTTTTTGTGTAGCGAGTGAGGGCTGAAGCGGGGCCAGTTCCCCGATTGTTCCGTCCTGGGTGACTGGCGTCGAGCTGCGACGAGGGGCGGGTGGGTAAGATAATGGATGATCTGTCCGCCAAAGGCCGGTTCAGCGGGGAGCAAGCGGTTCGGCAGCCAGGCTTGCCGTTCGGCGCTGAACACATCGCATTGCGGTCGCAGGGCTTATTGGCGGTTCGTACTCCGTTCCTAATGCTGCTCGCGCTGCTCATTGGCGCCGGCGCTTTGCTGACCACGCAGCGGCTTGGCCTGAGCGGCCGGCAAGCCGTCCCTGCTGCACCTGCTTCCGAACTTCGCCCCGCGCTTATCGGAGTCGGCGCTCTCGGGCGCGTGGAGCCGACGTCGCGGATTCGCCGGCTAGGTCCTCCGAGCAGCCTCGCTGTCACGCGCGTGCGAAAGCTGTTCGTGCAAGAGGGCGACCAAGTGCGCGCCGACCAGCTTTTGGCAGAGTTCGCCGATGCCGACCTTAAGGATGCCGCAGTCGCCGAGGGCGTCGCCAGGATGGCGGAGGCGAGAGCTGCTTTGGCGCTTGTGAAGGCAGGAGGGCGCCCGAGCGAAATCGCAGCACAGGAAGCGCTGATCGACAATTTGGCCGCGCAGCAGGCGATCACCGCACGTGACGCCGCGCGGTCGGCCACTTTGGTGCCCAGCGGGGCTGCGGCTCGCGCGGTGGCGGACCGGGACCACGCTGCGGCGGAGCGGGCGGCGGCGAACCTGCGGCAGGCGGTGGATCAACTGATTACCCTGGAGCATCCGCGTCCCGAGGATGTGTCGCTGGCGGAGGCGCGGCTGCAGGCCGCCGAGGCCAATTTGGCTACCGCCCGCGCGAATGCTTCATTGTCGCGGGTTTATGCGCCGGTAGCGGGGGAGATCCTGAAGATCTACGCGCGCCCTGGTGATTTGGTCGGTCCAGATGGACTGCTGGAAATCGCCGATCTCGATCACCTTGAAGTCGTGGCGGATGTGTATCAAACCGATCTTCCGCGCGTCCGGATCGGTGCCCCGGCCGAGGTGATTGTGACCGGAGACCCGCAGCGCTATGGCGCGCGAATAGTGCAGATCGGCGACTTGGTAACACATGGTATCCAGGCCAGCACCGATCCGGTTGCAGTGGTGGATGGCCGAACGGCGGAGGTCCGGCTGACGCTCCTGCCGGAGGGTGCCAAGGCGCTGCGAGGGCGGATCAACATGCAGGTTCAGGTGGCGATCCAGCCATGAATGTGCTGACCGGAGCAGAGTCCGGACAGCAAGGAGTTTCCCTCGAGTCCAAGGCGAGTCCGCCACATAAAATGGTATTCACCGTGCCACGGCCGCTATTGCCGGTGCGGCTGGCATGGCGGCAGCTTCGCGCGGAACGAGCCCGACTGCTGGTGGCGTTGGCAGGCGTCATGTTCGCCAGCGTGCTGGTGCTTATGCAGTTCGGCTTCCGCGGCGCGTTGTTCGATACCGCAAGCAAACTACCGCAGGCCATTCAGGGCGAGTTGTTCTTGATCAACCCGCTGACGACAGCGCTGTTTCGCGCTGAGCCAGTCCCCCGCATCCGCGGTTATGAGACGCTGGCGTCACCTGAGGTGGTTCAAGCGGTTCCGATCTATCTGGCGCAGGAGCCGTGGCGCAATCCGATGACAGGTATCCACCGCGTCATCCAAATCATCGCATTCGATGTCCGTGCCGACGCCATAGCCATTGCAGGATTGGCGCCGCTGGCCACGGCGCTGACGCGGGATGACACGGTTGCATTCGATTCGCTCGGGCGGCCCGAGTTCGGAGACATCGAACGGCTGCTGGCTGAGCGTGACAGCGTGACAGCCGAGCTCGGCAATCGAGAGGTGACAGTAGTCGGGACTGTGAAGCTCGGCGCGAGCTTTGGCGATGATGGCAACGTCATCATGAGTGCGGACAATTTTCAACGCCTGGTGCCCGGGAGCCACGCGGCCGCGCCGGCCCTGATTGCGTTGCGCCTGGCGACTGGCTCGGACGTCGGCCAGGTTCGCTCGAAACTGAGCGCGCTGTTGCCACCGGATGTAACGGTCGTGACCCACGCCGAACTGGTGCAATGGGAAATGGACTTTTGGAACCAGACAACGCCGATTGGGGTAATCTTTGCGGTGGGCAGTGTCATGGGGCTGATGGTCGGTATGGTCATCGTGTATCAGATCCTGTTCAGCGATGTGTGTAGCCACATGCGTGGTTACGCCACTCTGCGGGCGCTGGGTTTTTCCCCCCGCTACCTGCGGTGTGTTGTCCTGGGTGAGGCCGGCATCCTCGCTTGCGTTGGTTTCCTTCCTGGCTTGCTGCTTTCCGCTCTGCTCTACAGATACGTGGGATCGGCAGCGCACCTGTCGCTCGAGTTGACCGGCGACCGCTGCCTTGTGGTTTTCGGACTGATCCTGGCGATGTGCGCGTTCGCTGGCCTGCTTGCATTGCGAAAGCTGCGAGAGGCTGATCCTGTGAGCGTATTCTAGGCCTATGCGGGAGCCCATTGAACTATCCCGTCTGTCTTACGCGTTCGGAACGGGACGACTTGCACGGAAGGTATTGTACGACCTGCAACTGACTGTTCACCGCGGGGAAATCGTGTTGCTAACTGGCCCCTCTGGCAGTGGCAAGACCACGTTGCTGACGCTGGTCGGCGCCCTCCGGACGGTGCAGGATGGAAGTTGCGTCGTGCTCGGGCATGAGCTCGCCGGAGCGTCGAACGATTTAACCGTCGCCATTCGACGTCGGATCGGCTTTATTTTTCAGGATCACCGACTGCTGGATTTTCTGACCGCAATTCAGAATGTGGCGATGGCGGTGGAGTGCGATCCGACGATGAGCGAAGCGGATCGTATGCGGCGAGCGGCAGGAATGCTGGGCGCCGTTGGTCTCGGCCATTGCCTGCATCTGCGGCCAGCCGAACTCTCCGGCGGTCAGCGCCAACGGATCGCGATTGCTCGTGCGTTGGTTCGCGATCCAGATCTTTTGTTGGCCGACGAACCCACCGCGGCGCTGGATCGGCAAAGCGGTAGCGAGGCGATGGAGCTGGTATCCGAATTGGCGCGCGAACGTGGTTTGGCCGTATTGATCGTCACGCATGACTCGCGCATTCGCGGTGTTGCCGACCGCATACTGAATATCGAAGATGGGAGATTCACGACGGCGCGTAACGCGCTGTAACGATATCCCAGATGGACGAATGTATGTGCGGTCGTCGGGCAACCCCAATGTGCGAAAGGATTTTGAAATAATACGAATGCCTATGTAAAAAGGAATGCGGATATCGAGCGGTCGCTTGGGCCGCAAAGGTAACTACCTCGAAAGCAATTTCTGCTAATGTGTTCATTACAATCGCAAACAATCGGAGCGATCTGACGCGAGCGAGGCGCGATCGGACGGTCAACGGGGGTTAGTCATGCAGATGCTGTCTCTGCGCGAGCAGATCCGACAGACTGAGTGTGCGTTTTCAGTCATCATTGCGGATGAGCCGGAACTTGTCGAAGCAGCTTGCCGTCTAAGATATCAGGTCTATTGCCTCGAGCGTGAGTTTGAGCCCGGCAGCAATGGCATTGAAACTGACGAGTTCGATGGTGACGCCCGGCACGTGCTCCTCGTCCATCGAGAACTCCGGTGAGACGATCGGAACCGCTCGGGTCATTCCGTCATCTGCCACGTATGGGGTGGGTGGCCTTCCGATGACTCGGGTCTGTGCACCCGATCTGTTGCGCCACTTGCCCTCACGCACGACGGGGGAAATCTCCCGCTTCGCTGTTTCCAAGCAGCGGCGCATGAGTGTGGGCACCTCAGCGTTGGCGCGCTTTAGTTTGATGCAGGGAGTTCTTCGCATCAGCCTGGATATGGGGCTTACCCATTGGTGCGCGATCATGGAGCCGACGTTGCTAAGGCTTTTGCACGCGAGTTCCGTTTGCTTTCGAAGCCTTGGCGCCCCAGTGGAGCACCACGGCCTCCGTCAACCAGCATGGCTGGAGATCAGCGACGTGCTCGATCATGCGCGCTACGAGGAACCGGAAGCCTGGAACTACGTCACGCGCGGTGGCATGTACGGAACAGCCAGGCGTCAGCACCTCGCGCGGCCTGAACCTCGGACGAGCCGTTTCCCGAGCAGGCCGGCTGTGGATACGGGGAGGCCATATAGCCCGGCAACAGTCCGGGCAGTTGCTGAGCTGGAGGATGCCCTTACGAATTGAGCGATGGTCGGCGACCCTCTCGAAGCTTGTTCGAGTAGTGGAGGAGAGGCACAAAAAGCCGGCGGCAGAACAGTCCGATGCCAGCCCACATCACGAATGACCATAGCGGGACCCCGCCGGGGGGAGCATGGGGATAGGCCCATTGGCCGGTCCCCACGCCGACATATTCCACCAACGCTCCGACAGCGGCCATATAGACGATGAAGGCTACGTCCAACGGTTCATGGAAAAGGACCAGGCTCGCGGCCAGAACCACGAGGGCTGTAGCCGCCAAAAGCGTGGGTTCGGCAAACACTGAGAAGCAAAGGGAAAAAGCTATCGCTAAGCCGAGTGCCGAGAGCATTCGGCGAGGCTTCGCCTCACGATCGTCAAGAAAGTAGACCGCATTGAGTAGATAAAACCCCCACATGAAAAATTCATAAACCGGCAGTCCGATAGCGTCGGGGGAGCGGAACAGGAAGATTCCCTGCTGCAGCGCCCCCTCGTCCATCCCGATAAAGAGCAGGTTGACCAAGCCCGCTGTTGCCAGCGCGGCCAGTGAGAGCCTGCCAAAGCCAATCACCCAAATGAGGACCATGACGGCGAGCTTGATTGCGTTCCCCGGGACCCAGCCGAGCACAATCACCGTCCCGAGCAGTTGAAGCAAAATGGCGCGCCGTCGCAAACAATACCGATCCACCAGAACTCCTGCCCGGTCCGCCCTCACGGGACGGCTGCGTCCGTCACCGGACATCTGTCATGGGGGGTTGATCAAGACCAGCATCAACTGGACTTCGCGGCGTCTGGCGTGGACGCCCCTTTTGCCGGCGCCAGCATCGGTGCGTAACGTCCCGGCGCGATGATGCCGTCGGGATCGACTGCGGATTTTAGCTTCCCGACCAAGTCCCAGAATGGTGAGGGCATGCCCGTAACGCGGCCCATTGCATGGATGCCGAGGCGATAGGGCATGAGTCCCTTGCTACGACCCGCCTCGAACAATGCATCGAAACAGGCCGCAGCCCGCGCTGCCTGTTCGGCATCGCTCCGATCGAACAGCAACGGGACCGTGCTGTCGAAGCATCGGTCCGTCAGGCTGGTCAGGGTGATCAGTGGCTCGATCCCATGGGCAAGGCAGATCTCGTGGATCATGGCGACATGATCGCGCACTGCGGACGGCTTCATCGGCACCAGCGGTGAATACCAGATCAGACCGGAGCCATCACGGGCGGGGTCCATGGCACCCGCAGGCGGCGGCTTCCCCGTCCGCCAGTAGGCGAGGTTAAGCGCGACTTCCGAAGGCCGCCCGACCATCACCTCGAGCGCCTGGTTGACGGCTCCGAGCATTTTTGCCGGACGGCTTCCCCGCAGTCCTGGCACCGAGCCAATCAGGCGGACAAGAAGCGCACTGCGCTCGGGTGTCATGAATACGAGACGATCCGCCATCGGTCGCAAGTGGCGACGGACGACGCGGCGCGCCGCCTTGACGAGTTCGGCGTCACCGTAAAGCGCGCCGACACCCATCCACGGCCGCACCTGGTTGCGGCGGCCGAGGCGGCGCACGGCTTCCTGCGAGAGGACGCCATCGGCGCCGACGAGTTCCGCCGCGTACGGCACAGTCATCGCGAGCACGCGTCGCGCGTTCATCAGGTTGATCGCTCCGGCCGTGCTACCCAAAGTTCGAAGAATCCCCTGAACCGCCAGGACGGCATCTGCGAGGTGCCGGTCGTCCTTGATGCCGAAGAAAAATGCCTCGACCCGCTCCGGCCGTGGCGCCAGCGCGATCGTCATTTGCGTGACGATGCCGAGATTACCTTGCGCAAACAGACCGTCGAGATACGGGCCGAGGCCCCATTTGAACGCCCGGTCCACTGTCTCGACACCGAGTTCGGCCAGGGCGGACCGGTAGAGGCGGCCGTCCGGCAGCACCGCTTCCAGGGCGGTCACCGCCCCGAAATGGTCAGCATTCGGTGTGATGCCATAGCCGCGCTCGAGCGCATTTCCGACCAAGCTACAATTCGGCCCGGCCCCGGTGGTCGGCACCATAAAGCCGGGTGCATGCCGGTCGAGGTATTCGCGGAGCTTTCCCTGCGTCACGCCCGGTTCCAGGGTGACCAAGCCGAGCTCCTGGTCCATCTCGACGATGCGGTCCATCCCCGAGAGGTCGAGCAGGACGCAGCCATCGCACACGGGACTGGCGCCGCCATACCCCCAATTGTTCCCTGTGCTGATCGGGTAGAGCGGGATCTTGTGCCGCCGGGCGGTTGCCACGACGGCGGTCACCTCGGCGCGTTCCTTGACGAGCAGAGCTCCGGCGAGGGCCGTGCCGGGCCCACTGGTGTCCGACCCGTAGTGCTGCATCGCACCCGCGGCATCCAGGACCCGAGCGCTTCCAAGGAGCGCTTGCCATGCGCTCAGGGCCGCGGCGATAGCCTCAGTGTTAACCATTTCACGCTCATTTGTCGGAAAATTTTACACGCCGAATGCGCCCGAATGTGCCCATTACCACCTTCGGTATATGTCGCTCGTCCATGCCTTGAAGTCCACCCTGGCCAGTATGCTCGCGATCGACAGCAGAAAAGGCGGATAATGCGGGGATAATTCCGGTTTCTCTGCCTACGGACGGCGGATCGGGTGGAGAAGTTCGGGGCCCGACCAGACATCTGGAGCCCGAGCGCTCCGGGACCAATTGTCGGAAAAGTTTACATATTCCCTACGAAGGTGCCTTGTGATTGCAGCACCACACGCTACGGTTGACGTTAAGTTACTGAACGAATGGCATATTTTCTAGACGCCCTAATTTGGCATGCAATGTGCATTATTGAGCTGTCGGGATCGCAAAGGAGTTGCCGGGATGAAGTTCAGGTTTTGGATTGCTGCGAGCTGTGTCGTCACGCCGCTCGTGGCGGGCACTCCGGCCTTCGCCGACGTGATCGACCTGGGGACCACTGGCGGCCGCGCCGTCATGGGTTTTAACGATTACGAGTCGTTCGGCAATCTCGATGGAAACGGGAACCTTCAGCGCAACAGCACCAACTTTGGGGTCTTCGAAGTTACGTCCATCACGGTGAACGGCAATTCCACATACGCTCCGGGGCCGGGCGGCTACTTGCTGGGCGTATTCAGCGGCATCACAATCACCGCCATCAACGGTACGTCGCCGAACTTCAACACCCAGAATTCGGGCGGTACCTTTTCGATCTACAACGTGACGGACACCCAACTTTCGACTGTGGGCCAAAACATCGGCACCATCTTCGCGCAGGGCACCAGCGGGTATGGGTCGGCCGGAGGCGGCTGCGCTGTCAACATGCAATGCTACAACGGCATTACCAACGTTGGCGGCACGAACGTGCTGGACTTTGACTTGGTGCCCGGTGCTGACGCTTCGGGATCCACGCTGGTGGCCTCACTGGATACGGGAGAGTTCCCACCGACAGGCAACGCCAACGGGTTCGGCGATATTACCGGAGGAACTGACCAGCCAGGCTTTTTCACGGGTGTCTTCCCGACCGCAATAGGTACCCGTGCTGATTTGAACCTCTCCAATGAATTCTGCCCAAACCATGCAGGCGCCGGCCGATGCCAAATCCAAGTTGGGGACTGGGACAACCAGAGCTTCGATCCTGTGGTTGGAAATACTATTCCGGAACCGGGATCATTGGCTCTCCTTGGAGGTGCGCTGCTTGGGTTGCGCTTTGTTGGGTTCCGCCGCCAGAAGGCCAATCAGTCCAAATAGGAGATATCTTACCCTGGCGGGGCACGTAGCGTTTGCAACTGTCGTGGTCGATCCGTCCAATCCCGGCGGTTGGGTATTCAGTGACACAGACAATACTCCGAGCGGGACCGATGTCGGACAGTTTGTGGCGGGTCCGGGCACACCTCCACTTGGTATCGGCAGCGCCAACCTACAGGTTGGCGCGTCGAACTCCAGCGAAATCCTGATCAACGGCGGGATTAATCCGGGCGCACTGAACAGTTCTTTCGCCGCGGGCTACCAGACCTACGTCATGACCTCGACCCCGGGCTCTGGTTCCGCGCCGACCTTGCAGTTCGACCTGTTCAACGGGCCTAGCTACTTTGGTCGTCTGGTGTTCGATCCGGGGCTTCTCGCGTCGGGGACGGTGGTCGACGGTCAGTGGCAGACCTGGGATACCGGCTCCAGTTCAGCTTGGTATCTCAGCCACTCAGGCAGCCAGTTTTCCGGCCAATGCGGCATTAATTCGCCCTGTTCATTGTCGACAATCGAAGGCGACCTGACTGCTTTGAGTGTTGCCGCAGTAGATGTTCTCTTCAAGGCCGGCAGCGGACAGAGCAACTTCAACGGTAATGTCGACGCCCTGACCCTGAAGATCGGCGACACCACCACGACTTATGATTTTGAGCCTGACCCGGTCCCGGCCCCCGAACCGGCATCGCTTGCCGTGCTGGGGGTTGGCGTCCTGGGGTTGGCGCGCGTTCGCTCACGGAAGACAGCACCGACTGTTTCGATCTAATCGCAATTTTGCGGGCTAATACCAACGCTCACTGAGCGCGAACTCGTCTTCCCACTTGTCATGTGCGGGGCGTGGTCCGGCGATGACATTCGGCACAACGCATTGGTCACTATTAAGATTTGGCAGCAACGCGGCCAACTTGTGTTGGACCGCGCATTGGCAGTCGGACTGCGTAGCAAGTAAGGATTTTCAACCACAGAGGCACAGAGTCTCACAGAGTATTATTAAAAATGACTCTGCGACTACTCTGTGGACTCCGTGCCTCTGTGGTTGAATATTATTTTACTGTTTTCTCTGTTGCCGGCAACGCCGAGTTCAGGCTCGCTGATTTTGCTATGGGTCATCATCGATGAGCACTGGTATAACGAGGGCGGTTGCACGCAACCGCCCATGCCGCGATCCGCGACCGCCCCGAACGTTCCCCAGATGTGGGTGAACTGACGCTTGCCGGCGCCGGGCGGGTCAGCCCTCGGGCGGATAGGTCTTGCGATAGGTTTCCGACAGCACCTCGTCGAGGCGGCGTCCCGGCTGGTAGGCCGACATGCCGCCCGCCTCCGGCGTCACGCCGGGAAGCTGGCGCGGACATTCTTCTGGCTCGCCCAGCACGGTTCTCAGGGGGTGGACCGCGCACCAGACGGGGACGCCGGCATAGTCTTCCTCGTCATCCGAGACGCCGGTGGAACGGATTTTCGCGGCAGCGTCCTCGATTTCCATTTCCAGGATGGTGATCGCCTTGATCTCCTGTGCGGTGGGCGGGCGGATCGCCTTGGCGCGGCCGGGGAAGAAACGATCGATGAAGGAGTCCATCGCCGCGAGTTTTGCCTGCGGATCGGTGACAGCGTGCGCTTGGCCATAGGCCATGACGCAGCGGTAGTTCACCGAGTGGTGGAAGCCTGAGCGCGCCAGCACGATCGCGTCGAAATGCGTGACGGTGAGGCACACGGGCAGTCCCTTGGCCTGCGCGCGGGCCATGCGGGCGGCGGAGGAGGCGTGCCAGTAAAGCCGATCGCCCTCACGCCAGAAGGACGTGGGTGTGCAAAAAGGCTGGCCGTCGATGACGTAGGCGATGTGGCAGACCATCGCCGCATCGAGGATCGCGTGGACTGTCTCGCGGTCGTAGTGACCTCGCTCGTGACGGCGGCGGAGGCGGTTGCGGCTGGTGATGGCGTAGGCGTCGCCCATGGGACCTCAGGGGGTGTGTTCAGGTTCCCCATTGTCGCAAAATTTGGTCTGATTGAAAGGACCGCCGGCCAGGACAGCGCATTGGTCCAATTCGGAGATGGCATGGGCGTTCCTCGAACCGGGGATGATGCCGCTGTGCAGCCCGTGTCCAGCCCTGACCAGGTTGACCAACATCACCTCCACCCCTATTTGGTCAGCCTGACCAAGGAGCAGGCGCATGGCCCACTTCGTCACCCTCTACGAAGCCAAGACCCATCTCTCCGGACTGGTCGATCGGGCTGCTTCCGGCGAGGAGATCGTCATCGCCAAGAACGGCGTCCCGCAGGCGCGGCTGGTGCCGCTCGCGTCTCGTGGCCAACCTCGCAAGCCGGCCAACGCCATGCGCATACGTCGCATCGCCGCCAATTTCGACGCACCTGATCCCGCGATTCAGGCCCTGTTCGGGGGCGAAGACGCGCGTGAACCTGCTGCTCGACACGCATGTGTTCCTGTGGTGGGACCGGCAGGACAACGCACTGAATGCCGACACACGTGCCGTCATCGCTGATCCCGGCAACCAGATCTTCGTCAGTGCCGCATCGATCTGGGAGATCGCCATCAAGCGGCAGCAGAGGAAGCTGGACTTCCGCGGCTCCGCTGTTGCGGCCATCGGGGCCAATGGCTTCCTCGAATTGGCGATGCTGCCGATCGACGCGGAGAACGCGGGCGGACTGACATGGCGGCACAACGACCCGTTCGACCGCATGCTGGTTGCGCAGGCACGGCGCCTTACCTTCACCCTGGCGACCGCTGATGTCGCGATAAGAGCGTATCCGAACGTGGCGCAGATATGGGCGGCCTAGACACGCTGCGAGAAGAGCAGTGATGATCTGCGAACTGCGGAATCGCCATCTCCGGCCTGACGTATTCGACGCCCAAAAAGCATAGGCGAAACCAGAGCTGCTTCGATATCTCGTTCAACTCGACTGCTGGGTTTTGGACGAACCTGGACGATACGCGCGAGGGTGTCGCCTGCGCCATTCGGGATTGTTCATGACTGACCGGTGACAGCAGGGTAGGTGGCGTCGCTGTGGCTCTACTGCAAGTACTTCTACGATTCATTTCTAGGTAACCTATAGCGGCTATATGCGCCGATCTCGCAATCGGAGTTCCAGGGCATGGCTGACGGATCGGTGTGAAATGCCCACTCTTGATGGCGAAGGCCTGGCGCACCGAAGCAAGCGCCTGCGCAGCCTGATCGCTGTGCCACTGCTGCGCTCCCGGTGCTCGGTCCGCTGGTCATTTGGCGATTGCCGTCACGCTCGGTTCGAACGTGGCGCCCAGGATGACAAGGTTTCCGGCCTCGGCTCCGGCGCCGTGCTCCTTGCGTGCCGGGAATGATCAACGCGCCGATGAAATGTCATCCCAGGCTTGCCCGTCACCTCTCCGCGTCCGCATGACCGTCATCGGATAAGGCACAGCAGCTCGTTCCCGCAACCGCTGGATCGAACATGCGCTTCATGGACATTGGAATAACTCGGCAAATCAAATGGTACCAGCCAGGGGAGGGGACGCCATGGCAGTGAGCATGCAGGCATCGTTGGAAGCCCCCGAATCCCAGCTCCGCGCATTGATCGACAGCGTACGCGACCATGCCCTCCTGTTGCTCGATCCCGATGGCTACGTCATCAGTTGGAGTGTCGGCGCCCTCGTCATGACCGGCTACGCCGCCGATGACATCATCGGCCAACACTTTACCTGCTTCTTTCCTGCCGAAGACGTTGTCGCTGGCAGACCCGCGCGCGAACTCATGGTCGCGGCGGCGGAGGGACGCTTCGAGGAGGAAGGCTGGCGCGTGCGCAAGGATGGCTCGCGTTTCTGGGCCAGCGTTGTCATCTCTGCGACACGTCGCGAGGACGGCGAACTTGCGGGCTTTGCCAAACTCGTCCGCGACATCTCGGAGCGCAGACGGATGGAGGACCGCTTCCGTCAGGTCGTCGAGGCGGCGCCGAACGCCATGGTGATGATCAACCGCCAAGGCGTTATTGAAATGGTGAATGCCCAGACCGAACGTGTGTTCGGCTACCAGCGTGACGAGATGCTGGGGCGCTCCGTTGAAATGCTGGTTCCGGAACGCTTCCGGGTCGCCCATCCTGGCCTGCGCGGCGCGTTTTTCCATGATCCGCTGTCACGGCCCATGGGGGCCGGGCGCGATCTCTACGCCCTGCGCAAGGACGGCAGCGAGTTCCCGGTGGAAATCGGTCTCAACCCGATCGAGACCGAGGAAGGCACAATGGTGCTGTCCGCTATCGTCGACATCTCGACGCGCAAGCGATTGGAAGAGCGGTTCCGCCAGGTGGTTGAGTCGGCGCCGAACGCCATGGTGATGATCAACCACCAAGGCGTCATTGAAATGGTGAATGCCCAGACTGAACGAGTGTTCGGCTACCAGCGTGACGAGATGCTGGGGCGCTCCGTTGAAATGCTGGTTCCCGAACGCTTCCGGGGTGCCCATCCAGGATTGCGGGCTGCTTTCTTCGATGATCCGCTGTCACGGCCCATGGGGGCCGGGCGCGATCTCTACGCCCTGCGCAAGGACGGCAGCGAGTTCCCGGTGGAAATCGGCCTCAACCCGATCGAAACCGAGGAAGGCACAATGGTGCTGTCCGCCGTCGTTGACATCTCAGATCGAAAACACCGCGAGGAAGGCATTCGGGGCGCGCTGCGGGAAAAGGAGGTGCTGCTTGGCGAGATCCATCACCGGGTGAAGAACAATCTACAGATCGTGCACAGTCTGCTGGACCTTCAATCGGCGCGCATTTCCGATCCGTTGGTGCAGGAGATGCTGCGCGACAGCCAAAATCGCATTCGCTCGATGGCGCTGATCCACCAAACGCTGTACAGCTCAAAGGATTTCGCGAAGGTGGACTTCGACCTGTTCCTGGATGCGTTGGCGCCGAACCTGATCGGTTCGTACGGCGTGGATGCCGAGCGCATCAGACTTGCCGTTGACGTTGTCCAGGTCGCATTGCCAATCGACGCGGCTGTTCCGTGCGGCCTTGTGGTGAACGAGCTGATTTCAAATGCGCTGAAGCACGCTTTTCGCCCAGGCCAGGATGGCGAGATCACCGTCAGTCTCAAACGCCACTCGATCAACGAGGTCACGCTGAGTGTGTCAGACAATGGGAGCGGGCTCCCGGACGGCGTCGACGCAACCAACACCGTGACCCTGGGTCTCCAGCTGGTCTCCCTGCTGACCGAGCAACTCGGCGGTGTGCTGACGATCAATCGTGTCAATCCGACCCGCTTCCTGCTCCGTTTCCCTATTGAACGCTAGTCGCAAGTCAGGCGCTCGCAAGGAAAGTTCAATGCCGTCATCGCAAATCATGCTGGTCGAAGACGAACAAATCGTCGCCATGCATCTGCGGCAGCAGCTCTTGAAGCTCGGCTACCACGTGCCGGCCGTGGTTGCCTCTGGCGCTCATGCGCTGCGCCAGATCGAGGCCAGCCGTCCGGATCTGATCCTGATGGATATTCATATAGAAGGCGACATGGATGGCATTGCAACCGCAGCCGCCATTCCGTTGGATTACTACATTCCGGTGATCTATCTGACTGCCTTTTCCGAAGAAGCGACCCTGGTCCGCGCGCGCGCAACACGGCCTTATGGGTACCTGATCAAGCCGTTTTCGGAGCGCGAACTGCACGCCACGATCCAGATGACACTGGAGCGCCGTGCTGCCGAAGCCGCCCTCCGAATTAGCGAAGAACGCCTGCGCCAGTCGCAGAAGATGGAGGCCGTCGGTCAACTCGCTGGCGGCGTGGCACATGACTTCAACAATCTTCTAGCCCTGATCTATGGGTATCTCGACGAGATGCAGGATTGCGCTGGCGGTGACGAGATCCTGAAGGGTCTCATTGCCGAGACCTACGAGGCAGCGCGGCGGGGTGCCACACTGACCCGGCAGTTACTCGCCTATTCCCGACGCCAACCGCTGTCGCCACGCGTCGTGACACTCACCGACCTGATCACCAATCTCACGGGGTTGCTGCGCCGCACGCTTGGCGAAGCGATCGAGATACAGCTGAATCTGAGGCCCAAACTCCATCAAACCTACCTCGACCCGAACCAGCTCGAAAACGCCCTGCTCAATCTGGCATTGAATGCGCGCGACGCGATGCCGTCCGGTGGCCGGCTTACGATCGAGGCGGAAAACGTCGTACTTGACGAGGACTACATCGACGAGAAGGCGGAAGCTGTCAGCGGCAACTACGTGCTGGTAACGCTGACCGACACCGGAGCCGGAATGCCGAAATCGGTCATCGACAGGATTTTTGAGCCATTCTTCACCACCAAGCCTCCCGGCAAGGGCAGCGGCCTGGGACTCAGCATGGTTTACGGCTTTGTCAAGCAGTCCTCGGGCCACATCAAAGTTTACAGTGAGCCCGGGCATGGCACGAGCATCCGCATCTTTCTGCGTGCTGCCGCCGACGATGTCACAGCGCTCCCTCCTGCAATTGACATGACCGCGCTCGCACGTCCCAAACCCAACGAGGTCGTGCTCGTTGTCGAGGATGACGATAGCGTTCGCCGATTGATCGTTCGCACCCTGCGGCACCTTGGTTATCAGACGCTGGAAGCCAGCCACGGCCGCGCGGCGATCGAACGACAGGGAGAAGCTGCCCGGATTGACCTGCTGCTGACCGACCTCGTTCTGCCAGACGATATGAACGGCGTCGTTCTCGCGCGCCAGCTCCGGGCAAATCAACCTGGATTGAAGATCATATATATGTCCGGCTACGCGGCCGAGGCCGTCGCGCAGAGCGGCGCGCTCGATCCGGACGTGGAGCTGCTGAACAAACCGTTCCAGAGGTCCGAACTCGCTCGCGCCTTGCGCAACGTGCTGGGATGATCACGACCTGGCATCATGAGTCGAAATGGTTGGCCCCGAAATTTGCCGGATGACCTGAGACAAAACCTGATATGAGCCAATATCGGGCCGGTTCATAATGGTTTTCCGGGGTCAGTGGCTCGCAGAATTTTCCGTCCACAAGGTCAGTCCTGACAAAGAAGGCATTACTGCCGGAAATATTGCACCCGACAAGGGAATACCCCTTGGCGCGCAACAATTCGTCCCAGGCTGCGAGTGATACGCCGAAATTGTCGGTGAGATCCCAGCGATAATTCTCGTCGTATTTCATGGCAAATCGATGTGGTGGCGGAAACTTCGCATTGTATTCCACGACGATGACACGCGCATCGAGAGCCTCGATTGCGGCCATGACATGATAGTCGTTGCCATCTATGTCGAGCGAGAACAGATCCACATTGGAGAATGCTCCCTCCTTGGCCAGGCGCGCCGCGGATTCGCGCGTGACGAATTCGGTCAATATCTTCAATCGGCCATTGCTGATCATCGGGGCAAACTTGGTGGCGACCTGCTGCCCCAGATCCGGGCTGCCTTCGACCCATGTACCAGACCAGCCTTGCCGTAGCAGCCACACCGTATTGTTTTCCAATCCGTCGGCAGCTCCGATTTCAATAAATCGCTGGGAGCTTGTGCCTATTCTCTTGAAAATTTCATGGATGATCCCGTCCTCGTCGCTCTGTGAATAAACCTTTCTGCCATACCGCAACAAGCGCTTTTCCTCTTTGCTGCGCTCGTCATTGAGTAACGTTGTGACAAACGATTGCGCTATGAAGCAGTTGAACTCGAGAGCGGAATCGATCGGTTGATCGCTGAGATAGCAGAAGGTCTTTTAGAAGACGAAGCGGCGTCCCGAACTCCATAATTCTTGATCTCCTATGTCAGAGTGTCGGTGGGCGCTCTCGTCCGCCTGCACTCCGTCGCAGCCGTCCGACATACTGCGCCTTGGCACGGCCAGCAACATCCCGGCATTCGTGTCGGCCGATACCAGTTCCGGCGTGGAACGACATTGCTGACACGGTTGCCGGCCCGGCAGGAATGCCTGCATTCCCAACTCATGGTCGGTCGACGCCCGGATCATGTGGCTCGCTCGCGTGTCCTGCATTCGTCACATATGCGAGACCGCTGGGCTCATCAGGGCAGTGGTTTGCGCTGTCATGAGGAGGGGCGCGAGAAGCTGCAGAACGTGCGCCGCCATCGCAACGGTTCGGCAGCCTCGCGGTGAATTATGCCGGCCATGCATATCGCGGATGGACGCAGGTGGGGAGTGACGGCTACCCTCCGCAGGTCTCATGGCCGGCAGGCGGGATCACGTCATCATGGCCGAAGATGGAGTCACGGGTGCGGGCCGCGCGGTCGGTTTTGGACCATTCCAGCTTTATCCAGCCGAGCAGCTCCTGCGCGAAGGGGATTCGCAAGTTGCGCTTGGCAACCGCGCGATGGAGATCCTGATTGCGTTGGTGGAGCGCGCCGGCGAGCTGGTGAGCAAGGAAGCGCTGATCGCCCGCGTCTGGCCCAATACGTTCGTTGACGAGACGAATCTGCGTGTCAACGTCGCATCACTGCGGCGGATATTGCGCGATGGCCAGAACGGCAACCGCTACATCGTCACGGATGCGGGCCGCGGCTATCGCTTTGTGGCGCCGCTGAGCGTGCTCGGCGAGAAGGCGTTGCCAACGATGGTTGCGGCACCGCCGCGGATCGACAACCTGCCGGGGACGCTCACCCGCGTGATTGGTCGGGAAGCGACCATCGCGACGTTATCCGCGCAACTGCCGGAGCGGCGGTTCATCACGCTGGTCGGGCCTGGCGGTATCGGCAAGACCACGATCGCTGTTGCGGTCGCCCGCGAACTTGCCGCGTCGTATCCCGACGGCGTTGCATTTCTCGATCTGGCGCCGATCACGGACCCCGGGCTGCTGGCCAGTACATGCGCGACGGTGCTCGGGCTGTCGATATCAGCCGACGACCGTTTGCCCGGTTTGCTGGCCCATCTGCGCAACCGGCAGATGCTATTGGTATTCGACAGTTGCGAGCACGTGATCGAGGCAGCCGCCGCCCTGGCCGAGGAGGTGTCCGTGGGCGCCGCGGGCGTGCACATCCTGGCGACCAGCCGCGAGCCACTGCGGGCGGCCGGCGAGCGGGTGCATCGGATCCTGCCGCTGGAGAGCCCGGCCGCTTCCGCCGGACTTACCGCCGCCGAGGCGCTGACATTCTCCGGCGTCGAGCTCTTCGTCGAGCGGGCCAGGGCGGCCAATCTCGACAGCTTCGAACTCAGGGAGGCCGACGCTCCGCCGGTTGCCGAGATTTGCCGCCGGTTGGATGGGATCGCGCTTGCCATCGAACTGGCCGCCGGTCGCGTTGCGACCTTCGGTGCCCGTGAACTCGCTGACCGGCTCGATGACCGCTTCAGGCTACTGACGGGAGGGCGGCGTACGGCGTTGCCACGGCACCAGACGCTGAGTGCGACGCTCGACTGGAGCTATGAGCTTCTGCCGGCAGATGAGCAGAGTTTGCTGCGGTGGCTCGCCGTGTTCTCCGGCGAGTTCTCGCTGGCATCAGCCGTGACCGTTGCAGCCAACGATGATGCGTCGCAGGCGATTGGGATCGCCAACCTGGTGGCGAAGTCGCTGGTTGCCTTCGATCATCGCGGTGATGTCGGGCAGTACCGCCTGCTCGACAGTACGCGGCTCTATGCGTTGGCGAAGCTGCGCGACAGCGGTGAGCTGCCAGAAGCATCACGCAGGCACGCAGAGCACTTCCGCGACCTGCTCGCCGAGGCGGAGGCGGAAACCGAGAGGCGGCTGCCGACCGAGTGGCTCGCGATATACGCGCGGCACATCGACAACGTTCGCGCGGCACTGAACTGGGCTGTCTCGCCCGACGGCGATCCCATCATCGGCGTTGCGCTGACGATTGCCGCGGTGCCGCTCTGGGTGCAGCTCTCGCTGATGGGCGAGTGCCGGAACTGGGTCGAGCGGGCGCTCGCGGCGTTGGACAGGATGACGGCACCCGATCGGCGGCAGGAGATGGTGTTGCGGATGGCGCTCGCCAATGCCGTGCTTGGCACTGTCGGCACTATCGACGCAGTTGGAACCGCCTGGAACCGCGCGCTTGAGTTGGCCGAGGAACTCGACGACATCGATCAGAAGTTGCGGGCGCTTTACGGGCTTTATTTCTATCAAATGCGGATCGGCGACTATCGCAGCGGCCTGGCATTCGCCCGCCGCTTTCGCGCTGCCGCCGAGCAGAAGGGCGATCCGCCGGACCTGCTGATGGGCGACCGGATCGTCGGCGTCTCACTGTTCTGGATCGGCGATCCCGGCGGGGGGCGGGCGCAAATCGAGCACATGCTCGCGCGAACCTCCGCGGTGCGGTCACGATTGCAACCGGTTCGCTTCGGCGTCGATCAGCGGGTCGCCGGCTTGTTCCATCTCGCGCGCATTCTTTGGGTGCAGGGCTATCCAGATCAGGCGGTGCGGACGGCTGTTGCCGCCGTCGACGAAGCCGTGGCGATCGACCATGCGACGTCGCTTTGCTTTGCGCTCGCCGACGGCGCCTGTCCGGTCTCCGCCTGGGTCGGCGACATGGTGGGCACAGCACGCTTTTCCACCATGCTGTCCGAACGTGCCGAGAAGCTCGGGCTTGGGCTCTGGCACGCCTATAGCCTCGCCTGGCGCGGTTGGCTTGCGGATCGTCAAGGCGATTCCGAAGCCGCGGTCACTCTGGTCAATGGTGCGATTGCCGAATTTCGAGCGACGCAGTTCGACCTGCATTTCACGACGTTCCTCGGGTACTTCGCCGAAATCCTGGCGCGTGCAGGGCGTGAGGCGGACGGCATGGCCACGATCGGCGAGGCGGTCGAACGTGCGGAGCGGACCGGGGAGGGGTGGTGCTTTCCGGAGTTGCTGCGCATCCAGGGCGATATCACGTGGCGCCTCGGCGGGGCTGACGGGATCGAGGCAGCGGTGGAGCTCTATGAACGTGCGTTCGACGCGGCGCGGCGACAAGGCTCGCTGTCATGGGAACTGCGCATCGCCATAAGCCTGGCGCGGCTTCGAATGGATCAGGGTCGGCGGGCCGAGGGGCGCGAGGTTCTGCAGGCGGTTTTCAGTCGGTTCACCGAGGGGTTCGGCAGCGCCGATATTGGTGTGGCGCGAGAGCTGCTGGCGGAACTGAGGTAAGAACGGGCCGAGCGGTTCACTCGCCGATCACGTGGAGTGCCCATTCTCGCTGGTGTTTTATAACTCGGCTTTGCGGCGGTCAGGGTGGTCGCAAAGTTGGGGCGGGTCGAGATGGCTGGGAGGGATCCTGCCGGATTTCAGACATCGTGTGGGCGAAGGAGCATTTCCCGTCGCCTTGCGCGGCCCGCAGCTGGCCCCCTCCCCCAACCCCCTCCCGCGAGGGGAGGGGGAAAAATTTTGGGTGCCAAACTCACAGTATTGCAAAGTATTCCCGCTGCTCCCAGTCCGTAACGTCGGACAAGAACCGCCCGATCTCGAACTCCTTTAGCCTGACGAAGTAATCAATGAACGCATCGCCGAACGCGCCGCGGAAGCATGCGCTGTCGCGTAGTGCCGCGATTGCCGCCATCAGCGTCTTCGGCAACCGCGGCGCATCCGCGCTGTATGGCGCATCAGCCGCCGCTCCTGGGTCGGCGTTCGTTGCGACACCATCCAGACCTGCTGCGATCTGCGAGGCCATGTAGAGATACGGATTGGCCGCGGGCTCGCCGACCCGGTTCTCCAGCCGTGTGGCGGGATCGCCTGGCTGGCCGACAACACGCACCATCGCCGCTCGGTTGTCGTACGCCCATACGACATGATCCGGCGCCATCGAGTTCGGCATGTAGCGCTTGTAGCCGTTGATCGTCGGTGTGCTGAACGCGGCCGCCGGCATCGCATTTCGTAACAGTCCGCCGAGCCAGTGGCGCGCCAGCGGCGATAGACCGTCCGCGTGAGGGAAGAGATTGTGCCCTGACACGGCATCCTCGATCGAATGATGCAGATGCCAGCCCGAGGACGCGGCATGCGGCAGTTGCGGACGGCACATGAAGCTTGCGAGATAGCCCGCGCGGGCGAGCACCTGCTTCGTCGCGCTGCGGAACAACAGCATCAGATCTGCCGGCTCCATGCCGCGCGTCGCGCCGAACGTGACCTCGACCTGGCTTGGGCCGAACTCGACCTCCAATGAGCGCAGCGGCAGGCCCAGCGCCTGGAGATTGATGCGCAGCGTCTCCATTATCGGTTCTATGGTATCGTAACGAAGCTCGGTCAGGTACTGATAGCCGTGGTTCAGCGGCAGCACCTTCGGCGGCGGGCCTGGCATCGCGATGTGGTCGGGCGCGGCAATGTCCTCGGCGAGCTTCAGGATGTGGAACTCGACTTCCACGCCGGCGCGCCAGGCGAAACCGTGCTCATCCAGCCGGGTTAGCATGCGACGCATCAGCGCTCGCGTGGAGAATGGATGCGGGGTTCCGTCCGTTTCGTAGAGGTCGCAAAGGATCCAACCACTTTGCGGCGACCATGGGAGCACGCGGAACGTGGTGGGGTCCGCCACCATGACCATGTCACCGGCGGCGTTGCCGCCTTGCTGGAAGATCGGAAATGCCGTGCGGCCGGACAGGTCCTTCAGCACCATCGTCGCGGTGCAGGTGACGCCGCTGCGCAGCGCACCGATGGCGTCGGCCGCTATCAGCGTCTTGCCGCGTACCACGCCGTGCGGATCGGAGAACGCGAACCGCACCGTGCCGAGTTTCGCGATCTGCTGTGCAATCTCGGCGGCGGCGTCTTCCTGTTGCTGCGTCCATAGTCCGTGGCGCGCAACGAAATCGCTCATGCGGGTTCCTTTGCCCGCGCCAGCCAGGGGGTTGCGCGCCGCCGTTCCGCCTCGGCCGCTTGCCAGGTACTCATCGAGGCCCGCGACCGGTCCGACGCAATCGATTGTCGAGGGTCCGCCGACGGCGTCGGCACCGCGCGTCAGTGGCGGATCATGCCCCTCGGCTACGTCGTCGATCGCGCGGAAGAACAGGCGGCGGGCGGCGGTGATGATGCGATCGGAGTAGCCGAGATGTTCGCGCGTGCGATCCTGGATTGGGCCCATGCTCTCGACTGCCCATTGGTCATGCACGTTGATGTCCATTCCCATGCCGGTATAGGTCGCACTGCGCTGTTCGTCCGGATCGTAGCCCCAGTCGTTGGATTGTCCCGCGTGCGGCAGGTAATCCGGCAGCGAATGGTTCAGCAGGCGTTGCGCCCGCATGGTTGCCTTGTCGACCGGGGTCGTGAAGCTGGTGAAGATCGCATACCAGTAGCAATGGGTGTCATCGACCGGAACGTGCCATTGGGTAATCGACATTTCGCGGCTGAGTGGGATCACGAACGCATGGGGGAATACCATGTTGGTGATGCGGAGGTGGACGACGGAGTCGTTGATCGGCCGCTGCGTGGTGATGCGCAGTCCGTAGGCGGTTTCCTCGGATTCCAATCGCGGGTTGGGGACCTCGCGCATCAGCCGCGTCATGGGGATGTCGGCGCCGATGGTCGCGGCTCGGAATTGCCGACCGTAGTTTGATTCGGAGGACAGGTCGTCATCCTCAAAGAAGCGGTGCAGGAAGCTGGCGTGGCCGGGATCGATGCCGACCTCCAGGGCCTGTAGCCAGTTGCACGACCATAGGCCTTTGAACGCGAAGACGTGGGAGTTGGGCGCGGTGAAGCAGTCGAGGCCGGGGAATGGTGGCGGGTCGCCGGGGCCCATGTAGGCCCAGATGATGCCGCTGCGCTCGATGCACGGGTAGGCCGGCTGGCGCACCTTGCGGTGGAACGTGCTGCCCGCTGGTTCGGCCGGCTGTTCGAGGCAGGCGCCGGTGGCATCGTACAGCCAGCCATGGAAGGGACAGCGCAGGCCGCCGTCCTCGCAGCGGCCGAACGCCAGGTCGGCGCCGCGGTGCGCGCAGTGCCGATGGAGCAGTCCGTAGCGGCCGGAGGGATCGCGAAACAGGACTAGGTCCTCGCCTAGCAGGCGGACGCGCCGCACCGGGCGCGGTTGGTCGAGTTCCTCCACCAGCGCGGCGGGTTGCCAGTAGCGGCGCATCAAGGCGCCACACGGCGTGCCGGGGCCGGTTTCTGTGATGCGCCTGTTCTGCTCCTCGGTGAGCATGCCTGTCGCCCTCCAGCAATTCCTTGGCGAAACAGTATTGCCGCCGATGGGGGCGCGGCAAATCGTGCACCCAGGGTCGGTTGGGGGCGTCGTCCGTACGGCCGATGCGGGCGGGCGGGGATAGCCGGGTCAAGCCCGGCTATGACGGTGTACGAAACGCCCGGCTACGACGGGGTATGAATTGTCCGGCTACGACGGGGTATGAATCGTCCGACTACGGGTAGGATACCAACCCTCACTGAGCGCGACGCATCTTCCTACTTGTCATGTTCGGGGCGTGGTCCGGCGATGACATTCGGCACGACGCATTGGTCATTATTGAGATTTGGGAGCAACGCGGACTGCGCAGTAAGTAAGGATTTTTAACCACAGATGCACGCAGATGGACGCAAATTGTCCCGGACGCAATGTTTCAAAGCGGGCAAGCTGCGCTTCCCTGGAGCCGAGTTATTTGCGTTCATCTGCGTGCATCTGTGGTTGAAGGTTCTTTTACTGTTTCCGCTGTTGCCTGCAACGCCGAGTACCGGCTCGCTGGTTTTGCTATGGGTCACTATCCATGAGAGCTGATATGAATTGTGCGGTTTTGACGGCGTATGAGACGCCTGGCTATGACGGCGTCGGAGACGGCTCAGCGCCAGAGTTGGCGGGTGGCCAGCGCGGCACCTTGCGAGAGTGCCTCCAGCTTCGCCCAGGCTATGTCGGGATGAATCCGGCCGCCGAGGCCGCAATCGGTCGAGGCGATCACACGGTCCCTGCCGACGACGTTGGCGAAGCGAACGATGCGCTCGGCGACCAGTTCGGGATGCTCGACGACGTTGGTCGCATGGCTCACCACGCCCGGCAGCATCAGCTTGTGGTCGGGCAGCTTTACGTCCTGCCATACCTTCCATTCGTGTTCGTGGCGCACGTTGCCGGCCTCGAACGAATAGGCAGTCGCGTTGATCGCCAGCATGACGTCGATGATGTCGCGCATCGGGATGTCGGTCGTGTGAGGGCCGTGCCAGCTTCCCCAGCACAAATGGAAGCGGATGCGGTCCTGCGGTAGGTCGCGGATCGCGTGGTTCAGCGCTTCGACCCGTTGCATGGCGAATTTTTGGTAGTCGTGCACCGTTGGGGCGGGGTTGATCATGTCCCAGTTCTCGGCGATCGCCGGATCGTCGATCTGCAAGATCAGGCCTGCATCGACGATGGCCTTGTATTCGTGGTGCATCGCGTCGGCGCAGGCGTAGAGGAGTTCCTCGTCGGTCTTGTAGTAGGCGTTGGCGATGCGCGCGGCACTGCCTGGCGCGACCGCGCTCATGAAGCCCTGGTCGACGCCGGCCGCCTGCATCGCGGCCTTGAAATTCGCGATGTCGGCCGCGATGGCGTCGTGGCCGGTGTAGGTGATTGGGGCGACACACCGCGGCGCCGGCGCGCGTGGTCCGGTGGTGATGCCGGATTCGGGGTCTGCATAGGCCGCGGCGAACTGGCTGCGATCGCGGCGATCGCCGAAGCTGGTCAATACGACCGCGCCCGGAGTGGAGCGGCGAGGCGTCGTATCGAACGCGCTGGGTTCGGTGAAGTATTCGAGCCCGCCGAGGCGGCCCCATGAGTAGCGCCACCATGATCCGTATTGGATACGCGTGCTCATTGGTTTGCCGAACTCGCCGTCGCCGGGGATGTCGATGCCAAGGTCGTGCTGGTGGCGGACGACCTCGGAGACTGCTTCGCGGAGTGTTTGGTTGAATGCGCGTTCGTCGAGCGGTTCGCCGGCTTCATGGGCTCGATGCGCCGCGATCAGCGCGTCCGGACGGGGCAGGCTTCCGACGTGGCTTGTTGCGATGTGATCGGTGTTGGCTTGCATGGGTATTGCCCTCCCCTTTGGCGCTGGCGTGAGCATCGCCCATCCCGACCCGCGTGGCCACGATCTTGACCGTGTCTCTATTCCAGGCGCTGCGCGCCTTGCCGGAAACGATGGGCGGGAGGCGTCGTTGGCGGACATTGGACGAGTTGCTGGGTGACGGTGAGCTTTGAGGGATTGTCGGAGCGGCCGCGTTGTTCGTTGGATGTGACCACTGAAGGGCGCACTGGCTTTGCGGCAGCGAGGGTTGGGAGGCGTGAGGCAACGCTAGGTATTTCAACCACGGATGCACACTGATGAGGGCGAGGTTGCTTGGACCACTGAGCAGGTTATTGGCGGCGGCTTTCCGGTTTTGAATGCGCTTGGGTCAAATTGAAAGTGGGCGGGGCGCTCGATGAGCGTCGGTGCCGCGCCATGCCTTGACACGCTGAAGCGCCAGGACGGCGTTTATGGCTGCTGTTGAACTTCGGGGGGCGCGGCTGGTGATTCGCCGAATTGCTCATCGTTGTTGCGGCCGGTCGGACTATCAGTGTTTATCCGTGTGCATCTGTGGTTATGCCGAAGATCACTGGCGGTGACTGATCCGGGCACGAATCGGGACGGCGGGACCGGCCTTGCTGGCCCCGTGCAGGGCAGTCTCACCCCCTCCCTGCCTCCCCCGCTTCCGCGGGAGAGGGGTTTTTTGAGATGGGTCAGGGCGGGCCGGTGGCCGGTGCCGCGTCGTGGGCGCACGATGCTGGTGACTGATCGAAAGGATCGACCGGACGTTCGCCGATGAAAAAGCCGAGTACCTGGCGGATTTCGTCTCGTTTCAGGTGCAACCAGTCCCAGGTGCTGTCCAGCTTTTTGCCTTGCTCCTGAATGAAGGTTTGTTCGCGACGGGTCTTCTCTCGCATCACGGTTTCGACGCTGCCGCCGAAGTAATGCATGATTTCGAATATCCCGTTCCAGAATTCGGGGGTGCAAAAGCCGGGGACGACGGCGAGATCGCGGCAGATGTCGGTGATGGTACGGCCGACGGCGCGGCGGCGGACTTGACGCTCGAGCTCCTCCGGTGTGGGCATGAAGAGTTCAGGATCGTCATGGCCTGGGGGTAGCGAGGGGCGTGGCGCGGCTTTGGGCTTGGCTGGTTGAGCCACTGACTGTTCGGGTTGGGGGTCTGTCGGTGCGGGCGACGCGTCATCGGGGCGGACGCGGCGGGTCACGATGCTGATGTCTCGGCCGGTTTCGGCGCGTGCGAAGAGGACGTGCTGTAGCGCCGTGGCGCGCAGGATGCCTCGGTTGAGGTGGGCAAGGATGGTGGCGAGGTTGGCGGTGCCGAAGGCGGCCGCGATGGTGGGGAATGTGGGGGCGGCGGCGCGATGGCGGATGGTGGCGCGGAGATGGCGACCGTAGCCTAGCAGGATGCCGACCACGTGGAGGACGACGGCGATGTATTCGGGCATGGTGTCGCCGGGCTGATCCTGCGGTGGATCGGGCGGCGAGGCTGGATGGGTCGTGTCGGCTTCCATGTTTGACATACTAACTTAAGTTGGAAAAATTGGCAAGGTATATCTGGGCGTGTGGCGAAATGGTTCGGCTGGCAAGGACCTCTGCGCTCACTTCGCTGCCGCGACTGGACTGGGGCCGAGGGAGGCCGCGATGGGTGGGGCGATCGTCGACGTCGCTGCGTCGGTTCTTTTCAAATTCGCGGTTGGTTTGGCGCGTGAGAGCAGATTGAGGGTTGTGCGGCGGATGATCGCCATGCTTTTGCGGACCGCCGCTGGTTCAAGCGCGCAAGGTCTTCGCGGAATTGTCACGTCAAAGCAAGCATGCCTTCTGGCGATCGCATGGGCACGCGACTCCTTTTCGCAACGACGTGGCCTTCCGATGCGGGCTATGATAGATTGCCGGCGTCCAACTGCGAGCACGCGACGCTGCCGACATGGATTTATACTTCGAGCAACGATTGGCCGCTGCTTACAACAGTGGGCTGCAACGCGCGAGAGTCCTGACTGAACCTTGGGTCGCAAACCAAGTGTACTGCCCCAATTGTGGTAGCTTTCCACTGATCAGGTATCCCAACAATAGCCAAATTGGCGACTTCCATTGTTCGGATTGCAACGAAAATTTTGAGCTGAAGAGCAAGCGAACTCAGTTTGGTTCCAGAGTGGATGACGGTGCTTACCCAGCAATGCTCCGTCGGCTCGGTGGGAAGGCCAACCCCAACATATTCCTGTTGAACTATGACCTCACCAGTCTGACGGTGACCAATCTGGTCATCATTCCGAAGCACTTCGTCACCATCGACATGATCGAAAAGAAGAAACCGCTTGGTCCGGCAGCACGCCGTAAAGGGTGGGTCGGATGCAGGATTTTGATTCAGGCCATACCGCATTCGGGAAGGATTGCCATTATACGCAATGGCATAGTCGAGCCGAAAACTGCCGTGCTGGGAAAATGGCGTCACACCCTATTCCTTCGCAAACAGAGGGACCTGGATGCGAAGGGCTGGCTTGTCCACGTCATGAGGTGCATCGAGCGGATTGGCAAAAGTCACTTCACGCTCGAAGAGGTCTACGCGTTCGAGGATGAGTTGCAATCTGCATACCCGGATAATCGAAACATCCGGGCGAAAATTCGCCAGCGGATGCAGGTATTGCGCGACAACGGATACATTGATTTCATGGGTGGCGGCACATATAGAACTCACAGGTGCTACCGTGTGATTGCACGCCGTTCGAGTAGGATAGCCTATGGCATGGTTCCGTAACCAGTACGTCTGTGGGGAATGCAAAGAGTCTTGGGAAGATGAGTGGTCTTGCGGTTGCGATGATGACTGCCCGCACTGCGGTGCACGACACATGGAGCCGATCGACAGCATTGATCTGACAGAGGTAATTGAGGAATACCAGGGCAAATTTCTGGTGTTCATTTCACCGGGCTCTGCTGAAGGTTCGGCAGATTATGAGCTGATAGCAGAGTTTGACACTCGGGATTCAGCCGAAAGAATCATAAACGAATCTGGGGACGGACCAGTTGGCTTTGTGGATTGATCGGCTTGTCGTACCCCATTCCGCCATCATGCCGTATCATCCGTGTGTGGCCGCAATTGCTTCCGCCCAAGCGGGCCGCTTACGATGGGGTCGCTAATACGTCGTCACAGTGATTGTGATCGATCGAGCCTGCCACCGACGAGGCTCGTACGGGTCGTGGTCGCATACAGCCTCGGCGCGCATTGCCAGCCTCGTGGCGAGGCAGCCCAGGAGAGAATCTTGGCGCAGATGCAGTAAGGGGTGCACGCAGGGCACGCAGATAGCCCGGCGTGGTTCATCGGCCATGGCCTAAGCGTTTGATCGCAAGGCGCGGCGTCGCACAGCAGACGCGCGCTGGGACAGATCATTCATCTCGCTGTTATCTGCGTATTCGGCGTGCATCGTCTTCCTGCATCTGCGCTATGATTCTTGCTTGCGATGCTGCCGACAAGGCTTCAGGACAATCGCTTGAATTGCGACGGCGGGCGATCGGATCGGTTCACCCTTGGTCTTGCGTCGTGGCAACCCTGCAGGTGGAACGTCCCGCAAGGTTTCAGCACGGAGGAAGCAGGGAGGACGTCGAGGCCACGGAGCAGACTGCAAATTGCGCTTCGCGCGAAGCGCTTTGAACCCTTACTCCGTGGCCTCGACGTCCTCGCCTGCTTACTCCGTGCTAAGATTCTTCCTGGACTGCGGACGCCACAGGTCTCCCTGACTTTCGGACGCAACGGCGGCTTCAAGCGATTGCCCTGACAAGCGCTTGCAGATGTATTGACAGGCCGGTGACGCAGTAGATGCTCGGAACGTTGCAATCGATGGGAACACAGGCTAATCGCAATCGACCGACGCTTACACACAACACTACTGATACCTCGCCGTAATGGCGTGCAATGGGGTTTCCCCCACGTCGGTCAGCACCGACCCGCCCTGCCCCTCATCACTCGGTTCGAAGTGAGCGCACGGGGCTAGCCCATGGCGGGATCGCCGTCCCGGTTCACGTCGAGCGGATTTCCGACCACCCGGTAGACCAGTCAGGCCGCACCTCATACAATCCGACCAGCCGATTCCCCGCGGTCCTCCACCCGCGCCTCGCCATCTTCTCAAGCAAACCGCCGAGATACCTATGAGACATCCGTGAGACGCACCCTGTCCGTCTCGCCCTACCCGTCACTGTCTGCCGTGACCACCTGACGGGGCATCCACGAGACGCCGCCGCCCTTCCTTCGCAGCCGTTCGTTGACTGGCGCGCCCATGAGCATTACCCATCCCGCCCCGCGTGGCCACGCCTGACGCGGTCCAGCCTGAGTTGGCACCACTTGCCGACCGCTCCCCGCTGAAGGTCATTTATTAATGCTCCGCCGCGCCGAAGCCCTGCTCAATCCCACTGCCCGGCCGCCCGAGGCGCCGCCGACCGATGGGCTGTCGCCGTTCTATTGGCATTATCTGGGGCAGCAGCGCTGGCTGCTCGGGGCGCTGTTCCTGTTCGGCGGCATGATCGCCGTGCTGGACGTGACCATTCCGGCCTTTATCGGCCGGGTCGTTGGGCTGGTCTCCACCCATAGCGCCGCGACATTCCTGCACGATACCTGGCCACAGCTCCTGGTCATGGTCGTCGTGCTGGCACTGCTGCGGCCGCTGGCGTTGCTCTGCCAGGTGGTCACGATCAACCAGATCGTGAACCCCGGCCTGTCGAACATGATCCGCTGGCAGAACCACTGGCACGTGGTGCGGCAGAGCTGGACGTTCTTCCAGAACGACTTCGCCGGCCGCATCGCCAATCGTGTCATCCAGGCCGGGCCGGCACTGCGCGAGAGCGTGGTGATGTCGTTCGATGCTGCCTGGTACATCACCGTCTACGGCAGCAGCGCGCTGATCCTGTTGGCGTCCACCGACTGGCGCCTGACACCGCCAATCCTGCTGTGGTTCGCCTGTTACGCCGGTATCCTGTGCTACTTCGTGCCTCGCCTGCGGGAGCGGTCGCGCGTCGTCTCTGAGATGCGCTCGCTGCTGACCGGGCGGGTGGTGGACAGTTATACCAACATCCTGACGGTCAAGCTGTTCGCCCGCGCCCGCGACGAGGACGCGTTCGTGCGCGAGGCGGTCGATCTGCACACTGGCGCATTCCGCGACCAGACGCGCATGATCACAGGCTATATCGTGCTGCTGGCGGTGATGAACGCCTCCCTCATTGTCGGCACCGCGGGGTTGGCGATCTGGCAGTGGAGCCTCGGGCGCATCAACGTGGGCGCGGTGGCGATGGTGCTGCCGCTGACCTGGCAGATCACCAACATGGCGGGGTGGGTGGCGCGCAGCGTGACCTCGATCTTCGAGAATATCGGCACGGTGCAGGACGGCATGAAGTCGATCGCGGTGGAGCGGCAGATGCCCGATCCGCCGGACGCGCGGGAGCTGGTCGTGACGCGGGGGGAAATCCGGTTCGAGGACCTGCATTTCGACTATGGGCGGCAGCGGCGGCCGGACCGGGGTGGGGTGTTGCATGGGATTGATCTGCGCATCGCGCCTGGCGAGCGGGTTGGGCTGGTTGGGCCCTCCGGGGCGGGGAAGTCCACGCTGGTGAACCTTCTGTTGCATTTCTACGACACGGAGCGGGGGCGCATCCTGATCGACGGGCAGGACATCGCCTCGGTTACGCAGGAGAGCCTGCGGACGCAGATCGCTATGGTGACGCAGGATACGTCGCTGCTGCATCGCTCGATCAGCGATAACATCCGGTATGGGCGGCCGCAGGCGACGCAGGCGATGATCGAGGAAGCCGCGCGGCGGGCTGAGGCGCATGAGTTCATCCTGGGGTTGGAGGACTGGCATGGGCGGCGGGGTTACGACGCGCATGTGGGGGAGCGCGGGGTGAAGCTGTCCGGCGGGCAGCGGCAGCGGGTGGCGCTGGCACGGGTGATCCTGAAGGATGCGCCGATACTGGTGCTGGACGAGGCCACCTCGGCGCTGGATTCAGAAGTGGAGGCGGCGATCCAGGATCAGCTCGACGGGTTGATGGAGGGGCGCACGGTGATCGCCATCGCGCACCGGCTGTCCACCATTGCGCGGATGGATCGGCTGGTGGTGCTGGATCATGGGCGGATCGTAGAGGCGGGTACGCATACCGAGCTGCTGGCCCATAATGGGACGTATGCACGGCTGTGGCACAGGCAGTCGGGTGGGTTCACGCCGGAGTTGCTTGACGTGGCTGCGAAGTGAGGAAGCCTTCCCGTCTCGCCTGATCCCTGCCCCCTCCCCCTTGCCCCCTCCCGCAAGGGGAGGGGGAGTGATGTTTGCTGTGCCTCCTCTGCTCTTGGGTTTCTTTGAACTCTGGCTTTTTGCCTCTGGCCATTGATCTCCGGCCTTCTCGCCTTCTGACACTCCGTCGTGCTCCTTGCTTCGATCTGGCTCGCTTCAACTCCGGTTGAACTGCATGATCTCGCCCCAATCGCGCTGTCTAAGGCGCGCATGCATCGTCGCAATCTGCTGCTTGGCAGCGCGCTTCTCCCGTTCGCCTCGGCCCTGGCGCGCGTCGTGCCGGCGTACGCGGATGAGACCACGGCGTTCGACGCCAGCACCGTGCGCAACATCGCGCGGCAGATGGCACAGCATCCGTACCAGGCGCCGGACCAGACCCTGCCGGATCCGCTGAAGAACCTCGATTACCAAGCGTACCGGTCGATCCGGTTCGACCCCGGTCACGCGCTGTGGCACGGCCAGGGGCTGCGCTTCACCGCGGAGTTCTTCCATCGCGGCTACATCTACAAAGACCCGATCGTGGTTTATGAAGTCGCCAACGGCAACGCCACACGCATCCGCTACGATGCGAGCCTATTCACCTTCGACAAGGTGACGCCGCCCACCGCCGACATCGGCTTCGCCGGTTTCCGCCTGCACTATCCACTGAACCGCCCGGACTATAACGACGAGGTCTGCGCGTTCCTCGGCGCGAGTTATTTCCGTGCCGTGGCGAAGCATCAGGGCTACGGGATCTCGGCACGTGGGCTGGCGATCAAGACCGCGGACCCGGCCGGCGAGGAATTCCCGCTGTTCCGAACCTTCTGGCTGGAACGTCCGGCCAAGGGCGCGGATGCGTTGGTGGTACATGCGCTGCTCGACAGCCCGAGCGCTACGGCGGCATTTCGCTTTACCATCCGGCCGGGCCAGGAGACGGTGTTCGACACCGAGGCAGTGCTGTATCCGCGTGTCGACATCGCAGCCTCGGGCATCGCTCCGCTGACCTCGATGTTCATGTTCGACAACAACGACCGCGTGCGCGTCGATGACTATCGCGAGGCGGTGCACGACTCGAACGGACTGTTGCTGTGGACCGGCAAGGGCGAGCGCGTTTGGCGGCCGTTGGCGAATCCACAGGCCTTGCAGATCAGCGCGTTTGCCGATGGCGGCATGCGCGGCTTTGGGTTCATGCAGCGCGAGCGGAAGTTCTCGGATTACGAGGACCTCGAGGCGCACTATGAGAACCGCCCATCCCTCTGGGTCGAGCCGATCGGCGATTGGGGCGAGGGAGTCGTTGAGCTGGTGGAAATTCCCAGCAACAGCGAGGTCAACGACAACATGGTCGTGTTCTGGCGGCCGCACGAACCGCTGAAGGCGAAAGGCGAATATATCCAGAGCTACCGGCTGCATTGGTGTTCGACGGCGCCGTTCGAGCGCAACCTCGCGGAGGTTGTCGGGACACGCTGCGGACTGGCGTGGGATCAGAAGAACCGGCTGTTCATCATCGACTTTGCCGGTGGGCCGTTGAAGGACCGCAAGGCCGACGCATTGCCCACGATTGATGTCGGTGCCAGCAAGGGACAGATCGAGCATTCTGTGGTTGAGCAGAACCCCTCGACCGGTGGCTGGCGGCTGAGCTTCCAGCTCAATCAGGGCAGCGAGAAGCTGGTCGAGATGCACGCCCGGCTGGTGGACGGCGAGACGCCGCTCAGCGAAACATGGTTGTATCGGTGGACGACAACCTGATCGCGACAACCGTTTTTCGCGCGCTGCCGGATGAGGCGCCGCTTGCGATGCCGACGCAGTCGTTGCGCGAAGTCGCCGCCGCGTTCACCGCGCCCGGCCAGTGCGCCACGCGCCATGTTGTTGCGACGGGTCGTGGTCATTGGTGGCGCGATCGCATTGACGGGCGCCGGCGCGGTCGAGATGTACCAGGTGTTCGCGGTGAACGGCCTGACCGCGCTCGGTGTGGTCATGATGCTGCTGTTCGTCGCGCTGTTCGCGTGGATCGCATTGTCGTTCACCAGCGCGCTTGCAGGCTTCTGTTCGCTGCTGGGTGGTGGCGGACGCCGGCTGGGTACCGGTCCCGATACCAAGTTGCCTCAGCTGCAGACGCGCACCGCGCTGTTGATGCCGAGCTATAATGAGCAGCCTACGCGCACCATGGCCGAGCTGCAGGCGATCGATGAGTCGCTGCGCGAAGCAGGCGCGTGCGAGGCGTTCGATGTGTTCATTCTGAGTGACACCACCGATCCGGCGGTGTGGATCGCCGAGGAGGCTGGGTTCCTCGCGTTGCGCGAGCGCACCGGTGGGCATGGACGCATCTTCTATCGGCGGCGGCCGAAGAATATCGCGCGCAAGTCCGGCAACATCGCGGAGTGGGTGCAGCGGTTCGGCGGTGCCTATCAGCAGTTCCTGATCCTCGACGCCGACAGCCTGATGAGCGGCGACACGCTGGTGCGATTGGTTGGCGCGATGGAGCGGCATGACGATGTCGGGCTGATCCAGACGCTCCCGGTGATCACCGGCGCGACGACGTTGTTCGCGCGGGTGCAGCAGTTCGCCGGGCGTATCTACGGGCCGCTGATCGCGCACGGCATCGCATGGTGGCATGGCGCCGAGGGCAATTACTGGGGACATAATGCGCTGATCCGCACGCGCGCGTTTGCCGAATGCGCAGGGTTGCCGGAACTCGGTGGAAGGAAGCCGTTCGGCGGGCCGATCATGAGCCATGACTTCGTCGAGGCCGGCCTGATGCGGCGTGGCGGCTGGGCTATCCACATGGTGCCTGGCGTTGACGGCAGCTATGAGGAAGTGCCGCCGACGTTGACCGATCTCGCGGTGCGGGATCGTCGGTGGTGCCAAGGCAATCTCCAGCACGCGGCCGTGCTGCCGACACGGGGACTATCCCCGATAAGCCGGCTGCATTTGCTGACCGGCATTGGGTCGTATCTGACCGCGCCGCTGTGGCTGCTGTTCATCCTTACCGGCATCCTGATCGCGGTGCAGGCGCGGTTCGTGCAGCCGGATTACTTCCCGGCGGGGAAGTCGCTGTTCCCGCAATGGCCGGTGGTCGATCCGGTGCGCGCCATGTGGATGTTCGTCGGCACCATGGGATTGCTGCTGTTGCCGAAACTGTTCGGCTGCGTGGCGGTGCTGGTGAGCGGGAGGGAACGGCGCGGTTGTGGCGGCATGTTGCGGTTGCTGGCTGGGCTGGTGCTGGAGACGATCATCGCGGGACTGATGGCGCCGGTGGTGATGCTGACGCAGACGATCGATGTGGCGGCGATTCTATGCGGACGCGATTCGGGATGGAACGTGCAACGGCGCGATGGCGGCGCGATCCCCGTGCGCGAAACGGTGCGGCTGTATCGGCGGCATACGATACTTGGCGTGCTGCTCGGCGGGGCGGCCTGGTTCGTGTCACCGTACCTGGCGGCGTGGATGCTGCCGGTGGTGCTTGGCCTGGCGCTGGCGATTCCAATGGTGCTGTGGACCGGACGTGCTTCGCGGCGGGCGATGCTGTTGCGAACGCCGGAGCAGACGGCGCCGCCGCCCGTCGTGTCACGTGCCGCCGCGTTGCAGCGCGAATGGCAGGCGCTGGGGACGCCGAATATCGCGGCACTGTTGAACGATACGCGACTGTTGCGCATGCATGAGGCGATGCTGCCGCCGCCGCGACGACCGCGCATCGACCCGATCGATGTCACGCTGCTGGTGGCGCGGACCAAGCTGGAGGAGACGGACGGGCTGGAGTCCGCGCTGGCAGCGCTGACGGCGGCGGAGCTTGCGACGGCACTTGGGGATGCTGTGGCTCTGCGCAGGCTCGTGTCGCTTGCGTCGGGTGATCCGGTGGTCAGCGCTGCCGCCTAACAGGCTGGTGTCACAGACCGTTGCAGGAGCCGCCGCAGTGCGGCCACGATTACACTTCATCCATATGCGAGTTGAATGGACTGTCGCCAACGGTTAGCGTGCAACTCGGTTGGAGTCGCACCAGGGAACGCACCAGGAGAGACCATGTCTTTGCGCAACCGCTATCTGCAGTTACTGACCTCACTGCTTCCGTCGGGCGCATTCGGCCTCTCGGTCGCGCTCGCCTCCGGAGCCGCCAAGGCGACCCCGGTGGAACCCGAGCCGCAGCGCGCAGCGCCGCCCAGCACGTTCTCGGTCGCTGAGGAGTTGCAGGCGATCAGGGATGGGGTCGACCAGGCTCGAGTGGAAATGCTGGGCGGCCAGCAGGGGCAGAGCACGGATCCCGATGTGAAACTGGCGTTCTGGCTGAACGGTAACGGGCTTGGCTGGGGCAATGGCGGCAGTGTCTGGGGCAACGGCGGATATCCGGCCTGGGCGAACGCTCGGCCATGGGGCAACGGGTGGGGCAATGGCGGCTGGTTCAATGCTGGCCCATGGCGCAACGGCGGCGGCTGGCGCAACGGTGGCTGGGGCAACGGCGGCTGGCATAACTGGCGCAATGGTGGCTGGCGCAATTAGCGTCGGCAGATGAGCGACGTGGGTGGCCGGCCTGCGCCGGCCATGACGACGGGGGGGACGCCTCAGGTCGACGTCGTCGTCGTTCAGCCTACGCCGTTCTGCAACATCAACTGTTCGTATTGTTATCTGCCGTCGCGCAACGATCGGACGGTAATCGCGCAGAGCACTGTCCTCAACCTGTTTTCCAAGTTGTTTGCGTCGGGATGGGCTGGGCCGCATGTCAACGTGATCTGGCATGCGGGCGAGCCGCTGGTGGTGCCGATTGCGTTCTATCGCGAGGCGTTCGCGAGCATCGAACGGTTGCGGCCGGACCATGTGTGCGTTGGGCATTCGTTCCAGACCAACGGGATGCTGATCTCGCCGGCTTGGTGCGAGTTCTTTGCCGAGTGGTCGGTCGATGTGGGGGTCAGCGTCGATGGGCCGCGGCATCTGCATGATCGTGTGCGGGTGACGCGATCGGGCCAAGGCACGTTCGACAAGACGATGGCGGGGATCCGGCTGTTGCGGGAGCGGCAGATGCCGTTCCACACGATCTCGGTGCTGACGCGCGAGAGTCTGGGTCTTGCGGATGAGATGTATGCATTCTTCGTTGAGGAGGGCATCGACAATGTCTGCTTCAACGTGGAGGAGTCAGAAGGCCAGCATGTGTCCGAGATGATGGGTGGGGACGACGTGCGGGCGCGGTTTCATGCGTTCCTGAAGCGGTTCTGGCAATTGGCGCGCGCCGGGGATCGGGTGAAGTTCGTGCGGGAGGTCGACAGCATGATCTCTGCGGTGTTCCGGTCGAACGGTGCACCGTTCCGCAACCAGCAGGTCGAGCCGCTGGCGATGATGAATGTCGATTGCCTGGGGAATGTTTCGACGTTCTCGCCGGAGCTGCTTGGCTATAAGAATTCCGACTACAACGATTTTTTGATTGGCAATATCAATACTGACTCGATGGAGCAGATCCGCGATAGCCGGTGGCTCGCGGCGATGCAGCGCGACATCGACGCGGGCGTGGAGGCATGCCGGGCGAGCTGCGAGTACTTCTCGGTCTGCGCGGGTGGGGCACCGATGAACAAGCTGTCGGAGAACGGCACGTTCCGCAGCACGGCGACGAGTTTCTGCTCGCTGGTGCAGATGGCGGCGGCCGATCTGGTGCTGGCCTCGGCGCGGGACCTGCAACAGAATTGGAATCCGGTGCAGGAGGGGGCGCGCCTGGCGTCTTGACGCTGCACGCCGTCATGGCTTGGCTTGGTCCGCGCTCCGGGTGCGAACGATGCAGTGCCAGTCAGCAACCATCGCGCGAGGATGGCCGGGACACGCCCGGCCATGACGATTAACGAAGCCGATAGGCAAAACCCGCAATGACGATAGACAAAGCCCGGCGATGACGGGGGTTTGCGAGGCCATCGCTGACTTCAGCTGAACAGGAAGACGGCGGCAGCGATCGCACAGGTCCATTGATCGCTGGGGCCACACTCGGCTGCCGCCGTGATCGATGTGCTGTCGATGATCAGATTGCTGTGTTCGTAGATCTGCCGGCGCTCATTCCATGCGGCGTCGGGATCGAAATCAAGCCCGAGTGTGGAGGCGAGCATCGTGGCGGCGAGATCCTCGGCCTGTTCGCCGCTGGCCTCGGCGGCCATGCCGTAGCCGTGCAGTTCCGAAATGTAGCCATACATTTCCGGGTCGGCGGGTCTGGCCAAACCGAGGCTGGCGTAGACACGGCGGCCGAATTCATTGGTCTCCGAGCGGGCGAGGACACAGAAGGTGATGTCGCCTGGCTTCAGCAGCTCGACACCTTCCTCGCGGGTGATGACCGCGCAGTGGGGCGGCAGGATCGACGAGACATACACCAGGTTCTGCTGCTCGATGTCCGCATCGCGCAAGGCGAATTCGAACGCCGCGAGCGCGTGGCGATGGACGCCGACACCCTTGGTCAGGAACATGCGCGTTGGACTTGGAAACATGACACTTCCGTCGATCAGCGTTGCCACAGGATGTGCGGTGCTTCCAACGGGACCGCAACGCCGGCGCAGTACGGGATCACGCGCGCCGTGTAGTCAGTTGGTGAACGGGTCGCCGGTACCTCGCCGCGGTAGACATAACCGCCCACGACGCCGACCAGAGCGCGAACTCGCTGCATTGCCTGCCGCAGGGGCGTTCCGGTCGCGGCACATTCAGCGTAGAGCTCGACGCACACTGCATCCGGGTCGAGCTCGCCGAGATAAACGTGCGCTTCAAATACGTGCCGATCACCGGCGGTTTCCACATTCAGACCGCCGAAGCGTATTGCGGCCCAATTCTGGTCGAGCGAGCGTTGCCAATTGGCGATCACCCGGCCGCCCTTGCCGGCGTCGGCAGCGCGCTGAAGGTAGGCCGCGGCTCTCGGCAGGTAGAATCGCTCGGTGTATTCGCCGACAGTGCGATTGGTAGAAAACCGTGGCGTCAGTCTCGCCATGCTTTCGCGGATGCGCGTCACCCAGGCTGTGGGGATGCCTTGCTGATCACGCGTGTAGAACTCCGGGACCACTTGTTGCTCGAGCAGGTTATAGAGCGCCTCGGCATCGATCGCGTCCCAGGCGGGAGCGTCGTCATGTTCTTGGCCATCGCCCAATGCCCAGCCGATTTCGGGCGAGTAGGCTTCGGCCCACCAACCGTCCAGTTCAGACAGATTGATCCCACCGTTGACGAGGACCTTCATGCCGCTGGTGCCACACGCTTCCCAGGGGCGTCGCGGCGTGTTGAGCCAGACATCCACCCCCTGCACCAAGTGCTCGGTCAGGTGCATGTCGTAGTCGCTGAGGAACACCACGTGCCGGCGCGCCTCGGGGCGGCGGACAAACCGCATCCACTCCTGGATCATGGCCTGCCCCGCATGGTCGGCGGGGTGGGCCTTGCCGGCAATGATGAGTTGCACTGGCCGCTGCTGATCGTTCAACAGGCGCAGCAGGCGCTCCGGATCATGCAGCAGGAGGTTTGGTCTCTTGTAGGTGGCGAAGCGCCGGGCAAAACCGAGCGTCAATGTGTTGCTGTCGAACAGCCGCTGCACATCGACCGCGTCGGACGACGTGCCATAGGTGGCCAGCTGCCGGGACAATCGCTTGCGAGCGTAGTCAACGAGGGACTTGCGGGCCTCGGCACGGAATTGCCAAAGACGATCGTCGGGTATGCTGCGAATGTCGTCCCCAAGCGTCGCTGTGCCGCCCATCCAGCGCTGCTTGCCGCAGGCTTCCGTCCAGATATCGTCGGCCGCCGCCGAATCCCAGGTTGGCATATGGACGCCGTTGGTCACATGCTCCATCGGCACTTCCGCAGTGGGCCAGCGTGGAAAGAGCGGTCCGAACAGGTGTCTGCTGACACGGCCATGCAATTGGCTCACTCCATTCACCGCCGCGCTGCCACGGATTGCCAGATAGGCGATGTTGAAGGGCTCCGCTGCGTTGTTTGGATCCTGGCGGCCGAGAGCCAAGAGATCGTGGCTGGATATGCCAAGTTGTGTTTGCGCATAGGCGGCGAGGTACTGCTCGATGAGGTCAGGCGGGAAACGGTCGAAGCCGGCGGCGACCGCGGTATGGGTGGTGAACAGATTGCCTGCCCTGGTGGCGGCCAATGCGGCCGCGAAATCATGACCGGTCTCCTGCATGAAGCTTCGCGCGCGTTCGAGCACCGCGAAAGCGGCATGTCCCTCGTTCAGATGGCAGACCTCCGGCTTGATGCCGAGTGCGGCAAGCAATCGCCAGCCACCGATACCCAGCAATAGTTCCTGCTTGAGACGCAGTTCTGGTCCGCCGCCGTATAGCTCACTAGTGATGCCGCGATGCTCCGGATAATTCGCTGCGTCATTGCTGTCCAGCAAATACAGTTTCACGCGGCCGACCTGCACCTGCCAGGCACGCAGCCAGAGCGGGTACCCGGGCAGCGCGATCTCCAGACGCATCCACTCGCCATCGGCTTTGCGCAGTGGCGTGATCGGGAGTTGGCCGGGATCATTGTACGGAAACAGCGCTTGTTGCGCGCCGTCCTTGTCGATCACCTGACGGAAATAGCCCTGCTGATAGAGCAGTCCGATGCCGACAACCGGCACGCCCAGATCGCTCGCGGCCTTGAGCTGGTCACCGGCGACGTTGCCAAGTCCGCCCGAATAGATCGGCAATGCTTCGCTCAGCATGAACTCCATGCTGAAATAGGCGACGCAGCTTAGCGGTGAGTCCGCGTGGGTCTGTTGAAACCACGCAGGTGCCTCGGCGTCCTCGCGCCTGGCCTGCACCAGATCGTCAACCGTCTTGCGAAAGGCGGGTTCGGCAAGCATGGACTGGAGCTTCGCTCGCGAAACCGTCTGGAGGATGACCCAGGGGTTATGGGTGATGTCCCACAGCACGGGATCAAGCAGCCGCCACACCTGATCGGTCGAATGGTTCCATGACGAACGCATGTCCAATGCGAGTTCGGTCAGCGAATCGAAGCCATCCACATCGGCGGATGCGAGGTGATCCTTTGGGTGGGTGGGCCGTCTTTGGTCGCTCATGCACGCTCCTGACGATCGCGGGGAGGCTGCGTGCGTAGCACGGCCGGTGGCCCGGATGTCCTATCGACTCCATGAATGTGGTGGTTGCCTTTGGCTGTTTGCCGGTGATGCGCCGCCGTTGCCTACGCGTTCCGGTGTTGACCTATGGCAATGCTGCTGCAACACCTGTCGGAACCTTTTGTAGCCGCGAGCGAATCGAAACCATGCACTTCCGGTCCCGTCTAGCGATCATTGCCGTGGTGGCATTCCTTGGCATCGCGACAGTGCGGGCGGATGCTGCCCCCGCCGCCTACCCGGTGGGGGTTGCCCAGATCGAATATGTCACGGCAACGGATCATCGCCCGATGTGGATGGCGGTGTTCTATCCGGCGGCACTGAAGGATCCGTCCGCCGCGCAATTCCACGTGCCGTTCACCATCAATCTTCGTCTCTACACGGATGCGCCGTTCATCGACGATGGCGCGAAGCATCCGCTCATCATGCTGTCGCACGGCCGCGGCAGCGACCCATGGCAGTACGTCTGGCTGGCACAGGCGCTGGCGTCACACGGCTACATCGTGGCCGGACTGAACCACTATCGCGCCAACACCTATGACCGGGAGATCGGCTATCTCGCCAACATGATCTGGCAGCGCCCGGTCGATATCAGCCTGGACATCGACCACCTGCTGGCCGATCCGGTGTGGGGTCCGCGGATCGACCCTGATCGCATCGGTGTCATGGGACACTCGCAGGGCGGCTTCACGGCGCTTTGGATCGGCGGCGCGCGGATCAATCCGGACCTGTTCCTGGCGTTCCAGCGCCGCTTCATCAACAATCCGCAGATTCCAGAGGCCATCCGCAAGGAGTTGCCGCTCGACGCGGCGCCGGCGCTGAATGTTGCTGATCATCGCGTGAAGGCGGTGATGGCGATGGCGCCCGGGATCATCCAGGCGTTCGGCATGGATGCGGCCGGACTGGGCGAACTGAAGGTTCCGGCCTTTCTGACGGTGGGCGCATCCGATACGCAAACGCCGCCCAAGGAGAACGCGGTGTTTGCCGCGCGGCATATTCCGCATTCCCAGCTCTGGGTGATTCCTGGGGCGGTTGACCATGAGATCTTCACCAATGAGTGCGACGAGGAAGGCAGGAACGAGTTCCCCGAGGGTTGCATCGATAAGCCGGGTGTCAATCGGCACATCCTGCATGGGGAGATCGCCGCGCGCGCGCTGAAATTCTTCGGCGATAATCTGCATGCACGGTGAGGTCAGGGGCGAAGAGGTACTGATCCGGATCTTTGCTTGGCGGGGTCGTGCGTCAGTTGATCAAACTGACGCACGACCTTGCCGGTGGCAGCAAAGACGTGGGTGCCGACCTGCGTCGGCATGACGGTGGGACCGGCGTGACGGTGGGACCGGCGTGACAGTGCGGGTATGGCACGACCATGAGGGGGCGGCATGACTGGCCCGGTTTGGCTGGGCCCAGGCACAGCCACCCAATTCATCCGGCCGTGTGCTCCCGCGATCGTTACGCCGGTACGGGCCGGGCTCGCTGGTTGTAGAGGATCTTCGCCCGGCGATCGCGCTCCTCCTGCGGCAGCTTGGACTGATCCTCTGACAGGTCGGCACCAACCGCCATGCCGCGCTGGACGCCCGGCCGCGCGGCCAGATCGTCGAACCAGCGCTTGAAGTACTTGAACTCCTCGATGTCCTGGCCCTGCGCCTTCCAGTTCACCGTCCACGGGTAGCAGATCATGTCGGCGATCGTGTACTCGTCGCCGGCGAGGTACTGGCTTTCATACAGCCGGTTGTTGAGCACCCCGTACATCCGGTTCACCTCGTCGGTGAAGCGCGTCACCGCGTAGGTCTGGTCGCCCTTGCTGTCGCCCAGCCGGCGGAAATGGCCGCACTCGCCGCTTTTGGGCCCCTGGTTGGCCATCTGCCAGATCAGCCACTGCATGACCTGGTATTTCGGTCGCGTCGCCTGCGGAAAGAATTTGCCCTCTTTTTCCGCCACATACAGCATGATCGCGCCGGACTCGAAGACAGCGATCGGCTCGCCGCCACCTGCCGGATGATGATCCACCAACACCGGCATCCGGTGATTTGGGTTCATCTTGAGGAATTCCGGGGTGAACTGGTCACCTCGGCCGATATTACATGGCACTACTTTGTACGGAACGCCGAGCTCCTCCAGCAGGATTGTCACCTTCTTGCCGTTCGGTGTCGGCCAGTAGTGGACATCGTACATGATTGCGCCCCTCCTTGGTTGGATTCACCACACCATGCCACAGGCGGCGGCGCTGCAAAGTCCCCTGAGTCGGACACAAGACTGCAAGAAATGCTTGTCCTGCGGGGAAAACCATGATTCCGTCGCCGGACTACTCAACCTGTAACAGCGAGTTGGTCAGCCATGGCATTAAAAAAGGCACCCGCGGCAGCCAAGTCCGCGGCAAAGTCCCCGAAGGCCGCAGCGCCCGCCAAAGCGGCCGCGCCGCAAGCCACCGTCACACTCAAGCACCTGGCGGCGGCACTGTCGGAAAGTCACGAGCTTCCCAAGAAGCAGGCAGACGCCATGCTCAGCGAGATGGTGGGCCTGGTCACCAAGCATCTGAAGAAGGGCGACAAGATCCGCCTGAACGGCTTGGGCGTGCTGCAGGTGCGCAAGCGCGCTGCGCGCATGGGCCGTAACCCGGCCACCGGCGAGGCGATCAAGATCAAGGCGAGCAAGAAGGTCGCCTTCCGCGTCGCCAAGGAATTGAAGGAAGCCGTCTAGCCCTATCCCCCCTCTCTTTGCGGGAGGGGGGCGCCTGCCACGTCGCAGAATGGCAGCACATACGCAATGATTTGCACCGCTGCCGAACGCGGCGGATGAAATGCGTCTGGTACCGATGTTGGATTGGGTTTAGACGCGGCTTGTCATCTGCAATGGTGGGCGCGACAGGGATTGAACCTGTGACCCTTCGCGTGTGAAGCGAATGCTCTCCCGCTGAGCTACGCGCCCATCGCGGCCTGAAATAGTCGGCGGCGCTTCGCAGTGTCAAGCAACGTGCCCCAACAACGCTCGTGGTCACGTGCGCGGCCGCACCCTGGCACCATCTACCCGCGGACAGAGATCCTCCTCGGGACGCGCCGCTATACCTCTCGCGGCGCATCCATGCCAACCACGCGCTTATAGGCCGCCCTGACGTCGTCTGACACCGCCTGCGTATCCTCTCTCAGGTTCCTCGGCGTGATCGCGATGAAAGCGATTTCCCAGTTCTCCGGTATCGGCTTGCCTACCTTCGGCAAGAACGCATGCGGCGCGTCCGGCGAATTATGGAAGTGGCCCCCACCGGTCACCGGCGTCAGTACGGGCTGCCCATCGTCACCGATGGAGAATCCATCCGCCTCGCCGACGACGTACATCGGGAACTGGTCGGTTCGGCTCTTCGCGTGCCTGTGCAACTCAACCCTTGGCAGGAAGACAGCGGCCACGCCGCGGCCATGGCGGTTCTGGCCGAGGCGCCAGGGGCCGGGTCCCGAGAGGTCCACCTCGGCCGCGAGTTTGTATTCGTCCTGGCTGAGAACCTCCCGCAGCGCCTGCTTCGGGTTGAATGCTGCTTCCCGTCCGACGAACGAAGTGCGGATCGTGTCGAAGTCTTGATAGACTGACTTCATCCACGTCAGTTCGTCCTCCGCCAATTCATGATCCAATAGCGGAATGTCTGGGTGCTCGGGCATTGTCGTTTCCTTCTTGCCTGATCGTGATGACGGAGGGCGCTGTACCTAACCCGCAGCCGCCGGTGACGCCAGACCGTCGGGCGGCCATACCGCAATACCGTCCGCCAGCGGAATGCGCAGATTGCGGAACAGCAGCGAGAACGACATCCAGTTGCCCATGGCGATGATGAACTCCACCTGCTGGCCAGGATCGGTGACGTGCTCCGTCACCTCGGCCCAGACGGCATCCGAAATTGATTTCCCCCCGAGGCACTCGTCGGTTGCGGCCAGGATCGCCTTGTCCGCCGGGGTCAGCCGATCAGAGTTGCGCCAATCGCGCACTGCCAGGATATCCTCGGGGGGAATACCCGCCGTGGTCGCGACCCGCCAGTGCTGGGTCCACTCATAGGCCGAACCGGTGACCCAGCCGATGCGCATGATCATCATTTCGCGCAGCCGCGTGTCGAACGTGTTGTTCTCCAGCAATTGCAGCAATTGACTGAATGCCACGCGGGCGACGCCGGGATTGTTGGCCACCACGCGGAACGCTTCGCTCTGCGTACGCCGAGCCGGCAGACCCATCGCCTGCCCAAGTTCGCGCGCATGTTCCAGCGATACCATTGGCACACGTAAGGTCATCGTCTCCCCCTTTTGTTCTCAGTCGTTGGCGCCGTCCGTCATCGCGGTGCGTTGCGCAATCAGCGTGTCGATCTCATCTCGTGTGTAACCTGCCTCTGCCAGGATCTCGCGCGTGTGCTGGCCGAGCCGCGGCGCGAAACGACCGGTGGCGGGCGGCACGGTTTCCGACCAGGTGCTGGGCTCGCGCATGGTGCGGATGCGGCCTTCGGACGGATGCTCTTCGAGGCGGAAGAATTCGATATCCGCGAGATGCGGGTCGTCGAGCAAGCTCTCCAGCGTGTTCGGGCGGATGCATGGGAATGTCATTCTGCTGCAGGAGTTCAAGCCACTCGTCGGTGGTGCGATGCTGCAGTTCCTCGCCGATCATCTGGTAGAGCGCGTCGATGTTGGCCGTGCGGGCGGTGATGTCGGCGAAGCGCGGATCGGTCTCCACGATATGCGACTTGCCGATGGCCTCGAAGAAGCGGCGCCACTGGCCATCGTTGTAGGGGAGCACAGCAATCCATCCGTCCCTGGTCTGATATGGCCGACGATGCGGCGAGAGTGTGCGCGGGTAGCCGGCGGGACTGGTGGGCGGATCGAAGGTGCGGCCCTGCATATGCTCGGACAGCACGAACTGCGCCATGGTCTCGAACATCGGGACCTCGATCCGCTGGCCGATCCCGGTGCGTGCGCGTGCCAGCAATCCGGCGAGCAGTGCATTGGCCGCGGCCGAACCGACGATGCGATCGATCGCCGCCATCGGGATGAAGCGCGGCTGGCCGGTGGAGCGTTGCAACAGCATCGCAACACCTGACGCGGCCTGGATCAGGTCGTCGTATGCGGGACGCCCTGCATAACGCCCGCCGCTGCCGTAGCCGACCATGCTGAGATAGACGATGGAAGGGTTGACCTGCTTCACCGCCTCATAGTCGAGACCCAAACGTTCGAGTGCCTGCGGCCGGATATTCGAGGCGAATGCATCGACTGTCGGCACCAATCGCAACAACGCCTCGCGAGCCGCCGGCTGCTTGAGGTCCATCGCGATGCTGCGCTTGCCACGCGCGTTGTGCTGAAACGTGCCGCTCATGCCGCGATGCCGGGGCACGCCGGTATAGCGGTTCGAATCGCCCTCCGGCGCTTCGACCTTGATCGTGTCGGCGCCAAGGTCAGTGAGGATGCGCGTGCACCACGGCCCCATCTGCACGGTGGTCAGATCGAGTACACGAATGCCAGCGAGGGGGCCGGTCATTGGTTGAGCCGGTGTGGCAGAAGAAAGTCTTGTCACCGTTTGCAGCTCCCCATGAGCCTAGCCTGCCATCTTTGGGTTCTGACGGTACTAGGTCAACTGATACGACCAACATCGGAGGCACTCATCGGCAGACGTTAGGCGCTCTCAATTGGTGGGTCCGAAGCTGCAGCGAGCTGGCGTGGGGCCTATTCGGATGTATGATGCTTGATGCGCAATAGGAATACCTTCATGCGGACGACCCTAGCCATTGACGACGATGTCCTCGCTGCAGTGAAGGCTATCGCCCGTGAGAGGCACCAGACTGTCGGGAAGGTCGTGTCCGAACTGGCGCGACATTCGTTACGACCACCCGCTGCGGCGGCCGAACGAAATGGCGTGCCCCTCCTGCCCATACGCAGGGCGGACGTCATCGTTACGTCGGAAATCATCAATGCGCTCCGCGACGAACTGGCGTGACCTTTCTTCTCGACGTCAATGTGCTGATCGCTTTGATAGACCCGATGCATGTCGGGCATGACGCCGCCCACGGATGGTTTCGCACCACTGGGGCGGCTTCGTGGGCAACCTGCCCTCTGACCGAAAATGGTGTAATCCGCATCGTTGGCCACCCAAAATACCCGAACACGGTTGGCTCGCCGGCCGATGCCGTGCCGATCGTCGTGCGGCTGCGGGCGCTCCCCGGCCATATCTTCTGGAAGGATGACCTCAGCTTGGTGGCGTCCGAACTCGTTGATGCCGGTCAGATTACGACGCCTGGGCAGGTGACAGACACCTATCTTCTGGCCCTCGCAGTTGCCAATGGCGGTAAATTGGCGACCTTCGATCGGCGGTTAGCCACAAAGGCTGTCCGTCGCGGGAAAGCGGCGCTTCACGTCATCGGGGCTGCCTGAGGGCTTGCTGGCTGAAGCATTGACTACCTAGTTTAACCTTGAGGCGATTCTCGGGTTCCCATTGCCGAAGAGTGCTCGTTCCTATCCAGCATGGTGGTCCAACCAGGCCAGTGATGGCCATTCGCAGAGTACGTCATGGCAATCAATCGGTTGGCGCACTGGGCAATTGGATCTTATCGAACAGAGTGTAACGTTCTTTCATCAAGAACCTGTTGACCAAGAGCCGCCAACAACCGTTGCCACAACCGAAAAGGACCGGGGCAACGGTCTGACGATTGCGGAGGCCAAGGCCGGCCTATCCATGTATTTTGGTGTTCCCCCGGAAAGCGTGGAAATCACGATCAAGGGTTAGGCGTCGAATGTCGCGCTGAAAGTTGGTGAGGATGCTCGCGCCCAAGGCGCCACTCACCCGTAGTCAGATTTCAGTACCAATCAGGCTGGCCATGGCCGGGATCGAGGTCGTCAATTCGCGCCGGGCTGCGCGTTGATCGTCAGCTGTGCCTCCGTCATGTCCCCGTCCGCACCTTCTCGAAATCAGGCACGTTGCTGGCGGACGCGGTCAGCATCGGCGAGCGCGTGACCGCCAGCGCGGCGGCGCCAGCCTCGTTCTCCAGGATCTTCGCCATGATCGCCTCGCGGCTCCTGTCGAATACGGCACGGTTGTTGGTGACGAAGTCCTGCGACTTGCGCAGTCCGGCGAGGTATCCGTTGATCTCCGGCACCACGTAGCGCGCCACCATGTCCCAGCTACGCATGGTGTTTTCCGGGTTGGCCCAATCGTGCACGAACCCGACGACAGTGCCGAACCCACCGCTCATTTCCAGCACTGATTTGATACGTTCCACCAGGTCGTCCGGCGTGCCGATCGTGGACACAGCGCCTGCCGCGAACGCGGTCTTGTCCACGGCCTCATCGGGTGTCTTGAACGGGCGCGCGCCAGGGCGTTGTAGCGTGCCAGTGATATATTCGTTGTGGTGGCGCATCAGGCCATCGCGGGCCTCGGCACGGGCCTTCTCGCGTGTTTCAGCGATGTGCCAGCTCAGCAGCACGCGCCAGTTCTTGCGGTCCGCGATCTTGCCGTGCTTGGCGGCGGCGGCCTCGGCGAAACCCCATTGCGTTGGAAGTGCGTTCAGGCCTTCCTCGGACAGCGAACCGATGGAGATGATGCCGATGCCGTGCTTGCCGGCCAGCGTCATGCCGGACGGGCTGATCTGGGAGGCGACCGCGAACGGCATTTCCTCCTGCAACGGCAGCAGTTGCAGCGCGGCATCCTGCAACGTGAACCACTCGGATTTGGCGGTGACGCGCTCGCCGTTGAACAGCCGGCGGATGATGCCGATGGCTTCGTCCTGGCGATCGCGCAGCACCATCGGATCAATGCCGAGCGTATGCGCATCGGATGCCAGTGCGCCGGGTCCTGAACCGAAGATCGCGCGTCCGCCTGTCATGTGGTCGAGTTGCACCATGCGCTGGGCGACATTGAACGGATGGTGATAGGGCAGGGAGACGACGCCAGTGGCCAGCATGATGCGCCTGGTGCGTTCGCCTGCCGCGGCGAGGAACATCTCGGGCGACGCGATCATTTCCCAGCCGCTGGAGTGATGCTCGCCGCACCAGAATTCGTCGTAGCCGAGTTGGTCCAGGCGCTCGACGAGATCGAGATCGCGGCGGAACTGCAACATAGGATGCTCGCCGATCGGATGATGCGGGGCGAGGAAGGCGCCGAAGCGGAGACGTGGCATGGGGTGGCTGCTCCAGTTGTTACCCCTACCGATAGTGCGTTTCCGTCCGTGGCGAAACTGGCCCGCTATTCCTGTCGGCGCTAGATTGAACGACCACGACCGGGAAGGAAGCCATCCATGGCACTTTACGAACTGCGCACCCGCTCTACGTCGGCAAGATGGCAGAAGCCGTGAAGCTCTATCAGGAGTTCGGTTTTCCGGCGCTACAGAAGGGCGGTCACGACAAGAAGCTTATTGGCTAGTTCCAGAGCGACACCGGGATGATCGACCAGCTCGGGCACCTGTGGAAGTTCGACGATGATGCCGATCGTCGCGCGCACTGGGCAGGCGTGTTCGCCAATGTCGATTTCGTTGAGGGCTTCGCCAGCAGGTTCCGTCCGCTGGTGATGACGCAGGAGGTCAAGCTGCTGCACGCCGCGCCGTGGGGACCGCATCCGTAACGGCGGGCGCTACTCCGCTGGGCGTTCGTACCAGACGCGGCCGTCCTTCAAGGTGATCTGTGCCAGCAGACGACGACGCGCAGTGATCGTGTCGCCGTCGCTGTCGCGCAGCTCGAACGCACCATCACGCAGCTCGAACACCGAAATGTCGGCATTGGCGCCAGGCTTCAGGGTGCCGATGGTGCCCTCGTATCCCATGATCCTGGCCGGGTTGGTTGTAGAACGGCGCACGACTTCATCCAGCGGCATGCCGAAATGCAGCAGCTTCGTCATGGTCGTCGGCAGGTCCCATACCGGCCCTTGTGTGGCCGTCGTCAGCGTCAGATCAGTGGAGATCGTGTCGGTCATGAAGCCCTGATCCAGCGCCTTCTGAGTCATGCGGAAGTTGAAGTGGTTCCGGCCATGCGCGCAGTCGAAGACGATGCCGTGGCGTTGCGCCTCGACGACCTCTTGCAACAGCAGCTCCTTCTCCTGGCCCATGATGCCGTGCGCGCGCCCATGGTAGCAGTGGGTGACGATATCGCCCGGCTTCATGTGCTCCAGCAGGTCCGGCAACGGGACGGGCGAGTCTGTGATATGCATCATCATCGGCACACCACCGGCCATGTCGGCTGCCCGGCGCGCCATCTTCACTGGCTCGGCCGAGTATTCCCAAACCAGACCCGGCCCGAAGCGCAACTTTACGCCGAATGCCAAATCGGGATTCTCGATGATCGTGCGCGCGCAACCTTCGGGGTCGGCGTATGGCAGGTGCGCCAGTTCGCCACCACGTGAGGTACCGGTGATGCCGATGGCGGACAGATTGACCAGTGCGCGCACGCGGGTGCGGACCTCCTTGTCCAGCATGTGGCGCATTCCGGCGAACGTCGCTGAGCCGCTGCTGCCGGCGTCGCACAGCGTGGTGACGCCGCTCGCCTGGCAGATGCAGTCGGTGCGTCCGCCCATGTCGTGTGTATTGACAAAGACATGGGCGTGCATATCGACCAGACCCGGTGTTACCAGCCTGCCTTTGGCACTGATCGTTCGCCTTGCCTCGTGGGTTGGTAACGATGGGGCGACCGCGGTGATCTTGCCGCCGGCGATGCCGATGTCCATGACGCCACGCAAGCCGGCGGCTGGATCCAGCACGTCACCGCCCGTCAGCAACAGATCGTATTTCATGGCGCCCTCCGTCTTGCTACTGCCGGATCGTTCATCGCAATTCGCGTTGTGGCAAGGCTGGCCGGGCGGACAGGGCAATCGCTTGAATCCACTGTTGCTTCCGACAACCCGGGGAAACATGTGCCGTCGGTAATCCAGGAAGGATCTTAACACTGAGGAAGAAGGCGAGGACGTCGAGGGCCACGGGTGCGCCGGGAGACCGGGAGAAGGAGAGGGTGCAAGTCCCTTACGATGAAAGGTAGAGCGAACCGCATCGGCCCCGAGTTCATGCGTTGCTGGCCGCGAGGCCAGGGACGAAGCGTTGACAGGGGTGACGGTGGGCCAGGTATTGAGCCGCGAAAGCTCGTTGATCCGGGATGCCGACGCTGTCTGTGGAGCGGAAGGCAACACGGCGGGGTGCGTTAACGCGAGTGCCCTGCCGGTCCCGCGTGGTCTGAGACCCTGGCACGCCGTCGAAACCTTCTGTTTGGGAACCGGGAGATCTCATGTCTGGCCGCGCTGCGAAGGGCGGTCCGCACTGGGAAGGCCGGAGGGCCGAAGCCAGTGATGCAGGGTCATGAGAAGTCAGACCCTTTCGTAGTAGCGATGAAGCCGGCGAACGAAGGCGGGGGACCGTCCGAGGAGTTGGTGGAGCGAAGGGAAGGGGCCGAGGGGAACGCGGTCGAGCCCGGCATGCGCCGGACACCGATACGGGAAAGCATGTGCCACGGGCTGGATCGCGTACGGCGGGCAGCAAGGGAGCGAAAGCAGGAACGGTTCACGGCCTTGCTGCACCATGTCGACGTCAACCTGCTGCGGGCGGCCTATGGCTGGCTGCGGAAAGAGGCGTCGGCTGGCGTGGACGGGGTGACGTGGCAGGCGTACGGCGAGGGTCTGGAGGCGAAGCTTGTGGACCTGCACGAGCGTATCCACCGGGGTGCCTACCGGGCGCAACCGTCACGACGGGTGTATATCCCGAAGCCGGACGGGCGACAGCGGCCGCTGGGCATTGCAGCGCTGGAGGACAAGATAGTCCAGCGCGCATTGGTTGAAGTGCTGAGCGCGATTTGGGAGGAGGACTTCCTGGGGTTCAGCTACGGGTTCCGGCCTGGGCGTGGCCAGCATGACGCGCTGGATGCGCTGGCGGTCGGGATCAACCGGTGCAAGGTGAACTGGATCCTGGACGCCGACATCGCCGGGTTCTTCGATACGGTGAGCCATGAGTGGCTGATCGCATTCGTGGAACACCGTGTTGGTGATCGGCGCGTGCTGCGCCTGATCCGTAAATGGCTGAAGGCTGGGGTGGCGGAGGACGGGGTGGTGAAGCCAGGAGAGGTGGGTACGCCGCAAGGAGCGGTGATCTCGCCACTGCTGGCGAACATCTACCTGCATTATGTCTTCGACCTGTGGGCACAACAATGGCGGCAACGCCACACCCGCGGGGACGTCATCATGGTGCGATATGCCGACGACATCGTCGTTGGTTTCGAGCACCAGGCCGAAGCCGAGCGGTTCATGGCGGAGATGCGTGAGCGGCTGGCAGCGTTTGCTTTGACGCTGCATGGGGAGAAGACGCGCCTGATCCGGTTCGGCCGCTTTGCGGCGCTGAACCGGAGAGAGCGTGGTGAAGGCAAGCCGGAGACGTTCAACTTTCTTGGGTTCACCCACATCTGCGGGCGCAGTCGGGGCGGTGGCTTCCTGCTGATACGGAAGACACGCCGCGACCGGATGCGAGCGCGGTTGCTGGCGATCCAGGACGGGTTGCGGCGCCGGATGCACACGACGATCGAGGAACAGGGCGACTGGCTGCGGCAGGTGACGGGTGGGTTCTTTGCCTATCATGCCGTACCAACCAACACCGATGCCCTGGCGGCATTCCGAGACCACGTAATCCACCTCTGGTGGCGCACGCTGCGGCGGCGCAGTCAGAAGGACAGGATGTCATGGCAACGGATCGCCGCACTCGCCGACCGTTGGCTCCCACGGCCGCGTATCTCGCACCCTTGGCCCAGCGTACGCTTCGCCGTCAAACACCCGAGGTGGGAGCCGTATGCGGGAAATCCGCCCGTACGGTTCTGTGCGGGGGGCGCGCAGTAATGCGCGTCCCTACCGCGATAGTAATGTTCAAAGCGCTTCGCGCGAAGCGCAATCTGCATTCTGCTCCGTCGTCCTCCGTCGTCCTCCCTTCTACCTACCATGCACATAGCCCGAGCCGATTCACGTGGGGCCCGCCTGACGTGAGCCATTTTCAGCCATGGCGGTGCGGCCGCGGCCGCTGGCTAACTCCGTGTTGAAAAACTTGCGGACGCCCCTTCTCCACGATCGCCGCGACGCAAGACCAAGGGCGAACCGGTCCGATCGTACGCCGACGCAATTCAAGCGATTGTCCTGCCAGGAAAGGGGGTTCCGATTGACACTGGTCGCACGCACGGTACTACGGAGCTGCGGGATTGATTGAGCGCCCGGCCGCGCGTTTGGAGTGAATGCGATGCAGATAGTTGACGCCCAAATCCACCTGTGGGGGACCGGACTGCCGAGCAATCTGTCGCATCGGCAGGTCTCGCACTTCACGCCTGAGGAAGCCATTCCACTGATGGACGACGGCAGCGTTGATGCCGCCGTGATTCATCCGCCTGGCTGGGACCCAGGGTCCACGGACATGGCGTTCGCGGCGGTGCGGAACTATCCGGGCCGGTTCGCGATCATGGGCTCGGTGCCGCTCGACCAACCGGACTCACGCACGCGCATCGCAGGCTGGCGTGACCAACCGGGAATGCTCGGCCTGCGCTACACGTTCCTGCACGATCCGGCGCGGTCCTGGCTGGCGGACGGTACGATCGATTGGCTTTGGGCAGAAGCCGAGAAGGCGAGCGTTCCCATTGCCACACTGGCAACGGATTCGCTGACTGAACTTGGCCGCATCGCCGAACGTCACCCGGGACTGCGGCTGACGATCGATCACCTGGGCGGCCGAGGTGGCCTCACCACGCTGAAAGATGCGGCAGCGATGACGCACATCCCACAGCTGCTGGCGCTGGCGAAGTTTCCCAACGTGGCAGTCAAGGCGACCGGCGCTCCCGGCTATTCCGCCGAACCCTATCCCTACCCGACAATGCAAGCGTATCTACGGCAGATCTTCGACGCATTCGGTCCGCACCGTGTATTCTGGGGCACCGACATCACCAAGATGCCCTGTTCGTGGCGCCAATGCGCAACAATGTTCACCGAGGAACTGCCGTGGCTCAGCGAACCGGACAAACGCCTCGTGATGGGCGACGCACTGTGCGCCTGGTGGGGCTGGAACCGGGGAACCTGAACACCGCAACCAACAAGGGAACGTTGCCACATGAGCGCACACCGCCAAACCAACACGAAGGGCAAGCCAGTCGCCGTCGTGGTCGGTGCCACTTCGAAGTGGCAATCGGACGGCCGCAACACCAGGCTGGCGCACGGCAAGGCATTGGACGACAGCAGCATTCCTGTCGGCGCGCGCTGGGGCGTCGGCGGCGCCATCGCGCAGAAGTTTGCGCAGGAGGGCTGCTTCGTCGTGCTGACGACCCGTACGGAAGCCAATGCCTCGGCACTGGCAGCAGCGATCCACCAGCAAGGCGGCGACTGCACCATCGTCGAGCTGGATCTGTCGTCGCAGGACTCCGTCGCGACGGCATTCGCTACAATCCGCCGCGACGCCGGCGATCCCGACATCCTGATCTACAACGCGGGATACCTGGAAGGACGCGATCTGCCGCCCGGGAAGGAGCTGCTCGAATACATCCCGGTAGAGATGTTCGACGTCGCGCAGCACATTGCCAGCCGAGGTCCGTTCCTTGTCGCCAAGGAAGTGTTGCCGGCGATGCGGCAGAAAGGGGAGGGGTCGTTCTTCTTCTCCAACAACTCCAAATCGCTGCGCGGGACCAAACGAAACACCGGAGAGTCGCTCTACTATCCCCGCGTCATGATGCGCGCGCTGGCACAGGTGCTCACCGAGGAGTACTCGGAGCATGGCGTTCATGTCGCCAACGTGGTGATCGACGGCACGATCAACTCACCGGGCACAAGGGCGCTGCCAAAGGTGCAGAACCGGCCCGATCTCGTGATCAACCCGGTCAAGATCGCCGAGGCGTTCTGGTATCTGCACACGCAGGATCGTTCGTGCTGGACACACGAGCTTCAACTGACGCCGTTCGTGACCAAGCCGAGCTACTGAACAACGCGCCGGACCCGTCAGTAAGCAGCTTCGAGCAGCCGCATCGCGTCCTCGATCTGATCCTCCCGTGAGCGCACGCCTGCGTTGGAGTTGAAATTCTTCACCGTCTCGTTGGCGATGCCGCGAAGGTCGTCGCGTGGAATTTGCAGCTGCCGCAACTGCGTCGGCACGCCGATACGCATATAGAGTGCATCGAGCGTGTCGGCCACGGCGAATGCGGCCCGTCGTGTGTCCATCCCGTCGCGCCAGACTTCCAGTGCCTCTGCGACCTGGCGGGCCGAACCCGCATCGACCGCTTCGGAAAGTCGTATCTTCGTGGCATGGACGACTGACGTCGACTCACCCTGGCCCACATGCGGATACCGCACGTGCAACGCCGTCGAGACCGCGTAATTTCCAGCGAAGGCACCGCCTCGGAACCGGCGCGCCCCATCGTCCTCGGCACGGTTCTGCAGGAACGCTGCGATACAAAGATCAGTGCGCAACGATGGATTTTCGAGTTCGTCTACCAGGCGCGGATAGGCACGGAACGCCAGGCGGAATGCATGGTTCCGGTCACCTTCCGCCAGTGGATTCATCTCCGTCTGTGCCATCGCTGCGACAGAGGTGGCGAATACGGTTGTTGCCGTCGATCGTATCAGGTCAGGCGGCGCGCTGAGCAGCGCGCCTTCATCGAGGAAGATGGCCTGGGGACGCGTTTTGGGATCGAAATACTCCATACGGTGGTCCAGGTCTGGGTTTTTCAGACCCGTACCGGCGCGGTTCATCGCACTGGTCGGCGTGGTCGGAATGTTGATGATCGGCGGCTTCGGCGCGTTCAGCCGAGGGCTGTAGGCCGGCTTGTCCTCCGGGTACTGCGTCATGATCTGAAATGGGTCGCCCGGCTCCGCCATGAAGATCGCCACCGCCCGCGTCGCGACGATGACGCTCCCGCCACCCACGGCGATCAGAAGGTCACTCGCAGCATCGATTGCAGCCTGGGTTGCGGCACGCACGGAGGCGAATGTCGAGTCTTTCTCGATACCATCGAAGACGCCGGCATAGTGGTTGCCAAGCGCCGCCTCGATGCGTCGCACGGTGTCGGTACGCCGGTTGACCGATGGCGAGCAGACCACGAAGGCTCGCTTTGCGCCGGCCCGATCGACGGCCGCGTTCAGATCCTGCTCAATGACCCCCCGGCCGGAATGAAGCCGCCATGGATAGCCCGCCGCACGGAAGTCCTGTTCGCTCATCGTCGTCTCCTGCGTCCATTCGTCGTGCAGGTGAAGAGCATGCCGTGAGCGATGAGCGGCGCAAGTAGTGGAAGGGGATCGAATGGATCAGCAGAAGCTGCGCCGTAGCTACAGCACGCGCCTGAACCACGCGCCCGATGAGACCGCCGCCAGCATGGTGCCGCCGTAGATCAGCAGTGCGGTGCTCAGCGCAGCGAACAGCCAGCCAAGCGAACCGGTAGCGCGCAACACCAGCCAGCCGCCGCCGACAGCGATCAACAGACGCAGCGCGCCCGCAAGCAACGGCCAGAACAGGCGACCCGCCCCCTGGGAGGCGAAATACAGCGATAGTCCGAGGCCGAAGAAGCCATACGCGGGCCCGACCGCGCGTAGATACGCCGTCCCGGTCGCCAGCATGTTTGGATCATGTCCGAACAGACCGAGCCAGGCCGTCGGCCATACGGCGGCGGTGATGCCGATCGCCTCGGTCAAAGCGAATGACAGCGCGCCTCCGGTCAACGCGATCCGCAGCGCGCGCTCGCGATTGCCGGCGCCGATGTTGGTGCCGACAAGCGCGACCAGAGGAGCGCCGATGCCGAATACCAGCGGCACCAGCAGATACTCGAGCCGCCCGCCTGTGCCGTAGCCGGCGATCGCATCGGGCCCGGCAGTGTAACCAACCAGCGCGGTGGTCAACGCGACCGTCAGGGTGGTTTGCAGCGTGGTCACTGAGGCGACCGCTCCGACACGCAGGATGTCACGGAACAGTGGCCACCGAGGCCGCACCAGGCGGAACCGCACCAACGCGCGGCCCGACAGGATGTACCAGGCCAGCACGCACGCGGTCAGCGCCGTGGTGAACACGACCGCGACACCGCCTCCAGCGATCCCCAGCGCAGGGAACGGGCCGAGGCCAAAGATCAGGCAGGGCGATAATGGCACCAGCAGCACGACACTGCCGCAGATCGCCAGTGCCGGAACGAACATGTTGCCGGTGCCGCGGATCACGCTCGCCAGCGCGTTCATCAGCCATACCAGGGCGGTGCCGGCGAACACCACGTTGGAGTAGCGCAACGCTGCGTCCAGCGAACCGCCATCGCCGCCGAGCGCGCGATAGAGGCTGGGGCCGAACGCCAGCACCAGCGCGGAGAACATCACGCCGAGTGCGCCGTTGACGATGATCGCGTGCAGCACCAGCGCGTCTGCGTCGTCATGCCGGCGGCCGCCGAGCGCGCGGGCGATCGCCGAGGATATGCCGCCGCCCATCGCGCCGCCCGACAGCATCTGCATCATCATGAAGCCGGGGAACACCAGCGCCATGCCGGCGAGCGCATCGGTGCCGAGGCGCGCGACGAACCAGGTCTCGATCAGGCCGGTGGAGGCTTGCGCGAGCATCACCAGCACATTCGGCCAGGCCAAACGCAGCAACGTCGGCACGATCGGGCCATGCAGCAGCATCTGGGTGCGCGGGCTGTGGGCGACAGCGGTCGCGGGGGCCGCGGCGGCGATGGCGATGCTCATGCGGCGGCGCCAGGGCGGAGGCTGCCGCGCGTGCCGGAGGCCAGCCGAGAGCGGACGCCCTCGGTAGCAGCGGGGCCGGGTGCCAGCACGTAGTCGGGGCCGATGAGCGGGCGTCCGGTGGCGCGATCCACCATGACCGGGTCGGCGACGGCACCGGACTTCGCGTCGGCGATGACGATGCTGGGACCCTCCGGCGTGAAGTGGCGGTTGCCCCAAGCCAGCATCGCCAGCAGCACGGGACGGAAATCATGGCCTCGAGGGGTCAGGCGGTATTCGTCGCGCGGTGGGTGCTCGCTGTAGCGGTGGCGCTCCAGCAGGCCCGACTCGACCAGGGCGGTGAGGCGGCGCGTCAGCATGTTGGGCGCGATACCGAGGCTCTTCTGGAACTCGTCGAAGCGGGTCAGGCCGGCGAAGGCATCGCGCAGGATCAGGATGCTCCACCATTCGCCGACGCGTTCGAGACCGCGGGCGATCGGGCAGGGCATGTCGCCGAAGGAGGTGCGTTTCATGGGGGATCTGGGATAGTTGCTTGCATGATGCTAGCTATGTTTTGATGGCGCTGATGTCAATGCTGAGGATGACGTCGAGGGAATGGCGCGCCAGCGCGTGCCAGACCGGTTGTAACAGCACCGTCTCCGCCGAGATCAGTGCGGGCTGGGACTGGTCGACCTCGCGACGGCGTGCGCGATCATGCAGGAGGCTGCCGCAGCCAGGCTGTTGGGCAAAGTGCGCGGACGGCCACGTGCGACATCGACGCCGCGGCTATGGCGATCGTGGTCTTCTCGCGCCTCGCCGCTCCGCATGTCGGCTGCTACGCGGCATTGGAAATCAACCCGCTGATCGTCACCCGCACGGCGCGTTCGGCGTCGATCCGCTGTTGGAGCCCAATGAGGCCAAACTGTCTCTCCCGCGAGGCGAAGGCGGGGAGGGGGTGGATCGGAAACACCCCCTCCCTACCTCCACCGCTTCGCGGGAGAGGAGCTTTGCTGGTCGGCTATGGCGCGCGCCGGCTGGCGGGCATGGTGGAGAACGCCTTCGGTGTCGTCGGCATCGAACTGCTGGCGGCGGCTGCGATCGAGCCCGTCGTTGGAAGCGGTGCGACAGCTCGTGCGCAGCCGGGTTCCTACGCTCTACGATGACCGCTATTTCCATCCCGACCTGGTGCAGGCGATCGAGCTTGTGCGGAGCGGCCAGGTGGCCGCGGCCGCCGGTGCCGATACGCTGCCATCCGTGTCCTGACCGTGGAGGCTTCCGTGCTGCGTCGCGACAACTCCCGTTCGATCACCGCGCCACGGGGCGCCACGCTGAACGCCAGATCGTGGCTCACCGAGGCGCCGCTGCGCATGCTCATGAACAACCTGGACGCCGCCGTGGCGGAGCGTCCGGAGGAGCTGGTGGTCTACGGCGGCATCGGCCGGGCGGCACGGGACTGGCACTGTTTCGACGCCATCGTCGCGACGCTGAAGCGGCTGGAGGTCGATGAGACGCTGCTGGTGCAATCCGGCAAGCCGGTCGGCGTGTTTCGCACCCATGCCGATGCGCCGCGCGTGCTGATCGCGAATTCCAACCTGGTGCCGCATTGGGCGACCTGGGAGCATTTTCATGAGCTCGATCGCAAGGGGCTCATGATGTATGGCCAGATGACCGCGGGTTCCTGGATCTACATCGGCAGCCAGGGCATCGTTCAGGGCACCTACGAAACCTTCGTCGAAATGGGGCGGCGCCATTTCGGCGGATCGCTTGCGGGCAAATGGATCCTGACCGCTGGCCTCGGCGGCATGGGCGGCGCGCAGCCGCTGGCTGCGGTGATGGCGGGCGCAAGCTGCCTGGTGGTGGAATGCCAGCCCTCGCGCATCGAGATGCGACTGCGCACCCGCTATCTCGACCGCCAGGCGGCCACGTTGGAAGAGGCGCTGGCGATCATCGAGCACGCCTGCCGCGAACAGAAGCCGATATCGGTGGGCCTGCTCGGCAATGCCGCGGAGGTCTTTCCGGAACTGGTGCGGCGCGGCATCCGGCCGGACATCGTCACCGACCAGACCTCCGCCCATGATCCCATCAATGGCTATCTGCCGCGGGGCTGGACCGTTGCCGACTGGACCGCGCGGCGGGAGCGCGATCCCACCGCGGTCGGGCGCGCCGCACGTGCCTCGATGGCGGAACACGTCCGGGCGATGCTGGATTTCCATCGCATGGGCATCCCGACCGTCGACTACGGCAACAACATCCGCCAGATGGCGAGCGACGAGGGTGTCGCCGACGCGTTCGATTTCCCCGGCTTTGTGCCCGCTTATATCCGGCCACTGTTCTGCCGCGGCGTGGGGCCGTTCCGTTGGGTGGCACTGTCCGGCGACCCCGAGGACATCTACCGGACAGATGCGAAAGTGAAAGAGCTGATGCCGGGGAATGCGCACCTGCACAACTGGCTCGACATGGCGCGCGAGCGCATCGAATTTCAGGGCTTGCCGGCGCGGATCTGCTGGGTCGGGCTGGGCGATCGGCATCGGCTCGGCCTGGCCTTTAACGAGATGGTGGCGCGTGGTGAGGTCGGCGCACCTATCGTGATCGGGCGCGATCATCTCGATGCCGGCTCGGTCGCGTCGCCCAATCGCGAGACCGAGGCGATGCTGGATGGCTCGGACGCCGTGTCCGACTGGCCGCTGCTGAATGCGATGCTGAACTGCGCCAGCGGTGCCACCTGGGTATCGCTGCACCATGGCGGCGGTGTCGGCATCGGCTATTCCCAGCATGCCGGCATGGTGGTGGTGTGCGACGGCACGCCGGAGGCGGCTCGGCGGATCGAGCGGGTGCTGTGGAACGACCCGGCCAGCGGCGTGATGCGGCATGCCGACGCCGGCTACGACACGGCGATCGGGTGTGCCCGCGAGTTCGCTCTGGACCTGCCGGGATTGGCGCGGCCGGGGGCGTGATGGTGATGGCGGGGCGCCCTTCACGTGTTCAAATCTCCTCTCCCGCGCAGCGGGGAGGTTGGGGGTGTACCGACATCTCGCGATAGACCCCCTCCCTGCCTCCCCCGCTTCGCGCGGGGGAGGGGCTCGCGGCGAAAATGTATCCCGTCCGCAACCCGGCTACGGTAAGATGCGATCAACCGTCCGTGACCGGGGAGCACCAGCCTATGTCCACCACCACGCGCCACCTTTCGAATCGCCTCGCCATCGAAGGCGGCACGCCCGTCCGCGAAACGCCGTTGCCGTGGGAACTCCCCGGCGCACACTGGATCGGTGAGGAGGAGAAGGCGCTCGTCGATCAGGTCGTCAACGCGCGCAGCCCGTTCCGCTTCTACGGCCTCGACGCGCAAGGCATGGTCGACAAGCTGGAATCAGAATGGTGCTCGACCTTCGGCCACAGCTACGCGCTCGGCGTGAACAGCGGCAGCGCCGCCCTGCACATCGCACTCGCCGCGTTCGGTATCGGCCCGGGGGACGAAGTCATGGTCCCCGGCTATATGTGGGTCGCCTGCATCAGCGCCGTCGTCCGCACCGGTGCGATCCCGCGCATGGTCGATATCGACGCCACCTTCGGCATGGATCCCGTTGACCTCGAGCGCAAGATCACCCCCAACACCCGGGCCGTCCTGATCGTCAACATGAGCGGCGCGTTGGGCCGCAACGACAAGATCGCCGAGATCTGCAAGCGCCATAACCTCCGCCTGCTGGAGGATTGCGCGCAGGCCATCGGCGCCAGCCTGAACGGCCGCCCCTCCGGCTCATTCGGCGACATCGGCATCTACAGTTTCCAGCTCAACAAGAACATGACCAGCGGCGAAGGCGGCGTCATCGTCACCGAGGACCAGGACCTCTACAAACGCTGCGCCGCCCTGCACGACCTTGGTTACGCCAGAAACGATGCCGGCCGCCTCGACCCCTCCGACGAGCGCTATCAGTTCTGGGGCACCGGCAGCCGCATGTCGGAACTCTCCGGCGCCATGGCGCTAGGCCAGCTGCGCAAGGTGAAGAAAATCACCGGCCACATGCGCGACGCCAAGTGGAAGATCCGCGAAGGCATCAAGAACATCCCCGGCCTTTCAATGCGCGAGATCATCGATCCCTCCGGCGACACCGGACCGTTCCTGATCACCATCTATCGCTCGGCCGAGGAATGCCAGTGGTTCACCAAGGCCCTGCAGGCCGAGGGCGTACGCGGTCCCGACGGCAGCCTGACCTGCATCACCATGCAGGACTGGGGGATGCACTGGTACTTCAACATCCCCAGCCTGGTGCACAAGCGCTCCAACGCGCGCGACGGCTTCCCCTGGACGCATCCATCGAACGCCTTCGCCAAGGACTACGGCTATACCAAGGGCCTGCTGCCGTACTGCGACGCGATGTCGGAACGTGCCGCCCTGCTGACCATCGCCTCGGTGCTGACCGACCAGGACGTCGAAGACATCATCACCGCCTTCAACAAGGTGGGCCACGCGCTCGCCTCCCGCGCGGAGGCCGCGCAGTGACGCATCCGCTCGCGCCCATCCTGACCAGCGATCCGCGCGCGATCGCCAACGCGGGCGTGGATTGCCTGGTCATCGGCAGCGGCACGTCGGGCGTAACCGCGGCGATCGAACTCGCCGACCACGGCCTGCGCGTCGCCATCATCGAAGCCGGCCCGTTGCTGCTGACTGAACACGTCGGTTCCGGTCCCTTCGCCAACCGCGAGGACATCGTCCCCGGCATCCACGACGTGGTCCGCTACGGTACACTCTGGACCACCAGCGACCAGGCGCCAGCCGCGCGCGCCGGCTCCCTCGAAACCAACAACAACGCCTGGTCCCTGGTGGGCGGGCGCACCGTGTTCTGGGGCGGCTGCACGCCCCGCTTCCGCGACGAGGATTTCGCCTCCTGGCCGTACGGTGCAGACGAGGTCCACCCCTGGTACGAAAAGGCTGAGCAACTCATTGGCGCGTCGGGCGTCGGCAGCAACGATCGCCCGCCGCTGGTCAGCCACGCCGCCCAGGATCGCCTTCTGGCACGCCTCGGCGTCGACGGCATTTCTGCAACTCAAGTACCGCTGGGCGTCGACACCGGCGCGGTGCGAGACGGCCGCATGTCGCTCGGCTTCGACTCCTCTGTGTCACGCCTGCTGCGCCACCCAAAGTTTGGCCGCATCGAGAACGGTGCCACCCTGTCGTTGGCCGCCGACACCGAGGCCGTCCGCCTCGATATCCAATCGGGCCAGGTGCGTGCGGTGACCGTCCGGGACCGCAGCAGCGGCGAGACGTTCGACATCCCGGCACGCCACGTCATCCTCGCCGGCAGTTGCATCCAGTCGGTACGGCTGGCGATGGCCTCCGGCCTCGATCGCGACGATCCAATGGTGGGCCGCTACATCGGCGATCATCTGTTCCGTCAGGCGGTGTTCAAACTGCCGGAGGCGATCGGGGAGAAGTCGCTTTACATTTTCATTCCGCCGACAGCCGGGCGGCCATTCCACGTGCAGCTCCAGGGCATGTTCCGCGAGACCTGGTACAGCCCGCTGCACGCCACCATCTGGCTCAACGGCGACCTCGACGGCCAATACCTGCTCTACTACTGCTTCGGCATCAGCACGGCCGAGCGCGATGGCCACATGGTGCTCCGCGACGGTGCTGCATCACTGCAAGACTATTACGTGGTGCACGATCGCAGCCCCGGCGACCTGGAAACTCTGGCGGCGATGAAGCTGTTCACCGAACGCGTCGCCGCCGGCCTCGGAGCCGAACTGGTCCGCACCCAGGAAAACGGCCCTGGTGCTGCGTTGCACGAATTCGGCGGCCTTCGCATGGGAACCGACCCCGCGTCGTCTGTCACGGATCCGGACGGTCGCTTCTGGCGCGTTCGCAACCTGAGCTGCGTAGACGCCGCCATCTGGCCCCACCAGGGCAGCGCCAACTCCTACCTGACCATCACCGCCATCGCGTTGCGCAACGCAACCCGCCTGGCAGCCGAACTGGCGCCCATACCATAGCCAGGGCGTAGCTGGGCGGCACCCCCTCCCCAACCCTCCCCCGCGCAAGGCGCGGGAGAGGGGGATCCGTTTACGGGGTAACCGGTGGATCCTTCGCCAGTTCCTCCGCCGTGACCGTCTGATCCTCGATCTTCGCCAGTTCGAGGATGAAGTTCACCACCTTGTCCTCGAATATCGGCCCCCGCAGCGAATCGGCCGCCTGCGGGTTCTGCCGGAAGAACTCGAACACCTGCTGCTCGCGCCCAGGGAACCGCGAGGCTTCCACGCGCATCGCCCGGGTCATCTCCTCAGGCGCCACGGTGATGCTGTTGACGCGCCCAATCTCGGCCAGCAACAGCCCCAGCCGCACCCGCCGTTCGGCGATCTTGCGGTAGTCCGCCTTCAGCGTGTCCTCGTCCTTGTCCTTGTCGTCGTCGTCCAGCCGCCCCTGCTGCCGCTCCGCTTCCAGCCGCTGCCAGATTTGGGAGAACTCCTGCTCCACCATGCCCTCGGGTGAGGCGAACTCCGTCATCCCCGACAACGCGTCCAGCAACTCCCGCTTAAGCCGCATCCGCGACATCTGGTCGTACTCGCTCTGGAACCGCTCCGCGATCGCCGAGCGCATACCCGCCAGATCGTCGAACCCCAGCTTCTTCGCCAGCTCGTCATCGGCCGCCGGCACGATGGCGCGGCTGAGCTTGTGCGCAGTCACGTCGAAGCTGGCGGCCTTGCCGGCCAAGGTCGGCACGCCGTATTCGGCCGGAAACGTCACCTCGATCGTCTTGCTGTCGCCCGGCTTCAGCCCCTCGAGCTGCTCGCTGAACCCTGGGATGAAATTGGCCCCGCCGATCTCGACCTCGACGTCCTTGCCGGCGCCGCCGGGAAACTCCGTTCCGTCGATCTTGCCGACGAAATCCACCGTCAGCACCTCACCGGTCGCCGCGCCGCGGTCGCCCAGTTCCTCGGCCGGGATCTCCTCCAGCGTCCGGTTCCGCTGGGCGATGTCGGCGAACGCCTTGTCGATCACCTCCGCCTCGGGCTCAGCCTTCAGCCGCGTCAGCTGGACGGAGCTGAAGTCAGGCGGGGTGATCTCCGGCAGCAGCTCCAGTTCGACCTTGAACTCCAGGTCCTTCGCCGCGCCCGCTCCGGTGGCCGCGTCCAGGTTCACCACGTCGATCTTCGGCTGCATCGCCGGCCGCAGCCCGCGATCACTCAGCACCTGCTTGGTGGCGTCGCTGACCGATTGCTCGAGCACCTCGGCGGTGACCGCGTTGCCATAACGCTGACGCACCACCGTCGGCGGGATCTTCCCCGGCCGAAACCCCGGCAGCGACAGCGTCTTTCCAAGATCGGCCAGTCTGGCCGACCGCTTGCTCTCGATATCCGCGGCGGAAACCACCACCGTGTAGGCCCGCTTTAGCCCCTCGGAGAGCGTTTCGGTCACTTCCATTGCTTTATCCTGTCATTGTCCGTCCGCCTCGTGGTGCGGGCGGAGGGACTTGAACCCCCAAGGCTTGCGCCACCAGAACCTAAATCTGGCGTGTCTGCCAATTCCACCACGCCCGCCCGCTAGCCGTCGGCCGTGCAAGCGCGCGGCTTTAGCGCACGCGCCCCCACGCGACAAGCGCCGCGTCCAAAACGCCACTACCAATACCCCTCCCCCGCGCATTGCGCGGAGGAGGTCAGGGAGGGGGTATTGCGGTTACCTGCACCCGCTCCGAGCACCACTGGCCTCAACCGGATCACCCCGATTAATGTCACCGTAGCTCGAATGAAGCCGGACTCGAAACATCCCAATTGGTGAGACCGATGATTTTTCGTTGCATATTAGTAATAATGTGCCTCCTTGCGACAGTCATTTCAGCGCGTGCCGACCCGGATGCGGACCGTGCAGCCATAACCGCCCGCTTCCAGCACTGGACGGCAGCGTTCAATGCCCATGATTCCGCTGGCATCCGTGACCTGTTCGCGCCCGATCTCGTTGCGATCGTCCCAGGGGCCATCGACGGCACGCGCGACTCACTCTGTGCCAACCTCGATGCTCTGTTGGCGAGATCGGACCTGCAACTCCACTACGACAATCCCGAAATCCGCGAGATCATCATCTCGGGAGATATCGCTGTCGTGCGGCCGATCTGGACGCTGACCACCCGCAAGGGGGGCGAGCAGGATGTAACCACGGAAGCCGGCATCGACATCTTCAAGCGACAGCCGGACGGCAGGTGGTCCATTGCCCGCTTTGCCTCGTTCACCGACAAACCCAACAAGAATCTGCGATGAGCGGCGGCCCCGGGTTTTTGACCCCGATGGGGTTGCCGCGAACAGACGATATGGTGGAAGAGGCCCTGCCTGAGACCCTCGTCAAAGGAGTTGCGCGATGGCCTTCGCCTGCACAATTCCAGCGGTGCCCACTGTCCAACAGGACGACCAGGATATCCGCATCACCCGTTGGGACTTTCCACCCGGTGCCGTGACCGGCTGGCACACGCACGGATGGCCCTATTTCGTCATCATGCTCACGGACTTCACCCTGAGCGTTCACAATGGCACCGAGGTTACCGACGCCACCTTTGTCGCGGGCCAATCGTATCATCGGCCGCCGGGCGTCCAGCACGATGTGATGAACAGCTCGTCACATCCGGCCGCTTTCATCGAGATTGAAGTCAAGCGGCCAGAGGCCATCAGGTTCACACCGCCGGTGTGACCAGCACACCTCCGGCGGCTGCGTTCAACCGTTACGGCGAGCCTATCAACATCTGGACACGTTGATGCGTCAGTCTCTAGCCTCTCGCACACATGAACCCGGAAAATGCCGTGTCCTTGACCTCCTCGTCATGCCCGCAACCGACAGGCCTGAACCGCATCATGAAGTGCTCGGTCGCCGCGCTGTTGTTCGCGGTCACCTTGGCGGCCCACTGGCCCGCGACTGCCGCCGACCGGAAGTACGTCTTCGCCGTGGTTTCCAGCGACCTGAGCAATCCGTTCTTCGAACAGGTTCGCGATGGTTGCAAAAGAGCCGAGAAGGCAATGAACGGCGAGGCCGAATGCCTGTACCTGGGCCCCCACGACTATGATGCCACCGGCAAGGAGGAGGCCCGCATCGTCAACGACCTGATCGCCAGGAAGGTCGATGGAATCGCCATTTCGCCGGCCAACCCGCAGGCGCTGGTGCCCTCGCTGATTGCCGCGCGGCAGGCGGGCATTCCGGTGCTGACCTGGGATTCCGATCTGCCCGACCGCGACAAGCCCCTCCGCGTCGCCTACATCGGCACGCACAACTACGAGATCGGCATGCGCCTCGGTCGGCAGGTAAAGGCGATGAAGCCGAAGGGTGGCACGATCTGCATCCAGTCAGGCGGCGCCGATGCGGAGAATCACAACGAACGCATCCTGGGTCTGCGCGACACCCTGGCTGGCAGCGCAACGAATTATGTGGCAACGCAACGATTGAGCGGGCAGAACGGCTGGACCGAGGTGGACGGCTGCCCACTCTACACCGAAGATGAACCGGAAATTGCCGTCCAGCAGTTGCAGCACGTTCTGCAGCAATACCCTCAGCTGGACGCCTTCGTGGGAACTGGGGGCTTTGCCGAATTCCTGCCGCAGGGCTATCGCGATGCGGTCGCGAAATACCAGTCAGCCATCGAAAATGGTGCGCTGGTCATGGTGTTCACCGACGCACTTCCCATGCAGCTCGATTTGTTGCGGGCAGGCCTGTCGAGCGTCCAGATCGGCCAGCGCCCATACGAAATGGGCTATCAGGCGATGGTCTTCCTCAAGGACATCAAGGACGGCAAGGCCAAGCCACGCGATCCCACCTACATCGAACTCGACATCTGCACCCGACAGAACGTCGCTACATGCATTGGCGGCGGATGACGCCGCTACGCATCAGATTTTATCTCCCACAGGCAGGGCGGTCCCGCCAAAGAAGGCTAGATGAGCGAGACCGGATTCATAGTTGAATTCCTGGGATTTCTCGATGATGCGATCCGCCGAACCAAGCGGGAGGCGGATCATGCAATGGTGCAGTTCGTCGTTCTGCGCCTTGCCTTGGTAGCCGCCAGTGCGTCTCTCCCGGCTCTCACCACGTTGCAGAGTCGCGGATGGTCCACCGCGGACGCCGTGCTGGTGGCGATCCTTGCCGGTCTCGACACGCAGTTCCGATGGGGCGAGGAGTGGCGCCACTTTCGTTCCACCCAGCTGGCGTTGGAACGCATGAGGCGCGATTACCAGCGGCGAAAGTCTGCGCTGAGCGACGGCAGGAGCATGGGCGGCATCGCGACCGAAGCCGAGAATTTCGATAAGCTCTTCGCGGACGTGGAAGACCTGCTGCAGACCGAGGCTGACAGCTTCTTCAAGTTTCGTATCACTGACTGGAAGTCCCACGACCGTCCGTCATGAGCGCTTCGCGGCTGCAATCAACAGATCGACGAAGTCCCTTAGCGCCATGCCGACGCGGCCGCCGGCTCGGACAGCAGCCTGATTGACGTGCGACAGAATGCCGTCGTGGTACAGCGCGCGCGAGTCGCCAATCGGCGCGCTGTTGGCCGAAGTCGTACCCGCAATGATCCCGTTGTCATCGAGATCCGCCAGGCGTGCGATGCCCGCACCGTCCATGCCGCCACCGGCATCGCTGAAGAATACCGCGTATATGTCGGGCGGCACCGCATTGTCCGGCCGACCTCCGGAAAGCGCGCCATGCGATGCCGTGACGACGATCCGTCCCGCATCGTCGGGCACCAGCATGCCAACGGAATCGGCACACACCACCATCGGCTCGCCGGGCACGTCACGCACGACGAACCGGTTGCCATCGCTGATGCCCGGGGGCATCACCGTCGGCACCGTCGCCGAACGCATGAGTTCCGCGCATGCCCGGACGCTTTGGCCAGGCGAACAGCCGAGCGCCGAGGCGGTGCGATTGACATGACTGATGATACCGTGCGCGAGCATGTGGTCGCCGTCACCGATGTGGCATGTCTGCCCATCCGCGGTCGCCGCTGCCAGCCCGATCCCATCAAGATAATCCAGTCCGACGATGCCGGCGTTGTCCTTGCCGACGCCGGCATCGTTCATGATTACGCCGCGCACGCCCCATTTCGCCGCATTGAAGGCATTGTAGCGTCCGCCGTACGACCCGGAGACGACGACGTGCGAACGGTGTTCCTCACGAACGAACGAGCAGCTCGCAACCGTCAGGATCTTTGCACCCTGGCTCGCAGTGTTCATCGACTTTCCTCCAGGGCAGCGCCATGCGTCGGCACCACCAGTATAAGCATAAGCGTCGTCCAGCCCGCGGCGACCGTCGCAGCAAAACCGCGCAACCGCAGAAGAACGTGGCATGTGTGCATCAAGAGCCTCCGCCGCCGCAAATCATCCCACTTGCGGGAGGGGGTTAGGGGGAGGGGGCGCCGCGCGACTCTCCTCACACGAGACTCAATCGAGACACCGCTCTACCCCGTCACCACCTCGACCACCTGCATCATGCCCAGCTCTTCATGGTTCATCATGTGGCAGTGCAGGACAAAGCGGCCGGTGAAATCCAGGAAGCGCGAGCGGAACGTGACGCTGCCCTTCCGCGGCACGATTACCGTGTCGCGCCACACCGGATCGCTCAGGACCTCGCCGTTCACCGCCACCACTTCGAAGTGGTTGGTGTGAATGTGGAAGATGTGGTCGTCGGGGTCCTCGTTGACGACCAGCCATTCCTCGGCCGCACCGAGCGCTATACGCTGGTCCACCCGGTTTGGGTCGAAGCGTTCGCCGCAGATGAGATAAGCAAACTCCTGATAATTCGCAGCAGGAGGAAACTCGGGATTTTTCGTAGACAGCGTCAGCCGGCGTGTATTGGAAACTTCCTGCTCGCCAACATGCGCCATTGGAACCGCTGGCAGCGAGTTCGGGCAGTCGCATTGCCAACGGTTCCCCGGCGACAACAGCAAGAGCCAGCGCCCCCATCGGCGAAGGATAGCCCTGGTCATTGGCGATGGCGCGCAGCGGATAGGTCCCGGCAGCCCCGGCCTCAACCATGCAATCCACACGCTGTCCCGGCGCGATCACCAGGTCTTCCATGCGCTGCACTCGCGCCAACGCAATGCCGTCATATCCGATGACATGAAACGCGTGCCCTGCCAGCGCGAGACGAAGATTGTCCTCGTGCCCGCTATGGATGATACGCCAGCGCTGAACCTCGCCCGGGCGCATGTCGATGGCCGGCTCTCGCTGCCCGTTCACCGACAGGAATCGCGGCACCGCCTCTGGCCACACCGTGTCGTAGCTTTCGATCGAACCACGATAATCGAACACCACCTCATTCAGGATAAGCACCCGCTCCCGCGCGCCGGCGATTTCCGGCACATCTGTGAAGTCACCCTCCACGATCAGCGCCCCGGCCATGCCGCTCACCATCTGCACATCCGCACTGCCGTGGTGATGCGGATGATACCAGAACGTCCCGGACGGATGGTTCGCCGGGATCGCGATCTCGATGTCATAGGACTGCCCAGGTTCCATCGAGCGGAAGATGTTGTCCGCCAACGCACCCGGATCCACGTGCAAACCGTGCGCGTGGAAATTCGTTGTGTTGAAATGATGCGGCAGCGCCATGTCGAGCGGCACGGGATCTGGATTGGGCGGCATCTCGTTGCTCAAACGGATGCGCAGCATGTCCCCGGGGCGAACCCGCAGCGTGGGGCCCGGGATCGAGTCCTCGTAGGTCCGCAGGGACAGCCGGTAGCCGCCAATATCGTGGTAGGCGTAACGGACACGCAAATTCGTTCGCAGCTCCCCGTTGGCAGACTTACGAGTGTCCGGCTCGATCAGCGCGGCACCGGTCGCGAATGGCACCCGCGGAGCGCCGCGACCATAACCGGATGGGCTGTTCGTATCGAGCATTCCAGACGTAGGCGCAGCACTACTCTGCGAATGGGCCGGCTTCATCACGCCGGACGCTGACAGCGCCACTCCCAGCGAAGCTCCACCCAGCAATGAGCGGCGCGTAACGGTTGCCATCATCTCCCTATTCCTGCCGGGCGAAGCCCATCGCCTTGTCGAACTGTTCGTCCGCTACCGAGCATGACTGCGTAACGCCGCCGCCTGTGCCTGCATCAGCTTCCAGCCCAGCCGCGCGAACCAGCCGCTGCGTCCGACGCCGCCCGGCAGGGCCGAATAGCTGCTGATCGATCCGCGTGGTGTCATGATACGCGGTCATGATGACATGCAGGCTGCCCCGCACCGGCGACACCGGGCGCGAAACCACCGGGCACACCTCCAAATTGACGCGCTATCACCGCCGCGGGCCATTCATAACGGCGGCTTGTATCAGTCCGCGACCTTGCATGCACTGTTATCATTCGGAATCTGGGCTGCCGTGTAATGGCAACCGCCAACGTTCGTGTCCTTATCTGGTAACTTCGTCGTGGGCTTGAAGACAATGTCCTTCCAGGGCTTGTCAAAGTCAGTCGGCTTCTTGGGGTCCACGAATTGCAATGGCTTCGGCCGCTCGAACTGATCCTGTGCCTTGAAGTCGTCGGGCATCGTGAACTTGAAGCCCAGACACCCTCCCTTCGGGCAATCAATATCCTTGACCGCCCATTCCCTGCACACGTTCTCGCACACGTTCTGATACTTCGGGTCCAGCAGTCCCAGAATGCCCAGCTTGGTTTTATCACAGGCGCAAGTGCCAGACGCCTTGCTGCAGTAGGACCGAGGCTGGCAGGTGTCGTCGGACGCCAGATTCTTGGGATCCAGGTTGGTCTTGTTATCCTTGTCCTGCTTGACCTTCCGGAAATCGAAGTCCACGTCAACGACCTCCGGATTGTCTTCGTCCATCTTCGCAGTCCAGGGCTTTCCGTTCGCCTCGTTCCAAGGCCCGAAAGAGGCTTTGCTCAACCCCGAGATATTCACCCGCGTGCCGGTGATGCTTTCCGGTTTGAAGCCTTTGCCGACATAGATCTGATACATCTGATGCGTATCCTCCTTGGCAAAGACGAAAAAGACATAGTAGGACTTCTTCGCCTCGAACACGCTGATGTTCCGCCCCCACGCGGGATTCACCGGCGGCGTTTCCAATTCCTTTGTGGCTCGCTGCCATTCAGCACTTTGTGTCGTGTCGATAAAGTACCTGCCGTTGTTGACGGTCAGCACGCTGCGCTGTCCCAGGTTCATCCCGGCCATGCGAGCGAATGGCGACGGGCAATCACGGTCCAACTTCAGGAACGCATTGCCGTCTATTTCTTTTTTATGGTCCTTGCCATCATAAGGGTCAAACGTCGGCACCTGGCGGACCTTGTCACGGAGGCTTTTGAACGAAGCGTCACACCCGTTGGTCATCCATTTAACCCACTCCCGCGTGCTGAGGGCTGCGCTCTCGCCTTTGATCCCCGTCAGGTATTGGCGATAGATCGGTACACCGGTGCAGTTCTCATTGGAGCATGTCGTGTTCCACAGCGAGCTCTGATCTTTGTCAGTATTGTCTCTCGGGTCGTAGTCGGGGAAGAGCGCGGTTGTGACATAGCCGTATGGGCTGGTTCGCGCGGTCGCCGGCTGCGGCGGATTCTTGCCTTTGCAGGCATTGGTGCCATCGACACCGAGGTTCGAACGGCATTGTGCCGTCTGTACCGGTGCCCGGAAGAACGGATCCTCGTTGACCGAGATCGTCTCGGTTGGTGCAGTGAGCCAGCCGTCTAATCCAGTAAGCGAACCGTCGTCATCGTTGAGTTCAGTCTGCCGATCCACGTCGCTGAAGTTCCGGAACACGCTCTGATTGCCTGCGATGCCGGCATATTGCTTCCACGACTGTTCGGTGTTCGTGCGATACGTTCCGGGAAAGGTCAGTGGTTCGACGACGTAATGCCGGATGCCGACATTCTTGAAGAACAGGTTTCGGGAATGGAACGCGGGTGGATAGTAGAAGCCATTCGACTGCTTCCAGCCGATCGCCGCGTTGGGCAGGAAGCCCTGGCCCACCGCCACCGCGCCAGCAGGCACGGTCGAGAAGGCTGTCTGGGCAGCCCGCACCCCGAGGGTTCCCCCGTAATACATGCACTCTTCTTGCGTGGCACATTTGGACGGGTAGATATCGAGGAACGCATTGGCGTCCTGATAGGCCGGGCCGTCATAGATGTTGAACATGCGCTGCTCAGTGTTCCATGCCGTCAGGGGATAGGTGACACCCGAATCGTTGTCCCGACAGAAATTGGGAAACCAGTCACATACCCGCTTGCCCGAAGCATTGACCGGCCCTCGTTCCGAGGCATAGGAGTTCAGCAACGTGTTCTTGTCGGTCAATTGCGTGATGCCGGCGAAGATTGAATTGCTGGTAACTCCCCAGTAGCCGAGCGGCAGGTTCGCCCGCGTGTAATCGCCGCCTGTTATCAGCGTAACCCCGGGTCCCTGCACGTCGCTGACGAAGGCATGATCAAGCAGGAGATAGCCCTTGCGCAACCAAACGGCGGAGAAATTGCTGTCCGCCCAATTGAACGACGAGGTGTAGTGACTGAACACGGATGGCGCACAGTATTTTGGGTCATTGGCATCACAGGTCACTCTGGTGCAGGAATCGGCCGCGCCCTCAGCGGCCGCCGCATTGCAGTACGCCGGCTCCCGGAGCCCGGTGTATCGCGGGTAGTACATCCGGCTCTCGGTCGATTCTTTAGGCTCCTCCCGGCTGCTCGGCACCTCAGGGGCCCGCGTGTTCTGGACCGCGACGACCTTGCCTTCGTTCATCGCGGTGCAGGTCGAGCCGTCCGTGACCGACAGCGAATGCATCGCGGTCGAGCAGTAGTTCTTGTAGAACATCTGCACCGGCGAGAGGCCCGCCCGGCCATTGTAGAACGGACCTTTCGGATCCGCCTGGATCTGCGAATACCCGGACCACTTCATCGGCGTGTTGTCGGGCGCGACCTCCACCATGTCGTGATTCCCCGCGGGAATATACCAATAACACGCACCGCAGGTGCCGGCGCCGGCCGCCATGTTCCCGGCGAGCGAGTTCCAGCCGTTGGTAATCCAGAAAACCGAAGGATAGCGAGAGTCGGAATTATATTTGAGCGGGAAGTAATTGTTGTTCGGGGCCTTCGGTGCATCCAGCAGCCCAGGGATGTTACGTGGATTCGCCGCGCTGACCACCGAGGCTCGCGCGAAGATACCAATGTTGGCGTAAAGTTTGTTGTCCGTCTCCGTCCCGTCCTCCAGAAAATAGCCATGGCCGATGGACTTGTAGCCAACGTTGCGGGCCAGGGTGACGCCAATGGTTGAATGGATGACAAACCAGCGAGTCATCGACTCGTTCACCGATGAGTCGATCACATAGGTACCCTCCGGCACCTTGCGAGCCATGTGGAAGTGCACCGGATAGCGGCCCAACAATCCACCTTGTCCGAGTTGCTTGAATTCGACCCCTTGGATCTGCAACTTTTCGAAGCCCTGGCGGAACACGACCTGTCCGCCGTACATGTAACTGGCATTGGCCTTAACGGCCGACACAGGCGGATTGTCCTGCGCCTTGCGACCAACAGTTGCATCCGCGAAGGTCTCGCCGGGCTTGTCGCCCTCAGAGACAATCCTGATGCTGCGCGTCAGCAGGGCAACCGCAGCACGTGTTTCGGCGGTCTGCAGGAACGGTACGGTGTCGGATGCCTTAAGGTCGTCCGCCGCCGCGACAGCCGTGCGGAAGGCGGTGGCGTCGGTCCCGACCCGCGTTCCAATATTGTACGCGGTCGCCGAGTGCTGGTTCTCGAGCTTCTTTTTCAGCGTGATGACCTTGGTGCCATCGGCATCCGCGGAAAGTGTCGCAACCTCGGAATGTTCGGGCACGTAATCGGTCGTGGTTACGACGATCTCACTGCCCTCCGGCCAGTCCACTTTCCGATCAAGCGTCAGCTTGGTGCCGGTGCCGTCCACACTCTCAAGCCTGCCCCAATCTGTACCGGAGTTCGTGATCTTCGCCCGGTCGCTCTCCGCGACCTTGTCGGGAGTCGGCAACAATACTTTGTCGATGTCAGCTTGTGTTGTACCCGCGGTGCCGTTCCGGCCGCGTAGCTGCAGCGTGCCGCCATAGGACAATGCCAGGACCTTGTAGCCGAAATGCCCTCTCTGCTTGGTGACGGGATCCTCCTCGTCGCCGGCCAGGCTGCCGTACTGGTAGAAGTAGTCATGCACGCCGCCCGGCAGATCGAATTCATGCTCGCCATTGTCGGTCCAGAAATCCACCTGCTGGCCGCCCGACATCTTCTTCCAGGGGATTCCACAATCCGCCGTCACGTAGAGATCTTTTGCTTCGAGCTTTACTCCTTCGCGCTTTTCGGGCGGGGGCTCTTTCAGGGGGACCGGCGCGCAGAACACGCCAGGCCCCTCGACCTTTGTCGGATCCTCGCCTCGCGGATCCGCGCCGTACAAATGGAACGTCAAGGTTCTGCCGTGTTTGCCGTAAGGCTCGACGTTCACCATCTCCTTGTCGCCAGGAACGTCGACGCCCGCATAGATCGCCCCACCGTTCTCGATAATGATCGACGTCGCCCAGAAATCCTGCTGCTTCGCGCCCGATTCCCCCGTCGGCTCCACGAAGATGAGCTTGCCGCCGGCAATGATGTTCACATGGCTGAATGTGTACTTGCCGCCGCGCACATAGCAGGTGTGGTCGACCTTCAGGTCCTTCGGCGCGGCGCCGACGGTCGCGCCTGCAGAGAGATCGCCGTTGCATCCCTCAGGCGGATCTGCCCGGCTCGGTGTCACGAGCCCCAGCACGAGGATCGCCAAGGCCATCGCCGCCATCGTTGGCAACTTGCGAAACCGCCAAACAGCGCCGAACCCCAAAGCCGTCACCACGCGCATGTTCCGCACCTTCCGTGTCAATCGCACAGGAGCTACCGTGCTGGCACTATTCATCATCTTGCAACAAATGCCCGGCTGCCGCCCAATCGCCAAACATGCCGCGAGAAGTGGTCACGCACGCTGCCGGCCCAGCGGTCTTCCTGCGTATCGTTGGTCATCAACGCCGAAGGCACGTCGCGACGGGCAAATACAGCGGCGCGTGCAGGATGGACGATAGCCAGCCTGCACTCATCCGCCATCCCGCCGCGGGCCACTGCGCTGATCCCAGCCTCCTCCGGTCGTCGTCCCGCCCTTCTGATTGGCTGCATCACGGCGAGAACAAAAGATGAGGCCTCTAGTGTACAGACCATGATAACCAGCAACGTTCCGGGGGCAAAGAGGCGAATCGCGCGGATGTCAGGAAATTACAGGCTTTTCCACGGAAAGCTGAGCTATTCCAGAGGCCGACAGCGGCCGCGAACTGATATTGGAACAAGACCCCACTGTGAATGCCGCATTATCAAATAGCAATTTCACAATGTCGCGCCCATCGTGGCATAACCGAGCGTATCCCGACCGCCGCATCTTGGGCTATCAACGGACATTGGGGCGACTCTGAAGAACCTGCGCATTCGATGCGGCCGAAGAGTTCATGCATTGAGCGATCTCGGCCCACTGACGAATGGACTGCCTCGGAGATAGAATCGCAGGAGGCGGTGCGCATCACGCGAAATGCCGATCCTGATGCTCTGCCCAATTTCGCCGGGTTCTTGGTCGTCGCGTCCGAGCCACAATGAACCTTCGCGGCAAAGATCGAGTCCATCGAGCGATCGATCCACCCGCAACGCCGCGGCAAGCCTTCCGGGTCCTCGCGCCAGTTCGCGCAGGCGCTCGATGCCGCGATTGTGGCGCATGATCGGGATGCCTTCGAGCGGTTCGAGCGCCCTGATCAGGACGCCCGCTCCGATCCCGGCCGTCTCGCTCGAAACATTCAGCATGTATGAAATGCCGTAGGCGAGATAGACATAGGCGTGCCCACGATCGAGAAACAGCGATCGATTACGCGGAGTCATCCCCCGATAGGCGTGGCCGGCGGCGTCGCCCACGACATACGCCTCGGTCTCAACAATTCGACCGCTGGCGATACCCTCAGGCAACTGCCGCACCACGACCTTGCCAACAAGATAGCGGGCGAGAGGGATCGTATCGATCGGCAGCTCCGAGCGATCAAGCGGCAGATGACCATCCTTACGGTGGCCGGGCTTCAGGATATCAGCTCGACCCATTGCGCGCGTGGAGATCCCGGCTCGAACGGATCGCGGAAATACTGGGTCTCGCTGGCCACCTTCCCATCAAGGAACTCCATGATGCTCACAGTATTATAGCGGGAACCAAAAGGAATGGCTCTCCAACTCGTCATGACCGGGCGCGACCCTGGGCTATCCAGGCCCGATCCAAGGTCCGAGCCGGACGTTTGGCGCGCCTCTCGGATCGCTGCCTGACGAGCGGCGGTTCAGATATTTGCGTTGAAGATTGCAGACTGATGCAAGGGCTTCAATGCGGAATTTGATGGGACGACGACCACAGATCGCAAACGCGGCAGCGGCCTCGTGTTGCGCCCGGCATGTGAACGTCGAATACTGCTGGTGCGACGCCCTTGGGCAGCAAGGCGCCTTCGCTCCGCTCGCCGTTGACGGCGCGGCGCTTGGCTGGCCCGATGCCGACCCAAGACCCAAGCCCATGGAGGAAGATCGATGTCATTCTACCGAGGCATGACCTGCGAGAATGTGACCATCAAAGGCGACAAAGGCACCCCGATAACGGCGTATGTTGCGAGGCCATCCGGTCCCGGGCCCTTCCCCGGCGTCGTGCTGATCCACCATCTTCCCGGCTGGAGCGAACTCTACATCGAGACGACACGCCGGTTCGCCCATCACGGCTATCTTGCGATCTGCGCCAACCTCTACGAGCGCGAGGGCGGCGGCAGCGACGGCAACCCTGACGACGTCGCCGCCAAGGTGCGGGCCGAGGGCGGCATTGCCGACTCGCAAATGGTCGGCGACACTGAGGCCGCCGTTAAGTGGATGCGCGCACAGCCCGACAACAACGGCAAGGTCGGGCTGATTGGCTCGTGCTCGGGCGGCAGGCACGCCTTCATCTACGCCTGCCAGAAGAAGGACATCGACGCCGTCGTTGAGCAATGGGGCGGCCGCGTCGTCATGGCCAAGGAGGAGCTTAACGCCAAGACCCCCGTTGCTCCGATCGACATGACGAAGGATCTCTCATGCCCGTTGCTCGGTCTGTTTGGCAACGACGATCGTGCTCCGAGCCCGGAGCAGGTGGACCAGCATGAGGCCGAGCTCAAGAAGGCCGGCAAGACCTACGAGTTCCATCGTTACGACGGCGCCGGCCACGGCTTCTTCTACTGGCATCGGCCGCTGTATCGCCCGGAGCAGGCGATGGATGGCTGGAACAAGATCTGGGCCTTCTTCGGCAAGTATCTGGCGAAGTAGGAGGTTCGGCCATGTGCACGTCCATCATCGAAATCGCACGGGCCGAGGGCATGGCGAAACGCGGGGACCATTGGTTCCCGCTAACGCAGACGGTGGTCGCCTATGACCACGCGCGCCATGCGCCGCTCGGCGATGTCATAACACTGGACTTCTACAACACGGACCTCGACCCTGGAGCGCGGGCGGCGGTCGAGCTGACGTTGGATTCGGCCAAGGAGCTGCGCGCCGCGCTCGACCGCGCGATTGCCGCCGCCGAGTTCGAGGAAGCGGAAGTGCGCGGCAAGAGTGCCGTGCTCAACCTCGTCAGGGCCGCGTGACAAGCGACGGCCCGATGTGGCCATGCTCGACCAATGCGATTCGCTCAAGGTAGGGGAGGGGGCGCCACCAAAGGATCACCCCTCCCCACCCTCCCCCGCTGCGCGGGAGAGGGAGCATTCTGGCGGTCAGGTGGACCTGCGCGCCGCCCGGCGCCGGGATCGAGGCGGTTGTGCTGCCGCGGCTGCGACGCGTCGTCTGGCTGCGGCGACCACGGCGCCGGTGACGGCTAAGGGCGCGCAGCCCTGGGCCTCCCATGAACGGCTGGCGAAGTCGGGGTAGGCCGACACGACAACCCCGCCATTGGCGAAGTTCGCCCGATCGCCGGTGTCGAGATAGCTCTCTGCCGGCAGTCCTTCGGCGAACAGCACGTCATGGCGTTGCAGTTCGACGTGGTGATAGCTGACTTCGTCCACCTCGGCCTGCACGATCGTGGTGCCGTTGATCAGGTATTTCACCGGGATCAGAACGTCGTCGACCAGCACGGCGTGATCAGGCGAAAGGAACACATCGCGCGACGGCAGGCCGTGGCCGAAGCAACCCGCCTGAATCCGGACCGGCCAAACCTTGCGAGGTTCGGGATGGCGACGGCAATCAACCTGCCGGTGGCCGATCCAGACCACCGGAACAAAGGCTTGCGCAAAGTGTGCCGATACGCGATCGCCTGGCTGCAACTGTTCGACTGCGACAGGACCTCGGTCGGTGGCGATCTGAGTGCCGGCGGCGAAACAGGTGACCGTCACATCGGCGATGGACGGCGCGGAGCCCGGCGTGATGGTGAATTTGGCATTTGTATAGTCGCCAGCCAGCGTGATCTTGACGTCGGTGCCGAACGCGTTGGTCAGAGCAAGAGTGCCGATGTCCGCGCCGGTGGCCGTATATGTCGCCTTGGTCGGCAGGCTCTGCGGCAAGGTAGCTATGGCGATGGTTTCGCCCGCGGTGAAGCCGGTGACCGTGCCAAGTGTCGCGTCCGAGCTATTCACCAGCAGGGTGGCGGCCGGGCCGGCAAAGACGATGGAATTGCCATCCGACGCGGCAAGGCCGAGCGTGGCATTGGCATCGATATTGAACGATCCGGTGCCGCCGACTTCGGCGACCGACAACGTACCGCCGAGGGCATTGATCACACCATTGTCCAGCACGTTGATGCGCGACAGATCGCCGCTTCCGGTCATGCTCCTGCCGGGATCGACCGTGAGCCCGCCAACCTCGGCGCTGCCGACGGTGCCAATCTCCAGTGACGATGCGGCATCCAGTGCAATCGGCGCCGCGAAGCCGCTCAGCGCCAGCGAGCCGACCTGAACGACGCCACCGCCGTAGATTTCCAACGGAGCCAGGCTCTGCGAGGGATCGCTGGCCACTGCAAATGTGTAGTTGACCGTCAGGCTTGTGCCGCTTGCGACATCGAGCGTGCCGTCGGCCGCGATCGCGGCAAAATTTGCCGTCACGTCCGCGGTGCCGATGAGCGCAAGTGAAGCGGGATTGCCGATCAGGCCGACCGCCAGGGTGCTGCCGATGTTTACCGTCCCTGACAGGGCATTGGCGCCGGCGAACGTGAGGTTGTTGGCATTCCCCGCACCGCTGATCACCTGAACGGTGTTGGGCTGATTGGCCCCTTGGACGAAGGCGTTGTCCTTGCTTCCCGGGGCGATGGCCTCCGGGTTCTTGCCCAGGTCCTGCCACATGTCCGCATCGTTCCAGTCGCCGGACGCGACCGTGAGGGTGCCAGCCACCCAGGCGAAATTACTGCCGTCGTCGGTGCCCGTGCTCGGCGTCGTGCTGCCGTCCAACGTGCCAGGCGTGGTGATCAGCGTCGAGACGCCGGTACTTTGCGGCAGCAGCAGAAAGACGTCGCCATTATAGTCGCCGGCGAGGGTCCCCTCGACGGCGATGCCGCCGCCGGCAAATGGGACGCTGAAGGCTCCCGTGGCGGCATCATAGGTTGGTTGCAGCAGGGCCGCAGGTTGGCTTTTCGCGGTCAGCGCCGTGATGGAAATCGCATCGCCCGCGACAAAGTTCTTGATCTCGTCGAGCGACAGGGCCGATGAGGTCGACGCCGTGACCGCAAGTGTGCCGGTGGCATCGGCAAAGCTGATTGGCACCGTGGTGTCGTCTGCCAGCGTCAAGGTGCTCGCGGCGGCGATCGTTACCTGGCCGCTTTTGCCGCCGAGTGAGCCGATGCCGAGATTTCCGCCGGAGACGACGATGGTGCCGTTGTCGATGACAGTCTGCAACAACCCGTTGCCGCTTACGACCGAACCGGCGTCGATTGTCAGGCCGCCTTTGGCAGCCTTGCCGGCAGAGCCGACCTCAAAGACCGAGGTCGAGTCCACGCCGACCGTGCCGCCGTTCAGTACCAGAGCGCCGACCTCGACGGTTCCGCCGGTCCGCACCTGCACATTCGCCGTTGCTGCGCTGTCGACTGGTGCCAGGGTCAGCGTATCGACTGTTGTCAATGTGCCGATGACGTTCAGGGTACCGTTCGCAACATCCGCGCTGGTCGAGTTCGATGGTCGCGCCGGGCGCGATGGTCAGTGCTGCTGATTGCCCGCCGCCTTGGCCGATTGTCAGCAGGGTCGGCGTAAGGCTGCCGGTTACGCCGGACATTCCAGTGAACACCATCTGCGCCGCGTCGCCATCGCCGGAGATGGTTTGCGGGCCGCCCGAAGTCGGGCCGGTCAGCAGTGCAAGATCAGCGGCGCCGGGCGGTGAGGTCGCCGGCTTACCCGTCGTCACATCCGTCCAGTTCGCCTTGTCGCTGTATGACCCGTTCCCGACGGTCCACTTGAACGTGTCGTCGGTGGGCAGGGCGGCAATGATGATCGCCTGATCAGCGAATGCCAGCGTCTGGATGTTTGTCACGTCATCGGTCGTCGCGCCGTCAGAGACACTGTATTGCCCGTCGCCGAGCGCGGTGATGACATAGTCCGCGTAGGCGTTCGGGAACATGACCGCATTGCTGCCGCCACCGCCATCGATCGTATCGGAGTCGGAATTCACGATGAATGTGTCGTTGCCGCCGCCGCCGATGGCGGTATCGATCCTGGTGTCGTAGGCGATTCCGATGTTGTTGATCATTCCGTCGGCGTCGCTGAACGTGCCCGGATTGAGATCGACGTAGGACGAGGTGAAGAATCCGGACAGGTCCAGAGTGTTGTCGGTCCCGGAATCCCAGATCGTGACGACCGGGTCGACGTTGTGGGTGAAATCGAAGAACGGAGCGGCGGCATCAGATATGTTGCTGTTGAAGCCGAATGTCTGGCCGCCCGAGAAGGTCTTGGTGGCCGGCGCGCCATAGAGCTGCTGCATCCCGAGGATATCAAGCATCTGTGGCGTGGTCGGAGTGCCCTGCGTGTTGTAGTTGGTACCCTTCACGGGATACTCGTCATAATATTTCGCGTTGGTTGCGTTCGGTGGGACGTATGACATGATCGACCAAAGGTACATGTCGGTCGTGTTGTATTGCTGCGTCGCGTTGTTGATATCGCCATTGTATGGCCCGCTGTGCATCAATCCTAAAGCGTGGCCGAGTTCATGAACAATGGTGGCGGGACCTTCGCCGCCGGCATAGGTGAATGAGTTGAGGTGGGCCCAACCGCCGGTCTGTTCGATCGATATAGCAACGGCCTGGGTGGCCGGGACTGTCGTGTCGCCGGGCTTTCCGGCGGCGTAGACGGGCAATGCGTAGGCGCCATGGTCAAGCGGCACGTTCGGCGTCGAAGTGTTGAACAGGTAGAAGCTGAGGTCCGCGTCGCTCGGCACTGTTGTCGGAACGAAGCTGATGTCCGCCTCGTCCGACCAGAGCGTGAGCGCGCTGACGTAGGTCTGCTCGATGGCCGGACTGAAGTTGGAGCCAGGGTCGAAGTAATAGGTGACGGTGCCACCGGACGTGCCGGCCAAACCACCGGCCCATTTATGGGCCGAGCCGCCGTTGCCATAGGTCGCCGGATAATCGCTGGCCCAGGTCCAACCATTGATAGTGCTCAGCGCGCCGTTGATACTGAGTCCCGTAATGAACGCAACCGTGCCGGCCTGATCAGAGCTTAAATTGTCTGACATATAGTTCTTCCCTAAACAAAATTAGGCTTGGCTTTTTGTCAAAGCTTGTGCGGCGAGGTGTAGGCCCCGCTACGCGGATTGGGCAACGGTCGAGCTGAAAACGTGATCAGGGTAGTTTGGCGGCGCGTGTCGATCGGTGCGGTGTGTGCAACCTTTGTGAAACCGGATTTCCAGCGTGCCGCACGGTCGGTGCGGGTTCGATGCAGCACCAGATAGTCTCCACAACGCGTGCTACGTCTGGCATGTGTCCGACGGATTCCTTAGCCGTTATCAGTAAAAAACGTGGATGCCGGCTCTGTCGGCGTGAACGGTGAGAGCGTCGATCACACAGTCGGAACATTTGGCCATTGGTTACGCAGCATCACAATAGTGGCGTAAAATTACCATTATTATACTTCCAGTCTTCTCTCCGTCACACTGCGGGCGTGTTGCCCCGACTGTGAGCCTCAAGGCGTTCTGCATGGCAGTGTAGTCCGTGAAGTCCGTGTTCAGTTGCGCATGCGGTTCGGCTTCGTTCCGCCCGTCGGGCACTATCCTTGCGCGCCGTGGGCCCTTGCAAGGCGGGCGAGGCCGACGAAGGCGGGGTAGGGATGCACGATCACCCAGGTGGGGATCTTGGCCAGATAGGGCTGCATGCGGCCCTTTGCCTCGAAGCGTTCGCGGAACGGCGACTGCTTGATGAAGTCGGTGAAGCGGGGGGCAATGCCGCCACCGATGAAGACGCCGGAGCGCGCACCCAGGGTCAGAGCGGCGTTGCCGGCGACGCTGCCGAGGAAGGCACAGAACGCCTCCAGCGTGTTGCGGCATTCGACGCTGTCGCCGGCCAGGGCGTGTTCGACGATCTCGGCGGCGCTGCGTTGCGGGAGGGTGAGGCCGTCGACCTCGGCGATCGCGTGATAGAGGTTGACCAAGCCTGGACCTGACATGAGGCGTTCGACCGACACGTGCTGCAGCCGATCGCGCAGGGCGGTGATGATGGCGTCCTCGCGGCGGTTCTCGCTGGACAATGTCGCGTGGCCGGCTTCGGTCACCAGCACGATCTCGGTCTTGCCATCCCTTGCCATGCCGGCGAGGCCGAAGCCGGAGCCGGGACCCATCACCACCATGGTGCCCTCGTCGGGCTCCGGGACGTGGCCGATCTCGACCAGGTCGGCGGGGCGGTAGCCGGGGAGCGCCCAGCCTTGGGCCTCGAAATCGTTGATGACGTGGACGGCTTGCAGGCCGAGGCCCTGGCGGATGCGTTCGGCATCGACGGTCCAGGCGGCGTTGGTCATGGTGACGTGGCCGTTGACCACGGGGCCGGCGGCGGCGAGCACGGCGATCTGCGGCTTGTGACCGGCGGCGGGGCCGGCCAGGAATTCGCGCGCGGCCTCGACGGGGGAGGCGTAGTCGGCCACGGCGTAGGTGGTAGTGTCGAGACGCTGACCGTCGGCCAACAATGCGAAACGCGCGTTGGTGGCGCCGATATCGGCCAGCAGCGCGGTGCCGGTGGCTTCCGCCATAGTGGTTATCTCCTCGTTCCTCCGGCCACCGCGATGGCGGGGCGCGTGCCAAGCGCGCTGAGTGGTTCACCGGCGCGCAGGTGAGCCTCGATCTGCTCCAGTGAGACGCCACGTGTCTCGGGCAAAAGCGCCATGGTGAAGAGAATCCCGCCTAGACAGACGATGGCGAACAAGGTGAACGCGCCGGCCAATCCTATCGTGGCCAGCATGAGGGGAAATAGAAACACAACGATGAAGTTGAAGCCCCAGTTGCTGCACGAGGAGATGCTCATGCCGGCGCCGCGGACGCTGAGCGGGAACACCTCGGACATCATCAGGTGCGGCAGGGGGCCGAGGCTGATGGCGAACGAGGCGATGTAGAGGAGCAGGGCGACGACGATGATCCAGGATGGGAAGATGTCCTGCTCGACGACGGCGACGGCGATCACAAGCAGGGTCACCGCGGTGCCGATGAAGCCGATGATGAGCAGGGGCCGGCGTCCCAGGCGATCGATCAGTCCCATCGCGAGAATGGTCACGGCGAAGTTCACGATGCCGACGCCGACGGTCGCCATTACCTGCGTGGTGTGGCCGTCGAGACCGGCGTGCTGGAAGATGGTCGGCGCGTAGTAGATCACCGCATTGATGCCGCTGAGTTGCTGGAGGAAGAACAGCACGGTGCCGATGACCAGCGCGGGTCGGACCCACGGGGCGAGCACGCTGGGTGCACGTTCGGCGGTGCGATGCTCGGCTTCAACGTTGGCGCGGATTGCCGCGACCTCGCCTGCGACATCGGCACCGGGGCCCCGCAGGCGGCGCATGCTGGCGGTGGCGTCGGCGTCACGGCCCTTCAGTACCAGCCAGCGCGGCGATTCCGGTAGGAACACCAGGCCAATCAGGAAGACAATGCCGGGAACCGCGCCGAGGGCGAACATGATGCGCCAGGTGTCTTCGCCTCCGAGCAGCAGTCCGGTCAGGTAGGACAGGACGATGCCGGCGGTGATGGCGAGCTGATAGGTGGAGACGAGTGCACCGCGGATGCGCAGTGGTGCGGCCTCGGCGATGAAGAGAGGGGCGACTACGGCGGCGACGCCAATGGCGAGGCCGAGCACGAGGCGCGCGACCATCAGCATCCATACGGCGCCGACGATGGCGGCGACCACCGCGCCGACTGCGAACAGGCCGGCGGCCATCATCAGCACGCGGCGGCGGCCTAGTGCCTGGGTCAGCTTGCCGGCGAGAATGGCGCCTACCAACGCGCCTAGTGGGACTGCGGCGGTGGTGAAACCGTCCTCCAGCGGCGACATTGGAAAGGTGTGCTGGAGGGATGGACTGGCGACGGCGATGACGCCCTCGTCGTAGCCGAACAGCAATCCGGCGATCGCGGCGACGCCTGCCAGGAAGTAGATCATGTGATGACCCCGTTTTCGGAGATGACGGTGGCTCTGTCCGTCTGAAGCGGCAAGCCCAGATCGCGCACTCGGCGACCGCGCGCAAGGTTTGTTTCGATCAGCTCGAGCGTGCGGCCGCGGGTTTCGGGCACCAGTGCCATTACGAACACCAGGGCGACGACACTGATCAGGCCGTAGCAGCCGAAGGTCCAGGCGATGCCGATGTGCTCGACCAGGATTGGGAAGGTGAGCGAGACTATGACGTTGACGCCCCAGGCGGTGGCGGAGGCGATGCCCATGCCGGGTCCTCGCAATGCGAGCGGGAAGAGTTCCGACATCAGGACGTAGGGAAGGGGGCCCAGGCTGACGGCGAACGCCATGACGAACACGCAGAGGCAGACCACGGCGGCCATGTCGGCCGATTCGGATCCGCGTCCGGTGAGCAACACCACGGCGAGGACGATCAGGCTGAGCGCCATCGGCACCAGTCCGCCGATCAGCAGCGGGCGCCGGCCGAGCCGATCGATCAGGCCGGTGGCGACGATGGTGGCCAGCACGTTGACCGTGCCGATGCCGGTGGTCGCGAGGATCGGGCCGAGCGTGCCGCCGAAGCCGACCTCGGCGAAGATGACCGGCGCGTAGTACAGGATAGCATCGATGCCGCTGAGGTTGGCGAAGGCGAACAGCCCGGCGGCGAGGATCAGCACCGGGCGATTGCGCGCAGTGAACAGGTCGCGCCAGTCGCCCTGTGGCTCTCGTTCCACCAGTGTCGGCAGCGCCTCGCCGTGGCCGCCGGTGAGGCGGTGATGGGCGGAGGCGGCGTCTGCGTGTCGGCCGCGCAGCAGCAGCCAGCGCGGGCTTTCCGGCACTGCCAATACGCCGAGAAGCATCAGCACGGCGGGCACGCCGCCGACGGCGAGCATCGCCTGCCACCAGCCTGACGGCGTCCATGCGGTGCCGGCGAGATAGGACAGCAGGATGCCGACGGTGATGGCGAGCTGGATGATCGAAACGAGGGCACCGCGCAGGTGCACCGGAGCGGTCTCGCTGACGTAGAGCGGCGTGACCATGGTGGCGCCGCCGACGGCCAGGCCGAGGAGCGTGCGCCAAACCAGCATTTCGTTGGTGGAACTGGCCCAGGCGGATCCGATCGGTCCGATCACGAACAGCAGCGCAGTGGCGATCATGACGGGGCGCTCGCCGAGGCGCCGGATCAGCCCGCCCGCTGCGAGCGAGCCGACCAGCCCGCCGAACAGCACGGACGACACGACGACACCCTGCATGACCGCGTTCAATCCGAACTGTCGGGTGATCAGCTCCAGCACTGGCGCGATAACCGCTGTGCTGTAGCCGATGAGCAGCCCGGACATCGCTGCGATGGCGGCTATCAGCGCGGTCATGACGGACGGATCTTCAGAGTTCCGCGGCCTCCACGGCGGCGACGTCGAGCAGGCGCTCGATCACCTCGGGCTCCTGCGCGCCCGCGATGGCGTGGCGGCCGGAGATGACGAAGCAGGGCACGCCGTTGATGCCCAGGCGATGGGCGCGAAGGTTGTCGGCGTGTACCGCGTCGACCTCGTCGATGCTGCTGAGGAAGCGGCGCACCGGGGCGATTTCCAACCCGCAGGATGCGGCGATGGCGGTCAGCAGGATGTGGTCGCCGATATCGAGGCCGTCGGTGAAGTGTGCCAGGAACAATGCCTCCACCATGGCGTCGGCGCGGCCGAAGCGGGCGGCGTAGCGGACCAGGCGGTGGGCGTCGACGCTGGACGGCGTGCGGCGGATGCGGTCGAAGCGGAACAGCAGTCCCTCGGTGCGGCCGATCTCGGAGATGGACGCATAGAGGCGTCGCGCACGATCCTCGCCGCCGAACTTGCGGATCACGTAGTCCGGCCGCGCCATGCCGGCGCGCGGCATGTCGGGATTGAGCAGGAACGGGCGCCAGGTGAGGTCGAACAGCAGGTCGGGACGGCGGCGCAGCGTGCGCATCAGGCGGCGGACACCGAGGAAGCACCATGGGCAGACCAGATCGTGCACGATCTCGATCGCCAGGCGAGCCTTCGGTGGCGCCAGCACGTTCATGGCACGATCTTCGCGCGCAATGGTCGGCGTGTCACGCAAATACCATCGACTTCAGTGGGTTGGTTCTGTGGTGTAATGGCCGAGGTGCCTGTCCGGTGCATCGGTCGATCATCGTCGACGATCTGCTGTTCCAATGCCGCTTCCCCTCGTCAATATTCTTGCACAAATTCAGCAGCGGGCGTTGCGGCCCGTGTCGATAGGAGAATAGCGCGATGCCAATCGAGATGCACGACCTCGCGGGGGCGGACGCGAGCCTGCGGTTCAGTCCGTACTGCTGGCGGACGCGCTTGGCGCTGGCGCACAAGGGGCTGGCGGTGCAGACGATTCCTTGGCGGTTTACCGAGAAGGATGCACTGGCGTTCTCCGGCCAGGGCCGCGTGCCGGTGATCCGAGATGGCGATCGCGTAGTGGCGGACAGTTGGTCGATCGCCGAGCATCTCGAGGATACATATCCTGACAAGCCGAGCCTGTTCGGCGGAGCGACCGGTCGGGCACATGCGCGGTTCATTAACGCCTGGACGGACAGCATGGTGCTGGGAGCGATCGCCCGCCTGATCGTGCGCGACCTGCTGGACATCGTCGATCCAAAGGACCGCGGGTATTTCCGCGAAAGCCGCGAGGCGCGGTTCGGCATGACGCTAGAGGCCGTACAGGAGGGACGCGACGCGCGGGTGCCGGAGTTCCGTGCGCTTCTGACGCCGGCGCGGCTGGTACTGGATAAACAACGATGGCTCGGCGGGGAGACGCCGACGTACGCGGACTACATCCTGTTCGGCACGCTGCAATGGCCGCGCTGCGCCAGCCGGTTCGAGGTGCTGGCGGAAGACGATCCGGTAGCCGAGTGGCGCGAGCGGATGCTGGATCTGTTCGACGGGATGGGACGTCGGGCGCCTCGCGCGGCGGCGGCGTGAAGAGGGCGAGCCACGCTGTCAGCCCAGCACTGATTTCAGTGTGCAGATGATCTGCTCGATCGCGCCGCGCGCCGCCGGCGTGTCGGCCAGCGCGTTCAGCACGACGAAGTCATGGATGGTGCCATTGTACCGCACGGAGGTCACACGCACGCCGGCATCGGACAACCTCCGCGCGTAGTTTTCTCCGTCGTCGCGTGCCGCGTCATTCTCGGCCACGATGACAAGCGCCTCCGGAAGCTGTGCCAACTGGTCGAGTGAGGCACGCAAGGGGACCGCATGCGGTTCGACACGCCGTGCCGCGTCGGGCAGGTAGGCGTCCCAGGCCTGCTGCATGGCTGCCCGGGTCAGCCAGGGACCATCGGCGAAGCGGAGATAGGACAACGTATCGAAATCAGCGTTGGTGATCGGGCAGATCAGCACCTGCAGGTCGAGCTTCGGACCGCGACGCTCCCTGACCAGAAGCGTCACTGCCGCGGCAATGGCGCCGCCGGTGTCGTCACCTGCGATTGCAATACGGGTTGCATCGACATTCAGCGTTTGCGCGTGGGTCGTGAGGTGGAGCAGGACGGCGTAGGTCTGCTCGATCGCGACGGGATATTGCACTTGTGGGGACCGGTCGTGGCCAATGAACACCACCGCGACACCAGCCCCCACGGCGATCTCGCGGATGAGGCGATCGTAGGTTTGCGCATCGCCGTGGATCCAGCCGCCGCCATGGCAGTAGATCACCACGGGCAACGCGTCCTGTGCGGCGGGTGGCCGCACAATCCGTACCGCCACTGAACCGGTCGGACCGATTGGCAGTGTCAGGTCGGTGATCGTGGCGGTGGGTTTGCCGATTGGCGCCGATTGCAACCGTTCGAACGCTGCGCGGGCCTCATCGGGCGACAGGGCGCCGAACGGCGGCGTACTCGACATCGCATCGATGAACTGCTGGGTCACCGGTTCGAGGTTCGGTTCCGGATTGCTCGGGTGAGGTATCGTCATCTCGCGGGCGGTTGGTTGCGGGCAGGCGAGAGGATGGGGCGGCCAACGCCTGGTGGCGAATGAATCAGCGTAAATCGTTGTTGCGGCCCGTGGGGCGGCTGGACGATCATTTTCGCCGCCCGCCAGCGATCGCCCCGGCATGGGTGGGCCGCGCGAGTGGACTGGACCGTGGGCGGAAAGCTACCCTGCGGCCGCGTCATCGCCATCAAGCGGGATCACATCATGACAGTGGATGGGACCGCGGGATCCGGGCGGTCGATCCAATTCGGCCCGTTTGAACTGCATCCCGCTCAGCAGCTTCTGCGTGACGGTCTGACACCAGTCGCACTGGGCAGCCGGGCGATGGATATCCTGGTCGTCCTGGTGGAGCGCGCCGGAGAATTGGTGCGCAAGGACGAACTGATGGCCCTGGTATGGCCGAACATGTTCGTCGAGGAGACCAATCTGCGGGTCAACGTCGCACAGTTGCGAAAGGCGCTGCGCGACGGGCAGGACGGCAACCGCTACATCATCACTGATGCTGGCCGCGGCTATCGGTTCGTCGCGCCAGTCACGGTGTCGGATCGAGGGGTAGCCGTGCCGGCCGCCGCGCCACCACCACCAACGGTTCACCATCTGCCGCGACCCCTGACAAACGTGATCGGCCGCGACACGATCATCACGGCATTGAGTGCGCTGCTGCAGCAGCGCCGGTTCATTACGCTGGTGGGGCCGGGAGGCATCGGCAAGACCACTGTTGCCCTGGCCATCGCGCGCGAACTGGCGGCTTCCTATCCGGACGGTGTCGCTTTTCTGGACCTGGCGCCGCTGAGCGACCCCGGCGTGCTGCCGAGCGCGTTCGCCACGGCATTGGGCTTGTCAGTGTCGGCGGACAATTTGATGCCGGGCCTGCTCGCACATCTGAAAGACCGCCGGATGCTGCTGGTGTTCGACAGTTGCGAGCATGTGATCGAGGCGGCCGCCGCAATTACGGAAGACGTCTCATCAGCCGCGCCGGGCGTGCACATTCTGGCAACGAGCCGAGAGCCGCTGCGCGCGGCGGGAGAGCGCGTGCACCGGATTCCGCCACTGGACAGCCCGGTGTCTCCGGCGCGGCCTGACGGCGGCGGCGGCGTTGACGTTCCCCGGCGTCCAGCTGTTCGTTGAACGCGCGGCGGCGTCGCACCTCAATGGCTTCGAACTGCGCGATGCCGATGCGCCTGTTGTTGCGGAGATTTGCCGACGGCTGGACGGGATCGCGCTGGCGATCGAGCTGGCGGCTGGCTGTACGGCAGCATTTGCTGTCCGCGAACTCGCTGAGCGGCTCGACGATCGGTTCAGTCTGCTGCGACGCGGCCGGCGCACGGCGCTGCCACGGCACCAGACGCTCGGCGCAACGCTCGATTGGAGCTATCAGCTGTTACCGGCGGACGAGCGCGCGCTGCTCCAGCGGCTTGCCGTGTTCGTTGGCAACTTTTCGCTGACGGCGGCGCTTGCCGTCGTGGGCGGGCAGGATTTCTCGCAGGCCGTGCAGATCGCCAATCTGGTGGCGAAGTCGCTCCTTGCGTTCGATCATCGCGCCGGCGCCGAACATTATCGGCTGCCAGACACCACGCGGCTGTACGCCCTGGAGAAGCTGAAGGAGAGTGGCGGGTTCCGCGACGCGTCGCGCCGCCACGCGGAGTATTACCGCGATTTGCTGGTCGCGGCTGAAGGCGAGTCCGAGACACAGCCGGTCAGTGAGTGGGTTGCCGTCTATGCGCGTCACATCGACAACCTTCGAGCCGCGCTGAACTGGGCGTTTTCCAGCGATGGCGACGCGTCGCTCGGTGTTGCGCTGACCGTCGGCGCGGTGTCGCTGTGGGTGCAGTTGTCGCTGATGAGCGAGTGCCGCTCGTGGGTCGAGCGTGCATTGGCATGTCTGGACAGCGATGCGGAGGAGGCCGCGCAGGCGCGCATGCGGCTCTCCGCCGCACTGGGCTGGTCGCTGATGTTTGCGGTGGGACGCGCGGCCGCGACACGAACGGCGTGGCAGACCACGTTGGAGTTGGCGGAGCAGCTCGACAACACCGGTTACCGGTTGCGCGCGCTGTGGGGTCTGTGGGTCGATCGGCTCAACAATGGGCAGCTTGCCGAGGCACGCGACCTGGCGGCGCGGTTCGCCGCGATCGTACGACGGAATGACGACGCGGATCTGATGATGGCGGATCGCATGATGGGCACGTCGCTGCATTTCCTGGGCGAGCAGGTGCCGGCGCGGCGCCATATCGAGAGCATGCTCAGCCGCTACGCAATGGTTGAACGTGGGCCGCGCGTTGCCCGCTTCCAGTTCGATCAGCAGGTCACGGCGCACTACTTCCAGGCGCGCATCCTGTGGCTGCTTGGCTTTCCCGATCAGGCCATGCGTATCGTCGCGCACAACATCGAGGAGGCGAACTCCATCGGCAATGCCCTGTCGCTTGGCAGCGTGCTGGGGCAGGGAGCATGTCCGGTCGCGTTGCTGGGCGGCGATCTTGATGCCGCGCAACGCAACGGCGAAATGCTGGTGAACCATGCGGGGCGGCATGGGTTGCGGCTGTGGGAAATCTGGGCGCGCTGTTTCCTCGGCGTGGTGACCGTGCGGCGTGGTGAGGTCGCGGCTGGTAATGCTTCGCTGCTCGCCGAGATCGAGCACGCGGGTGATGCGCTGCGGCTGCCGCGGTTCCTGTTCCTGCTGGGGGAGCTGTCGACGTGCCTGGGCGAAGCAGGAGATGCTGCGCGCGGGCTGCTCACGGTAGATCAGGTTATCGCGCGGTGCGACGACAGCGGTGAGCGCTGGTATCTGGCCGAGGCGTGGCGGATCAAAGGTGAGCTGCTGCTGTTGAGTGGCGCTGACGACGGCGAGGCGGAGGAGTATTTCTGGCGCGCGGTGGCGCTGGCACGGGAACAGCGGGCGCGGGCGTGGGAGCTTCGCGCCGCGATTGGCCTGGCGAGGCTGTGGCGGGACCAGGGGCGTTTCGCTTCTGCGCGTGATGATCTGGCCGCGGTGTATGGCGCGTTCACCGAAGGCTTTGCGACCGCCGATGTCCGGGCGGCGAGAGCGTTGCTTCAGGCGCTGGGATGAGGTCGCGTCACTCGCCGAGCAGGTGCAGCACGAGTTCGCGTCGATGCGGTGCGGCGCGGTGTTCGAACAGGTAGATGCCCTGCCAGGTGCCGAGCACCGGCCTGCCGCGATCGATCGGGATTGATAGTTGCGTCTGGGTCAGCGCCGCCCTGATGTGGGCTGGCATGTCATCGGGGCCCTCGTCATTGTGGCGATAGAGAGCGCCCTCGGGCACCAGGTGGCGGAAGAATGCTTCCAAATCGGCGCGCACGTCCTGATCGGCATTTTCCTGCACCAATAGCGATGCCGACGTGTGGCGGCACCAGATAGTCAGCAGCCCGGTTGCGATCCGCTGCTCCGCTACCCACTGGCACACCGGTTCGGTCACCGCGACCAGTGCCTGGCCATTGGTAACGATGTTCAGAACGTGTAGCGCCTGGTTCATGACGCAGACTTGTATTGCGCTGGCCGATCGCGCAAGACGACACGGCGCAACGGTTGATGGGATACGATCATGATGCACGGCGTTGGCGTCGTGTCACACTTGATCGTGCCAGAAATGGGCGGCACCCTGCGCTCGCCATACCGGGTCTACCGGACCCGATCGTTGAAGGGCGGCTGGTTCGACGCTCTCGGTCGGAGAACGCCGGTTCACAACGCTGGCGGGCCGGAACGGTTATGATTCTCAGGGTGGGTCCTCAGGCGTTGCTCGATGCGATCGACGGCGTGGCCTACGTGGTCGACAGGCGCGGCATCATCCGGGCCATCGGCACGCAAGCCTGGGAGCGCTTCGCCACCGCGAACGGTTCACCCGAACTGACAGCGGATCGCGTCATCGGCACATCGCTGTATGCCGGTATATTGGGCGCCACCGTACGCGATGTCTGTCACCGTCTCCATACGTTAGTGTGCATGAAACGGCGGGAGATGATCACCTACGAGTACCGCTGCGACGCGCCTGATACGGAACGGCGAATGCGCATGTCGATCCGTCCTGTTGTTGGCCGGCGCGGCGCGATCATGGCGCTCTATCAATCGCAGTTGCTGGACGAGACGCCTCGGTTGCCGTCGGGGCTGCTGTCGATGGATCCTCGGACTGTTGAGCCGCTTGCTGGGCCGGAAGCCAACCCGCTGGTGATATGCTCATTCTGCCGTGACATTGCGTGGCCGATCGGGGTTCCCGAGGCCAACGCGCACTGGATCGGGATTCCGGATTATTACCGGCGCGGTGGCAGCGGCGAGGTTGCTGTGAGCCACGGTATCTGCCCCGGGTGCGTCGAGGGGATGTTCACCGAGGACGATTTGGCGGCGGCAGACTTGTATCAGGCCGGGTGATCGCGCAAGACGATACGGCATGGTGGCGCCGCGCTTTCATACTTTGACGATCAGCGATGTCCGACGCGAGACGGCGGATGCGGTGTCGCTTGCGTTCGCAGTGCCGGCGCGGCTGCGCGCCGCGTATGGCTACGTGCCTGGCCAATACCTGACTCTGCGCGCGACGATCGATGGCGAGGATGTTCGGCGCTCTTATTCGATCTGCTCCGGGCTTGATGACGGGGAGTTGCGGGTTGTCGTCAAGCAGGTAGCGGGCGGCGCGTTCTCTGGTTGGGTCGGCGAGCATGTTCGGGTGGGTGATACGCTGGCGGTGATGACGCCGGGCGGGCGGTTCGGTGTGCCGATCGAGCCGGGTTCGGCGCGCACGCTGGTGGCGTTTGTGGCGGGGTCCGGCATCACGCCGGTGATGGCGATCCTGCGAACGGTGCTGCGACAGGAGGCGGGGCGGTTCTTCCTGTTCTATGGCAATCGTTCCACTGCGGACATCATATTCCGTGAGCAGCTGGAGGACCTGAAGGATCGCTATCTTATGCGACTGTCGGTGTTCCATGTGTTGTCGCGCGAGCAGCAGGACCTGGCGATACTGAATGGTCATTTGGATGCGGCGAAGGTGGCTGTTCTGCTGCATTCGGTTGTGCCGGTGGCGAACGTGGATCAGGCGTTTGTGTGCGGACCGCAGCCGATGATCGAGGGGCTGGAGAAGGCGCTGGCCGATCTGGGGCTCGCGCGCGAGCGGGTGCATGTGGAGCGGTTCACGCCGGGCGTTGGTGGTCGGCCTCGGGCGGTCGTGGTGGTGCCGAGCGCGCGGCCGAAGACGATTGCGACGGTGATCAGCGAGGGTGCGCGCTTCGATATTCCGGTGGCGGAGGGCGAGGCGATCATCGATGCGGCGATCCGTGCGGGTCGCAGCCTGCCGTATTCGTGCAAGGGCGGCATGTGTTGCACGTGCCGGGCGAGAGTGGTGGAGGGGCGGGTGGAGATGGCAGTGAACTACTCGCTGGAGCCGTGGGAGACGGAGGCGGGTTATGTGCTGACCTGCCAGGCGCATCCGGTGACCGAGCGGGTCGTGATCGACTATGATCAGGTGTGAGGTGGGGCACGGGATTAGCGCGCGAACTCGTCACCCGCGCAGCGGGGGAGGTAGGGAGGGGGTGCTTTGGTCCGCTGCACCCCCTCCCCAACCCTCCCCCGCTTCGCAGGAGAGGGAGTGTGTGCCGTAAGCCGTTTCGGTGTAGTCCGTGCCTTGATACGTGTTATTCTTGCTCAAAGAGCCCGCATGCAGAAGCAATACAGCATCGACGAGCTGAAACAACTGGGCGCCGGCCGAACGGCTCCGGACGACGTTGCGCGGCTGTATCACCAGGCGTTTCAGGAGTTCGGCACGATGGCGTTATGGAGCCGCCGGGCTAGCGAGCATCCGACAATCGCACAGGCGCTGGTCGTCGCGGACAGCCTCCGGCGTGAGGGAACCATGCGGTCTCAGCCATTGGCGGTGCGGATTGAGGAGGCCTGCCGTGCCGCTCTCGGAGCTGCAGGCAGCGATTTTGCACTGGTTGGCCGCGCACCGGAATCTGGAGAGCTACGTTGCCCGAGCTGCTGTGTTGTACCGGGATGGTCCCCGCTTCTCCAGTGATGTCGACATCTTCCACGATCGGGAAGAGGCCGTCGTGCGCGCCGCCGATGCCGATGCGGCGGTGCTGTCGAGCAATAGATTCGCGGTGCAGTGGGTGCGACGCGAGCCTGGCATCCATATCGCCACAGTGGAGCGGGACGGTGGGGCAACGCGGCTGGAATGGGCCCGCGACAGCGACTTTCGATTCTTTCCGGCCATTGCGGATGAATTGTTTGGTTACCGGTTGCACATCGCTGATATCGCAACCAACAAGGCACTGGCCGCGGGGGGACGGCGTGAGCCGCGTGAGGTGCTCGATCTATTGTATATCCACGGACGGCACTTGCCGCTCGGAGCGGTGATCTGGGCGGCGGTCGGCAAGGATCCAGGATATTCGCCGGAAAGTCTGATCTGTGAGATCCGTCGCAATGCGCGGTATCGCGCCGATGACTACGCCGACCTCGCGCTCGCCGAACCGGTGGATGCTGGGGACGTGGCGCGGCGATTGCGCAAGGCGCTCGACGAAGCGGAGGCGTTCGTCGGCGCGATGCCTGCCGGCAAGGAAGGCCTGCTGTTTCTCGAGGGTGGAAAGCCAGTGCAGCCAAACCCAGAGAAGTTGGCGGATCATGTTGAGCACGCGGGGCGCCGCGGCGGCTATTGGCCATCCTCGGCGGAGATTGGCGGGGCAATGCTGGATCGGAACCCCTGACGTCAGTCAAGCGATGCTGTGTGGGATCCGCGCTGTCTGGCGGAATGTCGCAGGCGATCGAGCGTGAGCCGCGCTATGGCCGCGGGTGCCTGGTCGGGGATGGCGAAGACTGAACTGACGTTGATCTCGCAGAGGACATAGGTGTCCTCGCCCGACGCGGTGCGCGGTCCGTAGAGAAAGTCGGCGTCCCAGATGATCGGCAGAGACGCTGCGTCGATGCCCAGTGCTTGCATCATCTGCTGCGTCCATTCGCCTTCCATCAACGCCCTGAGCGCTTGGAACGGTGCAGCGTCGGCGCCGTGCATGATGCGCGGTCCGGGCTGCGCGGCGGGGGAGTCTGGGCCCTCGGGCGGTGGTGGTATCAGCGCCTTGATGAACTGGTGCCCGAAGCCAACGACCTTGTCGGCGCCCATGTAGCAGCGGATCATGCCGTCGGGCAGCCGAGGCTGGAACGGCTGATCGATGATGCAGCCATCGGACGTGAGATAGGCCTCGCAGCGTGTCAGGAATGCTTCGAGTGTGAGCTCTTCGGGGACGCTGCCGCGGAGCGCGTGCAGCACGCGGACGATCGTTTGTTTGCCGGTCGGTTCAGGTACGGCTTCGACCTTCCAAACGCCTTGACCACCGTTGCCGCGGTTCTGCTTGAGGACGCGGGGGCCGGTGGATTGCAGGCGCGAGGGGAACCCGTCGCGTAAGGCCTCCACCGCGCGATAGAGATGCGTGTCGGTGCCCCATCCCAGATGCTTCGTTCTATGCAGCACTTCTTTCACGCCCATCTTGAGGATCACGTCGGGGTGCGCGCTGACCCAGGGGCCGCGCGATGCCACGTCACGCAACATGGCATCGAGCACCGACCGGTTCTGTCCTTGATGGATCGGATCGACCCACACGAGCACACCATCAACCTGCAAAAGCTGGTTGCGAACCTCGGTGGCGATATCGTCGGCGTAGACCGCGGGCTCCGCGTGAATGCCGCTCGCGGACAATTCCTCGAACACGCGATGGAAGCGATTGTTCTGCGGTGTCGCCACACGCCTCGCCTCATGATCGCCGCGCCAGAGAATAGCTACAGTGCGAGAGTTCATAGTGATGATAACCTCCACCAATCCGGTGCGCTGATGGCAATGATGGGTTCCCCGCTTTTCATCGGCGTGCGGTCGGCATCGGCCAGTTGTGCGTTTCCCCGACTGCATCGCGTGCCCAGCGATAGAAGGCATCGTAGAGACCCATGGCGGCGTCGAGCTCTGCCAGGTCATCGCGATACATGCGGGACAGCCCGAGCGACGCGGCCAGCAGCCCGGCCGCCTGCGGTGCCAGATCGAGAGCATCGGTATCAGCGCCACGCACAATGGTGGCGAGGCGGTCGAGCGCCGGCGTGTGCAAGCCGAATTCGTCCAGCATGGCGTCGAAGGTGCAGTCGCCGCCGCGATGGCTCCAGAAGGTGCCCTCGGTATCGAATGGCGTTGCACCAAAGCGGTCGGCGACGTTAGCGACCTCGGCGGGCGCGACGAACAGGAACACCGCCGCGGGATCGATGAGCCGGCGGATCAGCCAAGGGCAGGCGATGCGATCGATCTTCGGACGGGACCGGGTGACCCACACGGTGCGGCCTTCGTTGTCGCGCGCGGGCACATGCCGGGGCTGGATCAGCAGATTGTTGGCCTGTCGCCAGGCTTCAAACCCGCCCTCCAGGTATTCGGCGTGCGCGCCCACATGGCGCAGCCAGGCCGCGGTGCCCTGCGCGATTTTTTGGCCGCGCTGGGACACCACCGCGACGGGCTCGCGGGCGTAGGCAGTCGCCCAGGCCGACACTGTGCGATGATCGCGCGATGTACTGGCCGGCAGCATGCGCGAGTTGACGGCGTTATCGTCGGCAATGCGCACGTCCACGATGATCGGTGCATCGGGTGTGCCGACGAGACGAGCGAGCTGGGCGACGGTGATTGTGTCCGGCGCAGGCATGGACGTCCCCTCCTGGTAGCGGAGTACGGACGCGATGCTTTGGCCAAAGCCTCACGGGGCGATCGCGGTCAGCCCCATGTACGCAAAATGTTCCGGATCGGCCGCGCGTGTCAAGCGCGGTGCTTCGATCGGCGTGGCGCGCCGGGGGCGAGACTCTTTCGCGGCAGCAGGGCGGTGGGAGCAGGAACCGGTGCTTGGATGATGGTTAACACCCGTGCGAGTTTGGGCACCTGAAACGGGTAACCCTGAGGACGCTATGCACCGACGTACCTTCCTGGCTTCGACCGTTGCCGCGCTTGCGGCCCCTGCCATCGCTCGCGGCGCGGCCGCCAATGTGCTGAAGTTTGTACCACAAGCGGACCTGGCGGTGCTCGACCCGATCTGGACCACGACCTACCAGACCCGCGACCACGGTTTCCTGGTGTTCGACACGCTGTTCGGACTCGACAGCAACTACCGCTCCCAGCCGCAGATGGCCGCAGGCGCTGCTACGGAGGACGGGGGGAAGACCTGGCGCATCACGTTGCGCCCCGACCTGACGTTCCACGACGGAACCAAGGTGCTCGCCCGCGACTGCGCCGCCAGCATCAAGCGGTGGGGTGCGCGCGATGGGTTCGGGCAGGCGCTGATGGCCGCGACGGATGAGATCAGTGCGCCCGACGACACCACCATCCTGTTCAGGCTCAAGGCCCCGTTCCCGTTGCTGCCGGACGCGCTGGGAAAGACCCCGCCGAGCATGTGTCCGATCATGCCGGAGCGTCTTGCCGCCACCGACCCGTACAAGCAGGTCACCGAGATGGTCGGCAGCGGCCCGTATCGCTACAAAGCAGACGAGCGTGTTCCTGGATCGCTGGTGGTCTACGAACGCAACCCGCATTACGTGCCGCGTCCCGAGGGGATGCCGGAGGGCACGGCCGGGCCGAAGATCGCGCATATGGAGCGCATTGAGTGGCATATCATCCCCGACCCCGCCACCATCGCGGGCGCGCTGCAGACCGGGGAAATCGACTGGTGGCTGGTGCCGGAGGCAGACCTCTTGCCGGTGCTTCGCCCCCAGGGCGGCCTGAAGGTGGTGACCATCGTCCCTACCGGTTTCGTAGCCACGCTGCGCTTCAATCAGCTCAACCCGCCGTTCGACAATCCGGCGATCCGTCGGGCGCTGCTCGGCGCGGTGCAGCAATCCGACTACATGATCGGCATGGTCGGTAATGACACGTCGCTGTGGCACACGCCCTGTGGCTACTTCACGCCGAACACACCGCTGGCCTCCAATGCCGGCATGGATGCGCTGACGTCAAAGCGTGACCTGTCGAAGGTGAAACAAGAACTGGAAGCTGCCGGCTACAAGGGCGAGAAGGTGGTGGTGCTGACGCCGACAGATATCGCCTCTGCCAAGGCGCTGGCCGACATCACCGCGGATATGCTCCGGCACATCGGCATGAACGTCGATGCGCAGACGATGGACTGGGCCACGCTGGTGCAGCGTCGTGCCAAGATGGAATCGGTGGAGCATGGCGGCTGGAGCATCTTCCACACAAGCTGGAGCGGGCTCGATCAGATCAATCCGGCGGGCCACATCTTCCTGCGCGGCAACGGCAAGTCGGCGTCGCCCGGCTGGCCCTCCGATCCGAAGATCGAGGCGCTGCGCGATGCCTGGTTCCAGGCGCCGGACCTCGCCGCGCAACAGGGGCTGACACGAGAGCTGCAACTGGAGGCGTTCCAGGAGGTGCCTTACATTCCGCTCGGGCAGTATTTCCAGCCGACGGCATACCAGGCGAACCTGACCGGCGTGCTGCACGGCAGTCCGTTGTTCTGGAACATCAAACGGATGTAGCGACGGCGTTCATGCTTTGCGGTCCGCGGCGAACACCAGCGCGTCATCCATACGGTCGTTACCCCAGAACATCTCCGTCCCGATGAAGAAGGTCGGCGCACCGAAAATACCCCTGGTGCGCGCCTGCTCCGTCTGTTCGCGCAGGCGGAGCTTCGCCGTTGCTTGCTGCGACTGATCGAGGAGTTCAGCTGCCGGCAAGCCGAGCTCCGCCAATATTGGCGATAACTGGTCCGGACGATTGATGTCCTGATCCAATGCAAAATTGAGTTCCATTACGCGGCGGCAGAAGTCGCCAATCCATGGTTGGTTGGCGCCGAGCAGTGCGATCCGGGACGGCAAGACGCCAAGCCGCGGAAACGTGGTGGGCTGCTTCCAGCGCAGCGCGTACTTTCGGCACTGACGCAGCATGTCGCGCCGGACATAGGCACCCTTCTCTTTTTGCAGCACGAAGGGCGAGTTCTGCATGCCCAATGCCTGGAAGATCGGACCCAACAGGAACGGCTTCCAGGCGATCTCCACGCCGAGGCGGTGTGCGGCATCCTCGATGCGCATGACGCTCAGGTAGCTGTAGTTGCTGCCGAAGTCGAACCACATCTCGATTTCCGGCGATGTGCTCGCCATGGTCACAGGTCCTTCTCGAAGTGGTAGCGACGGATGCCGCCGCCCAGGGTCTTGTTGCTGGCCTGCTCCGCGACGACTTCTCGCAGTTGGCGATATCCGGTGCGGCGGTACAGTTCGAGCGCGGCTGGTTGCAGTTCCGACGTGCTCAGTTCGAGCTTTCGTGCGTTGCGGCGGCGACATTCGTTCTCGGCGAATTCCAACATCGCGCGCGCGATGCCGGTGCGTCGCGCGGACGGTGCGACATACATGCGGCGCAGCTCGAAGATGGCCGGTCCGGTGGTTTCGAGACCGAACATGCCGAGCACTTCATTGTCCCGGACCGCGACCCAGAAGCCGCCGTTCCGCTCGGCGTAGTAGGGCGTGATGCGGTCGATCTCCTCGGACAGCGAGCGGGCGATGTAGGCTTCGAAGGCATCGCGCATGTGCGGCGGCGCCAGCAGGCGATTGACGGTGATGAACAGCGCGCGGACTGATGCGGAGTCTGCGTTCTGGAACGGTCGAATCAGCATTGGCGTAGCAACCTGATGTAGCGGCATGCGATCACGGTGCGTTATGTTGTCGCCAGGCGATGTGGCCGCGCGAGCGCGAAGCAGATCTGCATCACGCCGGCGGTCAGGCCGAGGGCAACGGCGAAGCGCCAGGGGAGATCGTATGAGCCGAAGCTGTCGAACAGGACGCCGCCGCCGAACGCACCAAGGAAACTACCAAGCTGGTGGCTCATGAAGGCGAGGCCGCTGATCATTGCCTGCCAGCGCAGACCGAACATTTCGACCACTGCGCCGGCGACCAGAGGTAGCACGCCGAGCCACAGGAAGCCCATCAACGCAGCGAACACCAACGTGCCGATGGGTGTCGGCGGCATGATGAAGTACCAGCCCATCACCACGGACCGCGCCACGTAGATTGACCCCAGCAGGACGAGCTTCGGCCAATGGCCGCCAGCCCAGCCGAAGAAGACACTGCCGAATGTATTGGCCACGGCGATGACGCTCAGGGCTTCGACACCAAGCGTCGGATTCATGCCGCACAAAGCGAGGTAGGACGGCAGATGCGTGGTGATGAACAGCAGCTGTAGTCCGCATACGAAGAACGCAGACGCCATCACCATGAATGGCTGGTTGCCCAATGCACTGCGGATTGCCAGCGATGCCGACACGTCATCGGACTGCCTTCCGGATGTCGGCGGAATCTCGATGCTGTCGGTGCGCCCCGCGAACCACGCGGCGGGCAACATGAGAAGTGCCAGGCCGAACATGGCCAGCATTCCGGCTCGCCACCCGAACCCGGTGGTGGTGGTTTGGGCGAGCGGAGCGGCGACCAATGCCCCAAGCGACCCGACGCCGGTGATGACGCCAAGCACCATGCTGCGCATCGAGGCGGGCACCGAACGCGCAGCCACGGCCTGTGCGGTCGACGCGGTCGTTCCGGCGAGTGCCACGCCGATCAATAGGCCGGCGCTGAGCAGAATGCTCGTCATGCCGTGTGCCGATGCCAGCAGTGCCAGTCCGGCAAGATAGATCAGGCTGCCGCCGACCAGCACGGACCGATAGCCAACGCGCACGACCAACGCGCCGGCGAACGGCTGGAGAAAACCCCATGCGAGGTTTTGCATGGACAGCGCGAGCGTGAAATCGGCGACGGTGAGCGTGAGGTTCCTGGTCAGAGGCTGCAAAAACAGGCCGAAGCACTGGCGGATCCCCATGCTCAGGCTCAGCATGACCGCCGCGCCGATCAGGATTGGCATGACGGGTCGAAGGGCGCGCACATCAGCCATCGAGGTTGCCTTCTTTGCAGTATCGACAAAGTGGCGAGACGGGGCTGACGCGACAAAGGAGAAGATTTTGACGACGGGTGAGGGATCTTCACCCACGTGACGTCGGCGATCCAACTGAATGGCGGTGGACTCTAACTGGTGGATGCCTGGCTCTGTTCGAAATTCTGCGCCTCTTGGACCAGCCATTGCTTGAAATCCAGCAGGTCGGGTCTGCGGTCGGCTGTTTCCGAACTCACCAGCCAGTAGGCTGTTTCGGCGACGATGGCCTGCTCGCTCAGTTCGACCAGTGTTCCCGCCGCGAGATCCCGGTCGACCAGCGGTCGCCTCCCCAACGCGACGCCGAGTCCCATGATGGCGGCATCGAACGCCAGCTGGATCGTATCGAAGCGGAAGCCGCGCGTGACTTCGATCGACTCGATGCTCAGCTTGTCCAGCCAGGTCTGCCAATCCTCGCTCGCGGCGGTGATGTGGATCAGCGTTGCCTGGCGAAGATCGATATTGCCCGCGGGATCGAGCAGCGCATCGCGATAGGCCGGACTGCACACCGGCACCAATTGCTCGCCGAACAATCGGGTCCAGGCCATGCCGGCGACCGGTGCGCGGCTCATGCGTATGGCGAAGTCGAAGCCATCGACCGGAAAACCGACCTGCCGCTGGGAGGTGTCGATGCTGACGCTGATGGACGGCCACTGCTGGCTGAAGTCACCCAGCCGCGGCAGCAGCCAGCGTAGAGCGACCGTCGGTGCGCAGCTGACGGCAATAGTGCGGTTCGCGCGGTTGTTCGGCAGATGCTGGGTGCCGATGGCGATCAGCGAGAGTGCCTCGGAAACATAGGGCAGATATTCGGCGCCGGCTTGCGTCAGTGACAGCCTGCGCGGATGGCGGATGAACAGCTCGACACCCAGCACTTGTTCCAGACCGACGATCCCGTGGCTGACCGCGCTCGGCGTCACGTTCAACTCCGCGGCGGCGAGCTTGAAACTCAGGTGCCGTCCAGCCGCCTCGAAGAAGCGAAGCGAGGGGAGTGGCGGAAGACGCAGCGGCATGAGAGATCCTGTCTGAAATCCAGGGCGACGCGGTGTCATAACAGCCGTGGGGTTGTTCGGGATACGGTGGGGCGTCTATGCAGGCGCAGTACGTCGCCGCATCATGAGGGCAAGCTTGTTCCGAGCTTAGGGATTGGACGATGGCATCTCACGCAACCGGCCTGCTGACGCGCAACCCGTGGGTCGCTCGCCGGCCGTTAACCGTTGCGGATTACCACCGGATGGGTGAGGTTGGCATCCTGACGGAGCGCGACCGTGTCGAGCTCATCGAGGGGGAGCTCATCGCCATGTCGCCGATTGGCAGCGAGCATGCCGGCGCAGTGAATGCGCTCAACCGGCGGCTTGTCCAGGTTGTGGGGGAGCGCGGCATCGTGGCGGTGCAGAATCCGGTTCGGCTGGATGATCTCAGTGAACCGCAGCCCGATTTCGCGGTGCTGAAGCCGAGGTCGGATGATTATCGCAAGGCCACGCCGCGTCCGGAGGATGTGCTGCTGATCATCGAGGTCTCTGATTCGAGCTTGTCGTATGACCGCGGCGTGAAGCGATCCCTCTACGCCCGGCATGGCATTCCAGAGTTCTGGATCGTGAATTTTGCGGCCGGTGAGGTGGAAGTCTGCCGCGCGCCATCCGGCGACAACTATGCATCGGTTTCGCATGTTGGTCGGGCGGGCACACTGGAGCCTGAGCTTCTGCCTGGCGTCGCTGTCCCGGTTGCTGTGCTGCTCGGCTAGGGGGCTACGGTTCCCCTCATGAATGGTGACGGCGGACGAGGGGCCATGTCGATTGATCCGCATCGCCATCTCGCCGCGAAGCAGCGCTGGCAGCCGATCGAATTCGCGTTCTGGCTCGCAACGCTGCTGCCGTTCGTGCTGGTGCCGACCTATCTGACGCTCGCCAGCCAGATCGCTATCACGGCGATCTTCGCCGTCTCGCTCGATCTGATCATGGGATATGCCGGCCTGGTGTCGCTCGGGCACGCGGCGTATTTCGGGCTGGGTGCCTACACAGCGGGACTGATCGCCAAGGCGGGCTGGGGCGAACCGTTCTCGGGTCTTGTCATTGCGGCGGCAGTGGCGGGGCTGTTCGGCTATCTCACCGGGTTCCTGGTTGTCCGGGTTCGCCACCTTGCGCTGATCATGATCACGCTCGGCATCGGCCTGCTGCTCTATGAGGTGGCGAACCGCGAGAGCTGGCTCACCGGCGGCAATGACGGCCTGCAAGGTGTCGTGATATGGCCGCTGTTCGGGCGGTTCGACTTCGATCTCTATGGTTATACCGCGTATGCGTACGCGCTTGCGGCTCTGTTCCTGGTTGTGCTCGCTGCGCGCCGCCTTGTGCACTCGCCGTTTGGCCTGTCGCTGCGCGCGATCCGCGAGAACGAACGCCGCATGCCAGCCATCGGCGCCGATAGCCGTGCGCGGCTGCATACGATCTATACGATCGCCGCTACAGTTGCGGGCGGGGCGGGCGCGCTGCTGGCGCAGACGACGCAGTTCGTGTCGCTCGGTGCGCTGAGCTTCGAGCGATCAGCCGAGCTCGTCACCATTTTGGTCATCGGCGGCACTGGACGGCTGTATGGTGGCGTCATTGGTGCGATCGTCTACCTGGTCGCACGCGACCGTCTCTCCGGGATGAACCCGCAATACTGGTATTTCTGGATCGGCCTGATGCTGATCGGCATTGTGCTGTTCCTGCCGAGCGGCATCCTGGGCGGTGCTGCGGCGGCGGCAAGAAAGGCTTTTCAGCCACAGATGAACGCAGATGAACGCAGATAAGACACTCGAAGGCCGCGATGGTGCAGCCGCACGGAACATTTGCGTTCATCTGCGTTCATCTGTGGTTCCATATCCTTTGCTTGCTGCCGCATGACCGCCGCGGCACTTCGCACCACAGACCTGCACAAAAGCTTCGGCTCGCTCGTCGTGGCGCAGGATGTCGCGATAACGCTGCCGCAAGGCGCGCGCCATGCATTGATCGGCCCGAACGGCGCCGGCAAGACCACGCTGATAAACCTGATCACCGGTGCTTTGCAGCCGGATCGAGGGCAGGTGCTGCTTGGCGACGACGACATCACCGCGCTTGCGCCGGAGCAGCGCGTCAAGCGAGGCCTCGCCCGCACCTTCCAGATCAACGCGTTGTTTGCCGGTCTCGAGCCGCTCGAGGCGGTCACGCTTGCGGTCTGCGAACGGCTCGGTGTCGCGAACACCTGGTGGCGCCATCTCACCACGTTCCGCGACGCGATCGACGAGGCGTATGAAATCCTGGCATCGCTCAACCTCGCCGCAGTCTGCACGCGTCCGACACGCGAATTGGCCTATGGGCAACAGCGCCTGTTGGAGATCGCACTCGCACTGGCGACACGACCGAAGGTGCTGCTGCTCGACGAACCCGCGGCCGGTGTGCCGCGCCAGGAAAGCAGTGCGCTGTTCGAAGCGATCGAGAATCTGCCGACAGGCATCACGGTGCTGTTCATCGAGCACGACATGGAACTGGTGTTCCGGTTCGCCAGCCGCGTCATCGTCATGGTCGGCGGCCGGTTGCTGTTGGATGGCACGCCCGCCGAGATCGCTGCCGAACCGCGCGTGCGCGAGGTTTACCTGGGGCGCATGCGTCATGGCTGACGCGTTGCTCGGGTTGCACGACGTGCGCGCCGGGTACGGCGAATTCGATCGTGCTCGACGGCGTCTCGCTGGCGCTGTCCGAAGGCGGCAGCCTTGCGGTGCTGGGGCGCAACGGTGTCGGCAAGACGACGCTGCTGCTCACCATCATGGGGTTCACACGGATTGCCTCCGGCCGGGTGACGTGGCGCGGACGCGATATCGCCAGGACAGCGCCGCATCGGCGCGCGCGCCTCGGCATCGGATGGTGCGCGCAGGAGCGCGAGATCTTCCCGTCGCTGACGGTCGAAGAGAACCTGACCGTCGCCGCGCGGCCAGGACGTTGGGACCTGGCGGCCACCTATCGGCTGTTCCCGCGTCTCGCAGAGCGGCGGCGGCACATGGGCAATCATCTGTCCGGCGGCGAGCAGCAGATGCTGGCAATCGCCCGCGCGCTGACCACGAACCCGGCACTGCTGCTGCTCGACGAACCACTGGAAGGCCTCGCGCCGATCATCGTCGACGAACTTGCCGACGCGATTGGACGGATGATCGCCGACGAGGGCACCGCCATCATCCTGGTCGAGCAACATACGGATCTGGCACTGTCGCTCGCAAGCGAGGCGTTGGTGATCGAGCGCGGAACGATCGTGCTGCGCGGTCCGTCGCGGGACCTGCTGACGGATCAGGCCAGCCTCGACCGGTTGATCGGGCTTAACCTGACCGCCGCTGGCTGACGGGAGCGAACGAAACACCCCCTCCCCACCCTCCCCCGCTGCGCGGGAGAGGGAGGCTGTTTGACCCGTGCTGCAACTTACTGCCCTGGTTTCGCGGGCGCTGGCCGGCCACCGCGACTTGCGGTACGAGAGCGCGCATTGCTGGCTACGGAGCGCGCCATGACCATCCAAATTTCCCTCCGCCGCCTGCCGCACAACGCCGACCTGCCACTGCCGGCCTATGCCACGGCCGGAGCGGCGGGGATGGATCTGCTTGCCGCCGTCATCGCGCCCGTCACCATCGATCCTGGCAAGCGCGCGCTGATCCCCACCGGTCTCGCAATCGCGCTGCCGCCTGGTTACGAGCTGCAAATCCGCCCCCGGTCGGGGCTGGCGCTGCGCCACGGCATCGTACTGCCCAACTCGCCCGGCACGATCGATGAGGATTATCGCGGCGAAATCCAGGTCATCGTGCTGAATGCCGGTGAGGCGCCGTTCACCGTCGAGCGGGGCACCCGGATTGCCCAGGCCGTGCTGGCGCCCGTCGTGCGTGCCCGGTGGCATGAGGTGGACTCGCTCGACGCCACACCCCGCAACGAAGGTGGCTTCGGCAGCACCGGCCACTGAACGGACTGTCATGCGATTGCCACTGCGCGGGGGAGTGACGAGGCGCATCGCCCCGGGCTAACAGGGCACCGCCTGCAACCCTCAGCCCGAGCCAGATGTCCGGAACCACCCTGCATCCCGTGTTCACCGAGCGAACGCGTCTGCCCAACCTGTGGGACGCCGCGGCGATTCTGTGTGTGATCGCGGCGCTGATCGGCGTGGCGCACGAGGCGCAGGGCACCTTCATGCGCATCAGCACGCCAGACGCGCTGACGGTCACCCTGGATCCCGTAAATCTGCCGGGCTATGCGCTGCGCACGACCATGCGGATGTTCGCCGCGCTGGCGGCGTCGCTGCTGTTCACCTTCACCTATGCGACCGCTGCGGCGAAGAGCCGGCGCGCGGCGCTGATCTTGATCCCGGTGCTCGACATCCTGCAGTCAGTGCCAATTCTCGGGTTCCTGTCGTTTACTGTCGTGTTCTTCATGAACCTGTTTCCCGGCCGCGTGCTGGGATTGGAACTGGCAGCGATCTTTGCGATTTTCACCAGCCAGGCGTGGAACATGGCGTTTAGCCTGTACCAGTCGCTGAAGACGATTCCAGCCGACCTGAAGGAGGCTTCCGACAGTTTCCACCTGAGCGCATGGCAGCGCTATTGGCGGCTGGAGGTACCGTACGCCGTTCCGGGCCTGGTCTGGAACACCATGATGTCGATGTCCGGAGGCTGGTTCTTCGTGGTCGCCTCCGAGGCGGTGTCCGTTGGGGACAACACCTGGAAGCTGCCCGGCATCGGCTCGTATGTGGCACTCGCGCTGGAGCAACAGGACATCCGCGCGGTGTTCTATGCCATCGTCACCATGCTGCTGGTGATCCTGGCCTACGACCAGTTGCTGTTCAGGCCGCTGGTCGCCTGGTCGCAGAAATTCCGTTTCGAGACTACGGCTGGCGTGACCGCGTCGGACCCCTGGCTGCTGCGTCTGATGCGCCGCACGCGCCTGCTGAACCGCCTCGCCGACGCCATCGGTGACGCCGCGGTCGCGATCGGCGGGATGCGCCTCCGACTGGGCCGGCGTACCGCCGCCCCTGCGCAGGAGCAGCCTTCGCGCATTATCGATGTCATCTGGATGCTGGCGCTCGCCGCCATCGTGGTGTGGGCGCTCTTCCATATCGTCGCGTTCGTCTCCGGCGAACTGACCCTGTCGGACGTGGGCCAGGCGGTCGGGCTGGGCTGCATCACGCTGGTCCGTGTCGTGGTTCTGATTGTGCTGGCCAGCTTCTTATGGGTTCCGATCGGCGTCTGGCTTGGGCTGCGTCCCATCTGGGCGCGCAGGGCGCAGCCGCTGGCGCAATTCCTCGCCGCGTTTCCAGCCAATCTGCTGTTTCCGCCGTTCGTGATCTTCATCGTGCATTTCCATCTGAATGCCGATATCTGGCTGACGCCGCTGATGATCCTCGGCACGCAGTGGTACATCCTGTTCAACGTCGTCGCCGGCGCTGCCGCGTTTCCGGGTGACCTGCGGGAGGCCGCGAGCAACTTCCGCATTGGCGGCTTCCTGTGGTGGCGCAAGGTGATGATCCCGGGCATCCTGCCCTATTACGTCACTGGAGCGATCACTGCTTCGGGGGGCTCGTGGAACGCGGCCATCGTCGCCGAGGTGGCATCCTGGGGAAACACCAGGCTGGAGGCGCACGGGCTAGGTGCCTATATCGCCGATGCCACGGCCAACGGCGACATGGGCCGGGTCGTGCTGGGCGTGGTCGTCATGTCGATCTTCGTGCTGCTGTTCAACCGCCTGCTATGGCGGCCGCTGTATGGCTATTCGGAACGACACCTGAAGCTGGGTTGAAGGAGAGCCTCCGATGGACACCGTCGTCGCCCAGCAGACGCTGCTCGAGGTCAGGAACTGCAAACAGGCCTACCACAAGGACGCCACCGCCGATCTCGTGGTGCTGGACGACGTCAACCTGACGTTGCGCGAAGGCGAGATGGTTGCGTTGCTCGGCCGTTCCGGGTCCGGCAAGTCGACGCTGCTGCGCATTGTCGCCGGCCTGCTTGCGCCGACCGCGGGTGAGGTCCTCTGGCGCGAGCGGCCCATCCTCGGCCCGGCGGAAGGCGTCGCGATGGTGTTTCAGAGCTTCGCGCTGTTTCCCTGGTTGACGGTGCAGGAGAACGTGGAGCTGGGCCTGGAAGCCCGCGGCGTCCACCGCAGCGAACGCGAAAGCCGCGCCGAGGCGGCGATCGACCTGATTGGCCTCGGCGGGTTTGAAAGCGCCTACCCGAAGGAACTGTCGGGCGGCATGCGCCAGCGTGTAGGCTTGGCGCGCGCCCTGGTGGTGCATCCCGACCTGCTGCTGATGGACGAACCGTTCAGCGCGCTGGACGTGCTGACCGCCGAGAACCTGCGCACCGACCTGATCGACCTGTGGTCGGAGGGCAAGCTGCCGGTGAAGTCCGTCCTGATGGTCACGCACAACATCGAGGAAGCGGTGCTGATGTGCGACCGCATCCTGGTATTCTCGGTCAATCCTGGGCGGGTCGCGAGCGAGCTGCGGGTGCCGTTCCCACACCCGCGCAACCGCCTTGATCCGGCTTTCCGCCAGTTGGTGGACGACATCTATGCCCTGATGACACGGCGTCCGGTGCCAACGCGTGCCGCTGCGCCGCCTCCGCCGCCGACCATTGCGATGCCGCTGCAAAGTGTCGGTACCAACCAGATGGCGGGTCTGATGGAGGCGCTTGCCGGACCGCCCTACAACGGCCGCGCCGACCTGCCGGCGCTCGCCGCGGTGCTGCAATACGAGGCCGACGAACTGCTGCCGCTGGGCGAAATGCTGCAGCTGTTGCGGTTCGCGGTGCTGGAGGAAGGCGACATCCATCTCACCGAGAACGGCAGCCGCTTCGTTGCGGCGGACACCGAGGAGCGCAAGCAGCAATTCGCCGCCGCGCTGATGGCGTACGTGCCGTTGGTGCGGATGATCCGCCAGGTGCTGGACGAGCGCTGGAACCACCGCGCGTCGGCCGTGCGCTTCCGCGACGAGCTGGAGGACCACATGTCGCCGGACTACGCGGAGGAAACGCTGCGTATCGTGGTTGCCTGGGGCCGTTACGCCGAACTGTTCAGCTACGACGAGGAAGCCGAGCAGTTTAGCCTGGAGGACATCGAATAGTCCGTCGCGCGACACCCCCTCCCCTTGCGGGGGAGGGCAGGGAGGGGGTGGAGCCGTGTGCCCGGTCTTTGTAGCCCAACGGAAGCGCCCCCTCCCTGCCTCCTCCGCTGCGCGGGAGAGGGGATTTCCACGGCCTTGCGGCGCATCCGCCGCGCGCCTAGCTTTCGGGTCCGCGCCGCAGGCCGCAAGAACCCAGGAGAGGGACATGTTCAAGGGATCACTCGTTGCACTGATCACACCGATGCGCTCGGACGGGTCGATCGACGAGAAGGCCTATGCCGAACTGGTGGACTGGCAGATCAAGGAAGGCACCCATGCGCTGGTGCCGGTCGGCACCACGGGCGAAAGCCCGACGCTGTCGCATGACGAGCACAAGCGGGTGGTAGAGATCTGCATCGAGGTGGCGAAAGGCCGCGTGCCGGTGATCGCCGGCGCCGGATCGAATAGCACCGAAGAAGCGATCGAGCTGACGCGCCATGCCAAGGAGGCCGGCGCGACGGCGGCGCTGATTGTGACGCCGTACTACAACAAGCCGACGCAGGAAGGCATGTACCTGCACTTCAAGGCGATCGCCGACGCGGTCGAACTGCCGATCATCATCTACAACATTCCGCCTCGCAGCGTGGTGGACATGAAGGTGGAGACGATGGCGCGGCTGGCGAAGCACCGGAACATCGTCGGCGTGAAGGACGCGACGGCGGACCTCGCGCGGCCGCTGCATCAGCGGCGCCAGTGCGGCGCGGACTTCTGCCAACTCTCAGGTGAGGACGCGACGGCGCTGGCCTTCAATGCGTCGGGCGGCGTGGGGTGCATCAGCGTTACCGCCAACGTGGCACCTCGGTTGTGCAGCGAGATGCAGACTGCGTGGATGGAAGGCCGCTTCACCCAGGCGATGGAGATCCAGAACCGGCTGCTGCCGTTGCATGATGCGCTGTTCACCGAGACCAGCCCGGCGCCGGTGAAGTATGGCGCTTCATTGCTGGGCAAGGCGACGGAGCAGTGCCGCCTGCCGCTGGCTCCGCTGATGGATGCGACGCGGGCGAAGGTGCGCGCCGCGATGACCGAGGTCGGGCTGCTGAACTGACGCGACGCGTCTTGCCGGGCACAGGACCGCCACCCACGTTGCGTAGAGCGCACCGAGATCGGGGCGTGGGTGGCCGGTCATGACGGTGAGGGTATGGCAGACGCGAAGAACAAGAAGGGCCTGATCTCGCACGGCGTGGCGGCACAGAACCGCAAGGCGCGGTTCGACTACACGATCAAGGACACTGTCGAGGCCGGCCTCGTGTTGAAGGGTGCGGAGGTGAAGTCGCTGCGCCATGGCCGCGCCACGTTGTCGGAAGCGTGGGCCGGTGAGCGCGACGGCGAGATGTGGCTGTTCAACGCCTATATCCCCGAATACCAGGGCGGCGTGCTGTCGCGCTTCGAGCCGCGCGCGCCGCGCAAGCTGCTGTTGAAGCAGAAGCAGATCCGCTCGCTGGCCGGCGCCGTGGCGCGTGAGGGCGTTTCGCTGGTGCCGTTGCAGATCCACTTCAACGATCGCGGGCGAGCCAAGGTGCTGCTGGGTCTCGGCGAGGGGCGCAAGAAGCAGGACAAACGCCACGCGATCGCCGCGCGCGATTGGCAGCGTGACAAGGCACGGCTGATGCGGGCGCGGGGATGACGGGTCGCCATGTTCGAACAGACTGGGACGACCGCGCCGATCATTTCGCTACCAGACGATGAGGCAGGCGCGGTTCGGGTGGTTGACGGGCATTCGCGCATGCTGGTGCGGAGCGAGCAGGTCAACGGCGCCTATGCCATCCTCGAACAGGAGATCCCATCCGGCAAAGGACCGCCGCTGGACGTCCATCGGCATGAGACCGAGGTCTTCTATGTCGTGTCTGGCGAATTCGAATTCCGCGTCGGCGGCGATGTGGTGATTGGGAGGGCAGGCACGAGCGCCGTCTGTCCGCGGGACATTCCGCACACGTTTCGCAATATCGGAGCTGATACCGCGCGCCTGCTCGTCACCATTATCCCGGGCAACTTCGGCAACTTCTTTCTGGAGGTGGATGGGGTGGCGAACGACGACCATGCAACCATCCGTGCGCTCGCTGCGAAGTATGGCGTGGAGATACTGGAATAGCGCTAAGAAACAAAAAATTGGGAGTGGCCGGGGAATATTGGCCAAACCATGATTAGCAATGTCCGCCTGTTGTACATTCATAATTTCCTTGTGGACTTCCGTATTCAGGACGCATTCCGGCCCATTTTTTTTGCCCAGATCACGGGCTCATACACGCTGGCAATGACGGTTTTTTCCGTGGCATGGATAACGTCTGCCCTTGTGGATATTCCCACTGGCGTGTTGTCGGATAAAATGGGGCGCAAATTTACGATCGTGCTGGCCTCGGCTTGTTCGACCGTAGGCATTGCTACGTGGGCGTTTTCCACGGACAGCGTTGAATTGTTTCTCGGCAGCATATTCTGCGGCCTGAGCGAGTGCCTGTTTAATGGCAACAATAATGCGCTCCTGTATGAGAGTTTGAAATCGAGCGGGCAGGAAGGTCGCTTTCATCATTATCAGGGCCGCACGAGCAGCATGTTCCAGTTGGCGCTCGGTCTCTCGGCCCTTTGTGCAAGCTTCCTGACCGGCCACGGCCTGCGCTTTCTTTTCATACTGGGGATTATTCCGCAGGCGCTTTCCATTTTCGTGGGCCTGTTTTTCGAAGAGCCGCGCGCGCATCTGGCTGCGCCGCAAAAAAGCCTCCGGCATCTAGAGGATGCATGCATTAAAATATACGGTAACACTCACCTGCTGCTTCTGGTGATTGCCCAGGCCATCGGCCGCGGGGATGAGGCGAAGTATCAGTTTCAGACGATCTTCATCAATACTCTCTGGCCGACATGGGCTGTCGGGGTATATCGGGCCATGAACAACGGCCTGGGCTTTTTCGGTTTCTGGTTTTCTGGCCGCATTGTTGACCGGTTCAGGGAAACCTATGTACTAGCCGTCCAGCAGGCCTATTGGCTGGTATCTCAGACCATTGGGCTGATCCTGTCCAACGTTATGTCACCACTTCTGTTCATGAGCGGTTCGTTTTTATTCGGCCCCGGGATCGTTGCGCGCGATCAACTTCTGCAACAGGAATTTACCGACGAGCAGCGGGCGACGATGGGTTCGGTCGCTTCGTTTGCAGGAAGCATCGTCTATGCCATTGTCGCTTTTTGCATTGGCATTATTGCCGACCATCTTGGCATTGTCGCAGGCGTCGGCTTCGGCGTGGCCGTGAGCGCAACCTCCCTGCCACTATATGTGTGGCTCTTCAGGAAGGATTTCTAAAGTATCCAGATACTATTGCGTTAGCGTCATCCCCGATACGCCCAGCCACTGCGAGGCAGGGTCGCCGAATTTGACATCTCGACGCGCTTCGGCGGAAGGTGCCGCGACCGCAAAGAACCGGGTTCGGGGGAAACGAATGAACACCGCACGAAAGCCAGCCTTTCGCTGGATCACCGGCGTCTTCGTCGCATCGGCACTGATCGCGACCCTGGCTTGCCAGGCTGCGGCGCAGCAGCGCCCGGCAGGCGTCCCCGAGGCCGGTAAGAGCGAGCGCATCGACGCAATCCTGAAGCGGGGCACTCTCAAGGTCGGCGTCACCCCGGCCTTCCCTTGGGCATACCGCAACAAGAGCGGCACCGGCGATGAGTACCGCGGTTCCTCCTGGGTGTTCGCCAAAGCCATCGCGGATGCGCTCGGGGTCAAGCTCGAGGTCGTGCCGGTTTCCAACGAAACCAAGATCCCGATCGTGATCTCCGGCGGCGTGGACATTACCATCTCGGCGCTGTCGGAGACCGAACAACGCAAGCAGGTGGTCGACTTCGTCACGTATTCCAGCGGCAAGTTCTGTATATTCGGACTGAAGACAAATCCAAAAGCGGCCGCTGTGAAGTCCCCCGCACAGCTCAACGATCCGGGCCTGACGTTTGCAGCTTATGTCGGCACCAACCAGGCCACATGGATTCCGGAGACATTCCCGAAGGCCAAGATGCGGGGCGTGACGGGAAGCGGCCAGGCGCCGGTTGACGAACTTCTCTCCGGCCGCGCCGACTTCGTTGTCGGTGACTACCCGCAGGAACCGATCTTCAAGAACGCCTATAAGGACATGTTCTCCATCCCGGACGACTGCACCACATCCACGTTCAACATCATTCCGGTCGGACAGGCGATCGCCAAGAACCAGCCGGTGTTCCGCGACTTCCTGGTCGAAGTCGAGAAGAAGAACGACGCGAAGATCAAGCAGGAAGAGGTCGACAGCATCAAATTTGCCAGAGAGCACCCTGATCAGATCTGACCGCGTGTTCGGGAATGCTCGACGCGCTCCACATTGTCAGTGCCAACCTGCCGCTGCTGGGAAAGGCACTTCTGGTCACCATCGAACTCAACGTTGCGTCGATCGCGTTGGCCATGGTGCTGGGCACGGTCATGGGCATCGGCCGCGTCTATGGTGGCCGATGGATTGATCGCGCGTTCGGCTTTGTCATCGACGTGGTCCGCTCGATCCCGATTTTGGTCATCATGGTCTGGGTGTTCTTCGGATTGCCATTGTTGTTGGGACTTCAGGATTTTCCCGCGTTTCTCGCCGGCGTCGTGGCGCTCGGCGTGCATTCCGGCGCCTACATCGCCGAGATCGTTCGTGGCGGCCTCGCCTCGGTGCGCCGGGGGCAGATGCAGGCGGCGCTCGCGCTGGGAATGAGCGCACCGCAGGCGATCGCCCGCATCATTCTGCCGCAGGTGGCGATCCGCATGATGCCACCACTGAGCACGCGCATCGTTCGCAACATCAAGGACTCAGTGCTGGCCAGCACGATCGCCGTGCAGGAACTCTTCTGGGCGGCCAATCTGTTGGAAGGCGAGACCGCCAAGCCGTTCCCGATCTACACCACGCTGATGATCTTCTACTTCCTGGTCATCGTCGCGATCGCGCGGGCACTCGATCGTGTCTACGTCGGCGTCGCTGCGCGTGGCGCGGCATAGGCGGCGCATGTTCTACTGGCCAGCATTCTTCGACTCCTTCCCGGTCCTGCTGCCCGGTTTGCTCGTGACCATCGAGCTGACCGTGCTGGTGATGCCATGCGCGCTGGTCGTCGCGTTGGCGCTGGCGCTCGCGCGGCTCTATGCACCTGCCGTGGTGGCAAAGATGGCGACCGGATGGGTGGAGTTCTGGCGCGCGACGCCGCTGCTGCTGCAATTATACTGGCTGTATTACGTGCTGCCATCGGAGACGAACATCCAGCTACCTGGTTTTGCCACTGTCGCATTTGGCCTGGTCTGCAATGTGTCGGCGTTTCTCTCGGAGAATTTTCGCGCGGGGATCGCGTCGATCCGCGTCGGCCAATGGCATGCGGGGCGCGCGCTGGGCATGTCGGAGACACAGGCGTTCTTCCGCGTGATCGTGCCGCAGGCCTGGTCGCGCGTGATGCCGGAAACCGCGAGCATGTGGGTCGAGCTGTTCAAGGAAACGTCGCTCGTATCGACGCTCGCCGTGGCCGATCTGACGTATCAGGCGCTGGCACTGCGGACCCAGAACTATCGAACCCTGGAAGTGCTCAGCGCGCTGGCGGTGTCCTATCTGGTGCTGGCTTATCCGCAGGCCAAGATCTGCGACTGGCTGTATCGCCGTCAGCAGGTCAGGGAATGAACCGGCGATGAGCGACAGCACAAGCGATCACCGTCGGCACGCCAACGACGAACCGGCGCTGGTTCGGATCGAGGATGTCCACCGTCGCTACCCGACCGGCGTCGAGGCGCTACGCGGCGTCTCGCTGACCGCCCACGAAGGCGAGGTCGTCTGCATCATCGGCCCAAGCGGATCCGGTAAATCGACGCTGCTGCGCTGCATCAACGGACTGGAGCCGATCGATCGAGGCCGCATCCTGTTCGACGGCCAGCAGGTCCGCGTGAAGGGACGCGGCGCGCGCGAGATCCGCCGGCACATCGGCATGGTGTTCCAAAGCTTCGAACTATTCCCGCATATGACCGCGCTTTCCAACGTGTGCGAGGGTCCGCGCACGGTGCTGCGGTTGCCTCGTACCGAGGTCACGGCGCGGGCGCACGAATTCCTTGCCAAGGTCGGCCTTGCGGACAAGGCGCACTCGTTGCCGGCGCAGCTATCCGGCGGGCAGCAGCAGCGCGTCGCGATCGCTCGCGCGCTCGCCATGCAGCCGCGCGCGATGCTGTTCGACGAGGCAACATCGGCGCTTGATCCGGAGACTGTGGGCGAGGTGCTCAGTGTCATGCAGCAACTCGCCAACGAAGGCATGACGATGCTGGTTGTCACTCATGAAATGGCATTCGCCCGCAGCGTTGCCAACTGGGTGGTCGTGATGGAGAACGGACAGGTGCTGGAGGAAGGCTCGCCCGATCGCATCTTCCGCTCGCCACGTCTGCCGCGCACTCGCGAGTTCCTGCAGCGCGTTGAGCATGCGCCCACGGTACCGGCGCCCTCGAATTAGTTAGCGCGGCGTGGCGCATCATGCGGCGGCGGCATCGTCGGTATCTGGGCCGATCGCCGCGCGGGTTGGCGGGCACGTGCGGGGATTGGGCATGGCCGCTGATGCTGGTCGGCAGCGCCGGCGTCAGTGGCGAGGATGCGGGCGCGGCGGCCGGGCCGATCCTGACCGTTGCGCAGTCGTCGATCGCGCTCGGTGCGGCGGTAATCGACGACGCGTTCTTCGCACGGTTGGGCGACGCACCGGGGCGGCGGATTATGGCGCCGGCCTGGTGCGTTCCCTGGCGAGCAATCTCGTGTTGCTGGTGGCGGCGCTTACGCTGGTTCGATCGCGCCGCCTCCGGCCACCCAGTCCTTGAAGCCGCCGAGATTGCGTACGTCGGTGAAGCCCATGTCCTTCAGGGTCTTGCCGGCAAGCGCGGCGCGGCCACCGCCGGCGCAGTAGAGGATAACCGGGCGGTCCTTGCGGAATGCCGGGTTGTGGTTCGGCGAATCGGGGTCGGCGCGAGATTCCAGGGAGCCTCGGGCGACAGCGATCGCACCCTTGGCCTTGCCGCTGGCCGCAACCTCTGTGCCATCGCGGACGTCAACGATGAGCGCGCCCTGCTTCTCCACCAGGGCAGCGGCGTCGGCTGCGGATATCGCCGGAACGGCGGCGTGGGCCGCTTCGAGCATCTGCTTGTAGCTGGTCGGCATCAGCGTTCACTCCCCATGTGCGAGAAAGGCATCCTACCCTGATAGGGTGTGTTGCCGCCACAGGACGTGGGTCTTCCGTCGACGTCAATACGGATTCGGGAATAAATTCAGCGATGGCTCGACAGCGCCACGCCTGTTGCTGTACCTCCTTGATGAGGCAGGCATAATACAAATGTTTCGCCGCCACACATTGAATTGGCTCGACCAACCGGCATCGTGAACCGATGATGCAGCGAGCGACGCGGTAGGTGTGGCCGCGTCGAATGTCGGGTGGGGGAAGGGGGGACCGGATCTGGCACACCAATCGCATTTCACAACGCAAGAGCGGCAAGGCTTCGCGCGCCGTCGCGTTCTGCTACCGATCGCATTGTTCTCGGCATTGTTCGCGGTTTATCTCAGCCTGTTGGTACTGGTGCTTGCCATGCCGACTCCGGTCGCGGTGTTGATGTGCGTGCCGTGCGGGATCGTGATCGGGATGCTGTTCGTCGTCGGCCATGACGCGGCCCATAACAGCCTCACGCGATCACGGCGTCTCAACCAGGTGCTGGGTCGCCTGGCCTTTCTCCCAGCGCTGCACGCGTTCTCACTGTGGGACCTTTCGCACAATCGGTTGCACCACCGCTACAACAACATCCGCGGACTCGATGTTGCATGGGAGCCGATGAGCCCGGCGGACTACCAGCATTGCGGCTGGCTGCGGCGCGCGCTGTATCGCTTGTGGCGAACACCGGCCGGCGTGGCGTCATATTACCTGATCGGCCATTGGGCGCCGCGGCTGCTCGTGCCACTGCCACAGGTCATCGGGCGCGTCCGTATGGTTTACTGCCTGGACTCGCTGCTGGTGCTGGCGGCGCTCGCGCTGCAGCTATACGGCGTCATTGCGCTGGGCGGGATGTTCGGCAAAGGCGCGTGGGAGAGCGTCCTGGTCGGCGTGGCACTGCCGTTCCTGGCGTGGAACGCGTTTATCTCCTTTGTCATTTTCCTGCACCACACGCACCCCGCGATACGCTGGTATCCCGATGAGGCCGCATGGCGGGCGCAACAAGGCGGTCTGCACGGCACTGTGTGCGTGCGGTTCCCGTTTCCGTTCGCGCCGATCGTGCTGGGTATCATGGAGCATAATGCACACCACGCAGCGTCGGATGTGCCACTCTACAACCTGACGCGCATGCAACGAACCCTGGAGGGACGTACCAGTGTCGTCACCTGGCGGTTCTCATGGCGGGCTTATGCCCGCATTTGCCGCCGCTGCAAGCTGTATGACTATGGTTCCGCTAAATGGGTATCGTTTGACGGCAGCGCCGGCTGACTTCCGGGTGAGTTGCGGTTTCGGCCGCGGGGTGGTGCAGCGAAGCGGCTAGTGGATAGAATCTAATGCTTGATGCCCGGAAATGCTCCCTAAGCGAGGGCCATAAACGCCTATCGCAAAGCAAGCATTTTCAACCGCAAACCACGCGAATGGCACCAAGCGACGCCCAGTGAGAATGATTGGGATAGCCCCCATATCGCATTTCCTTTTCTGACATCAGAAAATTTATTGACATCAAGTCTGTCTGCCAGTCTCAATCGGCTAAAATTTCCTGGCGCACAGCAGCAGCAGGGCGCTGCCGATGATGACACCGGCCACACCTATCAAAACCGGAATGTTGACCACCGCTCGTCCATCACCGTGAATTATGTAGTTGGAGCTGCCGAGTGCCGGGACTACGATGCGGAGCACGATGACATCAGCCCTGCGGTGTCCTCGCTGCATTCATGCCGCCCATGTCTTGAACCCCAGTCGCGTAAGATCTCCGCCGAAGTGGCTTGGCTGCTGGTCGATCGGCTCGCGTTTGAGTGGCTGCCCTTCGGAACGTTCTTGCACGCGAGGGCATCATCATTGACCGGGCGAAATCGCCATTGCGATATGGCCGCTCGACACTCTAGTCCAAGACCGATTACCCGCATGAGATATTCACCCCGCCAACCTGGCGGCGGGTCTATATCGCATTTCGCGGCAAATGGGAAGATATTCCTTTAGGCTGAGGCCGGGCTGGCAGGCCAACCCCATAGCGCCGTCATCGATATACTGGCAGCTGGAGGCATCACGTTCGCTGCGTCGCGATGGTGGACCGCCGAATGTGCGTCTCTCATGACGTGACACTGGTCTTGTCCCGTGCGCATTTGCGAATTCGATGTGCGGTGCGGAGTGGCTAGGCTCGCTGATCCGGGGAAGCTTCGCTTGGAGGCGCCAATGTACTTGTTTCGTCGATACCTTAGCCTCGCCGCCCTGCTGAGCGCCTCGGCGGCTGCGCCCGTGCCGGATATGCCATCCGGCAAGATCGAGCAGGTACCCCCACAACAGGCGGTCGCGATCCTCGGACTTCCAGTGTCCGAACAGGACGGCAAGACCGTCGGCCGTCTGGTCGACGTGCTGATCGATGCGGCCGGAACGCCAGAGGCGGCGGTGATCGACTTTGGCGGCTTCATGGGTGTCGGTGCCCGCAAAGTGGCGGTGCACTGGAGCACGCTGCATTTTGCCCCAGGCGATGCGAAGCATCCGATCACACTGGACCTGACGCCGGACCAGATGAAGGCGGCGCCAGAATACAAGGACCCGACCAAATCCGTGCCGGTCGTGGTACCCGATACGAGCCCGGCGCCCGCGAGAGACGATGCAACCTCTCCGACTGTCCCGCCGCCGGCTCCGCGTTGATGCATGCCCCGTGATGCAACGCCTGCCACACGAAATTCGCGCGCCCTCGACCTGCTGAACTTTTTCATCGCTGATGTTCAAACCGGGTTCGGACCGTTCGTTGCCGTCTACCTGACCACTCAGAAATGGACGCAGGTCGAGATCGGCTTCGTGCTCAGCCTGGGCACCGTCACCGCGCTGGTGAGCCAGATACCCGCCGGCGCAGTGGTCGACGCGGCGCACAGCAAGCGCAGGATAGTCCGCGGCGGTCTGATCGCCATCATCATCGCCGCGTTGCTGCTGGCGATCTGGCCCACCAGGTTGCCGGTCGCACTGGCCCTGGTGCTGCAAGGGATCGCGGGCAGCATCCTGACCCCGGCAATCGCGGCGATCAGCCTGCAACTTGTCGGTCATGCCGCGCTGGGCGATCGGCTGGGGCGCAACGCGAGGTTCGGCTCCATCGGTAACGGCATCACCGCGGCGGTGATGGGCACGATTGGCGCATGGCTGTCGAGCGGCTCGGTATTCTGGCTGACGGCCGCGCTCTGCGTGCCGGCGCTGGCGGCGTTGGCCGCAATCCGCACGGCGCCTGCCGCAATATCTAAAGCGACTCTGCTGGACTGGCGGAGCTTGCGCACGCTTCTCATGGACCGGCGTCTGCTGATCTTTGCCGCCGGCGTGCTGCTGTTCCACCTGTCCAATGCGGCGATGCTGCCGCTGGCCGCCGCAGCGGTGACCATGCGTGCGGGTGATTTTGCCAACCTGATCATCGCCGCCTGCATCGTTCTGCCGCAGGGTGTGGTGGCGTTGTGCTCGCCGTGGGTTGGCCACACGGCGGACCGCATCGGGCGCCGGCCGATCCTGCTGTTGGGATGGATCGCTCTGCCGGTGCGCGGCGTCCTGCTCGCCGTCCTGCCGGGGGCGTATTCGGTGATTGCCGCCCAGTCGATTGGCGGCATCAGCGCCGCGGTCTTCGGCGTGATGTTGCCGTTGTTGGCCGCCGACCTGACGCGGGGCACGGCGCATTTCACGTTGTGCATGGGCGCGCTCGGTGTGGCGGTGTGCATTGGCGCCGCCCTGAGCACCAGCATGGCCGGCTGGATCGCCGACACGCTTGGGCTGACCGCCGCTTTCTATGCGCTCGCCGCTGCCGGCCTGCTCGGCGCGGTGCTGCTCTGGCGGCTGATGCCGGAGACCAGGCACGCCTGACGGCGACCTGGCGCGGGTGTCATGGTCAGAAGCTGACGTGGCCGAAGGTGGCCTTCAGCGCCCAGTAGAGCAATCCGCCGACCAGGAAACCTACCAGAGTACCATTGACGCGGACGTATTGCAGGTCCTTGCCGACGCGTAGCTCCAGGCGTTCCACAATCGTCTCGGAGTCCCAATTGGCGACGACCTGGGCAATGAATTCGGACAGGTGGGATTGGGCGGCGGGGAGCAGCGTCGCCACCACGGTTTCCACCGCAGCGTGGACGCGGGCTCGGGCGGCGGGGTCGGATTCCATCATGGCGCCGATGTTGGCGAGCGCGCCCTCGACGATGGCGACGGTTCGGCCGGTGGGTCTGGCGGCGTCGGCTTCCAGGGCAATGCGCAGGCGCGCCCATAGGTCCCACAGCCACGCCTGCACTGTCTCGTGGGCGACGACACGGCGGATGGCAGCTCCGACCTCCGCGGCTCGTGCGGGGTCCTCCTCCAGGCGGGTGATCTCGCGGCGGACCCATTCGTCGAAGGCGGCGCGGAGTTCCGAGCCGTCGGGGCTGATCTTGTCGAGCTCGGTGGTGACCGTCGCGAGCACACGGCGGGCGATCGAGGCTCCCAGCGCCCAGCCGACCAGGCGCCCCCCTTGCTCGCGGACGCGCTCCTCGATGGCGGCGCGGAGGGTTTCCTCCTTGCCCGCCAGCAGCTCGCGGAGCTGGCCGAGGATGAAGCCGAAGACCTCCTGGTGTCGGCCTCCTTCGACCAAGCCGCGGAGGGCGCGGGCGACCACCTGGCCGGCGCCGCGGCCGCCGACAATGCGCGGGATCAGACGGGCGGCGAGGCGGCGGGCGCGGCCATCTTCCACGGTGGCGAGTATGCGGGGGAGCGTGGCCGCCAGCGTTACGGCGGCGGGGCGGGCAGACGCCGGATCGGCCAGGAAGCGATGGAGGATGCCGGGAAGGTCAAGGCGCGCGAGCACGCCGGAGACTTCATCACCGGTGAAGACGTGGGTGGCGACGAAGCGGCCCAGCGCGGCACCGAGGCGTTCCTTCTGGCGCGGGATGATGGCGGTGTGCGGGATAGGGATGCCGAGCGGGTGGCGGAACAGGGCGGTCACGGCGAACCAATCGGCAATGCCACCGACGAAGCCGGCCTTTGACGCGGCTTGCAGCAGGTCGGTCCAGGCGGACGGCGGCAGGGCGTAGGTGGCCAGGGTCAGGGCGGCCATAACCACCAAAAGGGAGATGGCGAACAGACGGTGGTTGCGGAGGGTGCGGCGAGCCTCGGCGTCGGGATCGGGGAGGGAGGGTGCCATGCGGGGCGGCACCCTTGGCGTGGGTGCGGCTGGTTGGCAAGGGGCGGTCGACCGGCGGAGTGGGAGTGGAGCCGAGTGGCGCAGTGGAGCCGAGTGGAGCAGAGTGCCGCATGAAGCTCTCCCCCTCCCCTTGCGGGCTACGGGAGTCGCACATCTGCGGAACGATTTGCCAGGTGCCAGCCGAGCAGGATCTGGTCGGCCTGGATGAGCCCATGATGCATGGTCTTTGGTCCGGGCGGCTTGTATCCGCGCGAGGTATAACCGGACCATCCTCCCAGTCGTGCGACGATCCAGGCGTACCAGGCGAGAAGCGTGTCGTCGTGCGGGTTTTTGAGCTTCGCAGTGCGACCTTCCAGCGTGACGTTGAGCTGTCTCAGAGCCGCCATGTCCGCTGCAGCGACCGCGTCGGTGACCGGCTGGCCGGTGGTTCCGTCACGCGCCAGCACGAGTTGCATCGCGCGCACCGCCGCGATCAGCGCCACGACAGCCAGTTTGAGGAAGCCAGCGGCTTCCTCCATTTGCGAAGCCTCGATGTCCAGGCAGTGCGATTTCAACGACCGGAACACCTGTTCGATAATCCAGCGCATGCGATACCAGGTGATGATCTGGCGCGCCTCCGCCAACGTCGCGACCGCGTGCGTTGTCAGCAGGCGCCAGTGCAGCGGCTCCACGCCCCTGGGCGGGTCAACCTCGCTGACATCGACGACCCAAAGCGCGACCGAGCTCGCTTGATCGCCGGTTCCGGCGCGCACCGGCGCTTCAGTTCGATCGCGCCGAAGCGAACCGCCACCGTCGCCTGGCGGGCCTTCTGGCTGCCCTTCGGCGGCACCTCGATCGTCTCACGCCCCTGCTCCGGCAGGGCGGCGCAGGACTCGGGCAGCAGGCCACCCGTTGTCATGGCGCGTGGATGCGCCGAGCGGCACAGCAAATGCACATTGGCCGGCCGGCGCGCGAACAGATCGTAGATATCGCTCTCGCGATCGCCCACCATGGTGATCATCGCCGCCTGCGTGAGACGATCGCCCGCGATCTCAGCGCCGTGCAGCCATCGGCGGGACTCTTTATCATCCGCTGCCCGCTTCTTGTGGTCAGTGACCTTACCGCCGGTGCGGTTCAGCACGACGCAGTCGAGCAGCCCGACCACACCGCCATTCCCAGCGTCCACCGTCAGGACAGGGTGCAGGAACACACCGGGACACGTGTCGTTGGCGTCCCTGCCGAAGCCCCGCTTGCTGGCTTCATGCGTGGGGAAACGCAGATCGGTCGTGTCCATGATCGCCAGCACATGCCGACCGGCGGCGCGCTGGTTGGTCAGCCGCCCCGCCGTCACCAGCATCTCGTGCGTCGTCACCGCGCGGTTCGCCAGGAAACGGCCGAACTGCACCGTCTGATTGCGGTCCTTGCCCAGCCGATGCACGCAGAACGTCCGCTTGCTCTGCATCGACCGCAACAGCGCACCGCCCACGCACGCCAGACGCTTGTCGCCGAACCGCCCAAGCTCCGCCTCGATCATGCCAACCCAATCCTAGCTCCCGCCCAGCCAGGCATCGATTCGGAATGCACGCCGATTCGCAACTCATTCCGCACTTGTGCGACAACCGTAGCCCCTTGCGGGAGGGGGAAGGGGGAGGGGGCTGAACCCAGACTAGAAATTCATCCTGCAATCGCCGCCGAGTGGGAGCTGACGGCCGGTGTCTCAGCTGTCTGCGAAGGGCTGGATGCCGTCCAGCGGTGCGGCTGGGTCCACACCCCCTCACTGTCGCTACGCGCCTGCCTCTCCCGCGAGGGGAGAGGCATCATTGTGTTGCCGTTGTAGCGTGATTCCTTTGCGCTGAAATCATCAGGTGGCGCGACGCCTCTAGGTTCGTTCGGTGCGTCATCGCATCGGCGCGCAGAGAGGAGGCACACGATGGATGGTTTCAGTCGCAACAGACTGGCAGCGCCGCTGGTTCGCGGCCTCCCGCACTGAAGCGCATGATCCCGCAGCACCGTCAGTGGACGACCCGCAGCTACGCGGTCGCGGAGACTGTCGCGTGGGCAACCCTGGCACTGTCGCTCCCGGTCGGCGATCTGGCGAACCAGTGGTACGAAGGATACCAGCACACCGGCGGCTTGCATCGCATGGGTGGTCAAGCGGGCGGGCTGACGCCATGATGCACCGATGGATGACGCCGAGTTCGATCGGGCCCTGATCGCCGCCGCTTTCCAGGTCGCGGCGGAACAAGGCTGGCGCCGCCTCAGCGTGGCCGCGGCCGCGCGTGCCGGCGGGCTCCCGTTGCCGCGTGCCCGCGAGCGCTTCCCCGGCCGTGCCGCCATTCTGGTGCGGTTCGGGCGCCTGGCGGACCAGGCCGCACTGGCGGACGCGCCGTCCGAGGGGCCAATACGGGATCGCCTGTTCGATCTTTTGATGCGGCGGATCGACGCACTCCAGTCGCATCGCGGCGGCGTGCTCGCGCTGCTGCGGGCACTGCCCTCCGAGCCGCCGTTCGCGCTTCTGCTGGGGCTCGCCACGCGGCGCAGCATGCGGTGGATGCTGGAAGCCGCCGGCGTGTCCACCGCCGGCGTTCGCGGCGAATTGCGGGTCCGCGGGCTGGTGGCTGTCTGGCTCTGGACCGTCCGCGCCTGGCGTGCCGATGAGACGGAAGACCTTGCCCACACCATGGCGGCGCTCGATACGGCGCTCCGTCGCGCCGAACAGGCGGCCGAATGGTTGGGGCATCGCGCCCGCGCCTCGGAACCGCCGGCGGAACAACCACCCGAACCGCCCGCGGAAGACGCCGCCCCGGCTTGAGCCTCGTTGCGCTGCCGCCTATCAAGGGCGTGTAGCGGGAGAGCGGCGATGGCAACGCGCAGCGTAGCGACTGTATTCGGTGGTTCCGGCTTCATCGGTCGCTATATCGTGAAGCGGCTGGCGCATAAGGGCTTCGTGGTACGCGTGGCGGTGCGGGATCCGGAAGCCGCGCTGTTCCTGAAGCCGATGGGCGCCGTGGGGCAGGTGGTGCCGTTGTATGCCGCGATCCCCAATGAGCCGACCATCCGGCGTGCGATCGAGGGGTCCGATCTGGTGGTCAACGCCGTTGGCATTCTGGCGGAACACCGCTCCGGCGATTTCGCGCGCATCCACTCCGAGGGTGTCGGGATCGTCGGGCGCGTTGCGGCGCAGTCGGGGGTCGCGCGCCTCGTGCACATCTCCGCCATCGGTGCCGCTCCGAACGCCGCCAGCCGCTATGCCGCCACCAAGGGGTCCGGGGAGGCATTGCTGCGGGAAGCATTTCCGGAGCCGACAATACTGCGCCCGTCGCTCGTGTTCGGCGCCGAGGACGCGCTGTTCAACCGGTTCGCCGCGATGGGGCGGCTGCTGCCGTTCATGCCGGTCATCTGCGGCGATACGCGATTCCAGCCGGTCTATGTCGGCGACGTCGCGGACGCCGTGATGGCGGCGTTGGCGCGACCCGATGCGGCGGGGGCGACATACGAACTCGGCGGTCCGCGCGTCTGGTCGATGCGAGAAATTCTGGCCTATGTGCTCAAGGAGACCGGTCGGCATCGGCGGATGGTCAATATCCCGATGGGCCTTGCGCGGTTGCAGGCAGGGCTGATGGAGCTGGCGCCGGGTAAGCCGTTGACCCGCGACCAGTTGCTGATGCTGGAGAGCGACAATGTCGCCGGTGGCCAGCTTCCGGGTCTGCAGGAGCTTGGCATCGTGCCCACGCCGTTGGAACTGGTCGTGCCGTCCTATCTCCGGCGTTTCCAGTCAGGTGGCGGGCGACGCCGCGTGCTGCCGGAGGAACAGGCGGCCGGTCAGACCAACCTGTCCTGGCAGACCAGGGAGTGATGGCGACGCGTCGCGGTATGCGATAAGCATCGGGCAATGCGGACTCTCTATCACCTGCCCCTCTCGCCGTTCTCCCGCAAGGTGCGGCTGGTGCTTGCCGAAAAGCGGCTGCCGTACGACGCGCGCACGGAAAAGGTTTGGGAGCGGCGGGCGGAATACCTGGAGCTCAATCCGGCCGGCACCGTGCCGACGCTGGTCGAGGACAACAGCCTCGCCATTCCGGATTCCGGGGTGATCTGCGAGTACCTGGAGGAAGCCTATCCGGACACGCCGCTGCTCGGTCGCACGCTGGCCGAGCGGATCGAGGCTCGCCGTCTGGTCGCTTGGTTTGACGGAAAGTTCGCAGCCGAGGTCACGCGGAACCTGCTCGGGGAAAAGGTGATGAAGCGTATGGCCGGGCGTGGCAATCCCGATGCGGCAGCGATGCGCACCGGGTATCTCGCGCTGCGGTATCACCTCGAATATCTCGGTTGGCTGGCGGAGACGCGGAAGTGGCTGGCTGGCGCGACGATCTCGCTCGCGGATTTCACCGCGGCGGCGCATTTGTCGTGTCTGGATTTCATTGGGGATGTGGATTGGACGCTCTCGCAGCCGGCGAAGGACTGGTACGCGCGGATGAAGTCGCGGCCCAGCTTCAGGGGGGTGCTGAATGATCGGGTGCCCGGGATGACACCGCCGACGCACTATGCGGATCTGGATTTCTGAGGTCTATACCAACGCTCAATTGAGCACAACTCATCGTTTCCGCTTGTGCCGGGTCTCGTCCCGGCCATAACACTCGGTGCGATGCATGGGTCATCGCCAATCAAACTTTGGGATAGCATCCGGGCCAACGTGTGTTCGCCAACCTGTTGGCAGTAGCACTGCGAAGCAAGTAATTATAAGGAATTCCACCGCAGATTACGCAGATGGACGCGGATAGTCCGCGCGGACTGTTCCAAAGTGGGCAAGCTCGCGCTTCAGTAGACCGTTGTTATCTGCGTGCATCTGCGTAATCTGCGGCTGAAGTTTCTTTTACTGTGCCCGCTGCTGCCGGTGATGCCTGGTACAGGCTCGTTGGTTTCGTATGTTGGCGGCCCGGGTGCCCCGCCGCTTTTATGGCTTCCTCCGGAGCCCTCGGTGTCCTCTGTGGTTCAACTACCTATCGCTGCCGCACTGACGCGATTGCGCTGCCAGATTACCCGTCGAGCAGCGCCGCGAGCGTTCGTTGCAGCAGCGCCAGATCCTGGGGGCGCGACAGCCGGTGGTCGCCATCTTTCACCAACGTCACGACGATGTCCTGGCTGGTGACCTGCTCAGCGATGCGCAGGGCAACTTCCCACGGTACGTCGGGATCGCCCTGGCCATGTAGCAGCCGCACCGGGCAACCGATCGCAATCGGATCACTCAACAGTAGCCGCTTGCGGCCGTCCTCGATCAGCGTCCGGGTGATCGGATACGGATCGCTGTATTGGCTTGGCACATACAACACGCCTTCGCGCATCAACGTGGCGCGTTGCTCGAACGTCATCGCCTGCCACATCAGCGTTTCGGTGAAGTCGGGCGCCGCGGCAATGCCGAGCAGGCCGGCGATGCGTTCCCTGCGGGCGAGCGCGACGTGCAGCGCAATCCATCCGCCCATCGATGAACCGACCAGCACGACCGGGCCGTCGCATTGCCGATCGAGGATGGCCAGGGCATCGTCTGTCCAACGCCCGATGGTGCCGTCTTCGAAGCGGCCGCCGCTGATGCCGTGACCAGAATAGTCGAGCCGCAGTATGGCCTGTCCGCGCTCGGCACAAAACGCGGCGAGTGCTGTCGCTTTTTCGCCGTTCATGTCGCTGCGATAGCCGGGGAGGAACACCACCGTGGGGGCACTCCCTGACCGGTGCGCCCAGGCCAGTTCCACGCCATCGCCACGATCGAACCGTCCGGTGGTCTCCATGAGCATCGCGTCCAGGCTGGAATTAGGGTGACGTGCCGCGCCAGTGGTCTTGCGAGGCGGATGCGCGTCCTATAGGGGCCTGGGTATGGTCCAATTCCCACGGGTCATGCAACCCGTGTCCAGTCCAACAGTCACCGCTGAACCGCGCCATCCGACCGTGCTTCAGGTGCTGCCGTCGCTTGTCACGGGCGGGGTTGAGCGGGGCACGATCGAGATCACGCAGGCGATCGCGGCGGCCGGAGGAACCGCGCTGGTGGCGAGTGCCGGCGGCCGTTTGGTGCCGGCGATCGAGCGTGCCGGCGGCCGGCACATCACGCTGCCGTTGAGCCGGAAGAGTCCGTTGGCCGTGTGGCGCAACGCGGCTCGGCTGGAGGCTCTGATCCATGCCGAACAGGTGGCGATCGTGCATGCAAGGTCGCGCGCCCCGGCTTGGTCGGCGTGGCTCGCCTGCCGGCGGACGGGCGCGCATTTCGTAACGACCTGGCACGGCACCTATACCGAGGACCTGCCGTTGAAGCGGCAATACAACGCGGTGATGGCGCGCGGCGAGCGGGTGATCGCGGCGAGCCGGTTCATCGCAGAACTGATCGTGGCGCGCCACGGCACCGATCCGGGGCGCATCCGCATCATTCCTCGCGGGGTCGATCCCACGGTATTCGATCCGAACGTTGGGCTTGGCGATCGGGGCGCGCGGCTTTTGCGGTCGTGGCGGTTGGCGGACAGCGTGCGTTCGATCGTGCTGCTGCCCGGGCGGCTGACCAGTTGGAAAGGGCAGGGCGTGTTGATCGAGGCGCTCGCCCGGATCGGACGGCATGACGTCTGCTGCGTGTTGGTGGGGTCCGACCAGGGGCGCCGGCGATATGCCGAAGGGCTGATCCGGCAGGCGCAGGCGCTCGGGATTGCGGACCGGGTGCGGCTGGTGGGGGAGTGCGACGACATGCCGGCGGCGCTCATGCTGGCCGATGTGGTGGTGCACACCTCGACGCGGCCCGAGGCGTTCGGGCGCGTGCTGATCGAGGCGCAGGCGATGGGGCGCCCAGTGATCGCCTCTGATCTCGGCGGACCGATCGAGACCGTGGAGCATGGCATCACCGGCTGGCGCGTTCCGCCGGGCGATGCAAACGCGCTGGCCAGTGCGATCGAAGCGGCGCTGGCGCTACCGGAAGAAGAGCGGGCCGCTCTGGCTGTGCGGGCGCGTGAGGCGGTGCTGCGTCGATGTACCGTGGCGGCGATGCAGGCCGCGACGCTGGAGGTGTACCGCGAGGTGACGGGGAGGTAGAGGATTACGCCCCGAGTAGCGGACACTCCCTCTCCTGCGCAGCGGGGGAGGGTTGGGGTGGGGGTGCCGCGATATCAGGGCCTGAACAAGCAAACGCGGGACTTGCACCGTCGCCGCCCGATCGCCATAGACAGCCCTCCCATCCAAGGAGAGGAGCCCAGACCGATGCCTGCCATCACCCTGCCCGACAAATCCGTGCGCCGCTTCGACGGGCCGGTAACGGGCACGACGGTGGCGGAAGCGATCGGTCCCGGCCTCGCCCGCGCCGCCCTGGCAATGAAACTCAACGGCAAACTGGTCGACCTAACCACTGAAATCGACCACGACGCCGACGTGATGTTCGTAACCCGGCGTGACCCGGATGCGTTGGAACTGATCCGCCACGACGCCGCGCACGTGCTCGCCGAGGCCGTACAGGAGCTATATCCCGGAACCCAGGTCACCATTGGCCCGGCGATCGAGAACGGCTTCTACTACGACTTCGCCCGCAACGACCCGTTCACCCCCGAGGACTTCGCCCCGATCGAGGCGAAGATGCGCGAGATCGTCGGCCGCGGCGAGAAATTCGTCCGCAGCGTGGTGGACCGCGACGATGCGATCCGCTTCTTCCAGGACAAGGGCGAGAAGTACAAAGCTGAGATCATCGAAGACCTGCCGCGCGGCGAAACCATCTCGCTGTATCGCCAGGGCAACTGGGTCGATCTGTGCCGCGGCCCGCACATGCGCTCCACCGCCGATGTCGGCACGGCGTTCAAGCTGATGAAGACCGCCGGCGCCTACTGGCGCGGCGATCACCGCAACGCCGTGCTGAGCCGCATCTACGGCACCGCCTGGCGCGACCAGAAGGAACTCGACGCCTACCTCCACATGCTGGAGGAGGCAGATCGCCGCGACCACCGCCGCATCGGCAAGGAGATGGACCTGTTCCACCTCCAGGAGGAAGCCCCCGGCTGCGTGTTCTGGCATCCCAAGGGCTGGAAGCTGTTCCTGACCTCCGAGGCGTACATGCGCCGCCGGCTGGACGCGGCAGGCTACCAGGAGGTGAAGACACCGCAGCTGCTGGATCGCTCGTTCTGGGAGCGGTCAGGCCACTGGGACAAGTTCCGCCAGCACATGTTCGTCGCCCACGTCGAGGACGAGGACAAGACGCTCGCCCTCAAGCCGATGAACTGCCCGTGCCACATCCAGATCTTCCGCCAGGGCCTCCGGTCCTATCGGGAACTGCCGCTGCGCCTGGCGGAATTCGGCTCCTGCCACCGCTACGAGCCGTCCGGTGCGCTGCACGGCATCATGCGGGTGCGCGCTTTCACCCAGGACGACGCGCACATCTTCTGCACCGAGGCGCAGATCACCGCGGAGACCGTGCGGTTCGTGGCGCTGCTGTCGTCGATCTACCGCGACTTCGGCTTCCCCGAATTCTCGGTTAAATTCTCCGACCGCCCCGCGCTGCGTGTCGGCGCCGACGAGGTGTGGGACCAGGCCGAGGCTTCGCTGAGGGAAGCCTGCGCCACTGCCGGCGTCGAATACACGCTGAACCCAGGGGAGGGCGCGTTCTACGGCCCCAAGCTGGAATTCGTGCTGCGCGACGCCATCGGGCGGGACTGGCAGTGCGGCACGCTCCAGGTTGACTTCATGCTGCCGGACCTGCTCGACGCCGAATACGTGGCCGAGGACGGCGCGCGTCACCGTCCGGTGATGCTGCACCGAGCCATCATGGGCAGCTTCGAACGCTTCCTGGGCATCCTGATCGAGCAGTACGCCGGCCGCTTCCCGTTGTGGCTGGCGCCGGTGCAGGCGGTGGTGGCAACCATTGTCTCCGACGCCGACGCCTATGCGGGCGAAGTGGCGGGGATGCTGGCGAAGGCCGGGTTGACCGTGGAGACCGACCTCTCCAACCAGAAGATCAACGCCAAGGTCCGCGAGCACAGCCTGGCCCACGTGCCCGTCCTGCTGGTCGTCGGCCGCCGCGAGGCGGAGCAGCGGACGGTGGCACTCCGCCGGCTCGGCGGCGAGGCGCAGGAGGTGCTGCCGCTTGACGAAGCGGTGCGGAGACTTGCGGCCGAGGCCACGCCTCCCGATTTACGGAGTTGAAAGGCGGACGGGGCTACACTCAGGCCGCGGGATTCGCCCGCGTGTGGCGCCTCCCGTTGCTAAAGCTTGATCCGTAACGGCCCAATCGGCCAAACTGTCCACTGCCGATCCCATAATCACCAGAGGAGAAGACCATACCAAGAGGACCAATGACCGCTCCGCCGAGCCGTGACGGCCCGCGCGTGAACGACGAGATCCGTGCGCCGCAGGTGCGGCTGATCGACCAGGATGGCGAGATGCAAGGGGTGATGACCGCCCGCGACGCTTGGCTCCGCGCCCAAGCGGTCGGCCTCGACCTGCTCGAGATCAGCCCCAACGCTGATCCGCCCGTGGTGAAAATCCTGGATTTCGGCAAATATAAATATGAGCTGCAAAAGAAAAAGAACGAAGCCAAGAAGAAGCAGAAGGTGATCGAGATCAAGGAGATCAAGGTCCGCCCGAATATCGACGAGAACGACTATCAGGTGAAGATGCGCGCCATGAAGTCGTTCATCGAGGAAGGCGACAAGGTCAAGGTGACGCTCCGCTTCCGAGGCCGCGAAATGGCCCACCAGGAGATCGGCGTCCGCGTGCTGGAGCGGATCAAGAACGAGATGGATCCGGTATCCAAGGTGGAGCAGATGCCGCGGATGGAGAACCGTCAGATGGTGATGGTGCTCACGCCAAGGTAGCGGTTGGTGGGATCAGTTGGCGCGGCGTTAACTTTGCCAGATCGGTAATGTGGGGACGATGTTCCCAACCAGGGAGTCCTCGTCTCATGAGCCTGGCGCGCAGCCCTCCGGTCTTCGTTGGCGAGGGGCGCGCGGCGGTGCTGCGGTTGGCCCAACTCGCGTGCCCCTCGCCACGAAGACCGGAACGGCCGTTGCCGCCGTTGCCGGATCACACGCCGTTGGCCCCTATGCAGGCGCCGCACCGCGTTAGTCGGCGTGCGTGCCTTGTCTGTCTCCGGGGCGTCAAAGGTCCTGACCCCCGCGCTTACGATGCCGACAGTGTCTTCCTTCATGTCGAGCACGGCAGCCTATGGACGCGATCCCCCCGTCGATACCGAATATTCTCATGGCCTCTGCTTCCGCTTCGCTTCGGTCACTATTGACAGGGAAATTGTTACGTCGGAATACTAAACTGGGAAATCAGCAGGAAAGCCACGGCAAGGTGGTTTTCATTACCACTTCGAAGGATTACCCCCGGGTCGGCCAACGGTCCGGGCTATTCCTATTGCAATCAGTCGGAACGGAAACGGCGCGCTCGGTACCGCGCACGCGACATGAGTTCGGGGCTTGCTCCCCTTCTTCCTGGTACCCATAAATACACATGGATAGCAGCACGGTGATCCGGATGCCGGAGGCTGCCGGATGGCGGATTGCGCGGGTGACTGGTAGCCATCATCACTTCCGTCACCCCGAGCGCCCTGGCACCACAACCGTCTCGCATCCCGTGAAGGATATTCCGCCCGGCACACTGCGCAGCATTGAGCGCCAATCCGGCGTTGCGTTGAGGAGAGGCTGACGATGGCCCGCTATTACCCCGCGATCATCGAGCCGGCTTCGGAGGGATACGGGGTGTACTTCCCCGACGTGCCCGGCTGCACATCCGCGGGCGCAACAGTACAGGAAGCGGCACGTAACGCCGAGGAGGCATTGCAGGCCCATCTCGACCTGACGGCGGAGCACGGCGAGATCATTCCCGCGCCCTCCGAACTGGACGCTATCGTTGCCGAGCCTGGCGTGGTGGAAGCGGCGCGTGTGCTGGTGCGAGCGGAAGTTGCCGGACGTTCGGTCCGCGTCAACATCACGCTACCGGAGGAGTTGCTGGCGGCGATGGACCGCTATGCGGCACGGAGTGGCTACACGCGGTCAGGATTATTGGCGCAGGCGGTGCGCGAGCGGATGCAGCGCGATCGTGACGCAGTGTGACACGGAACCGCATCATCAACGCCGAGTATGCACACGCTCATCTTCTGGCTGAAGGGCGCCCGCCAGGAAGATCCGGACAGCCCGCCGGCCGCCTGACGAAAGCGCGGCCGAGATTCCCGAAAGCCAGGGGCCGCGCAGGCTCGGTTTCGCAGTGTCGCGGCCAGACTTGCCGGCGGTTGACCCCAACTGGCGACCCTTGACCCACGCACCCTCACGAATTCGCCGCCAGCTATGACGACTACCATCATGCAACCCCAACTGCGCTCGCTCCGGACCATTGCGCTCTGCATCCTCACTGCCGCCTGCACCGAACCGCCCCCGTCCTGCACGCACGTCGGCGGAACGCCCATGCTCGAGTACCACCTGTTCTTCGGCCGCAACATCGCGGGCCGCCCGCCGCTCACCGAGCCGGAATGGGCGGAGTTCGCCGCGCGCGTCGTCACCGCCCAACTTCCCGACGGCTTCACTGAATTCGATGCCGAGGGCCAGTGGATGAACCCCGCCACCCACCGCATCAGCCGCGATCCGACCAAGGTGATCATCGTCGCCGTGCCCGACACGCCGGCCACCGAAGCCGCGGTCGCCGCGGTCAAGGACGCCTACCGCGCGCAGTTCCACCAGCAATCCGTCGGCACCACCGTCGGCCCGGTCTGCGCTGCGTTCTAACGCCAGCTACGCCGGCAGCTCATAGCCGATGGCAGCCTCGATCTCGATGGTCTGCTTCACGGCAGGCCGCGTCATCATCCGCTCGTAATGCGCGGTCAGCGCCGGGAACTCGCCCGGCGCTGGATCGAGCGACCCGCGGAACCGCCAGAACAGCCGGAACAGGTGGATGTCCGCGATCGAATACCGCCCCACCGCCCACTCCCGCCCCGCCAGCCGCTGCTCCGCGACCGCATAGATACTGCGCGCGTGCTCTACGCCCTGCCGCCGCGCCGGATGCACAGTAGCCGCGACGAACGACATCCACGACACCACTTGTGCCTCAGCCTCCACGTCATCCGCGGGCAGCAAGCCGGCATCCGGATAACACCGCGCCAGGTAGAACAGGATGCCGGCGACCTCGGTCAGCGGCCGCCCGTCGATCAGCAGTGTCGGCACCTTGCCTTCCGGATTGAGCGCCAGGAAAGCCCCATCCCGTGTCTCCTTCTTGCGGAACGACAGCGGCCGGCTTTCGAACGGCACGCCCACCTCGTGCAGGGCGATATGCGCGGCCATCGAGCTGGCACCGGGGGCGAAATACAGGGTCAGCATGGACGTCTCCCTTTCATCATCCGAACCCGCAGGCACGCGCCACGGCGGCGATCAGATCCAGCGAGTCGCGAGCGCCATCCGCCTCGCCCTTCTCAAAGTCGCCCTCGACGACGGCCATCTGATTGGTCACGTGCGCGAAACACAACACGTCGCGCTGGCGTGCGCGAGCGAAGGCGTAGAGCGCCGCCGCCTCCATCTCGACTGCCAGCGCACCGTGCGCGCGCGCCGCGGCGATAGCGGCCTCAGTCTCGCGATAGGGCGCGTCGGTGGTCCAGACCAGGCCGCGATGCACCGGTTCGCGCAGCGCGGCGAGCGCCGGCCATGCGCGCTCGGCCAACCCCGCATCCACCTCAGAGAACAGCGACGGAGGCATGTAGTGATGACTGGTGCCCTCGTCGCGCAACGCACGATCGATCAGCACGAAATAGGGCGTCGGGCCAACCGGCACGATCTGTCCGGCCGACGTCACGCTGATCAGCAGCCGGCAACCCGAGACGAACAACTGCTCCGCCACCAGCACGGCGAATGGCGCTCCCACCGCCAGGCCGACGATGCCGATGGTGACGCCCTCATGCTCCGTCACATCCATCTCGGTGTGATAGCAGGCCCAGCCTTCCGAGCGCCGTGACCGGCCGTCGGCGCGAATGGCGCGGACGATGTCGCCGTCCGGATCAAGCACGCAGACCGCCGGCACCGGCGCATCGGTCAGCCCGCGCTGGCGGCGCGCCTCACGCAGCAGGTTCTCCGGCCGGAACACTGATGGCGCATCGTGCGGCTTCGGCGCCAGGAACGCTGGCGCCGCGTCTGCTTCAGCCATACCCGCTCCAATCTGACAGCCCGGCGACGTGGTCGGACGCCGTATCGGGTTGTAACGTCTGACCACGTCGCGAGACCACCGTTACAGTGGCGGCCGGATCGGTCCACACGGGAGAGAGGTGCGATGCGGCCGAATCCGCTCAACGACGCGTTGCAGTTCCTGATGCAGCCGGCTTGGTTCACCGTGGTCTTCTGGCTGTTGCTGCTCGCCAGCATCGCCATTGCGATTGTCGCGTGGCGTCGCCAACCGGCGCAACGCACGACCCGCCATCTCGCCATCTGGGGGTTACGCGTACTGATGGCCACGATGTGGTGGCAGCAGACGCTATGGAAGATCCCGCCGAATTTCAGCGGCCTGAAATACTGGATGGAGCAGGAAGCCGACCACGCCGCGATTGTGCTGCAAGGCGAATTGGTGCGCATGATCGTGCTGCCGAAGCTCACCTTGTTCGGACCACTCGTCTACTTGGTGGAACTGGTCATCGGCGTGACGCTGCTGCTGGGCCTGTTCTCGCGCGCCGGCGCGCTGCTCGGTCTGCTGATGGGTCTCAATCTGTGGCTGGGGCTTTATTCGGCACCGGGCGAGTGGCCCTGGACCTACATGTTCCTGATCATCATCCAGGCGATATTCGTGATCGACCCACCGGGTCGCTCGCTGGGTGCAGACAGTTTGCTGCGCGCGCGCCGCAATGCGCACAGTTCAAGCCATCTCGATTGGATCAGTTGAATATGGTCACGTCCCGTAACATCACGCGGCGCTCGCTGCCGCTACTGGCGCTTGCCGCCGCCATCCGTCCCGCTGCGGCGGACACCATCGATCTGTCGCTCGCCTGCGACACGGCGTTCGCCCCGGCGCTGCGGAAGGTCGCTGCCGCTTACGCGGCGAAAACCTCCGCGCGCGTGTTTGTCTTTCCCACCGGGCCCGGACTGATCGTACCCCAACTGGAGCGCGACATTCAGAACGACATCGTCGCAACGCAGATCGGGATCCTGGATCAGTTGCAGAAGGCGAGCATCATCGCTGCGGTCCCCACCGCGCCGCGCTGGCGCAATCCGCTCGTCATCGCCGGGCTCACCGCCACCGCGCCACTTGATCAGGCCTTCGCTGCACCGGATCCGACGCCAGCCTTCGCCATCGATGGCCCGGCGTTGGTCACCAGACTGGAACTGAAACCGGCACATCTGATTGGCGCGCTGAACACCGGCGAGGTCGCGTCGCTGCTGCTGTCCGGTGTGGCGCAGGCGGGCCTGGTGCACATGTCCGACGTTCGCGCCAATCCCGGGCTCGCAGTCATCCGCCCCGTGCCACCCGAGATCCAGCCACCGCAGGTGTACGCAGCCGCCGTAACGCGGCTGGCGTCGCGGCCCAATCCGCAGGGCTTCATCGCCTTCCTTGCCACACCGGAGGCCAGTGCATTGCTCACCGAAGCCGGCCTGGAGTTGCAGACATGACCCAACTCTACGACGAACAAAAGCACCCTCTCACCCGTCGCATCTTCCACTGGGTGATGGCGCTCTCGATCCTCGCCATGATCGGCAGTGGCTGGCGTATCTACAACGCCAGCCCGATCTTCCCCTTCACGTTCCCCGAATGGATCACCCTCGGCGGTGACGTACAAACGTCACTTGCGCGTCACGGCGATCCTGGGGTCGCCTCCGCCATCGCCTGGCACTTCGCCGCGATGTGGACACTGGTGGTGAGTTATCTGCTGTTCGTACTTGCAGGCATCGTAACGGGTCATTTCCGACGCGATTTCCTGCCGGTCGGACCCGTCTCCATCATGCGCGATTTCGTCGCCGCGGCAACGTTCCGCCTCGAGCACCACCTGGGCGAATACAACGCCGTGCAGAAGGCGGCGTATCTCGGCGTGCTGACACTCGTTGCCATCATGATCTTGTCCGGTATCACGATATGGAAGCCGGTGCAGACCTACCCGCTGGAACTGCTATTCGGCGGCTTCCAGGGCGCCCGCCTGGTACACTTCATCGTGATGGTCGGCATCGTCCTTTTCATCTTAGTGCATGTGGGACTGACCCTGATTGTCCCGCGCACGTTGCTCGCCATGGTGGTCGGTCGCGCCACCGAACCTCGTCACATCGTTACATCGGAGGACGCCCGATGACGCTCGCCAGGCGAGGCTTGCTGCGCGGCGGGGTGTCCCTTGGTGCCCTGACGCTACTGACCGGCTGCGATATCAGCGATGACGATGCGGTGCAGCGCGTGCTGGCCACCTTCTCCAGATGGAACGACAAGGTGCAGGCCGCGCTGTTCAGCGAGCAGCACCTGGCTCCGACGTTCCCCGAAGCCAGCGCGGTGAAGGATTTCCGCTACAATGCCTGGTACGGACCGGACAAGGCACCGCGCCTTAATTCCGCCGATTATCGCCTGCAATTAGCAGGTCGCATCGAGAGAAAGCGGCCCTGGACCATCGATGAACTCTACGCTCTACCGCAGGTCAGTCAGGTTACACGCCACGTCTGTGTCGAGGGCTGGAGCATGATCGGCAAATGGAGCGGCACGCCGCTGCGCACGTTCCTTGAGCGTATCGGCGCCGATACCACAGCGCGCTACGTCGGTTTCGAATGTGCCGACGGCTACTATGAAGGCATCGACATGCCGACGGCGTTGCATCCGCAGACGATCATGGCATTCCGTCTGTCCGATGAAATCTTGCCGACCAAATACGGCTATCCGTTCAAGATCCGCATCCCGACGAAACTCGGGTTCAAGAATCCGAAGTTCGTCACAGCCATCTACGTGTCCGACGTGATGCCGCGCGGGTATTGGACGGATCGCGGCTACAACTGGTTCAGCGGCATCTGACGCATGGAACGAAGCGGCATCTGCGCAATCGGCGTGATGGCGAAAGCGCCGCGGCCCGGTCTTGCGAAGACGCGCCTGTGTCCACCGTTGCTGCCCGAGCAGGCGGCACGACTCAGTGCGGCTTTCCTGCGTGACATCACCGAGAACATTGCCCGCGCCGCCCGCGTCGTGCCGATCCACGGCTGTATCGCCTATGCCCCTATGGGATGCGAGAGCTGGTTCAACGGCCACCTCGCCGAGGGCACCGCACTCGTGCTCGCCGATGGCACGCCGCCGATGCCGCCCAATGTGCAGGGCTTTGGCCGCTGCCTGCTGCATGCCGCGCAGGCAATGTTTGCCGCGGGTTTCGGCGCGGTGTGCCTGGTGAACTCCGACAGTCCCACGTTGCCCACCGCAGTACTGGAGGAAGCCGCGCGCGCCCTGCTGGCACCAGGCGAGCGCATCGTGCTTGGCCCGGCGGATGATGGCGGCTATTACCTGCTGGGCATGCAACAGCCTCACGCGCATCTGTTTGCCGACATCACGTGGAGCACCAGCGAGGTCGCCGACGCAACGCGTGCGCGCGCAGCGTCGCTCAACCTGGAAGTGGTCGTGCTGCCGACCTGGTACGATGTCGACGATGCTGCTGCATTGTCGCGATTGCGCCAGGAAACTGACGGCCCGGTCGCGGACCTGCAGCCTTACGCCGCCCCTGCCACCAGGGCTTGCCTGCAACGCATCGGCTTCGGCGCACAGCTTCGAATCGCTGCTCAATGACGCATCGGCTAGCGCTCCTCACGGCGATCGGTGGCGCGTTGGTGGTGCTGGTCGCCGCTGGGCTCGCCGTGCTGACCGCGCCATGGCTGCCGTTCAGCCACGATACGCGCGTTGTCGTGTTCACGATCGGTGTTTGCGTGGCCGGTCTGTTGTGGCTGTGCGCTGTTGCGCTGTTGCGTGGTGCGTTTCTCCCGCCGCGCACCATTTGGCTCGTGCTCGGCGTGGCAGCCGCGATGCGGGTTATGACACTGGTCGCGCCGCCTCTGCTTTCGACCGACATCTATCGCTATGTTTGGGACGGCAGGGTGCAGCTCGCGGGCATCAACCCCTATCGCTATGTGCCCGATGCACCGGCCGTCGCATTCCTCCGCGATGATGCGGTATATCCCCAGATCAATCGGGGCGACTATGCGCGCACGGTCTACGCGCCGACGGCCGAGACGGTCTTCGCTTTGGCCGCCGCGGTGACGCCGGGCGTGCTTGGCATGAAGCTGATGATGCTGGCGTTTGACGTGCTCGCAATCGTCGCATTGATTCCGCTGCTGAGAATTGCCGATCGCGATCCAGCGGAACTGCTGATCTATGCCTGGCTGCCGCTGCCGGTGTGGGAGTTCGCCGGCAATGCGCACATCGACGCTGTGGCGACAGGACTGCTGGCACTGGCGCTGTTGCTTGCGGTGCGGCGTCGCGCCGTGTGGACCGGAATTGTTCTCGCCGCGGCGACGCTGACGAAGTTCCTGCCGGCCGTGGTGCTGCCTGCATTCTGGCGACCGAGTGACTGGCGCTTGCCGATGGCCTTTGTTGTCGCGTTGTGCGCGTTGTATCTGCCATATCTCTCGGTTGGCTGGCACGTGTTCGGCTTTCTCGGCGGATATGCCTCCGAGGAGGGCTTCGCCAGCGGGCACGGCTTCTTCCTGCTGCAAGTCATCGATGCACTGGTGACATTGCCGGAGTGGGCTACCCAACTCTACATCCTATTGGTGCTGGGTGTGCTGGGCGCTGTCGGCGCCAGGTTCGCGTTCGGCGCACCGTTGCCGACAAAACCCGGCCCCCGCGTGCGAGTGCAGGCGCGTCAGGCTGTGATCCTCGGTGCTGCGGTGTTGGTCGCGGTTTCGCCACATTACCCGTGGTATTTTACCTGGCTCGCACCACTCGCGTGCCTCGCGCCGCTGCCCAGCGTGCTTTGGATGTTGGCAGCGGCACCGTTGTTGGCGCATGGCGCGGTGGAGTACTTGGTCGTTCCCGGCGCGGTCTATGGACCTGCCGCAATTCTGGCGGCGTTCGATCTATACCGCAGCCGTAGTCAAAGCCTGGCGATGCCACCACCAGCCCTTCGGAGCGCATGATGACAGCGACAGCGTTGAAAGATCCCCGCCGCTACTTCGAAGCCGTGGCAACCCGCGCCACCCAGGCAACCGCACCGCCCGTGTGCCTCTACCTGGAGGTCACCAACCGCTGCAATCTGCTATGCGAAACGTGCCCGCGCACCTTCGAGGCGCTCGAGCCGCCGGCGGACATGAGCTGGGAATTGTTCACCTCCATCGTCGATCAGGTGCCGGACGTCGCGCGCGTAGTGCTGCACGGCGTGGGCGAGCCGATGATGGTGAAGGCGCTGCCGCGCATGATCCGGTACCTTAAGGCTCGTGGTGTCTATGTGCTGTTCAACACCAACGGCACTTTGCTGTCGCCGAAGAAGTACCTGGAGGTCATCGAGACCGGACTGGATGAATTGCGAGTTTCGCTCGACGCGGCGGATGCGAAATCGTTTCTGGCTGTGCGCGGCAAGAACTTCTTCGATCGCATCGTGCGCAATGTGCGCGGGTTTACCGAATTGCAACGGGAGATCGGAGCAGAGGCACCACGCGTGTCGTTATGGCTGACCGGGCTGAAGGAGACCGTGGAGCAGCTGCCGGCGTTTGTTCGCCTGGCCGCGACGATGGGCGTGCGCGAGGTCCATCTGCAACGGCTGGTCTACGATGAGACAGGCTATGGGATGGCCCGACCAGAACTCGTCGCTGTTCGAGCGTCTGCGCGCCGACGAGTCACGCGCGATCGAAGACGCGACCTCGTTGGCGAATGATCTGGGTATTACGCTGGATGCATCCGGTGCCACTGAACCTGGCCTCAGCTTGAAGCGTCCCGATGAGGCGACGCCATGGTCGGCGTGCCGCCGCCCGTGGTCGCTGATGTACTTCACAGCGCATGGCCGCGCATTGCCGTGCTGCATCGCGCCTTTCTCGGCGCGCGGTTACGACAGCTATACGCTGGGCGATGCAACGCAGCAGACCCTGCGCGAGATTTGGAACGGTCCTGCGTATCAGGACTTCCGCACTGCTCTGCTGAGTGATGTGCCGCCGAAGCCCTGCACCGGATGCGGACTGCGCTGGAGTCTATAGGGTAATTGTCGGCCGTTGAACCGCGTAGCCGCTGTCATCCCGACGCTGAACGAAGCAGAAACCATTGCCGGCGCGATCGCCGCCATCCCTCGCGACGTGGTGCATGAAGTCATCGTCGCCGACAGTTCCAGCCGCGATGGCACCGCGACGATTGCCCAGGCCGCCGGTGCGCGCGTCGTCACGCTGACGGAGCCAGGCTACGGCCGCGCCTGTGCTGCCGGTGCCGCGGCCGCCAGTGCGGACTGTGGGATCATCCTGTTCCTCGACGGCGACGGCGCAGATCGCGTCGATCTGGCGGACATGCTGGTAGCTCCGATCCGCGATGGCACGCATGACTTCGTCATCGGATCGCGTGTGCGCGGCGAGCGTGAACCCGGTTCCATGAGCTGGCACCAGGTACTGGCCGGTCGCCTCGCCGGCTGGTTGATGTCGTTGCTGTATCGCGTCCACTACACCGACATGTGCGCCTTCCGCGCAATTCGCCGCGATGCGCTCGCGCGGTTGGACATGCGTGAGACCACCTACGGCTGGAACATCGAGATGCAGATGAAAGCCGCGCGCGCCGGGCTGCGCATCCTGGAGCTGCCGGTGCCATATCGCTGCCGCGCCGGTGGAAGCTCGAAGGTCGCGGGTACGGTGCGCGGCAGCATCCGCGCCGGCTGGCGCATCGTCCTGACCATAGCCCGCATTGCCTGGGCAAAAAGCGAGTGATCCGGTTCACTGCAACAGCGGATCAGGACGGCGTAACGCCGATCTGCACCGCCGGCATCCAGTTGTTGGAGCGGCGATCCAACCGCGTTTCGGTCGTTTCGCCATCGTAGTCGGGCGCCGCGGGGGGCTGGGTGAAGGCTGCCCGATCATCGAGGCAATTGACGTTGATCACAGCACGCAGACCGCTCGCTGTTTGGCAGAGCGCGCCAATGTAGACGCCGCAGCGACGACAGATCATGTAGTCCGCTGTGCGTGAGCCAAACTGATAGTGCTCCACCAATGACCAGTCGGTCGCAGCGATCTCCGCGAGGCCACCGCGATCGGAGAGTGTCCGCGTCCCGTGGGCGCGACAAAATGAGCACGAACAGGACCGCAGCGGCATCTGTTCCGGCGCACGTGTCAATTCCAGTTGCAAATTGATGTTGCCGCAGTGGCAGCCACCGGAGTAACGCATGTTCAGGTTCCTGGAGTGCGAACAGGGAAAAGCGCTCGTGCTGATCACAGCAGCCGGTGTTTAACACGGAGAACCAGGCAGGACCACGGTAAGTCCCGACCCTCAAACTCCCTCTCCCGCAAAGCGGGGGAGGGTAGGGAGGGGGTGCCCTCAAACCGCCCCCGCCACGATCTGCCCCACGCAGCGATTTCCCGGCGGCCACGATCAGGTCTAGCCTGAGTAGTGCATGCAGCGGCCGATGTCGCTGCCTGGCAATGGAAGGCGCTTGATCTGCGAAGGAGGCGAGCATGCTTCGCAAGGAACAGAATGATCTGCTGACGCGCACCGGCCCGGGCACTCCAATGGGCGAGATGTTCCGCCGCTATTGGATACCGGCATTGCTAGCCGAGGAACTACCGGAAAACGACTGCCCACCCGTCCGGGTGCAACTTCTGTCGGAGAAGCTGATCGCCTTCCGAGATACCGAGGGCCGCTATGGACTGATGGACGAGTTCTGCGCGCATCGCGGCGTGTCGCTGTGGTTCGGCCGGAATGAGGAATGCGGTCTGCGCTGTCCATATCACGGCTGGAAATACGACGTGACCGGCCAGTGCGTGGAGATGCCATCCGAGCCGGAGAAGAGCGGCTTCCGCGCGATGATAAAGCTGCGTTCTTATCCGTTGGTCGAGCGCGGCGGTGTGCTGTGGACCTACATGGGGCCGCCCGAGCATCAACCCGGATTGCCGGAATTTGAGTTCGCCACGGTCCCGCCAGACCAGACCTACACATCGAAGCGCTTGCAATACTGCAACTGGCTTCAGGCGATGGAGGGCGGCATCGATTCCAGTCATGTCTCATGGCTGCACCGCGATGCGCTGCGCACCGATCCGTTGATGGTCGGTTCGCGCGGGAACCAGTACAACATGGGTGACGCCGCGCCGGTGTTCCAGGTCGTCGACCATCCCGCTGGCCTGTTCATCGGTGCGCGACGCAATGCCGACGACGGCTACTACTGGCGTATCACGCCCTGGTGCATGCCGTCATTCACCATGATAGCGCCGCGCGGCAACCATCCGGTGCACGGCCATTTCTGGATCCCAATCGACGATGAGAACTGCTGGGCCTGGAGCTTCGACTACCACCCGACACGCGCACTGACTGACGCCGAAGTGCAAGCGATGCGTGACGGCAAGGGCATTCATACGCGCACCATTCCCGGCACGTTCATTCCGGTTGCCAACCGCGACAACGACTATCTGATGGATCGCGCGGCCCAGAAGGCCGGTGCGACCTACAGCGGTGTTGCCGGCATCGCCATGCAGGACGCCTCGCTGCAGGAAAGCATGGGCCCGATCATGGACCGCTCGCGCGAGCACCTGCTCTCGACCGACAACGGCATCATCATGGCGCGGCAGTGTCTGATGCGCGCGGCGCGGGCGCTGGAGAGGGGTGAACCGCCTCCAGGCACCGATCCGGCGACGCATCATGTTCGTTCCGCTTCTGTTGTGCTCCCGCGCGACGCCGCATTCGCCGACGCAGCGCGTGAGGCCTTGACGGCGCGGCCTGGTGTGGCGCCAACCTCGGTTTGACATCGGAGGAAGCGGAATGGCCTGGAAACGCATGGTGCTCCAGATCGGCATGGGCACCGATATCCGCGGTGCCGACTACACCAAGGCGGCAGTGCGCGCATTGCGCGATGCGCTTTGGCACAATTCGCTCAGCGTCGCCGACGCAGTGGGGCTCCACGTGGATTCGATGCGGGTGGAGGTCACAATCGGCGTGCCGAAGCCCGACCTGGTAGACAAGGCGCAGGTGCTCGCAGTCCTGCCGCATGGCACCGGCACAGTGAATGTCGTCGAGGGCGGGCTGGAAATTCCCAACGACGCCGGCACCAATTCGACCGTGATCGCCAATGCCGCCGCCGTCGTGCGGCTGGATGTTTGAGGAGACGGAACAATGGCAAAGCGCGTCATCCTCGAGATGGGAACTGGCAACGATCTGCACGGCGGCGACTACACCAAGGCCGCGCTGCGTGCGGTGCAGGATGCGATCCACCACAGTTCGCTGAGCCTGATCCGAACGTTCGGTCTGGACTTCGCGCAAGATGCAGGTGGAGGTCACCATCGGCGTGCAGAAACCGGACAAGGTCGATGTTGCCGCGGTGAAAGCGTCGCTGCCGCATGGTGAGGTCACCGTGAAGGTGGTGAAAGGTGGGCTCGACGTGCCGGACGAGACGTCGAGCGACGTGGCGGTGATCGCCTCGGCCGCCGTTGCGGTCCGGCTCGATCTGCCGCAGGCTAAGGGTTAAGGCCCAGCAAGGGAGAAAGTCCAATGGCGAGCTACGAATATACCACGCAGGATGTCGAATACCTCCGCCACGGCGATCGGAAATTCATGGCGCGGCTGTTCAAGCCGCAAGGCAAGGGGCCGTTCCCCGCGGTTGTGGAGGTCCACGGCGGCGCCTGGTGCAACGGCGATCTCAATGAGTGCCAGATCTACGCTGAAGGTTTCGCACGCGCCGGCCTCGCCGTGGCGTCGATCGACTTCCGCCATGCGGCCGATGCGTATCCGACGTCGCTGGCGGACATCAATTACGCGATCCGCTGGGTGAAGGCGAATGCGTCTGAGCTGAACACGCGCGCCGATCTTGTCGGGATCGCCGGACAGTCAAGCGGCGGGCATCTCGGGATGTTGGCGGCTATGCGTCCGAATGATCCGCGCTATGCGGCAATCCAGCTGCCGTCGTCAGCGCCCGCGGTGGATGGGACGGTGCGGGCGGTGGCGATGCTCTGGCCGGTGATCAATCCGCTCTCGCGCTATCGGCATGCGTTGCGCGCACGTGATTCGGCGAACCCGCCGGCCTGGGTAGGCAGCATCCCGCAGCGTCACGACACCTATTGGAAGACCGAGGCCAACATGGCCGAGGGCAATCCGATGCTCATTCTGGAGCGCGGCGAGAAGGTGTTGACGCCGCCGGCAATCTGGATCCAGGGCCAGCCGGATATCGTGCACGACTACCGCGATCCCGACGCTCCGATCGAGGGCAATGAGCCGCAGCGGTTCGTCACCAACTATCGCAAGGCTGGCGGCGAGATCGATCTGCTCTATGTCGACAATGCAAAGAAGCAGGGTGCCGGATCATTCGAACCGGCAGCAGCATTCTTCCACAGGTTCATCAAGGCCTAAGCAATCTCCCTCTCCCGCGCTTTGCGCGCGGGAGGGTTGGGGAGGGGGGGCCGCGGTCACCGTGCCGGCATCTCCTCCAGCAGCCGTCCAAGTCCCGACAGCTTCTCCTTCGCACCCATGATATGCATCATGGCCCAGAGCGCTGCCTGATTGGTGGTAATGACCGGTTTGCCGAACTCACGTTCCCATGCAGGAACGAACGACATCGTGGGAAAATTGCCGCCCGGCACTACGAATGCCTCGATCTCCGGACGATTGATGCGCGCGAATGCATCACGGGCGTTCTCCGGTCCGAGCTTGCCGATCATGTAGGAGTCGGTGGCAGCGAAACCCTCCAACGCCACCACTTGCAACCCGTACTTGCTCTCATAGTAGTGCCGAGCGCGTTCGATGACGGGCTGCGAATAAGGCGACACCAACGCAATCCGAGTTGTGCCCAGCGCGCGAAGTGCCTCGCCAACTGCCTGCGCCGAGGTGATCGCCGGGACGCCTGCCGCCTTCGCCATTCGCGCTGTCGTTTTCTCGTCGTAGTCATCTGCGAACAGGCTGGCGGAGGTCTGCGCCAGGCTGATTACCTCGACTTTCGCAGTGCCCAGCAAGTGGGACTGATAATCCACGTCGGCATCCAGGCCCGGTGCGAACGGTCCGGTGCCGCTGCTTTTCAACCGCCCCACATGCGCTTGCAACGACGCTGGCAGCAGCCGGCTGTATTCGATTTCCACCGTAGTGTTGGTAGACGGGATTAGAACGCCGAAATGGTGCATCACAGTTGGACCCTTCCTCTACACCGAGGTTAGGCAGTGGTCGGCGATTGGGCAAATTCGGCAAGTCGATCGTACCAACGGATCTGATCAGTCGGCGTGAAATGAGCGTTGGCGCCGCTTGGACTGGGGACGAGGAAGCAACGGGTCACGCCGATGCGGAGTGCCTGCACACCGAGTGCCGGTGCAGCGGCTGCGGGATCCAACGCGTGTAGCACGTGCCGGTAGCCAGTCACACCGTGGAAGCAGGCGACGCGTGGTCTATGCCGTTCGAGTTCTGCGGTCAGACGCGCGACACCTTCGATAAACTCAGGAACTGGCACCTCACTGGCACGCACCGTTGCGCGCTTGACCACGTCGGTGAAGCCGAAGCCGAATTCAAGCAGCGCTCGATCGTGTTCGGGTTCCAGCCGCGCAACACCGAGAGCGCGGCGCGCCGCCTCGCTCAGAACGGAGCGGGAGAAGCAGGGCCAGAAGCGATTGGTCCGCCGCGCGAAGTAGTGGCCTTGCGCGACGGAGTACAGCGACGGATTGATGCCGACGAACACCACATCGAGTCCGTCACACAGCAGATTGGGCAGCGTGGCGCTCGGCTCTGACATGGCAACTCTCGACCTCTCTCCGGCATCCTGACACACTTGCCGCAATCGCGCAGGAGGCGTCCATGAAGGTCGGTGTATCGCTCAGTATTCTCGCTCAGGCCGGGCGATCGGACGTTGCTGTATACAAGGAACATCTGGAATTGGGCGATCTTGCGGAGCCGCTCGGCTTTGATTCGATATTCGCGCTCGAGCACCACTTCACCGGCTACTCGATGTCGCCGGCGCCGGTGCAATTACTGAGCTACTTTGCGGGCCGTACGAAACGCGTGACACTTGGCACAGCGGTCATTGTGTTGCCCTGGCATGATCCGATCCGCGTGGCCGAGAGCATCGCGCTGCTCGACGTATTATCAGGCGGCCGATGTCTGTTCGGTTTCGGGCGCGGTGCGGCAAGCGTGGAGTACGCCGGCTTCCGGATTCCGATGGAGGAGGCGCGTGCACGGTTCGCTGAATCGGCGCAGCTGATCAGGTTGGCCCTGAGTGAGCGAGACTTTGAATGGCAGGGCGAGTACTACCAAATACCGCGAACGTCGATCCGGCCACACCCAATGTCACATCCGGAGCGGCGGTTCTTTGTGTCCTCGGTGACGCCTGAGTCAGCGGAGATCATGGCGAAGCTCGGATTCGGCATGATGGTGATCATGCAGAACGAATGGCCCAAGGCTGCCGAGGATATCGAGCGCTTCCGCAATATCGCAAACACCGTGGGGCACACCCCCCCGCCACCGATCATCCTGACCAACGTGTCCTGCGCGGCAAGCCGGGATGAAGCGCATGACCGGGCGATGACGTATCTTGGGCGGAAGTGGGACTCGATCGACAATCACTACCACTTCTCCGATGGACACCTGGCGACGGTGAAAGGCTATGAAGCCTACGGGAAGATGACGAAGACGTATGCCAAGATGAAAGAAGATGTAGCGCGGCAGAAGGCCACCGAGTTCTATGTGAAAATCCAGATCGTTGGCACGCCGGACGACTGTATCCAGCAGATCGCGGAACTGCGGTCGCTGACCGGCGCGGATCATATCATCGCCGACTTCTCCTATGGCGGAATGCCGCACGAGGACGGCGAGCTGAACCTGCGCCTGTTCGCTGATCGCGTGGTGCCGGTCCTGCAACGCGATGCGCTGTTCGCCGCCCTACCTGAACCACGCACTCTCGCCGCGCAGGAGGACGTGTTCGCGCCGGCCTGATGCACCGGCGCTGGCGATGATCATTGCCGGCGCACCGCCATTCGCCGCCTGCATCCTGTTCGGCTTGGCAATCGGTCCTCCGCCCGGTGTGATCACGTCGCTGCCGACCCGCGTTCTCGTGCCAGGTCAGCGAGCGGCAGGGTTCGGCGTATTCTACACCTGCCACTTCCTGTTGCAGGCCAGCGGCCCTGCCATAGGTGGCTGGCTGCATGACATTGGCGGCGGTGCTGCCTCCGTGCTGTTTGGCTCTGCGTTGTTCCTTGTGCCGCTGCCCTTGCTCGTGCTGTTCCGCATCCTCTCGATGCGCCTACGAAGTGAGGCAGGCGCGCCAGTGGCAGGCCAGTAGCGCGCTATCCGGCCAATTCACGCCGCACGATCGCCGCGCCGTCCGCCAGGGCCTTCAACTTGCCAAAAGCCACGTCACGCGGCAGGTACTTCATGCCGCAGTCTGGCGCTGGGATCAGCCGCTCGGGCGCAACGAACTTCAGCCCCGCGCGAATGCGGTCGGCGACAACCTCCGGTGTCTCCACAGTCGTGTCGCCAAGATCGAGCACGCCCAGCATGACCTGCTTGCCCGACAGATCGCGCAGCACGCCGAGATCAAGCTTCGGCTGTGCGGCCTCGATCGAGATCTGCTGTGCGACGGTATCAGCGAGTTGCGGCAGGAAACTGTAGCCCGTGGGTTTCTGTTGTGTCACGACCGCGGCATAGCCGAAGCAGATATGAATGACTGTAGGGCCTTCGATCCCTTCCAGTGCGCGGTTGATGGCAGGAATGCCGTAGCGCAGCGCCTTTTCCGGATCGGTGCGCACCCACGGTTCGTCGAGTTGGACGACATCGACGCCGGATGCCTTCAGGTCACGCAGTTCGGCATTCACTGCGATGGCGTAATCCATCGTCAGTTCTTCCTCGTCCTTGTAGAATTCGTTCTTTGCCTGACGCGACAGCGTGAACGGTCCCGGCAGCGTGATCTTGGTGGGACGATCGGTCTGCCGTAGCAGGAACTGCACATCGCGCAGTTCCACCGGTCCTCGGCGGCTGATCTTGCCGACCACGCGCGGGACCGGCGTGGAGCGGTTGAATTGCGCATTCACCTCACCGGGCGCCTCCGCATCGATACCGTCGAGCGCCAACGCGAAGCGGTTCGAATAGCTTTCGCGTCGGATTTCGCCATCCGTGATGATGTCGATGCCGGCGCGTTCCATGTCGCGGATCGCCAGGATCGTTGCGTCGTCCTGCGCCTGCTCCAGCCACTCGCCGGGGACGCGCCAGATGTCATGCGCGTGGACGCGGGGCACCCCGTGCGCGTGCAGGCCCTCGCGATCAACCAGCCAGTCCGGCTGCGGATAGCTGCCAACGACGGTGGTCGGCAGCAGGTGTGTGGGATAGGGCATGCTCAACTCTCCTCTATTCCGCCGGCGCAACCTCGCCGATCGGGGCTCGCCGCACCGAACGCTCGCGCGAAGCCAAATGCGGTTGCCACGCTGCGCCTCGCCGCTCCAGGAAGCGAGCCAGTGTATCGAACATCAGCGTCAGCAGCACGATCAGCAGCACTGCGCCGAACACATGCGCGCTGTCCAGCACGGTGCGATAGCGCGTCACGATATAGCCGATGCCTGCGGTCGAAGTGAGCATCTCCGAGACCACGACACCAACGATGACCAGCACGCCGCCCAATCGGAGGCCCGCCAGCACGGTGGGGATAGACGCTGGAATGATGACCCGCGTGATGCGTTGCGACAGCGTCGCGCCCATGCTGCGTGCCGCCAGTAGCAGGTTTGGATCGATGGTGCGGATGCCCGCGGCGGTGGCCAGTGTCGTGGGCAGGAATCCATTGATCGCGGCGAACGCGATCTTCGATTCGGGACCGATGCCGAGCCACACCGTCAGCACCGGATACAGCACGACCAGCGGCACCGCGTAGGCACTGGATGCCACCGGCAGCAACAGCGTGCGCAACTTGGGCAGCCCGCCGATCAGTGCACCCGCGAGGATACCGCCGCCACAGGCGAACACCAGTGCGACCGCCACCTCGCTGAGCGTGACGCCGAGCGCTTCGGCATATTGCGGCCAATCGGCAACGACGACCCGCAGCGTGTCCGACAGTGGCGGCAGGAACAGCGGTGAGATGGCTCCGAATTGCGGCAGTGCCTCCCACAGCACGATTAACGCCGCGATGATCAGCCAGCGTGCCATAGCGGGTGAGGGCATCACGCGCGCTCCGCCCTGATGTGTCGCCAGATGCGGTCGCGCAGCCCTGTGAAACGCGGGTCAGACATCGTTTCATAGCGACGTGGACGCGGCAGATCGACCTGGATGCGATCGATGATGCGGCCGGGGCGTGCCGACATCACCATGACCTCGTCGGCGAGGTACACAGCCTCCGTCAGGCTGTGCGTGACGAACACCACGGTTTTCCGAGTCTCGGACCAGATGCGCAGCAGTTCGTCGCCCATCGCCATACGGGTCTGCTCGTCCAGCGCGGCGAACGGTTCGTCCATCAGCAACACTGGCGGGTCTTGCACCAACCCGCGCGCGATCGACACGCGCTGGCGCATGCCACCGGAGAGTTCATGCGGATAACGGCTCGCGAAATCCTCCAGCCGTACCAAGCGCAGCATTTCCAGAGCGCGGCGCCGTCGTTCCGCCGCCCTAACGCGACGCAAAGTCAGCGGGAAGGCGACATTGTCCAGCGCGGTCAGCCAGGGGAACAGGTTGGCTTCCTGGAACACTACGCCAATACGATTCGGATCGGGACCAGTAACCGGACGCGCGTCGCACAGTATGGTGCCGTCACTGTGCTCGCGCAGTCCCGCCAGCATCATCAGCAGCGAAGTCTTGCCACAGCCGCTCGGCCCGACCAGCACGACGAAGCGACCCGGCTCGACGGTGAAGTCTATGTCGGCCAAAGCGGGCGACTCGCCGTCGCGCCCGACATAGACATGCGACAGGTTCCGCACCTGGATACTGCCGGTGCCACTGATCCGCGGCGGCACGGCGGGCGCCTCCGCGATCAGGTCCGCCATACGCCACACCTGTGTTCCAGCCAGCGGATGCCTTCATTCAACACGATGGCGGTGATCGACATCAGCAGCACGCCCGCCAGTAGTTGCGGCATCATGAAGTTCTCACCCCAGGTCTCGATCTGATGCCCTATGCCAGTGCGCGAGGCGTACATCTCGGCCAGCGTGACCGCAGTGAAAGTGAAGATCAACGCCAGCCGCAATGCTTCCAGTACGATCGGCAGCATGCTGGGCAAATACACACGTGCGATGACCTGCAACGGCGTCGCGCCATAGGATCGCGCGACCAACAAATGATCCGGCCGAACGGATCGGACCGCAGCCTGCGTGCTCAGCAGCACCAGCAGCGTGGTGGAGAAACAGCCGAAGCCGACCTTCTGCCAAAAGCCGATGCCGAGGGTCAGAATGAACATTGGCAGGAAGATCGATTTCGGAATGCTGAACAGGAAGAACAGCAACGGATCGAACACGCGCGCGGCGTACGGGCTTTCCGCGACCAGCAGGCCGAACAACGCGCCAAGCGGCACCGCGACCGCGAAGGCAGTAACGATCTCCAGCGCCGTGGTAGCCATGTCCACCTGGAATTGCGGGCGTCCGAACAGTTTGAACAGCACGCTTGCCACCTCGCTGAACGGCGGCAGCAGGTCGTCCTCGACCAACCCGAGTCGCGGCAGCATTTCCCACACCAGCAGCACGGCGGCGAGCAGCGCCAGACGGACCAGCAAGATCGCGAAGCGGTTCGTCATGTGGTGGGGACGGGTACAAACTTCGTAGTGTACAACTGGCCGATCGGCGCGGTGTCGGTGATGCCGATGAGCTTGCCCATGTCCAGCGCGCGCTGGATCTCCTCCGGCTTCAACGTCGCATCGGTCGCAAGCTTCATGATCGTCTGCGTATACTCCATCTCGGCGATCGCCGGCTTGATCTCGTCGACCTCGACGATCAGCGCAACCGCCGCGTCGTGGTTGTTGCGCAACCAGTTCAGGCCGCCATATAGCGCGTTCAGGGCCTTCTGCACCACCGCCGGCTTCTCATCGAGCAGCTTCTGGGTAACGACCCAGCCGCCGGCCAAATTGGCGGGAACCTCCGCCGAGTAATCGATCAGCATGCGCGCCTGCTTGGCCTGCATCATTTCGAACGACAACGGCGAATACAGCACCACCGCATCGACGTTGCCGCCGCGCAGGTTGGGTACCAGACCGCCGCCGCCCAACGGGACACGGGTGAACGGGGTCTTGTATTGCTCGTTGGTCCACAGTGCGAGGAAGTCGGACCCCGAACCGGCCGAGGTGATGCCAACCTTCTTGCCCGCCAGGTCCTGCACCTTGGTCACCGGCGAGTCCGCCTTGACCAACAAATACCAGCCCAGATAGCCGGTCGAGGACGTGGCGATCAGCTTCATCCCCACGCCCTTCTTGATCGCCACACCGACCACCGGCGGGCCACCGAGCGAGATGTCCGCAGCACCTGCCGCCATCGCTTCCAGGCACTCCGCGCCACCGCGGTAGACGGTAGGCTCGGCAACGATGCCTTCCTTCTCGAACAGCTTCTGCCGCACCGCGGCTTCGGTGATGATCGTCGGGAAGTAGGTCTTGGTTGGCAGCGCGATTTGCACGGTGTCTGCCGCGGAGACGACGCGGGTGGTGGCGAACGTCGTTGCTCCCGCGGCCAGCCCGAACAGCGCGGTGCGGCGTGGCATTATATGTGGCACTTGCGTCTCCTTCCCCAGTCGATCAAACGGATAACAACGCGACGTGCGGTACAGGCGCCCCATCGCCGGTGGCGGAGTTTCTGTCGCCATTTCACCGGTGTCCATGCCCGGCGTAATAACGTGCCTACGAAGATCATTGTGAACATGAACCAGCAGCCAAACGAGCTTCGTCCTACCACGACGGTGCCGCCTCACCGGGGGGTGACGCGCTCGCTGAGCGCCAGCAATGCAATAGCTTGGCTGGATCGCATCGATCCTGGCATGCACCGGCGCATCAAGGGGTTGCGTCTCGTTACGGCTTTCGGCATTGCATCGATGCTCGGCACCATGGGCGACATAACGCATGGCCTGCCCGGTGGCGCGTCGCTGACTGTGTTGGCTGGAGGCTTCGGGCTATGGGGCAGCGTATCCGAAGGGCGAGCTACGCGTGCCGATTTAAGCCGCGACCTTCTGCTGCTGTCCCTGGCCGCCGTGCTAGGCGCAACGAGCTTCATCCTGCTCGCGCCAATGCTTGCGCTGATCGGGCGAGCGGCGCCTGAGCTTGTGCTCGCCTCAGGTGCCTTCTGCGTTGGCTACTTGCGCCGCTTCGGCCTGACCGGTACTGGCTTCGGCTCGCAGATCTATATCGGTCAACTCTTCGCCTATAGCGTTCATCTGACCACGGCCGATCTGCCCACAGTCGTCGTAGCAGGACTGATTGCAGCACTGGCCTCGATCGTGCCGCGTGTCTTGAGTGGACCCGCCGAGCATCCACCACCGGCCCCTGTGCCGATGCCGCTCCGGCCGGCCTCGCTGCGTCCCGAACTTGTCATGGGTCTGCAGGCGGCGAGCGCTGCCGTCATAATCGTCGGGTTGAACGCCGCGATCGGGCTCCTCGAATCTGTCTGGGCGATCACCGCTTGCACTTATGTCATTGCGGGCTCTGCATCCGCCACTGTCGACCGAGCCAGGCGGCGGGTCATTGGCACAGCCGTCGGCGTGCCGCTCGGGCTGGTCTTCCTGCCGCTGGCCGCGTCCCTGCCGCTGGTCGTCTGGGCAGCTGCCGCTTTGGCTATGGTGATCTACGCGATGGCGCTGCCGGAACGATACGACATCGCGTGCGGCGCCTACGCCTTCACATTGATAGTCACGCTCGCCGTCAGCGGCGAGCATTCCATCGCGTTGCTCGTGGCGCGGGCGTGGGAGACCGTCCTTGGCGGTGCGCTCGGTCTGGCTGCGGCTTTGCTGCTTTGGCCGCTACGCAGCGATCCGCGGTCCGAGCCTTAGTGTGGTGCCGCGCCGCTGCGCTCGTAATGCAGAGCAATACAGTCGCGACCGTGGCAATGCTGAAATTCGAACACAGCAGCAGAATGCAGCAAGACCTCGCATCCAATTGGATTCACGAAGGTGCCCGAGGCGCTACCGAGAACGACAATTGAAACAGCTGCTGGAGGCAGCCGCGCCAAATCAGCGTGCGTCCTCGAAATCCATGCGAACGAGGTCAAGTCATGTACTTCTACCTGATCGCGGCAGTGGCTGCCCTGGGCGGCCTGCTGTTCGGCTACGACACCGGCGTCATCTCCGGAGCACTGCTATTCATCCGGCAGGTCATGGCCCTCTCGCCAACAATGCAAGGCGTGGTTGTTGCGATTGCCCTGGCCGGCGCCGCGATTGGTGCTGCGACTGCCGGCTATCTCTCGGACCGCAATGGCCGCCGCCTTGTTATCCTGGGTGCCGGATTGCTGTTCATCGCCGGTGCCATCATCTCAGCCGCTGCACAGGGCGTCATCGTCCTGGTGATCGGCCGCTTCCTCGTCGGGCTGGCGATTGGGGTCGCTTCGATGTTGACGCCGTTATACCTGGCCGAGATTTCGCCAGCGCGCGTTCGCGGCGCAATCGTATCGCTCAACCAACTTTGCATCACCGGTGGGATACTGGTGTCCTACCTGGTCGGCTTTGCTCTCGCCAGCTCATCCGACGGATGGCGTTGGATGCTGGCACTCGGCGCAGTGCCCGGCATCATCCTTGCCGCCGGCATGCTGGTCCTTCCGGAGAGTCCGCGATGGCTCGCCGGTCGCGGCCGAATCCCAGACGCCAATACGGTCTTGCAGCACCTGCGCGGCGATGCCGACGTCTCGGACGAGTTGAATACGCTGCGGACAGACCTCGCGCGTGAAGGCCGCCAACTGGCAGGCGCGGCGGAGTTGCTGTCACCGCGACTTCGCCGGCCTCTCATCATCGGCATCGGTCTTGCGATGTTTCAACAGATCACCGGCATCAACACCGTCATCTATTTCGCGCCGACGATCTTCCAATCGGCGGGCCTGTCCTCCGCGGCGACGTCCATTCTGGCGACCGCCGGCGTTGGCGCGGTCAATGTCATCATGACCATCGTGTCGATCCGCCTGATCGATCGGCTAGGCCGGCGGCAACTGCTGTTCTGGAGTCTCGGAGGCATGACGGTGACGCTGCTTGTGCTTTCCGGCGCGTTCTATTCGGGCGCGTCTGGCCAACTCGCCTGGGTCGCTGTCGCGTCGGTCGCCGCCTTTGTCGGATTCTTCGCGATCGGACTGGGGCCGGTGTTCTGGCTGTTGATCGCGGAGATCTTCCCCCTCGCCGTGCGCGGCCGGGCGATGAGCCTTGCCACGGTTGCCAATTGGAGCTTCAACCTGATCGTGTCGGCGACGTTCCTCAATCTGGTGGGCGCAGTGGGCAGTGCAGGCGCATTCCTGGTCTATGCCGTGTTGAGCCTGGTGGCTCTCGCATTCATTGCTCTGATGGTGCCAGAAACGAAGGGGCGCAGCCTGGAGCAGATCGAGGCGGCGCTCGACGCAGCACGTACGTCCGTGCCATCGGCCCATGCGAGGATGCTATGAGACGCTCAGTTGCCCTGGCGTTGCTGATCACTCCGGCGATGGCGTTGTCCGCCGCGGCCCAGACCGCCGGTGGTGGTGCCAACAATGGCCCCAGCTCCCAACTTGTCATGCAGCCGATTGCAACGGAGACACCGGCTTACGTCGCACCGCAGGTCGAACACCTGCTCGGCGACCTCGGCGGCGTCCGCACCAACTTGGAGAACCTCGGTGTCTACCTGCGGCTCAATGCCATCGCTGAATTCGCCGGCAATACCGGGGGAGTTCAGCAGGGGGCGACCTCGGCCAATCAGATCGGCTTCTCCGCGGATATAGATTGGCAGCGCCTTGCCGGGATCACGGGCTTCTCCACGCACGTGATCTTCGTGAACCGCTCGGGCGCCAACGACAGCCATCTGTTCGGTGACAACGTCAGCCCGGTGCAGGAGATTTTCGGTGCCGGCGGAAACGTGGCGGTACATCTGGTCTCGGCTTACGGTGAAGAGACATTGTTCGCCGGCAGGCTGGACATCGCTGGCGGCTGGATGAACGTGGAGAACGACTTCGCCAGCTCGTCACTCTACTGCAACTACATGAACAACGCGCTGTGTGGCGACCCGAAAGCGTTGCCGGGCGGTGATATCGGTCATAGTGCCTACCCCGACGCAGTATGGGCAGGCCGGATGCGCGTACGTCCTACGCCGGATACCTACGTCGTGGCTGGTGTCTACGAGGTGAACCAGGACCTCTACAGCAATGCAGATCGCAGCGGGTTCGAGTTCAGCATGCCCAGGGCCAGCGGCGTGTATCTACCGATCCAGGTTGGCTACGAACCGAAGCTGGGCCAGGACCAGATGCCCGGCCATTATGTGGCTGGCTTCGGTTACGACACCTCGCGCTTTACGAGTTTCTCCAGTGCGCTGCCGGCAAGCGCCGGAGTGCCGGTATCGAGCCATAACGGTAACACACAGGTCTGGGCACTGGTGGATCAGATGCTGCTGCGAAATGGCAACGGCGACCAGGACGGCATCATCGCGCTCGGCGGATTTGTCGATAACAATGCCAACAATTCAGCCTACGCGCAGCAATACTTCGCGGGTCTGCTGGACTACGGCTTCTGGCGCGCGCGGCCGCAGGACGGCATCGGAGTGCTGTTCACCTATTTCGCGATGAGCGGCGCTCTGGGCAAGGTGCAGGCACAGCAGTTGGAGTTGGGTATCCCCGTCAGCAATTCCGCCACCGGGATACAAACCAACGAGATGATCTTCGAAGCCAATTACAACATCCACGTGTATCGAGGCGTGGACTTCCGGCCGGAGTTCCAATACGTGATTTGGCCCAACGCGCAAACGAACATTCGTAACGCTGCCGTTTTCGGCTTCAAGGCCAGCGTGGAATTCTGAATTTCCCGGCGGCTGTCCATCTGGCGAACGTCGCTTCACCGAAGCCTGGCAGGTTCAAAACGCGCGCGCGGCCACGTTCAAGGATCGTAGACCGGCACAGGCGTCTTGTCGAGAGAATGATTGCGAGATTGAATGACTTTAGCCTTCTCCTGCGGCGCATCGGCGAGCACACTACCGAACGGCAGTGTGGCGACAAGCAGCGAACATAGGATGCGTTTCATCGAGCGCTATCCTTCGACTTGCGGATGCGGGATCAGGCGGCTGCGCGCGAACGCCGGAGCCATTCGTCCAGACCGATGCGGCCGAGGCGCGCGCCGCCCAATGGCACGAGCGACCGCTCCTCGACCCGACCGCCCCAGTATCGCGCCTCAGGGTCGCTGACCACCTGACGCGGGTCGCCGACCGCCTGCAGATAGCGGGCAATGATTTGGCTGAACGGTGCGCGTTCCGGGCCGGCGATCTCGACGATGCCGTTTCGCGGCGCCGCGAGCGCCACTTCGGCAACGTTGCCAGCAACATCGTCCGCCGCGATGGGCTGGAACAAGCAGGTCGGAAGCCTGACGACATTTCCGTCCGCACTTGAATTGGCGATGCCTCGGAGGAATTCCAGGAACTGGGTGGCGCGGACGATGGTGTAGGGAATGCCGGAGGCGACGATCAGTTTCTCTTGGGCGACCTTGGCGCGGAAATAGCCGTTGTCCGTCCGGTCTATTGCGATGATGGAAAGCGCCACATGGTGCCCAACGTGCGCTGCGGCCTCCGCCGCAAGAAGGTTGCGCCCGGAGGCCTGGAAGAACTCCAGCACCGCCTTGTCTTCAAATGAAGGTGAATTCGCGAGGTCGATCACCACCTGCGCGCCGGCCATCACCTCTTTGAGGCCCTCCCCGGTGATGGTGTTGACACCGCTTTGAGGCGAGGCGGCGACCACCTCGTGGCCACCCTGGCGCAGAATGGCGACGGTCTTCGAGCCGATCAGGCCGGTACCGCCGATAACGACGATCTTCATGGCTAACCTCCCGTGTCGATGACTGAAGACCCTTCAAAGGGTGCGAGGTCTCGGATGTATTGATCGAAATTGATCGAGCCATAACGAAGCCAAGCCGCGCATTTTCGTTCTCGACACCTGCCGCAGCAATCAACGACACTCTCGCGAGTGGCAGCCCGGGCCACCGGTCATGCCACGAATGATTTGCTCCTTCGAGAGTGCCCGCCGGAATGTGCCGGCTGCTACGGGCGGCACAGGTATCTTTCCGATAAGGACGAGTGGTGGTCTCTTGACGCTGTTCGTTTCGTTTCCTTGCAGCGGGTGCCCGACATGACCGAGCAAAGCAACATGCCAGATTCGATCAACCCGCAACCGGCGGCGGCTGGCGATGCTGCAACGGCCCACGACGCGAAATCTGCCCAGACACCGCCGGAGTCAGCTCCCGCGCCGCAACAAGCCCCCAAGGCCCCGGCGAAGCGAAGGCTTCTGGCCGGTGTGGTCGGTGTCATCGTCCTGGCAATTCTGCTCGTGGTCGGCATTCCGTGGGTCAAGGAGATGCTGAACACCGTCTCCACGGACGACGCATTCGTCAATGGGCACGTAACGTTTGTTGCGCCCCGTGTACCAGGACAGATCTCCCGCGTTCTGGTTGATGACAACAATCGCGTGCGCAAGGGAGATCTCCTCGCCGAATTGGACAAGGAGCCATACCGGATTGCGGTCTCCGAGAAGCAGGCAGCGGTCGACACCGCAAAGGCAGACCTGCAAGCGGCCAATGCCGCTGCGCGCGCGATCGAAGCGGAGGCCGTGAGCCGCCGCTGGGATCTGCAACACGCCGTGGAGGACGTCGACAACCAGGTCGCGCTGCTGCACGCGCGGGTCGCGGCCGTGGTCAAGAGCAGGGCGGCGCTGACGCTGGCGCAGCTTGAACTCGATCGCGCGAAGCAACTGGTTGCCAAAGACGATGTACCGCGTGAGGTGTACGACCAGCGGCAAGCGGAGTTGACGACGGCTGGCGCGGGAGTCACCCAGGCCTTGGCTGACGTGTACCAGATCCGTGTCGCGCTAGGGCTGCCGGCGTTACCTGCTGGGGGCGGCGATCTCGGCCAGGTGCCGTCCAATCTCGACGAGACTTTTTCGTCCGTCCTCCAGGCGCAGGCGGCGCTCATTCAAAGTGCCGCGCAACTCGGCGTCGTGCACTCGTTCGACCAGGGTCCGAAAGCGATGCTCGATCAGTTCTATAAACTGGGCGACGTCGATAGCACCTTCGCCCACTACGCGGCCAATGCCCCGGCGGTGAAGCAGGCCGAGGCGAAACTCGAAGCGGCCAGGCGCGATCTCGCACAGGCCGAACTTAATCTTCGTTACACCGACATCATCGCGGAGATCGACGGCGTCGTCACCCGGCGCAACGTCAATCCGGGCAACTTTGTCCAGGTCGGCCAAAACCTGATGGCGGTTCGCTCGCTCAACGAAATCTGGGTCGACGCCAACTTCAAGGAAACCCAGTTGCGCGACCTGCGCATCGGGCAACCGGTCGATCTGCGCGTAGACATGTACGGCGGCACGCACATCTTCAAGGGCCGGGTCTCCGGCTTTACCGAGGGGACCGGATCGACCCTGGCATTGCTGCCGCCCGAGAATGCCACCGGCAATTTCGTCAAGGTGGTCCAACGATTGCCGGTTCGCATCGATCTCGTCGATTACAACGCCGACACGACACCGCTGTTCATCGGCACGTCGGTGGTTCCTACCGTGTATATCAACCAGTCGCCAACCGGGCCTGATGCCGGAAAGTTCCTCCAGACCTATGTGCCGCAGTCTCCGAGCGCTGGTCCAACCGCCAGCGCATCGGGCACCAAACAATGAGCGACGCGGCACTCTCGTCGACACCTCTGAATTCCCCACTCCGCGCGGCGACAAACCCCTGGCTCGTCGCCGCTGTTGTAGTAGTGCCGACCTTCATGGAAGTGCTCGACACCACGATCGCGGTCGTGGCGCTGCGCTATATCGCGGGCGGGCTGTCGGCCACGGTCGATGACGGCGAGTGGGTCATCACCAGCTACCTTGCCGCCAACGCGATCATCCTGCCCATCACCGGCTGGCTGATCGCGCATATCGGGCGTCGGAACTACTTCCTGCTTTCCATCGCCGTGTTCACACTCGCCTCGGGGCTGTGCGGCATGGCGACGAGTCTCGGGCAACTGATCCTGTTCCGCGTGCTGCAGGGGCTTGCTGGCGGCGGTCTTCAGCCAAGCAGCCAGGGCGTGCTGCTGGATGCCTTCCCGGTCGAGCGGCAAGGCATGGCCATGACGCTGTTCGGCCTGGCCGCACTGATCGCACCCGTCGTCGGTCCGACTCTCGGCGGCTGGATAACCGACGACTACTCCTGGCGCTGGGTGTTCTGGATCAATGTTCCCGTCGGCTTGCTGGCCCTTGGTGCGTGTGCCCTCACGCTCCGGGATCCCGATTACCTCACGGCAGAACGCAAGGAGTTGCGGAAGCGGCCATTCAGCTTTGACGGCATCGGCCTGTCGCTACTGGTCATCGTCATCGTCTGTTGGGAGGTGGTGCTCAGCAAGGGCCAGGAATGGGACTGGCTGGGCGACCCGTTCTGGCGTGTGCAGACGCTGGCGATCCTGTTCGCCGTCGGCCTGGCCGGGCTGATCTTCTGGGAACTGCGACATCCGAGTCCGGTGGTCAATTTCCGGCCGTTGCGAGAACGGAATTTCGCCGCCTGCTGCATCATCATATTTTGCGCCTTCGCGGTGCTGTATGCTGCCAGCACCTCGTTGCCTGCCTTGCTCCAGTCGCTGTTCGGCTACGATGCCCTGAGCGCCGGACTTGTCATGTCGCCGGCCGGTTTCTTTGCCGTCGTCACCATGCCGTTCGTGGGCCGCGCGCTCGGTCGTGGCGCCGATGCGCGATGGGTGATTGCCGTGGGTCTCCTGACCATGGCCGCGGGTAATTACTGGATGTCGCAGATGAACCTGGACATCAGTCCGGGGCAGGCCGTCTGGCCGCGCGTGGTCCTGATCATCGGGCTGGCGATGTGCTTCGCGCCGGCGAACGTGGCGGCCTACCTCTATACGCCGCTCGCGCTGCGCGGGGCGGCTGTCGGCCTGCTAAGCCTGCTGCGCAACGAGGGCGGTAGCGTGGGGACCTCGATGGCTCAGACGGTGCAGGAGCGCCGCGATCAGTTCCACAGCCTGCGTCTGGGCGAATCTCTCGATCCGTTCAATCCGGCGGCACATTCCTTCCTCGACCAGGCTTCCGGACAGTTCTTGCAGCAGACCGGCGATCCGGTCGCCGCGCAGCAACTGGCCTTGCAGGCGCTCTCGAACGTACGCGCGCAACAGGCGTCGGCGCTCGCCTACTTCGACGTGTTCTGGGTGCTGGCGGTTGTCATGGTCGCGCTGGTGTTCGTTGTGCTGCTGATGAAACGTTCTGTCGCGGAGAAGGGCGCACGGATCGGGGGCGAGTGATGCCAGCCGCGACAACCGTTGATGGACCGCAAGCGCGGCCCCCTCGGATGGTTGCGGAGTGGAGTAGCATTGCATCGTTCGCAAATTGGGGCGGTCGAGATGGCCGATCAAGGCCCGGCCATGACGCGGTCGGTGCTGGCTATGACCTGGATTGGTTGATCACGGCGTTCCCGTCTCCCCTAAATCCCACCACAGGCCGGCGAATGCCGCGATCCCTTCGCGCGCCGGCGCAATCAGGAAGTGCTCGTCCGGGCCGTGCTGCTTGCAGCCGTTGTAGCTGTGCGGAATCCAGATCAGCGCGGTGCCGAGATGATCGACGAACACGTCGCCCGGCAATCCACCGGACGAGTTCGGGATGACCTGAACACGCCTGCCCAGCGTCTGTCTCCATCGAACCAACCGTCCAGCGTACCCACGGATCGTCGGGATCGGTGCGGCTGGCGGGCATGCGAATGCCGGCGTTCTCGATGCGGATGTTGGAGAAGCCTTCGGCGTCGAGGTGTTTGCGCAGCGCAGGCGCGAAGGTGGCGGGATCGGTGTCCACCGTGTAGCGGATCTGGCAGTGCGCGCGGGCGTTCGGCGCCACCGCGTTGACCGGGTTCTCCGGCCGGCCCGACACCATCGAAAGCACGATGAAGCTGTTCCAGCCGTAGATCTTCTCGGCAGAGGTCAGGCCGGGTTCGCCCCAATCCGGATCGATCGAGGCGGCCTCGCCACCGCCGCCCACTTCGCAGCCTGACAGCACCGAGCGGACGCTTGCCGGCAGTCCGTTGCGCGGCAACCAGTCGCGCACCATGATCTTGCCTCGCCGATCGATGATGGCGCCTAGCGCGTGGGTGAGCACGATCGCGGGATCGGTGGTCAGGCCGCCCCAATGGCCGGAGTGAACGCCACCGGGGCGCAGATCACACACCAGGTCGAAATGGAACGTGCCGCGGGTGCCGGTGGCGATCGTCGGCGTTTCGGGCGTTACGCGCGGGCCGTCGCTGCCGATGAGCACGTCTGCCGCCAGTTCGTCCGTGTGGGCGGCGACGAACTCGCGCAGGCCGATGGAGCCGCGTTCCTCACAGGTTTCCAGCACCAGCTTGAGGTTGAAGCCCAGCTTGCCACCACGCTCCGCCAGCACTGCTTCCAGGGCGGAGAGGTTCAGCGCGTGCTGGCCCTTGTTGTCGGCAGTGCCGCGGCCGTACCAGCGATCACCTTCCTCGGTGAGGCGCCATGGGTCGAGGCCGGGACGCCACTGGTCCTCCAGGCCTCGGACGGTGTCGCCGTGGCCGTAGGTCAGGACGGTGGGGCGCGACGGGTCTTCCAGGCGTTCGGCCGTCAGGATCGGGCCGAAGCCGTCGCGCGGGTTGGGGTGGATGGCGACCGTGAAGCCCAGGCGTTGCAGCCAGGGCTGGATCGCGGCGTCGAGGTAGCGCTGGACGTCGGCTTCGTGGCCGGGATCCTGCGAGGTGCTGGGGATCGCTACGAGTTCGGACAGCCGATCACGGAAGCCGATTGCTATCGAAGAATGCCAGTGCCCGCGCGGTGGCGCCTTCCCGTGTGCCCATCGATCTGCCTCGCAACTATGAATGACCGAACTAGCCGGTATTGGTGTGTGGCGCCATCGGGAGCGTTGCCAGCCGGGGAAGGCCACAGTCCGGCGAGCCAGTACCACTACTGCCAGTGCGGCGTCCTCGGCCAAGCATCTGCCGACTGTGTCGCATCACCGGCCCGCGTCCGCCAGCCGACGCTGTACATGAACTGGTCGAGATAATTGGCAATCAGAATCACGTTGTCGCTTGTTTTCAGCTCGGCAAGCCCGCGATGAAGCTGTCGAGCAGCGCGTTGACCTGGGCCGCTTCGTCTATTTGGGGAAAGTGGCCGGTGTCGGCAATGACCTCGACGCGGATTGTTGGGATCCGGGCACGGAGCATGTCGAGGAACGGGGTGGTCTGGCCCTTGCTGAGTGAGCGGCGCTCGCGCTTCTCGTTGGCGAAGGTGGCCTGAATAGCCATCACCGGGGCACGCAGACTGTCGAGCGATGCGGTAAGACGAGTGGTGTCATGACGCACCAGATCGAGCAGCAGCGACTCGCCGATGGCCCGCGGCATGCGCTGGGCGCGTTCAACGACGGACGCGACCACGGCCGGGTCGCTCGTCGTGGTGAACATGTCGCGGAACCAGCGTCCAACGAGTGGCGCCAGTCCATCGGGTGCGGCGAACGCCTGCTTGAGCGTGTCGGCCATCTCCGCGGCAAACTGGCTGCCGTCGACGAGAACGATGCCGGCGACGTGGGATGGTGCTTGGACAGCGGCCTCGATAACGGCGCGGCATCCCATGCTGTGACCGACCATGACCGCAGGCGGCAGGGCCAGCGATTCCATGAGCGCAACCATGTCGGCGCCGTAGCGCTCGATCGTGCATTCGTCAGCCGTGGATGTGGTTGCTCCGTGGCCGCGGAGATCGACGGCGACGGTCCGATGACGCACCGACAGATGCGCTACCTGTGCATCCCAATCGTCGTGCGCGCAGCCAAGGCCATGAACGAATACGATCGGAGGGTTGCCGTCGCCGCGGACGACGTGATGAATGAGTGCCATCATCGTTCTTTAAATCTCCGCGTCACGCATGCGCTGCACACATCAGGTTTCCCCTGCGGCGCCAATGCGCCAAGCTCAGGAACAGCACAGGCGCAGCCAACAAGGTCAGGCCGGCGGGGGCTGGGACAGGTGTTGGCTGCAGCGTCAGCAGCACAGGTCCGCGCGTGGCGTGCAGCGGCGTGTTGGTGTCCAGCGTCAGATCGACGAACACATCGAAGAAACTGTCAATTTGGTACAGGCCGCCGCCAATCGGATCGATCGAGTCCGTGCCGGTCGAATCGCTGGCCCCGAGACCCAGCGAGAGCGTGTGACCTTGTAGCGGTCCGCTCAGCGCGAGCGACAGCAGCTTGGTGTTCCAAGAGCCGGTCTCGGTGGAGAACGTCCTGCCCAGGACCTGTTCCTCGACCGAGCCGGTCAGGAGCAAGGGGCCCAATACGTGATCTGAGGTATCCGTCAACGTGCCTGTGTAGGAGGCCTGCATGGTCAGGTCCTCGCCAGACGTGTTGAAGCTCTTCGAACTCAGCGCGGTGAACGTCAGTGAGCCGGCTTCGATGCAGAAACCAGCCGTCGGGAAACAGCCCACTCCTGTCGCGGAGGAATACGGCACCCCGAGCAGCGGCAATGTGGGCGTGCCGGATATCACGGCGGCCAGAGCCGAACCGTGACCAGCCCACGAGAAACAGCTCGCGATTGCCAGCGATACGACCAGGCGGCAAGCGCCCATGCGATGCAACATTCCCAATCTCCCGCTCTATAGCAACAGCCTCCTACGTTAACCTTCCGTGCCGGCATTATATTCCGGGACACGCAGATAAACCCAGACCAGATTCACCAGCAGCAGCGCGGAGGTGACCAGGAAGACCCAGCTCAGGCCGAACCATGCGGCGATCGCGCCACCGCACAGCGGGCCCAGTGAATTGCCGAGGAAGGTCGCGGAGGCGGTCATGCCGTAGACCGTGCCTCGGTCGGAGCGCGGGACCATGCGGCCGATCAGGGCGTTGGCGGTGGGGACGATGGCGCCGATGAACAGGCCGACACCGAAGCGTTCGACGGCGAAGGTCCAGTAGCTGTTGGCGAAGGCCTGCGGCAGGCTGGTGAGCGTGGCGCCAATCAGGCAGATCAGCAGCACGCGGCGGTAGCCGATCTCGTCGGCGTGGCGGCCGAGGAAGGGCACGGCGACCATGCCGGCCAGGCCGGTTACGGAGAACGCGATGCCGCCGAGCGTGGCGAGGTCGGGGCGCTGGCCAACGATCTGCTGGACGTAGAGCGTCACCACGGGCTGCACCGCGCGGGTGCTGAACTGGGCCATCAGCAGCACGAAGAACAGCGGCAGCACTCCGGCGGCGCCGATCATCATTGCGACGCCTCGTAGTCCTAAGCGCCGGCGGGAGCCGCCGTCCGGGCGGTTGAAGTGCTCGCGCACGCCGTACCACACCAGGAACACCGCCGCGAAGGTGATGGCGGAGGTGCAGTAGAACGGGATGCGGTAGCTGTGGGTGACGTCGGCGAGGAGGCCGCCGATGACCGGCCCGACCAGGGAGCCTACCAGTTGGCCGCTGCTGAGCCAGCCTAGCGCATAGCCGAGCCGCTGTTCGGGCACCTGGCTTGCGACGAGGGCCATGGCGGTGGAGGAGAAGCCGGCGAACACGCCCATCAGCGCTCGGGCGGCGAAGAATTGCCAGACGTTCTGCGACAGGCCCATCAGGGCGGTGAACAGGGCGATGGCGCAGCTTGAGCGGATCAGCATCGGCTTGCGGCCGTAGCTGTCGGCGAGGCGCCCCCACAGCGGCGATGCGAAGGCGGCGACGAAGGAAGTGGAGCCGGTCAGGATGCCGGACCAGACGTCGATGCCAGCCTCGGTGGTGACGCCAAGGTCCGGCAGGAACAGCGGCATGATCGGGCTGAGGAAGCTGAACGCCATCGTCATGACGAACTGAATGCCCACCATGGCCCAAAGCGTGACCTGCCAGCTGGAGGCTGTAGTGTCGGCCGGTGGCGGTGTCTCGGTGGAGCTGTCGTCCACCCCCTAATCCGCCGCCTGCGCGGAGGGCTGATCGGAGAACAGCGGCATCACGTCGCGAGCGAAGCGGCGCATGCTTTGGCGACCGCGTTCGCCTCCGCCCGAGCCGCCACCGTTGATCAGGACGTAGCCGACACCGACGCGTTTTAATGCTTCCAGGCGGCGCGCGATCTCGTCAGGGGTGCCGTACATCGCGCTGTTGACGTTGACCGCTTGAGGGTCGCCGGTGGCGCGATCCGGGCCGCCATGGACTGTGCCGTCCGGTGTGGTTGCGAGCTTCAGTTGGCGCAGGCGGTTCTGTAGGCGGCGGTCGAGTGCGGCGTCGCGTTCTTCGGCGCTGTCGGTGACGAAGAAGGCTCGGGTGACGCCGACTTGCATGGGGTCGTAGCGGCGGCCGTTTGCCTCGGTGGCGGAACGGTACCAGGCGATGCTTTGGGCCACATCGTCCGGCGAGGCGTATTGGCCGAGCAGGAGGTTGAAGCCTCGGTCGGCGACGTTGCGGATCGAGCGCTCGCTGCCGGCGCCCATCCAGACGCGCGGGTGCGGTTTCTGGGCTGAGGGCGGTTCGACGACGATGTCGTTGAAGCTCCAGTATTTGCCTTGGTGCGAGAAGCGCTGCTCGGAGGTCCACGATTTGAGCAGCACGGTCAGGCATTCCTCGAAGCGGGCATCGGCGTCTGCCATCGGGACGTCGAAGCCGGCGAACTCGTTGTAGCGGTAGCCTTTGCCGATGCCGAAATCGAGGCGGCCGCCGGATAGCAGATCGAGCGTTGCGGCCTGCTCAGCGAGCAGAACGGGATTGTGCCAGGGGAGCACGATCACGGCGGTGCCGAGGCGCAGCGTGCGGGTGCGGGCACCCAGCCAGGTGAGCAGGTTCAGCGTCGCCGAGACCTGGCCGAAGCCGGTGAAGTGGTGTTCGACGACGAAGGTGCCGTGGAAGCCGAGCGCCTCGGCCTCGACGTTGTATTCGATGAAGTCGCGAAACCCTTCGGCGCTGTCGAACTCACCGCTGCCGCGCCGCGCCGCAGCGCTGCCGAACAATCCGAATTGCATAAGGCAGGTCTCCGTCTGCTGGTGCGTCAGGTTACGCGTTGCGCCGTCAACGTCCAGATGCGACGGTGAGCGGCATGGAGTTTGGCTGGTACCATGAGTTCCACCGGCAGGTGGACGGGCAATCGGACGCCGATGCGTTCGCGCAGGCGCTCGAGCAGGTGTCGGATGCCGAGCGGTGGGGGCTGGACGCGATCTGGCTGGCGGAGATCCATCAGCAGGCTGAGCGCTCGGTGTTGAGCGCGCCGCTGACGGTGGCTGCGGCGATCGCTACGCGGACCAGCCGGATCAAGATTGGCACCGCGGTGCAGGTGCTGCCGCTGTGCCATCCGCTGCGGTTGGCGGAGGAGACTGCGACGATCGATCAGATCAGCCGCGGGCGTTTGCTGCTGGGGGCGGGGCGGAGCGGCAATCCTCGGGGGTATGCGGCTTATGGGGTGCCTTACAGCGAGAGCCGCGAGCGGTTCTTTGAGACGCTGGAGATTTTGAAGCTTGCGTGGACGGAGGAGTGCTTTTCGTATCAGGGGAAGTACTGGCGGTTCGATGCGGCGCGCGCGGTGCCTCGGCCGTATCAGCGGCCGCATCCGCCGATACGGATTGCCGGGGCGAGCGAAGATACGTTCCCGGTGCTGGGGGCGCTGGGTTATCCGCTATTCGTGGCAGTGCGCAGCGGGTCGCTGGCGGAACTGGGGCCGGATTTGAGGGCGTACCGGGAGGCGTATGCGGCGGCCGGGCATCCGGGGCGGGGCGAGGTGTATCTACGGTTGTCGCTGCATCTGGCGGAGACCGACGCGTTGGCGCTGGAGGAAGCTGAACCGAGCGTAATGGCGGGATATAGGACGCTGACCACGCGGTTGGAGGGCTCGCCGAACGCGCGGCGGCGGGCGGAACTGGAGACGGTGCGGACGATCACCTACCAGGAGGTGCTGCGCGACAAGGTGGTGGTTGGGAGCGCGGAGCGCGTGGCGGAGCGGCTGGTGCAGTTACGCGAGGAGCTGGGGATCGACGGGATTCTGGCCGAGCTGAATTTCGGCGGCGGTATACCGTCGGTGCTGATGATGCGGTCGCTGCGGTTGCTGTGCGAGCGGGTGCGGCCGCTGGTTGGGTAGGGAGGGCAGGGGGAGTGGAGCGGGCTTGGGTGTGGCACCCCCTCCCCAACCCTCCCCCGCTTTGCGGGAGAGGGGGTTCGGAACGGGCGGGTCAGGCGCTGGCGGTCAGGCGGGCTGCCATCTGCTGCTTGAACTGATCGATCGGCATGAAGCCGGGATCGTCGCGGCAGGCGGCTTCTGTCTCGCTCATGATCTGGTCGTCCGACTTGGTCAGGTCGAGCGGCTTGCCGTGGGGCTGGGGGACGTGGAAGGGGGTGTCGAGGTAGGCCTCGACGACGTTGCCTTCCGGGTCCTTGAAGTAGATCGACCAGGCGTTGCCGTGGCTGATCGGGCGCATCTCGGTGGCGCCGAGTTCCAGCGCGCGTTTGTGGACCTCGCGCAAGTCGGCGAGGGAGTCGACCATGAACGACATCTGCTGGATCGGATTGAAGCCGGATGTGTCCGGGCGGCCGGTGACCAGCACGAGCTGGTGGTGGTTCTCCGGATTGCCGCTCATGAAGGTCAGGTGCATGCCGGCGCGGCCCTGGCCCTGGTCGGTGACCATCAGGCCGAGGACCTCGTTGTAGAAGCGCTGCATCCTGTCCCGGTCCTGCACGTAGATGCCCATGTGGGCGAGGCGCGCTCGGATGTTGTTGGCCATTGGGGTTGTCCTCCTGGGTGCGAGCGTCCTCCAGGGCGGAGATTTTCGCAAGCGGGGGGCGGCATCGGGCGGGGATTTGTGGGCGCGGTGCATCGCTCGGGGCGTGCTGCCGTGGGGGGCGCACACGGTTCCGCACGGAGGGCATCGACCTTGCGGCTTGCGTTGGAGCGCGGTTGTGCTGCGGACGGTGTTGCCGCTGGGCTGAGGGAGTCACGGCGTTGCCTCATGACAGCGATTCACGGGACGCCGTCACGCCATGAGAGACGCGGTTGGCATCAGGGGGGCGGACCGGTGGCGAGCGCTGGCAGTCGCGCGGGTGCGGCAGGTGATCCGGGGCCCGCAGTTTCGGCGTGGTCGCCGAAGGTGAAGGCGAAGGACCGGTGGATCAGGTCGTTGAGGACGCCGGCATAGGTGCCGCCGTAGGAAATGATGGCCAGGTTGAGTTCTTCCCAGAATGCCCTGTCGAGCTCTCCGGGCGCGATGCCGAGATCACGGCAGATATCAGCAATGACCGCGCCGACCGGGCGGGTGCGCACCTCGGCGGCAATTTCGTCGGGTGTGGGCAGGCGAGCGAGGCGCGGGTCCTGCGGGTCGTGGGTGCGCTTGGGTTCGGGCTGGGTGGATGACGGGGCGTGCTGCCGTGCGGGGCGTGGCGCTCGGGTGGCGGGGAAGCGCATGGGCGGTGATGTGAGGTCCTGGCCGCGTTCGGCGCGCTGGCAAAGCCTGGCTTCGAGTGCCGCGGCGCGGAGCAGGCCATTGGTGATGCAGGCGAGGATGGCGGCGATGTCGGGAGTGCCGAAGCGGCTGGCGAACCGGGCGAAGTCTGGGGCGGTGGCGCGCTGCTGAAGCGTGTCGGCGAGCTGCTTGCCGTAGTCGATCAGTTTGCGGACGACGATGAGGACGCGGCCGATGGCGGCAGGCATGGCCGGGGCGGCCTTGGGTGATGCGCGGTCTGGGGTTGGGGTGGAGGGTTGGTTGGGAGCCGGCATGAGCGAAAGTAGGGCATGGACGGCGGGGCTTTGTCAAGGAATAATTTCCTGCATGCCAAATGGAAGGCAATTCGACGAGGAGAGGCAGGTGACGGACGATCGTTGTCGTCGCAGCAGAGGGCGGAGTTGTTGCGCGAGATCGTCAATTCCGGGAACCCGCCGAGTAGAGGTAGTGGCACGTGTGATCTGTCTTTTGTCAGTTTGCCCATTGCATTGAAGCGGGGCTACGGTACCAGCCGGTAGAAAATAACCACCGCCGAGTTTGGTGAAGAAACGTCGAGCTATCCAGTGAGCGGGCCGTGCGAAACCGTTTCCGCCAGCGCCGTGTTTGCTTTGCATCAACAATCGCCCCCGTATCAATGCGGCTGGAGCGTGCCTCGGGAGAATGCCAATGGATTGTGTTGAGTTTGACGCGGAGCTGCGTCGTGACGGCTATCGGATTGTGAACACCAGCGTGAAGCCGAACCTGGTTGCGCCGAATCACTGCCATGACTTCGACGCCAAATCGTTTGTCCTGGGCGGTGAAATAACGATCACGCGCGACAATAACCCGGTCACGTTCCGCTCGGGACAGTGCTTCGAAGTGCCGGCGGGCTGCATGCATGCCGAACATGTGGGTCCGGAGGGTGTTGCGCTGCTGTCGGGCCGACGCCGCAATGGCGGGCCACTTACCCGGGAAGCTTTCGAAAGCGACCTGCGCCGGGAAGGCTTTGAGGTCATTCATGGCGGGCAGAAGGCCGACTTTGCAGAAGACATGCACGCACACGATTTCGATGCGCGGATCATGGTGCTCGGTGGCGAGATCACTGTCATAAGAGACGGGACGCCGGAAACATTCAGGGCTGGCGATCACTGCGAGTTGCCGGCGGGGTGCCAGCACACTACGAAGGTCGGGCCGGAAGGCGTCGCCTTCATGGTGGGAAAGGCTTATCGGCGGGTAGCGGCGGCCTAAAGCTATAATCGAGCGGGTTGCCAGAGGATCAGGCGTTCCGGGCAACCACGCCAGATGGGCAGCCTCCAATGACGACGCGGCGATGACCCTGCCGACGGAATTCAGGATGAGTGGCGACATTATCAAGATAGGCGTGACCGCGACCTCCGCGCAGAAGGTTGGGAGCCGTGATGAGCATGCAGGTGGCAGCTATCCCGCTGCCGACATCCGAGACAAAGACTGCAACACCTTCGCGTGCGAGTGTCTCGGTCCAGATGCCTCTTGCACGATCGATCGGCTCCGCCGCGGCACTTATCTCCGACACCCGAAAGAGATCGAGCAACGGTTCTAGATCGTCTGCTTGAGCAAGCCTGGCCTTGGTCATAGTACATCAAGTCTCGGCTGGGGTGATTCCCCGCATTCTGCACGCATTGCTTGTACTGAACAATCGCTTTCACTCTAAACTTCTGAACACCGTGCGAAATCCCTGACTTGTGGACCGGCCCGGGACGACTCCATTGATTGTGCCACATGGCTGACTTCGGCTACACTTGCCTGGTTACGCCACTTTCCGGGATGGGGGCGATGCCTCGAGCGATGACGTGTGTGCGTATCAATACCGCCGCTCTTGCATCGCTGCTGGTCGCGGCCATACCCGCCACAGCACCCGCAGCACCATCTGCCGAATTGGTGCAGGTTGCTCCGCGGGGGTTCGAGAGCAAGCAGCCGCTATTGGGGTATCTAACCCAACCGTATGGCAAGGGACCATTTCCGGCTGTCGTCCTTTTGCATGGCTGCGCGGGCTTTGGGCCACGCGAGACGCATTGGGCCAATCAACTCCGGTCATGGGGTTACGTGGCACTCGCCATCGACAGCTTCACACCGCGAAATATGGCTGGCTGCAGCGGGCCGACATCGGACGATCAAGTCGACGCCTTCTCGGCACTGCAATACCTGACGACAAAGCCCTTCGTGATCCCAGATCGAGTGGCCATCCTCGGTTCTTCGCTTGGTGGTAGCGCTGCGGTTGGCGATGCGGAAGGCAATTTGTGGGAACAGCTGTATCATGTGAAGCTCCGTGGAGCTGTAGCGTTCTATCCGTCATGCACGGGCGACAGTGGCATGGTCAGCGTGCCGACGCTAATCTTGATCGGCGAGAAAGATGATTGGGCATGGGCGCAAGCGTGCCGAGAGATGGTTGAAGATGCCAATAAGAAAGGCGCTCCGATCAAGCTTGTCGTGTATCCTAATGCCACTCACGACTTCGATATTCCCGCGACTGTCCCGTATGAAATTCTTGGTCACCACATGGCCTATGATCCAGATGCGTCTCAAGACGCCGAGCGGCAGGTGCGCGATTTCCTTCACGACGTGCTGAAGCCGCAGACTTCGGTAGCGGCTACCCCTTCGGTCAACTAAAGCCTTGCGACTGCGCTGCAGTCTGGCGTGCGCGCGCGGCTAACGCTTCATAAAGTGACGATACCGTACCCGGAATGATAGGGCGATTCTCCGCACTATGGCCGGGCAACCGCCCCACCCTCAGTCGATCGGCGGCAGATCGACGCGCACGGTGTCGGGATGGCCCGCCTCCGGGGGAAAGCGCTTCAGGATCAGCGGATCATGGCCGGGGATGATATGGTCAGGGCCGTCGGCGAGGTTATCCAGTATCTCGAAGCCCTTCAGCATGCGCGCCACGTCCACCACAACGGGGAACGGCATGCGCTTGCGGATGTTGCCCCACAGATGTGACGCGTCGCCGGCGAGCACGACCCAGCCGCGTTCGGTGGAAATGCGCATCGATTGGACGCCGCCGGAGTGGCCGCCGATGAGATGCAGCGTGATGCCCGGTGCGATCTCGGCGGTGCCGTCGTGGAAGCGCAGGCGATCGGCGTAGAGTGCGTCGATGGCGCTCTTCACGTCGTCCACGTCGAACGGGCGGCGGAGGAAGGGTTGGCACATGCAGGGACCGGTGCAGTAGGCCATCTCGCTGGCTTGCAGGTGGAACGTGGCCTTGGGGAAATACTCCATGCCGCCGGCGTGGTCCCAGTGCATGTGGGTCAACACGACGTCCGGCACTTCGGCGGGATCGATGCCGGCTTGTAACAGCGCGTCAGCGGGGGAGCGGAGGAGTTCGCGGCCTCGGCGCTTGGCGGAGATGGGATTGAAGCCGGTGTCCATGACGATGGTGCGGCCGTTGCCCCTGATTGCGAAGACGTAGAAGTCGAGCGGGTCGAGTGCCGCATGGTCGTCTGGGATGATGTAGTTCTGGAATTGCAGGCGGCCGTCGAAGATGCCGTAGCGGAGGGCGAGGACTTCGTAGGTGGGCGTTGGCGGCATGATGCGTCTCCCCGTTTGCGCGGTGGTTGTATCGTGGTTTGCCGGTAGTCGGGAATGGCGAGCGACAGCGGCCGATGGCATGCTCGCGGTCACGGCGAATGCAACGGGAGGATGAACATGGCGCTCAAGATCGAACGGTTTCAGCCGGAGGGAATGAATATACGGATGTCGGGCGGGCAGCCTTCGTATTCGCACGTCGTGACGGTGAGCGGGACGGGCAAGCTTGTGTATACCGCCGGCCAGTTGGCGCGCGACATCGACGGCAATTGCGTTGGCAAGGGCGATATGCGCGCGCAGATGGAGCAGGTGTTCCAGAACCTCGACCGGTGTTTGAAGGCGGCGGGGGCGACGTGGGCGGACGTGGTGAAGACCAACACGTTCGTGACGGACTTCGATGAATTTCAGAAGTGCGGCGATGTGCGGATGCGGTATCTCGGCGTGGCGACGCCGACCAGCACGACGGTTGGCGTGACACGGCTGGCGAGCCCGGACTTCATGGTGGAGATCGAGGCGGTGGCGGTGGTGAACGGGTGAGGCGGCCGTGGTCCAGCGTGCAGTGCTATCCGGCGGTGATCGTCTGACCATTGGCAGCGTCATCAAGCGCGAGCCCGTCGTAGATTTCCCTCATGGTCAGTGAAAGGCTGACGGCGGGCAGGTCGATCGTTCCGTCCAATCGTCTGACTTCCTGCGGGCGAAGATTGAAGTCGCCATGCGGACCACGGCTGTAAACATGCACGAGCGGTTCGGCTTGTTCGATCAGCACATAGTGCGCGATCGATGGTGTGGCGTTGTAGTCGGCCAGCTTGATGGTTCGATCGCGCTGCTGCGTGTCCTCGGATAGCACCTCGAACACCACCTTGGGCTCGGGCGCGATCAGGTTCTGCGCGCGACGCTGGCCACAATCGATGGTCATGTCGGGATAGCGGCCACGGTCGGTGCCGGTCCTGACGAGCATGTCCGAGGTGAATGGTCGACATCCGGATCCGCGCAACTTCGGCGCGGCGGCGGCGATCAGGTTCGCCTGGATCATGCTGTGCGCTTCGGTCCCACCGGCCATGCCGATGGCCTCGCCGTCCACGAACTCGTGCTTGAGTTCCTGCCCGCGCTCCCACTCCAGGAACTGTTCGAACGTCAGCGGCTGGAGGTTGCGCTGTGACATCACCGTCTCCCGAGCAACGCCAGTGTAGCACGGTTTGCATCGACGCGATCACCGGTCCCAATGCCGCCACGGGACGTGACGCGGGGCCGCAAATCGCGCAGGCTCGGCGAACGGAGGCCTGCCATGGATGCAATGACCGAAGACACACGCCTGCCCGCTGATATCGATGCGACGCCGCTGGTGCGGACGGCCGTTGCGCTGCTGCCCGAAGTGCGCCGCTACCACGAGGAGATCGAGCGCGAGCAGCGGCTTCCTCTGGCGCTCTTGCAACAGCTGCATGAAGCGGGGTTCTACCGCATGGTGCTGCCGCGCGCGCTGGGCGGATTGCAGGTTGATCCGCTGACCTACACGCGCGTCGTGGAGGTGCTCGCCGAGGGTGCCGGTTCGGTCGGCTGGAACATTGCCAACAACAGTATCGGGCAGCTCGTCACGCTTGGGCTGCCGGATGAGGGCGTGAACGAGATCTATCCGCACGGGCACGCGACGGTGATTGCCGGCACCGCCGTGCAGGGTGGCGGGCAGGCGGTGCCGGTTGAGGGCGGCTACCGCATCAGCGGGCATTGGACCTTCGGCACCGGGTGCCAGGAAGCGGTGTGGATGCTGGGGAGCTTCCAGATCCTCGACGATGGCAAACCGCGGCGTCGTGCGGATGGCGGTTCGCTGTATTGGCGCGCGCTGTTTCCGCGTGCGGACGTGACGATCGTTCCGGGGAGTTGGGACGTGGCCGGGCTGCGCGGGACGGGCAGCTTCGACTGGACGGTGAACGACCTCTTCCTGCCGGAGCGGCGGACGATGATCCACGCCGGCGTACCAGTGGACAATCAGTGGAATTGCTGGGCGGGGACCACGTATGGCTTGCCGAGCGTGGCCTGGGTCGGGCCGCACCATAGCTCGGTGATCACCGGGATTGCGCGGGCCGGCATTGACGCGCTGATCGAGTTGGCGGCCGACAAGACACCGCGGGGTCGTTCCGGTCTGCTGTGCGAAAATCCCCAGGTGCAGGATGACGTGGGGCGGGCCGAAATGATTCTCAATGCGGGACGCGTCTATCGTAGTGCGACGATGCGCGAGCTGTGGAATGCGGTGGCAGCAGGCGGCGACACCAGCCTTGAACAACGCGCGCATTGCCGGCTTGCCGCCGTGCATGCCGCCGACTGTGCTCGCCAGGCGATGGACCTGATGTACCGCCACGGCGGCAGCACGTCGTTCAAGCGCGCGAGCCGCCTCGCCGAGTGCTGGCGGGATCTGCATGTGGTGGGCCAGACGGCGACGGTCGGACCGGAGTGGTACCCGATCGGCGGACGCGTGCTGCTGGGGATGGATGCGGGACCGCGTCTGCGGTAGTGGCAGAAGACTTCGGAACCACGGATTGATACGGAGAGGACAGCGACATGGCCGAGATACCCAATCGTCCTGAATATCAGAGCGACCTGTTCAAGAAGGGTCTGGAAGTGCGGCGCGACGTACTGGGCGGCGATTACGTCGATGGCTCGCTGACCCGTGCCGACGACTTCAATGCGGCGTTCCAGCAAATGACGACCGAGGTCGCGTGGGGCATGATCTGGACACGCCCCGGCCTCGATCGCAAGACGCGCAGCATGATCAACCTGACGATGCTGGCGGCGCTCAATCGCGGCGCGGAGTTCCGGCTGCATCTGCGCGCGGCGCTCACCAACGGTGTGACGCGCGACGAGATCAAGGAGATCCTGCTACAGATTGGCGCCTATTGCGGCATCCCCGCGTGCCTGGAAGCGTTCCGCATCGCGACCGAGGTGTTCAAGGACATCGATGGCGCGAAAGGCAGCGACTGATGGCGGACAAGCCAAGCGTCGGGTTCGTCGGTGTCGGCAACATGGGCTGGCCGATGGCGGCCTGTCTGGTGAAGGCCGGCTTCACCGTACACGTGAACGACTCGCGCCGCGAAGTCGCCAACAACTTCGTGCAGCAGGTCGGCGGCAATGCACCGGACACGCTGCGCGAACTCGGCGCCGCATCGGACGTGGTGATCACCATGCTGCCGACCAGCGTGATCGTCGAGCAGGTCCTGATGGGCGGTGACGACAACGTGGTGGCCGGGATGAAGCCGGGCACGGTGGTGATCGAAATGAGTTCCGGCGTGCCATCGGTGACGCAATTGCTGGCGGAACGAGTTAAGGAGTTGGGGAGTCAACTGATCGACGCTCCGGTTTCGGGCGGCGTGCCGCGCGCGAAGACCGGTGAACTGGCGATCATGGTGGGCGGTGATTCCGCGATCATCGATTCGGTGATGCCGGTGCTATCGGCGATGGGCACGACCGTGCTGCGTACCGGCGCGGTAGGCTCGGGGCAGGCGATGAAGGCGCTGAACAACCTGGTTTCGTCCGGCGGATTCCTCATCGGCATCGAGGCGTTGTTGATCGGTCAGCGGTTCGGCTTGGATCCGGCGGTGATGGTGGACGTGCTGAATGCGGCGACGGGGATGAACAACTCGACGCAGAAGAAGTTCAAGCAGTTCGTATTGTCGCGCAAGTTCAATGCAGGCTTCACCATGGGGCTGATGGCGAAGGATTTGTCGATCGCGCTCCAGGTCGCACGGGAGACGGGAACACCGTCGCCGCTGTCGGCGCTGACCAAGGAGATGGTGGCGGCGGCACAGGCAATGTTCGGTTCCGATGCGGATCATACAGAGATGGCGAAGCTGTGCGAGAGATTGGCCGACACCCAGTTGGGCAAGGGCTGACGAATCGCCACCGCTCCGGCATAGTTGTGCAGGTGTGCAGGAGGGAAACTATGGACAAACAAGCATCGTGGTTCACCAAACGTCGTTTGACCCAGTTCGCGGCGGTGGCAACGATCGGTCTGGTAAGCTTCGCCGGCGGGTGCGTAGTGGCGGCGCCCCCGCAGCCGCATATGTACAACGCGTTGTCCGCGCTGCAGAACGCGCGGTCGGAATTGCAGGTCGCAGAAAGCAACAAGGCAGGGCATCGCGTGACCGCACTCCGCCTGATCAACGAAGCGATTAACGAGGTGCAGGCGGGGATCGCCGCCGGCTCATAACGTCGACGGCAACGTAGGCATTTGCGCGTCGAAAGAATGTTGGTGGTTTTGACGCAGCCCGCCTCATCACTGAGGCGGGCTGGATTGTAGGTACTCGGCGCCGAAAACAATGGCTCTCTCCACCCCGTCATGGCCGTGCTTGATTCGGCCATCGCCCGCCCGCACCAAATTGCGAACGATGTAATCCCGCTTTGCAAACCATCCCATGGAAATGGTCTGGTCATGACATAGTGGGTAGCGTCTACGGTACCTATCGGGTGCAGGTGACGGTAAGCTTCGGTCGTCGCCGAGGCGTTCGCATCTGATTGCCGGCTCATACCTCACATCTGCTGCGACCCGATCGCTCCTGACTGAACGGTGTCAGCAGGCAGGCGTTATGTTGGTGGCCGATACCCACAGCCATCAACGGGACACCATGCGGCAGATCTACGCACAAACGCTCGCGACGCCCTATGCGCAGCAATCCCGGGTCGGGTCAGGCAGCCGATGGGTGCTGGTGACCGTGTGTTCGGCTGTGCTTCTCGCTCAGGTCGACACCTCAGTGGTCAACCTGGCACTGCAGTCGATCGGACTCGGGCTTCAAGCCACGGTCACGGGCCTGCAATGGGTGCTTGATGCCTACAACCTGTCCTATGCGGTGTTGCTGCTGACGGGAGGCCTACTGTGCGATCTGTATGGCAGGCGGCGGCTGTTCATCGTGGGGGCGGCGATCTTCACGGGCGGCTCCCTGCTTTGCGCCGCGGCGCCCGACATATCGCTGTTAATCACCGGCCGAGCCGTAGCCGGAGCAGGTGCGGCACTGTTGTTGCCCGCTTCGCTGGCGATCATCCGCGTCGAGTGGACCGAGGAGCAGGCGCGCAACCGCGCATTGGGAATATGGGCCGCCTGCAACGGGTTGGCCTTCATCATCGGGCCCGCATTGGGCGGCGTATTGGTCGATTGGTTCGGCTGGCGCAGCGTGTTCCTGATCGTCGTCCCGCTTGGCGTCGCCGCGATCGGGTTCGCACTGCGCGTGGTGGCCGAGTCCAGCGATCCGGCAGGTCGCAAGTTCGACGCGCCGGGCCAGATATTCGGAGCAATGGCGTTGGCCGGATTGGCGCTCACCGGCATTGCCGGCGCGCATGACCATACTCTTGCTGCGATGGCCTGCGGTGTTGGCGTGATTGCCCTGGTGCTGTTCCTGGTCATCGAGCACCGACGCGGTCCGGCGGCTATGGTGCCGCTCGAACTGTTCCGCAGTCACCGGTTCGTCGGCACGCTGACCGCGACCTCAGCCATGACGTTTGGCATGTATGGCGTGCTGTTCCTGGTGCCGCTGGTCTGGCAATCGGGCGGTATATTTGTGGCAGGCACGGCAGGGATAGCCCTGATGCCGATGGCCGCCGTGTTCTTCGTCGTGTCGAACGCATCGGGCCGCCTTGTCGAATCGCTTGGCGCGCGGGTGCTGATCAGCGGCGGCACCGCTCTCATCGGCGTTGGCCTTTTCGTCATTGCGTGCAGCATCGCCGGCGAACCGCTGTGGTGGGCCGAGACGGGGCTGGTGCTGACCGGGCTTGGGATGGGACTCAACACCGGCCCGCTGTTTGGTGTCGCTGTAGCCGCCGTGCCGGCGGCACGGTCCGGTAGCGCAGCGTCGCTGATCAACGTCGCGCGGATGATTGGTGCGACGCTGGGCGTGGCGGTACTCGGCACCGCGTTCGCCTTGGCGGGTGCTGGCGGAGCAGGCCTGCGCGCCGCAATGCTGCTCGGCGGTGCGGTGCAGATCGTCGGTGGGGCGGTGGCATGGCGTGCACTCAGGTAAGTGCCGCCGGGCAGCGCGTCTGGCCGAATTATCGGTAGGCGAACACCAGCCGCTGTGTCCTGCTCTGGCGCGACACCAGGAAGCCGATGACGACAAGGTTGGCGATGTTGAAGAACACGCCGACAGCGAACGCCGGCGCATAGAAGCCGAAGTGATCGTAGAGCGCGCCGGCGAGCCAGCTTCCGAATGCCATGCCGGACATGCCGAGGAAGAAAAATGTCGGCACGCGCCAGGCCGCCTCGGATGATGGGAACAGCTCGCGGATGGCGACAACGTAGGACGGGATGATGCCGGAGAAGCCAAGGCCGAAGGCGGCGGATACGGCGAACAGTCCGATCTCGTTCTGGGTCAGCAGGAAGCCGCCGATGGCGACGGCCTGACACGCGGAGCCTACCATCACCGCCCGCAGTCCGCCGATGCGGTCGGCCAGCATTCCCCAGAATTGGCGGCTGAGGAACGCGCAGGCGAGCAGCACCGACAGCATCGCCGCGCCATGCGTCGGCGAGATGCCGAGGTCGGAGCAGAATGCAACCAGGTGGCCATTCGGGACAGCCATCGGCATGCAGCACAGGAACACCGCGAAGCAGATCAACCCCAGCGCCAGATTGGGACGCATGCCGAGCACCAGTGCGCCCTTGCGTGGATCGCTGGACAGCGGGTGGAACGCAAGCGGTTCCGGCGAGGGACGCAGGCAGAGCAATGTCAGAGGCAGGATTACGACGATCACCACGGCCGCGTAGGCAAGCATCGTGGTCTGCCAGCCGACTGTTGCGATGCCACGTTCGAACACCGATGGCCAGACAACTCCGGCGATGTACTGTCCTGACGAGATAAGGGCGAGCGCGGAACCTCGGCGTCGATCGAACCAGCGTGTGATGTAGACGACGAGCGGGGCGAAGATCGCGCCGTTGCCGACCAGGCCGACCAGCAGACCGTGCCCGATGAACAGCGCCCAGATGCTCCCGGTGGAGGACAGCGCGAGGCCCGCCGCCATCATGACCGCGCCGATGGATGCGGTGAAGCGGATGCCGATACGCTCGGCGAGCCAGCCCATCATGATGCCGCCGAGGCCGGTGCCGATCCACACCAGCGCGCCGGCGAGCGCGACGACGGAGCGGTCAGTCCCCAGCGAGTCCTGGATGGGCTTCAGTCCCACCACGACGATGAGCGGGGCGCCGTAGGAGATCGAGAGGATACCCAGTGTGAGGAAGGCCGCTGTCCAGGAGGCACGGCTCTCGATGCTGGCCGCACGCGAAGGCGCGGCGCCTGTGTCCGGCATTGCCGGCGTCTCCTCCCGGGGTATAAGCGACGCACCGATATGGACCCGGGATGGCGCCCCGGCAAGCTGGAGAGACGCATGAGTGAAACCATTGGCGCGCAACCGAGCGGACCACTTCGCGGCCTGCGCGTGCTCGATCTGACGCGCGTGCTGGCGGGCCCGACATGTGCCCAGATGCTGGCTGATCTCGGCGCCGACGTGATCAAGATCGAGCGGCCGGGGGCAGGGGACGACACCCGCGGGTTCGCGCCTCCCTACATGCCGGGGACCAAGGAGAGCGCGTATTTCGTCGGGGTGAACCGCAACAAGCGGTCGGTTACCTTGGATATCGCGCAGCCGGAGGGGCAGTCGATCGCGCTGCAACTGATCGCGCAGTGCGACATCCTGGTGGAGAACTTCAAGGTCGGTGCCCTGTCGAAATATGGGTTGGGCTACGAGGACCTGCACACGAAGTTCCCGCGGCTGATCTATTGCTCGATCACGGGCTTTGGGCAGACGGGGCCGTATGCGCCGCGGCCGGGGTATGACTCGCTGATCCAGGCGATGGGCGGGGTGATGAGCCTGACCGGCGAGCCGGATGGGTTGCCGCAGAAGGTCGGCGTGCCAGTCGCTGATCTGTTCGCCGGGCTGTACGGGTGCATCGGGATCCTCGCGGCGCTGCGGCATCGCGACGCGACAGGGCAGGGGCAGCAGATTGATATCGGGATGCTCGATACACATGTGGCGTGGCTGGCGAACCAGGGGATGAACTATCTCGCGACCGGCGAAAATCCGGCGCGGCTGGGGAACCAGCATCCGAACATCGTGCCGTATCAGGTGTTTCCGACCGCCGATGGGCACATGGTGTTGTCGATCGGGAATGACCCGACGTTCAAACGGTTCTGCGAGGCGTTCGCGCTGACGCACCTGCTGGAGGATGCGCGGTTCGCGACGAATGCCACTCGGGTGGAGAACCGGCAATTGGTCACCGATACGTTGACGCCGGTGATGCAGCAGCATCCGACAGTGTGGTGGGTGGATCGGCTGGAGGCGCTGAAGATTGGCTGCGGGCCGATCAACAAGCTTTCCGAGGTATTCGCCGATCCGCATGTGGTGGCACGAGGGGTGGTGCGCGAGATGGCGCACTCGTCCGGCGAGACGGTGAGGGTGATTGCAAATCCGGTACGGTTATCGGAGACGCCCGCGGATTATCGGATCGCGCCGCCACTGTTGGGAGAGCACACGGAGGCGGTGCTGCGCGAGAGGCTGGGGATCGATGCGGAGGCACTGGCGGAGTTGCGGAAGAAGGGCGTGATCTGATGCGTTCCGACCACCACGCTGGAAATGCCGATGGCGAGCAGAATTGCTCCGCACAGTCCGTGGTTGGTTGATATCCTACCGGCCAGTCCGCGTTCGGCTCCCCGACGAAGACAGCACATCACTGGGGGCGACCAATGACGATGCGTAAGCTTTTGCTGGGCTTCACCGTATCTGGGCTGACAGCGACAGCCGTGGCTCAGACAGCGGCCGTATCGGAGAGCTGGGCTCCTGTCGGTCACCTGGCCCAAACGATCACTGGTCGTGTGACGTTCTCGCCGACTGAGATCACATTCCAAAACGGCAAATCGCTCTCGCTGACCCAGGGCGCCCAAATGCTGTTCCGGCCGGAGGCAAAGGCGAAGAAGGTGACGGCCGACCTGTTTCGCGTCACGCAGCCCGACGACCCTGTACTGGAGAATGGAAACAAATTGTGTCGGGGCAAACCTGTGGCCTATCTGATCGTCTGGAGATCAGAGAAGACCGGGACGGCGGCTGCCCCACGGAACCTGGCACCGTTCTCCGGGACCAAGTTCAGCGCAGGTTCGCCCGATGACTGCGGGCGCTACACTTACGACGCTGGCCGACCGTGAGATAGGGGCCGGGGCGGTTGCCCCTGGACGTGCTCAGGCCGCGATGCGTGGAAGGAGTGTCACCTGGAATGCCTCCAAAGGTGCCAGCGTGGCCGAAGCACAGACTTGTCCCGCAGGGATCGATCTGACGTCTGACCCGTCCACAAACGTTGCGCTATAGCTGCACTGATAACTGGAGGCGGCGGTTCCGCGCAGCATAAGACAAAAGCCTCGGAGCGGCATGGCTAACGACGTGCTCCCACAGTACTTGCCGGACGGCGTCCAGGGCGATAGCTGATCACGTCCCAGAACGACCCGGTACAGGAGTTCTTCCGGGACAATGTCGTCCGGAGCCGCGATGCTGAATCCTTCGATCCAGCGGCCGCTGCGCGGTTGACCAATCCAGTCCCCCAGGTTTCCTTCGATGTCACCGACATCCTGAACGTGGGCAATGATCTCCGCGGCTGCGAGATCGGCGGGACTTTCCGAGCCAGCCTCGAGCCGGTCGATTCTGGCCAACACATCAGCGCGCAATCGATCGATCGCTGCAAGGATGCGGGTGACCGGATCATCGCTCATGCTGTTTGCCCCCGTTCATTTTGGCCGCCTCCTGGCCTGCGTCACGACGCTCGCCTCAGCGGTACACTCAACCGAGCAGATCGCCAACTAGCAGAGCAATCGACGACTGCACAGGTGGCCCGATTGCGTTTGTGGCTGGGCGGGCTGCGGGGCGTGCCGTGAACGGGTGGCGTCATCATGCCCAGCCCGGATTGAGGGCAGCGGGCACCAGGGGGCTTTACTGTTCATTAATGAGGGCACGCATATCTTCGCCGTACGCATCAGAGGATTACAAGGACGCAACTCTACAAGCTCTGGGGTAGCTCTGGCCCAGCATTTCGGTGTCGCTGGTGGGGTTGGGTCAACCCGTTGGATCGGAACCGGATGATCGTCGCGTTGAGCCGCTTCACCATCGCCAATGACAAGGTAGACGAGGTTCGATCCGCCTTCATTCAGCGTCCCCATCTCGTGGATACGGCACAGGGATTCCTGGGTATGGACGTGATGAGTCCGATTGATAATTCAGCAGAAATTTGGCTGGTGACCCGCTGGTGTGACGAGCAGAGTTATCAGAACTGGCACAAAAGCCACCAATATCATGAATCGCATAAAGGCATTCCCAAGGGACTCAAGCTGGTGCCGGGTTCGGCTATTGTGCGGCTTTTCCAGGTATTCGCGAGTTAGCGCCGCCGCCACGAGGAATTACCATGGATGTTGGATTGAAGCTGCTGGGAAGGGAAGGGCTGCGAAGATTTCAGTTGTTGCGGGCCGACGCGGTGAGCGTCGTGACAGATCGATTCTACGCGGCGCTTGGGTCGGCTTATGACGAGTTTGGTCCTCACGGACATGAAGCCTGCCGTGAAGACCTCGCCTTGCATCTCGAATTTCTGCAACCGGTGCTGGAGTTCGGGCTTTTACAACCAATGGTGGTTTATCTCCGCTGGCTGGCCAGTATGCTCGCTGCGCGGTCGATTGCCGCGGACCACGTAGCGTCATCGCTCGACATGCTCGCAGCGTTCTTCGCGGAACGCATGGACGCGGTGGATGGCGCTGCGGTGACTGCTGCCTTGCACACTGCGCGGATGAAATTCATGGAGGCTGAGGATGCACCGCCGCCGGACGGCGACGGAGCCTGGCCCGAGACGGAGCGATTCGAACTGGCATTGCTCGCTGGCCGTCAGTGTGAGGCATTATCGATTGTGAACGATTGCATTGATGATGGGCATGATCTCGTCGAAGTCGAACAGCACATCATCAAGCCGTCTCTGTATCATATTGGAGAAAGATGGCAAGCAAATCAGATCACGGTTGCGGCTGAACACTTGGCCACTGCCATCGCGCAGGCGGTGATGACTGCCGGGCTGCTTCGTTCGATTCCTCCCGCGATGATTGGAAGGCGAGTGTTGCTCGCTTGCGCCGCCGGCAACCTGCACTCTCTCGGGTTGCGCATGGTGGCCGACGCATTCGAGCTTGCGGGTTGGGACGTTCAGTATCTCGGCGCGAATGTGCCTACGCGTGCGATCATTCAACATGTCGAAGCCTGGGACGCCGAGCTTATCGGTCTGTCCGTGTCGTTTGCGCAGCAATTGCCTGTGGTCAAGCAGGTCATTGGGCAGTTGAACGAGCGTCTTGGCCGTGAACGTCCGGCTGTGATCGTCGGCGGGCTGGCGATCAATCGCTTCTCGCAGCTGGCAGAGATGATGGGTGCGGACGCGTGTAGCGCCGATGCGCCGTCGGCTGTGACCAGAGCCAAAGAACTCATGGCGGCCAGCGAACCTGATGCCTTGGTTCCCCCTTGAATTTTCGCAATTGCTCGCGGTGGCCCTGGCGACGCTGGACGAAAACGGGACCCTGATCGAGGCGAATGCCGGGTTCCTGAAACTGATCAGCGCGGGGGAGGCGCAGCGGATCGGTGTTCGTGCGGCTCGTTTTTTTATCCAACCTGATTTTGCGACGCTTGCCGCCTCGCGAGCCGAAGCCGATGGAACCATCTACAGCGGCCTGATAACCATCGGCGAGTACATGGGGACGACGCGGACCTTGCGAGCGCGCATATGGGGTGCGGCCGGGGAGCTGCGGTTTCTCGCTGAATATGACATTGACGAATTGGAGCGGGTCAATGAAACGGTCCTCGAGCTCAATCATGAGTACGCCAAAGCGCAACTCGATCTTGCGCATATCAATCACAAGCTGCAGCAGCGCGAGGCGCAGATCGTCGCGTCATCTCTGACTGATCCGCTCACGGGCGTGGGCAATCGCCGATACCTGGAACAGGCGCTGGTGGCAGAAATCAGTCGTGCGAGCCGCACAGGCACTAGACTCTGCGCAATCATGGCCGACCTGGATCACTTCAAGGGGGTCAACGATACCTACGGACACGCCGCCGGTGACAGGGTGCTGGCGGCTTTCGGTGACCTGCTACGCCAACACACGCGAGTGATTGACACCGCTGCGCGGTTCGGTGGTGAAGAGTTTATTGTGCTGCTACCAAATACCGATCTGGAAGATGCCATCTCCATCGCAAACCGCATAAGAGAATCATTGGCCGCTTGCCCGATCGAGCCGCTTCCCGATCCGGTCACAGCGAGCTTCGGCGTGGCCGAGATGGCGCCGGACGAATCGGGCAGCGGGCTGCTCCGTCGTGCTGATGCCGCATTGTACGAAGCGAAACACTCTGGGCGCAACCGTGTTGAGGTTGGCTAGGGTAGGACGACGACGATCGGTGTGACGTGCAGATGTGCGGTCACCGCGAAGCGGTACGACTGCCGCGATGGCGGGTTGATTGACGGGCGCGCGGCAGCAGGAAAAATTGATAGGTTCGCTGTTGCCTGTCGGCCTGCCAGGCCCCGATGCCAACGGTTACATATTTGAAGTCTGTGTAACACTACAGTAATTACATGGTGACGGTCCTCGAGGTGGTTAGTCAGCACCGAGTATCTTGTAATAAAAGTTTCACGAAACCCTGCGGCATTTCATGACTTTCTGCAAAACACTGTTCGGGAATTTGCACATTATCTAGCGGCACCCAATGACCTACCTAGGGCGCGCCACCGGCGGCGGATCACTGAGACATGATATGCTGCTGATACTCGATAGCTGCGCACGTGGCTTGCCCAGCACGAAGGAGAACACCCGTGAAAATGATTATTCTTGCAGCCACAGTTGCGGCCCTCGCCGCTGGTCCGGCTTTTGCCGAGGGCAATGGCGGCACCATCTTTGGCTATGACAGGTGGCAGGGGGCGAACGGCAACCCGAGCATCCCCTCCACACAGTGGTTCAGCATGACACCGGATCAGCGCCAAGCCATGCAACACCAGTTGCAGCAGCAGCAAGCCGGGCAGATATGGGGTCATCCGTCGAGTGGCAACCCCGCCTCCGGCGTTGCACAGGCTGGGCAAGGGGGCGGGCACAGCTAACCGTGATGGGGTAACAGCTGAAGGAGCCGCCCCGGTTCGCCGGGGCGGCTTTTCATTTGCTCCAGGGGTGTCGGTTGCCTTCCTGACAGACAGGCGCGCATTGTCCCTTGCAGAGGGGCGAAGTGCGACCTGCCGTCATCATCCTGCTGATCTTTCTCCTTGCTGTTACGCTCGCGTCGTCGTGGGGTATCTGGACAATCTTGACCGCTGTGCCGGGCTAACGAACGTCCGACCTGGTTATCTGGCGCTGTTCTCGAAGCTGTCGCTGCATGGCTCGCGCTGTCAGCCTGAAAATGGCGAACAAACGTCAGAACCGAATCGCCATGAGGGATACCGGCAGCCAAACTCGTACGGATGGCCGCCGCCCAGATAGCCAAAGCGCATGCGATATCCCTGGCCGCCATGCCAGGCATAGCCGCCACGCAAGCCGCCGCCGCGCCCGGCAAAGCCGAAACCGTGGCCGCCGCCGCCATGGAAGCCGCCGCCACCGCCCCGCACGAGTTGCACAGCCGCGGGCTGGTCCGGTGTGCCGGTGGCCATCGCTGCGGGCCCGATGGCCACCGCGGTCACTATCGCCGCTGCCGCGGCGAGAACGCGAATGAGATGCATGACACTCTCCTATCGCGCATCAACTTGGGCAGTCGCACTGTCAGTGCATCGGCGCGTCCGGCGCATCGGGAGATGACGCGGCGGAATGGCTCATCGTCGCACGTCCGGGTAGTACTGCGGTGCCTCGCGGCGATCGAACATGCCGTAGTCACGCACGATGCGGACCTGCCGCTGGCGCAGCGCACCGTGCCGCGGCGTCCAATCGCCAGCCGCCTTCGCATCATGCCACGAGCCGAGCAGCAGCAGCTTGCCGGGGTTGTAGAGGCTTTCGTATATATCATAATCCAGCAGCCCCTGGGTGCCGACCGACGGCGCGCCGAGCTCGCGGGCCAGATCCTCGGTCACCGGCTTCTCGGCGACACCGGGTAGCTCGGTGATAGTGACGAACCTGGCGTTTCCCACCTCGGTCTCGTCGAGTCGCTGTTGCAGCAGCTTCTGTCCCGTTGGCAGCTGATTGTCGGCGGTGAATTCGCCGACTCGCAGGTGATAGTCCTGGAACACCTCGAAGCGGCCCTTCTCCTGCACTTTGTGATGCACCGCGAGCGTTCGCCAGCGGATCACCGCCTTCTCGTCGCGCCAGGTCGACAGCGACAGCACGCGGCCTTGCGAGCGCTGGCTGGCGAAACGTTCATTGTCCATGAACCCGTCGATCTTCTCGATCTCGGGTCGCAGCAACTTCCCGAGTTCGAGATACTCATCCTTGCGCTCGGGTTTTGGCACAACCTCGAAAATCACAGCAAACATGGCACTCTCCTTTGCTTCCGATCAGGCCGAGGTCGGCATGTCGTCGCCACGCAGGAATGTCTCTGCCTCGCGATAGAGAGCGTAGCGATTTTCTTCCAAATGCATCAGGTGCGTGGCGCGCGCGATCTTCACGTCGCGCCGCAGCGGCGAGGCACGCAACGCATCGAACAGCCAGCTTGCGTCTGCGTCGGTTGCCAGGCTGTCCCATTCGCCCCGAATGATGGCGACGGGAGCGCGGATCAAGGCAGGATCGTAAGCCAGTTTGCCCGACCATGCATCGGCGATGTCCTGCCACGGCCCGCTGGGTGTCTTCACGCTGGCGGGGGAACGTGTGCGGCTCTCTCGGCCGGTGTCGAGGTAGCGTTGGCCCCACTCGTCGAAGTGGCGCCGCGCCAGCACCGGCGGCTCGCCCGCCGGCACGTCGTCCGTGAAGCGCTTCCACTGATCGTCGAGTGAGACCAGGCGCCAGGCCGGATAGCGCTGCGGTTCAGCGTTGGGCGAGCGCCAGGTAACCGGCCCGAAAAACACCAGTCGATCGACAAAGTCCGGATGGGTTCCAGCGAAGCGGCCTGCGGCGATGCTGCCCCACGAATGCGCGATGATGGAAATGCGGGGCACATTGTGATGCGTGCGGATGAAGCGCACGGCGTGCTCGATTTGCCGGCTGGCTGCGGCGGCCTGTCCGAGCGCGGTATGCCGTTCTGCCGGTTCTGCCATTTCCGGGTATGGATCGGACGCGCCGAAGCCCAGGAAATCGAGCCCCCACACATCGAACCCTGTCGCGCACAGTTCATCACGCCACGAGCGGCCGTCGAACCGATGAGCGATCGACAGCGCCGATGGAAACGTGCCGCCGTGGATGTAAAGCACCACCTTCGGGGACGCATTCGCGTCTCTCACCCGCGGTTCGAGATGGCGAAGGAATAGATTGAGGCCGCCGACGTCGGCCGCAACACGATAGAGCCGCTCATCGGGCGTAAGCCGTGGAGCCGTATCTCCTGATCTCGATTGATTGATGGTGCAATTCGTCATCGCATCCTCCTGAGCAGTGCACGAAAGGCAGTCGCAATCCCGGTTGGAATTCGAGGGCCTCGCATTGGTAGCGTGCCACACACGCAACATAGCGCTTTGCAGTGAAGCTCCCAGTTCGAACACATCGGCATTGGCCGAACTATTGATGCTGGGACGGTGCGCCGGGACGCCCACGTGATGCCGCGCGTGTCGTTGCATGGTTCGACTGCGCCAGCACTGGCAGGAATGGATCAGCTGTGCCGGAGCATCAAAGGCAGATTGATGCAAGCGTGCTCAACAACTTCGGATGAGTTGTGTTCGTTGACATTAATGGCTGCGAGTTTGGGATTTGTTGTCGTGCAGTTCGGTGTGACGATCATGAATGTCACGATCCAACGACTGGGAAGGTCGTTCGGCAGCAGTGTGACGGGAATGCAGTGGGTGGTTGATGCCTATACAATCGTGTTTGCGAGCCTGATGCCTGCTGCGGGCGGTCTCGCCGATCGCATCGGGCGTGTTCATCGCTGGCTTCGTGATTTTCACACTCGCTTCATTGGGATGTGCTGCAGCGCCAAACCTGCTCGCTCTGATCATGGCACGCGCCGTGCAGGGCGTTGGTGCCGCCGCACTCGTGCCGTGTTCACTGGCTCTCCTCAATCATGCGTTCCGCGATGAAGCAGCGCGCCAGGCTGGCAGCGTGATCGGCGTCGCGTTGTACGGTTCATTGATTGCGGATGAGGGGCAATTCACCCGAGGCGCCCACATCACGCTGTATCTGTCCGCCGGCCTGCTTGTGCTCGGCGCCGGCGCGGCCTGGCGGTTATGTCGCGGTCGGCAATCGTGTCGCGACCGCCGAACGCGCCGCAGGAACTGCCGTCAGCAGGTGGCCAGTCGTTGCCACAGGCCCTGCAGACGCGCGCGAGTGCCAGCGTCGGCCTCGCCGGTGATGGCTTCCGGGCGCCAGTGACGCTGGAACGCCCGCAGCACGGTCGCCAGCGCCGCATCGTGAGGGCCCTCGGGTGCCACGCGGTAGCCGACTTCGCTCAGCGCGGCGCGTACTTCGCGCAAATCCGTGGCGTCGCGAAGCGCTCCGTTGGTTCCAAGGTCCGGCACAACTTCAGGCCAGAGGCCGACCCCGTTGCCGGCGAGGCTCCACCAGTCGAACTTTTCACCCGGATCCTCCTTGCGATCGGGCGCGACATCGCTATGCGCGACGACGTTGCGCTGAGGGATCGGATGCCGCTCCAGGATGGCCAGGCACAGGTCGCACACCGCGGCCAGTTGCAGCACTGGGAAATCGCAATAGCCCCACTCGTGCCCCGGATTGACCATCTCGACGCCTATGGACCGGCCGTTCAACTCGGTATTGCCGCGCCAGTAGGACGCGCCGGCGTGCCAGGCGCGTCGCTCCTCAGGCACCATCCGCAGGATCGCACCGTCCTCATTCACCAGGTAATGCGCGGAAACGCCTGCCGCCGGATCGCACAGACGGTCGATTGCCTCGCTCGCGCTCCGCATGCCGGTGTAATGCAGGATCAGCGTGTCAATCGGCGTTCCCGCTGGCCGGTCGTCGTGATTGGGACTGGGAAGGTCCCTGATCGGCAGGCTCACAAGCCACGTTCGCGTTTGATGCGATCCCAGGCGGCGTTGATGCGCGCAACCTTGTCATTGGCGCTGGCAATGAACTCGGCTGGGACACCGCGGGAAGCCAGGCTGTCGGGGTGGTTCTCGCGCATCAGCCGCTTCCAGGTGGCGCGGATGTCGTCGGCTTTCGCCGAACGGGATACGCCGAGTATCGCATAGGCGTCGGGCCCGTCGTCGGTTGCCGGATGCCGTGGCGCCGCGCCGCGGGCACGGTCCCAAGCTGTCTGGTCCAGTCCGAAGCTTCGGTAGGTCACCGAAAGGAATTCGAGTTCGCTGCCGTTCACCGGGCCATCTGCTCGCGCGAGCGCGAACAGGGCGGTCAGCACATCCTCCAGCATACCCCGGTTGTCGGCGAATGCGTCACCGAGCTGCGCAGCGTAGGACTGATATCCTTCGGGGCTGTCGCGCGCCTGGTCGAACAGGTGGCCGATGTCGCGCATCGCTTCAGGCGGAATGCGGAATTGGCGCTTGAAGGCGTCGATTTCCTGGCGCTTTACGGGGCCGTCGCATTTGGCGAGCTTGGCCGACAGCACGACGACGCATATGGCGAAGAGCTGGTCGCGGCGATGCAGCATGGCGGCGAGGCGGGCGGGGTTGATGCGGGCTTGCTGGCCCAGTTGCTCGCGGAAGTTGGGCATGGCACCGGAATCGGCCGCGTGACCGAGCGCCGCGCCAACGACAGCGCCCATCGGGCCGCCCATGGCGAAGCCCGCCACGCCGCCGATGATCTTGCCCCAATAGCCCATGCCGCCATGGTAACACGCTGAGTTAAAGAAAGAAGGTTCCGCGCCGAGGACGTCGTAGAACCCTGGCGGGGAGGGCAGTCCCGGGAAACGACAGCCTTTCGCGCGACGCGCGGGCTGAACCGGGGCGAATGCGGCCTCGTGCAACCCGATCCGACCTTACCGCGCCTTGGTGACCGCCGCGGGCGGCTAAGTGGCCACGGCTAATTGAACGGCATGCGCCCATGCGTTGGGTAACGTCGAGCGGGCTTTTTCATGGCGCCGAAACACGCTCAAGTTCCGCAATTCCGTCGGCAAGCGCCACGACGCGGTGGGCGTTCTCGACGTGGAGGTTTTCGATAAGCCTGCCATCGACCAGCAGCAGGCCCTTGCCGGCCGCGACGGCCTCGGCGTGTGCCAGGATGATGCGGCGCGACCATCCGACCTCCTCCGGCGAAGGCGCAAATACTTCGTTCGCCGCAGCGATCGTCTTGGGATGAATGAGCGTCTTCCCATCAAACCCGAGAGCCCGGCCTTGGCGACATTCGGCGAGGAAACCTACATCGTCGGCAAGGTCGAGGTGAACGCCGTCGAGTATCGGCAATCCGAAAGCGCGAGCCACCAACAGGCAATGCCCGAGCGCTGCCAGCAAGGGTGTGCGGTCGCGCACGTGCTGTGCGCCAAGGTCGTTGGTCAGGTCCGAGGTCCCCATGATCAGTCCGCCGACACGCCGGCTCGACGAGGCGATCTCCTCGGCGCGCAACACACCCAGCGGTGTCTCCAGCATGCACCAGATGAAGCACCCCGCAGACGCGCCGCCCGCGACCAATGTCGCCTCGGCCTGCCGCACGGTGGCGGCGCTTTCGACCTTCGGCAGCACGACGCCATCGATCGCCATGCCGGCCGCATTCGCAAGATCGGCTTGGCCCCATGCGGTGGTCAGCGCGTTGATGCGCACCAGGATTTCTCGCCGACCATAGCCACCCGCCGCGACCGCCGCAGTGACCTGATCGCGCGCCAGGACCTTGGCATCCGGGGCGACTGCGTCCTCGAGATCGAAAATGCAGCCATCGGCGGCGAGCCCGCGTGCTTTTTCCAACGCACGTCGGTTGGAACCGGGCATGAACAGGATGGAGCGGCGGGGACGTAGTGGAGCCGGCATGGATTGAGGTTCCTGATCGAACCGTGCACGCGACCCGTTAAGACATTCTTAACGCTCGGACCAGCAACTGTGACGAAAGGTGCTGCGACGGGTAAATCCGGCCAGGACTCGCGCGGAGTGGTCGGCATGCGGATCGGGGCGTTCGAGGTGGAGCATCATGCGCTGCTCGGCTCGACAAACGAGACGGCCAAGCGGGTCGCCGAATTGGGATGCGCGCATGGTACGGTGATTTGGGCCGATGAGCAGAGCGCGGGCCATGGCCGCTACGGCCGACCGTGGCATAGCCCGCCGGGTAATCTGCTGTTCTCGGTTGTGCTGCGGCCCTCGGTCGCCGTGTCGCGCGGTGTCGAACTGGGGTTCCTGGTCGCCGTGATCGTGGCGGAGTGGCTCGCCAAGGTGTTGCCGGGCAGCGATCGCGTCGCGCTGAAATGGCCCAATGATGTGCAGGTGGACGGCGCAAAGGTGGCCGGCGTGCTGCCGGAGGCCGGAGCCTCCGACACGACGCTGCATTGGATCGTTGTCGGCGTCGGCCTCAATCTGGTGCATGCACCGACGGACACGCCGTATCCCGCCACCAGCTTGCGCGCCCACCGCGTGGCGATGACGCCTGAACAGGCGTTGCGGGGGTTGCTCGCGCGGCTGGAACACTGGCTGCCAGGTTGGGCGCAGGCAGGCTTCGGTCCAGTGCGTGACGCGTGGCTGGCGTTCGCCCCGGGATTGGGGAGCGAGGTGACCGTGACGGTAGGCGATCGCCAGCAGCGTGGTGTGTTCGACGGCCTCGACGCGGATGGGGCAATGTTGCTCGCCACAGCCGATGGCACCCGGCGTATCAGCGCTGGGGAAGTGGCGTTCGGCTCGATGTGATGGCTGCCTCGAGGTGCTGCCATGCCTCCGGCGCGCCTGGGAGCCCCACGCGGAGCCAGGCCGGTTGAGCATCAAAGCGCCGTACCAGGATGCCGGCATGGCCGAGGTGCTGGAAGATCGCCGAGGCCGATGGGCTTTCGCCCAACCGGAACAGCAGCGTTCCACCGATCACCCGCAGGCCAGCTAGCGCAAGTATGGCATCGAGCCGCGATCGATCGCGTTCCAGCCGTGCCTTGGTGGCTTCCAGCCAGTTGCGATCCCCCAGCGCGACACAGCCGACGGTGATCGCAGGCCCGGACACCGCCCATGGTCCCAGCGCGTCGCGAATGCGCATCGCCCGTTTTGGAGCTGCCAGCGCAAACCCAAGCCGCACCCCGGCCAAGCCGTATGTCTTGCCGAACGACCGGAGCACGACAATCGCCGGATGCGGCAACGCCCCGGCCAGGCTGAGGCCGTCGTCCTCAAGATCGGCGAATGCCTCGTCCACCACCAGCAGGCCGCCATGCGCGTGCAGCCGATCGGCCAGCGCCAGCAATCGATCCGGGGGGATCCGGCGCCCGTCCGGGTTGTTCGGATTGCACACCACGGCGACATTTGCGCCCTCTAGCGCGGCGATATCGGCCACCGTGGCGACGCTGGCGCCGAGCTTTCTCCAGGCGTGCGCGTGCTCGGCGTAGGTCGGACCGAGCACCGCGACACTCGCAGCCGGCCACAGGCGCGGCAGCAGATCGATCAGGATCTGAGTGCCGGGCGCGGCTGCCAGCAGCGACGGATCGATCGCACCGTATGCAGCGGCAGCGGCCGACAACAGTGCCGCCTCGGACTCGGGTTCCGGCAGGCGCGTGAAGCAATCGGGGGCGAAATTCGGCAGTGGATACGGCACCGGGTTGATACCGGTGGAGAGGTCGAGGAACGGTTCCGGTGCGCCGGGAAACATCCGCCGCGCCTCGTTCAGCCGACCACCGTGTGCAATGGGCTTGGGATCTGCTGCCGGCGGCTCGTTCATGCTACCCAGACCCGCTCGTTCAACCACAGGTTGGCACTCCCCTATGTCTCCTGCAACCAACCTCGCCATCCTGGCCGGCGCGATGCTGATCGAGGCTGCTATCGGATATCCCGCCGGTTTGCTCGCGGCGGTGGGCCATCCCGTGATGTGGCTGGGCGCTGTGCTGGGACGGCTTGATCGCAGTCTCAATCGGGACGCCGACAGGCCGTGGCTCCGCCGCATCCTGGGCGGGTTCGCGTTGTTGGTGCTGCTGGCGGTTGCCGTTGTGCCAACGCTGCTGCTGCAAGTGGCCGGCCGGGGGTGGCTGCCGCATGGGCTTGGACTGCTGTTGCCGACGCTGCTTGCCAGCACACTGTTCGCGCAACGCAGCCTGTGGACTCATGTCCATGCCGTTGCCGAGGCGCTGGATCAATCGGGCCTGGAAGGCGGTCGCGAAGCTGTCTCGCACATTGTCGGTCGGAATCCGCAAAGCCTCGACGAGGCTGCGGTGGTGCGGGCGGCGATGGAAAGCCTGGCGGAGAATTTCTCCGACGCGGTGGTGGCCCCGGCGATCTGGTGTGGCGTGCTCGGATTGCCGGGGATCGCGGCGTACAAGGCGATCAACACTGCCGACAGCATGATCGGCCACCGCACGCCGCGCCACCTGGCATTCGGCTGGGCGGCGGCGCGGCTGGACGATCTGGTGAACCTGCCGGGCTCGCGGCTTGCGGTGGTCTGGATCGTGCTCGCGGCGTTCTGCGTGCGCGATGCACAGCCAGCGGGCGCGCTGCGGGCGGTTTGGCGGGACGCGTCCAGGCATCGCTCGCCCAATGCGGGATGGCCGGAGGCAGCCATGGCGGGCGCGCTCGGGGTGCGCTTGGCTGGCCCGCGTGTCTATGGAACGACGCGGGTGGAGGATGGCTGGATGGGCGATGGACGCGCCGAGGCAACCACCGCCGATCTGCGGCGGGCGCTCCGGCTGTACCAGATTGCGTGCGGGATCCAACTCGCGGTGGCAATCGCGTTGGCGTTCACGGCAAAGGCGTTCACCGCGCCAGGCTGAGCAGACGGTCCACGTCGACATGCTCTTCGAGGTGCTCGGCCAGCGTGTCGAGGGCGGCCTCGACTTCGGCATCCTGCGAGCGCGGCGCGGCCGGCGCTCCCATAGTCGCCAGCCATGCCGCGCGCGCGGCATCCGCCATGAACAGCCCATGGACGTAGGTGCCGGCGATCCTGCCGTCGGCCGACACCGCCCCATCCGGCCGACCGTCGTCGAAGGTCAGCATCGGGCAGACGGTGCCCGGACCCGTGGTGCGGCCGATGTGCATTTCGTAGCCGGCGAACGGGGCGCCGCAAAAGTGACCCTGAACCGCAGCTAGCCGCTTGTCGCCGATCAGCACCGTTGCGACGTCCAGTAGGCCGAGGCCCGCGACCTTGCCGGGCGGTCCTTCGGTGCCATCTGGGTCGGCGATCGTCCGGCCGAGCATTTGGTAGCCGCCGCATAGTCCGACCACGCGGCCGCCGGCGCGCACGTGTGCGGCGATGTCGATGTCCCAGCCCTCGGCGCGCAGGCTGGCAAGATCTGCGATGGTGGCTTTCGACCCTGGCAGTATTACCACTTCGGCCGAGCGCGGCAGCGGAGTGCCCCGCGGCACCATGACTATAGCGACCCCCGGTTCGGCGCGCAGTGGGTCCAGATCGTCGAAATTGGCGATGCAGGGCAACATCGGCACGGCAATCCGCAGCTTCGCACCCGGTTGCCGCGCGTCGGTCCAGGCTGCGAGGTCTGCTGCATCCTCTGCCGGCAATCGCCGCACCGCGTCGAGGAACGGCACCAATCCCAACGCCTCCCACCCGGTGCGCGCGGCGATTGCTGCCATGCCGTCGGCGAACAGCGACGCATCGCCGCGCATCCGGTTGACGATGAAGCCGCGGATGAGGGCGGCATCCAACCGGTCAAGCACGGCCTGGGTGCCGACCAGGCTGGCGATCACACCGCCGCGGTCGATGTCGCCGATCAGTACCACCGGTGTCCCGCTGGCACGGGCGAACCCCATGTTGGCGATATCATCGCGGCGCAGGTTGATTTCCGAGGCGCTGCCGGCGCCTTCCACCAGCACGATGTCGGCCTCATCGCGCAGCCGGGCGAAACTGTCGAGCACCTGGGGCAGCAGCGAGGCTTTCATCTCCTGGTAGGCCCGGGCGCGCGCATTGCCGACCACGCGGCCGAGGACAACCACCTGCGAGCCGATGTCGCTTTGCGGCTTCAACAGGATAGGGTTCATGTGGACGCTGGGCGGCACGCCGCACGCCTTCGCTTGCAGCGCCTGGGCGCGGCCGATCTCGCCGCCGTCGGGCGTTACGGCCGCGTTGTTCGACATGTTCTGTGGCTTGAATGGACGTACCGACAGGCCGCGTCGCACCAGTGCGCGCGCCAGGCCCGCCACCAGCACCGACTTGCCGACGCTGGAGCCGGTGCCCTGGAACATCAGTGCACGCGCCATCAGAACTCGATGCCTGGCTGCGCCTTTACGCCGGCTTTGAAGTGGTGCTTGGTCAGCGTCATCTCGGTGACCAGGTCGGCCGCCTCGATCAGCTCCGCCTTGGCGTTGCGTCCGGTGACCACGACGTGGAGGTCTGCCGGGCGCCCCGCCAGATCGCGCAGCACTTCGTCCAGCGGCAGATAGTCGTAACGCAGGGCGATGTTCAGCTCATCGAGCACCAGCAGTGCCAGGTCAGGCTCTGCCAGCAGTTCCTTCGTGCGGTCCCAGGCGCGACGGCAGGCGGCGATGTCGCGGGCCTTGTCCTGGGTCTCCCAGGTGAAGCCCTCTCCCATGCTGTGCCACGTGACCAGGTCACCGAAGCGTTCCAGCGCGCCTCGCTCGCCGGTCGACCAGGCGCCCTTGATGAATTGCACGACCGCAGTCCGCCGCCCATGGCCGAGCATGCGCAGCAGCAGCCCGAAGGCCGCGGTGGACTTGCCCTTGCCCGACCCGGTGTGGACCATCAGCAGGCCCTTCTCCTGGGTCTTGCCCGCGACCTCGGCGTCCTGCAATGCCTTGCGCTTGGCCATCCTGGCGCGGTGGCGTTCGGCCTCGTCGGTGTTGGCGGTTTCGGGTTCGGTCATTTCACCCTCATCGGCAATCCGGCGACCAGGAACAGCACAGTGTCGGCGCGGGCGGCAAAGTGCTGGTTCAGGCGGCCGGCTGCGTCGCGGAACGCTCGGGCCAGTGCGTTATCGGGCACGATGCCTAGCCCGACCTCGTTGCTGACCAGTACGGTTGGCGCACCGCGCCGGTCTAGCGCCGCATCGAGCGCCTCTGTGGCGACGGCGATGTCGTGGTCCGCCAGCATCAGGTTGCTCAGCCACACCGTCAGGCAATCTACCAGCACCGGCTGCTCGCCAGCGTCCGCAAGGGCGCGTGCCAGGTCGAGCGGTTCTTCGACAACGACCCAGCCCGCGCCCCGTCGTCCCCGATGGATCGCGATCCGCTCGCGCATTTCGTCGTCGAACGCCTGTGCGGTCGCGACATACACCCACGGCGGCGGCAACGAGGTAATGATCCGCTCGGCGTGTTGGCTCTTGCCCGAACGGGTGCCGCCGAGAATCAGGCTGAGGGGTGCGGCACGCTCGGGCACCTGAACTCCCTGGGCAATCGGGTGAATGACCCGGCACCGGTGTGCAGGGCACCAAAGCAAGGTTTCTCACGGAGTTCAGCGAGAAGCAAAGCCACGGAGAACCACCGAGTAACCGCAATGCGCCTTGCGCGAAGCGCATTGGAAGCCTTCTCGGTGGCTTTGCTTTGCGGTGAGTGTTGAAATCTCCCTTTGTTGCGGCCACCGCGATGCTAGCCCGTTAACCCGATTGTCCTGGCTGGACTGCTTTACTGTGCCCTGCGTTGTGGCCTAGATAGCATTGATGGTCCTTCCATTCGGAAGGTGAAAAGGGAATGCGGTGCGGGGCTTGCCCCAATGCCGCAGCTGCTCCCGCAACTGTAAGCGGAAAGCAGCCCGTCGCGAGGCCACTGGGGCAACCCTGGGAAGGCCGACGGGCTGCGTTCGATCCGTGAGCCAGGAGACCTGCCATCCATAGCTGGCCGCATTGCCGGGCGGGATGCCCTGGCGGCGGCACATGGTCTACCCACCCGACGCGCGCGTCGTCGGGGCGGGGTCGCATCCCTTGGCGTTCGCACTGGCATCCTTCCCGGAACGGGAACCGCCAGTTTGGGGGATCGATGACCAACGTTCAGCGGCCTCGACTGATCGTCTGCATCACCTGCCGCGCCGGACGCGAGCTGGCCGACGGCGATACGCCGCCCGGTGCCTTGCTGCACGCCGAGCTGTTGCGGCTGCTGACGCCATCGTCCGAAGACGCGGCGGTCGAGCTGCGCGAAGCCTCCTGCATGGCCAATTGCGAGCGCGGCTGCAGCGCGGCGATCACTATGCCGGGCAAGTGGACCTACGTGCTCGGCCACCTCGCCCCGGAACTTGCCACCGACCTGCTCGCCTATGCGGGCACATACGCCGCCTCGGCGACCGGCACGGTGATGCCGTCGCGCCGCCCGGCCACCCTGGCGAGGGTGGTGATCGCCCGCGTCCCGCCGTTGGAGTTCGCCGCATGAGCACATCGATCGCGAAAATCCCCACCACCATCGTCACCGGCTTCCTCGGCGCGGGAAAGACCACGCTGGTGCGCCACGTGCTGGAAAACGCCGGCGGCCGGCGCATCGCGATCATCGTCAATGAATTCGGCTCGCTCGGCATCGACGGCGAGACGCTGCGCAGTTGCGGCATCGAAGGCTGCGCGGATGAGGACATCATCGAGCTGTCCAATGGCTGCCTGTGCTGCACCGTCGCCGACGATTTCCTGCCGACGATCGAGGCACTGCTCGATCGTGCCAACCCGCCCGAGCATATCCTGATCGAGACCTCCGGGCTGGCGCTGCCGAAGCCGTTGCTGAAGGCGTTCGGCTGGCCGCAGATGCGCTCGCGCGTGACGGTGGACGGTGTGATCGCGGTGGTCGACGGCCCGGCCGTAGCCGCCGGCCGGTTCGCCGATGACCCCGAGGCGGTCGCGCGGCAACGCGAGGCAGACCCGTCCGTGGAGCACGACAACCCGCTGTCCGAGGTCTACGAGGACCAGTTGCAGGCCGCCGACATGGTGGTGCTCAACAAGACCGACCTGCTGGATGACGCGACAATTGCACGACTGCGGCGCGAGATCGGTGGCACGGTCGGACGTGCGGTGCGGCTGGTGCCGACGCGCGAGGGCCGGTTGGATCCGGCCGTGCTGCTCGGGCTGGGGGCGGCGGCGGAAGATGACCTGGCGTCGCGCCCGTCCCACCACGACGCGGTGGACGGTGCCCACGAGCACGATGATTTCGAGACTTTCGTCGTTGCGCTGCCGGAGTTCGCGACGCTCCGAGATACTGCTGGAACGTCTGATCGCGGCGAGCGAGGCGCATGACATCCTGCGCATCAAGGGCTTCGTGCCGGTCACTGGCAAGGCGTTGCGGCTGGCGGTGCAGGGTGTCGGCGGCCGGTTCCGCCAGCACTTCGACCAGCCCTGGCCCGCCGGGGCGCCACGCGAAGGCATGCTGGTGGTGATCGGCCAAAAGGGCCTCGACCGAGACGCGATCGCCGCCGAACTGGCAGGCCGGCTTTCTCCCATGGCGAGCTGAGCACGTGCATCTGCTGGCCCGCGAAGTACGCACCGCTGGATGACGAGCAGGGCGCGGTCGATCTCGGCCAGACGCCGGGCGATGTGGTGTTCCTGTCGTTCTCCGACAGCGACCTCGGGGCTGCTGCCGCGGCTTGGCAGGCGATGGGTGCGGAACGGCCGACGCTGCGGCTGGCCAGCCTGGCGCGGCTGCGCCATCCGATGTCGGTCGACCTGTATGTCGAGCAGGTGATCGCCCATGCGCGGTGCGTGGTCGTGCGCCTGCTGGGCGGGCTCGATTACTGGCAGTACGGCGCGCAGGAGCTTGCCGCCGTCTGTCGCGCACGAGGGATTCCGCTCGCGATGGTGCCGGGCGATGCGCGTGAGGATACGCGGCTGGCCGAGCTTTGCACCGCGCCGGCGGCGTCGGTTGCGATGCTGGATGCGCTATCTGCGCCATGGTGGTCCGGCGAACCTGACGCAGGCATTGCGGCTGGCGGCGCATCTGGGTGGCGTCGGCGCGCCGCCTACGGAGCCGCCGGCAGAGTTGCCTGGTGCGGGCGTTTTCCCACTCCCGTCACAGGAGGATCCTGCTGCGAGAGGCGCGCGCCGGTTTGGCTGTCATCGTGTTCTACCGTTCACACTTGCTGGCCGGTGACATGGCCCCGATCGAGGCGCTCGCCGAGGCGCTCCGGCAGCGTGGCATGGCCGTGCAGGCGATCTATGTCGCGAGCCTGAAGGACGCCGCAGCGGCGGCATTCGTGGCGGAGCGGCTGCGCCAGTGGCGGCCGGCCGTGGTGCTGAATGCCACCGGCATTTTCCGCCACTCAGGGGGACGCCGGATCACCGCTGGATGCGGCCGGCGCCCCGGTACTGCAGGTCGTTCTGGGAGGGGCTCGCCGCGACGCTTGGGCGGCATCGACGCGCGGCCTGTCGCAGGCCGACCTTGCGATGCATGTGGTGCTGCCGGAAATCGATGGGCGGCTGCTGACCACGGCGGTTTCCTTCAAGACTGAAGCCGAGGCGGTCGCCGGGCCTGGATTTCGCCCGCGTGGTGAACCGCCCGGACCCGGATGGGATTGCGCTGGCCGCCGACCGGGCGCTCGGCTGGGCCCGCCTGGCGGCGACGCCCGCGTCGGCCCGTCGGATCGCGATTGTGCTGTCGGATTATCCCGGGGTTGGCGGCGGTCAGGTCGGGCACGCCGTTGGGCTGGACACCTTCGCCAGCCTGGAGGCCATCGTCGAGGACCTGCGGGCCTCGGGCTACGATTGCAGTAGCCGAACTGACTTGGAATCTCTGGCGCAGCGTCTTTGCCACGCCGAACCGGCGTCGATCCTGGATCTACCGACTTACCACCGGCTTTTCGCTGCACTGCCGCCGGCGACCGCGGCGAATGTCACCGCCGCTTGGGGCGAGCCCACCACGTTGGGCGGCGAGTTCATGCTGCGGCATGTGATCCTGGGGCGACTGGTGGTTGCGGTTCAGCCGGACCGCGGCAGCGCGCTGGATCGCAAGGCGACCTACCACGATCCGGACCTGCCGCCGTGTCACGCCTATGTGGCGTTCTACCTCTGGCTGCGGCGTGTGCTGGAAGTGGACGCGCTGGTCCATCTCGGCACCCACGGGACGCTGGAATGGCTTCCCGGCAAGTCGGTGGCGTTGTCCGCCGCCTGCACCCCGGTTGCTTTGGCCGGCGGGCTGCCGGTGATCTATCCGTTCATCGTCAACAACCCGGGCGAGGCCGCCGCCGCCAAGCGTCGTCTCGGGGCGGTGACGATCGGCCACCTGACACCGCCGCTGAAGGCGGCCGGCACGCATGGCGCGGCCGCCGAACTGGAACGGCTGATCGATGAATTCGCCGCCGCCGACGGGCTGGACAGTCGCCGTGCGGCGCTGCTGCGTCGCGAGATCCTGACGCAGGCCGACACCGCCGGATTGCTGGCCGAAAGCGGCGTGGTGCGCGACGTGCCGGACGACGAGGCACTCGCCCGGCTCGACGCATACCTGTGCGATGTCAAAGACCTGCAAATCCGCGACGGGTTGCACGTGTTCGGCCGGGCGCCCACGCCGGAGCGCCGGGAGATGCTGTTGGATGCCCTGCTGCGTGCCTCGCCCGGTGTGGCCGCGGAGCGCCTGGGCGCGACGCTGGATTGCTCCGCTCCTGCTGAACGCGCTGCGCTGCTGGCAGCGCTGGATGGCCGCATGGTTGCGCCGGGTCCGGCGGGGGCGCCGACCCGCGGCCGGGCGGACGTGCTGCCGACCGGGCGAAACCTGTTCACCATCGATCCGCGCGCGGTGCCGAACCGCTCGGCGCTGATCCTGGCGGAGCGTGCCGCGACCGAGTTGCTGCGACGGCATTTGCAGGACCAGGGTGAATACCCGCGCTCGCTCGTCATCGACCTGTGGGGCAGCGCCACCATGCGCACCGGCGGCGAGGACTTTGCCCTGGCGCTGGTGCTGATGGGCGCGCGGCCGGTGTGGGATGAGGGTTCGGCGCGGGTCAGCGGGATCGAGATCCTGCCACTGGCACTGCTCGACCGGCCGCGCATCGACGTGACGCTGCGGATCTCGGGCTTGTTCCGCGATGCGTTCGAGGCGCAGATACTGTTGTTCGATAGCGCTGCCCGAGCCGTTGCGGCACGCGACGAGGCGGCGGATTGGAACCCCTTGGCGGCTGCCACGCGCAGTCTGGAGGGGACGGCGTTGCAACGCGCAACCGCGCGCGTGTTCGGCGCTGCGCCGGGCGACTACGGCGCCGGGGTCACTGCCCTGGTCGATCGCGGCGCGTGGCAGGAGCGGGCCGAACTTGCGGCGTCCTACCTGGCGGCATCCGGCCATGCGTATGGTAAGGACCGCGAGGGTGTTGCGGATACCGACGCCTTCGCGGCACGGGTCGCGGCGGCGGACGTGTTCGTGCATCAGCAGGACCACGCCGAGACCGACCTGCTCGACAGCCCGGACTATGCGGCGCACGAGGGCGGTTTCGCGGCCGCGGCGGCGTCGCTCGGAGGCTCACCGGCGCTGTATCACACCGACACCTCGCGTCCCGAGGCGCCGCGCGTTCGCACTGTGGCGGAAGAAGTCGCCCGCGTGGTGCGTGGCCGCGCGGCCAATCCGGCCTGGATCGCCGGCATGATGCGGCATGGCTACCGCGGCGCGTCGGAGATCGCCCGGTCGGTGGACGGCCTGCACGCGTTCGCCGCCACGCTTGCCGCAGCGGCTGGACCCGCAATTCGACCTGCTGCTCGACGCGACGCTGGGTGATCCGGCGGTGGACAGCTTCCTGCGGCAGGCGAACCCGGCGGCGCGGGCGGCGATGGCGGAGCGGTTCCGGGATGCGTTACGCCGCGATCTGTGGCGGCCGCGGCGGAATGCCGTGGCGGAGATCCTCGTGACATGAATACCGTCGTGCCAAAGGGTTGGTGCCCGTCGCTGACGCAACCAATGAGGTCGGGCGACGGTTTTCTGGTCCGCGTCAAGCCACCGGGCGCGGTGCTGCCGGCCGCTGCTGCCCGGGTGTTGGCGCACGCTGCGGCGCAGGACGGCAATGGCGCGATCGAACTCACCAACCGAGCGAGTCTACAGGTCCGAGGTCTTGGTACCCAGACGGTGCCACGGTTCGTCGCTGCGATGGTCGCGGCAGGCCTTGCCCACGACGATCCGGCAGTCGAGCACCGCCGCATGGTGATCGCCGCGCCATTGGCCGGGGATGATCCTGGCGTGAGTCGCCACGCCGCGGCGGTTGCTGCCGACATTGAGGCCTTGCTGGCGCGAGACACGCGGCTGGCAGCGCTGCCGTCGAAGTTCGGGTTCCTGGTGGACGGTGGCGGGGTGCTGCCGGTGTCGGCGGCCTCGGCCGACATCCGCGTCACGCTGGATGGCGATACGTGCGTGGTCACCGCCGATGGTGCCGGCGTCGGCGAGGCCTGCGAACCGGCCGATGCGGCAGCAGTCGTCGCGCGCATTGCGTTGTCATTCATCGATCATGCGGCGGGCTTGCCGCGCCGTCGGATGCGCGACCTGGCTACCGCATCCGTGCGCCCGGTCGTCCCACCCAATGCGGTCGGCTGGCTCCCGTACCAGTCCTGGAGCCGCGGCGCCTTCGGCGTCGGCCTGCCGTTCGGCGTCGCGGATCCAACCACACTGGTGGCCTTGGCCGATGTGTCGGAGCGGTTCGGCGACGGCACGCTGCGGGTCACGCCGTGGCGCGCGCTCGCGATTCCTGGCGTCACCAAGCCGGACGCGTTGCCCGAAGAGGTCGCGGCACTGGGTCTGATCGCGACGCCGACAGACAATCGGGTCCGGATGTTCGCTTGCCCTGGCCAACCGGCTTGCACCAGCGCGACGGTCGCAACGCGAGCCGACGCGATGCAGTTTGTCGCGCTGGGGTTCGCCGGCACGCTGCACGTGGCGGGCTGCGCCAAGGGCTGCGCTCATCCGACGCCGGCGGACGTTACGCTGGTAGGCGAAGCGGGGCGCTACGATGTCGTCCTTGGCGGCCGTCCGAGCGATGCCCCGACCTGGCGCGGCGTGACTGTGACCGAGGCGGGAAACCTGGTCCGAGGCGTTGCGGCATGACCACGCGCTATAGCTACGAGCGCGACGGCGCGGCGATCTACGCCAGATCGTTTGGCACGATCCGGGCCGAAGCCGACCTGTCCGGCCTGTCGCCGGAGGAGGCACGGATTGCCGTGCGGGTGATCCACGCCTGCGGCATGATCGAGATTACCCGAGACCTGCGGTTCGGACGCGGTTTCGCACAGGCGGCACGGAGCGCATTGCTCGCCGGCAAACCCATCCTGTGCGACGCACAGATGGTCGCCCACGGCATCACCCGCTCCCGTCTGCCGGCGGGCAACGATGTGGTCTGCACGCTCGGGGAGCCGGATGTGCCTGCGATGGCGGCGCACCTCGGCACCACGCGCTCCGCCGCGGCGCTGGACCTATGGGGCGATCGGCTGGCCGGCGCGCTGGTGGCCATCGGCAACGCACCCACCGCGCTGTTCCGGCTGCTGGAACTGCTCGACGCCGGTGCTCCCTTGCCCGCGGCGATCATCGGCATGCCGGTCGGATTTGTCGGCGCCGCCGAGGCCAAAGAAGCGTTGGCGGCCGATGGGCGGGTGCCATTCCTGATCGTGCGAGGCCGCAAGGGGGGCAGCGCCATGGCGGTGGCGGCGGTCAACGCGCTGGCCAGCGAGGCGGAGTGATGCCAGGCACGCTGTTCATCGTTGGGCTGGGGCCGGGCGATCCGGAACTGATGACCCTGAAGGCGGCACGCATCATCGCCGCCGCCCCGGTAATCGCATTCTTCGCCAAACGCGGCCGGGCAGGTCATGCGCGCGGCATTGCCGAAGGACGCATAGACAAGGCGGCCGAGCAATTGCGCTTCGAATATCCGTTCACCACCGAGATCGCCGTGGATGATCCTCACTATGCCGTCGCCACCGGCAGCTTCTACGAAGACTGCGCCGAGAGCCTGGCGAGTCGGCTGGATGCCGGATTAGATGTGGCGCTGCTGTGCGAAGGCGATCCGTTCCTCTACGGCTCCTCGATGTATCTGCTCGATCGGCTGGGGGACGCGTATCGCAGCGAGGTGGTCCCCGGCGTCTCCGGCATGAGCGGATGCTGGACCCAGGCGCGCACGCCGTTCGTCCACGGCGACGACGTCTTGATGGTGCTGCCCGGCACGCTGGACGAGGATCGGCTGGTCACGCGCCTCAACGGCTGCGATGCCGCGGTGATCATGAAAGTGGGCCGCAACCTGCCGAAGATCCAGGCAGCCTTGGCCCGCGCGGGCGTTGCCGGCCGTGCCATCTACGTCGAGCGCGGCACCATGAGCGGCGAACGCATCGTGCCGTTGGCCGAGATGGTCGGCCAGACGGCGCCCTATTTCGCAATGGTGCTGGTGCCCGGCCGGCAGCGCGCACGATGACCGGACATCTCGCTATTGTCGGCCTTGGGCCGGGCGCCGTTGCGCAGCAGACCCCGCAGGCCGCCGCCGTGCTTGCCGCCGCTACCGACCTGGTTGGCTATGCAACGTATCTGGCGCGGGTGCCCGATGCTGCCGGCCAGGTACGCCACGCGTCGGACAATCGGGAGGAACTGGACCGCGCACGCCTCGCGCTGTCGTTGGCCGCCGAGGGCCGACGGGTGGCGGTGGTGTCGTCCGGCGATGCAGGCGTGTTCGCGATGGCGAGCGCGGTGTTCGAGGCGATCGACGGCGGCGAGCCTGTATGGCGCGCGCTGGAGATCGAGGTGGTGCCAGGGATCTCCGCAATGTTTGCCGCGGCGGCGCGGATTGGTGCGCCTCTCGGGCACGATTTCTGCGCTATCTCGCTGTCGGACAACCTGAAGCCCTGGGACACGGTGGTGCGCCGGCTGGCCGCGGCGGCGTCGGCCGGCTTCGTGATCGCGCTGTACAACCCCCGATCGCGTGCCCGCCCCTGGCAACTTGGCGCCGTGTTCGACCTGATGCGGGCGGCACTGCCGGGGTCGACCCCCGTGGCGTTTGCTTCGTCGGTGAGCCAGCCCGACGAACGCATTGAAATAACAACATTGGCGGAGGCAGATCCGGAGCGCGCCGACATGCGCACGCTGGTAATCATCGGTTCGGCGGCAACTCGTCGGATCGAGCGCCCGGATGGTCGTGCGTGGCTCTATTCGCCGCGGGCGGCGGCGGCGTGATGCTGCTCCAGCCACGCCAGCACCTCGCCGACGCTGCCAACAGTGTCGGTCTGTGGCAGCGCGGGCCGCGCCAGCATCACTACCGGCAGTCCCAGGTTGCGGGCAGCGGTGAGCTTTCCCGCCGTGGCGCTGCCGCCCGAATTCTTGGTGACAACCACGTCGATGCGTTCGTCGCGCAGCAGGCGTTCCTCGTCGGCCAACGCGAACGGGCCACGCGCGGCGATGACCGTTACGCGCGGCGGCAATGCCTCGGCGGGCGGCGGGTCGACCGAGCGCAGCACATAGTGGTGCCAGGGCGCCGCGCGGAATGGCGCGAGGTCTTTCCGCCCGATGGTCAGCAGCACCCGCCGCGGGACGGCGCCGAGCATTGCCGCGGCGCGGTCCATGCTGTCCACCATGGTCCAGCGGTCACCTGCGGTTGGCTGCCAGGCAGGCCGCAGCACCACCAGCAACGGCGTGCGGGTCTGCCGCGTGGTGGCGATGGCGTTGGCGGTCATCTGGGTGGCGTACGGGTGGGTCGCGTCGACCAACGCGCCGATGCGGGTCTGCCGCAGGTAGTGCGCCAGGCCGGCTACGCCGCCGAATCCACCCACCCTGATCGGTATCGGCTGGGCCGCCGGCCGCCGCGTGACACCGGCGAGCGACAGCGTCGCGCTGAACCGCGCGTCACCGGCCAGCGCGCGGGCCAGCGCCGTGGCTTCGGTAGTACCGCCGAGGATCAGCAAATTCATGGTTCGCCCGGCTCCGCTGCACGGCTCGGGGGATTGCGATGAGCGTCCCCGCACCGCGATGGCTCGCCATCCTGGGAATTGGCGAAGACGGTGTCGAGGGCCTGTCGTCCGCCGCGCGTGCCCTGATCGGTGGGGCAGTCCTGGTGGTCGGTGGCGCCCGCCACCTGGCGCTGGCAGCTCCGTTGATCAAAGGCGAGCAACTACAGTGGCCATCGCCACTCACCGCCGCATTCCCGATGATCCTCGAACGGCGTGGGCGGACCGTGGTGGTGCTGGCGTCGGGCGATCCGTATTGCTTCGGCGTCGGGACGGCGTTGCGCGCCGTAGTGCCGCTTGAGGAGACACTGTGCGTGCCGGCACCGTCGGCGTTCTCGCTGGCCTGCGCCCGGCTCGGCTGGGCTATGCAGGACGTGGCGACGCTGTCGTTCTGCGGCCGCCCGCTGCCGGCGATCCTGCCGCTGCTGCAGCCGGGCACGCGCATTTTGGCATTGTCGGAGAATGGCCGGACGCCTGGGCTGCTGGCGGACCTGCTGCGCCGCAACGGGTTCGGCCCGTCGTTGCTGCATGTGTTGGAAGCGCTGGGCGGCCCGCGCGAACGCATCCGCAGCGTGTCCGCCAATACCGGCGCGCTGGACGATGTCGATCCGCTCAACCTGGTCGGCATCGAAGTGGCGGCGGAACCGGACGCGCGCATCCTGCCGCTGGCGCGCGGGCTGCCGGAGGCGCTGTTCGAGCACGACGGCCAGATCACCAAGGCCGAGGTGCGTGCGGTGACATTGGCGTCGCTGGCCCCGCGAGCCGGCGAATTGCTGTGGGATGTCGGCTGTGGCTCCGGCTCGGTCGCCATCGAGTGGTCGCTGTGCCATCCCGCCAACCGCGCCATCGGCATCGAGGCACGGGCGGATCGTGCGGCGCGAGCCGGGCGCAATGCATTAGCCCTGGGCGTCCCGCACCTGCGGGTCGTGAACGGCGAGGCGCCCGCCGCACTCGCAGACCTGCCGCTGCCGGATGCAGTGTTCGTGGGTGGCGGCGCAACCCGAGAGGGCACGCTGAAGACTTGCTGGACGGCGCTGCGCGGTGGCGGCCGGCTGGTGGCCAACGCCGTCACCATCGAGACCGAAGCGTGCCTGTTAACGGCTCGCAAAGCATACGGCGGTACGTTGGTTCGGCTGTCGATCGACAGGCTGGAAGCGATCGGCTCGATGCACGGCTTTCGTCCGGCAATGACCGTGACGCAATGGGCGGTGACCAAGCCATGAACGTTGCGGGTCAGGACATGGAAACCGGCTTTTGCCAACATGGCGACACGGGGATCGTTGCCGGCATTGGTTGCCGCAAGGACTGCCCGGCCGAGGACGTCGTGGCCGTGGTTCGCGAGGCCTGCCTGGTGTCCGGTCGTGCCGTGCGCGCGCTCGCGGCGCCGGAGTTCAAGCGGCATGAGGTTGGGCTGCACAACGCCGCCCGCTCGTTGGGTGTGCCGCTGATCCTGGTCAGCGCGGCAGACCTGACGGCCGCCCAGCCGCGTTGCGTCACGTCATCGGCGATTGCCGAACGCGCCATCGGCACCGGCTCAGTGGCGGAAGGCTGTGCGCTCGTGGCAGCAGGAACGGGCAGCCAGCTGATTCTACGGCGCATTGCCGGCGCCCGCGCCACCTGCGCCTTGGCGGCGTCAGCCGCATGACGGTGCATTTCATTGGCGCCGGGCCGGGTGCCGCCGACCTGATCACACTGCGCGGGCGCGATCTGTTGGCACGCTGCCCGGTGTGCCTTTACGCCGGCTCGCTGGTCCCGCCGGAACTGCTGGCGCATTGCCCCACGGGCGCCCGGATCGTCGACACCGCGCCGATGGCGCTCGACGAGATCGAGCAGGAATACCTGACAGCCACGGCTGCGGGGCTGGACGTGGCGCGGCTGCACTCGGGCGATCTGTCGGTCTACAGCGCAGTGGCGGAGCAGATCCGCCGGCTGCAGCGCCACAGCATCGACTACACGCTGACCCCGGGCGTGCCGGCCTTCGCTGCCGCCGCCGCTGTTCTGGGACGCGAACTCACCGTGCCGGAAGTCGCCCAGAGCGTCGTGCTGACCCGCGTCTCCGGGCGAGCCTCGGCGATGCCGCACGGCGAAACACTGGCCGCGTTCGGTGCCACCGGAGCCACGTTGGCGGTGCATCTGGCGATCCATGCCCTGGACCGGATCGTCGGCGAACTGGCTCCGCTGTACGGTGCCGATTGCCCCGTCGCGGTGGTGGAACGGGCGAGTTGGCCGGATCAGCGCATCCTCCGGGGCACGCTGGGCGACATCCAGGCGCAGGTCGCTGAACAACCAATCGAACGGACCGCCATGGTGTTCGTCGGCCGCGCGCTCGGAGCCGAAGGTTTCCGCGAGAGCGCGCTGTACGATCCGGACTATCGGCGCAGGTTCCGCCCCGGAGGCTCCCCGTGAACCGGCAGGAACCCATGGCGCCCAAGCAATCCGCCGGCGCGATCGAACACCACGACTTCCAGCTCGGTATTGGCCGGCCGCAATGCCATTGCGGCAACCTCCCAGGCACGCGCGGCCACAGCGTCGCCGAGCGGCACGTCCGACACGGCAAACGCCTCGGCGACCGTATTGGCGTTGGCAATCAGTGTCGCCGCGGCTTCCGACGCGCCGCACGCCCGCGCCAGCTCGGCAATCGCGCGGTAATCCGCCTCGCCCCGCTTCGAGTGCAGGTCCAGCCGGCCCTGTGCCAGTTTCGTCATCTTGGCCATGCCACCGGCCACGGTGACGCGGCGGACCGGATGCGAGCGCAGGTATTTCAGCATCCCGCCGACGAAATCGCCCATCTCCAGCAACGCCACCTCGGGCAGCGCGTGCAGTGCCTGCACCGCGGCCTCGCTGGTGCTGCCCGTAGCCCCGGCGACATGCTCGACGCCCATCGCCCGTGCCACATCGATGCCGCGGTGGATGCTGTCGATCCAGGCGGCGCAGGAATACGGCACGACAATGCCTGTCGTGCCGAGGATCGACAGGCCACCGACAATGCCGAGGCGGCCGTTGAGCGTACGCAAAGCCAGCGCCTCACCATCCGGGATGGAGATTTCCACCACCACATCACCGTGCGTTGCCTTGTTGGCGGCGACCTCAGCAATGGCGGTGCGGATCATCTGGCGCGGCACCGGGTTGATCGCCGGTTCACCCGGTGGCAGCGGCAGGCCCGGACGCGTGATCGTGCCAACGCCCGCGCCGGCACGGAAAGTAACGCCGCTGCCGGCCGGACCGAGGCTGACCGTCGCGCGCACCAATGCCCCGTGGGTCACATCGGGGTCGTCGCCGGCATCCTTTACCACCGCGGCCGTGGCCGAACCGGTCGCGCGGCTGGTCTCGGCCAGCGCGAAGGCGACCCGTTCGCCGCGTGGCAAGGTCACTTCCACCGGATCGGGGAATGCGTCGCCCAACAGCGCCGCGTAGGCCGCCTTGGCCGCGGCGGTGGCGCAGGTGCCAGTGGTCCAGCCTCGGCGCAGCGGGCGTGTCTGTTCCACGCTCCCGCGTATAGGCCGGCGCCATCCGGGTGTCACTTTGCGGGGTGCCGACAATGACCGGGCGAGCGCTCGAGGCGGCGCTGCGGCGGATGCCGGAGTTTCGGCCCGGCCACGTCTGGCTCATCGGTGCCGGCCCTGGCGATCCGGGATTGCTGACGCTGCACGCGCTGGCCGGCATCGAGCAGGCCGATGTGCTGGTGCACGACGCATTGGTCAGCCCGTGCATTCTCGACCTCGCACGTCCCGATGCCAGGCTGGTGTTCGCCGGCAAACGCGGCGGCAGGCCGTCGGCGAAGCAGCCCGACATCGCGGCGCAGTTGGTCGAGTTGGCGCGGCAGGGGCATCGCGTGCTGCGGCTGAAGGGCGGCGACCCCTACATGTTTGGCCGCGCCGGGGAGGAGGTTTTGGTGCTCGCGGAACACGGCATCCCGTTCCGCGTCATCCCCGGCATTACCTCCGGCCTCGCGAGCCTGACCGCGGCGCTGATCCCGGCCACGCTGCGCGGCGTGAACCACGCGATCGTGCTGGCAACCGGCCACGCCGGCGGCGACGAAGAGACTCCGACCATCGATTGGACGGCGCTGGCCCGGCTGGGGCAGCCGATCGTGCTCTACATGGCGGTCAGCCGGCTTGCCGCGATCGTTGCGGAATTGCTGGCGGGCGGGCTTTCGGCGGAGACGCCGGCGGCGGTGATCGCCGAGGCCACCACGCCGTGCCAGCGCGTGCTGGTGTCTACCCTGGCACGGCTGCCGGACGATCTGGCGCGCGAGGGCCTGGCATCGCCGGCGATCGTGGTGGTGGGCGAGATCGTTGCGATGCGCGGCCGCCTGCTGGAATTGCTGCCGGAACTCGCGGAGGCCGCACCATGGCAGCACGCGCTCTGATCATCGGCGCGCCGCGCTCGGGCTCCGGCAAGACCACGCTGACACTGGCGATCCTTGCGGCGCTGCGCCGGCGCGGGCTGCGGGTGCGCGCTGCCAAGTCCGGGCCGGATTACATCGATCCGGCATTCCACGCCGCGGCGTCCGGCGCGCCGTGTCCGAACCTGGATAGCTGGGCGATGGCGCCGGCGCAGTTGGATTGCATCGCCGCCGATGTGGCGAAGGACGCCGATGTGGTGCTGATCGAGTCGGCGATGGGCCTGTTCGACGGTGTCGCGGCGGCGCCCGGGCGTAGCGGTGCCGCGGCCGACCTGGCGGCGCGGTATCGGCTGCCGGTGTTGCTGGTGCTGGACGTCTCCGGCCAATCGCAGACGGCCGCGGCGGTGGCGCGAGGGTTCATGCTGCATGATCCGGCCGTCCGCATCGCCGGCGTGGTGCTGAACCGGGTCGGCAGCGATCGCCACCACGAAGGCATCGCCCGCGCGATGGCGCCCCTGGGGTTGCCATTGCTGGGCAGCGTGCCGCGGGACAGCGCGATCGCATTGCCGGAGCGTCATCTCGGGCTGGTGCAGGCCGGTGAGCACGACGGGTTGGCCGATCTGCTGGAACGGCTGGCCGATCTGGCGGAGCGGACGCTCGATCTCGATGGCATTCTGGCCCACGCGGCGACCTGGCAACCCGAGCCGTCCGCCGGACGCATGCTGCCGCCGCCGGGGCAGCGGATCGCGCTCGCCAGCGATGCCGCGTTCAGCTTCGTCTACCCTCATCTGCTGTCGGCCTGGCGCTCAGCCGGCGCCGAGATCGTGCCATTTTCGCCGCTGGCCGATGCCGCACCGCGCGACGATTGCGACGCCTGTTGGCTCCCGGGCGGCTATCCGGAGCTGCACGGCGCGGCGCTGGCCAATGCCGCGACTTTCCGCGCCGGCATGTTGCGGTTCGGGGAAACCCGGCCGGTGCACGGCGAGTGCGGCGGCTACATGGTGCTGGGATCCGTGCTGGAAGACGCAGCTGGCGCGAGACACCCGATGCTCGGCCTGCTGGACCATGCCACAAGCTTTGCCCGGCGGCGGATGCATCTCGGCTACCGCGAGGCGACGCTGCTGCAGCCCTGCGCCGTTGGAGCCGAGGGCACGGTGGTGCGGGGCCACGAGTACCACTACGCCAGCATCACTGATCCTGGCACCGACGCGCCGCTGGCGACGCTGAGCGATGCGGCGGGACGCACGCTGGGGCCGGCGGGCGGCGTTCGAGGCCGGGTCAGCGGTTCATTCTTTCATGCAATTGCACCGGTTTCTCCGCTCGTAGGTTCAACGTGAGCGAGTTTGCCAGCCTCGACGCGTTAGCGGTCGCGTGCCGCGCCACGCCGGACGGCGACAACGTCGCGGCCGCTGCGGTGGTCGAGCGCCAGGGGCAGTTGACCAAGCCGCCCGGCAGCCTCGGCCGGCTGGAGGATCTGGTCGTGTGGCTGGCGCGTTGGCAGAGCCGCGCTATGCCGCGGCTCGACCGGGTGGAAATCCTGGTGTTCGCCGGCAACCACGGCGTGGTGGCGCGAGGCGTGTCGCCCTACCCGCCCGAGGTCACTGCGCAGATGGTGGCGAATTTCGCTCATGGCGGCGCCGCCATCAATCAGCTTGCCGGGAACGCGGGGGCCGGCGCTGCGGGTCTTTCCGCTCGACCTTGCGACCCCGACACAGGACCTGGCGGCAGCTTCAGCGATGACCGCTGAGGAATTCCTGGCCGCGGTGTCAGTGGGGTTCGCCGCGGTTTCGCCGGACACCGATCTGCTCGCACTGGGCGAGATGGGTATCGGCAATACCACTGCCGCTGCCGCACTGGCGGCCGCGCTCTTCGGTGGTGGCGGGGAGCGCTGGGCAGGGCGGGGCACTGGACTGGATGATGCCGGGCTCGATCGCAAGCGAGCAGTGATCGACGCCGCGCTGGCGTTCCATGGCGCAGCGGCAAACGATCCTCTGGGTGCCGCGATGGCGGTCGGTGGGCGCGAACTTGCGGCGATTCTTGGCGCGGCGCTGGCGGCGCGGCAGCAGCACATTCCGGTGCTGCTCGACGGGTTTGTCTGCACCGCCGCGGCAGCACCGCTGGCGTTGCTGCGGCCGGACGGACTGGAGCATGCCCGCGTGGCGCACCTTTCGGCGGAAGCCGGTCATCGCGCGCTTGCGGACGCGTTGCATCAGGTCCCCCTACTGGACCTCGGGATGCGGCTGGGCGAGGCATCCGGCGCGGCGGTCGCCATTCCGATCGTCCGCGCGGCCTTGGCGTGCCACACCGGCATGGCAACGTTCGCCGAGGCCGGCGTGCGCGATCGGGACTGATCGACCTGCTGCGCACCGACCTGGCCAGCGCCTTCATGCTGCTGACCCGCCTGCCGGTCGGCTGGCTCGCGACCAGCGCCAGAGCCGGCCGGCTGGCCGATGCGGTGTGGGCGTTCCCAGTGGTGGGCGCCGTTGTGGGGGCCATCGGCGGCACAGTCTTCTGGGTTTGCGCGCGGCTCGGGATGCCTTCCGGCGTGGCCGCCGTCTGGACCCTGGCGTCCATGCTGCTGGTGACCGGCGCGTTGCACGAGGACGGCCTCGCCGACTTCGCCGATGGTCTGGGCGGTGGTCGGACACGAGAGCGCAAGCTGGAGATCATGCGCGACAGCCGTATCGGCACATTCGGCGGCCTCGCATTGATGCTGTCGCTCGCGGCACGCGGAGCTGTGCTGGCAACGCTGGCTCAGCCCGTGCGGGTAGCGGTGGCGCTGATTGTGGCCGCAGCGCTGGGACGCGGCGCGATCGGAGTCCTGCTGCTGACCTCAGCGCCGGCCCGCTCCGACGGGCTCGCCGCCGAACTGCGGGGAAGCGGGCTCGGCCGTACCGCGCTTGGGCCAGGGATCGCCACGGTGCTGGCTTTCGCGCTGCTGCCGTCTGGCGCGGCACTCGGTGCCACCATCGCGGCGTTGATGAGCGCGCTAGCAATTGCCTGGATCGCGCACCGGCAGCTAGGCGGCTACACCGGCGACGTACTGGGGGCAGCGGTCGTTGTCACCGAATGCGCAGTGCTCTCCCTCATCCAGTAAACACCTGCACGGACCCCAAGGGTGGTGCTCCCGCAAACAGGTCCGGGGGTTCCTGCCGGATCAGTGCCGCCAGCAGCTTGAGCGGTCCCCCGTGCGAGACGACAACGCAATCCTGGTGCGTGGCGACAATCGCCTGATGCACCGCGCGCACTCGCGCGAGCAGAGCCTTGCCGGACTCACCCCCTGGCGGTGCAAAATCGATTGGATCGGCGGCCCAGGCATCGAGCGACGCGCGCGGGACGCTGTTCCAATCGATCCCCTCCCAGGTACCGAAATCCAGCTCCTGCAAGCGGGGATCGACCAGTAGATCCGCCCCGATGGCGCGCGCGACCGCCTCGGCCACCACCAGGCAGCGGCTCGCCGGACTGGCCCACACCTGCACGGCACCGGCTCCCGCAATGGCCGATACGATCTCGCGGACAGTCTCCGTTGCATCCCCACGCAAAGCGATTTCGAGCCGACCGTAGCAAACGCCCGGCGCCACCACCGCCGGCGGATGGCGCACGAGAACAAACCTCACGGTCGGCGCGCCGCGCGCTCGATCGATCGCAGCCGCCAATGCCCCGCATTCATCCGCAGCTCGACGCGGCAAAGCGGGGCAACATCGATGCGCCAGAACGAAACCGGTTTCGCGTCGATCGCGAGGATGATCGCGGCACGGATGACCGACGCATGTGTCACCGCCACCGCGCGCCGGTCATCGCCGGCTACGGCCGCCAGCCATGGTTCGGTCCGGCTCAGCAGATCGATGACGGATTCGCCGCCGTGCGGCGCCGCATCCGGGTCCGAGGTCCAGGCGCGCACCGCCTCCGGTTCGGCAGCCGCGATCTCGTCGAGCGAGTGGCCCGCCCAACGGCCGAGCGCGATGTCTCCCAGCCTGGGATCGACTTCGGCATCGAGCTGCAAAGCTGCGGCGGTCTGCCTCGCACGGAGCGCCGGACTGGTCCAGGCAACATCGACCCGGCCGAGCTGCGACGCCATTTCGCATGCCATCGTATGGGCTCGCGAATTGAGTGCCTCATCCAGCGGAAAATGCGCCGCGCGAACGGCACTCGTCGCTGCATGACATACCATTGTAAGACGACCACTCATTGCTGCATTCCGTTTGACAGTCGCAAGCATGCTCCGTAGGGTCGCTGCATTGTCGTGGAACTGGAAGCCGGTGGAAATCCGGTACGGTCGCGCCGCTGTGAATTGAACGACACGCCGGGGAGCGGGTGTTCGAAAGTCAGACCCAGCCACGATACCATGCTTGCGCGATGGGACGCGAAATCCCCAGGAGCCAAACCATGTCTGGTACCTCATCGGTCGACACTGCATTCGTGCCTGACGTCGCGCTTGCCCCAATCCCGGTGCGGGAACTGTTGCCATGGGTCCTGTTCGGCGCCGTGCTGCTTTTGGCGCTTTACTTTGTCGGTGCGGAAGAAGGTGCGACCTCTCTGATCCGCGGCATGTATGTGCACGAGTTCCTGCATGATGGGCGGCATCTGCTCGGCTTCCCGTGCCATTGAGCGGGGAACCGCCGACATGGTCAGGACGCTGCTCATCCGGGGCATGCTGGTCGGTGTCGTCGCCGGCCTGCTAACATTCGGTTTCAGCAAGGTATTCGGCGAGCCGCAGGTCGATCGGGCAATCGCCTTCGAGACCAAACTGGACGAGGCCAGGGCCGCGCAGGATGCGGCCAAGGGAATGCGTCACGAGGACGAACCTGAACTGGTGAGCCGATCGGTGCAGGCGGGGCTCGGACTGTTCACTGGCGTGGTGGTTTACTGCACGGCGTTCGGCGGACTGTTCGCCCTGGTGTTTGCCGCCGCCAACGGGCGCATGGGGAGTTGCAGCCCGCGCGCCGTGGCCGCACTGCTGGCCGGTGCTGGGTTCGTCGCGATCTATCTCGTGCCGGCACTGAAATATCCCGCCAATCCGCCTTCGGTCGGGCAGCCGGATACGATCGACCAGCGCACCGCGCTCTATTTTGCCATGATGCTGGTCTCGGTCGGGGCGATGGTTGGGGCCATAATGCTGCGTAAGCTGCTCGCTCGCCGGCACGATGGGTGGTTTGCCGCCTTGATCGCGGGCGCGGGCTATCTGGTTGTTGTGTTCGCCGCACAGTTGCTGCTGCCCTCGATCAACGAGGTGCCGGAGCAGTTTCCCGCAGTATTGCTGTGGAACTTCAGAATTGCATCATTGGGTACACAGGCGGTGATGTGGGCCACGCTCGGCCTGCTGTTCGGCTGGTTGACGGAACGCGCCGTTGCACGCCAGCGCGGGAGCGCGCGCGACATGCGCTTCGCAGCCACGCAAACCTGAGTTCGACGGCTACACAATCCGCGCCGCATATCTGTCTATACGACGGAAGGTCAGGTGCCTTCGTGCCCGAGTTCGACAATGCATTCCGCAGGCAATTGACGGACCTGTTCCGGTGGCGGCGCGACGTTCGCAGCTTTCGGCGTGAGCCAATCCCCCGGGAGATGCTCAACGAGTTGCTGGACATTGCCGCGTTGGCGCCTTCGGTCGGCTTGAGCGAGCCATGGCGGTTTGTCACGGTCGACGATCCCGGGCGTCGCGCCGCCGTGCGTGGCAGTTTCACGATCTGCAACGCGCGCGCGCTCAGTGGCCAGACGGCGAGCCGTGCGACGCTGTATGCGCGCCTGAAGCTGGCGGGACTCGATGAGGCTCCGTGTCACCTCGCCATCTTCGCCGAACCTGATCCGGAGCAAGGCAGTGGCCTGGGACGTGGTACCATGCCGGAGACCACGACCTACTCAGTCGTGATGGCAGCGCATACGCTTTGGCTCGCGGCGAGGGCAGTCGGTTTGGGTCTCGGCTGGGTGTCGATCCTTGATCCTGTTGCTGTGACGGCAGCGCTCGATGTGCCAGCCGACTGGATCCTCGTCGGGTATTTCTGCCTGGGCTATCCGCAGGCGGAGAACGATACGCCCGAATTGGAATGTGCCGGGTGGGAGCACCGGCGCCCGGTCAGGGCCTATGTAACGCAACGCTGATCAGGCTGAGCCGCTGCTGCAACGTTCCCGCACCGCATGACAGCCCACCTTCGCAGCATGATGAGAACAGGCGCCAAGCCACCACCAGTTAGCCTCAGTGAAGCAAGAAAACTCCAACCACAGATGCACACGGATACACACTGATACCATTGGCCCGAAGTCCTGACTCCTCCCGGGTGCCGTTAATAGTCATGCTGACGGTCGGTAGCCATGTCTATGCCGCAGTTACCGGCGGAAGACGTGGATGGCCGGCCTGCGCCGGCCATGACGGACAGTGGCCAGAGCGGCCAATTACAAAGGCCGATGGTATGATTACCGAGCGGCGTCAAAACCCATGAGCAATCTGGTGGATCTCCAGCCGCAACCAGCCGAAATTCAACAGCGGCTGGCGCGCAATCCCGTCGCCTTCAGATAGCTGAGGCATTGCGCGGCATGCGCATCATCGAGTGTCTTGACCGCCTTCAATTCGACAATGAGCGTCCCCCTCAACCACGAGGGCAACATTATAACCGCGGCGACCACCCCTTCATGTGTAACGGTGACACCGTGTTGCTGCACAACGTCCAGCCCAACTCGTGCATCAACGCATTCATGTAAACCTTGTCTCCAGCGTATTCAAAACCTGGACGGCGCGGCCGACGACCGGCTCAGTGATCCGATCAACCCCGCCCTCATCAGTGTTCATCAGTGTGCATCCGTGGTTGAAATACCTTGCGATGCTGCACGCCTCACATCCCGTGCCACTTTAAGGCGGCCGATCGAACGCGCGCACAAAGGCTGATGCCTCGCGTGGGACCTGCAAGGGCCAAACACGCGCAACACCAACACGTCATCGGTGGTTTCATAGTGTCGGTGTCCGGATGGCAGGCTGTCTCGGTGTAGCATGGCGGTCCAGGCACATTGCCGCTGCTTGACGGGCGGCAGCACTTGATCTGTGCCGATCCTGTCGCTTCGCGCGTCGATCTCCGCCTCATCGATCAGTCGGCCGGCGACAATATCGGTGTCGGCTTCGGCGATCCTCCCAGATGAGAAACGGTGCTTCGCGCCTTGGCATGGCTTCCACCGCGCCGGCGACCATCTCTGCGCGGCATCGCCAGACATACAGTCGTACTTCGAACCCCATCGCTGCACGTTGAAGGTTTCTTAACCCCCGCAGTGTTCAGACTTGGTCGCTCCGGTGCCGATTGCCGAGAGCAGGGCTGTTTCCGAAGACGCATTCCCAACGCTGCAACGTCCAGACGACAGGTGAAGCATGTGGTTCTCTGATCTTTTCTTCAGTGGCGAGCACGTCGGCAATGCCGTCATGGTCATTGCGCTGGTCTCGGTCCTCGGTCTTTCGTTTGGTCAGATCAGGTTCGGCCCGATTCAGCTTGGCATCGCCGGTCCGCTGTTTATCGGCATCGCGCTTGGCCACTTCGGATTCAAGATGAACCTCGACCTGCTCGCGTTTGCGCGGGACTTCGGACTCATCCTGTTCGTGTATGCGATCGGCATCCGCGTCGGCCCAGGCTTCTTCTCAGCCTTCAAGAAAGATGGCGCGCTGCTCAACTCCTTTGCCTTTGCCATCGTGGCCCTGGGCGCGTTGACCGCGGTGATCATCCACTTTGCCGTTGGCTTGCCGTTGGAAGTCGTCACCGGCCTGTTCGCCGGCGGGACCACCAACACGCCGTCACTTGCCGCTGCCCAGCAGATGCTGACTTCATTGCATGCGGCGCCACAGCAGATCGCCACCACCGGCCTCGGCTATGCCGTCGCCTATCCGTTCGGCATCATTGGCATCCTGCTTACCATGGGATTGCTGCGTATGCTGTTCCGGGTCAGCGTTCCGAGTGAGGCCGCGAAGTTCACCCAGGCGCGCATCGGAACTCACTTGCCAATAGAACGCATGAGCATCGAGATCCGCAGCCTGGCGGTAAATGGCGTGGCGCTGTCGGAAGTGCCGAGTCTGCATAACGTCTCGCTCGGCGTCATCATAAGCCGCGTGATGCATGAGGGCGTTCAGCACGTCGCCATACCGCAGGACGTGTTCCACGTCGGCGACGTGGTGCTTTGCAATGGACCGCGGCTGCAACTCGAGAAACTCCGTGACCTGCTTGGCGTCGAGGCCGGGATGGCGTTGCATGAGATCGACAGTCCGCTGGTGTCGCGTGACATGCTGGTGTCGCAGAACAAGGTGTTCGGCAAACATATCGCCGACCTGCATATTCGCGATCTGTATGGCGTGACGATCACCCGGCTGAACCGCGCCGGCATCGACCTGACGCCGTCACCGGCGGTGAAGCTGCAATTCGGTGACTACCTAACCTGTGTCGGCGAGGAGGATCGGCTGAAGCAGGTCGAGACACTGGTAGGCAATCAGAGCAGTACACTCAATCATACCCAGATCATCCCGATCTTCATCGGCATCGCATTCGGTGTGCTGCTGGGCAGCATTCCCGTCTACATTCCGGGCGTGCCGGCGCCGCTGGCGCTCGGGATGGCCGGTGGTCCGGTTGTCTCGGCGATCATCTTTGCGCGTATCGGCACCATTGGGCCGTTGCGCTGGAACATGCCACCGGACACCATCGATACGCTGCGTGAGCTCGGCGTGTCGATGTTCATGGCCTGCGTCGGCATCTACGCCGGCAAGAGTTTCGTTGCCACGGTGATGAACGGTGACGGATTGCTATGGATGGGGTGCGCCGCACTGATCACATTCATTCCGATCTGCGTTGTGGGGCTGGTGGCGCGGAGTTTGTTCAAGGTGAATTACCTGACCTTGTGTGGCGTGCTGGCCGGCAGCATGACCGATCCTCCGGCGCTGGCATTCGCTAATTCGATAAACCCGTCGCAAGCGCAGGCGACGGCCTATGCCGCGGTATATCCTTTGACCATGTGCCTGCGCATTCTGACGCCACAGCTCATTCTTGGCGTGCTCTGGGTCATTTCTTGAGACGTCGACCGCCCGGCCACTGGCCCCGCCCATACCTATTCGCAGTATTTAGAATTCTCGGTACCAATCAGGAGATCCGTCGTGGTCACGATTGCCAAAGAGTTCCACCTCGGCACCGACTTTCCCAGGATCGACCGCGCGATGTGGCACAAGCAGGTGGAGCTGGAACTCAAGGGCGCCGATTTCGATAAGCGCATGCTGTCGCGCAGCTACGAAGGTATCGAGCTCCAGGCTCTCTACACCGAGGAGCTTTTCCCAACCGGCGGTGATCCCGGTGGATTGCCCGGCTATGTGCCGTTCGTGCGTGGCGCACAGCCACTGGGCAACGCGCTCGCGGGCTGGGACGTTCGCCAGGAACACGCGCATCCCGACCCCGCGGTGGCCAACGAGCATATCCTCGAAGACCTGAATGGCGGAGTCACCTCGATCGACCTGCGGCTCGACGGCGCGGCAATGCATGGTCTCGATGCTGACAATCCGCATGCGGCGCATCTGACCGGGCACGACGGCGTCAGCGTTTCATGTGTCGCCGACATGGAGCGTCTCGCGCGCGGTGTGAAACTGGATATCGCCGGTTTCCATTTCGATCCTGGCGCAGCATTTCTCCCTATCGCCAGCCTGTATGTGGCGGCAGCGAAGCAGGCCGGCGTGCCGTTGTCCGAATTGCTTGGCGGCTTCAACGCAGATCCGCTGAAGGTGCTGGCGCGCGATGGTGGTCTGCCGATGCCGCTCGATACTGCTTTGCAGCAGATGGCGGATCTGGCGGCGTGGACGGCACAAAATGCGCCGTGCATGACCTCGGTGGAGGTCTCATCGACGCCGTATCACAATGCCGGTGCGTCGGCGGTCGCCGATGTCGCCTTTGCAGTGGCAACAGGCATCGATTACCTGCGCGTACTGACTGGGGCGGGCATCGATATAGAAGCCGCCGCACGGCAGATGACGTTCAGCATTGCGCTTGGTTGCCGGTTCTATCTCGCCATCGCGAAGATCCGCGCCATGCGCAAGCTGTGGGCCGACGTGGTTGCGGCGAGCGGCGGCAGTGCCCGCGCACAGAAGATGCGGCTTCGTGTTTCCACCGGTCGCCGCGTGCTGACCACTCGCAACCAGTCGCTCAATATCCTGCGCAACACGGTCGCATGTTATGCAGGCGCGATTGGAGGCGCCGACATCATCACCACCACGCCGTTCGACACGCCGACCGGTCTTCCGGGCGAGGCGAGCCGGCGCAATGCCCGCAACACGCAGTTGATCCTGGCCGAAGAATGCCATCTGCCGCAGGTGGTCGATCCGGCCGGTGGCTCCTGGTACGTCGAATGGTACACCAACGAAGTCGCCAAACGCGCGTGGTCGGTGCTCCAACAGGTCGAGGCGCAAGGCGGGATGGTCAAAGCGGTCACCGCCGGTTGGGTCGCTGACCAGATCAAGCCGACCGAATCGGCGCGCGAAAAGGATATCGCCGTGCGCAAGGTTGCGGTGACCGGCGTGAGTGAACATCCGACGTTGACCGACGACCGCGTCGCGCAGGAAAAGCCGGATTATCGGCAACTTGCCGCAGCGGCCGCGCTACGTCTGACCGCCTGGCGCAGCAAGCATCCGCGTTCGATGGTGCTCGATGCTTTGTCCGGTATGGCCGCCGGTAGTGGCCTGTTGACGGCGGCGGCGGTGGTCGCCGCCGACGCCGGTGCCACGCTGGGACAGATTGCCGAGACGCTTGTGCCGAACGGCAGCGAGCCAACGGTCATGACGCCGCTCGTGGTGCATCCCTACGACTCAGCGTTCGAGGAACTGCGCGATGCCGCAGAGGCATTTGCGACCAAGCGCGGTCATCGCCCGCAGGTCTATCTCGCCGGCATCGGTGCCATCTCCGAGCAGGTGGCGCGAAAGAATTATGCACGCAACTTCTTCGAGGCTGGCGGCTTCGATGTGTCGACCCGCGAAGCCAAATTCGATGTCGCTGAATCTGCTGCGGACTTTGCGGCAGGCGACGCAAGGATCGCAGTGATCTGCTCGACGGACAAGCAATACGCCACCGCAGTTGCGGAATTGGCGCCTAAACTAAAGGCCGCTGGAGCGCGCAGCGTGATCCTTGCTGGTCATCCCGGCAAGTCCGAGGCCGTCTACCGCGCTGCCGGCGTCGACCGGTTCATCTACATGCGCTGTGACGTTCTCGACGCCTTATGGTCCCTCCTTCGTGCGGAAGAAGCAGCATGAGCAAGATCCCAAACTTCGCGGAAATGCCCTTCGCGCAGACTGCGACCAAGCCCGATCTGCAACAATGGAATGACGATGCCGAACACGCGGCGCTCAAACCACTCGCGGAGCTGACCTGGGAGACTGCTGAAGGCATTGGCGTCAGGCCGTTGTATACCGCGGCGGATCGCGCCGGGTGCGACCACCTTGACACCTATCCGGGCTTTGCACCGTTCGTGCGCGGTCCATACAGTTCCATGTATGTTACGCGTCCTTGGACGGTGCGGCAGTACGCCGGATTCTCAACGGCCGAGGCCTCCAACGCGTTCTATAAGCACAACATGGCGATGGGCCAGAAGGGCCTCAGCATCGCTTTCGATCTACCGACGCATCGGGGCTATGACAGCGACAATCCTCGCGTGCTCGGCGATGTCGGGATGGCGGGCGTCGCGATCGACAGTATTCTCGACATGCGCATTCTGTTCGACGGGTTGCCGCTCGATCAGATCAGTGTGTCGATGACGATGAATGGCGCGGTGCTGCCGATACTCGCGATGTATGTGATCGCCGCCGAGGAACAGGGTGTCGAACAGAAGAAGCTGACCGGGACGATTCAGAACGATATCCTGAAGGAGTTCATGGTCCGCAACACGTTCATCTATCCGCCGGCGCCGAGCATGCGGATTGTCGGTGACATCTTCAGCTACACCAGCCAGCACATGCCGGCTTTCAACAGCATCAGTATCTCCGGCTATCACATGCAGGAAGCCGGCGCGACCGCCGACCTGGAACTGGGCTACACACTGGCGGACGGGCTCGAGTATCTGCGCACCGGCGTTGCGACGGGCATGTCGGTCGATGACTTCGCGCCACGCCTGTCGTTCTTCTGGTCGATCAGCGAGAACGTCATGATGGAGGTCGCCAAGATGCGCGCGGCCCGCATGCTATGGGCGAAGATCGTCAAGATGTTCGACCCGAAGAACCCCAAGAGTCTGTCACTGCGCACGCATAGCCAGACCAGCGGCTGGAGCCTTACCGCGCAGGATGTCTACAACAATGTTACCCGCACCTGCGTGGAGGCGATGGCTGCGACGCAAGGCCAGACGCAAAGCCTGCACACCAACTCGCTGGATGAGGCACTCGGCCTGCCGACCGCGTTCGCCGCCAGCATCGCGCGCAACACGCAGTTGTTCCTGCAGGAGGAGACCGACACCGACAGCGTGATCGATCCATGGGGCGGCAGCTATTACGTGGAGGCGCTGACTGCGGAACTGGCGCGCAAGGCGTGGTCGCATATCGTCGAATGCGAAGAACATGGCGGCATGACGAAGGCGATCGAGGCGGGGCTGCCGAAGATGCGGATTGCCGGCGCGGCAGCGCATACCCAGGCCATGATCGATAGCGGGCGGCAGACCATCGTTGGTCTGAACAAGTACCAACCGACGAAAGACGATCCGATCAACGTCCTGAAGATCGACAATACCGCAGTGCGCGGTTCGCAGATCGCGCGACTGAAAGATCTGCGGGCGCAACGCGATCAGGCTTTGGTCGATGCCGCACTGAAGGCGCTCACCGAGTGTGCCCGCAGCGGCGAGGGCAATCTGCTGGACCTGTCGATCAAGGCGGCGCGCCTGAAGGCCTCGGTGGGCGAAATCAGCTTTGCTCTGGAGGAGGTCTTTGGCCGCTTCCAGCCTACGCCGCAACTCGCGACCGGCGTCTATGCAAAGCAGGTCGGGGAGGGCGCGATGGCTATCAAGACGGTGCGTACCAAAGTTGAGGCGTTTATCAAGTTCGAAGGCCGGCGGCCGCGTATCCTGATCGCCAAGCTCGGTCAGGACGGTCATGATCGCGGGCAGCAGGTGGTTGCGTCGGCCTTCGCCGATATCGGCTTTGACGTCGATGTGGGCCCGCTGTTTCAGACGCCGGAGGAATGTGCCCAGGAAGCCTTGGACAACGACGTCCACGTGGTTGGTGCCAGCTCGCTGGCCGGGGGACATCTCAGCCTTGTGCCAGAGCTCAAACAGGCGCTGGTCGCGCGCGGTCGTCGCAACGTTCTGGTGATCGCAGGCGGTGTCATTCCGCCACAGGACTATGACGAGTTGTACGAAAAAGGGACCGATGCGATCTTCGGACCCGGGACGGTGATTACCGACTCGGCGGCGAAGATCCTTGACGTCCTGCTCAACCGGATCACCGACAAGGCTGCCTAAGCGGCGGTGAGTTAGGCAGCTTCCGTGAGCGGGCATTGGGCACCGCAGCGTGAACGTGCGGATACGGCGCCACCTCGGCTGACGGTGGGCGATTATCTGCAGGGCATTCTCGCGCACAATCGCGGGGTGCTTGCCAGGGCGATCACCCTGATCGAGTCGTCGCGGGCCGATCATCAGGAGATGGCGCGGGAATTGGTCAACGCGGTGTTGCCGCACGCCGGCAAGTCGATGCGTATCGGCATGACCGGCGTTCCGGGGGCCGGTAAGAGCGCGCTGATCGAACGCTTCGGCGGCTTTCTCACCGAGCGCGGACATCGCGTGGCGGTGCTGTCGATCGATCCGTCCAGCGCGCGGTCGGGCGGCAGCCTGCTCGGCGACAAGACGCGCATGATCAAGCTCAGCACTGATCCGAACGCGTTCATCCGTCCCTCGCCGAGCGGGTTGGTGCTTGGTGGAATCGCCCGGCAGACGCGCGAGACCATGCTGCTGTGCGAAGCGGGCGGCCACGACATCGTGCTGATCGAGACTGTCGGCGTCGGCCAGTCGGAAGTGACGGTCGCCGAGATGACGGACTTTCTGTTGGTGCTGATGGTGGCCGGGGCGGGCGACGAATTGCAGGGCATCAAGCGTGGCCTGCTTGAACTTGCCGACCTGATCGCCATCACCAAGGCGGATGGCCAGAACGTGATCCCCGCCAGGCAGGCGGCGGCGAAGTACGCCTATGCGATGACGTTGCTGGCCGATCCCGACCAGGGGATGGCGCCGGTGGTCACGTGCAGTGCGCTGGAAGGCAGCGGTGTGGAGGAGATCTGGAAGATCATTTCCAGCCGCACCGCGGAGCGCGAGTCGTCCGGTTACCAGAAGCGCCGGCGCAGCGAGCAGGACGCCAACTGGATGTGGTCGCTGGTGAATCAGCACATGCATGACGTCCTGCTGCAAGACCCTGCGGTCAGCGCCTTGGCGAATGACGCCGCCGTCCAGGTCCGCGCCGGTGCCTTGTCGCCGGTGATAGCTTCGGACCGGATCATTCGGGCGCTGTTCAAAGGTCTCTCAGCGCCGGCCGGATCACCCGCTGTTGCGGTTCCTCGCGCGCTTTCCTCATCGCACCGAACTTAGAATTCTGGAGAACACCATGAGTCAGCTTCCATTTCCCGTGCTCTCGCCCGAAGAGGCGGCAGCCATGATCGAAGACACCAACACAATCGGCTTCGGCGGCTTCACGCCGGCCGGGTGTGCCAAGGCCACCCCGCGCGCTTTGGCACGCCGTGCTGAGGCGGAGCACGCGGCGGGCCGGCCATTCAAAGTGCGGGTACTGACCGGTGCCTCGACCGGTGCCTCGGTGGACGGCGAACTGGCCAAGGCCGATGCGATCAGCTTTCGCGCGCCGTACCAAGGCAATCCGATCTTGCGCAAGAAGATCAATTCCGGTGACGTGCACTACGTCGACATGCATTTGTCCATACTGCCGCAGCAGGTTCGCTACGGCTTCTTCGGCAAGGTCGACTACGCCATCGTCGAGGCAGTGGATGTGACACCCGGCGGAGCCGTCGTGTTGTCGTCCGCCGTCGGTGCGGCGAATACCTATATGCGGATGGCAGACAAGATCCTGATCGAGATCAACTCCCACCATCCGCAAGGACTGCTGGGGATGCACGACATCTTCGAGCCGCAGGATCCGCCGGCGCGCGCCGAGTTCCATGTCTATCGTCCGAGCGACCGCATTGGTTCGCCGGTCTGCCTGGTCGACCCCGCGAAGATTGCCGGCATCGTGATGACCAGCCAGCCGGATGAGACCGGCGGCTTCGATCCGTCCGACGAGGTGACCGAGCGCATCGGCCAGAATGTCACTGAATTCCTGGTCGACGAGATGCGGGCAGGACGCATCCCCGACACGTTCCTGCCGCTGCAATCGGGTGTGGGCAACATCGCCAACGCGGTTCTCGGTGCGCTCGGCCGCAACAATGCGGTGCCGCCGTTTGAGATGTATACCGAGGTGTTGCAGGACAGTTGCGTTCCGCTGATCGAGGCAGGCCGCGTGAAATTTGCCTCAACGACCGCAATGACCTTAAGCCCGGAGACCTCGAAGCACGTCTACGACAACCTCAAGGTGTTTCGTAACCGCATCCTGATGCGACCGCAGGAGATTTCGAACAACCCGGAAATCGTGCGGCGGCTTGGGATCATTTCGATGAACACCGCCATTGAGGCAGACCTCGGCGGCAGCGTGAATTCGAGCCACATCATGGGCCGGCAGATGATGAACGGCATCGGTGGTTCCGGTGACTTCACGCGCAGTGCGTACATCTCGATCTTCTCCTGCCCCTCGACGCAGAAGGGCGGCAAGATCTCGACCATCGTGCCGGTGGTCAGCCACATGGATCACAGCGAACACTCGGTCCAGGTACTGGTGACCGAGCACGGCGTCGCCGACCTGCGAGGCAAGGACCCGAAGGAACGCGCGCGCCTCATCATCGACAACTGCGCGGCGCCGGAATACCGCGACCAGCTCAACGATTATCTGTCCTTTGTCCGCATTGGCCACGAGCAGCTGTCGTTCCGTTCGTCATTCGCGATGCACCACAAGTTCGCTCAGGACGGCGACATGCGCGGCGTTTCCTGGGCGCACTGAACGTTTGGCGGGTCTCTGGACCCGGCGTGCACTGATTGACCGCTGAATCCTTGTGACAGTTGCAGACTGGGACCTCATCTCTCGCAATAGTGCGTGGGGGTCGAGATGGCCGGGTCAAGCCCGCCCATGACGAGGGTGAGACCGGTCATGACGGGGTTGGTTGCGCGTGGCCATCACCGAGTTGGATAGGCACTCCCTTTCGGCGCTCGGTAGTACGCGTGCGTTAATCGGGTGTTTAGGACTCTCGCAGTACCGCGTAGGGCCGCAGCCGCGCTGCGGCGGCATGCCTTACAGGAGAGACTTCCATGATCGGCAAACTCAACCACGTCGCGATCGCGGTCCCGGATCTTGAGAAAGCCACTGCAATGTATCGCGACGTGCTCGGTGCGAAGGTATCCGCGCCGCTGCCGCAGCCCGATCATGGGGTCACGGTCGTGTTCGTCGAGCTACCCAACACGAAGGTGGAGCTGTTGTTGCCGCTCGGCGAGGACAGCACGATCAAGGGATTTCTCGAAAAGAACCCGGCCGGCGGTATTCACCACATGTGCTTTGAGGTGGCTGACCTGCTCGCCGCGCGTGACGAATTGAAGGCGAAGGGCGTGCGGATCCTGGGCACCGGAGAGCCGCGGATCGGTGCGCACAACATGCCGGTACTGTTCCTGCATCCGAAGGACTTCAACGGCTGTCTGTTGGAGCTGCAGCAGATCTGATCCTGGCGACTTCACCAGCCTTCATAAGGATTGACAGCACCATGACGCTTAACGTCGCAGTCCTCGAGGATTTCAAGGACAGACAGATCAAGCTGTTGGAAGGCGGGGGCGAGGATAAGGCGCGCGCCCGCCACGACCAGGGTCGCATGACCGCGCGTGAACGGCTTGCGACGCTGTTCCAGGAGGGCACTTTCCAGGAAATCGGCATGCACATCCGCAGCACCCGGCAGGCGGGCGTTGCCAAGCAAAAGGATCTGCCGGCCGACGGCGTGGTGGTGGGCACCGGCTATGTTGGTGGCCGCGCCGTCGCTGCGTTCAGCCAGGACTTTACTGTCGCCGCCGGTACGCTCGGCAAGATGCACGCGTCGAAAATCGTGCGTGCGATGCAGACCGCGGCACTCACCGGCATGCCGATCGTTGCGTTCAATGATTCTGGCGGCGCGCGCATCCAGGAAGCGGTGGATGCGCTGTCCGGCTACGGCCTGGTGTTCTACCAGAACGTGCTGCTGTCCGGTGTAGTACCACAGATCGCGGTGATCTGCGGCCCCTGCGCGGGCGGTGCGGCGTACTCTCCGGCGTTGATGGATTTCGTCATAATGACGAAGTCAAACGCCCAGATGTTCATAACCGGCCCCGAGGTCATCAAGGCAGTCACCGGCAAGACCGTGACGATGGACGAGGTCGGCAGCGCCACGATGCATGCCTCGGTGAGCGGCAACGTGCATTTTCTCGCGGATAGCGACAAGCACGCCGTCGAACTCGCGCAGCGATTGCTGAGCTTTCTGCCAGCCAACAATTCCGAGGAACCGCCGCATCGGCTGACCGCCGATATCGACGAGACGCCCGACGAAGAGATGAACGCGCTGATTCCGGCGGAAAGCTCGACACCGCTGGATGCGCGCCTGGTGATCGCTCGCCTGGTGGATGATGGCGACTTCTTCGAAGTGCACGCGAGTTTCGCCGAGAACCTCATAGTGGGATTTCGCGCGCATGGAGGGCATGGTGGTTGGCCTGCTCTCCAACCAGCCGGCAGTGCGTGCCGGCGCGCTCGACATCGATGCGTCCGACAAAGGTGCCCGCTTCATCCGTTTCTGCAATGCATTCAACATTCCCCTGGTGACGCTGGTCGACGTGCCTGGCTTCCTTCCGGGTATCGAGCAGGAACGCGGCGGCATCATCCGGCACGGCGCCAAACTGCTATTTGCATATGCCTCGGCGACGGTGCCCAAGGTGACGGTGATCCTGCGCAAGGCCTATGGCGGTTCGTATCTGGCGATGTGCAGCCAGGAGATGGGTGCCGACTTCGTGTTTGCCTGGCCGTCGGCGGAAATCGCGGTGATGGGCGCGGAGGGTGCCATCAACGTGCTCTACAGCAAGGAACTCAAGGCAGCGCCCGATCGGCGTGCCCTGGCGGCGGAACTGGCAGCGGCCTATCGCGCGGAGTTCGCCTCCCCGTACCTTTCGGCGGGCAACGGCTACATTACCGACGTGATTGATCCGGCATCGACCAGATGGACGGTGGCGCTCGCGTTGCGGAAGCTCCGCAGCAAACGCGAGGTGAGACCGCCGAAGAAGCATGGGAATATCCCGTTGTGAGCCGTCACCGCAAGCCGAGTTCCACAGGCAGGACGAGGTCGCGCAATGCATGAGAGCATGGTTGGCGGCGCCGTACTGACCAACTGGCTGGCGATCCTCGGCGTCGTGAGCCTGATGTACTGGGGATTCCGCATCGTCACTGCATTGATGGCGCGATCCAAGGCCGCGCCTGATGTGACCGCGATCGTTGTAGTGCCACCCGCCGCAGTCGCCGGGCTGTCTGTCGCCGTCGCCGAAGCATCGCTCAATGACGACATCGCCGTCATCGCGGCCGCGGTTTACGCGATGGTTGGAGCGCATCGCATCGTGCATCTCGAGGCGGAACGCCAGAGCGGGGTCTGGGCCATCGAAGGCCGCTGGATGCAACAGACCTCGCATCACACCCGCAATTGAGGATGAGCAGCATGCATAATTTTCGTATCAGCGTGGACGGTCGCAGTTACAACGTGGTGGTTGAAGATCTTGGTCAGGGCGCTGACGCAGGTCATCCGACCGCCGCGGCACCTGCACCAATCGTGCACACCGCACCCGTCGCGGTGGTGCACGCTGCACCTGTTGCGGCACCAGCGCCGCCAAGCGCCGCACAGGCCGTCGCCGGCGCCGGCAGCGTCGTGGCACCGTTGGGTGGCGTGGTGAATTCCATCGACGTGCCACTCGGCCGCGATGTCGCCATCGGCGACAAGGTAGCGACCATCGAGGCGATGAAAATGAAGACCGAAGTTCGCGCGAAATTCGCTGGCAAGGTCACCAACATCGCCGTCAAGGCAAACGACAGCGTGGAAACCGGGCAGGTGCTGATGACGGTGGGATGAGCACTCGCATCCTCCCGCGGGTTCCGTCACGCGCGCCCATTTGCTGGTCTCCTGGAGGCATCAATGGAAAAAGACACCCTGACATTCGCGGTTCTTCTAAGCGTGATCGATTTCATTCTCAGCATGGTGATGATCTCCGGCATCGGTTTTGGTACTGAGCCTGCTGCCGTTGTTGAACCGCCTTGGCAAGCTCGACGAAGAAAGCATGCGGCGCGGCCATTGATTGATCTGCGCCACGCTCAGCGCGGGCTTGCGTCACACAAATAAGAGGCAGCCATGCTCGAGCAAATGATGGCGTTCTTCGGCGCAATGGGTGCGCAGACCGGTGTTGCCCAATTGTGGTGGGGCAATGTTGTGATGATCGCGGTCGGCATCGCGATGATCCTGCTCGCCATCATCAAGAAATACGAACCGTTGCTCCTGGTAGGCATCGGCTTCTCATGCATCATCTCGAACGTGCCCGGCTCGGATCTCATTTTGCCAGGCGGGCTCTTCAACTATGCTTACCGCGGCGTTGAGTTGTTGATCCTGCCGCCGCTCATATTCTTCGGTGTAGGTGCGATGACCGACTTTGGTCCGATGATGGCCAATCCAAAGTTGGTCATCTTGGGTGCCGCCGCGCACCTCGGCATCTTTGTAGCGCTGATCGGCGCCAAAGTGCTTGGCTTCACGATCTACGAGGCCGGTGCGATCGGTATCATCGGCGGTGCCGACGGCCCCATGGCGATCTTCATGGCGGTGAAGCTCGCGCCGCATCTGTTGCCACAGATTTCGGTGGCGGCTTATTCTTACATGGCCCTGATGCCGCTGATCCAGCCACCAGTGATGCGACTGTTCACCAGCAAGCAGGAGCGCATGATCCGGATGAAGCAGATGCGCGTCGTCACCCGAGTGGAGCGCATCGCCTTTCCCATAGTCATCGGCATACTGGTCAACCTGCTGCTGCCGCCGGTCGCCCCGCTGATCACCATGCTGATGCTCGGGAATCTGTTCAAGGAAGTGTTGGTGACCGAGCGCCTGGCCAAGTCCGCCGCCAACGAGGTGATGAACATTGTCATCATCATACTGACGCTGGCGATTGGCTCAACCATGCAGGCCGATAAGTTCCTGACCGGAAGCACGATTGAGATCGTCGTGCTCGGGCTGATCGCATTCCTGTTCGGCACCGCCTCGGGTGTGGTCGGTGCCAAGATCATGAACCTGTTCTTGACCGAGAAGATCAATCCGCTGCTGGGTTCCGCGGGCATCGCCTCCGTGCCGATCGCAGCACGCGTGGCGCACGTGGTGGCGCTGCAGGACGATCCGGAGAACTTCCTGATCTACCACGCGATGGGGCCGAATTTGGCAGGCGTGTTCGGCACCGCATTGTCGGGCGGCATCATGTTGGCGCTGCTACAGTAAGCGGTCGGCAACCAGGAGGCGGCGGCGCGTCCGATGCCGAAAGTCGCGATAATCGGTACCGGCCCGAGTGGCCTCGCCGCAGCGAAGGCGCTGGCGGAGTATGGGATCGAGCCGGTGGTGCTCGAGGCTGCACTGAACTTCGGCGGCATGTGGGCCGGCGCGGGGCGCGGAGCCTGGTCATCCGACATGCGCACCAACCTGTCGCACTATAGTTGTGCTTTCTCTGATTTTCCTTGGCCGCCAGGCAGCGATGTGTTCCCGGTGCGCTGCAAGGTCATAGAATACCTCACCGCTTATGCCGCCGAATTCAACCTGCTGAAATATATCCATTTCGGTGTGCGGGTGACGAGCGTGCGCCGCATCGGTCCGCACGCGTGGCGGCTCGACATGGTGCACAATGGCCACGCGGAGACCGACGTCTTCGACCACGTGATCATGGCGACGGGCTTCTTTTCGGTGCCCTATACGCCGACGTTTCCGGGCCTTGACCAATTCGGCGGCGAGGTCCGCCACGCCGCTCAATGCGACAGCGCCCCTGCCAATCGCCCAGCATTCGCGGGCAAGCGCGTGCTCGTGGTAGGGCCGGCTTTCTCCGGCACCGAGATCGCCGGCCAGATCGCGTCCTATGCTGCATCGGTGATTGTCAGTCTGCGGCGTCCGATGTGGTTCATCCCGCGATTCGTCACGTCGCGGCCGGGTGGCACGCCGTACCCATACGACCTGGTGTTCTTCAACCGCAGTCCGGACAACCGGCTGTTCCGCAAGCCGCATCTGTTCCTGGCCGAACTCGGTGGCGATCCCGGAGCGGTCTCGCCCGAACTTGCGTTTCCGGCGGGCGTAGAACCGGCGACGGACATGGTGATCACCGACGATTTCCTGCGCCACGTGAGCGAGGGGACCATTCAGGTGAAACGCACCGCTACGCTGCGTTTCGACACGCAGGGTGTAATATTCGCCGACGGGACGCGCCGCGATGTCGATGCCATCGTCATGTGTACCGGCTATACGACCGTATTGCCATTGCTCGAGCAGTCTGTGTTGACTGCGCTGGAGTTCGATCCCGACGATCGGCTGCAACCAACATTGCTGCACAGGCAGGTGTTTCATCCGGCACTCCCGGGACTTGTTTTCGTGGGGCATTATCGCGGCCCTTACTTTCCGGTGATGGAACTTCAATCGCGCTGGATCGCCGGTATCCTGGCGGGTGAGATCGCACGCCCGTCGGATCAGGCGATGCACGAGGGGATCGACGATGAGCGCCGCATTCGAACTGCGAATCCGCGCCCGCAATTTCCGCATGGTGATTTTGTCGGGTTGGCCGATGGCCTGGCGCGCGAGGTGGGCGTTCTGCCGCCGATGTCCCCCAATCATCCGCTGCACGCCTACATTGCACGCGGGCCGGTGATAGCGGCGCACTATCGGCTGGTAGGCCCACACGCCAGGTCGGACCTCGCAGCGGAGACAATTCGTGCGACCCCGGCGCCGCTTGTCGAGACCGCGTGCGCTGCGACCCCGATAGTCTCCGAACCGTTGCACGGATCGCCCGCTGAGCGGGTCATGATGATGCTTCGGGGGAACTGGTCGATTGACCGGACGGTGGACCCGGGCGGCCATTTCGTCGGGACCGCATGCTGCACCGAGCTGCCGGATCGACGTTTGATGCAGGCTGAAACAGGGACGTTGCATTTGCCGGACGGCACGGTGTTGGAAGGCGGCAATCGCTACATCTATGCGCTGCGAGACGGCACGATCGACGTGACATTCGCTGATGGAGCGAACGCTGGTGCACATTTCGTCGATCTGGCGTTCTCACCAGCGCAGGATGGTTTGTGGCCACTGCAATCGGGTGGCCGTCATCAGTGTAGGCTCGACCAATATGACGCGATCCTTCGGCTGGAGACGCCCGATCGGTATGTCATGACCTTTGTGGTCTGCGGCCCGCGCAAGGGGTACGTCAGCCGCGCTGTGTATACGCGTGTCACGTAGCGGTGTGGCGTGACCTTCAACGTAGGGCGGCGCTCCCCCGCCCATCGTAAGGTTGCCGTCGGGAACGCCATCGTTCGCAAATCGGTGCAGGTCGAGATGGCCGGTCGTGACCGGATTCCATAGTCGATCACTTATCCACACACGCGCGGTTAAGCGCCAGCAGATGTTTGCGCGCGGCGTGCGCCGTATCCAGCTCGATGGCACGGTAACGCTCGACGATCGCCTTCCCGGCGCGCGTCAGGACGGCGCCGCCGCCGCCACTCCCGCCTGCCGCGGTGGCCACCACGGGGGTGCCAACTGTGCGATTGAGGTCTTCGACCAACTCCCAGGTCCGCCGATAGGACATGCGTAAGACTCGCCCGGCGGCAGAAATCGAACCGGAGCGTGCGATTTCCTCCAGCACGGCCACCTTGCCCGGACCGATTCGCGCACCCGAGGCGAGATCAAGCCGAATGCTCAGCCGATCATTCTTCGCGGGCGTGTCCGCCTGATCTGGTTTTCGCTTCGCCATCGCCGATGCCCCCGACGCGCCTTCTCACGAGTTCGTGCCCGTCGCCGCAGCGTGACGCGCCATCTCGCCGATGACAAGCAGCGTCGTGGTTCCCGCGCATATCCGGGTCCGTGCACGGGCTGGCCGATCCTTGACACGTCCAACCGCTGTATCCTAACGACCATACCGTCGCAGACGACAGTGGCCGACATAGGCCGGTGTTCCTGCGGTGGAACCAAAAGAGGTACGGATCGATGCGTTTCCTGCTGGCCCTTTGCCTCTTGCTCGCACCACTTGCCGCTCGGGCGCAGGAGCTGACAGTGTTCGCCGCCGCCAGCCTGACGGATGCGATGAAGGACGTCTCGGCGCAATGGGCGAAGGACGGCCATCAGCCGCTGCGGCTCTCGTTCGGGGCCAGCTCGACCCTGGCGCGACAGATCGAGCAGGGCGCGCCGGCGAACCTGTTCGCCTCCGCAGATGAGAAGTGGATGGACTACCTGGCCGACAAGAAGCTGATTGTCGCCGACACGCGCAAGGACCTGCTGGGCAATGACCTGGTGCTGGTGGTCCCCGCTGACAAACCACAGCACGTCACGATCGGCCCGGGCTTCGACCTGCTCGGCCTGCTTGGACCGAACGGCCGCATTGCCACCGGCGATCCTGCGCATGTGCCGGTTGGGCTTTATGCAGAACAGGCGCTCAAGAAGCTCGGGATGTGGGACGCAGTGCAGCCACGCCTCGCGCGCACCGATGATGTTCGCGCCGCCTTGCTGCTGGTGGAGCGCGGCGAGGCCCCCGCCGGCATCGTCTATGCGACTGATGCCGCCGTGTCGAAAGGCGTGATGGTGGCTGGGGTTTTTCCCGCCAACAGTCACGATCCGGTGTCGTATCCGTTCGCCGTGGTCAAGGCGGGCGATACGCCGGAGGCGCGCGCGCTAATGACATTCCTGGCGGGACCGGACGCGCGGGCGATCTTCGATAAGCGCGGCTTCAAGGTCGAATAGACTGAACCTTACACCGGAGGAGTGGCAGGCCGTCCGGTTGACGCTCGACGTGGCTGCGCGTGCCGTCGGCTTCGGACTGCCACTCGCCGTGCTGACCGCCTGGGTGCTGGCGCGATATCGCTTTCCCGGTCGACCGGTGCTGAACGCCCTGGTACATCTGCCGCTGGTGTTGCCGCCGGTGGTGACCGGCTGGCTCCTGCTGATTCTGTTCGGCATTCGAGGCCCCATCGGGTCGCTGCTGCTCGACTGGTTCGGTGTGCGGCTGGTGTTCACCACCGCGGGCGCCAGTCTCGCCGCGGCCGTGATGGTCTTCCCGGTGATGGTACGCGCCACGCGCCTGTCGCTCGAAGCCGCTGACCGAGGGTTGGAACAGGCAGCACGCACGCTTGGCGCGGGCTGGCTGGATCGGTGGTGGAATGTCACGTTGCCGCTGGCGTCGCCGGGCATACTCGTCGGTGCCGTGGTCGCCTACGCGACATGCCTCGGTGAGTTCGGCGCCGTCATCACCTTTGCTGCCAATATCCCCGGAGAGACCCAGACCCTGCCGCTCGCGATCTATGCGGCGCTGCAGGTTCCAGGCGGCGAAGCCAAGGCGGCCGAGCTCTCGATGGTGTCGCTGACGCTGGCGCTCATTGGATTGCTGTTGTCGGAATGGCTCTCCAAGCGGTTGAACGTGATGCTTGGCCGATGAGCCTTCACGTGCTGTTGCGCCATCAGTTCACGACTGTCCGCATGGACCTCGAATTCGATGTGCCGACGCCTGGTGTCACCATCCTGTTCGGCGCGTCCGGCTCCGGGAAGTCGACGATCATCAATGCGGCTGCCGGTCTGTTGCGACCGGATGAGTGCAGCGTGGTGCTTGACGGCCAGGTGCTGAGCGATACCGCGTCGGGCGCCTGGCTGCCGCCGGAACGCAGGCGCATCGGGCTGGTGTTTCAGGATGCGCGGCTGTTCCCGCATATGTCGGTTGCGACCAACCTGCGGTTCGGCATGCGCCGCGTCGGGCCGGGGCCGATCAGGTTCGAGGAGGTGATCGACCTGCTCGGCATCGGTGCGCTGCTGACGCGGCGGCCGCACACGTTGTCGGGCGGTGAACGTCAGCGCGTTGCCATCGGTCGCGCCTTGCTGGCGCAGCCGCATCTGCTGCTGATGGACGAGCCGCTCGCCAGCCTCGATGTCGCGCGCAAGTCGGAGATCATGCCGTATCTGACGCGGCTCAAGACCAAGCTGAAGTTGCCCGTGCTGTACGTGACGCACTCGCTCGACGAGGTTGTCCAGCTCGGGGATTCGCTGGTGTTGATAGAATCCGGCCGAGTGATCGCATGTGGACCGGTGTCGGAGATCGCCGCGCATGCGGGCCTGCCATTGGCACAGCGCGATGATGCTGCCGCGGTGCTGATGTGCCGTGTTGTGGAGCACGATGCCGGGCGCGAGCTCTCGCGTCTGGAAGGCGGTGGTGCCGAATTCTGGGTGCCTCTGCTCGATGCGCCGATCGGCGCGGAACGGCGCGTCCGCATTCCGGCGCGCGAGGTTATTCTGGCCAGCAAGCCCCCCGACTTCATCAGTCTCCACAACATCGTCCCGGGCACCGTGCGGCGCATTGCCAACGACAGCACGCGGCGATCGGTTCTGGTCGAGATCGCCTTGCCGAGCGGCTCGCTGGTTTCGCGGGTGACCTCCGATGCGATTGTCCGGTTGGCACTGGCGCCGGGCAAGCCCGTGTTGGCATTGATCAAGTCCACCTCGATGGAGGTATTGGCCGGGTAGGGCGCCGCCATCACGTGGTCCGCACTCTCCCGCGCACGCGACGCGCCGCGATGGCGAATGCCAGCACCAGGCCGTTCAACACGCCCGCGATCGCGCACATCACGGCAACCGCCAAGGCCGCTGTCTCGATGCCATAGACGACCCACAGCATGTTGCCGGTGGCGAGCATGGCATTGCGGCTGATCGGTTCCGCTGCCGCCAGCTGGGGATTGCGCATGATGCTCCAGACGCGTGGCAGCGCCGAAATCGAAATGATCGTGCCGGCGCAGAAGCCGAGCAATTGCGTCGCAGGGGTCTCGCCAATGGTCATGGTCATGGGGTGCCTCCTACGTGACTCTTTCGCCGGTCGGGCCGCCATGCAAGAGTTTGCGGCAGCCGAACATTCAGGAGCAGTTGCCTTGGCTGACGCGGAAGCCTCCTCCGATCTGATACGCGAAGCCGAGCTGAACCATCGGCTGGCGCTGGATCATCCGGGGCGCAAATTCGTGCCGGTGGCGGGCGCGCGTTGGGGCGAGCTGATCCTGCCGGCTCCCGATGAGGTTGCGCAGGCGCCCGACGGTGGCTTGCGCGTCGTCCTGTTCGCCAGTTTCGAGTTTGGCTACGTCGTGCTGGAGGCGGTGAAGGCGTACGCGCGGAGGTTTCCGGGACGCGTGCAACTCGTCGGACTGGTGACGGACGATCCGGTCAACCCGACGGCGCGCATCGGTCTCAAGAAGCGGGTGTGGCATCACATGGACCACGAGGAGGTGGTGGCAATCGAGACGGCGATCGTTGAGGCGGCGTTGCGCGAGGGCGTGCCGGCCTATACCGGCGAGATCAAGATCGACGGGTTCCGGGCGCTGCTGGACCACTGGCGACCGGATGCGATCATCAGTTGCGTTTTCGGTCAGGTGATCGACGCGTGGATCATCAATCGGCCGGCCTTTGGCATCTACAACTTCCATCCGACCGACCTGGCGCACGGCTTTGGCGCGGGCCCGACGCCGGCGGAGGATCTGGCCGCACGCGGGGCGACGAGCACGGTGTGGACCATCCATCAGGTGATCGAGGCGGTCGATGCCGGACCGGTCGTCGCGGTATCCCCGGAGATAAACGTGCTGAACCTCAGCGGGGCGCTACCCGCCGATCCCCTGGTGCTGTACGACAAGCTGACCGAACCGGTCGGTTGCCTCGGGGCCTGTTTCGTCGATGCGCTTGCCAGGCGATTCGCCGCGGGGACGCCTGGCCCGGTGGATACGCTCGAGCCGACGAACAGCATTCCGGCTGCGGTGCTGGCGCGCATGGCGGCACCGATAGGCGCGGAGCGGCACGTCACGATGCTGCCGGCATTCGATCCCGCGCAGTTGGCATCGTTCCGGTAGCTTGGGGTTCCAACCCCTGTCGTCGCGCTTTGCTGGAGGGTGGTGTGTCATTAACGTCGCTTTGGCATGCCGGATGAACAGCGAGTCCTGACTTTCGATCCGACGGTTCTGCTCGATGCCGAGGCCGAGGTCGTGGCCCGCGTGTCGCGCGGCGAGGTTGCCTCATTCGCTGGCATGCCGCCGCCGGTGTTGCGCGCCGCGTTCCTCCGTCATCTGCTGCTCGGCCTGCCTGCCGGGCCCGAGCCCTCGGCGGAGCCGTGGCCGATCCGCCTGTCCGGGGTGCGGATCCATGGGGCGCGGATCGAGGAGACCCTGGATCTCGCCGATTGCGCGGGACCAAGCGGTGCCGGCCTGCCGGGGCTGGCGCTGGAGAATTGCGAGATCGCGGCGCTTCTCGACCTGACCAATGCCTGCATCGCCCGGCTGTCCTTGCGCGGTAGCCGCATCGGCGAGGTCCTGGCCCGGGGGGTGCGGATCACCGGACCACTCGATGTCTCGCTGGTGTTGCCGCTGGCCGAGACCGCCTGGATCGACGCGCATGCCGCGGTGATCGAGGGCGACCTGCTGGCGCGGGGTGCCCGGCTGCAGATCCCGCCGGCGCGGGAGGGTATCCCGCATCGGGACGCCCGGTATGCGCTGCGGCTGTCGGGGGCGGAGATCCGCGGCAGTCTGGATCTGATGGGCGGGTTCACCGCCATCGGAGGGATCGCATTGGACACCGCGCACGTGACCGGGGACGTGGTGGCGCGGGGGGCGGGCGTCGGTGCCGGGGAGGGGGATGCTATCGGCGCCCAGGCCGCGCGCTTCGATGGCGTCGTCATCATGGCCGACGGCTTCGTGGCTGCCGGGGTGATCTGGCTGATGGGCGCGCGGATCGCCGGGACGCTCGACATGAACGGCGCGCGGTTGGTGAACCGGACCGAGGACGGCCAGGGCGTGGTGCTGGCCGCTGATACCGCCGAGGTCGGCGGCTCCATCCTGCTGCGCAACGGTTTCACGGCCGAGGGCGCCATCAGCCTGCGCGGCACCCGTATCGGCAACAGCCTGGAATGCGATGGCGCCAGCCTGGTCAATCCAACCGCTGATGGAGGCGGCATTGCGCTGGCGGCTGACCATGCGACCATCAGCGGGGCGGTGCTGCTGCGGAACGGCTTCGTGGCACAGGGAGCGATCAGCCTGATCGGGGCAAGGCTCGGTGGCAACCTGGAATGCGATGGCGCCACCCTGACCAACACGACGGCGGACGGCATCGGCGTCGCCCTTGCCGCGGAGAATGCCGAAATTGGCGGCGCGGTGCTGCTGCGCCACGGGTTCGTGGCGAAGGGCGGGGTCAGCCTGCTGGGGGCCACCATTGGCAGCAATGTCGAGTGCTGTGGCGCGGCGCTGGACAACTGGAGCGATACGGGTTCGCGCGAGACGTTGCGCCTGACGAACGCGGAGATCGCGGGCGATGTGCTCTTGAATCAGGGCTTTATCAGTGTTGGCTACGTAAGCATGTGGGGTACCAAGGTCGGCCGCGACCTGGACTGCTCGAGCGCAACCTTCATCGGTCCCTCCCCGGTGGAAGCCAGCCGCTCGATGGCCGGCGCGTTGGTTGCGACCAACCTGTCGGTCGCCGGCGACATGAAGCTTATCAGCACCACGGTGCTCGGACGGGTTGACTGTGTCAGTCTGCAGACCGGCGGCAGCCTGATATGGGAGGGCCTGCGGTTCCCGTGTGAGATCGAGCGGGATGGTGTGCGGCATCACTACCACGCCGGTGTCGACGCCATGCCACGGATCCGGCTGTCGCACGCGCGGATCGGGGCGGCGCTGATGGCACACGACCTCATCGCGGATATCACGTTGACCATCGACCTGGGGGGCGTCCAGGCGGGAACCCTCGACGACGACGGGTTCCCCGCGGGTTGGGGGGTGGGGAGAGAGGGGCGTGGGCAGTTTGCCGGCCTCAACCTCGATGGCTTCGTCTATGAGCGGTTCGGCCATCTGCCGTCCAGCGAGGGCAGCGGCGTCGGAATCACGCTGTCGGCGCTAGTCCGTCGGATCAGGTCGCCCCGCACCGGCCATCGTGCCGGCTGGGCAATCCAACTCGCGCGCCGGCTGGTGCATGCCCAGCGCGCGCATGTGCGGCAGCGTCTCGACTGGGTGCAGCGCCAGCAGAGCCGGGCGGCGGAGTTCCACCCGCAACCGTACCGTCACCTGGCTAAGGTGTTGCGGTCGCAAGGGCACTATAGCGCCGCACGCGAGGTGGCGATCGCGGAGCAATGGGCGGTGCCTCCGACCAACACCATCTCGCGGATGCTGCGGCCATTTTGGGGGGTGTGTTTTGGTTTCGGTCTATCGCCAGTCCGCGCGACCGCGACCGTGGTGGTGCTGCTGGCAATCGGGACCGCCGGCGTCTGGTGGGCCTGGAAGCAGGACCAGGTGCTGGTCATCAACTATTCGTACGCGATGACCGAGGTGTCGAAGGCGCCCGTATTCCAGCGCGCTCCCTCGGAGCAGGACACGGCGGGGGCACCGCCGTGTGGCGACGGCGACATCCAACCGGTGTTCTACGCCATGGACATGATGGTGCCGGTGATGGCGCTACATCAGCTGGACAAATGCTGGGTCGATACGCGTCCAGGCACGGCGTGGTGGCGGGTGTTCTGGTCGGTGTTCTCGTTCGTTGGGAAGCTGGTGACGTCGCTGGCGCTGCTCACCTACTCGGGGGTGCTGAAGCCAAAGGAAGAGGCCTGACTGCTCAGCGGAAGATGGAGTGAGGACCCGGCGAGGCGAGGGCTTGGGCCAAAGTGCTGGACTCCGGTTCCACCGCGGCGCCCTTGCGGGTCACCTCGTTGGTCTTGCCGGGGCTTTCGGGGCCGGCCCCGCCCAACATCCGGGACAGCTTCATGGCTGTATCCAGGACCATCGGCAACAACGCACGGGGCCGTGGCGGCCGCATCCGCATGGTGGGGGCGCTGACCGACATGACCGCGACGACCTGACCGGAGGCGTCACGCACTGGCGCGGACACGCTGGCTGCGCCGGCGACGACTTCGTCGGTGGTCATCAGATAGCCGCGAGTTCGAATCCGTTGGAGGTCGGCCGCGATCCACCCGGCATCGGTCCGTGTTGCTGGGGTGAAGCGTGGGAGGCGCTGGGCGAGGACCTGTGTCTGCACAGCCTCAGGCGCATGGGCGAGCAACAACCGGCTGGATCCAGCGTGGATCGGCTGGCGTTTGCCTACTTCGCTGTACAAGCGAAGGCCGGGATCTGCCTGATAAATAGCGATAGTCTCGCTTTCGAGGGCGTCGCGCACGCGGAGGTAGACATTCTCCCCGCAGGCCTTTCCGAGAGCGGCGAGGAATGGCATGGCGGTGGCCGCGAGAGCACCCTGCTCAACGGCGGCACGGCCCAGGACGCCCCAGCGCGCGCCGAGGCGCCACATGCCACGCGCCTCATCCTGGATGGCGAAGCCGCGGGCTTCCAGGGTGCGGAGCAGGCGGAAGCCTGCTGTGCGGGTGCAGCGGGCAGATTCCGCGAGCGCGGCCAGCGGGGCGGGACCGATGCGGGACAGTGCCTCCAACAGATCGAGGGCGCGCCCGACGGCGGCGATGCTGTAATCACGGGCGGGAGCTGCGGTCTCGTGCGCGCCGTTGGTGGAACGGGAGCGTGGGCGCGCTTTTCCCTTGCTGCGACTAGCCTGGGCCATGCGGGCACCTGTGGAATGATGTTGGTTGCAACGAGGTCAGCACGGCCGGGCGCGGGTTTGCATGTGGATGACTGTCAGATACGAGCGATTGTCACGCAGAACCTACGATGCAGCCGGTGCACAACTCTGTGGATACTGGCACCTGATGACGCCCGGAGCAACGGGGGCGAGCAAGAATGTAGCTGGCACGCGGTTTGTTTGGTGTTGGTAGCTCGTGAAGTGTCCGGTCATGTGGGCCTCCAGAGGGGATGCGGCGGATGCGGTTTTTGGATGTGCCTGGGCGAACGGAACGATCTGTCCCGGACCAGCTGCCGGCAGCGGAGCTGCCAGGTGCGCGCGAGCAGAGCATTCGCCACTGGCGTCATCGGCATCGCAAGAAAGGCGACACGGGTATCGCGAGCTCTACTGCGTGTTCACGGGTGAGCATTCCCCGAGCGGTTGGGCAGGCATTACAACTATAGGTTGATTTCCGGTCCTGACCCGCTCGGCGCCGGGCGGGGCATGCATCGGCACAAAGAAGAACGAAGCGGACAGATATCAACTACCCAATCCGGACGGATTGGTTGGTCAGCGGCAATAGTGTTGCCGTCGCCGGCGCGCGGCGGCAGGATCGACCCAGAAACGACGAGGAACGTTCAGCCCGTGTCCGAAGCCACCGCGGCAAGGCCGCCCGGCCGCGCAGCCTGGCTGATCGACAGCGCCGATTTCTGGCGGTTGTGGTTCGTCGGCCTCGTCGTGTTCGTGGTCCGCTGGGTGGAAACCGTCGCAGTTGGCGTGTTCGTCTACCAGCACACCGAATCCGCATTCCTGGTCGCGATGATGACGATGCTGCGGTTGTTGCCGATGGGCCTGTTCGGCGCCTTCCTCGGTGCCATCGCGGAACGCACCGAGCGGCGGACCACGCTGATCCTCGTCACCGCCGGAACGCTGCTCACGTCGCTGATATTGGCCACGCTGGCACATCTGCACATGCTGGAAGTATGGCACCTCGCCGTCGCCAGCTTCATCAACGGCATCGGCTGGGCGACCGACAATCCGGTGCGCCGTGTGATGATCGGCGAGGCCGTCGGCTCACCGCAGATGAGCAAGGCCATGTCGCTTGATGTCGGCGCCAACAACGCGAGCCGCATGATCGGCCCGACCATCGGCGGCCTGTTGCTCGCCGGCACCGGCATCGCCGGTGTGTTCACCCTCAGCGTGGCGCTGTACGCGATCGCCGTGGTCGCGGCGTGCCGGGTCCGCTATCGCAACAGCTTTCCACCAACATCGGCTGAATCCGTTCTGGCGCGCATCGGTGAGGGCCTCCGCCTGGTGCGCAATGACAGGCGGCTGATCGGCACGCTGACGGTGACGGTGATCTACAACGTGTTCGGCTGGCCGTTCACATCGATGGTGCCGGTGATCGGCCAGGACCAGCTGTTGCTGGGTCCAGAGGGCATCGGCGTCCTCGCCAGCATGGACGGCATCGGTGCGTTCGTCGGCGCGGTGCTGATGGCGATGTTCTGCCGCCCGCATTACTTCCGCCAGGCCTATGTCGGTGGCGTGACGATCTATCTGGTCATGCTGATCGCATTCGCATTGGTGCCGATGCCACTGATCGCCGGTTCGGCGTTGCTGTTCACCGGCCTCAGCGGCGCGGCATTCAGCATCATGCAGGCAACGCTGGTCTATTTGTCCGCACCGCCGGAAATGCGCAGCCGCATACTGGGAGTGCTGTCGGTGTGCATCGGAACCGGACCCGTCGGCTTTATCGCGCTCGGCATGTTGGCCGACGCGATCGGGGCGCCGTGGGCCACTGCCGCAAGCGGCACCACAGGATTGCTGGCGCTGTTGCTGACACGTCGGTTGTGGCGCGTCATTTGACCGCGTCGGGATCGCCTTCGGATTTGGGCTCGCGAAAGCCGTCGAGATGAAGCACCATCAGATCCTCATCATAGAACCGGTCGCCGACCTTCAGTGATCGCCGCTCGACACCGTACACGGTGAACCCCATGCGCTGATAAAAGCGCTTCGCGTTCGTGTTGCTGCTGGTGACCGAGAGTTGCACCAGCAGTGCGCCGGCGTCGCGCGCACCTGAGATCACAGCTTTGACGAGTTGTTCGGAGAGTCCGCTGCGGCGATGCGTGGCATCGACGTACATGCTGAACAAATGGCCCTTGTGCCGTTCCTTGGCACCGGCGCGGACTTCCATCCCGACCAGGCCAACCAGATCATCCTGGACAAATCCACCGAAGCGCGTGCGTTGGGCAGTAGCCAATCGCTCGGCGAACTGCGCACGGTCGAGTTGCAGTTCATCTTCGTAGGCTGAACCGAACGCTTCGGGATGCAGTCGCAACGCATCCAGGCGAACGCGGCGAAATGCATCGACGTCCGGGGGGCCAAGTGGTCGCACATGATACATCAGCCCAGCGCCTCCGCGATGCGCGCCGCAAGCCGTCGCGCGACTTCCTGTTTCGCCAGCCGTGGCCAGTTCTCGATGCCGTCGGTGGTGATCAGATGCACGACGTTTTCCTCGCCCCCCATGATGCCGGTAGCGGGCGACACGTCGTTGGCAACAATCCAGTCGGCATTCTTGCGTTCACGCTTGGATTGCGCATTGGCCATCAGATCGTCTGTTTCCGCTGCGAAACCAATGACCAGCCGAGGGCGCCGTGGGCCGGATTTTGCAATTGTGGCGAGGATGTCGGGATTGGGCACCAGTTCCAGTGCCGGCGGTGGGGCACCTGGCACTTTCTTGATCTTGCCGGTGGAGACCCCCGCGACGTGCCAATCCGCCACTGCCGCCGCGAACACCGCGATATCCACCGGCAGCGCCGCCCGGCATGCCTCCAGCATCTGTTGTGCGCTTTCTACGTGCTTCACCGCGACACCTTCGGGATCGGAAATCGAGACCGGACCACTCACCAAAGTGACGTGCGCCCCCAGTTCCGCGAGCGCAGCCGCGATCGAATGTCCCTGTCGCCCGCTCGAACGATTGGCGATATAGCGAACCGGATCGATCGGCTCATGCGTCGGTCCGCTGGTGACCAATGCGCGTCGACCCGCAAGTGGCCGTGCTGGCAGCAGCAATGCCTCGATGGCGGCCAGGATAGCCGGTGGTTCGGCAAGCCTGCCAGGCCCATATTCGTTGCAGGCCATCGCCCCCTCATCGGGTCCGACAACGTGGATGCCGCGCGAGGTCAGCAGCCCCATGTTGGCTGACGTCGCCGCGTGCTGCCACATTCGGACATTCATCGCGGGCGCCACCAATACCGGCTTGTCCGTAGCAAGCAGCAGAGTTGACGCGAGGTCATCCGCAAGCCCAGCCGCCATCTTCGCCAGTATGTCAGCCGAGGCCGGTGCAACAACAACCAGGTCAGCACTGCGAGACAGTTGGATGTGCCCCATCTCGCTTTCATCAGTCAGCGAGAAGAGCTCGACATAGACCTTGCTTTCGCTCAATGCCTGCAGCGAAAGCGGCGTGACGAAATGCCCACCATTCGCGGTCAGCACACAGGTTACCGCGCAACCCTGACCGCGCAGCGACCGGATCAACTCAAGCGCCTTATAAGCGGCGATGCCGCCCGAAACGATCAGCAGAACGCGTTTGCCCTGGAGTGTCATGCTAGATTTCTCCCCCTCCCCTTGCGGGAGGGGGGACGGGGGAGGGGGCGCCGCCAGCACACCACCGCCCCGTCTATCCCACACCTCACAGCCGCCACCCCGAATGCATCGCCACGATCCCGCCCGACAGATTGCGCACCGACACGCGTCCAAACCCCGCCGTCCTCATCATGTCGGCCAAGGTCTCCTGGTCGGGGAACGTCCGGATGCTTTCGGCCAGATAACGATAGCTCGCCTCGTCGTGTGCGATACGGCGCCCGAGCATCGGCAGCACGCGGAATGACCAGGCATCGTAGAGTGGCCGCAGCGCCGCCACCTGAACCTGGGAGAACTCCAGGCAGAAGAACCGCCCGCCAGGTCTCAGTACGCGGCGCGCCTCAGCGAGCACCGCCGCCTTGTCGGTGCAGTTGCGCAGACCAAACGCGATCGACACGCGGTCAACCAGCCGATCCGGCAGCGGCAGGTGTTCGGCGTCAGCGACCAGCAGCGACGCCTCCGCTACGAACCCGCGCGCCAAGGCGCGATCGCGCGCGATCTCCAGCATCGACGGGTTGACGTCGCTCAGCAACAACGGACCGCCGCCTTGCTCCAGCCACGCGAAGCCGATGTCGCCGGTCCCGCCCGCAAGGTCCAGCAACACGCGCCGAGGGCTGGGATCCAGCGCCGTCACCAACACGCGTTTCCACGCACGATGGATGCCCAGCGACATCAGGTCGTTCATCAGGTCGTAGCGTGGTGCAACGCTGTCGAATACCGCGCGCACCATGCCGCGCTTGGCGCCACGCGGCACGCTGCTGAAGCCGAAATCGGTGGTCTTGGCGGATCCAGGGTTGTCGCTCATGTGACGCATCTATAGCGTGCATCGCCCCCATGCCGGAACTCCCCGAAGTCGAGACCGTGATGCGCGGCCTTCAGCTACGACTGGAGGGACGGACCATCGTGCGCGCGACAGCCCATCGGCCCGATCTACGCTGGCCGCTGCCGGCAGGCCTGGAGCAGCGGTTGACCGGCGCGCGTATCACCAGCTTTCGCCGCCGCGCGAAATACATCCTGATGCGGCTGGACGGAGGCGATTCCGTGCTGCTGCATCTCGGTATGTCGGGGCGGATCGTGCTGTCTCCGGCCCGGCCCAACATGCCGACACCGCATGAGCACCTGGTGCTGGAAACCGATGATGGCTGGCGAATGGGCTTCGTCGACCCTCGCCGGTTCGGTTCGGTCGATCTGGTCCCCACCCAGCAGGAGGATGCGCACAAGCTGCTGGCGGAGCTGGGTCCCGAGCCGCTCGATGATGCGTTCACGCCGGCACGCCTGACCGCCGCATTGATGGGCAAGCGGACGCCGATCAAGGCGGCATTGCTGGACCAGAAGGTCGTAGCGGGGCTAGGGAACATCTACGTCTGCGAGGCGCTGTTCCGGTCGCGGCTCAGTCCATTGCGATTGGCCTACACCATCCCTGGCACGCGCGCGGCGCGGCTGGTGCCGGCGATCAAGGAGACGTTGCAGGAAGCGATCGCCGCGGGCGGATCATCGTTGCGTGACTATGTGCAGCCGGACGGTGAACTGGGGTACTTTCAGAACGCCTGGAAGGTATATGGCCGCGAGGCGGAAGCGTGCGAGCGCTGTCCGGGCCGCCCCGCCTGTCCAGGGATCCGCCGGGTGACCCAGTCGGCGCGCAGCACGTTCTATTGCCCGCGTTCCCAGCGATAGGTACAAGCCGAACACCTCCAGCAAGGCGAGCGACACATGCCTGATTATCAGAACATCATCGTCGAAACGCATGGGCGGGTCGGACTGATCCGGCTCAATCGTCCCACCGCGCTGAATGCCTTGTGCGATGCGTTGATGGAGGAACTCGGCGGCCAGCTTCTGGCGTTCGATGAAGATCCGGGAATTGGCGCCATCGTGCTGACCGGCAACGAGAAGGCGTTTGCCGCGGGTGCCGACATCAAGGAAATGAAGGACCGTACGCACCCCGCCGCCATGCTGGACGATTTCATCGGCAAACGTTGGGAAACCGTGCTGCGGGTGAGAAAGCCGGTAATCGCTGCGGTGGCGGGGTTCGCGCTCGGCGGCGGCTGCGAGCTGGCGATGATGTGCGATTTCATCCTCGCTGCCGATACCGCCAGGTTCGGCCAGCCGGAGATCAATCTGGGTGTGTTGCCCGGTGCCGGTGGCACGCAGCGGCTCACGCGTGCGGTTGGGAAGTCGAAGGCGATGGACATGATCCTGACCGCGCGGATGATGGACGCCACGGAAGCCGAACGTGCGAACCTCGTTTCGCGGGTGTTTCCAGCTGAACAACTGATGCCGGAAGCGCTGAAGATCGCCGAGCGCATCGCAACACTGTCCCCAGTTGCCGTTGCGTTCGCCAAGCAGGCGGTCAATCGCGCATTTGAAACGACGCTGGCGGAAGGTGTGCGGCACGAGCGGGCGCTGTTCATGTCGCTGTTCGGTACGCCGGATCAGCGCGAGGGGATGGCTGCGTTCGCCGAGAAGCGGAAGCCGGCGTTTCGTCTGGAAGGGTGATACGCTGCGCCCCGCAGCGCTTCAGGTTTCGGCAAATTCAACCGTCACCGTTGTCCCGCCGCGGCTTTCGACGGTCAGCGTGCCGCCCAATTGCGCCGCCAGCCATTGCATGATCGACAGTCCCTGACCATCGGCAACCGTCAGGACTGTGTCGGCGTCGAAGCCTGGCCCGTCGTGCCATATCGTCAATAACAGCCGCTCGTTGGGCAGCCTCCTCAGCTCTATTGCGAACAGATTGCCACGACGCCGGCGGAAGATATGTCTCAGCGCATTCGTCGCGGCCTCGATCGCGATCAGGCAGAGAATTGTCATCCGTTGGTGGGAAAGCTGCACCGGTACTGATCGCACCTGAACCGCGACATCCACATCATAGAAAATATGATCGAGTAGTTCCCGCAGCAGGACCGCCAGGTCACGCTCGTGGCCGGGACTGTCATCAATGATCTGCTGGAGATGGGCAATCGAGGAGATGCGTCCGATGGCCTGTTCGAGCACATCCTCGGCGCTGGCGCCGCTATTGATCCGAATCTGCGAACCTTCGAGCATTGCCATGATCACATGCAACTGATCGGCGACCCGGTAGCGCATTTCCTGGACCATGGTTTCACGCAACCGGAGCGAGCTCTCCAGCTGGTTTTGCTGGGTGGAACTGTTGCGTGCCGCGACATACAGCGCATCGACGATGACGAGGTCCAGCAGTCCGACCAGGACAAACGCGGCCAGCGAGATCGGGGTGGAGGGCCACTCCATCGCGAACCCGGCCGGCGCTAGCCAGAAATAGTCGCACACGATTGCTGCAAGGATGATCGTCATCACAGCCGGCCAACGACCGCAGAACACGGTCGTGAGCGCGATCGCCGGCACGAAGGTCAGGAACGGTCCGGTATCGACAATCTCATCGAGCAGAAGGCGGGCAGCAACGGCCGCCGACCATAGCCCCAATGCCAACAGCCAACGCATTCGCGTGGTTTGACATCGTGCCAATCGGCACGGCCAGACAGGCGATGCTGGCGAGACCTCCGCCGTGGGCCAGGACGCCATACGATGCATGGTGGCTGTGTGCTCCGGAGCCTGCGAACAGACGGCTCATTTCTATCGGACAACGCTGCCCGCCGCTATCGGACGCCGCCTTTCCGTGCCCGATTTAGCGCGATCACTCGGCAGGGACGCTGACACCGCCGCGCAGCGGGATCCGCCGCGGGATATGCAGGGCGAACGCCGCGATCAACGCGGAGACGGCGGTGAACGCCGCCAAGCCGTAGAGACCGCCCGAGTAACTGCCGGTGAAGTCCTTGATCCAACCCACCAGCGCCGGCCCGATAGCGCCGCCGACATTGCCGATGGAATTGATCCACGCGATGCCGGCGGCTGCTGCCGTGCCTGTCAGCAGCATTGTGGGCATCGACCAGAACGGGCCCTTGGTGCCGTAGAACCCCGCCGTCGAGATGCACAGGCCGGCCAATGACCACCAGGAACCAATGGTCAAGCCGGTCAATACCAACCCGACGCTGGCGAGGGTGCAGGCCCAGAACAGGTTCCAGCGCCGCTCGCCCATCCGGTCAGAGATCCAACCCCAGGTCATCATGCTGATCGCGCCGCAAACGTAGGCCAACATCGTCGCGAAGCCGGTGCCCATATTGGTCGCGCCGAGTGCCTTGATGATCTGTGGCACGAACAGCAGCACGCCCAGGCTGGCAGTGACGATGCCGAGATAGTTCAGCGACAGCAGCAGGATCTTTGGGTTCACCAGTGCCTGCCAGAGGCTGAACTTCCCGCCTGACTCCACCGCTCGGCGTTCCCGCTCCAACGTGGTGACGAGCCAGTTCTTCTCCTCCGTCGAAAGCCATCGCGCCTTGGCTGGCTTGTCGGTCATGGCGAACAACACGAAGCATCCCATCAGCACCGTTGGGATTGCCTCCATAATGTAGATCAACTTCCAGCCGGCGTAGCCGAGGAACCCATCCAACCCCAGGATGGCCGTGGAGATCGGGGCGCCAATTGCCACGGATATCGGCAGTGCGAGCGTGAAGCTCGACACGATGCGCGCGCGGTGATGATCTGGGAACCAGTAGGTGAACAGCAGCACGATACCAGGGAACAGACCGGCTTCGGCGACGCCCAGTAAGAAGCGGACCGTCAGGAAGCTGGTTGGTCCGGTGACGAACGCAGTCGCGGCAGATGCGATACCCCAGGTGATCATGATGCGTGCGATCCAAATGCGCGCGCCGACTTTTTCCAGGATGACGTTGCTCGGAACCTCGAAGATGCAGTAGCCGATATAGAAAGCGGTCGAGCTCAGGCCATACGCCGCAGCCGTCAGGCCGATGCTGGCGTTCATCTGCAGGGCGGCGAAACTGATGTTGATGCGGTCAAGGTAGCAGAAGAAATACACGATCATCGCCAGCGGCAGCATCCGCAAGTAGACCTTGCGCATCGTCGTTCGTTCGAGCGTCTGATCCATCGATGTCCTCCCTGGATTCATTTGTTGCAGATGAATCTACAAGGGGGATTTTCGATTGGCAAACGGCGGGTCAGGCGTTCCGTGGTGCGCCGGTCCAGACCTCGCGATAAAGTGCAACGATTTCCGCCTTGTCTGGCACACGCGGATTGTTCGCTGGGCTGCCGGAGGCGAGTGCGTGCTCGGCCATCAGATCCATCTTGCCGTTCCAGGTCGTTTCGTTGATGCCGTAATCGGCAGGGGTCGGTACGGCGAGGTCCTTGTTGAGCGTTTCCAGCCCCGCGACCAGCTTCGCCGCAGCGGAGGCATCGCCGTCCGTGTCGCCAGCGAAACCGATGCGGCGCGCGGCCTCGGCGTAGCGCGCTTCGGCAGCGCCGACCGAGAAGCGCGTGACTGCCGGCAGCAGCATCGCATTGGACAGGCCGTGTGGCACGTGGAAATGCGCGCCGATCGGCCGTGACATGCCGTGCACCAGTGCGACCGAAGCGTTGGAAAATGCCAGGCCGGCTTGAGTGGCGCCGATCATCATGCCCTCGCGCGCGGCGGCGTTACGGGGTTCGGCATAGGCGGTGCGGATATGCTGGCCGATCAGTGCCATCGCCGAGACAGCGAATGCGTCGGAGAATGGATTTGCCCGCCGCGAAACGTACGCCTCCAATGCGTGGGTGAGACTATCTACCCCGGTATCAGCAGTAGTGCGCGCCGGGACAGAATAGGTAAGCTCGTAATCGACGATGGCGGCGAGCGGAAGCGCGCCCAGGCCGGCGATCAGCATCTTCTCGTCGCGCTCGGTGTCGGTGATGACGGTGAAGCGCGTGCATTCGCTGCCGGTGCCCGCGGTGGTCGGAATGGCGATGACGGGCAGCGCGCCTTTGTCCGCGGCGAACGGCACCTTGTAGTCGCGCATCTTGCCGCCGCCGGCCGCAAGGATCGCCATCGCCTTCGCCGTATCGATCGGCGAGCCGCCACCGAAACCAATGAGGCAATCGAAGTTGCCGCGCCGCAGTTCGGCGACGCCGGCCTCGATCACGCTGTCGGTTGGGTCGGGCACGGTATCGCTGAACACGGTGACGGCAATGCCGGCGGCGGCGAGCGGGTCCAGGCAATGGTTCACATGGCGCGACGACACCATGAACGGGTCGCTGACCACCAGCGGGCGGGACAGGCCGAACTTGGCCAGCACGTCGGCGATCTGGCGCACCGCGCCGCCGCCGATCTGCAGCATGCGTGGCGCGGCGAAGTTGGCGTTGACTGCGGTCATGGCGTGGTTCTCCTATCCGCGTAAGCTTCACCAGAATGGAAGCGTCAGCCAGAGCATTGAACTCGACATCACATGATGCCACTTTTGATGCACTTGCAAAGTGGAGCGGCCGGTGCGGACAACCATAACCCTCGACGATGATTTGTTGGCCGAGGCGCAGGAGTTGACCGGTATCGAGGAGAAGTCTGCCTTGATCCGTGCTGCACTAACGGCGCTGGTCCAACGCGAGAGCGCGCGACGTTTGGCGCGGCTTGGGGGAAGCGAGCCCGACCTTCGGCCGATACCGCGACGCCGACCAAAAGTCGCGTGATCCTTGCGGACACATCGATTTGGGTAGATCACCTGCGCTCCGGCGACACCCTCCTGACCGTGTTGCTGGATCGGGATGAGGTTGCGATGCATCCTTTCATCGTCGGAGAAGTCGTGCTGGGTCATCTGCGCCAGCGCGACCTGCTGATCCGCCGGCTACACCGCCTGCCAAGGGTCAGCGTTGCTCGCCATCACGAGGTGCTACGCCTTATCGACAGCGAACGGCTGTTCGGACTCGGACTGGGATACGTCGACGTGCACCTGCTGGCCGCTGCCCGGCTAACATCGGACGTATTCTTGTGGACGCGGGATAAACGCTTAGCTGCGGCCGCCGAGCAACTGTCGCTGGGCGCCAGACTGACGCATTGAAAATCGCCGAACATCGCAGCGTCCATCCGCGCGCGTCGATCACTGACCAGCCGTGGCGCCAGCCTCCGCGCGCCGCTTCGCATACAGCGCCAAACGCTTCGCCGCCATCGGTGCCACGTGCCCGGGCTCGATCACTTCCCCCACCGGCGGCAGTTCCTCCGCGCGATGACACGCGGTGAAATGGCCGTCGCTCCATTTGCGCAACGCCGGCATTTCGTCACGGCATCGGTCGATGACGAACGGGCAGCGCGTGTGGAAACGGCAGCCGGACGGCGGGTTCATCGGGCTTGGCACGTCGCCGCCGGGAAGTTGCCGCGCACCGTGGCGATGCGGGTCGGGCCGTGGGATCGCCGTCATCAGCGTGCGCGTGTACGGATGGCGGGGTTCCGAGAACAGCGCATCCTTCGGCGCGATCTCGACAATCTGCCCCAGGTACATCACCGCCACGCGGTCGGCCATGTGCTTCACCACGGCCAGGTCGTGCGCGATGAACAGATACGACAGACCCAGTCGCCCCTGCAGATCCTTCAGCAGGTTCACCACCTGCGCCTGTATCGATACGTCCAGCGCGGAAACCGGTTCGTCGCAAACCACCAGTGATGGTTCCACCGCGAGAGCGCGCGCGATGCCGATGCGTTGACGTTGCCCACCGGAGAATTCGTGCGGATAGCGTTGCGCGTGGTACGCCGCGAGCCCAACCAGACCGAGCAGTTGGTTCACCCGGGCGCGTCGCGCAGTGCGGTCGCCGATGTCGTGCACGATCAGCGGTTCTTCCAGCGTCTCGCCAACCGTCATGCGCGGGTTCAGCGAGGCGAACGGGTCCTGGAACACGATCTGCATGCGCCGGCGCAGTTTGCGCAGCGGTTCGCCGCCAAGACTGCTGATGTCCATGCCCTCGAAACGGATCGTGCCCGAGGTCGGATCGATCAACCGCAGCACAAGGCGCGCGGTGGTGGATTTGCCGCATCCGGACTCGCCAACCAGCGCAAGCGTTTCGCCGCGGTTCAACGTGAACGAGATGCCGTCGACCGCGCGCACGACGCCGACGGTCTTGCCCAGCACCAAGCCGCTGCGGACGCTGAAGTGCCTGACCAGGTCTTCAACTTCGAGCAGGACGCTCACGAGACTTCGACCTCCACCGGCGCGTGGATGCAGGCGGCGCTGTGACCTTCGGCGAGCAGGCGCAGTGGCGGATCCTCCATCGCGCAGGCCGCGGTGGAGAACACGCAGCGCGGATGGAAACGGCAGCCCGAGGGCAGGTCGAACGGGGCAGGGACCGTGCCCTCGATTGCCAGCAGGCGGTCGCGCGTTTCATCGATCTTCGGGATGCTGCCGAGCAGCCCCAATGTGTAGGGATGCTGCGGGTCGTCGAAGATGTCCACCCCGGCAGCACGTTCGACCACGCGGCCGGCATACATCACCGCGACCTCGTTGGCCATTTCGGCGACGATACCAAGATCGTGCGTGATCAGGATGATCGCCATACCGGTCTGTTGTTGCAGTTCGCGCAGCAGGTCGAGGATCTGCGCCTGCACGGTAACGTCGAGCGCGGTGGTGGGTTCGTCGGCGATCAGCAGGTCCGGTTCGCAGGCGAGCGCCATGGCGATCATCACGCGCTGCCGCATGCCGCCGGACATCTGGTGCGGGTATTCGTCGAAGCGGCGTGCCGGCACTGGGATGCGCACGCGTTGCAGTGCCTCGATCGCGCGGCTGCGCAGCGCGGCGCCCGAGGCAGTGCGGTCGTGCGCGCGCATCGCCTCGGTGATCTGGTCGCCGACGGTGAACACCGGGTTCAGGCTGGTCATCGGCTCCTGGAAGATCATCGCGATGCGATTGCCGCGGATGTTGCGCATCCGCGCCATCGGAAGATCGAGCAGGTTCTGCCCGTCGAACATGATCTGGCCCGCGGCGACGCGCCCAGGCGATGGCACCAGGCGCATCACCGACAGCGACAGCACCGACTTGCCGCAGCCGCTCTCGCCGACAATGCCGAGGGTGCGGCCTCGCGCCACGGCGAGATCCACGCCGTCGACCGCGGCAACATCGCCGCCGGCAGTGCGGAACACCGTGCGAAGCCCGGAGATGGAGAGCAGCGGGGTCATGCGCCGAATCCCTCCCCGGGGAGGGTTGGGGTGGGGGGCCGTGGTTCTCCCGGACCCTCGCCCCCTCCCGCGGGGAGGGGGAGTGTGCTGATCCACTCATGCAGTGCGGAACGTCATCGGCGAAATCTGCTCCGCCGTGCGGTGCTCCCAATCCAGCTTCGGCACGTTGCCCTTGATCCGTTGCTGCGCCTCATGCAGCGCAGCGGCAGCCGCGGGATAATCCATCGTCAGCACCCGGCCATCCTCAACCACCTGCCGCCCGTCAACGTACACATTCCGCACCGCGCGATCGCCCGCGGCATAGATCAGGCTGCGCACCGGATCGTGCGTCGGGCGCATCATCGGATGCGTGATATCGACCATCACCAGGTCCGCACGGCACCCAGGCGCGAGCCGCCCAATGTCATCCCGCCCCAGCGCCCGAGCCCCGCCGATCGTCGCCGCGTCGAATAGGTCGGTCGAATTCAACGTGCGCGGATTGCCTGCCTGCGTGCGCGCCAGATACGCAACCAGCCGCAACTCGTCGAGCATGTTGTGTGGATACGTGTCAGTCCCGACCCCCATGTTCACGCCCGCCCGCCGATAGCGGCCGAAATCCTTCAGCGTGATCCCCCGCCGAGCGAACACGGTCGGGCAATGCGCCACCGTCGTGCCGGTTTCCGCCAGCCGCTTCACATCCGTATCGGTGTGCCAGCGCGTCGACGGATGATCGTCCAGGAAAATGCCATGCCCGATGATCGACCGCTCGGACAGCAGCCCAAGATGATCCAGCCAGCCGATCGGCGTAAATCCATGTCGCCGTGTGATCTCATGGAACTCGCTGACCGATTGCGCCGCGTGGATCTGCCACGACACGCCGCGCGCCTTGGCCTCGCTGAACGAGTCGCGCAGCAGACCCTCGGTGCAGGTATCGATCTGCGCCGGCACCACCATGCCGAACAACCGTCCCGACGGATGCTGCTCGGCGCGCTCGATCAGCGACAGCGCCTCGCGCCATCGCCTTCTCGCCCGCCGCCTCGTCCCAGGCGTATTCCACCATATGGCCGTTCTTCGTGTACCAACGTCCCGACCGGAACATCGGTGCGATGCAAACCCGCATGCCCGCTTCCGCCAGCAGGTCCAGCCACCCTGGATGCGCCATCGACAGATCGGCCAGCGTCGTCACGCCCGACAGCAACAGTTCGGAAAGCGCCACACGCACGCAATGCGGCACCGCCTCCGCATCGGCGCGGAAGATCGGCAGGTACTCATACAGCGACGAATTATAAAACCCGGGCGAACCGATTTCATCGATCAGCCCCTTGTTCATCGGTTCGCTGGACGGATGCGAGTGGATGTTGACCAGCCCCGGCATCACCATCATGCCAGTACCCGGAAATCACCTCGTCCGCCGACGCCGTCGTAGCCGCGTCCGACGAACCGCAGCACGCCGCCCTCGAACGCGACATCCGCTCCCGGCATGTAGACGTGCGACTTCGCGGCCGCGTCCCACGCGACCACCATGTCGGCGTTGCGGATAAGCGTCGTGGTCAGCTGCGATAATCCGGCTTGTCGTTCTCGATCATCCGCAGCGCGGACGGCCACATCCACGAGTAATGCGCGTCGTTCTCCTGCAAACGGAACTGTTCGGCGGTGTGACGACAGACCTCCTCCGGCGGGTACACCAGCTGGCGTCCGCCCGACATCGCCGCCACCTGCGCGGCACAGGCGCGTTCCAGCATGTAGATCATGTGGAACGCATCGGCGATCGAAGTGCCCCCCACCAACAACCCATGATTGCGCAGAATCATCGCCTTGTGCGCGCCAAGATCACGTACCAGCCGATCACGCTCGTCGATGTCGAGCGCGATGCCTTCGTAGCCGTGATAGGCCAGCCGCCCGTAGAACTTCAGCGCGTGCTGCGATATCGGCAGCAGCCCCTCCTGCATCGCCGACACGGCAATCCCTGCCTGGGTGTGCGTATGCACGACGCACATCAGGTCCGGCCGCGCCATGTGAACCGCCGAGTGGATCGTGAAGCCGGCCGCATTCACGCGACGGCTTTGCCCGCCGTCTTCCACCACGTTGCCGTGCAGGTCGATCTTCACCAGGTCCGAGGCACGCATCTCGTGGAACAGCACGCCGAACTGGTTGATCAGGAAATGATGTTCCGGACCCGGCAGTCGCGCGCTCAGATGCGTATAGACGAAGTCCGTCCAGCGATGATGCGCGACCAGCCGATAGAGCGCCGCCAGATCGCAGCGGATCTGCCATTCCTCCTCGGATATGCCGGCGAGCATGTGCGGCCGCGTGGCAACGTTCATAACTTACCCCTCATCAACTGCCAGCCGGCGAACCGCTCAGTGGATCTCCGACGACCGCTTCAGCACGTCACGCAGCTTGGCCGCGGTGAAGTCGGGTGACTTGCAGAAGTCGAGAATAACCTTCTCGCGGCGGGAGATCAGGTCGATCGCCGCCGGCAGCTTCTTCACCGAATCGGCGGGCACCACCACCGCGCCGTGGAAGTCGGCGTGGATCACGTCGTCGTGGCCAACCTGCATGCCGAAGATGTTCACCGGCTGGCCGAACGTGACCATGTGGACGTGCGCATGGCTGGGACCGACGCGTCCGCCGACCATCTGATAGCCCTCGGCCCACATGTCGAGATCGCGGAAGGAGCCGTTGGTGACGCAGCCGATGGAGCCGAGCGCCTTGTGCAGGTTGGACTGCACCTCGCCCCAATAGGCGCCGTACCCGGGCTGACCGTCGATGTCCTGGATCACCGCAATGGTCGGGATATCAGTGGCGGCGACATATTCGTACCAGTCCGCCCGGTCCGTCACCGTGCCTCGCGGCGCCTCGGTCGAGCGGATCATGCCGACGCGCGCCAGCCCCACGATCGGCTTCGCCTTGGGATACAGGCAGACCATCGGCTCCACCGTATAGCCGAAGCGCCTACGCTCCGGGTTGGTGATTTCCAGCCCATTGCAGATGGTCGGGGTGTCCCACTCCGCCAATGCGTCGAGATCAGCCTGAGTGAACGGGCGTTCCGCCATCACTTCCTCCTGTCGTCCGGTTGAGGCATGGTGGCAGAATGCAGATCATCGCCAGGGGCGGCAAGGCACTGTACGGCGCCCCGCTAGGAATTCTCATGCTGGAGGCGCGATTTCCGCGCATCCCCGGCGACATGGGCAACGCCACGACCTGGCCGTTCCCGGTGCTCTACCGCGTGGTCCGCGGGGCGACGCCGGAACGAGTGGTGCTGAATGCCGCCGCCGGCCTGCTCGACGATTTCCTGGCGGCTGCGGCCGAACTGGTGGCCGACGGTGCGGAGGCGATCACCACCAACTGCGGCTTCCTGTCGCTGTTCCAGGCCGAACTCGCAGCGCATGTCCGGGTACCAGTGGCCACCAGCGCGCTGATCCAGGTCCCGTGGGTGCAGGCGATGCTGCCACCGGGGCAGCGCGTCGGCGTCATCACGGTGTCCGCCGGTTCGCTGAGCCCGCGCCATCTCGCCGCCGCCGGCGTGCCTGCCGATACCCCGTTCGTCGGCACGGAACACGGCCGCGAGTTCTTCCGCGTGCTCATCCGTGGCGAGAAGCAGGACATGGACGTGGGTCTGGCCGCCGCGGACATCCTGGACGCGGGACGTGCGCTGGTATCGCGCAACCCCGCTATCGGCGCGATCGTGCTCGAGTGCACCAACATGCCTCCGTACGCGTTCGCGCTGCAGGAGGTCCTCGGGCTGCCGGTCTACGACATTTATTCGCTGATCACCTGGCTGCACGCTGGGCTGCGGCCACGTGAGTTCGGCGCGCCAGCCGACCGCGCGACTTGCTTCGGCGGTGGCTGATCCAGGCCTGCGAACTCCCCGCCCGCTCGTCCAGAATTTGTTTCAACGCTCTGACCATATCGGCTATCTGTGGGGTCATGTCGGAGATAAGTGTGGTGCCTCGAAAAGCGCACTGGCGAAATGGATGCGGCACCGCACTACCGTGCGCGAGCACATCCCCATTAATGGATAGGCCCATGATTGACAGGTCCGTATGCCAAGCCTGACCCGCAAGCGCGTTCTGGTGACCGGGGGCGCTGGTTTCCTCGGTTCACATCTCTGCGGCCACCTGCTGGCGCAGGGCAATGACGTGCTGTGCGTCGACAACTACTTCACCGGCCGCAAGGACAATATCGCCCACCTGCACAGCAATCCGCATTTCGAGGCGATGCGGCACGACGTCACCTTTCCGCTGTACGTCGAGGTCGACGAGATCTACAACCTCGCCTGCCCTGCCTCGCCGGTCCACTACCAGTTCGACCCGGTGCAGACCACGAAGACCAGCGTCATCGGCGCGATCAACATGCTGGGGCTCGCCAAGCGGGTCGGCGCCAAGATCCTGCAGGCGTCCACCAGTGAAGTCTACGGTGACCCATCGGTGCATCCGCAGACCGAGGACTACCGGGGCAACGTAAACCCCCTCGGGCCCAGGGCCTGCTACGACGAGGGCAAGCGTTGCGCCGAGACTTTGTTCTTCGACTATCTCCGTCAGCACAGCACGCGCATCAAGGTCGCACGCATCTTCAATACCTACGGTCCGCGGATGCATCCGAACGATGGCCGCGTGGTTTCCAACTTCATTGTCCAGGCCTTGCGTGGCGAGGAGATCACGCTGTACGGCAATGGCAGCCAGACCCGCGCATTTTGCTATGTGGACGATCTGGTGGATGGACTGACACGGCTGATGGCAACCGAGGATGACGTCACCGGACCCATGAACCTCGGTAACCCGCACGAAATCCCGGTCAGCGAACTGGCTGCGAGGATCATCCAGTTGACCGGTTCCGCTTCCCGCATTGTGCACAGGCCGTTGCCGCAAGACGATCCAGTGCAGCGTTGCCCGGACATCACCATGGCAAAGCAGCATTTGTCGTGGGAGCCACGGATCAGCTTGGACGATGGGCTCGGCCAGACGATCGCCTATTTCGCACAGTTGATGACCGAGCAGTGATGACCCAATGGCGACGTATCGCCCTGCTCTGATGGACGAGACGTCCCAGATCCCCTGCTCGAGTTCAATCCTGAGTCCAGGCTTTCGTATCCCGGCGACGCTCGAGCATTTCGACAAGCCGTTGCTGATGACGATGCTCGACACCGAGGAAGCATTCGACTGGGACAAGCCGTTTACCCGGTCGGCAACCGATGTAACCTCGATGGCGAGCCAGCCGAAGGCGCATCGCGTGTTCGAACGCTACGGCGTCGTCCCGACCTATCTGGTGGACTACCCCGTCGTCAGTCAGGACGCGGGCCGCGCTCCATTGCTGGACTTGTTGCGTGGCGGCCTCTGTGATGTAGGCGCCCATCTGCATCCCTGGGTCACACCGCCGTTCCTCGAGGAGGTGAACAACTTCAACTCGTATCCTGGTAACCTGCCGCTGGAGTTGGAGTTTGCCAAGTTGCAGGCGTTGACGCGGACAATCGAGGATGTGTTCGGTCTGCGTCCGCAGGTCTATCGTGCCGGCCGCTATGGCGTCGGTTCGCGTACCGGCGATCTGCTGCGTCATCTTGGCTATCTGGTTGATAGCAGCGTAATGGCGAACTGGGACTTTTCCGCGCAGGATGGTCCGGATTTCACCACCATCTCAGCCAGGCCCTATTGGATCGATCAGGATCGCAGCATCCTCGAGATCCCCTGCACCGCCGCGGTCGTTGGCAGCTCAGCCTGGTCACCCGAATTGGTGCGCCGCGCCGTGTTCGCGCCGACCAGCAAGCGGCTGGGCATTCCTTCGATAATGGCGCGTCTGCGTCTGATGGAACGCATCAGGCTCACGCCCGAAGGCATCACCGTCACCGAAGCCAAGCGGCTGCTTCGCCACATGCACGCGCACGGGCACAAGGTTTTCGTTCTGACCTACCACACGCCGTCACTGGCACCCGGCAACACACCCTACGTCCGGAATACCGAAGACCTGGAGCGTTTCCTGCGCTGGCTCGACGAGATCTACGACTTCTTCACCACCGAAATTGGTGGGCGGTGCGCAACGTGGCGTGATGTCCACGCCACAATTGCTGGTGTCACCCCATCCCGCCCAACCACGGCCGCCGTTCCGGAGCCGCTGCCGCTCGCGTAATGCCAAGCGTGCCGTCCCCGCCAACGCCCTCCAACCCCCTTCCGTCCTGGCTGGGTCACGACCCAGGCAATGGCGGCATCAAACGTCATGCGGCGATGGGACGCAGCTTGAGTTCTTCAATATCCAGCTCCTCCTCGAGCACGCGCAATGCGCCGTCCTCGATCTGGCGGGTTCGATGCAGACGCAACAATTCGGCCCGGCTGGCGGCGAGGGCATCGCGACGAATTGCGAACCGTGCGGTCCGTTCCGCGCGTATCGCTGCGCTGTTCTCGTTGACGCGAACCAACCAGCCGACGCGGTCGCGATACTCGCTTAACATATCGGCAGCGATCGGTCCGTCCAGAGGGTCCGTTGTGCGCTCTTCAATCGTACGCAACGCAACGGCCGCGATCGCCGCCCGCACCGGTGCATACGCCGGGGCAGCCTCCGCGTCCGCAGGTGCAGCGAGCTTCAGCAAGCGAATGACAGTGCTCAGCGTGCTTCCCTGCACCAGCAACGTGACAAGGATGACCGTGAAGGTAATCAGCAGAATCGGGTCGCGGTAGGGAAAATCAACCGGCAGCGCCAATGCTGCGGCGAGGCTGACAGCGCCGCGCATTCCAGCCCAACCCATCAGCAGCGGGAACGTGGCTGGTGGGTACGGATCCTTCCGGCGAAGCGCAGGGATCAGCAAACGTGGCAGATAGGTCGCCGGGAACACCCAGAGCATCCGCGCCGCGATAACACCAAGTGCGATGAGAAACGCCAGTGGCAACAACGTCGTCACCACGTGCCCATCGAACCGTTCCGATATGCCACGCAACGCCAAACCGATCATGATGAACAGCAATGCCTCCAGTACGAAGATCGCGACCGACCAGACGGCGGTCGCCTGCATCCGGGTGCTGGAGGAAAATGTTTCGTGCTGGTACCAGCCCATCATCAGGCCACAGGTCGTCGTCGCGAGCACGCCGGAAACGCCGACAGCCTCGGCCCCCAGATAACTCACCCAGGCAACCAGGAAACTTGCCGCGATCTCCAGGTTGGGATCATGCAATCTGCGCAAGGCCCAGATGAAGGCGTAGCCACAGATTGCACCGACCACGATGCCTCCTGCGAACAACAGAAGGAAGTCGAGTGCGGCGTGAGCGATACTGAACTGGCCGGTCAACGCCGCCACCGCGGCAACTCGATAGAGCACCAGACCTGACGCATCGTTCACCAGGCTCTCGCCTTCCAATATCGTGGCGAGACGATGCGGAATGTGCAGCCGCCCGAGCACCGAGGCCATGACCGCGGTATCGGTGGGCGAGATGATCGCTCCCAAAGTGAATGCCGCGGCCCACGGCATGTCGGGCAGCAGCATTTTGGCGGCCCAGCCAACCGCAAAGGCGGTGAAGAATACCAGCCCGATGGCAAGCAGCAGGATCGGGCGGAGGTTGGCACGAAATTGGCGCCACACCGTGAAGAAGGCACTGACCTGCACCAACGGGGGCAGGAAAATAGCCATATATAACGCTGGATCGAGATCGAGGACCTGAACGCCCGGTGTCACGGCGAGCAGCATGCCGCCGAGGACAAAGGCGACCGCCGGGGGCATGCGCAGGCGCCGCGCCGCGAGCGCAAGCAGCAGGGCCGCTGTGAGTAGCAGCAGGACAATCTCGAATGCTTTGACGGCGGTCATAGGGCGTCCAGATTATTATCCGCGACAAGGTGCGGGCGGTCGTCGAGCCGGGATTGCATGAACGTGACACGACGTCATGGCGTGCGCGGTCTGCCCTGGGCGAAGCCCGCGCGTGCCGTCCATTCTCATCGTCGCGATGCGCAACCGCAACGACATGCCGCTCTGCCAGCGAAAGCCGATGCGGCCGGAAAGGACGTCGATCGCCTCAGAGGGACGCCGTGGTTCCTCGGAACATGCCTGACGACAGCGCGGCGCCCTCCATTGGCCCTTGTCGCAGCCTACGAATGCAGCAGCGAGCGGTCCTGCACCGTGGTGTCCTGCCCGACGACCGGATCGGCGATCGCGGCTTCCAGGCTGGTGGCGCCTTTCCATTCCTCGGCTGGACGAACCTTGCCGTCACTGCCGACCTGGTCGATGTCCCAATAGATCTCCAGGTTGTGGCCATCCGGGTCGGTGAATTCGACCGCGAGTTGGCATCCGGCGCGGCGGCGACCCTCGAAGTGGATCGGCACGTCGTGCTTGCGCAGGTGGTCGCGCGCGCGCAGCACCTCGTCCAGCGAGGAGACCTCGAACGCCATGTGATGGAACGCGCCGTGCGGTGCCTGGCCTTCCGGCAGCTTGAACAGCGCGACACCGTGGTGGTCGGCGCTGCAGCGCAGGAACACCGCGCCGCCGGGCATCATGCCGCTGCCGTAGGCGTCGGAGACCGAGAATCCCATCACCTCGGTGTAGAACTTCGCCGAGTGCTCAAGGTCCTTCACGTAGAGCGCGACGTGACCGATCTTGTTGCAGCGGAACGGCATGCCCGACGGGCGCTGCATGTTATTGACTGTCTGGGCGTCCATGGTTGCACCTGTTTGGTTGACTGTTGGTCGATGATCAAGATTAGCGGGGGATCGTGCCTGGCTCAATCGGGGGGAACCGTCATGCCGCCTAGGCTTCGCCGCATCCTGCCGGTACTCGGGTGGTTGACGATCGCGATGGCGCCGGCGCCGAGTTTCGACTGCGCCAAATCTGGCAATGCGGTCGATCGGCTGATCTGTTCGGATGAAGGCCTTGCGACGCTGGACCGTGAACTGGGCGAACGATACGATGCGCTGCATCGCGCATTGTCGCCCGAGGGCCTGGCGCTGCTGCTCGCGGATCAGCGCAAGTGGCTGGCGTCCCGCAGCCACTGCGCATCGAAGGCGGTGCCGCACGATCAAGGCGTGACCTGCCTGAGCACCCAGTACAGCGACCGGACCGATGAACTCAATGCGCAGTACAGGACGGCGGATGGTCTTACGGTTGAGCGTCGCGAGACCATGCGGCGCCTGCCGACCCTGCGGGTCGAGGAGTTGAACAGGTATCCGATGCTGCTCGGCCCGAAGCCGCGAGTAGATGCATTCAATCACTACATCGCCCATCGGTTGAACCTGGCGCAGGGCATGTTCGCGGCCTCCGGCATCAAGATCGATACGAAACCGGAAGGTGACACCACATTCGATCGCAGCTACGAGATCCACCGCTTCGACGACAGGATGATCAGCATCGAGGTCTTCGAGACCCACGAGAGCTATTTTGGCCACGGCTGGCGCGCGGAGTATGCCATCAATTGGGACCTGCGCCGTAATCGGCCGCTGCGGGTGATCGATATCTTCCTGAAGGAGCCGGGGTGGCAGCAGACAGTATACGCGTTAGCGATGAAGGCGGTCCGCGAGCAGGGCGACATCAACAATCCTGAAAGCTGGTTCAATAGTGCCACGGTCGATGATGACGATGCGTGGCTGTTCGACGATGACGGCGCGGTATTGCTATTGGGCCATGGCGAGCGATCGATGGTCGGCGCGTCGGCGGACGCCGTAATCCCTTACGATGTGCTGCAGCCGTTCTTGCAGCCGGATGCACCGATGGTGGCTCCTGCCAGGTAGCATGTCGGCTGATGTTGCGGGCAGTGGGCTTGCGCGAAGTGCCGGTTTCATCAAACCATCACATGCCTTTGCTCTGATGCAAATGTAACCCTTCCTAAGTTTGCCGATTTGCGGAGTCGCGCATCCGTCCAGTGGACGGACGGGCGCAAACCAGAGTGGGGTCAGGCATGATAATACGAGGCTTTCGTGAACTCCTGAAGGAGCAACGGTGGGATGATCACCGTTACTACCACCATAGTCGGATCAATCAGTCGCTCCATCTGCTCAGCGCGCTAAGTTTTGTCTGCGCCTACCTGTTGGTGTTCAAGGACCCCGCCGCGGCTGCCCTGACGGGATGGCTGGTGGCCATGGTCAGCCGGCAGGCCGGACACCTGTTCTTCGAGCCGAAGGGTTACGACTTCGTCAACCAGGCGACGCACGAATACAAGGAAGCCATCAAGGTCGGCTACAATCTACGCCGCAAGATCATCCTGTTGGTAATCTGGGCGCTGTCGCCGCTGCTGCTATTCGTGGACCCGACGATGCTGCACACCGTTGAGCCAGCGACGACCGTCAGCTTGTTCATGCGCCACCTTGGCTATCTGTGGCTGGCGATCGGTATCGGCGGCCTGCTGTTTCGCACCGTGCACCTGTTCAAGATCAAGGATGTTCAGACCGGGCTGGTCTGGGCAACCAAGATCCTCACGGATCCCTTCCACGACATCAAATTGTATTACCGCGCCCCCAGCTATCTGTTGCGCGGCGAGTTCATCGAGGGCGCGAAGTTCGGCGTACATTCCGGCTAAAGTATAGTCAGCGCCCCCACCGTCATGGCCGTGCTTGTCCCGGTCAAGCCCGGCCATCCACCTCTTGCGCTGTGTGGACAGACAAAGACATGGATGTCGGCCTGCGCCGGCATGACGGGTGAACGACAAGTGTTCACTAATGAATTCAGTTCGCCCGGAATATGCTCCTGGCGCCGGGTCACCCGCGTATCAGGCGGCGCGCGAAAGCGATCCGAGTTGCGCCCAATAATTTGCCAGCAGTTCGCGCAACACCTGTCGACGGATCGACTTGTTGGTGGTGGTGGGAGCGGCCCACCACCATCCGTCCTGGTCCATGGCCCTCGCCGCTGCCAGGAATCGGTCGGTGACCGCGGCGAAGTTCGCATCGCTATAGTTCAGGCTGAATATCAGCCGCCCGGTGCCGACCCAGCTCAGCACCAGGCCTTCGGCACGAAGGTAGTATTGCAACATCCAATTGTAGCGCGATGGCCGCGTATAACACACCGTCCAGAGTGTTCCGAGATTGACCACCCTGACCGGAAGGTCTGCCTCGGCAAGCCGGTGGTTAATGTGTTCGGCCCGTTCGTTCCAAAGCTCATCGAGGCCTTCATAGAGTTGCAGCATCTCGGGCGTCTCCATACGATGGAGGAACTCGTTCATCGCCCCCATTACATAGGGATGCGAATTGAAAGTGCCGCGCGCCAGGCAGACATCCGCCGGGCGATCATCGCGGAATCGCTTCATCCACGCATGGCGGCCGCACACCACGCCGACGGGAAGCCCTCCACCAAGTGTCTTCCCATAGGTGACGAGGTCTGCCTTGACGCCAAAATATTCCTGCGCCCCGCCAAGCGCGAGGCGGAAGCCGATGAAGACCTCATCGAAGATCAACGCGATCTTGCGCTCAGTACACACCGCGCGGAGTTGTTGCAGCCAACGCGTGTAGGCCGCGCGGTCGAAATGCGCTGTCCTGCCGCTATCGACCAGCGACGAATCAGCGGGCGGTCCGGAGTTTGGATGCATCGCCTGCAGCGGGTTCACCAGCACGCAGGCGATGTCACGGCGGGTGCGCAGCACATGCAGGGTGCGGTCGGACATTTCGGCCAGCGTGTAGGTTTCGCGCACGGTCGAGGGATTGCCGATGCCGGGCTGCACGTCGCTCCACCAGCCGTGATAGGCACCGCAGAAGCGCACAATGTGCGAGCGGCGCGTGTGATAGCGAGCCAGGCGAACCGCCTGCATGACTGCCTCGGTGCCCGACATATGGAACGACACCTCGTCGAGCCCGGAGATCTGCCGGATGCGCTCGATGTTGTAAGCGACGATGGGATGGTAAGCGCCAAGCACTGGCCCGAGATCGCGCACCTTTTCGGCGCCAGCGGCAATGCATTCCTTGTAGAAGTCGTAGCCGAACAGATTGACGCCGTAGGAATTGGCAACGTCGTACAGGATGTTGCCGTCAACGTCGCGGACGGTGACGCCATCGGACGAGTTGAGCATGGAACCGGCAGAAAGATTTCGACGCACGTGGCAGCTATACTGAAACGGAACCCGGTAGGCCGCGGTGAATTGCAAATCGGAGGCGCCGTCCGCCACGCGGGCCGTCAGGGCGCTGCTCCGCGGGAAGCGCTCGCGATACAGCGAAGCGAGTTGTTGAAAGCCAGACTGTCGCCGGTGGGCAATGTTCTCTGGCGGATTGTCGGAACGGAAGAACTGGTGTTCGTCGTACTCGTAGTATGGGATCAGCGAGGCGATCCGTCGCGCCATTCGGGCGTGTCCTGCCAGCGAGCGGTGCTTCGCGCGCGACAGTTCGATGCGTTGTTTGGCCTTCGCAAGTGGGACGCTCAGCACCGCGGCACCCGCGGCGGTGGCTGCAAGAATGGTCATTTCCATGGCGGACGCGTGACTCCTTCAAGCAAGAAGTCACTATCATGAAAATGCTGCGTGCCGCGATTGCCTTAGTGGTCTGTCATGAAGACGTCAATTTCCTTCTGACCAATCGGATTCCCAGGCGATTGTCTACACGATTCTTCGGCTGGTTCAGCCAAATCGAAAATCCGTTGGTTCGCGATCTATCCATCGGTGTCTGGCGACTGTTCACCGAGCTGGATCTGTCTGACGCGCGTGAGCAGCGCTTTCGCAGTCTACATGATTGCTTCATCCGGCGCTTGCGGGATGGTGCGCGTCCAATCGATCCTGATCCGGATATGCTGGTCAGCCCCTGCGACGCCATCGTCGGAGCATCGGGGGGCGTCGTGGACGGGCAGGTCCTGCAGATCAAGGGCTTTCCCTATCAATTGCGCGATTTGCTAGGCGATGACAGGCATGCCGAAATTTATAGGAATGGCTGTTACGTCACACTGCGTCTGACCTCGGCGATGTATCACCGGTTCCATGCGCCGCACGACTGCACGGTTGAATCCGTGCGCTACTTTTCCGGCGATACGTGGAACGTCAACCCCATCGCGCTTCGGCGAGTAGAGCAATTGTTCTGCAAGAACGAGCGAGCGGCGATCAAGGTCAGGCTTGCCCGCACTGATCATGCCGTTACGTTGGTGCCGGTGGCGGCGATACTGGTGGCGAGCATCCGGCTCAACTTCCTTGCCCCGAGCCATGACGTGCGCCGCGGTGGACCGCGCACGACGCTGTTGAATGTGGGGGTGACCAAGGGTGAGGAGATGGGGTGGTTCCAGCACGGATCGACAATCATCGTGTTTGGGCCGGAGGGATTTGTTCTCGCGGGGAATGTGCGGCAAGGAGACCGGGTCCGGGTCGGAGAACCGCTGATGCGAGTTCCGAGGAATGGCCGGGATCGGTAGATTGCACGACGCGGTGTTCAGCTCCCCTGCCGCACGGCAAGCTGGGAGGCGATCAGGGTCTGGCCCACCACGGCGCCTTCGCCCTCGACCTCTCGGTCGACAAGGCGTTCAAGCTCGGGAGATCGACTGGTACCCGGCGGACCCATAGCGCCAGTAGTGCACCTTGATTGGTAACGATGATCTTGTCGCTCATCGTCGGCGTCCCATGCTGTGTGGTGGAACCGGCTGCGCGTTTTCCCAGAAGTCTCTATGGGCTCGGGGAGCACGTCAGGACAACCGCTCGAGTTGCGTCGGCGGTGCGATTTGACCGACTCACCACCCTTGGTCTTGCGTCACGGCGACCGTGCAGGTGGGGCGTCCGCAAGGTTTTTAACACGGAGGAAGAAGGCGAGGACGACGAGGCCACGGGTGCGCCGGGAGACCGGGAGAAGGAGAGGGTGCAAGTGCCTTACGATGAAAGGTAGAGCGAACCGCATCGGCCCCGAGTTCATGCGTTGCTGGCCGCGAGGCCAGGGACGAAGCGTTGACAGGGGTGACGGTGGGCCAGGTATTGAGCCGCGAAAGCTCGTTGATCCGGGATGCCGACGCTGTCTGTGGAGCGGAAGGCAACACGGCGGGGTGCGTTAACGCGAGTGCCCTGCCGGTCCCGCGTGGTCTGAGACCCTGGCACGCCGTCGAAACCTTCTGTTTGGGAACCGGGAGATCTCATGTCTGGCCGCGCTGCGAAGGGCGGTCCGCACTGGGAAGGCCGGAGGGCCGAAGCCAGTGATGCAGGGTCATGAGAAGTCAGACCCTTTCGTAGTAGCGATGAAGCCGGCGAACGAAGGCGGGGGACCGTCCGAGGAGTTGGTGGAGCGAAGGGAAGGGGCCGAGGGGAACGCGGTCGAGCCCGGCATGCGCCGGACACCGATACGGGAAAGCATGTGCCACGGGCTGGATCGTGTACGGCGGGCAGCAAGGGAGCGAAAGCAGGAACGGTTCACGGCCTTGCTGCACCATGTCGACGTCAACCTGCTGCGGGCGGCCTATGGCTGGCTGCGGAAAGAGGCGTCGGCTGGCGTGGACGGGGTGACGTGGCAGGCGTACGGCGAGGGTCTGGAGGCGAAGCTTGTGGACCTGCACGAGCGTATCCACCGGGGTGCCTACCGGGCGCAACCGTCACGACGGGTGTATATCCCGAAGCCGGACGGGCGACAGCGGCCGCTGGGCATTGCAGCGCTGGAGGACAAGATAGTCCAGCGCGCATTGGTTGAAGTGCTGAGCGCGATTTGGGAGGAGGACTTCCTGGGGTTCAGCTACGGGTTCCGGCCTGGGCGTGGCCAGCATGACGCGCTGGATGCGCTGGCGGTCGGGATCAACCGGTGCAAGGTGAACTGGATCCTGGACGCCGACATCGCCGGGTTCTTCGATACGGTGAGCCATGAGTGGCTGATCGCATTCGTGGAACACCGTGTTGGTGATCGGCGCGTGCTGCGCCTGATCCGTAAATGGCTGAAGGCTGGGGTGGCGGAGGACGGGGTGGTGAAGCCAGGAGAGGTGGGTACGCCGCAAGGAGCGGTGATCTCGCCACTGCTGGCGAACATCTACCTGCATTATGTCTTCGACCTGTGGGCACAACAATGGCGGCAACGCCACACCCGCGGGGACGTCATCATGGTGCGATATGCCGACGACATCGTCGTTGGTTTCGAGCACCAGGCCGAAGCCGAGCGGTTCATGGCGGAGATGCGTGAGCGGCTGGCAGCGTTTGCTTTGACGCTGCATGGGGAGAAGACGCGCCTGATCCGGTTCGGCCGCTTTGCGGCGCTGAACCGGAGAGAGCGTGGTGAAGGCAAGCCGGAGACGTTCAACTTTCTTGGGTTCACCCACATCTGCGGGCGCAGTCGGGGCGGTGGCTTCCTGCTGATACGGAAGACACGCCGCGACCGGATGCGAGCGCGGTTGCTGGCGATCCAGGACGGGTTGCGGCGCCGGATGCACACGACGATCGAGGAACAGGGCGACTGGCTGCGGCAGGTGACGGGTGGGTTCTTTGCCTATCATGCCGTACCAACCAACACCGATGCCCTGGCGGCATTCCGAGACCACGTAATCCACCTCTGGTGGCGCACGCTGCGGCGGCGCAGTCAGAAGGACAGGATGTCATGGCAACGGATCGCCGCACTCGCCGACCGTTGGCTCCCACGGCCGCGTATCTCGCACCCTTGGCCCAGTGTACGCTTCGCCGTCAAACACCCGAGGTGGGAGCCGTATGCGGGAAATCCGCCCGTACGGTTCTGTGCGGGGGGC
>CAVSBG010000006.1:295000-830429 GCA_963726125.1 uncultured Alphaproteobacteria bacterium | reverse complement strand
CTGCAAACACGCGAGCCGGGCAAGAAATACTGTGTTGCGATAGTGGCGGCCATGGAGGGCCGCGGCGCAGTGAAGACGCCTGTGTCGCGTCACTCAGTGACACCGACGGTGGCTTCACATCCGCTTGCGCTCGAGGTGCCATACGTTGGACGCGAGAGGGCCGAGGCACTCGCCAGCATGATCCGCCGGTGCTCGCGCGTATCGACAAGTGCGTCAGAAGATGACGACGTCCGATAGGCGGCGAACGGCTTCGGCATGATCGTCTCCCGGATTGACATCCTGCGCTCTGTCGTCGTCCCCGGACGCCTTCTCGACAGTGCCGTATGTGGGGCTGGGCGGCGAGATTTTTCTCCGCTTTTCCTGTTGAGCAAAGGCGGTCTCGTGCTCGAGGCTATGGTTGCCGTTGTGCAGCTCGGCGTCGATCCGGCGGGCGGATGCCGGATCATTGGCGGCAACTTCACAACCGGTCCGCGTCCGGCGAATTGCCCCCCCGCCTGCACCGCGGAGCACTATCGGTCTCGCTTCTGCGTCGGAGGTCGTGCTGACGCGCTCCGGTCGAATTGCGCGGCGTGTGTCGCCGTGGCGCTCATGGACGGGTCGTTCGGCGCGGTCTGGCCCCGAACCCGGGCTACTCTGGAACGCAACCGCCAACGTGCTCATCAACCTGTAATCCCTGCTTCGAGCAGGCACGCTGAATGCTCACGAAATGCTGGTGCTCATGCCGGCGGTGCTGCTTGCCAAGCTTCTCGATGAGCGCCGCTACTTGCCGAGGGTGTGCCGCTGCTGAAGGGATTCCGGGCCAGACGGTCTGCCGTCTGACCGCACGATCACCGTCGATGGCGTCACGGTGGGCGGAGCGCTCGACCGCGATCATCTGCGCCGCCCGCCTGCCCATCTCGCGTGCTGCCGTGTCATCGGTGGCGGCGATGTCGTCCTTATGGATCGGCAATCCGAGAAGGCCCTAGACTCCACCATCGCCGGCCAGGGCCATCCACTCTGGACCGGCTGGGGGCACTGACCACACCGCAATCGAGCTTCCAGCTCGACGCGCTGCGCCGGAACCGTTTCGGCTCTGGCTTTCCTCCTTAGCGGTCGAACCGCCCGCAGTGCACTCGCAGGTTGGCAATGCATCGGCGGTGGCGCTCTCCTTCGGGTCAGCGTCGCGCCGTCACGGCTGGTCGACGGCGTCCCGGTTAACGCCGAACCTGTTATCACCGAGCAGCAGAACGTTGCCGTGGCGGCCGATCGTGGACCGCCGGGCTGCTGTTCGTCGTGTCTGCGGAAGAACAGCCCGACGAGGTCTCCGGCGTAATCCGATCCGCGTTCGGGCCAGCATTCGACCGACGGCCGAGCGCAGGATTGGACTGCACTCAGTCCGCAATCGCATGGTCTGTTCATCAGCATAATTCGGGGAGTTCGGCAGCCATGACCGGACCGGCCCTATCGCAGGCTGGCGGGCCATAGTGGGCGTTGGAGGTGTGAGGCCAGGGAACCCGACCAGCGGACGGCAAGATAAAAACGCCGACTGCAGTCGGGCGTATGTGGTTGGTTGTGCAGGGCTTTTTGGCCATCTCTTGCCAGAGAGCGGCTGGCACTTTTGGCAATTTCGCTAGCAATTTCAATGTTCCAACCGCCATCCACCCCCTCCCCACTACAGGCCGTCGCGGAGGCGACGTGATCGCCGCGCGTGCCAAGGAGCAACGGATTCGGACGGGGTGCGTCCAGCGCGGCAACTGCGACGGCCCCACCTTCGGCCGCGCCCGCGCCCAGCCCTTATACTGGGGAACTGCCTCTGCGTGGTCGATCAGCCGGTGCGAGCCTGCATCGGCACAACCTCCGCTCCGGCCTCCCGTCCCTGATGGCGCCAGCAAGCAGTGGTCCCCAGAGCTGCATCGCCTTGACTTGCTCCGGCCACCGACTTCCCCGCTGATAGACGCCTAAGACGCCACCCCGCGTAGCAGATTGACGGTGATTCAAACCGCATCGGCCACGGTCTCCGATACGCCAGCCTCGCCCAGTGCGGTTCAAACGATCGGCGTGTGTCGTGCCAGGCCCAGCCGTTCAGGGCGACGCCCTGCGCCGCTGTCGCCTCGACCACTGCAGCCTTGATCCCGAGAAGGCTGTCAAAACGCCCCCGGCTCGCGGCGCCGGAAACACGAGGCCCTTGCCGCCCGTAGCCTTGCACCGCTCGTGCAGCACGTTCAACGCGAGTGGATGAAGGTGCAGTCGGTGTGCTTCGCGATTTTCGTCATGTGCCCGGGCTGGCGCCACTCGGCAGCCTCTAGGTCAAGGTGCGACCAGTCCATTGCCGCCGCCTCGCCGCGCCGGCAGGGCATCGCAATTAGGAACCGCGCGAAGTCACGCCAAACCGGCACCGCCAGCCGGTTGGCCGCATCCCAGAGGCGCGCCAGCTCGGCCGGGTTCATATAGTGTGCCCGGGATTGCACAGCCTTGGGACGCCGCGCGCGGGCAACGAGCGTGCAAGGGTTGGCCGCGATATGGCCGGCGTCCTGGCACCAGTCCAGGAAGCGGGAGAGGGCACCGAACCGCTTGCGGGCAACGGATGGCGCAGTGCCCAGGCGATCGAGCAACCGACGCAGCTCGGCCAGACCAAGGGCCACCACCGGCATATCCCGTGCGTCCAGATCGGCCAGGGCCAAGCGACACTGCGCCAGTTCCTCGGTCACGTAGGCGGGGGAAGCGGTGCCGGTGCCGCGCATCTTGGGACGGGCGGGCAGGACAGCAGCGTATATCTCGATCAACCTTCCCAGCGTGGCGCTTCGTTCGCGGCGCTTGGCCTCGGCCTTGGCCTTCCGATCGGCCGCCGGATCGGCGCCGGCTGCGGCCTGTCCCTTGATCCGGTTTGCTTCGGCGCGGGCATCTTCGGGCGAGTGCGAGGCGGGATTGCCCAGCGTGACTGTCCTGTTCGGCCAGCGGCGGCCTGTCACGAGATCGGTCCCACGCGGCCGGTAAGCATAGCTCCATGTCATCGTGGTCGGATTGACGATCAACGCGAGGCCCCGGCAATCCTTATCGCGCACGATCAGCCGATGATCCGGCTTCTTCCGCCGCCACGCCGCGTCGATCGTTGCCTTGGTGATCTTGGTTGGGCCTTCACTGGTGACGCGCATTGGTGCCGCTGTCCTGTCAATCGTCTGACAGGACTTTGACAGGACATATGCCGCGTAAGCAAGCGGAATATCGCGGTAGTATGCGGAGTAAAGATTTAGGGTTTTTCTGGGATTTATCAGGACCACCGCAGACGTGCGGAACCTGGCGGGGATAGCGTAATGGCTCGTTCGGGAATCCGAATCCTGGGGTCGTGAGTTCGAATCTCGCCGGGGACGCCAATTAGTCCGCTTTATCAATTACTTGCTGTTGTGGCGACGAAATAAAAATCGGCGGTAACGCGTCCTGTGGTCGTGCGGTGGCGCGTCATGCTGGCTCCGGAACATAGTGCAGGACCAACAGGGCCTCGCCTCGGCAAGGCGCGACCGAGTAAGCATGGCCCTGGTCGTCGCTGAACTCTACGAGCAGCGTCTTTTCGTCAAGTTGCTCAACGACGGTTCCGACCTGCCCACGAGCCAAGCCTTGAACCGGGAGGTCCGTCAGCAATGCCACCACATCCAGCGGCGATGGCACTTGAGCCTGCGCGCGGCGATTCTATCTTCATTAAGCACCCAGCATGTCACGAACCTCGACACATTCTCGCCGGTTCGCACGATCCATAATGTTCTTACCACGACGCTCTTCGATGTCGCCTGAGGGTCACGTCGAGCCGCCAATGGGTTCCCCAAGCGTCGGTGGCAACTGGCTCAGCGAAGCCGCGGGCCGTGGCCTCAAGCAGGGCGTCCCGCAGCCACGCGGCATCGTTCTGCTGGAGGCCGAGGGCCTGCCGAAACACCCGTGCCTTGTGCCGACCGCGAGGGTGCGATGGGCTCAAGCAATAGTCCTCGAGCTTCCGGATATCGAGGATCGCCCGATCGCCATGCGGGAGATGCATCACCATGCCGCACCATCATGATCCGGTGTCTGGCCATCAAGCAACGGCGCGCTGGCGTCCACCCATTACGGCAACTGCGGTTCCCGAAACGCCAGCATCCCATGCCCCGGCCTGGCAACCCAACCGCCGCGGCGCAACGAGCGGCCCGCCTCACTAGCGTCGATCTCGCTGAATGCCGCGCGAGAGGAACCGACGGAGGCAAACCCTGCTGGATCACTGAATGGGGATTCCCGAACACGGACCTGTCTTGCCCGGCCAAGGAGGTCGGCCGCACGCTGCTGATCGAGGAACTGCGAAAAGATTTTGCCGCCGCAGCCGCCGAGCGCCGGCTTGCGGGTATCGACTACTTCTCCTGGAACTCCGATCCATGGGCCAAGCAGACCGGCCCCGACAGCGTGTATCGTTGCGGCGCGCTCACCGAGAGCGGTCGGCAGGCCATCGCGCCCCACGGTCAGCAGAAGCGTTCCGACCTCGGCGGTTCGATCCGCATCCGCGTCGGAGGTCCGCTCACGGCCTGCGGATCGGCCCCAAAACATCGCCGATACGTCTAGCGAGTGGGACTCGATGTGGCGGTAGCTGTTACATCATCGATCCGTAGCGAGCGGTGATGACGAAAGGGTGGGACGCCTTGGAGCGAGTGTTCGCCGAGGCCATCTCGAACATGGCGGCTGAAGGCAGGTCGCCGTCCAATTTGTCGCCGTCCAGCCGACGGTGCAGGCTGCAGGCAGCGTATTCCACCGTCCAACGAAAGCAGCCGCCATGATGATTGTAGATGCGCAGATCCACCTCTGGGCCAAAGGCACACCTTCGGCGCATCATCGCCAGAGACCGTTTCTGAAGGGGGAAGCGCTGGCGGCCATGGACGCCGCCGGCGTCGATCGGGCGGTGATCCACCCCGTGATGTGGGATCCTGATTCGAACGAGCTGGCCGTCGAAGCGGCACGGGCGCACCCTGATCGCTTCGCCATCATGGGTTGGTTCTATCTGGATCAGGCCGAGCAACGAGCCGCGATCGACACCTGGAAAAGCCGGTCTGGCATGAAGGGTCTGCGATTCTATTTCTCCGATCCGAGGTCACAGTCCTGGCCGGATGATGGGACGCTGGACTGGCTGTGGCCTGAGGCCGAGCGTTTGGGCATTCCGGTTTCACTCCAGGCCTCGGCGTTCCTGCCGCGCGTCGGCGAAATTGCGGAACGCCATCCTGCACTGAAGATCAGTATCGACCATATGGGGGTGCCCCGTGCGACCCAAGGGGCGGAGGCCGCCTATCGGAACCTGCCACAATTGTTGGCACTGGCGAGACACAAGAACGTGGCGGTGAAAGCGACCGGCCAAGCGGGCTATGCTCTGGATCCGTACCCATTCCACAGCATCCACGACGCGTTGCATGGCGTGTTCGACGCGTTCGGACCGCGGCGCATGTTCTGGGGCACCGATATCACCCGCATGCATTGTACTTGGCGCCAATGCGTGACGCTGTTCACCGAAGAATTGCCTTGGCTGAGGGGCGCCGACCTCGAATTGGTAATGGGCCGAGCTTTCTGCGACTGGATCGACTGGGACGTCTGATCCCATGGTTGCCTGGACGATCAGGTCCTTCGCACTGACCGGAGTGAGCTGACTTTTTGTGCTTGCATATTAACTCAATTTGCGGCGGTTTCGGAGAATCCCATTGCCCCATCAGGTGTGTCCGCTGCCTTGGCGATCACTTGCGGCGATCGTGGCGTCAAGATCAAGATTTGAGCGGGGGAAGCGGGCATTCCAGCGAGCGTGAGCGTCGCCACCGGTGAGGACTCATGAACGTACGCTGAATTCACCGCAGCGAGCTGGTGCTGTGTGGCTGGAAAGCCCATGACTTCATAACTCGGCAGGTCCGCAGCGAGTACGCCGGCGGTGCTCAGCATGAGAGCGGCAGTAGCAATCGTTGCAACTAGACATGGCATGTAGGTGTCTCCTTCCTGGGTTTTGGCGAGTGCAGCGCTCTGATCGTTGTTTAGGTGTGGACGCCGGTGGTTGCTGTGAACCGGCTCACATGTTTGCGGCTTTGGTGTGCCGACGAAACCATCGACGGCCTCGCCGCGACCATCGCTTGGGCCAGGATTTCGTAAGCATGCTGCCGCGCGGCCCGTGCCTCGGGCGTGAACATGTCACCCACTCCCGCCCCGAGCGTGGCGAGCAGTGCGGTACCGATCAGCTCGAAGTGACGCGGCTCAACGCCATACGATGGGTACCGGCGTTCGGCTATACCGAGAGCACTTGCCTGGAAACAGACAACCGGCAATCCTGGCGTGTAAGGCATTTTCGGGGTTGGCTCCGCATCATGAGTGTTTGTGAAGCTGATGTATTGGTCGTTGGCGGCGGGCCCGCCGGCTCAACCATCGCGGCATTGCTCGCCCAGCGCGGGGAAAATGTGGTGTTGGTGGAGAAGGATGTACATCCCCGGTTCCATATCGGCGAATCGCTGTTGCCGATGAACCTGCCGCTGTTCGAAGAACTCGGCGTGAAGGAGGCGATCGATCGCATCGGGATGCCGAAATATGGCGTCGAATTCGTCTCGCCCTGGCATGACAGGATCTCGATGCTGAACTTCGCCCAGTCTTGGGACAAAAGCCTGTTCTATTCGTACGAGGTCCGGCGCTCCGAATTCGATCACATCCTATTGCAGAATGCCGCCGCCAAGGGCGCTTGCGTCATCGAAGGCTGCCGCATCACGAACGTGGATTTCCCACCAGAAGGCGGCGTGATCGCGACCGGACATGACGGCGACGGACAGGAGCGGAGGTTCGCAGCAAAATTCCTCGTGGACGCATCCGGCCGCGACACGCTGCTGGCCGGTCGCCTCGCCATCAAGCAACGCAATCGCCGCCACGCCAGCGCCGCGGTGTTCGGACATTTCACTGGCGCGCGTCGGCTGCCTGGCAAGGCCGCAGGCAACATCAGCATCTTTTGGTTCGCGCACGGCTGGTTCTGGTTTATTCCGCTGGCTGACGGCACAACCAGCATCGGCGCCGTCTGCCCGCCGGAGTTCATGAAGTCGCGCAAGACCGATGTGACCACTTTCCTGTCAAACCTGATCTCTCAATGCCCGGCTCTTGCCGAACGACTGGCTGACGCACAGATGACGGGGCCGGCAACAGCAACCGGAAACTACTCGTACCGCGCCGAGCAGATGTCGGGCAAGAACTTTATCATGCTTGGCGATGCCTATGCTTTCATCGATCCGGTGTTCTCGACCGGCGTCTATCTCGCGATGAAAAGCGCGTTTCTCGGCGCTGACGTGGTGACCGCTTCCCTGCGTCGACCGGTTGCGGAAGCGGAACGCGCACTGCGCCACTTCGAGCGGGAGGTGCATGACGCGCTCGCCAGGTTCTCCTGGTACATCTATCGGGTCAACACCCCTGCGATGCGCGACCTGTTCATGGCGCCACGCAATTTTTTCCGCATGCAGGAGGCGTTGCTGGCGCTGCTGTCGGGTGATGTTTTCGGCCGCTCGCCGATCCACTTGAGGTTGCGGCTTTTCAAAGCAGTGTTCCATATCAAGAGCATTCTCATGCGGCAACCGCGTTTATTCGCGGCATGGTCGGCAACCCGTTCCCGCGAAGCATGAATCGTTGCTGCGAAACATGAATCATGTCCATCTGGCGAATCTGACGACCTCACTTCCGGCGGATCAGCCACGCACGCCAAGCCATCCCGCGGTTATAAGCACCCATCTCGTGCTCATCCCGAGCTACAATACCGGCGCGAGGCTGTTCCCTACCGTCGCAACGATCCGTCGTCAGGAATGGCCGGTCTGGGTTGTCATCGATGGCAGCACCGACGGGACAGGCCAGGAGTTGGCCCGCACCGCCGTGCGACGACCCGGATCTGCACGTCTTGGTTCTGCCGCGTAATCAGGGCAAAGGAGCGGCGATCCTGCATGGGCTACGAGAAGCCCACGCGCATGGTTTCACCCATGTCGTGACTGTCGATGCGGATGGTCAGCATTCCGCCGATCATATCGAGACACTCGTTGAACTGTCGCACGCGCATCCGGAGGCAATGGTGCTTGGTGTTCCGGTGTTCGACGCGAGCGCACCCACGGAGCGTATCGTAGGGCACCGGATCGCCAAATTCTGGTCGGATCTGGTCACCTTGTGGTCGGGAGTCGGCAATTCGCTGTTCGGTTTCCGCGTCTATCCGATTGCGCCGCTCCTGCGCACGTTTGCGGAAACCCGCTGGATGCGGCGTTTCGACTTCGAATCGGAAGCCGCCATCCGGCTGTCGTGGCGGGGCGTTCCGGTGGTCAACGTCCCGACGCCGGTGCGCTATTTCCGGCGCGAGGACGGCGGCGTGTCCCATTTCAATTATCTCCGCGACAATATTCTGTTGGCGTTCATGTACGCACGGCTGTTGGCCGCGCTGCCGCTCCGCCTGCCCGGCATATTGGCGCGGCGGCGGGTCAGATCATCGCGCCGTTGATCGATATGATCTGCGCCGAAATGTAGCCGGCCGACTCCGACGCGAGAAACTGCACGAGGTCGGCAACCTCCTCGGGCGTGCCGGCGCGTTTCATCGGCACCAGCTGGCCGATCCGCTCCTGGTCGAACGCCTTGTCCGCCATCGGCGACGCGATGATGCCCGGCGCGACTGCATTGACAGTGATGCCGCGGCTGGCGAGTTCCAGGGCCAGCGCCCGTGTGGCGCCGTGCAGTCCCGCCTTGGCGGCCGCGTAGTTCACCTGGCCGCGATTGCCGGCGAGCGCGGCAACTGAGGAAATATTGATGATCCGTCCCCAGCGTTCGCGCGATCATTGGCATCAGCAGTGGCTGAGTGACGTTGAAGAAGCCGTTGAGCGAGACGTCGATGACACGGCTCCATTGCTCTCGACGCATGCCCGGCATCACGGCGTCATCGTGGATGCCGGCATTGTTTACCAGAATCTCGATCGGCGCCAGCGGCAAGCACGCCAGCCAGCGCCGCCTCGGTCGCCTGCGCGTCGGTGACGTCGAACGCGACGGCAGTTGCCGATACCACCGGCTGCGACGATGTCCGCGGCAATCCGCTCGGCCCGATCGGTGCCGCTATTGGCATGCACGTAGACATGCCGGCCTGCTGCGGCGAGCCGGCGGCAGATTGCTTCGCCCAAGGCACCACTGCCACCGGTGACCAGGGCGCGTCTCATTCCGGTGAGCCGGCGTCGATGACCACCGCGGCTCTGCCGGACAATACCGGCTTGGCGTCGCAAGTCAGCTCGAAGCGATAGATCACGCGGGCGGCCATCGGCGATCAGCAGTTCGGCGGTCGACCAGCAGTTCTCCCTCCAGCAGATCCAGCCGCTCGACGCAGCAGACCACGTCGCGCAGGCTCGCCAGATAGCCTGCAGCGGGGGCGGCACACGTCGCCAGCGAGGCCGCCATGCGCCGCCATCGCCTGGGCTGCGTACTCGACGCCGCAGACCGCGTCGAGCCGACCGTCGACAGCCAAGGGATTGTCAGCCGACCGATGGCTGGACGCGACGCAGGTGATGCTCGTGATGTCCCAGGCCAGCACGGCATCCAGCAGACACATCGCACCTTCATGCGGGATCAGAGCCGCAATACCGGCTCTGTCCAGCAGTAGCGTCATGATGAGGCCACCGCAACGTCGATGTCGTTCAGATGGATCATGCCGGCGTCGCCGCGCGCTATGGCGGCCAGCAGCGGCAGACGCGCGCGCAGCGGGATTGCCAGGCGCAGCCGTTCCAGTTCCGGATCCGGCATCGCGGTTGCGGATTGCGGGAAATCCGCCATCGCCACGGTCAGCGACGCGAGCGTCCGATCGGTACGTGCGGTGCCAGGACCAGCGCCATGCCGAACATCGCAACGATCGGGCGCGCCGCATGCAGCGGCTCGCGGATATGGCACGTCGTAGGCGATCAACGTGACCGGACGGTCGTGAACCGTGGCCTGCACCGCCGCCTCGAGCAACCCCGCGGCGAAGCTGTCATCGATACGCACTGAGGCTGGTGCTCGGTGCGCGTGAACCGGTCGCGACCGCCCAGTAGCCGGACGGCGCATTGTGCACGGAGTTATGGAAGCGCGTCGGCGAAACCTCGCGCTGCTCGGTGGCGAGCACCGCCAGAATCTCGTGGATCGTCTCGCCGTCCCCGCCGGACGCGGCGAACACCATCGCCATTTCGGCGGAGCGCGCCCGGCCTGCGCCAAGTGCCTCGATGCCGGCGGCGATCGCCAGCCTGACCGTCAACCCGGCGCGCCGCCGCTCCGCCGGCGGCAGCAGTCCGACGGGCGGTGCGCTGACCGGGCTGGGTTCGATAAGGCCGCTGCCGTGCCAGCACCGGCCGCGCTGCGGGCCACCCTTCCAGGCCGGGAGCCAACAATGCCGATGCCCTCGACGAACACGCGCATCATCGCTGCCGCCCGAAGATCAGGCTGCAGTTGCTGCCGCCGAAGCCGAACGAATTGCTCAGCACGGTGTCGATGCGTGCCGGCTCGGTCTTCAGCTGATAGCGGCTGCGGAAAGCTGGATCGACCGTTTCGGTATGCGCGCTGCCCGGCAGCAAGCCGTGCCGGATCGCCAGCACGGACATGATCGCTTCGACGATGCCCGCCGCGCCCAGCGTGTGGCCGGTTTGGCCCTTGGTGGAACTGCACGGCGTGTCGCTGCCGAACAGCGTGAACACCGCCAGGTCCTCGGCGGCATCGCCCACGCGCGTCGCGGTACCATGCAGGTTGATGTAGTCGATGTCGCGCGGTGCAAGTCCAGCGCGTGCTAGCGCCCGCTCCATCGCCAGCCGCGCGCCGACGCCCTCGGGATGCGGCGACGACATGTGGTAGGCGTCGTTGCTCTCGCCGACGCCCAGCAGCATGATTGCATCGCTCCCAGCTGTGCGCATGCGGCTTGTTCCAGCAGAGCGAATCCGCCGGCCTCACCGATGGAGATGCCGTCGCGTGCGATATCGAACGGACGGCACGGCCCGGGCGCGTTCAGTGCAAGCGCGTGAAAGCCGTACAGCGTCGTCAGGCACAGCGATGTCCGCGCCACCGACGATGGCGGCATCGCACAGCCCAGCCTCGATCATGCGCGCGGCGCTGCCGAACACCTTGGCGGTCGATGCGCAGGCGCAGGAGACGACGAAAGACGGTCCGGCGATGCCGAGTCGCTGGCGCAGATAGCCAGCAAGCGAACCGGTGTTCTGCGTTCGCTGATAATCGAAGTCCGGAGGCAGCTTCCCAGTTGTGGCGTCGCGCGCCCGATATGCCAGTTCGGCTTGCAGAATGCCCGATGTGCTGGTGCCGAGAAACAGGCCGATCCGCCGCGCGCCGTAGCGTGCCACTGCATGCTGCCACCGCGTCCTCGAACCCGTCCTGCCGCAGCGCCATCTCGGCCAGGCGGTTGTTGCGGCAGTCGAAGGCGGCCAGTGCGTTCGGCAGCGCGACGTCGGCCAGCGCTTCGACTTCGCCGACGTAGGTCGGCAGCGTCACCGTCTCGAATTGCACATGGACGCAGACCGCTGGTGCCGGACCGCAGCGCCGCCAGGGTCGCGGCCACGCCAACGCCGGCACTGGATGACGATGGAAGATGACTGATCAGCAGGGGCTGCATGGCATTCGAGTGTTAGCCGGCGCCGCCGCGACAGCTTGGCGAGCTTTGCGTCCACGTCCGCCTTCTGCTGGGCGATCGCGTCGTAGTAGCGCCGGTCGAACGCTGTGCGCGCCGCGCTCATTCCGGACGGCAACATCTGGGACCGTGCCAGAATTGCTGTGTACAGCTGCGAAAAATAGCTCAGGTTGGCCGCAAGGTCGGTGTAGCGGGGCTCGGCAAAGATCCGGTCGAACCGCTCCTGGTAGTGGCCGAATATCGGTTCGTCGTAGAAGATCAGCCGCAGATGCGTGTTGTAGAGTTCGTTGGGCTGCACTGCTGGCCTGGCTTCGGCCAGCGCGCCAGGCTGCGGTCGCGATCCATCCCTGCTGCAGCAATGTCACACGATCGAGATCGTCATCATACAGGGCGTCCGGATCGGCGATCGGCATATCGTTGGTGCGCCGCATCAGGTTGACGAACTCGTTCTTCGGCACCGGAAAGTCGAATGCGGCAATCAGCAGCGGACGATCGGTCGGCAATTCCGGCCACACTCCGACCATCGCCAGCGCATTATGTGCGAGATACGCGCAGTTGTCGCGAAGCACGTTCCAATGGAACTCCTTCTGCCCGGTTCGGTAAGGCTCGTTCAGCGCATTGAGATAGCGCACGATGATCTCCATCTTGCCGCGGTCCATCGGCACCCGCGCGCAATAGCGATCCCGTGCGAGGTCGACCGCATAGTCGGTGGCGACGGAAATGTCATACATGTAGTCCGTTGCGCGTCATGTCCGCGGGTTTGGGCGCGAGCGCTTCGCGGATGAAATACGACGCCGTCCAGGATGCCTGCGGCCTTGGCCTTCCTGCTGGGTCCGCGCGTAGCTGGCGCGGGTCACCCCTTCGCCGGGCGCCAGGGCGCCGTGATAGAAGAAGTCGCGACCCTCGGTCGCCGTCCAGTTGGCGTTCTGCTAATGATCGTTGACGCTCAGGCCGACGCCTCGTCCTGCCATGCCCTCCGGCGACTCACTCGCACAGTGCAAGCACCGGATAGCCAGCATCGCGTACGCGGCAGGCGCCGTTCAGGTAGAACACCGAATGTCCGCCGGGGCCGCCTCCCTCGAGATCAACACCCACGCCCGTGCCCTTCTTCTTGTTGAACTCCGAAACAGCGCAATACTCTGCAAAATACGGATAAAATGAGGCATAGACACGTTCGTCCACGGCGGTCCTGGGCGCTTGATAATAGGCATTGATGCAGCCGGGAAGCCCGATCACCGCGACCACCATCATGCTCAGTCGGCAGAGGCTGCGTAGCCGATCGGTGCCGGATGCGCTCGATCCGATTGCGGTCATTGCGTTGCCCCGTCATGGTGTCCCTTTATGGTCCCCGCTGCGCGAAGTCCAATCGGCCGGTTTGCAGGCGTCGCGGGCTGAGGATCGCGCCGAACAGCAGGCTGAGACAGGCGCCGATCGCCACCGTAAGGCCGATCCCGTGCAGCACCGGAATGGACGAGAATGACAGGATGCCGAAGCCGATCACAGTGCAGAGATCGGCCAGCACCAGCGATGCGACCATGCGCCGATTCGCCCCAACTCGTCTGTGTCCGGGAAGCGGCGCTCGAAGAACAGGCAATAGTTGGAGCCGACGGCGGCGACCAGCAGCAATCCGAACAGATTGAAGATCGACAGTCGGCCCGCGAGCGTCAGCAGGAGCGCGGCGGTGCAGATCACCGCGGCAGCCAGCGGCAGCACCACAACGAGGGTGCGATGAGGCGATCGCAGGCTGATCGACAGCAGCATGACGATGGCGACGCTGCCGGCGAACGAAAGGGTGAGCGCCTCGTGCAGATAGCTGCCAAGCAGCCGATCGGACTCCGCCTTGAGGTCGAGGAAGACGAGCCGCCTGTCATATCGAAGCCGTCAATCGCTGTTGCCACGGCCTGTGGATTCGGCAACGCCACGCAGCGGCAGCATGGCGAGCCAGCGGTCACCATCCTCGCACCAGTAGCGAATCGACTCGCAGCGCGAGGCTGGTGCCATTCAGGTCCTCGCGCTGCAGCAGCGGCTGGTGGCGTGCGGCTTCGACATCGGCCAGGAACGGAGCGAACGTATCCGGGCGGAACGGCGTGCCGTTGCTTGCCTGCGCCAGGCTGGCCGCGAGCGTCGCCGCATCCGGCAATGCCGCCTGCCGTGCGCGCTGCGTCGCCAGGCTCGGCAACCAGATACCGGGCGCATCGAAGCCGCTGATCGTGCCGTGGGCGACCAGCGGCTCGAGGCGGGCGGCGACCCTGCTCGCTCGCGGCCAGTGCCGCCTCGCGGTCTGGTGCCTGCACGACCAGAAGATAGCGGACATCGGGCGCACCGATCTCGCGGCGCAACTGGTCGTCCAGTGACTTCTCCGCGGTGGACAGCGGACTCATGCTTGCCAGTTCATCGTCCCAGTACGCGCCGTGGTGAAGCACCAGCGCCAATCCCAGCGGCGATCACGAAGCCGAGCACGACGAAGCGCAGGGGGGCGGCAGCGCGGATCAATGCGAGCACCGGCGCGGCGAAGATCAGCGAGCTAGTTGTGACGGAACCTCGTGGCAGCAGCACCGGCAGGACCCAGCGCGTCACCGCCAGCGCGACAATGAGGCCGGTGATGGTGAACAGACCGAGCTGGGCGAAGCCCGTGAAACTCGACAGCAACATCGCACTGAAGCCGCATACGGAGGTCAGCATGCCCAGGCGAAGCGTTGGCCAGATGCGCGGCAAGGTCGCGGCGGATTCGGCGCCCGGCGCGGTCTGCGTGAGCAGGTAGATGGCGTAGTCGACCGCCTCGCCGATCAGCGTCACGCCGAAGCCCAGGGTGATGCCGTGCACGAAGCCGAACGCCAGGCTGACCGCGGCGATGCCGGCGATGACCCCGCTCAGCACTGGCAGCAGCGCCAGCACCAGCATGCGCACGGAGCGATAGGCGAACAGCAGGATGGCGGCGACCAATGCGGCAGCGATCAGCGAGAAACGTGTCACGTCCGCCTTCATGCGCGCGCGCGTCCGCACGGCGAACACCGGCGGCCCGGTTTCGATCGAGCCTGGCATTGGCTGCGATCGATCGATCGGTGGCGGAACTGCGCTGCCGAGCGGCGGCAAAGGCGGTTTCGATCCGCTGCAGCGCATGTTCCTGCGCATCGATGTCGAACCCAGCCGCGACGGTCTGCACCATCAGCAGCGCCCGATCCTGGTTCGGCGGAGACCCAGACCCCATCGTGCATTGCCGGATGCGCCTGGGCGCCGAATGCGTCGACCAGCCGCAGCATCTCGCCGGTCGGGTCGGCCGGAATGCTGCCTTTGGCGAAGATGCCCATGTCGGTTCCGAGCAACTGGACATCCGTCTCCAGCGCCGCGTGCAGCGCTGCCGGCGTGAAATGCCAGGGCGTAACGGCGGGGCTGAGCAGATAGCGGTTGCGCCACAGCAGATCGCGGTCGCGCGCGAATGCCGCCGCATCGCCGTTGCTGACGATACCGAACGCCGGTTCGGCCCTCAGGTCGTCAGCCATGGTCCTGCTCAGCGCAGCGAGCGTGTCGGGTGGCGCACCCTCGATCGCCAGCAGGATCAGGCGCGAGACGACCCCTTCGCGGAGCTGATCGACCAGGATCTGCTGCGCCGGGCGAGGCGAGCGCGGCAGGAAGGCAGACATGTCGGTAGTGAACGTGGTGCGCATGATCACCGCGCAGCCGACCAGCAGCCCCACGATCCAGAGCGCGATGATCACGCGACGGCCAGAAATCCTGCCGCGCATCACCTGGGGTCGGGCGTGATGGTCATCTCGGTCCGGTCGCCGTCGCGCTCCACGGTCTCGATGTTGCGGATGAGGGTCCCGTCGCCCTGGATTCGGATCATCGTCACGAAATTGCGCAGCCGGTTGTCGCGGGGCTCCAGCAGGAGCAGCCAATCGTCGGCCGTCCCCGATAGCGTGGCAGTATAGTACCGCGTCAGCGTCGCGCTGTCGCCGGCGAGGGTGGCGCGAATGCTCTCGACCAGGGCACCGATTTCGGGAAATTGCGACAGCGACAGGTCACTGGTCTTGCCGTCCGGCTGCACAATCGTCAGGTGGTCTCCATCGACGGTCAGTCGGGAAGGAGCGGGCGCTAGGGTCTGCTTTTGCAGCCGGTCGGGTGCGATGAAGGTCAGCGTGCCGGAAGCCTGCAGCGGCTGATCGAGCATATGCACGATATCTTTGCTCCACGAAGCGGGCGCTCGCGGTGCGCACTCCATGCATGCTGGCCATGAGCTGCGGCAAACCCCAGTGTTGCCGATGTCGGCGGATCGGCAAATGTGTTGTACGGCGTTGCTGAGAGGTCCGCTGCGATGATGAGCATGGGTAACCATGCCAAGGACCATCGCTTGCCCGCGTTCATGCCCAGAAATCGTAGAAATTGAACCAATTATACGGCCGGCTGCGGCAGTGGTGTTCAAGGCGCGCGACGTAGCGCCGCATCGTCTGCTCGATCGGTTCGTCGGCGGGCATTGCCGAGATGGTCTCGAAGATGATGTCGTAGCGGCGGTCGCCGTGATACAGGCCGAGCATCAGCACAACCGGCCGTCCGAGGATCGCTGCCATGCGGAACGGCCCAACAGGAAAACGCGCGGAAGCACCCAGGAACGGGAACGCCATCCGTCGTTCGCTCTCCAGCGACCGGTCGGCCAGAACCCCCACGAGGTGACCTTCGTCCAGCCGATCCTTCACCGCCAGCATCGATCCTGGCTTGCCGAGACCAATGATATCGATGGCCAGGGCCGGATTGATCGCATTCAGCACCGCGTTGGTCTTGCGGGCGTTGTCTTCGTACATCACCAGTGTTGGCCTGACGTCCGCCATGTGCCGACCGGCAGCGCGCACCACCTCGAAGCTGCCGAGATGGGCGCCGAACAGAAAGCAGCCGCCGTGCTGCTCACGGATGGCTGTGAGTTCTGCTTCGCCATGGACGGTGAATTCGAACAGGTCCACGCGGTCGTTGAGCAGCAAGACGCGATCGAGCAGACAGGTGGCGAAGCAGCGGTAGTGGCGCCAGCGGTCGGCCGCTGTTGGCCTGCGGCCCAGTGCGCGGGCCAGATAACCCAGCGACGCTGCGCGCGACCGCGCCGAGAACAGGAAGAAGTAGGCGCAGACAGGCAACGACGCCCATTGTCCGACTGAACGCCCGAGCCGCAGCGTGATCCAGACCATCAGCCGGATCAGCGGGGTCGCTCCACGCTCGCGACGGCGCGCCCATTCCTCCTGTGTGGCAGCGCTCCGCATTAGCGCGCCCGCATGCGGAGCGTGCCGACGAGCACCCGGCGCTCGGGGCTTCCGGTAGTGCAGGTGAAGCTCAACTCGCCCGTCGCCCGATCCTCCCAGACGATGGTGAGGCGGTCACCTGGGCGGACAGGTTGGAGGAACCTGGCTGATCTAATCTGGCAGCAGACTGAGCCTGTACCGGTTGAGAGCACACTCACGATTTTGCGCAGAAGTACTGCGCCGGGAATGATCGGGTTGCCGGGAAAGTGGCCATCCGCTGCGGGATGATCGGTTGGAAAGCAGCATTCGACACTGTGGGAGGACACTGCCTAATTACCAGAATGTTTGGAGTGCGTCATGACCGCCCTGGTGGTGGCAATCCAGGTCTTTCGTGGGCTCAGCAAAGACGTGGATGGCCGGCCTGCGCCGGCCATGACGCGTGGGCGTGTGACTCGCGCTCCATCGGGAGGTGGCACTACATCAGTGCGTGGCACTACATCGGTGAATGGCGACAGGTCGCCCTCAGTTTGAGTAACCGATCCACGCGGCGAGACGTGGCGGTGTTCACTACGCGCGTTCCCCTGCAATGGGCTAGGCCTCATCCTCGGTGCGACTTTCGGCAAGCAGACGCATGACGTCCCGGTGTGGCAGCTTGCCCAAGGCGTTGCGTGGCAATGCGGTGACCATCCGCAGTGGCCGTGGCAAGAAGGCTGCGTCGATCCGCAGGCGCAGTGCGGCCAGGACATCTTCGGCATTCATGCCTGGCGCGACAGCGAAAGCGATGAGCCGGCTGACGGCGTTGCCGTCGTCATCGGACGCGACAAATGCTCCGTCGAGCACCCCCTCGATCGCATTCAGATGATGGTTCAGGTGCGCCAGCGACGTGCGCTTGCCGGCAACGTTGACCAGATCGGCTATGCGGCCGTGCAATGAGAACCGGCAACTATCGTGCAGCTCGAGCACATCGGAAAGCAAAGTCTCGTCCGCGATCGGAATACCGGAAGCCCAAGTACCGATCGGATCCTGACGCAACACGATGCCGTCAAGACAGCACCACTCTTGCGTCAGCGCGGTGCGGCGAGCCGCGATCTGTCCCGCCTCGGAGCAACCGTAGATTTCGTACAGCGTCCCGCCGAAGCGCTGCTCGGCCTCACGCGCCAGCTGGACCGACAACGGCGCGGTTGCTGACAGCACCAGATCGACGGAGGGCATGGTAACCGGCTCCGCGAGCAGAACCTGCAAGTGGAGCGGCGTGGTCACCAGCACCCGAGGCTGCGGAGCAGCGGCAAGGTCCGCGATAATATCAGCCGGGTAGAATGGCCGTCCTGTGTGCAGTACCAACTCGTGCTGCAGTGCGAGCATCGGGAGGGATTTCGAGTCCGTAGCTGTGCTGATGAGGTACGGTGCCGATCAGCGATGCTCCTCGCAGGGAACAAATGCCGATCCGCCGGCCCGCTGCGATTGTGCTGTTGACCAGGTCGCCCCAGCTCCTGCCGTGTGGCTGCGGACGTCCGGTGGAGCCGGAGGTGAACAGCACCGCCGCCAGTTGATCGGCGGGAAAGCGCGGAACCAGCTCCGCTGCTGCGTCATGCGGCAGGCTTGATGGATAAGGGAACATCGCGAGACCGTCCGGCCGCGCAGCGTCCGCCAGGCAATAAATGTCCGGATAGTCCAAAGCGAGCTGGTCCAACATGCCGGGCATGTCATTCGGCGGCAGCAGATTGACCTGGCGGCGGCATAGCGCAGCGGCGAAACCGACAGCGAAGCGATAGCGGTCCCGGCAAAGGTTGACGACGTGGCCGCCCGAAGGCAGTCGCCGGGACAGCGCAGCGACATCGCCCAGGAAAGTTTCCACGGGGATGGAGCGGCCGTCGCGCCGCGCGAAAATCCGACCGGACTGGACGACACGGAGCAGCGGATGCTCGCTCATGGACCGCCGTATCTGTGGTCACTGAGCGGCACAGTCCTGAGCGGGCGAAAACTCCGGAACATGTCGGCCAGACGCTCAGGTGGATGTGCGGGATGACGCCACTGTCGATAGATGTATTCCGTGCACAGCATCACGCCGACCAGCGGCAGATTGCACAGGTTGACGAACAGCGACAAGACACTGCGCGGGGCGAATAACAGCAACAGGAGCGAACCTGTCAGCTGCGCCATGAAGAACCAGCACCAGGCCCAGGTGACGCGGCGGGTGTATCGCAGGATCTGGTCCGACAGCTTGCCTCGCGCCCTGCGTGCAAGGAGGGTCACGACCGCCTCCCGTCCCGGCTGCAGCGATGCGGCGAAGACCACCAACAGCGTCAGATAGGCCATCGCATGGGGTACCGCGATGGTGACGAGAGCACCGCTGTCGGCGAACCGATACAGCACAAGGACGAGCATAAAGACGGCCGCGGCGGCGGCGATGCGGAGTGCGCGTTGCGCGAGCGCAGATGAGCCGATCCAGGTTATCAGTGCCGCTTGCACGGCTATCAGCGTGGCTGCAATGGCTGTTCCGCGGTGCATCACCAACGCGGCGTGAGCCGCCAGTGGCGCCACCAGAAGAATGAGAACGACCAGTGCCCCAGCGAGGCGGGATGCCAGCGCAGGCATTTACACCGGACGGCGCTGCCGAATGTGTGCATTCAGGTTACGCAATGACTGAAAGATCGTTTCGTTGTCTGCATCGTCTGCGCGAAGCTGCACGCCGTAGGTCTTCGAGATCGCCAACGCGAGCTCCAGAACGTCAATGGAATCAAGGCCAAGACCGTCACCGAATAGCGGCGACAATGGGTCGATGTCGTCGACATTCATCTCAAGATTGAGAGTATCGACCATGAGCCTTGCCAGCTCGGCTTCCTCGGGTGTCTGGACTGGTGAGTTCGGCATCCTTGTGTCCATCAGTTCCGCCCATCAAACAGGGTCGTCCGGCAGTGTGCAGGCCGAGGTTGCGACGCGATATGAACATTCTACAGCCGGAGACCCGAGGACGCCACCATTCGGGCGCCGTCAAGGGTGGCTCGCCTCCCGAGTGGTTGATCGCGGCCGCGCCAAGTGCACAGTCCTCCCTCATCCGGGACTTGGCGCCATTGCGAACAGCGCATCCGTTTCCCTTTGCAGGATGCCGCCGAGCAGCCCGCCGCGGAATGCCGGGGCCGCCGCGACCACCTGCCGTGCCTCGATCGCAATGCCCGGCTTGCCGCCCGACCAGCGCGTCACCATCGCCAAGGGGGACGCGTAGACCACTCCGCCAATTCCGGCCCAAATGAGCGCGGACATGCACATTGGGCACGGTTCGGCGGTGGTGTAGAGCACTGCTTCCTCCCAGCCCAAATTGCCATGTGCGGCCACATACGCGTTGATGCAAACGATCTCGCCATGCAGCACCGGATTGTGCCGCGAGTCATTCACACCCTCCGCCAGCAGAATGCCATCGGCCGCGCGCACGATCACCGCCCCGAATGGGAAGCGCGGGTTGCGCCGAGCCACCGCGATCGCGAGCCGCATCGCCCGTTCATGCGCCTCCCGCTCCATCCCATCGAAGGTGGGGCCTGCCTCCACCGGGCCCGTCCAGGATAACACGGCCGCCCCGGCCATCAGTTTACGCCGCGTCACCCGAGCCACGTTGGCGTAGCCGGTCGCGTTTCCGCTCTTGGCTACCTCCGTTTGTCCGGCACCAGCAGATCGCGTCATGGTAAATGGCCGCCCTCCGTATCCCCGCGAAGGCAGGCTACCGCGGAACGCTGTCAAGCTTGTTACAGGTGCGCCTGCGGCGTGGCATCCGGTCGTCTGATGAAGGCCCCGCGTCGCGATCCACTCCGGAACTTGCGGCGATACCCCAGCGTTATGCTCATGCCCATGGAGGATCTCATGTCGAAAGCGCAGGACAGCACGACGCAACAGCAGGCCGCCAGCCAGCCCAAGCCACGGGGTAAGGCTCTCCAGGTGAATGAGAACAGCGTGGAAGACGCGGGACCGCCCCACGCCTCTCCCCCGGCACCGGAAAAGCCTCGCGAGCAGAGGAAGGAAAAGCAGCGAGGTGAGGCAATCCGGGTGAATGAAAACAGCGAGTAAAGTGCTGGCAGGCTGAGCCGTTTCTCGACCCCCTCCCCAACCCTCCCCCGCTTTTGCGGGAGAGGGAGAGAAGAATTGGAGGGATGCAGCGGAGAATTCGCCTAGACTTGCTTTGACGGGGTGGCTCGCCTACATCCACAGCTTACCCAAGCCCTAATGCCTGGAGGCTGAGCGCATGGCGCGCGTCACCGTTGAAGATTGCGTCCAAAAGGTCCCCAACCGCTTCGAGCTGGTTCTGCTCGCCGCGCAGCGCGCGCGCAACCTGTCCCGCGGCGAGGAACTCACGATCGACCGCGACAACGACAAAAACCCGGTCGTCGCGCTGCGCGAGATCGCGGATGAGACGATCGAGCTCGGCAAGATCGAGCAGGATCTGGTGAAGTCGCTGTCGCGTGCGCCGGAGCCGGAGCCGGCGGACGAGGAAGTACTGGACCTGATCCCGACCGATCAGAACATATTCGGCCTGCAAGACGTGTCGGCCGAGGAAGAGGCGGCGACCCTGCCCGTCGAAGGCGAAGAGATGTCGCCCGAGGACCTCGAGGCTGCGATCGAGGCGGAGCTGGGCGGCCGCGGCGGCCGGTAATCGCGCATGACGGCGGGGCGCGAAGGGAGCGCGGTTACGCGGCCTGACGTCGCCCCTGTCTTCGCGCCCGAGGGAGTGGCTGTTGACGCCACGGCACGGACGGCGCCTCTGCCGCCCTCCGTCCTGCTGGGCGACAAGCTGCGGGCATATGATCCCAGGGCTGACACTGGCCTGATCGACGCAGCCTATACCTTGGCGCGCGACGCGCACGGGACGCAGACCCGCGACAACGGCGAGCCCTACATCACGCACCCGGTTGCGGTGGCCAATATACTGGCGGGCTATCGGCTGGACACCGCCTCGATAGCGACGGGGCTGCTGCATGACGTGATCGAGGACACGCCGGTCAAGTTGCCGGAGATTCAGACGCGCTTCGGCGGCGAGATTGCCGGCTTGGTCGATGGCGTCACCAAGCTGACCCGGCTGGAGCTGCAGTCCGACCGCACCAAACAGGCGGAGAATTTCCGCAAGCTGGTGCTGGCGATCAGCCGCGACATCCGCGTGCTGCTGGTGAAGCTGGCCGATCGGCTGCACAACATGCGGACGCTGCATTTCGTGCAGGACGTGGAGCGGCGGCTTCGTATCGCGCGCGAGACGATGGAGATCTACGCGCCGCTGGCTGAGCGTATCGGCATGGACGCGGTGAAGACCGAGCTGCAGACGTTGTCTTTCGCGCAATTGGAGCCGGAGGCGTACGACACCATCCAGGCCCGGTTGAACTTCCTGCGCGGCCAGGGCGCCGACGTCATCGAGGAGGTACGGGCGGAGCTCAAGCGTGTCTGCGAGGAAAGCGGCGTGAAGGTGGCCGAGGTGGTGGGGCGGGAGAAGTCCCCCTACTCGATCTGGGAAAAGATGCATCGGCGGAATGTCGCCTTCGAGCAGCTCTCCGACATCATGGCGTTTCGCATCGTCGTGCCGACCAAGGAAGCGTGTTACGGGGCGCTCGGCGCGGTACACTCGGCGTATCCGGTGATCGCGGGGCGGTTCAAGGATTACATTTCCACGCCGAAATCGAATGGCTATCGGAGCCTGCACACCGGCGTGACGCTGCGCGAGCCGCGCAACCAGAAGATCGAGATCCAGATCCGCACCGCCGACATGAACGATGTGGCGGAGAACGGCGTTGCCGCGCACTGGGTGTACAAGGTTCCCGACAAGAAGTCGGATGGCAAGGACCTGCAAAGGTTCCGGTGGGTACAGGATCTGTTGGAGATTCTGGAAAATTCCGCGGCGCCGGATGAGTTCCTGGAGAACACCAAGCTGGAACTCTACGAGGACCAGGTGTTCTGCTTCACGCCGAAGGGGCAGCTGATCCAGCTGCCGCGTGGCGCGACGCCGGTGGATTTCGCTTATGCCGTGCACTCGCAGGTGGGCGATGCCTGCGTCGGGGCGAAGATCAATGGGCGGTTGCTGCCGTTGCGGCATCAACTGCAGAACGGCGACCAGGTCGAGATCATGACCGCGCGCGGTGGCACGCCGTCGCCGCAGTGGGAGCGGTTCGTTGTCACCGGCAAGGCGCGGGCGCGCATCCGTCGCTTCGTGCATCAGCAACAGCGGCAGCAGCACGTCGATGTCGGGCGCGCGGAACTGACCAAGGCGTTCCGCCAGGCGGGCGTGGACGGGTCAGAGAAGGCGCTGGAGCCGGCGCTGAAGACGTTGAAGTACAGTTCCCCGGACGACCTCTACGTTGCGGTGGGCAACGGCAATGTCGGGGCGAAGGATGTGGTGCACGCCGCGTATCCGGAGCTGCGGCAGTCGCCGCGTGCGCCTCGGATGATCCCGGCGCCGCCGCCGCGCGCTTCCCATCGGTCATCGCAAAAGCCGGACTTCGATATGCCGATCACCGGACTGGTGCCGGGCATGGCGTATCATTTCGCCGGGTGTTGCCATCCGGTGCCGGGTGACGAGATCGTCGGGATTGTTACAACAGGCAAGGGCGTTACGATCCACGCCCGGGATTGCCAGACGCTGGTGAGTTTTGCCGCGACGCCGGAACGGTTCATCGAAGTCGAATGGAACCATGATGCGCTGGTGGGCGGGCGTCCTGATGGCAAGGCACAGCATCATACCGCTCGGATCAGTGTGATTGGCGCGAATGATCCGACGGCGCTTGCCAATCTGACGAATGCGATCGCAAAGCAGGAAGGCTCGGTAGCCAGCCTGAAGGTCGTCAATCGGCAGGAGGATTTCATCGAGGCACTGGTCGATGTCGATGTGCGTGACGTGGCGCATCTGTCGAAGGTGATCGCGGGACTGCGTGGTGCGGTTGGTGTGAAGGGCGTGGAGAGAGGGTAGGATGGGCAGCACCCCCACCCCAACCCTCCCCCGCTTCGCGGGAGAGGGAGTTTGGCAGGACTACCTCTCCCGCGAAGCGGGGGAGGGCTGGGGTGGGGGTGTTGCCATCGGCGCACTGCCTCCATGATCCTCGGTCTTGGTTCGGACATCTGCGACATCCGTCGGATCGAGGCCGCCATCGCGCGACATGGCGACCGGTTCGTGTCCCGCATCTTCACGGCCGCCGAGCGCGCGAAAGCTGCCAGCCGCACCGAGCGCATCCAGGCGGCCACCTACGCCAAGCGGTTCGCGGCGAAAGAGGCGGCGGCGAAGGCGCTTGGCACGGGATTCCGCCGCGGCGTGTTCTTCTCTGATCTCGGCGTCGTCAATCTTCCGTCGGGGCAGCCTACTTTGCAGATGACCGGTGGCGCGGCCGAGCGCCTGGCGGCGATCACGCCTGCGGGAATGGTGGCATCGGTCGCATTGACGATGACCGACGAATACCCCTACGCCTTTGCTCAGGTGATCATCTCGGCAATACCGGGGATATAACGGGGAGGCAGCCATGCGACTACGCACAATGTTGGCGCTGGCCGGGGTGGCCGCGGTCCTCGGCGGGTGCGTCTACGATCCGTATACCGGGACGTACGTGCCGTGCTGCAATTACTACGGCTACCCGTATGGTTACGCTTATCCGCGGCCCTACTACCGTCCGGCCCCCTATGCATATCCCCAGGGCGGATATCCCCAAGGTGGGTATCCTCAGGGTGGGTATCCTCAGGGCGGGTATCCGCAGTCGCCGTATGGTGGACAGCAGCAAGGCCCGTATGGTGCCCCGCCACCAGGTGCCGGCAGGCCACCGCCGCCGCCTGGCGCCTCGGCGTACCCCTCAAGTGACAGCGGGCTGGCGCAACGCTTCGCTGCCGCCAATGTGACACATGACGGAAGATTAACCCGCGGCCAGGCAGCCACGGGAATGCCGGGGGTGGCGCGGAACTTCGATACGATCGATGTGGAGCATAAGGGCTTCGTCACATTGCCGGAGATCCGGACGTTCGCGGCTGAGCGGCGAATGGGACAGAACGGCGCGGGCGGGTAGCCCACCGTTCGCTTGACACGCCAACTCCCCCTGGGCTTGATCCGCCCGGATTTTGGACGGAAGCCCATTCCGATATGGCGACCAAGGTAAAGGTAAAGGCCAAGCGCAAGTCCAACAGCGTCTGGGTCGAGAACATCAAGACGATCGTCTATGCCGGCATCATTGCCGTCGTGGTGCGAACCGTTGCGTATGAGCCGTTCAACATCCCGTCCGGCAGCATGATCCCCACGCTGCTGGTGGGCGACTACCTGTTCGTGGCGAAATACAGCTACGGCTATTCGCGTTACTCGCTGCCGTTCGGATGGCCGGCATTCTCGGGGCGGATCTTCGGCAGCCTGCCGCATCGCGGCGACGTCGCGGTATTCAAATACCCGCGTGACAATTCGACTGATTACATCAAGCGCATCATCGGACTGCCCGGCGATCGCATCCAGGTGCGCCAGGGCCTGCTCTACATCAATGGGGAACTGTGTCCCCGCAAGCCGGAAGGCGACTATGTCGTGGATGACGAGGGCATCCACATGGTGATGCGGGAGTATCAGGAGACGCTGCCGAACGGCGTGAAGCATGACATCCTGAAGGCGACCGACGAAGGCGAGATGAACAACACGCCGGAATACCTGGTGCCTCCCGACCATGTCTTCGCGATGGGCGACAACCGCGACAACTCGGCCGACAGCCGTTTCATGAATGGCGTTGGCTTCGTTCCGGTGGAGAATCTGGTTGGGCGTGCCGAGATCATCTTCTTCTCGGTGGATGCGCAGGATCCCTGGTGGGAATTCTGGTGGTGGCCGTTCGAGATTCGCTGGAGCCGCCTGGGGATGGGCGTTCGCTGAAGTGCGCCGGTGTTGAGTACGTCGGTCGAAACGATCCTCGGTCACGACTTCGCTCGTCCTGAACTGCTGCGTGAGGCGATGACGCATCGTTCCGCGGTGCATGGCCGCGGGCGTCTGCGCGGGCGCGGTTCCAACGAGCGGATGGAATTCGTTGGGGATCGGGTGCTGGGACTGCTGATCGCGGAGTGGCTGGCGGAACGCTTCCCGCACGAACAGGAGGGCGATCTGGGGCGGCGGCTGGCGGTACTGGTGTCGCAGCCTGTGCTGGCGGACGTCGCCGAGAGGATCGGGCTGGGCGAGGCACTGTCGGTGGCGCCGGGCGAGGCGAAGGCGGGCGTGCGGCGGCGTGCCACGGTGCTGGCGGATGCGTTGGAGGCGGCGCTGGGTGCGCTATATCTGGATGGTGGTCTTGAGCTTGCGCGTGGTTTCGTGCGGCGTGCGTGGGACGACGTGATGGTCCGCCAGACGGAGCCGCCCAAGGATGCCAAGACCAAGCTGCAGGAATGGGTGCAGGCGCGCGATCTCGGGCTGCCGGACTACGTGGTGGTGTCCCGTGCCGGACCGCCGCATGCGCCGGAGTTTGTCGTGAACGTTGCGGTCGGCAATTTCGCTGGATCGGGAACGGCGGGCAGCAAGCGGGCGGCGGAGCAGATCGCGGCACGGGAGCTTTTGCGGGTGCTGGGCGCGTGACTTCCGGGTCAGGCCCAGCAGGCTCGCGCTGCGGCTTTGTCGCTGTTGTCGGCATGCCGAATGCCGGGAAGTCGACGCTGGTAAATCGGATGACGGGGGCGAAGCTGTCCATCGTTACACCGAAGGCTCAGACGACGCGGTTCCGTGTGCTGGGCATCCTGTTGCGCGGTGAGAGCCAGGTGCTGCTGGTCGATACGCCGGGCATCTTCACGCCGCGCAGGCGATTGGATCGCGCGATGGTGGCGGCGGCCTGGACCGGCGTGCGCGATGCGGATGTCACGCTGCTGCTGGTCGATGCCAAGGCCGGCGCCGGCGAGGCGGTGCGCTCGATCGCCGCGACGCTGGCCGAGCAGAAGCGCCGCAGCTGGCTGGTGCTGAACAAGGTGGATCTGGTGGGGGCGCCGTCACTGTTGCCGCTGACCGCCGCGCTGGCGGGGATGGCGCCGTTCGAGCAGACCTTCATGGTGAGCGCCGCGACCGGTGATGGCGTGGAGCAACTGTCGAATGCACTAGCGGTCGCCGTGCCGGAAGGGCCGCATCTGTATCCCGATGACGATCTGACGGATTTGCCGGATCGGCTGCTGGCGGCGGAGATCGTGCGTGAGCAGATCTTCCTGCAGACGCATGAGGAGGTGCCGTATGGCACAACGGTGGAAACCGAGAACTGGCAGGAACGGCGTGACGGCTCGGTGCGCATCGAGGCGACGGTGTATGTAGCGCGAGTCGGGCATCGGGCGATCCTGATTGGCGAGGGTGGTCAGCGGATCAAGACGATCGGGGCGCGCGCTCGGGAGGAACTGGGGCGTCTGCTGGAACGCAAGGTGCATCTGTTCCTGAACGTGAAGCTGCGCACTGGCTGGGATGACGATGCCGCGCGGCTGCGTGCGATCGGGCTGGAGGATCCGGGGTAGGGGTTGGTTCATCGATCGCGGTTAGAGTTTGGGCGGAGGGGGTATTCCTGATGCCTGATACGCTCGAGCCCACCGGCAGCGGCCGGTATCCTCCCGACACGGAAAGCCGCGTCGCCGTGTTGGAACAGATCGCACGTAGCCTGCTGAGCGGCCAGGAGCGGATCGAGCGGCGCTTTGACGTCGTGGATCGCCGTTTTGACGCGGTGGATCGTCGGTTTGATGCGGTCGATCGTCGTATCGACATGCTGGGCGCCAAGCAGAACGCCGACTTCTGCTGGCTGCTGGGCATCATGGCGCAGGGATTCCACTGGCTGTAACCCTGATCGCCACACCGGGCGAAACCTGCTAGCCGATTGCGGTCATGGATTGGGATGCACCTGGTATAGTGCTCGATGCGCGGCCGTATGGCGAAGGCGACGCCATTGCCACGGTGATGACGGAGGAACACGGCGCGCATCGCGGCCTGGCCCGTGGTGGCGCCGCCCGGGGTCGCACCGCGATCTGGCAGCCGGGCAATCTGGTGCAGGTGCGGTGGGTGGCACGGCTGGCGGACCAACTCGGCACATTCAGTGCGGAGCTGATGCATCCCGCGGCGGCACTGGCGATGGATGACGCGCTGGTGCTGGCAATGCTGTCCTCGGCCTGTGCGGTGGCGGAAGGCGCGCTGCCGGAACGCGAACCGCAGGTGCGGGTGTTTGAGGGTTTGTTGCATCTGATCGCGCGTCTGGGGCTCGGGCCGGTGATGTTGGCGGACCTGGTGCGTTGGGAGACCATTCTGCTGGCGGATCTTGGTTACGGCCTTGATCTGACACGCTGCGCCGTGACAGGCGATACCATTGGGTTGGCATTCGTCTCGCCGAAAACCGGGCGCGCCGTCACCGCGGCAGCGGCTGGCGAGTGGACATCCCGCCTGCTGCCCCTGCCGGCATTCGTGGTCAGTGGCGACGAAGCGACGGCTGTGGACTGGCGCGATGGGCTGCGGTTGACCGGACACTTCCTCGCGCGCGATGCGTTCGGACTGCAGCATCGGCCGCTGCCTCTGGCGCGGCAGATGCTATATGACCGGGTGGCGGCACTGGCCGCCGAATCGGAGCAACTGGATGCCGGATGACCTGATCGGCCACATCGAGGATACGCGCCTGACGGACGCGTTGTCGGAGCGTTATCTCGCGTACGCGCTGTCCACGATCATGTCGCGGTCGCTGCCGGATGTACGCGATGGGCTGAAGCCGGTGCATCGGCGGCTGATCTATGCGATGCAATTGCTGCGGCTGGATCCGTCGGCCGGATTTAAGAAGTGTGCGCGCGTCGTCGGCGACGTGATCGGCAAGTTCCATCCGCATGGCGATGTTGCGGTGTACGAGGCGCTGGTGCGGCTCGCGCAGGATTTCGCTGCGCGCTATCCGCTGGTGGAAGGGCAGGGCAACTTCGGCAACATCGACGGCGATAACCCGGCGGCGATGCGCTACACGGAGGCGCGGCTGACCGAGGTCGCGCGCGCGATGCTGTCCGGCATCGATGAGGACGCCGTTGATTTTCGCCCGACCTATGACGGCGAAGAAAGCGAACCGATCGTTCTGCCCGGTGCGTTTCCCAATCTGCTGGCGAATGGCGCGGCTGGCATTGCGGTCGGCATGGCGACATCCATCCCACCGCACAACGCCGGCGAGATCTGTGCTGCGGCGATCCACCTGGTTCGAAATCCGCAGGCTACAGCGGCGGATTTGCTGCAGCATATGCCGGGTCCAGATTTTCCCACCGGCGGCGTGCTGGTTGAGGACAAGGCCTCGATCCTGTCCGCTTATGAGACGGGACGTGGCGGGTTCCGCCTGCGCGCGAAGTGGGCCGTGGAGAGAGGCAAGCACGGCACCTGGCAGATCGTCGTCACCGAAATCCCGTACCAAGTGCAGAAGGCCAAGCTGATCGAGCAGATCGCGCAGTTGCTGGAAGAGCGCAAACTGCCGCTGCTCGGTGATGTGCACGATGAAAGCACCGAGGAAGTCCGGCTGGTGCTGGAACCAAAGACTCGCGGCGTCGAGCCGGAAGTGCTGATGCAGACGATGTTCCGCGCCACTTCGCTGGAGACGCGGTTTCCGCTGAACATGAATGTGCTGGATGCAACACGCACGCCTCTGGTGATGTCGCTGCCGCAGGTACTGCGTGCGTGGCTGGATCATCGCCACGAGGTATTGGTGCGCCGCACGCGGCATCGGCTCGCGGCGATCGATCGGCGGATCGAAATCCTCGACGGATATCTGCTGGTATATCTGAATGTGGATGAGGTGATCCGTATCATTCGCAACGAGGATGAACCAAAGCCTCGGCTGATCGAGCGGTTCAAGCTGACGGATACGCAGGCCGAGGCGATCCTGAACATGCGGCTGCGCTCGCTGCGGCGGCTCGAGGAGATGGAGCTTCGCACCGAGCACAAGTCGCTGGTCAAGGAGCGCAAGGAGATCCAGGCGTTGCTGAAGGATGAGACGCGGCGCTGGGATCGCATTGCCGACGAACTGGAGGAGACTCTGGAAGAAATTCGGTTCGGGTGCGCTGGGGACGCGGCGGACCGAGCTGGGTGATGCGCCTGTTGTCGTTGAAGTTGCAAGCGATGCGTTTGTCGAACGCGAGCCAATCACGGTGATCCTGTCGGAGAAGGGCTGGATCCGCGCGGTGAAGGGCCATACCGCTGATGATGCGGAACTGCGGTTCAAGGAAGGCGATCGGCTGAAGCGCCTGGTGCATTGCCAGACGACCGATCGACTAACACTGTTCGGGACCAACGGGCGTGCCTATACGCTGAAGGCGGCTGATCTGCCGCGTGGGCGAGGCGATGGTCAGGCGGTGCGGTTGCTCGCCGAACTTTCGAACGAAGACGATATTGCGGCGATGTTCATCGCCGAGGAGGGCGCGCGGTATCTGGTAGTATCAACGGTCGGGCGTGGCTTCGTGGTGCCGGCGGCGGAGCTTGCCGCGGAGAAGCGCACCGGCAAGCAGGTGTTGAACCTGAAGCCGGGCGAGGAAGCGGCGCTGTGCGCGCTGGCGGACGGCGACCATGTCGCGATCATCGGCGACAACCGGAAGCTGCTGGTGTTCCCGCTCGATCAGGTGCCGGAGATGGTCCGTGGCGGCGGCGTGATCCTGCAACGCTACAAGGACGGCGGGATGGCCGACGCGAAGGTCTTCCGGCTGGCGGACGGGTTGACGTGGCGGCTTGGCGAGAAGACGCGGACGGAGACCAACCTGCGCGACTGGATCGGCGAGCGCGCCCAGGCGGGGCGGCTACCGCCGAATGGGTTCCCTCGGATACCTCGGTTCGGCTGAGCGCACGGTTGGTCGCGGACACGCAGGCCGCCGGTGACTTTGCGTTCCCGCGAGAGATGCCGGCGGTTCGCCTGGTTTTGTACGGCGGGGCGGCATGGCCACAGCTTGCTGCTGTGATGTCTGCCCGTCGGGACATTGCGATAATTTAATAGATCGGTCAGTCACGGCAAAGCGGGGGTACCGTTATAGATCGCCTGCGGACCGGTCGTCGTAGCGGAAGAACTTGACGGCAGCGGCCGATGGCCGTTGATATCGCGCCGCCGCAACCGGCACTTGCCGGCCATCGCCATGAGAAAGTCTTACGTTCTGGGAGTGAAATAACTATGCAACTTTCCCGTCGCGGGCTACTGAGTAGCGCCGCAGCACTTTCGACAGTGCCCGGGTTGCGCGCGAGGGCGCAGTCCAGGCCGGTGATCAAGCTTGGCGTGCTGACCGATCTCTCCGGCACGTATCGCGACAATACCGGCCCGACCTCGGTCGCGGCGGCGCAACTCGCGATCGAGGAGATGAATCCGCATCTCAGCTTCGACGTAGAGCTGATCAGCGCCGACCACCAGAACAAACCGGATGTCGCGGCGACCATTGCGCGTCAGTGGTACGACCAGGGCATCGATGCGGCGATCGACGTGCCGACATCGTCGGTGGCGCTTGCTGTCGCGCAGGTCGCGAAGGAGAAGGACAAGATCATGCTCAACGCGTCTGCCACGGTGGCGGCGCTGACCTATGAGCAATGCAGTCCGAACTCGATCGTGTGGAGCTTCGACACGTGGGAGAACGCGCACTCGACAGGCGGCGCGCTGATGGCGTCTGGCAACAAGTCATGGTTCTTCATTACTGCGAACTATGCGTTTGGGCAGTCGCTGGCCGATCTGACGAAGGACGTGGTGCTGAAGGGCGGCGGTGAGGTGAAGGGCGATTTGCGCTATCCGTTCCCGGACACTACGGATTTCTCGTCGTATCTCACCCAGGCGGGGGCGAGCGGGGCGAAGGTGCTGGGGTTCGCGAACGCGGGGCTGGATACGCAGAACTGCATCAAGCAGGCGGCCGAGTTCGGGCTCAACAAGACGATGAAGATCGCGCCGCTGCTGCTGTTCATCACCGACGTGCATTCGCTCGGGCTTGATGTGTGTGGCGGGCTGACGACGACCGAAACGTTCTACTGGGATCGCGACGACATGACTCGCGCTTTCACCAAGCGGTTGATCGTCAAGACGCCGAACAACTATCCGAACCAGGCGCATGCGAGTTCGTATGCCATCACGCTGCATTATCTGAAGACGGCGCAGCAGATGGGCGCGGAGGCGGCGAAGCAGAGCGGACGTGCGACGGTGGCGAAGATGAAGTCGATACCCACGGAGGACGATGCGTTCGGCAAGGGCCGCATCCGCGCTGACGGGCGTGGCGAATTCCCGGCATATTTGTTCCAGGTGAAGACCAAAGCCGAAAGCAAGGGGCCGTGGGATCTTTACAACCCGATCCACACTTCACCGCCTTCTGAGGTGCTGCATCCGCTGTCGGACGCCTGCAAGTTCCCGACGGCCTGATTGCGAGCCTGGCTGCCATTGCCCCGTGCCGTGGGGCAATGGCATCGGGCGCCTTCTATTCCGCGGCGAGCAGCTGCGTTGGCCCCATGGCGGGGCCGTAACGCTCGACCCATTGACGACCGAGTTCGGCGGCTTCAGCGGGCGTCAACCAGGACCATTCGGCGCCACGCGCGCGGATGGCGACCCATTCGGTTCCTCCGTCGATAATGCGGTGCTCGACTGAGTAGGAGCTGATCGCGTCGGCCATGCTGTACCGTCCCAGTAAGTGCTGTAGTAAATGCCATGCGAATTTGTGCAGGCGCGGTTCCATAGCAGGGGGGTGGCGGGATTCGCCACAAAAAAACCATATTCGAGTTTGCTGGGCGCGGGTTCGCAGCTGCTTGTTGCGGGTGTACCGCCCGGGACTGGAATGATCTGCCGCGTGGTGGCTCTCGGGATGGCTGCTCGACCCCCGCTCCACCGCCGCAGGCGGCTGAGGATGTGCCTTACGGTGCCCTGGCGGAATTTGGGGGGCCGGCACGACCGCTGTTACCGGCTGATCAATGTAATGGCGGGTGAAGCGGCGTGGTGCCGTTTGTGTCAGCTTCGCGCGTGGTTGTTCGCGGGTAGGCGGATGCCGAGCAGCTTGGCCGCGGCTTCGGCGACGGCGGGATCGAGTGCTCGGGGCTCCAGCACCACCCCTTTGGAGAGACGATCCGTGATGACGCGGAACGCGGCCAGGCGTCCAAATGGCTTGTTGTTGGCGGGCACGATGTGCCAGGGGGCGCGGCGGGACGAGGTCTTCTCCACCATGTCCTCGATCGCCTTTTCGTAGTCCTGCCAGCGGCCGCGGTTGCGGAAGTCCTCGTAGGACAGTTTCCAGCGCTTCAGCGGATCGGTAAGGCGATGGCGGAAGCGGCGCAACTGTTCCTCTGGCGTTATGTGCATGAAGAGTTTTACGAGGCACATACCGTCGGCGAGCAGCAGGCGCTCGAAGTCGTTGATCTCATCGTAGGCGCGCTGCCATTCGGGCGGGCTGGCATAGCCTTCGACGCGTTCGACCAGGACACGGCCGTACCAGGAGCGGTCGAACACGACGATCTGGCTGTGTTGGGGCAGGCATTCCCAGAAGCGCTGGAGATAGTGCGAGGCCTTCTCGCGGCCGTTGGGGGCGGCGATGGCATGCACCTTGAAGCTGCGCGGATCGAGGGCCCAGCCTAAGCGGCGGACGATGCCGCCCTTGCCGGCGGTATCCCAACCCTCCAGCACGATGACGGCGCGATGAGAGGTGCCGAGATAGGCTTGCTGCAGGAGCTGCAGGGTCTCCTGCATGGTGGCGAGGCGGCGCTCGTAGTCGGCGAATTCGACGACGGGAAAGTGCTTGATGCCAGCGAGGTGGGTGCGGCCGAGGGTGACGAAGTCGCTGGATTTCATCTAAAGGGTTCACACGGATGGCACCGAAGCCTCAAAGAGGACTGCGGAAAAGAAGCCGGGTGCGCACGAGACAATCTTAGCATCTCCTCAGTGGTTCTCCGTGTGGAACCTGCTTCACGCCGCTATCGTCAGCACATCGCCCAGCTTGTCCACGAGATAGTCGAGGTCCTCCTGCGGGAGATCCTCGAACTGGGTCAGGATACGCGTAATGACACGGGAGCGGTAGCGTTCCCGATCCCGGTCGCCGCCGTCAAATGCGGTGCCGCGAACGACATCGAGGGCGACCCGGACCGCGGGCAGGAGCCTAGCGGGCATTCCAGCCTTCTCATACAGCGAGGTCAGACCGTTCGGACCGGCGTCGTGGATCAGGATGCGCGCGTTCAGCACGGGGACCTTGGCCATGACGGCGAGTGCCATCTCGAAGAACGCCAGATCGCCGAGGCACAGCGCACGCAGGATCAGGAGCGGCGTGAGGCGCTGGTTGCGGTGCATCTGACGCACCATGCGGTCCAGCTCATGCTCGCTGGAACCGAGGCTGAAATGCAGTGTCGCGCGGTCGCGGCTTTGCAGCACCATGTCGGTGGCGAGCGAGAGGGGGAGCTCGTGATGGCTGACCAGCCACGACTGCAATTTGTCGGACACCATGACGACGAGTTGTTCGGCGATCGCCGCCGGCAGGTTGGCGCGATGGACCATGCTCGCCTTGACGCGTTCGCTGGCGGCGAAGCGGTCGATTGCGGTGTCGAGGCTGGTTACAGCGATGCGGGCGGTGGCGTTGCCCATCAGGGTTGCCACGGCGCCCTCGCTGCCATTGGTGACCAGTGCGTCGGCGACCTGTTCGGACACGCCGTCGCGGGCGGCAATTGCCTCCTGCTTGCGCGCTCCACCCTGTGCGATGACTTCCAGCAGGTCAGTATCGGCGAGCACCGGCGAGTTGGCGAGTATCGGCAGGGACACCGCCTCCACGTCCCTGGCGAGGCGCAGGGCGACGTCCCGCGGCAGGTGTTTGGCGTGCCGCAGGCTATGCGACAGGGCTTGGCGCACGGCCAGTTCGACGTCCTTCGCCATCAGGCGGACGACGTCCTGTGCCAGCCCCAGTTCCGCCGCGGTGAGGGCAGGGCTGTCGATCTCGCGCGCGAGCTTGTCGGCCACCTCGGCCCGAACCGCCGGGGATGGTTCCGCCAGCAGGCGCGCCACGTCGGCCTGGGTCAGGGATGACGCCATGGAGGATGATGGCGCTAAAACTGTTGCCGGGCGGTTAAGACGAGGGAGCGGGAAGTGACACATCGCCTTTCTCGTGAAGGCTGTCCTCGGGGCAAGCCGGAGGAGGGTCACAAAAGATAAGGGCGCGAATCGCGACGGCGGGGCCGGCCCGTTGAGTCAGCCGCCACGTCAACCTGTGATTGGGTGGGTCAGAGCCTTCATCGCATTTCGGTCTTGCGCACCGTCCAGGCTTACGGTCCAACTTCCCCCTTGCTTATAGCAATTTCCCTCGTAGCCCCGCGGCAGACCCTCGCATGACCGATCTTCCGACCCAGCCCAGCTATCGTACCGTCGAGATGCACACCGCCGGCGAACCCGTGCGTCTGGTGCTCGAAGGGTTCCCGGAGCCGCGTGGTGCGACCGTGCTGGACAAGCGGCATGACGCCTCGACGAGGTTGGACATCCACCGCCGCCGCCTGATGCTGGAGCCGCGAGGCCATGCCGAGATGTATGGTGCCCTCCCGGTGACCGCGGCTGCGCCCGCCGCGTTCGGCGTGCTGTTTATGCATCACTCCGGCTTCAGCACAATGTGCGGCCATGCGACGATTGCACTGGGGCGCTGGGCGGTGGATTCCGGGCGGGTGAAGCTGGTCGACGGGCGCGCAGACTTCATTCTGGAATGTCCCTGTGGCCCGGTCGCGGTGCACGTCACGGATAACGGCGCCAACGTTGCGTTTGACAGCGTTCTCGCATTTGCCGCCGAGCTCGACACAACGGTTGACGTGCCGGAGTTCGGGCGCGTCGTGTGCGACATCGGCTATGGCGGGGCGTTCTATGCCATCCTGCCGGCGTCGCGCCTGGGCCTGGACCTGCGGACCGCGCCGGTCGGGCAGCTGCGGGCGGCGGCGTTGGCGATCATGCGGACGATCCGTGCCCGAGGCCAGGTGCGGCATCCTACCGAGCCCGAGCTTTCGTTCCTCTACAGCGCCATTCTGACTGACGACACGCTGCCTAACTCGCCGCAGCCCACGCGCAATCTCTGTGTGTTCGGCGATGGCCAGATCGATCGAAGCCCGACCGGCAGTGGCGTCACCGCGCGCATGGCGGTCGATGCGGCGCGCGGGTTGATCGCGCCCGGCCACCGGCGTGGCTTCGCCGGCGCGACGGGCGTGACGTTCCACGGCGAGTTGTTGGGCGAGGAACCACTGGGCCCGCACCGCGCGTGGCGCGTCCGCGTCTCCGGTACTGCGTCCTATAGCGGCACTGCCGTCTGGTCGGTCGATGCCGATGATGCACTGCGCGATGGTTTCGCCATCGAGGACGACAAGTCTCTGCCGGTCACCGGATAACCCGCCCGGCCGGTCGTCGACGGTAATTCGTCCATCATGCCGCTGCCGGTAATGACGTAAGCATGTCGAGGACACGATTGACCTGGGCGAGATTTCCCGGCTCGTCAGAGAACACCAGCCCGATTTCGTGCCCGTCGCAGTGCACGACACGCCCGATTATTCTTGCGCCGGCGCTGGGGACTGAGATGTCCATCACTGTCCCGGCTGGCGACCGCCAATCGCTTAGCAGCGCTGTGCCGCCGCAAGACAGATCGAGCATGACGACGTCGGCACGTCGTCCCTGCGCCTCGAGGCCGACGACGGTTCCCTTTCCCGAAACTCGCTCGTATCGCCGCCGTTCGCTGCTGCCGGTGCGGATCGCCACCAGGAAGTGGTCTACCTCATCACGCAGCGTGGCGGCCTCATGAGCGATGACGCCAGCACCCGCCAAGACTTCACCGCTGGTGTGGCCGGCTCGTTCGGCGACCTCCACGACATGGCCCATGGCGTTCGCCGCCATCGAGGTTGCGCCGGACACAGCCTGGACGCTGGTGGCGATCTCCTGTGTAGTTGTGCTCTGCTCGCTGACCGCGGCCGAGATGGTTTCTGATGCCTGGTCGATCTGACGGATGATGCCGCTGATTTCGTTCATTGCGGCGACCGCCTCCTCGGTTGCGATCCGCACAGTTTCGATCTGGCCACCAATCTCCGCTGTTGCGCTGGCGGTCTGGGTGGCGAGCGCCTTCACCTCGCCCGCGACGACAGCGAAGCCTTTGCCGGCCTCCCCGGCGCGAGCAGCCTCGATCGTCGCGTTGAGCGCCAGCAGGTTGGTCTGCCCCGCGATATCGCTGATCAGGCGCACCACGTCGCCAATGCGGGCAGCCGCCTCGGAAAGGCTGCGCATCGTCGCCTGAACTCGTATCCACGCGCTGAACCGCATGGCGGGCGATGTCGCCTGATCCGGTGACCTGACGCGCAATCTCGACGACGGACCTCGTGAGTTCCTCGACCGCCGCGGCGACGCCGGTAAGGTCCTGGGAGGATTTGAGCGCTCCGGCGGCCGTCTTTTGCGCCTCGACATTCACCGCCTCGGCCGCATCCGCCATGTCCTGGGACGCATGCCGCATGCCGTCGCTGGACGTCACCAGCGAAGCCATGACGCCGGCGACCGAAGTGCCGAAGTCGTGCGTGTGGCGTTCCATGGCTTCCTGTCGCAGGTCCTGCGCTCTGCGAGCGCCGGCCTGCTCTGCCGCAAGCACATCGCCCGCGATGATGCTGTCCTTGAAGACCTGGACAGCCGCTGCCATGGAGCCCAACTCGTCGCCACGCCCGCGGCCGATTATGTCTGCCGTCAGGTCATGCTCGGCGAGACGGTGCATGACATCGGTCATGGCGATGATCGGGCGTGCAATGCCACGGGCCAGCAGCCATCCGACCAGACTGGCGGCCAACAGGCTGAACACTGCGATTGCCACGACCAGTCCCTGGGCAAATCGGGTGCTCGCGGCATAGTCGGAATTGTCCATCACCAGCTCGACTGCACCGATCGGCTTGCCGGAATAATCACGCACCGGACCCAGCAACGCCGCGACCGGTTTGCCGCCCGATTCACCTTCCCTGACAAGCTGGCTGCCGGTGGTGGCGGCGCGGTAGTCAGCCGGGCCGAAAAAGCTGTGCCGATCGAGGGTGCCGCCGAAATACTTGAAGTCGTCACCGTCGGCCAATTGGACTGCTACGTCGATGTGACGCAATTGCTTGACCTGAGCGAAGAACGCCTGGCCGAAGACCAATCCGAATTCGACCGTGCCCAAGGGCCTGCCGGCGAGTGCAACGGGCACGACACCACGGATTCCAAGCCCCGCGGCACCGCCTTCCAGGCCTGACACCGGCCGGTGGGAAGCGTTCGCCTCGACGACAGTCTTGCGAAAACCCGAAAGATCGTCACCGAACTTCGCCGGAAGGTGCACGCGAAAGAACGAGTTCGCCGGCGCGGTGTGGAACTGGAATTGATCGATGCCATAGCTGGCCTTCAGATTGGCAAAGCCGGCGACGAACAGGTTCATCAGGGCCGCGCGGTCACCGTCCGCCATAGCCTGCTGCACCGGCGTCATCGAGGCGACCAAGGCGGCCATGGCGACGGCCTGATTCGCCTGTTGCTGCAATAGACTTTGAAATGCGTCGTAGTGACCGACCAGTTCGCGCCGATCAGCCCGATCGATGATGCTGTTCACGATCCAAAGTGCGCTGGACATGAGCAGTATCGCGGTTCCGACCGACACTGCCACCAAAGCTGTGGTGATCCTCGACCGCAGCCCGAACCAAGCCCTAGGCATTGCCACTATCCACCATGCACCTCGCCAACGGCTAACGCACGGAGGCTAACGTCGGGTAAACGTTCTCCAGCCACGGGCGTCAGCTCGCGAAGTCGCATCTGTGAGGCTCGCACGGCTCGCCGCGGCGGCGGCAAAGAGCTATGAACGGATGGATCCGGCGATTTGGCCGCGCGATTGGTGCACCGATACGGGGAGAATGGAACGTGTTGAACCGCAGAGACTTCACCCTTTTGGCGGCGAGTTCGCCGCTCGCAGGGTTGCTTGGGCGAGTCGCGAACGCCGCGACGCCAAAGGACATCGTGGTTTTCGCGTCGCAGATCGACGACGTCATCACTTGCGATCCTGGCGAGGCGTATGAGATTTCGGCGCAGATCTTCCTCTCCAGCGTGTATGATCGTCTGGTGCGTTACGAGGCGGAGGACATGACCAAGCTCGCCGGCGGCGTCGCCGAAAGCTGGACGGTCTCGCCCGACGCCAAGACCTATACGTTCAAGCTGCGCACCAACCAGAAGTTCGAGAGCGGGGCGCCGGTCACCGCCGATGACATGGCGTTCTCACTCCAGCGCGTCGTCATCATGAACAAGACGCCGGCATTCCTGTTCACCCAACTCGGGTGGAACAAGGACAACGCGCGCGACCTCATCAAGGCGCTTGATGAGCATACGCTGCAATTCAAGATCACCGAGGACTTCGCGCCGACACTGGTGCTGAATTTGATGGCGACCGTGGCAGCCTCGGTGGTGGAGAAGAAGGTTGCGATGGCCAACGAGGCCAGCGGTGACCTCGGCAATGGCTGGCTGAAGACCCACTCGGCCACGTCAGGCCCGTATCGGCTGGTGTCGTGGAAACCCAACGAGTCGGTGACGATGGACGCCAATCCCGGCTACCATCTCGGCCCGCCAAAGACCAAGCGGGTGGTCATTCGCCACGTGCCTGAACCGGGTTCGCAGCAGTTACTGCTGGAAAAGGGCGATATAGACATCGCGCTCAACCTGCAGCCCGACCAGCTCAAGTCGCTCGCCGGCAAGAAGGACGTCAAAATCGAATCCTTCCCCTACTCGGGCACCTGGTACATCGGACTCAACCTGGCCGACGCGCGGCTCAAGAATCCGAAGGTGCGGCTCGCGCTGAAGTATCTCGTCGATTACCACGGGATGACCAACAGCTTCCTAAAGGGCCGCTTCAATGTGCACCAGACCTTCCTGCCAATAGGTCTGTCCGGCGCGCTTGCCTACGATCCCTACAAGCTCGACGTCGCCAAGGCGAAATCGCTGCTGGCGGAGGCGGGCTATCCGGACGGCTTCGAGCTAAGGCTCAGCAGCACAAGCAACTCGCCGCAGATCGAAATGGCTCAGTCAGTGCAGCAGACCATGGGCCTGGGCGGCATTAAGGTGAACATCGTGTCCACCGACCAGAAGCAGTTGGTGACTGAATTCCGCGCTCGCAAGTTTCAGGCGACGCTGATCAGTTGGACGCCGGATTATCTCGATCCGCACACCAACGCCTCGACATTCGCGTTCAATGATAACGACAGCGACGACGCGCCGCATCCGCTGGCCTGGCGCTGTCATTATTTCGATCCCGCGGTGAATGCCAGGACGACGGCGGCGGTGAAGGAGATCGACCCGGCCAAGCGCAAGGCGATGTATGAGGAGCTGCAGAAGATTGTGACCGACGAGGGGCCGTACATTCTGATGTTCCAGCCGGCCAACGCGGTTGCCCGGCGCTCCAACGTCGAGGGGTATAAGCCGGGGATTGTGGAGGATCTGTACTTCTTCCGGACGATTACCAAGACCTGAGTGTGGTGGCGGTGATCGCGATGCACCGCCGTCCGCCCAACCGTTATGGCCGAGCATGACGGTTGGACAACTGAGTAAGTATAAGGAGCCGCCCGATGCTGGCGTCCCAGCGCGCGTTATTCGATATCCCGGAGCACATCTGCTACCTCAATGCCGCCGCTGTTGGCCCACTGCCGCGCGCGGTGAAGCAGGCCGGCGAGTTGGGCGTGGCGCGCAAGGCGCAGCCGTGGGCGATCGAGCCCGGCAATGCGCAAAAGCAGTTCGATCGCGCGCGTGCGGCTGCGGCGCGGCTGATCAACGCGGATCCGGATGATGTCGCGCTGATCTCGTCCGTCAGCTACGGCATCGCCACCGCGGGCAAGGTGCTGACGGTCCCGCGTGGCAGCCGCGTGCTGCTGTTACAGGACGATCATTCGTCGCCGGTACTGGAGTGGCTGGGACGCGCGGAGGCGCAGGGTTTCGTCGTGGAGGTGGTGGGGCGTCCCGATGATGGTGACTGGACGGCGGCGCTGCTGGTGGCGATCGGGCGGCAGGGAGCGCCGGCGGTCGGGATGGCGTCGATCTCCTCGGTCCACTGGGCGGATGGTGGGGCGATCGAGCTTTATCGTGTTGGTGCCGCACTGAAGGCGCAGGGCGCGCATTTCGTCATCGACGCGACGCATGGTGTGGGGGTGATGGACATCGACGTGCGGCAGTTGGATCCCGACTTCCTGGTGTTCCCGACCTACAAGTGGGTGCTGGGGCCGTATGGACGCGCGTTCCTCTATGTTGCGAAGCGGTGGCAGGACGGCGTGCCGCTGGAACAGGCCGGCTCGCACCGGCGGGGGATGAACTCGGAGTGCGCGCCGTATATGCGCGATCTGGCGTATGTGCCCAATGCGCGGCGCTATGACATGGGCGAGCGCGACCATTACATCTCGCTGGAGATGGCCTCGATCGGGATGGAGCTGATCGCGAACTGGGGGCAGGCGGCGATCATCGAGCGGCTAGGGATGCTGACCGATCGTCTGGCTGATGGCCTGCGCAATTCCGGCGTGTTGGTGAGCGATGCGAGGGTGCGTGCGCCGCATGTGCTGAGTCTGCAATTCCCGGGTGGTATGCCTGACGACCTGACCGCTCGGCTGGAGGCGGAGAACGTGTTCGTCAGTCCTCGGCTGGGACGGATTCGCATCAGCCCGCACGTGTATAACGATGAGGCTGATGTGGATCGTTTCTTGGATGTGTTCAGGCGGGCGGTGGCCGGGTAGGCACGTCGGTCGTCACGTACCGAGGAAGGCGGCGCCTGCCGCGTAGATCACGCTGGCGAAGCCGACGATGCCCGCGCCGACGGCGAGCAACGGCGTGCGCACTGCGACTGCGGCAGACGCCACGACGGTCACCGCCTGCAAAATGGTCAGGACGAAAGCGTAGCGGTGCGCGACGGCTGCGGCGGCGTCGCGCTGCTTCTCTAGATCCTGGGCGCGGCCCGCAAGTTGTTTCATACCCTCCATGCTCGGGTCGTCGCGCAGCTTGGCCTCGCTCGCGTGCAATTCCTTGATGCGGTCCTGGATGTCGGGCTTGTCGGCACCTGGCAGCGCCGCCAGGACCATAGCCGCCGTTTGGAAGGCGGTCGCGCGGATGCTCTTGTTCTCGTAGAAGGCCCAGACGTCGCCGGCCGCCTTTGCCCTGGCGTCGGCTTCCTCCTGCACGCCGCGTTGGGCGAACTGCAATGCGGCCATGGCGAAGGCGATCGCGCCGATCATGATGGCGATTCGAGTCGCCATCCGTTGTGGCAGGTGCTGTTCGGCAGCTTCGATCCCCTCGCGCGCCTGTTGCGCCGACTCGCTGCCTTCCGAAGCTTCCGCCATGCCGATGATCCCTCAACCGGCGTCACCGTGCCGGACGCGTCGGGTTGCGTCGAGGGTGAAACGCTTTAGCAGCGCGTCGATGGCGGCCGGATCCTCCCAGGCGAGCGATACGCCGATGACGCCCATGCGGTCGCGCCAGGCGGCAGCGAGGCGGACCGCGTCCTTTGGCGTGGTGACCGGGTGGGCATCGAGACGGGCGGCCTGGTCGAGCACGCGGCGCAGGTCCGCCTCGCTGAAAGTGTGGTGGTCGGGGAAGGAGAGGGTGTTGACGAGTTGTACGCCTGCGTCAGCGAGCATGGTGAAGAACTTGTCCGGGCGTGCGATGCCAGCGAAGGCGAAGACGCGGCGGCCGATCCAGTCGGCGATCTCCGGTCCTGGACGCAGCGAGGCGCGCAGCAGTGGCAGGCTTAGGGCACTGGCAGCACCGGTGGCGTCGGGGCCGATCAGCACGGCTGCCTGGCAGCGTGCGGCACCCGTGGTTGCTGGCTCGCGCAAGGGGCCGGCGGGTAGGACGCGGCCGTTGCCGAAGCCGGTGGCGCCGTCCACTACCAGGAGCGACAGGTCCTTGTGGAGGCTGGGGTTCTGCAATCCATCGTCCAGGACCAGCAGTTCGGCCCCGGCGGCGACTGCATCGCGTGCAGTGGCGGCGCGGTCTGCTCCGATCCAGGTGGGCGCGATTTTGGCGAGCAGGAGTGCCTCGTCGCCCACCTGGGCGGCGGTGTCGGCGGGCGTGACGCGGTGGGGGCCTCGCGTCGAGCCGCCATAGCCTCGGAGCAGGAAGTGTATTGCGTGGCCCTGAGCGATCAGGCGTTGACCCAGGTCGAGGGCGAGGGTGGTCTTTCCCGCGCCTCCAACGGTGACGTTGCCGCAGCAGATCACCGGGATCGGCGCATGCCACCCGGGTTTGGCGACACGGCGGGCGGTCGCGGCAACGGTCAGTGCGGCGAGCGGGGACAGCAGGCGCGGCAAGATGCCGTCGTGCCGCCAGAATTGGGGCTGGTGGGGCATTAGTCTCGGGAGGATCGCGCGCTGGGGTCGGCTGCTCCGCCCACTCTGGCGTTGCCCCCTCCCCCTTCCCCCCTCCTGCGAGGCGAGGGGGAGGCCTGGTCGGGCAGGCCGGCTAGACCGAGCAGGGCGGCGGCAGTGCGCTCGGGGAGGTCGCTATGCCGCTGGACGATGGCGCGGCCCGCATCGCCGATCGCCTGCCGCGCGGATGCGTCGCGCAACAGTCGGTCCACCCAGCGCGCGAGTTGGGCCACGTCACCAACGACGGCCAGAGCGCCGGCGGCATGCAGGGTTGCTACGTGGTCAGCGAAATTACCGGTGTGCGGACCGACTGCGACGGCGCAGCCGAGGCGCGCTGGCTCCAGCGGATTCTGGCCGCCACCTGGGGCAATGAGGCTGCGACCGACGAACACGATCGGCGCCAGGCGATACCAGAGACCGAGCTCCCCCAGCGTATCGGCGATCCAGACGCCCTCGGCCGGCGGCGGGTCACCGCGGGAGCGGAGATGGCTAGGGCTGATTTCCTCGCCACGTTCGGGATGGCGGGGCGCAATGATGGTCAGCAGGCCCGGGTGGGTGCTCACCAGGAGGTTGTGGACGGCAATGACCAGTTGGTCTTCGCCTGGATGGGTGCTGGCTGCGAGCCAGAGCGGTCTGCCCGCCAATAGGTTGCGCAGCCGCGTCAATTCCGTCTCGTCGACCGGCAGCGGTGGCGCGGCAAGCTTCAGGTCCGCGGGCTCGGTCATGCTGTGGCATCCCAATGCGCGCAGGCGAAGAGCGTCCGTCGCACTACGCGGCTGCACCAGGGCAAGACCGGACAGCATCTGCCTGGCCAGGCCGCGTCCGCGCTGCCAGCGTGCCTGGCTGCGGGCGGACAGACGGGCGTTGATCAGCATGACCGGCACGCCTCGGGTTCGGCAGGCGGCGAGCAGGTTGGGCCACAGTTCGCTCTCGACGAAACCGGCGGCATCCGGGCGCCAATGATCCAGGAACCGCCTTGTCCAAGCGGGCACGTCGAGCGGCACGAACCGGTGGATCACCTGGCGCGCCAGGTTGGCGTCGAGTCGCTGAGCGAGGAGGCGAGCGGAGGTTACGGTGCCAGTGGTTAGCAGGATTGTTACATGCTCGGCGAGCGCCGGCAGCACCGGCAGGATCGAGACGGTCTCGCCGACACTGGCCGCATGCAACCAGATCAAGCGGCCGGGCGGGCGAGGGGTTGGATCGATGCCGCGGCGCTCGCGGAGGCGTCCGGGTTGCTCCTTGCCACGCGCCTGGCGCATCCGCAGCATCAGCCGCAGTCCAGGCGATGCCACTGTCGCCGCGGCCGCCCATGTCGCGCCGAGCGCGCTCAGGCGCGGCATAGCTGGTCGGCTCGTTCGGCTGCCGCGGTCAGCGCGGCGCCGATGGCCGGGACGGCATCCTGCCAGGCCTCGCGGTCGACGGTGATCGTCGGCAGGCACACCACCACGCCGCGGCCGAACGGCAGAGGCGCCACCATGCCATCCCATGTCGGCAAAATGCGCCGGCGTGTGGTCTGGGCGGCGCAGGGCAGCACCGGCACGCCGGCCATCGCGGCGAGCTGCGCAACGCCTGGGGCGGCGACCCGGCGCGGGCCGCGCGGACCGTCCGGGGTAATGGCGATGTGGTCGCCGGCGGACAACAGATTGAGCATCGCCCGCAGTCCCTTGGCGCCGCCGCGCGATGATGACCCCAAGACCACGTTCAGTGCGAAGCGGCTGACGACGTCGCCGATGAAGCGGCCGTCTCGGTGCTGGCTGACCAATACGTGGACTTTGTTGCGCGTGTTGCGGCCCTCGGGTGATTGGCGAGCTTTGACCCAGAGCATCGGCATCAATGGCAGCCGTTCGTGCCAGAACGCCACCACTACCGGCGCGCCGGCAGCGTGCGGCGCCATATGGGCGTGGCCCTCGAGCGACCATCGCGTGGTGCGCAGCGCGAAGGCCAAATAGAGGCCGGACGCCTTCGCGAAGGCCGCCTGCGCGATCGGGTGCTGCAGCAACCGTTTCATCGCGGCGCCGGTAGCACGCACGGTTTGGGGGAGGAAGGGCGGCCATGTCCCAGGCGTACCTTGCGTCCACTACAGCCGTAATGCGTTCCCGACGGCCTGACATCGCCCGGTAATCGCGCCCGCTCAGCCTCTTCGCATGGACAAGCGAGGAGGTTCCAGATGGATCAAATCATCAGCGAGCATGACCTGGCTGGCGCACGCGCCACGCCTATCGGCAAGACAGCCGTTGTTGTCGGCGCCGGCATCGCTGAGCTGACCGCCGCCGGGGCTTTGGCAGATTGGTTCGAGCAGGTCGTCGTGCTCGACCGTGACCCGTTGCCCGATAGCCCATCGCACCGGCCCTCGACACCGCAGTCGCGTCATTCGCACGGGCTGCTTGTAGGTGGCCTGCTGGCGCAGGATGCGCTGTTTCCCGGTATTGCCGAGGACTTCGCCGGCGCCGGTGCGGTTCCGGTGCGGATCAATCGGGACCTGCGCGAGGAGCCGGCGCACCGCGATCCGATGCCGCAGCGCGATTTCGGGCGGAGCGCCTTTGCGATGTCGCGCCCGCTGCTCGAATTCACCCTGCGCGGGCGCACGGCGCAGCTTCCCAACGTCACGTTCCGACCGGCAACCCGCGCGATTGGTCTGATCAGGGAACCAAATGCGCGGCGCGTCACCGGGGTGCGCTGCACGGCCGTTGATGGACACGGCATCGAGACGCTGCCCGCCGACCTGGTGATCGATGCATCGGGACGCGGTCACCTGATCGCTGCGGTGTTGCAGTGCATGGGCCACGAGCGTCCGCGGGAGACGGTTGTCGGGATCGATCTCCGCTATACGACCGCGGTACTTCCGGTGCCCGATGATACGCCGGCCGACTGGAAGCTCGTGCTGACGCACCACGACGCGCCACGGTCGTCGCGCCGCGCCATCCTGCTGCCGATGGAGGGCGATCGCTGGATGCTGTCGGCGATGGGGCGCGGCAAACAGGAGCCGCCGGGGGATTGGGACTCGCTGCTGCGGTTTCTGCGGCAGCTGACCACGCCGACGATTTATAACGCGGTCCGAAATCTGATGCCGATAGGCGAGCTGACGCGTTTTGCGTTCTCCGAGAGCATCTGGCGGCATTTCGAGGAGGTCGAGGCGTTTCCCGATGGACTGATCCCGATCGGGGATGCGATCTGCCGGTTCAATCCGATGTACGGTCAGGGGATGACCGTCGCGTCCAAGGAGGCGCATCTGCTGCATCGGATGCTGGCGTCGCGTGCGTCGGAGGATGATCCGCTGGAGCAACTCGGTCAGGTGTTCCTGGGTAAGCGTCGCGAGCCACCCACATAGCGCTGATCGCGCGATTTGTGATCCTGTATGGTCATGATGCGGGATAGCAGAGCGACGTTGCTACGCGGAGCTGGGGGCTTCGACGGCCTTAGCGGGGTTCCAATTCCACGGCAGCAGCTGGTGCAGCTCGTTGCGTTTGGTACGCCCCGCGACGACGCGTTCCAGCACGTCGGTCAGCCATGCCAGCGGATCGACATGGTTCAACTTTGCGGTCTGGATCAGCGTGGCGACAGTTGCCCAGTGCCTGCCGCCACTGTCGGCGCCGGCGAACAAGGCATTCTTGCGCCCGAGCGCCACTGGCCGCATGGCGCGTTCGACAGTGTTGGTATCCATCTCAAGACGGCCGTCATCAAGATACAGGATCAACCCGTTCCAGTGGTTCAAGGCGTAGCGCATCGCCTGAGCCAGTGTGGAACGGCCGGAGATGCGTCCAAGCTGCTCGGTCAGCCATATGTGCATCGCCTCGACCAGCGACCGGCTGCGCTGCCGACGCACCGAGCGACGGCTCTCGGCAGGCGTGCCGCGGATATCGGCCTCGATGGCATAGAGTTCGGCAATGCGCCGCAGGGCTTCCTCGGCCAATGGCGACTGCGTCGCGACATGGATGTCGTAGAACTTGCGTCGCACATGGGCCCAGCAGAAGGCAAGTTGCGGCGCATCGTCGGTCTTGCCGGTGACCAGGCTGCCAAACCCGGCATATCCATCGACCTGCAGCAGGCCGCGGAAGCCGCGCAGATGCATCTGCGGATGCTCGCCTTTGCGGTCTTCACTATAGACGTAGGCAGCCGCTGGATGGCCCGGTCCACACCAGGGCCGGTTATCCACCGCGTAGCACCACAGCCGTCCGGTCTTGGTGCGCCCACGGCCGGGATCGAGCACCGGCAGGGTCGTGTCATCCGCGAACACCTTGGGCGATGTCAGCACGGTGCTGAGCACCAGTTCGTGCAGCGGTGCCAGCCACCAGCACGCACGACCGACCCAATTGCACAGCGTCGAACGGTCCAGCGTAACGCCCTGACGGGCGAAGATCTGCGCCTGGCGATACAGCGGCAAATGATCGGCGTATTTGTTGACCAGCACATGCGCCAGCAGCGCCTCGGTCGCCATGCCGCCGTCGATCGGCCGCTCCGGCGCCGGCGCCTGCACGACAGCTTCCTCGCAGGCTCGGCAGCCATACCGAGGGCGGCGGATCACCCGCACGCGCAGTTGTGCCGGCACGTAATCCAGCATCTCGGCCTTGTCCTCGCCGATCAGATGCAGCGTGCCGCCGCAGCAGGGACAGGCCTTGTCGTCAACATCGATCACCAGCTCGACCCGCGGCAGATGCGCGGGCAATGCGCCACGATTGCGTTTGGCCGGCTCGGTGCGCGGTGAACGCACGTCCGTTGCCGGCGGCCGCGGTGGCGGCGCGACTGCTTCCAGCGCAGCGGTCTGCTCCGCCAGCGATTGCTCCAGGTCCTCGACCCCGTGCTGGAACACTTCGTCGCCGAGTTGCTCGGAGCGGCGGCCGAACCGGTTGCGCTGCAGGCCGGCGATCATCAGCCGCAGCCGCTCGATCTCGGCCAGCGCCGCACGCAGGACCTGCTGCAACGTCGTCGGATCGTCGGGCAGGGCTGTGGGGGCGGTGAACACGCGCGAAGGCTCGGTCGTCGTTACGAATCGGCGCCAATAATCCTGCGTGAGCATCCGTGCTCAGCCCGCCAGTTCCGGGCGACGTGCACGCTGCGGCATCCGCCAGTCGATGCCCTCCAGCAGCATCGACAGTTGCGCTGCCGTCAGAGACACGCGGCCCGTGTCGGTCCCCGGCCAGACGAAGTGGCCGCGTTCCAGCCGCTTCGCGTAAAGGCACAGACCCTGGCCGTCATACCAGAGCAGCTTGACCAGCCCGCCACAGCGTCCGCGGAACGCGAACAACGCCCCGCCGAACGGGTCTTCTTGCAGCACCTGCTGTGCCAGCATCGCGAGGCCGTCCATGCCCTTGCGCATGTCGGTCCGGCCACAGGCCAGCCATACACGCACGCCAGGCGGCGGGCCGATCATCCACGTAGCGCCGCGAGTACCCGGCGCAGCGCCGGTTCGTCCACCTGCGCATCCACCCGCACCGTGATGTCGCGTGACAGCACGATCTCGATCAGGCCTGACGGTTGCGCGACCGGCCCGGCCAGGCGGTGTGGTTCGCGGCTCAATTCAACCCGCGCAAAGCGCGCTGCCTCGCCAGCTCGGTTGCCCAGCAGTTGGTGACGCCAGCCATAAAGTTGCCCGGTGCCGATCCCGTGCTTGCGCGCAATTGCCATCATCGAGGCATGTGGCGTCAAACTCTCCGCCACGATTGCCTGCGCTGGGAGGCGACGCCGCTGATCGAGACGCCGTGGATGATGGCGGCGATCCCGGATTTCGTGTTCCCGGAAACTCGCGGGGAGCGCCCGGTGGATTTGGAGGAGACGCTGCGCTTCACGGGTGCGCTGTCGCGTGTTGCCGCACGCGACCCGGCGGTGCAGCGGCTGGTGATTGAGGTCTGGCACATGTTGCGGCCACGCACTGCGTATCAGGATCCGGAGCTGGTGCGGCTGATCGATGAGGAGCTGGCGATGGCTTAGCGGCGGTGGGCCTCATCTCCTTTGATATGGCGCGGTTGGGCGCGGAGCGGCTAAGCAAGCAAGCAAGCAAGCAAGCAAGAAAGTAAGAAAGTAAGAAAGTAAGAAAGTAAGAAAGTAAGAAAGTAAGTAAGTAAGTAAGTAAGGATTCACCACAGAGGCACAGAGAATAGCAGGAAAACAATTTCGACCGGTAGGTGCAATGCTGAGGCCCATCTGCTCTGGTTTCTTCTTCGTGCCTACCATGAAAATAGCCCGGGACGATCGAGTGGCCCGCCTGATGTGAGCCATTTCCAGCCATCGCGGTGCGGCCACGGCCGCTGGCTAACTCTGTGGTGAATTTTTCTGTCTTGCTTCGCTGCCATTTGCAACTGCCCGTGGCCTGCCGGACGAGCAGTCACTCTCGACTTCTACTACTTCTGCGTTACGATCCCATGCGGTTCCAGGCGTCCAGGGCGGCGATCTTGTACGCCTCGGCCAGCGTCGGATAGTTGAAGGTGTTCTCGATGAAATAGTCGAGCGTGCCCTTCAGGTTCAGCACCGCCTGGCCGATGTGGATCAGCTCGGTGGCGCCCTCGCCGACGATGTGCACGCCGAGCAGCCGGCGCGTCTTGATCGAGAACAGCATCTTCATCATGCCGGCGTTCAGCCCCATGATGTGGCCGCGCGAGGTCTCGCGGAAGCGGGCGATGCCGCACTCGTAGGAGATGCCGCGTTCGCGCACCTCCTGCTCGCTCATGCCGACGGTGGAGATCTCCGGCACCGAGTAGATGCCGTAGGGGAAGAACTCCGGCGCATGCGGCATCGGCAGGCCGAACGCGTGGCAGGCGGCGATGCGGCCCTGCTCCATCGAGGTGGACGCCAGGCTGGGAAAGCCGATGGCGTCGCCGGCGCAATAGATGTGCGGCACGCTGGTCTGGAACGTCTGCGGATCGACCTTCAGGCGGCCGCGGTCGTCGGCGTCCAGGCCGCAGGCTTCGCAGGTTCAGCGCATCGGTCGCGCCGACGCGGCCGGCGGTGTACAGCACCATCTCGGAGCGCACGCGCCGGCCGCCTTCCAGGATGGTGACCGGCCAGCCGTTCTCGAGATCGATGCGCTCGACCTTGGCGCCGAAGCGCAGCGTCACGCCGCGGTCGCGCAAGCTGGTGGGTGAAGTCCTCGATCAGCTCGTGGTCGATGAAGTCGAGCATGGTGGGCCGCGCTTCGACCAGCGCCACCGCGACATCGAGCGCGCTGAAGATGGTGGCGTATTCCACGCCGATGACGCCGGCGCCGATGACCGTGAGGCTGCGCGGCAGGCGAGGGATCTCCACGATCTCGTCGCTGTCGAACACGCGGGTGCCGTTGAACGGCACGCCGTCGGGGCGATGCGGGCGGGTGCCGACGGCGATCAGGAAGCGTTCGGCCTGGAAGACGCGGATGTCGCCTTCGCCCGAGGTGACCTCGATGCGGTGCGGGTCGAGGAAGCGCGCGGTGCCGATGAGTGGTCTCGACCGCGTTGCGGGCGAACTGGTGCTCCAGCACATCGACCTCGTGGTCGAGGGTCATGTGCAGGCGCATCATCAGGTCCTTGGCGGCGATGTCCTTCTTCACCCGGTAGGCGCGGCCGTAGAAGCCGCGCTCGCGCCAGCCGGTGAGGTTGAGCACGGTCTCGCGCAGCGTCTTCGAGGGGATGGTGCCGGTGTGGACCGAGACGCCGCCGACGCGCCGGCCCTTCTCCACCACGAGGACGGAGCGGCCGAGCTTCGCCGCCTGGATGGCGGCGCGGCGGCCGGCCGGGCCGCTGCCGATGACGATGAAGTCGTAGGTGCTCACGGTGCGGAGAGTGCGGGACGGACGGGGCCGCGTGTCTATCGCAAATTGTGCGATGCAGCGCGAGCGGCGTGTTACGCCGGTGGTGTTGCCTCCGCCATCGCCCCGACCATCGCGCCTGCGAGCGTCGTGTAGGCGATCGTCCATGCCTCGCGGGCCTGTGCTGTGAAGTCCTCGGCCAGGCCTTGTTCGAGCGTAGCCAGCAAAGCGGCACCGACGACCGTGAAGTCGTGAGGCTTCACGCCATAGGCGGCATGGTTGCGGCCCAGGGTCCGCACGCGCTCCAGCACCGGGGACAGGTCATCGAGTGACCGTATCACCATGGTCAGCGCCGCCATCAGATGCCGAACTTGCGGGCGGATGTCCTCGGGGAACAGTGGGCGTAGCGACGGATCCATCTCGAACACTTTCTCGTAGAACGCCAGACCGACATCGTCGGCCTTCGGTGCGATACGATCGAAGCCCGCTCGCACCAGCGCGACCTGTGTTGGTGTCATGACTGTCCCTCCTTGGGCCAATGTTCAGGCCGCTGCCGGCAATGCCGCGGCCATCGCGTTCATCGCAACGAGCGCCACAGTCCAGAAGACGCGATGCCACGCCACTCGCGCCGCGTCCGTGAATGCCTCGCCCAGTTCATCATTGAGCGTGGCAAGAAATGCCGCAGCGGCGACAGAGATGTCAGCCGGCTGGAGTCCATAGGACGTAAGTCGTAGTCCCAGCGCGGGCGCGCGGTCCAGAACCGGCTGAATATCGTCGAGCGAGTGCACCAGCGCCTCCAGCGCGGCGGCAAGGTTCGCCGTCAGCGGCCGCAGATCGCTGGGAAACAGCGCGCGGAGCGATAGATCCCGCGCGAACAGCCGGTGACAGAATGCGAGACAGACGCTGTCGGACCGCTGCGCAATGAGGGCGTATCCCTCGCGCACCAACACGACCTGTGACCGTGTCATTCGAAGTTCTCCGCGAGGGCCGATTTTCGCTGAGGATGACAGCGTCGCGTATCGTCATGATGTCGCGGCGTGAGGAGATTTGTATCGTTTGTATCGGCAAGCAGTGTTGGCGGACGCTATTGCACAACTTGTGACGGTTCGCCCCGCGGCTCACACTCCGGTCATTCGCAACGGAGGAAACGGCAATGCCGATTGGGTTTATCGGGCTTGGCATGATGGGCGCCGGAATGGCGAGCAACCTGCAGAAGGCGGGCCATAAGCTAGTGGTGCACGATCTACGGCGGCAGTCCGCATCGCATCATCTCAATGCTGGCGCGGACTGGGCGGACAGCCCGCGTGCGGTGGCGGAACAGTGCGACGTGGTGTTCACCTCGCTGCCGGCGCCGCCGGATGTGGAGGCGGTGTGCTTTGGCGAGAACGGGATGGCGGACGGGTTCCGTGAGGGCTCGGTGTGGTTCGATCTGTCCACCAACTCGGTGAGCCTGGTGCGCGAGATGCATGCCAAGCTGGCGGAACGGGGCGTGGCGCTGCTGGACGCACCGGTCAGTGGCGGTCCGCGCGGCGCGAACTCCGGCAAGCTGGCGATCTGGGTCGGCGGCGACGAGGCGGTGTTCCACAAGCACAAGGCGGTGCTCGACGCGATGGGCGATCAGGCGGTGTACATCGGGGCGATCGGCGCCGGGTCGGTGGCGAAGCTGGTGCACAATCTGTCGGGTGCCGCGGTGAATGTCGCACTGGCGGAGGCGTTCACCATGGGAGTGAAGGCGGGCATCGAGCCTCTGGCGCTGTGGGAGGCGATCCGGCAGGGGGCCGGAGGCCGGGCGCGTCTATTCGATCGTATGGGCGGCAAGTTCCTGACCGGGCAGTATGATCCGCCCGATTTCGCACTGCGGCTGCTTTACAAGGATGTTTCGCTGGCGTGTCAGCTCGGGCGCGAGGTCGGCGTGCCGATGCGCATGTCGCATCTGGCACTGGCGGAATTGAACGAGGCGCTGAACCGCGGGTGGGGCGAACGCGACAGCCGGGTCGGCATGAGCCTGCAGGTGGAGAGGGCAGGGATCGAGCCGCTCGCCGTAGATCCCGCGCGGATCCAGAAGGTGCTGGAGAAGGATGGGTAGGTTTCCCGGGAGGAACCCCCTCCCCAACCCTCCCCCGCGCAAAGCGCGGGAGAGGGAGTTGTTAGCGGCCGAACTGATCGCGCTGCGTACCTACATGTGCACATACATGCTGGACGACGTCGGACCAGTGGCCGGGCCGGGTCTGACGGAACAGGTGTGCGGTCGGATACCACGGGCTGTCGTCGCGGTTCAGCATCCAGCGCCAATCGCACACGTTCGGCAGCATCAGCAGCAATGGCCGGGCCAGCGCACCGGCCAGGTGTGCGATCGATGTGTCAACGGTGACCACTACGTCCATCAGCGTCAGCAACGCAGCGGTGTCGCGAAAGTCGGTGATTTCGTCGCCCAGGAGTTGAAGGTTGCGAAAGGTTGTCGACATCGCGCGATCCACGCCACGGACATCCTTCTGCAAGCCGAAAAGCGCGACGCCCAACCGATCCAGCGGGGCGAGTTGCGCCAGCAGCATGGAGCGATTGCGGTCGTTGATGTGACGCTGCTGGCCTGACCAGGCGAGTCCGACGCGCAGTCGGTTGTGCGGGCCCAGGCGTGTGCGCCATGTTTCGACTCGATCTTGTGGCGCAACCAAGTACGGCATGTCATCCGGCACGCTGTCTACGGTCGTTGCGCACGCGAGCGGCAGGCTGAGCAACGGACACTGCAGATCGAACGAGGGCAGAGTGTCGTCTCGCGCGAACACCGCGGATGCGCCTTCGACCTGGGCGAGCAGTGGCTGCAACTCGCGCTGGACGCTCAGCAGCACCTCGGCGCCTTGGGCGGCAACACGCTTCGCGTAGCGGCAGAACTGGATGGTGTCGCCGAGACCTTGCTCGGATTGCAGCAGGACTCGCTTGCCTTCGATGGGTTGGTCGCCAATCCAGACGGGGCCGGCGATCTGGCGGTTGGCGTCGGCGAATTCGGGCACGTCCCAGCGCGTGTGATAGTCGCGCCAGCCTCGTTCATAGTGACCCATCAGCAGGAGACAGATACCGCGGTTCATCTGGGCGGCGATGACGCCCGGCGCCAACGCGAGTGCCCGGTCATAGCTTGCCACGGCGTCGTCATGGCGATGCAGGCGTTGCAGCGCGTTCCCACGGTCGCCGACCGCAGTGGGATCACTAGGCGCAAGCTCGATTGCGCGATCATAGGCGGCGAGGGCCTCGTCGTAGCGGTCAAGTTGCTGCAGCGCGCTGCCCTTGCCGAGCCAGGCGGGAACGTTGTTGTGATCCAGGATCAGTGCCTGTTCGTGACTGCAAAGTCTTTCAGCCTGACGACGCAGCTTGCCGAGCGCATGGCCGCGGCCCACGTGGGCGCCGACATGCGCGGGATCAAGTGCGATCGCCACATCGAAGCAGCGCAACGCCTGCGGATGATGGTTCAGTTTGGCCAGCACCAGGCCGCGATTGTAATGCGCATCGACGTAGTCGGGACGGAGCGCGACAGCGCGGGCGAAGTCGGCGTCGGCCTCTTTGAACCGCGTCAATCCAACCCAGGTATTGGCGCGATTAAAGTGCGCCTCCGGGTAATCGGGATTGATCGCCAGCGCCTTGTCGAAACTCTCGGCCGCGTCGTGGTGGCGCTCCTGCGACGCGAGCGCGAGGCCACGGTTGACCCATGCCGCCGCCACATCGGGGCGCAATGATACCGCGCGATCGAACAATGACAGAGCCGCGCCTTGTTGGCCTTGCTGCGACAGCAGAACGCCCAGCATGTGCAGCGCATCGAAATCATCGGGCTGCGCCTGCAGCATGTCGTGATAATGCCGCGCCGCCTCTGCCAGGCGCCCTGCGCGATGGGCCTGCGCGGCTTGCGTGGCCAGGCTCATGTCAGGCGAAGATCTCTCCCAGGCGTTTGATGCTGCCGAGTGCCTTTTCAAACTCCAGGCCGGGCCAATGGCAGCGCATCATGAAGTGGTCGATGCCAAGCGCTTCGCCGTAGCGCGCGATCTCTTCCTTCACGAATGTTGCGTCACCGATGATGAAGCGGTCGCGGGCGAGGTCCTCGAAGGCCGGTGTCTGGCGGCCTGACAGGCCCCAGGAGGCGTACGCATCGTACTTGTATTGCAGGGCGGCACGGCATTCCTCGAACGCAGTCTTGTGGCTGGCGCCGACATAGCATTCGCGCACCATCGGGAAGCAGTCGGGGACGCGGCCGTCCAGAGCCGCGCGATAGGTCCGCATCTGCGGGGCGAGGTCGGCCAACGTGGTGCTGGGAACGATCATCCAGGCGTCGGCTATGCGGGCGGCACGTTGGATGGCGGGTTCGGCGGTGCCAGCCATCCAGATTGGCGGGCCACCGGCGCGTATCGGTTTCAGGCAGAGCGCGGCGTCGTTGACCTGGTAGAAGCGGCCTTTGTGCGTGACATTGTCCTCGGTCCACAGGCGGCGGATCAGGGCGATGCTTTCCTCGAGCCGCGGGGCGCGTTCCTTCAGCGACATGTTGAAGGCGGTGAACTCGACCTCGCGATAGCCGAGGCCGACGCCGAGGACGTAATTGCCGCCGGTCAGCACGTCGAGCGTGGCGGATTCTTCGGCGACCTGGACGGGGTTCAGCAGCGGCAGGATCAGGATGTTGGGGCCGATCTGCATGCCTTCGGCGTGCGGGGCGAGGTAGGCCATCATTGGAACGATCTGCAGCATCTGCAGCGGGCCGGTGAGGAAATGGTGCGGGAACCATAGTGACTTGAAGCCGGCATCGCGCGCGGTGCGGGTCTGTGCGACCAGATCGGGGAGGTGCGCGGCGACGGACTGGCCCGGCTGGAATTGCGTGTTGATGAACAGGCCGACTTTCACGATGCGGTCTCCTTCTGCGCCGGCGGCACCTTGAACCAGCCGTGGGAGCGCGCCAACTGTCGGCGACCATGAGCGATCGCAGGCCGCCCCAACTGGATCTTTTGCCTGACGGCAGTTTTCGGCAACCGCCCCGTCAACCAATGGCTGCGCGCATATTTGCCTGGGCCCTGGTCGTCGCGGCGGTCGCCGGGGCATTGGCGGTCGCGGCGTTCGCGCTGTGGATCGCGCTGATCCTGATCCCTGTCGTCGTGGTGGCGGGACTGATCGCGTGGCTGGCGTTCCGCTACCAGATGTGGCGGGTCGGGACGCGAGGGCAGCGGGGTTCCTGGCGGTCGTAGGGATGACGCCGGCCGTTGGTTCAGCAGAACTACGGGCTGATCTTGTTATCCTGGACGACCAGCCGGACCGATTGCACTTCGACCTTCTGCCAGACGTTGCCCTTGGTGTACGGATCGTTCGCGATGATCGCATCCAGTTCGGCGCGGTCGGCGCAATCCACCAGCAGGAAGGAGCCGATTGGCTTCTGCGCGTCGTCGAGCAGCGGTCCGCCGAACACCAGCTTGCCGGTTGCGACGTTCGCCGGTAGGGCGGCGAGGTGCGCGGTCCGCGTGGCCTGCCTGCGCGCAGGGGCCTCGGCATCCGTGCCGTCGTGGAGCACTACCAGGAATTGCGGCATTCGGTTTCTCCGTCGTTCATTCGGCGGCGAGCGGCACTTGCGCCGACAAGGCGAACTCGTGGGCCAGCAGTGTGTAGGAGCGTCGCCGTGCCTCGGGGTCGTGCAGGGTGGTCAGGATGGCTATTTCATCCACGCCATGCTGTGCGGCCAGCGCGCGCAGCTTGTCACCGACGACCATTGGTGTGCCGTAGAGGGCGCGTGAGCGCAGGCGCTCGATGCTGTGGCGTTCGGCTTCGGAGTGCTCGTATGCGACGGCTTCCTCGGGTGAGGGCAGGGCGCTGTAGACACCGCGGTCACGCCCGAGGCGCCACATTTCGCGTGAGCTGAACAGGCGAGTGGCTTCGGCCTCGGTGTCCGCCGCCAAAGCCCAGACGCAGAGCGCCGCATAAGGCGTCGGGTGGCGTTCGCTCGGGCGATATGTTTGGCGGTACAGGGTCATCGCCTGCTCCACACCGCGGCCGTCGGTGATGAAGTGGGCGAAGCAGAATGGGATGCCGAAATAGGCAGCGACCTGGGGGCCGTAGTCGGAACTGCCGAGCATCCAGACTTCCGGGACGGTCGGACCGCCGGGCTGGGCGATGATGTCGCGGAAGGGGTGGCCTTCGACCAGTCGTTCCCCGGCGAGCCAAGCCAGCAGGTCGCGCACCTGGGCGGGGAAGTGATCCGCGGCGGTCTCGGCGTTGGGGTTCAGCGCGAAGGCGGTGCGGCCGTCGGAGCCCGGGGCCCGGCCCAGGCCGAGATCGATGCGGCCGGGAGCGATGGCGTCGAGCACGCGGAACTGCTCGGCGACCTTGAGGCTGGAGTAGTGCGGCAGCATCACGCCGGCGGAGCCGACGCGGATGCGCGTCGTAGTGGCGGCGATGGCGCTGATCAGGATTTCCGGGGCGGTGCCGGCCTGGCTGGACGAGTTGTGGTGCTCGGCGCACCAGTAACGGCTGTAGCCGAGCGCCTCACAGTGCTTCGCCAGGGCCAGGCTCTCACGGATGGAGGTGTCGGGCGAGCGGCCGGTTACCACGGTGGATTGGTCGAGGACGGAGAGGCGAAGCATTCAGGCGGCTCCACTGGACCAGGCACATTAGGGCACGGGCGCGCCGGAATGCGAGGGCCGGCGCTGGCGATGTTGGCGCGTCGGAGTTAGGGTCGTGCCATGCGTAAGCGCGAGGCGGTAGCGGCGCTGATCGGGCAGGCCGGGGCCATCAAGGCCCTCGGCGCGACGTCGCTGGCTCGACGGTGCGGGACGACACCAGAGACCGTACAGCGATATTGATCTGTTCATCGATTACGACCGGGCCAGCAGGTTCTCGCTCATTGACTGGTTGGCATCAAGCAGATGCTGGAAGACCGCATGGGCATGGGCGTGGACATTACCACACGTGACAGCCTCGACTCGATGTTGCGTGATCAGATTGAGATGTCCGCAGAACGCATCTTCTGATCTGGCCGCCAGCGATCCCGAGCAGGTGCGCAACGACCTTGGCGCTCTCCAGGCGGTGTTGGCATGGTTGTCGTCGTATACGTGGGGCTCGTCAGGAACCCATCTTCACGAAAGAGAAATCAACGTCCGGCCGAATTACCGGACGAGCCTGAGAGCTTTAATCCGTGCCATAACGGACTATGAAACAAATGGCCGTCTTTGCCCATGCTCTCGCGTGGACGCCTGCGTGACACGGCTTTGACAGACGCCCACCAACCGACCTGACAGTCATCGGCCGGCGCGGGCGAGACGTCAACTATGTGTAATGAACGTCCCCGCATGGCCGTCCGATGCCAGCGCAAATCCAACAGCCGAGAAGCTGGCCGCCAAAGTAAAAGCCGAATGCGTGGCGCCGGACGTGACCGTCACAAGCGTATTTGACCCACTTGCTGTTGCCGTCAGCATCGCTGCTCCGAAGCCCATGTCGGTAATATCGATCTTGTCGCTCGACAGGAGGTTCCCGATCGTGTCGCCATTTAGACCGAGCGCCGTGCCACGGAACACGTCCGACCCGCCAGAATAGCCGATCAGCGTATCCGCTCCACCGCCCGCCGTCAGCGTCTGGTCGACGCCGCTCGCCGTTATCGTATTGCCGCCGCCGCTGCCGATGGGATGAATGAACGCCATCGGATTGAGGGTCAGCGCAGAGACTGGCGTCGCGGTCACCGCGCTGTTGGAGTTGTCGGCGGTGGTGGCGCCGTCGAACGCGGACAACACAAAATCCGTGGTGAGTGGGGCTGCATGTGCGGTTGGCGTGAAATTCAGAGCATCCAGTTCCGCCGAAACCGCCGCAGTGGAACCCGGGGTCAAAGTGTAAGTTCCGACGCCCACTTTGGTCAGGTCGGCGCCCGACAAGGTGCCGTTGGCATCGGTCGCGGTCGCAAAGCCGCTGCTGGAATCATACAGGGTGATCGTCATGCCCTGAATGGTCAGGCCCGCCGAGTCGGTGACGGCGACGGTGCTGAACGGACGGATGGATTGCCCGTCCACCACCGTCTGGCTCGCGTTGATGCCGGTAAAGATCGGCAGTCCGGTCAGCACCTCGACCTGCGAGGTGACTGGCGGAGCGATGCCGTCAGACACCGACATGCCAACGTAGGTGATGGTGTAGCCGGGCACACCTGGATTTGGCCCCGTCGTGTATTGCAGCGCATCGAGCGCCGCCGACACCACGGCCGGACTGGCCGCGGACAAGGTATATGTGCCGACACCGGTCTGCGTCAGCGAGACGCCCGGCATCGACAGCGACAGCGTGCCGCCGCACGAAAGCGTCACGGTCTCCGTGGCGCCGAAATCGGGATCAGTAATCGTTGCTGTCGGGAACGGGTTGAGCGGAACGTTCCAATAGCCCTCAATATAGCTGGGCGGCATGCCAGAGATCACCGGCGGATCGTTCAGCGCAGTGATGTTCAGACTGGTCGTGGTGGGGGTTGAGGTCATCAGACCGTCGGTGACCGACAGCTTGAATCCCGTGGTGACGACCTGACCTGGCCTGACCTCGTGGATTGTTGGGGTGAACACCAGGCCGCGCAGCGCGGCCGTCACCGCGGTGGTGCTGCCACTGACGGTGTAGACGCCGGTGGTTGCGTCGTAGGTGCCGCCGGCGAGGTTCGACAGCGTGCCATTCAGCGTCGACGACAACTGGAGGGTGACCGATTCCGTCTGCCCCGCGTCAAGATCCGCCACCGTCACGGAGGCAAGCGGGTCGAGCGCCGTGTCGTCGTTCCCCGCGACGATGCCGGCGACCGTCACCGAGGGTGGCATATCGTTGGCGATATCTTTCGCGGTCAGCAGCGTCCCGCCATGTCCGTCGCCGGTCACGCCGAACGTTTCGCCGGTGAGGATCTGTGCTGGATTCAAGGCAAGGTCCACGGTTGTCGTGCCGCCCGAGATCGTCAGGACATTGTGCACACCTGGCGTTGCACTGGTCGCGGTGCCGATGCCTTGCAGATCGATCGTGTCGCCCGGCAGGAAGCCAACGATGACGTTTTTCGGCACGTCGCCGGCACCGACCACCAGCGTATCGGCGGTGCCGTAGGCAAACGTGACCCGGCCGCTGCCGACGGCACCCGACGCCTGGAGGGACAGCGTGCCCCCTCGCAAGGTGGTACCGCCGGTGTATGTGTTGGTGGCCGAAAGGACAACTGTTCCGGCGCCATTCATGATTACGCTACCGGCACCCTTGCCGCCGGACCCGCTCTCGTCGGCGATCGTGTTCGCGATGGTCAGCATTTGGCCGCTTGCTGGCGCGAGCGTCAGATGGTCGCCGCCTTGGATGAATATGCCGCTGCCGAACGCCGAACCGGCGGTGCCACCGTTGCTGCCGACACCGCCCGACACGCTGCCGCCGGACAGCGAGCCACCGAGTATCGTCAGCGACCCGCCTTGCTGGACGAACACCGCGCCGCCGGCGGCAAGGCCGCCACCGGCACCGCCGCCGCCCGCACCGCCGCCGAAGCCGCCGGCACTGAGGCTGCCACCACCGCCCCAGCCGCCGGCCGAACCGGCACCGCCGCCGCCGAAGCCGGCACTGCCACCGCTGGCCGCACCGCCGCCGAACGAACCAGCCACGCCACCGCCACCGGCAACTCCTGGAGAGGTGTGCGAACCGCCGCCGCCGCGGCCGCTGCCGGAGGTGACAATGATCCCCGCGCCGCCGCCGCCACCACCATTGCCGCCGCCGATACCGCCGTTGGGACGATTGCCGGTGCCCGAATGGCCACCGGCGACACCGAGCACGATGCCCGGTCCGCCGCTTCCCCCGCCCCCGGACCCGCCGATCGCGCCAAGACCGATGCCGCCGCCGCCGCCGGCTTCCGTGCCTGCGCCCGCACCTCCTTGACCGCCGAGACCGCCGCCGCCGCCGGCGCCCGATCCGCTCGCCCCGCCGGCGCCACCGATCGCCTGATCGTCGAGGAACCTGACGTCTGATAGCGTCGCCGCTCCGCCACTGGCAACAAACAGGGCACCACCGAGACCGGCCCCGCCACCACCGGGCGTCGCGCCGGACCCGCCGCCGCCACCGGTGGCAACCGTATTCTGGATCGTCAGGTTCTCCAGCGTCAGGCCGCCGGCATAGTCGAAGAAGCCGCGAAAGGTATGGCCACCATCGAGGGAGAAGCCGCCGCCATTGATCGTCACCGAACTGCCTGCGGCCAGGTCGATCGCATAGAGATCGGTCGTCAGCGCAAAGCTGGCGGTGAAGGTGATGGAGTAGGCAAGCTTGGGCTCCGCGTACAAGCCAGCGAGATCGATCTGCGCCAGCGCGGCGTTGAGATCGGCTTCGCTGCCGACCAGGAAGCTCGATCGAACAACCGTCACCGCGGTTCCGGTTCCCGCGTCCGGCTGCAACACGAACGCGTCGGCGGCGTAGTTGTGCGTCGGATCGAGGTTGAGCGTTGCCGTCGCCTTGCTGCCGATGACGCTGAGTTGATTGGTGCTCGCTGAGAACGTGTATTTGCTCGCGTGGCCGATGGCTGCCAGGTCGATCGTGTTGCTGGGCGTGCCGGCGTTCACGACGAAACCGTCGATCGAATTGGTCGGAGCACCCGCACCGATCACCAGCGTATCGCCGGTCGACGCGCCGAAGCTGATGGCGCTGCTGCCGGCGGCTCCTGCTGCGGTCAGGGTCAGCGTACCGTTGACCACGGTTCCGCCGGTATAGCTGTTCGCGCCGCCGAGTGTGACGGAGCCATCGGCGACCACCGAGACGACGCCGGTGCCGAGCTTCGCGCCGGTCTGGTCGGCGATCCCGCCGGTGACGGTCTCGTTGGTCAGCGTGAGGCTGCTACTGCCCTGGATGAATATGCCATTGCCCGAGGCGCTGCCGGAGCCGCCGATCGTTCCGCCGGTCGCGCTGAACGTGCCTCCCTGGGCGACGAACACAGCGCCCCCCGCCGGCGTGCCGCCGCTCGCCGAGTTGCCGTTGAAGGTGACCTGGTTGGCGGACACCGACGCGCCCGCCGCGACATACAGCGCGCCGCCGCCACTGGGATGTCCGCCCGTGCCGCCCGGCGCCTGCATGGCGACCAGCGACAGGTCTGAAATGGTGACCGAGCCGCTGTTGACGATAAAGCCACGACTGCCACCACCGTCGATCGTGGCAGAGAAGTTGGTGTTGTCGGGGTTGTCGCCCATGATGGTGAGCGTGTCGCCCGCCGCCAGGGTGATCGCGGGGATGTCGCGCGTCATCGACAGGTCCGTGGCGACCTGGATGACGTAGGTGGTGTTGGGCGCCGAATCCGCGCCTCCAACATCGATCGCCTTGATTGCCACGTCAAAAGCGGCCTCTGTCGCGACGTTGAACACGGTTGTCCCGGTCATCCTGCCAACCCCAACGCTAAAGGCGCGCTCCTCGCTCACCGGGTTTGACACCAGCTCTTGGTCGCGCAGATGAATTTGATCAATCGCAAGATTTTACGCATAGCGAAATAGATGCTGTCAAGCGATCTTGGAGATAGAATATGGGGGCTCGAATTGTCCTAAAATTGACCTGTCCGGGCGAGCCACAGCGACACTCCCGCGTCTGATGGCAGCATCACTCAGCGGCAGGAAACCAGTCTCCCGGCGCCTGTGGGGCGATGTGGCCAAAAATGTCCGAATTGATGCGTCGTTGCTTTTCGTGGGTGTCCTGCGTCACCAACGCGAGCCGGCGCGTCATCGTCAGCCGGCATAACTGATCTCATCCACGGCTCGGACAAGCGTGGGCTGTTTTCCAGCAGCGACTCTGCGTCATTGCACGCCGGCTGGATGGTCTCCCTGCCGTGTGGCTCGGTTGCCGGCGAAATTTGTTGCTTGATCAGATGGTTGGTTCGCCGGGGGCGGCAAGCCGCCGTTGCGCTATCATGCAGAGACGGGTTTTCAGGCCATAGACGGAATCCAGCATGCGGTGCGGGGCAAGACGTTTGAGGACGTCTCCGGCGACTCGCTGCTTCGGCATGACGTGCAGCACGGCATCGAGATTGTCGCCGAGGCGGCCGCGCGCCATGTCCAATCCGACATGCAACCGGCCAAGCCAGACATTCCATGGGCGCAGATCGTTGGCATCGGCAACGTGTTGCGACACGAGTATCGCCTTGGGTCGGACGCGATTTGTTTGGAACGTCGCTGAGCGCCACCTGGCGCGGCTCAGGCACCGCAGTGGTGCATTTCAACGCGACGCTGGTGAGAATTAGGCCGGCGGTGGCATCTGGGCGCTGGGGGTAGACTTGGAGATGGCGATTTCCTCCTCGGTCATGTCCGCGGGCACTTCGGCGAACAACGGGGTGCTGAGATAGCGCTCGCCGGTGTCGGGCAGCATCGCGAGGATGTTGGCGCCCTTCGGGGCCTCGGCACAGATCTGCAAGGCGCCCGCGAGGGTGGCGCCGGCGGTGATGCCGACGAAGATGCCCTCCTGCGTCGCCAGGTCCTTGCTGCACTTCAGCGCGTCGGGGCCGGCGATGCGGAGGACCTTGTGCAGCACGTGGGTGTCCACGACATCGCCGAGCAGTTTTGGGATGAAGTCGGGCGCCCAGCCTTGCATGGGATGCGGCTTGAACGCGGGATGCGCGACGGCGGGCGAGCCGTCGGCGTTGCGCTGTTGCGGCTCGCCGCTGGTGAGCATCGATGCATCGGCGGGCTCGCAGGCGACGATCTTGGTGTTGGGCAGCTCCTTTGCGAGGACGCGGGCTACCCCCTTGAGGGTACCGCCGGTGCCGTAACCGGTGACCCAGTAGTCGAGCTGCGTGTCCTTGAAGTCGTCGACGATCTCGCGGGCGGTGGTGCGGGAGTGCATGTCGGCGTTGGCCTCGTTCTCGAACTGCCGGGTGAGGAACCAGCCATTCATGGCGGCGAGCTCGTTGGCCTTGGTCACCATGCCCATCCCGCGCTGTGCGGCTGGGGTCAGCACGACCTTGGCGCCGAGGAAACGCATCAGGCGGCGGCGCTCGACGCTGAAGGTCTCGGCCATGGTGACGACGAGGGGGTAGCCCTTGGCCGCGCAAACCATCGCCAGGCCGATACCGGTGTTACCGCTGGTTGCCTCCACGACGGTCTGGCCGGGCTTCAGTGTGCCGCGGCGTTCGGCGTCCTCAATGACGCCGAGGGCGAGGCGGTCCTTTACCGAGCCGAGCGGATTGAAGGCCTCGATCTTGACGAAGAGATTGACACCGGCCGGCGCGAGCCTGTTGACGCGGACGACCGGCGTGTTGCCGACAGTCTCCAGGATGCTTGCGTAGCGTGCCATGACGGACTCCCTAGCTGATTGGGCCTATTTAGGCATTCCCTGACGGCGGCGGCGAGTCCGATGCGCTTGCACCGCCATTGGCGCGCGGCGGCGGACATCGGGGTCACGTGCCGCCGGGTTCCCGTAGCCGGGAGAAACTGACCACCGCTGCACCAGCGGCGGCACATGCGGCGAACACCAGCGACTCACGTGTTCCGCTCTCCGGGAACAGGCCGAACATCAGTGCTACCATGGCAGCGCCCATGCTCTGCCCGAGCAGTCGTGAGGTGGCCTGCATGCCGCTGGCGGCGCCGGCTCGATGTGGTGGGGCGGAGGTCAGGATGGCGCGATTGTTCGGCGTGTTGAAGAACCCGAACCCAATGCCACAGAGTAGCAGCCGCCACACGATATCGAATGTCGAGGGATGTGCCGGGAGTGCCGCCACGAGCGCCAGCCCGGTCGCCATCACCGCCAGGCCACCGCCGCCGAGAAGACCGGCGGGGTAGCGGTCCGACAGCCCTCCGGTAAACGGCGCGATCACCGCCACAGCGAGAGGCCAGGGCGTCAGCAAGAGTCCGGTCTGCACCTGGCTACGCCCGAGCGTGTCCTCAAACAGGAATGGCAGGGACACCAGTGCCATGGACTGCGCCACGAACGAGCAGATCGATGTCGCCACCGAGAGCGCGAACAGCCGGATCTTCAGCAGGTCTATCGGCAGCATTGGTGACCGCTGCGACAACTGCCGCGTCGACAGGACGAAGGCGAACACCATCGCGAAGCACAGTTCGGCGCCGGCCATGCTTACGCTCTCGCCGTGGCCCAGTCCGCTGATTGCACTGACCAGAATGCCGAAGGTAAGCGCACTCCAGATCGCGCTCGGCGCGTCGAAGCGCCCGCTGGCGCGGTTGGTGTCCGGCAGGGCGCGGAGAGCGATTGGAATGGCGATGATGCCAAGCGGCACGTTGACCGCGAACAGCCAAGGCCAAGGGGCGACCGACAGGATACCCGACGCAACGGTTGGTCCAACGGCCGATGCGATCGATCCGATAGTGGCGTTCAGTCCGACGCCTCGGCCGATCATCCGGCGCGGATAGATGAAGCGCACCAGGGCACCGTTGACGCTCATGATGCCGGCCGCGCCGAAGCCCTGGACGATGCGCGCGACGGTCAGTGTTACCAGCGAGTCAGACAGCGCGCATCCCAGGGAGGCGATGGTGAACACGATCAAGCCATACTGATAGACCCGGCGATACCCATAAATGTCGCCGAGCGACGCGAGCGGCAGCAGCGATATCGTCACCGCGAGCTGATAGGCGTTCACCACCCAGATCGACGAAGCCGGGCTGGCGTGTAGATCGCGTGCAATGGTCGGCAGGGCCACATTGGCGATCGCGCCATCCAGCACCGCCAGCGTCAGGCCCATTGCGATGGTCAGGATCGCCCAGTAGCGCTGCGGCAACGGGACGCCATCGGGGACGACGATCGGAGTCTCGGTGGCGGGCGGTATGCGGGATGGCGGATGATCCGCCATCAGGCGAACAGCGCGCCGGCAGCGTGCGACATCATGGTCATGGCGGCGCCCTTCACCGGCTCGGCTTCCAAGTCTCGCAGATCGGCACTCTGGATCACGCGCACGCTCTGTCCACGCGGCGCGCATAGGTTCGGATCGGAATCGCGCGAGAACAACACGACGCTGGCACAGTTCGTGGTACTGATCAGGTGCATCGGGCCGGTGTCATTGCCGATGGCTACGCGGGCGCCTCGCGCCAGGCTGACCAACTGGTCGAAGTCGGTTTGGCCGGTCAGGTCGATCGTTTGGGGTGCGGCCAGCTGGATCGTCTCGGCCAACGTTCGCTCGGGGGCGGTACCTACGACCACAGGGGTCAGGCTGCGTTCCAGCAACATTGCCGCGAGCTCGGCGAAGCGAGCCGCTGGCCAGCGCTTGACCGGCCGGTGGGGCGAACTGCCGGGCGCGAGCAATGCGTAAGGGACGGGCAGGGCGAAGTGGCTGATGTCGGCGTTGCTCCAGGACAGGTCGGTCGGCGGGCGCTGCGTGATGCCAGCCTGGCGGAGCTGGCCGAACTGGCGGTCAACGTCGTGCAACCGGTTGCGGTTCGGATCGCGGTCGGGCAGCGTGCAGCCGTGTGCGATGCCCGACCACTTCGGGCGGCTGCCGTGCGGCAGAAGCTGGAAGTAACGGCTGGATCGGCCGGAGGTTTGGAGATCGTAGGCGCGATCGAACTGGCCCTCGGTGAGCCGCCGCCGGAGCCGGAGCAAACCGGCGAGATCCCACCATTCGGGGCGCTCATCGATCCAGATGTCGTCGAACCAGGGCGCGCGGGCCAGCCAGGCTGCGTAAGGTGCGGTGGTCAGGAGGGTGATGTGGGCGCCGGCATGATGGCGGCGGATCGCCTCGAATGGGCCGAACGACAGGACGACGTTGCCGAGGGCGCCTAGTTTTACGACCAAGATGCGACACCCTCCCCCCGCCCCCCTACCGCAAGGGGAGGAGGAGAAAGAGTGTCGCGACCGTGTTCGCATCAGGCTGCGGGATGGGTGGCGGCCCAGTGGCGCGCGATATCGATGCGCCGCGTGACCCAGACACCGGTGGCGTTGCTGATGTGGTCCAACAGGCGCTCCAGCCCGGCGGCGCGGGCCGGATGGCCAATGATGCGCATATGCAGGCCGATGGACATCATTTTCGGTTGGGTCGCGCCCTCATGCAGGAGGAAGTCGAAGGCGTCGCGGCAGTAGGTGAAGAAGTCGTCGCCTGTCGCGAAGGTGCCACGGCCGAACTTCGAGTCGTTGGTCGACAGGCTGTAGGGGACGACCAAATGCGGCTTGCCCCGGACGGTTGTCCAATATGGCAGCTCGTCGTCGTAAGCGTCTGAGTCATAAAGGAAGCCGCCTTCCTCGACCAGCAGATGCCGGGTGTTCAGGCTGGGCCCATAGCGGCAGTACCATCCGAGCGGTCGCGCACCCATCGTGGTCTGCAATGAGGCTACCGCGCGTTGGATGCGCTCGCGCTCCTGGGCCTCGGACAGTTCGAAGTGCTTCTCCCAGCGCCATCCGTGGCAGCACACGTCATGCCCGGCGGCCTGGATCGCCGCGGCGGCGGGGGGATGGCGCTCCAGCGCCAAGGCGCATCCGAATATGGTCAGCGGCAGCTTGCGCTCTGCGAATAGCCGCATGATCCGCCAGAATGCCACCCGGCTGCCGTAGGCGAACATGCCCTCGGCGGCGAGGTCGCGCCCCTTCACGCCGGGGTTGAGTATGCCGTTCTCGGTCAGGCCCCATTCCGACGCTGGATCGCCATCTGGCACCGAGGGTTCCGAGCCTTCCTCGTAATTCAGCACGAAATTGACGGCGAGCCGTGCGCCATCGGGCCATTTCGGGTCGGGCGGATGGTCGCCATAGCCGATAAGGTCTCTATCCATGCGGGTCAGATTGCACCGATCGCGTGGCTCTGGCCACAGTCAGATGCGTGCGGGCAAACCTCCCGCCAGTTCCGCCAGACCCCGTGGATTGTTGACCAGGACATCGCTCTGCACCGCAATCTCGATCAATCCCTCATTGCGCAGACGGGTCAGCGTACGGCTGACAGTCTCGATTGTGAGACCGAGATAGTCCGCTATATCGTTGCGGGTCATCGGCAGCGTGAACCTTCCCCGCACATGACCGCAGGACAGGCCCTGGCGGCTCTGCGCGACCAGGAACGATGCCAGCCGCTCGCGTGCGGTCTTGCGGCCGAGCAGCAGCATCTGCTCCTGCGCGGCCACCAGTTCATCGGCTGCAACCTCCAGCAGGCGCTTCTCCATCAAAGGGAAGTCGTCCAGCAACGCCCGCAGCTTGCGACGGTCGAACCGGCAGTAGCGTACCGGCTCGATTGCCTCGGCACTGAATGCATAGGTGTCGGAGACTGCGATCCCGAGGAAATGGCCGGGACCAACGAACCCGGTGATCTGGCGCCGCCCATCCGGCAGCAATTTGAATAGCTTGGCACGGCCGGCTGTGATGTTGAAGAAAGCATCGGCTGGCTCACCTTCATCGATGAAGCACCGGCCGGGACCGACCTCGGTCACCGCGGTGATACTCGCGAGCCTGGCCAGGTCGGCATCACCGATGGCATTGCACACGCTGACCGACCGCGCCCCGCAGGTTACGCAAGGATCGGACGCATTGCGTGGAGCGAGCCTGTTCGGACGTGCCAGCCGTGCAGTCATCTCGGACCCTACTTTGCCGTAAATTCGTTAAAACTTTTCCCGCCGCCATCCGCATTGATCCAGATCAACGATTTGCAGGCGGGATTTGGTGCAAACTAGACGTTGGTAGACAGGGTAGGCGATCATGGCGGCATTCAGCATCGGCGTGCTGTCGCGCGACGAGATCATGGCGGTCTATCCGCTGGTGCGAGAGGCGGTTCCAGCGTTGGAGCTATCCAGTTGGCTGCGCTTTGCCCGCCAGCTCACTGCCTCGCGGCGCGGCGAGCAGTGCGGCATTGTGGCGGCGCGCCGGGAAGGTCGGACATTTCCCAGTGGGCTATTCTGCTATCGCGTGGAGAATGATCTGACGTTGGGAAGGGTGCTGGTGGCGGATCATTTCGTCGCGGTCGACCTGCTGGATCCGGGAGCGGTGCTGGCGGCGCTGGTGGAGGAGCTCGACGAACTGGCCAGTCGGTTGGGCTGCACGGCGGTGCGAAGCCTGGTTCATGGCGGCACATCTGATCCCGCCGAAAGCCTTGACGCCGCGGGGCATCGTCCTGAGGATTCAATGCTGCTGTTGAAGAGGCTGCGCAACAAGTCGCGCGGGCTCGCGGCTGGCCAAGGTGGCTTTGCCGAGGGTTCAGCCGCGGCGACGAGGTGATTGGGACGAACTATCTTCCGAGCTGCCGTTCTGCTAACGGGCCGTTGACGGCTTCGCAGGGCAACCTTGGTCGCGGAATACATGAACCGGCGCAATGGCTCCTGAGGCAGTAGGTCCGGTGGCGGTGGCCGTTCGCATCGGACGTGGTCCCAGCGCCTGGTTACGCGAGCTTGGCCCCGGACTGATCACCGGGGCAGCGGACGACGATCCGTCCGGTATTGTAACGTACTCGCAGGCCGGCGCGGCATTCGGCTATGCTCTTGGCTGGTCGGTTTTGCTGACCCTGCCGTTCATGGTGGCGGTGCAGGAGATCAGCGCGCGCCTCGGCCGCGTCACGGGTGGCGGCCTGGCGATCGCACTGAAGCGGCACGCCCCGATGCCGTTGCTGGTTGTCCTGGTGGGCCTGCTGGTCGTTGCCAATGTGATCAACCTGGGTGCCGACATTGGCGCGATGGCAGCGGTGACGAAGCTGCTGATCGGCGGTTCCACGCAACTGTATGCCGTCGCCATAGCAGTCGTGTGCGCCAGCGCCGAGATCTGGCTGGCCTACAAGCACTACGTGAAGCTGTTGAAGTGGCTGACTGTATCACTGCTCGCGTATGTGGGGCTGCTGTTCGTGGTGCACGTGTCGTGGGGTGAGGCGCTCGAAGGCGCTTTGGTGCCGCGGTTTGCGCTCAATCACGATGAGTTTGTTACGATACTCGCGGTGCTGGGGACGACGATCAGCCCATATCTTTTCTTCTGGCAGGCGGCGGAGGAAGCGGAGGACGAGTTGAACGAGGCTGATCCTCGACCATTGCGCGAGCATCCGCGCGATGCCGCGGGTCAGATGCAGCGGATCGGAGTGGACACTTGGACGGGCATGACGTTCTCCAATCTGGTCGCGCTGGCCATTGTGTTCGGCACGGCCGCGACGCTGCATGCGCATGGCATTACCAGTATCGACACAGCGGCGCAGGCGGCGTCGGCGTTGCGCCCGATCGCCGGCCCGTTCGCGGAGGTGATTTTTGCCGCGGGTATTTTTGGCACCGGGCTGCTGGCGGTGCCGACGCTGGCGGGTTCGGTGGGTTACGCGGTGGGTGAGGCGCTCGACTGGACCGTGGGACTGAGCCGGCGGGCGATCGAAGCGCGCGCATTCTATGGGGCGATTGCCGGGGCGACGCTGGTGGGAACCGCGATCGTGTTCTCGCCGATCGACCCGATGCAGGCGCTGTTCTGGTCGGCGGTGATCAATGGGGTGGTGGCGGCTCCGCTGATTGCGGCGATGATCGTGCTGGGTTCGCTGCGCAGCGTGATGGGAGACTTGGTATTGCCGCTGTGGCTGCGGTCGTTGGGGTGGGCGAGTGCGGCGCTGATGGCGGCGGGAACGCTCGCGATGGTGGTGGTTTAGGGGCGGATTCCGGCTAACCCGGACCCCCTCCCCCCGCCCCCCTCCCGCAAGGGGAGGGGGAGGATGCTGTGCGCAGTTGACCGCACGCGGCAAGGATGTCTCGACCGCGGGGGTTGCGGACTGGAGAGGAGAAACCGGCGTCCATCACGATCTTGGCAAAGTGGTCGATCGCGGAGTTGCTGCTGGTTTCAAAGGGGCTACCGGGCCAGGGGTTGAATGGGATGAGGTTCACCTTGGCGGGGAGGCCCGCGATGAGGCGAACGAGTTCGCGGGCGTCGGACTGGCTGTCGTTGACGCCTTTGAGCATGACGTATTCGAAGGTGATGCGGCGGGCGTTGGAGGCGCCGGGGTAGCGGCGGCAGGCGGCGATCAGCTCGGCGATCGGGTATTTGCGGTTCAGTGGGACCAGTTCGTCGCGGAGGTCATCGCGCACGGCATGGAGCGAGACGGCGAGATTGACGCCGAGCTCGGCGCCGGCGCGGTCCATCATGGGGACGACGCCGGAGGTGGACAGCGTGATGCGGCGGCGCGAGAGCGCGATGCCCTCGTTGTCCATCGCGATCGTCATCGCCTTGGCCACGTTGGCGTAATTGTAGAGCGGTTCGCCCATGCCCATCAGGACGATGGTGGAGAGCAGGCGTGGGCTTTCCCCCATAGGGCTGGGCCATTCGTTGTAGGCGTCGCGCGCCGCCATGAACTGGCCGATGATCTCGGCGGCTCCGAGATTGCGTGTCAAGCGCTGCGTGCCGGTGTGGCAGAAGCGGCAGGAGAGAGTGCAGCCGACCTGGGAGGAGATGCAGACGGCGCCTCGGTCTTCCTGGCGGTCAGGGATGTAGACGGTCTCAGCCTCCTGTCCGTCGCGGAAGCGGAACAGGAATTTGCGGGTATCGTCCTCGCTGGTCTGCACGACGGCGGCTTCCGGGCGGGCGACGACGAAGTGGTCCGCCAGCTTTTGTTGCAGCGGGCGGGCGATGGACGACATCCGGGCGAAGTCGGTCTCGCCGCGGTGGTAGATCCAGTGCCAGAGCTGCTTGGCGCGGAAGGGTTGTTGGCCGAAGTTAGCCATCTCCTGGGCCAGTTCCGCGCGCGAGAGGCCGACAAGGTCGCGGCGACCGTCGGCGAGCTGTACCGGCGGCGGATCGAATAATGCCGATTTGGCCAGAATCCGGTCGCGTTCCGTTGCGGTCAGGTCGAGCGTGGCGCTCATCAGCGTGCCGGGCAGGCCTTGTTGATCGCGGCGTAGGCGGCGGAGAAGCCGCGCAGGCTGAACGTATCGACAATAACCTGGCCCTCCCGGGGGCCCGGCGCGCGAGACAGGGCCTCCGCACCTTTCTGGAACGCGGCCACCGATGCCTTGCCGTCGCGTGCGAAGGCGTCGCTGCCGGCGGTGTAGAAATCGAGGCCGGTGGCAAGAACCTGCACCGTGACGGCGGCGCCCTTGGGAAAGGTGTAGCCGGCGGTGATCGCCACCTCATCGCGGCTGCCGGAGCGTTCTGTGACGGTCAGGATGACCGGCCCGCGGCTGGAGAGCGCCGGTGCGGATTGACTGGCACGGACGAATGCATAGCAGGTGGTTTGGCCGGATTCCTGGTGGGTCGCGGCGATCCAGTCGTCGAACTTTCCGAGCTCCTTCGGCGCGTTCGCGGCGGGCGCCGGTTTTGCCGCGGCGGGTGCCGGCTTTTCAGGCGGCTTGTGCGCGGTCGTCTGCGCGGCGGCGGGTGCGGCAAAGGCGATAGCGAGCAGGGCGATGGTGGTGCGCATGCGGGGAGAGATACGGTGCGGGGTGGGCTGCGACAAGCGCGACGGCGTTATTGTGCGAGCCTGACGTCCAGCAGTGCGAGGTGGCCAGCTTCGACGGCTGTCAGCGCGCGGCGGATCGCCTGCTCCAGTTGGGCGGGATCGGTCACGCATTCGCCATGCGCGCCGAAGGCGGGCGCCATGAGGGCGTATTCGGGCGTGGGTTCGATGACCCGGCCGTATGGGTTGTTGTCGCGCAAGGCATAGCCGGACGGGAAGTATTTGTAGAGATTCCACTCCTGCGAGACATAGCCTTCATTGTTGCAGATGATCACGAGTACCGGGACGTTGTACTGCTGCGCGAGACCGAGGCAGGCGGGAATGGGATTGTAGTTGAATGCGCCGTCGCCGATGACGCAGACCACGACATCGTTGGGTCGGGCAAGCTTCACGCCCAGCGCCATCGGTAGGCCGGTGCCGAGCGCGCCGGCCCAGCCGCGGATGTGGGTGAAATCCCGCTCGCGGAACAGGTGCTGAATCATCGGCGGGACCTGCGCGATGATCTCGTCGACGATCACCGAGCGGTCGGGCAGCAGGTTGTGCAGCGTGTCGAACAGGAAGGGGGCGGTGATGCGTTCGTTGGCGCTGGCTGCCTCGCGTTCCTTGGCCGCGGCGGCCTGGCTGGTGGCGTTGTGCGCGTGCCAGCGGTCGGTGCGCATTGCGATGCGTTCGGCTGCTTCGGCTGTGGGTTCGTGGTCGTGCAGGAGTGTCGCGAGTTGGGTCAGATTGCCGCTGAGGTCGCCCGCGATGCAGTAGTCGGTTTGGAAGCCCCAGTAGGGGGCTCGAGGACGTAGCGGATCCTCCTCCATGTGGATGACCGTGCAGTCGTCGGGGAGTTTGGTTTCCTGGGGATGCCAGGGCCCGTGGGCGCCGATGACGAGGATGGCATCTGCGTCTTTCAGGTTAGGCTCGATGGGGTCGATCGCATAAAGTGGATGCGCACGTGGGAAGTTCACGTATTGCGGCATCCAGTATTCGAATACCGGTGCGCCGATGTGTTCGGCGATCGTTACGAGTGCCGCTTGGTCTTGCGGCGTGCGGGCTGCGTGCTCGGTTACGATCAGAGGTGCGCGGCAGTGCATCAGCAGTTGTGCGACCTCGCGCAGACTATCGAGGGGGGCGACCACCGGGGGTGCTTTGGTCTTATCGCCGCGGGGTGGTTCGATGTCGCTCATGAGGATGTCGAATGGCACGCCGAGCAGCGTGGGACCGCGCGGGATGCTTTCGGCGAAATACCAGGCGCGGCGAAGATCGGCTGCGAGGTCGGTGCTGGTCTTCACCTCCTTCGCCCATTTAGTCACCGTTTCGCTGTTGCGGACGGGGCCGGCGAGATCGACCAGCAGTGTCGGCCATTCCGGGCCTGGATCGAGGTTGGGCACCGAGCCGTGGGTCAGGGTGTCCGGCGATACGATCACCATGGGAATGTGCTCGTGATAGGCGGAGCGGAGTGCCATTGCTCCGTTGAGCACGCCCAGGCCGGTTGGCAACAGTACGGCCTGGGTGCGGCCGGTTGCTTTATAATAACCGGATGCGAGGCCGACTGCGAGAATCTCGTGACGACAGTTGAGGTATTTTGGGCTCTCGATGTTGGTGGTGGCTTTGCGCTTGGCCAGCGCTTCCCAGAACGGTGCCCACGCAGCGATTGGTGAGCAGAAGATGTAATCCGTGCCTTGCGTACGGAATAGTTCGAGCAGGGCCTCGGCGCCGTTCATTGTCTCTGGCTGGGTGGTCATGGTGGATTCCGCGTCATGATTGGATTTTACTGGGGCGGTTATGACTGAACAGCAGCTTGCTGGCGCAGGACGAAGCGCTGCAGCTTGCCGGTGCCGGTTCTGGGCAGGGATGCTACGAATTCGATCGAACGGGGGTATTTATAGGGGGCGATTTCGGCCTTGACGTGGTCTTTCAGGTTCTCGGCGAGTTCCGGATTTGCCGCGTTTGGGTCGTGCAATACGACGTAGGCTTTGACGATCATTCCGCGCGCGGCGTCCGGTGCCGCGACTACGGCGCATTCCGCAACGGCGGGGTGTGTGAGCAGCGCCACTTCCACTTCAGGGCCGGAGATATTGTAGCCGGATGACACGATCATGTCGTCCGACCGCGCCTCGAACCAGAAGTAGCCGTCGGCGTCCTGGTGATAGGTGTCGCCGGTTATGTTCCAGCCGTTCTGCACGTAGTCCGTCTGGCGTCGGTCGGCGAGGTAGCGGCAACCGGTGGGGCCTCGGACGGCGAGGCGGCCGGTAGTGCCGGGGGGAAGATCGTTGCCGTTGGCGTCTATCAGCTTGGCACGGTAGCCGGGGACGGGCAATCCTGTAGCTCCTGGCTTGATCTTTTCGAGCGGCGCACCGATGAAGATGTGCAGCATCTCGGTTGAACCAATGCCGTCCATGATGGCGATGCCGGTGGCGGCGTGCCAGGCGTCCCAGGTGGGCTTGGGGAGAGTTTCGCCAGCGGACACGCAGATGCGCAGGCTGGCGGTGTCGCTGGGCCGTAGCTGTGCGAGCATGGCGCGATACGCGGTTGGGGCGGTAAAGCAGACAGTCGGCCGCAACGTGCGGATTGCATCCAGCATCTGATCGGGCGCGGTCTGTTCGAGCAGGATCGAACAGGCGCCGACGCGGAGAGGGAAGAGAACCGCGGCGCCGAGTCCGAAGGTGAAGGCGAGGGGGGCGCTGCCGATGAATACATCGTCCGCGCGCGGACGCAGTACGTGCGCGCCGTAGGTGTCGCACGTTGCCAGCATATCGCGATGGAAGTGCATCGTGCCCTTTGGCTCGCCGGTGGTGCCTGAGGTGAACGCGATCAGGCACACATCGTCCGCACGCGTGCTGTGGGTGGCGAAGGTGGCGGGTTCGTGGGCCATGCGTTGCAGCAGGTCGGCGTTGGCGGCGCCGCCCATCGGGATGATGCGGAGTACGTTGCGTGACTGCGGTGTTGCTTCGAGATCGGCAAGGAGGCGGTGATCGCACAGAGCAAGGTTTATGCGGGCCTTGTCGATGATGGCGCTGAGTTCCCTCGCGCGGAGCAGCGGCATGGTGGCGACCGCAATGCCGCCTGCCTTGATCACCGCCAGGTACGCCGCGACCATCATCGGCGTGTTCGGGGCGCGGAGCAGCACCCGGTTGCCTGGGATCATGCCGAGCCGACGCGTGAGCACATTGGCGATGCGGTTCACACGCTCTTGCAGGTCGGCGTACGTCCAGGTTTCGGTCAGGGACTTCAGGCATGGGCGTGCGCCATGACCTGTCGCAACGTGGTCGTCGAGCAATGGCGCAACACAGTTCAGGCGTTCCGGGTAGTCCAGGTCCTCGAGCAGCAGGTCCGGCCATTGGTCGCGCGGCGGGAGGTTGTCACGCGCAAAACTATCGAAGCTGGCTGGCTCGGCCATAGCGTTATCCCGTTGGCAGCACGGCTGTGGCTTCTATTTCCACCAGCGCGTCAGGTTCCACCAGCGAGCTGACGCCGATCACCGACATGGTGGGGAAGTGCTTGCCCATGATGCGGCGGTAGCCTGGGCCAATCGCCTTTGCATGTTCTCGGTACTGGTCGATGTCTGTTACGAACCACGTTAGCCGCGTCACGTGCTGGGGTCCGGCGCCAGCCTGGGCCAGGACAGTGAGGATGTTGCTGAGTGCCTGTTCGACCTGGGCGGTCAGCCCGCTAGCGATGCGGCCTGATGCATCCCAGCCGATCTGACCAGCGACGAATATTGTCTGGCCTTGGGCTGCGATGCCGTTGCTGTAGCCGGGGGGGCGTTGCCACTCGGGTGGTTGCAGGACTTTCATGTGATTTCTCCTCCGGCCACCACGATAGACTGTCCGGTCATGGCCGAGGCTGCGTCGCGACAGAGGAACGCAACGGCCTCGGCGACTTCTTCAGGTAGCACAAGGCGTCTTTGCGGATTGTAGCGTGCCAAGGCCGCGGTGGCATCGGCTTCACCGCGTTGCGAGTCTCGGGCGATGGTTGCGGCGGCTCGGCGCACGAGGTCGGTATCGGTGAAGCCGGGGCAGACGGCGTTGATGGTGACGCCGGTGCGGGCAAGTTCGGCGGCGAGCGCGCGCGTGAGGCCGACCACGCCGTGCTTGGCGGCGGTATATGCGGCCGTATAGGAGTAGCCTTTCAGGCCGGCGGTGCTGGCGATGTTGACGATGCGACCCCAGTCCTCGACGAGCATATGCGGCAGAGCGGCGTGGCACGCTACGAACGTTGAGGTCAGGTTGACGGCGATCATGGCGGCCAGATCCTGCGGCGTGCTCTGCAGGAATGGCTGTGAGGAAGCCGCCCCGGCGTTGTTGATCAGAATGTCGCATGGGCCGAGTTCGACGATTGCCGCCCTCAGTGCCTCGGGTTGCGTGACGTCCGCCACGCTGAAGGTAGCGTCAAGCTCGCGCGCGGCTGCCTGCAGTGCGTCTCGATCGCGGCCGAGGAGCGCCAGGGTAGCACCTTCCTGTGCGAGGCGCCGCGCGATGGCCAGGCCGATGCCTTTGGCGCCGCCGGTGATCAGGGCGCGTCGTGGCTGTGTCATACGACGATGGCCATGTCGCCATCGCGCTTCAGCGTGCGTTCGAGCTGTGCTTTGCCGGCGAGGTACTGCTTCGGCCATGCCTGTTCGGTGTAGTTGAAGGCAGCCGCGGCGTGCAGGGCGAAATGCGGATTGGAGAGGTGAGGGCGGGCGAGGGCGCACAGATCGGCACGCCCCGCGGCTATGATGGAGTTCAGATGATCCGGTTCGGTGATATTGCCGACCGCCATTGTTGCGATAGCAACTTGGTTACGAATGCGGTCGGAGAAGGGTGTTTGGAACATTCGACCGTAGATGGGTTTGGCCTCGATGGAGGTCTGGCCGGCGGAGACATCGATCAGGTCAACGCCGGCCTGTTTGAATGCTTGCGCGATGGTGACGGCATCGTCGGGCGTGATGCCGCCTTCGACCCAGTCGGTGGCGGAGATACGAACCGACATTGGTTTGTGCGCGGGCCAGGCGGCGCGCATGGCGCGGAATACTTCCAGTGGGAAGCGCAGGCGGTTGGCAAGGCTGCCGCCATAGTCATCGGTCCGGCGGTTGGTCAGTGGCGAAATGAAGGACGCCAGCAGGTAGCCGTGAGCCGCGTGCAATTCGGTCATGTCGAAGCCGGCCAGTTCAGCGTAGATTGTGGCCTGAACGAACGCGTCACGTACTGCGTCCATGTCGGTGCGCGTCATTGCTCGGGGGATCTGGTTACGGGGGCTCCAAGGTACGGCGCTGGGTGCGATCAGTTCCCAATTGCCGGTGATGAGCGGCGCGTCCATGGTTTCCCAGCCGAGCTGGGTCGAGCCTTTCAGACCCGAATGGCCGAGTTGCAGGCAGAGTTTTGCGTCGCTCTGATCGTGCACGAAATCGACGATGCGTCGCCACGCTTGCATCTGTGCTTCGGTATACATTCCGGCGCATCCGGGGGTGATGCGGCCTTGCGGCGTGACGCAGGTCATCTCGGTGAACACCAGGCTGGCGCCGCCAAGTGCCCGCGTGCCCAGGTGCACCAGATGGAAGTCATTCGGCATCCCGTCGTGCGCGCTGTAGGTCGCCATGGGCGATACCACGATGCGGTTGGCCAGGTGCATATCGCGCAATTTGAAGGGGAGGAACATCGGCGGGATGGGGCGGTTCGTGGTGCCGCTGTGGGCGCGAGTGGCGAGCCACGCTTCAATTCCCTCCAGCCAGGGGCGGTCGCGGAGGCGCAGGTTTTCGTGGCTGATGCGCTGGCTGCGGGTCAGCAGGCTGTAGGCGAATTGTTCCGGTTCCAGTTGGGCGTAGCGGGCGACGTTCTCGAACCACTCTGTTGAGTTGCGCGCGGCGGATTGCAGCTTGAGGACTTCGACGCGGCGTTCGGATTCGTAGGCGGCGAGTGCGATCGGGATGTCGTTGGCGTGGCGGTCGATCGCGGCTGCGAGTCCGATGGCGTCTTCCAACGCCAGCTTGGTGCCGGAGCCAATGGAGAAGTGCGCGGTGTGGGCGGCGTCGCCCATCAGCACGATGCGGTCCTTGATCCAGGTTGAGTTGGAGACGCGCTGGAAGTTGATGAATTGTGAGCCGCGGAGGTGGCGCATGTTCGTCAACAGGGTATGGCCGTCGAGCCAGGGGGCGAAAAGGTGCTCGCAGAAGGCGATGGATGTTGGCGCGTCCATGCGATCGAGGCCGGCGGCGCGCCAGGTTTCGTCGCGGGTTTCGACGATGAAGGTCGAGGTGTCCGCGTTGAAGCGATAGGCGTGGGCCTGGAACCAGCCCCACTCGGTTGGCACGAAAATGAAGGTGAAGGCCTCGAACAGTTTGTGCGTGCCTAACCAGGCGAAGCGGTTGGTACGGATCTCGATCGATGGTTGGAAGTGGTCGGCGTAGCGCGCTCGGATGGCGCTGTTGATGCCGTCCGCGGCGACGATCAAATCGGCGTCAGCAAATTCCGTGGCGTCGCGGACTTCGCGGTTGAAGATCAGTTCGACACCCAGATCGGCGGCGCGTTCCTGCAGGATGCTGAGCAGGCGTTTGCGTTCGATACCGCAGAAGCCGTGGCCGCCGGAACGGATCGCGCGGCCATGGATGTAGATGTCGATGTCGTCCCAATGGGCGAAGCTGTCGGTGATGCGCTGCTCGGTCAGCGAGTCGCCGCCTTTGAGGTTACGCATCGTCTCGTCGGAGAACACGACGCCCCAGCCGAATGTGTCGTCCGGGCGATTACGTTCGATCACGGTGACGCGATGCGCGGCGTCGCGCAGCTTCATCAGGATCGCGAAGTAGAGGCCGGCCGGGCCGCCTCCGATGCAAACGATCCTCATGACGTCTCCGTGCTTGACGGGGAACTCGTTCATACCGGCAATATCGGGCGCGCGGCAAGGAGGCGATGGGCATGGTCCATCCAATGTATGGACCCAACCGGTTCAAGCTAGGTGTGTTCTCGGCCAATGCGGATGGCGGGTTGACGTTGACACGGGTGCCGGAGCGATGGCCCGCGCGTTGGCACGAGGTGGTGGAGGTCGCGCAGATGGCCGATCGCGCCGGCATCGAATTCTTTTTGCCGATTGCGCGGTGGAAGGGGTTTGGCGGTGAGGTGAACAGCCGGGAGTGGAGTTTCGAGACGCTCACTTATGCGGCGGCGTTGGCGGGGGTGACGGAGCGGATTGCGCTGTTCTCGACGGTGCATGTGCCGATGGTGCATCCGGTGTTCGCTGCCAAGGCGCTGACGACGGTGGATCATGCATCGGGGGGGCGCGCGGGGCTGAATATTGTGTGTGGCTGGAGCCCGCAGGAGTTCGAGCTGTTTGGGCTGACGATGATGGAGGATCGGTACGCGCAAGGGCTGGAGTGGGTGGAGATTGTCGAGCGGATCTTCGCTGGTGGAGCGCCGTTTGATTATGAGGGAATTTTCTATCGGTTGAAGGGCGTGTCGGGGCTTCCGATGCCGGTGCAGCGACCGCGCCCGGTTACGTTGAATGCGGCGTTTTCCCCGGTGGGGCGCGAGTTTGCAGCTCGGGCGGCGGACTTCCTGTTCACCACGTTCGTGGATATCGAGGGCGGGCGGCCGCATATCGCTGATATGGCGGTGCGCGCGCAGGCCGTGGGGCGCGAGGTTGGCGTCTATACAACGTGTCATGTGGTATGTCGGCCGACACAGGCGGAGGCGGACGATTACTACGAGCATTACGCGGTGCGCATGGAAGATACCGCGAGCGTGGATGTGTATATGCGGGCCAAGGAGAAGTTCTCTTCGTCGCATGACCCGGAAGCGTACCGGCTACATCGCAAACGGTTTGTTGGAGGGGCTGGGACTTATCCGTTGGTTGGGACGCCCTCGAGGATTGCCGAGGAGATGGTACGGATGAGCGAAGTGGGGTTCGCCGGCACGACGGTGTCGTTCGTAAACTTCAAGAACGAGCTGCCGTATTTTATCGAGACGGTGCTGCCACTTTTGCGCGAGGCAGGGTTGCGGGAGCAGTAGAACAGTATTGCGGATAAAAGGAAGTAGGTAAGGAAGGTTTTACGCAGATGAACGCGGATCGCTTGATCTCCGAAGATGGTAGGATTGCGGATTTGCTGCGCGGTGCCTCTACAGGTGGCCAGCCAGTATCAGACGTCCGGTTGTGTCGCGTTGCGCGGTGATGTGTACGCGCGAACCAGGGGTGGGCGTGCCAGTTAGAAAAGAGACGACGGTTGGGCCTGCATCGAGATGCACGAGAGCAATTTTTAAAGGCAGCCTTGTGCTTAAGGCGGGGTCGTGACTGTGGTGCAGAGTGGTGGTGGCCAGGATGACACCTGCTTGTGTGGTGGCATCAAGCCATTGCAGGGAATCAGACAGGCAGGCGACACATAGTTCGCGCGGCGGGTACTGCACCTTGGCGCATGACGTACACCGCTGGAGCCATTCGTCAGCCATCTGCCGAGAGTACCGCGGCGGCTGTGCATAGGCCGCGATCGTAGTTGATCATGCCAAAGCCGCCGATCAGGGCATGACGCGCGTTTTCCACTTGATGGCCGGTGGTTTGATGGGTGAGCTGGCGGATTGCTTCGACCAGGCCGAGGAAACCACCGGCGGCGCCGGCCTGGCCACCGGACAACTGGCCACCGCCTGTGTTGTGAGGTAGGTTGCCCCCGGGCGTGAAGTTGTTGCGACGGATGAAGTCGGCACCTGAATTTTTTGGACAGAAGCCGAGGTCTTCAAACTGCAGCATCGAGATCACCGGGTAGTCATCGTAGGTCTGCACGACATCGATGGCGTCGGGGCCGATCGATGCCTGGTGCCATAACGCGGGTGCGTCCATCGCCCATCCGCCGCGCCACTGGATCAGGTCGTCTGGGAACGCGTTGTGGCGCTCGATCGTTGAGCAGATGCGAGCGTATAGGAGGCCGAGTGATTTGGCGCGATTTCGCTGCATCATCAGGAAGCCGTCGGCACCGGCGCATGGCATCACGCAATCGAACAGATGCAGTGGTAGCGCGATTGGTCGTGCGGCCAGGTAAGCGTCCAGCGTCAATTCGTTGCGTAACAGGGCGAGGGGATTTCGCTGCGCCCATTGCCGTTGCGCGGTACACAGTTTGCCGAAATCCTCGCGCGTTGCGCCGGTGCGACGCATGGCATGATCGGTCAGCAGCGCGAAGCTCTCGTTGGGGCCTCCGGCGCCGTATGGCCAGACGTAGTCACGCGAGAAACTACTGAACTGGGCGACGAGATCGTGGAACGTGCCTGGGCCGTTGGTGTCGCCGGCGATGCATGCGACGATCTCGGAGTCGCCACATTGAACTGCCCGTGCGGCGCGGCGCAATGCCATTATGCCGCAGGCACCGCCGGTTGGCAGAAACTCGAGAAATCGCGGCGAAAGACCCACGTATTGGGCGAATGGTGCGGGGCCGTCTGGGGCAAGCGTGAAGCTGGAGAGGCAGAGGCCGTCGATCTGGTGTTTCGACAGGCCGCTGGTTTCGATCAGCTTTCGCAAGGCGCTGCCCAACCACCATGCAGCACTTCTGTCGGAGCGGCGGGCGTAGGGCACGGTGACTGGCGCGCAGACCACGACATCGCCGTAGTCCATCATGTGTGGCGCTTCAGATTGCGTGTGTCGATGCAGTTTGGTTGGCCGACCAGTTGGCGCGCCAAGGTCTTCAGTTCGCCGCGCTGTACCTTGTTTGTGGCGGTCAATGGAAGCGCCTCGATGAAGGCGACGTAGCCGGGTGCTTTGAAGTATGCAAGCTCGCGCAGGGCATGAGTTACGATAACAACGGCGGCGCTTTGGCGATCGACGATAGGTGCGTGCGGAACGATGCAGGCCAGCACTTCCTCGCCGCGGAGTTTGTCGGGGACCGGGCGCAAGCGACGTCTCGCACGAGGTCATGCTGGCGCAGGACGCTTTCTACTTCGGCGGCGGCGATGTTTTCACCACTACGGCGGATCACGTTCTTCCGGCGATCGACGAAGTAGAGATTGCCGCTAGAGTCGCGGCGAACCACGTCGCCGGTGTGAAACCAGCCGCCTTCCCAGGCGGCTGCCGTTGCCTGCGGATCGTTCAGATATTCCGTGAAAAATCCCGTGTGTGGATCTGGATCGGACGATCGGTACGAGCAATTCGCCTGGTGTGTCCTCGGCGACGTTGATGCCGGCCTCATCGACGATGCGAAGCTGCATGAACGGTTGGGCGCGGCCGAAGCTTGACCGTCCGACGTGACGTGGTTCCTGGCTGGCGATCACGGCCGCGCCGGCGCCGGTTTCTGTCATCGCCCAGGCGTCGATCATTGGGATACCAAAGCGTGCCTCGAATGCAGCGTGGTGGCGGGGATCGACGCCCGGCGCGAAGCCGAAGCGGACGTTGTGTGCTCGGTCGTCCAGCGACGGATCAAAGCCCAACAGCATTGTCGGCATCACGCCGAGGCTGTGCATGATCGTCGCTTCGGTCTGGCGAACTGTCTGCCACCAGGTTCGCGGGTGGAAGCGATCGAGCGGGATGATGCAGCCGCCAGTCATCACCATGCCCAGGGTCGAGCAAGCCATCGCGTTCATGTGGGTCATGGGCAGCGGGGTGATCAGGCGATCCTCGCCGGGGTGGAGGGTGCACAGGCCGCCGATCTGGGTGTACCAGCGACCGCAGCGCAGGAAATAGTGGTTGGACAGGACACAGCCTTTTGGCTTGCCGGTGGTACCGGAGGTATAGAGCAGTGCGCATTCGGTGGTTGACCCAGGCGCTTCGCGGCGGGCGGGCCAAGGCGCGAGTGGCGGTGGTGCGTCATCGGTGACCACAGCACAGGCGTTGGTGGTTGAACGCAGTTTGTCCGTGTGGGATGGCGAGGTGACGGCAAGACACATTCGGCTGTGGTCGAGCAGGTAGGTGAGTTCTGCCGAGCGCAGGTCTGCGTTCAGAGGTACCACGCTTGCGCCGAGTGCGTTCAATGCGAACCAGTGGAGGAACGCTGCTGGGCGGTTTTCCAGCATCAAGCCGATGCGGTGCCCGACGCCGTAGCCGGCGGTTCGGTAACGTTGGCGAAGCGTAGCTACTTCGGCGGCGGCGTTGCCATAGGTCATCGTTGCGGGGGAGATGGCGTATCGCTGCGCTGTATCGGCCGTCACGTGGAGAAACGGCCGCCCGTGCCAGGTTACGGGCGGATGCAGAGAAGGCGGCGAAGACGGTAAGGGTTGGCTCCAACTGCTGTAGATCCGAAGCGGATTGTCGTATCGGTGGGCAATTAGGCTGGGTTATTGGCGATCTTCGAGGAGAGCGATGCGCGCTTACCTACGGCTGCCGTGATGACAGCAAGAAAGGTCGTGGAGGTGGGCGCAAGTATTATCTCGTTGGGCCCGTGGGACCAGTCGACGTTCCCCAGCAGCTCCCCCTCCCCCAACCCCCTCCCCTTGCGGGCCCCGCATGGGGAGGGGGAGGTTCTTTATCATCTTTATCAGCTTCATCGTCGTTTGCATCGTTATCGTCGTTATCGTCGTCTTTGCCCCTGCGATGTGTTTGGTCCTTGTCACACCGGGTCCCAGCCGAACACCTCGCCTGAGCGATCGAGCGGCATGAAGGCAGCCTTCAGCGCGGGCGCCGCGTGCTCGGCGATCGTCTCCGGCGTCCAGCCCTCGGCGCGGTGCACGATACGGATCGGGCGGGCGGAGCTGAACAGGATGATCTCGTGCATGCGGGTGCCGAATACCTGGGCGGTCACGTCCTTCGCCGCGTCGGACGAGAGGTACACCGCCAACGGCGCATTCTTGTCCGGCGTCATGGCCTGGATTTTCGCCAGCCGCGCCTGCTGCTCGGGCGTGGTGGCGGGGATCGATTGGGTCATGCGGCTCCAGGCGAACGGCGCGATGCAATTGGAGCGGACATTGTAGCGCTTCATGTCCAGCGCGATCGACTTCGATAGCGCGGTGATGCCGAGCTTGGCGGCCGAGTAGTTGGCCTGGCCGAAATTGCCGATCAGGCCGGAGGTGCTGCTAATGTGGACGAAAGTGCCGCTCTCCTGTTTGCGGTAGTGCTCGGCGGCGGCGCGGGAGACGAAGAAGCTGCCATTCAAGTGGACGGCGATGACCGACAGCCAGTCGTCCGGTGTCATCTTGTGGAAGATCACGTCGCGCAGGATGCCGGCGTTGTTCACCACCGCGTCGATACGGCCGTAATGGTCGAGGGCGGCCTGGACGATCTTTTGGGCGGAGCCCCATTCGGCGACGGATTCGGTGCAGACTTCGGCGGCGCCACCTTTTTGCTCGATCAGCTGTTTGGTCTGCTGGGCGGGGGTGGCGGAGCCGCCCTCTCCGGACAGCGAGGCGCCGATGTCGGCGACGATGACCTTGGCGCCGGCGGCGGCCATGGCGATCGCGATCTCGCGGCCGATGCCGCCGCCCGAGCCGGTCACCACCGCGACCTTGCCATCCATCATGCCCGCCATTCGTCCCTCCGGTTCGGTGAAGCTACTGGCGGGTATTAGAGCGGCGCGGCGGCCTTGGAAAGCCACGGTTGGCCAGCGCCAGCGAGCCGCGGCCTGATTGCCCGCCAGGTCGGCGCCGTGCGGGCTTGCGGAATGATTTCTGGCGAATTTCCCGCAAACGTCCACGTGGGGCCCGCGAGAACCCCTTGACGTGCCGCGCTGGATACGCCATTTCCGGTCAATCAGGACTGCCGCGGTCCTGTTAGCTGAATGCCAGTCGCTGGAAGGGTTTGGCAGACCATGTTGAGGCTGTCGAAGCTGACCGACTATGCCGTTGTGGTCCTGGCGCGCCTGTCCCGTGCGGATGAGGTGCAGACCTCGCCGGGCATCGCGGCGTCTATCGGTATTCCTGAGCCAACGGTTGCCAAGGTGCTGAAGACGCTGGCCGCGAGTGGGCTGGTGGTCTCGCAGCGAGGCGCTCGCGGCGGTTATCGGCTGCTGCGACCGTTGTCGGCTATTCCGGTGGGTGACGTGATCGCCGCCGTGGATGGGCCGATCGCGCTGACTGCCTGCGTCGACGGCTCCGCCGTTGAATGTGAGTCACGTGGCCTATGCCCGATGCATGGGCGCTGGGACCCGGTGAACGAGGCGATCCAGCAGGCATTGTCCAATATTACCCTGGCAGACATGCAGGAGGCTTCGATCCCAAGGGCATTCCGCCTGCCGGCATCTGTCGCAATCCCCGCCGCCGAATAGGACCATTTGATGTCTGCTGCGACGCAAACGCTCAACACAGTTCAGGCTGTCACCGAGTCCGGCTACAAGTGGGGCTTCGAGACGGACATTGAGATGGACCTCGCGCCCAAGGGGCTGAACGAGGACACCATCCGGCTGATCTCTGCGCGCAAGGAGGAGCCCGCCTGGCTGCTGGAATGGCGGTTGAAGGCGTATGCCGCGTGGCTGCAAATGACCGAGCCGCATTGGGCGCGGGTTGAGCATGCGCGGATCGACTATCAGGATCTGCATTATTATGCGGCGCCGAAGAAGAAGCCGGGGCCGAAGAGCCTCGACGAGGTCGATCCGGAACTGCTGAGGACGTACGAAAAGCTGGGCATTCCGTTGAAAGAGCGGGCCATTCTCGCGGGCGTCGATCCGGGATCGATCGAAGGCGGTAGCCAGGTCGCGGTCGACGCGGTGTTCGACAGTGTGTCGGTGGCGACGACGTTCCGGGAGACGCTCAGCAAGGCGGGCGTGATCTTCTGTCCGATATCGGAGGCGGTGCGGGATCATCCGGAGCTGGTGCAACAGTATCTCGGCAGTGTGGTGCCGGTTTCCGACAACTTCTTTGCGGCGCTGAATTCGGCGGTGTTTACCGATGGCAGCTTCGTCTACATCCCGAAGGGGGTGCGTTGCCCGATGGAGCTGTCCACCTACTTCCGCATCAACGCGCGCAGCACCGGGCAGTTCGAGCGCACGCTTATCATCGCGGATGCCGGCGCGTTTGTGAGCTATCTGGAAGGCTGCACCGCGCCGATGCGTGACGAGAACCAATTGCACGCGGCGGTGGTCGAGCTGGTCGCGCACGACGATGCGCAAATCAAGTATTCCACCGTGCAGAACTGGTACCCGGGCGATGCGGAAGGGCGGGGTGGGATCTACAATTTCGTTACCAAGCGTGGTGCGTGCCGGGGCGCGCGGTCCAAGATTTCGTGGACACAGGTGGAGACGGGTTCGGCGATCACCTGGAAGTATCCGTCCTGCGTGCTGTTGGGCGACGACAGTGTGGGCGAATTCTATTCGGTGGCCGTCACCAATAACTGCCAGCAGGCCGATACCGGCACCAAGATGATTCATATCGGAAAGAGAACGAAAAGCACGATCGTGTCGAAGGGCATCAGTGCGGGGCGGTCGAACAATACCTATCGCGGGCTGGTGCGCGTGCTGCCGAAGGCGACCGGGGCGCGCAACCACACTCAGTGCGACAGCTTGCTGATCGGCGATCAGTGCGGTGCGCATACTGTGCCGTATATCGAAAGCCGCAATCCGACGGCGAAGGTTGAGCATGAAGCGACTACGTCCAAGATCGCCGACGATCAGCTGTTTTATTGCCGGCAGCGTGGGCTTTCAGAAGAGGACGCGGTCAACCTGATCGTCAATGGATTCTGCAAGGAAGTGTTGAAGGAACTGCCGATGGAATTCGCCGTCGAGGCGCAGAAGTTGCTGGCAGTCAGTCTCGAAGGTTCGGTGGGTTAGGGGCGCCGGGCGGCACCCCCTCCCCAACCCTCCCCCGCTGTGCGGGAGAGGGAGTGTTTGTGTGAAGGACGGATGATGTTGGAAATTCGCGGCCTTTCCGCCGCTATCGAAGGGAAGCCGATTTTGCAGGGCATCGATCTCACCGTGCCGCAGGGTGAGGTGCATGCGATCATGGGGCCGAACGGCTCCGGCAAGTCTACGCTCGCCTATGTGCTGGCGGGGCGTGAGGACTACACCGTCACTGCCGGGATGGCGACGTTCGATGGCCATGACCTGCTGGATATGACGCCGGAGGAGCGCGCCGCGGTCGGACTGTTTCTGGCGTTCCAATATCCGGTGGAACTGCCCGGCGTCGGCAATGCCAACTTCCTGCGTACGGCGCTGAACGTGCTGCGGCGCGCGCGCGGTGAAAGCGAACTGGATGCGGTGCAATTCCTCAAGATGGCACGCGCCGAGACCAAGCGACTGGCAATGCCCGAGGACATGCTGCGGCGGAACGTGAATGTCGGGTTCTCCGGTGGCGAAAAGAAGCGCAACGAAGTGCTGCAGATGGCGATCCTGCGGCCTCGGCTGGCGATCCTGGACGAGACCGACAGCGGACTTGATATCGATGCGCTGAAGATCGTCGCCGATGGCGTGAATGCGCTGCGCGGACCGGACTTCTCAGCCCTCGTGATCACGCACTATCAGCGGTTGCTCGATTACATAGTGCCGGATCGAGTACACGTGCTGGCAGGTGGGCGGATCGTCCGTTCGGGTGGGCCGGAACTGGCCCACGAACTCGAAGCCAAGGGCTACGCCGGCATGGTCGCGGAGGCGGCGTGAACGCACCTGTCCAATCCGGAGTCGCGGGCTTTCTGGCGCGCTACGAAACGCTGCGTGATCGCTTGCCCGGTGATGCCCAGGAGCGCGCCGCCGCCGCTGCGGCATTCCGGCGCTCGGGACTGCCCGGTGCTACCTCCGGGCGGCGTGAAGAGGCGTGGAAATACACCAGCCTGCGCGCGATTGCGGATGCTTCGTTCAATCAGTCACCGACACACGTCGGCGATGGTGCGATTGTCGCTGGTCTGCCGCGTATCGACGCACCGCGTATTGTGTTTGTCGATGGCAGGTTCCGATCCGAGCTGTCCGCGCTTCCGGCCGCGGTGAACTTTGCCTGCTTCGGTGATGATCCCGCCTTTGGCACGCTCGCGCGCCCGGATCGCGACCCCGTGGTGGCGCTGAACACCATGCTGGCGGAGGACGGCGCGGTGCTGTCCGTGCCAGAGGGAGTCGATGCTGGACTGTTGCTGTTGGTCAGCGTGGCAACTGCTCGAGCCGCTTTCCATCCTCGCCACACAATCCGTATTGCTACCGGTGCGCGTCTGACGTTGCTCGATGTCTCTGTTGGCGACGGAGCCTATCTGCATGTTCCGGTCACGGAAGTGCATGTCGCCGAGGACGCCGTGTTCTCGCATGTTCGATTGCAGAACGAAGCTTTGGCGGCATTTCATCTGTCCACGCTGTACGCCGAGGTGGCCGAGCGGGGCACCTACGACAGCTTCGCCTTGAATCTTGGCGCGCGTGTCGCGCGGACCGAGGTGCATGCGCGCTTGGCGGGGCCGAAGAGCATTACGCATCTTAACGGGGCACAGTTGCTTGGCGGTGATCAGCACGCGGATTTCACGACGGTGGTGCGGCATGATGCGCCCTCGACCACGTCACGCCAGACGGTGAAAAATGTGCTGGCGGGGCGTTCGCAGGGCGTGTTCCAGGGCCGTATCGAGGTTGCGCGCGTGGCCCAGAAGACCGACGGCTATCAGATGAACCAGGCGTTGCTGCTGTCGCCAGAAGCTGAGATCGACACCAAGCCGGAACTGGAGATCTTCGCTGACGACGTGAAGTGCAGCCACGGCGCGACTGTGGGTGAACTGGATGCCGAGCAACTGTTCTATCTGAGAAGCCGGGGCATTCCGGATGTGGAGGCGCGCTCGATGCTGGTGCGCGCGTTCCTGGCTGATTCGCTGGACGCGGTCACAAACGAGGCGGTGCGCGAGGAGTTGGATCGCGCCGTCGAGGGTTGGTGGGAGAAGCAGGCGGCATGAACGTCACGACACGACCCGTACTGCTGGACGTTGCGCGCATCCGCGAGGATTTTCCGATCCTGCGGCAGAAGGTGCGCGGCAAGCCGCTGATGTTCCTCGACAGCGCCGCGTCCGCGCAGAAGCCACGCGCGGTGATCGACGCGATGCGCGAGGCGATGGAAACGCAATACGCCAACGTGCATCGCGGCCTGCACTGGATGAGTGAGCGAACCACCGATGCATATGAGGCAGCGCGTGATGCGGTCGCGACGTTGCTGAATGCGCGCGATCGGCATGAGGTTGTGTTCACGCGCAACATCACAGAGTCGCTGAACCTGATGGCGCACAGCTATGGCCGCGGCGTGCTGAAGCCGGGGCAGGCGGTGGTGATCTCCGGGATGGAGCACCACTCCAACATCATTCCGTGGCAAATGCTGCGCGACGAACGTGGCGTAGAGATGCGCGTGGCCCCGATCACCGACGCCGGTGAACTCGACATGGACGGGTTCGAGGCCCTGCTGGCCGACGGCAAGGTCGGGCTGGTGTCGATGACGCACATGTCCAACGTGCTGGGGACCTACACGCCGGCGGAGCGCATTGTGCAGATCGCGCATGCGCATGGTGCGAAGGTGCTGTTCGACGGTGCTCAGGCGGTGGTGCATCGGCGGGTCGACGTGCAGGCGCTGGACTGCGACTTCTATGCATTCACTGGGCATAAGCTGTATGGGCCGACCGGGATTGGGGTGCTGTGGGGGCGGCGCGAGCTGCTCGATGCGATGCCGCCGTTCCTGGGAGGCGGCGAGATGATCTCTTCCGTGACGTATGAGCGGTCTACCTGGGCCTCGGTGCCGCATAAGTTCGAGGCTGGGACACCGCCGATACTGGAAGGGATCGGGCTGAAGGCGGCTATCGATTACGTGCAGGCGATTGGGTATGACGCGATTGCCGCGCACGAACAGTCGTTGATCGATCATGCGCTGGCGCGGATCGGCGCGATTGAGGGCGTGCAGATTCTAGGGCGCGCGCAGGATCGTGGTGGTGTGGTTTCGTTCACGGTGGATCGGGCGCATGCGCATGATGTCGCTACGTTGCTGGATCGACAGGGCATCGCGGTGCGCGCTGGGCATCATTGCGCGGAGCCGTTGATGCATCGGTTTGGACTGGACAGCACCGCTCGAGCGAGTTTTGCGATTTATACTACGCGTGATGAGATCGACTTTCTGGCTGACTCGCTGGCTCGGGTGAGGGAGTTCTTCAAATGATTCGACATGGAATGGCCCCCTCCCCCCAACCCCCTCCCGCAAGGGGAGGGGGAGGATTCTGGCGATGACCGATTCATTCGACGATCTGCGCGATCTGTACCAGGAGGTGATCCTGGATCATGGACGTCGACCTCGGCATGCACATAAGCCGGAAAGCTTCGATGCGTCGGCGAAGGGCGATAATCCGATGTGCGGTGACCGCATCGAGGTGTGGGTGAAATACGCACCCGATGGTACGATTGGTGATGCCGGTTTCCAGGCGCGTGGCTGCGCGATCAGCGTCGCTTCGGCAGATCTGATGGCGGAGACGGTCATCGGCCGCAGCAAGGACGATACACGAGCGTTGTTTGAGGCATTCCGCGAGATGGCGCGGACCGGCGCGTGCCCGCATTGCGACGCGGCTTTGGCGGAGTCGATGGAACGGTTGGAGCCGTTGGCGGGCGTGCATGAGTATCCGTCGCGCGTGAAGTGTGCGACGCTGGCTTGGCATGCCTTGATTGCGGCCATGGACGGCGGACAGGAGGCGAGCAGTGAATGACATGACTCACACCGCCTGGACACCTGATGGCGAAACCGCCGCGAAGCCGACAGAGGATGCGATCATCGCGGCAATCGCCGAGGTGTACGATCCGGAAATCCCGGTGAACATCTATGAACTGGGTCTGATCTACGCGATTGAGATCGCAGATGACGGCGCCGTGAAGGTGGAGATGACGCTGACCGCGCCGGCGTGCCCCTCGGCGCAGGAGTTGCCGGAGCAGGTGCATAATGCTGCGATGACTGTGCCGGGCGTCACATCCTGCGAGGTGGAGACGGTGTGGGATCCGCCGTGGGATCCGAGTTGCATGACGGACGAAGCCCGTCTGCAGTTGAATATGTTCTGACCGACAACGATATCGAGACAACCATGAGCACGACGACCACTACTGCCACGCGCAAGCCTCGCGCCCTGCCGCCACTGATGACGCTGACCGACACGGCGGCCGAGCGTTTGCGTTCGCTGTATGCCAAGGGTGAGCAAGGCAAGCTGTTGCGTATCGGCGTGAAGACGAAGGGCTGCTCCGGCCTGTCCTATGACATGACCTGGACAGACGAACCTGGTCCCGGCGACGAAGTCGTGAACGACAAGGGTCTGACGGTGCTAGTGGACCGCAAGGCGTCGCTGTTCCTGATCGGTACGGTGATGGACTACGAGACGAAGGCGCTCGCGTCCGGCTTCACCTTCACCAATCCGAACGAGAAAGGCCGCTGCGGCTGCGGCGAGAGCTTCCACGTCTGAGGTCTAGCCGCGCAGCGTGGGGCCGAACAGTCAGCCCACTACCACCAGCACGTCATCGCCGCTCTGAGCGATCATTACCCGCCATTGGCGGTTCAGCACGACGCACCCATTCGACGCATTGCCCGGGTTGTCGATGCTGTCGCCGTGGATAAAGAACCCCTCTCGACCGAACATGTTGTTCACCGTTAAGGGCGTCAGCGGCAGCACATAGGGCCCCATATGGCCGCCGTTCGCAATCGGCTGCCCGATCGTGTAGCTCCCCTTCGGGATAGGTCCAAGGAACGGCCGATTCTCTGATGCCGGATTGTTTTTGTCGGCACCGATGCCTGAATAGCCCTCGGTCGTGATCATCTCACTATCGTGGCTGAGCCTGTGGCCGGCCTGTTCATAACGCCAGGTCATGACACCTCCCGCGCGCACCGCTAGGACATTATTGCGCACAAAGACCATTGCCTTGTCAATATACTGTTTGTAACCAGATCAATGTCATTGACGGCACGACATCCGACTCGCTAAAGTATCGTTCGCCAAAACGCTTATGAACACGCATCATGGTTCTGCCGTACCAAAGAGCAGGGCTGACCCTGGCCAATGGTCAGGCGAACGACGCAACCTTGGTGCGCGCGTTGCAGCATGACCTTCGCCAGCTTGGATACCTGCGTCGTGGCATCGACGGGGCGTTTGGTGACGGCACGGTGCGCGCCATCCGCGCACTGCGGTACGACCTGATCCACAACGGCGGCACTGGCAAGGATGGCAAGGCACCCGTCGCGGTAACCAGCTACAACCGCGGGCGCTTGACCGCGCCAATCACCGACGTCCTCGACCAGAACCTCGCCGGTTGCATTGCGGACATGCTGGGGGACCCGGATTTTCCACCACTGCCGCATTCCGCGACCGCTGCCAGCGATAATGCGCGAGCAATTACCGCAATCGCCGCTGCGCACTCCACTGTGGCGCCAACCCCATTCATGCTGGCCATCGTGATGCAGGAGAGCGCTGGCCTGCATTTCTCAGTGCCGCGTAATCAGGACCAGGACGATTTCGTCATCATCGGCCTCGACCACGCGAAGGACGCACCGCCCGACCAGATAACCTCACGCGGCTATGGTATCGGACAATATACGCTATTCCATCATCCCCCGAGCACTTCGGAAGTGCAGCGATGCATCGTTGACCCCGTCGGTAGTGTCGCATTGGCCTATACCACACTGCACGACAAGATCGCGATCGCAATCCCATCGCCTGATCGGCAGACCGAGCATCCGCATCAGCAGTTTCGCCCGTGCCGCTATGCCGCTAGCGATCCGCGCTATCTGCGCGACTGCACGGCCTGCACTCGGGCAGTGCGCAAGCTCGACATCAAGCCAGGCACGCCATTCTATCTCGGTTCAGCCGGCACATATCAGCCAACCAAATATCATCCCACGGCCACGTATACCGGCGTCCCGGACCGTGCCGATTTCCCCTGTGATTGGCCATACGCCGTGCGCCGCTACAATGGCGACGGCGCCGATTCATATCACTACCAGACGGAGGTGCTCCTCAGGCTCCTCAATCTGCCCACACCATCACCGGCCGCTTCACCACAGAGCTGACGGAGGGGACGCATGTCACTCGGACCCGTACTGGACGTGGCACTCGGCCTTGCCTTCATCTTTGCTCTTCTCGCAATCATCGCCTCTTCCATCCAGGAGATCATCGCCGCAGCACTGTCCACGCGTGGCAAGGTGCTCCAGACGATGCTGATGCAAATTCTGAGCGACATCCCGGCGCAACCCGGTCCTGGCCGCCCTGTCCTCGCGGCACCGCCGGTCGCGGCCAATGCGCCCAACCTGGCGACCCGTGTCATTGAGCATCCGGTGATCGGCAGCCTGGCGACATTAAACCTGCCAGCTTGGCTCAGCCGCTGGCTCCACAGTGTCAAGCTGCCCTCGTATGTTCCGTCGTCCAGCTTTGCCACCGCTCTGATCGAGACACTGCGCGACGGTCACGACGAAACGCTTGCCGCAGCAAGCCAGATCACTCGTGGCATCGCGTTGTTGCCAGACAACAGTCCCATAAAGCGAACTCTCCAGGGTTTCATTGTTGAGGCCAAGGGCGACATCGATACGTTCCGGACCCGCGTTCAGACCTGGTACGACGACTGCATGGATCGAGCATCCGGAGTCTACAAACGATACGCGCAATACATGCTGTTGGTGATTGGGCTGATTATGGCATTCGTGCTGAACGCGGACGTCGTCGCCATCGGCTACAAGTTGTGGCACGACCAGAACGCGCGAGAGGTGGTTGCGACTGCCGCGACGACATACATTGCCGACCATCCGACTGCGCACAGCCAGTCGACTGCGGGCTCAGGCGACAAAGCACCAAACACCGCCGCGTCGCCCGACGTCGATGCCTCTAAAAAGAACTTGAAGGATGCAGAACAGAACTTAAAGGATGCCGACAGTTTGATGACACAACTGCCCATTCCCCTCGGCTGGCCAATCGGTGTCGTAGAAAAGCTTCAGTCGCTCTCTTTCGTCGGCTTTATCGAACTCACATGCCGCAAGTTGATCGGATTCCTGCTCACCGCCTTCGCGGTCTCGCTGGGCGCGCCTTTCTGGTTCGACGCATTGCAGAATATCGCCAATCTGCGGGGTGCTGGGCCGAAGCCGGCCCCGGCTACCTAAGCTTGTCATCACCGGCTGACGCTGACGCGAAAATGAACCGCCTGCCGTGATTCTGCCGCCGTTCCGCTCTGCAATGAGCGGGTGCAGACGCTGATTCCATTCGACTGGCAGGACATCATCAGTCAGGCGATAGACTGGCTGCACCGCTATATCCTCGTGTCGGCGATCCTCGAACAGGCGCTGTGCGTGCTGGTGCTATTGCTCGCAACTCGCTTCGCGGCGCCAGTGTTGCAGCGGCTATTGCTCGGCCTTTCCGCGCCGTTAGCGGCGGGGCCGCTGCACTCGATCGCTGTCGCGTTCTCGCACGTGGCTCGTTGGGTATTCCTGCTGTTGCTGTTGTGGTTCGCCCGGGTCGCGTTCAACGCCACCGGGAACCGAGCCGATCTGCTGCGTCTGGCGGAAAGCCTGGTGCTGGTGTGGGTGTTGATCCGATTGAGCTCGATGCTGGTCCGCGACGAACGCCTGGCGCGTGCGGTGGCAGTGCTGGCATGGATCATCGCGGCATTGAACATTGCCGGGTTGATCACGCCTGTTGTTGGTCTGCTGGATGCGATGTCGTTGCCGATCGGCAACTTTAGGCTGAGCCTGCTGCTGGTGCTGAAGGGCGCGGTCACGCTGGCGATCTTGGTCTGGATCGCCAACGCTTTGTCGCGGCTGGTGGAGCAGCGGCTTCGGGTGTTCACACCGTTGACGCCGGTGGTGCAGGTGCTTGCGTCCAAGCTGGTCCGCATGACGCTGCTGACGCTGGCAATCGTGTTGGCGCTCGGCTCCATTGGCATCGATCTCACCGCCTTTGCGGTGTTCTCCGGCGCCATTGGTGTTGGTGTTGGATTCGGATTGCAGAAGGTTGTGTCCAACCTGGTCAGCGGCGTTATCCTGTTGCTGGATCGTTCGATCAAACCTGGTGACGTCATCGAGATCGACAGCACCTATGGGTCGGTCATCACGCTGAATGCGCGCTACGCGTCGGTGCAGACACGCGACGGGAAGGAGTACCTCATCCCGAACGAGGATCTGATCACCCAGCGCGTTACCAACTGGTCGTTCTCAAACGACCTGATCCGACAGCACGTGAAGGTGGGCATCTCCTATCGTTCCGATCCGCACGAGGCGATCCGACTGGCGCTTGAAGCGGCTCGGGATGTGCCGCGCGTGCTATTGGAGCCGAAGCCGAACTGTCTGTTGATAGGGTTCGGCGACAGCTCCATCGATCTCGATCTGCGGTTCTGGATCAGCGATCCGGTGAATGGCACCGCCAATGTGCGGAGCGATGTGATGCTGAGGATGTGGGACCTCTTCCGGCAGAACGGCATTGAGATCCCCTATCCTCAGCGCGACCTGACGATCACCAATCCGGAGGCTCTCACGCGTGCCTTGTCGGCACGGCCGGCGTATCGCGAACCGGCTTTCCAGGCTGGAGAACGAAGGCTGGGGACATGACATGTTGGCGACGGAACCGGCGGAGCCGATGTGATCATGGCGTGGACTTCGGGATCTCCGGGGACTAAACTTTGCCGGTGACCTGAAGGGGGAAACATGTCGCAGTCCGTCGACATGCTGAGGAAACTCTGGACGGACAGGGATGACGCTGTCGGGCGTCTTCAACACAAGTTTGGCATTGGCGAGATCAGAGCGACGGAGCGCGATGACCTGGCGCATTTCATCGAGCATGGCTGGCTGCTCTGGCGCAATGCGATCGAGGAGCCGCTGATCGACCAGTTCGTGCACGACATTCATTCCGTTCACAAATATCCCGGCATGTTCATCACTACCGACCACCGCAATAACCCGAGCAAGTTGAAGCTTTCCGGCGAGCAGGCCGACCGCTTCGAAAGCATGCTCGATCTGTACGTGAACTTCGAGTTCCGCGCGCCAAGTCTGCATGCATCCCCGTATTGCGCGATTCCTGTCGACAGTGTTCGAGGCGCGGCCAGTCGCATTTCAGCAGCTATTGTTTCAGCGCAGCAACCAACATCAAGTGCATCAGGATACATCCGTGGTGGCGGTGGAGGAGCCAATGTTTCTGGCCGCCAGCTGGATTGCATTAGAGGACGTGACCGAGGGCAGTGGCGAGCTGGCCTACTTTGATCGTAGCCATAAGCTGCCGCATTACCTGTTCAAGGACGGCACCAAGCGCGTCGATTTCAAGGTCGATGACTACGTGGCGTGTGCGCGGATGTTGGAAGACATGTGCAAGAGCCGCGGGCTGGCGTACGAGCGGCTGCTTGCGAAGAAGGGCGATGTGTTCTTCTGGGCGGCCGATCTTGTGCATCGTAGCCACCCGCGCACGTTGCCGGATGACACGAGCCGGTTGTCATGTGTAACGCACTACTGCCCGTCCACCACAGTGACCATTCTGGTTCAGGTTTCACCCGGATAAGCGGCAGGTCGAATTGCACGACGCCGTGTCCGGGTTCGCGAGTATGCACTATCGCTTGCCCACGGACGGCGAAATGCTGAAGCCGGCTTCAACTTCGGTTGCCTGAACGCGCAGGGTTCAGCCGATGGCGAATGTGCTGACGCTTTCCAATTCCTCGGACCACAGGAATTGGTCGATCAGCTTTGTCGCGACGAGCCTGTAGCCTGCATGACGCAGCATCCGAACGTCGCGAGCCAGCGTCGCGGGATTGCAACTGACGTAGACAACGACAGGCACCTTCGCCGCCGCGATTTGGGCTGCCTGAACAGCGGCCCCGGCGAATGGCGGATCCAATACCACCGCGGCAAACGCCGCCAACTCCTTCGCTTGTAATGGCTGACGCGTCAGATCGCGCTGCGTTACTGCGATGCGTGGGGCAAGGCCGGCGTGGTTGGCAGCCTGGCGCAACGCAGATGAGGCAGCCGCATCACCCTCCCATGCGGTGACACGCGCGTGACGCGCCATCGCGAAGGTGATGCTGCCGCAACCGGCAAAGAATTCAGCGATAGAGCCTTTGGCAGGCAACGCATCGAGCACTGACGCGATGATGGCAGTCTCACCGGAAACGGATGCCTGCAGGAACGCGCCCGCCGGCGGCGTCACGGTCACGCCGGAGAGCGATGTGGTGGGCGGCCGTAGAATGATGACCGGTTCCGGTTCATCGCTGCCGCGCGACCAGGAGATGCGGGGCAGGGCGTGCGAACGGGCAAAATCGGTCAGCGCCAGGCGATCCGACAGCATGAGCGGCGCATCGGTCCGCAACAGTACGTCGGGGCCACTATCGAGCAGGTTGGCAATCACCGATGCGTCGCGCCGAAGTGCCTGGAGGCGAACCAGCACCCTGCGCAATGGCGGCAGCAGCGCCACCAGCGCGGGATGGAGGACGAGGCATGTCGTAAAGTCGACGATGTCCTTGCTCTGTTGCCGGTGCAGCCCGAGCACGACGCCGCTGTTGGTGCGGCGCGCAGCAATGTCCATGCGGCGCCGTTCCCCTGGCGCCGTGCGTGACGGTGATGACAGCGCAACGTCGTCAAATCCGGCGCGTCGAAGGGCAATCGTGAGCTGACTGCTTTTGCGGGCGATGTAGGCACGCATCATCCAGGTTCCACACCGTGCAGCCACCGCAGGTGCCGAAATGGGGACAGCTCATCACAGCTTTTCACACGAGCCTGCATCCCCGCTTGCGCTGGAGTTGCGAGGCGATGCTGCTCCGTTGCTGGTTGGCAGTTGGCTCAGCCGAACGCCGATAGGCCTGTCTGCGCGCGGCCAAGAATCAGCGCGTGCACGTCGTGCGTGCCCTCGTAGGTGTTCACCGCTTCCAGGTTCATCACATGTCGGATCACGTGGTACTCGTCCGACACGCCGTTGCCACCGTGCATGTCGCGCGCGGTGCGGGCGATATCCAGCGCCTTGCCGCAGTTGTTGCGCTTCAGCAGGCTGATCATTTCTGGTGCCGCGTTGTCCTCGTCGATCAGGCGCCCCAGCCGGAGCACCGATTGCAGGCCGAGCGTGATCTCGGTCTGCATGTCCACCAGCTTCTTCTGGATCAACTGCGTCGCCGCGAGGGGCTTGCCGAACATGATGCGTTGCATCGTGTAGTCGCGCGCGGCCTGCCAGCAGAATTCGGCGGCGCCGAGTGCACCCCAGGCGATGCCGTAGCGCGCATTGTTCAGGCAGGAGAAGGGGCCGCGCAGGCCTTTGACGCCGGGCAACATCGCGTCCTCGGGAACCATGACGTCGTCCATCATGATCATGCCGGTGACGGACGCGCGCAGGGAGAATTTTCCCTCGATTTTCGGTGCGCTGAGGCCCTTCATTCCCTTCTCGAGAATGAAGCCGCGGATGTCGCCGGCGTCGTCCTTCGCCCACACCACGAACACGTCGGCGATCGCCGCGTTGGTGATCCAGGTTTTGGAGCCATTCAGCACGTAGCCGCCATCGACCTTCTTGGCGCGGGTGCGCATCGAGGCGGGATCGGAGCCGGCGTCGGGTTCGGTCAGGCCGAAGCAGCCGACCGATTCGCCGCTGCGCAGTTTCGGCAGGTATTTTTGCTTCTGGGCCTCGGAACCGAAGTCCCAGATCGGATACATCACCAGCGACGACTGCACGGAGAACGCCGAACGGTAGCCGGAATCGACGCGCTCCACCTCGCGCGCGATCAGTCCGTAGCTGACGTAGTTCACGCCGGCGCAGCCGTAGCCATCCAGCGTGGCGCCGAGGAAGCCCATCTCGCCCATCTCGTTCATGATCTCGCGATGGAACTTTTCGTGGCGGTTGGCTTCGATCACGCGCGGGAACAGCTTGTCCTGGCAATACTCGCGCGCCGCGTCACGGATCGCGCGTTCCTCCTCGGTCAACTGCTGATCAAGGCGCAGCGCGTCTTCCCACTGGAAGGCGGTGAAGTGGCTCTTGTGGCGAACCGGGGCGTCGTTCATGCCTCGCTCTCCGCATCCTCGACAACGGGCTTTGTCCGGGCTCGCGCGCGTAGCTGCATGAACGCTGGCAGTTCGTCGCCGAAGCCTTGCACGGTCGGACCCAGATCGTCATCGCGCCGGCGCGGCTCGCGGCGGGCAGGTTCGTGGCGAGAGGGCTCGCGTCGAGCGGGTTCGCGACGGGGCTGCTCACGCGGCTTGTCGGCTGCGGCGGGACTTGCCGCGCGCGGCCGCGGCGCCGGCTTCTCCCGCATGGGTCTTTCCTGCACTGCTGGCGCCTCGGCTTTCTCGCGCACGGGCCTTTCACGGGGTGCTGGCGCCGCGGCCTTCTTCCTGGGCGCTGCGGTGCGGCCGCCACGCCCACGGCGCTTGCGTCCGTCGTCCTCTGACCAAGCGACGGGATCCAGGCCCTCGACAATCATCGGCGGTATCGGATGTCCGATCAGCTTCTCGATCGCTTCCACCGCGGCGCGGTCATCCGGCATCGAGATCGTGAAGGCGTGTCCCTCGAGGCCGGCGCGACCGGTTCGCCCGATGCGATGCACATAGTCCTCGGCATGGATCGGCACGTCGAAGTTGAACACATGCGACAGGCCGCCGATATCGAGGCCGCGCGCGGCCACGTCGCTGCACACCAGCAGCCGAAGCTCGTTCGCCTTGAATTTTTCCAGTGTGGCGAAGCGCACGGTCTGCGCCATGTCGCCGTGCAACGCGCCGACATCGAACTTATGCCGTGTCAGCGACTTGTACAGGATGTCCACGTCGCGCTTGCGATTGCAGAAGATCAGCGCGTTCTGCACCTTCTGGGTGCGGATCAGCCGGCGCAGCGCCTCGCGCTTGTCATGCTCGGCCACCAGCGCCAGACCCTCGGTGATCGTCGTCGCCACCGAGGCGGGGCGCGATACCGCGATCTCCTTGGGGTTCTGCAGGAACGCGTCGGCCAGCCGCCGGATCTCCGGGAACAGCGTCGCACTGAAGAACAAAGTCTGCCGATTGCGCGGCAGCAGCGAGACAATCCGCTCGACGTCAGGGATGAATCCCATGTCCAGCATGCGGTCGGCTTCGTCGATCACCAGGCTTTTCACGTCCGACAGCAGGATCGATCCGCGCTCGAACATGTCGATCAGCCGCCCTGGGGTGGCGATCAGCACGTCAACACCGCGCATCAGTATGTCGCGCTGATCGGTCATGCTCTCGCCGCCGATGACGAGGGCGTGGGTCAGCTTCAGGTACTTGCCGTACTGGATGAAGTTCTCGGCGACCTGCAGCGCGAGTTCGCGTGTCGGCTCCAGGATCAGGCTGCGCGGCATACGTGCGCGTGCACGCGAGCCGGTCAGGATATCCAGCATCGGCAGAGTGAAACTGGCGGTCTTGCCGGTGCCGGTTTGCGCTGTGCCCAGCACGTCGCGCCCCATCAGCACGACCGGAATGGCCTGCTCCTGTATTGGCGTCGGATGCCGATAGCCCATTTCGGCGATGGCCCGCAGCACCGGGTCGGACAATCCGAGATCGGCAAATGACGGGCGCGGTACTTCTTCGCGGATCGGTTCGATAGTCTCGATCAGCGCGTGTTCGGTGGTTTCCGCCGGGGCGGTGGTGGTTTCGTTCAAGTCTGATCCAGTCGCTGGCTCATGCTGGCGCCGCGTTTCGGCGCGCACGCGCGGCGGACCGCGCGCAACGAGGGGGGTATCAGGATTAAATCCTTGAAAGTCAAGCTTTGCGCACTGCGCCGTGAGCGGCGCATGCCGCCGCAACGCTGGACGTGCCGGGCCATATTTCAGCAATAATGCAGGGTTATGAAAGAACGCATGATCAATCGACTGACGAATGCAATCCGCTGGCGCGTCGCGCCGGCAGTGGTCGCCATCGTCCTTGGCGGGTTGGCCAGTGTGCCGCAACCGGCCCAGGCTCACGTTTGGTTCGGTTTCGGATTCCCGTTTTATTTCGGCGCGCCGGCGTACTATCCGCCACCGGTTTATTACCCCCCGCCGGCCTATAACCCGCCGCCGCCCTACCAGCCGCAGGCCTATGCACCTCCGCCGGCGGCCTATAGTCCGCCCGCGGAGCAGTATTCACCGGCCGGCGGTCAGGCCTGTATCGCCGGAACGTCGGTTTGCCCGATGGAACACCCGACGGCCGCAGGCTCCGCCTGCTATTGCACGACCCAGGAGGGCCGCGCCTGCGGCCACTCAACCTGATGGCGGGGCCCCCTGGTGCCGGTCCGCCTGAGCAGGCCAACGATGACAAGCACATTCCTCCGCCGTCGCCCGGCCCCGCCGAGCGAGTCACGCGGATCGAAGACTATGCGCTGATCGGTGATTGCCACAGCGCAGCGCTGGTCAGCCGGGATGGCTCGATCGACTGGCTGTGTTGGCCGCGCTTCGACAGCCCCGCATGCTTCGCGGCTCTGGTAGGAAGCTCCGACAACGGCCGCTGGCGCATTGCGCCGGCCGAACCCCCTGCGCGCGTCCATCGGCAATACCGGGAAGGCACCCTTATTCTCGAAACGATCTTCGAGATGGAGAACGGCACAGTCGCGCTGATCGATTTCATGACCGCGTCCACGGGCAGTTCGTCCATTGTACGCATTGTTGAGGGGCGCAGCGGCGAGGTCGCCATGCGGCTCGATCTCGCATTGCGGTTCGATTACGGGTCCGCCGTGCCGTGGGTCACCCGATTGCGCAACAGCACCGGATTTCGTGCGATTGCAGGGCCGGATGTCGTGGTGCTGCACAGTGGCGTGCAGCTACGCGGCGAAAAGCTGACATCGGTGGCAAAATTCACTGTCGCCGCAGGACAACGCGTTCCCTTTGTCCTGTCGCATGGCCCGTCGCATCTGGCCGACCCGATCGTGCCGGACGCAGAGACGGCGTTGAGCGAAATCGATGCAGGCTGGACGTCGTGGTCAGCTCGGTGCCGGTATCAGGGTGAGTGGCGCGATACGGTACTTCGATCGCTGCTGACGCTGAAGGCGCTGACCTACTATCCCACCGGCGGCATTGTCGCCGCTCCCACCACCTCGCTGCCGGAAATGCCTGGTGGCGAGCGCAACTGGGATTATCGCTACTGCTGGCTGCGTGACGCGACCTTCACCCTGCTGGCACTGATGCATGCGGGATATCGGGAGGAGGCGCAGGCCTGGGGTGCCTGGCTCCGCCGCAGCGTTGCCGGCACACCGTCGCAGATCCAGACCCTGTACGGCCTGGCCGGCGAACGCTGGTTGATGGAGTGGGAAGTGCCATGGCTCGGCGGCTACGGCGGCGCGCGGCCGGTGCGTATTGGCAATGCGGCGAGCGCGCAGTTGCAGCTCGATGTGTATGGCGAGCTGATGGATGCGCTGTATCAGGAGCTAGACCTCGGGCTGGTGCGTCCGAACGCAAGCTGGGACATCCAACGCCAGCTTATCGGCCACCTGACCAAGGTCTGGACCGAGCCGGACGAGAGCATTTGGGAAGTGCGCGGCGGGCCACGTCATTTCACCTTTTCCAAGGTGATGGCCTGGGTCGCGTTCGACCGGGTGATCCGCGGCGCCGAGAAGTTCAAGCTCGCTGGCAAGCTCGATCGAATGGCGAGCACTGCGGCAACAGATCCACAATTCGGTGTGCCAGAACGGCTTCAGCACTGAGAAGAATAGTTTCGTGCAGTACTATGGCGGCGATGCGCTCGATGCGAGCCTGCTGCTGTTGCCGCTGGTCGGCTTCCTGCCGCCGGAGGATCCACGCATCAAGGGCACCGTGGCGGCGATCCAGAAGGAGCTGACGATCGATGGCCTGGTGCTGCGCTATCGCACGCACGAGGGCGTCGATGGGCTGCCGGCCGGCGAGGGCGTGTTTCTCGCCTGTAGCTTCTGGCTGGTCGATAACCTGGTACTGCAAGGGAAGCGCAAGGAGGCGCGTGCGCTGTTCGAACGGCTGTTGGGTCTGTGCAACGACGTTGGGCTGTTGGCGGAGGAGTACGATCCGCGCGCAAAGCGTCACCTGGGCAATTTTCCGCAGGCATTCTCCCATCTGGCACTCATCAACAGCGCGCTGAATCTGGAGAACCACGGTCCGGCACACAAGCGGCGCAGTCGCTGAACCGGGGTGTCGGTCGTGCGCGGAATTGACACCGTTCTGTCATGGTACGCAGGCTAGGCGCTCCCAGCCACTGAGTGCCGAATGCTCGAGTTCGTCCATGTGACACGCCGCTTCGGCGAACGGACTGCCGTGGCCGATGTCACGCTGACGGTTCCCGCCGGGCAGATGGTCGGCATTATCGGCCGATCGGGAGCCGGCAAGTCCACGCTGCTGCGCATGGTCAACCGATTGATCGAACCGAGCGAGGGACGCGTGCTGTTCGACGGGCGCGATATTACCCGGCTGCATGGCCGTGCGTTGCACGCCTGGCGCGCCAGTGCGGCGATGATTTTCCAGCAGTTCAACTTGGTGCCGCGGCTGGACGTGCTGACCAACGTGCTCGCTGGCCGGCTCAATCGGATACCGACGACGCGGGCGCTGCTGCGCCTGTTCACGCCGCGGGAGCGGGCGCTCGCCGTCCGTGCGTTGGACCGGCTCGGTATTGCGGACCTCGCGTTGAACCGCGCGGATATGCTGTCGGGCGGTCAGCAGCAGCGCGTGGCGATCGCGCGCGCGCTGATGCAGGAACCGAAACTGCTGCTGGCCGATGAGCCGATTGCTTCACTGGATCCGATGAATGCCAAGGTGGTGATGGACGCGCTGCGCGACATCAACCGGCGTGACGGGATCATGGTTCTGTGCAACCTGCACACGCTGGATACCGCGCGGGCCTATTGCGACCGCATTGTCGGGATGGCGCACGGTCGGGTCGTGTTTGATGGCGCGCCGGCAGCGTTGGACGAGGCAGCAGCGCGGGAGATCTACGGGGCCGGCGAGCAGGATGTGCGGTTGGATGAGAGCGTCACATCCACCAGCATCGGCGCATCGACCACGCTGTCCGCATTGGCGCGTGCCTGATGGTTTCACATGTTACGGACGAACGAAGGGAATGCATTCATGCTTCGTAGATTTTCTTGGCGGTCCTGGCTGTGGTATTGGGCATGGGTGCGGTCGCGGCTCGGGCCGACTCGGCGAAGCTTAAGGAATTTCGGCTTGGATTGCTGGGTGGCGAGAACACGCAGGATCGGTTGGCGCGCTACGGCGAGTTCCAGAAGCTGCTGGCAGAGCGTCTGGGGATGCCGATCAAGCTGTTCCCCGCGGCGGACTATGCAGGTGTGATGCAGGCGATTGCGGCGGGACAACTCGATGGCGCGCAATTCAGCGGTTCGAGCTTCGCCGGCGCCTGGCTCGACTGCAAGTGCATCGAACCTGTGGTGGTGCCAAGGGAGAAGGATGGCTCGGTATACTATATTGCCGTGATGCTGGTGCGTGCCGATTCAGGGATCAAGTCGCTGCAGGACATGAAAGGCCATTCGCTCGCCTGGGCCGACCCGAATTCCACCTCGGGCTATCTGATCCCGAGCGCGACGTTGAAGGGCATGGGGATCAAGCTGGACGACGGGGCGTATTTCTCCAAGACGGGATTTGCCGGCGGGCATGAGCAGGGGATCATTTCTGTCGTGAACAAGCAGTACGATGCCGCGGTGACGTGGACATCGGGTCTGGGTGAGGAGTCGCAGGGCTACTCAAGGGGAGCGCTGCGCACGATGGTCGACAAGCATATGCTGAAAATGTCGGACATCAGCATCATCTGGCATTCGGGAAAGATTCCGAATGGACCGTGGGCGTTGCGTTCGGATTTGCCACCGGACCTGAAGGCGACGTTCCGGGCTTTTCTGTTGGATCTGCCGACCGTGCACCCGAAAGTTTATGATGACGTCGAGATGGGGTCTGGCGTCGGCTATGCGCCGGCGACGATGGACCTGTATCAGGACATCATTGATCTGCGTCTGGCTGAACAGCGCGGCAACCGCGGGTGATTGGGCGGCTGCGTTGCCGCCTCGATGTGCCTCTGTATGACTGACGTTACTGAGGCCGCGGCGTATCGTGTATTCGCGGAACGCTATGCCCGGCAGCAGCGTGTTCGACGTACCGAGACGTTGCTGGGTGTGGCCATTCTTGCGCTGCTGATCGTCGTCGCGGCCATCGATACCGAATTCTATCCGACGCGCATCATCGCCGGCTTGCCGCGCATCGGGGACTATTTCGGCAAGCTGTTCAGTATCGTGCCAGCACGTGGCGCACAGCCCGTGCCGGTGCTGGCGTTCGCGCATCTGTTCGGCGGCGTGAAGCAGCCCCAATCGGTCGCGTATTGGTTCTATCGCTTCGGCACCTACGCGACGCTGTTATGGCAGACCATCCAGATGGCGGTGGTTGGCACGGTCATGGGGTTCACGGGTGGGTTCGTGCTGTCGTTTCCGGCGGCGCGCAACCTGCTGGGCAACGGACCGGTCCTGTGGCTGACGCGGCGATTGCTGGAGGTGATGCGGTCGATCCCGCAGGTTGTGCTGGCGTTCATCCTGGTTTGGCCATTTGGCATCGGTCCGCTGGCGGGAATCATGGCGATCGGAATTCACTCCACCGGCGCGCTCGGCAAGTTGTTCTCCGAGGTGAACGAGAACGCCGACATGCGCCCGGTGGAGGGGATGCGCGCGGCCGGGGGAAATTGGCTGGAGGCGATGCGCTACGGCGTCGTGCCGCAGGTTCTTCCCGGATTCTTGAGCTACGCGCTGCTGCGATTCGAAATCAATGTGCGCTCTTCCACCATCATCGGCTTTGTCGGTGCCGGCGGCATCGGGCAGGAGTTGAAGCGCGTCATTGGCTTCAACATCTATGAGGAGGTCAGTGCGATCGCCATCCTCATCCTGCTGGTGGTGATGCTGATCGATCTGGCTTCCGAGCGGATTCGCGCGCGGTTCATCGGCAATCTGGTGGTGCGATGAGCGGTGCCATCCGGCTCGATGACATCACATCGGTCGATATCGAGGAGGCCAAGGCCCGGCAGCCGCGGGTGTTCGGCAGGCGGTGGCAGGAACGCGCAGTGCGGGCAGTTCTTGCGATCGCGGTCGTGACGTATCTGGGCTATCTGCACTGGCTGTTCGACTTCGCGCGAATCTTCTCGGGCCTGGATCGGCTTTGGGTGGTGCTTGGGTTGATGGTGGATTGGTCGCAGTTCGCGAGCTGGGACCATGCCGAGATCCTGACATCTCTGCTGGAAACCGTCGCGATGGCTTTTCTGGGCACGGTACTGGCATCGGTCGTCGCGCTGCCGCTGGGGTTCCTGGGCGCTCGCAACGTGATCCCAAGCGGGGTGTTCCGGTTTTTCACGCGGCGCTTGTTCGATGTGTTCCGTGGATTGGATCAGCTCATTTGGGCGCTGGCGTTCGTGCGGGCGATGGGGCTGGGCCCGATCGCTGGTATCCTGGCGATCTTTGTTTCCGATACTGGGGTGTTGGCCAAGCTGTATTCGGAAGCGGTCGAGAATGCGGAGCGGGGGCCAATCGACGGTATCCGGGCAACAGGTGCGGCGGAGGTGGTGACGCTGCGTCTTGGCGTGCTGCCGCAGGTCATGCCGATCATGTTGAGCCAGGCGTTGTATCAACTCGAGTCGAATTCACGCGAGGCGACGATATTGGGGTTGGTTGGGGCCGGTGGCATTGGACTGCGGCTCTCGGAGAGAATCCAGATCAACGCATGGGATCAGGTGGCCTACATCATCGTGCTGATCCTGATCGCAGTCGCGGCGATCGACTTCGTGTCGAAGTGGCTGCGGGGATGGCTGATCGCCGGACGGTAGTCGACGTGTCCGGATGATCAGATCTGCGAGTAACCGGACCCGGCACTGTCAACACCACGCCCGACGCCGTTCTCGATCCAGCCGAACTCCTTGAGGATCTGCTGGCTGTAGGTGACGCGGCCATTCACCCGTTGGGCTGGCTCACTCGCCAACAGCAGCGCGGCGCGAGCCATCATGGTTACCGGCTCGCCTTTTGGATCGTCCATGCCGGAGACCAGCTTATGGTAAACCGTGCCGGGCGTCGGGACGACGCGCGACGGCGATACGGCGGCTACCGTGATGCCGTCGAACTGCGCAACCTCCTGTGCCAGGCCTTGCGTGAAACGCTCCAGCGCTGCCTTCACCGCGCCATACATTGTGCCGCCGCGCACGGTCTTGTCGGCATACGGCCCGCGGCCTGGGCCGATCGCGGCGCCCGAGCTGATGTTGATGATGGCACCGCTGCGCCGGGGGATCATGTCTTTCAGCACTTCCTTGGCCAGCATGAACGGCCCATGTACATCGACAGCGAAGGCGCGAAACCAACGATTGGTCTGCAGCTCCGTGATCGGCTGGAAGTAGCTGAGCGCGGCGTTGTTCACCAGGATGTCGACGGGCCCGTAGTCACGTGCGGATTGCACCAAGGCGATGCAGTCTTCCTCACTTGAAACATCAGCGGTAACTGCCTTCGCCTCGCAGCCCTTGGCGCGGATCAATTCGACCGTGCGGCGCAGCGAACCCTCCAGCATGCGGTGATCGCCTTCGTTGAAGGTGCGTGCCGCGCAGACGACTTTGGCGCCTTCCTCGGCGAACAGTTCGGATATGGCCTGGCCGATACCGCGGCTCGCGCCGGTGACGATGGCGACCTTGTTGTCGAGAATGCCCATGTCGTGGCCTCCTTCAGATCATGCTCTGGCCGGAATGTCGTCGTCTCTCGGACGCGCGCAGTTGCCCATCGGCGCCGATTGGCGGGTCAAGCCCGGCAATGACGGGGAAGTAACGAGCAAGGCAATGACGTGGAATGACAAGCCTAGCAATGACCGGGGTCCACACGTTCAACGCGTCCGCACACGTCTGCAATGACGGCGGCATCACATCATCTCCGATCCTGCAAAAGTCGGCGTGCGATGACCATGCGGTGCACTTCGGACGGACCTTCGTAGACGCGCATGGTGCGCACCTTTTGTGCCATCAGCTGTAGCGGCAGCTCCTTCGCCACACCCATGGCGCCGAACGTCTGCATGGCGTGGTCGATGGTCTCGGTCGCCATCTCGGTGCCGTACAGCTTCACCATGGACGCCTCGGTGCGCACGTCCTTGCCGGCGTCGGACTTTGCAGCGGCGTCGTACACCATCAGGCGGCAGGCGTGGATCTTGATCGCGGCCTCGGCGATCCACCATTGAATTGCTTGCCGATCGGCGAGCCGCTGGCCGAAGGTTATGCGCTGCTTGGCGTGCTCCACCATCATATCGAGCGCGCGGCGAGTCATGCCGACGCACCAGGCGCCCATCTGTATCCGCCGCACCGTCAGGCGCAACTGCATGGGGGCGAAGCCTTTGCCGACCTGGCCGAGGATTTGTTCCTCAGGGATGCGGCAATCGTCGAAGGTCAGTTCGTAGGTGCGCTGGCCGCCGAGCATCGGGATTTCGCGTTCGATGTTGAATCCCTTGGTGCCGCGCTCGATGATGAAGGCGGTGACGCCTTCGTGGCGCTTGCCTTCGCCGGTGCGCGCCATGAGGATGGTGAAGTCGGCCTGCGGCACGCGGCTGACCCAGATCTTGCGGCCGTTGATGACCCAGTCGGAGCCGTCCTTCACCGCGCGTGTGATCATGCCGGCGGGGTCGCCGCCCGCACCTGGCTCGGAGATTGCGATCGCTGACTGCGCCTCGCCGCGTGCGTAAGGTTCCAGGTATTTCCTGCGTTGTTCCGGATTGCACACTGCCATCAGCATGTGCAGGTTGGGGCTGTCCGGAGGGAAGGTGAAGGGAACACAGGTGCGGCCTTGTTCCTCATACACGCCTATGAGGGCGACCGTTGGCAGGTTGGCACCACCGAATTCCTCCGGCACGTCGAGGCCCCATAGGCCAAGCTCGCGGCACTTGCCGAGTAGCGTTGCCTCCTCTTCGGCGGAGAGTGACGATTTCTGGCCGGACATCTCGCGCGCGAGCACCGATTTTTCCAATGGGATCACGTCGCGGTCTATGAACTTCGCGACCAGGTCTTGCAGCATGCGGTGTTCTTCGGCGAGTTCGAACATGGGGTCTTTCCAGTATCGTTTGGGCATCAATCTCCCTGGCGGGAGGGGGTTGAGGAGGGGGTTTGTCAAACGGGAGACGCCCCCTTCCCCAACTCCCTCCCGCAAGGGGAGGGAGCCTAATTCAACCTAACCTGACCTAACTTCCCAGTCATTGCTTTAGCGTTATCAGGGCGTCGGCAATCGTGAGTCCCGTGCCATCCTCGTGCAGGATCACCGGGTTCAACTCCATCTCCAGGATCCGATCGCGATGCGCGATAGCTGCCTGCGACAGGCTCGCGATCAACTCGGCCGCCGGCGTGATGTCGATCTGCTCCGAGCCGCGGAACCCCAACAGCAGCGGCGCGGAACGCAGGCTGAGCAGCATCTCGGTCGCCTCCGCGACATCGACGGGCGCAGGTCGATGCACGACGTCGCCCATCAGTTCCACCATCGTGCCGCCTAGTCCGACCATCATGATCGGTCCGAATGTCGCGTCGTTCACCATGCCGATGATCAGCTCGTGGCCCCGTGGCGCCATCTTCTGCACCAGCACGCCGTCGATCCGCGCGTCGGCCTTATAACGCTTTACCGACGCGATGATCTGTTCGTACGCTGCGGTGACCGAATGTTGGCCTTGCAACCCAAGTATCACGCCCCCGGCCTCTGTCTTGTGAGGCACGTCAGGCGAAACGATTTTCAGCGCAATCGGAAAGCCCAACTCCGCGGTGGCTTCGGTTGCCTGTGCGGCCGACGTCGCCAGCATTTCTCGCGCCGGCGGCAGCCCGTACGGCGCCAGCAACTCCTTCGCTGCGAACTCGGTCAAAACTGTTGGTAAATCATCCGGCAGCGTCGCCAATGGGATGGCGTCAGCGGAAGCGGGCAGGGGACGCATCTGGAGTTCCGCAAAGGTCGCCAGCCGTGCCATCGCTACACCGACATTGCGCAGGTCGCTGTGCATGAACAGGCCGCTGCCGGCCGCCTGTGCGCGGCCGAACGCGCTGGGCAGCGTGTAGGTCCACACCGTCATCGGCTTGCCGCACTTCGCCGCTGTCTCGTGCACGCGTTCAGGGTCGAGCGACACACGCGTTTCGCTGGTCAGTGACGTGATGAGTACGAGCATGTCGATCTCGTCCGAACGTGCGAGCGTTTCCATCGCCGTCATCACTGCCGGACCGGTGTTGGATCCTTGCGCGGTGACATCTACAGGATTGCCCGATGCGCCGTAGGACGGCATGACCGACCGCAGTTCGGCCTGGATCGTCTCCGACAGAGTGGGCACCAGCAGTCCGTGGAGTGACAGAGTGTCAGCCATCCAGGCGCCACCACCGCCTGATGGCGTAATGATACCGACGCGTCGTCCGTTCGGCAGTGGACACGTCAACAGCAGACCGACGATAGCGACGGCTTCGTCCGGGTCCTCCGCCTCGATGACTCCGTAGCGCTCGAATATCGCGCGGTAAGCGGTATAGGAGCCCGACAACGACGCGGTATGTGACGCCGATGCGCGCGAGCCGGCATCCGAGCGGCCAATCTTGATCGCGACGATGGGCTTGCCGAGCCGGCGCGCCTTTTCGAGCGCCGCGACGAACGCGGGTCCGTTGCGGACGGCCTCGCAGAACAGCATCACGCAATGGGTGTGTTGGTCCTCGACCATGTAGTCGAGGAAGTCGGCCATGTTCAGGTCGGCTTCGTTCCCGGTGGAGATCACGTAGGAGAAGCCGATGCCCGCTGCCTTGCCACGATTGAACAAGGCGAATCCGATGCCGCCTGATTGTGCAATCACACCGACGCGTTTCTCGGAGACGAGTACGCGGCCGGGATCCTCCTTCACTTCCACTGTCGGGCTGAACGTTGTGGCAATCTTGCCGAGCGCGTTGAAGTAGCCCTCGCAATTCGGTCCGCAGGCGCGGATGCCAGTGCGCTGGGTTACCTCGACCAGCGCTGCCTGCATGTCGCCTGCGGCACCGCCTTCCTCGGCGAAGCCGGAGCTGATGATCAGCGTGTTCTTGACGCCGGCGGTCGCGCATTCCTCCAGCGCCGCAGCGACGGAGGCGGCAGGAATCGCCACCAGTGCGAGATCGACTGGTTCACCTACTGCACCGATCGATTCGTAGCAGCGTAACCCATCGATCTCCTGGTAGCTTGGATTGATCGGCAAGATGCGTCCTGGGAAACCGTTCTCACGCAGCTGACGCAGCAATCGGCCGCGAATGCGGTGTACGTCGGGCGACGCTCCCAGCACCGCGATGGATTGCGGCCAGAAGAAGCTTTGTAGTGGGTGCGTCATTTGGCGCTTACCGGCGGGGAGGTGGCGGCGGTCATTGCTTCATCCCCTGGAACCGGTGGGGATGTCGCGGAACGGCACATCCTTGTCGACACGCACATCCTGCGGCAGGCCCAGCACGCGTTCGGCGATGATGTTGCGCATGATCTCGTCGGTGCCGCCGGCGATACGCAGGGCGGGCGAATAGAGCAGCGCTTCCTCGAAGATGCCAGATACCGGCATGTCCTCGCCCATCGCCGGGCCGGCCATGCCGATGAGGTCGAGGCCGTACGACAGGATGTCCTGCAGCTTGTTCGCCGCTACCACCTTGATGATCGACGATTCGGGTCCAGGTGTACCGCCGCGGGATAGCGCGGTCATGCCGCGATATTTGGTGTATTTCAGTCCTTGCGAGCGGACGTAGAAGTCGGCCAGCTTCTCCTGGACCGCAGCATTGTCGATCGCCAGGCCGTCCTCCAGTTCGAGCTGGTTCGCCAGACGGAACAGTTCGGCGAAGTCCGGCCCTGGCGAATCGCGCATGCCGTGCCGTTCGTTCATCAGCGTGGTCAGCGCGACGCGCCAGCCGCCGCCCACCGGGCCGACGCGCATCCGGTCGGGAATGCGGACATTGGTGAAGAATACCTCGTTGAAGTGCGCCGAACCCGAGAGCTGGCGGATCGGCCGCACCTCCACGCCTGGCGTCTTCATGTCCAGGATGAAGTAGGTCAGGCCGGCATGCTTCGGCACATTCGGATCGCTGCGTGCGACCAGGATGCCGAAATCGCTGTAGTGCGCGCCGGAGTTCCAGATCTTCTGGCCGTTCACCACCCACTCGTCGCCGTCGCGTTCGGCACGCGTGCGCAGCGCGGCTAGATCCGAGCCGCCCGAGGGTTCGGAGAACAATTGGCACCACACTTCATCGGCGCGCATCGCCGGCTTGACGAAGCGTTCGCGCTGCTCCGGCGTGCCGCAGACGCAAATCGTCGGTAGGGCGAGCTGAATGCCGATGCCGAAGAAGTTGCTCAGCACGTCGAACTGGGCTTCCTCCTGATTGTAGATGACGTTCTGGATCTGGGTGCCGCCGCGGCCGCCCCATTCCTTCGGCCAGTGAATGCCAACGAAGCCCGCTTCAGCCTTCTTGCGCTGGAACGCCTTGGCACGGTCCATCGCGCCGGGTGCATCCTGGCCGCGGCGATAGCCTTCTACTTCGCCCGGCTTGCGACGCTCCGCGTTCGCTTCCAAGAAGGCACGGGCCTCGGCGCGGAATGCGGCTTCCTCTGGGGTGTCTTCGAAGTCCATGCGGCGTCCTCCGCGCGCTAATCCGTTGGCAGCGCGATCGTGTTGCTTTTGCGCAGTTCGGCGACCAGGCGGCGCTTCCATTCGCGCGCACCGCCCAACGCCATCGCGTGTAGCTTGGCGCGACGGTAGTAGAATTGGCAGTCCATCTGCCAGGTGAACCCCATACCGCCGTGCGTCTGGATATTCTCCTTCGATGCCAGCCAGCCGGCGTCGCACGCCGAAATCCGCGCCACCGCCGCCGCTATCGGCAACTCTGCGGCGTCGGTCGACAGCGCCCACGCGCCATAGTACGCGTTGGACCGCGCCAGTTCGACCGCGATGTAGATGTCGGCCAGCTTGTGCTTGATCGCCTGGAAAGAGCCGATGGGGCGGCCGAACGCGAAGCGCTCACGCGCGTAATCGCGGGCCATTTCGAGCGCAGCCTGGGCACAGCCGACCTGCTCGAACGCCAGCATGACGGCTGCCCGGTCGAGCAGGTGACGCACCGAGTTCGGCGCCCTCGCTGCCGGGCAATGCTTCGGCAGGCGCTCCGTCGAACACGATCCGTGCATGCGATCGCGTGGGGTCGATGGTGGTGATTGTCTCTCGCGACACGCCAGGCCCCGCGAGGTCCGCGATAACGAGACTTGGCGCCCGCTCAGCGCGCACGGCAACGACCGCGAAATCCGCTACGTCGCCATCGGGGACGGCGAGCTTGGTGCCGCTCAGCTTTCCGTCGGACAGCGACGCGGTCAGCCTGGCGGGATCAGCAGGACCTGGTCGCTCAGCCATGGCCAGCGTGCCGATGATTTCGCCTGCTGCGAGCTTTGGCAGGTACTGTTGCTTCTGCGCGTCGCTGCCAAAGCGCAGGATCGCCTCGGTCGCCAGATAGACTGACGAGGCGAATGGCACGGGCGCCACCGCGTGACCCAATTCCTCCGCCAGCACGCAGACCGCCAGGTGTCCGAGGCCGGCGCCGCCAAATTCCTCCGGGATCGCTGCGCCGGTCCAGCCCATTTCCGCCATCGCTTGCCACAGCGCGCGATCATATGGTTCCGGGCCTTCCAGGATGCGGCGGGTCACGCTGGTCGGACAGCGTTCGGTCAGGAACCGCCGCGCCTCGTCGCGGAGCTGCTTGAGTTCGTCCGGGAAGTCGAAGTTCATGCCGGCAGACCTCCCAGGAACGCCTCGACGGCACGGTTGAAGGCTGCCGGCTGGTGCAGGTTTGACGCATGGCCCGCATCCTGGACCACCACCTTGGCGGCGCCCGGGATCTTCCGCGCCATGTAGTCCGTGGCAGCCAGGAAATTGGTGTCGTCGCTGCCCACCAACACGAGGCTCGGCACACTGATCGTCTCCAGTGATGCGATCACCGAGTCGTCGCGCTGCGTCAGCATGCCGCGTGCCGCCCCGGCCAGGCCAGTCGCATCGCGATGCTGGCTCATGCGGACCTCATCGCTGGTGCCGAGCGCTGCCAGCCCTCGCGCATCCAGATCGTCCGCCCGCTGGCGCGCCCGCTGGTTCCAGGCTTCGCGGGCCTCCGCTTTGCGGAAGCCAGGGCCGGTGTCGAAGATCATCAGCGCCCGCGTCATCGCGGGGTGCGTCCGGTGGAACGCGAGCGACATGTAGCCGCCCAGCGACAGACCACCGATCACCGCGCGCTGAATGCCGCAGGCGGCCAGGATGGCGGCCATGTCCTCGACCGTGGTCACCTCGGAATAAGCTGCCGGATCATCCGGATAATCGCTTTGGCCATGCCCGCGCATGTCCCACACGACCACCTGGTAGCGGTCGCGCAGCGCTGCGATCTGGCCATCCCACATGCGGCAGGTTGCGCTGTAGCCATGGGACAGCAGGATTGCGGGGCCTTGGCCATGCACCTCGTAGTGGATTGCCACGCCGTTGCGGTCGAGCTTTGCCACCGCCATTTCCTCCGCCCTTACTGGCGGGTAAGGTTCGCACGAGGCGCACTCCAGCGGAAGAGCAAGGGCAGGAAACATGGCAACCTACGAGCATATCGGCGCTGAGCAGTCGGGCATGGTCGCGACGATCGAGATCCGGCGCGGACCCAACAACTTCGTCGACACCGACATGGTGGGCGAGATTGCCGATGTGCTGGAGGGCTATGACCGCACGCCGGAGGTCCGTGCTATCGTGCTGTGCTCCGAGGGCAAGCACTTCTGCGCCGGTGCCGATTTCGGCAGCCGCGGCGCGGATGGCGTCGCGCGCGGATTGAAGCGTGGCCGACATCTATATAAGGAGGCGCAACGGCTGTGGCGCACCGGCAAGCCCATCGTGGCCGCAGTGCATGGCGCGGCGGTGGGGGCCGGCGTCGGCCTGGCGGTGATGGCCGATTTTCGCGTCACCTGTCCGGAGGCACGGTTCTCGGTCAACTTCACCCGGCTGGGGTTCCATCCCGGGTTCGGTCTGACAGCGTCGCTGCCTCGTCTGATCGGGGCGCAGCAAGCGGCGCTGTTGATGTACACCGGCCGCCGTCTGACTGGTGAGCAGGCGTTGGCGATCGGTCTGGCAGACTACTGCGTGCCGCTCGAAGCGGTGAGGCACCGGGCGACGGAACTCGCCACCGAGATCGCCCAATCGGCGCCGCTCGCCATTGTGGCGACTCGGGAGACGCTGCGCCGCGGCCTGGCTGACGCGGTCGCCGCGGCAACGGAGCGCGAATACGAGGAACAGGACTGGCTGCGCAATACCGAGGACTTCCGCGAGGGCGTCAAGGCGATGGCAGAGCGCCGGTTGCCGGACTTCAAGGCGCGTTAGGCGCGCAGCGCTCCCCTATCTCGCGTGCCCGATCACGCGAATCGGGGGACGTCGTTGGATCGATATCGCAGTTTGCATCGACCGGCCCGGTTCGGCCGCGTGCATCTGGCTTAGGGTCGCCGTCGGCACATCGGGCGGCGAGCCATCAGAAATAAAGCTTTGATATACAAGGATTTTCCAATGACCCGCCGTCCCGTTCGAGGCGGCGTCCCGGCGTGCAGCCAAAGCGGAATCCCTAGGCAATGGCTCCCTGGGCGTCGTCTCGATGCGAGAGCCAGGCCGCAGGCATCCACGCCGCCAGATGATCTGTTTGGATGCGTTGAACCGTTCCTGTTCACCGAGGGCTGTGCGCCGCAACGATAGCGATAAGGCATTCATTCGCCGCAGCAGTTAAAGTTATTCATCCCGTTATCGCCTGCGAAACCTCGATTTACTTTGTTCTTGAATTGTTCACGACTTCACATGGATTTTGCGGACGACGTCGCGGATCGGGGGCGGGTTCGAACGTTTGGCGGTGTACGAACCAATTGTTGCATGGCAGCAATCGGAGCGGTGGCGTGATCCGTTCGGTCCTCGGCGTCCTATGTCCAGGTCCTTCCGATGACCGGGGTATGCGGGCCGCAAGCGGCGCAAACAGGCGGTTTTTTGCGGGGCCGGGGCATTTCGTTAATCATGCGCCGCTCACGAAATGTTTTGCGCTCCCGTCGGTTCGGGCTGGGTATAAGCCAATGGCGCCGAGCGCACCGGAACTGAATCTGAAAATCTTCCACAGGCGAGAAAATGGGTTGCAAAAAGCTGGCAGGTGTCCATAATTCGGCCGGTCCGGTAGCCGAATTATCCGGGCTGGCTGGCGACCTCAGACGGAGAGCATAATGACAACGGTAACAATCCCAGGCACCGGCGGTTCTACTTTTGGCCTTGCGGCATCGTATAATAATCCAGCCAACGCTGCGCTGGCGACGTCTATCGCAACTCTGTTGCTCCAGGCGCAAAGCGCTAACAATCTCGAGATTGTGTCGATCGCTGGCGGCGGTGCGGCCCCGTCACCGAACAACATCGATGGGGTGCACGAGCTGCTCATCGAGGGCGGTGGTACCTATTCCAATTTGGCCGGTTGGGTCGTGATCGACGCGACCAGCCAGGCGGTGACGCTGCAAGGTTCAGCGACCACGACTGTGCTTGGCGGCGGCAGCCAGGTCACGGTCAATGACCCCGGCCAGATCGTGGTTGGCGACGTCAATGCAAGCACGGCGGGCGCGAATAACGTATTGAACCTGACGGCCGCCGATGCGGGCGCACAGGTAACTGGCAACAACGGCAACGACACACTCACTGCGGCCGGCTTGAACCAGACGATCACCGGTGGTACCGGCTTTAATGTGATGTCGATGACGGGCGCGAGCGGCGTCATCAATGCTGGTTCGGGTGCATCCTCGATCTTCGCGAGTGGTGCTGATGACAAGGTCGGCCTCACGTCTGGCTTTGCCGCGATCACGCTGGCGGGTGCCGCGGAGACAGTATTCGGCGGTGCGTCCGGGTTGTTCACTGCTGTTGCGGCCGCCGGGTCCACCGGTGCTGAGTTTGGCTTGATCGGACCTGCTGCGATCACGCTGGGTGGCTCTAACGGCGTTGTGTTCGCCGGCACTGGTGCGACCAGCGTACTCGATGATGGCACGGCGGACAGCGTGGGCGGTGGCAGCGGTGCGGTGGCGGTCACGTCGTCCGGCACTGGAGCGGGCATCTTCGCGGGAGCGGGTGGTGTCACTGGTCTGATGACTGGCAATGACGACACGATCTTTGGCAGCAGTGGCGACATTGCGGCGACCCTCACGGGCACCGGGGATGTGGTTGGTGCGGGCACAGGATCGACAAACCTTTCGATCTCGGGTGCGAATGCGACGGTGTTTGGCAACACCGGCGTCCTCCAGGTCAATGCATCCGGTGCCAACCTTGATATGAGCGCACTCAGCGCGCTTACCACGGTCACTCTGTCGGGTTCTGCCGGCAGTGTATTTGGCGGCTCAGGTCTGCTGAATGTCGTGGCAACCGGATCAGGCGATGACACTGTCGGTCTCAGCACCGGTCAGTCGCTCATCAATGCTCAGGGCACCACCAGTCTCGCGGTGTTCGGCGGCAGTGGCTTGCTGACATTCATTGGTGGCGGCGGTGCGTCCACGGTGTTCGCTGGCGCAGCGGGGGCTACTCTGTTTGGCGGCGCTGGTGGATCGATCGTCTACGGTGGCGCGCCGGCAACCTCAAGTGGGATGGTCTATGTCGCCGGTGGCGGCAGCGAAACGCTCAATGCGACTAACTCGGCCACGAATGACGTCATGTCAGGTGGAACCGTAGGCGGCAGTGCGGTATCGATGGCTGGCGGCACTGGTGCGGATACCTTCAATGCTGGCGTCGGCACGGACACCATGGTTGGCGGCGGCGGCAGCAACCACTTCGTCTTCACCAAGGCAGTGATAAATGGCGCCGCGCCGAGTGACGTTGTTGGTGGGTTCCCCGCCAGCGGCACCGACCAGGTTCTGTTGGCTGGGTATGGGGCCGGCGAGGCTGCACATGCTCTGAGCACTGCAACGAGCGCGTTCAACAACACTACGCTTACTTTGTCCGACAATACGAAGATCACGTTCCTCGGCACGTCTCTCTCGCAGCTGACCGGGCACGTGTCCTCGACGTAAGGTGGCGGCGCGGCTGGTTAATCCAGCCGCAAGCTTTTCCTGCATGTTGGCAGGCGATTGATGCAGTTGCTCCCGTCCCCTTGAGGGGCGGGAGCAATTTGCGTTTGTAATTGCTTGATGAACGCTCCTCGTCTATTCAGGCCGCATGAAGCGGCTTATCAACAATGTGCTGTCCGTTCTGGGTATACGATTGGTGCGCACCAGTACGGTCTCCCATTGGAACGAGAACGAACGAAATTCGCAATCGCTGCTTCGCCGGACAGAGGCTGAAGTGCAGGTTGCGCAGGCCGAACTGCGAAAATCCGAGAACGAAGTACGGGCGCTACGAACGGCTCTGCAGGGTGCCGAAGCAGGACTGCAAGTGCTGCAAGTGCTGGAAACGTCGCTCGCTGCCGTGCAGGCGGAGCTAAATGGACTGCGCGTGGCCGTCAGTGACCCGCTTCCATCGGCCCATTTGCTGCTGAATGAAGTTGTTGAAAACCGGCTTTACGCAGGTGGCGCGCTTCATGCGATGCTCAAGGACATTCGTGTTCCCGCACAGTTTGAAGCCGCCGCGAGTTCCGCCGCATGGTTGCACGGGCACGCTGACCGCGCACCGAATTATGCTCGCCGCCCAGAGTTGCTCGAAGCGCTGGTCCCGCTGGTTCCAGCCGAGGGCGACTTCGCCGAGTTCGGTGTGTTCAAGGGGGCGGTGACGTGGTTGATGAGACCAAAATTTCCGGATCGTGCTTATCATGCTTTCGATAGCTGGCTTGGGGTGCCAGAAGCCATGAGCCTGGCGGTGTCGAAATTCGCCTTCGATCTCGGTGGCGCTGTCCCCGATCTCCCCCCTGATACAACGATTCATGCCGGCTGGTTCGAGGACACGATACCCAAATGGCGGCAACAGTTCGACGCGCCGATCGCCTTTGCCTACATCGACTGTGATCTCTACGAATCCGTTTGCACCGTCCTTGAAGGACTGGCGGATCGCGTCCGCCACGGCACTATCCTGGTCTTTGATGACTGGTATAATTTCCCTAACTGGCAAGCGCATTCCGTGAAGGCGACAAAGGAATGGACACAACGGCATGGTCTCCAAATGGAGCCGTTGGGTTTTACGTTGTTGGAGCATAGCGGAGCCTTTCGGATCGCCGGCTAAGGGGCGTCCCGGTTTCCGATGTAGGGCTTTGCGACGAAGTTCAGTGCGACGGCCAGTCGGGAGATGGCTTCCGGTAGTGCGCAAGCTCGACGAAGGGGCATCGCAACTTTTGCGGCCACGATGGCACCGCATCCGGTGATGACGCTGTCGGTATCAGAACTGGCCCGGGGTGGTCAGTGTTCGGCAACACCGGCTAAGTGACCTTCGTAGCACACGATTAAATACTATTCTCCAGGACGGACAGCGTGGGAGTGCGCGGAGATTCATTCAGCTGACAGCCCGGGCAACGGGCCACACGACGTTGTTACAGACTTCGTCTTCAATCCAAACGCTGAGTTGCCTCGGGGATACGCCGAGAGAAGTCGCTGCTCCGGCGATATCGGCCGAATCGTATCTACGCGGGATTCCTACGGCGAGAAGAGCAAAGCAAACTGCTGTGTTGGAGGTTTGGGCCTCATCGGCGCAGCCGCCAACGTTGGGCTGGCAACGAGTTCGGCTCAGAGCAATGCGCGCCCATGCGGCTCAGTTCAAAAATCTGAGGTTGGGTGAGGGCCTCTTCGTCGATGGGTCACAAGCGTCGCATACAATTTGCCGCGGCAATTTTTCGTCCCCTTTCTCGCTGGGCGTTGCCGTCCTGGCTTGCGCCGGGATGGTCATGACAGCAGTTGATGCCTGGATCTCTGAACATGGTAAGCACCGAGTATTCGCGTATGAATTATCGATGCTACCGCATTGGCGTTCTGACTGGAGCAAGGCCAATGGAGGCATTGCCTTCACGCGGCGTTCTGTGGCAATCGTAAGATGGATCGCGCGTCCCGGGGGCTGTTCCATTCGGGGTGGGAAGCAACGAAGGGGAAGGCATAGCAGTGCCCAACGATTTTATGGATCAGCGGCAATTCGCCGGAGCAGAGTCCATGCGCGTCGCGTCGGCCTCCGAATCACGCGAAGCCATTTCCCTGCAAGAGGCTGTTTCTCGACAGGGCCCGTCACGCTGCCCAGCGTGCCGCGAATCGCACATCGCACGAGGACGGTACAACCTCGCTTCGTGCCACGGATGTCGGCACGTCTTTCAGTCGGATCTCCATGTCTCCATGGTCTATGATGCCGATTATGCCCATCAGTACGACCACAGACCGCATGAAGCCATGTCACGGATACGCTGGGAGTTTATCCAGCAGCACCTTCGGCTTCCGCAAGGCAGCAAGGTTCTCGACATCGGTTACGGCAATGGTGCGTTTCTGAAGCTTGCCCAGCGCGAGGGCATGGATATCTTCGGTATTGATCTGCACGGCGAAGACTTCGGCGTACCAGAAGTGGACTATGATACGACGATCGACTTCGACCTCATTTGCTTCTTCGATTCGATCGAGCATTTGCCGGAGTTCGATCTGATATTCGGACTGAACACCGGAAACGTCATCGTCTCAATTCCCGATCCGCCGGACTTCCTGCTGTCGACCCCGAATCTATGGCGCCACTACAAGCCCGGCGAGCACCTGCATTATTTTTCGCGCGAAAGCCTGAATACGGTTTTGACCAAGTGGGGTCTGCCAAAGAAGATCGCCGAGGGCCATCCTGAAGATGCCTTGCGCGGCAAGTTGGATATCCTCGGTCGCAGCTACGATAATATCTACACGGCGATCTACAGCCGGGGCCACCAAACTAGCGCTGCCTGATGCGTCGACTGCTCGGGCTGATCCGAAGGGCCTATCTACGGATCGGTATGCACACGGCGCCTCCCGGTACGCTCCTGTTCTACGCGCATCGCTCAATCCATTCCGTGATGTATTCGGGACGACTCCGCCACGCGTCCCGCTTCGCCATGCGTCGTTCCCGTTACGGTGGAACGTTCTACTATGACATCGCCCGGGCACGGCGGACCAGGCAGGTGGACGGGATTGCGCTGATCTTCTTCATGGGAATCGGCGACTACCTGATGGCCACGCCCCTGATCGAGGCACTGCATCTCGCTCATCCGGATCTCCCAATTTACGCTTACGCATCCAGCAACGCGGATTCGGTGAACTCTCCACTGGTGTTCCACTTGTTGCGTGCCAACCCCGTGTTCGATCGGGTCTTCTCGTTTCGTGGCCATCCAGGCTGGCAATGGGTCGATTATGATTTTCGCGATGCGCTACCAAACGTGCCAGAACATTTCCTGATCCTGCCCGTGATCTACGAGAGCGTCGCGGAGATCAGTCATCGTGAGACCGCTCTGCTGGAAACGTTCGGCCTACCAGTCAAGTTGCCCGTGCGCGGACCGATGCTCCACACCAGCGGCGATTTCACGGAGACCGCCAAGGCCATCCTTTCCAGGATTCGACAGCGCATCCAGGCATCCTCCGCGCGTCGGCTTGTTTGTTGCCATTTCGGCGCTCGCTCATCGGGCTATGTCTATCCTCACATCGACCAGCTTGTGCGTCGCTTGCTCGCTGAGGATTGTCTCGTGGTGAATTTCACGAAGGCCGGGTTTGAGGACGACAATCTCATCGAAATCGATGTGACCAGCATCACGCCGAACGATACGATATTGCTGTTGAAAGCGCTCAAGGCGGAACAACCTCCGCTTTACATTGTCAGTGTCAACTCACTGATGTGGCCGATCTCGGCAGGTCTCGACATACCCAACCTGGGCCTGCATGTTTTTCTGGACCATTCCGTACATCAGTACCTGTATCCGAATATTTTTGTGATCACGCAATACAACTACGAACGCATCTCCGCGAGCCGACTCTTTCTGACCCCGATGGGGAAGTACGACGTGTCACTGTCGAAGTCGCGCGTGGAATTTGCCGATTTTGACCCAGAATTCGTGACTGATTGTTTCCTGCGCTTCATCGCCATGACATGACGATGGGAACTGCTTCGGTGACCGACGCCCGACAGACCCTGCCCCGCACGCCTTCCTTCCGACTCGATGGCCGTCGCGCACTGGTGACTGGTGCCGGTCGTGGCATCGGCTTGGCGGCTGCTGCCGCGCTGGCGCAGGCCGGCGCGCATGTCGTGTTGGCCGCCCGCACCGCGGCGGAGGTCGAAGCCGCCGCCGCGCAGATCCGCGTCGAAGGTGGCAGTGCCGAGCCACTGGTCCTGGACGTGACCGACCTCGCCGCGGTTCGCGGGGCGATCGACGCGCAGCCACCATTGGACGTGCTGGTGAACAACGCCGGCACGAATCGTCCTGCACCTTTCCTGGACGTGACCGAACAGGACTACGATGCCATCACCATGCTCAATCAGCGCGCGGCGTTCTTCGTCGCCCAGGCGGTGGCGCGGCGCATGGTGCAATCGGGCAGAGGCGGCTCCATCATCCACGTTTCGTCACAAATGGGGCACGTCGGCGGCGCGCGACGCACCGTCTATTGCATGAGCAAGCATGGCATCGAGGGTTTGACCAAGGCGATGGCGATCGACCTGGCGCCACACCGCATCCGGGTGAATTCCATTGGTCCGACGTTCATCGACACGCCGCTGACGCGACCGTTCTGGAACGATAAGGAATTCCACGCCGACGTGCTGCGTCGGATCAAGCTCGGTCGGTTGGGAACGGTTGAGGACCTGATGGGAGCGGTGGTCTTTCTTGCCTCGGATGCCGCCGCGCTGGTCACCGGGACTTCGCTGCTCATCGACGGCGGGTGGACCGCGGAATAAATCGGTTACGATTAAAACCTGTTCATCCGGCACGTCACGCGGCCGGCAGGGTTGACCGGGCCGTAAATTCCGGCAGAACTCCGCTCGCCCGTCGTCAGCCAAGCTGCGCGGACAGCAATAAGCGGCCGCGCGCGGCCTGGGAGAAGACGTATGGAAAGCAGAACTGCCTCCGGCATCGGTCGTCGCACGCTACTTGCATCCGGAGCCACGCTCGGTGCGATGCAGTTGACCTCGCCCTTCATTATCAAGGCGCGCGGTGAAGCGCCTGTTAAGATCGGCTTCGTCGATCCGCTGACCGGCATTCTCTCAGCCCTGGCGCAGAGCGAGGTCGAGGGCGCCAAATATGCCGTGGATGTGGTGAACCAAAAGGGCGGCATCCTCGGACGCCAAGTGGAACTCTTGGTCGAGGACTCCGCGAATGACGTCGGCACCGGTGTGCAGAAGACCCGCAAGCTGATCGACCGCGACAAGGTGGACGTGATATTCGGCGACGTAAATTCTGGCATCGCATATGCGATGTCGCAGGTGACCAGCGAGAAGAAGGTGTTCCACATCGTTCCGGGCGGTCACACCGATCCGATCACGGGCACTGATTGCAAGTGGAACGTCTTCCGCATCTGCAACACCACCTCGATGGATGCTGCTGCGATCACGCCGGAACTGATCAAGCGATTCGGCAAGAAGTGGTTCTTCATTACCCCCGATTACGCCTATGGCCACACGCTGCAGGATGCCTTTGTCAAGAATCTGAAGAAGGCAGGCGGCGAATTCGAAGGCGACATGCTGCCGATCAACACGACAGAGTTCTCAGCCACGTTGATCAAGGCGAAGGGCTACAAGCCGAACGTGCTGCTGAACAATATGGGCGGTCTCGCACAGATCGACTGCATGAAGCAGTTCGTGCAGTTCGGCATGAACAAGGACATGGCCCTTGGTGGTGCGCTGTTCGAACTCGAAGGCATCAAGTCGGTGCCGAAGGATGCCCAGACCGGCTGGTGGGATATGGAGTGGTGGTGGGACCAGCCGAACGTCCCCGAGGTGGTGAAGTTCGTCGCCGACTTTCGTAAGGCGGTTGGCAAGACGCCCAGCGCGCGTCACTGGTTCGGCTATGTCGCAATCCAATCGGTTCGGCTTGCCGCCGACAAGGCGAAGTCGCTGGAAGGGCCGAAGCTGTCGGTCGCGATGGAAGGCCTCGAGCTGCCACCCGATGTCGCATTGCAGCCGGGCAAGGTTTTCTATCGCGCCGGGGACCATCAATTGATGCCGAACATCTTTGTCGGCCAGGCGCATCCGCCCGAGGGGAATCCGGACAACGTGTTCAAGGTCGAAGCGTTGGTTCCAGGCGAGCAGGCGGCCGGGACCGTCGCTGATACCGGCTGCAAGATGACGCATCCGGCCTGACGGACGTCTCTCCCTCCCTCCTCGCGGGGGAGGGCGGGGGAGGGGCAAATGCTTCAGCTCATACTGTTCAACGTCACCAACGGTCTCATCATCGGCACATTCTATGTGCTGATGGCATTGGGGCTGTCGCTGATTCTCAATCTCAGCAACGTCATCAACTTCGCGCACGGCAACTTCCTCGCCCTCGGCGGCTACATGGCCTTCGTGCTGACGCCCTACATTGGGTTCTGGGGTGCGCTGATCGTTTCACCGTTATTGACTGCCGTATTCGGTTTTATCATCGAGCGACTGATGATCCGGCGGGTCTATAACCGTGACCCCGTGTACAGTCTGCTGCTGACATTCGGTCTCGCATTCATCCTGCAGGATGTGTGCCGCTACATCTGGGGACCCAACGGCTTGCCTCTCGGCATCCCGGACATTCTTTCGCAGCCAATCAGTCCTGACCTTTTCTTCATCACCTGGTACCGCATCTTCATGGTCGTTGTGGTGATCGTTGCGGTGGTCGGATTGTTCGCATTCCTGCGCTACTCGCGCGTCGGCGTGCGCATTCGCGCTGGCACGCTCGACCTGGAAACGGTTGCCGCGCTCGGGGTGAACGTTCGTATGCTGCGCTCGTTCAACTTCGCACTCGGCTCGCTGCTCGCCGGATTGAGCGGCGTGCTTGCCGCAGGTCAGATCGGCCTCAATCCAAACATGGGCGACGATCTGCTGATGCCCAGCTTCATCGCGATCATCGTTGGTGGCGTCGGCAGTCTTACTGGAACCCTGCTCGGAGGTTTGCTTATCGGCGTCGCCGCGGCGCTCACGACGATCGTCTGGCCGTCAGCAAGTGAAGCCGTGATCTACGTCATCATGGCCGTTGTGCTGCTACTCAGACCACGCGGCCTGATGGGTGAGGAAGGGATGCTCACATGAACAGCGCGACGGTCGCCGACGGCGCTGGACGTCGCCCCGAGCTGCGTTGGCTGCCGCTGATCGTGATTTGGGCCATACTCCTCACTGCACCATTTTGGCTGCCACTTGTTGGTGGCTACACCGCGCTGGCCGGTCGGGTGCTCGTGCTGGGCTTGGCCGCGATGGGTTTCAACATCCTGCTGGGCTTCACCGGGCAGATGAGCTTCGGTCATGCCGCGTATTTTGGCCTGGGTGCCTACGGTGCCGGTCTGACGTTGAAATTCCTCGCGGCCTCCACGCCTCTGGCAATGCTGTTGGGCACGCTGCTCGGTGGTGTCGCCGGCACGCTGTTCGGTCTGCTGATTGTCCGCCGTCGCGGTGTGTATTTCGCAATGGTCACCGTCGCGTTTGGGCAGGTGGCATTCTACATCGCGTACAGCTGGAACGATCTGACCGGTGGCTACGACGGACTGCGCGGCTTTGTGCGGGCACCGCTCGATCTTGGCGTGGCCGTGATCGATATCACGTCGAACCCTAACGCGTTCTACTATTTCCTGCTGTTCGTGTTCGCGATCGCGGTTGGGCTGATGGCCTTCATCCTCCGCTCGCCGTTCGGCCGCACACTGGTCGCTATACGCGAGAACGAACGACGCGCCCGGTTCCTTGGCATTCCAATCGAGCGGCATATCTGGCTGTCGTTCTCGATCTCCTGCTTCTTCACCGCGCTGGCAGGCTCGCTCTATGCGCTCCTCAACAACTTCGCCGATCCGATGGCACTGCACTATTCGCTGTCCGGTGAGATCGTCATCATGACAGTTATGGGTGGCATGCGTGCCTTCTGGGGGCCGCTGCTCGGCGCAGCCGTGTTTGTTGTGTTGCAGGACTACATCTCCTCGATGACCGTAAACTGGATGAGCTTCATCGGTCTGATCTTCGTCCTGGTCGTGCTATTCTTCCCACGTGGTCTGCTGGGCATGCTGCAGCGACGGGGTGCCGCATGAGCCTGTTGGAGGTCCGCGACGTCTCGAAACACTTCGGCGAACTTGTCGCGGTGGAAGGCGTGTCGATGAACGTGGAGGATGGCGAACTCCGCGCCATCATCGGGCCGAACGGTGCCGGGAAGACGACATTCTTCAACATGATCTCCGGTTTCTTTCCCCCGACAAAGGGGGACATTGTGTTCGATGGCGAGACAGTCACCCGGCTACCTGTTACCGCGCGTGTCGCCCGCGGCATGGCGCGCACGTTCCAGATCACTGAGATCTTTCCCGAACTCTCAGTGCGCGAGAACGTCCGGATCGCGCAAGAATCCGCCGATGGCTTCCGGCTGCACATGTGGGTCAGCCAGTCCGAAACAACGCGGGTGATGCGCGAGGTGGACGAACTCCTGGCGAAGGTCGGGTTGACAGGGAAGGGCGATCGCCATGTCGGCGAACTGTCGCATGGTGACCAACGCGCCGCCGAGATTGCCATGGCACTCGCCTTGCGGCCTCGTCTTCTGTTGTTGGACGAACCGACTGCCGGCATGGGTGAGCAGGAGACGTACCAGATCGCCGGCCTGATCCGTCGTCTGCATCGTGATAGCGCCTATACAATCGTATTGATCGAACACGACATGCGGGTGGTGTTCAACCTGGCGGACCGCATCACCGTGCTGGCCGAGGGCCGCACGCTTGCGGACGGTACGCCGCAGCAGATCGCCGAGGACCCTCACGTGCAGGCTGCCTATCTGGGGAAGGCCGAATGAACGCGCTGGAAGCCCAGGGCCTCAACACCTACTACGGCAAGAGCCACATCCTGCACGATGTCGGCTTGACGGTTGCTGAGGGCAGCATCACCACGTTACTTGGTCGCAATGGTGCCGGCAAGTCGACCACGCTGCGCAGCCTGGTGGGCCTGACGCCGGCGCGCACCGGCAGCGTCAGCATCTTCGGCAAGGACTGCACGCGCTTGCCGCCGTTCCGGATTGCTGCGTCGGGCGTCGGTTTTGTGCCGGAGGGACGCCGCATCTTCGCCAACCTCACAGTTGACGAGAACCTGCACGTTCCGATCGAACGGCCGGGGTCATGGACGATCCCTCGCGTTTATCAGGTGTTCCCGCGCCTGGCTGAACGCAAGCAGAACCGCGGTCGGCAACTCTCCGGCGGCGAACAGGAAATGCTGTCGATAGCGCGCGCTTTGCTGTTGAACCCGCGGCTGCTGATCCTCGACGAACCTTCGCAGGGCCTTGCGCCGTTGATCGTGAAGGAGGTCTTTCGCATCGTTGCCCAAATGCGCGATGAGGGCATGTCGGTCCTGCTGGTCGAGCAGAATGTGCGCGTCGCGCTCGAGATTGCCGACCATGCGTTTGTCCTGGAAAATGGCCACATCGTTTACTCCGGCGCTGCGGCGGAACTCGGTGCCGACGAGGACCGTATTCAGGCGCTGGCTGGTGCATCGGCCGAGGAGTGGCACCTGGACGAGGTGCTGCCGACGTAGCAGGATCGCCGCACGATGATCCGCAATATCAAGCGTGGCGCGACGGACGCAGAGAAATTCGAAGCCGACCGCAAGGTGCGCCAGACGGTCGAGGCTATCCTCGATGACGTGATCCGCCGTGGCGACGCGGCGGTGCGTGAGCTGTCGGCGAAATTCGACAAGTGGGAGCCGAAGAGCTTCCGACTGTCCGCTGGGGAAATCCAGGCGCTGATAGACAGTCTGCCCGCGCAGGTGATCGAGGACATCAAGTTTGCCCAGGCCCAGATCCGCCGTTTTGCCGAGGTGCAGCGGGCGGCATTGCGCGATGTCGAGGTGGAGACGCTGCCCGGCGTTCGACTGGGCCATAAGAACATCCCGGTCGCGAGTGTCGGCTGTTATGTACCAGGGGGCCGCTATCCCATGGTGGCGTCTGCGCACATGAGCGTGCTGACAGCGAAGGTCGCCGGCGTGAAGCGTGTCGCCGCCTGCACGCCGCCGCTGAATGGCGTGCCGCCGGCGGCGACCGTCGCTGCGATGGCGCTGGGCGGTGCGGATGAGATCTATCTGCTCGGCGGCATTCAGGCTGTGGCGGCGATGGCGCTCGGCACGTCCAGCATTCCCGCCGTCGACATGTTGGTTGGTCCCGGGAACGCATTCGTCGCCGAGGCGAAACGGCAATTGTTTGGTCGCGTCGGCATCGACCTGCTCGCCGGTCCGACCGAGACGCTGATCATCGCCGACAACACCGCGGATGCGGAGATGTGCGCCACGGATCTGCTGGGCCAGGCCGAACATGGGCCCACGTCACCGGCAATCCTGCTGACCACATCAGCGAAGATCGCCGACGAACTGCCGGCGGAAATCGATCGCCAGCTTGCCCGGCTGGCAACGGCCGATATCGCCGGAGCCGCGTGGCGTGACCACGGCCAGATCATCCTGTGCGACACCGATGAGGAGATGGTTGCCGAAGCCGACCGCATCGCGTCCGAGCACGTTCAGGTGCTGACACGCGAGCCTCGCTGGTTCCTCGATCGAATGACCAATTACGGCGCGTTGTTCCTCGGCAAGGAAACCAACGTCGCGTATGGCGACAAAGTCATCGGTACCAATCACACGCTGCCGACAAAGCGTGCGGCGCGTTACACGGGTGGACTGTGGGTTGGAAAATTCCTGAAGACGGTAACTTATCAGGAGGTAACTCCCGAGGCAACAGCAATGATTGGCGAATACTGCTCTCGGCTCTGCGCGATCGAGAACTTCGCCGCCCATAAGGAGCAGGCAGATCTGCGCGTCCGACGCTACGGCGGCCGCAACACCGCCTGACAGTGCATCATGCTCTGGCTCGTCCTTGGTGGGTTCACGCTTTTCCTCTTCCTCGGGGGGTTGCGAGCGTTCGAACGCGCTTCCATCACAACGATCAAGTCGTTACTCGCGTGGATTGCGGCGCTGGCCGGCATCAGTCTGGCACTGCTGCTCATCCTGACCGGCCGCGAGGGCATCGCGCTTGGCGCATTGGCCATGTTCGGCCCGTTGATCTGGCAGCGCTGGAAGGCCTATCGCGCCGGTATCGGTCCGCAGCCGCGCCAGCAACCGGGGGGCGGAGGTCAATCGAGCCAGCCGCCTCCCCGTCGCCGCCAAAGCGGCATGACCGCGGAGGAGGCCTACCAGGTTCTCGGCCTGCGTCCCGGCGCCACTGAGGCGGAAATCCGTGCCGCCCACCACCGCCTGATGCGCGCGGCCCACCCTGACAGCGGTGGGTCCGACTGGGTCGCCACGCGCGTCAACCTGGCGCGCGACGTGTTGTTGCGGCAGGGCAGTAGTACCGGATGACGTTTCGCGCGATTTCGTGATACGCCTCGCCTTCACGTGTCACCGCCAGATGTGCCGTTAACGCCACATTTCCGCCTGCCGGCCATGTTCGCTGCCGCCGGCCGATCGGGAAATCAATGGGAGCCATCGTGATCAAGCCATTGCGCAAAGTCGTGCTGCCTGTTGCCGGGCTCGGCACGCGATTCTTACCTGCCACCAAGGCCACCGCGAAGGAGATGCTGCCGGTGGTCGACAAGCCCCTGATCCAGTACGCGATCGAGGAGGCACGTGCTGCCGGCATCGAGCAGTTCTGCATGGTCACCGGCCGCGGCAAGACGGCGTTGGTGGAACACTTCGACGTTGCCTTCGAATTGGAGGCGATGCTGCGGGAACGCAACAAGACCGACGCACTGGAGCAATTGCGCGACACCCACGTGGAACCGGGATCGCTTGTCACGATGCGGCAGCAGGTGCCTCTGGGGCTGGGTCATGCAGTCTGGTGCGCCCGTGCATTCGTCGGCGACGAACCGTTCGCGGTCATGTTGCCGGACGATCTGGTGCTGGCGGAAACGCCGTGCCTGCGCCAGCTGGCCGATGTGTATCGCGACACCGGCGGCAACGTCGTCGCGGTGACAGAGGTGCCACCCGAGCAGACCAACCGCTACGGCATTCTTCGCATCGGCAAGGACGACGGGCGCCTGGTGGAAGTGCAGGGGCTAGTGGAGAAGCCGGCGCCCAAGGATGCGCCCTCCAATCTCTCCATCATCGGACGCTATGTCCTGATGCCGGAAGTGATCGGCCATCTGGCGCGCATGGAGCGAGGTGCCGGCGGCGAGGTGCAACTCACGGATGGCATGGCGAAGCTGATCGGCAACCAGCCATTCCACGGCCTGCGCTACGAAGGCCATCGTTTCGACTGTGGGGACAAGATTGGCTTCCTGGAAGCGCAGATCGCCTATGCGCTGAAGCGCCCCGAGCTGGCGGATGCCGTGCGCGCTTTTCTGCGGCAGTATGTCAACTCGCCGGACTTCCTCGTGGACGCCGTTGCGCGCAAGACTGTTTGATCATGACATTTCAACATCGGTTCGATCCAACCACCCTGCGCGAGTACGATATCCGCGGCATCGTCGGCCGAACCCTGTCGGCGGTGGACGCTTTCGCCATTGGCCGCTGTTTTGGATCGATCATAGCGCGGCAGGGCGGTCGCACCGCTGCGGTGGGCTATGACGGCCGTCTGTCGAGCCCGCAACTCGAAGCCGCGCTCGTTGAAGGTCTCGGCGCCAGCGGCATCGAGGCGACACGTATCGGCCTCGGCCCCACACCGATGCTGTATTACGCGTCCACCAGGTTGAAGACCGACGGCGCGGTGATGGTCACGGGCAGCCACAATCCGGCTGACTACAATGGCTTCAAGATGATGCTGCGCGGCAAGCCATTCTTCGGCGAGGACATCAAACGCCTGGGAGAGATCGGGCTGGCCGGCGATGTCGAGGAGGAGCAGGTCGCGCTGGAACGCAACGTCGATGTGTCCGGCGATTACATTGCTCGCGTACTCGCCGACTGGGATGGCGGCGATCGAATGCTGAAGGTGGTGTGGGACAACGGCAACGGCGCCGCGGGCGAGGTGCTCAAGCGGCTGGTTGCCGGGTTGCCGGGCGAACACATCGTGCTGAACGGGGAGATCGACGGGAGGTTCCCGGCGCATCATCCGGATCCGACTGTGCCGGCGAATCTGGCGCAGCTGATCGCAGAGGTGGCGGCACGCCGAGCCGATGTCGGCATCGCTCTGGATGGCGATGCGGATCGTATCGGGCTGGTCGATGACAAGGGTCGCATCCTGTTCGGCGATCAGATGCTGGTGTTGCTGGCGCGTGACGTGCTGCGCGAGCATCCGGGCGCGACGATCATTGCTGACGTGAAGGCGAGCCAGGTGCTGTTCAACGAGATCGGGCGCGCTGGGGGCAATCCGCTGATGTGGCGCACCGGGCACAGCCTGATCAAGGCGAAGATGGCGGAGACCGGTTCACCGCTCGCCGGCGAAATGTCGGGGCACATCTTCTTCGCCGATCGGTGGTACGGGTTTGATGATGCGCTGTACGCAGCGGTGCGCATGCTGGGCGTGCTGGCACGCGAAGATCAGCCGCTGTCCGCGATCCGCGATGCGCTGCCGCAGGTGATCAACACGCCGGAGATTCGTTTCGATTGCGACGACACGCGTAAGTTCGCGGTGATCGAGGAGGTCGCTGCCCGATTGCGTGCCGACGGGGCGAAGGTGTCGGAGATCGATGGCGTGCGGGTGCAGACCGATGACGGCTGGTGGTTGTTGCGCGCGTCCAACACACAGGCCGTGTTGGTGGCGCGTGCCGAGGCGTCCACCGAGGCGGGACTGGAACGCCTGAAGCAGGCGCTGGTGCGACAGCTGGAAAAGTCCGGGCTGGCGGCACCGGATTTCTCCGGCAGCCACGCGGGACACTGATCTCTTCGCCATCGCGGCTGGTGAAAAGAGACACTTCGCCGACCACCGAAGCAATCCGTGCTGATCCGGTGCTCGAATGCGCCTACGTCCTCTGCGTGTTCAACAGGAGGACGACATGCAGACCCAGCAGATCACCGGCGGCCTCGCCGTCACCGCTATTTGGGAAGCCCGCGAAGGCGAGGCCGATACGGTGGCCGATATCCTCGCGCGTTTCGCGCCTCAGGCGCGGCAGGAACCGGGCACCAAGATGTTCCTGGTGCATCGCGCCGTGAGCAACCCTGCGCAGTTTCTGTTCTACGAACTGTTCGAGGATGAAGCGGCGTTCGAAGCGCATCAGCAGACGCCGCACTTCAAGGCGTTGATCGTCGGGGAAGGCGTGCCGCGGCTCAATAAGCGCGAGCGCACTCAGTACCGCATGCTGTGAGGTGCCGTGATGATCACCTGCTGCATCCGGTATACGCTCGACCCGCATCGCATCGCGGACTTCGAGCGTTACGCGACGACATGGCCGCCGATCATCGCACGATGCGGCGGTGCGTTGGTGGGGTACTTCCTCCCGAAGGAAGGCGCCAACAACTTTGCACTGGCGTTGATCGAGTTCGATAGCCTGGCGGCGTATGAGCGCTATCGCGATGCGCTGCGGGCCGATCCCGAGGCGCGCGAGAACTTCGAGCATGCGATGCGGACGAAGTGCATTCTGGTGGAGGATCGGTGTTTCTTGCGGCGCGTGTGACGGAGCCGGGGCTCCCCCTCCCCCTAACCCCCTCCCGCAAGGGGCCCGCAGGGGAGGGGGAGCCCCTATTTGGTGGCAGCCTTTCGCCACCTCAGCCTTTGTCCACGCCCCAGAATACCGGTGCGGAGCCCTTCAGCAGTCCTGTGACATTCGATCGCCATGCTGCCTGAGGCAGGTACTGGCCGAGCGGTATCGTCGGCACGTAGTCGAACGCCGCCGCTTGGAATGCGACTTCCTGTTTGTGGCGTTCCGTGTCGTTCGGCGCATCGATCCATGCCTCGTACGCTGCTTCCAGTTTCGGGTCATCCGGCCAACCAAACCACGCCTTCGCGCCGTTGCTGCGGAGCGTATTCGCCAGCATCGGATCGACATATTCCGGCCCCGGCGCGCCGGCGGGGAAGATCGACCAGCCACCTTTGTCGGTGGTCTCCTTGCTGGTGCGGCGCTGCACCACGGTGCCCCAATCCACCATCTGCTCGTCGATGTTGAGCCCGACCTTGCGGAACGCATCGGCCGCCACGGTGATGAACGCGTTGTAGATGACCTGATCGGTGGGATGCAGCAGCGCGATGCGCTCGCCGCCATAGCCGGCCTTGTCGAGCATCGCCTTTACTTCATCGGTAGTCCAACGCTTGTGGCGGAATTCCATGCCAGCATCGTTGGCGGCCGCCACACCGGGCAGGAAGAAGCCCATCGGGGCGCGCCAACCGGACTCGTCTTCACCCATCGCCGCGATCATTGCTTCGCGCGGATCGACCGCCGCCATCATCGCCTTGCGCACGCCAACATTGTTGGTCGGCACGGTCAGGCTGTTGGGACGCAGGATCGCCACGGTACCGTAGATATCCAGCAGGCCCGTGTTCACGCCCGAGGCGCGCTTCAGCATGGGGATGATGTCGGGCGACGGTAGTTCGAGCCAATCCACCTCGCCGGCGATCATCGCATTCGTTGCAGTTGCTGTGTCGGGAATGATCCGCCACTCCACCCGATCCAGTAGCACTTTGTGCCCGCCGGCATTGTACGATGCGGGCTCCTGGCGCGGCACATACTTGTCGAAACGCGCGAATGCGGCGTGGCTGCCGGACACGAACTCGTCCGGCAGGTAACGGAACGGCCCGCATCCTACGATCTCGGTCAGTTGCTTGAACGGATCGGTGGCGGCCAGACGTTCCGGCACAATCACCGGCTGCGGCTGCACCTTCGACAGGAAATGTGCCAATAGCGGGAACGGCTTTTTCAACCGCCAGACCAGCGTGCGATCGTCGGGCGCCTCGATCGCGTCGACGCGCGCGTTGATCGTGACGCTGACGGCGTCGCGTTTCAGCCAGCGTTGCAGGGACGCGATGCAATCTCGCGCCAGCACGGGGGTTCCGTCGTGGAACAGCAGGCCCTCGCGCAGCTTCATGGTCCAGCGCTTGCCGTCATCGTCGATGGTGTGGCCTTCAACCATCAGCGGCTGCGGGTTGAACGCCTGATCGCGGCCATACAAGGTCTCGTAGACCATCAGCGCGAAGTTGCGGGTGACCGTGGCGGTGGTCCAAACGGGATCGAGGCTGGTCAGATTGGCCTGCGGCACGAAGATCAACGTCTTTGTATTGGCGCCAATGGCGGGTCGCGCGAGCGGCAATGCCGCGGTTGCCGCTGCGGCGGCTATGAAAGCCCGTCTCTTCATTGTCGTTTCCTCGGTAACTTATTTACCGAGGCAGGATACGCTATTCCGCTGCCTTCGCCACTCCTGTCACGCGGGTGCGCGTCCGTAGTGTGACGAATTCCTCGGCCGCTGTCGGATGGATGCCGATGGTGCGATCGAAATCAGCTTTTGTCGCGCCCATCACGATGGCAATTGCCAGGCCTTGCATGATTTCGGGCGCGTCCTCGCCGAGCATGTGGGCGCCGACTACTTTCTGGCTCGCCTGATCCACGATCAGTTTCAACATGGTCTTGCGCACACGGCCCGTTAGCGTGTGGCGCATTGGCGTGAACTTGCTGACATAGACGTCGACAGGCCCATGTTCAGCGGCCTCTTCCTCGGTGAGGCCGCATGTCCCGATTGGCGGGGTCGAGAACACCGCTGTTGGCACATTGCGCAGTGAGATGGCCCGTGGGTTCTTGCCAAATAGTGTGTCGGCAAGCGCGTGGCCCTCGGCGGTGGCGACCGGGGTCAGGTTCAGCCGATCGGTGACGTCGCCCATGGCGTAGATGTGGTGTTGTGAGGTGCGCAGGTTGTGATCGACCAGCACCGCGCCATCCTTGTTCGTGTTCACGCCGGCCGTTTCGAGGCCGAGGTTGTTTGTTGCCGGGGCGCGGCCGGTCGCGAAGAACACCAGATCGGTGCGCAATGTTTGTCCGTCGCCGTAGCTGAGCACGCGTTCGTCGCCGTCAGCCTCCAGCTTCGTCGGAATACAACCGGGGTGCAGCGAAATGCCCTGGGCGCCGAGCGCTTCCGCCAGAGATTCGCGGAGATCGAGATCAAAGCCGCGGAGCGGCAGCGGCTGGCGATAGATCAGGTCCACGTGTGCGCCAAGTCCGGCGAAGATGCCGGCAAACTCCACCGCTATGTAGCCGGAGCCGACGATCGCCACGCGCTTTGGCATGTGCGGTAGATAGAACGCAGCGTCGGAAATGATCCCTAGTTCGGCGCCGGGGATTGCAGGACTTACCGGGTGCCCGCCGGTGGCGATGACGATACGTTCCGCGGTGACTTGTTTGCCGCCGACATCGAGCGTGTGCGCATCCACGAACGTCGCACGTGATTCAAAGATCGAGGCGCCGGCATTGTCGAGCAGCCGCTTGTAGATGGCGTTGAGCCGACCGATCTCGCGGTCCTTCGCGGCGATCAGCTTTGCCCAGTCGTGCGGTCCCTTCTTGATGGTCCAGCCGAAGCCCGCGGCATCGTCGGCCCATGCGCCATATTCGCCGGCCTGCACCAACAGCTTTTTCGGTACGCAGCCGACATTGACGCAGGTGCCGCCCCAGAAGCGCTCCTCGGCAATGCCGACGCGCGCACCATGTCCCGCGGCGATGCGCGCGCACCGCACGCCTGCGGAACCGCCACCAATGACGAACAGGTCGAAGTCCATGTTGTGCCTTTGGGTTGTGCCTTTGGGTTGAGGCTCTGGTTCAACGTTCGATATGTGCAGTGGGTCCGGATCTTGCCAGGGTCACGGAGCCGATGCGCTCCAGGCCTTGAAGTCGGCGTCCGATACCGTCGGCAGCTTTTTCAGGAACGCGACCATCGACCAGATTTCCGGGTCGGGAACTCCGGCGCCGGCAAAGCTCGGCATGCCGGTCATGCGTATGCCGTTTTTCACCACCCAGAAGATCTCGCGCGGCTGCAGTCCCCCGACAACGTCCTTCAGATCGGGAGGGCCGGGGTTGAGACCTTCGGAGAACTTGGCCCATTGCGCTCCCGGACCGCCATGGCAGTTGACGCAGCCTCGTGTCGCAAAGGCCTTCGCACCTGCCTGGACCGTGGCCGGATTGTCCAGCGACCCCGATGGCGTGTCGGTGGCGTGGCGGTCGATCGAGGCCTGGCGGACCTGGATCAATGCCCAGGCAACCGCGCCGTTGTCCTGCTCTGTGGCAGCGATGTTGTAGTACCCGCCGAAGAAGAACACTGCTGCGACGATGGCAACAATGATTCCGAGCGCGCCGATCAATGCCAGGAGTTGCATGCGGTCCCCTCTCGATTATGCGTCGCTTTCGCATGAGTTTGCCGAGACACGGGCCTGCCGGCAAGCACTCGGCCAAATCGACGGCGTGTCGTTGCGAGCTATTGCCCATCACGGGTCAGGCACGTATTCTACCACTTCAATTGCGAATAATTCGCAACAAGGAGCCCGCCGGTCCATGGGTCACGATACCAGCCTGATTGCCCGTCGCTGCGAGCGCGCGGTGATCACAGCCTACCGCGACCTGCGCCAGTTGGGATCGGACGACATGGCGGCATTCCAGGCATGCACCACCTTGTATCGGATCCATCATCCGGAAGCCTCGATGAACGAGGCGCGCCGCCTGGTCGCCGAATGGATCGATCATCACGTGGTGCGCGACGACCGCGGCCCGACGGATGGTTGCGCCTGTCACTGACCCGCTGCTGCGTGGCGTAGCGCGGCGCGTCCTTCCCGAATGCCGTAAGCCACAATGACCAGGCCGGCGAGCGGATCTGCCCACCACCAGCCGAACAGCGTGTTTGCGCCGACGCCGAGCAGCATCGCGCCAGCCAGTGCGGCGTCGATCAACGTGACCTTCGATTCCGTGAGCAGAACCACGTTGCCGAGTGCGCGGCCGACGCTCCGTTTGCCATAGGCGAGCAATAGCATCGCCGCAATCGTCGCGAGCAGCCACACCATGCCGGGGATCGAAGGCGCCGCGTGGGTGCCGGCGTGCCAGGCGACTGCGGATTGCAGCAACACATAGAGCGCGAGGAGAAGGAAGGCGCCGCCGATCAGCCGCATTGCCCGTCGTTCGCGGTCCGCCGCTATGTCGGTGAGCTGCCAGATCACCACGACGGACGCGAAGATCTCAATCAGGCTGTCGAGCCCGAAGCCCGCAAGTGCGACGGAGCCGGAGCGCCAGGCTGCGACCGCGAGTACGACAACACCGACGACGTTCCAGACGAGCGTGGCATACTCCAGTGCCAGCCCGCGCCGACGCATATCATCCGGCACCGGTCAGGGCCGCGCGCAGATCAGCGTGAATGCGCGCTCCACCATCGCGGTGCGCCGTCTCCGGTCCCTGGGAAACGCCGGCCGCTCGCTGAGCGTCGCGAACCCGCGGTCGCGGTCAGCACATGCGTGATCGCCTGGGGGAGTGCAGATGGCTGAGTGAGAAGCGCTGGCCGACGCCGGACGACGGGGCCCGCCACGCCCTCGGAGCAAAGTCCGAACGCAAGAGGAAGCCCGCCGGGGAGACTTGGCTGTTGCGGCGGAGGGTTCAGGGCGGCCCGGTTGCGCAGGCTGGCGTGGGGGGATTTGGTGGCGGAGCCGTGGGCTCGCTCTGAATTTTTGCGGCGCGCGGCTGGTCAACAAGTAGGCGGCGAAGCATGCCTTAATGGTTCCAAGGTTCGTCACAATGTCCCGCAATGCCTGTGTCGTCATTTCGTATCAATGAATTCGGTCTGGCGCGTGTGCCATAGCTCGTTGCTCACGGCGATTCTGCCGCCTGGAACATTTCGGCTCCGTAGCTCGACCCGGTCATCTCCATCGAGTGGTTGCTGACTGGGACTGCATCGTTCGCAATTTGGTGCGGGTATATTAGGGCATGGCTGCAATCTTGCGCGCGCGTTCGTCGCTGCAACGGTGCAATCTTTCCTGCATTCAGTTGAATGCTTGCATCGCAGTTTGCCCCTCGCGTGGCCGCGACGAGGAATTGGAGGCGCTTTGGCTGCTACAGCAACCGCGAGGCCGGGCGGCATCGGCCGTCCGGCGGCAGGGTGCGTAGCGCTCGGAAAGTGAGATGATACGCGGCGTCTGAATGTGGGGCGCCCCATGCAAGCCGAACCAGGCTACCGTGACAGCGTCGCAACCAGTGCCGCTTGCCGGCGCGTGCGCGCAGCGGCGATATGCCGGCGCATCATGATTTCCGCCAGGTCAGGATCACGATCCTCGATTGCGGATACCACGCGCTCATGTTCCACCACGGCACGCCGGCCGCGCGGGCGCACGCCAGCGGGTGGCCCCCGGTATAACCGCAACAACGGGTAGAGTTCTGCGCACAGCAACTCCGTCAGCATCGGGTTGCGGCTATATTGCGCGATGGAGAAATGGAAGTCCCGATCGTGCAGGTCATCGATTTCCAACAACGCACCATCGTTGCTTTGCAGCGCGGATGCATTGTCGTTGACGGCCGCTCGCAGTCGGGCGATCTCGGCGTCCGTCGCGTGGCTGGCGACCAGCCGGGCCGCCATCCCCTCCAGCGCCTCTCGCACCACGAACAGCTCTGCCAGTGCCGCCGCGGACGGTCGCACGACGCGCGGTCCTTGCCGAGCGGATCGAGTGATCAGCTTGCGTTCCTGCAGTCGATGCAGCGCCTCGCGCAGGGGGCCGCGGCTCACCCCGTATTGCCGGGCCAATGCGGGCTCGCTGATCTTCGCGCCGGGCGCGAGTTCGCCGGCTAAAATGGCCGCGCTTAGCCGGCGGTAGACCTGCTCCGCCAGTGTGTCGCCGCTGTCCGCGGAGCCGGTCTCTTCGCCAATATGTTGACAATCCTGGACGCTGATGCCCATTTTCGTCCGCTGATTCCTATGCATTCGACCAATCTGTTGACACATTTTGCTTGGCGTGGCTACCGTGCAGTTAACTCAGGAAGCAAACGATGGATCCGATCCCTCCGCCCGCGCTGGCCCGGACGCGGTCTCCGGGCGCCCGAATGCGGGACCTGCTGGGCGGTCCGGGCATCATGATCGCCCCAGGCGTTTATGACGGCTTCAGTCTCCGTCTGGTCGAGCAGGCAGGCTATACGACCGCCGCAATCTCGGGCGCCGCGCTCAGCGAAAGCACACTTGGTTGGGCCGATGTCGGCATCATGGGCTACGCGGAGAACCTGCGCGCGTCCGGTGCCCTGGCCGCGATCAGTTCCATCCCGCTCTCCGCCGACGGCGACACCGGTTACGGCAACGCACTGAATGTCTACTTCACCGTGCAAGGCTTCGAACGTGCCGGGCTGGCCTGCCTGCTGATCGAGGACCAGGTGTGGCCGAAACGATGCGGCCACATGGAAGGCAAACAGGTCATCTCCGCCGAGGAAGGCGTGGAGAAGATCCGTGCCGCTTCGGAAGCGCGCCGCGACCCCGATTTCGTCATCAAGGCGCGCACCGACGCGACTGCGATTTACGGTGTGGGTGAGGCGATTCGCCGGCTCAATCTCTACGCGGAGGCCGGCGCAGATCTGCTGTTCGCCGACGCCCTGCTCACCGCCGAGGACATCGGCACGGTCGCGCGCAACGTCACCAAGCCGTTGACAGTCAACATGGGGTTCGGCATCCGCCAGCGCCCAACCACGCCGCTGCTGTCGGCCCGCCAACTCGAGGATCTGGGCGTCAAGGCGGTGTCGTATCCCCGCATGCTGACCGCCGCCGCGATTCAGGGCATGAAGAACGCACTGGCCGTGTTCGGCCAGTCCATCGAGGAACAGCGGGTGATCGATCGTCCGGATCTGCTGGTGCCATTCGGGGATCTGAACGAGCTGATGGGGCTCAGTCGGTTGCGGACCATCGAAAAATCCTTCGCGGCCCCGACCAGCGGCACGTGAGTGCCACCCATGCGTAACTCGTATCGCACGTTCGACACGCTCCCCACTGCGGACGGCGATGTCGGCATCTACAGTCTGCCAAAGCTCGGCGCCGCGCTGGGCGTGACGCTCGACCGCATGCCGGTGTCGCTGAAGGTGCTGCTGGAAAACCTGGTGCGGCACGAGGACGGCGTGACGGTGACAGAGGACGATATCGCCGCCCTGGCGCGCTGGCCCGATCCGGTCGCGTTGGGACGCGAAGTGTCGTTTCATCCCGTGCGCGTTCTGATGCCGGATTCATCCGGTGTGCCGCTGCTGATCGATCTCGCCGCCATGCGCGACGCCATGGTGGCGCGCGGCCTCGATCCGCGGCGCATCGATCCGGTCATCCCGACGGAACTGGTGATCGATCATTCCGTGCGTGTCGATTTCGCCGGCACGCCCGACGCGTATGCGCGCAACCTGCGCCTGGAACTGGAGCGGAATGCCGAGCGCTACGGCGTGGTGCGCTGGGCGATGGAGCAGTTCCACAACCTGCGTGTCGTGCCGCCAGGCAATGGCATCGTGCATCAGGTCAATATCGAGCACTTCGCCCAGGTCGTCGTCCGCACCACGCAGGACGGAAGTCCGGTGGCGTTTCCAGATAGCCTTGTCGGCATGGACAGCCACACGCCGATGGTCAACGCGCTCGGCGTGTTCGGTTGGGGGGTCGGTGGCATCGAGGCTGCGACGGCCATGTTCGGCCAGCCGGTGGGTTTGCCGACGCCGCGCGTCATCGGTTGCCGCCTGCTGGGCGCGCCGGGGCCAGGCGTGATGTGCACCGATATCGTGCTTGCGCTCACCCGTTTCCTGCGCGCCTCCGACGTGCTGGCGGCCGTCGTAGAGTTCTGTGGCCCGGCGCTCGATCATCTGTCGCTGCCCGACCGTGCGACGATCGCCAACATGGCAGCGGAATACGGCGCAACGATGGGTTTCTTCCCGGTCGATGCGGAGACGCTGCGCTATTTGCGCCAGACCGGGCGGCCACCGGCGCAGATCGACCTGGTGGAGCGCTACACCAAGGCGCAGGGCCTGTGGCGCGATCTGGAACCAGCGTTCCAAACCCTTTTGGAATTCGACCTGAGTTCAGTGGAACCGTCCCTGGCAGGTCCATCCCGGCCGGAAAGTCTCGTGCCGTTGAAAGATGCACCACAGCGGTTTCGCAGTGCCTTCGCGGCCCAAGGGGCGGGCGATGCCGAAGCGCCGCCGCTCACCGCCACGCGACCGTTACGACACGGCGACATTGTCATCGCGTCGATTGCTTCCTGCACCAACACCGCGAACCCCTATCAGATGATCGCCGCCGGCCTGGTGGCCCGCAATGCGGTCGCGAAAGGGCTGCGCGCGAAGCCGTGGGTGAAGACGTCATTCTCGCCTGGCTCGCGCGTGGTTCCCGCGATGCTGACGAAGGCCGGCCTGACCGACGGATTGGATGCGCTCGGCTTTCACCTCGTCGGGTTCGGCTGCATGAGCTGCGGCAGCGGCTCCGGTGCGCTCGCCGCCGACGTTGCGGCAGAGATCGCGGCACGCAAGCTGGTGATGGCCGGGGTGATTTCCAGCAATCGCAATTTCGACGGACGCCTGAATGCCGCGGTGCGCGGCACGTTCCTCGCGTCGCCGCCGTTGGTGGTGGCTTACGCCGTGGCGGGCTCCATCCTGCACGACCTGACGGGCGACAGCTTGGGCGAAGATGCGGACGGCAAGCCCGTGTTCCTCGCCGATCTATGGCCTGGCGACGCCGAAATCCGCGCCACGCTCGACGGCGCGCTGACCGGCGATCTGTTCCACCGCGCGTATGATGCCTTCGCCGATCCAGGGCCGGAGTGGGCGAATATTCCGCATCCAACCGGCCCGGTGTTTGCGTGGGATCCGGACAGCATGTATCTGCGCCGTCCGCCGTTTCTGGATACCGGTGATGCGAACGGTGCCGCGATCCAGTGCGCGCGTATTCTGCTGATGCTTGGTGACGATCTTACGACCGATCACATTTCACCCGGCAGCGCGATCCCCGCCAACACTGATGCCGGCGCCTATCTCACCGAGCACGGCGTGCCAGCGCAGAAATTCGGCACCTACATTGGGCGTCGCGCGAACCACGAGGTGATGATTCGCGGCACCTTCGCCAATGTCCGCCTGCGCAACGAACTTGTGCCCGACCACGAGGGCGGCTTAACACGCCACCAGCCGAGCGGCGACGTCATGACCGTGTTCCACGCGGCCGAGCGTTATCGCAGCGAACGCCAGCCCGTGGTGGTGGTCGCCGGACGCAATTACGGCTGCGGCTCGTCGCGTGATTGGGCGGCGAAGGGCACTTGTTTGCTCGGTGTCCGCGCGGTGATCGCCGAAAGCTTCGAGCGCATCCACCGCTCCAACCTCGTCGGCATGGGCGTACTGCCGCTGCAATTCCCGCCCGGCATGACGCGCCGCACGCTGGGCTTGACCGGTGACGAAACGTTCGACCTGCCGGACACTGCGGTGTCGTTGGTTCCTGGCGCTGATGTGCCGGTTCGGCTGAACCGCACGTCAGGGCAGTCGGAGATGATCACGTTGACCTCGCGCGTCGACACGCGACGGGAGGCCGACTGGGTACGCAACGGCGGGGTGCTGCCTTATGTGCTGAACGAACTGGCCGCGGCGTGACGAGCCCGCACGCCAGCCTGACTTCGCAAGTCTGTGACCGCATCGTCGCCTGCGGACGTGAACCGCTCGGCGCGCATCTGCTGCCGGCTGCGCGGCAATTGTTCCTGGATGGCGTCGCGGTCGCGGTCGCCGGCGCACGGCTTGAGGAGGCACCGCGCATCCTTGCCGCGCACTTCGCCGATCCGTTGACCGGGACCGGCGGCGGTTCGTCGTCGTCTCTGCTGGGTCTGAACGCGCGGCTCGGCACCGTGCCCGCGGCGCTGGTCAACGGCGCCTCCATGCATGTGCTCGACTTCGAGCCGATGTGGTTGCCGGCGACGCATGCGCTGTCACCGGCTCTCGCAGCGGTCCTCGCGCTCGGCGAGGCGTTGGGCAGCGATGGCGCGAAGATTCTGACTGCGATGGTGCTGGGCATTGAGATCCAGGGGCGCTTGCGTCAGGCGGCGGGCGCGCTCGAATCACACGAGCTGCGTTTTCATCCTCCGGGCTTCGTCGGTCCGATTGGCGCTGCCGTCGCCGCCGGCCATCTGCTCGATTTCGATGCCGATCAGTACGCCAACGCCATCGGCATCGCCGGTTCCCGCTGTGGTGGCCTGTTCGTCAACCTTGGCACCATGACGAAGGCGACACATTGCGCGTATGCGGCGGCGCTCGGTCTGGAAGCGGCGTTGTTGACGCGCCGCGACTTCACCGGTTGCCCCACGTTGTTCGATCCGGCCCCGCAAAGTTATGGCGACGCCTTCTTTCCGCGTGGCTTTGCGCGGGAAACCTTGCTGGATTTCGGGCAGACTTTCCGCATCGTCGATCCCGGCTACGCGATCAAGATCTTCCCCGCGAAATTCTCCACCCATTATGCGATCACCGCCGCGTTGATGGCACGACCGCAGATCCCATCGCCGGACGCGATCCGTAACGTTCGCATCGTCGCCGCCGACGTCCCTTCCAGCGACCGTCCGCATCCGCGCAGCGGCCTCGATGGCAAGTTCAGCCTGCAATACACCGCCGCCGTGGCGTTGCTCGATGGCCATGCCGGACTCTCAAGTTTCACCGACGAGCGCCTGGCGCGCGCCGACATGCAGGTGCTGCTGCGCAAGATCCAGGTAACATTGTCGCGCGACATCCCGAGCATCTACACGGCCGGCCGGTATCTCGACCTTGAAGTCACGCTTGCGGACGGAACAATCGTGCGCACGCGCTGCGAGCGGCCACGCGGGTCCTGGGGGGCGGCACCGATCACCGAGGAAGAACATCACACCAAGGCCCGCGATTGCCTCGCGACCTGGCTGACGCCCGATGCCGTGACGGCCTGTGTCGCGCACTGCGATGCCATCGACGCACTGGACGCGCGGGGTGTGCGGGCGTTGCTGCAGTTGGCGACCACGGGAAAGGACGCGGTGTGCTGTTGATCGACAACGAGGTGATGGCGGCCGTTCTCACCACGAAAGACTGCATCGAGGTGCAGGAGCGTGCCTTCGCCGGAATGTCGACCGGTGCCTCGGTATGCCGTCCGCGGCTCGACACCTTTGTCCCGTGCGAACGCGAGGACGGTTACTACCGCTTCGGTTCGATTGAAGGCGCCACGGCTGGGTTTTACGCCGTACGTCTTAAATCGGATGTCATGACCTGGCCAAAGAACGCCGACGGCAGCTGGTCCGAAAAGAAATATTGTGTGCAGCCCGGAACGTACTGCGGCCTTGTGCTGCTGTTCAGCACGGCGAATGGTGAACCGCTGGCCATCCTCAACGACGGGCATCTCCAACACATGCGGGTGGGTGCGGCGGCCGGCGTAGGTGCACGCCTGCTCGCGCGTCCCGACGCACGGCGCGTCGGCATGATCGGGTCCGGAGGCATGGCACGCACTGCGCTGGAGGCCTTCGCCGCTGTGCGGCCGATCGAGGAAGTCTGCGTCTACAGCCGTACAAAAGCCAACCGGGAAAGCTACGCATTCGAGATGTCAGCCAAGCTCGGCATCGCCGTGAAGCCGGTGGATAGTGCCCGTGAGGCCGTGCGCGGCGCCGACATCCTCGCCAGCACCACCGACAGCATGATTCCGATCGTGCAAGCCGACTGGCTGGAACCTGGGATGCACGTCGTCGCGATCGGACCGCTCGATTTGGCGCCGGAATGTGCCGCACGCTTCGATGTTGTCGTGCGTCAGGGCGACGAAGCCCTCGACCTGCCGGAGACCGGACAGTTCCGGCGTGATCTCGGTCATAGCCGCAGCGCGTTCGTCGGTGGCAGTCCCAAGGAACAAAAGCGCCTGCCGCCCGTTGTCCGCCGGGAAAAATCCTGGCGCACCTGGCCACTCTACGCCGACATAGTCGCGGGTCGTGAACCCGGGCGCACCGGTCCGACACAGATCACCAACTACCGGCCAGTTGGCAACTGGGGCCTGCAGTTTGCCGCATGTGGCGGTCTGGCGTATCGCGAGGCGATGGCGCGCGGCCTCGGGCGCAGGTTCCCAACGGAGTGGTTCCTGCAGGACATCAAGAACTAGGCGATCATGGCGTCCTCCCAACCCCGCTTGACGATCGGTGGCAGGACCATCGCCATCGATCTTCCACACCTTGCCTTCGCGACGGCGATCGCGGCGTGGTGCGGGTGGTTCTGCCAGGATGCGTGGCGGGCACAGAAGGACGTCGAAAATCTGATCATGATCGTGCCGGCCTCGGCGATGGCACTGATCCTCTACATCGTGGTGGCCGCCGGGTGTTTTCATGTCGTTTCAGTCGAGGATCAGAAGCCTGCGACGCATCGCCAGCCGCTGAGTCGCGGGATCGCTGGCAAGATCGCCGGAACCATGGTGTTGCTCGCCGCCTATGCGGTGTGCGCGCCGGTGTTCGGCTTCGATGTCGCGTCGTTCATTTACATTCTGGCGATGCTATTGCTGCTCGGTGAACGACGCATTCTCGTGTTGGTGCTGCTCCCGGCGCTATTCTGCGCGATCGTTATCTATTGCTTCAATACACTTCTTGCGACTTCGCTGCCTTTGCTGCTGTTTCCCGGCGACGCTGGATGATCGACTTTCACGCGCTCGCCGCTGCGGTTCATCTGCTCGGCGGCTCCTGGCAGCCTTGGTTGGTAGTATTGCCTGGCCTCCTGATCGGCCTTGCCGTCCATGCGGTGCCGGGACTGACAACGTCGATGGCGCTGGCGATCTGTCTGCCGCTGATCCCGTACATGGATTTCCTCCAGGCGTTGATCTTCATGACAGCGATGTACGCCGGCGCATTGTTCGGCGTGGCGATCCCGGCTGTACTTCTCAACGTCCCCGGTTCCGCAGCGGCTGTCGGCACCACGTTCGATGGCTTCCCCATGGCGCAAGCGGGTCGTCACAACGAAGCGCTGGGCCTCGCCCTCGCCGCGTCCTGCGTCGGTCAGGCGGTCGCTTATCTGCTGCTGCTGTGTCTCGCGCAGCCGATTGCCGCATTCGCGATCCGGTTGGGACCGCCGGAAATGCTGATGGTAGCGCTGTGGGGCATGACGCTCATCGCGCGCCTGCGTGGACGCCATCTGGCACGCGGCCTGCTCGCCGGGGTGTTCGGCTTGCTTCTGGGTACCGTCGGTTTAAGCGTGCGCGGCGCCGCGCGTGGCACCTTCGGCTTCGATCTGCTGCTGGACGGCATCCCAACGGTGCCCGCGATTGTCGGTCTCTTTGCGGCGGCGGAACTGTTCAATCTGGTCGGTCGCGACTACATCGTGGACGACCGAACGCGCCGCCAGGTCAATGCGAGTCGCATCTTCGCAGGCATGTTGGAGACATTCCGCTATCCCACCACCTTGCTGCGCGGCGCGCTGCTGGGCAGCGGCATCGGCATTCTGCCGGGCGGCCATGCGATCGCTAATCTGCTGTCATATTCAGAAGCACGGCGCGCAGCGAAAGACCCGGAACGATTTGGCACAGGCGATCCGCGCGGCATCATCGCCGCCGAGTCCGCGAACGCCAGTTCCGAAGGTGGATCAATGGCAACGCTGCTGGCGCTCGGCATCCCGACGGGCGGCGCGACGGCTGTCATGCTGGTCGCCTTCGGCATGCATAATATCACCGGTGGTCCCGCGTTCATGCGCGACCATGCCGATATCGTTTACGCGGTCATCCTGTCCAGCCTGGCGCAGGTCGCCATCCTCGCCGTGGTCGGTTTCGGATTCATCTTCGTCGCGGGCTTCGTGGTGAAGGTTCGTTTGCGCCTGCTGGTGCCGATAGTGCTTTCGCTGGCGGTCGTCGGCAGCTATGCGCTGGCACAGAACATGGCGGGACCCATCACACTCGCGGTGTTCGCCGTGATCGGCTGGCTGATGCAGCGCTTCGACTATCCCGTCGCGGCCGCGGTTGTGGGCCTGCTACTCGGCCGCCTGACCGAGGGCGCGTTGTTGCGGACCTTTCAAATGAGCGGCGGTGACATCGGCTTTTTGCTGACGCGGCCGATCGCGCTCGCGATTCTGTTCTTGCTGATTGGCTCAATCGCGCTGCCCTATCTGAGGCTGGGTCGTATCCGGTTCGCAGAGAAGCGCCAAGGAAGGATCGTATAGGGTGCAACGCAGATATCTTCTGACAGGCGCAGCCGCTGCTCACCGCATCGCGCATCCTGCCGGCACACGCTGATTCGTGGCCGCGACGTCCGGTCACCATCCTCGTTCCGTTCGACGCCGGCGGCAGCGCCGACCGGCTCGCGCGTGGCTTCGCGCAGTATATGCCGAAATATCTCGGCCAACCGATGACGGTGGTTGATCGCGCCGGCGCCGGCGGCATGATCGGCACCACGTGGTTCCTGCAACAACCGCCCGACGGCTACACCGTGATGCTGACACCGGCGACACCATTCATTCCGGTCAATATCCTCGTCACGCACGCGCATTACACGCTCGACTCGTTTACTTTCGTCAATGCGCAATGGACGGACTACACAATCCTGCTCGTGCCGAAGGACCGTCCCTGGAAGAGCGCGGCGGAGCTGATCGACGCGATTCGTGCCAATCCCGGAAAAATCAGCACGGGCGTTGATTTTGGATCAGTCGGCCACATCACGACGATGGCCCTGCTGGATGCACTTGGTCTGGGTCCCGACGCGGTGCGCATCGTCACCTTCGATGGGGCGGGCGCGATGCGGACCGCGCTTGCGGGTGGCCAGGTCGATTTCAATATCGGCCAGGCGGAGGGCGCGGCTTTCATCAGCGGCTTCGTCCGTCCGCTCGCCGTGTTTCTGGACCATCGCGTGCCGGACTACGACGTGCCGCCGATCAATGATGTGTTGAGTGCGTACCATGCCTCGGTACCGCTGATCAGCGGTTCGGTCCGAACCTTTGTCTATCCCGCGGCATTCAAGGCGAAACATCCCGATGACTACGCAAAATTCGTCACCGCCTATCATGCAACGCTTGACGATCCTGCGTTTATCAAATGGTTGCACGACAACCAGATGGCGAGGGATTGGGTGGGCGAGGAACGCACCACCGCCATTATCCGCGCCAATTACGATGGCCTCGAGAAATACAAGAACCTCATCAAGCCATAGCTACGGAAACGGACGAACGGATACGGCCGCCTCTCGAATTGCGGCATTGGTCACGTTGCGCCTGGTCTTGTGCACTAGTACCCAGAATCGTTGAAGCGCGACACACCAAACGTCATGGCCGCCCTTGTGGCGGCCAACCACGTCTTTCGCGCGCCTGGCGAAGACGTACCGGCTTGCTGGCCATGTGCGTCTTCCTGTCATTTGGTTCTCGCACACGGAACCTCGGTGTTGCCCTCGTCAAGGTAGGCGAGACCGACTTTGCTTCCGTTGTCAGCGCCTGAACCCGTGTAAAAAAACCTATAGCGGGTTACCCGGCATTCGCCAAACGCATCGTCATAGGCAATTGCGCCAAAGGCGTAGATGGCCTGCGTTCCTTTCTGTATTGCCTTCAACTGATCGGCGGTGAGCGGCTTATCCATGGCGACCGAAAGCGCGTAGCTCCCAGAAGGCGGTATGACGGTATGATTATCCGGCAGCGAGGGACCATGCAGATCAGCCTGAAGCGGATTATCGTCGACTAAGACCGCTGTCGCCGTTGACAGCCTGTAGGCGGGTGTCTGGCCGCTGTTCTTGATGACGATCTCGGCCACGGTCGGCTTTGTGGTGCCTTGCCACACCAGAATTCGCCTGGTCGGGGAAGACATATGCCCGAAGTTGACGGCGCCCGTTATCCGTCGTGCTTTGCCACTCCTTGCGCGTATACCAAGCTGCCGTCGCGGTAGCGATGGCGGTAATGATGACGAACACAAATACACCATATTCAATCCAATGACGCGCCTCCCGGGTCACTCTGATGATCGACTTATCCTCATCGTCGTTGTGTGGCATCTGTGCCAAATTCTCTGCTTCCTTGTTACTGTGCAATGCGGGAGATGAGTTTTCACGTCACTTTAGGGTGGCAACCCACTTTGTCCAAATCGGCCCCGAGATGACCAAGCTGCGCAATTCAGCCGGCTCACGACAGGAACAGATGACGGGCCTCTTGGCGTTGTGCCGCTCTCGTTATACTTTCCGATGAGAACCAACGAACCGGTTCAAGCAACGGCAGCACCGCGACGACACCTGACGGCGCGGTGAAGGCGCCGGCTCGCTCAACATCGAACTGCAGGCAGCGCTGAGCCGTGCAGGCGATCGCCGTGTCTAACCGTCATTGGAGACGTTCAGAAATCGCTGAACGCGCGGCACCTCGGCCAGCCGCGTTTGCATGATCCGCCAGAAGTCTAAAATAGCAAATCGGCAGGTGGAGCACACCTGAGGCATTTTGTTATGAAGTTGCCATCCTGCTGGCTCGCATTCGGGCGATGCGTTCGCTTGCCGAAGAACATCCAATAAGGATCGTCGCCCAATGACCTGATTTGCCTCAATCTGACCGCTACGGCTGGCATGCTCGTCTCCACCTTTGGTCTCGTATCGGAGGGTCGCATCACTCAACGCAGTTGAGTGCCGGTCCGGATTGGGCTGAACTGGCACGTGGGGAACAGTTCTGCCCAGGCAGTTCGCTGTCGCGTCACGACCCGGCGCAGCAGCTTTGAACCGTCTGCCGCGCGGAGCTGGCACGCCTGGCTGAGGAGGAACTGCCATGCCGATATATCAAAGAGGCGACGTCCGCATCCGCTATGAGGAGACGGGCTCTGGGTTTCCGCTTTTGGTTATCCCGGGCGGCGGCTTGAACTCCCGCGTTAGCAACTGGCCGACCGCGGTGTTCAACGCGATGGAGGCGTTCAAGAACGACTTCCACTGCATCACCATGGACCAGCGCAACGCGAACAACGGCAAATCATCAGGTCCTGTGCAGGTTGATGACCCCTGGGATGCGTTCGCCGACGACCAGCTCGGGCTGATGGATCACCTTGGCATCCGCGAATTCTTATTCATGGGCTACTGCATCGGCGGTTGCTTTGCCGGCAAGCTGATGCAGCGAGCGCCCGACCGCGTCGTTGCCGCCGTCTTCTGCCAGAGCGTCGGCCACCGGCCGGAAATTCCGACCGTCATGTATCGGCATAGCAAGGATAACTGGGCGCCAGATTTCATGAAGCAGCGACCTGATGTATCGGCGGACACGATCGAAAAATACTTTCACAACTTATACGCCGTGCAGCCCGATTTCCTGTACAGCGTCTCGCGCGAGTTTATCAGGAACTGCCGTACGCCGATGCTGGTGCTGCCGGATGACGTACCAGGGCATCCGCTGCAAACTTCGATCGATGTCGCCTCTCTTGCACCCAACGCTGAGATCACGGTGTTCCCGTGGAAGGAGCCCGAAGAGCTGAAGCAACGCACGATCGACCGGGTGCGCCGTTTCCTCCAGTCGCACATCTCGATGCGCGCTGCGGCGCAATAGCGAGCCCGGCACCGGTAATAGAATCAACGGAACGTTCAGGGGGAACAACCTATGAAACCCACGGCAACTCTTGCGTGCCTGCTACTGGCTGGTGTGGCGCGTTCGGCGCTGGCGGCGACGGACTGCACAGCGGACGCCCTGAATGCGTTGCACACTCCAGGCGTTACCGTCATGCAAGCCGCGCCAGTCGCCGCCGCAGGACAGACACCGGCGCATTGCGACGTGCACGGCACTGTTGCAACTCATGGTGAGGGCGCACCCGATGGGATGGCGACATTCGCCATGCAACTGCCGCAAGCGTGGCAGCAGCGCTTCTTCTCGATGGGTATCGGCGGTAATGGCGGTCGGCTGGTGCCTGCGGTGAATGCCACCGACCACGCCGCGGCTCTCGGCAAGGGCTACGCGGTGATCGTCACCGACACCGGCCACACCGGCAACGGCACCGATGCAAGCTGGGTGCTGACGCAAGATGGCAAGCGCGACCAGGCGAAGGTCATCGATTTCTTCTATCGCGCGGAGCACGATGTCAGTGTGGCCGGCAAGCAGTTCACGCAGGCCTACTACGCCGAAGCCCGTGCAGCACGCGTATTTTGACGGCTGCTCGAACGGTGGCCGTATGGCGATGATGGAGGCCGACCGCTATCCTTCCGACTACGACGGGATCATCGCAGGCGATCCTGGCATGGACTACAATTCAGCGATGCTTCGCTTTGCGGTGCAGAAGGTAGCGTTGTCGTCAGCCGACGCCTTCATACCGCAGCAGACACTGAGTGCAATCGACAAGATGGTGACTGCGCATTGCGACGCGCTCGACGGCGCGACGGACGGCTTGGTGCAGTCGCCCTCGCAATGCCCGATCCGTGCTGACAACCTCATCTGTCATGGCGGCGAGACAACCGGCTGCCTTTCGCCCGCACAGGCGCGAGTGCTGCAGGCCTATACGACGCCACTGCGTGATAGCCACGGGCGGGTGCTGTATCCGGGGTGGGCGATCACCAACCTGTCCGGGCCACGAGGCATCAGCTACTGGACCACAGGCGATACGCCGCCCGATCTCACGCAGCGTGAACTGCCCTGGGGGAACAACCCCGATGCGCCCCCGCGCGGCTGGATGTTCGCCCGCCAGGCGCTATCCTTCTGGCTCGGTCTTGGGCCGCAGGCCACCATGGCCGCGCTCGACGTCGATCCGCACACCAATGTTGCGGGAGATCGCCTGGTGGCATTGGTCAATCACGCCATGGGCCCAGGCGAGACCAAAGATCCGGCTAAGCTGCTGCCGTTCATCCAGCAGGGGCGCAAGATGATCATCTATCATGGCACCAGTGACCCGGCGATCCCCGCGGCGCGCTCGATCATGTTCTATGAGGCGCTGGCGGCGACCCTGCACGGTAGGCAGAAGGCCGAAGCGAGCGTGCGACTGTTCCTGGTCCCGGGCATGCAGCATTGCAACGGCGGCATCGGACCGGACCAATTCGATACGCTGAGCGCGATCGAGGCATGGGTAGAACGCGGCCAGGCGCCTGACGCGATAGCTGCGCACACGAGTTCCGACGCAGCAACATCGCATAGCCTGCCGCTCTGCCCCTACCCGCAGCAGGCACGCTATTCGGGAAGCGGCGCACTTGATGACACAGCGAACTGGAAGTGCGCGGCACCCGGGCACGAGGCGGTGCGGAGCAGGCACGCAGCAGGTGCCGGATAGCGGTCAGACTTCCGCGCTCGAAACGGCAGCGTAAGTGGGCGCGCGGCAAATAACACGGGGATCAGACCATGGACACTATCGAGGGAACCTGGCGGTTGGTGCGTGCGATAGCGCGGGATGACGTCGGGCACCCAAGGCCCTCGCCCTATGAGGGCCAAGGCATGGGCTGCATCGTCATCGGCGGCGGCCGCTTGGCGGTCATGATGATCGACTGGCGGCACGATGTTCCCGGCGGCCAGAAACGGGAATACAGTGGCTATACAGGCACATACACATACGACGGCAAGCAGCTTGTCACCGCGGTCGATGCCTCACCGGCGCCGGACCGGATCGGCACGAAACAGGTTCGGGCGGTACGGTTCGAGAACGGGCTGATGATCCTAATCCCGCCACCGCGAGTGGTGGACGGCGTGACCGAATACCGTGAAATCGCCTGGCAGAAGGTTTCGGACGTTTGACCGGGCAGTGTCGTATCCAGGCTCCGTGATTTCCATCCGACCGTAACGAGCCAGTGGGCGCACTGTTGTTGGGCGTTATCGGAGCGTGGGAGGACTCACATTCAAAGGCCGCTCCACGGCAGCAGCACCGCGACTTCTCAGGAACAACTGACCCATACGCAAGCGCTGCGGAAACCGCGTTGTCGGTCTCATTCGATGGCATGGCCAATTCGATTGTGGAGAGGCGCAGCGAATTCCATCGGGGGCAACGGGCAAAATTCCCTACGCGCTTCCAATATGCAACGCCTCGACCAGCCGCTTCACTTCCGAAACGCGCTGAAGTTCGTGGATCATCGTCAGGCTTTCGTCCACTGCCTGGATCGATAATCCGCAATGCGGCATCAGCGCCCGGTATTTGGCATCCACATCGTCCCAGGCGATTCCCAGCACGCCGGCGCCTTTCGGAACGTACACCTGTACTCGTCGCCTCCCTGCCGTCGCGGGCGCGAATCGTCACCCTCGCTCCCTGACGAAACTGCGCCGCATCATCCTGGGGAGGGTCGCCGACGCGCACCAGATCAATCAGCCGGTGGATCACCGGATCGGCAATCTTCGCGGCGTCTGCATGCTCCCACGAGAAAGTTCCATCAGCCGCACCCGCCGCAGTGAAGTAAGCGGGGCTGTGCGCCATATCGATCAGGTCGATGGGATGCAGCGGGCCATGCAACGCGGTCATGCCGGGCCTGGAGACCGTGATGCTCGTGATCTCCTCCGCTGCGATATTGCCTTCCCGCGCCGCATTGGCGGCAGCCTCGGCCAGCGCGTGATACGGGTGGCCGCCCGGCACCAGCTTGATCGCCATGTCGGTGACGATGTCCCAGCTTTCACCAAGATCGCGCAGCGCCTCCGCGCCCGCCGCTTCCCCATCCGCTCCACCCACCGTTTCGAAGAATCCGCCTCGCATTTCCAGCAGGCGCAATTCGCAGCGATAGCCGCGCGAGGCAGCGAGCGCGGCGTTCATGCCAAGCTGTGTGGCCAACCCGGCGTGGTACTCGCGTGCCACCGACGTATCGGCAGCCGCCACGAGTCCCCAATCGACGTGGCGGACAATGCGATCGCTTGTGCCAACCGGTTCGCATCTGACTCCAGCAACATGCTCGAGGCGACCGCGGCGGCGAAGATCGCGCCATGGCAACCATGGAACCCGCGCTCGCGGAAGCGGGGCATCGCCGCGCTGATGCGTCCCGCCGCCTCGTAGCCCAGCACCGTGGCGCGCAGCACCGCGTCACCGCCCAGACTACGCTGCTCCGCAATCGCCAGTGACGCCGCGGTGAGCGGCGTGCCTGCATGCACAATGTTGCGAAGGTCGCTATCGTCAGACGCTGCGGCATCGCTCATCACCGCATTGACCTGCGCGGCATCGGCCATCGGCAGCTTGAGGCCAGTAAACCACACCGCGGCATCGGCCCTTCCGCCGCGCTCCTCCGCAAGTTCACGCATGATGCGCGAGGATTCCAGGTTCTTGCCGCACGCGGCGCTTGCGATCGTGCTGGCAATCAACATTGCCGCATAATCCAGCGCCTGTTGCGGCAGGTCAGTGGTGCGCTGTCCAACCAGGGACTCGGCAAGGCGGAACGCGACGGTCATCACTTGCTCCCGCACAGTTTCGTGCTGCTACGAAGACGCGGCAATCACCCTCTGGTGCGCCAAAGTCTAAGCTCTCGAACTGCCATTGCGGAAGGTAGAAGTTTCACAATGGCCGGCGCCGGGACCGGAAGGGCCTATTCGTGCAGGAAGCGTCGCAGCCCCTCGCGAGTGTCGTGCCCGGCCTGCTTGGTCATGCGGGCATTCGTCGCACGTTAGAAGCCGCGAAAAGCCGATGACATGGTGGTCTTTGCGGCCCTTGCCCTGTGCGACCCGTAGGACCATGCGCTGGCTGTCGCGTCGGGCGTGAGCAAAGAACTGCCGCGAAGCGGTTTAGTCAATGTCCTGTATCATCATCATACTCAAGTCGCACAGCCACGCGGAGGTTTCCAGTCCAGCGCCGGCTTTCGCGATGCCGCTCAAACCAAAGCCCCCGGATTCCTCACGTAGTTATCCTTGATCGCATCGGCCGCCCAACAGGCCAGCATGCCTATCGTCTCGGTGGGGCCGTTCGCGGGGTTTTGCGGGAAGGCGCTACCGCCGACCACGAACAGATTCGAAACGTCCCACGACTGCAGGTATTTGTTGACGACGCTGGTCGTTGGATCGCTGCCCATCACGGCGCCCCCGACATTGTGCGTGCTCTGATACCCCACTAACCCGAAATGCGCGCCCTTGCCCTTGCCGCCCAGGCGCGATCCGTTCAGCGCCCGGCCGATCTCTGCACAGCGTTCGTCGACCCACTTCATCATGCGCAGTTCGTTGTCGTTCCAGTCGAACGTCATACGCAGCAGCGGCAGGCCGTACGCGTCCTTATACGTCGGGTCGAGATCGAGATAGTTGTGCCGGTAGCTCAGGCAGGTGCCGTGACTGGTGATCGCCATGTTGCGGCGGTAGTTGTACGCCACGGCTTTCTTCCATTCGCCGCCCCAGCGCGGCGTGCCCGGTGGCACCACCTTGCCCTTTATCGGCGCCGCGCCGCGCGCCGAGGTGTTGACATAGGCGCCCCCGATGAAGCCGAGCGGGCCGCGGTCGATCACGTCGCCATTGAGTTCGTCGATCGACGTGTTGAGCTGGCCGCCACCGATGAACGGATTGAACTCGCGATCATCGAAGAACACGTGCACCGAACTGCCTTGCTGATAGCAGTAGTTGCGGCCCACCACGCCTGTGCCGGTGCGTGGATCGTACGGCGTGCCGATGCCCGACAACAGCAGCAGCCGCGTGTTGCTGAAGCAATACGCACCCAGGACCACGATGCTCGCCGGTTGCTCCACTTCGTTGCCGCGCGCATCGATGTAGGTGACGCCGGTGGCCTGTTTGCCGGTGGCATCCTTGTTGACGCGCAGCACGTTGCATAACGGGCGCAACTCGAACGTAGGCTGCCGGGCCAGCGCCGGGTGCACTGACGTCAGCGGATTGGCCTTGGCACCTTGCGCGCAGACATGGCTCGAACAGAACCCGCCGCGCGCGCATTCCAGCATCTGAACGCGGTACGCATTCCGGTAGTCAGCCGTCATCGCCGCGGTTGGGCCCTGGAACGGCGCATAGCCCAGCGAGCTCACTGCGTCGGCAAACAGCCTGCCTTCATACGAGGCCCGCGTCGGCGGGTTCGGATACTCGCGTGAGCGCGGCCCTTCGTGCGGATTGCCGCCTGGCTGGATCTCTCCGTTCAGATTGCCGGCCTTACCGCCGACGCCAAAGATATGCTCGAACTGGTCGTAGTACGGTTCGACCTCGTCCCAGGTGACGCCCCAGTCCTGCAGATGGCAGTCCTCGGGAATGAACGATGCGCCATAGCGTTCCTTGATGCGCGAGTGCATTTCGAGATCATGCGGCAGAAACCGGCGCGCATTGCCGCCCCAGTGTGCCGCCGTGCCACCGACCATCTCGCCTGGCTTGAATGCGCCCATCTCGCGCATCGGCAGCGCCGTCTGCGCATCGTTGTTGCGGAATGTGATGGTGTCGCGCGCCAGGTTCTGAAAGATGTCGCTATGGCGATCGAACTTCAGTTCGTCGTACACATTGGGCTTGTAGAAATCGGTGTTCACATCGAAAGACCTGCCGCGCTCCAGGCACACGACGCTCAACCCGGCGCTGGCCAGTTCCATCGACATGATCGAGCCCACGACGCCGCTACCTACGATAACAACGTCGACGGATTTCAGTTTCGTATTCGACATCTCAGTTTGACCTGTCCCGCTTGATGATCACGTGCTTCGGAAAGCCTTCCGCGTCGACCGGCACGCGGCCGGTCTGGACGTCGAGCACGCTGACGGGTTCGGCGTAGTACGGCTCGCTGCTGGTGATTAGGTCGCGGTATTGGCCACTGGGCAGTCCGGGGAATCCGAGCAGTTTCCAACCCACTTTGTCGCGGTTGCCGCCGTACAGCGGATCAGCGAAATACCCCTCGTCGGTGTTGCGCCACAGCAGGTCGAAGAAGAATTTCGATGACAGCGACGGCAACGCGATCTCGTCCTTCTCCAATTGCTGGAGCAAGCGCAGTTGCCGGTCACCGGGCAGCTGCGCGAAATTCCGCTCGAACGCGGCCTTGCAGTGCTGGTCGATCTCGCGGATCGCGATGCGGTAGACTTCCTGTGGCGTGAAGCGCGATTGATAGCCCTGCTGCGGGGTGCCCTCCAGCCACGGGCCGCCACGATACATTCGGCCGTGCGTGCCCCAGGAGCCGGCCAATTGGCGGTCGATGTAGACCACCACGCCGGCATCACGCGCCCCGGGGCCCAGCTCATCGGTGGGAATCAGATGCTCGACGGCGGCTTCGAGAAAGCGAATCTCGGGCTCCAGCAAATACAGATAAGAAGCCGCGATCGGGTTCTCGCTCAAGGTCGTCTCCTCAGTTCCCTGCTTCGGGGTGTATAAGGTGATCGGGCATTGTCAAGTTAACCGAACACGGAACGAATCCAGTCGCAGTACCGGGTGAGCCGGCTTGTGCGGGACCTCACGATTACGATCAGGCCTCGGGCGCGCTCTGGGTCCGGTTCGAGGTCGGGACGTGCTGCACCCGGACGGATGGCTTAACCTTGCCGACATCACGATCAAGCCCGTGGCCAGCCGTATCGGCGGTGACGCTGCTGATTGACAGCTTGACCACCCCACACGTCGTAATGCTCTCCTTAAAGGCACTTGTCCCCGGAGCGCCGCATGCTGACCTTTGATTTCCGTCTGCCACCCGGTCCGCGAACCATCGAATACGCGCTTCTGGCGGAACACCTCGGCTTTCGAGCGGTCTGGTGCCCCGAGGTTCCCGCCTTCGGCCACGACATATGGGTCACTCTCGCCCGCATCGCCGAGAAGACGCACCGCATCAAATTTGGCCCCGCCGTGCTGATCCCGAGCTATCGCCACCCGATGGCTCAGGCTTCGGCCATCGCAACACTCGAGCAGATCGCTCCGGGACGCCTGATGGTCGGATTCGGCACCGGCTTTACAGGCCGTGCGGGGATGGGCAAGAAGCCCTTGAGCCTCGCCAGCATGCGCACGCATATCACCCAGGTTAAGGCGTTGCTGCGCGGGGAAATTGCCGACATCGACGGGGGGCTTGCCCAGATTCTCGCCTCCGACGGCCAACTGCCTGACCGTCCGATCAACGTGCCAATCTACATGGCAGGTCAAGGCCCCAAGGCCCGTGCGCTCGCCAACGAGATTACCGACGGCCTGATTTCCCTCGGCGGTCCGGCCGAAGGGTTTGAGACCTGCCTTGTGTCAACCAATGGCACGGTCCTCGACGATGGCGAGGACGTCACCTCCCTGCGCGCCTCGACCGCCCTCAAACCGATCATTGCACTTGCCTATCACCATCGGTACACGACCGATCCGGAAACTGTGAAGGCGCTGCCGAGCGGCGAAGCGTGGCTGGCGAGTGTCGAACGTGTGGGCGAGAAAGTTCGCCACCTCTCCGTTCACCGGGGTCATAATCTCGACGTTTCAAACGGCCACGACCCGCTCGTTGACGTGTCCGCTGCCAAACAGATGACCTTCACAGGCACGCGCGAGGAGTTGCGCGAACGTCTCACCCAGCTGGAGGCCAGGGGCGCCACCGGCATAATCTTCGGGACTAGCGGCTATGATGTCGAGCGGGAGCTGAGGGCCTACGCGGAGGTCGCAGGATTGAAGTAACCGAGGCGCGGCGCTTATTTGCACGACCTCGGCGGTCAGCCAGGCAGGAGGGCGGCGTCCTGTTGCAAGGCGATTTTATCAAGCCGGATGGAACGACATGGACCTATGAGCCGGGTCGCTTTGAAATTCACGGGCATCTTGATCTGCTTCGTGAAACGGGCTTCGAAAACCCCAATTCACTTGCATTGTTCGAGCATAACCTCGACGACCCGACGGCTGCGCAGAGCTACGCATGTCTGATGGCGGTGAAGTAAACTGGGAACCGGTCGTGGGAATCTGCTGGCGTTCGTGCCATGTATTACATTCGCGCATGAACTAGGTTTGAGGAGATCGATATGCTGATGCGTATCCTGACGATGCGGGTCGCCCACGAACATCTCGAAGACTGGAAGCATTATACGAAGGAGATCGGTTTTCCTGGCATGCTCAGCCAGCCTGGTTGTAGCAAGATCCGACGCATGCGCCGGCGGGGAGCAGAACCAGGCGAATACGAAGTGGTCACGTGGTGGGACAGCATCGAGGATCTAGATCGTTTCAAGGCGAGCAGTGCCATGCGAGAGCTAAGTGCGAGCGCCGCTGGATTAACGATACCGCCTCATCGTGAAGTCCTATACGAGGTTGTCCCAGACTAACGTAACAGGGGCAAACCCCAAGCCCAAACCCTTGGGCTTGGTCGTGCAAGGCATCGAACAGCTGCTGGATCGAAACGCCGTTGTTGGTGGCTTCTCTTCGAGCCAGCCCGCAAGGGAACCTCAGCATAAAGTCATTGTAAGTGGGTGGCTCCCTGCTTCGGGGACGGGCCAAACGAGGATCAGTCGTGTGGCTCGCTGTCCAACGGTGGCGAAACTCATTTTTGCAAACTTCTTACGGCAGTACGCCAGAACTTCCGGTTGGCCGTCCAACCCATCGAGAGTGACAACCCATCACAGGGACCGGTGCGCTACCGCCGAATTGACTTGCTATTAACGAATAAATGCGCGGCAGCAACATTGGCCACCTGATAAATCTCAACAGTGCAGGCTGGATGGAGGCGTTCGTGATTACTATTGTGCCAGTATCTGGTTGGGACTCAGGGAGCAACCACGACAGCAACTTCGGCCCAGCCGGCATGCAGAACCTCATTAGGAATATATGCTCAGAAGTGTCAGGAATGGACAACCCGCCAACCACTATGCCAATTGAGATGAAGATTTTGTCCGAAGTTCTCAAAGAACGAAGGATCGGCGTAATTTTTCTGCAAAGGGGCATTCATCAGGCAGGTGAGTTACATTATACCATTTCATGCGTAGCGGCCGGAGGCGGTAGTTTCCACATCTATATTGTGCAAGGGCCGGTGGCAAAGGTTTCTACCCTTCCATTGTCGCAAAAGTTCCAAAATAAGCGGGATGGAGTGGCGGGTATGTCAGCAGAGGTCGCCCTGTTTGCGTATGTGAACGCAGGGGTGACTTATCAGGCCCATCCTGACGCGCCAATCCTGTTATGGCCGGCCCTCTTCCGAAAGGAGAACCTATACCCGGGTCGTAGGCGCGGCCTCAGTTATTGCACGGGTAATATCGGGCCAATCAGTACCCGGCCGCCAACGTCTGAGGAGCGATCGGCGCTCGTCGCCGCTCAGAAGGCTATGAGCGCAAAGAATACATGATTGTCATGGGGTCGCCTATGGTGGGAGATGCAGGTAGCCGATACTCACATCGCCAAACTCCATACTGGCGCGCGAGATGTGCCTCCCTCTCGGCCAACCAATAGCGATCAGAACGCCAGCAGATTTTCGCGAAACGTCTTGCATGGGTAATCAGATTGCAGCAGGCCGCGCCGCTGCAGGGCGGGAGCCAGACCATCGGTCACTTCGGTGATCGCCTTGCGGGTCAGCGGATCGTGGATCAGGAAACCGTCACCGCCAATTTCCTGCATCACCGCCTGCATCTCGGCCGCGATGCTGTCGGCGGTGCCGACGAAGTCGAGCCCGCCACTGCCGGGATCCATCATCATCTGACGCAATGTCCTGGTGCCGTCGCCGGACAGATATGCCTCGAAAGAGGCACGCGAGGCGTTGGTCGTCACCGGCGGCAGCGGCGCGTCAAGATCGAACTTCGAAAAGTCGATCATCGTCAAATACGACATGCCCGCCAGCCGCACGTTGATGTTCGCCTCCAACGCCGCGGTCATGCGTTCCCGCCTGTCCTGCGCATCCTGCATCGTCTCGCCGATGACGATGGAGGTGTTGAACAGCACCTTGCACGTGCTCGGTGCGCGGCTATGTGACGACATCAGCCGCGTGATGTCCTGGCGGTATTTTTTCGCTCCGGCAACGCTTCGTTCCTTGGCGATGATGAAATCGGCGTGCTTGGCAGCAAAGGCGCGTCCGGCTGGTGAGCCACCAGCCTGGCAGATCACCGGGCGCCGCTGCGGGCCAGGTGCCGTGTTCAGCGGACCGCGCGATTTATAGAAGCGACCCTCGAAATTGATCGGATGGATCTTGGTGTAATCGGCGAAAACGCCTGTAACCGGATCGGCAACGATCGCATCCGGCTCCCATGACGTCCACAATCCGTTGACGACCTGCATCCATTCATCCGCCATCTCGTAACGCAGGTCGTGTTCATAGTGCCGGTCGAGACCGAAATTCTGCGCCGAACGGTCGTTGTGCGCGGTAACCACGTTGAAGCCGACGCGCCCCTGCGTCAGGTGATCCAGCGTCGCGCCGAGCCGGGCGGCGATATAGGGCGGATAGAAGCTGGTCGTGATGGTGGCAACGATGCCCACGTGCTTGGTCACATAAGCCAGCAATGGGACCAAGGGCAGAGGATCGCTCTTCGGCACCGCCGAACCGTTGCGCAGGTACCACTCGGGCGAGCCTTGGAACGCGTCAGGGACAAAGGAACCGTCCTCGATCACCAGGCAGTCAAAGCACGCGCGTTCCAGGCCGCGCGCCAGGTCCATGTAGATGTCAGGCTGCATCCAGTCGGTGCCGATGTTGCCCGTCCACGGCTGGTTCCAACCATGCGGCGAATAGCCTTTGCCAACGAACCAGCCGAAGTGGAACATGCGAAACTCCGGTCAAAAAGTTAGTCGGCCACGTTCTGCATCGCCCGTTGCGCCACGTTCCAGTTGCCGACCGGCCCAAGGCCGAGATGGTCCCGCAACGTCGTCGTCTCGTACTCGGTGCGAAACAGCCCGCGCCGCTGCAACTCCGGCGTCACCAGCTCGACAAAGTCCTCGGCATCGACGGGAATACAGGGCGGCTGGATGTTGAATCCATCGGCGGCTCCGGTGGTGAACCATTCCTCCATCAGATCGGCGATTGTCGTCGGCGTGCCAACCACACCCATGTGCCAGAATCCGCCCGATACCCGTTCGTAAAGTTGGCGGATCGTCAGGTTCTCGTCGCGGGCACGCTGCGCCTCCACCGCGCTGAAATGGCTCTTGCGTCCGGCAGGCAACGGCAGGTCGGGCACCGGGCCATCGAGATCATAGCCGGTGTAGTCAGGAAAATTGTTGACCACGAGAAGCCCCAGCCCAAGCCGGGGCTCGATCAATGACTGCATCATGTCGAACTTGTCCTGCGCCTCCTGCATGGTGCGCCCGATGAATGGCATGATGCCCGGCATGATCTTCAGCAACTCATGGGAACGCCCGTATTTCGACAGCCGTGCCTTCACCGAGGCATAGTAGGCGCGCGCCCGTTCGAGATCCGGCTGACCAGCATACAGACCATCAGCCGAACGTGCCGCCAGTTCCTGTGCCTGCTCTGAATCGCCTGCCGTGAAAATCGGGATATGGCCCTGCGGCGGCCGCGGCACGTCGAGCGGCCCGCGCACCTTGAAGTGCCGCCCGACGTGATCCAACACATGCATCCGGTGCGGGTCGTAGTAGATGCCGCTCGCCTTGTCGCGCGGCACCGCATCGTCGTCCCAACTGTCGAACAGCCCGCGCACCACATCGACGAACTCGGCGGCACGCGCATGGCGCGAAACGGAATCCAGCGTGTCGTGCAAGCCGAAGTTGCGCGCCTCGTCCAGGCTGAAACTGGTCACCATGTTCCAGCCTGTCCGGCCTGCGCTCAGGACATCCAGCGTCGCCAGGGTGCGGGTCAGGTTGTACGGGTCGTAATAGGTGGTGGACGCGGTGGGTACCAGGCCCACGCGGCTGGTCACAGTGGACATCGCAGCGAGCAGTGCCATCGGTTCGTGCTTGACGAGCTGATGCTCCATGTCGCGGGCGATGGCGTGGTTGTCGAGGTCGCGGACGGCGGATGAATCGGCCAGGAATATCAGGTCGAATTTGCCCCGCTCCGCCAGCTTCGCGCAGTGCACGAAATGGCGGAAATCCATGTTTCCGCCGGCCGGCACGCGCGGATGCCGCCAGGCGGCGTAGTGATAGCCGAGATTGGCGATCGACAGGCCAAGGCTCATCTTCCGCCGGGGTTCAGGCATCCCGCTTCTCCTGATCAGGGGTCGACCGGCGAAGGCTGCCGGATGTAGCGGCTGGCCACATAAGGAAGGCCCAGGTGTTCGCGCAGGCTAGAGCCTTCGTACTCCCGACGGAACAAACCGCGGCGCTGCAGCTCCGGCACCACCAGCTCGACGAAATCTAAGCCCGATCCAGGCAGGTCCGGCGGCTGCACGATGAACCCGTCGGCGGCGCCCGTGGAAAACCACTCCTCCATCAGATCAGCGATCTTCGCCGGCGTGCCAACGACGCCGAGCGACCAGAACCCGGCCGAAATGACGTCGAACATCTGGCGGATGGTCAGTTTGTCCTGCCGCGCCCGCGCCATCAGCGCTCGGGTGAATTCCGGTTCGCGCGCGCTGGTCTTCATCCCATCGCCCAACTGGTCGCTGGTCATTGCCAATTCCGGCACGGGGCTGTCCAGGTCGTAGCCGGTCAGGTCGGGAAAATGGTTGATCACCAACATGCCGATCGCAACGCGCGGATCGAGCAGCGACTGCAGACGCGCGAATTTGTCCTCCGCTTCCTGCTGCGTGCGTCCGACGAACGGCATGATCCCGGGCAGGATGGCAAGCAACTCCGCCTCACGACCGTAGCGCGCGAGCCGCCCCTTCACCGAGCTGTAGTAGCTACGTGCTGCCTCGATGTTGGGCTGCCCAGCATAGACCATGTCGGCGATGCGCGCTGCCAGGTCCTGCGACTCCGCCGATGATCCGGCCGTGATGATCGGCAGACAGCCCTGCGGCGGCCGAGCCGTATCGAGCGGCCCGCGCACCTCGAAGAAATCGCCCTTGTGCTCCAGGAAATGGAACCGGTCGCGCTCGAAATAGATGCCGGATGCCTTGTCGCGGATGAACGCGTCATCGTCCCAGGAATCCCACAATCCCTTGACCACATCGACGAACTCCGCCGCGCGCGCATGGCGCACCGCGGAACTCAGCGGCGCATCGAGATTGTAGTTGCGCGCCTCATCGGCGCTCCAGCTGGTCACCATGTTCCAACCGGCGCGCCCGCCGCTGATATGGTCAATCGAGGCCATCCGCCGGGCGAACGCATAAGGCGGGTTGTACGTGGTGGAGACGCTGGGGATCAGCCCGATCCGATCGGTCATCGCCGCCACCGCGGACAGCGCGAGTGTCGGCTCCAGCTTCAGGATGCCCTGTTCGCGCTCCCGCGCGATACGCCGGTCATCGATATTGCGGATCGCGGCGACATCGGCAACGAAGACAAAATCGAATTTTCCGCGTTCCGCCAGTTGCGCGCTCTCGATGTAGTGCCGCGCGCTCAGCCCACCATCCTGATGCGCTTCGGGCAGGCGCCAGGCGGCATAGTGGTAGCCGATGCTGCCGATGGAGAATCCCAGCTTCATCCGCGCTCGCCGTGTCATGGCGTGGGCCTAGCCCGCCTGTTCCTTCGCCGCCTGCACCACCGAAAGCGGGCCTTCGGGGCGCATGAAGCGGCGCGAGGAAAAGGCAGACAGGTCGAGTGAGGGCGCTCCATCGACAATCCATTCCGCCATCAGTTGTCCCGCCGCGGGGCCGATGCAGAACCCGTGCCCGCTGAACCCCGCGGCGACGAAGAACCCTTCCGGGCCGCCGACCGGGCCCATGATCGGCATCATGTCCGGCGTACACTCGCGGGTTCCGGCCCAGCCGCCGGCGATCTCGGCGTCGGCCAGCGCCGGGAAGATGTGCCGCGCCTTGTCCGAAATGACCAGTTCCCGTTCCGCGTGGAAGGTCCGATCGAAGCTGAACCGGTCGACATTGTTGCGGTCGGCACCGCTGCCCACGCGAACGGAAAAATCGGCATATTGCGCGCCGCCGAAGTCATAGGCGTAGGTCTGCACAAACACGTTCGTCAGCAGCTTCATGGGCTTGGTGCGCACCGACGCCAGATCGGCTGGGGAATATCGGCAGGTAGACCCCGGCCATCTGCGCGATATACGGCGCCCAGGGGCCGGCGGCGTCCAGCACCACCGGTGCCTCCACCCGTGTCGCGCCGGCCTGCACATGCGTCACGCGGCCATTCGCCTGGCCGATCCCGGTGACCTGGGTGTGGCACAGGATCGTGACGCCCGCTTCCTCCGCGGCGGCCGCAATCGCTGATGTTGCGCGCGCCGGATCGGCCACGCCGTCAGTCGGGCAGAATTTTGCCCCCGGCAGCACGGGGTTGATACCCGGGGCCAGGCGGCGCAGTTCGGTCGCATCGATCAGCTCGGTGTCCAGGCCGAGTTGCCGCTCCTGGCTGCGCTGCGTCGCCAGAAGCTCCATCTCGTCAGCGGTTTCCGCGACATAGACGTGACCACACTGACGATATCCGGTCGGGTGGCGCAACGTCTCGTCCAGGTTCTGCCACAGCGAGACCGCCAGTTTCGCCAGTGGAATCTCCTGCCAGGCGCGGCCCTGCTGGCGCACCCCGCCGGCATTGCGGCTCGATGCCTCGGCGCCGATCATCCAGCGCTCCACCACCACGACGCGCCGGCCGCGGCGCGCGAGTTCCAGCGCAGTGGAAAGACCGATGATGCCGGCACCGACGATGGCAACATCGGCGCTGATGGCGGCATTGCTCATGCAGCGTTCTCCTGCGTGGCGCGCGACGGCGCCTCCAGCTTCGGAATCGCCGCGATGAGGGCCCGTGTATAGGGATGCTCCGGGTGGTCGAACACCCGCGATGGTTCGCCAATCTCCACGATCCTGCCTTTCTCCATGATGGCGACCTGATCCGCCACGTGGCGCACCACGCCCAGGTCGTGCGAGATGAACAGATACGAGGTGCCGTGCTGCTCCTGCAACGAGAGCAGCTCGTTCAGGATCGCCGCCTGCACCGACACATCGAGCGCCGATGTCGGTTCGTCGCAGATCACCAGCCGCGGCCCGCCGGCGAAGGCCCGCGCAATGGACACCCGCTGCTTCTCGCCGCCAGAAATCTCGTGCGGATACCGCGACAGATAGCGTTCCCCCAGTTTCACCGCTTCGAGCAGCGCGACGACCTGGTGCCGCAGTGTCTTGCGGTCCGACGGCCCGCCGTAGAGTTGCAACGGCCTGGCCACGATCTGCTCGACGGTCCATTGCGGGTTCAGTGCCGCGTCCGGGTTCTGAAAGACGATCTGGATTGCCTGCTGCTGCGCCCGCTTGCGTCGTCGTACATCGGCGGACAGAACCTCGTTCTCCAGCCGGACATTGCCGTCATCAGGCACGATCAGCCCTGCGACGCAACGCGCAAGCGTCGTCTTGCCGGAGCCGCTTTCGCCCACCACTGCCAGCGTTCCACCCGGCGGCACCTCCAGCGTCGCATCATCGACCGCGATCACCTCGCTTCTGGCGCGCCCGAACGGCAGGATCCGCCGCCCGCCGAACACTTTGCGAAGGGATACAATCTCCAGCCGGCGGCGCTGGTTGGAAGCAGCCACGGCCGGCCTCGCCGTGTCCGCATCGACGGGACTCTCGGCCCGGCGTGCGTTGATGGCAATCTGGTCGAAATGGCACCGGCTCTGATGGAACGGTGCGACCGTCCGCAGCGGCGGCATGATGCTGCGGCACGGCTGGTCCGAGGCAGACGTGCAACGAGCATTGAACACACAGCCATCCGGCACTGCGCGCAGGTCGGGCAGGCGGCCGGGAATGGCGTTCAGCCTGCGGCGGCGCGTCGACAGCGTTGGCAGCGCGCCCATCAGCCCGATCGTGTAGGGATGCTGCGGCGCATGCAGCACACGCTGCGTGGTGCCCTCTTCCACCAGTTGCCCGGCGTACAGCACGCCGACACGGTCGCAGACCTGGGCCACGACGCCGACGTTATGGCTGATGAACAGCACCGAAACGTGCATCGCGTGGCGCAACTCGTTGATCAGCGAAAGGATCACTGCCTCGGTGGTGACATCGAGGCCGGTGGTCGGTTCGTCCATGATCAGCAGCCGCGGCTCGCCGGCGAGCGCCATGGCGATCACCACGCGCTGCTGCTGTCCGCCGGACAATTGATGCGGATAGCGATGCGCCATTTCCTCGGGCAGCGGCAGGTGCACCTGGGTCAACAGCTCGACGCTGCGCTGCCATGCGTCGTGTTGGTTCGCGCCGCGATGGCGGCGGATCACCTCGGCGATCTGCTCGCCCACCTTGATGGCAGGATTGAGCGAACTCATCGGGTCCTGGTAAACCATCGCCACAGCACCGCCACGGATCACCAACAGCTCCGCAGCCGACATCGTGGTGACGTCGCGATCGCCCAGTAGGATGCGGCCGGATGTGTCGCCGCCGCGCAGATAATGCATCGCCGCATACGCGATGGAGCTCTTGCCTGATCCGGACTCACCGATCAGGCCATAGGCCTCGCCTGGCGCGATCTGGAAGGAGACGTCGCGCACCGCCTTCACCGCGCCTTCGCGCGTCGGGTAGGTAATGGACAGGTTCTGTACGTCGAGCGTGGGAGCCGCGGACGCAGTCCCGGTCATCGCACCCGCTCGCCGCCGGGCAGCACGATGGAGCGGCGCAGCCGTTCGCCAACCAGCATCGTTCCAATTGAAACGATCGCCACCGCCGCACATGGAAAAATCACCAGCCAGGGTGCCAGTTCGATGAACTGCTGCCCGTCGCGGACCATCAGCCCCCACGCCGGTGTGGGCGGGGTCACGCCGATGCCGAGATAGGCCAGCGAGGCCGCGAGCAGGATGGCCGCGGTGACCCTCAGGCTGAAATCCACCACGATGATCATCAGCACGTTCGGCAGCAGTTCACGCGTGATGATGAAGAGTTTTGATTCCCCGCGTGAGCGGGCGGCGGCGATGAACTCGCGCTGCACCAGGTCCACCACGACGCTGCGCACCAGGCGAGCCGATCGCGGCCAGAACACCACGCCGATGGCTGCTATCACGTTCACCGCCGACGGTCCCATCATGACAACCACCAGCATCGCCAGGATCAGCCCGGGGAACGACATCAGCACGTCCATGCTGCGCATCAGCGCCTCATCCAGCACGCCGCCAGCGGAGCCGGCGATCAGCCCGGTCGCGGCGCCCAGCAGCACGCCCAAGGCAGCCGCGGAGATCGCCAGGAACAACGTCGGTCGCGCGCCGATGATGATGCGGCTGAACACGTCGCGGCCGAACTCATCAGTGCCGAACGGGAAGCTCCAATTTGGCGGCTGCAACGGGTGCAGGGGGTGGAACTCGGTTGCCGAATAGGGCGCCAGGAGCGGACCGAAGGCGATCACCACCACGACCAAAATGATGAACGCGATGTGCAGCCAGTCGCCGACACGCAACTTCTTCAATTGTGCGAGGCGGGGATGCCCTTCCGACGTTGCGGAGGCGTAGCGCGGTAGCGCGGGCAGTGCCTCCGACACGGCGGCCTATGTCCGCAAACGAGGGTTCAGCAGCAGCGCAGCGATATCGGCGAGGAGATTGCCGACACCATAGGCGGCCGCGACCACGAGCACGCCGGCCTCGATAATCGGGATGTCGCGGAAGGTGACCGCGCTGGTGATGAGTTGGCCAAGCCCCGCATAGGAGAACAGCGTCTCCACCACGACGAGGCCCCCGATGACGTAGCCGAAATACATGCCGATCTCGGTGACTGTCGGCGACAGTATGTTCGGCAGCGCGTGCTTCAGGATGACCGTGCGATAGGGCATGCCCTTCAGGATCGCTGTGCGCACGTAGGGGCTGGCGAGCGCCTGAATCATGCTGGCCCGCGTGAACTGGCTGATGAAGGCGAGCATGCCGAACACGAGCACGCCGACCGGCAGAACAAGAGCCTGCGGATGCTCCAGCGGATTGTCGTTCGGGTCGATGAGGCTGGTGCCGGGCAGCACGTAGAGCCAGATGCTGAACACCAGGATCGCGAGCAACCCGGTGACATATTCCGGCATCGCGTAGGCACCAACCGCGAAGCCGCTGATGCAGCGATCCAGCAGGCCGCCCGGGCGGATTGCGGCGAGCGTACCCAGTGCGATCGCCAGCGGTGCGGCGATCAGCAGCGACAGCACCCCAAGGATCGCCGAATTGCCGAGTCTGCCGAGCAGCATCGGCGCGATCGGCTGGGCGTGCTGCAGGGATACGCCAAAATTACCCTGCAGGATGCCACCCGCCCAGAGCAGGTAGCGTGTCAGCAGCGGCTGATCGAGACCCATGCGCTGGCGCACCGCGAGGATCTGCGCGGGGGTTGCCAAGTCGCCCAGGACGGCGTTGGCGACGTCCCCCGGCAGGACGTTGACGATCCCGAAGGTCAGGATCGACACGGCGACGAGGACCACGATCAGCAAGCCGATGCGCCGCAGGACAAAGGCCGGGATCGCCATCAGCCGAACCGGCTCATGCGGCCAGCCACATCTTACGGGTCTCAATGACACCGAATTTCGGCGGCACGAAGCCGTTGACCTTGTCGTTGGTGATACCGATGTAGTTCTTGAAATACGGCACCAGCCGGTCCGAGGTACTCGTGTACCAAGCTCAGCACGTCGGCTGCGATCACTTTGCGCTTGGCGGTGTCCACTTCGGCGATCATGTCGTCCAGCTTCGCGTCGAGGCCGGGCGCGCATTCGATGTTGCTGTAGTTATAGAAACCCTTGCTGTAGTACTTTTTGTAGATCGCATCGAACAGCGTCGCGCTGCCGCCCCAGTTGGAGGTAAACATCGGCTTCTTCCGCGCGACATTTGCCGCGTATTCGGTATAGGGCACGTCGCGCACGTTCAACGTGACGCCGATCTTTGCCGCGGCCTCGGAGAAGGCCAGGCACATTTTGACCTGCGGCGGGCGTTCACTGCTGCCGTAGATATCGAGCGTGATCGGCCCGACCCCGGACTCCTCGATCAACTTCTTCGCCTTTGGCAGATCCTGCTTGTACTGCGGCAGCTGCGGCAGATAGAAGTTGCCCGCTGGCAGCGGGATGTCGTTGCCGACAGTGCCCTGGCCGAACAGCGCGGCTGTCACCAGTGCCTCACGGTCCAGCAGGTAGTGGAAGGCCTGGCGCACCTTCATGTTGTCGAAGGGCGCCATGTTGCCCATCAACTGGCAGGTCTGATGGTCGCCGGTTGTCGCCGAGTAGGCATGCAAGCCCTGCGCCTTCTGCATGACCAGATAGGTCTCGACCGGGATCTGCGTAATGAGGTCCACCTGGCCGGCACGCAGCGCCGCCTGCATCGACACGGCCTCGTGGATGAACACCATCCGCACGCCGTCGAGGAACACCACGCTGGGGTCCCAGTAGTTCGGATTGCGCTCGACGGTCAGGCTACTGCCGGGCTGGAAGTCCTTGAACACGAAGGGGCCGGTGCCGTTCGGGCTGGTGCGCAGGTCGTCGATCCCCTTGGCCGGCAGGATGCGGCAATGGTCTTCGGCAAGGTTGGCGGCGAACTCGCCGAACGGCAGGTTCAGGATGAACCGCACCTTGAGCGGGCCCTCCGCCTGGATCGCCTTGACCGGGCCGAAGCAGCCGAAGCCGGCCCCAGACCGGGCGCGGTCGAGGCTGCGCTCGACGCTTGCGATGACGTCGGCCGAGGTGAATTCGGCACCGTTGTGGAACTTCACCCCTTCCCGCAAGGTGACCACCCATTCCTGGCCGCGCTGTTCAGGTGTCCAACTGGTGGCGAGTTGTGGCTGCGGCTGGTCGTCGGCGTCGAGCCAGACCAGGTTGTCGTAGACCATCTTGCTGTATTCGTAGCCGCAGAAGGAATTCGACACCTGGGGATCGAGCGTGTCGGGGGAGTCGGGGCGACAGAAACGCAGCGTACCGCCCTTGCGCGGCTCTGCCGCAATCGACCGGGAAATTTGCCAAGGCGCAAGACCAGCGCCCAGCGTTGCACCGGTGGCGGCGGCGGCACCAAGAAACTTGCGCCGCGACGTTACGCTCATTGCCTCGGCGCACTTACTCATGAAGCACCCGTCTCCCGTTTTTCTGCCCCGTATCCGGCACCGTGGTGCAACTGATGTGCCAGCCGCAAGTGAAAACCGCCCTGGCGGGCTGTCAGGATAAACTCCCGTCGGAGCGCGAGCGTTGGCGTGGCATGGGTGTACGCGCCCATTTTTGGTTCGGTGCCCACGACGCGATCATCCAGCGCACGCCGCGCCTCATCTGCTTGTTTCTTGTGCCCATAGTGCCACGCTGCGGCATACTTGCCCAGCAAGAGATCAAGGTACGAGCACTGCACGACTTGACCCAGATCAGAGAAAGCGAACCGCGTCAGTGCACCAGGCAAATGCGGCTCGGTGGCGATGCGCACGACGGCTACCGTCTTGCCGCCTGGCACGACCCCAATGTACCGGCCAATGGCATCGTCGCTGTAATCGGGTCCGGCGGCCGCGCGAGACTTGGGAGACGGCAATAGCCCATACATAGGCTTGCATCGTGCGTTGTGGTTTTGCGTGCCCCGAAGTTGTGCAGATAACCGCCGGCGATGCAGTCGCCCGCCAACGGAACCAGTTTGCTTGCCGCCGAGGCGACACGCGGTGATCATGACCTCTGCCGTAGCGAACTCACCGGGTATGAGACTGGCTGAGTGGCAATTGGGCCTTCTCTTTGAACCGCAGGGGTCCCGCCATGCTCAAAGACTGACCTAAGCTCGCTCAACCTCTGTCCCGTCCTACCGCTCCTTCCGCAATATTGGCCCCACGGCTCGACCGACCGACGTAGAGTTCGTCCCAATGATCTTCGCTCGCGCGGCGGTTGTGGCGGGCGGCCTACGTCGTTACTCCCGCTTGAACCGATAATGGAAACGATCGCCGTCTGCCGTCACCAATCCCACTGTTGGCGCGGGGAAATGGATCGGCAATAGCAGTGTATCGGTATCAGCGACGGACGATAAGAATCGGCGGCGCGACACCGCCGCCTCCTTCGGATCCCAGTCGACCCCCGGAGACCAGTCAAGCTCCCGACACTGGATCGCGTGGTGCATCATGTCCCCGGTTACCACCGCCCGCTGGCCACGCGAAAAGATATTCACGCAGCAATGGCAGGGCGAGTGACCCGGCGTCGGCGTCAACGTGACGACATCATCCAAAGCATAGTCGTCATCAACGAGCAGAGCCTGACCGGCTTCCACGATTGGCAGGCAGTTATCACGGAACACGCTGCCAGGAGGATTGGCGCCCCGCGCGCTCTCCGCTTCCCAGGCAGCGTATTCCCCCTTGTGGAACACATATTTCGCATTCGGAAACGTCGGCACCCAACGTCCATCACGCAAGGTCGTATTCCAGCCGGTGTGGTCGATATGGAGATGCGTGCAGAACACGTAATCAATCTTCTCGTAGCTGACACCCAGAGCAAACAGTTCATTCCGCCAGCGCTCCTTGCCGGGGAAATCGAATGGTGCCGGATGCCCCTTTTCTTCACCCGTACAGGTGTCCACCAGAATGGTGTGATGCGGCGTACGAACCACGAAGGTTTGATAGGTGATGAACATCTTCCCCGACCCGGGGTCAAACACTTCCGGCTCCATAACCTGCAAATGTCGCTTGAAAGTAGCGTCATCGTAGGCCGGAAAGAAATCCTGCGGCCGTCGCCATGGCCCTTCGCGTTCAATCACCGCATCAATGGTGACGTCGCCGATCCTGACCTTCCGCACTGTCGGTTCCTCCTCGGGGTGACAGGCACAGCGTAACAAGCACCAACGCCGCTGTCAGGCTACCAAGGTAGACGAGCTCGGTTGGTCCATGATCCGTCCGGCGGTTGTTGGTGGGTTAAGGTTCGCGCTTATTCAGCCAGGCTACCAGAGAAGGTTTTCGTGCCCATGCCCTTCATTCGCATTCCGAGCTCTTTTAGGGCGGGAAACGCGCGCAGCAGAATGGCCTGCAACGCCGCCGCGCCCGGCTGCGGCGAGTTCGCCATCTTGCCGACGAGATCCAGGTAGACGCTATCCGCTCAGCCTCAGTGAGGCCGACAGTTCCGGCGTTCGTTGCTCCATGATCACGCTTTCACGATACGATCGTATGGTGCCTATCGAAGGATGCGGCCCATGCGTTACGAAGGCACAAGCTTGCGATGCTGCCGCGTCATTGATGCCCGCACTGCACGTGATCTTGCCAACCGCCGTCAGAGCACGCGCCAAGGGTGAAGGATTGCCTATGTCAGACGCGCCCACGCCGCCGCTCAGATCCGCCGTCCAGGTTCCCCCGGCGGACACACCCGGTGTGCAGGGTCTCTTAACCCTCGCGGTCGCAGTCGTCATCGTCGCCGGCCTGTACCTCGGCCGCGAAGTGATGATCCCGATCATTTTGGCGGTCTTGCTCTCCTTCCTGTTGGCCCCTGTTGCGAACTTCCTACGGCGTCTGCATCTGGGCCGCGTGCTATCTGCATTGCTCGCTGTGGTGCTGGCTCTGGGCATCATACTGACCTTCGGAACGGTGATCGGAACTCAGCTCGCCGAGCTTGCCCAGGAGGTACCGCGCTACGCCAGCTCGGTCGAGCGAAAGGTGGAGACGCTGCAGAGCCATACGTTGGGACGTATCACGACTGTCATGCGTCGTCTCGGTCATGAACTCGATCGCGCAAGCGCCCCAAAAGATGCGAGTTCGGGTGCAGCCACGCCCAGCACGTCTCCTGGCGACGAACAGAAGTCGATCCCGGTGGAAGTGCACGAGCCACAGCCGAGTTCCGTGCAAATTGCCCAACGGATCATCTCGCCGATCGTCGCACCGCTGGCGACCACGGCGATCGTCTTCATCGTTGCGATCTTCATTCTGCTGCAGCGCGAGGATTTGCGCGATCGGTTGATCAGGCTGTTCGGTTCGAGCGATCTACATCGAACCACAGTCGCCATGAACGACGCGGCCCGGCGGCTGTCCAATTATTTCCTGACGCAGGTTGCCATCAACGCGACGTTCGGAGTGATCATCGGCACCGGTCTGTTCTTCATTGGCGTGCCGTCTCCGTTGCTGTGGGGCGTCCTCGCGATGATGCTGCGCTTCGTGCCCTACATTGGCGCGCCCCTGTCCGCCCTGTTGCCGCTCGCGCTTGCTGCCGCGGTCGATCCTGGTTGGACGATGGTGATGTGGACGGCGGCACTCTATGCGGTCGTGGAAGCGATCATGGGCCAGGCGGTTGAACCGCTGCTGTACGGCCACAGCACCGGTCTCTCGCCCTTCTCGGTGGTCGTCGCGGCGACATTCTGGACATGGCTGTGGGGACCAATCGGGCTGATCCTCTCCACCCCGCTGACACTCTGTCTCGTGGTGCTGGGGCGACATGTCGAACGCCTGGAATTTCTCGACATCCTCCTCGGCGACCGGCCACCCCTGACGCCCGTCGAAAGCTTTTATCAGCGTATCCTGGCGGGTGACCCGGATGAGGCACGCGCACAGGCGGAGCTGTTGCTGAAGGACCACTCCCTGTCCTCGTACTACGATCAGGTGGCGTTGAAGGGACTCCAGTTGGCTGCCGCCGATTCCGCCCGTGGCGTGCTGACTGGCAGTCGGGTCGAGCGGGTCACTGAGTTGATCGCGAGCCTGGTTGAGGACCTGGATGAGTACGACGATCGCGATCCATCGCTGCTGGATAACGATCACGCTGTCACGGCACCCACACGCGCCGAGCAGGACCTTCCGACGCAGGCCGCCACGGAGGAACCGCTTCCACCGGAATTGCCCGCGAGTTGGCGAGGGCCGGCCCCGGTGATGTGCCTGGCGGGGCGTGGCCCTCTCGACGAAGCGGCGTCTCTCATGCTGGCCCAACTGCTGCAAAAGCATGGACTGGGTGCCGTGGTTGTGCCGCACACGGCTGGATCACGTGCTGCCATCAACGCGCTCGACGGCAGCGGCGTAGCGATGGTGTGCCTGTCCTACCTGGAGCTGGTGGGTAGTCCATCGCATCTGCGCTATCTGGTCCGCCGCTTGCGGCGGCGGCTGCCCGAGGTGCCCATTCTGGTGGGTTTCTGGCCCGACGAGGCAGAGATTCTCAAGGATGACCGGATGCGTGCTGCGATCGGGGCGGATTATTATACCAGCTCATTGCACGATGCGGTCGAAGCATGCCTGGAAGCAGCTTATAATTCTGCCGAGACAACCAGGGATACCGCGCGCGACGCGGCCATCAGCCAGCCATAGGTCGCTGACCGCAACCTGCTAAGTCGAAATAGCCCGTGATTAGCAAGCCAATGGTATGATGCTCGTCGGACGAGGTTCGCCGCACACACTGTATGACGGTCGCCACTTTACCGAGGGCTGGTACAATCCCATTCGCCGACATCCGGAATTCGCTATCGCCCACGAAAAGATGCACTTCAAAACCGAAATTGACCTAAGCAGCAAACCGTCCACCGAACTGGGTCGCTGCCGGCCTGCTGCATGGCTGCCCTGGTCGGCATCATGTTCATGGACGTGCGGCGAGGTCCCGCCCTGGTGCGGACCTTCGCAATCGCCGGGCTGTTCTGGCTCGCTATCCTGCTTGGGCTCGGGATGGTCGATCCGCTGACGCGCGCGGTCTATCCGGCGATGGGTTGACAACACGGTTCACAGATCGCCGCTCTTCGCCGTGCACACCCTTTGCACGGATGTTGCCAGCGCATACGCCGTTGCGCCGTCCGGCGGCGCCGCAGCGATGCTCCTCGAATGCTCGACGCGGGCTACCGGACGAGTTTGGCTCCGTTCATCAATGTGGCCGTCGCCTGCGCGATGACCCGCTCGATGATCTCGGATGCGGCGGGCGTATCATCCACCAGATCGACACCCTCCCCAGCCCAGACAACGCGTGTGGTGAAATCATCGTCCGCCGCCGCCAAGTATATCTTCTCCTGCTCCGACTGCTGCGCGGCCAGCGCATCCTCACGACCATTCCAACGGGCCGAAAATGCATTGCGCAGCGCTCGGCCCGGATAGATCGCCGGCCATGGGGCCCCGCGCACGACGTCGAACACGCGCGTCTGTTCGGTCTGGTCGCCACCGGCCGCCACGGTGGTTGCCTTCATCGCCGCATCCCACAGTGATTCGCGCGATGCGGTGAAGCGGGTGCCCATCGAAACACCCGCGGCGCCCAGTGCGAGCGCCGCCGCCAGGCCGCGCCCATCTGCAATGCCCCCGGCGGCGACCACCGGAATCGGAGCCACGGCATCGACCACAGCCGGCACGAGCCCCATCGTGCCTCGCGTCATGCCTGAATGGCCGCCAGCATCACGCCCCTGCGCAATGATGATATCGGCGCCGGCGGCAGCGGCTTCGCTGGCCTGCGCCAGGGTCTGCACCTGGCAAATAATCTTGCAGCCGGCATCCTTTATCCGCCGGGTGAACGGCGTGGGATCGCCGAACGACAACATCACCGCCGCAGGTTTGGCGTCGAGGGCAACGTCGAGCGCCGCAGGGTTCTTCTCGAGCGCCCAGAGTATGAAGCCGATGCCGATGCGCGCATTCCCGGCCTCAGTCAGCTCGCGGCGGATCGCCTCGGCATTGGCGTAGCCCGAGCCAATCAAGCCGAGGCCACCAGCATTGGTGACTGCGGCGGCAAGGCGGCCACCGGCCGCCGCGCCCATCGGGGCAAGCAGGATCGGGTGCTCGATGCCGAGCAAACGGGTGAGGGCGGTTTCAATGACGGGCATGCGAGATCCTTTCGGAACCGGTTGCTATATCCGGGACGAGCGCTTCGCCCGCGCGCTTATAGGGTAGAGCCAATCATTGGGCGAAATCGGGCCTTTCGAGAACAACGGAGACCGAGCCAATCGCGAGGCCAACAAACGGGTCGGGAGCCGAACAACTCGCGCGATCAAGCCCGGTTGCAGGGGGATCAGTGCCAAATGGGTATCGTCACTCTTTGTCACCACCCTTTTTCCCTAAGCGCTCGACGATCATCAGATGCGGTCGCAGGGTGCAACGCAAGGCGTGCTGTAGCATATCTGTTGGAACCGGCTGCGGCCATCCGAATCGGGATCGCCGAAGAACTGCTGTTTGCCGTCCAATATCGAAATAGCCCAGGCTTGGCGCCCTCTGGGAGAATGGGCCGCAGCCGCATGCGGCCTGCGTCATGCTCTACGCTTGGATCGTCTGCAGAAACCGCTGCGCCCGATCCGTCTGCGCTTGCGTCAGCATCGTCCGTGGATTGCCTTCCTCAACGATCTTGCCCTGATCCATGAAAATCATCCGTGTGCCGACATCCGCCGCGAAATTCATTTCATGGGTAACCACCAGCATGGTCCGGCCCTCGCGCGCCAAGTCACGCATCGCAGCCAGTACTTCGCCCACCGTCTCCGGATCCAGTGCGGACGTCGGCTCATCGAACATCAGCATGTGCGGATTGGTCGCCAGCGCGCGCGCTATGGCAACACGCTGCTGCTCACCGCCTGACAACTGCGCCGGATAGGCGCCCAGACGGTGCGACAGGCGCATGCGGTCGAGCAATCCCCGCGCCCGCGCCTCCACCGTCTTGCGCTCCTCGCGATGGACCACGGTCGGCGCCAGCATAACGTTCTGCAGTGCGGTCAGGTGCGGATACAGATTGAACTGCTGGAAGATCATCCCAATACGCTTGCGCACTTCGATGATGTCGCGTGTATGGGCGCGCACGGCCAGCCCGTCGAATACGACCTGGCCACCCTGGATGTCCTCCAGCCCGTTCACGCAGCGCAGCAGCGTGGACTTGCCGGTGCCGCTGGGACCGACAAGGCAGACGACCTCGCCAGGCGGCACGGTCAGATCGATGCCGTCGAGGATCGTCCTGTCTCCGAACCGTTTCACCAGCGCGCGGATCGACAGGATCGGCGTGGCCACCGGTGTCGGAGCGTCGTTCATAGCATTTCACTAATCGGCATGCCGCGTCCCACGATCGCCATACGGCGTTCCAACGCACCACCCGCAAGCGAAATACCGTAGCACAGGAAGAAATACAGCAGCGCAACGATGCCCAGAATCGCGAAACCACCACCCAGGGATTCGCGGATCAGCAACCCGGTCTCGGTCAGCTCGACATAGCCGATGATCGATGCCACCGAGGATTCCTTCAGTATCATGATATAGATGCCAACCGACGGCGGCAGGATCACTTGCACCGCCTGCGGCGTGATCACATGTCGCATCATCTGGTAGTAGGTCATGCCAGCGGACTGTGCCGCTTCCCACTGGCCCTTGCCAACACTGGTGATGCCGGCGCGGATCGATTCCGACATCATCGACGTGGCATGCAGACCCAGCGCTATCGTTGCGGCGGCGAACGCCGACAGGTCAATGCCGGTCAGCAACGGCACGCCATAGAAGCACAGGAACAGCACGATCAAGATCGGAATCGAACGGAAGAATTCAGTGTACAGCAGGGCAATCAGCCGCAGTGGCATAAATCGGCTGATGCGCATCAGCTGCCAGCGCCAGCCCGCCCACCGCGCCGATCAGCAGCGCCAGCCAACTCAGCCAGATCGTGAGGCCCGCGGCACGCAGGATGATCGGCGCATAGGCGAGCAGCGAGGGAGTCATGTCCGCGCCGCCGGGAACAGCATGCGGCCAACCAGAATGCGCAGCAGGTTCACCATCTGGCTCAGCACCAGGTAGACCACCGCTGCCACCAGGAACGTTTCGAAATAGCGGAACGATGCCGCGCCGGCCGTCTGCATCCACGAGGTGATCTCGTTGACCGCAATCGCGGAAGTCAGCGAGGAGGCCAGGATGATGGCAATGAACTGGTTGCCCAATGGCGCGTAGATGGTGCGGAACACCTGCGGCAGAACGACGTGCCGCAGGATCTGCGGCTGGGTCATGCCTTGCGAATGCGCCGCCTCATATTGGCCGTGTGGTATCGCGATCAGGCCGGCGCGCAGGATCTCGGTCATATAGCCGCCGGCGTGCAGCGTCATCGCCACCAGCGCCGATTTAAACGACGACAGCCGCAGGCCCAGGGTCGGCACCATGAAATACACGAAATACAGCACCACCAGCAGCGGCGTATTGCGGAAGAACTCGACATAGAGCGAGCACAGGAAGCGCAACACGCCGCTCCGGCTCTGGCGGCCGATCGCACAGAACACAGCCCAACAGCAGACTCAGCAGCATGGTCGCCAGCGACACCTCGATCGTATCGACGATGGCCGGCCACAGGTCACTCAGATAGGGCGTGATCGCACGCAGGCTGAAGCCGTAGGTCATCGGTCAGGCGCCAAGGCCTCCACGCCAATGGCGCATAGCTCAGTAATCCGCCTGGATTTTCGGCGGATCCATGCCGAACCACTTCTTGAACAGCACTTTGTTGTCGCCGCTGGCGTTGAACTGCTCGACCCACAGATTGACGACGCGCAGCCAGTCAGGATCGCCTGCCGGCATGCCGATCGAATTCTCCTGCCGCGAATACGTGCCCTCCAGCATGCGGAGCTGGCCCGGATGCTTGTCGATCTCCTGCTGGTCGTAGAACGCATCCTGCGCCATCGCATCCACCTGGTCCGACAACAGCGCGTTCAGGCAGTCGGCATTGGTGTTGAACAGCTTGCGCTCCGTCTTGGGGAATTTCGCGGCGATGATTGGCTCCGAGTTGCCGCCGCGATTCAACGACAGACGCCATTTCGGGTCGTTGATCTCCTCGATGGTCTTCAACGGACTGTCCGTCTTCACCACGACGCGGCCAGGAACGATCAGGATACGGGTCGGAAAAGGCAATGGTCAGCGAGCGCTGCACGTTGCGCGCAAAACCGGAGATTGTGAGGTCGGCCTTGCGTGTCTGCAGCGCGGCGACGCGGCCTGCGCTATCGACAATAAGGAACTCCGGCTTCACGTTGATCGCGGCAGCGAAACGCTTGGCGACGTCGATATCGTAGCCCTCGGGTTCGCCACTCGGCGTGACATTGGTATAGGGCGGCAGGCTGCCCATGACCGCCACGCGCACCTTGCCGCTGGACAGCACCTGCTGCAGCACCTCGCCGGCCTGGGTGACACTGGCGAATGCGACACAGCCGACCAGCAGCGCCACCGCGGCCAAACTGCCGCGCGCCGCCTGCAACGAACTCAAAGCCATGGACGATTTCCCCTCGATTGCATCTAGTCTTTCAGTTCCTCACCGGCAATCCGGCGCAGGTCATCGGCCGCGCGCTTTGCACCCGCCGCCAGCAGCGCCGCGTCGGACGGCATGGAGATGAACCTTACACCCTCCCGGATGAAGCTCTCCTGCCGGCCGAGGTCACTGTCGCCACCGACGCCGGCATACTTGCCACACGCAATTGCCGCGTGGGCGATGCGAGTCACCGCCGCCATAGCCTGAGGATCGCCATAGGCGCCGGGCTTGCCCATGTCGGCCAACAGGTCAGTCAGGCCGACATGCAGTACGTCAACGCCATCCACCGCCGCGATCGCCTCGCAGTTCGCCAGACCTTCCAGCGATTCGATCATGCAGACAACCAGCGTGTTGGCATTCAGCAGGCTGATCGCCTCCTGCTGCGGTACTGGTCGGTAATCGAAGAACGGGTATCCGCTGGTGACGGAGCGTCGGCCGATCGGCGCGAACTTGCAGGTCTGCACGATCTGCCGTGCATCGTCCGGTGTATTGACGTCCGGACATACAATGCCGGTGACACCGCAATCCAGCATGACCGAGATGTCGGGGTCGCGGCAGCTTCGCACCCGCACAAGCGGCGCGACGCCGCAACCCAGTGCGGTTTGGGCGATATGGCCGATCGTCTCCAGCGAGTAGATCGCATGCTGTACGTCGATGAACAGGAAATCGTGACCCGCAGCCCGTGCGATGCGCGCGATGTCTCCCGAACGTGATATCCGCAGCACCATTCCAAGTGCCATCTGGTCGGCACGCAAACGCCGCAGTACCGGATTTTCCACTGCCTCAGCGAGGTTGAGTGCCATCTTGCTGCCTGTCAGGTGGGGGCCGGTTAGTGAGCGCAAAGTTCCAGGATTGCGCGACCGATATGTTGATACTGTCCAGCATGCTGATCATGAGCAACGTGAACAGCAGGCGCAGATGCAGGCACGCCCGGTATTCCTGAACACCCATACCTCCATCGCCGCCGTCGCGGTCCCCTTGTTTGTTGACCACCTTGCAATGGTAATATTAAATGACACAGATGACGTCAATCCATCGGGCGGAAGGTTCCATGAGTGAGACCGCGGCTGTCGAGGTCTTCATTGCAGCGCGAGCGCGGCGCCCATCCTGGCCTGGCATCGCCGAACATCTGAAGCCGGCGACCATTGCGGACGCCTATACGCTGCAGCGCGCGATCCATGCGGGACTGCACACACAAGGCGTGACGCGCGTCGGCTACAAGGTGGGATCGACTTCCGCCGCCGGCCAGCGTGCGTTCGGTCTTCACGAGCCGGTGGCGGCAGGGATCTTCTCCGATGGCCGTCGTGCCACCCTGGCCGATGCGCTGTCCCGACAGATGCACAAGCCGGCGCTGGAATGCGAGATCGTCTTCGTCCTGTCACGCGAGATCGACGGCGCCGAACCCGCTTTGTCGGCCACGACGATCGCCGACGCGGTCGCTGCCTGTCATATCGGCTGCGAGATCATCGACCGGCGCTATCCCGATCCTGCCGCCGTCGGCGTACCCGCGCTGATCGCCGATGACTTCTTCCACGAAAGTTTCGTGGTGGGTGCAGAGAACCAGCCTTGGTCTCGACAGGACCTTGCGCATGTCGACGCGTCGATTGAGATCGATGGCAACGTAACATCCGGCAATGCGGCGAATGTGCTGAGCGCGCTCGAATCGGTGCGCTGGCTGGCCGGTAAGCTCGCGCAGTTGGGAACGAAACTGCATGCCGGTGACATCGTGTTCACCGGCGCGATCGTGGGGCCGGTGGACATCACCTTACCGGCACGCTCGGTGACGCTGTCGATCGATGGCTTTCAGCCGCTCACGCTGCGATCCTGAATCGCGACAGCGCGTCGCGGTCAATCTCGATGCCCAATCCCGGACCAGTCGGAACCGCAACCATCCCCGCCCGGTGCACGATCGGCTCGATCAGCAACGCCTTGCGCACCGGATGCTCGGTCTGGTCGAACTCCAGCATCGGTTCGATGGGGCGCAGCGACGGCGGCGTATAGGATGCGGTGACAGCGAGCAGGTGCAGCCCAGCCGCTACGGCGATGCCGGTGCCCCAGACATGAGGTGCGTAGCGGACGCTGTAGGCCGCCGCCATATCGGCGATCTTCTTGCATTCGGATAATCCGCCCGCCGCGCAGGTGTCCGGCTGCACCACGTCCACCGCACGTCGCTCCAGCAACGGGCGGAAGCCGAACCGGGTGAATTCGCACTCGCCACTGGCGATCGGCATTGCGAGTGCCGCCTTCACCTGCAGGTGGCCATCGATATCCTCGGGCGGTACGGGTTCTTCGAACCAGCCGATGTCGAGTTCCTCGATGCGTCGGCCAAGCTGAATGGCTGCGACTGCATCGTAGGCGTGGTTGGCGTCGATCATCAGGCCGGTATCCGCGCCGATCGCTTCGCGCACCACACGGGTGATCGCGGCATCTTCCAACACGCCGAAGCCGACCTTCAGCTTCACCGCACGGAAGCCCTGCGCACAATATTCCGCTGCCTCCTCCGCGAGATAGGCAGCAGGGTCACCATTTTCTCGGCGATACAGGCCAGTGGCATATGCCGCCACCTTGTCGCGCAGTGGACCGCCCATCAATCGATGGATCGGCTGGTTCAGGTACTTGCCCTTCAGATCCCACAGCGCGATGTCGATGCCGCTGAGCCCCTGGATGACGGAACCCTTCTGCCCGTGATCGCGATAGCGGGCATACAGCTCGTGCCAGATGTACTCGCTGCGCATGGCATCCTGTCCAATCAGGAAGCCGGCGAATTCCCGCACGACGGCAGCATTGATCCGCGCCGGCCCATAACACTCGCCCCAGCCGATCAGCCCCTGATCGGTGACGATCTCCACGATCATTGACGTACGGCGCGCATACCACGCGCGCGAATAGGCGAAGGGCTGCGACAGCGAAGCCTCCAGCACATGCGCGCGCACGTCGGTGATCTTCATGGCGTCCTCTTTGAATGGGATCGGCAGGCCTGCAACATGGGTCACCGGTGGCGGCGACGGACGGTGAGATTGACAGTTACCGGTGCCATTCATATTACCATAATCAGAGTTGGCGCAACCGACGGGGCTCTACGGATTCTGAGCCACAATCAACGAGAGACGCACATGGCTGCACTTTCCATCGAGGATCGCTTCGCCATCAACGACCTGTTCGTGCGCTACACCTGCGCAATCGACGCCGGTGACGTGGATACGCTGGTCAACTGCTTCACCGAAGATGGCTCGCTGCAGAGTCCCGCCGTCGGCGAATATGCCGGGCGACCGGCGATCCGTGCCTTTGCCGAACGATTTGCGAAGTTTCGCGACAATGGCTCGCAACTTAGGCACGTGATCTCCAATCTGGTGGCCAGCACGGATGGCGATCGTGGCTTCGCAAGCTGCTACCTGACGGTGTTCCTTACCAGGAATGGCAAGAGCAGTCTGATGGCGCCGGGCCATTACGAATGCGATCTGCGCAAGGTCAATGGCGAGTGGCTGTTCCAAAAGCGCGTCGTGAAGCACGACCACGACTACAAGCTGGAGGGCCTCTAGCTGACGGCGCGGCCGCGGGAGACCGGGCGTCCAGTCGTCGTCCTCACCGATGGCAGCGTGCAGCATGAGGCATTGGATCTGCTGCGCACGCGCTGCGAACTGCGCATCCTGAACGGCTATCCGCACGAGGACGCGCTGGCAGGCGCCTGTCATGACGCAGAGGCGATCCTCGCGCGCCTCGGTGTGGTGACGGCACGAGTGATCGAGGCGGCGCCTCGGCTGCGGATCATTGCGCGCCATGGTGCCGGCAGCGATGGGGTAGACCTGCCCGCGGCAACGGCGCGAGGCATCGCCGTCACCACCACCGGATCGGCCAATGCCGGTGCCGTCGCCGAATATACCTTTGCTCTGCTGCTCGGATTGTTGCGCAAGATACCATCGGCCGATCGTGGCATGCGAGCCGGTGGCTGGAACCGCGTTCCGCTGGTAGGCAGCGGGCTGCGTGGCCGCACATTCGGCATCGTCGGTCTCGGCCACGTGGGCAACCACGTCGCCCGCATCGCCGAGGGCTTCGGCATGCAGGTGCTCGCAGCGCAATCGCGCCGCGGCGGCAGCACCAGCACCTCCGTGCCGCGGCTGCCGCTGATCGAGCTGCTCTCGCGCGCGGACGTGGTATCGCTGCACCTTCGCCTCGGCCCGCAGACCGCCGGCCTGATTGACGCAAGCGCCATCGCCGCCATGCGGCAGGGAGCCGTCCTGGTCAACACGGCACGCGGTGAGCTGGTGAACGAAGCCGCGCTGATCGCTGCGCTACGGGAGGGACATCTGGCGGGTGCCGCGCTCGACACCTATGCGGTCGAGCCGCTACCGGATGATTCGCCATTGCGCGGGATGCCGAATGTGCTGCTGTCGCCCCACGTGGCCGGGCAAACTCAGGAGGCCGTGCGCCGCGTCGGCCTGACGGCAGCGCAATGCATCCTGGACGAACTCGACGGCCGCCGCCCGGACTTCGTGGTCAACCCGGAGGCCTACGCCAGGCGCGCGAAGAGCGTTGACGGTGCCGATCCGTAATTCGATAGTGTTGTATGATGATACAACCGTTGGGACGTAATCGGCCGTTGAAGCGAAATCTGCGCGAGCAGCTCGTTGAGCAGCTTGGCAGCGATATCGTGCGTGGCCGCCTGCAGCCAGGCGAGGTCCTGCCGAACGAAGAGCTGCTGCTGACCCGTTACGACGTCAGCCGCACCGTGCTGCGTGAGGCATTCAACGTCCTGTCGGGCAAGGGTCTGCTGGACGCCAGGCCGCGCCGCGGCACGATCGTGCGACCGCGTTCGGAATGGAGTCAGCTTGACCCCGAAATCCTCGGCTGGCGCAGCGATCCTGATGAGCCGATGACCGACAGCCTGGATCATTTGATGGAATTGCGTCGCATCATCGAACCGCCGGCCGCGGCGTTGGCCGCCAAGCGAGCGACCGCGGCTGATCGTGCGGCCATCACCGCGGCATATCAGGCGATGGTAGCGGCTGGACACGACGTGCCGGCTTTCGTCGCAGCCGACGTGCAGTTTCACGTCACCTGCCTGCGCGCGGCACGCAACGAGTTCCTGTTGCCGGTCACGCACGCGATCCGCGCCAGCCTCGCGGCCTCCATCCAGATCACCAATCGCGACGCGGAACGCAACCGCACCGTCTCGCTGCCGCTGCACAACGCCATCTACCAGGCGATCATCGCTCGGGATGCCACGGCGGCCAGGGAAGCGATGCAGAAGCATCTGGATGATACCGAGCGGCGGCGCGTTGCCGCATTACGCAGGGCCCGCACAGCCAAGAACGCCGCGTCGCGCTGATTAACCGGGCAGGGCCGAGGTCGTCGGAGAGGATCGTGTCCAGCGCTGCGTAGTCGAACGCCAGCGTCACCCATACAGCGCGTTCTCACGCTCGATCATGACCCGCGTATCGGTCCTGTCACGTCCTCAATGCGCCAGGCCAAGGGCGCGCGGCAATGCCAGCGTGAACCAGGGGATGAAGGTCACCAGCAGCAGGCCCACCAACAGCACGGCCACGTAGGGTATCATCGCTCGCGTCGAACGTCCCATCGGGGCGCGGGCGATGGCACAGGCGATATAGAACCCCACCCCAAGGGGCGGCAGGAAGGCACCGATGCCCATCGCAATCAGCAGCACGATGCCGTAGTGCAGATCGCTGATGCCCAGTTGGGTTGCGATCGGCAGCAACAGCGGGGCCAGGATCAACAGCGCCGGCAGCCCTTCCAGCAGCGAACCGAGCACCACCAGCGCCACTATGGAGGCGAGCAGGAATATCGTCGTGTTGTCGCGCAGCGACAGCACCAGCGCCGCGAGCGCATGCGGCAACTGGGCGGCGGACAGCGCCCATGAGAAGGTCTGCGCCGCCGCCAAGGTGAACAGCACCATTGCCGCGACAGTTGATGCATCGGCGGCGACGCGTACCAGCAGCTTCAGGCTGATCTCGCGATAGACCACGATCGCGATCAGCAGCCCATAAGCAACCGCGAACGCGGAAATCTCGGTGGGTGTCGCGAAGCCGGTGAAGATGCCGGCGAGCAACAAGGCCGGCATCGAGAACGGCAGGATCGCGTTGCAGCCTAGTCGCAGCACTTCGGCGAGGCGAACCGACGGACGCCGCGCCACGCCGGCGCGCCCCATCCGCAGGAAGACCAATACCATCAGGCACAGCGCGATGACCGCCGCTGGCAGTAGGCCGGACGCGAACAACGCTCCCATCGACAGCGAGGTGACCGATCCCAGCACCAGCATGGCGATACTCGGCGGCACGCATTCGCCCATCGCCGCGGACGATGCCAGCACCACGGCGGTTTCGCTGCGATCGTAGCCTTCCTTGTCGAGCATATCCCGCATCACCAGGCCCACAGCGGCGACGTCCGCCGCCTTGGAGCCCGAGATGCCGGAGACGATGTACATGCTGACGACGACAACCTGCAGCAGCCCGCCGCGCAACCTGCCCACCAGTGCGGCGACGAACAGCACGAGCCGGCGCGAGATGCCGCCGGCCTCCATGACGAAGCCCGCCAGGATGAAGAACGGCAACGCCAGCAGCACGAAGCGCGCGACGCCATCCGCCATGTTCTGTGGCAGTGCCACCATCGCCGCGGGATTGACGCCATAGAGGAACAATGCCGTGGCCAGCACCAGCGCGAAGCCCACCGGCAGCCCAAGCAGGACGGTGAGCAGCACAACGGCAATCGCCGCGGTGATCGCTGTGGCGGCAGTCAGCACCGGCAGCCAAAGCGTATGTACCAGACCACGGCGGCGGCGGTAAGCATCGCGACCGCCAGCATGCTGATAAGCACGGCACGACGCGGCTGCGCGGCCAGGCGCGCGAGCGCATAAATTACCATCAGCACCATGCCAATGGTCAGCGGCATTGCCAGCCAGGCCGCCGGCAGCTCCAGTATCGGCGTCAGCTCGTCCCAGCGCGTGCGCAGCAACCCGATCGACGGAAAGAAACACAACACGGCAACCAGCAGCACGAACCAGTCTGCGCCAGCATGCACCGGCTCGCGCCACGAGCGAGGCATCTGGTCCACCAGAAAACGCACCGCGATGTGCTGATTGCGCCGATACGCGACGGCGCCGCCGATGAAGGCGATCGTGGTCAGGGCGAGGTTCGCCACCTCGTCCGTCCACAACAGCGGCTCGTCGAACAGCGTGCGGCCGAGGACATCGGCAATGATCACGGCCAGCTCGCCGAACAGCGCCACACCGACGATAAGGTCCAGCGCCGCGTCCAGCGCACGCAGCCAGGACGAACCGTGCGGCGCTACCGTTTCAGCCACCGCGCCGGCGTCCGCCTGCGACACGGCTTAGCGCCAGTATGGCGTATAGACGTTTGTAACATCCAGGTGGCGCAGTGCCGCGCCGAATGCAGCCGCCTTCGGCGACGGCACAGCCACCGGCCCGGCGAGTTCCGCCGTCGCAATGTAATCGCAGTTGCCGTCGCCGCTCGCCTTGAACACACGCACCTGCAACACACCGTCCGTCTCGGCGAAGCTCGCACGCACGCCCGAGACGACTGCGTCGCCCGCTGCCTGTGGCACGTCGCGGAACCGCCAGAGCGCGAGACGCACCGGATGGCCCTGCGCGCCGAGAAGCGCGCTGCCCGGATAGATCTGGTTCGCTTCAAACCGGTAGTGGCCCCACATGCGCGGGATGATCCGCTGCGTCCACCGCGAGTAACGGTTGCGCGCGATCGCGGCGTAGCCGGGACCATCCATCACGCTCAGGTCGGACAGGTCGTACAGCGCAAGATAACGCGGGAAGCCTTGCAGGCAGACCAGACGCTGCGCGGTGACGAAGCCCTCGCACGTGGCGCGCTCCGGAAAGTGTTCGGTGTCGTACCAGTCCTGGAATTCTTCTTCCATCGCTGGCGGCGGCTCCATCATCGCCAGCAACAGGCCTGTGCAGGAGGCAGCGGTCATGGGTTCTTTCCGACGATCATCGAGAACAGTTCAGGGTATTTCGGACTGAATTGCTCATACACCGACGTCATTTTCTCCTGGAACGCGCTGAAATCCACCTTGGTAACCTGCATGCCATGCGCCTGCAGGAAGTTAAGCGCATCGTCGGACCGCTTGGCGATCGTGCTGCGCCAGAATGGCAGCACTTCAATCGCCGCCTCCTGGAACGCCACCTGCTCCTCTGGCGACAGCTGGTTCCAGCGCGCCTGGCTGACCATCAAGGCACCGGCATTGTAGACGTGTCTGGTCAGCGCGAGATACTTGGTGACCTCGTAGACCTTGAAGGTGACGGCTGTGGGCAATGGGAACTCGACACCGGAAACCGTCTGCTGCGACAGGCCGAGGTAGACCTCGCTGCCGTCCAATGCCACTGGCACCGCGCCCAGCGCCTTGAACATCGCCGCGAATACCGGGCCTGGCTGGATGCGTATCTTGAGACCACGCAGATCCGCCGGCGTCTGCACCGCGCGGTCACGGATCTCCATCTGGCGCCAGCCATACCAGCCCCAGCTCAGCCCCTTGATGTTCTTCGCAGCCATGTCGGTGAACAGTCGCTTGCCCAGCTCGCCATCGAGCAGGCGTTCCGCGGTCGCCTCATCCTTGAACACGAAGGGCAGGTCGATGACCTGGATCGAGGGCACGATCGACTCCAGGTAGCCGGCGGTCAGAATCGCGCAATCAATGATGCCGGTCTGCAGACTGTTCGCCAGATTGACCGTGCTGCCCAGCGCGCCGCCCACGAACATCTGAACGTTGTATTTGTCATTGGTGCGCTTTGCGATCGCGGCACCAAAGCGCTGCCCGACCTCATACGAGGTATCGTTCATCGTATCGGCCGTGGCGAGCTTCAACTGAATCGGCTCCGCGCCACGCGCGCGGCCAATGGCGACCGATGCGCTGGCCGCAGTCAATGCGGCAAGCGACGCGCGGCGTGTGATGACTGAACGATGATCCACGGCAGCTTCCTCCAGTCCGGGATTTCACGCTATCCCATTTAGCATTTGTATGACTATTCATCCTTATTTATAAGTCTGTCAATAGCGCTGCCGGCTGAGGCACGCGACATCGAGAGGGACACTGCGCATGGCTTGCCGTCGGACCGGCGCTTCCGCAACGTCATCGCCGACGAAGGCCGACGGTCCACGCCGTTGCCTGCCTCGTCGAACACGTGGATGCCGGACCTTCGCCCTACACCACGATGTGCAGTCGGATTAGCATCAGCCTGATGTCGCAGGTCCCCCCCATACAGTCAGAATCCTCGCCCACTCGACAGCGCATGGCGCCGGCCGACAGGGAGCGGCTCATCGTTGCTGCAGCGACCCGGTACTTTGCCGAGTACAGGCCTGCAGGCGGGTACCACGGAGCTGGCCCGCCGGCTCGGTATCACGCAACCTCTGCTATACAAGTATTTCCCAACCAAGATGGCATTGATCGAGCGGGTCTATGCCGACCTGTTTCCCTCCGATGAAAGCCGCCGCTGGGAGCGCCTGCTGGAGGACCGGTCATTGCCGGTCGCACAGCGGATCAAGACGTTCTATCGCGAATACGCCGCGCGGATCTTTTCCTATGAGCATGTCCGGCTGTTTCTATTCAGCGGCCTCGCGAAGCATGATTTCAACCAGCGCTACTATGCGCGGCTCACCGACCGAATGTTCACCCGCATCGCGCGTGCCCTGCGCGAGGAATATGGCAATGGCGACCTGGTAGCGCCGATCACTGACGACGAAATAGAGTTGGTGCAGTCACTGCATGGCGCGATCTATCACATCGCCTTCCGGCGTTGGGTACACGGCGCCTCGGCCAACCAGGACATTTCCACCACTGTCGAACGCAAGGTGGACGTCTTCCTGGATGGCGCCCGTCAGATCATTCGACAGATGGCTGAGGCAATTAGATCCGAGCCGGGTGGCAAGAAGCAGGGGCGATAGACCGTCAGCCAAAGCCTGGCGCGATGGCGTTGAGACAGGAAACCCGGGAGGGGCATTTGGCGCCTGGAAGCATTTGACCTCAGTCAAGGATGTCCCCTCCGGATCATGTCGCAAATATGCCACGCAGTGGCCAGCGATGGCAAAGAGCGTCAATGTCCATATCAACGGTTGATCAACTTGCGTCCAACCGCTGATGAGACCTGGAGAGACCGATATGGCCTATGGTGCGCACAAATTTGAGTTCGAGGTGATCCAGGGCTGGGAGCAACTCCCAGACCGCTGGTCGTTTGTCGAAGTTGCCGGCGTCGCTGTCGATTCGCGTGATCAGGTCTACGTTTTCAGCCGCGGCGAGCATCCGATCATTGTGTTCGACAAAGACGGACGCTTCCTCAACGCGTGGGGCGAAGGTGTGTTCCAAAGTCCGCATGGCATCTTCATCGATCGCAACGATACGATCTACCTGACGGACGACGCCGATCACACTGTGCGCATATTCAACCCACAGGGCGAGCTGCAAATGATGATCGGCAAGCCGGGGATTGCTTCGGATACCGGGTACCAGGTTGGACAGTGCCCAGTACTTTACGCCGGACAGCCATTCAACCGCGTGACCAATGTGGCCAAGGGACGAAATGGCGATCTCTACATCAGCGATGGGTATGGCAACGCACGCGTGCATCGCTTTTCGCCTGCGGGCAAGCACATCACCTCCTGGGGTCAGCCAGGAACCGGGCCAGGCCAGTTCAACCTGCCGCACGCGATCGCGGTGGATAGCAGCGACCGGGTCTACGTTGCCGATCGCGAAAACTCGCGCGTCCAAATCTTCAGTGCCGATGGCGTATTCCTGAAGTCATGGGATTGGGTCGGGCGGCCAAACGACATCTTCATCGACGATCAGGATTTCATCCACATAGCGGAGCTCGGCTGGTCGAAGCCGGTGCCATACCATGTGCACGACAAAGCCTGCCAATGTCCGCCGGCCGGCCACGATCCCGTGTCGCGCGTGACGGTCTGCGATCCGGACGGCAAGGTCGCGGCGCGGTTCGGCGGTCCCAATCCAATCCTGCCCGGTAACTTCATCGCCCCACACGGGCTCTGGTGCGATTCGCGCGGTGATCTCTATGTCGGGGAGGTTGTCGTGCGAGGCGGTGCCGTCGCCCTGCTTGCGCCGTTGACACCGCATTGCTTTCAGAAGTTCAAGCGATCCGCATCGGGATGATAACGAAACCGCCCGTCAACGATTGCTACAATGTTCTCGACCAACGCCAGGCAGCGCGCGCTCGCCTGCTGATCCGCGGCTGTTGAGATGCGACCCGTTCACGGATCGTGACTGGCGGCATCGTGGTCGGCACCGGTTCATTCCTGCTTGCACTCTGACGGTGCGGCAATGATGGTGTTCGCTGCGGCGGCATTCCTGCTGCTGACGACGAAGCCATCAGAGGCGCCGCTCGGGCCGCGGCGAAGATTAGCGGACACCAGAACCGATGAGTTATTCGTGCACGCGCCTCAGTCATAACCTCGGCAAATATTGTTACCCAAATAACTCATAATTGGACGGCATATTATTGATATTTCCCGTCCCAATTCACCGAACTAAACGGCTCACATTTGCGGACCCCAGCAGTTATTTCGCACCCCGTTGACGCCTATTTGCACGCTGCCTACCATGCCCGTGGCGCCGAGAGTATCGGTGATCCAGAAGGAGGGGGTCCATGAAGCTGCTGAAACGCGCCCGGTTCATCTGTCTAGCCGCGAGCCTGATGCTGGCCGGCAGTCTCGGTGTCGCACACGCCGATACGACCTTGACGGTCTGGAGCTTCTGGGGCGATCTCGGTGCCAAGCGAGACTTCATAGACAAGACCGTCAAGCTGTTCGAAGCGGCGCATCCCGGCACCACGGTCAAGGTTTCCTGGTACGACAAGAACGGCCTCTATGCCGCACTCAAAACCGCCCTGCGCGCAGGCGCAGGCCCAGACGTATTCTACGCTGAGAACGACCAGGTGGAGTACATCGACAACGAACTGCTCCTTGACCTCACCGACCGGCTCAACTGGAAAAATATCGAACCTTGGGCCAAACAGGCGTGGACCTTCAACGGCAAAGCCTATGGCCTGCCGCTGGAGGTCACGACCCAGGAGGTGTACTATAACAAAAAGATGCTCGCAGACCTGGGCTTCACCCTACCACCGAACCGGCAGTTCAGTCAGGAGCAATTCCTTGCCCTTGTGAAAGCGGCTAAAGCCAAGGGCATCACGCCGATTTCGCTCGGCGTCGGTGATCGTCCGTATCCCGGTGCGTTCCTGCCCGGTGAGGCCCTTCTGAAGGAACTCGGCGTCAAGGATTACGGCCGCCTGCTCAAGGGTGAGCTGAAGTGGAGCGATCCGCGCGTTATCAAGGCGCTCACGTTCGTCAAAGAGGTGATCGACGCAGGGGCATTGCCCAAGAGTATCAGCACCATGACCCTGGGCGAGGCGCATATCTATTTCTACGGCACGCCCGGTGCCGTGATGTTCCTCAACGGCAGCTTCTATCCCTCGCGTGCCTTCAACCCACCCAGCAGGGGTGGTCAGCCGGAGGATTTCCCGCTCGGCATGATGGAGTTTCCGGCACTCGATGGCGCCGCGTGCAACAGTTGCAAGACGATCTCGCTCGGCGGCAGCTTTGTGGTGAACGCCGCTACCAAGCATCCAGAACTCGCTGTCCAGTTCCTCGAGACAATGGCGACACCGGAGATGGGCGAGCTGTGGGCCTCTACCGTCATGGGGCAAAGCGGCATCAAAGCCGATCTCAGCCATATCAGTGGCCCGCACGCGGAGTATTTCAAGGAGCTGAATGACGTCAACAGCGACGCGACTTTTTTCATCGGGCAGCCAGTCCAGATCATGCGGGGAGCCGCGCGTGACACGTTTGTTCAAGTTCTCAATCAAGCCTTCCCGGCGGGCTTGCTGACAGTGCCTCAGGTCGAGCAGCGTATGGACTCGGTGAAGTACTGAGAGGCCGCCTGAGACGTTACTGCGATGCCGTCCGAATTGCCGCTTACGATGAAGGCCGCGATCTCGCCGGAGGAAGCGGACATTCTCCGGCCACCACGCCTGTCGCGCTGGTTCGGCGAAGAGCAGCCGATTGGCGCGGTGGTGCAGTTCCTGCTGCCGGCGCTGCTGTTCTATGCCGTCTTCACCACGTATCCAGTGGTGCTGACAGTGTGGGACAGCATCTTCACGGTGCTGCCCAACCGCCCCGCACGTTTCGTCGGGTTGGCCAACTATGCGACGGTGCTGTTCCAGGACGATACGTTCTGGCATGCGGTGCACAACACGCTGATCTGGGCAATTTTTGGGCCAGCGATGGAGATCACCCTCGCACTGCTACTTGCGCTCGCTCTATATGCCGGCATTCCAGGCTCACGCGTCTTTCGCCTGCTGTGGTTCACGCCGGTGCTGATGTCCTATGTCGTGGTCGGCGTCATCTGGATGTGGATTTATAACTACGACTGGGGCGTAATTGACACGCTGCTGCGCCTGGTCGGGCTTGGGAGCCTGGCGCGGGCCTGGCTGGGCGATCCCGCCGTGGCGCTGCCAGCCCTGATCGTCGTCACCACCTGGATGTGGACCGGCTTCAACATGATCGTGCTGCTGGCCGCCTTCCACTCGCTGCCCGGCGAGGTGATCGAAGCAGCCGAGCTCGACCATTGCGGTTGGCTCAAGAAGCTGTGGTTCATCATCATCCCACTGCTGCGGCCGACGATCGTGAACCTGTTCATCCTGTCGTTCGTCGGCAAAATGAAAGTGTTCGATCTCGTCTGGGTCACCACCCGTGGCGGACCGTTGTGGGCCACCGAGACGGTCTCCACCTATGTTTACAAACGTGCCTTCGACTGGAGCACGTTCGACCTCGGGTATCCCTCGGCGATCGCCTGCATCTGGTTCGTAATCGTGCTGGCCAGCGTAACGGTGCTGTCGGTGATCTTCCGCCAACGCCGAAAGCTGGAGTTCTGAGCATGCCGTGGCGGCATCGCATCGCCCTGGCGCTACTCAGCCCAGTGGTGCTGCTCTACACGCTGGCCACCGTCGGTCCTTTCGTCTGGATCGTGGTGTTGTCGTTGCGGATCACCCCGGATATTTTCCGCAATCCCTACGGCGCACCAGTGCCAGCGCACTGGGAGAAGTACGCCGCTGCCTGGTTCGGCTCGAATTACGATGTGTATTTTTTCAACAGCCTGCTTGTGGTCGGGTGCGCCGTCGCGATCCTCACCGTGGTGGGCGCAATGGCGGCGCACGCCCTGGCACGCTACCGCTTCATCGGCAACAGGTTCTGCTATTTCCTGATCTTCAGCACTCTGATCTTCCCGCCGCAACTCATCATCATCGCCCTATATCAAATCCTGATCGAGTACGGATTGTTCGACACGCGCATTGGGCTCGTGCTGGTGTACGTTTCGCTCAACCTGCCGATCACCGTCTACATCCTCGAAGGCTTCTTCAGACGTCTGCCCAGCGACCTCTACGACGCAGCACGCATGGATGGATATTCCGAGATGCTGGTGTTCTGGAAAGTCAGCTTCCCGATTGCCTGGCCAGCGATCTCGGCCACCATCATCCTCAACACCATCACACTGTGGAACGAGTTTCTGTTCGCCATTGTGCTGATCGCTGACGATTCCCGCCGCACTTTGCCGATCGGCATTCTGAAGTTCATGGGTGATCAGGGCAACGACGTTGGCATGGTGGCCACCGGACTGATGATCTCGGTCGTCCCTGTCCTGCTGATTTATTTCTTTTTCTCGGAGAAGTTGATCCAGGGCATCACTGCCGGCGCAGTGAAATGAAATGCTACGGCAGCATGGAGACCACAGGATGAACGATGGCGACGGTTGAACTCGAAGGCGTCAGCAAGGCCTACGGGTCGCATCGTGCCGTCGTACAGGATGTGAACCTGCGTGTTGAGGATGGCGAGTTCATGGTGCTGCTCGGCCCCTCGGGCTGCGGCAAGTCCACCACGCTGCGGATGATTGCCGGGCTGGAGCCGATCACTGAAGGCCGTATCCGCATCGATGGTCGCTTGATGAACCGCGTCCCCGCGCGCGACCGCGACATCGCCATGGTGTTCCAGTCCTACGCGCTGTATCCGCACATGACGGTGTTCGACAACATGGCCTTCGGCTTGCGCCGCCGTGGCTTGTCGAAGCCGGAGATCGCACGCAAGGTCAATTCAGCGGCGGAGGGGTTGGAGCTTTCCCTTCTGCTCGACCGGAGGCCTTTTGCGTTATCCGGAGGGCAACGCCAGCGCGTGGCTCTTGGTCGCGCCATCGTGCGGGAGCCCAAGGTGTTCCTGCTGGACGAACCGCTGTCCAATCTGGATGCCGCGCTGCGTGCCACGACGCGCAGCGAACTGGTGAAGCTGCATCAGCGAATCCGCACCACCATGATCTACGTGACCCACGATCAGGTGGAGGCGATGACGATGGGCACGCGCATCTGCATAATGTCCGCTGGCCGGATCGTGCAGATCGGTCATCCGATGGAAGTCTATCGCGACCCGGCAAACACCTTCGTCGCGCGCTTCCTGGGCAGTCCTGCAATGAACCTGCTTCCGGCTGGGATCGCAGGCAACATCATAAGTATCGGTGACCAGAGTTTGTCGCGCCCAGCCACCTACCGTGGGGTCGTGCCGACCGATCGGGTCATCCTGGGCATTCGCCCGGAGGACATCGTGCTGCGACCTGCCGGGCAGGGAGCACTGCAGGCCCAGGTCGTCACCGTGGCACCGTTGGGAGCCGAGACGCAACTGAGCCTGACGCTAGCCGGTGTGGAGCCGGAGGTGGTCGTGCGCGCACCGCGCGACACAAGCTGCGAGCGGGGCCAGACGGTGAGGCTTGATTTCGACGCGTCCTCGATCCGTCTGTTCGATGCCGCCACGGAAGAGCGAATGCCAACAGTGCTGCAACGGTGAACAACTGAGAGGAGAGCCTGGCCAACCGGCCACCTGCACTGGGTCCAGCACTTGACCAACATGATTGATGGTGCGGATCCAACCAGCGAACTGAGGAAGGCGACCAAAGCGTTCGCCCCGATACTGGAAAGATCCGAGAAGAAGTAGCATCCTGCAATGTATACGACAGGAGATTGGACGTGGACGGCTTGGAAGTAGCCTCAGACTATAAGTTCACCGTGGAGCCCAACTGGGGGAAACTGCCGAAGGAGATCGAACTGGGCGATGTCGCCGGCATCGCGGTCGACAAGCGGGACCGGGTCTATCTCTTCAACCGTGGCGCCCACCCGGTCGTTGTCTTGAGCAAGGCCGGCGAGTACCTGAATTCGTGGGGGCACGGGGTCTTCGAAAACGCGCATGGGGCCTTTATCGGCCCTGACGACAACATATACCTGACCGATAATGGCGATCACACCGTCCGGAAATTCACCCTCGACGGCAAGTTGCTGTTACAGATCGGTGAGCCGAAGAAGCCAACGCCATTCATGAGCGGCAAGCCATTCTGCCGCTGCACGCATTCCGCCCTTGCGCCCAACGGCGACATCTATGTCTCTGATGGATACGGCAATGCCGCCGTCCACAAGTTTTCGCCTGATGGCAAGTTACTGAAAAGCTGGGGCACGCCGGGGACCGGGCCGGGTGAATTCAACCTTCCGCACAATATCTGCTGCGATGATGACGGTTGGGTCTATGTCGCCGACCGCGAGAATGACCGGGTGCAGATTTTCGATGAGAACGGCAGGTATGAAACCCAGATCGTCAACATGCACCGGCCCAGTGCACTGGCGATCACCGGCCGTCATGATCCGGATTGTATCGTTGGCGAGCTGATGTCGTATCTCAACGTCAACAGGCTGACGCCCAACCTCGGCCCTCGCGTCAGTGTGTTCGGGCAAAACGGCAAGCTGCTGGGGCAACTCGATCAAGGTAAAGGTCCAGGGCTGCAACCTGGCGAGTTCGTTTCACCGCACAGTATCGCGCTGGATTCCGCCGGCGATATGTATGTCGGCGAGGTTGCGGCGACCGATTGGCTGGCCGTTTTTCCGGATGCCCCGAAACCGAACCAGCTCGGGCGCTTCCAGAAATTCAAACGAGGCTCAATTTAATTCTACCTTGTAGATCATGCGTTTTCGTGCTGAGCCCTGTTGACCCCGCGCAGATGGCGGCGTTGAACGAGCTGTCGCTTCGTGTCATGCAGTGCGATGGTCAAAGTTGCAGGCGTCTTCAAGCAGCAGCCTATGCCGAACAATCAGGCACCCTCCCTCGTCTCGGTGACGCGCACGTTGCGGCGAAGCGCGGGCGGTTATCTGCGCGATATCCGTCCTACGGGTTCCTTGGTGCGGTGCCCGAATGCATCGACCTGATAGGACAACCAGCATCGCGCTCCGCTAATCAATAGCGATCGGAACGTTGCAGAGACCCGGTGACTTTCGCGTCGAATGTCATGCCCCACTTGCCTGACGAAAGATCGACCGGGATTTTCTCTTGTACCGCGTGTCCGATTGGCATTGCAGTTGCAAATAATCTCTTGCGAAACGGTTAGAACTCTGAATCCGTGGGTCGCATGATTCGGAGGTCATGTCCGGAACGATGGCCCGGAGCTGCTCGAGCCCCGACCGTTGTAAGAGGCTGCCTTGCTCTAACGCCATCGCCCCGGACGTCTCACGGACGGCTGCAGAACGTTAGCTCGTCACTTCAGACAAGCCACCTTATTGTTGTCGGTTACGGTGCAGTTTGCCGTTGGGTCGATCGTGTTCAGGATCGTGGCCACAAGGCTCGCGACGAAATGGCTCGCGCCGCCGTGCACATGGACGAGTTCGCTGCCAGTCAGTTCGCGAGGCGCGCTGGCAGCCGTATTGTCATGTTCATTCCTCATCGGTCTTGTCCTCCAATCCGGGCGGCCTGCGACTATCGCATCCGTCCACGGACAAGAATGACCTTGCCAGACCGGAACGGTGAAAGCTGTTCCCTACGTGACAGCGCCTCTTTGCGGGCGCAACTATCGTCCCCCCGTTTTAATGAGGAGGAATAGCGATGAGTGACAAGATCGTCCGTGAGCTCACCGATGACGAACTGGTACACGTTTCGGGTGGAGCCGCCCCAGCTGGCCCTGCGGATCTGATCCAGATGCTGTCACAAATCCTCAGTTCGATACAGGCCATGAATAATGAAGCCATTAAGAGTTTGCGCTGAGTAATCGTCGCCGCGCCGCCAGCGGGAGACGTTGCTCGCGACGGATCGAGCCTACCCTCGCCACTTCCGGCTAATCTTCATACGGCACTGCGCCGGACATGGTCCTACTCCGGCTCAGGCCCGCATCGCCTGCGCATCCGCGTAGCCTGGCTCGACCGCACGGTCCGCGTCCGGGATCATCGTCACCCGCACCGAGTCCTGATTGTCCTCGTTGTCGGCCAGCTTGACTCGAATCGTTCCGACGCGGCGACAATGGACGCAATCCAGTCCCGATAGGCCGCGCCCGCGCAGCTTGTGCCGGCGGCCAGGAGGCTCTCTGGCGTCGCATCGTAACCTCCACAGTGCGTCATGCAGCGAGGTCAGCGAGTGCCTATGCCTTGGTCTCGTCAGCCAACTGATACAAGGCCGTTGCGGGGATTTGGGATCCTTCGCCGGCTACCTCACGTTGCAACTCGCTCGTCTCGCGCATGTCGGTCACAACCTGCGGACAGCGGAAGCAGGCAGCCGGTCCTTCCTGGCGGAACCAGCGGCATGTCGGGCGGATCGCGCAGCGAGGCAACGAGCGGACGACGGGATCGAGCATTGTCGCTATGCGCGTTGCCAGTCGGCAGTTGGCGCCATCGAAGTGGCCGCAGCCATGGCCCATGCAGGGAGCCGCGATGCGCATGACCTCGGTCGGTGCGGCGGGTGCCGATGCTGCCAGGATTTCCGGTGAGACCGGCAGCGACTCGTTCAGATAACCGACACGTAGTCCGGTATCCTGGGTGCCGGTCATCACGCCGAACACTCGTGCGTCGGATACGTCTGGTTGCGCACTGGGACAGAGGATTGGCTTGTCCTGCGCCTCGTCGGCCATGGCTTGAAACTCCTGTAGGGGAACGCGCCGGAAGTGCCGTCTTGCTGCTCCGCCGGCGCGTTCGACGTTCACTGCCCGATAACGTTCACTGCTGCCGCGCCCAGATTGAGGTAGGGCATCGGCGGGTACGGGCCGGCGCGCGTGATCAACGCGGCGGAAGCGAGCGATAGTCCGCCGGCCGTCAGGCGGGCCATCTCCTGTAGCTGGTCAGGCGTGAGAGCGACCGGTGCCGGCAAGGCACTGCGATCTTCCATTGACTTCAGCTTGAACATCCTCATCTCCGTTCTTGCGACGATGCGAGCTGCACCGCCATGATCAGGCTACTGCTGCATGGATGTCGAGTGGTGTTATATAATTCACAGAATCCCCGGTATATTTCGGCGTGATTTCATGAATACTTTGCCCGGCGACAACCAGGCAGCGCTGCGCGGACCCGATCGTTTCTGGGCGGTGCGCGATGATGATGCGCGTCAGTCCCAGCGTCTCGATAGCGCGGTTCACCTTGGCTTCGACGATCGTGTCGAGGTGCGAGGTGCCTTCGTCCATGAACAGAAGGCGCGGACGACGGTACAGCGCTCGGGCAAGCAGGACGCGCTGGCGCTGACCGCCGGACAGCGACGAACCCATGTCGCCGATCAGGGTGTCGTATGCCATTGGCATGCGCTCGATCTCATCGCTTATGCCGGCGAGCTGAGCACAATGCACCATGTGATCGTAGTCAAAGCTGTGCCCGAAGAAACAGATGTTGTCGGAGATCGAGCCGGAAAATAGGTTGTCGTCCTGCATCACCACACCGGCATGATCGCGCAGCGCACGCGCGCCGAATGTCCGCAACGGCATGCCATCGATCAGAACCTCGCCCGAGGTCGGTTCCAGCAGTCCCAGCAGAACCTTCAACAAGGTCGTCTTGCCGCCGCCCGAAGGCCCGGTGATCGCCACGTATTCGCCTGGCTCGACCACGAAGTTGACGTGCTCGAACAACAGAGCCTCTTCGGGACCGTAACGAAATGCCAGGTTCCGCACCTCCAGCCGTCCCTCAGGTGCAGGGCGGCGGATGTTGCGATCGAACTCGGGTTCCGGCTCCGCCTGCGTGATGTCGGCGAGCCGCTGCAAATGCAGGTCGATCATCCGCAGTTCGATGCCCTTCTCGACCAGGCGTGTCGCCTTGTCGATGAACTGCTGCTTGTACGCAACGAACGCGAACAGCATCCCGATCGTCATCCGGCCGTCCAGCACAGCCAGAGCGCCAAGGTAAATGACGACGAGGTTTTCCAACCCGAATACGGCGTCGTTGAGCGCCTTGAAGCGGCCCTTCAGCCATTCGACCTTTGCGTTCGCCGCTACCACATCCGCATAGCGGCCGGACCACAGGGTGTTCCGCGCGCCCTCGCGATTGAAGATCTTGATGCTCTGGATGGCGCGCACGGTCTCGATGAAGCTGGAATTTTCGCGCGCGCGCGCGTGCACCAGGTCCAGCATCCGCTCGCGGAACATCCGATAGAACGCCATGCGAAGCAGCGCATAGGCCAGCGTGGCGCCCATCACCAGCGTGCCAAGACGCACGCTGTACAGGAAGATCATGCCCGCGGTCAGCAGCGCCATGCTGCCATCCACCAGGGCTGTGATCAGCCCTTCGGCGAGCAGATTGCAAATCGGCTCCATCGAGCCAAATCGCGACACAAGATCGCCGATATGCCGGCGCTCGAAAAAGGGCAGCGGCAGTTTGAGCAGATGGCGGAAGAGGCCTGTGCCGAGTTCGAAAGCGAAGCGGCTTTGCAGATAGACCAGGACCCGCGATCGCAGCAGGCCCGCGCCAACGTTGAACAGCATCGCAAGACCAAAACCGGCAGCAAGAACACCAAGCAGGCCGCGATCGTCCTTGACCACAGCTTCATCGACCACAAGCTGCATATAGAAAGGTGCTGCCAGCACATAGGCCTGCAACACCAGTGACAGCACCAGGGTCTGCAACAGCGGCGAAGCCAGTCCACGTGCTGAGCCGATCAGATCCGACAGCTTCTGTCGGACCACCTGCTCACACGGGCGAAAATCCGCCGCCGGAGTCACCTCCAGCGCCACGCCAGTAAAGTGCTGCGACACCTGAGCTGCCGTTAGGCAACTCGGACCACGGGCCGGATCGTGCACCTCGATGCTGCCGTCGCGCCGCACGCGCTTCAATACGACGAAATGCGTCATGTCCCAGTGCAACACAGCGGGCAGCGACAGGCACGCAAGGCTGGCCGGTTCGAGCCGTAGCGGCCGGCTGGTCAGGCTCATGCGTTCGGCGATATCGATCAACCCGCTAAGCGTTGTGCCTTTGAGCGACACCGGGTAGAGCCGACGCAGCGACCCGAGATCGGAATGCCGCCCGTGATACGCCGCGATCATCGCGAGGCAAGCGAGGCCACATTCCGCGGTTTCCGCCTGCCTGATGTCGGGAACCGAGCGCCGCCAGGCCGGACGCAGCAAGATTGGTGCACGCATCACGACCATCTGCCTCGCAGGCTGAGCATCGGTTCAAACAACCACTCGAGCAGAGACCGCCTGTCGAACACGATGTCCGCTTTCAATGTCATGTCGGGCCCAAGCGGGAAGTCGCGACCAAACGCCGACAATGTCTGACGATCGAGCGCCACGACCACACGATATGACGGTTCATTGATGGCGATCGGCGCGACCAGTTCCGTAGGCCGCAGCAGGTTGCGCGACACGGTGGTCACGTGGCCGCCATGCAGTCCGAAGCGCTGGAACGGAAACGCTTCGTAGGCCAGGCGCACCGTCTGGCCCGGCTCAACAAAACCAATGGCGCGCGACGGCACCAGCAGTTCCGCCTGCAGCACACTGCCAGTCGGTACGATCGCCATGAGCGGCACCGCGGTATCGGCAGCAAGCCCCACGCGCGCCTGCAGCGCTGACACATGCCCTGCCACCGGTGCGCGCAGCTGGTACGCATGTCGGCCGGCGATCTCCGCCAGTCGCCCTTCCAAATCGGCGATGGACCCTCGCAGCACCGAGATGCGCGCCGCCAGCGCATCCGGCAGCTGATGCAGAGCGTCCCGCTGCTGCGCTGCGTCAGCATTCCTCTCGGCGATCTGCTGCTCGAGCGCCGCCTCGTTCTGACGCTGCGCCAGTAGATTGTCCTGGCGGCGCTTGAATTCGACGACGGAGATGTAGCCTTGTTTCACCAGATCGCGCACTGCCACGACCTGGTCGTCGGCAACCTGCGTGCGTTCTCGCTGGGCTGCCAGCTCAGCCTGAAGCGCGACGAGTTCGTTGCCGACGCCTTCTACGCGATGCGTGATCTGCTGGCGTTCAGATTCGGACTTCGCCTGCTCCAGGGCAATCTGGTCCAGAAGTGCTGTGCGCTGGCGCGCAAGGCTCTGCAATACACTGTGGTCTACATCGCTGCCGCTGTCGTCGCTCTGGCCGACCTTCACCGTCAGTAGCCGTGCGCCCGCCTCGACAAGTTGGCCTTCCTGGACGTTAAGCGAAATGATAATCCCCGGACGTGGCGGCACGACTTTGGCAATGCCGATGGTCGTCGCCAGGAAGCCCGGCGCCGTCTCCTTGCGAGCGTAGGTGCCTGTGGCAAGAACGACGCTCGCAGCGCCAACCAGAAGGACCAGAAGCCATGTGAGCGCGGCTGCGCTTGGCGGCACCGGGAGTGCAGCGCTCGCCGCCAAGGGGTCGCGCTGAAATGCAATGGCTTCAGCACGGAACAGGCTGGATCGTGGCATGGCACTGCCCTTGAAGGTGTGCAGACGCTACCTGAGAGCCGTGCGAAAAACTGCGACCTACCGCATACCTGTCCGGTGATTTGCGTCACATGCTGTACTTGGGCTCCGAAGTTCGACCTCTTTCGGGTTCCGGGCCGGGCAGGTCGTCTGGCGCGGTTTCTATCACCAGCAGCCCACTGATCCGCTCCTCACGGTTCGTCTCTGCGTGGCCGATCAATAGGGTGCAAATCCTTCACGGGAACACCCACCTGGTGGTCAGTCAGTTTCGCCTCACTGCAACTGGGCTTCGAGGCGATCGAGAATCGTGGCGCGCTTCAGCGGCGGCGGCAGTTCGCCCGATGATTGCAGACGGACATGATAGTAGCCCGGCGTTTGCAGGCGTCCTTGGAATCACCCGTTGACGCAGGTCCAATCTGGACGCACGCCATAAGCTTGATCGCGTTCACCGCGCGGCGTATCGTTCCGGTAAGGAAATGGCATCGAATGCGCTTCCAACAAGGTAGAATCCTTCAGTGGTTTGCCTCATTGTGCCAGACGCACGTCCTGCAGGCGGAGCAGTCCGTCGGCGAGCAGCGTGAAACCGGCCACCTTGTTGCTCAGGCCAACGATGTTGCGCGGCGTCCACAGATAGATGAGCGGCAGATCCTTGCTCACCTGCTGCCAGACACCTTCATACGCGGCGCGGCGTTCCTGGGTGTCGCTCACCGTACGAGCGCGGTCCAGCAGTTCGTCCACCTGCGGGTTCGCGTAGCCTGACCAATTCAACGCGCCGCCGCTGTGCAGAAAACTCCACGCGTTGCTGTCGGTGTCCAACAGGCCTGACCAACCGCCCTGCGTGATCACATAGTCGCCACGCTGCACCGTCGCGATCGCAGTACCGAACTCCATCGCCTGTACTTGCACCGCGAAGCCAGCCTCGGCGGCCATCGACTGAATGACCTCGCCGGTCTGCACGCCCTGCGGCGTATTGTAGACGACCAGCGGCACCGTCAGCGGCGTGGTGACCCCGGCCTCCTTCAACAGAGCGCGTGCCTTCGCGACATCGCGCTTCGGCGGCGCGACCTCCTGGACATACAGGGGGCTGATCGCAGATGTGGCTTGCGCGTTCGGCTGGAACATGCCGCCGAAAACCACCTGGATCAGCGCCTCGCGATCCAGTGCGAGCTCGAACGCGTGGCGCACGCGGGGATCGCGGCCAAGCGGCCCGTCCGCCTTGGTGTTGATGGTGAGCGCGCCATAGCCCAGGCTTGGCACCGACACGAGCGCAAGTTTGGGATCGCGCTTCACCGCCTCCGCGTCGAGCGGCGCGATCTGAGTCAGGTCGAGCGAACCCGCCTGAAGATTCGCCAGCCGGATGCTGCTGTCGGGAATGATGCGGTAGGTGACTCGGTCGTAGTGAATGCGCGCCGCGTCCCAGTAGCCGGGGAACCGCTCGAGCGCGATGTGGTCCTGCGGCACCCGCTCGACAAAGCGGAACGGGCCGGTGCACACGGGGTGTAGCCCGAACTCCTTGCCGCCCGCTTCGGCTGCCTTGGGCGGCACCATCATGCCGGCACGATCGGTCAGGATGGCGACGAACGGCGTGAACGCCTGCTTCATCACGACGCGCACAGTGAGCGAATCGACCACCTCAACATGGTCCATCGCGCCGATCTCGCTGCGGCGGAAGCTGCCGCTGGCATTGAGATGGCGTTCAAGTGAATACTTCACTGCGTCGGCGTCGAATTTCTCACCGTTGTGGAACTGCACTCCAGCGCGCAACCTGATCAGCAACGTCTTTGCGTCTGCCCATTCGTAGCCTGTCGCCAGCACAGGCACGATGTTCAGCTTTGCATCGAAGTCGAACAGCTTGTCGCACAGCGCGGTCATCACAACAGTGCCGACATAGGTGCGCGAGAATGTAGGATCGAGAATGTCGGGATCGTCGGTCATGCCGATGCGCAGCGTGTTGCCTTGCTGGGCTCGCGCGATCGGAGCGAGCGTGCTCAGCGCGGCGAGACTTGCCAGCAGCATCATGAAACGCATTGGATCACCCTCGGTCCAGCCCTCTTGGGATTGAGGCAGATTGCGCTCCCGTCGGCAAGGAATGGCGGTCGGGGCCAATTGGTTACCGATGATACGTTTGATCGGAGTCGGATTGCATCGTTCGCAATTTGGTGCGGGTGGCCGATGGCCGGGCTTGTCCAGGTCAAGCCCGGCCATGACGGAGATCGAGAGTCGGCTTCGGCGGCGGTTGGTGTAAGTAAGGACGCAACCAAAAAGAAGCGGCGGGCGGAACTTGCCTACGACGATCGCGACGGCGGCGGCTGTGCGCAGCACGTGGCTGCGAACACGGAGCCGAAGATGGACGCTATGGTAGCGCGAGGTTGCTACGTCACACCCGGAGAGGGCGCTCCGGCAGAAACAACACGAGCACGAAGGCGCAGCCTGCAATCACTGCTCCAGCGAGAAAGGTGGCAGAAAGCGCGTGGGCATAGGCGTTTACCACCGCTGCGTGCTGCGCCGGCGACAGACGCACGATGTGAGCGAGGTCCTGGTTACCTCCGGAAGCAAACGCCGCGCCATGCAAGCGCGTGGTGAGGATCGCCCCCGACAGCGCCACACCCAAGGCACCCCCGAGCGAACGCAAAAACGCCGAGGCGGACGTGGCAGCGCCAAGATCACGCCGTGCCACCGCATTTTAAATCGCCGTGGTCAAATTCGGCATGACAAAGCCAATACCGAATCCCATCACCACAAGCACCGCCTCGATCCAAATTGTGGCCGTGCCATGCGCAGCGGCCCAACTCATCGCCAGGTAGGCCGAGGTCGCCGCGGCAAGTCCCGCCACCGGGAATCGCTTGTAGCGACCGGTCTTCGAGACCAGGCGCCCCCCGAGGAAGGAGGCACAGATCACGCCGCCCATCATCGGCGAGATCATCAACCCCGCACCCGCAGGCGAAGCGCCCAATACCAGCTGGAAAAATAGTGGCAGGAATACCACCGCCGCAAACAGCGCCATGGCCGAGAGACTGATCACCGTGACACCAAGGACAAAAACACGGTTGGTGAATAGATGCAGTGGCAGCACCGGCTCCGCCGCTCGCGCCTCCACCAGCGCGAGCGCGGTGCAAAGCAGCGCCGCCGCAGCGCCAATGATCAGAATCGGTGCCGAGGTCCAGGGATAGACGCTGCCGCCCCAACTCAGCACCAAAAGAGCGCAACACGTCGCGGCGATCAGCAGCAGTGCGCCGGCATAGTCAATGCGATGCGTCCCGGCGTGTCGATGCTTGCGCAGCCCGACCGCGATCAGCGTCAACGCCACTGCGCCGACGGGAAGATTGACGTAGAAAATCCAGCGCCAGGAGAGCGCATCGGTAATGAAGCCGCCGAGCAGCGGACCTGCCACGCTGCATCCGGCAAAGACGGCTGCGAACAGCCCCTGGTAGCGGCCACGGTCCCGCGGCGAAACGAGATCGCCGATCGTCGTTTGTGCCAACGTAATCAGCCCACCTGCCCCGATGCCTTGGATCGCGCGGAACACAATCAACTGCGTCATCCCCTCCGCAAGTCCGCAGAGCACGGAACCCAGAAGGAAGATGATAATTGACACCATGAAGGCTGGCTTGCGGCCATATATATCGCTGAACTTGCCGTAGAGCGGCGTGGTTGTGGTGGACGCGACCAAGAATGCGGTGACGACCCAAGAGAGATGCGCGAGTCCGCCGAGATCGCTGACGATGCGCGGCAGCGCTGTCGCCACGATGTTCTGATCCAGCGCTGCCAGGGTCAGCGCCAGCATCAGCCCGCCAAGGACGACCCGAAACTCCCGCCGGGTCGGCGGCCTGCTTTCCGCTTCGAGTCCGTCTCGGTTCTCCAAGTCTTCCTACCCCGCTGACTGTATCTACGACTGTATCTCCGAAGCCGCCTGGAGCAGCCGAACGCGCCACTCGATCGGCGCCCCTTCTAGCGTGGCGCGGGTCAATCGGTGGCGCCTGCGAGCGACCCGTCAAGCGACCGCCGCCTACCGACCCGGCGGATGATCAGTGCCAGCGGGATGCAAAGCAGCAGCATGAATCCGCCAATGACAAGGAAACTTACTCCGACGCCAGCGCTGTCGGCGATAGCGCCCATTATCGGCGGAACCACGATCGACGTGAACCGCTGGCCCGTTTGGCGTAGACCGACGACAGCCCCCTGCTGATGACGCCCGGCGGCGCGCGCTTGTACGGACAACACCAAAGGCTGGATCACGCCTTCGAGCCACCCGCGCATCACCTGAAACAACAGCAGCAATGCCAGGATGCCACCGAGTAGCGGCGTCAACGCGATGAGCAGGATCGAGATCGCGGTGCCACTCAGCATTGTGCGCTGCGCGTTGCCGAGGCCCATGACGCGCCCGGCGAACAGCGCTCCAAACCCGCTGGCTATTTCAGCCGCCGAGAACAGCACGCCGATTGTTGTGCCGACCAGTCCCACCTGCTTGAGATAGACAACATAGACCGATGTCTGGATGCTGTAGGTGCTATTGCGCATCGCCATAATTGTCAGCGACAGGGCGATCGCCGGGATGGCGAGCAGCATCAGCGAGGCCCAATAATCCGAAAGCCGGGGCCAGATATCGCGGGCGCGGAACCGGGCGCGCACCGCACCCTCTTGGTGCGGCGAGCGGAAGTATTCAGCCTCGGGGGCACACAGCAAGGCGGCGATCAGCATGCCGCCCCATACCACGCCGATGGTATAGGACAGCCAAGTTCCGCCGAAATCCCACGCCGCGCCGCCGAGCATCGGCGCGGTTGTCGAACCGAGTTGGGCGAAGAATGTAAACCGCCCGAGATGGCGCGCCTCGCCTATGGCCAGCTGCGCGATCAGTGTTTGAGCCCCTGACCAGGCGAACGACACCGCGGCGCCATTGACCAGTTGCAAGACCAACAAGCTCCAGAACCATGGCACCAGGGGAAACAATGGCGCCAGAGCCATGCTGACCCAGACAAAGAACAGCGTGACCTTGCGGGTGCCGAAACGGTCCATCAGCACGCCGATGTGGATCGACAGCAACATCGCCACGATCGAGCGGGCGCCGACCAGGATGCCCACCTCGGCGGCGTCGAACCCAAGCGACAGCGCGTAAAGCGGCATTAGGAAGGTGTAGAAATCGACATAGCCCATGCTGAACGGTGCGGCGACATACAGCGCAGTGAGCGGTCGGGTGCCGGAACCATTCATGCAGGCGGCCACTCCGACGATGGGGCGGCCTTACTCTCCTGCGCGCCCCGGAATTTTTCACCGCCGGTCACGATGTCGCTGACGAAATCCAACAGTCGCCAATGAGGGCCGAGGCTGGCACCAGTATCGGAGATGGCGTCTCCACGCAGTGAAACGGGTGCGGTTGGTGCCATGGCGTGATGACCATGCCGTCGCCGTCCCCTCAGAGCCACGAAGGCTTCACCGAATTTGTCACGCTTGCTCATGTCAACCTGCTTCCGTGCCCCACACGTAATCGACGATAGGAATCGGAGTGAAGAACACGCGCACCTTCGCACCGTCGAGGTTCGCATCCTTCAGCGTGGCTTGATAGACGCTTTCGTCGAGGGCACAGGTTCAACCGCGCCGGCTGGCCACTATACGAAATCGACGCGCTCCGGTGCTCGGTCGACCAGAACTGCCAGTGGCTACACTGATTCTGAAACGAAATGCGGCTAACCGATGGAGCATATGGATATCCTGGCGGTGCAAGCGCAGGGCAGATTGCCCTCGCCAGCCGCGTATCTACCGGGCACGCATGCCAAACTGGGGGGCGACCGCCTCGGCCGGCACCAACGACGCAGCATACCGGCCGCACATCAGGATGCTCTCGTGCCGGCGATGAACCAGCCCGTGCGCAAGCCGTTCGCCCAGTCGGGCCGGCTGTTGCTTTCAGCCCGGGCAACCGCCGCCTTCCAATCATAGGTGATTGCGACCATGTCGGCGGATACCTGATACTCATCGATGTCGAGGACCGCATACCGTGCGTGAGGCGAGCCAACTTCCGACACGTGGGGGTCATTGCCTGGATCGTCATAGGACGGGCAACCAACGCTGCCTGGATTAAGGATCGTTGGCCCGTCGGGCAACTGGATGAAGTGCTGTTGGTGGCTGTGACCGCAAAGAACCACCCGGTTTTGGATGTCGACCAATCGATCCTTGAGCGTAGCCAGACTTGCTCGCACGAGCCGGCCCTCTGACGCATCCTCAATGAGGTACTGATTGTCGCTCGCCGGTGTCCCGTGACAGGCGAGAATGCCGTGATCCGTGTTAGCGGAAGCTGGTAGGGCCGCAAGCCAGGAGCGATGATCCTGGTTGACTTGTGAGTGGGCGTAGCGATCCGATGCACCCATCGATGTGGGGTTTGGTCCCGAGACCCATCGATCGTGATTCCCACGAATCGTCAGGTCGTCACGCGCCATCAGCAACTCGACGACCTCCCGTGGCCATAGTGGACCAGACACGCAGTCGCCGAGATTGATTGTGCGATCGACAGCACGACGCTCGATGTCAGCGATGACAGCTTCGAGCGCTGGAAGGTTTCCGTGGATATCCGCGATGACTGCGATACGCACCACCCTGGCCTAACCTGGAAGCGCGAGGATCGCCGGCATCCAGTTTGCCGCGCGACGCGATAACCTGCTGTCGATCGTCTCGCCCTGAAACTCGTGCATCGTCGGCGCGGCAATGAAGCGTGCGCGATCGTTCAAGCAGTTCACATTGACAACAGCGCGAGCGCCTCCTGTCATCTCTGCGACTGCCGCGATGAAGACGCCACAGCGGCGGCAAATCAGGAAATCACAGGTTCGGGTTCCAAATTGGTAGCGTTCAACCAGTGACCAGTCGTCCGCCTGAACTTCGAGAAGCCCTTCGGGGTCGGAGATCATGCGCGGGTTATGGCTGCGGCAAAACGAGCAGGTGCAGGCCCGAACCGGGGTCTCCTCTGGCGGCTTGGCAAGCCGCAGATGCACACGAAGGTTCGCGCAGTGACAGCCACCGAGACAGTCCATGCGAAAGAGTTCCGCAACGCCCTATCCGGTGTCAACACTGCGTCTTCGAGCACCTCGGTTGGAACGCGCGCGCCAGCAGCCTCGGCAACCCTCTGGAACCGTCGCCCTTCATTCGTGTTTCATCACCGAGGCGATGAAAGGAGCACCGATGGCAGCCAAGGAATCGGACCAAAGGACAACCCAGGCCGCACGCGAAAAACTCAGAAAGGCCGAACGAGGCAAAGCCGTAGACGCCGAAGAGTTGGGGCGGATGGGTACAGTGGACGACAGTTCGGCCGCCTCGGTCGAACAAGAAGCCTCTGACGGACCGGAGGGGCGCGGGCTAAATCGGTAGCTGCGTGTCGGAGACCGTGACCCATGTCGAAACCGGCCGTTCTCACCTGGGCCACCAGCTGGGACTCCAGGGTGCGATTTCGGGCAAATAAGGATGTGATCCGCTGCTGGCGCGTCGTGAACCGGAACCGCGGGCGCCGGTTCTTCCACGAGGGTCTCCTGCAACCCAGCAAGCCCAGGATGACCTGAGCAGCGCAGTCCCTTGACGTCGCGCACCCGCCCCCGGAAACTTCGCTTCCGGGGGAAATCGCATGAACAAGAGTCAACTCGCAGTGTTGAGCGCAATTGTGCTCACCGCGTCGTCAGCGAATGCCGCGCAGTTCAAGTGCCCTCATGTCGGCGGTGACTTCGTTTTTGGACAGGAAGCCAACGTCAACAGCCTCGACATGATGACGTCGAGCGCGATCTCCACGCGCAATATCGCGATGAACGTATTCGAGACGCTGGTAACCCGTTCCGATGATAATCGTCCGATCCCAGAGCTGGCAGACTTGATCGATGAATTGCCGGATCACCTGACCTATACGTTCCACCTGCGCCAGGGCGTCAAGTTCCACAACGGCAAGACCTTGAGCTCAGCCGACGTACTGGCATCGTATGAGCGCTACAAGGCCGTCGGCCTTCAACGGAATACCTTCGACAATATCGCGAGCTGGGAGGTTCCGGATGCCTCGACCTTCGTCATCCATCTGAAGCAGCCGCAGCCGACATTCCTGGAACAACTCAGCTCATTCTCCGTGCCGATCGTGATCATTCCTGCCGAGGACAAGGATGATCCGCCGCAGCAGCTCAAAACCATCGGTACCGGACCGTGGGAATTGGTGCAGAGTGTCCCGGGCGGCTTCGTCAAACTGAAGCGCTTCGACGGCTATCAGCCTATACGCACTACGACGACAAGACCGGCTTCGGCGGCTACAAGCAGGCCTGCTTCGACACCGTGACCTTTCGCATTGTCACCGAGCCGGGAGCACGTTTGGCCGGCTTGCAGACCGGCGAATTACAGGGCGTCGAGGACATTCCGACCAAAGCGGCTGCCGGACTGAAGAACGACAAGAATGTCCGCCTGATCCCCTTGCAGAACTGGTGGATTCAGATCGCCTACGCGAATACCCAACAGCCGCCCACGGACAACCTGATGGTGCGCAAGGCAATCCAGGCCGCGTTGAACATGGACGAGATCATGGATGCGGCGACCGACGGCAACTATCGCCTCAACGTCGGGTTCGCCTACCCCACGCAGCCCACTTATACCGACGCCGGAAAGGAAACTTATAACATCCACGATCCGGCATTGGCCAAGAAGTATCTTGCCGAGGCCGGCTATAAGAATGAACCCGTCGTCCTGCTCACCAACAAGGACTACACCTCGATGTACAACGCCGCGCTGGTGATGTCCGAGCAGATGAAGGCCGTCGGCATCAATGCGCAGTTGAAAGTGGTGGACTGGCCGACGTCGATCGCCATGCGGCAAAAACCTGATTCCGGTTGGAACTTCTTCTTCACCGGCTGGGGCACCGAGCCTTCGCTCGGTCCGATCCCCACCATGCAGGTGCTGGTGCCGCCCAATCCGGTCTACGTGCCAAAGCCGGATCAGGTCGATCAGGAACTGGTTGCCGACTTCCGCGACATGAGCATGCTGCCGACACCAGAAGGTCGCCAGGCGGCGTTCGCCAAGATGCAGCAGCGTACGCTTGAACAGGTTTATGTCGTTCCGTTCGGCTCGCTGACCAAGGTGCAGGCCGTGCGCGCGAATGTCGAAGGCTACAAGCCGTTCCGCATCCCCCGCATGTCAAACGTCTGGTTCTCCCCTTGATGCCACATGTCTATCTGTGGAATTGAAACTGACAACGAGCAAGCATGTGTCAATGAAGGCTGTGCGGACCGACGCAGAAATCGAGTGTCCCGGCATCGACGCTGGTCTGCGCACACGGGGCGTGAGTCTTGTCACGCTTCCGGACGGAGTGTCGGAGGACGCGTTGTGTCTGGCCGCGGCGGATGCCGATGTTTTGCTGGTGTGCTACACGCCGATCACCGCAAGAGTGATAGACGCGGCGGCAAAGCTGAAGGGCATCGTCAAATACGGTGTCGGTGTCGATTCGATCGACATACCAGCCGCAGTGCGGCGCGGCATCCCCGTCGTCAACGTTCCGGAATACGCCGAGGAGACGGTCGCCGAGGGTGCATTTGCACTGATGATCGCGCTCGCCAAGCGCTTGCCTGAAATCAGAAGGACGATGGAGCAGGACGGTTGGATCTGGCCGGCATCTCGGTGGCTCAGCCGCGATGTCGCCGGATCGACGCTCGGTCTCGTCGGCTGTGGCAAGATCGGTCGCAGCATGGCGCGCATGGCCGGTCAGGGATTTCGCGCCAAGGTGCTGGGCTTCGATCCCTATGTCGATGCCGCGACCATGGCGACCCTGGGCGTCGAGAAATTCGAGGATCTTCGCGCAATGCTTTCGCGTTGCGACTTCGTGTCCATCCACTGCGTGCTGAATGACGCGACGCGGAACCTGATCGGTCGAGCAGAACTCTCCTGTCTCCGACCAACTGCCATTCTCGTGAATGTCTCCCGTGGCGCGTTGATCGACGAGCAGGCGCTCGTGGAATTGGTCGTCGCAGGGCGGATCGGAGGTTTGGCACTCGACGTCTATTCGAAGGAGCCTCTCGCCATGGCCGGACATCCGATGAGCGCGCTATTCGGGCGAGACGATGTCATTCTCTTTCCCCATCTAACCTTTTTCACCCAGGAAGCCATGCTTCGCCTTGAAACCGACACGCTCGCTCGCTGTTTCGAGATTCTGCAGGGACATCCGGTAACCGTTCGCTCACGCGATCCCCGCCTGAGAGCCCAGAACGTCGGGGTCCGCTTCGAGTGAGCTCGATCACTGCCAGGTCGTCACGTGATCTGATTTGATGAACGCCGGGACCGGTGCCATTGGTAATACCCGACTTCGTTGCCGCGATGCCCGTGCGCTTCACTCGTGCTTCACCTCCATTTCTATGCTGCTCAGCTCAGGCAAGCGGCATTCAGCAGACCGAACACCACCGAGCCGGTCGCCAGCACGATCGCCTCCGCCATGTCGCCGCGTGCCAGGGCGGCGCTGGTGTTGCGACGCAACAGGCGCATCGCGCCAAAACAGAGCAGCTGCAGGATCAGCGCCACCCCCGCCCATACAGCCATGTCGGCCAGGTTCGCCGAGTGCACGATCGCCGAGGCCAGCGGCAGTGTGAAGCCGACCGTGGCACCAGAGACGCTGAGTGCGACGGCGGTGTTGCCCTCGCGGATCAGCGCCCATTCGTGCAGCGGCAGGATCAGCGTGTAAGCCGCCAGAAATGCTGCCAGCAGGATCACCGACATACCGAAGTAGCTAAGGAAGGCGGGCAGGTTGGCGAGGCTGGTCATCCGTTCCCCCGGAAAAAATGTGGCACGAAGCGGCTGGTGTCGCGGGTTATCGGCGTCGCGTCCTCACGGATGCCGAGGCCGTGCGGTTCGCCGGCGATCACCCAACTGCCGAACACGGCGTAGCGGCCGTCCACAAGCGGCAATTCGCACCATTGCTGATACACGTAGCCTTCAGCGCCATACGGCCCGTCGGTGTTGTATCCGGGGGCGGCGATGTTGGCGCCCTCGCGTCCGAACAGCGGCTTGGCAATCTCGCTACCGCCGGTGCGCCCGGCTTCGCGGAACGCCGGCAGCAGATTGGGATGGCCCGGGAACAGCTCCCACAGCAGGGCGAGCAGGCCCTTGCCCGAGAGCAGCAGGCGCCAGGCCGGCTCCATCCAGCGCGTCTGCGCCTTGGCGAGGTTGTTGCCGAATGCATCGCGCAGCAGGAACTCCCAGGGGTACAGCTTGAAGCAGGCGCGGATCTCGGCGCGATCGAGATCGACGAAGCGCCTGCCGTCCCAGCCGATGTCCTCCATGAACACGAACGGCGCATCGAGCCCGGCCTGCATCGCGGTGTCACGCAGATAATCGACGGTGCCGCGATCCTCCTCGGAGTCGCGATTGCAGGCGAAATGCGTGCGATGCGGCAGGCGCAACGACGGCCAGGCACCGATCAACGCCTCGTGGATCGAGTTGAACTGGTCAGCGTCGGGATACGCACACGTCAGCCATTCCCACTGGACCACGGCGCTTTCATACAGCGAGGTCGGTGTGTCGGCATTGTACTCCAGCAGCTTCGGCGGCGAAGCGCCGTCCCAGCGCAGGTCCATGCGGCCGTACAGGCTGGGTTCCATCCGTCGCCAGCTTTCCGCCACCAGCGGCCAGACCGCCTGCGGAATGCCGAGCATGTCGTGACGGTCGTGGCGCACCGCATCGTCCGCGGCGAGGCGCGCCAGCCGCTCAAGTTCGCCGGTCGCCGCCTCCAGAGTGTCGACCTCGTCGGCGGTGAATTCCCAGCAGGCGGTCTCGTCCCAGTACGGCTCGCCGGCGATCTCGGCGAACGCGAAGCCCAGGGTGCGGGCATGCTCGCGCCAATCCGGTCTGGGCTCGAGTCGGTGGCGCCGCATCGCTCAGCTTCCCGCCGCCGCGGCATGCCCGGTCGCACCGAAGCCGCCACGCGCCACCGCGCTGGCTGCCGAGGCGGTTGTGGCGGAACCGCTGCTGCCGCTGTGATAGTAGCCGCTTGACCCGCCGTGTCCGCCACTGCCGCCGGTGGAGGCGCAGATCGTCTCGGCGTCCAGCCGGTGCTGCGCCCGGGCATCAGCACAGGCGCGTGACGGCCCCCTCGTGGCCCCCCACAGCACCACACCGCCACCCATCAGCACGAGCAGGATCGCCGTCGGCCGCCGCATGCCGCCGAATTAACCCGAATGCGCGTTGCGGGAAAGCAACATACGACCGCAGGTAGTGGCGGTTGCCGCCGCTGGACCGATTTGTGATAGGCTTGCGACCGGCGCCAGTGTCGCCGGGAAGGCCTCATGACGGTGTCTGGCAAGGACGACAAGAGCGGCATCTTCCACTTGGTGTTGGTCAAGCCGTCGCATTACGACGACGACGGCTATCCGATTCAGTGGGTTCGCTCGGCGATTCCCTCCAACACGCTCGCGTGCCTGAACGGGCTCGCCGAGGACGCGCAGCGACGTGCCGTGCTGGGCGAGGGCGTCACGATCCAGCTCCACACCTACGACGAGACGAACCGTCGCGTGCATCCCGACCGCATTGTCCGCGACATCAGGCGCGCAGGCGGCAAGGCGCTGATCGCACTGGTCGGCGTGCAGACCAATCAGTTCCCGCGCGCCGTCGACCTGGCGCGATCGTTCCTCGCCGCGGGACTGCCGGTGGCGATCGGCGGCTTCCATATCTCCGGCTGTCTTGCCATGCTACCGGAGCTGCCGCCGGAAATTCAGGCCGCGCAGGCACTGGGCATCAGCTTCTTCGCGGGTGAGGCAGAGGAGCGGCGCCTCGACATCGTATTGCGTGATGCCTGGGCGGGGACGCTGGCCCCGCTTTACAACTTCATGGACGACCTGCCGTCCCTGGAGGGCGAGCCGCCGCCGATACTGCCGCGGCAGCATGTGCGGCGCACGTCCGGTTCGCTGTCGAGTATCGATCTGGGGCGCGGGTGCCCATACCAGTGCTCGTTCTGCACCATCATCAACGTGCAGGGCCGCAAGAGCCGCTTCCGGTCGCCGGACGACCTGGAGCACATCATCCGCGAGAACGTCGCGCAGGGCATCAAGCGGTTCTTCATCACCGACGACAATTTCGCGCGCAACCGGCATTGGGAGCCGCTATTCGATCGCATGATCGCGTTGCGCAAGGAGGGCCTGAACATCGGCTTCACCATCCAGGTGGACACGCTGTGCCATCGCATTCCGAACTTCATCGAGAAGGCGGGACAGGCCGGCGTGCGGCGCGTATTCATCGGCCTGGAGAACATCAACCCGGAGAACCTGCTGGGTGCCAAGAAGCGGCAGAACCGCATCACCGAATATCGCGCGATGCTGCAGGGTTGGCGTGCGGCCGGGGCGATCACCTATGCCGGCTACATCATCGGCTTTCCCGGCGACACCAAGGAATCCATCATCCGCGATGTCGAGATCATCAAGCGCGAACTGCCGCTCGATATCCTGGAGTTCTTCGTTCTGACGCCGCTACCCGGCTCCGAGGACCACAAGACGCTCTGGACCAAGGGCGAGTGGATGGATGGCGACCTGAACAAGTACGATCTGAACCACCGCGTGACGCACCATACGCGCATGTCGGATGACGAGTGGGACGAGGCGTATCGTGCGGCGTGGACCAACTACTACACGCCTGAGCACATGCGAACGATCATGCGGCGTGCCGCTGCACATCCGTTGGGGCGGCCGGGGACGGCGCTGACCACGATGCTGTGGTTCAAGCTGATGGTGCTCTACGAAGCGGTGCATCCGTTGGAGGGCGGCGCGTTCCGCCTCAAATTCCGGCGTGATCGGCGGCACGGCATGAAGCTGGAAAGCCGCTTCGTATTCTATCCGCGCTACGGTGCGGAGATCGTCGTCAAGGCGTGGCGCTACTTGCGTGTATACCGCGAGGCGATGCGGTCGTTGAAGCAGGTGATGGCGGCGCCGGATCGCTTGACATACACCGACCTCGCCATTGCACCGCCGCTTGAGAATGAGCTCGACACGCTGGACCTGTTCCACGTGACCAGTGGCGGTGAGGCGGCGGTGGCGCGTTCTCGCCGCGACGATGCAGCCCGAGCGCGAACGGCAGTCGCTGCCGACTGAAACGGCTGATGGGAGGTGCCGTTGATCCCTGACCCACGAGCACTCACCACCGACGAGGCATTCATACCAGGCGCCGAGTCTCCAGCCTCGTCATGGCCGCAAACCTCCGTCATAGCCGCAACCTCCGTCATGGCCGGGCTTGACCCGGCCATCCTCGCGCGAATTGTTGGCGACTGGCATTGCATCTTTCGCAAAGTCGAAGTTGGCAGAGTGGAGACCGGGGGGTGCGATGTGGTGGCACGGTCGAATGACAAGGGTCGGCCGAAAGAAGATAGTCCGCTTTGGGATGGACAAGAGCAATACGCAGGCGCTCGCTAATTGCACTTTGGGCAGCGGCCTCGCTTTGGAAGTCTGAGGCTAAGGCTTACCAACTGGCGAACACCTAAGGCACTCGCCTCACAGGTGGCGGCGTCCACGTACCATCCACGATCGAAGGCGGGGTTCCCCTGGGTGAATAGATCCGCAGCACGAGGTTGAATTTACCCTTCGACGCGGGCAGCCAATTCGCCTCCTTGTCCGCGCCCGGTAAGTCGGCCTGGAGATAGAAGTCCACCGACCCGTCGGGGTTGGTGATCAGCCGGTTGCGCCCACCCAGATCGTATCGCTCGAACGGATTCGGCACGAAAAAGAAGTCGCTGTCGTACATGGTCAATGACCAGAAGGCATCGGCGGGCGGCATCTGGCCTTTGGCGAACCGCATTACGTATTTGTGCTCTGCGCCGTTGTATTCATCGCCATCTGCATCCCGTTGCGAAAGCGGATATACGGCGTCTACCGGGCGGTTCCAACCAGGGCCGAGCAGGTTTGCCATGCCCCGCAAACGGTAATCGGTACCGAAGTCACCGACACCCTTGGTGAAATATAACCATCCGTTGTTCGTCAATTCTCTCTTCAGCATCAGTCCCATTTCAAGCAGCGCCAGCTTGGGAACGATCTTGATCGCCTCGCGATCCATGATGCCAAGCTTGCTCGGATCGAAGTTCTGTCCCGGAACAAGTCCGATCCGGGCCATGCGCGCGACGATCGGCGCATCGGCTACTGTCGGCGGGTTGGTCTTCATCAGTTCCGCCAGCCGGTTGAAATACGTGTCGATGTCCAGGCTATTAACCTGCTTTCGCACCGCTGTCTTCATGTCGATGTTGGGATCGACGTTGCCCGGCGGCGGCGCGTAAGGATGACCGTATGTGCGAAGCGGCACCACCGCGAACCTGTCCTGCAAGGCGTGTACGGCCTCATAGTCCTCCGGCGTACCAGTGCAGTAGATACGCCCTAAAATCCAAACCATTCCGGTCGGTGATTTGACTTCAGTCATGCCCGTCGGAATTGCGCCTGACCAGCCTGGCCCGGTGATAACGTAGATCTGCGCATTGCCGCCCGGGTTGCGCGCACCCGGCACGGCGACTACCTCGGACCAGCCGTCCAGCATCGGCATCATGTAATACCGGCTGCCCATGTCGGGAATGCTGAAGACCCATGGCTCCTTGGAAACGTCGAGCCACACTTCGGTATAGAGCGTGTCGGCATTGGGCGCGGCGCAGCAGTGATTGTCCACGGCTGGATATGTCCGCATCTTGATGATCTGACCCATCGGGGCATGCTCGGCATCCGGCGTTGCCACGTTGGTCTGCTGCCGGCGGACCATGTCAAAGGTCACCAACGGATAACCGTAGATATAGGCGTCCTGGGCGATGCTGACGGCCTCCGCCGCGTCCCACGAAGGAACCTCGTCCGCCATGGCGGCGACCGGGTATGCAGCCGTGGCCAAAAGAATCAGGAGAGTGGCGAGCAGTGTACGCTTGCCGCGGCGGGGGGGCGCTTGTGCGGTTGAAACGCGCATCGTCAATGTCCTACTTTTGGGTGCTCACGAACCGCGCCAGGACAGCGCAGTTCGTCAGGTCACTTCCCGATGCGGAGGCGTTCTATGGCACGTAGCTGCAAGCCTCGTCGCGCGCCCATGAGCGCGAGAGATGTAATGTAGCTTTTCATGCAAAGTCGTCCCCTTGCGACTGCGCGTGCTTATTTTCTTGTTCACGCGCAGGATTTCATCTGATTGACTTTTATGGCTGGAAGCTGCACGCAGTTTCACCGGCTTGCACGAAGCAGGCATTGTAGGTGCCTTCCAGATCGTCCTGAACGATCCGCGCCGTCCCCTCGATGGCATGAATCTCCATGTCCCGGTCCAGCACCTTCCAGCGATATTTCCAGCCAGCCGGAAGCTTGAGTTTCGAGTCCAGGGTCTTCAGGTCATCATACTTCAGATTCGGATCGACGATGAGCGAATAGGCCTGCATCACCCATGGCGTGCCCTGGGGATCGTCGAGGATGAACACCGTCTGCCCCTTCGCGTATCCCTGGCGCGACTTCCGCTCGACTGTCGTCGGCTTGTAGAACGTCGATCCCTGTTGGAACATGTTCGGCGGAAGTTGCACGTAGTTGATCCACCGAACCTGCAGTCCGCTCAGATTCTGTGCATCGCCGACCGGCGTTTCGATCCAGTCGTACATCCAATGCCTCGGCCCGTTCTTGAACACGCCGAGCACATGAAATTGGTCCTTAAGCGTTTCGGCATCGACCTTGGACCAAATCTCCGCCGGGCAGCTGTCCCGCTTGTCGGCGCCAATGTTCAACTCCGTGGTGTTGTAGACCGCACCTTCGAGATCGAACGGGTTGCCGCCAATCAGAAAAATCTCGCAATAGCGGTAATCGTTCAGTCCGGTGATCCGCGTCATTTTTGCCTGCGCGCCATCCTGTGGAACAGACGCGGAAATATCCTTTTCAATGGCGTCGTGGCACGATGTAGACAGGTTGCCCATGTTCTGTCTGACGCAGGCCTTCACCCGACCGCCGCCCGGGAGCACTTCGGCGCAAAGCCGGACCACATCGACTGCGCAGGCACGCGCGACCTCCAGGCCGTCGACAACGCTCACCTGGGCCATTGCCGGATAGGCGAGCCCCCCAAGCAAGGCAGCTACAGTCAAACCGAACTTGTTCATCTGCCGGGCACCTTTGTTCGTGATCGCTATTTCAGATGTTGGGACGGTGGCCGCGGTCGGCCCGACCGTGATCGCACTAGGGCGTCGGGACGGGGTAATAGTACACGCCGTTCGCGCCGTACGCAGCGGCTAGCCACATGCCGCCGCAGTCATATTCATGGGGAAACGGCCGGTACGCGCAACCGGCCGGCAGCGCTGCATACGCGACCGGCGCTGGGGCATAATACGCCGGTGGTGGGGCTGCCGCGCCAGCTACCGCCACGCCAGCGGCCACACCGGCTGTCGCGCCGACGATGGCGCCGGCTGCCGCAGCGCAACCGTAGCAACCTTGCGCCGCGTAGTAAGGTACAGCCACCGGTGGGTGATAGGCGGGGTAACCGGCATAGCCGCCGGTACCGTATGCGGGCGGGTGATACACCGTTGCCCCCGATGCGTAGGTGTGCGTCGCACCTTCGCCATAGGCCCCCGATGTACTTCCGCCATACATGTTGGTATGCGTCGCGCCCTGACCATAAGCGCCGGATGTGCTGCCGCCATAGGCGTTGGTATGTTCCGTTCCGCCGCCGTAGGCGTGCTCGCTGCTGCCGCCGTACATGTTCGAATGTTCGGTGCCCTCGCCGTAGGAGTGGCTTGTACTGCCACCGTAGGCGTTGGTGTGGCTGGTTTCGCCGTAACTGTGGGTCGTGCTGCCACCATACCGGTTGGCAGAGGCCCATGCCCCCGCTGGGTTATTCCACAGAGTGCCCATCAGCAGGGCTCCCGCCGCGATAACGATCGGCTTCATGACATGCGTCCTCATCAGGGTGACTTCGTTGCTGGCTGGACCGTCGCAGCCTTGGTCGGCTTGGTGATCCCGAGCGGCTTCAGGCCAGGCGGCGTCGACGCGCTCGCGGGCCGGGCGAATTTCATCGGTTGCGCGGTCTTGGCCTTCTCCGACGTGAACGTATCCGGGAGAAATGTCCGCATCGAGCTGCCAGTTCGACAGGTCCAGTTCATGGCGCAGGTGCAGCGGGTCGGCGCTATATGTCGCGCGCACTCGTCGCGGCAGTTTGTCATCTGCGCCGATCCAGATCTGGAGAAATACGTCCGGATTGGCCCATGCGACCATCTCGGTCTTCACGCCGCCGACCACACCGGATGGACCAATATAGAATGCGAGGATCGTCCCGTCCGTCAGGGCGGCGTAAGGATCGGCCACGACGAGATCGGTGAACGGATAATAGATGTCGGCAGTCGTGAAGGCGGCCTTCAGCGCGGCCTCGATCGTCGGCGGAGCGTTGGCGACCGCCGCTAGATTCTCGGCCGGCGCGTACGCAATCATCGACTGGCCGTCGTAATAGAACTCGGAGGCAGGCCCGTCGCCGGGAATTATCACCCGCAGCTTGTCCGGCCGCTGCATCGTGACGTCATAGCGTACCGTGTAGAGGATCGGCGGCCCGAGCTGACTGGGGAACTCGTAGCTCGCGGTGGCCGTGAATGACATCGACTTTGCCGCCGCAAGCCGCGCGCTCGCGGCCTTGAGCAAGTCCATCGCTCGTGGCTCGATCACCATTTTCGCTGACGCTGACTGGTTCTTTGCCGACACCGGCCCAGGCGGTTTCGCCTGTCTCGTGTCCTGTGGCTGCGCGTGCGCACCGGCCGCGCCGAGTACCATCAGCAGGCAGACCGCGGGTAAGATGCGAGCACCGAAAATCGTGCGTGGCTTTGCAAGTTGCATTTTGTGCCGCCTTCCAGCTGTGGCGCGCCCGAATCGCCACAGAATGGCTGCCGTCGCATTGATCTGGATCAACGCGCGCCGCGATGCGGTGGCGCATCAGGTTTTCGGCGACATCCTGGGATCGAGCAATTGCCGCAGTAGTATGAAAGTTGGCTCTGGAGCCTGCCGCTCATCGTGGCGACGGTAACCCTGCACGTCTTCGGGATCGGAACGATCCGACAGAATGTCGTCGTCCTGCTCGAACGCAGGGCCGAACGCCGCAGCTTCAGCATTGTCTTCGCGTTAGTGATGGGAGTTACCGTTTTGCTGGTTACCGCGCTGCACGCGTTGGAAGCAGCTGCTTGGGGCGCTGTGTATCTCGGGGTCAGCGCGCTGCCGGACGCCAAGTCGGCGATGCTGTACTCGTTGAGCGCGATGACAACCTACGGCCACGCCAGCCTGTATCTTGAGCCCCACTGGCAGATGATGGGCGCCATCGAATCACTGAATGGCGTCGTGCTGTTCGGTGTCACCACCGCTACGCTTTTCTCGGTTATCGAAAGCGTGTCGAAAATGGGTGGTGGGCGGCTGCGACGCCAGCCAAGTGGCTGACCAAGCAGGTCGCGCAGCCAGGGAGCCTTGTTTAGATCGGGGCCGACGCATGCTTCGAGCACGCGTCGGCATTTCCGGACTGCCTATTTCCGAAGCGACCTGAAGCCCGCGCGAAGCTCTTCGGTAAAGAGCTTCGGCTGTTCCCAGGCCGCGAAGTGACCGCCCTTGTCGACCTTGTTGTAGTGTATGAGGTTGGGGTACGCTCGCTCTGCCCAGCTCCGCGGGGCTGGATAGAGTTCGTCAGGAAAGACGCTCACGGCAACCGGGACCGTGGCGGCGACGCCTTTGACGGCGAAGAACGACGCTCCCTTGTTTTCCCAATAGAGCCGAGCCCCCGAGATCGCGGTATTCGTCAGCCAGGTGAGCGTGATGTTGTCGAGAACGTCGTCCCGCGTGAGCCCTTCGGTCTGCCCGTCGAAGGAACGTGCGATGAGCTCCAGACTGCGCGCGTCATGATCGAGGAAATAGGCTGCCAGACCGAGGGTGAGTCCGCGATTCCGCATAATGTCTGCGGCCTCAGCCCCATCTGGAAGCCGTAGCCGATGCCTTTCGCATAGACGAAGCTCAGCCGCTGGTACGCGAGCTTTTCGTCGGCCGAGAGATTGGCCGGCGCCGGTGCGCCGGAAAAGGCCAGCTTGTCGATGTCGAGCGGAACTACGTTGGCCATGTTGGTGTGAATGCCGATCAATTCCGGGGGCGCCTGCACGCCCATCAACTCGGTGACGATCGCACCCCAATCGCCACCCTGCGCCAGGAATTTCGTGTAGCCGAGGCGCTTCATCAGCAAGGTCCAGGCACGGGCAATATGGGCGGGGTCCCACCCGGTCGTGGTTGGCTTCCCGGAAAAACCGTAGCCGGGCATCGACGGAATCACGACATGGAAAGCGTCGGATGCTGTTCCCCCGTGCGCGGTCGGATGGGTCAGCGGATCGATGATCTTCATCTGTTCGGTGATCGAACCGGGCCATCCGTGCGTGACGATCAGCGGCAAGGCATCTTCATGCTTTGACCGGACGTGGATGAAGTGGATGTCCAGGCCGTCGATTTCAGTGATGAAATTCGGCACGGCGTTGAGACGCGCCTCCACGTTTCGCCAGTCATAGCACACTGACACCGTTGTTGAAGCGGCTGGAGACTATGGGACACCTGACCCGGCAACGCGATCCGGAGGACGAACGGCAGGTGCGCGTGCGCCTGACGCCGCAGGGTCGAAGCGTGCGGGAGGAGGCCCTCTCGTTTCGCAGCGAGCTCGCCAAAGCGATGGGGCTCAGCGCTGCGGACTTCCAGCACCCGCGAAAGGAGCTGGTGAACTTACGCACCAACCTGTCGGACGTGGAGCGCACGAGCCCGTAGCCGCCGTCGCGCCGTGCAAGCTCGGAAAGATGTCCCAGAATAGGGATGTCTGTTTCGGGTCAGAAGCGCGCTACGGTGCGATGCCCGGAGGGCGGTCGTCGGTGATCTCGTTACGATATCGTTCAGAGAGCGACTCTCAGCCCACCAACGCCACTGAGTGATGCGATAGGACTATTTTCTTGACGCGGCCCCGTCCCTTATGCTCTTAATCCGCCCATGCCAACCCCGGCCTCCTTCTCCTCCCGAACCACCGCCCCCACCGGGTTCGAGGCTGTCCGGGAGACGCTCTCCAACCTCCTGCTCCTCCTCGTCATCGCGATGATCACCACCTGGGCCGAGCGCCTCATCGCCTCGCTCCGTCAGCGCACCGAAACCACCGACCTCACCGACATCACGCGCGCCTTCGGCACCACCGACATCGCGCTCATCCTCAAACGCCTCACCACCGGCCTACAGCGCCTCCGCGAGCTCGAGGATAAGGTCCGCCGCAGCATGGCCGGCCCCGACACCGACCCGCAGCTCGAACCCACGAGCGCCCCCTCATCCCCGCTCAGCCCGTTCGCATCGCAGCCACTCGGCCTAACGCCAGCGGACATTTCGCTCCTCTCGCTCCTCGCGCCCGAGCACATGGCCATCGCACCGGTCCGCGCCACCGGCCCTCCCGAACCCGCGACTCAGCCCGCAAAACCCAACGGGGCCTGTCCATCCTCTCACACCGAGAGGCATGGATGGCCCCGCCGTGCCGATTCCCCCTCCCCCGAAGCGGAATGACCTTCGACTGCATCACTCATCGACCTCCATCCCCAACCTGATGGCTACAACCAAAATCCCATCGGAGTTGGAGCGGTCCTGACAAGGCGCCTTGCTGGCATCAACGAAGCCGTGAAGTGAGGCCGATGGTATCCCCGCCCGCCCCAACGATCCCTTCCGCAGGAATGCAGGCTGCCGGAGCGCCTCAGACGCGCTAGTCCCCGACTACATCGTATAGGGCTTCACGATGAGGTGGTATCGTGAGTGCAGCGGCGCTCGCACTCAGCTCTCGCATGGCGCTGCTCGCCTTGAAGCGGTCCAGATCCTCGATGCTATCCCACCAGGTGACCACTTCGTACTCGTCTGCTTCTGCTCCCCGCCGGCGCATGCGCGAGATCTTTCTACAACCAGGCTGATTGAGCATGCCGGGAAAGCCGATCTCCTTTGTATAGCGCTTCCAGTTTTCAAGTTTTTCGTGGACCACCCGCATCGTCAGGATACGCATCAGCATATTGATCTCCTCAAGCCCGGTTCTCTCGCGTCAACGGTATGCGCGATTCCTTCAGGGCGGCCGAGGCGCGAAGTGGCCGCGTCCAGCCCAACGGCAAAAGCGTTGGCCATGCATGCGCGCATGCGGCACGCCGATCCAGATCACTGATTGGCTGCCCCGACCTGACCTCCGGCAGAGCTGATATAATTTTTTGCTGCAGTCCCGTTCAGGTAGCTGCGGCAATTGGCGCAATAAAAGTTCACCACGTTCGCATCCCAGGCCCGGACGTCCGAAATGAGTTGGCTCAGCCAAATGTTGGTGCTCTTCCCCCAGGCCTTCCTGTTGCGGACCGAAACGTAATGCGGCTGCCATTGCAGTGACGCGTGCGGGTTGGCAGCCATATCCGCAAGTTCTTGCGCAATCAGCACATAATGGTTTCGGTCGGGCGCCGCGTCAAAGTGATCACCGACGCCCTTCGCCAGTATATAATCACGACAATCCTGACCACCTTTTTTGGTGCTGTGCTTGTCGATTCGACTGTCCAATAAGCTTGGGCTGCCCACCGAGCCGCACATCGCGCGGAAGCCGCCGACGGGATCCCCCGAGCCTGGAAGCTTGTTATTCATCCCGCCAGCGCTGAAAAAATGCACCTCACACCCGGCCGGAACCGTAAAGTAGTAATCCTTCAGCTTGGTACCCGACGGTGTTCCGCCATGAGCAAGGATGAAGCAGTCGGTGACTTGGCCGCCCGCCTGACTGGGAAACAAATATGCGTTGTCCCCGATATCGACAATCGCACCCTGCCCTGGCTTTTGCATTGCCATATCTCGGTTCTCCCCGGTCGCCTTCGTCGGATCCCTCAGCTACGTGGTCCGCCAGTCCAACGCCCGGAGCCGTCTGAAGCGGCGGCTGAACCTGAACGCTATACCCGGCCATCACGGCAGTATATTTCAGCACGGTTGGCAGCCATTGAACACCGGTGGCCGGCTTGCACGACGCATTGCAGCAAATGGAGCCGTGGCAAGAGCCGCTGTGAAAAATCGCAGCCAGCCCCATTGTCAACAAGACTCGCTATGACGCGATCTCTTTGCGCCGGGCGGCGACCTCGCTCTCCACCAGTTCAAGCCCAAGCCCCGGCGCTGTCGGCAGATGGAACAGCCCCCCCTGCGGCTTCAGTGGCGCGGCGAACACCGCGTGCATCCGAGGCGACGGATCATTCAGTTCGATCGGCTTCACCGCATGCAGCTGCGCCGCCACCACATGCATGTTGGCGAGATGACCAATGGTCGGCTGCGTCTGATGCGACACAAGCTCGACACCGTGCGCCTGAGTCAGCGCCGCACATCGCACCAGGCCCGTGATGCCGCCCATCTTGACGATGTCCGGCTGCACCATGCGCACCCCCGCATCGATCAGATCGGCGATGCCCGACAGCGTATAAGTCTGCTCGCCGGCCGAAACGGTGATGTCGAGCTTCCGCGCGACCTCGCCCATCGCCTTGACGTGGTAGTGCTGCACCGGTTCCTCGAACCACCAGAATCCAAGCTCTTCCAATGCGCGCCCCACGCGGATAGCGCCGCCAATAGAGAATCCGTTATTGGCATCGAAAGCCAAAGGGAACCCGTCGCCGACCAGCTTGCGCACCGCGCGCGCCTTGGCGATGTCGCCGGGAATGTCGCCGTCCAGCCTGGTGCGGTCGTTATCGAAGCGGATCTTGATCGCCGCCGGCTGGTCCTTCAGCCGTTCCTCAACAACGCGCAGCACCTGATCCACGGTGCGTTCGCCGTTGTTGCCGATAGACGCATAGAACGGCAGCTCAGTCCGCCACGCCCCCCCAAGCAGCTTATAGATCGGCTGCCCGAGCTGCTTGCCCTTAAGGTCCCATAGCGCGATGTCGATCGCGGCCAGCGCGCCGGTCAGCGCGCCTTCCGGACCAAGCTTCACCAACGAATGTATCAGCTTGTCCTGGATCACCGCGTGATCCAGCGGATCCGCGCCGCGCAAAGCCGGTGCGATGTTGTGCATGATGATGCCCAGCGAGGCGTGCCCCCCCTGCATGGGCGACGCTTCGCCGATCCCGACAGTACCCGTCATCGCCCCAGATGCGAACAAAGGCACTATAGCGCGACGGCGGATCAGTGGGTGACCAGGCAACCTGAAAGGCCTCGATGCGGTCAATCTTCATGGCGTGGTTTCCTCCTGCACGTAGCGCGTCCATAGCGCGGTCACGTCGATGCGTCCCGCTTCATCGCGCCAGGTTGCGACATTGGCGTCCACTTCCTCCGCCGTCCGCATACCAACCAGGGCGGCATCGATCAGCGGGTTCGACAGCACGAACTGGATCAGCGCCGCCGTGTAGTCAAAGGTATCCGCGGGGTTGGCAAGCCGGATCCATTTCTGAAAAATGCCCGATGTAAACGTGCGCATCGAGATAGTGAACAGCCCGTGCCGTTTGGCCTCGAACAGGCTGCCGAACGGCCGCGTCGGTTCATAGGGGTGTTGCAGCACGACGTTGTAGGAGATCTGCATCGTATCGAAGGCGCCGGTGTCCATCAGCGCGTAGACGCCGCGGTTGTTGTCCTCCGACGTGAACCCGATGGTGCTGGCGAGACCTTCCTCGCGCAGCCGCACAAGCTGATCCACCATGCCGCCCTTACCAAGCAGCGAAGCCAGTGACTCCCCGTCAAAACTGCTGCCGTGGATCTGCAACAGATCGACACGCGATCGGCGCAGCCGGCGGAGACTGGCCTCCAATGAGCCGCGCACATCCGCACCCGCGGCAACCGGCACCTTGGTTGCGAGCACGATGTTGGGCACGCCCTCCAACGCCTCGCCCATGATCTCCTCGGACAGTCCCTTGCCGTAACCCGGTGCCGTATCGAAGTACGTGATGCCGCGCTCGACCGCACGGTGCACGGCGGCGAGTGACACGTCGCGGCTCTTCGCCGCATCATAACTGCCGAGATAGTTGGTCAGTCCCATCGCCGCGCCACCGAAGCCGAGGCGGCTGGTGGTGACAGCCGTGCGCGGAAAAGTGCTTGTAAGGGTCACGGTGTTGTCCTTCGATGCGGTCGCGTTTATCGCTTGATTGCGTCCGGCGCTATCGGGTGGCCACTCGGCGACCGTCTGTCGCGCGCGCACGTCAGGCTTGAGGCGTCAGTCGAATGAGCAAGATTCGAGTCGCTATCCGAGTACCCGTTGGTCGGCCACTCCCAGACATTGCGGCATTCGTCGCCCGGTGCGAGGACGCTGGCTTCGACGGTGTCGGCATCCACGACCATCCCTCCAGTGGCCGCGATGCCTATCTGGCATTGGCGCTGGCAGCCCAGGCGACGCAGCGGCTGCAATTGTTCCCGGCGACCTCCAGCCCCTTGGTCCGGCATCCGCTGGTGCTTGCATCGCTGGCGCACAGCCTGGACGAGATCGCGCCGGAACGCACGTTGCTCACCGTGGCGCCCGGCTTCATTTCGACGCGAAGCATTGGCAAGCCGCGCGGCGGCGTCGCGTTCATGCGTGAGGCGATCCGCGATCTTCGGAGATTGCTCGCCGGCGAAGAGGTCGCATTCGGACCAACGCCGACGCGCCTGAGGAACCGCAGTGCGACACCGACACCGGTGTATCTGCTGGCGGCGGGGCCTCGCATGATCGAACTCGCGGGTGAAGTGGCCGACGGCGCGTTCCTGTTTGTCGGCCTGCATCCGGCGGCGGTGCGCGCTGCGCGGCGTCATCTGGAACAAGGGGCGAAGCGGGCAGGGCGGTCGTTGGACGGTTTTCCGGTGGTGTTCGTGGTGACCCTCGGTCTTGGCGACGATACGGAGGTTGGCGCGCAATGGGTGCGAAGCTGGTTCGTGCCGGGTCAACCGTTTCTCGCGTATCCGAGTGTCGCAAATCTGCAGTGGCTCCGGGAAGCCGGGCTCGACCTCGACGCAGCGCATGATCCTGCCGCCATCCCGGAGGACCGCGCGCGACAGATCGCTGATGCATTCGGGCTGTTCGGATCGCCGGAACGCTGTGCGGAACGACTATTGCGCGCGCGGGAGGAGGCCGGCGTCGACAACGTGTTCCTGTTCCCGGCACATGATCTCGCCGGTGGATACACGATGCCGGAAGCGGAGGTGCGGGCGTTCGAGCGCGTCATCCGCACGCGGCTTGGGGGCTGAAAGTCACCGGTGCATGGTTCGCACCTCGGTCGTGCAAGCGCGCGCGAGCACGATCCGTTCGCCACGCACACCGACGTCACCGAACGCTCGATCCGGCCAGGAAATCAGCAATCGCTCCCCCGGGCGCGCGGCTGTAGAGGCCACGCCGGCTTGCCGCGACACCGGTCAGGCCATGTAGCGCAAGCGCCATCTCGGTCGCCTTGAGCACCGTCGCAATGCCGTCGAGCACGACCGCGCCCTCGATCAGGAACGGCTGTTGCTGGGCGAACAGCAGCATCGGCAATCCGCCCGCCGGGATCAGCACATCGCAGCCACGCTCCACCAGCGGCTGCACCTGGCGGACAAAATCATCGCGCACCAACGAATATTCGGCGGCATCGGTGAACGCGCGCATGAACCGCGGCAGGTCGGCCGTGATCGCCGCCACGCCGCCGACACGCTGCGACAGGCCGTGGCGGACGATCTGCTCGTCGTGCCACGGGATAAAGATCGGGTCGATCGTTACGAGGCCAATCTTGCGGCCAATGGAACAGGCGAACAGCATCGTCGCCTCGCCCAGCCCAATGACCGGAATGTTCAGCGCGCCACGACACTCGGTCAGGCCGGGCTCCTGGAAATGACCGATGACGAACGCATCGTAACCGGCCCGTTCAGCTTCGATCCCAGCGCGGATCGTCTGCTCGGCACAGCGGAATTCGGTGATCGGGTGGAAGAACCGGTCCGGTGGCGAGATGCCATGCACATCGACGATGACGCCTGGTGCAGCCAACAGGCGCAGGCGATCGCGCAGCCTGTCCATGTAAGCCGCCTGTTCGGTGGGGTCGACGAAGCTCTGATACCAGATGCGCTTTGATGCCGAACCGCTCATGACGTCCTGCCTCTCAGAAGTGCATTGAAACATACGTTGAAGTCGGAGGCGACGCTGACGTGCCGCTTGGCCCGGCGGGCAGAATCCAAACTCGATCACCGATGCAACTGCGATTGCCCTGAGTCCTCCGTGGCTCTCCGTGGCCCTCGCTCGTCCTCCGTGTTAAAAAACCAGGTCTGCGACCACGACCAACGATACAGCCCCTGTGGCCTGGCCCTCTTGGCGCGCCGCATACACGGGCAAATGCAATAACCCTTGCGGTGTCCGTAGCTTGAGCATGCAGAGTGCTTCTGCTACCGTATCGAGGTCAACGCCCGCATCCAACCGCTTCGAGCCCAATGCTTACCGTCATTCCAGCGCTCGCGCTGATCGCCATCATCGGCGCGTCGCTGTATCGCGTGCTGCCGAACTTCGACCCAGATGCCACGCGCCGGCAATGCGGTGCGTTGGTGCTCAACGTCATGTTGCCCGCGCTGAACATCGAGGTGATCTATACCGCCCCGATCGGCCATCACCTCTGGCAGATTCCAATCGCCATGATGTGTGCCGCCGCGGTGTGCGTCAGTGCCGCATTGTTGGTGTTCAGTGCGTTTCCGATTGACAGGCGATTGAAGAATTCGCTAATCCTGGGCAGCGCATTCGGCAACGTGACCTATCTAGGGATGCCGCTGCTGCGTGGCTTGTTTCCCCAATCCGTAATCGATGTCACCACGGTGGCGATCCTGTGCGAGATCACAGTGACGTCGCTGGACCTGACCACTGGCACCATCCTCGCGGCCGCGTCGGACCATGTTGGCGAGCATGTCTCGGTCCGGGCGGTGGTGACACAGATCCTGAAGTTCCCGCTGTTGTGGTCGGTGGCGATCGCCGCCGCGATCAGGATGCTGGGTATTCCGTTGCCGCCATTCGTGCTGTCGGCGCTGCATCTGCTGGGTGACGCCACGTCCGGCATCATGCTCTTGGTGCTCGGCATGGCGATCAAGCCCGCCGCGCTTTTCGGTGCTCTGCGGCGTTTCGGCACGTGGTGGCCGATGCTGCTGATCAAGCTCGGGCTGTCTCCGCTGGTGGTGGCCTTCGCGGGCATGGCCATCGGGTTGTCCGGGCTCAATCACCGCGCAACGATCCTGGAAGCCGCGATGCCACCCCAACTGTTCGTCTTCATCGTGGCCGACCGGTTCGGGTTCGACACAGAAGTGCTGGCGACCGCGGTGGCGTTCCTGACCGTCATAAGTTTCCTGACGCTGCCGGCGCTGCACTACTTCCTGGGATAGCCGCCGAGCTTACTTCGGTCGGGGCGCGAGCGTGATCTCATACACGTTGGGCCAGCACTTTCCGGTCACCAGCAGATGCCCGGTAGCCTTGTCGTAGGCGATGCCGTTGAGCACCAGCGGATAGACCAGGACCGTGGGATCTGGGTTGAGACCGGTCAGGTCGATCCATCCCACGATCTTGCCGTTATCCGGACGGATGATCGCGATGAAATCGCTCTGCCAGACGTTCGCGTAGAGTTTCCCGTCGGCAAACTCCAGTTCGTTGAGGAACCCGACCGGCCCGAAATCATCGGTCACGAAAATGCGCCGCTTCACCTCCCGTGTGGCCGGGTCGAGGAACAGGATGGCCGATGAGCCGTTGCTCATGATCAGATGGCGGCCATCGTTGGTCAGGCCCCATCCTTGGAAGGGAAAGCGAAAGCTGCCCGTTGGTCGCAATGTGTCCTTGTCGTAGGTGTAGCCGGTGTTCTCGATATAGGTCAGTTCATAAGCCGTGTGACCAAGCACGGTGACGCCTTCACCAAAGTAATGTTCCCCGATGCGGCTTTCGGCCAGGACACGGCCGCTGTGCAGATCCCACTTGCGTATCTTCGATTGACCATACAGTCCGGTGCCCTCGTAGATCACGCCGTCGACCATCTGGAATCCTTCGGTGTAGGATGTGCGGTCGTGCGGGTAGGTCTGGATCACCTTGTAATTGTAGACCGGGATCCTGTCCTGTTGCAGAACGCGGGCGGCCGTGAGCTCCACGTGGCCGGTGTCATCCGCGGCATATGCGTTGCAGCCCAGCACGAGGCCGAGCAGGATTGTGACAACCAGTTTCATGGACCCTTGGCTCCATTCGTGGTGGGTGCGACCGGCACGCGTACGCACCGGTGCACAAGTGCAATCGAACCAGTTGCCGGTGCGGTTCGCAATGGGAGTTCGTCGTGCTACACCCCGATCAACAGCCGTGAAGGTGAACGACCATGGAATTCGGCGCCTCGATCTTCTTCACCGACTATTCGATCACCCCGGCCGACCTTGCCGTCGCGCTCGAGCAGCGCGGATTCGATTCGGTATGGGCGGCGGAGCACTCGCATATCCCGGTGCCGCGGCGCACGCCTCCTCCCGGTGGTGGCGAACTGGCGAAGCGCTACTACGACGTGATGGATCCGTTCGTCACGCTGACGGCGGCCGCGGCGGCGACCAAGACGCTGAAGGTCGGCACCGGCGTTTGCCTGGTGATCCAGCGCGACACCATCCAGACCGCGAAGCTGGTCGCCTCGATCGATCAGGTGAGCGGCGGGCGCTTTCTGTTCGGCATCGGCGGCGGCTGGAACGCCGAGGAGATCGAAGCCCACGGCACGGTGTTCGCCACCCGCATGAAGAAGATGCGTGAGCAGATCGAGGCGATGAAGCAGATCTGGACCAAGGACACCGCCGAGTACAACGGCGACATCGTCAAGGTGCCGTCGATGCAGACGTGGCCGAAGCCGGTGCAGAAGCCGCACCCGCCGGTGTTGCTTGGCGGCGCGTTCCCGTGGGCAGCCCGGCGCGCGGTGCGCTATGGCGATGGCTGGTACCCGAACGCCAGCAGCGGCGATCCCGAGGTCTACCTGCCGCAGCTTCGCCAGATGGCCGCCGAAGCCGGGCGCGATCCGAATTCACTGACCGTGACCATCGGCGGCGTGGCCGAGGACCTGAAGCAATTGCAGCGGTTCCGCGATCTCGGCGTGGTCCGCGCGAATGTGTCATTGCCGGCGGAAGGGCCGGATCAGGTGCTGCCGATACTTGATCGCTGGGCCAAACTGATCCGTCAGTTCAACGGCTGACGCGTGGCACGTTCAGCCTGTTGCCAATGCCTTCGATGACGCCATCGCCGAGGCCAGTCCGTAGACGCCGCGCTCCGCGGGCATCGGTGCGAAGCGGGTTGTGATACCCAGAACTGTTTCCGCACCGCCGAGATACAGCAGGCCATCGGCTGGCATCTGTTGCGACACCGCTTCAAGCACGCGCGTCTTGGTCGGCTGATCGAAGTAGATCAGCACATTGCGGCAGAATACGACGTCGAAACGCCCGAGCGGCCGCAGATCGGTCAACAGATTCCATTCACGGAACTGTACCATGCTGCGGATGGCGTCGCTGATCCGCCAGTTGTTCTCCTCCTTGTGGAAATACCGCATCAACATCTGCACCGGCAGTCCACGCTGTACCTCGAACTGTGTATACTGCCCCTCGCGAGCGCGATTCAGCGTCTCGCGTGCCAGGTCGGTGCCGATGATCTCGATCTTGTGGTTGGCGACACTGGCGCGGCATTCCGACAGGATCATCGCGATCGAGTAGGCTTCCTGTCCCGACGACGATGCAGCCGACCATATGCGCAACGGTGCACCCGCGCCGCGCGCCGCCAGCAGTCTCGGCAGTGCCTGATTGCGGAAATGCACGAACGGTTTGTCGTCGCGGAAGAAGAAGCTCTCGTTGGTGGTCATCGCTTCGACCACCTGCTTGATCAACGCCTCGTTCGCCGGCGACCTTAGCTTTTCAGCCAGCGCCGCGAGATCACGCAGCTGTTCGCGCTTCAGTATCGGCGCAAGCCTGGTCTCCAGCAGGTAAAGCTTGTCCGGACCGATCACCAGGCCGGAGCGGTTCTTCAGCAGTGTGGCGAAGGTCTCGAATGCGGCGGATGACAAGGCCTGGCTCATGCGCGGCTTCCCCGCAGCATGTCGAGCAGCTTCTGGGCGATTCGCGGCAACGGCAGCACCGCGGCGCAGAGCCCCGCGTTTGCGACCGCACCCGGCATGCCCCAAACCACGCTGGTGGCCTCGTCCTGTGCGATGACCGAACCGCCGGCCTCCACCACGCGGCGCGTGCCAGCCAGGCCGTCCTGGCCCATGCCGGTCAGCATCGCAACCAGCACGCGACCCTGACAGGCATCGCTCGCACTGCGCAGCATCGGATCGACGGAGGGGCGGCAGAAATTCTCCGGCGGGTCCGACGTCAGCCGTGCCTGCAGGCCGGTGCGGTTGCCATCGACCATCAGGTGCCGATCGCCGGGCGCCAGATAGATGCGGCCGGCGGAAAGGGTCTCGCCGTGTTTTGCCTCCGCACACGGAAGGCCACCGATCTTGCTGATGTGCTCTGCAAGTATCGGCGTGAAGGTTGCCGGCATGTGCTGGGTCAGTACGACCGGCACATTCAGCGTCTTGCCCAGCCCCTGCACCAGCGTGAACAGCGCCTGCGGACCACCGGTGGAACTGCCGATGGCGAGCAACCGCGGCGCCACGACGGCGGCCGGTCGCAAACGCAGGTTGAGCGCCTCACGTACCGGCTGCGTGACGCGCCGGCGCAGACGTGCCAGGCCCTTCACCTTTTCCAGCAGCTCGCGGCGGAACGTCTCGTCACCGTGCACCGCCGATGGCTTCGGCACGTAGTCCGCCGCCCCCAGCCGCAATGCACGCAGTGCGATATCGGCGCCACGCGTCGTCAGCGTGGACGCCATGATCACCTTCAGGCCAGGGTCGGCACGCAGCAGCAGCGGCAGCGCCGTCAAGCCGTCCAGCACAGGCATCTCGATATCGAGTACCACCACATCGACCTGCGTCCGCTTCAACTCGTCGATCGCCATTTGGCCATTGGCGACGCGCGCCACGACCTGCACCGCCGGATCTGCCTCCAGCATCCGCGAGATCGCGCCGCGGATCACCGCCGAATCATCGCACACCATCACGCGCGCCGGCGCTGTGGGCGGCGCCGCAACCGCCCGGGCGGGTGCAATCACAGAAGTCCGACCTGTTCAAACTTGCCGACAAGGATCTCCTCGTCGAACGGCTTCATGATGTACTCCTGTGCGCCGTTGGTGATTGCCATCTCGATCGACGACATCTCGGTCTCGGTCGTGCAGAACACCACGGGTGGCTTGTCCGGCCCGAACTCGGCTCGGAGATGCTTGAGGAAATCCAGCCCGTTCATCACCGGCATGTTCCAGTCGAGCAACACGCAATCCGGCATCTCCGTGTGGCATGCGTCGAGTGCCTGCTGGCCATCTCCTGCCTCTGCCACGGTGAATCCATGGGCTTCAAGAATGCGGCGCGCGATCTTGCGCACCACGCGGCTGTCATCGACGACCAGGCAGGTCCGGACCATGCGCTGTGCCTCAGGGGGCTTCGCCGAGTGCCAGCAGCCGGGCGATATCGAGCACCACAAGCAGACGGCCATCGAGGCGATAGATGCCGCTGCTGAACTGCGCCCAGGCCGGCGGCAGCGTCGGTGGATTGCGCTCGAACGCGCTGGCCTTGAGGCTCAGGACCTCCGATACCTGGTCCACCAGCAGCGCGTACAGTTCACCGCCCTGATCGGCGACCACCGACATGCGTGGCTGGTCGGGCGGTGCCGGCGCGAGGTGCAGGCGTTCCCGCAGATCGATCGCCGTCACGATCCGTCCGCGCAGATTGAGGCTGCCGGCGATCTCCCTCGGCGCGAGAGGGATGCGCGTAATCTTGTGCTCGCCAAGAATGTCGCGCACCGCCAGCACCGGCACGCCGCAAAGCTGATCGGCGACTGTCAGCGTGACGAAGACATGGTCCGCTTCGTCGGTCACTGCGTCGGGACGTTCCATTACGTCGGTAGCCATGAATTTGCTCCTATGTCGCGGTCAGAGGTCGTGAGCGCGCACGTGGGGTCCCGTCGCCTTACGCCGCGGTTGGCTCGGCGAGGCATTGCCTCAGGCTTGCGATCAGCGCGTCGCGTTGGAACTTCGCCACGTAGTCGGTGAAACCGGCATCGCGCCCCGCCTCCACGTCGTTCGGCTCGGCCCGCGCCGAGAGCGCGATCAGTGGCAAAGTCGTCCACGGACCGCTCGCCCGAACCGCACGCGCGAAATCGAGCCCGTCCATGTCCGGCATGGTGATGTCCGACACGATCACGTCGAACATCGCGCCGGCGTCGCGCAGCCGCAGCGCGTCGGCGGCACTCGGAGAGCCGGTGACCCGGTAGCCCGCGGCACCCAGAATCGGCGTCACCAACTGGCGAAAGAATTCGCTGTCCTCCACCACCAGCACCCGCCGCGTCTTTTTTTGCTCGTCGGGCTGATGCGTGCCGTGGAACCAGTCCTGCCATGCCTGCATCAGCCAGTAGCCGGTGTCGATCACATCGGTGGCATGACCGGCGATCACGGCGGTACCCAGCAAACCAGGCCGTCCCGCGGACAGCTCGATGTGCAGCCGGTCCTCCACCACGTCGACGATCTCGTCGACCATCAGGCCCATGCTGCGGTCGCCATCGTTGAACACCAGTACGGACTGGCGCGGCTTTTCGACGTCCACGACGCCGGTGAAGGCCACCAGCGGCATCAGCTTGCCGCGGTACTGCGTGACCGTCGCACCACCCGAACTCTCGATCTTCTCGCGGGGAATGTCCTCCAAACGGGCAACGAGGCCGAGCGGCACAGCCAGCTTCTGATCACCGCCGGCGCGGAACAGCAACATCGCCGTCCGATCGCTCGAGTGGACCTGATCCACTGCGTTCGCAGTGACCGCCTTGGAGTCCCCACTGGCGCCGATGCCGGTGCCGCGCGCGATGCCGTTCGGATCGAGGATCATGATCACCGAGCCGTCACCCAGAATGGTATTGCCGCTGAACATCGTGACGTGGCGGAGAATCGGCGCCACGGGCTTCACCACGATCTCCTCGGTGTCGAACACCTTGTCGACGATGATCCCGAGGCTGCTGGCACCGACCTGCGCGACAACGATGTAGGCACCGCTGTCGTCGTTCTGCGATTCGCCCAGCCCCAGCAGGTCGTTCAGGTTCACCAGCGGCAGCAGCCGATCGCGCAGCCGCAGCACGGGCGTGTCGTTGATCCGCTCGATAACGGGCTCCGTGCCGGCTTCCTCATTGTGGCCACGGCCGGCACTCTTCTGAGCGCGCACCAGTTCGACCACGCTGATCTGCGGAATGGCGAACCGCTCGTTGCCGGCTTCCACAATCAGCGCGGAGACGATGGCGAGCGTCAGCGGGATCTTGATGGTGAAGGTTGTACCTTGCCCCGGAACGCTCTTCAGGTCGATCGTGCCGCCGATCTTCTCGATGTTGGTCTTGACCACGTCCATGCCGACGCCACGGCCCGACACGGCGGTCACCACAGCCGCGGTGGAGAAGCCGGCGCGGAAGATGAACCGCTGCAACTGCGCGTCGCTCATGCCGGCCAGTTCGGCCTCGGTGGCCAGTTTGTTGGCCAGCACCTTGGCGCGAATCCTGTCCACCGGCAGGCCGCGGCCATCATCGGCAATCTCGATGATGATGTGGCCGCCTTCGTGATAGGCGTTCAGCGTGATGCGGCCGCTCTCCGGCTTGCCGGCCGCACGGCGTTCGGCAGGGCCTTCCAGACCGTGATCGCCACTGTTGCGCACCATGTGCGTCAGCGGATCCTTGATCAGCTCCAGGACCTGGCGATCGAGCTCGGTGTCCGCCCCAAGCATGGTCAGCTCGATCTTCTTGTCCATCTCGCGGGACAGGTCGCGCACCAGCCGCGGCAGCTTGTTCCAGGCGATGCCGATGGGCTGCATCCGCGTTTTCATCACCCCCTCCTGCAGATCGGAGGTGATGTGCGAGAGTCGCTGCAACGGCACGGTGAAGCCGGTGGCTTCCTGCGTGCGGGAGAGCTGGAGAAGCTGGTTGCGGGTCAGCACAAGCTCGCTCACCAGCGTCATCAGGTCTTCCAGCACGTCCACGGTGACCCGGATCGTCTGGTTGGTGACGACCGGTTCACCTGGCGCGGCGTCCGGCGCAGCTTGCGTCGGCGCCGGCTTCGCGTCGACAACCGGTCCGGGCGGCGGTGCGTCAAGCACTTGCGGTTCTTCCGGCTCCAACTCCGGCTCCGGTTCGGCCTCGGCGACCACTGCCTGCACCGGGGGGGGCGTGGGCGCTTGTCCCGACGCCGCCGCATCCAGTGCGCTAACCAGTTCGCTATCGTCTCCCGCAGGTTCAGTGCCGGTGGCCGCGAGGCCGTTGACGATCAGCTTGATCCGGTCCAGTCCCGCCAGCACCAGCGTGACGGTGTCCGGTGTGGCGGTCAGGACGCCATCCCGGATCTTGCCCAGCACGTTTTCGCCCGCATGGGCGACGTGCTCCAGCCTGGGGAGGCCGAGGAACCCGCAGGTGCCCTTGATCGTGTGCACCAGGCGGAAGATCAGCGACAGCGTCTCCTTGTCGTCCGGGGTTCGCTCAAGTTTCACCAGCGCGACGTCCAGGTCGGCAATGCTCTCGTTGGTCTCGGTCAGGAAATCGGAGATCAGATCGTCGTCCATGGCTGCCCTCGCAGGCCCGGCAGGGTGTCGGGCGGGGGGCCATCTGAGCCCATGGAAACGAAGAATTGGTAAATGACGCCCGACGGGACGCTTATTCAGTGCTGTCCGAACGACAAAAGCAGCGGGGGCGCCTGATTGCCTGCATCCCCTGAGCCGGAAGGCATCATTACGGAGAATTGGCAGCCCAGCTTGCGCGCCAGCAGCGCGGTCAGCGGTGCCTGGACATGCCGAGGGTTGTCGGAAGCAGTCTGCAGAGCGGCTGTGTCGTCGAGCAGGCAGGCGGTGAAGCCCGCCGGCCACGCGGCGCGGGGGCCGGAGATCGTTACCAGCAGGAAGCTGTCCCGCGATCCCGCCAGGGCGATGAGGCCGCCGCCGGGCAGGCTTTCGGCCGCAAGCAGCACCACATTCAGGACCAGCCGGGCCTGAGGCGGAAGGAATATCGTGCCAGGCGCAAGGCCGGTCAGGTCCAGCCGCACCGGACGGCTTCCCGCGACGAGGCCGGTTGTGAGGCCCTGCAGGGTGTCCAGGTCCAGCGCTTCGGCATCCTGACCCCAGGCGGCACGCAATAGCTTCAGCCGCTGTCCCAGGTCCACCGTGGTCAGCTCCGCGAGTGCCAGGGTGTCGCTGTTGGGATCCTCCTCGCGCGCGATCTCCAGAACGCCGATCAGCGCACCGAGCGGCCCCGCCAGGTCATGGCAGAGCCTGGCGCAGAGCAGTTCAGCGAGGCGCAAAATATCGCTCATGCCGGTCCATGTCCCCTACTAACGCCAGGACGACACATATCTGCCGAAATAATTCACACTTGATTTACGATCCGGATCAAACGGTGTCGAGACCGGTCGTGGGCTTCTGACCCTTGAACCTGCGACCCAGATGGCGCAAGTCAGTGAAATGATCGATCCCTTTGGCCGGTCCATCACATATCTGCGCGTATCGGTCACCGACCGGTGTGACCTCCGCTGCGTCTACTGCATGGCGGAGGACATGAGCTTCCTGCCGAAGCGGGACCTGCTGACGCTGGAAGAGCTCGACCGCATCTGCGCGGCCTTCATCCGGCTCGGCACCAACAAGATCCGCATCACCGGCGGGGAGCCTCTGGTCCGGCGGGACGTGATGACCCTGTTCCGCAGCCTGGGCGCGCGGCTCGGCACCGGCGGGCTGCAGGAGCTGGTGGTCACCACCAACGGCACGCAGTTGGCGAAGCTGGCGGACGGGCTGTACCAGGCGGGTGTTCGCCGCATCAACGTGTCGCTCGATACTCTGGACCCCGAGAAATTCGCCACGATCACCCGGTGGGGCAAGATCGGCGCGACGCTGGACGGCATTTTTGCCGCCAAGGCCGCCGGCATGGCGATCAAGATCAACGCCGTGGCGATGAAGGGTGTGAACGAGGACGAGTTCGACAGCATGCTCGCCTGGTGCGGCGATCACGGCCTCGATCTGTGCCTGATCGAGACCATGCCGATGGGCGACATCACCGGCGACCGCACCGAGCAATACCTGCCGCTGTCGATCGTGCGCTCCCGCCTGCGCCGGCGCTGGACGCTGGAGGAGACCGATTATCGCACGGGAGGCCCCGCGCGGTACTTCAACGTCGCCGAGACCGGCCAGCGTATCGGCTTCATCACGCCGATGACCCACAATTTCTGCGAAAGCTGCAACCGCGTGCGCCTGACCTGCACCGGCACGCTGTACATGTGCCTCGGCCAGGACGACGACGCGGATCTACGGAAGGTGCTGCGCGCCGGCGCGACCGACGCGGAACTCGAGGATGCGATCCGCGAAGCGATCAGCCGCAAGCCCAAGGGTCACGACTTCATCATCGATCGCCGCCACGATCGGCCGGCGGTGGCGCGGCATATGAGCGTGACCGGGGGCTGAACCCGTCTTGTCGCGGCGCTCGGCTCGCTGGGCAAGCGAAACGAGGCCGGTGCAACCTTGCAGAAGTTCCTGCTCGTTGCGCCACTTAGTCGACGGCTTTCGCGCGCGAATTTATCCGGGCATTGCATACGGCAGGCGGGGTTGGAATGAAGCTGCTGCCAACTCATGCTAATAGACCAGCCTACCCAGTAGGAGATGGTGGTGGTACCTGCTGTTCCTCGCGAACTCCTTGACTCGGTCGTGGCCTATTTCCAGCCGCGGCAGGTGATCCTGTTCGGCTCGGCGGCACGCGGTGAGGCAGGGGCGGACAGCGACCTCGATCTACTGGTCGTCCTGGATGACGATGCGCCGGCAGAAAAAGTGAGCTACCAAGCGGGCATGGCCGCGCGTGCGTCGTACAACGAGCCGGTGGACGTCGTACCTTGCCGGGCCGACACGTTTCGGCGGCTCAGCCGGATCGTCGGAACGTTGCCTTATGCGGCCCGCACCGAAGGTGTCGTGGTCTATGAGCGGGGATGATCCCGAACTGAGCCAGGATCGCCGCCGCATCGGCCGCGGTTGGCTGAACCACGCAACCGAGGACCTGCGCATCGCGCGCGTTTGCATGGACGTGACGCCGCCGTCGCTGGGCACCTCGGCCTATCTCTGCCAGCAAGCTGCCGAGAAGGCCGTAAGGGTATGCTCGTCATGGCGGACGTTCCGTTCACCAAGACGCACGACATGCAACGGCTTGGCACGCTCGCTGCTGCACACTACCCGCAATGCGCCGCCGCACTGCTCGCAATCCATCGCCTGACGGCCTGGAATTTCGTGTTCCGCTATCCCGAATTCAATGACGATGTTGAACCGTCTCCGGATGACCTTGTCGCAGCGATGGCGCCGATCGAAGCACTGCTCCAGGTTCTGGCGGACACGTTGACCGACAAAGGCCGCTGATGCGCATCACCATGGGCAAGCGGCGGATGGCAATGCCCGCGATTCCTGTCGCTCTGGGACGCCGGCTTCACAGCCAAGAGCGCAACGATGGACGCTAAAGCGGCAACACCAACAGAATGTCCACGCGCCGCGAGTCCAGCACCACGCACCGTGATTGGAAGCGTAACGCACGATCATCCTCTATGACGCGATCGAGATACCGCCCGGTTGCGAACGTGACCGTGTCGCCATCCTGCGCAATGCGATACACGCAGAAATTAGAGCGTACGGCGAAGCCAGCGCTGTGCTGCTCAATCCGTGGCCGCCCGAGCAGATGACGATATGCGTGCGGCTCGTAGATGTTGGCGGTGCGCAGTGCCTGAATGCGGTCCTGCATCATGCCGCGGCTGTTGCAGTATAGAATCCCGATCGGCAATCCGGCGTCGTGGCTTTCACGTGTGATGATCTGGTATTCGCCATCCTCGGTGAAAAAGCCCGGCCACCGTTCCAGGGCGCCGTCGTCGATCGCCTCGGCATAGTCCGCGAGCAGCTCCTCGATCGCCTCGCGCACTGTCACAGGCCCATCAGCTCGCGATAACCCTGCCAGAAGCCGCGGATACCGGTCTCCGTCGCGCGCGAACCGTCCGACGAGGCGACGTCGCGACCGCCCATTTCCAGGAACGCGTTGACGTCCTCGCTGCCGCGCGTGCCGCGTTGGACGAACTCGTTGATGCAGCCATCCTCCAGCGACACAAGTCCCGCGGCACCGGTCAGGTTGCCCTGCATCACCCGCTTGCGCGTCTGCTCCGCATCATCGTCCTGGTAGCCAAGATAAATCCAGAAGAGCTCGGTCTTATCGATGCCGCGCGGTGTGAAGAAGCGCACCGCCAGCGAGTTCAGTGTGAGCTGTACCACCAGCGTCGGGAACACCGTCTGGATGCAATGCGTGATGCCGTCGTCGAACTCCGTCCAGGTATCCAACAGCTGCGGTGCCGCCAGCGCCGAGTTGTACTGTGCCGAATGTACCTTCTGGTACTCGTCCGACTGTTGCAGGGTGCCTCGCTTGGCATAGCTGATCGAGTGCCGCCCATCGTCGGACAACAGCATCCCACCATCCATGTCGAGCCGGTTCACCTTGAACGTCGTGTAGAACGTGTGCAGCAGCGTGGCGTGGTACGAGTTCCTCACGTTCTCTGCGTAAAGTTTCCAGTTGTTGTGGATGATCTGGCTGTGCATGCCGAGCAATCGATGCGGCCGCCCGAGATTGCGCCGGATCATCCGCGCCATCGTCTCGCCGAGGAACGCCTCCACCGGCACCGTTGCGTCCGAGAACGTGCCGAACACCAGTCCGCAGAACGCTTCCACGCGCAACGGTTCCAGGCGATGCTGTGACGCGTCGAAGTCCTCCGGCATGCCGCCCTTGCCACGTATGCCATGACGGAACGCGACGCTCTGCAATTGGCCCGCGAGATCGTAGCTCCAGGAATGGTAGACGCAGGTCAGCGCCTTGGCATTGCCGCGTTCCTGCAAGCAGACCAGTGCGCCCTTGTGCGCGCACCGATTGACCATCGCGTGGATCGCACCGTGCTCGTCGCGCGTCACCACGACCGGAACTTCGCCAACTGTCGCGAGGCGCCAATCGCCCGCGTTGGGAATCTCGATCTCCAGACACAGGAAATTCCAGATCGGCCCGCGGAACAGCCGCTTCTGTTCCTCGGCATAAATCGCCGGATCCGAAAACAGGCGGAATGGCACGCGGGTCACGCCGTCCGTCGGCCAGACGAGATCGTTGGCAAGTTCGTGTGTCACTGGGACGTCCATCGTTTGCCTCCACGGCAGATGCTGGCGGGCGACGGTAGCGGCGGCGGGCGGAAATGTGCAATGTCCGCCTGCCGGCCGAAGAGCCGGAAAGGGAGACTATAACGCTCAGGAGAACAAAACATGATCAGCCGTAGAGCCGCGCTGTCGTCGGGTCTTGCCGTGGCGACACTCAGCAGGATGCCGCGCGCCCGTGCCGCCGCCGAACCCGTGAAGATCGGCAACACCATGCCGTACAGCGGACCAGCCTCGACCTATAGTGTCATCGGCCGCACCGAGAGCGCGTTCTTCCAGATGGTCAACGAGCAGGGCGGCGTGGATGGCCATCCGATCGACTTCATCTCGTACGACGACGGCTACAGCCCACCCAAGACGGTGGAGCAGGTGCGCCGCCTGGTCGAACAGGACAAGGTCGATTTCTGCTTTCAGAACCTCGGCACACCATGCAACTCGGCGATCGCCGAGTACCTCAACCATAAGCAGATACCGCAGTTGTTCGTCGGTTCCGGCGCCAGCAAATGGAGCGACGTCAAGAAATTCCCCTGGACGATGGGCTGGCAGCCGAACTACCGCACCGAGGCGCAGATCTACGCCAAGCACATGCTGGCCAACGTCAAGGAGCCGAAGCTTGGCATCCTGTATCAGAACGACGACTTCGGTAAGGACTATCCGACCGGCGTGCGCGACATCCTGGGCGCCGACTGGGACAAGATCGTGGTCAAGTCGGTCAGCTATGAAACCACTGATCCTACAATTGATTCACAGATCGTCGAATTGCAAGGTGCCGGTGCCAACGTGCTGCTGGTTGCGGGCATCCCCAAGTTCGCCGCGCAGTCGATCCGCAAGGTGCATGACCTGAATTGGAAGCCGACGTTCTTCATGACCAACGTGTCGATCTCCGTGGGCGGCGTGATCACTCCGGCGGGACCCGAGAACGCCATCGGCATGCTCAGCACGCAGTATCTGAAAGACCCGACGGATCCAGGGTTCAAGGATGATCCCGGCATGAAGCAATGGCGCGACTTCATGGCGAAGTACAAGCCGGACGGTGATGTCAGCGATGCAAGCTACGTGTTCGCTTATGGCATCAGCCAAACGATGCAGCAGGTACTGAAGCAGTGCAAAGGCGACTTCTCGCGGCCGAATGTCATGAAGCAGGCAGAGAACCTGCATAACTTCGAGGTGCCGGTGCTGTTGCCGGGCATCACCATCAACACCAGCCCGACCGACCATCGTCCGATCAGGGCGATGCAACTGGCGCGGTGGGATGGCAAGACATGGGTGCGCTTCGGCAACCTGATCGAAGGCGCCAACGTGTAGCGCGCTGCGGGAAGGGCGGCCTCAGGGTCGCCCTGACCGGTGGTACGGATGCCCGGCGGCGATCGACCTCGCGCGATACACCTGCTCGGCCAGCATCGCGCGGGCGAGGAAGTGGGGCCAAGTCAGCCGTCCGAACGACAGCACATGATCGGCGCGCGCAAGCACTGTTGCGTCCAGCCCTTCGGCACCGCCGATCAGGAAGCAGACGCTGCGGCTGCTCGCCAGCCATCGCTCCAGGTTGCGCGCCAGTTCCTCGCTGTCCGATGGCGTGCCGGCTGGATCGAGCGCAACCACAAACGCCACTTGCGGTAGCGCCGCGAGCAGCGCTTGGCTTTCGCGGCGCTTTACCTCGACCGGTGCTCCACGTGCCTCGGCGATCTCTGTCACGGCAAGCTTGGGTCGCAGCCTTGCGTTGTAGCGCGCGAACAGTTCCGCTTCCGGACCGTCACGTAGCCGGCCGACGGCAATCAAACGCAACATCGTTGACACCCCTTGCGGTGGCACGCACCGGCGACGACGATGCCGCGCGCGAAGCATAGGGGATAGCAATGGCGTGGCCCACACAGCAGGGCACATTCGATGCCGGCGACCTGACGGTGCAATCCGGCGCGGTGTTGCGTGGCGCGCGCCTGTCCTGGAAGGCGCACGGTACGCTGTCATCGGCGCGTGACAACGTCATCGTCTATCCCACAAGTTATGGTGCGCAGCATCAGGATCTCGAGTGGCTGGTCGGCCCCGACGGCGTGCTGGACCCAACGCGCTGGTTCATCGTGATCCTTGATATGTTCGGCAACGGACTGTCGTCCAGTCCGTCGAACACTGCCGGCTATCCAACGCTGGTGACGATATTCGACAACGTGGAGACCCAGCGCCGTGCGCTGCACGAGGTGTTCGGCATCGAGCGTGTGGCATGTGTCTACGGGTGGTCGATGGGGGCATTGCAGGCCTATCACTGGGCCGCGTTGTTTCCCGATGTAGTGGACCGCATCGTGGTGAACTGCGGCGTCGCGCGTACTGCTGTGCACAACCAGGTGTTTCTGCGCAGCCTGATGGCGACGCTGGAAGCTGCGGCGGAACATGTTGGCGACGGTCGTTTCTCGGCAGAACCGGTCGCGGCGAAGCGGGCGTTCGGGCGCAGCTATGCGGCGTGGGCGCTCAGTCAGGATTTCTACCGCGCCGGGCTACATCTAGCGTCCGGTCCGCAGCCCAATCTTGGCGCGCCGGACTTGGATACGTTCCTGCGTACTGACTGGGAGGAGCGCTTTGGCGCACGTCCCGCCGCCAATCAGTACGCGCAGCTTCGGACCTGGGATGCCGCGGACATCAGTGCCAATTCGCTGTACGACGGCGATCTGCCGCGCGCGCTGCGAGCGATCCGTGCGCGCGTGCTGCTGATGCCGGGCGATACGGACCTGTACTTCCGGGTCGCTGACAATGCAGCCGAGTTGCCGTATCTGGCACATGCGGAGCTGAAGCCAATCCCGAGCATCTGGGGCCACCGCGCGGGCAATCCGGCGACGAACCCGGCGGATGCTCGCTTCGTCAAGGACGCCGTGCGGGACTGGCTCGCGCGATAGCAGCGCAGCGAGTATTGTGACGGCTGGCAACTTGCATTGCCGTGTCAGATAGCATCGTGACGCGTGAACGACCGGCAACCATCGATTTGTTTTGAACCGAGGAGAACTCTCATGGCCGTCATCACCGCAAGCAATCCACCGGCTGTGCGTGCGCCGACCGGCTACACGCATTGCATGCTGATCGAGGGCGAGCAGCGTCGACTGGTGATGTCGGGCCAAGTCGGCGTGGCACTGGACGGATCAGTGCCGAGCACCGGTGAAGGTCAGGTCGCCCAGGTGTTCGCCAACCTGCGTGCGCTATTGGAAGCGAACGGCATGGGCATCACGAATCTGGTGAAGACGACCGTGTATCTGACCGATCGGTCGCTGCTGGCTTCGTTCCGCGCGGCGCGTGATGCGGTGTATGCCGGGCATGCGCCATGCTCGACGTTGCTGTTCGTTGCTGGGCTGGCGGATCCACGATTCATGGTGGAGATCGAGGCCGAGGCGGTGGCCTAGGTCTCAATGCCGCTGGAGCAGGTAGCGCAACGAACGTTGCGGTCATGGCTGTTGCATGGTCAGCAGGCTGTCGACCGTCCTGGCCTCATCTTGGCTACATAGTGGGCGCTGCCGCCTGACCTGGACAAGCAGCGTGGTGTGCTGGTGGTGCTCGAGCGACAGCTCGCGTGGTCGTTCATCCGGTACGCGACTATCACTCGGGCTGCCGCGAACGGCGGGCATTCGCCGCGAACTCACAAGCTGATACGAGCTAGGAAGTAGCTTTGAGGGTGTTCGGCGCAGGATCGTTCGACGCATGCGGGACGACAGCTACGGAGTGCGTATTAATGACCAGGAGCACCAGTTCGGTCGGGCGACAACAGCGCTCCGCTGGTCACTATTTAATACCAGCCGTCCTTGCTGTTGACGTACCGCACGCAACGATCCAACGTCGTCATGACCGGGCTTGACCCGGTCATCTTCATCGGATGGTTGTTGACTGGGATTGCATCGTTCGCAAATTGGTGCGGGTGGCCGATGGCCGGGTCAAGCCCGGCCATGACGGAGATCGAGAGTCGGTTTCAGCGGCGGCTGGTATAAATCGGATGGTGTCTTGGTTCACGCCGCTTGGCGATGTTTATCGATCGCTTTGAGGAATCGTCCGACGCGGGCGTGGCTTTCACCATCTTGGTGAAATATCAATCCGATATTCTTGCCATCAGCACGTACGACACGTCCATTGACTCTGCCACCGGATTCAGGAAGTTCGATGACAATATCTGCGCCCGGCGGAAGTTGCCAATCGCAGAACAGAGCGGCGCCCCCCAACGAAATATCCTGAAGCTCGACGACCTTCGAACCGCGACCGCTGCTCGACAGAGTCACGGTGACGCCGTTCCCGGCCCTCCGCTCATAGTTTCTTCGTTCGCCGGTTTCATCGCGAACCGAGGCGAGAAACTGTTCCACCTCGGTGTGCAGCCGCGCCGCTTCCTGGCGAATACCGTCCGCAGTCGTCAACACCTCCTCGCTGGCTGTGCCTGCTCGTTCGGACACGGTGACCACCTGCTTCATGGCATCGGCTGTGCCCGCAGCGGCCGCCGTCACGCTTTGGACTTTGCTTGCTATCTCTCGTGTGGTGGCACTCTGCTGCTCGACCGCGGCAGCGATGACCGCGGTTACTTCATCAAGCCGACCGATGATCGTGGTGACCTCCGCCATGGCCTCAATCGAGGCACCGGTGGCAGCACGCACGGCCTCGATCTGGTTGCTGATCTCGTGCGTGGCATTCGCGGTTTGCGTCGCCAGCGCCTTCACCTCACCTGCGACGACCGCGAAGCCCTTGCCGGCATCGCCTGCCCGCGCTGCCTCGATCGTCGCGTTGAGCGCCAACAGATTGGTTTGCCCAGCGATGTCACTGATCAGCCGGACGACATCACCGATCCGCGCGGTTGCCTCGCCCAAACCCTTGATCTTGGACTGGCTGGTATCGGCACGACCGACGGCGTCGCGCGCCACCTGCGCCGCAGTCGCGACCTGGCGCAGGATTTCGGCCACGCTACTGGTCATCTGCTCGACTGCTGCGGCGACTGAGGTCAGTTAGTCAGCGGAGATCCTGGCATCGCCCGCGGTGACATCTGCCCGCTCACGCACGCCACCGGCGGCCTGTGCCATGACCTGGGCGGCATTCCGCATCTTCTCGGCGGATTCCGCCAGTGAGGTCATGACACCTGAAATCACGCTGCCAAAATCCTGGGTATGGCGACCGAGCGCCGCCTGTCGCCGCCTGTCGGCCTCCTCGGTTTGCTTGGTGGCATGGATATCGACGAGAGAGCCACAGGCGCGGCGGGCGACCCCTCGTGAGTCCTTGATCACGCCGCCTGTGGCGCGGAACCAATGATAAGAACCATCCTTCGTCCGGAGACGGTAGGTCGTGTCGTATTGTCCGCCGGTTTTCAGGGCCTCGCCGAACGCGGCGAAGGTTGGACCCGCGTCTTCGGGATGCAACCGATCGGACCAGGACTGGACAACATTGGGAAATTCCGTTGCGTCGCGAAAACCGCAAAGCCGGCGGAATTCGGATGACCAGGTCCAGCGGGATTCCGGATGCATGGCGTCACCGTCATGGAGGATCGCGTCCCACAGCCCGACGCCACTGTGGCGATCCAGAACGTCGAGCCATTCCGCTTTGCCGCGCAGCGCGGCACGGCGGCGCCAAGGAGCATTCACGACAGCCTCCGTCTCATACCCGGGCTGCGTCCTATCCCGAAGCGGTTTAGGCGGTGTTATACCAACGCTCACTGAGCGCGAACTCGTCTTCCCACTTGTCATGTTCGGGGCGTGGTCCGGCGATGACGTTCGGCACAACGCATTGGTCACTATTAAGATTTGGCAGCAACGCGGCCAACTTGTGTTGGACCGCGCATTGGCAGTCGGACTGCGTAGCAAGTAAGGACTTTCAACCACAGAGGCACAGAGTCCACAGAGTAGTCGCAGAGTCATTTTTTAATAATACTCTGTGACTAATCTGTGAGACTCTGTGCCTCTGTGGTTGAATATTATTTTACTGTTTTCTCTGTTGCCGGCAACGCCGAGTTCAGGCTCGCTGATTTTGCTATGGGTCATCATCGCACTGGTATCATTTGGTGCAGTCCGAAGAGGGAATGCGTCATTTGCCTCGGGCCGTCCGCGGTAGGTTGCCGTTGCTGCGCACGAAGGGTGTCGCGCGAGGCAGCGGCATAGGATACGGGCAGGCGGAAGCTGCTACTCCGCAGCAATTGCCAGCCGCTTCTCCTCCTCGAGCAACCGCTCCACGGTTCGCCGCATGTGCAACCGGTTGGCATCGCTTGCGATATCCACCAGCCCGCTCTCGCCTAGCTCGGCTAACCGCGCCTGCTGGCCCTCCACCACGAGCTTATCCTCCATGAACGCGGCGGCGACCTGGTCGAAGAACTGCGCCGTGGCCGCCGGATCATCCTGTCGGAAGCCGTTCGCGGCCGACCAGAAATAGAAGCAGGTGTTGTCGGTCTCCGGTGTCAGGCCATGGAACAGGCGGAACTCCAACTTGCTGTTGCTGGTGTTGCCGTCGCGATAGGCACCCGCCTCATCGGCGCCGGTCCATTGCAGGACGGAGCCGGGCGCGACGAACTCGAAGCGTTGGCAACGGTCGATGCGTCCCTCGAAACCTACTGCCTTCACATATGTTGGGGGCGGCACCGAGTTCAGCATCCAGCGAGTGAACCGCAGCCCGAGCGGCGTGCGCTCGGTTTCCATCTTGGCGTCGACATGCTGCGATGGATTGCCGCCGATGGTGGAGGTATGGACGTAGCCGAGATGGGTCAGGTCCATCAGGTTGTCGACCATCAGCATGGCGGCAGCCTTGATCGGATACATCGTGTGTCTGTGCGGCCAGTTCACTGCATCGTTGTGATATGGCCAGGGCACGATGGCGGCGGGGTCCGCCTTTGCCGGGTCGCCCATCCAGATCCAGAGGAAGGCGTGCTGCTCCACCAGGGGAAAGCTGCGGACGCGGGTGCGTTCCAGGATGTGGGTCTGGCCGGGGACGTGGACGCAGGCGCCGGAGCGGTCGAAGACCAGGCCATGGTAGCCGCATTGCAGGCCTTCCTCGATGACCGTGCCCATGTGCAGCGGCGCACCGCGGTGGCAGCAGATATCGATCAGGGCAGCGGCATGGCCGTCCTTGTCGCGGAACAGAACGACCGGTTCGTTGCAGATGCGGCGGGCGAGGGGGGCGTCGCCTACCTCGTCGGCCCAGGCGGCGACGTACCAGGCATTGCGGATGAACATGGCGTTGCTCCCTGTCGCGGCATTTTCGCCAGGGTCCATCGTTGCGGGACATTGCGCAAGCTGGGTAGCGGAGATGCCCCCGGGCAATCGCTTGAATCCGCCGTTGCTTCCGGTAACCGGGAAACTTGCGCCGTCCGTTATGCAGGAAGGTCTTCAGCACGGAGGAAGCAGGCGAGGACGTTGAGGCCACGGAGTAAGGGTTAACGGCGCTTCGCGCGAAGCGCAGTGCATTCTGCTCCTTGGCCCCTCAACGTCCTCCCTGCTTACTCCGTGCTGAAAGCCTTGCTGACGTCCCGCCTCCACGGTCGCCGCAAGAAGACCAAGGGCGAACCGGTCAAATCGGACGCCGACGCAATTCAAGCGATTGTCCTGCGGAGATGCCTTGCTGCTGGTCTGATCCGGTGGTCTTGGCGCGCAAGTATCGGGCAATCAGCTTCCGGACATGTTGGATGGACCGGCGCGATCTCACGTGAGGTGGGGATCTTTCGACTGATACCAACACTTACTGAGTGCAACTCGTCTTCCCACTTGTTCGGGGCGTGGTCCGGCGATGACATTCGGCACGACGCATTGGTCATTGTTGATTTGGCAGCAACGTGGCTCGCTCGTGTTGGCCCGCGCATTGGCAGTCGGACTGCGGAGGCAAGTAAGGACTTTTAATCACAGATGCACGCAGATGGACGCAAATAGTCCCGGACGCAATGTTTCAAAGCGGGCAAGCCGCGCCTCCCTGGCGCCGAGCTATTTGCGTTCATCTGCGTGCATCTGTGGTTGAAGATTCTTATACTGTTGCCGCTGCTGCCGGCAACGCCGAGTAGGCTCGCTGGTTTTTGCTATGGATCATCATCAATGAGAACTGGTGTCAGTCGTCAGTTGAGCAAACGACGGTGGCGACGAGCCGGGCTGCGACCAGGAAGTTCCGCGACGGTCTTCTCGTGGTGGTGACGATCGCACGAAACTGCTTGATCTCGATCAGATCGCGCGCGGATAGTGGCTGAGCTTAGCGTCAATGTTCATTGGCGGCTGCTTCAAACCTGGCCATCGGCTACGCGCACCAGATTGCGAACGATGCAGTCCCCGTCAGCAACCACTCGATGGAGATGGCCGGGTCAAGCCGGTTCAAGCCCCGCCATGACGGGGTTGGATCGCTGCGTGTGGGAGGGCTCGGATTGCCGGATTCTGGGAATGTCGTACCTGCCGCGCGGCGGCCGGGCGAATCAGGATGACGGGGCCGGCCGTTGTCCGGTCCCTTGCGTCGCGCGATGTCATTCGGCGATGGATCAGGGCGGGCCAGTGGCCAGTGCCGTGCCGGCAGCACCCGGTGCTGATGACGGGCCGAGTGGATTGATCGGTGGTTCGCCGATGAAGAAGCCGAGGACCTGGCGGAGTTCGTCTCGTTTCAGATGCAACCAGTCCCGGGTGCTGCCCTGCTTCTTGTCCTGCTCCTGGATGAACGTTTGTTCGCGGCGGGTCTTCTCTCGCATCACGGTTTCAACGCTGCCGCCGAAGTAATGCATGATCTCGAATATCCCGTTCCAGAATTCGGGGGTGCAGAAGCCGGGGACGACGGCGAGATCGCGGCAGATGTCGGTGATGGTACGGCCGACGGTGCGGCGGCGTACCTGACGCTCGAGGTCCTCCAGTGTGGGCATGAAGAGTTCGGGGTCGTCGTGGCCGGGGGGCAGCGACGGGCGTGGCGCGGCTTTGGGCTTGGCTGGGGGGTCTGCTGGTGGCTCGGCCTGGGGGTCTGCTGGCGCGGGCGAAGGTTCCTGGTCGGTGCGGGTGCGGCGGATCACCATGCTGATGTCACGGCCGGTTGCGGCGCGCGCGAGCAGGAAGCGCTGCAGCGCGATGGCGCGCAGGATGCCGCGGTTGAGGTGGGCGAGGATGGTGGCGAGGTTGGCGGTGCCGAAGCAGGCCGCGATGGAGGGAAATGTGGGGGCGGTGGCGCGTTGCCGGATGGTGCTGCGCAGATGGCGGCCGTAGTCGAGCAGGATGCCGACGGCGTAGAGCAGGGCTGCGATGTACTCGGGCATGGGGGTGGCGGGCTGATCCTGTGGCGGATCGGGAGGCGAGGCGGGACCGGGTGTAGTGGGTACGTCGGCTTCCATTTTGGTTACTATAACTAACAGATAGTGGAAAGACAAGGAATATTTTCGGTGTGAGCCGGATGCTCCGCTGGCGAAAAGCGATGTGCGGCGACGGTGGCCGGGACCGCCGCCCGTGACAAGAAGAGTCCGGTATGGGTAATGGTCGCGGCCGGTTGCGCAAAGCCAGTCGGCGCTGGTAGCCAGAATCGTTGCAGCGCGATAAGCCAAATGTCGTGGCCTGTTGTGGCGGCCAACCACGTCTTTCGCGCGCCTGGCGAAGACGTGGATGGCCGGGACACGCCCGGCCATGACGCTTGAGCGTGTGACTTGCGCTCCATCGATGGCGGGGCATTAGTACCCATAATCGTTGCGGCGTGACACACCAAACGTCATGGCCGCCCAGCGAAGACCCGGCCGTGACGCGCGGGCGTGTGGCTTGCGCTCCATCGATGGCGGACATTAGTACCCATAATCGTTGCGGCGTGACACACCAAACGTCATGGCCGCCCAGCGAAGACCCGGCCGTGACGCGCGGGCGTGTGACTCGCGCTCCAACGATGGCGGGTACTAATTGGCGCTGATGCGCGTTTCTCCCAGAGGGCAGGTCTGATCCGGCGCGCCATCCGTTTTCAGCTGAACGCGGCTGACACCATCGTGAAGGAAGCCGAGTTGCGCAGCTGCCGGCTCCGACACATCGATGATGCGGCTCTGGCGGAACGGACCTCGACCGCTGATGCGCACCGTGACGGTTCGGCCGGTGTCGAGCGCGGTGACCTGGACCAAGGTGCCCAGCGGCAGGGACCGGTGGGCCGCGACCAGTTCGCCTGACGGAGCCCGTCCCCTGGCGCCGGCGCGGTACCAGGAGGCTGTGCCTTCACCGATGATGCAGGCCTGCTGCGCCGATACCGATGGCGATGCCGATGCCGATACCGGGGACGGTGCCGGCGGCGGTTGGGTCGAGCACGCGGCCAGCAGCAGCACGGTGATCCCGCTTGTCCATATCCTGTGCATGGTGAACAGCCTCCCCCAACGCCCCTGGCAGGATCACGGCACGATCCGAGCGCGATGTAAACCACAGGCGGAGATGACACGGGGTTAACACCGGGCCCACCGGCGGGACACTGACGACGACCCAGGTTGCGGGTGCCGCGACGGGCGCGGGCTCGAAGAGGAATGGCGGCAGATCGCAACAGTGTCCTAAACTCACTCACGGCGATCGATCGAAGACCCCACCGCGCCCCGAGGGCACCCATCGGTGAGTTCGATTTTTGCAGTAACACTGGGGGGCAAGATGCTCAGGATCACCTTCGTGGCGCTTGCTCTGTTCGTTGCAGGCGCTGGTTTCCAACAACCCGTGTTCGCGCGCTCGATGGAGAGCGGCGATGCCATCGTGGCGCGGAAAGCCACACCGGCGGTTGTCAATATCTCCACCTGGAAGGTGAGAGCTCCCGAGAAGCCGACAGACTCGGCGCGGCGGGTGAAGACCTATGGCTCCGGCTTCGTCATTGACCCGTCGGGGCTCATCGTCACCAACAAGCATGTCATCGATGGGGCGCTCGACATAAAGGTCGTGTTCAGCAACGGAGAGCGGGTGACGGCCAGGCTGGTCGCAGCGGCGGCGATGCTGGACCTTGCCATCCTGAAGGTCGATGTCGGCCATCCGCTACCGACGCTGGAGTGGGGCAACAGCGACGCCCTACAGGTCGGTGACCCGGTGCTCACCATTGGCAATCAACTGAATGTCGGCCTGTCGGTCGCCGCGGGGATCGTCAGCGGACTGAACCGCGATCTCCAGGACTCGCAGTTCGACAGCTACATCCAGACCGATGCCGCGATCAATCATGGCAACTCGGGCGGTCCTTTGGTCGACGGAGAGGGCAAGGTCGTCGGCGTCGACACCGCGCTGTTCAATCCGGAGGAGAATGGCGGCTTCATCGGTATCGGCTTCGCCATTCCATCGGATACCGCGAAGTACGTGACCAAGATCCTGCTCGATCCGGAACATCCGATGCCGGGGTGGCTGGGGGTGACCTTGCAGGACATGACGGAGGAGTTGACGCACGCACTGGCATTCAAGCCGCACGTGCCGGTTAATGGCGCGATCATATCGGTGGTGGATCCGACCGGTCCCGGCGCGCAGATTGGCCTGCGGCCCGGTGACGTGCTGGAGACGATCAATGGCGAGGCATGGCCAGATGCCCGTGCATTCATGCGGGCGATCGTGATGACCAGGGTCGGGCAGAAGGCGGTTTTGACGATCTGGCGGGACGGCGCGGAGAAGGAAATCACGGCGACGGTCGCCGAGTGGCCGAACCTGATGCCGAACGGCGGCGTAATGAGCGGACGGATGGCGGACGCCATGATCGCGAGCGCGCCGGATCCGGGCGTCAGGCTGGCCGCGATCACGGATGCGGATCGGAAGAAATATGGGCTTGATCCGAAGCTGACCGGGGTTCTGGTGGCGTCGGTTCAGAAGGATTGCGAGGCGCGTGATCTCGGCATCGTGGCGGGTGACGTGCTCACCGCGGTGCAGGGTGTGCCAGTCACGTCACCAGAGGATGTGCGGCGCGCCGTGCAGGACGCACATGCCCAGCATCGATCCTACCTGGCCATTCTGGTGCAGTCGAAGACAAACGCCCGGTGGCTGTCGCTATCGATTGGCGCCGCCGGCTCATAGGGGCAGCGGCACGTAAAAACCCGGACTGCCCTGGTCGGCCGTGACTGGCCGGCCAGGGCAATCCGGGTTTGGCAGGCGACGATCAGGTTACTGGCAGGGGGTGCCCATCGCCTGCTGGGACAGCCCGTTGCTGCCGCCTTCGCCGTCGGTCTTCTTGACACCGCTGCTGGTGAAGGATGTGCCGCCCTCGCCGTCGGTCTTCTTGACGCCGGCGCTGGTGAAGGATGTGCCGCCCTCGCCGTCGGTCTTCTTGACGCCGGCGCTGGTGAAGGATGTGCCGCCCTCGCCGTCGGTCTTCTTGACGCCGGCGCTGGTGAAGGACGTGCCGCCTTCGCCGTCGGTCTTCTTGACGCCGGCGCTGGTGAAGGATGTGCCGCCTTCGCCGTCGGTCTTCTTGACGCCGGCGCTGGTGAAGGATGTGCCGCCTTCGCCGTCGGTCTTCTTGACGCCGGCGCTGGTGAAGGATGTGCCGCCCTCGCCGTCGGTCTTCTTGACACCGGCGCTGGTGAAGGATGTGCCGCCCTCGCCGTCGGTCTTCTTGACGCCGGCGCTGGTGAAGGATGTGCCGCCCTCGCCGTCGGTCTTCTTGACGCCGGCGCTGGTGAAGGAGGTGCCGCCCTCGCCGTCGGTCTTCTTGACGCCGGCGCTGGTGAAGGATGTGCCGCCCTCGCCGTCGGTCTTCTTGACACCGGCGCTGGTGAAGGATGTGCCGCCCTCGCCGTCGGTCTTCTTGACGCCGGCGCTGGTGAAGGAGGTGCCGCCCTCGCCGTCGGTCTTCTTGACGCCGGCGCTGGTGAAGGATGTGCCGCCCTCGCCGTCGGTCTTCTTGACGCAGTCCGTCGAAGCGGCCAAGGCTGATCCGGCGATTGTGGTGCTCAGCAGCAGCGCGGCCAGGGTTGAGGTTGATAATAGACGCATCACGCGTACTCCTAGTGGGTTGACTGACCGTGCCAGAATGCTGAGCGAGCCTCAAGACCTGACGCGGTAAGCGTGTGTCACCGATATTGGTTGATTGTTACATGGGGACTTCATGGGCTAGTCGCGGCCCGCCGCCTTGAATGTTTCTAGCATCCTAGACGGAAACTTGCCTTCCGGTGGCTGCTCAGTAGGTTGTGAACACGCGCATAATCAAGGGGTGACTGGCCATGAAGGTCGGATTTATCGGCGTTGGCAACATGGGCGGGCCCATGTGCCGCAACATCATCCGCAATACCAACCACGACGTGGTGGTGTTCGATCTGAATCCTGCCGCGATTGCGGCCTGTACCGCGCTCGGCGCCACTGCCGGTAGCTCGGTTGCCCAGGTCGCGGCGGAGTGCGAGGTGGTGTTCACCTCCCTGCCGATGCCGCGGAACGTCGAGGAGGTCGCCGCCGCCATTGCCGCCAGCGCCAAGCCGGGCACGGTCTATATCGACCTCTCCACCAACTCGCCGGGCACCGCCCGGCGGGTCAATGACGCGATGCGCGCCAAGGGCCTGCACATGCTGGAAGCCCCGGTATCCGGCGGCGTCTCGCGGGCGACCGACGGCACGATCGTGATCATGGTGGGCGGCGATGCCGCGGTGTTCGATGCGCAGCTTCCGCTGCTGAAGTCGTTCAGCGGCGAGGTGGTACACGTGGGCGACATCGGCATGGGGTCGGTCGCCAAGCTGGTGAACAACATGCTGGCGTTCTGCAACGCGGCCGCTGCCGCCGAGGCGCTGATGATCGGAACCATGGCCGGCATCGACCTGAACAAGCTCCAGCAGGTGATCAGCAACGCCAGCGGGAACTCCTCAGCGTTCCGCAACCTCGCGGAGAAGGCGTTCAAGCGCGAGTTTGGCGCCACATTCGCTTTGGACCTGGCGCACAAGGACCTGCGGCTGGCGCTGGAACTGGCCGACGAACTTGGCGTTCCCGGCATGATCGCGCCGCAGGTGATGAACCTGATGCGGATCGCGCGGGCGAGGGGAATGGGCGGCGACGACAGCAGTTCCGTGATTCGTGTGTACGAGCAGGCATTGGGCCGCGAGGTTTGTCCTTGATATTGCTTGATTTCTCGAAAGAGAACGAAAAATAAACAAAGCGCGAGCTACCCACATGGCGCGTTGGCAGCTATCGGCATCGTTGTATGCTGAATGTGCCTGAAACGTAGCTGAATTGGCTGCGTATGAATTGGGGACGCAATGACCACTCGATCCCACATTCTCGTCGTCGAGGACGATCCGCTGGTCTCTGAACTGGTGATTGACGCGCTCGACGATGTCTACCGCACCAGCCGCGCCGAGACCGCCGCCGCCGCGATCGAGTGTCTGCGGGCCGGCGGCATCGACGCGATGCTGCTGGACTGCACGCTACCCGGCGGGTTGGACCCGCATCTGGTGCCGATGGCCGATGAGTCTGGGGTTCCGGTCATCCTGATGTCGGGCCATCCCGACATGCAGGACCGGGTGCCGGGGCGGATCCGGCACTGCATTCAGAAGCCGTTCAGCCTGACATCGCTGCTGGACACGGTAGCGAGCGTTCTGCCGCCGGAGCCGGAGCATCTTGCGGCTTAGGGCTTAAGCCCGGCGCGGCCGCTCGATGTTCGGCAGGAACGCGGTGAGCAGGCCGATCAGCGGCAGGAACGAGCACAGCCGGTAGACGGTGTCGATGCTGGTCCAGTCGGCGACCTGCCCCAGCGCGGCGGCGCCGAGACCGCCGAGGCCGAACGAAAAACCGAAGAACATGCCCGCCATCAGGCCGACACGGCCGGGCACCAACTCCTGCGCATAAACGATGATCGCGGAAAAGGCGGAGGCCAGGATCAGGCCGATCGCGACGCTGAGCACGCCAGTCCAGAACAGGCTCGCGTAGGGCAGCATCAGCGCGAACGGGAAGGCGCCGAGGATCGAGAACCAGATCACCGGCTTGCGGCCGAAGCGGTCGCCGATGGGTCCACCGCCGAAGGTGCCGGCGGCCACCGCGCCCAGGAACACGAACAGGTGGATCTGTGCACTCTGCACCGACAGGCCGAACTTATGGATCAGGTAGAACGTGTAGTACGAGCTCAGCGATGAGGTGTAGACGTTCTTGGAGAACAGCAGCGCGATCAGGATGGCGATCGCGCCCAGCACCTTCTTGCGCGACAGCACGGTGTAGGCGGTGCCCCTTGCGCTGACACCGCCGGCAGCGCGGGGCTTCATGTTGCGGCTGTACCAAAGGCTGACGTTGGCCAGCAGGAAGATTGCCAGCAGCGCCGCGGCGGAGAACCAGGCGATGCTGCCTTGGCCGTGCGGCACCACGATGAACGCGGCGAGCAGCGGGCCGATGGCGGAGCCGGTGCTGCCGCCCACCTGGAACAGCGACTGGGCGAAGCCGTGGCGCCCGCCGGATGCCATCCGGGCAACGCGCGACGATTCCGGGTGGAACACGGAGGAGCCGAGGCCGACCAGCGCGGCGGCGAAGAGGATGGTGGCATAGCTGTTGGCGACGGCGAGAAGCAGCAGGCCTACCAGGCTGCTCAACATGCCGATTGGCAGCGAATAGGGCTGCGGGCGACGATCGGTGACCAGCCCGACGACCGGCTGGAGCATCGAGGCGGTGAGTTGGAAGGCGAGCGTGATCAGCCCGATCTGGCCGAAGTCGAGATGGTAGGTGTCCTTCAGGATCGGATACATCGCCGGCACGAGCGACTGGTTCATGTCGTTCAGCAGGTGGCACACTGAGAGCGAAACCAGGATCGCCATGGTTGTGGTTTCGGTGCCGGCTGCACTGATTGCGCGCGAGGCGCTGAGGGAGTTCTCGCTCAAAGGTCAATCCCGTGCGTTCTTGTGGGGAGTATGCCGCACATCGGACAAGCGACCTATGCGCGGAGTTCAGTGCAGTGTCCCACCGTTACACTTCATTGGTAAATTCAGTGCAAAAATCTGCCGCATTCCCTTAATAGGTTGGCTTGCCAGGGGAACCACTCGAGCGTTGCGGACGAGACGATGAATATTATGCATCTTGGAGGTTCCAAAAGACGGCGCTGGCGCATGCCGGGCAAGATGTACCGTGCGCCGGTCATCTGGATTGTCGTGCTGCTCGCTGGTTGGCTGGTGATCAGCGAGTGGCCGGCGGTGGCCGCCTCCGTGCTCCGCCTGACGCACTGAGGTCAAACCGGCTTCGCCGGGCTCACTGCTGGGCGATCGGCTGCGCCGACAATGCGAAGATCGGCGGTCTGCACCAAGACGACCTGACCTTGGCCCGAGCCGGGCGGCGGTACGGCGAAGTGCCGTGGCGCGCCGTCCCACTCGCCCAGCACGTCCACCTGCCGCACGATGCGATATTCGCGCAGGCGCGTCCCTTCGTTCTCGCCTGACGCAACGTCGGTCGCGTGTTCGGGTCGTACAGAACGCGGAGCGCCCGCAGTCGCGCGGGACCGGCGCCCACGTCTACGCCCGTGTCCGTCAGTGCCACCGCGACAGCCAGCGGCTTGGTTGCGCCGATTGCCCGTTCTACCGCGGCGCGATCCGATCCAACAACGACGGTTGCGCCGTCGATCACCAGGGCAGGGGTGAAGACCTCCGCCTCGAGCTGCCGTGCATAGGCCTGCTGGCGTTCGGTGGCCCGGCGGCTGGCGAATTGGTCGCGCCAGCCGAGGTGGTTCCAGTAGTCCACGTGCCAGGCCAGCGCGATCACCTCGGGCCGTTGCGCCAGCTTGCCGAGCAGCGCGTCAGCGGGCGGGCAGGAGGAACAGCCCTGCGAGGTGAAGAGTTCCAGCACCACTTGCCGGGGCGCCGCCTCGGCCGCTGGCGCAGCGGCGCAGGCGGCAAGGCTGGCGAGCATGAGGTCGCGACGTCGCATGGCTGTCTCCTATCGCGCGAGGGTGCCTTTGGAGCCGAAGCGCGGACTGGACGGGCCCGATATATGATAGAGCGGGGAAAAAGCCACAATGCGGCATCTGAGACTAAAGGCCCGATGATGGTCATGGGAGATGCCTCCGGCCCAGCAGTTCCACGCGCGGGCAATTTGCCCGATCCAGCGCGCCTCCTCGCCGGGGGTCCGCAGCCTCCGCAACCAGCTCGCCACAGGTCTTGCCGGCGGAAGAAACCCACCGCTTCGCCTTTCAGCAGGGCAGCGTCAGTCAGGGGTGCCATTTGGCGCGCAGTGATGGGTCAACCTGCCCGATGCGGTGCAGGATAAAAACAGCGCCCGTCAATTAATTTTTGAATGGCAAATTTGTCGACCGCGGAGCATGAGCAGTTCGGCAAGGCGCTATCTCTTCGCTCGATGACCAAGCCACCCGGGAAAAATTTTCGGCGGCAATCAGTGTTTTAGAGAGCGATAAATTGTCGCAAATTCTAATTAGGAATGTCTTAATAAAGCGCTAGTTTCGGTCGTTACGGTGCAAGGCTATGAATAGGATTCAGCGTCTCGACATGTTCGAGCCGGACATGTAACCCATTTGCTTGGCATGTTGGGGGTTGATGGGATGGCCATTCTAACAGTTGGACCAGGTCAGCAGTTCTCCACGATCGAGGCGGCGGTTGCCGCTGCCGGTTCCGGCGATACCATCGATGTGCAGGCTGGGATCTACACCAACGACTTTGTCAGCATCTTTCAGAACCTCACCCTGCAGGCTATCGGCGGCCCTGTGCAGATGGTGGAAACCACCCAGCCACCGAACGGCAAGGCGATTATCGACGAAGGTGGTGCGGGCATCTCCGTGACCATCAACGGCTTCGATATCAGCGGGGTCACAGTTCCCGACGGCAATGGCGCTGCCGTTCGCTACGAAGGTGGCGCGCTTACTTTGAACAACGACTACTTCCACAACAACCAGGATGGGTTGCTGGGCGCTGCCGATCCGAATGGCACCATCACCATCAACAATTCAGAGTTTGCCTTCAACGGTACCGGCGATGGCAAAACACATGATATTTACGTGGGCAACATTGATACATTGAACATTAACGACAGTTACTTCCACGACGCGAATGTCGGCCATGAGATCAAAAGCCGGGCAGCGGATAATATCATTACAAATAGTCGGATCTTTGACCTCCAAAGCTCGGCCAGCTACAGCATCGACCTGCCGAATGGCGGCAACGCAACGATTTCGAACGACGTGATCGAGCAGGGGCCGAACACACAAAACCCCAACATCATCGCTTATGGCGAGGAAGGGGCCTCGAATACCGGCACTTCGGTGCTCATCGCCAACAATACAATTGTCAATGATGATACCTCCGGTTCTGCGAACCTTCTGTTGAACCCAACCTCCACGCCGTTGCCGTTTCAAAATAACAAGGTCTTTGGGCTGACTGCCGCGCAGCTTGCTGGAACGGCCGGGTCAGGCACGACATTTCTGACTACAGAGCCGACGCTGAACACCGCATCCACCTGGGACTCAACTCTTTGTTTTCTGGCGACAACCAGGATTGCCACACCAACGCGCGAAGCGACCGTGGAGGAGCTGACGATCGGCGACGTAGTGCTCACGCTGCGCGGTGAGGCACGGCGCATCGCCTGGATCGGCGAGGGACGTATACTGGCGACTCGCGGACGGCGTACTGCGGCAACGCCTGTGATCGTGCGAAAGGACGCGTTGGCCGACAATGTGCCGCACCACGATCTGCGCGTGACCAAGGGGCACGCGCTCTTCATCGATGACGTGCTGATCCCGGTGGAATTCCTGGTGAACCACCGCTCGATCATCTGGGACGACCAGGCACAGGAGGTCAAACTTTATCACATCGAACTTGAGACACATGACGTGTTGGTGGCCAACGGCGCACCGGCAGAGAGCTATCGTGACGACGGCAACCGCTGGCTGTTCCGAAATGCCAACAGTGGTTGGTCCTTCCCGCCACAGGAACCCTGCGCGCCAGTGTTGACCGGTGGCTCGGTGGTAGACGCAGCATGGCGCCGATTGCTGGATCGCACCGGTCCGCGTCCGGGCGTGCCGATGACGGACGATCCGGACTTGCATCTGGTGGTGGATGGGCGGCGGGTGAACGCGGCTTCGCGCCACGGCATGTTACATGTCTTTCGTCTAGATGACCGGCCAGAAACCGTGCGGATCGTCTCCCGCATCGGCAGGCCGCAGGAGCTGGGCCTGGCGCGCGATCCGCGATCTCTCGGGGTGGCGCTGCGCCAGATCATGGCGTGCCAGGCAATAACGGTCCGAACCATCGAGGCCGATGACGCGTCGCTCAAGGAGGGCTTCCATGGGTTTGAGCCGGACGATGCCATCCGATGGACCGATGGTGACGCGGTGGTGCCTCCTGGGCTGTTCGACGGCTTTGCCGGCGCCTTGGAGCTGACGCTGTGCCTCGGCGGCTGCACCACCAGTTACATCGAGGAAGGCGACGGACGGCAGGTGGTCTGAGCTGTCACAAGGATAAAGTGGCAGGGGTTGGGGTCAGCGTTTCTGGAATACTGCGCTATAGTAGTCGAGTTCCAGGGGGGCGCCCTCGCCGGCCGACGCTACCTTTGGCCATTGGCGACACTTGAAGCGGCCTAGCCGCTCCCGATCGAAGCCAAAAATGTCCAACGCATTGCTGACGGCGGAAGACGAGAGGTACCACCAGCTGTCGATGAAATCGTTCCTGCGGGACGGTACGAACCGTGCCAATGGCTCCCCGGTCTTCTCCACCTCAGGTAGGAACCGTTCCGACACGATCACCTGGGTGGCGGCCTGGGACGCTATCCATAGCACGTCGACCGGATATCTGACGTGTTGCAGCAGGCCGCCGATGAGGCAGATGTCGAAACTGAGTTGAGCGGCAACCTCGCGCAATCCGGCCACGCCGCAATAGGAAACGCGGGCGGAGCCGTTGAACAGCCGCTGCGAGAACCACCATGACCGTTTGAGTTGGACATGCCGCTCCCGCCGCATTCGCAGCCACGCCTCGGTGTCTCGATCGGCGCGGGGCACATATTCCCACACATCGTCGGCGGGGGTATCGATGGCCACTACGGACGCGCCGCGCTGCTCCATTGCGACGGTCAGAAAACCGCTGGCCGGGCCGATTTCCAGCACTGACTTGCCTCGGAAATCGACATGACCGAGATATTCATCGACGTTGTGGCGATAGTCCCAGGATCCTCGGATGACGGAACCATCGGGCTTATCGAACATATGATACCAGCGGCACTCGTTTTCCGAGGCGGCAGTCAGCGGCTCCGAGAACTGGAGGGGACCGAAGTTGGCGGGACCCATCGCGATGCCTTTCTGTCGTTACCTGCGCGCGTGAGGTCGACCGTGTCATCGGCACGATGCAGGAGTGGCCGTGTGAGCGCGGAGGAGCTCCTTGGCCACTCTGGCAGCGGCGGCAGGCTGACGAAAGGATCGCCGCGCTACGCCGATGACACGCCTTGCACCGCGCGGGCACCAGTGGATTGATCGGAGCGGAAGGCTTCTCGGCGTCGGGTTGCGGCCAGCTGGGATCAGGCGCTGCCGAGCAGTCAGGCGGCTTTCATGTCCGCAAGAGCCAAGTCTACATCCTGTGGAGTTCCACCGGTTGACCGTGCGGGGTTCGGCGATAGGCGTCGGTCCAGGCGGCCGTGCGCTGATCAAGCGCGACGGCATCCGTCAGCCCCTTGGACAGGCTCAGCCGTTCCAGTGCCCGCAGCCAGGTGTCGTAGTAGCGGGAGCCGTCGTCCTCGCCCGCCGCTTGCAGTTCGGCGCCCAGTGCCTCGGCCCACTCCGTCCAGGTGAAACATCCGGCCTCGCTGAGCTGGATGGCCAATGCGAAGGCTTGGGCCTGCCACGGTTCCGCGAAGACAGGCCCGGTTTCGTCCCGCGGCTGGCCGGGCAGCGCGGCTGCGGCCTCACGCGGGCTCAAGGTAGCTCTGCCACATGTCGAGCGACACCTGGTCCACCGGGTTGGCCGCTTCGCCCCAGAGTTCCCGCGCCGTAAAGCGCACCGTGTAGAGGAATTGCGGCGCCTCCCCGGCACCTCTTGCGTTCGAGTCCGGGAAGACATGCGCGCCGTGGTCGCGCTCGACCGTGCCCACGTGTCCGCGGACGTAGCGCGGCAGCCTGGTATGACCCTCGGGATTGATGTTCTTTGCGCGCACCCGATCGCCGGCTCCGAAGTGCGGCTGGGCGGCAACGTCCCGCCGATACGATCCGATCGCCGTGATGACGTTCATCACCGTGTCGGCGGTGACAGGGGGTGAAGCAACCGGGGTGCCCTGGGCCATGTGCCCGCTCGCCATTTCTTCCGCCGAGATGAGCCCGGTGTCGAGCAGCCGGGCGATCAGTGCATCGAACCACTTCTCAAAGTACGAATAGCGGAGGTAGTCCACTGGTGGCAACCGCTCTATCGAATGGCGAGAGGCATCGATGTTCCACCGCTGCCAGCCGCCCATCAGCACGACCATGGCGCGGACGCGACCTTCCCACGATGCATGGAACACCGGCTCGTTGGCCTGCGGGAGGACAGGGCCGAAGCCGTGCATCCCGCCCATGTCATGCACCCCGTTCATGGTGCGGCGACCTTGGCCGTACCGATCATCGAATCGCGCGTGACCAGCGCGGTCAGGGCGTCTTCATCCATCGCTTCGGTACCAGCCGGCCGTTCGGGCAGCACGAGGTAGCGGAGTTCGGCGGTCGAGTCCCAGACCCGCACCGCGACGCCCTCGTCCAGGGTCAGGCCGAAATCCCGCAGCACACCGCGCGGATCGATGACCGCCCGCGACCGATAGGCCGAGGATTTGTACCAGACCGGCGGCAACCCCAGCACCGAGGTGGGATAGCACGAGCACAGGGTGCAAACGACCAGGTTATGGACGCTGGGCGTGTTCTCCACGACGACCACATGTGCCCGTTGCGAACCTGGGAATCCGACCTCGGCGATTGCGGTGGACCCGTCCGCGAGCAGCTTTGCCTTATAGGTCGGATCGGACCACGCGCGAGCGACGACGCGGGCGCCGTGGCGCGGGCCGATCTTGTTTTCATAGATATCGATCAGGGCATCCATTGCGGCCGGATCGACCAGGCCTTTTTCAACCAGCAAGGATTCCAGCGCCTTCACCCGCAGGGCGGTCGCGGACGGGAGTTCCTGGCCATCATGGTCGTGCCCGTGGGCATGATCTCCATGCGCATGGTGATGGTGTGGATCGCTGCTCATGGACTGGCTCCTCGACATGCGATGCAACGACGTATACCGGACGTGAACCGGGACTGCACGGGGACAATCAGGCGTCGGGACCTGACACCCCGGCCGCCCGCTTCCCGTGCGCCAGCGCAAACGGCCAGCCGCCATCGCCCGTCGTCCCAATTCCTCAGCTTCCGACCACAGCACAATCACCGGGCACCGTTCGGCCAGCACGTAACCCCAGGAGGCAACAATCTGGGCCGACCGAAACACCTGCGTCGCCAGGTCGCGGAGTACGCGCGCCGGCTGGAAGCCGATGCTGTGCCGGGCGTCGGCATAGTGGTCGATCGTGGAACCTCCGCCTCCGTCCAACCGGTCCTTTTGCACAGCCACATCCGATCCGGAAACATCGCCACGAACGCGCGGTGCACCTCCCTGACTGCCACGATCCAGTCCGGCATGTCCGCGGCCAGCGACATCCCGATCCGCCACTTCAGCGCGTGAAATGTCGCATCCCAACCCTGTTCGACGTCGCGCCGGATCTCCGCATGGTCCGGTGAACAGAGGTGAACAGAACGCACGAAAGGCACCGATGTCGCGCGGTGCCAGCACGCGTTTGAGTCCGCGAAGCAGCGCAAGCAGCCCGCCGCGGGACAGGCGATCGCGCATCCGGGCTTTCCGTTGCCCGCAGGCCCGTGGCATCGTTGTGCTCAGTCAGTGCACGGCGATGGTTCGATTGGGAGTCTGTGAAACGTGGCCAACATGTCCGACGAAATGCAAGGCAGGAACGTTGTTGTCACCGGTGCAGCCGGTGGCCTCGGCACCGCGACGGCAATGACGCTGGCACGAGCCGGGGCAGGGGTTGCTGTGCTGGATATGCACGAGGCCGGTGCACAGGCTGTCGTCAGCAGCATCAAGAGCATCGGCGGCAACGCGGTCGCCATTGTCGGTGACATCACAGCCCGGGACAATGCGCTCGCATTGTTCGCCAAGGCGGTGGAGGCGTTCGGCCATATCGACGGTCTGGTCAACAATGCCGGGATCTATCCGCGGCGTCCGATCCTGGAGATCACCGACGAGGACTGGAATGCGAGCCTCGGCGTCAACGTTCGCGGGCTCTATAATATGACGGTCGCCGCCGTCATGCACATGCGGGAGCGCAAGCAAGGCCGCATCGTTAACATCGCGTCGATTGACGCGTTCAAGCCGCATCCGAAGAACACGCACTATGCGGCGGGCAAGGCAGCCGTCGTCAGCCTGACGAAAACATTCGGGTTGGAGGTCGCACCGCTGGGCATTCTGGTGAACGGGATCGCGCCAGGGCCGATCGCCACCGAGACTGCAAAGAAGGCCGGTTTTCTTCCTGCCCTCGCGGCCGAAACGCCGATCGGTCGTGCGGCCGAACCCGAGGACATGGCCGAGGTGATCCTGTTCCTGGTTTCACCACGCAACCGCTACATGGTCGGCGAAACGGTGGTCGTCTCGGGTGGCTACTACATACCCTGACGCGGATGGGGATCCGTTTACCGCGTCAATACCGGCGGCAGGCTGAACGGCGTGGCATCGGCGAAACGACGAACCACGTTCGCGGTCAAACTGCCCAGCAGGCTGTTGCCGCCATCGCTCATCAAACTGCCCGCATAAGTCATCGAGCCGACCGAAAACACTGCGCCACCAGACGCTGTCTCGAAGAATGTCATGTCGGCGCATGACCAATCCTCTTGTGGCAGAGGATGGCGATGCACCAGCATGTCTTCATTCACCCAGCCGTAGTCAGGATGAATCACGACACCCTTGGCAACGACAAGCGCGTGCGGCGGCGTACCGTACTTCGGATTGACGCTGTCTAGCTCAAAGCCGGCCGCACCGCCGCCCATATAACCGCTGTCGCCGAACACCGTGCCGGCGCGCACATCCAGCCCCGTGGTCATGAATGCAACGCGCGGATCGCCGATGCCATCGACGAAACGATACGGGAACCCGAGGTGCCGGCCCTGCGTCGAGAAGTTGATGCCGACGAGTTTGTGCCCCGAGCGGCCGATCCGTCGCCACAGCCCACCGTAGCCACCACCGAAGGCATGATAGCTCTCGCCCGGCATCGTTTCCCACACCCGGATGCCGCCTTCGGCACGCCGGACTTCCAGCGTGTCGGGCTGGTCCGGTGATGGTTCGGCGCGCCAGTAAAAGCCGTTGCCGCCGAGATACATCAACCGTCCGCCCGCGCCGAGGAAATCTTCGAACGCCTGCATCATGCGCTCCGAGTGGTACTCCGGATGCTGCGCGGCGATGACCACACGATAGGGCGCCAGTGCGGCGACGCCCTCGGCGTGCAGGTCGTGATCGGTGATGACGTCGTGCGCCACGCCGATGGTGCTCAGGAACTGGTTGATGTAATTGTCCGCCACCCAGCGCGCGGTGCCGGATCCACCCTCGACCGGGTCCATCAGCGAAAACTGTCGCGGCCTGGTATCCAGCATCGGACGGAATTGAGTGACCAGCGATACGCCGGACCCATCGCTGTGATGATTGTAGCAGGACAGCCCGAACTGCGGGTTCATATCCGGCGTCTGCGGCAGTGATCCCCATGAAGCGGCGCGTTCAGCGATTTCCGCGCCTCGGCCGGGGCGGACATAACTGCCGTAGACCTGGTAGCTGAACGTCGGCACCAACAGCACCACATCCGCCTGCGGCTGGCGCGGCCGAACGATGAACGGAATGAAATCCTCGCCGGCTTCGTTGCTGATATGCGCGGCGTAAAAGCCGCTCGGCCAGTCGGCGGGAACGCTGAGGCTGGCGGTGGCATTCCACCCGAGCGGGCCTTGATCGTCGTCGTGGAAATGGATTGCGGCGTATTGGTCCGGAGCAGCCTTCCAATCGTGCACCGCACCCGTCCAGTTCGATCCCGTCATCGCGCGTGTCGGCAGGTTGACCAGTCGCGCGTTCGCCGCGTGAGGACCGGTATCGACCGCGACCTGAGTTGGAATGCCGATGGAGAAATCCCACGCCGCCAACGTGGCATTCGATGGTGCCGGGCGGCGAACGGCCGGATGTTGCAGCTTCCCATTGTAGTGCGCGCTGGCGGGTTCGTCGCGCGTCGGTGGCATCGCGGCCAGGAAGATCTCCGGCGCACCGGCTGGTGCGGTCGTTACTTTCGCGCGCGCCTCGCCGACGTCACCGAGCGGGGCATGCGGCACTTGCTTCACCACCATCGTGCCATCGACGCCGAGTTCCGCGGTCACGTCGTACCATCGCCGTTCCAACAACGATCGCGGCACTTCCGCCCGCACTGTTGGCGCATCGACCGGGCCGGCAATTTCCGCCATCGCACCGCCATTCGGGCCAATGCCCAGCGCGAACGTCCAGTTTCCGATGCGCAGTGCGATCAGGCCTTGCCGACCGTTCCCGGGCCTTGTCGGCCAGATCGTCGCCGACAGCGAAACCCCACCCCGCACATCGACCGGCAACGTTGCGACATGGCCGAAGCTGCCCAACCAGGCACGCTGCTCCTTGCCCGGATGCGCGCCATCGATCGAACTCGGCATTGCAACTTCCGCGTAGCCCGGTCCAGCCGGATTGGGATCGGCGCAAATGTGACGGACAAACCGCAGTCCAAATTGGCGATCAGCAGCACTCGAGACCATGAATCGAATCGTCTCGCCCTGCTTGACACTCCAGCGATCGGCATAACCGGTCAGAGGATGCATCAGTTCATGCCTTCGTCACGTCGTAGAACAGCACGATCCAGTCGGCGCGCGCGAAGTGGTAGCCCTGCTTGTCCGTGCGATACGCAACGGTCTGCACCTGGTTGTGCACAGGGAACCACAACGCGCTGTCCATGATGATCTTCTGCGCATCAGCATAGATCGCCTCCCGTTTCGCCTGATCGGTCGTCGCGCGTCCCTCGGCGAACAGCCCATCCAGCTTGGCGTCCTTGAGCTGCATCCAGTTATACTTGTAGCGACCGGCACTCGGGATATTCACGCTGGCGAACAGATTCTCCAGGCACATCGGATCGGCCTGGATCCAACGCACCGGCAACATGTCGAATGCATTGTCGAACACCAGCTGCTGGTTGCGCGCGAAGGTGATCGTCTCGACCTTCAGATCGAATCCAACCCGCCGCGCAACAGCCTGCAGCTCAACCGCCGTGTCCGGTTCAAGTGGTGGCGGCGCGCCATAGAAGCCAGTGAGCCGCTGGCCGTCCTTAGTCCGCACGCCATCCGGCGCCGGCTTCCATCCGGCTTCATCCAATAGCGCCATCGCGGCCTTGGTATCTGGCTTGTACATCTCCTCCGCACCCGCCCAGTAACCCGGCGTGCCTTTCGAAAGCGGCCCATAGGCTGGATCGATCAGGCCAAAGTACAGATTGTCGCTCAGAGCCTTGCGATCCACCGCCATGGCGAGCGCGCGACGGACGCGAACGTCGGCGAAGATCCCCTTGCTGCCATTCAGCTCCAACCCGAATGGAATCCCGGCGGCGTTGCCGATCATTGTGGCGTAACCCTTGGTGTCGCCAAACCGTTTCATATCCAGTATCGGGGTGGCATCGGAGATGTCGATCTCCCCCGCCTCCAATGCCGCCACGCGGGTAGACGCATCGCCAATGAATTGCGTGACCACGCGCTGCACACTGGAAGGACCCGTATGCGCATTGTAGCCGGGCGCCCAATTGTATTTGTCGAACCGCTCCACAATGACCTGGCGTCCCTCTTCCCAGGAGACGAAGCGGAACGGTCCGGCACCAACCGGCGCGCGTGCGAAGCCCTGATTGCCAAGCCGCTTCACCGCGGCAGGCGACACCGGCGCTAGCGTGCCTTCCGCGTAACTCGCCAGTGCCGCACCAAACGGCTGCGAGTAATTCACCCGCACCGTATGCGGATCGATCACGTCGCTGCCGGCGTATGGACCCAACTGCGTGACAGCGCCCTCGCTCGCGGTCTTTGGATCGGATATCGTATCGAATGTGAACTTCACTGCCTCCGCATCGAACGGCGTGCCGTCATGGAAACCCACGTCGGTGCGCAGCTTCAACGTCACGCTCTTGCCATCCGGCGCGACGTCCCACGCAGTCGCCAGGCCGGGAAACAGCTTGTTCGACCCATCGCTTGCGATCAGCGTGTCGAAGATCTGCGCGATCACCTGATACTCATGCCGGGAGCTGGTGACGCGAGGGTCATAGGTGCGCGGCGCCACGTCATCTTCACCCCACGTGACCGTCAGCCCGCCAGCAGACTGAGCGGATGCCCCTCGCGCGAGCATCGGTGCGGCAAGCAGGCCCCCGACAACAGCACGACGTGACACCGGGGTTCGTGTGAACGCGCGCATTCCTGCCTCCGAGTTTCCGCGCGGCGGACTGTGCGGTGTCCGCTGCTCGCGTGCAATCCGCGCATTCGTGCTTGTGCGGCGAACCGGCATCCTTATGCTCCCGAACATCTCCATGAATCGCATTGTCTCACGGCTGCTCGGTGCCATCCTGACGCTGTTCATCACCTGGACCGTGGTGTTCGGCGCGATGCGACTTGCGCCGGGCGACCCGGTCCTTCTGATGCTGCAAGGAACCCCGATCAGCGACGCTGCGATGGACGCGGCGCGCGCCAAGCTCGGCCTCGAGCGGCCATTCCTTGTGCAATATGTCAGCTTCCTGGCGGATGCCTCGCGCGGCGAATTCGGCGACAGCTTCCGCAACCAGCAACCGGTGATCCGCCTGATCGCCGATGAATTCCCATTCACGCTGAGGCTCGCAATCGGCGGATTTATAGTCGGTGTGCTGCTGGGCAGCACGCTCGGTGTCATCGCGGGCATCCGGCCCAATGGCTGGATCGATACCGCCTGCATGGTGCTCGCGCTGGCCGGACTGTCGCTGCCAAGTTTCTGGATCGGCATGATCCTGATCCAGGTCTTCGCCACCCAGCTGGGCTGGGTCCCGGTGCTCGGAAGCGGCTTCGATGCGCTTATACTCCCGAGCGTCACCCTCGGGCTGTTCATCGCCGGTGGTCTTGCGCGCCTGATCCGCAACAGCATCATAGAGGTGATGGCGCAGGACTACATCCGCACGGCGCGCGCCAAAGGGCTGACTTCCGTGCGCATCATCGGCAAGCACGTGATGCGCAACGCGCTCATTCCGCCGCTGACGCTGCTGGGCATCCAGTTCGCACTGTTGATCGGTGGCGCGGTCGTTACGGAAACCGTGTTCGCTCGCCCCGGCATCGGCCGCCTGTTGGTGCGAGCGGTGCTCGAGAAGGATTTCCCCGTCGTCCAGGGCGTCGTCGTGCTGACCACCGCCGCCTATGTATTGATCAATCTCCTGATCGACATCGCTTACGGGATTATCGATCCGCGGGTGCAGGCTTGATCCGTACACGTGTCGCAAGGCTGCTCGGCGCCCCGGGTGCCATGGCCGGCGCCATCGTTCTCGCTGGCGTCCTTGCGATTGCTGCGTTGGCACCGTTGCTGGCGCCCTACAACTGGGATGCCACCAGCCAATGCCGGCGCCTTGCCCCGATGTCATCGGAACATTGGTTCGGCTGCGATCTATTCGGCCGCGACATCCTGAGTCGTGTCATGTATGGCGCGCGATTCTCGCTTGCCATGGGCATCTCCACGGTCGCGATAAGTCTGGTGTTCGGCGCCCTGCTCGGCGTTATCATCGCTTATGGCGGTGGCCGCATCGACACAATCGGAACCCGGCTGATCGACGCCATGCTGTGCTTCCCACCGATCATACTTGCGATTCTGATCGTCGCGGTGCTCGGCGTCGGATTATGGAACGCAGCCCTCGCCGTCGGTATGTCCGGCATTCCTCGTTTCGCCCGCATCACGCGCGCGGCCACACTGTCCCTGGTCGCGCGCGACTTCGTCGAGGCGGCACGATCCGTCGGCTCCAGCCATGCGCGCATCGTGTTGCGACACCTGCTGCCCAACCTCGCGCCGGTGCTTATCGTGATCACCACGCTCGATCTCGGCAACGCGGTATTGTTCACGGCGACGCTTTCGTTTCTCGGCCTGGGCGCGCAACCACCGACACCGGAGTGGGGCGCCATGCTGAACGCTGGCCGCGAATATGTCCGCTACGCACCGTGGACGATGATATTCCCTGGGCTCGCGCTCTTCCTGACCGTGATGGCGGTGAACCTGGTCGGCGATCGGCTCAGTCTGGTGCTTGATCCGCGGCAACGCGGCCGGCGTTAGCGTCAGTCGTCGAACAGATTCTCGCGCAGCGTCCGCCCACGGTATTCGCGGCGGAAGCGCCCGCGTCGTTGCAATTCGGGCACCAGCAGATCGACGATCTTTGCAAGATCGGACGGCATCGACACGACGTGGCCGAGCATGAAACCGCCGCGACTGCCGGTTGCCTCGAATGCCTCTTCCAGGCGATCGGCCACCTGCGCGGCCGTGCCCGCCAACGTCTGGTCATAGCTGGTGGCGAACCGCAGCCCGTGATCGAAGAACTCGGCGCGCGAGATCTCCGTCTCACTGCCGAACTGGTGCGCCAACTCGCGCACGAAGCCCACCGGCGACGCGTTGCCGGCAATGATCGCCGCATGCAACTCACCCAGCGTGAACCGTTCCGGCAGCGTCGAGAAATCGTAGCCGGCGTTGTGCGACAGATAGACGCCGACGCCCTCTGCCGGAATCGCCGTCAGTAGCCGATCGCGCTGTGCGTATGCCTCGCGCTCGGTTTCTGCGACGACGCATGGCTGCTGCCAGACAATTCCCACCTTCGCGGGGTCGCGTCCGAGCGCCACAAGTTCTCGATCCAACGCTTCGCGCTGCTGGACTTGCAGATCCAACGGCATATCTGCCCCGAACGCCACATCGGCAACATAAGCTGCGGCGCGGATACCGCGTGGCGAACCGCCAGCCTGAACCAGCACCGGCCGACCCTGCGGCGAGGGCGGCGTATTCAACGGTCCGCGCACTTTGAAGTACTGCCCGCGATGATCGACCGAATGCACTTTCGCCGGATCGCCGACCACGCCGGTTGCGTGATCCCAGATCATCGACTCGGGCTCGACGCTGTCCCACAACGCGCGGCAGACGTCGATGAATTCTTCCATCCGGTCATAGCGCGCGTCATGATCCATGATTTCGTCAAAGCCATAATTGTCGAAATCCGATCGGCGGGTTGACGTAATGACATTGAAGGCGATGCGTCCGCCCGTGATGTGGTCGAGCGAGTTCAGCAGCCGCGCCAGATAGTAAGGATGCATGAACGTCGTCGAATATGTCACGCCGAACCCGAGATGCTGCGTGACCCGCGACATTGCCGTCATGATCGGGCTCATTTCTTGCCGGGGCCAGCTGACGCCCCACCGCACAGCCTCGTCGCGGGAGTTACGCCAGGTGCTGGGGATTCCCGTCCCGTCACCCGAAAAGATCATGTCCAGGCAGCCGCGTTCGGCGATCCGAGCGATCTCCTCGAACACGGCGACATCCGGATACGTGTGCCCGACCCAGGAGTTCGGCATGCGCCAGCGGCCATCCGTGTGGGTATACGAAATGTCGAAGGCGAGGTGCATCTTGCGTGGCATGCGTGGATCGCACGCAAGATTGGTGCCGTTGCGCGCATGGCATGGTGCGTGCAAGCTGCGATGCCGTCATCGCATGGAGCAGCGCGCATGCAGCCTCATCCCAAGGGACAGATGAAGCTGGGTTGGCTGATGAGCCCCACCGGCAACCATCCTGCCGCGTGGCTGCATCCCAGCGCCGAACTGCACGGTGCCAATAATTTCGCCCACTACGTCAAGCTGGTGCGCAAGGCGGAGGCAGCGAAGTTCGACTTCGTGTTCCAGGCGGACGCCGCAGGCGCACGCGACGGCAACATGCAGGCGCTGAGCCGCGCACCGCGCTTTATGAACATCTGGGAGCCGCTGAGCCTGCTGTCGGCACTGGTGCCGGTCACGGATCGCATCGGCCTTGCCGCCACGATGTCCACCAGCTATTTCGAGCCATACAACCTGGCGCGGCAGATGGCCTCGCTGGACCATCTCAGCGGCGGGCGCGCCGGCTGGAACGTGGTGACCTCGGCGCATCCCGCCGGGGGCTACAACTTTGGCCGCGAGGGGCTGGAGGATCACGCGTTGCGTTATGAACGCGCGCGCGAGTTTGTCGAGATCTGCTTCGGCCTGTGGGACAGCTGGGACGACGATGCGTTCGTGCTGGATCGGCAGAGCGGCATCTACTTCGACCCCGACAAGATGCACTATCTGCATCACAGCGGGACGTTCTTCAAAGTCCGCGGCCCGCTGAATATTGCCCGTCCGCCGCAAGGCCGCCCGGTGATCATTCAGGCTGGCGGTTCGGAAGCCGGGAAGGAGCTCGCGGCCGAAACCGCCGAGGTGATCTTCACCCGGCATGGCTCACTGAGACTCGCACAGCAGTTCTATGCCGATGTGAAAGGCCGTATGGCGCGTTTTGGGCGGCCGGCAGATCACCTGAAGATTCTGCACGGCCTCAGCACCATTGTCGGTCGTACCGCAGCCGAGGCCGAGGAGAAGTTCCAGGAACTGCAATCGATGATCCATCCAGTCGTGGGCTTGGAAGTCTTGTCGGAGGACCTGGAAGGCATCGAACTCGGCGACCTGCCACTGGACGAACCGATCCCTCGCGAACGCATCCCGGCGACGGCCAATCGGCACAAGCAGTTCTTCGACCAGATCCTGCGGCTGATCGATGAGGAACACCTGACGCTGCGTCAGCTTTACCTGCGCTATGGCGCCGCGCGCGGTGGCGAGGTGGTGCGCGGCACGCCGTCGCAGATTGCCGATCATATGGAAGCCTGGTTCCTTGGCGACGCCGCGGACGGCTACATGCTGAGTTTCCCGCTGGTGCCTGCGTGCCTCGACGACTTCATCGAGCTGGTGGTGCCGGAGCTTCAGCGGCGTGGGCTGTTCCGTACCGAGTACGAAGGCCACACGCTGCGCGAGCATCTCGGACTGCCGCGCCCGGCCAGCCGCCACGTATCGCCCGCCACCGATCTCGCGGCGGAATGACTAACCCAGGTAGTCCGGTTGCGCACATGTCCTTTCGTTTCGATCCGTTCGATTTCGCGGTGCACGCTGACCCGTATCCATTCTATCGCGAGTTGCGGCAGCATTATCCGGCCTACTACAGCGAAGACGCGCGATGCTGGGTGCTGTCGCGCCACGCCGATGTTGTTGCGGCGATGATGCAGCCGGCGGTGTTCTCGTCGTCGGCGGGCAACGTGATCAACGATAGCCCCGAGAAGGTCGGGCGTACGGTGGGTTCCGCCGATCCGCCGCGGCACACCTGGTTGCGGGCGCTGGTCAACGAAGCCTTCACGCGCCGCTCGCTTGCCGGTGAGCCGGAGCGCATTCGCGCCGAGGCGATCCGCCTGATCGAGGCGGAGGGTGATGCCTCTGCGTTCGATCTGGTGCGGGACGTGACGGCACCGCTCGCGGGCGCTGTGATGGCGACGTTGCTGGGCATGGAAGGCACTGACCTCGGGCAGTTCAAGCGGCTGCTCGACATCAGCTTGTATCGCGATCCGGTGGCTCGCGAGCGCACCGCGGAAGGTGTGCAGGCACAAGCCGATCTGCTGGCGCTGGTCGCCGAGGGGGTGGCGCATAAGCGCGTGCAGCCTGGCCGCGATCTGATCAGCAACCTGATCGCAGCGCGGATCGATGGGGAGGCGCTTGCGCCGGACGAGGTGGTGTGGATGTCGCGCGCAATTCTGGGTGCCGGCTTTGAGTCCACCTCCAGCTTCCTGGCGAACGGCACACTCGCACTGCTGCGTCACCCTGCGGAACGCGCGATGTTGGCTGGGGATCCCACCCTGATCGATCCAGCGATCGAGGAGATGCTGCGCTACGAAACACCAGCACAGCGCTTCGCCCGCGTGCTGGCGTCGGACTACGAACTGCACGGCCAGACGATGCGGCAAGGAACCAAGGTGATGATGCTGTACGGCTCCGCGAACCGCGACGAGACGGTGTTCGCGGAACCGGATCGCTTCGATATCAGCCGGCGGCCAACCCGGCATCTGGGCTTTGGCCACGGCATACACTTCTGCGCCGGTGCCGCGTTGGCGCGGATGGTCGCACGGATCTATTTCGTAGAGCTGCTCCAGCGCCTGCCGCGTCTGCGGCTGCTTGAGCCGGATCGGCTCGAATGGGTGCATTCGCCCACGTTCCGCAGTCTATCGTCGCTGCCGTTGGCGGCGACGTAGCTGTTTTTGGTTTCACTTGAAAGGAGTGGTTGCAGATGACGCTCCATACCCGCATCCGCAAGTTCAATACTGCCGATACGTACCCCGAGCAGAAGCTGGACAACGACCTGTGCCAGGCAGTGATCGCCGGCAACACGATCTACCTGCGCGGGCAATGTCCGCAGGACCTGGACACCAGCGTCAGCGTGGCCATCGGCGATCCGGCAGGGCAGGCGGAGCAGGTGATGCGCAACGTCGACCAACTACTGGGCGAATGCGGTGCATCGCTGGAGTGCATCTGCAAAGTCACAGTGTTCCTCACGGATATTCGCAATCGGCAGCCGATCTACCAGGTGCTCGGGCGCTGGATGAAGGGCGTGTTCCCGGTGTTCACCGGACTGGTCGTCGTGGCGTTGGCGAGGCCGGAGTGGCTGGTGGAAGTCGATGTGATCGCGGAACTGCCTTACACGTCGCCCGGCACGCCATAGGACGGCGCGGAACTCGGATCGAGCGCCCGCGTCACGTAGTCCGCAAGTTGTGGCTGCCACATCGTCCACAGCCTCGCCAGTTCATCCAGCGGCGCGTCATGCCAGTCCACCCGCAGATCAGCGACCGGCCACGCGACCGCGTCCACCATCACCAGACCGCACGAGCGTATCGGCCCGGCCTCGCCACCGGCGGCCAATCCAGCCAGCATGGCGGCGACCACGCGAGCACCGAGATCGGCCTGTTCATCTGATGCCTCGAACGCTGACACGATGGCGCTTGGCACCGATGTGTTGGCGAGAAGATTGCCCGCCGAGACCACGCCGCTGCCTTGGGCACTGGCGTGCACGCCCAGTACGCGACTGCCGGAGAAACAGGCGGTGCGTCCTTCGCCATCCACCAGCGTGAACTGCCGGTAGTCGAGATGCGGTGCTGTTCGACGCAGCGCACTGCAGGCCGCCTCCGCATCGGCACCCAACGCCATCAGGTCCAACCCGCGCGGACCCAGCCGAGGATCGGTGATGTTCTGTGTCGTGACGCCGCCGACGCCGGCCCGCGCATAGGCGCATCGCGCCGCCACCGCCGGTGAGGATGATGCAACAGCCACCGCAAACCGTCCGGTCCGCGCACATCGTGCCGCGATCGAAAATGTCATTCTCAACCTCCCGTCAGCGACCGAGCAGTCGCAGTCTGATCATCGACCATAGCAGCGCCAACAGACCGAGTGGACGCGCGGGAGGTGGTTCCGCGTTCGTAAGCGACGCTTCCAGGTTGCGCGCGAAGCTGGTGGCGATTTGCCGTACGATGCCGTGGACCAGGCCGGACCGATTGAACTGCGCCAACATTCCTGAAAGCCGCCAGCTCAACGTGACGTCCAATATCGTGCTGTCTCCCGTTGGTGCCGGCCGAACCGCAAATCGCGCCTCGCCGTGCGCGAGCGACCCCGATCCGGCGTCGCGGCTCTGTCCGATAATGGAGCCTTCTCTCGTCGCATCGTTGCGCGTCAGCGTGCCGCGACCGACGAACGCGGCCTTGATAGGCCCCATCGCCACCCGCACGGTTCCGACGAGTTGCTCACCATCAATTTCGGTGATCTCCGCCCCCGGCACACAGGCGGTGACGCGCCGCGGATCCGCCAATGCAGCCCATACAACATCGGGCGCGGCATTCACCACGATGCGTTCTGTCAGCGTCGATTGTCCATTTTGTGTCAGTGTCGCCGAGGCCGCCGCTGTGGTTGGCTGTGCCGGAGTTGCCGCTGTGGCGATCGCGACCGGCGTCGCAATCCGCACTACCGCGGTCGACGCCGCCGTACCGGGGCGTTTGCCGATCGCGACGGCGCGTACCGCGTTTACGATCCCCACGTAGCCTGTGCATCGACACAGATTGCCGGCGAGTTCCTCGCGTATCCGTTCATCAGTGATATCACCCAGTCGCGCCACGATGTCGCGCGCGGTGATCAGCATGCCGGGGGTACAGAAGCCACACTGCAACGCGTGATGCGCCGAGAATGCCTCACGCAATTCGGCCATCAGCGGATCATCGTCGAAGCCCTCGATTGTCCGCACGTCACCGCCATCGCAGTCCACTGCGTAGGTGATGCAGGAGCGTTGCGGCGCGCCGTCAAGGTTGATCGTGCAGGCGCCACAAACGCCTTGTTCGCAGCCGAGATGTGTCCCAGTGAGATGCAGCTGTTCGCGCAGGAAATCCGCCAGATGCGTGCGAGGCTCAACCAGCGCCTGAACCAAACGGCCATTCACCGTCAGCGCAACCTGCGTCATGTGAGTTGCCGCAACGCGCGCCGTATAGCCACGCCGTAAACCTGCCGCACCGTCTCGTCCTCATGCGCCATCAGATTCGACAGTTCGTCTGTGATCACCGCCATGGCCGCGTCCGGTCCATCTTCCGCAAGCCGAGCGGCAGCGGTCGGCAACAGCAACGGCGGACCTGAGGTCGCACCACACACCACGCGCCCGATCCCAACCGAGGCATCCAGCACCGCTGCCCCAATGGCAGTCGCAAACTCGCCACGCTTGCGGCAAACTTTATAATAACCCCACCGCGCCGTCGTCGACAGCCGAGGCACCTCGATCGCGCCAATCATCTCGCCGCGTTGGAGGTCTGTCGAAAATCCGGCGCGCATGAATGCATCCGCGCCGCATCGACGCACCGTATTGCCCGGCCCATGCACGATCACGCCCGCTCCGAGCACCGCCATTGCTGTTGCCCAGTCCGCTGCCGGATCCGCGTGCGCAAGACTACCGCCGATCGTGCCGCGATTGCGTACTGCCCGATACGCGATCCCGCGCGCCACGGATGGCAGCAACCCGCACGTTGGATCTTCGACCACACCATCCTCGATCTCGGCGTGCGTCCAGCAAGCGCCCAGCCGCAGCGTCCGATCGTCCGCATCCAGTTCGCGCAGCGAGGCTACGCGTTTGATGTCGATCAGCGTTGACGGCCGGGCGAGGCGGAGATTGAGCATCGGTCCAAGTGACTGTCCACCCGCCAGAACGCGCGTGTTGTCCGGATCAGCCGCAAGCAACTCGACCGCATGCGCGACGCTGTCCGCGCGAACATAGGCGAAAGCCGCGGCCTTCATGCGGCCCGCAGCGCCTCCGCCGCACGAATTGCGGCCAGGATGCGTTTCGGACTTGCGGGAATGTCACGCAGCACCGCGCCGAGCGGACTCAACGCATCATTGATCGCGTTCACCAGCGCGCCCGCCGGAGCGATGGCGCCGCCCTCGCCAACGCCCTTGATGCCGTGCGCGGAATGCGGCGACAGCGTTTCCGTATGATGTACGCGGAAGTTCGGCAATTCCCCAGGGCCCGGCAGCAGATAATCCATCAGCGTGGATGCCAGTGGTTGGGCGTTCACGTCGTACGGGCATTCCTCGAACAGCGCGGTGCCGACACCTTGTGCCGCCCCACCGTGCGCCTGGCCCTCCACGATCATCGGGTTCACCATCCGGCCGCAGTCTTCCACGATGACGTAGTCCAGGATTTCGACCAGTCCGGTCTCAGCATCGACAGCAACGCGCGCGGCGTGCGTGGCGTATGAAAACAGGCCGGTATCGACGTCGGGCTTGTAGCCCTCGGTCACTTCCAGTCCGGACGTGCTGACATCGTCCGGTAGCTGGTCGGGCCGCGCGTACCAGGCTTTTCCGACATCGGCGTAGCTGACGCTCGCACTCCCGGCATGGATGCCGCCGTCGCGAAACACCACGTCATCGGCATTCGCTTGCAACAGATGCGCCGCGATTGCCTTGATGCGCTGTGCGACGATGCCGGATGCCCGCGAAACGGCGCCCCCTGCCATGACGATGCCGCGCGACGCATAGACGCCGGTGGAGAATGGTGTGGTCGCGGTGTCACCCAGCGTGACGCGGATCGTATCGAACGGCACGCCGGTCATTTCATGTGCAACTTGTGCCAGCGTGGTTTCCAGACCCTGGCCAATTGTGTTGGCACCCGCTTTCACTTCCAGGGCGCCGTCCGGCGTCAGCTTCACGTGCGCCTGATCGTAGCCCGGGACCAACGGCAGTCCCCATGCGGCGAACACCTTGGTGCCGTGTGCGGTCTGCTCGGTATACGTGGCAAAGCCGACGCCGATATAGCGGCCCTCGCCATCCCGCTGCGGGCCGGCGCGATGCGCGGCAAGCCCGATCATATTCTTCGCAGTGAGCAGCGATGCCGGATAGTCGCCGCTATCGTATCGCTTGCCGGTGATGTTGACGTACGGCATCGCTGTTGCGGGCACCAGATTCTCCGCGCGCACCTCCCACGCTTCACGTCCCACAGCACGAGCAATCGCGTCGATCGTCATTTCTATTGCGAAACACACGCCTGGGCGAGCGACGCCACGATACGGCGCAAACGGCGGCTTGTTGGTGGCAACTGAATAGATCCGGCAGCGATAGGCCTGCAGATCGTACGGGCCAGGCAGATTGCCTCCCGCCTGCGCGGCCTCGAGGCACGCGGTGAAGGGCCACACGGAGTAAGCTCCAGTGTCCACCGACACTTCGGCGTCTAGGCCCAACAGCCGTCCGCGCGTATCGGCAAACGCGGTCAGACGATACTGATGCTGGCGTGCGTTCGCGCCGGCAACCAGGTGCTCACGGCGATCCTCCAGCCAGCGGAAGGGTGTCTTGCGCGTCAATGCCAGCCAGGCGATGCAAACTTCCTCGGGCTGCAATAGGCACTTGTAGCCAAATCCACCGCCGACATCGGGCGCGATAACCCGAATGTCCGCCTGCGGGATGTGCAGCACTTCCGCAAGTCCCATGCGGATCAAATGCGGTACCTGCGTGGCGCTATGCACGACAAGCTGGTGCGCGCGGTAATCCCACCAGGCGAGCACACCCTTGCCTTCCATTGGATGCATCACCTGCCGGGCACAGGACAGTTCCAGTTCGACCTTCACCGGCGCATGAGCTGCAACTTCGGTAATCCCGCCGCTATCGATGGAGCTTTCCAGGAACAGGTTGTCGCCCCAATGCTCGTGCAGCAGCGTAGCGCCCGGCGCACGGCCAGCCGTGCAGGACGCGATGGCGGGCAGCTCGTCGTATTCGACCCTTACCGTTTCCGTCAGGTCTTCCGCCAGCGCCCGGTTCGCAGCCACGCACATTGCGAGCGGCTCGCCCACAAACCTCACGCGATCCGTTGCCAGCGGCGGATATTCTGACACTTTGTAGCCTGGAAGGGCCGACCGCGTGACTGTCGGCGACACGCCCACCAGATCATCGAAAAAGAATATCGCGTTGGCGTGCTCATGCGGTTTTGTGCGCGACAGGATGCGCGCATGGGCGAGCGGACTGCGCAGGAATGCCACATCCTGCAGGCCCACCATCTGGATGTCTCCAACGAAGCATCCGCGGCCGTGCAGATGGCGAGCGTCCTCCTTGCGGCGCACGCGCGCACCAATGCCGGATCCGGCGACCGTTTGGTCGTTCATGTCAAACCGGAATGCACAGCGCGTTGGGCACCAGCAGATTGTCGTAGACGCAGCGCCGCTCCTTCAATCGCAGCCCATCCGAGGTCCGCCGGAACACGTCGTGGTAGCGACCGACCTGATGCAATGTGGCGTCCGGCCGATCAAACAGCACCTGCAGCACGACGTAATTCGCCTGGGCGCGGATGTCGCCGTCCGCATCCTCGTCCGTCACGACAAGATTGCCGATGATGTGCCGCAGATAGCGCGGCGCGAACATCGCGGTCTTCTCCAGCGCAAAGGCACGGTCGCGGATCATGCCCTTGCCTTCGCAGTAGATCAGGCCGACGGGTAATCCGTGGTCTGCGTTCTCGCGCGACGTCACGAGATAGAACGCGTCGTCGGCGAACAGCTCCACCCAGTCCTGTAGCCGCTGGTCATCCAAAGCGGCGGCATAGCGCGCGTTGAACTGATCGATCTCATGGTGCAGCAACAACGCTGCGAGACGTGCATCGGTGTAGGTTGCTTGCATCGCTTTACAGACCCATCACGTCGCGCCAGTGCCGATACATGCCGCGAATCGCGGCCTCGGAAATCAGCGTATCTGTGGTGCCGGTCTCGGTCGCCGGATCGAGCTCGACGAGATGCCGCCCATCCGGCACGTGCTGCATGCCGTCCTGCACGAACTTGATCGCCTCGTTGTCCTCCAGCCCGAGGAATCCCGCCGGCCCCATTAGATTGCCCTGCCGCAACCGATGCCGCGTCATCGCATCATCATCCCCTTCGAAGCCGAACATCGTCCATTTCATGATGAATTCGTGCGGCCCCGTTGGTACGATCTGCCGAATGCCGAGCGTGTTCATCTCGCGCTGCACGATCAGGTTCGGCCATATTGTCGCCATCGTGACCGACCACGGGCTGTCGAACTCATCGATGAAATCCATGAAGCGCGGCTCCGACAGCGCCATACCTTCCTTGTACGCGCGCATCTCCGTCTGTAGCTCCGGCGCGACCTTCGCATCCGACTTTGCCGAACACATCACGCCATGGCGCCCCGATTCGTCGGCCAGCATCAGCGACCGGTTGCCGGCGACCAACAGCCCGAACGTCACCAGGAACGTGTGGAGCAGTGTTGCGTGGTACGGATCCTTCAGGTTCTCGTGATACAGCTTCCAGTTCCCCGGCAGGGTGTGGCGATAATGGCCCAGCACGCGCAGCGGCCGGCCATCGAACGTCGCCTCGAATTCGCGCAGGATGTCCGGACCGAGGTATTCCGCGAGCGGTTCCATGTCCTGCGCATACGATGCAAACACCACTCCGCGGTGCGTCATGACGTTCAGACGTCGCAGCCCGTGCTCAGCCAAATCAAACGTCGCCGGCATGCCGCCCTTGCCGGCGACACCCCTGCGAAACGGCACGGCGCGCAACGCACCGTTCAGCTCATACGTCCACTGGTGATATGGACAGACGAATTCCTTCACGTTGCCGGTGAGCTCGCGGCAGAACTCCACGCCACGGTGCGAGCAGCGATTCTCTACCACATGGATCGCGCCATCCGCGTCACGTGCGCGACCACAACCGGCGTCGGTCCTACGTTGGATCTGATGAAATCGCCGGCCTTCGCGATCTCGGCTTCCAGCGCGACATAATTCCATGTGCGGCCGTGGAAGATCCGTTCCACTTCCCGCTGATAGACCGTTTCGTCGGTATAGACCCAGTCAGGGATGCGCTGCATCCCCTCGTTCGGCCAGACCAGGCCGTCTGTCATTCCCATCCTCCAGCTTTCCGTCCAGACTATAGGCTGATGGCGGACGCCGCTCCAAGGAGGCTGCAAATGGCACAGGAACCGTTGGCGAAACGAGGGAATTTCCTGCACATCTACGACTTCCGCGTGCAGGCTGGGCACGAGGAAGAATTCATCCGCCTGTTCGAGGAGTTCGACTACTCGGACGGCAACCCGATGCACAAATCGTCGGCCCAGGTGAAAGATGGCGTGCTCTGCCGTGACACCGAGGATCCGCAGCGCTTCTTCCTGATCGCCGAATGGGCGGACATCGAGGAACACGCACGCATCCGCCGCATCCTGGCAAATGAGATCAAACCATCCTTCATCAAGCTCATCGAGGGCGGCCGATTTGTGCCCAAATACGTGGAGGTCGTCTCGTCCACGCCCGACGAGATCCTGCAAAAAGCCGCGCAATAGATCAGCGAGATGGCGCTCGACATCGCCAGGGACCCACTGCTGCAGCCGTTCCAGCTCAAACACCTGACGCTGCGCAATCGGCTGATGAGCACGTCGCATGAACCGTCTTTCTCGGAGGACGGCATGCCGAAGGATCGCTACCGTCTCTATCACGTCGAGAAGGCGAAGGGCGGCATCGCGCTGACCATGACCGCAGGATCCGCGGTGGTGTCGCCAAACTCACCGCCGGTGTTCGGCAACCTGCTCGCCTATAAGGATGAGATCGTGCCTTGGATGCGTCGCCTCGCCGATGGCTGCCACGAGCACGGTGCCGCGGTGATGATCCAACTTACGCATCTCGGCCGTCGCACCGCCTGGAACAAGGCCGATTGGCTCCCGGTGCTGGCACCATCGCCGGTGCGCGAACCGGCGCATCGCGCCTTCCCGAAGGCGATCGAGGACTGGGATATCGAGCGCATCATCGCTGACTATGCGTCTGCCGCGGAGCGCATGCAGGCAGCCGGTCTCGATGGCATCGAGATCGAAGCCTATGGCCATCTGCCTGACCAGTTCTGGTCACCCGCGACCAATCATCGCACCGACGAGTACGGTGGCAGCCTCGACAATCGACTGCGATTCATCCACCGCGTGCTGGATGCCGTGCGCGCCGCCACCGATCCGCGTTTCATCGTCGGCGTCCGCATGGTTGCTGACGAGGACTGGGACATCGGCCTGTCGCGGACGGAGGGGATCGCGATCGCGCACCGCCTCGTCGCATCGCGTCAGGTGGATTTCCTCAACATCATCCGCGGCCACATGGACAGTGACGCGGCATTGCGGCGCATCATCCCGATCCAGGGCATGCGCGCCGCGCCACATCTCGACTTCGCCGGTGAAGTGCGCGACGCAACGAAATTCCCGGTGTTCCACGCCGCCCGCATCCAGGACGTTGCCACGGCACGACATGCCATCGCCGCCGGTAAGCTCGACATGGTCGGCATGACGCGCGCCCACATTGCCGAACCGTATATCGGCCGTCGGCTGATGGAAGGACGGGAGGACGAGATCCGTCCCTGCGTCGGCGCCACTTATTGCCTGGATCGTATCTACGAAGGCAATGACGCGGTCTGCGTGCACAATCCCGCCACCGGCCGCGAGGCCACGATGCCGCACATCATCACGCGCGGCACCGGCCCACGCCGCAAAGTGGTGGTCGTCGGGGCCGGTCCCGGCGGACTCGAAGCGGCGCGTGTTGCTTCCGAGCGGGGCCACGAAGTCGTGCTGTTCGAGGCGGCCGATCGTCCCGGCGGGCAGGTGCTGCTCGCCAGTCGCGCGCCACGCAGGAGGGAACTCGTCGGCATCATCGACTGGCGCATGCAGCGCCTCGCATCGCATGGCGCAACGCTACGCTTCTCGACCTACGCGCACGTCGACGACGTGTTGACCGAGGCACCCGACATCGTGTTCCTCGCCACCGGTGGCGTCCCAAACACCGACATTCTCGAGAGCGGCGGCGATCTTGTCGTGTCCACCTGGGACATCCTGTCTGGTGTCGCGAAGCCGGCCCAACGCGTGCTGATCTATGATGACAACGGTGCCCATCCAGCCATGCAGGCTGCCGAGCTGGCGGCAGAATCAGGCAGCACAGTGGAGATCGTCACTCCCGAACGCTATTTCGCCCCAGAGATCGGTGGTCTCAATCATGCAGCGTACGCCGAGGTGTTTCATCGCCACAACGTGCGCATCACGATCAATGCGCGGGTGATGTCGGTGCACCGAGAAGGCAATGCCCTGCGGGCCAGTATCGGTTCGGATCATGGTCCCGAACGCTTCGACCGCGAAGTCGATCAGGTGGTGGTTGAGCACGGCACCTTGCCGATCACTGATCTGTACGAAGCGCTGCGGCCACTATCCGTCAATCTGGGTGAGGTAGACTACGAAGCACTGCTCGCACACCAACCGCAGGCCGTGGTACGGAATTCGGAAGCCACGTTCCGTCTCTTCCGCATTGGCGATGCAGTCGCGAGCCGCAACATCCACGCCGCGATTTATGATGCTCTGCGGCTTGCCAAGGACCTTTGATTGTGCGGGCGGCGGGGTCTCGGTCTGAGCCACTGTTGGGCGGATGTGTGCCGGTTGGCGGGCGGATTATCTCACGCAGAGATCGCCGAGGTACGCAGAGCGCGCAGAGAAGAAAATCAAAATGAAGCCTCCAGCCTCGAATACACGACCATTGGCTGAAAGCCGCCTGCCGCCTGCGCGAAGCGCAAGAAATGCTTCTCGGCGATCTCTGCGTACCTCGGCGATCTCTGCGTGAAATAACCCGGCCGTGATCATCCTCAGCCATGCGAAACTACGCGCCGCCATTCGTAAGCCGCCGCGCCAGGTAACCCGCAAAGTCATAATTCGGCCGTTCCAGATGGCTCAAATGTCCCGCCTTCGCCAGCGGCGCGCGCACGCCGCGGAACACCGCCTCCACGCCACGCCGATCTTCGGCATTGACCTCATCGAGCAGCGTCTTCAGCGTCGTCAGGTGCTCGTGCCCTCGCGGATCGCGGATGAACTCCGGGGCCAGACCTCCACCAAACACGATGTGCACCTGGCCGACACCGCGCGGCGACAGCGCCAGGTACCAGAAATACCCCGGCGTCAGCGAAATCAGGTGCGTCGGATAGATCGCCAGCAACGCCGTCGTCCTGCGCCAATCCCCTTCGAGCGATGTATTGTCCGGATGGGCATTGCCAATGGGCAGCGACGCGTCCTTGGTGATCCAGTGATAGTTGAACGTGTCGAAGCCCGGCGGGCACTCCATCTCCTCGATCTTCGAGGCCGGCCCCACCGTCGCGCGATGCAGCATCGGCAGGTGGTAGCTCTCCATGAAGTTCTCGGCGAGGATCTTCCAGTTCGTGTCCCAGACATGTTCCTCGCGGAACGTCTCGATATAGTTCTCCATGTGATAGTGGCCGATGAGCTCGGAGAGCTGCGTCAGCCGCTCGGCGACCGGCGCGACGTCGGGATTGAGCGTGACGTAGATCCAACCCTGCCAGATCTCCGACCGCAGTTCCGGCAGTTTGTAGTCATCCTTGCAGAATCCCGTCGTGCGCTCCATGTGCGGCGCCGCGCGCAGCGACCCATCAAGCCCGTAGGTCCACGCATGATATGGGCACACGATCGCTGAAACGCGGCCGCGTCCTTCCAGCAGCACCGACATCCGATGCAGACAGACATTGGAGAATGCGCGCACCGCACCGGCGCGATCGCGCAGCACCATGATCGGCTGCCCGGCAATCTCGGAGGTGAGATACGCACCCGGTTCGCTGATCGCGCTGGCGCGACCGACGCAGATCCATTCCTTGCGGAATACGTGCTGCTGCTCCGCTGCGAGCACGTCGGGCGAGGTATAGACGTCCGGGGGCATGCCGATCGCATCGGTAAACCCGCGCGCCGCGGTTTCCTGCAGTGCCGCGATCCGCCGATCCACCACCCTCTAACCGCCCCAGATCCGCACCAGCGGACCTTTGGCACCAGACACCGGATCGGCTGCCGGCAGCTTCACCGCGGCAATATTCCGTACGACCTCGTCATGCTCCGAGCGTTCACCCCGCCGCAGGTCTCGCCGCGCGGTGTTGTCCGGATACGCGCCAACGATCAGCAGGTCGGCGCTCTTGCCTTCGTTGCAATGACCGACGCCGGCAGGTACCACGACGACATCGCCTGCGCTGACCTCCAGCACGTCGCCCGAGGGGCCACCGAACCGCACCTTCGCATGGCCGCTTGCCACGCCCAGCACCTCATGTGCGTCGCTATGGAAATGATGGAACGGATGCACCGCATCGCGCCACGCCGCCGGCCACCGATTGGCGGTGAACAGGCGCTCTATCGCCGCCGGATCGTGCGGCACCGCCTGGCGATACACCAGCAGCGGCAGCTTCGAATTTGGAATCGCGCCGTCATCGGCGAAGGTGAAGGTCAGGGGTTCGGTCATTGGAACTTCTCCGCTGCTTCAGCAAGTTGTCGATCAAGCGTGACTAGCTCGACCTCCAGGGTCCTGGCGAGATGGAGGTAGCTGGCATCGTACCCAGTCAAACCGGTGCGCTGTGCAAACGCAGGGACCGCCGTGTGATCCACATCCATCGTCTCGATCCTGATAGCTCCACGCTTGCCGTATTGCCCGAGCAGTAACAGCCCGTTCGGCAGGTGCACGACGCAGTTTGGTGACACAGATGTTTACAAGCTCGAAGTCCAGCAATGGTGGTGCAACCAGATCGCAATCTTGCAGACGGGCTAGAACTGCCTCGGCTGACGCTTCCGCGAAAATTACTGCTGCGAGCGCGGAAGCATCAATAACCTTTGTCACGATGGCCGCTATCCCGATCCGCTCGTACGATGGCGGCCGACTTCATCCGGATAGTTCAAGCCGAGCTTGCGAGCCTCCGCCAAGACTTCACTCAACGATCGGTAACGGTGAGGATGGACAGCCTCCTCGATGATCGCCATCAGTTCACCCTGCAACGACCGATGATTCCGAGATGCCCGTTCACGCAGCCGCTGCACCACGTCATCGGGTGCGTTCTTGATCGAAAGATTGACGGGCACGGTCTGCTCCAGAACTGCTCCATTCCGGAGCAACCTAGCATGTCGCGGTTCCGCTCTCAATCGCGTCCTCGGCCTCGTCTTCCTCGCCGTAGCCCATCAGCCGCAGGGCCCGGCCCGTGATCCCGCGCGTACCGGCCGCATGGATCAGCGCTTCCTCGCGGCCGTGAGTCACCCAGACCTCCGGCGCCCCGACTTCATCCAGCGTGGCATTCAGCTCATCCCAGTCGGCGTGGTCGGAGATCACCAGCGGCAATTCCACCCCGCGCGACTTGGCCCGCTGCCGCACCCTCATCCAGCCGGATGCCATCGCCACGACCGGGTCCGCCATGCGCCGTGCCCAGCGGTCCGTCACCGCGCCCGGCGGCGCCAGCACGATCGCGCCCACCAGCTCACCTTTTGCCGCGGAGGTGGCCGGTCGCAGATCGCCCAGCGCCACGCCACGCGACTCATAGACCTTGCACAGCGGCAAGAGTGCACCGTGCAGCCAGATCGGCGCGTCCCATCCCGCCTCGCGCAGCAGCGCAATCACCCGCTGGGATTTTCCCAGCGCGTAGCAGCCAACCACGTGCGTCCGCTCCGGAAACAACGCCACGCTGGCGAGCAGCCGTGCTATTTCCTGCGCCGGCGGCGGATGCCGAAACACCGGCAGCGCGAAGGTCGCCTCGGTCACGAACACTTCGCATGGCACCGGCACGAATCCCGCGCAGGTCGGATCCGCGGTGCGTTTGTAATCGCCGCTGACAACGACGCGCGAGCCGTCGAATTCCATTGCCACCTGCGCGCTTCCCAGCACGTGACCGGCCGGCTCCAGCCACAGCCGCACGCCACCCAGGTCAATCTTCTCGCCCCAGCGCAGGGCTTGCTGGGTCTCGCCGGCGCGGCCTTCGCCCAGCCGTGCTAGCATCAGCGCCAGCGTGTTGGGATTCGCCAGCACTGCGCGGTGTCCCGGTCGCGCATGATCCGAATGTGCGTGGGTAATGACCGCGCGATCCACCGCCCGGGTCGGATCGATGAAGAAGCCGCCCGGTTCGCAATACAGCCCCTGCGGCAGGACCCGCAGCCAGGTCGAAGGATGCGCCATGACGCGACATGTGGCAGCGCTTCCCGTCCGCCGCCAGACCCAATAAAACACCGCCATGGTTGGAACATTGCCAGAACCTTTTGCCGCCTGGTTCGCTGACCAGGGCTGGGCGCCGCGGCGGCATCAACTCGCGATGCTTGATGCCGCGCGCGCCGGCGACAGCGTGCTGCTGATCGCGCCCACCGGCGGCGGCAAGACGCTGGCCGGCTTCCTGCCGACCCTGGTCGCGCTGGCTGAGGCACCGCGCCCCGGTATCCACACGCTGTACGTCAGCCCGCTGAAGGCACTGGCTACCGACATCGCACGCAACCTCACGCGCCCGGTGGAGGACATGCGGCTGCCGATATCGATCGAGACACGCACCGGCGACACCCCCGCCAATCGCCGCGCTCGCCAGCGTGCCGAACCGCCTAACATCCTGCTGACCACGCCGGAGAGTCTCGCGGTGCTGCTGACACTGCCCGATGCGCCAATGATGTTTGCCGGCCTGTCCAGCGTGGTGATGGATGAAGTGCATGCGCTCGCCGGCACCAAGCGCGGCGACCAGCTCGCATTGTGCGTGTCGCGGTTGATGACACTGGCGCCATCGTGCCGTCGCGTCGGCCTGTCCGCGACTGTGGCGCATCCGGGCGCGATCCGTGCCTATGTGGGCGCCGACAGTGTTATCGAGGAACCCGACGGCACCCCGCCCGAACTCGGCATGATGCTGCCGCCGGGAAAGCTGTCCTGGGCCGGCCACATGGGACTGGAGGCTGCGCCGCTGGTGATGGACCGCGTCCGCGATGCCGGCATGACCATCGTGTTCGTCAACACCCGCGCCCAGGCGGAACTGATGTTCCAGGCGCTATGGCGGATGAACGAATCGACGCTGCCGATAGCCCTGCATCACGGCTCGTTGGATGTGGAACAGCGCCGCCGCGTCGAGGCCGCGATGGCGGCCGGACATCTGCGTGCCGTGGTGGCGACGTCGTCGCTCGACCTCGGCATTGATTGGGGTGGTGTCGACCAGGTGATCCAGGTCGGCGCCCCCAAAGGCGTGTCTCGGCTGCTGCAACGCGTCGGTCGCGCCAATCACCGCATGGATGAAGCCAGCCGTGCGATCCTGGTGCCCGCCAACCGCTTCGAGGTGTTGGAATGCGAGGCCGCCATGCTCGGTGTCGCGGCGCGCGAACTGGACGGCGATCCGCCGCGTCCCGGTGGCCTCGACGTGCTGGCGCAACACCTGCTGGGCCTGGCGTGCGCGGCGCCGTTCCATCCGGATGATGTATATGCGGAAGTATGTCGCGCGGCGCCCTACGCAGACTTGTCGCGGAAGGACTTCGACGACGTGCTGGGCTTCGTGGAGAACGGCGGCTACGCGTTGGCTGCCTACGACCGCTGGCGCAAGCTGTTCCGCGACAGCGAGGGCCGCGTCCACGTGCGCTCGGAGCGCATCGCGCGTCAGCACCGCATGAATATCGGCACCATCGTCGAGGCACCGCTCATCAAAATTCGCCTGGTCAACAAGAAGCGCTTCGGTCCGCTGCTAGGCGAGGTGGAAGAGTATTTCGTCAACCTGCTGCGGCCCGGTGACACCTTCATGTTCGCTGGCCGACTGCTGCGGTTCATACGGCTGCACGAGAACGTGGTGGAATGCGCCGAGGGCGGCACCGGCGAACCAATGGTGCCGGCATATGAAGGCGGTCGCCTGCCGCTGACCACCAATCTCGCAGACCGCGTGCGCGGGTTGCTGCAGACTCCATCGAACTGGGGCCTGTTTCCCGCAGCGGTGCAGGACTGGCTGAAGTTGCAGAAGGCGCGGTCGCGAATGCCTGGCCGCAACGATCTGCTTGTCGAAACATTCCCCCGCGGCGACCGCTGGTACCTGGTGGCGTACTGCTTCGAGGGGCGCAACGCGCACCAGACGCTCGGCATGCTGGTGACCCGCCGGATGGAGCGTGCGGGCTACGCGCCGCTCGGCTTCGTCGCCACCGACTATGTGCTCGGCATCTGGTCCGCCGAACCGCCGCGCGACGTGGCGAAGCTGTTCGACCAGGACATGCTGGGCGACGATGTGGAGACTTGGCTCGCCGAAAGCTCCATGCTGCGCCGGACGTTCCGCAACGTCGCGGTGATCGCCGGCCTGATCGAGCGGCATCATCCTGGCGCGGACAAGACCCGCAAGCAGGTGACGGTGAACTCGGACCTGATCTATGACGTGCTGCGCCGCCACCAGCCCGACCACATCCTGCTTCGAGCTACCCGTGCCGACGCCGCGGGCGGCCTGACCGACCTGTCGCGCATCGCCGGGATGCTGGCGCGCGTGAAAGGCCGGATCGTGCACATGGTCCTGTCGCGTGTGTCACCCCTCGCGGTTCCGGTGCTGCTGGAGATCGGCCGGGAAAGCGTTCGGAGCGACGCGGGCGAGGAGAAGCTGCTGGCCGAAGCCGAGGCGATCATCGCCGAGGCGACCGGGGAGCGAGAGCCACCGCCAGTCAAGGCGATCCACCGGGGGAATGCGATGCGCAGACGCCCGGCGCAGGCGTCTTTGTTTGGCCCGTGAAGACCCCCTCCCTAACCCTCCCCCGCTTTGCGGGAGAGGGAGTGCTGCTGGTGGCTGAACCCCCTGTCCCGCAAAGCGGGGGAGGGTCGGGGAGGGGACGTGACCCCGAGCGCCACGCATGACCGCCGCTCCCATCCACCTCGCCGGCGAACGCCTTATGCTCGACCCCGCCGGCGCCCTGTACTGGCCCGCCACCGGCCTGCTCGCGGTCTCCGACCTGCACCTGGAGAAGGGCTCCTCCTACGCCCGCCGCGGCCAGCTCCTGCCGCCCTGGGACACCCATGCCACGCTCGACCGCCTCACCGCGCTGCTGCGCCGTTATCAGCCGCGCCTGGTGATCGCCCTCGGCGACAGCTTCCACGATGCGCAGGGCTCCGCCCGGCTGCCATCCGGCGAGCAGACCCGCCTCCGCGCCATGACCGAGGCGCATCGCTTCATCTGGATCCAGGGCAACCACGACCCCACGCCGCCGAACGGCATCGGCGGTGAATGGATGCAGGAATTCGTCACCACCACGCTGACCTTCCGCCATCAGGCGACCCACGGCGCGGGGGAGAAATCTCCGGCCACCACCACCCCAAGGCCGCCATCCTCGCCCGAGGCACCAGTGTCAGCCGACCCTGCTTCGTCGCCGACTCCCACCGCATCATGATGCCGGCGTTCGGTGCCTACACGGGCGGCCTCGACGTGCGAGACCCAGCCATCGCGCGCCTGTTCCCCCGCGGTGGCCGCGTCTTCCTGCTGGGCAAGGAGCGCCTGTTCAGCTTCGCGCTCGGGACATTGCGCGCCAACTGACCTAGGCTCCCCGCCGTCATGGCTGTCCGATCTCTTCCGCGGGACGCACCCATTCGCGTGGTGGGTGACGTGCACGGCGACGCGACCGCTTTCGCGTACGCCGCCGCCACCGACCGCTTCGTCGTCCAGCTCGGCGACCTGACCGATTACGGCCCGGACAATGCCGGTGCATTGCGCATCATGTTCCGCCTGATCGACGAAGGCCGCGGCCTGTTCCTGCTGGGCAACCATGACTTGAAACTGGCGCGCTTCCTCGCCGGCCATCCGGTCCGCAACGAAGCCACACTGGACGCGACTCTCGCCCAACTCGATGCGCCGCTGCGCGAGCGCGTCGTCATCGAGGTCGCCGCCGCACCCGCCTGGCTTCGCCGCGACGGCGAGGTGTTCGTCCATGGCGGCTTCCACACCGCGATGCTGGAGGCACTGTCACCGGAGCACGGTCTGGAGCGCGCCCACGGCGCATTGGCCCGCGCGCTGTACGGCGAACCCACCGGCCGCATGCAGCCCGACGGCTATCCTGAGCGCAGCCTGCGCTGGGTCGATCGCATCCCCACCGGCATCACGGTGTATTGCGGCCACGATCGCCGCAGCACGGATGGTCGTCCCTACATCCGCAAGGGCGCTGCCGGAGGCACTGCGGTGTTCCTCGACACCGGCGCCGGCAAGGGAGGCCATCTGTCGTGGATCGACCTGTGATCGCACTGGTGACCGGCGGCGCACACGGCATCGGCGCTGCAATCGCCGCACGCCTCGCACGCGACGGTTTCCGCGTGGTGGTCGCCGACACCGCGGCGCATGGAGCTGCGCCGGCTGGCGGACGCTACGTCCGTTGCGACGTATCCGACGAAGCAGAAGTCGCTGCGCTTATCGCCGGTATTAGCGCCGAGGAAGGCCAGCTCAAGGCATTGATCTGCAATGCCGGCATCAACATCCGCAAGCCGCTCGCACAACTCACCAGCGCCGAGTGGTCGCGCGTGATCGGCACCAACCTGACCAGCACGTTCCTGCTGGCCCGTGCTGCGGAGGCGATGCTGCGCACTTCACATGGCTCCGTCGTGACGATCGCATCCACACGCGCCCACATGTCGGAAGCCGATACCGAGGCCTATGCCGCCTCGAAGGGGGGCCTGGTCGCGCTGACGCACGCGCTCTCTATCAGTCTTGCGCCGGACGTGCGGGTGAATTGCATCAGTCCGGGCTGGATCTTCACCAAAGGCGAGCCACCCCGAGGCGCGGATGACGCATTCCACCCGGCCGGACGTGTCGGCACGCCGGACGACATCGCCGCGCTGGCTGCGTTCCTGGTCGGCCCGGAGAGCGGCTTCATCACCGGCGCTGAATTCGTCGTCGATGGTGGCGTGACCAGGAAGATGATCTATCCCGAGTGATACCCCCTCCCCAACCCTCCCCCGCTTCGCGGGAGAGGGAGTATTGGCGCGGCCATTCCCTCTGCCGCGAAATGAGGAGGGGGCTATCTACCTTGGCGCCACACTGTATCTACAAGTCGACATCCGTCCCCAGATGGAACAGACAGTCCCCCCGCGTCGCCCGACCCGGCATGCGCTTGCAGAGCACGAACCCATCGTGTGCGAAATGCACGGTCACCGGCTCCGCCCAGGGCGTCTCCGGCCAATGCATGCGCGCCGCCGGTTGGCCTGCCCGCACCATCTCGCCCAGGTCCACCAGCGGTTCGAACAGGCCACTGTCCGGCGCGTAAACGAAATAATCCGGGCCCCCGACCTCCAAAAACCGCGTCGGTCCATCCGGCACGATGCGCGCGCTATCCGGCAGGATGCCCTGATGCACCAGCACGTTGTTGACCCCGCGCTCCACCATACGCAGCGCCGCGCGTGTCACGTGGCCGGAACCGCCCGCCTCGGTCCCCAGTGCAATGACCCCCTTCCGCGCTGCCCCGCCGGACAGCGTGAGATTGCCGCCGGGGCCCGCCGCCGACACATACGCCACCGGCGCCCCGAACGCCTTCAGCGCCGCGATCGCTTTCTCCGACCCGCCGCGCTCCCAGCCGCCATACAGCGCCGACGGCACGTACATGAGCGACGAACCGCCCGAGTGCAGATCGCACACGATGTCCGCCATCGGGATCAGCTCTTCCTCGATGTAGTAGGCAATCTGTTGCGTGACTGTCCCGTTCGCATCGCCCGGGAACAACCGGTTGAGGTTGCCCTGGTCGATCGGCGAGGTCCGCAGGCCCGCCATCGCCGCGGGATAATTCGCTGCCGGCAGGATGATGACGCGGCCATGGATGCGCGCCGGGTCCAGCGACTTCACCAGATTGCTCAGTGCGACCTGGCCCTCGTACTCGTCACCGTGAGTTCCTGACACCAGCAGCGCGGTCGGCCCGTCGCCATTCTTCAGCACCACGATCGGCAGCGGAATGAACCCGTAGGCGGAGCTGTGCACCGAATGGAACAGCCGCAGGAACCCCTGCTGCCGTCCATTCTTCGCGAAATCGACCTCGGCGACGATACGGCTCTTGCTCGGCATGCGGCTCTCCTTCTGGGCTTGCGGCGCGGGCGTCATTCGGTCATAGTCTCGAGCTATCCGCAACAAACTGAAAGGAGGTGATCCAGTGTCTCATTGTCTCTTCGTGGCGCCGTTTGCCGTGGCCTGGATCTCCGACGTTCGCGTCGACGTCTAGCTCACACAGGGCAACGACGCCCGCAGACAATGCCGAAGGCTCCGGAGGGTAACCTCCGGAGCCTTCTCCATTTGGGGGCTCGGGTGCGGATCGGCCGCCAAGTTTTCCGTCGGCCTCATTCCTTCGTAGCACGCTGTGTTCCAGTAATGCGTGCGACGTGCGGGCGGCGGCAATACCTGGGTCGCCACGACGACGATCTCGACGCCTCGATCGAGTGACCTCGCCCCGATTTCGCCGACGCCTCGGTCGTCTCGATCTCCCGTGCACCGTCCGGGAATTTTATCAGCTTGACGCTTTGTAGTCTTTCGACTACAGCAATCCATGCTCGAACTGAAGCAGACGGAGCAGTTTCGACGATGGCGGACGAAGCTCAAGGATGATCGGGCACGGGCAGCGATCGCGTCGCGGCTGGATCGCCTTGCCTACGGACATGCCGGCGATGCGGCGCCGGTCGGAGAGGCGATCAGCGAACTGCGCATTCACCATGGTCCTGGTTATCGCATCTACTTTCATCGGCAGGGCAACACGGTGGTGATCCTGCTGTGCGGAGGGGACAAGGCCAGCCAGGCGAAAGATATCAAAATGGCGAAACGACTGCTCGATGAATGGATAAAGTGACATGGCGATCAAGCTTATGACGTACGACCCGGCCGAGGACCTGACCTCCGACGCGGCCGTCGCGACTTTCATGGCGGAAGCATTCGCAACGGAGGACGCAGGCTATATCGCGCATGCTCTTGGGGTCGTGGCGCGGGCGAAGGGTATGGCACAGATCGCCGAACAGGCCGGCCTTTCGCGCGAGCAACTCTATCGGTCGCTCAGCGAACAGGGCAATCCGACGCTGAAGACGACGATCGCGGTGATGAAGGCACTGGGGATTGAGTTGACGGCCAAGGTTCCAGCTTGAGGGCGGATGGTGCACGCGCGTGAAGCGCCGGCTGTAGGGCCGCCAAGAAAATCAAAACGCAGATCAGTGAGGATGCATGCAAAGCACGCGGATGGAGTCACGCGGCATGCATCGCCTCCCCCGTTCTCATGCCACCTTGACTAGTTTCTGCAGCACCGCACGCGGCCTGTCCGGCGTCACGCCCGGGAACAGATTGCCCCAGCCGGTCTTCGCGACCTCGCCCACGTAGATGTCGCCGCGTGAGTCAGCCGCGATGCCGTGCGGTGATGTGAATGGCCCGGGAAAATTCGCCGGCGTCCGATCGCCGAGGCGCTTGCGCGGTTGCTTGGCTCGACACCGCTTCAGGTGGAATTGGCGCTGGTCAAGATGACCAATCATGTGCGCGCAATACGCCGCACGAGCACATCATATCATTCTATCGGGCGTGGGAGGACATCAGGGCCGAACGGTTCGACGGCTTCATCATCACCGGTGCGCCGGTGGAGACTATGCCATTCGAGCAGGTTACGTATTGGGATGAACTGCGGCGCGTGTTCGACTGGACGCAGACCCATGTGCACAGTTGCCTCAACATCTGCTGGGGCGCGCAGGCGGCCGTGCAACATTTTCATGGCATGCCGAAGTACCAACTGCCGGAGAAGGCGTTTGGGGTTTACCGGCATCGCAATCTGGCACCTGCCTCGCCTTTCCTGCGGGGGTTCTCCGATGATTTCTCGATCCCGGTGTCTCGCTGGACGGAGGTTCGGCGCAAGGATATTCCGCTGGATAGCGGCATGGCCGTGCTGATGGAATTGGACGAGGCGGGGCTTTGCCTGTTGGACGATCCGGCGCATCGGTCGTTGCATATGTTTAATCATATTGAGTACGATACCAATTCGCTCAGTGACGAGTATTTCCGGGACATTGCGGCGGATCGGCCGATCGCGCCGCCTCGGAATTACTTCCCGAAGGACGACCCGCGTAGTGCGCCGGAGAATCGGTGGCGCAGCCATGCGCATTTGCTGTTCGGGAACTGGATCAACCAGATCTACCAGACGACGCCGTTCAATATGGCGGAGATTGGCGGCCTGTGAGGCTAGGGAACGCGACGGTCCGGTAGCGGGCAGGTCGTGGCCATCCTTGTAGGAGGTTCTGGACGAAGGCAGCAGCGGCGGTGATGGCGCGCCGGCTTTATGCCTGCTTGCTGGAGGGGTTCACCGAGGCGGGGCCGGGGATTGTTGGGAGGGGCTGGGCTTGGGGACCGCGCGGAGGGGGAATCGGCACGACGGGGCCTGCCATGCCCCTCGGTGTGAGAGGATGGACTGGCCCCGTTGCGGTTGGCTCGGGCTGAGGCGGGGGTGGGGTGGACCGGTGGCACGGACCGGTGCGGCGGTGCGCGACCTGTGCGTGGGCGCCGGGAGGATATGGACGTGGTGTGGTGTGATGCCGCGTGGTTGCGGCGCGGACGGGCTGCGCGCGGATGCGGCAGCGGTGCTGGATGCTAGAAGCGGGTCTGCGTCGGGGTTGGGGGGGCCGCGGAGGATCTCGGCCTCGAGCGCGCGGAGGCGCTGCAGGCCGTGGGTGAAGCGTTGCAGGATGAGCGCGGTGTCGGTGGTGCCGAAGGCGCGCACCAGGTCGGTGAGGTCCGCGGTTTCGGTGCGCTCGCGGAGCGACGCGGCGACGCCCTCGGCCCAGGCGATGAGCAGCCGAATGATGAAGAGCAGGAGGAGGGTGGAAGTCGTCGCGCAGCCGGCCTCGGCCCCGGTGGGGGCGGTCGTTGAGGAAGAGAGGGAGGCTTGGGTTGGCATTGGGCGGAATAAAGTCACAGATCGGCCGCGCGTGTCAAGAAAATAATCTCTGGATGGTCCATGTGGGGCGGGGGCGGCTGCGTGCACGGCCGTGGGTGGTTGCGGCGGTCGTCGCGGCTCGCCGCAGTCTTGTCTTCTCTCGGGGGCGCTTTGGAGGACGGAGGCAGAAGTGAAGGGAAATTCAACCACAGATGCACACAGATGCACACTGATGATGCCTGCTCATGAGTGGGAGACTATAGCTATAATGGGTCGGCTTTATTGTAGTCTTATTGTTGAATCCTTAGCGGTCTATTTGGAATGAACGATACTTATCTGTGTGAATCTGTGTGCATCTGTGGTTGAATATTGACGGTACCACGAGGCGCCGGTCGCGGTCCCTGCTGAACTTTCACATCCTGGCGGCATAGCCGCTCATGTTGTTCAGTGGCCGGTCGGTGCTTGGCCCTGAGGCGACTGCCCGGTCGCCATCGCTTTCGCCAGCGGCTGGCTTGGGCGGAAGGCGGACTGTCCGCGACACGATCGATGGGTCAACGTACGGACCTTCGTGTCGTGGCACGTTCTGGCTGGAGCCGGAGCAACCTTGTGAGGGTTGCCAACGGAGGCGATAGACCCTTCGTCGATACTACGATGGTGCAACTCTCAGCGCATTACGCCTGTCGCACTGTGATCTGCTTCGCAAATGTCCTTGTGGATCATGCCTAATTCATTGAGAAGGTCAGTAGCATTAGGTCGTCCTGAGGGATCGTCGCTCAACATTCGTCGGATTAGAGAAGTCAGACGTCCTCCGCCTGCGCCTGTGATCGGGCGTACGTTTAGTTCGATGTCTTCCCGAACATCGCCATTCGTTGTTGCCTTCTGCGGATTGAAGCCTGTCAAGGAACGGTACAAAACCAACCCGAGCTGATAAATATCAGACGCTACCGTCAACCGAATATTCTCGCCGCGGGCGATGCGGACAAGTTCGGGCGTCCTGTAAATCTTGGCATCGCAATATAGCTCGCCACATCTTCAAAGCTCTCGTCCCCATCGCCCATGAGCACCTTAGCTAACCCGAGATCACCGAGGCGCGCGACTTGGCCACCAACGAGGATGTTCGCAGGCTTAATGTCACGGTGCACAATTGGCTGCGGTTGCGAGTGGAGGTATGAAACGCCCGAAGTCACGCTAAATACGTAACGGACCACCTCTAGTCGCGTTATCTGCGGAAGTCCGTTTCCGAGCCGTTTCTCCAAATTTGTCGGCACAAAGTCCACTACTGCAAATGGATACTCGCGCTCGCCTGCCTTATATGTTCCTTCGTCGTAAACGCGAATGATCGAGGGGTGCGAAAGCGTCCTGTAGTGGCGCACCTCGTCCAAGAACCGTTGCCGCCGTCGGTCGTCGCTGATCTTATGGAACACCTTCAGCGCAAACTGTACGCCTGTGTTCACGCCAGAGGTGCACGTGACAAGAAACGTTGTCCCGTTCCCGCCCTTGCCTATGAAATGTTGGTTCAGGTACCAGGCACTGTCCGCTCTCACAGATTGCAAATGATGTAAGAAGAATGAATTGTAGTCTCTCTCATACAAATCAGAAGGCATCGAATCTTACTCCCAGTTGTGCCGCTCGCCCCTAAGCAGGGCATCCCGAGGGTTAACTTGGAACGTCAAACGTGTGCCTTCGCGCGAGTTCCTGAAAGTGCGCCAGCTCCCGCTCGTAGTATGCGACGTTCTCGCGGACAGTTTTCAGCTTATCGCTGTCATTCGGATCAATGCTCGCGAGTGCCTTCTTCCATCCGGAAAGCGCGCCGGAAAGGCGCGACATAGTGCGTCCGATCACATCCTGTCGCTTTATCCGCAGCCTTTGCGGATAGACGCCGGCGGCAACATAGGGACGCCGCAGGTCAGCGCCGTATACGTCGCGCTGCGACGACCATAAAGCTGCGGGAAGCGGCTTGCCCGCATGCTTATCCAGCAACTTGATAATGACTTCGTGCGCCTCGGACGTCGTAACCGGAAACAAGGTACCGACATAGGCTCTGGCGCCGCCGACGAAGAAGTTCGACGCCAGCCTATGCCACGACGCGCAGGCATTGTTGATGACAATGGGTGTCCGCTCGTCCGCCAGTGCCCGCGGCAATACGATTAGGTTATGGTCGTGCATCTTCAAAGCGGATGACCCGACGACGCGGAGCACGGTCTCCTTTTTAACCGGCTTCATGGGGGCAGTCGTCGATCTGGTCATTTCGAGGTAATCAAGAATGGCCTTTCCGACGTAGAGCGTCTCTTTCTTTTCCGAATCGTGCCAGTCGACGCCGTCGAGCGAGATGAAGCGTATGAACTGCGTGACGCTGAGCATGTTCGCATCGTTGGTTCTGCCTATGCCGATGGCTATGTCAACAACCAAGGTTCGGTCTATGCCTTCCGAATCCGTGAACTGGTAGGTCCATCGGAAGCCGTCAACGTCGCCGCAATGCGTGGCGATGATCATCAGGTCATATGGAAGAAGCTCCATCATGGTCGTCACGTCGCTGACGTTCGCGCCGGCGCCGTAATAGGTGCGGATGAACGCGCCGCGCGGCGCAAGCAGGCGCTCGGCTGCCGCGATTTCATGCGCCTCCGCCGTATCGGGATCGACCAGCGCGACGAACCCAATACCTGGCCGGTTCGGTTGCTCCGCGGCAAAGCCGTTGATCATTGCGATGCCGAGGTCAGGGTATTTAAAAAGATGCGTCGAGGGCACCTCGGGAAGAGAGAATCCCAAGGGCAGCCCGCCCGTGATGAAGGTGATCGATCCACGCTCCGGCACCGGCAGCTTTCCGGTGAGCGCGCGAAACCGCTCCTGGAGACTTCGCAGCATTTCTCCGGGTGAAGCGGATTGATTGTCGTAGAGGCTATAGAAATCTTCGAGCAGCTCATCGGATAATTCCCGGTCTATCTCCGGAATAAGACAGAGTCCGGCTCGCAGGGCGTAGGCGTAATTGGCCGCGATGACCTCGGCTATCGGCTCGCCTTGCTCACAGACAACGAGGTGGCCCGATTTTGAGGCCACCGGCTCAGCAGGAGAGGGTTCTTCTGCGAAAACAATACTGCGCTTTTCGCGCAGCGCGTTGAGCAATCCGACGCCGATACGGTCACTGCCCCATCTCAGCGGGGGCTTCTTGATCCGTTCAGGATCGCCAAGTCGCTCGATGTCCTCTGCTGCCGAAATGCGCCGGATCAATGACTTTAGGGGATGAGCGAATCTTGCGGACAACGCGTCAAACGCGCTATCCGAAAGCCCGGCCACCAAAATACTCTTTGGCCGCGCTCTCCCGGCCGCGTTGTTCCGGCGCACCAGTTCCGCGATCGGGTCCGGGGGCAGAAAGCGCGGCCCTTCAACCACCGGCAGGTAGTGGCCAGGTGCAGCGACGGCACAGGATATCTGTGCCGCCAACCTCGGGTCCCCGGCAATGACCAACGTCCCAGCTATTGGCGGACACACGATGTTCATAACTGAAGCCTTCCGGCGCGACAGACCGGTCAGGATATATTACTGTCCAGCAGATCAGCAATGGACGGCCTGAAGGACGCCTCTTATAGAATTGATTTTTCAAGGGAAATATGAGGACTGATTAAGGGATTCGGACCCTTCGGCCCCAGCCTTACGTGGACCAACAGCACGACAGATTCCGGGAAGGTGGGCCTCGCTGAACGGTCGTCATGGGCGCGTAGCCGCTGGTGGCTGTCACCGTGGGGTGTCCGCTATCAGGACCGGCCGCCCCGTCGTCGAGCGACCGACTTGGATCGGATCCGGACATTCCAGCCTACCGACACAGCGCTCTGACCCTCCGCCAGCCAATCCCACGCCGGCGTGGCGTCCGCCTACCCAACAGGCCCGATAATCGACAGCACCGCTGCGCCGTATCGTTGCATCTTCGATGCGCCGACACCCTTGATCTGACCGAGCTCCTCGACACTCGCCGGACGCACGGCGGCGATGTCGCGCAGCACCGTGTCGTGGAAAATGACATAGGGCGGAATGTGCTGCGCCTTCGCCTCCGACGAGCGCCAGGCACGCAGCGCCTCGAACAGGTTCTGTGCCTCCGGGCCGGCTTCGACTGTTGCGGCGGCGTGCCGATCGGGGCGGATCACCTCCAGCTTACGCTTGCCCTCCTCGCGCAGCATGACATGCGTCTCGCCACGCAGGATCGGCCGCGCCTTGTCCTGCACCAGGAACAGACCGCCGTGCCCCTGCGTATCCACATCCAGCGCGCCCAGCGCGATAAGCTGCCGGATCAACGCCCGCCAGTAAGTCGCCGGATGATCCGCGCCGAGACCAAACGTCGGCAGCTTGTCGTGGCGATGGCGCAGCACCCCGTCTGTCGTCTCGCCGCGCAGCACCGAGATGATGTGGATGGCGCCGAACACCTGGTCGGTGCGATAGACCGCTGACAGCACCTTCTGCGCCTCCACGGTCGCATCGACGGTGCGCGGCGGGGCAGCACAGTTGTCGCAATGGCCGCATGGTTCCGGCAGATCCTCGCCGAAGCAGGTCAGCAGCGAACGTGTGCGGCATGTCACGCCCTCGGTGAGCGCGATCATCTCCTCGAGCTTGGTCCGCATGACGCGCTTCTGTGTCTCGGGCGCGGCGGATTGCACCACCCAGTGACGCGCCTGCGCAATGTCCTGCCCGCCATACAACAGCAGCGTCTCGGACACATCGCCATCGCGGCCGGCGCGACCGATCTGCTGGTAGTACGCCTCGGGGCTGTCGGGCATGTCGAGGTGCACGACGAAGCGCACGTCCGGCCGGTCGATGCCCATGCCGAAGGCGATCGTCGCCACCACCACTACGGCTTCACCGGAACGGAACCGCGCCAGTGCCTCGCGTTTGTGCTGTGGTTCGAGGCCAGCGTGGAAGGCAATGGCAGGCAGCCCCTTGGCCGCCAACTTCGCCGCCACGCGTTCGGTCTTGGCGCGCGTGGCGCAATAGACGATGCCGCAGGCGCCGTGATGGCGCGACAGCACGTCGAGCAGCTGCGCCGTCTCGCCGACCTTCGGCTGCGCGCCGATCTGGAGGTTTGGGCGATGGAAGCTCGAGACGAACACCTCGGCGTCATCCATGCGCAGCGCATGCAGGATGTCGGAGCGGGTGCGCGGATCCGCGGTGGCGGTCAGTGCGACGCGCGGCACGCCGGGAAAACGTTCCGCCAGGCATGCGAGCGCGCGGTATTCGGGCCGGAACTCGTGGCCCCATTGCGAGACGCAATGCGCCTCATCGATGGCGAACAGCGCGAGCTGGAGATGCGACAGCCGATCCATCGTGCCGCTGGCGAGCAATCGTTCCGGCGAGACGTAGAGCAGGTCGAGCTGCTGCTCGATCAGGTCGCGCGTGATCGCTCGGGCTTCGGCGGGATCCAGTTCGGAATGCAAGGCGCCGGCCGCCACGCCGAGCTGGCGCAGCGCCGCTACCTGGTCATCCATCAGCGCGATCAGCGGCGAGATCACCACGGCGGTGCCGCGCCGGCACAGCGCCGGCACCTGGTAGCAGATGCTCTTGCCGCCGCCCGTGGGCGCCAGCACCAGTGCGTCGCCGCCGGCGACAACATGGCGCACGACCTCTTCCTGCTGGCCACGGAACCGAGGGAACCCGAATACCCTGCGCAACACGCCCGCCGGTTCGTCGTGCGCGGCTACCTCCAGCAGCGACTGCAGCACGCCGCTGCTACCGGCCGACGCTGATTTCCACGCGGCGGCTCTCCTGCGAGGTCAACGCGAACTGCACCGAGCCATGGCCGCGTTGCTTCACCAGCCTCGGGTCGACGCCGTCGGTCACCAATTGGTCCACCACGACCTGCGCGCGCAGGTCCGCCATCAGGATATTGGCGGCCTTGCTGCCGGTGGGGTCGGCGAACCCGTTGACGTGCACGGCGGTGCCGGGATGCGACTTCACGAAATCGGCGGCGTGGGTGATCACCGCCTGAGCGTTGTCGTCCATCGCGGCCGACCATTCCTGGAAGTACACGACGAATTTCTGCTGTGGCGCGTCGGCAGCACCGGCGCTGCCGGTCACCGCACATAGTAGCAGGATCAGTATGCCGAGGCGGCGCATGGCCGATTCCCTTCTCGCGCGTGACAGTCATTGTCCTGCCGGCTGGTTAACCCGCAGTCAACCGCAATGGTGTTTTCTGCGCGATTCGGATGGCTTGGAGACTCGGTGCACGCGTCGCCGTGCTGCTGGCAGCATAGGGACGGGACCTCGCGGGGCTCGCCATCCTCAAATAGCGCCTTCGCTAAGCAGCGGCGGCGATCGCCTTGCCCGCTGACAGCCGCCAGATACGGTCCAGCCGCTCCACGCCGGTCAATCGGTGCGTGATGAGGATGACGCTGCGACCCTCGGCCACCTCGTTCAATGTGGCGAGAAAGGCGCGCTCGGTTTCCGCGTCCAGGCCGGCACACGGTTCGTCCAGGATCAGGATGGGGGCAGGGGAGAGCAGGGCCCGCGCCAGCACCAGCCGCCGTCCCTGACCGCCGGAGAAGCGTGCGCCGCCTTCACCGACCCAGGTGTCGAGCCCATCCGGCAGCGCGCGCACCATTTCGCCGATTCGCGCCGCGTCCAGCGCCGTCCACAGCGCGGCATCATCCGCGTCGGCACGGGCCAGGCTGAGATTGGCTCGGATCGTGTCGTCGAACAGGTGGGTCGCCTGCGATAGCCAGCCGAACCGCGAACGGACATCGGCCGCCGCGAGGGCCGCGATATCCACGCCACCGAGCAGCACCTTGCCCTGCTGCGGCGCTGCCACTTTCAGTGCCAGCGCGGCCAGCGTCGACTTTCCGACTCCAGATGGCCCGAGCAGAGCCACGCGACTGCCTTGCGGCACGTCCAGCGTAAGGCCATCGAATACGGGTAGCCGATCGGGTAGCCAACGGAAGTGCACTGCCTCGAAGCGCAGTGTGAAATCGGCGGGCAGGGCAACGGCCTGCGCCGGATCGGGTACCGGCGCCGGTGCATCCGCAGCTTCAAGCACGCGACGCGCGGCCGTCGCGACATGGCCGGCGAGAACACCGGCGCGCGGCAACCCGCCCACCGCCTCGAAGGCCGCGACCACCAGGAATGCCGCAATGACCGCCGCCACGGGATTGCTGCCGGCGGCGATCAGGACGGCGAGGATGGCACATTGCGCGCACAGGAATGCCCCCGCGCCAGCCATCGCGGTCCGTGCCGCGAGTTCGTGCTGCGTCGAGAGCAGCGCCGCTTCGCGCGCCTGCACGGAGGCCAGCATCCGCCCCTCGGCGCCGAATGCGCGCACCTCGCGCAGTCCGGTCAGTGCATCCAGCGCCGCAATGCGCAGGGCGCCCGTCGTGGTGGCGAGCGTTTGCCCGGCATCCGTTGCCATGCGTGCACCAAGCCACGGCAGAACGAACGCCGCAGTCGCGAACAGCACGGCAATCACCGCTGCCAGCGCAACACCGTGCATCCCGAGCAGCACAATCAGTACGGGGAGCAGCAGGACCGCCCCGGCCGCCGGAACGAGGATGCGGAGATAGAGTCCGTCAAGCGCCTCGATATCGGAGACCAGTCGGGCCAGCACGTCGCCTGCCTGGCGAAACCCGAGTCCACCCGCCGTGCTGCGTGCCAGGTTGCGGAAGAACCACACCCGCAGATCGGCCAGCGCTCGGAACGTCGCGTCGTGGGTCACCAGACGTTCCAGATAGCGCAGCACAACCCGCGCAACGCCGACGCCGCGCAGCGCCACCGGAGCAACCAGGACCCCGGCAGCTATGGCCGTCGCCAACAGTGCTCCACCCATTGCCATAAGCGCGACGCCGGCAACCAGGGCGGCGAGCGAAATGACCACACCGGCCATCAGCCAGCCGGCGCGTCCCCGCCACAGCGCGAGGATGCGCCACACGGCCTGTGCTCCGGTCATGTCCGGGCCGGTCATGCCGCACCACGTGCCAGCACGACCCGGCCGTCACGGATATCCACGCGCCGGCCGGCGAAGCCGTGCGCCGCGGCGGAGTGGCTCGCCAGGATCACGGTGCGGCCCAGCGCGAGACGGCGCAGGCTGTCCAGCACTTCCATCTCAGTCGCCGGGTCCAGATGCGCGGTTGGCTCGTCCAGCAGCAACAGCGGCGCGTTCTTCAGGAAGGCTCGGGCGATCGCCACCCGCTGTGCCTGGCCGCCTGACAGGCCATAACCACCCTCGCCCACCTTTGTGTCCAGGCCGTCCGGCAGAGTCGCGGTGAACTCATCGACACTGGCGCTTCGCGCCGCTTCTTCGACCTCGTCGCTGGTGGCCTCGGGTCGCGCGAAATGGATGTTGTCGCGGATCGTGGCGGAGAACAGTACGGGCCGCTGGCCGATCCATGCGGTCAGACGTGCCAGCGCCTGCGGTACAAGATCCGCGATGTCGGCCCCATTGATGGTCACACGCCCTTGGTTCGGGCGCACGAAACCGAGCAGGATTTCGATCACAGTCGATTTGCCGGCGCCTGACGGGCCGACCAGCACAAGGGTTTCGCCGGCTGGCACACGGAACGACAGGCCTTTCAACGCGGGACCGCGCGCGGGATCCCAGGTCAGGTGAACGTCCTCGAACGCCACGGCGACACCGCGCGCCGCGACGGTGCGGATCTCGCGCTGCGGCTGCGGCTCCGGGGCGGGCGGCAGATCCAGCAGCGCCTCGGCGGCGCCGGTCGCGTGCAGCCGGTCCTGGTAGGCAACCGCAAAGGCACGCAATGGGGCAAAGAACTCCGGCACCAGCAACAGCACGAACAACCCAACGCCCGGCTGGATGACGTGGCTCGCGATAAGGTCCACGCCATAGCGCAACGCCAGGAGAATGAACGCCAGCGCAGCCGCAAGGTCCAGCGCGGCCGACGACAGGAATGCGACGCGCAGCACGCGCATGGTGCGCCGGCGCAGTTCGTCGGCCGCCGCGGCGAGCGACAGCGCCTCCCGCTCGGCCTGACCATAGAGCACGATCGTGGCGATACCGCGCACGCGATCGAGGAACCGCGCCTGCAGCCGCGCCAGTGCGAGGAACTGGTGACGCGAGGCGGCGGCGGCACCGATACCGGCGGCTGCCATCGCGAGCGGCACCAACAGTCCGCACAAAGCCAGCACCAGCGCCGCGATCGGATCGGCGAACACCGCCGCCAAGACCACGACAAGCGGCCCGGCGACCGCCAGCGTCGAGGCAGGCAGCCAGCGCGAATACAGCCCGTCCACCGCCTCGATACGATCCACCACGGTGGCGGTGAGTTCACCGGTGTGTTGCGAACGAAGCTGCGCGGGACCCGCATGCAGCAGGCGCGTCAGCGCGTCGGTCCGTAGCCGTCGGCGGGCCGAGGCTCCGGCATTGAAGGCGAGCCGGTTGGCGGCCACCGACAGCGCGGCGCGCAGCAGCGCCAGCACCGCGAATCCGCCGAGCAACCGCACGTTGGCAGCGGGGCGGCCGGTCAGTGCGCCGGCCAGCACCATGGCGGCGCACCAAGCCTGGCCAACAGCCATCGCGGTGCCGAGCAGGCCCAACAGCGCCACCGGTCGCGCCGCGCGACCACCGACGCGCTGCTCGGTGCGCAACCAGGCGCGTGGCGCCGCCCTGCTGGGGTCCGAGGACATCGGGTGTTCGATTACCTCAGCCACCGGGCGCTGCACAGCGCGTGCCGGTTAAATGTCGGCAATCTGCCAGGATCTCTCGCTTGGTGCGTTCCCGCCGCCACGCCTGAACCGATTCACCGTCAATGGGGTATGGATTATCCTGCCCTCAAGCGGCCAGACCCGCAACGGAACTGACGACGCCGTCCAACGCCGCGCGGTCTCCCGCGTCCCTGGCAGCGAGGCTGCCGATGGCCGACCAGTCGAGCCTCTCGCCACCGTGGGCCAGCAGGGTCAGGAACCGATCGCGGAGCAGGCTCGCAAGCGGCAGTGGCACACGCAAATTCTCGGCTGCCGCAAGCAGCAGCCGGATATCCTTTTGGCCGAGGGGCGCGGCGAAGCCCGGCGGCGAGAATCTGTCGGTTGCGATCAACGGGCCATAGGTCGCGTAGACCGGTGCCCCGAACAGGGTCGCGGTGAGCAGCTCAAGATACTGCTGCCGATCGACACCGCCCTTGGCGACGAGTGCCATCGCTTCCCCCAGCGACTCGATCACAGACGCCATCAGGAAGTTGGCACTCAGCTTCACGAGGTTGGCGGCTTTCGGGTCCACGGAAAGAACGAACGTCTTGTGGCCAATCGCATCGAACAGCGGCAATGCCGCGTCGACGGCGCCACGTTCACCGGCAGCTATGACAAACAGCCGGCCAGCCGCCGCAACATCGGGTCGCCCGAGAACCGGGCCGGCGACGAAACGCTGTCCAGCGTGCGCATGAGCGTGCGTGAGGTGCTCGGACAGCGCGACGCTGATGGTGCTGGAGGAGATGTGCAACGCACCGGCAGCGAGACTATCGACGATGCCGCCGTCTTCCATCGTGACGAATTCCACCGCCGCGTCGTCGGCCAGCATGGTGAACACCGCGTCACCGCGGCAGGCATCGGCGATGGTGTTGGCAGCCCGAGCGCCGTGCTGAAGCAGCGCCTCGACCTTCTTTCTCGTGCGATTGTAGACCGTCACATCATGCCCTGCATTCAGCAGGTTCATCGCCATGCCGGCGCCCATGTGACCGAGCCCGATAAAGCCGACGTTCATGTCGCGTCTCCTGTTCCGGCCTGCGTTTCAATACGGGCGTAGCGGGTGACGAGCCGGGTCGTCAGCGACGCAACGGCGTGCATGATGGTGCCGCCTGTCGCACCGTTGCTGACCGTATCCTGCTCGTAGGCAACCGGGGTTGCTCTGTCGAAGACATTCACGGACAGCCTCGATACGCCGCGCGCGGCGATCGGATTGACGTGCCACACGATTCGACGCGTGGGGAACGGCGCCGCCACGGGTTGTCCGATGAGCCGCCCGGGCATCGCCGATTGCATGCCGGTCATGACCACCTGCTGGAATTCCGTGTCCGTCAGGTTCGGCAACGGTTCACGGATGCTGACGCTCGCCATGCCCTCAGGCGTCATCACCTCGAAGTCCGGAGGCATGGCAACGGTGTACGTTGAACCGGTGCATCCAACCGCCGAGAGCAACGATACAAGTGCCAACCCAGCAATGAATGTTCCTGGTCTCATGTCGCCCTCAATGACGCTGGCTCAACCGGCAGCGCGCTGGGCGTCCGTGGCATCTACGGCCGCCATCGCTGGAGCCACAGTGGAAACGAACATTGCTACGATAGGGCACATGCAACCATTCCTTTGTTCGAACGTCAGATGACGTGCAACTCGCGCAATGCCAACCGCAGCATTCATGCAGACATTGCATTGGGATATGCCTCAGTCCGCGCTGGCTTCGCCGAGTTTCTCGGCAAGCCGAGGCAGGCGCGCATGCCGTCGCGGCGCCAACCATTGCTGCACCCGATCCAGGTACAGGTAGATGACCGGCGTGGTATATAATGTAAGCACCTGACTTAGCATCAATCCGCCAACCATTGCGTAGCCGAGCGGCTTGCGCAGTTCGGAGCCAGCACCATTCTCCAACATCAGCGGCAAGCCGGACAGCAAGGCCGCCATCGTTGTCATCAGGATCGGCCGAAAGCGCAGCAGGCACGCGTCGCGAATGGCAATCTCGGGCCGCACGCCTTCGCTACGTTCGGCATTGATCGCGAAGTCCACCATCATGATGCCGTTCTTCTTCACGATGCCGATCAGCAGGATGATGCCGATCATTGCGATGACCGACAGGTCTGTGTGGGCGATCATGAGCATCAGCAGCGCGCCCACACCAGCCGAGGGCAACGTCGACAGGATCGTCAGCGGTAGGATGTAGCTTTCGTAAAGCACACCCAGGATGATGTAGACCGCCGTCAACGCGGCAGCGATCAGATAAGGTTCGGAGCTCAGCGAAGTCTGGAATGCCTGAGCAGATCCCTCGAAGTTGCCTTGCAGCGACATTGGTGCGTGCAGCGTGTCACTGATGTGCTGGATCGCCGTCACCGCATCGCCGAGCGCCGCGCCTGGTGCCAGGTTGAACGATATCGTCACCGCCGGAAACTGGCTGTCGTGATTGATCGCAAGTGGCGTGATTGGCTTGGTATCGACATGCACCAGTGTCGACAATGGCACCGACTGACCCAAGGGAGACCGCACGTACAGCTTGCGCAGCGTCGCTACATCACCTTCGAGCTGGGGCGGCACTTCCAGGATCACGAAGTACGAGTTGAGCTGCGTGAAATACTGCGTCACCTCGCGCTGACCGAAGGCGTCATACAACGTGTCGTCGATCTGCTGCGGTTGAATCTGGAAACGTTGCGCGGTGCCACGATCGATGCTCACCGTTGCCGTGGTGCCGGCGATCTGCTGGTCCGTCGCCACATCGCGCAGGATTGGCAACGCCTTCATCGCCTGCAGCACCTTTGGCGCCCAGGTGTTCAGTTCATTGATGTCAGAGTCCACCAGCGTGTACTGATACAGTGTGCGTGAAAGCCGCCCTCCGACATTGATGTCCTGCGCGGGCTGCATATACAGCTGGATACCCTGTACCGCCTTCGCCTTCTCCGCGAGGCGCGCGATCACCTTCATCACGCCGTCATTCGGCCGCTGGTCCCACGGCTTCAGGTTGATGTACATCCGGCCGTCATTGCCCTGCTGACCCGCCGTCCCCGCGCCAACCTGCGATGCGAACGACGCCACCGCCGGGTCGTGGGCAACGATGTCGTTGAGCTGCCGTTGCAGCTTCGCCATCTGCTCGAAGGACGCATCCTGCGCCCCCTCGGAGATCGCGATGATCAGGCCGACATCCTGCGTTGGGAAGAAGCCCTTGGGTATGATCACGAACAGCCAGCCAGTGATCGCCACCGTCGCGATGAACACCATCAGGGTGACGAAGCGGAAGCGTAGCGCCACATCTAGCGTGCGCCGGTAGAACGCCAGCATGCCGTCGAACATGCCCTCGACGATTCGATAGAGCCTGCCGTGCTGGGGTTGATGGCTGGCCAGGAATCGCGAGCACATCATCGGCGTTAGCGTCAGGGAGACCAGCGCCGAGACCAGGATGGTGATCGACACGGTCATGGCGAATTCGCGGAACAGCCGCCCAATGATGCCGCCCATCAGCAGCAGCGGAATGAACACGGCGATCAGCGACAGGCTGATGGACACGATGGTGAAGCCGATCTCGCCGGCGCCTTTGATCGCCGCATCCATCGGCTTCATGCCGTCCTCGATGTGGCGATAGATGTTTTCCAGCATGACGATGGCGTCGTCGACGACGAAGCCGACGGCAATGGTCAGACCCATCAACGACAGGTTGTCGAGACTGAAGCCGAACAGGTACATCGCGCCGAGTGTGCCAACCAGCGCCAGCGGAACGGTGACGCTCGGAATGATGGTGGCCCACACGTTCCGCAGGAACAGGAAGATCACCATCACCACCAGCCCGATGGACAGGGCGAGTGTGAATTCGACGTCATTTACCGACGCGCGGATGGTCTGCGTACGATCGACGATCGTGCTGACATGGACCGAGGGCGGGATCGAGGCCTCCAACTCCGGTAGCGCCGCCTTGATCCGCTCCACTGTATCGATGACGTTGGCGCCAGGCTGTTTGAACGCGAGCAGCAACACGCCGGGCTTGCCGTTCTGCCATGCCGCCAGCTCACGGTTCTGCGGTCCTCGCACAGCCTGACCGACATCACCGATATGCACGGGCGCGCCATTGCGGAACGCGATGACGACGTCATTGTACGGCGCTGCCTCGGTGAGCTGATCGTTGTCCAGCACCGTGTAAGAACTGTTGGGGCCGTCGATGCTGCCCTTCGGGCTGTTTACCGTCGCATTCAGCAGGGCGTTGCGCACATCCTCCAGCGTCAGGCCCATCGCGGCCAGCTTGGCCGGGTCGATCTGCACGCGAATCGCCGGCTTCTGCTGACCACCGACCACGACCTGCGAAACGCCGGAAATCTTCGACAGATGTTGTGCCAGGATGTTCTCGGCGTAATCATCCACTGCGGTCAGCGGCAGACCATCCGATTGCACCGCCAGCACGAATATCGGGGCATCAGCCGGATTGACCTTACGGACCGTTGGCTGGCTCGGAAGATTCTTCGGCAACTGACCCTGCGCGGCATTGATCGCCGCCAGCACGTCGGTCTGCGCCGCGTCGATGTCACGATTGAGATCGAACTGCAGAGTGATCGTGCTGGTGCCCAGCACGTTCATCGAGGTCATCTGCGACAGTCCATTGATCTGGCTGAACTGGGTCTCCAGCGGCTCCGCGACGCTGGAGGCCATGGTATCCGGGCTCGCACCAGGGAACTGCGCGGTGACTGTGATGGTCGGGAAATCGATCTGCGGCAACGGCGCGACCGGCAGTAGTGGATAGGCCGCAAGTCCGACCAACAGGATCGCCGCCATCAGCAACGACGTCGCAATGGGGCGGCGGATAAAAGGGGTGGAGACACTCATCGTATGGCAATCCGCGTGCCCGCCTGCAGGCGGGACTGGCCACCAACCACGACCTCTTCGCCGCCATTGAGGCCCTTGGTGACGACGGCAAGTTGCGGGGTTTGATAACCGGCGGTGATGGGTTCGCGGCTGACGGTCGAATTCGGCCCCACGACGTAGACATACAGCCCGTCCGGTCCGTGCTGGATTGCATCGGGCGGCACGGTGACCGCGTCATGCGCGGTGCCAACCTGCAGATGCGCGTTGATGAACAGACCAGGCCACAGCCGGTCCTGCGGATTCGGGAACGTCGCCTTCAGCTTTATCGTTCCTGTCGTCGTATCGATCGTATTGTCTGGCGTCAGTAGCATCCCCTGATCCAGCTCGGTGTGATCGTCGTCGGCATAGGCCAGGACAGGCAGCTTGCCGTGGCGCATGTCTTCCTGAACATGAACCAACTCATCCTGCGGCAATGTGAATGTCGCGGAGATGGGATGGATCTGCATGATCGAGATGATGGTGGTGCCACTCGCCGCCTGGACCAGGTTGCCCGGATCCACCAGGCGAATACCGACGCGGCCATCCACCGGCGACTTGATAAGGCAATAATCGACATTGAGCTGCGCGGCCTCGATCGCAGCCACGTCACCCGCGATCGAAGCGACATCCTGATTGACCAGTGCCTGCTGCGTATCGATCTGCTGCCGTGACGCGAAGTCTTGTTTGCCCAGTGTCTGAAAGCGCACCAGGTCCAGGCGTGCGTTGGCCAACTGTGCCTCGTCCTGCGCCTTCTTGGCTTTGGCCTGGTCGAGTATTGCCTGGTAGGGGCGTGGATCGATCACCGCGATCAGGTCGCCTTGCTTGACGTCCTGCCCCTCGGTGACGGGCACGCTCAGCAGGTTTCCATCGACGCGTGCGCGGATCGCAACCGAACTCGTATGCCTCGACGTTGCCCACGCCGGTGGCGTAGATCGGCACGTCCTGACGCGTCACCTTTGCGACCGCTGCGGGAACGGCGGAGGGCGCCGGTGCAGCTTGCTGTGAGGGGGGATGCTGCGCGGAGGACGTCCGCACCGCGACGGCAACAGCGATACCCGCACCGAGTGCGAGAACCCCAAACCGCAAGCCGATACGCTTGAACCGCTGGTCCATCGCCACCCCCGCCAAACACTATGCTGCGGTGCAATATCGAGGCGACGAGGTGAAGCTTAAGGTCCGATGCGCGAATGCGTATATGCCAGCGGCGAATATCCCGCCGCGAGGGGCGCGATCAGTCCATCACGGAGGCCCTGATCATACCTCGCAACCAACGCTGGGCCGGCTGGTTGTCCAGACGCCGATGCCAGATCATCGACAGTGTAATGCGTGGCGATGGGAAGGGCAGTTCCCTCACCACCAAAGGACACACAACAGACAGACCATTGGCTGAACGACGCGGCAGGATCGACAGACGATCCGCACCAACGAGCATCAGGACAATGGACAGGAATGGCACGCGGGTTGCCACCTTGCGTGCGAACCCTCGCTCCTCCAGTGCACGATCCACGAAGCTCGTATCGTCACCGCTCGACGTAATCACAACATGTGGAATCTCGACGAAACGTTCAATGGAGATTGAAGGCTCCTGCGCGGCAGGATGGTCCTTGTCCAATATTACAACGTAGTCATCATCCGTGACCCGCACACACTTGAACCGTTCGCCTCCATCGACAAGCTGGGCCAGCGCGACATCGGCACCGCCGGCGTCCAACTGGTCCAGTACATCAACCATCCCGACCGGCTTTATGTCCAGACTGACGTTGGGCGCGCTCTCGCCGACCTTGCGGGCCAGCGTGGGGACAATCGCGCGCGCAGCATAATTGTTCACGACCAGTGAGAAGCCGCGCACCGATCGCGCGACGTCGAACTCCTCGGGTTCCAATGTCAGACGCAGGACACGCAGCGCGTCGCGTATCGGCTCCGCCATCTGCTCCGCCCGGGGCGTCGGTTGCATCCCCTCGGGCGAGCGAATGAACAAATCATCGTGCAGCATGTGACGGAGCCGCGCCAACGCATGGCTGGTTGCGGGCTGACTGAGCCCGAGCAGCCGGCCGGCCCGCGTGAGATTGCGTTCCCGCATGAGCGCGTCGAAGACGATCAAAAGATTGAGATCAATTGTGCCCCATGCGCCATCTGGCAATTTTGTCGGGACGGCTGGCAGCCGATCGCCGGCAGGCAAGCCGTCTCCGCGACGGGCTAGGGTTTCCGTATCCATCATCTGGCCGCACCATACAGAATGAGCATCAGCGCATTCTGCATCATGCCATGGCTGGTCGTATTGCATATTGCTGCGATGCAGCGTTGCGTCGGCTGAGTGGGTTGTCGCCTTGATGGCGCTCGCCATGGGGGCCGCGATACAGCCGCCCCCCATGGCGCGTGGCTCAGATCGTGCTTCGCTCCTCGAGGACGAGGGTATCGATCAGCGGTTCGGGGTCATACATCCACCGCGAGAGTCCGCCGGCCACGGCGGCACCTACCAATGGCACGACCCAGAACATCCAGAGCTGGCCGATATACTCGCCACCAGCAAACAGCGCGGGTCCAGTGCTGCGCGCAGGATTTACCGATGTATTGGTGACCGGAATCGACACGAGATGGATGAGGGTGAGTGCCAGTCCAATCGGGATTCCGGCAAAGCCGCTGGCGGCACCCTTCGAGGTCGTTCCCACAATGATGAGCAGGAAGAAGAACGTCATCACGAATTCCATCGCCACGCAGGCACCGAGGCTGTACTTGCCAGGGCTAAGATCGCCGTAGCCGTTGGAGGCGAAGCCTCCAGGCACCCAGCCGGGCTTGCCGGATGCGATCGTCCATAGGACGTATGACGCGACAATTGCTCCGACCACCTGGGCAATGATGTAGGGAACGACGTGTTTGTTGGCGCAGCGGCCAGCAGACCAGAGGCCAATGGTCACCGCGGGATTGAAATGGCCGCCGGAGATATGTCCGACAGCATAGGCCATCGTCAGCACCGTGAGTCCGAAAGCGAAGGCCACTCCCAGCCAACCGATACCAACAGCAGGAAAAGTGGCAGCGAGGACAGCAGCGCCGCACCCGCCAAACACCAGCCAGAATGTGCCAAAAAACTCCGCTCCGACACGTCGCGACATGTCCATGAGCATTTCCCCTTTATTTTGTATAGTCACTCTGACACTTCTTACGGATTCAGGGCAACACGAAATTTGGCCATCGAAATGCAGTCTCTTTTTCGCGGCCTTGATGCATATTTGTGTCAACTTGGAACGATCAGATCGGCCGGCGCCGATGGAGCCATCAATACATGATGTCACCGCCATTGGGTGACAGCGTCGCCCCCACGTAGTAGCCACCATCCGGACCGGCGAGCAGCAATGCCGTCGCAGCGATTTCCTCCGGCCGGCCGAACCGCTTCGCCGGCAATGCATCGATGAACGCCTGGCGATCAGCCGGTTCCATCGTCGCCGTCAGGTCGGTAACGATCGGGCCAGGCGCGATGGCGTTGACTCGCACCCCTTTCGGCGCTGCCTCCCAGGCCAGCGCGCGCGTAAAGCCGATGATCGCTGCCTTCGCCGCAGAATACGGCGTCGAATTCACCGCGCCCTTCAAGCCGCGTTGCGAGGCAATGTTGATGATGCAGCCGCTGCCACGCGCCACCATGGCCGGATAGACCGCCTGGGCCATGAAGAACATGCCCTTCATGTGGACGTCGAGGATCCGGTCATAATCGGCCTCGGTGTAGTCCTCGAATTTCTTGCGGATGTTCATGCCGGCGTTGTTGAACAGAATGTCGATCGGGCCGAACTCCTCCGCCACATCGTGCGCGAACGCGCGGCTGGCGGCGATATCGACCACGTCGAGCGAGCGATGCATCGCGCGCCGCCCCAGTGCGCGGATCTCGTTCGCGGTCTGCTCACCCTTGGCATCGTCGTCCAGATGGCAGAACGCGATATCGGCACCTTCCGCCGCGAAGGCCAGCGCGGTGGCACGGCCGATGCCGCGCGATCCACCGGTGACCAACGCGATCTTTCCTGCAAGCTTCATGTTAACGATCTCCCCTGTGCGTTTCGCGATGTTGCACTGACGCGGCAGCAGGACCAAGTTTGCGCCATGTTGATTGTCCGCACCCTCGCGGAGCTTCGCGCCGGCTGCGCCTCGTTGCGCGCCACGCACAGTGCATTGGCGCTGGTGCCAACAATGGGTGCACTGCACAACGGTCATCGTGCATTGGTTCGTGCGGCGGCGGAAAGCGACGCCGCGGTTGCCATGTCGATCTTCGTCAACCCGCTGCAATTCGGCGCCAACGAGGACCTGTCGCGTTATCCACGCGATGAAGCCAGCGACCTGGAGATCCTTCGCGCCGCTGGCTGCCATTTGGTGTGGCTGCCCGACGTGTCCACGATGTATCCACCCGATGACGTCACCACGATCGACGTGGCGGGGCCCGCGGAAATGTGGGAAGGCACCGCGCGGCCGGGGCATTTCCGCGGCGTGGCCACGGTGTGCGCGAAACTGTTCGGCCAGGTGAGGCCTGATCGCGCCTATTTCGGCGAGAAGGACTGGCAGCAATTGCAGGTGGTGACGCGCATGGTCGCCGATCTGCATCTGCCGTTGGAGATCGTTGGCGTGCCTACGGTCCGAGAATCGGACGGCCTCGCGCTGTCGTCGCGCAACCGATTTCTTGATGGTGATCAACGGCGACGCGCGCCACGACTTTATGCCGCGCTGACGACAGCCATCGAAACTCTCGCGAAAGGCGCGGCGGTTGATGATGCGCTCGCCGTCGCGCGACGTGCCATCGAGGAGTCTGGTCTTTCAGTTGAATATTTGGCGTTGGTCGATGGTCCGACGCTGCAGCCACTGCAGATCCTTCATCGGCCAGCTCGCCTCGTCGTCGCGGCGCAACTCGGTTCGGTAAGGTTAATCGATAACGTGGCGGCGTAGGTCGCCCCGAGGGAGGAAGGCCAATGTCAATTTTCACGGTCAGCAGCCTGAATGATTCGGGCCCGGGCTCCCTGCGCGCCGCGATCACCGAGGCCAACGGCGATTCCGGCTCCCCAACGGTGATCAATTTCACCATTAACGGCACGATCACGCTCAGCAGTGACCTCCCGGCTGTGACACACACCGTTACGATCGATGCGACATCGACACCAGGCGCGCCACCCGTGGTGGAGATCAACTGCAACAACAATGCGGGCCTGACATTTGCACCGGGCTCCGACGGCTCACAGCTCCTCGGCCTGGCCGTGGCGAACGCCAACGGCAACGGTGTAACGCTGGCATCCGGCAACATCACGCTGAACGACAACTACATCGGCCTCAACCTCGCGGGAACCGCCGCCGGCAATTCGGGCGATGGCGTGTTCATCGCCACCACTTCGTCGAACAATCTCATTGGGCTGAACCCCACGCTTGCGACCGGTGTGGTCGGCAACGTCATCTCCGGCAATGGTGGCAACGGCATCAGCTTCCACGGCTCCTCAGGCAACACGCTGGTCTGCAACCGTATCGGCACTGATCCGTCCGGCACCACGCCCATCCCCAACGGCCGCAATGGCCTCTTGCTGACCGCCGGCGCCAGCGGCAACCAGATCGGCGGTATCGCCTTCACTGACCCCGCTACCGGCGCTGTCAACGACCCGACCGGCAACAAGGGGACCGTCACACCGGTCTTCGTCGTGCCACCGCAAGGCAACCTGATATCGGGCAATGGCGCGAACGGCGTGCTGATCGACTCCGGCTCGCAAAACAACATGCTCAACGGCAATTTCGTCGGCACCAGCGCCAATGGAGACGCCAAGATCGGCAATGCGCTGGATGGCGTGGCGGTGGTGAACTCCGACAACAACTCGCTGGTCGGCTGCCAGTCCTTCAACCTCCCCTTCGTCTACTACAACGTATTGAGCGGCAACGGTGGCAACGGGCTGAGCGTCACCGATTCGAACAACACCGTGGTGCAGGGGAACTTCCTCGGCACCGCGGCGAACAATTCACAAATTCTCGCCAATAACCTCGACGGCATTCTGGTACAAGGCACATCCGCCAACACCACCATCGGCGGTGTAATCCCGCTGGGCAACGTCTCTGCCGGCAACGGCCAGAATGGGATTGAGGTGCGCGATACCGCCAGCAACCTGATCTCCTTCAATACGTTCGGCGGCCTGTTCGCGTTCGGCGGCAAGGCGGCTAACGGTAATGATGGGATGCTGATCACGTCGACCGGCGGCAGCATCGACGTCCAGACCAACGTGTTCTCCGGCAACACGAACAACGGCATCGAAATCGGGGGCGACGCGTCCGGTGTCACGGTGGAACCCAACATCGTCGGACTGAACACGGAAGGCACCGCGCTATTGCCAAACGACGGCGATGGACTGCTGATCGATGGCACCGCGCACAACAATACCGTCGGCGGCTCGGTATTCTCGGTGATCCCGCAGAACACGTTCTCGGGCAACTTCGGCTACGGCGCCGAGCTGGGCGGGCAGAGCTTCAATAATGTAGTGATAGCCAGCTACGCCGGGCTAAGTTCAACCGGCAAGGCGGCGATGCCAAACCAGAAAGGCGGCATCATCGTAGATGGCACATCGCATGATGATACCATCGGCGGCATCGGCTTGGGCATCGGCAATCTCGTCAGCGGCAATATCGGTAATGGCGTCACCCTCGCCGCGGGCACCGATCGCATATCGGTGATCCACAATACCATCGGCTTCGACGCATCCGGCCAGCTCCTGCCGAATACCGGAAAGCAGCTCGTGGTTGACCCAGGCAGCACCAACGATACGGTCGTCGGCAACAACCTCGCGTGCTTCGCCGCCGGCACGCACATCACCACCGAACGCGGCACAATCGCGGTGGAATCGCTGCAGGTTGGCGACCGCGTGCGAACCGTGCCGCAGGAACGCCTCGAGCCGGTGATCTGGATCGGCCATCGCCGTGTCGACTGCCTGCGCCACCCCGATCCGCGTCAAGTTCGTCCAGTGCGGATTGCTGCCCATGTCTTCGGCCGAGGTCTGCCAAAACGCGACCTGTTCCTGTCGCCGGACCACGCAGTGTTCGTGAACGGCGTGCTGATCCCGGTGAAGTATCTGATCAATGGCCGCGGCATTCGACAGATGGCGGTGCGCCAGGTCACCTACTATCACGTTGAACTGCCGCGGCACGCAGTACTCTTGGCCGAGGGCCTGCCCGCCGAGAGCTACCTCGATGTAGGACATCGCGACAATTTCGAGACCAACGACGGCAGCATTCGCCTATTCGCCGACTTCTCCGGTGATGGCCCCGACATCGCCATACTCCGAGAAGGCGAAGCATGCGCTCCGTTCGTCGTGCACGGCCCCAAACTCGAAGCGGTGCGCGACGCGATCATCGCAGCGGAGCGCCGGATTGTTCGCCGCACGAGGCATGCCGGATCGCATGTGAATAGCGCAGCCAAACACCGCAATCGATTCATCCTTGAAGCAAAACGCCACGTGGGGTAGGTCAGCCTTGCCTAGCCGCGCCCAGTCACTCTATAGGAGCGCGTTTTCTCATGTTGAAGCTGATCTACGACACAGTCGACGCAGGCGCGCCCAGTCAATACGGCAATGCAATCGACGTGTTCCGCGACGACAACAGTAACACGTTGCAAAACTTCCCCAAAGCGCAGCCGGGCTATGCAGCAGCAGAACCACCACTGGCGGCAGCCATCGACAACTGGCTCGCTGCACGCGGCGACCGCCCCGATCCTGTTGTGGTCATGGTCCACGGCTACCTCTTCGACCCCAGCAAAAACAATGGAGTGAGCCCGGACAGCCCATTCCAATTGGTCTACGGCTACCCCTCCGCCACTTTGGATGCGCACCTGACCTGGCTGCCAATAGTCGGCGAATGCGACCAAAACGGGCAGAATCGTGCGGAAAATGCCGTTGCGTTCGCTTATCGGTCGGAAGCCGACATCGGCCCCACCACCAGTGCGGGCTGGAACAACCTCTACCAGTACGCGGTGTTTGACCTCGCGCCGCAGGCCGCACGGGCACTGGCGTCCGTCCTCGTCTATCTGGGCAGCAAACAGATTACGCTGCGCGTACTGGCACACAGCCTCGGCACGCGCACGTTCAGCCAGGCGCTTCGCCTGATCCGAGCCCGCATGCCGACCAACCTCGATCGTGTCGTGCTGCTCGACGGAGCCGAATTCTGCGTCGATGCCGCGGCCAGTTTCGCCGGCTGTCCGTTCGACGTGTTCAACGTATCCAGCCGGATCGATACCGTGCTGCGGCTAGGCGCCACGCAGCTGTGTCACCCGATGCGGCAGAACAACTCGCTCGGTGCCTGTGTTATTGGATATGACGGATTGGGTGGAAATGATCGTTGGCTGGACCTGCAATTCGACAGCCAGCTGCTGATGGATTGGTTCGGGGCCGGCAATGCCCCAGACGGCATTCCCTACAGCATCGATGCGGCGGCCGAGGAAGAATCACACCCGACGGCAGGACTGGATCATTGGGCTTGCTATACCAACGACGGCAATCGTGTCCTGGTCCGCGATCTGCTGGCGAGCGATGTCATGACCGGCGCGCAACTGAAGGCGCACGGCGTGCCGCTCGGCAATAGCAGCCCCGCCTACGGCCGTTTCAACGGCGTCGCAATACCCCCGACACCACAGTCGATGATCGAGCGGCAGCGATTGATCGCGCAAGCACTGGCGCAAAATTCCGGTGGTGCCGGCTAGCGCGTCCTCCTGGGACTGTTTGACACAGATCAACTCGTCACGGCACAAACACGGTAATGACAAGATCCAGCAAGAGGCGCGTGGGGGATCATGGTGCGTGCGGTCAAGCAACACAACGCAACGAACGACGGCGAGATGTCGGCAGTCAATGGCAAGCTGAAGGAGAAGGCGTACCAGCGTGAATTGACCAGGCTGCATGTCGAATTGGTCAAGTTGCAGCAATGGGTCGTACACAAAGGCCTGAAAGTCTGTATCGTCTTTGAGGGCCGGGACGGCGCCGGCAAGGGCGGCACGATCAAGGCGATCACCGAACGCGTCAGTCCGCGTGTGTTTCGTGTGGTCGCCCTGCCAGCTCCGACCGAACGCGAGAAAACCCAGCTGTACATTCAGCGATATATCGCACATCTACCCGCCGGAGGCGAAGTCGTGATCTTCGACCGAAGCTGGTACAACCGCGCCGGCGTTGAACGGGTGATGGGGTTCTGCACCGAGGACCAGGCGACACGCTTTCTCCAGACGACTCCCGATGCAGAACGGTCGATCACCGACGCTGGGATCATTCTGCTGAAATATTGGTTGGAGGTCAGTGAGGAAGAGCAGACACGCAGGCTGCAGGCTCGCATCGACGACGGTCGCAAGATCTGGAAGCTGTCGCCGATGGACCTGAAGTCCTACAGTCGCTGGCATGACTATTCGCGAGCGCGTGACGAGATGTTCAAGGCCACCGACACGCCTTGGGCGCCGTGGTTCGTGGTGCGCTCAGACGACAAGAAGCGGGCGCGTTTGAATACAATATCACATCTGCTTCGTCAGATTCCGTATGAAGCGATGCCGAAGGAGAAGGTGAAGCTGCCGAAGCGACAGGGCGGTCATGGCTATCGCGAGCCTGAATATCCCTTCAAGCTGGTGGCGGAGCTCACCTGGGCGTCGGATCAAGACGCGAAACACTGATGACCATTTGCGATCGTTCGCATCTCGCCTGTAAGATCAGATGTCAGCAGGAGGTGCGGGTGTTTCCATGCGTATGCCAAAATCCGGAGTTCTGTTCGGGCTGCTGATCGCCCTGTGCATGTCCTTTGTTGCGTCGCCTTTGCGCGCCAGTACATGGACGCCGGACGGCACCTGGATCGTCAACGATCGCCTGGTTCTAGAGTCATTCGGATGCAGCGGCATGCTGTGCGGCAGGATCGTGTGGCTGCGCGATCCCGCGATGCGCACGCCCCAGATGTGCGAACGCATGATCGTGTGGAACCTGCGGCGGTCGCGGCCTGGACAATGGACGGGTGGCTGGTTCTACGATCCGGAGAATGGCAGCACCTACAACATATCGGCGACGGCCCAGAGCAACGGCACGATATCTGCGCGGATTTACGAAGGCGTCGCGTGGCTCGGCAGGACCGAGATTCTGACGCGGATAAAGCGGCCGGGTAACCTCAAGGGTTGGTGCTGACTGCGCCGACTTACGTCGTCCCCAGCGCGCGCTTCGCAACACTGGCCAGGAAGCCGGACGCGGCCGGCAGGATCGCGTCGTTGTAGTCGTAGCTGGAATTGTGCAACTCGCGGCCATTCTCGGCTGGGTCCGTTGCCGATCCAGACGAAGGCGCCGGGACGCTCCTGCAAATACCAGGCGAAATCCTCGCCGGTCATCGCCGGCGCCATGTCGCGACGCAACGGCAGGCCGGCGGCAGTGACCGCCTCGGCCGCCAGGTCGCGTTCCGCCGGCGCATTCACCGTGACCGGATTGCCGCGGCGCAACGTCACGTCGATCTCGACGTCGCAGCTTTGCGCGACGCCCGCGGCGACACGGCGGATCGCGTTCTCCACCGCATCGCAGGTCTCATCACGCAGCGTCCGCATGGTGCCGCGCATCAGCGCCTCGCCGGGAATCTGATTGGCGGCCGTGCCAGCCTGCATCGTGGCGATTGAGATCACCACTGCATCCAACGGATCGACGTTCCGCGAAACGATCGTTTGTAGACCCAGCAGCAGATGCGCCGACGCCACCAGCGGATCGCGCGTCAGATGAGGCAACGCGGCGTGACCGGAATGGCCCCTTACCAGCAGTTCGATACGTCCACCCGATGCCATCACCGCCGCGTCATGCACCGCGACCGCACCGGCCTCGAGGCCTGGCCAGTTGTGGTAACCAAAGATCCGTTCCATCGGGAAACGTTGGAACAGGCCGTCGGCGATCATGCTCTTGGCGCCGCCGCCACCTTCCTCGGCCGGCTGGAACACCAGATGCACAGTGCCGGACCACGACGTATCCTGCTGCAGCAATGCCGCGGCCCCCAGCAGCGACGTCGTGTGCCCATCATGCCCGCAGGCATGCATGACCCCCTGATTGGTGGACGCATGCACCGCCCCGGTCGTTTCGGTGATCGGCAGCGCGTCCATGTCGGCACGCAGCCCGACGCTGCGATTGGATTGCCCGCGCGAGATCGTCGCCACGACCCCATGGCCGCCAATGCCGGCGACGTATGAAACGCCCAACTCGGCCAGGCGAGCGCACACGAAGGCGGCAGTCTCCGTTTCGTGCAGCGTCAATTCGGGGTGCGCGTGCAGGTGACGTCGCCAGGCGGTCAGTGTGTCAGCGAGCTTCTGGTCCATCATTCGGCCGGTAGCGGATTTCTCGGTTCGCCGCAAATCGAGACAGCTCTATGCGGCCTTGCCCGCCAGTCCTCGGCAGAGCCAAACCCCGATCAGAGCCAACACCAAAATGAACCCCATTACGGCCGACAGGCCATCGATGGCGAACGCTATTGCGCCGACCGCCACCCCGATGCTGCCCCCAAGGAACGTGCAGGCATTGATGACTCCCGACCCAGCGCCGGCACCGGAAGGTGGCAACGCGGACAGCGCGAGGCGCGGCGCCGTCGCGTACGGCAATGCCAATCCCGCACCGATGCCAAAGAGTCCGACGACCAGCGGCCCCCACATCCGCAACGCCACCGCGACGGCAACCACGACGGCGGCAACCGCAATCAACAGCATCGCCGCGGTAAGAGCATCACGAGGCCCGAAGCGGCCCACCAACAACGGCGCGGAGAACGCGACGATCAGTAGCCCCCCGCTCAACGGCAACAGCGACAGGCCGGCACCGACCGGGCTCAGTCCCAGGCCCGCCGTACTCTGGGCGTCGAGATTATAGAACAGCAGCAGCGCCAGGATGGATGACATGGCGATCGAGCCCGCCCCGACAGCGCGCAGGAACGCCGCGCCTGTGTACTGCTTCATATCTACGAGCGGGTCCGTGATCCTGCGCTCCGTCACGAGCAACGCCGCCAACGCCACCGCGGCCAGTACCGCGAGACCGACGAAGCTCAGTGGCGCTCGCATCACTGCCGGCAGCGCTTGCAATGCGGAGATCAGCGCGCCCATGAAGATGGCCAGCAGAACGAACCCCGCCCAGTCAAAGCGGCCGGCCGGCCTGGCACCCGAAGACGCAACGCTCCCGGTGATCGCGAAACCACAGGTGGCGATCAGCATGATCAGGCCGCTCGCCCAGAAGATCGCGCGCCAGTCAACGTAATGCGTCAAAACGCCGCCGATGAGCGGCCCGAGACTGAAGCCCAGCATCAGGAAGCCGGCCCATGCGCCGATGGCCGACGCGCGGCGTTCCGGGGAACTGGCCGCGCTGATTGCCGCCAGCGTCGCCGGCACCGCGAGCGCGGCCGCCAATCCCTGCATCGCCCGGCCGGCAAGCAACACGGCCGGCACCTGCGCCGTGGCGATCACCACCGACGCCGCCGCGAACATTGCCAGGCCGAATATCGATATGCACCGTGCACCGGCACGGTCGCATAGTTTGCCGCCGGGAATGATGCAGGCGGCGGAAACTATGAGATACGCATTGATCGCCCATTCGAGTTCCGCGGCACTCAGCCCGAGCTGCGCGCGCATCGTCGGCAGTGCCGCCATGATCGCAGTACCGTTGGCGCCCAACATCAACATGCCAAGACAGGCTGCCGGCAGTGTCACGCGCGCATGCGGATTCGCGACGACAGCGTGTTCCGCGCCGCTCACGCTGTCGCACCGCGCGGTTGGGGCATCGGAATGGCGTAAACGACATCGACATCAACGTGATTCATTGGCGAACCTCAACGCGGCGGAGCGCAGGCGCGGCACCAGCACCTTCCCGCAGCGTAATCAACGTGGTCGGTCGGCGCCATATCCGTATTTCCCAAGGCGGTTTCTACCGCTACATGCGGTCCTGCTGGAAACCCTCGATGCTGTCATCAGGAGAGATAAGCCATGACGCTCAACACCGCATGCCGCATCGCGGTCGCCCTCACCTGCACGCTCATGCCTGCCGTCGCACCAAGGCAAGCATCCGCCGATGTCTCTGCCGCGGCTCCATCGACGCAGGCAGCGATCGCGGCGGCGGTCGAGAAGGAACGCAAAACCTACGGCCCGAAGACCCCGGTCCCTGGCGTACTGATCGGAGTCTGGGATGGCGCCGGCGGAAGCTACGTGCATGGTTTCGGTGACGCCGACCTGGCGACGCATCGGGCAATGACGCCAGCCGATCATATCCGCATCGGCAGCAACACGAAGACGTTCGTGATCAGTGTGGTGTTGCAGTTGGTCGACGAAGGCAAGCTGCACCTGGACGATCCTCTCAGCCGCTTCTCGCTGGGCGTGACCATCCCCAACGCCGAGCACATCACAGTAGCTGAACTATGCCAGATGCGCAGCGGCCTGTTCGAGGCATTCGATTCGCCCGAGTTCAAACACATGAAGCTCGAGCCCGACATGAAGTTCGACCCACGTACGATCATCGGCTGGGCCACGAAGCAGAAGCCGTATTTCGCGCCCGGCAAAGGCTACCGTTACAGCAACACCAACTATCTGATCCTGGGCCTGCTGATCGAAAACGTAACGCACGAACCGGTTGGCGAGCAAATTCGCAAGCGGCTGTTGGAACCGTTCAAACTGACAGAGACCAGTTATCCGGATAGCCAAACCATGCCGGAGCCCTGGGCACACGGATACGCGCTTGCCAAGGACGGCACGTGGGACGATGTCAGCGGCACGATCCCGGTCTCGCTGATGGGCGCGGCCGGCGCGATGATCTCCGACATGGATGACATGCAGCGTTGGGTGAACCTCTATGTCACCGGCAAGACCAACGGCGTGGCGACACAACAGGCGCGGCTGAAGTGCATCCCGATCGGCCATGGCAACCTGTCGTTTGGCCTTGGTATCGGCTGCAGCGCGGGCTGGTACGGCTACACCGGCGGGCTCCCCGGCTACAACACAGCCGGCTACTACTTTCCCGCAGAGCACGTGACCATCATTGCCTGGGTCACCTTACAGGCAGACAAACCGGCGCCCGGCGTCGCCAATGCGATATTCCGCGACATCGCTCGCATCATGACCCCCGCGCACGTGCCCTTCGCCGTCGGAATACCGTCGAAGAGCGCGGCGACCTCAGCTTCGCGACCGTGACCCCACGGCGAGATCGACGGACGGGATCGCTAAAAGAGCCTGTCTCTGAATGGTGTCGGAATGTCCGAGGCGGGTGGAATCGCGACGGTCCGCTTGCGGAAGCAGTGATGGGAACCGGACATCCGATGATGCGACAGGTTGATTGACCTTGTGTGGTGGCTACAGGGCGCGTTTTCCTGACTTTTGTGGCCGTGACGCTTTCCGAGAATTTGTTTAACCCGGACTGATCTAGGTCAATGACTTCCGACCGCGTCGTAGCACTAAGGGACCCGATGCAAGTCGGAGGCATTTATGGTGACGGCGTGTATTCGCAAGCAATTGGTGTTCATACTGATTGAGCCAATCGGGGTTGGCTGTAACCCATTGACAGTTCCTTGGCGCTCGCCATGACGCTGAGATCGAAGGTGCTGGTCAGTTTCAATGGCGCCAATGGCACCATTCCGGCCGGCCCCCTCATCGCTGACGCCAACGGCGACCTGTTCGGTGTGACAGCGTTCGGCGGTGCGACGGGCAACGGAACGGTGTTCGAGATCACCAACACCGTCACCGGCTACGCCAGTACCCCTGATACTCTGGTCAGCTTCGACGGCACCAACGGTTACGCCCCGAACGGCGGCCTAATCGCCGACACCAATGGCAACCTGTTCGGAACGACAGAGGGCGGCGGCGAGAACGGCCTGGGCATACTGTTCGAGATTGCCAACACCGCCACAGGTTACGCCAGCACTCCCACAGTTCTGGCCGGTTTCAACGACGCCATCGGCACCCACCCAAGCGCCCCGATCGCTGACGCCAACGGCAATCTGTTCGGAACGACCTTGGGGGGCGGTTCGACCGCGCAAGGCACGGTGTACGAAATCGCCAAGACTGCCACAGGCTACGCCAGCATCCCTACCACCCTGGTCAGCTTCAACGGTGCGAACGGTGACACTCCGGAAGGCAGCTTGCTCACCGACACCAATGGCGACCTATTCGGCACGACCGTCATTGGCGGTGCGGAAGGGTATGGAACCGTTTTCGAGATTGCCAACACTCCAACCGGCTACGCCAGCACCCCCACCACATTGGTCAGCTTCGACGCCGCCAACGGGAGATACCCGATCGGCCGCCTGGTTGCCGATGCCAAGGGCGACCTGTTTGGTACCACCAGCGGGCGCATCATCGACCAAGGCACCGTGTTCGAGATTGCAAAGACCGCAACCGGTTACGCCAGTACCCCTACCACACTAGTCACCTTCAGCTCCGAATACGAAGAAGGCGGTCTGATCATCGACGCCAAGGGCGACCTGTTTGGTACGAGCAGGTATGAAGGTATGGCGTTCGAGATTGCAAACACAGCAACCGGCTACGCCACCACTCCCACTACCCTGGTCAGCTTCGACGGCGCAAACGGCGCCGGCCCGATTGGCAACCTGCTGGCGGACGCTCATGGCGACCTCTTCGGTGCAACCGAAAATGGCGGTTCGACCGACAACGGCACTGTGTTCGAGATCACCGATAGCGGCTTTGTCGTTTGCTTCGCACGCGGGACGCAGATTGCCACACCCGCCGGCGAGATGCCGGTGGAGCAGCTATCCGTTGGAGACACGGGTACTGACGGCAAAAGGTCAGGCTCAACCCGTCGTCTGGATCGGCGTTGGGCGTGTCCTCGTCACGCCAGGTCGGCGCAGCGCGGCCACGCCCGTCATCGTGCGCAGAAATGCGCTGGCCGACAATGTGCCGCATCGCGACCTGCACGTGACCAAGGGCCATTCGCTCTTTATCGACGATGTGCTGATCCCGGTCGAGTTCCTGGTCAACCACCGTTCGATCATCTGGGACGACCAGGCCCGCGAAGTCGACATCTATCATGTCGAGTTGGCGAAGCACGGCGTGCTGATTGCCGATGGCGCGCCGGCCGAAAGCTATCGCGATGACGGCAATCGATGGCTGTTCCAGAACGGCAATTCGGGATGGGGTCTGCCACCGCAGCCGCCTTGTGCCCCCGTGCTGACCGGCGGACCCATCGTGGATGCGATCTGGCGGCGGCTGCTGGACCGCGCCGGCCCGCGACCCGGATTGCCGACGACGGCTGACCCCGATCTGCACCTTCTTGTCGATGGCCGGCGTGTGGATGGCAAAGCGCTACACGGTGGCGTTCATCTGTTCCATCTGTCGCGGCGTCCGGCAAGCGTGCGCATCGTTTCGCGCGCTGCCGCGCCGCAGGAGTTGGGACGGGCACGCGATCCGCGCTGCCTGGGCGTGGCAGTGCGGCGAATCGTGCTGCGGCAGGACAGCAAATTCCGTGTGACCGCGGCAGCTGACGCATCACTGGTAGACGGGTTCCACCAATTCGAGGCGGATAATGGCTGCCGCTGGACAGATGGCGACGCTGTTGTGCCGATGGAACTATTTGCCGGGTTTACCGGCGCCATGGAGATCATGCTGGAGGTCGCCGGCAGCACGCATTACCTCGATACAGGTGACCGGCAACATGTAGCCTGAATGGGATAGATGGGCGCGTAGTACCAGAAGCCCTTGCTGTTGACGTGCTGCACGCGCCGCCAACCCCGTCATGGCCGGGCTCGTATGGGGGTTTTCTTGTCAAGCGGATTGTGAGCGATGGCAGTTCCTTTTCCGGTGTGAGTGTTGGTCACGTTGGTCATTGCGTTCAGCATGCTGGGCGACCCCTTTGGTCAGACCTGTCGGTCTGCAAGCTCGTATCCGGTGGAACCATTTGTTCCGTACCATGTTGCCCCATTCGCGGGGCCGGAGGGGTCTGGAGGGGCGGGACCAATCTTGACGGCGGCATATCTCAGCCATAGCCCGGTACGGTGCACCGCCCACCCAGATGGTTGTCAGGCGTCAGGTGGTGATCACCGTCTGCCTGTTTCTCAGTTTGCGTTCAATCTGCATGTCCGCACCTATATTCGTTGCCATCGGCGTTCAGGCGGCTGCGGCGAGGCATGCGCCGGCTGGCAGCTCACCGGTCTCGAGGTAGCGCCACAGCGCCACCAGCAGCTTGCGGGCGAGCGCCACCACCATGATCTTGCGGATGCGTCCCTTGGCACCGCCGGTGCGCTCGAGGAACCAGCAACTCAATGCGCTGTCCGGCTGAAAGCGCAGCCAGCGCCAAGCCAACTGCAACAGGATACGGCGCACCCGTGGATTGCCGTTCTTGCTGATGCCCTGTTCGCGTTCGCTGCCACCGCTGTTGAACGGTGTGCCGGTGAGCCCGACAAATCCGGCAATCGCGCGGCGATCGGCAAACGAGCGGCAGAACACCTCCCGCGTCAACCCGGTCGCGGTCGCAAGTCCGAGCCCGACCAGGCGGGTCAGCATCTGGATCTGTTGCACCGCGTGGTCCGGTTCCGCCGCCGCCGCCGTCTGTTCGCGAGCCGCCTCTACCTCCCCGATCTGCTCACTGAGCAGGCGATGACGCACCATCAGCCGCTTCACCTCCGCCAGCAGCTGTGGCCGCAGAGGCGTGCCGGCGGCACTGCGCAATTCGTCGAGCCGAACCGCGGCCTTCTTCAGACGCGGCCTGAAGCCAGTGATGCCATGCAGGCACAGCAGGTTCTCGATGCGGTTCTCCAGTGCGATCCGCTCACTCACCAGCCGCTCGCGCTCCCGTTCCGGCCGCCTCATGTCCTCCTCGGCCTCGCTCGGAATGCGCACCATCGAGCACACGCGTGGCTCACCTCGCAGCCAGGCCAGCAGCGTCCGCAGCAGCATGTCGAGATCGATCCGATCGGTTTTGGCTCGCCGCCCCCGTCGCTCCACCGGGATGCTCGCAGGATGCATGATCTGCACCTCGATGCCGCACGCCAGCAGATACCGCGCAATCCAGAACCCGTCGCGACCTGCCTCGTAGGCCAGCACGGTCCGGCGCACGGTTCGCCCGGCCCGCAGCACTTCTGCCTTCCAGCGTTCGATCTGTTGCAGCAACGCCGCCATGTCGCGGGCCGGCAGGCTGCGGCGCGGCCGGCGAGCTACGCCCGGCAACACAGCCCCGACCTCCCATCCCTTGCCACTCAATTCCAGTGCCAGCACCAGCGTGCTATCGTGATCGAAGGCGGTCGCAGTCGATTGCTTTGGCATCGCATCGTTCCTTATGGGGTTTGGACAACCGCTAGGATACATGCTGCTGCGACCGTCCACCCCCATAGCATCTTGATCCGGCCATATCCATCGGATGTCTGCTGACTGGGGTTGCATCTTTCGCAAACTCAATGCGCGCGAGGATGGCCGGGACAAGCCCGGCCATGACGGGGTTGGAGAGTTGATCATTTCGGCGCCTGGTATAACAGTGCCAGTGCCGTTGAGGCTCCGTTTGAAAGTCAGCCGCAAAGCTAAAGCGGCGGTCATGGCATAGGCGGTACCTCTGCGAGGGCACACGCCTACGGCAGGTTGGGTCAGATGCAGTCAGAGACAGGCTCTAGCCGGGATCCGCCCCGACCCTGACCAGCAGCTTGCCGAAGTTGCGCCCACTCCAGCATTCCTGCCAGCGCATCGGGCGCGCTCTCCAGCCCATCCACCACGTCCTCGCGATAGGTCAGACTTTCCTCCGCGACCCAAGGCGAGGCCAGCGCGCGCCACTCCGCCAGCTTCTCCGGCTTGTCGGACACGATGAAGCCCTGGATCAGCACGCGCTTGCCGACCACGAAACCTAGATTCGGTCCGGGCGGGAACTCCGCCTCGTTGTATTGCGACACCATGCCGCACATCGCGACGCGGGCGAACGGATTGAGCAGCTCGAACACCGCCGCCTGCACTGCGCCGCCGACATTCTCGAAATACGCGTCGATGCCATTCGGGCACGCGGCCGCCAGCTCGCGCCCGAGATCGAGCGAGCGATGATCGACGCAGTCGTCGAAGCCGAGGCTGTCCTGCACCCACAGGCACTTCTCCGCGCCGCCCGCGATGCCGACCACGCGCGCGCCGGCTCGTTTGGCGAGTTGCCCGGCCACTGAGCCCACGGCGCCGGACGCGGCCGAAATCACCACGGTCTCGCCCTTCTTCGGCTGGCAGATCTCGCTGATGCCGCGATACGCGGTGGCACCCGGCATGCCCAGCACGCCCAGATACGCCGACAGCGGCGCACCATGCCGAGGCAGCTTCACCAGCCGCTCGCCTGGCGTTACGGAGTGCGTCTGCCAGCCGCGCGCGCCCACCACCACATCGCCCGGCGCCAGGTCATGATACGCTGATGCGATGACCTCGCCTACCGTCTCGCCGGTCATCACGTCGCCGGGGTTCACCGGCTGCGCATATAGTTGCTGCTCGCGAAGCCGACCGCGCATATACGGATCGATCGACAGCCAGATCGTGCGCGTCACCACCTCGCCGGCAGTGGGCTGCGGGACGGCGTCCTCGCGGATCTCGAAATCCTCGGCCTGCGGCGCGCCATGCGGGCGACGCTTCAACACGACCGAACGGCGGAGGGTGGAATGCTGGCTCATGTCAGGCTCCATCGAGGATTGCAGCGATAATGCGTCAGCTCGGCCGCCACGTCGATTTCCGTACGGGACTTTCCTAATTTCGCCACACCGACGCGATGTGCTGACTTCTCGCCATGGCTCGCCAATGGACAGGAGTTCAACCCATGCGCCGCACCAGTACCTCGCGCGCCCGAGCGGTCTCCGTGGAGACCACAACGCCGCAGTCAACCGCGATCCTGACCACGATCGGATTGATCACGACGCTGATCGTGGTCTGGTTCATCGCCCAGTGATGCGACCGCCGCGAAAGCGCCACCGCACCGCCTCGTCTTAGCCGCATCCCAGCGGCATCCAGGAGATCGTCATGGCCGTCATCGATATCGCGATCCAGCCGGAAGGCCGCACCCGAATATGGTTCGACTGTCGCGACACCAAGCCGCGGCCCGGCGACGAGGAACGCATCCAGCGTGCGGTCAGCCACTCGCTTGCCAACCTTCCCGTCGAGGATCGCCCGCAGGCGAATTGACCGCGTTCAGGCAGCTTCCGAGCGCAGCACCAGCCGTCCGGTCACCTTGCCATCGCGCAGGCGCATCAGTGCATCATTGGCCTGGCTCTGCGGCACCATCGCCACCGGCAATGCAGGTAGCGATCCCGACTGCGCCAGCTTCACCAGCTCACGAAGTTCCTTTGGGTTGCCGACATAGCTGCCCTGTACGGTCAACGCGCGGATCGCCATCAACGGCAGCGGCACCGTCAGCTCGCCGCCGAACAGCCCCACCTGGATCAGCTTGCCGCCCTTGCGCAGCGCCTCGAATGCGAAGCGCGCCGTCTGGGTGCCGTTCACCAGGTCGATCACCGCCAGCACCGGACCGCCCGCGGTATCGATGATGCGTTGGGTGACGCCCTCGCCGCTGCCGTCCACCACCTTGTGCGCGCCGGCTTGCAACGCCGCCTCGCGCTTTTCCGCGCTGATGTCCACCACCACGATGTTCTGATGCTGCATCGCCCGCAGCACGGCGATCGCGTTAAGGCCAAGGCCGCCCGCTCCCACCACAACGATTGCCTCGTTCGGCGGTATCGGCATTGCCTTGCGGATCGCCGAATAGACCGTGATGCCAGAGCACGCATAGGTCGCGGCAACCGCGGGATCCAAGGTACCGGGATCGACCAGGTGGCGGGGATGCGGCGCAATCACGTGCGTGCCGTAGCCGCCATTGGCATAGACACCGAGGCTGCGCGGCGTGAGGCACATGTTGTCCTCCTCCGCCAGGCATTTCTCGCAATGGCCGCAGCCAAGCCAAGGGAACACGATGCGCAGATCGCCAAGCTTCACGCCCTTCGCATCCGGCCCGAGCTTCACCACACGGCCGACGATCTCGTGTCCCATCGCCAGCGGCAGCACGACGCCCCGGTCCTTCAGCGACATGTGCTTGCCGCCACCCAGATCGTAGTAACCCTCCCAGATGTGCAGGTCGGAATGGCAGACCCCGCAATGCGTCACCTCGACCAGCACCTCGGTTCCCTTGGGTTCCGGGGTCGGCAGTTCGAGTTCCTGTAATGGCTTGCCATTCTCGACGACGGCCCAGGCGCGCATGGTTTGGTCTCCCGCAAGAGGTTCTGCGGATGGCATAGCGCGGCGTACCGTGCGGTCAAGCGCTCCCCCAGACGCGGCCTTACGGGTTCCCCGAGCCCGCCGCTCGCAAGGGCGGCCGGGATTTCCGGGGTCGCCAGCCGTACTATGGATGTTCTAGAAAGCCCCATGCCGCTTTTGATCCATCCCCGCTTCGCTTTGTTTGCGGTGGTCGCCGCCACGCCCGCCATGGCGCAGCCGCCCGATCCGGTCGCCGCCATTCGGGCCGATCGGTGGGCGGATGCGCAGCTCGCGGCATCCAGTTACGCGGATCCGGTCGCAACCAAGCTCGTCACCTACTACCGGCTGCTGACGCCAGGCGGGGCGACCGCATCCGAGATCACCGACTTCATGCAGCAGAACCCTGACTGGCCCAATCAGGCACTGCTGGAGCGTCGGCGCCAGGAAGCGATTGCCCTCGAACCGGACCTGGCGGCGACCCTTGCGCAGTGTGATCGCACCAAGCTGACGCAGCCGCAGGCGGTCCTGCACTGCGCCGAGGCCGGAGCCAACTCTGGCCGTACCGCCGACGCCGCGAGTGATGCCCGCCGCGCCTGGACCGACAGCATCACCGACCCCAGCGCCGAAGCCGCCTTCCTGCGCCGTTGGTCCGGCGCGATCCGTCCAGAGGACCAGTGGGACCGGTTCCAGTACCTGGCCTCACATGACACAGTCGCGGCATCCCGCCAGATGGCGCGCCTTGATCCTACGCATCACGCGGCTGCCGAGACCTGGCTGGCCCTGCAGCGCAATGCGCCCAACGCCGAGGCGTTGCTCGCCACCTTGCCGGTCGCCCTCCGTCATGATCCCGGCATCATGCTTGCCCGCGCGAAGTGGTTGCGGAATGCGGATCGGACCACGGACGCGCTCGCGCTATGGCAGCATCAGGGCGACGGCGCACAAAGCGCTGTATCGCCCGATGAGCGCGCGGCATTCTGGAATGAGCGCAATGCACTCGCCAGACGCCTGCTGCGCGACGGCGACGCGGCTGGCGCCTATTCGCTCGCCTCGGACCACGGCGAGATCGGGGCCACGCAGCAGCTCGACGCGGAGTTCCTCGCCGGTTTCATCGCGCTGCGAAGGTTGAACGACCCCGCCGCGGCGACGAAGCACTTTGAGACTTTGGCGTCGGTCTCCAAGGCCGCGATCACCCAGGCGCGGGCACATTACTGGCTCGGGCGCGCGGCGGCGGCGGCAGGCAAGGATCCGAAGCCCGACTATCAACTGGCGGCTGCGTGGCCCACAACGTTCTACGGACAGCTCGCGGCACTCGCGCTGGGCGACAATACCGCCGCGCTCGGGCACCGCATCACCGCGCTGCGTGACCCTGGCTACACGCGCGATCAAGCGTTGGCCTTCACCGATCGCGAGGTCGTGCGCGCCGCCGCGATGCTGGTGGCGTGGAACGATCCTCACCGGGCCCGCGCGTTCCTGCTGCGAATGGACGAGATCGCTCCGGATCCAGCGGATCGTGCGCTGACCGCGCGGTTTGCGCTGCTGGTGGGGTTGCCGGAGACCGCGGTGTTCGTGGCGCGTCGCATGGGCGGCGACGGGCTGATGCTGCCCGAGGCGGGCTGGCCGATTGCTGCTGAACCGCCCGACGCGCCGGTTGACCCGGCGGTGGCGCTCGGCGTGATCCGCCAGGAAAGCAGCTTCGACATCGGCGCCGTCAGCCCGTCCGGTGCGCGAGGGTTGATGCAGCTTATGCCGTTCACAGCGCAAGCGGTGGCGAAGCAACTCGGCAGCCCTGTCTCGCTGGTTTCGCTGACCACCGATGCCTCCGACAACATGCGGCTCGGCACCGCTTATCTGCAGCAGATGCTCACCCAATTCAACAATTCGCTGCCGCTCGCGGTGGCCGCGTACAATGCGGGGCCGCATCGCGTCGATGAATGGCTGCCGCAGAATGGCGACCCACGCGTCGGACCGGTCGACATGGTGGATTGGATCGAGCTGATCCCATTCAACGAGACTCGCAACTACGTGCAGCGCGTGCTGGAGAACGTGGTGGTGTATCGGGCGCGGCGTGGCGAGAATACGCCGACCCTGCTGGCGCAATGGACGAAATAGTCCATCGCATTTCCGCCTGGGACGGGCTGCCGCTTCACGTCCGCGAATGGCGCGACGGCTTCGATCGACCAACACTGCTGTGCCTGCCAGGCATCGTGCGCACATCAGGTGATTTCGAAATCCTGGCGCATTCGCTCGGCGCCGGACGACGCGTCATCGCGCCCGATTATGCGGGGCGCGGCCAATCCGGGCGTACCCGCGACATCCAACGTTACGCGCCCGAGGCGGTGTTGCGCGATGTGCTCGACATCTGCGCCGCGCTGCACGTGCACGGCGCGATCGCCATCGGCACCAGCTTCGGCGGCCTGCTCAGCATGGGATTGGCAGCAGTGCGTCCTGCCCTGTTGCGCGCGATCGTGCTGAACGACATCGGGCCCGATATCGCCCATGAAGGTGCCGAGTTCGTCCGAAAGCTGATCGGCCATGACGCGGCGTTTCCTGATATCGATGCGGCGATCGCGCATCTGCGCACGGTGCTGCCGCCATTGTCGCTGGATACCGACGAGGCATGGCGTGCGATGACGGCGCTCACCTATGCGCCGGACGGCGGTGGCATGCTGCGCCCATTGTGGGACACGCGTATTGCAAGACTGATCAACGGTAGGACACCCGATCTGTGGTCGCTGTTCGGCGGCACCGTTCACGTCCCGCTGCTGCTGGTGTGGGGGGAGGCAAGCGACATCCTGCTGCCGGCCACGATCGCTCGCATGCGTGGGATGCATCCCGACATGCGTCTGGTATCGCTGCCTCGCATCGGCCATGCCCCGACGCTGAACGAAACACCGATCGTTGCGGCAATGCGTGCGTTCCTCGATGAGGTGACGTGATGTTGTCATCAAGTTGTCATATCAAGGCATGAGTTTTGCCCGACTTGTCGCGAGCGGATTCGGCTGCGGCTATGTGCCGTATGCTGCCGGTACGTTCGCATCGGCTGTCGCGGCGCTGTTGGGCGCGCTGCTGTTCCATATCGCCTTCGCGCTGCTACCGATCGCCGCGCTGATGGCAACGCTTGCGGGCTTATGGGCGATCCGTGCTGCCCAGGTGGCGGGTGATCCGCATTGGGTGGTGATCGACGAATTCGCCGGTCAATTTCTGGCACTTTGCGGTTTGGCACAGGTGACTGCGCCTGCATTGTTCGCTGCGTTTCTGATCTTCCGCCTGCTCGACATCACCAAGCCCGGCCCCATCGGTTGGGCCGATCGGCAGAGTGGAGCGGCCGGCATCATGGCCGATGATATGATTGCCGGTGCGATTACCGCCGGCATTGTTTGGGCGCTCGGCTCACGCTGGCCAGAATTGTTCGACTATAACATTTCCATTCAGTGACTATAACGCTGGGTTGTCGGTGAGGATATTCAGCTTGCGCCGAGTGCCACCTTGCGGTGTGATTGGCGCGCAGGTCGGGGAACAGGGGAGCGATGCCACTCGAACACGTTCGACCCGACGATCTGTTGCCGATTGCGGAGCGGCGCCAGGCAGGCCATGACCTGCGCCGGCTGGTGCCGCGCGGCCAGCACGCCGCCTGGCAGCCGCCGACAGCTCGCCGCGACCCGCTGCGGATCCTGAGCGAGAGCAGTCGCCACTGCGTCTCCACATTGCTGCCAATCAAGTATGGTCGCATGCAGCCATCGGCGTCTGCGTTCCTGCGCGGCTCAGTCGCGGTGATGGCAGCCGATCTGGCGACGACCGCGCAGAGCGGGCTGATCGTGCAATCGTGCGGCGACTGTCACCTGGCGAACTTTGGTGTCTATGCCGCGGTGGACGGCACACCGGTGTTCGACATCACCGACTTCGACGAAACACTGCCGGCACCGTTCGAATGGGACCTGAAGCGCCTGGCGACCAGCTTTGTCGTCGATGCACGAGGTCGCGGCATGGCCGAACGTGCTTGCCGTCACCTGGCGCGTACCGCCGTCGCCGCGTACCGCGAGCACATGGCACTGCTGATGCGGCTGGATCCCGTCAGTGCCTGGCGATCGCAGATCGATGTGACCGAGGTGCTGGAAGGCATCAGCGACACCAAGCTGCGACAACGCGAACTGAAGCGGCTGCGGCTTGCGGTCGAGGCACATCAAAGCGGCTATCGCAAGTTGCTGGAGCGACGCAAGTCGGACTGGCGCATCAGGTTGCATCCGCCACTGACCGCACCACTGACCGGACAGTACGATGACACCCACGAACAGGTCGCGCGCACCGCGTTCGAGGCGTACAAGCTGAGCCAGGCCGAAGAACGTGGCATGCTGCTGGACCGCTATCGGCTGACAGATGTCGCGTTCAAGGTGGCGGGTATCAGCAGCGTCGGAACGTTCTGCGCCCTCGGGCTGTTCACCAACCGCGACAATGCCTGGTTGCTGCTGCAAATGAAGGAAGCGCAGCAATCGGTGCTGGCGCGGTACACCGAGCCGAGCGCGTATCTCAACCAGGGGCAGCGCGTTGTCACCGGTCAGCGCATCATGCAGGGGGCGCCTGACATCTTTCTGGGCTGGACGCAGGAGTACGGCCACGATCAGTATTGCTATGTCCGGCAATTGAAGGACTCACGGCTGGCAGCCATCAGCAACGAGATGGCCGATGACATGCTGCATTGTCACGCGGTGCTGTGCGGTCGTACGCTGGCGCGAGCACATGCCCGCGGCGGCGATGCCGCAGGCATCTCCGGCTACATCGGTTCCGGCGGAACCTTCGATGTGGCGATCGCAGATTTCGCGATGGCATACAGCAGGCAGGTCGAAAGCGATTGGCACCTGTTCGCCGAGGCCATCAAGTCCGGCGTGTTCGAGGCACGCAGCGAATAAATTCCGAAAGACTACTTGATGCGGCGGCGTCGCTTGCTGTTGACGTACTCCACGCGCCGCCAACCCGGTCGTTTTACGCACTGCCAACCCCGTCATGGCCGGGCAGCCCTGGGCTTGATCCGGCCACTCCATCGAGATGTTTGCTGAATGGGATTGCATCTTTCGCAAAGTGGTTGCGGATCGAGACGTCAAACAACACGCAGGAGCTGCGCCACGAAGAACGTTATCAATCGTATCGACGATAGAATGGATTCGTGCTCCCAGCAATTCATGTGGTCAATTTCACATCCCCTTCGTGCGAGCGTCGGCCGATACACCGATACTACTTATCCCAGTTCTCATTGATGGTGACCCATAGCATAACGAGCGAGCCTGGACTCGGCGTTGCCGGCAACAGCGGAAGCAGTAAAAGAATCTTCAACCACAGATGCACGCAGATGAACGCAAATAACTCGGCTCCAGGGAAGCGCGGCTTACCCGCCTTGAAACATTGCGTCTGGGATTATCTGCGTGCATCCGTGGTTGAAAATCCTCACTTGCCTCGCAGTCCGACTGCCAACGCATCATGCCGAATGTCGTCGCCGGACCACGCCCTGACCATACAAGTGGGAAGATGAGTTCGCGCTCAGTGAGTGTTGGTATTACATATAACTGCCCCGGCAGAACCATCCCTCGAAGCGCCGCCGCTACAGGCCGGCGTGGAGCAACAACATCCCGCGTGCCGCGGCCAACGCGGCGTCGATGGTGGGCCGGCGATAGTCCCACATCGGATCCGGATCTGGCGGGTTGATCACCATCGTCGCGTTGGCCTCAAAGAGCACTAACGACCCGTCCGAGGAAAGCGCGAAATCGACGCCCGCATAGTCCAAGTCCAACTCATGGCGGATTGCGTCCAGCGCTGCCATGCCGCTCGCGCCCAGCACTGCCGGCATGTCATCAAGGAAGCGGCGTTCCTCCTCCCGAAATGAAGCATCGCCGGCCATGCTGGCAGTGAAATAGTGCACTTTCCAGCCTCGACTGATCGCTAGGTGCAGTGGGTAAGCGACGCCATCGATGAACATCACTCGGTACTTGCGCGCCATGCCGTCCCGTCCGCGCGCGTTGAGATACTCGATGGCCAGCAGTACCTCGCCCGGCATGGCCGCAGCGGCGGCGGCGAGTGCTTTGGGGGATCCGACGCGGAGGAAGTGCTGACCGGTGTGAAAGCCCGGTGACCGCAGTAGGATCGGGAACGGTAGGTTGGTGTCGACCGAGCTTGCGGAGCGGGTCAGCGGCACGATGCGCGGCGCGGTCACTCCCGGTATCGCACCCAGCCGTCGAGCGTTGTCCATCCGCCCCGTCAGGCGGACCCTGGCGGGATGGTTGATCAGCGGCGCTGGGTCACCGGCGACGATGCGCTCGGCACTTGCCAAGGCGGTACCGCAAAGGTCGGCATCGCCGATCGCATTGAGCGTCAACGCGTGCGGCGGCAGCGGAACGGCGGGATCGTGGTAATCCGCAAAAACAGCGGTGACCGCAAAAATGCCGGTGTCGATCCAGTGTTGGGTAGGGATGTTGCCGCCACGGGCGGCGACCAGCAGCAGCAGGGGAATACCGGTCCCCTGGCCCCTGTAGCGCTGCTGCACCAGGGCGTGGCCGGTGAAACCCGCCTGCCAATACGCTTCCGCCGCCGGATCGCCGAGTGCTGTCAGGACGCGCGCCAAACCCTGCAGCGCCGGCGCAAACCCCGGATTGGCGGCTAACGCGGCCATGTGGCACTGACGCGCGGCGTCCAGCTTGTTCTCGCCATACAGCAGGTTGCCGAGGCCGGCCTGGGCGGCGGCGTTGCCGGGATCAACGCCGGTTGCACGAAGGTAAGCGCTCTGGGCGGCAGAAAGGTGGCCGCTCGCTTCCGCCAGGACGGCGAGCTCCACCAGGGCAGCAATGTTGTCCGGGTCACACCGTAGCACGTCAAGGTAGCATTGCTTCGCTGCCTCATCCTCGCCACGAGCGGCGAGCCGGCGGGCGGTCTTCAGCGCGGCGACAGTGGTCCTGATCACCGGTGGCAGTGTGCGATCGGTGAGTTAACCGAGAATGAGCGGGGAAACGCACGGGCGTTCACGTCTCCACTGGGGACGATGCCAGCGCCAGGTTGCAGAGACTATTCCCCGCGATATGTACGACCCGGGCTACGCGGCGGCTTTTGCCTAGGGGCCATTGCTGCCGCCCCAAACACAGACGGAAATGCCGCGAGCCGCACGCTGGGACGGGCAAAGGCGCGGCACATCATTTGCTGACCTCATAGGCGACCGGTTGCTTCACGCGGAGCCGCCTGCAGGAGATTGGCAAAGATGGACGACATTGACACGAGGGAAGGGCCGGCCTTCGCCAAGGGACCCATCGTGGGAGCCGCGTTTGGCTTGGCCCTCTTGGCAGCCGCCACCGCAACTGGTTCTGACACCGTCCATTCGCTGTTCAACCTGGGCGGCCTGGTCATCGTCTTCGGCGGCGTGACGTCGGTGGCATTCATGAGTTTCCAGCCGGACGACGTGCGCAAAGCCATGGCAAGCATCATAGCGATGCTCAAGGGCGTCGCACCGGGCGGCCCGGAGTCCGACCTTCGGCGGGACATGGAGGACATCGTGGGGTGGTCCCGTATCGTCCACGAACTGGGTACGCGCGGCCTCGAGCAGAGCCTGGCCAAGCACGACCCGGCCGATCCGCTGGTGAGCTACGGGCTCAATCTCGTGGTGAGCGATTACGCTCCGGACGACGTGCGTGCGATGATGGAGACGGCTGCTGACGGTAGTTACCAGCGCGCCTGCGTACCGGTGGAGGTGCTGCGGGCCATGGGCAGCCATGCCCCCGCGTTCGGCATGGTCGGCACTCTGGTCGGCATGGTCTCCATGCTGCACGGCCTTACCAGCGATGAAGGCGCAATCGGAGCGACGCTTGCCGTGGCCTTCCTGTCCACCCTGTATGGCGTCCTGTCGGCGCGAATGATCTACATGCCGGCGGGCTCGCGGCTGGAACGGCTGGTTGAGGCGCACTCGCTCCGGGATAGCCTGGTCACCGAGGGGATGGTCTTGCTGGCCTGCAAGAAATCCCCCACGTTCATCCGGGACCGCCTCAACGCGTTCCTGCAGCCAAGTTCCCGCAACTACTTCAATACTTTTGACGGCGTGGCCGATTCTGGGACTGGCGCCGGTGGATTGCTGTCCAGTGGTGGACAGGTTGTCCCACTGCGCCTGCTTCGGGGGGCCAGGAGATGAAGGGGCGGCGCCATACCAGTGGTGGACAGGCCAGGCATCCCGACGACTGGCTAATGACCTATGCCGATACGATCACGTTGCTGCTTTGCCTATTCGTGGTGTTGCTGGCACTGCACGGCGCGAAGCCGCACGGCGCCGTCGCTGTGGGGCTGCCACCGTCCGCTGATACGCCAAGCTCGTCCACACTGCTGCAAACCGCCATCGTCGTCGCACCGTTTCGCGAACTTGCCGGGATACCACGGCCTCCGGAGGATGCCGACGATGACACGGCTGATCGAGCAACGCGTCAGGACAACCTGTCGACGCGCCGAGCGGTGGTTGCCACGGCGCTATCATCCGGCGTCCCGGCGCTGATGCCCACCGCGCATTCTGTGCCCAAAGCGGCCCGGGTCCTCGCCGCCAGCCCGGCCGAGGCACACCGCCCCAGCACCGCCTTGCCGCCGCCTGAAGCGGAGAAGCCAGCGAATGCCAGCGCAAAAGCAGCGGCGGACCTAAAGGGTGATCGCATAACGATCTTTCAGTTCAGCAGCACCGCCTTCTTCGCGAGCGGAGCCGCGCACTTGAGCGACTCCGGCCAGTCCATCCTGGAAAGCCTGCTGGACAGGCTCCAATCGCCAGAATTCGCTGCGTATCACATCACTGTTGAAGGCCATACCGACGACGAACCGATCAGCAGTCCCCAGTTCCCTTCGAACTGGGAGTTGTCCGCGGCCCGTGCCGCGGCTGTCGTCCGCTTCTTCGTGGAGCACGGGATCTCCGCACAGAGGCTGCGCGCAGCGGGATATGCCGACACGTTCCCATTGGTGCCCAACCGGGATGCTGCAGCGAACCCGATTCCGGAAAACCAAGCGAAGAACCGTCGTGTCGTGATCGAACTGGAGAAGGTCGACCGCGCGGCAACGCAGCAGGGTCACTACAGCATCGGTATAAGGCCGAAGTCACGCTTGGCTTGAGACAGGTCATGCGGGTCTCGCAGTCCATCTTCCCGAACGGTTTGCTCTTTCAAAGCTTCCAAGGGCGCGGCAGCTTCCAACCTCTTTCGTCTAACTGGTTCGGAATTGGCGATTGGTTCTTCCGATAGGATTCATCCAGTCGAGCGCAGGCGCCGCAGCTTCCTTACGGATCAGCTCCATCGTTTGCGTGGGGGATAGTACTGGACTCAGCGTCACATAGTGGTGCGCCAGTCGGGCTCGCGACGCCGGGTGCCCGCACAGATGCGTGGCCCTACGAGCGGAACGCCATTTCCGCCCCGGGCGAGGTGCCGGCTGGAATTGGGGTCGGCAGAACAACGTCGCGACGATCGCGCGCAAGATGCTCGCCGTAGAGGGCCGTGATGCTGCTTTTTGCGCGACCACAATCTATCGGGTCCAACCGGATCACGCGTACGTAATGGTGCTCTCGGTAGCGTGCTTACCCATCGGCAACGGTCGATGCCATCTTGCCTAACCACCGAGTGAGGAACCGACCATGCGATACGCTCTTATACTCTCCGCCACGCTTCTCGGCCTGGCGGCTTGTGTCCACGCAGAGACCACGGCACCGGCTCCCGCCGCTAGCACCACATACGTCGCTCCTGCGGCTCCGGTTGCTACGGTCGTGACGCCAGCGGCACCCCCGAGCACCACCACCGTGATCCGTTCCCCATAATTGCAATTTTCCGGCAGGGGACCGGCAAGAAACTTACTAATGCGTCCTTCCGGTAGGTTTGGCGTTTGCGTTTCTCAGGCGAGCGCCACGACGCAGGAGGCGCCACTTCGTTGCCTCAAGTCACAGCGGCAGGAGAGCGCGAGCCGAGCGGCCTGCGCCTTCTCTGCTATCCAGCTTGTCAAGCTCCGCTCAGCGGCGGCGCGCCATCAGACCGATCATGAGGCCAGCGGCGCCCGTCAGCGCAGCCGTGAGGAAAGGCTTTTCCTGTACAAAATCGCAAACCTGACCAACCATTTCGTTGAGCGCCTGGTTTGAAGATGCTCCCCGCGATGATGGACTCGGTTGCCCTCTCGTGCTCGATGCCGCGTTCGGCCCGGCTGCGGAGCCGTCCTTGCTGTGCGCAGCAAGTGCCGGACCAGCACCCCCAATGTTACCCTCTTCGGCCATGCGAACCTCTCGGTTGAAGTTAATGCTCCGATCAGACATTAAGCGTCTGGTCACCAGCTATCCCAGTCGGTGGCTTGCCCCTACATAATAGATCGCGAGCGATCTCGCTGACGTTCACGCGATGTCGTGATAGAGGTGACGCCGAAGTGTCTCTGGGTGGACAAGGTCGTGAACCCTCCTAGTACTATCGGCCTCGGAAGCTTGCTCCCTTTCGAAATCCGATCGTGGGAAACTCAACAGCAAGCCAACAGTCTATCCAGAAAGGAACGCAGGCGACCTATGCTTTCGGCGAAATCGCCTACGACGATGCATTCGGCGAATGCCGAGTGACAAGCTACAGATCCCACTATTCGGCTGCGGCTGCGGCCATTGGGGCGAAGATCGGCCTGTCCTATCTCGACGAGCGCAACACGGAAACGGGCTGTCCCCGCACACAATGATTTGCAATTGATTTCGTTCGGAACTTTGCCTGAGCAAATGCGTTAAGCCGCCGCAAGGCTGGATTAAATCAGCGGAATTTGAGGAAACATTCAAGGTTCCCGAGTGACATTTGCCAGGGTGCCTACCATGCGTATCAGGATCGGGTACGATATCACATACCGACATTTCCAGCCGACTCCTATTATTCTAATGACGGAAGTCCACCAGTCGCGCATGGACGACCTGGAGCGACTGGATGTCCCGCAAAGCCAGCCACCTGTGCCGATTGACCGATACTTCGACGCGTTCGGAAACCGATGTTGCCGGCTCGTCGTCCCGCCTGGCGACGTTCGCATTTTTGCCGAGACGATCATCAAGGACGCCGGACAACCGGATCCGGTCGTGCCGGATGCCGTGCAGCATCAGATACAGGATCTTCCGTATGAAACCCTCGGATATCTGCTCGGCAGCCGCTACTGTGAAACCCAGCTTCTGTCAGAGGATGCCTGGCGCTTGTTCGGCCATACACCGCTAGGCTGGGCCAGGGTGCAGGCGGTTTGCGACTTTGTTCAAGGGCATCTTCGGTTCGACTATCAGCAGGCCCGCAATACGCGGACGGCAGCGGAAGCATTTCGGGAAGGAGTGGGGGTATGCCGGGACTTCGCCCACCTCGCCGTGACGTTCTGTCGGTGCCTGAACATTCCGGCGCGATATTGCACAGGCTACCTTGGTGACATCGGCGTGCCTCCGGTCCCCGACCCGATGGACTTCTCAGGCTGGTTCGAAGTCTTCCTTGGCGGCAAGTGGCGCACGTTCGACGCTCGGCACAATAAGCCACGCATCGGGCGTATCCCGATTGCTTACGGTCGGGATGCGGGCGACGTAGCGATTAGTACCGCGTTCGGACCAGAAGCGCTTCTGCACTTCAGCGTAACGACGTCGGAGGTTCAGTGACGGGAGATGCATCCAACGAACCACGAATTGGATGCGCCTGCCCATTGCCTGGCGTGGATCCGGCAGCTCTGCGGTCGGTGACGAAAGCGCTGCGCTATCGACGTCCGGATCTTCCCCCATGGACAGCCGAACGGTCGAACGGTGTGCGACTCGCACTGATGGCTCGAACGAAGAAGAGGCAGAGCGCGAAAATCCTGATCGCCGCTATGATCGCCTGGCCTGACGGCAGAAGCTCGCGAAGGATGCTGGCGGGTTTGGCGACATGAACCGGTGGCGCCGCCATCCTGGCAGCTGGGTAGAGCCCTGAAGTGCTCACAAAGCTTGTTCCCCTGCGCACACGGTGGGTGTCGGACTTCCCAATTCGTTCAGCAAGGATAGCGGACAACGAGTCGCTCACGACGCTCCTCTGACCAGAGAACGACCTTCCGCCCCCTCGGCTTGTGAAAGAGTAGACAAGCCAGCATGTGCCGGAAGCTGCCCATGTTGCAGCCGAACCTGGAGAGTTCGGCGTGACCGCGTTGGTCCACATTAAGCTGGAAGATTTCGTTCCCAGTGGCTGGCGTGAAGCTATCCAAAGTCTTGACTTGCATGATCATCGATATCCTTCCGCGTCGCGCATTGAACGCGGCCTTTTTGGCCGCAGGCTCCAGCAGCAGCACTCAATGAGTGCCTGGTAGCGTTCGCTCATTGCCGCCGACTATCGTCATCGTTTTCGTGACGCGCCGTCTTGGATGGCATAAGTGATTGGCTCTACGTGCTCCGCGACCCGTGCTGGCGTTTGACTGCATCCAATGCATGAGGTGTGCCACATTGCTGGACACGGATTATCTTGGGTCCTCGCCTCGGAGGTGACCCGCGGCCGTGGTATCCGGGCATATTCAGCCCGGCAAGAGTGACCTACCGCAGCGGCCAGTTGGCAATACGTGGCTGCCCGGGCTACAGCGTGCCGTCGCTATCGTGGGGTAGCATCGCCCGCTCTGCGCGCTTTGCTCACCGGCAACCTGACAGCAGTCGCGCTGTCGCTCGCGCCAGGCTGGACCACGGGCGGTTCCGCGACCCTCGCCATCGCGGCTGTGTTGCTGTCGAACGTAGCGATTACTCTAACATCGATAGTACGCCCTCACCGCCGGCACCGTTTCGGCGGCCGAACCGCACCTGCGCGGCGCGACCGTGGCACTGCATTCGATGTCAAGTTACGGGGCCACTTCATTGGGCCGCTCTGGGCGGGTTTGGGCTCGATCTCCAGGCGGGAACAGCGTGACGGAGTGGGTGCTCGCGTTCGGCCACATCGCCGTCATCACGCTGCCGGGCGCCTTCATCCTGCGCAAGTTCTGAGGGATGTGACAGGGCTCACCTTGCGGGGCTTTCCAGCGCGCATCACCATAACTAGGGTGCCGCCGCCATCGGGGCAGAGGGAGGACATGATGCGCAGGAAAACCGTCGGACTTGTTGCCGGCCTGGCCTTGCTTGCGATGCCGGCGGCGGCGCAGCAGAAGGTGTTGAATGTGGCCGCGGGCGGCGCCTTTACTTCGATGGATCCGCACTTCTTCAATCTGGGTCCGAACAACGTGCTGACCAGCTACGTCTTCGAACCGCTGACCCGCTTTGATCCGAAATACCACCCGGAGCCGTCGCTCGCCGTCTCCTGGAAACCGATCGATGCGACCACCTGGGAATTCAAACTCCGCGATGGGGTCAGGTTCACCGACGGCACGCCGTTCACCGCAGATGATGTGGTCTTTACCTTCGCGCGTGTCCCGAAGATCCTGAACAGTCCGTCCAGCTTCATGTTTGCGGTGAAGCCCGTCACCAACCTGGAAGTGGTGGACTTCATACCATCCGCATGCATACGGCGAACCCCGCGCCGCTAATGCCGTTCAACATGGCGACCCTCGGCATCGTTTCGCGCAAGAACGGCGAGGGCGCCAACACCGCCGACTACAACTCTGGCAAGGCCGCCATTGGTACCGGCCCATTTCAGCTCGCCTCTTTCATCGTCGGCGAACGCGCAGAATTCGTGCGCAATGACGGCTGGTGGGACAAGAAGCCAGTCTGGGACAAGGTCAGCTACCGGCTGATCGCCGACAATGCGGCACGCATCGCCGCCCTGCAGGCCGGCGATGTGGACGTGATCGAGGCGGTGCCGCCGGGCGACGTCAGTGAACTGAAGAAGAACGCGAAGGTCAGCGTCGTTTCGACACCCGGCCAGCGGCTGATTTACCTGTCCCTGGACGACAGCCGGCCGGAGACGCCATGGGCTACGGACCTCGACGGCAAGAAGCTGTCGACGAACCCGTTCCGTGACGTCCGCGTGCGGCGGGCGCTGTCATTGGCAATCAATCGAAATGGCATCCGCGACCGATTGATGGATGGCTTCGCCGCGCCGACCGGTCAGCTCATGCCGGAAGGCGCCAGCGGCTACGATGCCTCAATCAAACCTGACCCGTATGAGCCGGAACAAGCGAAGAAGCTGCTCGCCGAGGCCGGGTTTCCGAACGGTTTCGGAATCACACTGCACGGCCCGAACAATCGCTACGTCAATGACAGCAAGATCGCCGAGGCGATCGCGCAAATGTGGACCCGCATCGGCGTCAAGACGGCAGTCGATACGATGCCGGCCGCGACGTATTTCAGCCGGGTGCAGAAATTCGAGTTCAGCGCGCGCCTGGCCGGCTGGGCGAGCGACACGGGTGAGGCCAGCAGCAACCTCACCGAGCTGATTGCGTCATCCAACCCTGAGAAGGGGCGCGGCGTCATCTTCGATCCCACGCATTACGCCAACCCGAAAGTCGACGAGATCATCGAGCACGCGCTTGCGACGATCGATGTGGACCCGCGCGAGGCCCTGTATCGCGAGGCGACGCGGCTGGCGATGCAGGACGCACCGCTGCTCCCGATCCACCATCAGGTGAACATCTTCGCGATCCGCAAAGGGTTGGTATTCCATATGCGCATGCAAGAAGGCATCCGCGCCTGGGATATCGAACCTGGGACATAGCTGAGCGACCCCGTTTCGGTGCACCCATCCAGGCGAGCGCCCCTGCCTGCCAACGTTGCGAGCGACTGGCGATCAATCCGACTGCGGGAAGCCGGAAAGGTTGATAGCAAACACCCCGCGCGCCCAGGCGTTACGATTCCGGATCGGGGTCTGTTCCGGTGGCTGCGCGTCGGTCTCGATGACCACGCTTAGGATGTAGGCACCATTGCCCGCTGCGTCGCTGCGGTAGATCCGCGTCAGGTGGCCTTCGGCGTCTGTCGCGCGAAACATGCGCCGCACGCTAAAGGCGCCGCCGGCGGCGTGGGGATCGGTCCAGGTGTCTGGCTGGTCGGCGTGAACCGCAGCACCGACCGCCTGTTGGATCAGATTGAACGAGTGACGCTCCTCGGCGAGTACCCTTCTCGCGCCATGCGGGATCTCCCCTGGTTCCGGCCAGTGGCACAACTCTGACGAGGTAACGGATCGTGGAGACAAAGCTGGGAATCACACACATAGTGGGGTCCGTCTGAACCGGCAGCTTGATCGGCAGAATGATCCCTGCCGCCGATGCGGGTTCGGTCCAGATCCCGAACTTATCCGTTGCGAGCCGGTCGAGTGGTACGTGGGCGTCCTCGGCCAACCGCTGCAACATGGCCGGATTGTTGGCGGAGGCCGCGATGTCGCCCAACGGCGCGATCCGGCGGCGGACCAACGGCAGACCGCCGCAATGGACGATGTCATCGCCCTTGCCGCTGCTGGGCTCCGGCGTGGCAAAGGCCGAGTGCGCGACCGCGGCGCCGGACGGCACCTTGTCCTCCGAGGTCGGCAGTTGGGCAAGGTATTGCGCGCGCACAGCCCAGCCCACGCCGACGGCGCCGCGTTCGAGGCCGCCCGAGCCGATCCCGACGACCCGGCCTTGCGCATCGAGCAGCGGCGCTCCGGAATGACCCGGCAACAGGTTGCCGTCCAGCCGCAGTACCTGGGTGTCGAGCGCGGGAAAGCCGATGCGGCGGATGTCGGCGCGCAGATCATCCGGCAGCGCGTCGCTGAGCAGCGGTGTCTCCTGGTTGGCGAAGGTGAGATGAAGCGGGTGCGTATCGCGCGTGGGCTGGCCCAACGCGAAACCGAACACATCGATCTCCGCGCCGACCGGAGGCAGTTCGGCGGCCACGGGCAGGACTGGGACGGCGGGCGGATGATCGACCGTCAGCAGCGCCAGATCGGCTGCGACCAGCACGCGTGCGACGCGAGCGGGCCGGTCATCGATCTGCTGATAGCCGACGCTGACCTGGCTGCAACCCGCGACGACGTGCAGGTCGGTGACCACCTGGCCTGCTTCGGGCCAGGAGAACCCCGATCCCGCACGCGCCGCCTCATCACCGGTGCAGCCGCTGGCCACGACCCGCAACACGGACGGCGCGACCTTGGCAAGCGCTGCACTGGATGGACCGGCGTCCTGCGCCATCGCTGGGGCCGTGGCCACAATCCAGGCAGCGATCAAGCGGATCAGCCGCATAGGGCACCGAGCCCAGCCGACAGCACGGAGCGCTGGTCAGTGGCGGCCTGCGCCGCGGCCGCCAGAGCGGCATAGGCCTCACCCGTCTCCGTCAGGATCCGCAGTTGGCTCGCAGCTGGCAGCCGCTGAAGCCTGGCACAAACGCCCGCCCGGTCGGCGAACAGAGCGTTGGAGGTAGCGTCAGCAGCCGGGCGGGCCGTCATCTCGGCGCCTGCCGGCTTAACGCCCAGGCGAGCGAAGGCGACGTAAGACAGTGCCTGCTCCTTGGAGAAGCCGGCGCGCTGCCATTGCGCCACGTCCTGCTCGATCGACGGTGCCAGCACCGCGCCGGAGCGTACGAACAGCCCCAACAGCACACCGATAACACAGGCAAGGCCGAAGCCACCGATGCGCCATGAGCGGGTGCCGCCACCGCCGGTCAGGCCAAGGAAAGCACCGATCAGCGCTGACAGCGCGGCGATGACGCCACCGACCGCTTGTGCCACCGAAAGGCCCAGCAGCACGCCGACCAGCAGGCCCATGCCACCGCCGGCCACGACATCACCGATCAACTGCCCTTTGAGTGGTTCGTTTGAGCCTCCGACCTGGTGCGTGGTCGCGGACATGGCGGTCCCTCAGACGATGAACGCAATGGCTTGGTGTCAGGTCTCGTGACGCTGCCGCATAGTTGCGCCGCGCGCAACGGTTTGCCAACCGCGCAGTTACGAGGAGATGCTGTCCGGGTGACAAATGCAGGGAGGGTGATGTGGCTGACATGCTTCAGTATCTTAAGCTCATCCCCAGCTACGCGCTTGACCTCATCGCCCTCTTGTTGGGGCCAAAACGGTTTCTCGCCGGCAGAAATGCGGTGACCCCGGAGAATTGGACGAAAGCGTGCCTGTTCTTCATTATTTCTGCTGTCATCGCGCTCATCTTCCGGGCGTACGGGGTGGAGTCGCCGACGGACTTTACGACGCTGCTGCTGCGCTCAGCGCTGGCATGGGGAGCCGCTTTGCTCGTCGCCGCGGCCGTCATAGCGGCATCCTGGGCGATCGTCAGAATGCCTGTCGCAGTACAGGCCGTGCTGCTGACCCACGCCTACGTTCTCGCGATAGTAATCATCACAATCAACCTGAGCGTCGCAGCGGAAGCGAACTTGATCGCGATGTACCGGCCCGAACTGTATGCCAAGGTTCGCAGCATCTACCGTGCAGAGCAATTTGACTACAGCGAGGTTGGCCGCTTGGCCCAATCACATCCGCTGCCACCTGACGATCCGGTTGCCCGCGGCATCGAGGTGATCCAGATTCTGACGGTAGCCGCTTGTTTCGCCTGGCTCATAGCAACATGGGGCGCGTATCGTCACTTGAATGGAGCCTCGCGCGCTCGATCTGCTGTGGCATTCATTGTCTGTCTTGTTCTCTGCGTGCCGGTAATTTTGGTCGGCGGCCTGATCACGCGGCAAGGCTATTCGCTGCGATAGGCAATGTCCCGATCAATCACCGCTGCAACAGCGTGGCAGGCTCGCTCGTTCGATATTTTTGGCGCGAGCTGTCGGCTGGGGGCGAGGCGACACGTCCTCTGCGATGCAAACCACACTCAAGCAGGAGGTCAACATGCGCAAGATCATCGTTGCCACTTTCACCAGCCTCGACGGCGTCATGCAGGCGCCGGGCGGCCCGCGGGAAGACCCAACACAGGGCTTCGGGTTTGGCGGCTGGACCGCTCCCTACTTCGACGCAACCCTCGGCGCTGCCATGGGCGAAATCTTCGGCCGCCCGTTCGACCTGCTGCTTGGCCGCAAGACCTACGACATCTTCGCGGCGCATTGGCCGTATGTGACCGATCCGAACGACCCGATCGCCGGGTTGTTCAATCAAGTGACGAAATACGTCGCTTCACGCTCCAACCCGAAGCTGAATTGGCAGAATAGTCAGTTGCTTGGGACGGACATTGTCGCGTCACTCAAGGCACTGAAGGGTGGTGATGGTCCCGACCTTCTGGTGCAAGGCTCGAGCGGTCTGCTGCAAACGCTGTGGAAGAACCGCCTGGTCGACGAGTTCAGTGTGCTGATCTTCCCGGTGGTGCTCGGCAACGGCAAGCGGATGTTTGGCGATGGGGCGATGCCTGGCGGGCTGAAGCTGCTCAAGTCGCAAGTTTACCCGACCGGCGTGATCGTAGCGAACTACGCGTCTGCCGGCGAGGTCAAGGTTGGCGACTTCCAGCTGGCCGAACCAAGCGAGGCCGAGTTGGAGCGCCGGCGCACGTTGACCTGAGTGGGCCAACATTCCGGCGTGCGCCAGATTGGGCTGAGTGGGTCACGGGGGCGCAACCGCATGGCGGCGTCCAAGGCTGGCGCTATCCGAGTCCCGTATCGCTCGGGAAGTCGGTATTTCTGCGGGCGGACGAGCCGTCTATCGTGTCGGGTGAAGGCAACGAGACCAGGACCGCGCCATGGACACATCAATTCGGCCGCTGCGTAGCTTGCTGTTCGCACCGGGCAATCATGCGCGCCGTGTCGAAAAGGCGCTGTCACTCGACGCCGATGCGGTGATCCTGGATCTCGAGGATGCCGTCGCGATTGCCCAGAAGGCGGCGACCCGTGCGGTGGTCGCTGAGGTGCTGGAGCATTCGCGCCGGGGATTGCTGTATGTCCGGGCCAACGCCGTCGACACGGCCTTCTGTTATGGCGACCTGGTGGCGGTCGTGCAGCGTGGTCTGGACGGCATCATTCTGCCGAAGGTGGAAAGCGCCGCCGGGCTTGCAACGATCGATTGGCTGCTGGCGCAACTGGAACGGGAGCGGGGATTGCCGCCTGGCGCCATCGATCTGATCCCGATCATCGAGACGGCGCGCGGGGTGCAACAGATCGACGCGATCCTCGCGGCGGGCACGCGTGTCCGGCGCGTTGCGTTTGGTGCCGGAGATTTCACGCTCGATGTGAACATGGCGTGGAGCCGGGGTGAGGCCGAACTTGCGCACGCCCGCGCGGTGATTGTCACGGCATCACGCGCCTCCGGGATCGATGCGCCGCTGGATACGGTGTGGGTTGATCTGACCGATCGGGAGGGGCTGGAAGCGTCGGCTCGCACGGCGTTGGCGTATGGATTCCAGGGGAAGATGTGCATTCATCCCGAGCAGATCGCGGTGGTGAATGGCGTGTTCACCCCGAGCGATGCGGAAATCGCGTTTGCGGAGCGCGTGGCTGCCGCGTTCGCTGCTGCTGAAGCGGCGGGAAGCGCGGCGATTCAATTGGACGGGAAGTTCATCGACTATCCTATTGTGTATCGCGCGCAACGGGTGTTGCGGAAGATCACCACGATACGTGAGCGGGAGGGCCGGTGATGGCCGGATCAATAGGCGCGCTTGACGGGGTCAAGGTGCTCGACCTGTGCAGCTATCTTGCCGGGCCGTATGGCTGCACGCTGCTCGCCGATCTCGGCGCTGATGTGATCAAGATCGAGTCTCCGCAGGGGGACATGCTGCGGCAGTTTCCATCAAGCCTCGAGGGCGAGAGCCGGTTCTTTCTCGGCACCAATCGTGGCAAGCGGGCGTTGGCACTGGATTTGAAGCAGCCGGAGGGGTTGGCCGTGCTGCACCGCATGGTGGCGAGCGCGGATGTGCTGGTGGAGAATTTCCGGCCCTCGGTGCCGGCGCGGCTCGGGATCGATTATCCGCGGTTGCGCGCGATCAATCCTCGGCTGATCTACGCCGGGCTGACGGGGTATGGCGATACGGGGCCGCTCGCCGAGAAGGGCGGTTTCGACCAGGTGCTGCAATGCCTGAGCGGGATGGCGGTGTTCCAGGGCGGTGGGACCGATACACCGCAACTGGTGCTTGGTTCGGTGCTGGATTATTTCACCTCGGCGCTGCTGGCGTATGGTGTCGCCGCCGCGTTGTTTCGGCGCGAGCGCAGTGGTGCGGGGCAATATCTCAGCCTGTCACTGTTGCGGAGCGCGTTGACGATACAGGCCGGGCGGTTCGTGTGGGCGGAGAGCGAGAGCCGGGATGTTGCGCGCGATTCCGGCACCGGCGGGCTGACGGGTATTCATCCGACCAAGAGTGGCGCGCTGTATGTCTCGCTGCACTCCAATCATTTCTTCGCGGCGTTCTGCGAGTTGATCGGGCGGCCGGAGCTTGCGGCCGATCCGCGTTGCGCGACGATGCGGAGCCGCGCCGTGCATGCCTCTGCGTTGCTGCCCCAGGTGCGGGCGGCGCTTGGTGAACGCACCGCGCTGGAGTGGGAGGCACTGTTCGGCGAACGCGTACCGTGCGCGGCGGTGCGGCCGATCGAGGAGATGTTCGAGCATCCGCAGGCGGCTGCCGAAGGGTTGGTGACGACACTCGAGCATCCGGTTGTCGGGCGGTATCGAACGATGACGCAGCCGATCGGGTTTTCGGAGTCGCCCGGGCCGGTGTCGGCGGCGGCGCCGACATTTGGACAGCACAGCGAGGAGGTGCTGTCGGGGTACGGTTATTCGAGCGCGGAGATTGCGACGTTGCGGGAGCGCGGCGTAGTGATGTGAGAGGCGTCGCGCAGCGTATCGATGCTCCGGCGTTACCCGTGGTTATACATCACTACAGCAACCAGATCAGGGTTGGCGAAGTTCAGCAACCGATGACGCCGGTCTGAAGCGCGCGGCTGACTGCGGCCGGGCGTGAACGTTTCCTTTATCCTATGGCAATATGCTCGTGGCCTGACCAGTTATAACGGCCTGCTCCTGGGTCGGAGAGGGGCAAACATGAAACCCACCGCTGCTGTCGGTAACGTCATTATTGCTGACGACGATCGTATGATTCGAAGTGTATTGCAGGCGAAACTGGAGGCGCTTGGCCTCAATGTATTTGTTGCTGCCGATGGCATGGAGGCTGTTGGACTTGCCTCGCGGATACCGGCCGTGCTGATCATCCTCGATTTGAAAATGCCGAAGCTGAACGGGCTGCTTGCCTGCGAGCGGATTCGCGAGATGCCCTGCAACGCTCAGACGCCCATTGCGATCCTCACCAGCACGCAGGAGAAAACTGCTGAAGTTGCCGGCCTGAAGGCTGGCGCCACGGCATTCTTTACCAAACCTTTCAGGGCGCCCTTGCTGCTGCATGAGCTGGCAAGATTTTTGCCAATCAGTGACGCCGTACGGGTCGCCGTTCGTCGAGATGCGGAGCGGGCCCTCGAGATTGCACAAGACGCGTCGAAGCCACCTGATCCTTACGAAGGCCGGGAAAGCAACCAGGCGGACAGTTTGCTGAACCGCGGCAAGTACATCCTCGACACGCTTCGCGGCTGAGCGGGAGCGGTATTCATGAACCCGCTCGCCCGCGCTTGGCGCAGTCTGCATGCGATGCTCGGCATGCGCCTCCTGAGCCTGCGCGCCCGGGTGGCTGTGCTGGTACTCGTCGGGGTGCTGCCGCTATTGTGCTTCAACCTTGGCAACATTTACGTCAACTATCGATCGGATCGTGCGCAGGCCCATCACAAGACGTTGGATATCGCGCGTCGCGTCGCGCTCGCGATCGAAGGTGAGCTTCGCACGCGCGTCGCCGAACTTCAGGTCCTCGCGTTGTCTGACGCTCTGATCAATGGCGATCTGGAGACGTTCCAACTCCTGGCGGAGACAGTCCGGGCGCATCAGGAGGCCGGAACGCATATCCTGCTGGTGCGCGAGGACGGGCAGCAATTGATGAATACCGCGCTGCCGCTCGGCGTGAAGCTGCCGATGCGGACGGATCTCGAGAATCAGCGCCGGGCCATCGCCACCGGGCTTCCTTCTGTTTCTAACGTCTATACCGGGCGAGTTTTGCATCGTCCCATTGTAGCGATCGACATCCCCGTTCACGGGGCCGATGGTAATGTCTACATGGTGCTGTCGATGACACCCATGCTGGATGCATTCAAGAGCATCATTGCGAGGGAGCAGGCCGGCGAGAACTGGAGCGTCGACATGATCGACCGGGCCGGTCGGCGTATCGCCAGCGTTCCATCCACCCAGCGCGAGGCAGGCGAACCGGAGGAGCCCGCCTTCATTCAGGCGTGGACCGCCGTGCCCGAGGGAACTGTGATGTTAGATGGCACGGGCAGCCATTCCACTGTATGGGGCTTCACCCGCGTGCCGGAGTTCGGATGGACCATTGCTGTCGGGCTCACCACGGCCGAGCTTATCGGACCTGCATTACAGTCGACGTATATAGCCTGCGGCGTTGGGTTGGCGCTTCTCGTCGTGGGCCTGTCGTTTGCTCATCTGGTCTCCCGCAGCGTCATCGGTCCGATCCATGAATTGACCCGGTTTGCGTCCAGTCCGGACAGTGAGCCGATGCCGGTTGCCACAGGACTGCGGGAAGCTGACGAGGTTGCAGCAATACTGATGACCGAGGCGCGACAACGCCACGAAATCACCGCCGAGCTGATGCAACGCACCGCCACGTTGAAGCAGATCAACCAGGAACTCGAGAACGAGGTGAACGTCCGCAAGGTGGCCGAAGCCGACGAGTTCGCAGCCAAGAAGGCCGCTGAACAAGCCAACGAAGCCAAGTCGCGCTTCCTGGCCGCGATCACCCACGAGTTGCGTACACCGCTACATGGTATACTCGGGTACGCGGAACTGCTTGATATCGAAGGCGGCCTCAATGCGAGACAGTCGCAACGGCTGAAGTCCATGATGGCCGCTGGGCAATATCTGCTCGCGACCATCAATGCTGTGCTCGATGTATCGCAGATTGAAGCCGATCAGATGAAACTGTGGCCGATCACCGTTGAGCTTGCTGACCTGCTGAGCGACTGTCTCGATGTGATTCGTCCTTCGGCGGAAGCAAAGGGGCTCGCTCTTGTTCTGGCGCCGGCTCCATCGCTGCGTGTATTCGCAGATCTCACGCGGCTTAAGCAGGTGCTGCTGAATATGCTCGGCAATGCCGTCAAGTTCACCGCGGCCGGCTCGGTGGAATTGCGGCTGCAATCGATCGATGCTGGAACTTCCGTCCGTATCGAGGTGGCGGATACGGGCCCGGGCGTCTGGGCCAAACACCGCGACAAGCTGTTCCAGATATTCGAACGCCTCAACGCTGAGACCGTCAGTGGGATTGAAGGATCAGGTCTCGGCCTTGCTCTGTCGGCCAAGCTGATGCAACTCATGGGCGGACGCATCGGCTACACGGACAACCCGGTAGGTGGCAGCATCTTCTGGATCGAACTGCCGTGTGGAGATCCTCTGCGGGAGAACGTCGAAGAAGCCTTGCCGGCATCACTGACGCGCCAGCGGCATCTTCGGGTTCTTGTCGCTGATGACGAAGCGATGAACCGCAGTATAGCCAGCGGGTTCCTGGCCGCCGCGGGGCACGAGGTGGTCTGTGTCGACAACGGCGCCGCAGCGGTAGACGCTGCCGCGACGCAAGATTTCGACGTCATCCTGATGGATGTACGAATGCCGGGAACCAACGGATTGCAGGCAACGCGCCGTATTCGTGCGCTGCCGGCTCCGCACGGGGAGGTCTTCGTGATTGCCGTGACCGCCCAGGCCTTCGCCGAACAAATTGAGAAATGCCGACAGGCTGGCATGGACGGTCATCTCTCGAAGCCGTTCAAGCGGGCAACCCTGCTCGCCGCACTTGAAAAAATTGCCGCGATACCGGCGGGGAGTGAACCTGCGCCTTCGACCGCGGCAGGCGCCGACGCCGGGCTGCCGATACTTGATCGCACCATGTTCGACGACATCTCGCAGACCTTATCAGCCCGCGGCGTGGCAGAGAATCTGCAAACCCTGATCGCGCGCTGCGAGAGATTGCTGCACGGGCTGCAAGGGTCCGGTATGCCGTTGCCGGCCAGCGAACTTGCGGAAATTGCTCACAAGCTCGCCGGCGGCGCCGGAACATTCGGCTTCTTGCGTGTCGCCGCCGCGGCGCGGTGGTTCGAGGCTGCAGCCGACGCCGGGGCCCCGGAAACTACGGAGCTTGGCGATCGTCTTATTACCGCCATCAACGAGTTGGTTGCGCTGGCGCAGCGGGAAATGACCGCACTGGCCTCCGCCATGACCTGATCGCCGCGGCGGATAGACGCGGTGCGTCGCAAGGTGGCCGACAAGCGCCTGCCGCTCTAGAACTCAAACTCCGGTCCATCCGCATATCGGAACCGCTCCAGCGCATCCTTCCGCAAGGTGAACCCAAGCCCCGGCCGATCAGGCGCGTGCACCGTGCCGTCCGGCCGAATATCGAACGGCTCGTCGAACAGGTCCCACATCATCGGCATGTAGCCCTGCGTCACCTCCAGGATGTGGCAGTTCGCGGCTGCCATCGCGACGTGAATGCTCGCCGCGAACAGCACCCCACTGCCCCAGGCATGCGGCGCTAGACGCACACCATACGTCGAGGTCAGGGCTGCGATGCGCCGGATCTCGGTCAAGCCACCGGCGCGCGCAACATCCGGCTGCGCAATATCCAAGGCCCGCCGCTCCAGCAGATCGGCGAAATCGAAGCGCGTGAACTCACGCTCGCCCGAGGCGATCGGGATGATCGTCGATCGACGCACCTCGGCCTGGCCGGCGTGATCGTCCGGCGAGACCGGTTCCTCGAACCAGGCGATGTCGTATTGCTCCAGTTCCCTGGCCAGCTTGATGGCGGTCGCGACCTCCAGCGAGCCATGTGCGTCGACCATCAGTTCGACATTGGGGCCGATGCCCCGCCGTGCCGCCTTCACCCGGCGCACGCAATTGGCAATCGAGAACCCGTCGCGCCCAACCACACGCATCTTCACCGCCGAGAATCCCTTGGCAGCGTAACCGCCAAGTTCTGCCTCGGCCTCATCGCCTGGCGCCCATCCGCCGCTGGCATAACCACGCACCGAGCTGCGTACCGCGCCAAGCGCCTGGTACAGCGGAATGCCGAGCGCCTGGGCCTTGGCGTCCCATACCGCGATATCGACGCCGGCGATGGCCTCCATGATCACGCCGCGGCGGCGGCTTTCATCAGCCTGTGTGACACCGCGTTCGAGTGCCGGCCTGCTGCGTGAGCCGTTGTACATCTTCTCGTAGATACGCTCGGAAAACATCGGGTCCTCGCCGATGCATTCCGGCGCGAGCTCGTGCTCGACGACGGCCGCGACGATCGGCGGCGTGCCGAGTGCCGCACCGATGCCGATGAGCCCAGTGTCGGTCTCGACACGGATCAGCGTCGCGTCGCTCTTGACCTTTGTTCCGAGGTCAGTGCGGTGGCGGCTCTCCACCGGAACCGGCGCAGACATTGGAATGGCCGATACGCGGACGATCTTCATGGAATGGTTCCTCTCCCCAAATTGAATTGCGGTCGGCGGGACTTCTACCTGGTGTCTTGGAACGCCGGATAGAGGTTGACATAGCCGAGTTCCACCCTACGCCTCGCTTGTTTGGAAGCGGCCTCAGGCGCCATCGGCGTGAAGCCGTGTCCTTCGACCAGCCGCTGCATGAAAGCCGCCCGAGCGGTCACCGCGATGGCGTCATGCAACGCCTGCTCGTTCCAGCCGGCTGCCAACACCGCGTCCGCATCCGCCTGGCACATCTCGCCAGGCGTCAACATCAGCTTTCGCACGTAGGCCAGCAATGGCTTCAGGCGAGCATCGATCTGCGCGGTGTCCGGGTTTTCCAGCAACCGATCGATCACGCCGTTTTCGATGCCCCACGCATAGGCGGCCTCCGAATGAGCCACGTAGACGAACCTGCATCCGGCGACGCCAGCCGCATAGGCGAGGATCAACTCCCGTTCGCCTTGGCTCAAAGGGGATGGACCGTTCATCAGGGCCTGACTCATTCTCGACCACAGGCTGTAGATCTCCGGGTATGTCGTGAAGACATTCGCGGGGCCGGCGTTGTCCGGCAATGATTTGAAGAATGCCATGGAAACCAACCTTCCTGCACGTGGCTGGATAGAGCAGCACGAAAGCGCCACTACCTGTTAGTGGCGGGCACCGCTGTGGTGTCAGGGAGCAACCCAATGGCACCGGGGGCAGCCCTTGGGGTCGGCCCGGTCACCTCCGTCGAGTGGTTGCTGACCGGGACTGCATCGTTCACAATTTGCTTCGGCATGGGACGAGCAAAGCCCGACCACCTGAGATGGGCCAATGCCTGCTTCGCAAGCCAGGGGCTGTTCACGTTGGCCACGGCGCTGGTGGATGCGAGACACTCCCGATAAGGAAACCAGCGACTGGAGAGCCGTGTGCGGGAGAACCGCACGCACGGTCCGAAGAGCTGGGAGGGCAGCCTTCCCGACCCCTATCGGTGCTGGAGGGTCTGGACGCGCCAAATCAAGCGCAGCGCGCGCCTCAAACGCGGCCGATGTTCGCCATATCGAACGGCGTTGTTTGATAGATCTGGTTGATCCAGTTGCCGAACAGCAGGTGAGCGTGGCTGCGCCAGCGGTTCTCCGGCGGGCTGCGCGGGTCGTCCTTCGGGAAGTAGTTGCGTGGCGGCGCGATCGGCCGATCCGCCGCGAGATCCCGGAAATACTCATCGCTGAGCGAATTGGTGTCGTACTCGATGTGATTGAACATGTGCAGCGACCTGTGGGCCGGATCGTCCAACAGGCACAGGCCCGCCTCGTCGGATTCCATCAGGACGGTCATGCCGCTATCCAGCGGAATATCCTTGCGCCGAACCTCGGTCCAGCGTGACACCGGGATCGAGAAGTCATCGGAGAACCCGCGCAGATAAGGCGAGGCAGGTGCAAGATTGCGATGCCGGTAAACGCCAAACGCCTTACCGGCCAGTTGGTATTTCGGCATGCCGTGGAAATGTTGCACGGCCGCCTGCGCGCCCCAGCAGATGTTGAGGCAACTGTGCACATGGGTCTGCGTCCAGTCGAACACACGGCGCAGTTCATCCCAATAGGTGACCTGCTCGAATGGCATCGTCTCCACCGGCGCACCGGTGATGATGAAGCCGTCGAACCGGTCGGACCTGATGTCCTCCCAGGCACGGTAGAATGATATGATGTGCTCGTGCGGCGTATTGCGCGCGACATGGTTGGTCATCTTGACCAGGGCCAGCTCCACCTGAAGCGGCGTTGAGCCAAGCAACCGCGCGAGTTGCGTCTCGGTCCTGACCTTGTTCGGCATCAGATTGAGCAGGCCGATGCGCAGCGGCCTGATGTCCTGACGCACGGCATCGGTCTCGCGCATGACCATCACGCCTTCGGCGTTGAGGGTGGCGCGGGCTGGCAGGTCGTCGGGTATCTTGATTGGCATCAATGCGTCTCGCGTGGCGGCGTATCAGCAGGGTCGCAGGACGGCGGGCGAGATGTAGTCGACAGAAGCACATCCGCAACCCGGAAAATGTTCGTGTACGGTATCAAGCTGATCCTCATGCCTTTTGGCTGACAGTTCCGGGTATCCCTATACCAGTGCGTCGCATTCGCAAGGCCGATTGCCTGCGCCTAGGCCGAACCGTTTCGCCGCGACCGCCCGGGCGTCGTGCCGAACGCGGTGCGGAATGCCGCGCCAAATGCCGGCCCGCTGCTGTAGCCGACAGCCGCCGCGGCGCGTGCCGGCGTGGCGCCCTGGGCCAGCGAGGCCAGTGCCTCGGTCAGCCGTAGCTGCCGCCGCCATGCCTGCGAAGCTCATGCCGGCCTCGCGCCGAAACAGCCGCGCCAGCGTCCGCGCCGATGCGCCCGCCATATCCGCGAACACCTCCAGGCCACGGTCATCGGCCGGATCCGCGAGCAGTGCCTCGGTGACGCGTTGCAGCCGGGGATCACGACAGGCGGGCACCGAGATCGGCCGCGCCGCCGCATGTCCGATCTCGTGCAGCGCCAGCGCGACGACGTGACGCACCGGCCCGGTTTCATCCCACATCACAGGCTGATCGCACGCCGCCAGGATCAGCTCGCGCAACAGCGGCGAGACCGCAACCACGGTCACCGCGTCGGGCCCCGCCTGTGCCGCGTCCTCGCGCAGGAACAGCGCCCGCATCGCCAGCCCCGTCGGCATCCGCGTCACGTGCGGCGTTCCCGCCGGCATCCACAACGCGGTGCCCGGCGGCACGATGAACAGCGCCGCCTGCGTCGCCACGCGCATGACGCCGGAAGTGGCATGCAGCAGCTGGGCGCGAGGATGCTGGTGCCAGCCGGTGTCATGCGCCACCGCATAGTCATAGGCGTAGCCCACAAGCGGACGCGGTGCCTCCTCGAATGGACGCAGCCGGGAGACGTCGGCGGGATGTCGCATCTGAGACAAAATATGACCGTACGTCGTTGAACGGACACCATACAGTGGGCAGCGGAGGATCGTCCAATGCATCCGAACGCCCGCCTGATCGCCTTCGTCAACGCCGCGCACACCGTAACGCATTATTCCCTGCTGATCCTGCCGACGGCGGTGCTCGCGATGGCCGTGCCGGGCGGCCGGTTCGGCGAGGCGTATGGGCCGATCCTGGCGCTCGCGACCGGGATGTTCGTGCTGTACGGGCTGTTCTCGCTGCCGCAGGGGTGGATCGCGCAGCGCGTCGGGCGGCCGGCGCTGATGACGGTATTCTTCCTTGGCACCGGCCTGTCCATGGTGGCAACCGCGTTTGCGGGCTCGCCGATCACGCTGGCTCTTGGGCTCGCGGCGATCGGATTGTTCGCCGCGATCTACCATCCGATCGGTACCGCCATGCTGGTCGACGCCGCGGGCGACAAGCCGGGCCGCGCCATCGGCCTCAACGGGGTGTTCGGCAATGTCGGCGTCGCCCTGGCGCCGGTGGCGACGGCGTTCCTGGCAAGCCAGGTCGGCTGGCGCGCGGCCTTCGTGGTGCCGGGGCTGGTCTGCGTGGTGCTCGGCCTGGCCTGGCTGCGGCTGCCGGCGCCCGAGGGTTCGGCGCACCGCACCGCGCGTCCGTTTCCGGAGATACCACCTCAACTTGTGCGCCGGGCCGTGGTCGTGCTGCTGCTGATCGCCATCGTATCGGGGCTGGTGTTCAACGCCTTCACGCTGCTGCTGCCAAAGCTGATCGAGGAGCGCCTCGGTGGCGACCCGCGCCTGCTGCCGCTGGTCGGTTCGGCGGCGTTCGCAGCCACGCTGTGCGGTGCGCTGACGCAGTTCACCGTGGGTCGGATGATCGACCGCACGACACTGAAGCGCGTGTTCCTGCCGATCAGTGTGCTGCTCGTACCAGGGCTGGTGGCGGTGTCCTACGCGCAAGGCTGGCTGGTTGTGCCGATGGCCGCCCTGGTCTCGGCGGCAATCTTCGGCCAGGTGACGGTGAACGAGACGATGACCGCGCGCTACATCTCTCCGGCGCTGCGCACGAGGATGTATTCGGTGCGGTTCTTCGTTGGCTTCCTGGGTGCCGCGGCGGCGGCGCCGGTCGTTGCGTGGCTGCACGAGCGCACCGGCAGCCTGGCAACGGCCACCCTGGCGATGGCGGGATTCGGCGTGATCACCTTGGCCTGTGCATTGGCATTTCCGGACCGCAAGGAAGAATTGCAGCCTGAGCTCTGGAGTGACGCAGTGCCTGCGGGTCAGGTCGTCGCAGCGGAGTAGTCACCATTCGTTAAGGGAGGATCGTCTATCCGCGGATGGCGGCGGGTCGTTGTTGTGATTTGACGCGGCTTCGTGTTGTCGGGCTACGAGACACTCTCTGTCAGCAAGGGGTTTGCGAATGAAGCCCGCCGGTGAAACGCGCGAAGATCGTATCCGCGAGTGTGCCTACTATCTTTGGGAGGCCAGTGGCCAACCCGTTGGGCGTGATCATGAGTTCTGGCTGCGCGCATGCGAGATGGTTGCCTCCGATGAGAAACCGCAGCCGGTCAAGCCGCAGCGACGCCGGCCGAAGCAGTCGCCAGCATCCGAACCCGCGCGCAAAAGGAGTCGCAAGTCATTGCCGGCTTCGACAGAAGCAACGGCGCCAGCTGGTTAGCACTGGTAGCGTAATAAGTGGATCGAGTTGGGGCCGGCCCGGGCCGTCTTTCGTCATGGCGGGGCTTGGTACCGCCATCCACGTCGTTGCTCACCGCATCACAGGCATTTTCGCAGAGCGCATGTTTTCGCGCCTCGAATCGTGGGGATGGAGCCGCGTGAGGCTCGCAAGGCATTTTTTCCACAGATGAACACGGCTGCACACGGATGAAGCCGGGCCAACCTGGCTGCTCAATGCTAAGGCGTCGTCGGCGCATCCGGTAAATCCACTGGTCTTGGCAGGGGCACGGCACATCAGTGAGTATCCGTGTGCATCTGTGGTTGAAACGACTTGCGTCCTTGCTTGATGAGTTTGGCGGCGACGCGCTCAAGCACCGACCATTGCAGCGACGCGGTGGCGTATTGCAGCCTGCCAGGCATGTCCGAGACGTCGCTCTATCCGCCGGTGAAGCGCTTCCTGGAGAGTGCGGGCTTTCGCGTCAAGGGCGAGGTGCGTGGCTGCGACATCGTCGCGGTGCGGGACGATGAGAACCTAAGGCTCGCGATCGTGGAGATGAAGCTTGGCTTCAGCCTTGATCTGCTATTGCAAGCGATCGATCGCATGCGCGTCGCGGATGAGGTTTGGTTGGCCGTGCCGGCGACCCGGCGGGGACGCGACCGGGATCCCCGCGTGCATCGTCTGTGCCGGTCGCTCGGTTTCGGGCTGATGGCGGTGAACGCGGCGCGCGATCGCGTCGAGGTGCTCGCCGAGCCGGCACCGTACCGACCGCGGCCAGATCTGCGTCGTCGCGCGCGCTTGCTGAGCGAGCATGCCAAGCGCAGCGGTGACCCTTCAGCAGGTGGTTCGACGCGTCAGCCGATCATGACCGCGTATCGCCAACAGGCTTTGGCCTGTGCCGTGTTGCTGCGGGACGGACCTGGCCGGCCACGCGATCTTCGTGCCGTCGCACCCGAAGCAGGTCGCATCCTGCGGCGCAACGTCTACGGCTGGTTCCAGCGTACTGAGCGCGGTGTGTATCAGCTCACCGCCCTGGGTGATGCGGCGTTGCAGCGCTGGCCTACTGCTCTCGCATAGCCGCTCCGATCGCGTTTCGTAACAACGTGATGAACGCATCGCTTTCCCATGCGCCGTGGAACGTTGCCGGCGTGGGGTCGGCCGTGTCCGCGCCTCGGGCCGCACGGATCGCGGGGTTGTGGCAATGCCCAAGCGCGAAGTAGGTCACGCCACCATCCCCGACCTCACGCGTATAGCCGAGCACGCGCGTCCGGCCGTCGGCCTGCAGCGACGTGTCCGAGGGATAGAGCGTGCCGATGCTCTGTGACACAGCGTCCGGCCCGTACTCCGCGGTCAACAATATCCGCGTCGAACCGGGGTCCTGCAGTTCGACGAAGTATGGCTCGTCGTCGACCTCGAACGATGTGCCAATGCCGAGCGTGATCGGATGATCGCGGTCGACCACATCGACGCGGAACTTGCGGATTGGCGGGTGCGTCAGGAAGTAGCCCCCGAGCAACGCGTGATGCGCGCTTTTCACAGTGCGGCGGGACCGCATGCCCTCGACCCGCTCTGCCTTGCCACCGCTGGTGCCGTGCAGCGCCAGCCAATGCCCGCCAGCGTTCAACCACTGCCGCATCGCCGCGCACTGAGCAGCATCAGGATAGGGGCCGGCCACATAGGTGACCAGCAAGCGGCTGACCGGCAGCCACTTCTCGACATCCGCAAAGTCATTGCTGACCGACGCAGGAATGTCCCGTTCGGCGAGCAGCCCCAACAATTGCAGCCGCGCATAGTCGTGGTCGTGGCCGGCGAGCGAGCCAGGTGGAAAGCCGCCGGCGATGAGATGCGCGTGGTTTGGTTTGGTTCCGTTCATCGGATCACTTCGCTCCCCATTCCGCGGCTGATGAACCTCTGTGCCGCGTTTCAGCCGCGCGCGAGACGCGTGGTCCGGTAGATCTCGGTAAGCGGTACGGCAAAGCCAATGCTCTCAAGCACCAGATCGCCATCCTCGATGACTGTGGATGATGCAGGCCAGCTCCCGTCGACACCACGGCGAAGCAGTTCCGCCCGTACTGCCGTGCTGCTGAGAATCAGGATTTCGTGCAGGCTGGGGATCGTCGCGAACGCCCAGACATTGCGCCAGGTATCTGCGCGGTTGGACGGAGAGAGAATTTCGACGATCAACACGGGGTTGCTGACGTCGTATTCCTCGGTGTCGTAGCGGGAGCAGGTGACGGCCAGATCCGGGATACGAAAATTATCGCTGGAGCGAACCTGGGGCACGATGCCAGGGCCCGTGACCACGGTGCAGGGGCTGCCGGTGTCCACCATGTGGTTGCCGATCAGACGACCTAGTTCGTGTTGCAGTGACCCGTGCGTTCGGCTGGCCGGCGCCATCGCAATAGGCTCGCCATCGACGAGCTGCCAGTGCCTATCGGCCGGTGCCTCCCAGCCGAGGAACTCGGCCACGGTCATCGGGTCAGACGGCTCGAGCGCTGAACTCATGTCGGCACCATACTCCACGTGAGTGCCGGCGACAAAACCCGCTCACTCCCCAAAGAACCGCAGGAACCAATCCAGGTACTTGCTGCGGCGCCTCTTCGTTCACATAGTGCCCCGAGGGCAACGCTTCCCCGCGCACGTCCTCCGCCCGCTGCCGCCATATCCCAACGGGATCGGCGAACCGCTTGCCGACGCTGCTGTTCTTGCCCCACAGCGCCAGTATCGGCATCGCCAGCTTCCGCCCAAGATCCGCCGTGTCGAGTTCGCAATCGATCGTCGCCGCCGCGCGATAGTCACAGCACGAACCGCGGATGGTCTTCTCGTTGAAGCAACGGACATACTCGTCCCAGATCGCCGGCGGAATATGATTCAGATCGGCGGTCAGCTTCAACAGCTTCTTGCGCATGAACCAATCAGCCGGAACGCTGCCCAGCATGCGCTCGGGGAAGTCCGCGGGCTGCGCCATGAACGGCCAGTGCCAGCCACTGATGGCAGCGTCCTTGTCCATCGCCGCCCACATGTCCAGTGTCGGCACGATGTCGATGATCGCCGCCTTGATCACCTTGTCCGGATGGTCGAGGCACATGCGATGCGTCGTACGCCCCCCGCGGTCATGCCCGGCGACGAAGAAGCGCTGATGCCCGAGCGCCTGCATCACCTCCACCTGATCCTGCGCCATCGCACGGAACGAGTAGTTGACGCTGCCTGGTTCCTCCGGCGGCGCCGAACTGTCGCCGTAGCCACGCAGGTCCGCCGCCACCACATGGAACCGCTCGGCCAGCTTCGGCGCCACCGCATGCCAGGAAACGTGCGACAGCGGATTGCCGTGTAACAGCAACAGCGGTGGCCCACTACCGCCATGGCGCAAACGAATGCGCGCACCTGATGTCTCGATGTCGGTCAGTGTGAAGCCAGGCATGATGTCCATGGGAACTCCGTCGATTTCACGCATAGATGGTGGCGGCCGAACCATGCTATCCGCTGGCCGACCCTTTCCAGTGGGACCATCCTCATCGATGGTCCAAGGCAGGATGATGCTGTGGAGCGAAAAAGCAATTCTGGGAACGGCGGCTTGATTGTGTCCAAGCGACACCTTCGTTCTGAGCAACCTTGCCCTGGTAAAGCGCAACCAATTTGATGACGGTTCTGGAGAGGTTTCGCGCGCTTCTGGCCGTACCGGCGGGTAGCACGAACGCAAAGAAGCCCGCGACGCTGAGCTATGGGCTCGAGGAGCCGCCACAAGCGGCGATCATCTGGATCAGTGCGATCCAGCACGTTGGCATTTGCGCAATTTTCATGGTCTATCCGCTGATCATTGCGCGCAAGGCCGGACTGACCCAGCCGCAGACCATCAACCTGCTGCAATTGGGTTTCCTGGCACTGGCCGTCGCGACGTCGTTGCAGGCATTCCCGCGCGGGCCGATTGGCAGCCGGTTGCTGGCGCCGTCGATATTCACCGGCGTCTATCTCGCGCCCTCTTTGCTCGCCGTGCAAGCGGGCGGAATGCCGCTCGTCTGGGGTATGACAATGTTCGCCGGCGTCGTGGAGATGGCGTTATCGCGTGTGTGGTCGCGCCTGCGTCCATTCATTCCACCCGAGTCCGCCGGGCTCGTCGTGTTTCTCGTCGGCACGATCATCGGACTCGCCGCATTGCGCGTGATGCTCGAGGACAGTCCGGCCGCCGCGCTGACCGCGCACGACGCCACCGTTGGAGGGTGCGCCATTGCCGTCATGGCGGCGCTGAACATCTGGAACAAAGGTCGGCTCAAGCTGTTCTGTATTCTGATCGGGATGGGCGTCGGCTATTGCGTCTCCATAGCGCTCGGCCAGCTCACGTTCCAAGAACTCAGCGATGCGGCGAGCGGGCCGTTGTTTGCCTTTCCGCGTGTCTCCCAAATCCGTTGGGCGTTCGACTGGTCGATGACGATCCCGTTTGCAGTCACCGGGCTGGCGGCTGCCATGAACTCGACGGCCGTGGTGACGACATATCAGAGGCTGACAGATGCCGAGTGGGTGCGACCAGATATGGTCTCGATCGGACGTGGCGTGCTGGGCGACGGGATCGCAACGACCGTGGCAGGATTGCTCGGGACTTACGGCCTCACGGTTTCCAGCGCGAATGTCGGGCTTGTTGCGGCAACCGGGGTCGCCAGTCGTGTCATCGGCTTCGCTATTGCCGCCATCCTGGCCGTCGCGGCTCTGCAACCTCCGCTTATTGGCGTATTGGCCATCATGCCTCCTGCCGTGATGGCAGCGGCGATGCTGTTCACTGCCGTCTTCATCATGATCAGCGGCGTGCAGATCATTTCGAGCCGCGTGCTCGATGGGCGTCGCACGCTGGTCGTTGGCATGGGGATGATGGCGTTCTTCGTGGTCACGGTTTATCCCGCCGTGTTTGCCGGTGCGCCGCATTGGGCGCAGCCGTTGGTAACATCGCCGCTTGTCCTGGCGACGCTTGTCGCTCTGGTGCTCAATCTCCTGTTCCGTATCGGTATTCGCAGGAAGGTCGAGCTGACCATCGATCGCGGAGCACATGACCTCGATACGGTCGCCGGCTTCATCGAACGCAACGCTGGTATTTGGGGCGCGCGCCGGGACGTGGCCAATCGAGTGGAATTTGCGGTCCAACAAACGATCGAGGCCATCGTCTCCATCGGTGAGGTCGCGAGCCCGATCAGGCTCGACCTTGGCTTTGATGAATTCGTCATCGATGTGCTCGTGACGTATGATGGGCCGCCGTTAGAGTTTCCTTTGCAGCCCCCGACACACGAGGAGATCACCGAGACTGAGCATGGCCACGTGCGGCTGGCGGGTTATCTGATCAGGCGGCAAGCGGACCGGACAGAATTGAGCAGACGCAACGGCAGGACCGTCGTGCGATTGCTCTTTGACCACTGATCGCCTGACGTCGTCGCGCGTGGTTGCTTCGGCGCTGACCGTTGCGTTCACCGCGCAAGCCTGCCAGCGTCGCGAATTGGATCAGAGGGCCATACCGAGAATGCGCAAAGTCATCGACCTCGAATGCGATCTCCCGCCGGACGAGCACGGCAATCCCCGCAAACTCGAGGCTGCGACACATCCCCCGGGCTATGGCGACCCCGAGCGCCTGGATCCGTACCCGGGCCACGGCTTTTCCAACTACGAGAACATATTCACCCGTCGCACCGAGGGTGGCCCGTCGGCGGAGCCGGCACAAAAGAAACACGGCATGTCGATCCCCGATTTCGTCGCGCTGATGGACCGTGCCGGCGTGGAGGTCGGTGTGCTGCGTGCCGGTAACGCCATCAACGCCGAAGTGCTGGCGCAGTATCCAAAGCGCTTCATCGGCCTTGCGACCATCAGTCCGCACGACGGCATGCGCGGCGTGCGGGAACTGGTGCGCCTGGTGAAGGATCACGGCTTCGGCGCGCTGCGCGTGTCGGCACTGTACAACATGGTGCCCGCGAGCGACCGTCGCTACTATCCGCTGTATGCCAAGTGCGTCGAGCTGGATATTCCCGTCCGTATCTACACCAACATGAACTACGCGACCGATCGGCCATATGACCTCGGGCATCCACGACACCTCGATCAAATCGCGATGGATTTTCCCGAATTGCGCATGATCGCCGGGCTGGGCGGATGGCCCTGGATCAACGAGACCGTGGCGCTACTGCGGCGGCATCCGAACCTGTATGCCGACACGGCGTCGCATCGGCCGCGCTATTTCGGGCAACCGGGATCAGGCTGGGAACAGTTCCTGCAATTCGGCAACACGCTGCTGCAGGACAAGATCATGGTCGGCCTGTCGTGGGAGGCATTCGGCGTGCCGATGGAAACACTGGTCGAGGAATATGCGTCGCTGCCGTTGAAAGCTCACGTCCTGGAGAAGTGGCTGTATTCCAACGCGAAACGCTTCTTCCGCCTGGATTGAAGGACGCCAACGATGTCGCCACAGATACATAGCGAACAGGTGCGTCATCCGTCCGCCTGGTACGGGCGCGACCTGGTCAACGACCCATCATGGCTCGTGCACTTGACCCAACAGGACCTTGCCGAAATTGCAGCTGCGGTGCGCGGTGTGAAAGCGCATGGCCTGGCGCTTGGCGAGGTCGGCCGCGGCAACTTCCCGTTGCCGGCGCTTGCGCCAAAGCTGGCTCGCTGGCTGGAGGAAATCCGCACTGGCCGAGGCTTCGTCGTTCTGCGTGGCCTCAACGTCACAGACTACACCGATGAAGAGGTCGGGCTAATCTTCTGGGCACTGGGCGCCTATCTTGGCGATCCGGTCACCCAGAACCCGCGCGGCGACCTGCTCGGCCACGTCTACGATCATGGTCGTCGATACGGCGATATCGACGTGCGTGGCTACGAGACCAACGCGCATCTACCGTTCCATTCCGACGGCTGCGACTTGGTGGGCCTGCTGTGCCTGCGCCGCGCGAAGAGCGGTGGTCTGAGCAGCATCGTCAGCTCGGTCACGCTGCACAACGAGATCCTTCGCCAGCACCCGGAATACCTGCCGCCACTCTACAACGGCTATCACTACATCAAGCGCGAGGCTGCGCTGACCGATGATCCTGTCACGGCCAATCGGGTGCCGGTGTTCGGTGCAAAGGATGGCTATGTCAGCGCCCGCCTGGTGCGCAACCAGATCAACGCCGCTGCCGCCAAGCTCGGCAAACCGCTGCCGACTTTGGAACTGGCTGCGTTGGATTTCCTCGACAGCCTGGCCTACGACCCAACGATCCATCTCGACATGGACCTGCAGCTCGGCGATATGCAGCTCTGCAACAACTTGACGGTGTTCCATTCGCGCACCGGCTTCGAGGACTGGCCCGAGCGCGAACGTCGCCGCCACATGATCCGTCTCTGGCTGACCTTCCGCGAGCGCCGTCCGCTGGCCGAAACCTTCGCGCCGCAGAATGGTTACGGCCGAAACCAGATCGCCGAAGTCGCATTCCAGACAACCGAGGCCGCATGACCGCGCCACGCCTGTCCGTTCGGCAGATCCTGCATCCGCGCGCCGTCGCCGTATTCGGCGCGTCGGAGGACCGCACTAAATTCGGTGGCCGCATCATCCACTTCCTGATCCAGCACGGCTTTCCCGGCCGCATCGTCCCGATCAATCCGCGCCGCAAGGAAATCCTGGGTCATCCCGCATTCGGGACGCTGACTGATGCCCCGGCCGGCGTGGAGGTGGCAATACTTGCAGTCCCGGTCAGCCAACTTCTGCCGGCGTTGGAGCAATGCTCGGCCGCGGGCGTCGGGTGTTGTGTCATCATCACCACCGGCTTTGCCGAGGCCGACGAAGCCGGCGCCGAACTACAGCAACGCGTGCTGGACATCGCGCAACCCGCGGGCATGCGTATCGTCGGTCCAAACTGCATGGGCCTGATCAATCCCGGTGCTCAGCTTGCGCTGTGTTCCTCGATCGTCCTGGATACCGAGCGTTTGATGACCGGCCGCATCGGACTGGTCAGCCAAAGCGGCGCGCTGATGGTCTCCATGTTCGATCGCGCGGCCGGCGAGGGCATCGGCTTCAGCGCCGCCATTTCGCTGGGCAACCAGTCGGACCTGGAGATCTGCGACTTCCTGGAATACTTCGTCGACGATCCCGCCACCGACGCACTGTGCGTCTACATCGAGGGCCTGCGCGATCCAGCTCGTTTCGTTCGTGCCGCCGCAGCGTGCAAGCGCGCCGGTAAGCCGATGATCGTGGTGAAGACCGGCAAGACGGATGACGGCGTGCGCGCCGCGCGGTCCCATACCGCCAGCCTCGCCGGCAGCTATGACGCGTTCGCCGCGGTGTGCCGCGCGAACGGCGTGGTGCTGGTGGACGATCCAGTGACAATGATCCGCGTGGCCGATCTGTTGCTGCGCTATCCGCATCTGACGAGCGATGGCATCGGCATCGTGTCCGGCTCTGGTGGTGGCAACGGCATCATGGTGGATCGCCTCGCCGGTGCCGGCCTTCGCCTCGCGCGTACTATCCCCGGCGACGCGTGCCGCCTTGGGTGAAATGCTGCTGCCGCCGCAGGCCGACAACCCGGTCGATCTGGGTGGTCGTCTGCCTTCGCAGTCCGATGATGTCGCCGGTCCGGCATTGCGCGCGCTGGCGGCGGATGCGGATGTCGGCATGACGCTGCTGTACGTTGCGACGATGCCCGGTTTCGAGGCTCGCATCCGCGCGCTGACGCAGGCCGCGCTGGACAGTGGCAAGCCGGTGGTGGCGGTCGTGCTGCCGGGACCCGCGGCCGAAAGGCCTCGCGCGGTCCTGCGCGAAATGAACTGCCCGTATTTCGACTCCGCCGAGGACCTGCTTGCCGCTTTGCGCGGCATGTTCGACCACTACCGCATCGCGGCGATCTCCGATGCACCGCAACGCCCCGCCGGGTTGCCCGAGACGTTGCCGCCGATTGGCGATCTGTCGAAGCTTGTGGCTGCGTACGGCATTGCCGTACCGCAGGCCATTCCATGCGCAACACTCGATCAGGCTGTTGCGACCGCGTCGATTATCGGGTTTCCCGTCGTGCTGAAGGGCATCGTCACCGGCGTCACGCACAAGACGGAACTGCAAGCGGTGAAACTCGGCCTTAAGAGTGCGGCAGATGTTGAAGTGGCCTGGCTGGATATCGCCGCGTCTGTTGCCGCGCATGATCTGACGGATGCATTCACCGGCTGCATTGTGCAGGAGCAGGTGGCACCCGGTCCCGAATTGCTGCTGTCGATCCGTCGTGATCCACAGTTCGGACCACTGCTGATGGTGGGCGCCGGCGGCACGTTGGTCGAGCTGCTCCACGATGTCGCCTCGGCGCCCGCGCCTGTGTCGTACGACACAGCGCGACGAATGGTACGAAGCTTGCGTATCGTCAGGCTGCTGGACGCGTGGCGAGGCAACCCGGCGCGCGACATCGAGGCGATTGTCGATGCAATGGTGCGTCTGAGCTGGTTGGCGATCGATCTCGGCGAGTGTCTGATCGATCTGGAGATCAACCCGCTGATTGCGTCAGCCGTCGGCGCCGGGGTGCGGGCAGTCGATCTGCGCGCGGAGTGGGTGAGGGGACAATGAAAAGGCTCGGACTGATCGGGTTAATGATGGCGCTGGTTGGTGCGCCGACGGCAATGGCACAGACCAACTGCACGCCGAAACTTGGACATCCGCCGCTGGCGCGCAAAGGGATGCTGATCGCGGCGATCAATCCCACGGTGGCGCCGATTCAATACATCGATGATGATGGCAACATCATCGGGCTGGATGTCGATCTGGGCAACGCGATCGCCGAGCGGATGTGCCTGAAGATGGACTTCCAAAGCACCCAGTTCGCCACGATGATCCCTGTCGCTGAAGGAGGGGCGGATCGACATGATCAACTCCTTCATGTTCTACACCCCGGAACGCGCGTCGCAGGTGCTGATGGTGCCGTATGGCGCCTCCACGATGGCGATCGTGGTGCCGAAGAAGAACACCGATGCGATCAGCGGTCCCGAATATTTCTCCGGCAAGTCGTTCGGCGTAGAGCTTGGCACGGTTGATCTGAAGGACGCACAGGCCGCCAGCGACGCGTTGCAGAAAGCCGGCAAGCCACCGATCGACATCCATACGTTCGATACCTATGCCGACGTGCTGCAGGCGCTTTCGGCGGGTCAGGTGGATGGCGCGTTCATCGGCACCGAGCAGGCGTTCTACTATCGCAAGAAGGGTCAGGATTTCTTCCGCATCGCTTTGACCGGCTATGACCCGCATGCGGAGGCGCTGGCGTTCAAGGACCCGGCGCTGGCCGATGCCGTCGTGACGGTGATGAACGAGATGCATGCCGACGGCAGTTCGACAAGATCTTCAAGCCGTACGGACATTGTCTGCTGCCGGGACCGTACAAGGTGACCACCGGCCCGATCCCGACACCGGACTGCCCACCGCAAACGCAGTAACTTCGGCGGCCATTATTGAGCCGGATACGGCAGCCCAAGATGATCGCGCAGCATCGTGCCTTCATATTCCGTGCGGAACAGACCGCGCCGTTGCAAGACCGGCATCACCTGATCGACGAACACATCGAGCTCATCCGGGAAATAAGCCGGCATGATGTTGAACCCGTCGCAGCCGCCGGTCGCGAGCCAGAGCTGCATGTGATCGACCAGCCCCTCCACTGTGCCGACGAACGTGCCATGTGAGCGCGACTTCGCAACCAGGTTGGCGCATGCCCGCACCGTCAGGCCTTCGCGATCGGCGCGGTCCATCAGGCTGACGACACGCGGGGTGAATGCCTGGCCGGAGGCGCGGATGTCGTCACTCGGCAACGGTGCATCCAACGCGTAGTCGTATAGCCGGAACTGCATCTGCTCGCTGAGCATCCAGACGCCGACCGCGGGCAGAATCAGCTCATCGAGTTCGGCTTCCTTGCGTTTGGCTTCCGGCTTCGGTCGATCCGACGATCGGCGACAGGCCTGGCAGGATCTCCAGCGTATCCGGTGAGCGCCCGTATTTCGGCATTCGCTCCATCACCGCGTTGCGGTAGGTGCGTGCTTCATCGAGTTTGGATTGCGCGGCGAAGATCGCTTCCGCCACTATCGCGGCGAACTCGGTCCCCGCTGGCGACCCGCCGGCCTGGAACATCACCGGCCATCCCTGCGGTGAACGCGGCAGCCCCAACGCGCCCCGCACGGAGAAGAACTGGCCCCGGTGGTCGATGGCGCGTCCATCCCACAACGCCGTGCAGATATCGACGAACTCCTTTGCGCGCTCGTAGCGAAGCGTTTTCTCCATGTGGCTCTTCTGGCCAAAGTTGTAGGCGGCATCATCATTGGCGGTGGTGATGATGTTCCAACCCGCGCGGCCGTTGCTGATGTGGTCGAGCGAGGCGAAGCGTTCCGCGATATAGTACGGCTCATTATAGGTGGTGGACAGCGTCGCCACCAACCCGAGGCATTCGGTCACCGCGGACAATGCCGAAGTGATCGAGATCGAGTCGATGTTGTTCAGCCCGCCCTCGCGCACCACGCGGCCATCCTTTTCGCGCGCTGCCAGCATGTCGCCGACGAAGAACAGGTCGAATTTGCCGCGTTCCGCGGTCTGCGCGGCGCGGCGGTAGTAGTCGATGCCGGCGATGCTGCGGGCATCAACGGCCGGATGTCGCCAGCCGGCGATATGATGACCGGCGGGATAGATAAACAGCCCGAGATGCATCTGCCGTGGCATCACGCCGCACCCTTTGGAGTGAACTGGCTGCGTGGGCGGTGCAGACCGAAATGTTCGCGCAATGTTGTGCCGGCGTACTCCGTGCGAACCAGGCCGGCGCGTTGGGCCAACGGGATCGCCGCATCGATCAGCAGGTCCACATCGTCAGTCAGCAGATTGAAGCCATCGCAGGTGCAGGTTTGGAAGTGGTCAACGAGCTGTCCTGGTGTGCCAACGAAGCAGGATGCTGGCGTGTTCGATGCTGCGGCTTGCTGCCTGGCCGCTGCCTCGGTTTCTCCCAGCATGCAACGCATGTTTGTCAACACGCGAACGTCGCGCTGCTTGGCCGACGCGCGCAATGCGCGACCGTGCTCCGCGGATGCGTCATCAGTCAGTATGATATCCGCGTGCTCGGCGACGAATGTGCGTGCTGCGTCGTCCACGGGATCGCGCATGATCAGGGGCGGCGTGCCTTGGGGCGGGCGCGGAACGTTCAGCGGACCTCGCACGGCAAAGAACCGTCCCGCGTGGTCGATCGGATGCACGCGATCAGGATCGGCGAACATGCCGCTAGCCTTGTCGAGCGCGAATCCCTCGTCCTCCCAACTGTCCCACAACGCCTTCACCACCGTAATGAATTCGCCGGCGCGCGCGCAATATGCCGTGGTGTCGCTGGCTTCTTTGGGTTTGCCGATCAGCGGCAGCAGCCGCTCGGTGCCGAACATGTCGACGAACCAGGCACTGCGCCCGTACGACAGGTGATCCAGCGTCGCGAACACGCGCGCGATGTGGTACGGCTCGGTGAAGTCGACGGTCCAGCTCGCTGCGAGACCGATACGCTGCGTGACGCCGATCATCGAGCCCATCAGCGGCAGCGGATCGAAGCGAATTCCGCCTTCCAAGCTGCCAACACCGATGAGCACAGCATCCAGTTTGCTGCGTTCCGCCGCGCGCACCGCCGCCTGCAAGGCACGTGCGTCCGGCACGCCAGGACCGCCACCGCCGAGCGAAAGCGTCAGGTGCATGTCTCAGACTCCGCCCATCACCAGGCGCAGGAACTTCTGCGTGCGTTCATTGCGCGGGTTCGCCACCAGCTCGGCCGGACTGCCCTGCTCGACGATCTGTCCCTCGTCCATGAACAGGATTCGGTCGGCTGCCTTGTGGGCGAACTGGATCTCGTGCGTGACGATGATCATCGTCATGCCCTGCCGCGACAGATCCAGCATCACCTGCAAGACCTCGTGCACCATCTCCGGATCCAGCGACGATGTAGGCTCGTCGAACAGCATGACCTTGGGGTGCATCGCCAGCGCCCGCGCGATCGCCACACGCTGCTGCTGACCGCCGGAAACTGCTCAGGATACGACGCCGCCTTGTCCTCCAGTCCGACCAGAGCAAGTTGCCGCCGGGCCTCACTTGTTGCAGTTGAGCGGTCAGCTCGCAGCACCTGCAGCGGACCCGACATGACGTTCTCCAGCGCGGTCATGTGGCTGAACAGGTTGAACTGCTGAAACACCATGCCGATGTGGCGTCGCTGCTGCGACAATGCGGTATCGGAAACCGCGACCATGGCGCCGTGTTCCGGACCGATAGCCGAGCAGGTCGCCGTCGATCCGTACCCATCCCTGATCCGGTGCGTCCAGGTGATTGAGGCAGCGCAGGAACGTGCTCTTGCCGCTGCCGCTGGGGCCGACGATGACCACGACCTCGCCCTTGCGCACCGTCAGGTCGACGCCGCGCAGTACGTGGTTGTCGCCGAAATGTTTGTGGATGCCTTGCGCCTCCACCATCCAGCCGGCGGTGTCAGGTGGCATCATGTGACAACACCACGTCATTGAGCCGAAGCTTCGCAGCGACTGGTCCTCGCCCGCGATCCGATGCAGTCACCGAGCGCGAGAAATGCGCCTCCAGCCGCTGCTGCACGAAACCCCATAGCGTGGTCAGCAACAGATAATACAACGCGGCGACGATGAAGATCTCCAGCACCTTGAACTGCACCTGGATCAGCAGCTCGGTGCGCCGCAGCAGTTCCTCCATCGAGATCACCGACGCCAGGGATGATGTCTTCATCAGTCCATTGAAAGCGTTCCCCAGCGGCGGGATGATGATGCGCAACGCCTGCGGCATCACGACCACGCGCATCGTCGTGGCACGCGTCATGCCAATGGCGCGTGCTGCCTCGAACTGTCCGCGTGGCACGGCGGAGATGCCGGCGCGGATGATCTCGGCCAGGTAGGCGCCCTCGTTCACTCCCAGTCCGATCAGCGCTGAGGCGATCACGCCCAGCTTGATGCCGAGCTGAGGCAGCCCAGTGTAGATAATGATGAGTTGCACCAGCACCGGCGTGCCGCGGAATAACCAGACGTAGAACGATGCGGGTTCCCGCAACAACCGGCGGTCCGAGCGCCGCATCAGCGCGGCGATCGTGCCGAACACCAGTCCGATCGCCATCGCGCCGATCGAGAGGGCGAGCGAGATGCCTGCACCCTTGATCAGGTACCAACTGTGCAGATAGTGGAAGAAGGTAGACCAGTCCCACATTGCGGCTCCTCGACGACGCTCGGCATCCTGCGTTGGGAGGCAAGACGCATGCCAGGGCAATGGTATACCAGCGAACGCACGAGGCATATGCTGCGTCCGATGGTTTGCGGGAGAAATCCAATGTCCGCCACTGCTGTAGACATCATGACGCCGACGCGTCGCCGCCCGATCGAGGGCCCGTCCGTCTGGTTCGCTGCCGATATGCGCGCTCGTGAAGCGGAATGGAGCTATCGCCTGGCGCCCTCCGAAATCGCCGAGATCGAAACTGCGCTGCAATCCGTACAGGCGCGCGGTCTCGACGTCGCCGACATCCGCCGTGAAGACTTCCCGCTGCCGACACTTGGCCCCGTGCTCGATCGGCTGCGCGGGCAGGTGCTCGACGGCCGCGGCTTCGTGCTGTTGCGCGGCGTCCCCGTCGAGGGCCGGCCAATCGCCGAGAGTGCCGCAGTCTATTGGGGCCTCGGCACCTATTTCGGCAGTGCCCGGTCGCAGAACGCCAAGGGGCATTTGCTGGGACACATCTACGACCTTGGCGGCAGCAGTGCGACGGATCCGAACATCCGCACCTATTCAACGTCCGAACGCCAGAACTTCCACATCGATCGCTGCGACGTCGTCGCACTGCTGTGCCTGCGGCGCGCGAAATCGGGCGGCCTGTCGGCGATCGCCAGCTCCATGGCAGTACATAACGTCATGCTGGAGCGCAGGCCCGATCTGCTGGAGCGCTTGTATCAGCCGTTCCCCGTTGATCGCCGCGGCGAGGTGCCGGAGGGGAAGGCGCCCTTCTATGACGCCCCGGTATTCAACGAGCACGCAGGCAACGTATCTGTGCTGTATTCACGATTGCATATCGGTTCGTCCCAACGATTCGCCGATGCGCGGCGGCTGGCGTCCGAGGACATCGAGGCGCTGGATATGCTGGCGGCGTTGGCGGGCGACGACGAATTGCGGCTCGACATGACTTTCATGCCGGGTGACATCCAGTTCCTGCACAACCACACGATCCTGCACGCGCGCACCGCCTACGAAGACTGGCTCGACGCCGAGCGCAAGCGGCACTTGTTGCGCCTATGGCTCGCCCCTGTGGGGGCACGATCACTGCCCCCCGTGTTTACCGAATGCTACGGCGACGTCACGCCCGGTGATCGCGGCGGCATCATCTGCAAGGAGACCCATCTTCACGCGCCGCTCGCGCCGGGATGAGCGTCCTCACGGCTGCTGTTGTGCCGCCCCATCGTCGGCCACCCGCAGCGCCATCCAATGCGGCCCAGGCACCTGGTTGACCTTTGGCAGTACCAGCGCCAGCACGAATGGCCTATGCTGGATGCGTGCGGCGTCAACGACGTGCTGCACGGCCTGCGGCGTTTCAACGTCGGTGTCCTGCACACGCAGGATCACGTCACCGGGACGCACGAAACGGTCGAACGCATCGGTTCCGGCAACGACACCGGCGACCACGACGCCATTCTGGTCGGTGCGGAGGCCGTATTGCGCGCGGGCATCCTCGGTGAGCGGCTTCAGATCCAGGCCGAGATCGTTCGGTACAAGCGTGGCCGCCTTGGTGGCCGAACCAGTCGCGTTCTGATCCTTCGTCACCGTGCCCGGCCAATCCGACGGCGTGATTTGTAACGTCTGGACGCGCCCGTCCCGCAGCATGGTGACGGTCACCGGCTGGCCGACGGGTGAGCGGGCAACGGCGCGCATCAGGGCGCGCTCATCCGACGGCGTGCGGTTGTCGTAGCGCAGGATCACGTCGCCCACGTGCATGCCAACAGCGGCGGCGGGGCCGCCCGCGTCGAGCTCGGAGATGATCGATCCCGTCGGGTTTTTCATGCCGAGCGCGGCTGCGATGTCCTGCGTCACCGGGCCGATCTTGACGCCAAGATAGCCAGGGCGAACGGTCCCGTCGTGCAGCAGGTGCGTGGCGCAGAATACCGCGTCATTCGACGGGATTGCGAAGCCAAGCCCGGCCGAACCATTGGTCGGCGAGATGATCGCGGTATCGATGCCGATGACCTCGCCGCGCCGGTTGAACAGCGGTCCGCCGGAATTGCCGTGATTGATCGCCGCGTCAGTCTGGAGGAAGTCGTCGAACGGCGTGTCGAGCAGGTTGCGATTCAGGCCGCTGATGATGCCGGATGTCACGGAGACGCCGATGCCGAGCGGGTTGCCAACGGCGAACACTGGCTCGCCGATCCGCACGTCGTCGCTATTGCCCCAGTGGACAGTCGGGAGCGGTTGCTTGGCCTCCACCTTGATGAGCGCGAGGTCAATGCGCGGCGAGGTGGCGATGACGTGGCCCACGCGTCGGACGCCGTCGGCGAACAGCACCTGGATATCGTAGGCGCCGGCGATGACATGCTGGTTGGTCATGATGACGCCGCTAGGGTCGATGACGAAGCCGGATCCCAGGATCTCCTTCGGCTCACTCGGAACCGATGCCGCCGCGTTCATCGCCGAGGTTGGAGCGCCGTTGCTACGGAAGACGGTGACGTTGACCACGCCCGGCAGCAGGTTGTTGATCAGTGTTGCCTGGCTGTCGGGCATGATCTGCGCCTGCTGCGCGGTGGAGGGTGCCGCCGCGGCGAGCAGCAGGCCGATGGCCACGGCTGACGAGAAATGACGTCGCATGATGGAAGCTCCTTGGATGCCGCCGCGCTGGCCCGGCGGCACTTCATGCGGGGGAAGCGGCGAGGCAATCGAGGCTGCCAGGCAGCACCTCTGGTTTGCCTCGCCGTGGTTGCTGCGATCGATGGCGCTAGCCCTTGCAAGGGATGGCGGCTGTCTTCTGCTGCTGGGCAAACGCGGACGCGCTGCCGCCTTCGCCTTCGGTCTTCTGCCGCAGGGCAGACAGCGCCGCGCTGCCACCTTCGCCATCCGTCTTCTGCTGCTGGCCAAAGGTGGACGCGCTGCCACCCTCGCCTTCGGTCTTCTGTGCACCGGCACATGCGACGCTCTGGTTGTTCAGTTGCGCATGGGCGGCGGGCGCGGCCGTTACGATTGCCAGGCATGCCGCAAGCGGCAGCATGCCGTTCAGCAACCAGCGATGCCCCCGTTGAGCCGTGTGCTTGATTTCGGTTGTCGGTGTCATGGCGAACTCCCTTGGTTGGTAGCCACTGTCTTAACCTCGGGAGGCCGCATTTTATTCTGTGTGCGAGGCCGATACTCAACGATGCCAGGTTAACATGTTGTCATGCCGGTTCCTTCGGGTCGCGCGCCGTTCGATAGTCATCAGCGCTAAAGGGGTGATCGAGGATTATCGGGAGAACCAGCATGATTCGGGGTTACGCCGACCACGCGGCCAATGAGCGGACTTTCCTTGCCTGGGTGCGCACCGGTATCGCCGTCATCGCATTCGGGTTTGTAGTTGCGAAGTTCAACATCTTCGTGGCGACGATTGCGAGTGCCACTCTCGCCAACAGCGAGCAGAGGCAGGAATTCGCCCATCTGTCCGGGCCCCTCGGACGCTACGGGGGGCTTGCCCTGATTGTCGGCGGGATCATGCTGATCGTGCTGTCGACGATGCGCTTCGTCCGGACTACACGGTTGCTGGATGATCCTCGGGAGTATCCGGCGGCAAGCGTGCGTGCCGAGCTGATCCTGTCAGCCGCCCTCGTGCTGCTGGCCTCCTGCGCCAGCCTGTATCTGGCATGGGGCACGGATGTGCCGTCCGTTGCTGCCGCGCGCTAGCCAATGATCCAGTGCTGCCCAGGCCCGTTCTAATGCCACTACCGTCGGTGGCCTATCTTGCCGTCAGCCTCCAGGCCGTGTCTTCGCGGCAAATGGCAGGCAGCCGCACTTGACGAAATCCGCAACCGCGCTGGCGCGGAACCACAAGTGTCGTCACGGCGGTGCCCCCTGGTGCGATTGCTCGCCTGCGTTTGCCAGCGTTGGCATCGGCGTGGTTAGCGCAACTGCAGGGGAGATGTGCGGAGCAATGTTTCGGTGAGACGGAACTATCGGACTCGATAGGAGCCGAGGATCATGTCGATATAGGCGTGGCAACAATCCTCGGCTGTCTGCGGCGCGATAGCTTCGGGATCGGCGGCCCAACCCACCCACAATCCCTCGACAAGCTGGGAGAAGGTCAGTGCCGTACGGTCGGCATCAAGTTTAACTCGTCGATCATTCGCGGCACGCGCGAATAGCCGACCGACACCTGCGCGATAATCGCGCCAGATAGCGCGGTATAGTGTGGCCAGCGGTGGAGACCAGCGGGCTGCTCCGGCCAGCGATACCCATACCGCCACCTTCTCAGGCGTGAAGCCAGGTGGCGTGAAGCTGGCCGAGATCAACGCATGCAAGCGTGCCGCAGGATCCGGACCAGCCGCGTCCGCGGCAGAGCGAATCGCCGCACCAAGCTCCGTCGCAACGGTCTTCACAGCCTCATGCAGCAGGTCGTCCTTGCCGGAGAAATAGTGCCCGATCAGTCCGCGCGAGAAACCAGCCTCCTCGCATATCGTCGCAACGGTCACCGCATCGTAGCCATGCGCAGCAATGTCCCTGATCGCAGCCTGGATCAGGTCACGCTTGCGCTCCTCGGCGATGCGAGATGCGCTGTGTTTCCGCGGGACCCTGAGGGCGGTGCCAGCCATGCGCGCTCAGTCCGCGCGGATTTCGGCATAGTGTTCGATGATCGACCGCTTCTGGATCTTTCCCGTCGGACCCTTGGGCAACTCCTGCCATATCTCGATCGACTTCGGGATTTTGAAGGTGGCAATCTTGTCGCGACAGAAAGCGCGCAGTTCTTCCTCGCCAGCGCTCTGCCCGGCGAGGATACTGACGACCGCGTGGATCCGTTCGCCCCAATGTGGATCAGGCAATCCAACAACGGCGACTTCGTTCACGGCCGGATGTTCCGCGAGGACGTTTTCGACCTCGGTCGGGAAGACGTTGTAGCCGCCGGTCTTGATCCTGAATTTCGCGCGGTCGCTCAGGTACACGTAGCCGCTGTCATCCAGCCGAGCCATGTCGCCGGTATAGATCCAGCCGTCGCGGATGGTTTCGCGATCCTTGTCGGGCGCGTTCCAGTAACCGGCAAATGCGACTTCACTGCGCACGATAAGCTCGCCGATATCGCCGATCGCAACATCGCGGCCGTCATCATCGACAATGCGGATATCGACGAACGGCAACGGCTTGCCGGCTGACGCCAGGATCTCGGGGCGCGATGTGATGCCGAGTTCGTGGTCGCTGGGAAACAGCATCATCGACATGCCCATGAGTTCCGTCGTGCCGAACATTTGCAGGAATGGCCGCCCGAACGCCTGCATCGCCAGTCGAATGGTCGCAGGCGGCAAGGGCGACGCGCCGTACCCGAACAGGCGCATAGCGCTCACGTCTGTCTGTCCCAGCAGTCTGGATTCCAGCAACGAGTTCAACATGGTCGGCACCAGGACCGTGTTCGTAGTACGCTCGCGCTCCATAAGATGCAGAGCCCGGTCGGCATCCCACGGGCCGACGATGACGGATGCCGCCGCGTGGTACAGGTTTCGCATCATATGCATGATCGGAATGCCGGCCGCCGGCATGGCATGCAGCCAGCGGGTCGAGGCATCGATGCCCTCGGACATCGCGATATAGAGGATCGACCGCAGGAATTGCTCGTGCGGATAGACCGCGCCCTTGGGCAGGCCGGTCGATCCGGTGGTGTAGGCGATCATCGCAGTATCGTGCGGTGATTGCACCAGATCGGGTTCATCCGCATTGGCGGCGATCAGCCGTTCATAGTCCGGCGCGGATGGTCCGAATTCAATGACCCGACACAGTGGTGGAGCGGAGGCGATCAGCGGTGTGCACGCCGCGTGGACGAACAGCAGCGACGGTGCGCAATCGGCGATCAGGGCGGCGATCTCCGGGGCGGCGAGGCGTGGGTTCAGGCCCACTCGGATCGCGCCTATCTTCGTGCAGGCACCAAAGGTTTCCGCGACCTCGATGCAGTCAGCCGCCAGGATCGCGACGCGGTCACCAGGCGAAATGCCGAGGCGGCGCAATGCGTGGCCGAGCGCATCCGTGCGCCGATGGTATTCGCCCCAGGAGCGACGGCGTTCCAGCTCGACGAATGCGTCCTTGTCACCCCAGTAACGACCGTGGTGGCTGATCAATCCGCCGAATGTCAGCATGATGTGTGTCCCGCCCTATTGGATGACCGCTGCCGCGAATTCGGCGAGCATTGCCATCTCGACCTCGTCCGGAAAATAGCCGACGTGGTGCCACAGGAAGAATTCGTCGACGCCATAGGCTTCGTTGAGCCGACCGATCTCGTCGGCAACCTGTTGGCGTGAGCCTTCCCACAGACGACCGACCGGCACGTTGTACGGCGGTGCGTTGTAGGCATAATCGAACAACTCCAGAAAGCCTTGCCTGATGTCGGCGCTTTCAACTGGATTCCGCCCGAGCACAAGATGACCGCCAATGGCAACCGCATCCTGTGACCTCGTTGCGCGCTGTGCGTCCTCGGCCGCCTTCAGGTAGTTCTCGAGCAAAAGCGGTATGTAGCGTTCCTTGTCAGTGGTTACGAATGAAACCATCTTGCCGCCCTCGCGGCCCCAGAACCGAACCGTTTCCATGCTGTGGCTGAAGGGCGCGTAGACCGGCGGATGCGGCTGCTGCAGTGGCCTCGGCACGATGCCGATCTGTCGCAGGGTGTTGTGTTGATCGACCGTGTGGGCCGCGAAGTCCCTGGTAGGAGGAAACTGCCAATCCATCTCTGGCGGGATCTTCCAGTGCTCGCCTTGGATCGATGTGGTTGGCTTGGTCCACAGTTCTTTCACGATCCGCCAGTTCTCATAGAAGATCGCTCGGTTGCGCTGATCGGATGCCGAGCGATCGGACTCGGTCGAGGTGATGCCGAGGTGCTGGCCGAAGGTGCCGACCCAGCGTGGCGTGTTGCCGCGCGAGAAACCGGCGAAGACGCGCCCGCCGGTGAAGTGGTCGAGCATGGCGATGTTCTCGGCAAGCTGGATCGGATTGATGGCGGTGAGGTTCATGCCGAGCTGGCCAACGCGCATCGTCTTGGTGTGCTGTGCGACGAAGTAATCCCAGAACAGCGGGTTGGTCGTGGTCTCGATGCCCTCGATCTGGAGGTGCTGCTCGGTCATGCAAAAGCCGGCGTAACCGAGTTGCTCGGCGAATTGCATCTGATCGCGAACGCGGCACATCAGTTGTTGGAAGCGAGCATTCTCGGTGCCGGCCAGCGACACGCGCTCCCCGCGCGACAGCATGTAGGGAACGACCAGGATGTTGAACTTCATGGCGCACCTTTCGCGTCGCGGTCGGATGAGGCCCTGATCCTAGCCGCTTCTTGTTGGACGGCCAACAAAATTTCGAGGCATTTCGACGTCTGCATTAGACATTATAGGCCGATTGTGGCAGATTTGGCTGATGTGACAGGCGCTGACATTTATGGCGACATTTCGTGCCAAAGTGACCGGTGGTGGGCGTGTGGTGATTCCAGCCGAAGTCCGCCGGCAGCTTGGCCTGCGACCCGGCGTCGAGGTGGTGCTGGACGTTGCCGATGGCGAGCTTCGCATTCGGTCAGTGCAACAGGCCATTGAAAGCGCCCAGACGCTCGTGCGCCGCTACGTCAGGCAGGAAACGAGCTTATCGGCTGAACTGATCCGCGAGCGCCATGAGGCCTCTCGGCTTGAATAGCAGCACAATGGTGCTTGATGCATCTGCGCTGCTCGCGCTCTTGCAGAACGAACCCGGGGCGGACGCGGTCGCTGCGGTGTTGCCGAGCGGAGTGATGAGCGCAGTGAATTTGTCCGAGGTAGTCGGAAAATTGGTCGATCACGGCATGCCGGCGGATGCGATACGGAACGCGCTCGATGGGCTGCCGATCGATGTGCATGCATTCGATCACGCCGCCGCCTACGAGGCGGGTGAACTGCGCCGGAGCACACGCGGTGCTGGGATCTCGCTGGGTGATCGCGCGTGCCTGGCATTGGCGATGCGGCTTGGCGCTACGGCGCTGACGGCAGATCGTGCTTGGGCCTCGATCGCGCATACCGCGCGCGTCAGGGTTATCAGATAGGGGCGTTCCACGGGTTAGGCCTGGACGCTCGATTGACTGCCCAGTCATGGAGGAGCTGACAAGAATGGCCATCACAAGCGAATTGTTCACGACCGCGCTGTCCGCCATCGCGTTCATTCCCTGCATGGCGATGGGAAGCGTCGCACCAACGACCACCGCGCAGCCGCGTCGCCGCGAGACCATCATCAACGGCAAGCGCATCAAGACGATCGACGTGCATGCCCACTGCATCGTCCCGGCGGCGGCGGCGGTGATCAATCATCCACTGGAATCCCCGGGACTGCTGATGCACGACACCAGCACGCGCATCGCGGCGATGGATGCGCAGGGGATCGACGTCGAGGCACTGTCGATCAATCCATACTGGTATCGCGCATCGCGCGACGAAGCCGCCGAACTGATCAAGGTGCAGAACGAGACGCTGGTTGAGTTCTGCGCGGCCAAGCCCGACCGGTTCGTGGCGTTTGCCACGGCGGCGCTGCAGCACCCTGACCTGGCGGCGGAGCAGGTTGAGTACACCGTGAAGAAGCTCGGGTTCCGCGGCGTGGGTGTCGGCGGCAGCGTTGCCGGCGAGGAACTCGCCAATCCCCGCTTCCATCCCTTCTGGGCGAAGTGCGAGGAGCTTGGTGTCCTGGTGTTCATGCATCCGCTAGGAACGCGGGAGCTGGAACCGTCGGGTCGGCTCGCCGGTAGCGGCCTCCTGACCAACACCATCGGCAATCCCCTGGAGACCACAATAGCGCTGTCGCACCTGATCTTCGAGGGCACGCTCGATCGCTTCCCCGGCTTGAAGATCTGCGCGGCGCATGGCGGGGGCTTCCTGCCGAGCTATGCCAATCGCTCGGACGCCGTGATCCGCTGCTTCCCCGACCGCGTCGGGCCGCTGCCGAAGAAGAACCCGACCGCCTACCTGCGTGACGGGCAGCTGTTCTTCGACACCATCATCTTCACGCCCGAGGCGTTGCGTCACCTGATCGCGGAGACCGGTCCCGGGCAGATCATGATCGGCACGGACTATCCGTTCCCGTGGACCAGCACGGAGGTCGATCTGGTGCTCAACACGCCCGGGCTGACCGACGATCAGCGGATTGCGATCCTCGGTGGGACGGCGGCGCGCTTGTTGGGGATTGCTCCCTGAGGGCGGAGCTGTGAATGGTAGCGCGACCGCCGTTTCCGACCCGGCTTCGCCATAAAGCGGCTCGTCCAACGATCCCCGCAACAGAGTCGACAAAGGTCTATCGGTTCCCGGTCGTAAGAAAGCCAATCCATCGGAGCCCCGATGCGAATGTCGTTCTCAAGTCGCCGGCGGGATCCGCCTCGCGCTGCAACAACGTGTCAAAAAAACTGTCAGAACCCCGCCTCAGCAGTGTAGCGTCCGAGGAAGCGACACAGTGACTATGGTAAGATCTGCGGTGTCCGTCCGTGATGATTGCGAGACCAGGAACAAAGTCCAGACTAGCGCGTAGGTGTCATGTCAGACGGGAGAAGTGTGCATGCTCTCACAGCAGAACATCGCCGCGATCACCCCCACTGGCGCGCGCCTCGTGCCGGGCGGGGCCACCTTCAAGGTCTGGGCGCCGCGGGCGACAGCAGTCTACCTAAAGGGCTGTTTCGCCGGCGTGTCTTATGACCAGCAGACGCCCGACCGCCTGTTGTCCAAGGACACCGGAGGCTACTGGACCGGCTTTCAGGCGGGGGCCGCGGATGGCGACCCTTACCGCTTCTGGGTGACCGGCACTGGCACCAGCGGTAACAAGCGCGATCCCTATGCAGCCGAGCTTGGCCCGGCCTGCGCCTTCCCCGACTGTTTCGCCATCCTGCGGCCGACCAGCGAATATCCTTGGCATGACGCCGGGTTTCGGACGCCCGACTTCTCCGACATCGTGATCTACCAAGCTCATATCGGGACCTATGCGATCACTACACCGGGCGCTTCATCCAACTTTCTCGACGTCGCCGGCAAGGTGCCCTACCTGGCCGCGCTCGGCATCAACATGCTCCAGCCGCTGCCGATGGACGAGCAGGAGGCCAATCCCGGGATGGGTTATGGGGGAGCCGACCTATTCTCGCCGGACTTCCCCTATGTCGCCGGCGCCGCCGTGCTTCCGGGCTATCTCGCGGCGATCAATGGCCTGTTCACGGCCAAGGGCTTGCCGCCGTTAAAGCTCGCCGACATCACGTCCGCGCCTGCCCAGCTCAAAGTGCTGGTCGATCTTTGCCATGTCTACGGCATCGCAGTCGCGTTCGATGTAGTCTACAATCATGCTGGCGGATTCAACGTAAATGGCGCACTCGACGACAACTGTCTGTATTATTTCGACCGCGTGCCCGACGTTGGAAATAACAATGACAGCCTCTATTTCACCAACCAGGATCGAGGCACCGGTGGTCTCGCCTTCGCCATGTGGAACCAGGATGTCTGCCGGCTTCTGCGGGACAATGCGCAGTATTATATCGACGAATTCCATGCTGACGGGTTGCGCTACGACGAGATCAGCATTCTCCTGTCGACGAACCAAGCGGATGGCTGGGCGTTTTGCCGCGCGCTGACGTCCCAACTCAGGGCAGCGCAGCCGCGGTTCTTGCAGAATGCCGAGTTCTGGCCGGGAGAGTTCCCCGACATCCCAACCAGCGTCCAGCCGATCCTGCAGCCGGCCGATCAGGGCGGCGCCGGCTTCGACGTGGTACAGCACGACGCGCTGCGCTCGGCGTTGCGCGGTGCCATCGGTGCGGCTTCCTGTGGCGCCTCGGCGGCCGTCTCGATGTCGGCAATCGCCGCGGTGCTCTTCCCACCGGGGCTGGACCATGCCTGGCGCGCCGTCACCTGCGTCGAAAACCACGACCTGGTCATGGCTGGCCGCAATCCGCGCATTCCGGTGCTGGCCGACCCCGCCGATGCCCGCTCCTGGTATGCGCGCAGCCGTAGCCGAGTCGCCACTGGCGTGCTGCTGACCGCCCCCGGCATTCCTCAGTTGTTCATGGGCCAGGAATTCCTCGAGCCACAGCCCTGGGATACCGACCCGACCGGCCCCAACCTGCTCGCCTGGGCCGCGCTCGCCGCCGGCGACGTGGTCATGGCCGACCATCTGCGCTTCACCCGGGACCTGGTGCGGCTACGCGCCGAACAGCCGGCGCTGCGCAGTGACAATGTCCATCCGTACTATGTCTCCGACGCCGACCGGGTGCTCGCTTTCCATCGCTGGCTGCCGACCGGTCAGGACGTGATCGTGGTTGCGACCCTGGCTGAGCAAACATGGCGGAGCTATGACCTGGGTTTCCCGCTGCCAGGCTTCTGGCGCGAGGTGTTCAACAGCGACGTCTACGACAATTGGGTCAACCCTTCGGTCGCCGGGAATGGCGGCGGCGTCCAGGCCGAGGGGCCGCCCATGCACGGGTTCGCGTCCTCGGCGTCACTCGTGATTCCGGCCAACGCCGTCGTGGTCTTCGCGCGCGGTTGAGGGGGGCGTTATTACCAAGTCTCTTTGATGATGACGCATGCGCTGCGCCGACAGTGGGAACGAAGGGTCGCTCTAAACGAACTTTGGCGTAATGCGGTAGTGCCCCATGGCCGCCAACGTGGCGAAACCAACGAGCCTGTACTTGGCATCACCGGCAACAGTAAGAGAATCTTCAGCCGCAGATTACGCAGATGCACGCAGATAATCAGAGTCTACTGAAGCGCGGGCTTGCCCACTTTGGAACATTCCGTCGCGGACAATCCGCGTCCATCTGCGTAATCTGCGGCGGAATTCCTTGCTTGCTTCGCAATGCTACTGCCAACAGGTGGGCGAACACAGGTCAGCCGGGATGCTATCCCAAAATTTGATCGATGATGACCCATGCGTCGCGCCGAGTGTTATCGCCGGACGCGCGGCTTTGACGCTCGTCGGCGATCTCATCCGTAATCGTGTTGAGACGCCCCCCAAGTTGAGTGGCTCACAGGCCGCGGACCAGATTGTAGGCCGCGATCGCCGTGGCTTGCTGCGTGACGTTGCCGGCGGTCTCGAATGCACCAACCGTCGTCGAGCCGCCGAGCATCAGTAGCGCGACCAGCGCCGCACTGCCGGCGTCGGTGAAACTTCCTGGTGAGGCAAATCCGCCGATGCCGTCGGGGTAGTACTGCGACATATCAAGCCCGGTCTGCATGGCTCCGGCCTGGGTGTAGGCGCCGACCAGTCCGGCAAGGGCGTCGGGGGAGACCGGTGGGTCCGGCGTCAGGCTGCTCTGCATCGTGGGGCGTCCGTTGCCGAGGCCGGTGAAGATGCCAGCCTCCGACACCACGTTCCCGACATCTGCGTCAGCATCGGTGAGCGGCGTTGCCAGCGCGTTCAACGCGTTGATCGAGCGGCTGCCGGTCACATTGGCGGTAATCTGCACCGCCGGGCTGTCGACCACCTGTGTCAGCGTTTGGTTCGCCGACAATGTGCCGAGTTGCGCCGCCACCACAAGGTTTTGCTGCGTGCCGACGTCGCCCGCTGCATAGGTCAATTGAGCGAACTCGTCGGCGGTGAAGCTGGTCTGGTCAGCCGGAGCAGGCTGGCCGTTCAGCAGCAACTGCCCACCGCTGCCTTGCAGCACCACGCGATAGCCCGCGATCGTCTGCCCGGTCGGCGCCGATGCGCTGAACAGGTCGTTCAGTCGATACACATCGCCGCCCGCGGCGGTGAAGTTGCCGTCAGTCTGCAGCGTGGGTCGCCCGGCTCCCAGGCCGACGAAGATGCTGGTCTCTGTCACCAGGGCGGCCACGGCCGCATCCGCATCGGACGGCGTGCTTGCCAGTGCACTCATCGCATTGATCGAGCGCGTGCCGGTGACGTCTGCGGTGATCTGTGTCGCCGGGCTGTCGACCACGTTGGTCAGCGTACCGTCCGCAAGGGTGGTTCCAGTCTGCGCCACGACCACCAGGCTGTGCGTACCACTGGCTCCGGCCGTGTAGGTCAGTTTTGCGAACTCGTCGGCAGTGAAGCTGGTCTGGCCGCTCACGGGCACGCCATTCAGCAAGAGTGTTGCGTCGCTGTCCCCCAATGCCACACGGTAGCCTGCGATTGTCTGCCCGCTGGGCGCGGATGCCTGGAACAGGTCGCTCAGCCGGTAGACGTCGGCCGCGGCCGCGGTGAGGTTCCCGACCGTGCTCAGCGTAGGCCGCCCGGATCCAACGCCGGTGAAAATCCCGGCCTCGGTCACCACGTTGGCAACGTCGGCGTCGGGGCCTGTCAACGTGGTCGCCAGCGCGTTCATCGCGTTAACCGAGCGTGCCCCGGTGACATTTGCCGAGACCTGCACCGCCTGGCTGTCGACCACCTGGGTCAACGTGCCGTCGGCGAGCCGCGTCCCCGTCTGTGCGACGACAACCAGGTTTTGCTGCGAACCGTCAGCGCCTGCGGTGTAGGTGAGATTGGCGAATTCATCGGCAGTGAACGTCGTCTGGCCGGCGGGTACGGCGACGTTGTCCAGCAATAGCTGTCCGCTGTCCCCCTGGAGCACCACGCGATACCCCGCGATCGTCTGGCCGCTGGGTGCCGATGCCTGGAACAGATCGCCCATGCGGAATGTGTCGCCGCTTATCGCCGTGAAGTTGCCGTCGGTTTGCAGCGTCGGGCGCCCCGCTCCGAGGCCGGTGAAAATGCCGGATTCGGCCACCACGTCCGCAGCCTCGGCATCCGTGCCCGTCAGCGGACTGGAGACTGCACTCAGCGCGTTGATCGATCGTGTGGCGGCGACGGTCGCTGTCACCTCCACCGCCGGACTGTCGACCACGTTTGTCAATGTGCCGTTCGGCAGCGAGGTACCCATTTGCGCCGCGACCACCATGCTCTGCTGTGCAGCGTCCGTGGTGCCCGCCTGGTAGGTCAGGTTGCTGAATTCCGCCGCGGTGAAGGTGGTCTGCGCGGAGACATCCTGATTGTTGAGGAACAGCTTGCCGTCACCGTTGCCGAGGGCGACGCGATAACTTGCGATCGTCTGTCCGCTGGGCGCGGCGGCGTTGAACAGGGTGTCCATCCGGTAGACATCGCCCGCTTCGGCATCGAAGTTGCCGGTGGTCTGGAGCGTCGGTCGTCCCGCCCCCAGGCCGGTGAAGATGCCTGTTTCGCTCACCACCTCGGCCATGTTGGCGTCCGCGCCGGGAGCTGGTGCGACCAGGGCGTTCAGGGCGTTGATCGAACGGGTGCCGGTGACATTCGCGTTGATCTGAATAGCGGGACTGTCGATCACCTGGGACAGCGTGCCGTTGCTCAGAGGCGTCCCCAACTGTGCCACCGCCACGATGCTCTGCTGCGACTGGTCGTCGCCGGCCATGTAGGTGAGCTGGGAGAATTCGTCGGCTGTGAAGGTGGTGTTGTCGCCGACCTTGGCGCCGTTCAGCCACAGTGAGCCACTGCCGCTGCCGAGTGCGACGCGATAGCCCGCCACCGTCTGTCCCGTTGGCGCGGTGCCCTGCAGCAGATCGGCAAGACGATAGACGTCGCCGGTATCGGCGGTGAACGTCCCGGCGTCCCAGGTGTTGCTGATGCTGACGATATCAGCCGGTGGGGACGTGCTGGTCGAGGTGGCGGACGCGCCAGCCGTTGTCGAGGCCGCGGCGGCGGGGTCCGTGCTCGGGAACCCGTAGCCGGATGGCAGCTGAAGCGTGGTGGGGAGAACGACAATTCCCATGGTCATTGATCCGCGGCACAGGCCAGGGTCGCACCAATTGATGAAATGCCGATGAAGATGACCGTTCCAGCAATTTGCCTCTCCCCTCGCGGGAGAGGCAGGCGCGAAGCGCCGGTGAGGGGGTCCCACCAGCCGCGAGACACCTCCGAGACGCCCGCTCCACCCTCGTAAGCGCGAGGCGTCAGCGAGATGGCCAGTTCCAGGACGGTCTTTCCTCGTCACACACCAATGTTTCCCCCAGTTCCTTGCTCAAAACGATCTGCCGTGCGCCGGCGTTGTGCAACGTCGTCACCAGCATCGCCGCGTGCGTAACAACAATGATCTGTGATCGATCCGATGCCACGGCGATCAGGCGGCCCAACGGCGGCAAAAGATCCGGATGCAAACTGGTCTCCGGTTCGTTGAGGATCATCAATGGCGGTGGCCGTGGCGTCAGCAGAGCCGCGATCAGCAGCAGGTAGCGCAGCGTTCCATCGGACAGCTCGGACGTCTTCAGTGCCCGCAGCAAGCCGTGTTGCCGCATCTCAACCTCGAAATATCCATTGCCATCCACAACATCGATTGAACCTCCGGGGAATGCGTCTGCGACGGCCGCATTCAGGTCGTCTTCGGCACCGATCTCCTGAATGGTTGCGATGGCGGCTGCCAGATCAGACCCATCGCTGGCGAGCACAGGCGTGCGGGTGCCCACCTGGCGGCGTCGAGCCGGCGCCTCGCTGTCAGTGCGAAAGTGATCGTAGAAGCGCCAGGCTCGCATGCTCTCGCGAAGGAAAAGCAGCTCCGCACCGTCGCGCGGGTCACCGCAATGGGTCAGCATGCTGTCATAGACCTGGAGGTTATCGATGGCCTGTCGCCACATGCCCTTCTGGTCGCGTATCCTGACGGACGGGCCGTTCCGCTCGGCGAACACATTGGCACGCTGAAGTTGCAGGCCTGTCCACAGGCTTTCGGCTTTGATCTCGGGATCCCTCAGGAATCGCGAGCGAGCGACCGGCTGCGGAATCCCAAGATCCATCGCGTAGCCATACTCCTCCGAGGAGAAGCCCAGCTTCAGGCTGACCGGGTTTCTGCGCGTAGTACCTTCGACCGGATAGACACCTTGCCTGACCCCGTGGGAGAAGCTTTCCGGGCCAGCCCACAACACCGATGGCAGGCCGCCCTCGACTGCGAGCGATTGGATGATGCGTCCCTGCGCGATGTCCGCCAGCAGTCGCAGCGCACGATACAGGCTCGATTTGCCGCTGCCATTGGCGCCGGTGACGACCGTGAGCGCGTCGAGTTGCAGCCTTACGTCCCGCAGCGAACGGTAGCCTGAGATGCACAGTCGCTCGATGATACTCATGGCGCGATTGTGAGCAGAGTGATGCACTATTGCCAGCCGGAACACTTGGGATTTGAAACCTCCGAGATGTCGCGGTCAACAGATCAGGATGTGTGCGGAAACCGTATCGCGGCCCTGGGGAATGTCCGTGCCGTCCGCTTCACCAGGCTGAGGAAGTGGCGAACCACCACGCCGGTATCGCTGCGGCGTGTCGCGAGCAGCAATGGCGCGCGTGGCTGTGCGGTGCCGGCGAGCCGCCGATAGACCACCCCGTCCATTTGCATTCGTTGCAGGGAGGCGGGAACGATCGCGATGCCCAGGCCGGCGGCGACCAGATTCAGCGTCGAAACGATGCGCGGAGCCTCCTGGCCAACAACAGGGCTGAAGCCGGCGGCGTGGCAAGCCGCGAAGATGGCATCGTAGAGACCGGGGCCACTGCGGCGGCGATAGACGACAAAGGTCTCGCCGGCGAGGGCCGCAAGTGGCAGCGGTTTGCCCTCTTCGGTGCGTTCGGCGGCGAGAGCATGCGTACTCGGCATTGCCACCAGCATCGCCTCCTCCAGCAGCGGGTTCACGGTGAGGCCAATCGGTTCGGCGACGTTGGTCCGGATGAACGCTGCGTCGACGCGCTCGTTGCGCAGGTCCGCGATCAGTTCGGTCGTGCCGCTTTCTTCCAGCGTGAGCGAAACCAGGGGGAATGCTTCACGGAACGCTCGGATCACCCGCGGCACAAAGGGGTGGAACGGCGCCGAACTGGTGAAACCGACAGCAATACGTCCCAGTTCGCCGCGAGCAGTGCGGCGCGTGGTGGCAAAGGCGTGGTCGATATGCAGCAGAATGGCGCGGGCGTCGTCAAGCAGCGCGCGGCCGGCTTCCGTCAGTTCGACACCGCGTGGTTTGCGACGGAGAAGCTGCACACCAAGTTCGTGCTCCAGTGCCTTGATCTGTTGGCTGAGCGGTGGCTGCTGCATGCCAAGCCGCTCGGCAGCGCGCGTAATGTGCGCTTCTTCGGCAACGGCAATGAAGTAGCGCAAGTGACGTAGTTCCATCTGCCATATCCTGTCGATATGGATTTCGTATGTGGCATATTATGGAACAGCAGTCACCAGACGCCTAGCTTCCTGACGCGTTGGGCAGAAAGGGGTTCGGTGATGGTCGAAATTGCGGCGACGGCAGCGGTGGCAAGCGGGATCTACGCTCGGATGGAGCGGAACCTGGCAATCGTGCGCCGCCATCTCGGCAAGCCGCTGACGCTCAGCGACAAGGTGCTGCTGGGGCATCTGGACGACCCGAACACCCAGGACCTGGATGCGGGGCGCAGTTACCTCGCGCTGCGTCCGGATCGGGTGGTGTTTCAGGACGTGCTGGGGCAGAGCGGGTTGTTGCAGTTCATGCAGACCCAGCGGGATCGCGTTGCAGTCGCGACGACGATTCATTGCGACCATCTGATCCAGGCTCGGACCGATGGCGAAGCGGACCTGCGGGCATCGCTTGATGAAAGCAGGGAGGTGTACGATTTCCTGCGAACCGCAGCGGCGAAATACGGCTGCGGATTTTGGCAGCCCGGTGCGGGCATCATCCATCAGGTGGTGCTGGAGAACTATGCATTTCCCGGCGCGCTGATCATCGGGACCGACTCACACACGCCGAATGCCGGTGGTCTGGGCGCCTGTGCTGTCGGCGTGGGAGGCGCTGACGCGGTGGAGGTCATTTCCGGCTTGCCGTGGGAGTTGCTGTACCCGCGCCATATCGCGGTGTATCTGACCGGCGAGCTTAATGGCTGGACGGCGCCGAAGGACGTTATCCTGTACGTTGCGGGCCAGTTGACCGTAGCCGGCGGCACCAACGCGATCGTCGAATACATTGGGCCAGGTGCCCGCTCGATCAGCGCCACAGGAAAGGCGACGATTACCAACATGGGCGCGGAACTTGGCGCGACGACGTCGATGTTTCCGGCCGACCAACGCATGATGCGGTATCTGCGTGCGACCGGCCGCGGCGATCTGGTGCCTCTGGTCGAGCAGTATCAGGCGCTGTTGATGCCTGACCCGGAGGTCGAGGAACGTCCCGAACGTTATTATGACCGCGTCATCCAGCTTGATCTCTCGCGACTGGAACCGCATGTGGTTGGGCCACATACACCGGATCGCGCGCGACCGATTTCACATCTGGCTGCCGAAGTTGCTGATCCGGCCAATGGGTTTGTCAACGCGATCGCCACGGCCCTGATCGGCAGCTGCACGAATTCGTCGTATGAGGACATGAGCCGGGCGGCCGACATCGCGGCGCAGATCAAGTGGCATGGACTTGGCACGGCGGCGCCTCTGCTGGTGACACCCGGCTCGGATCAGATCCGCGCGACCATCGAGCGCGATGGGCAGATGCAGGCGCTCGAGGGTGTCGGTGCGACTGTACTGGCGAATGCCTGTGGACCGTGCATCGGGCAATGGCGACGGGCGGGCGACGCAGCCGGCGGTCCAAACACCATCGTCACGTCGTACAATCGGAACTTTCCGCGCCGTAACGATGGCCAGTCGGGGACCATGAACTTCATTGCGAGCCCGGAGCTGGTGACCGCGCTTGCGGCGGCGGGGCGGCTTTCATTCAATCCGCTGACCGATACCCTGACGGCGGCGGATGGGACAGCGTTCAAACTGGAGCCGCCGCAAGTGGCGCCCGAGGTACCGGCGGATGGCTTCTCACGCGGGCGCATCGCCTATGTTCCGCCGCCGGAAGATGGACGTGACGTCGTTCTGACGATCGATCCGGAGAGTAAACGTCTTCAGCGGCTGGAGCCTTGGCCGGCGTGGGACGGTCGTGATTTTACCGACATGCCGGTGTTGGTGAAAACGAAGGGCAAGACGACGACCGACCATATCTCGCCGGCTGGTGCGTGGCTGCGCTACAGGGGGCATCTAGACCGCTTCAGCGACAACATGTTCATGGGTGCGATCAATGCTTTCTCCGGCGTCGCCGGCAAGGGGCGGAACGTGCTGAGCGGTGAGGTCGGACAGGCTTTTGCCGACATTGCTCGGGACTACAGGGCGCGTGGGGTTCGGTGGGTCGTGGTTGGCGACGCGAATTATGGCGAGGGCAGCAGTCGCGAGCATGCGGCGCTATCGCCTCGGTTGCTGGGCGGGGTTGCGGTCATTGCCCGCAGCTTCGCTCGTATTCACGAAACGAATCTCAAGAAGCAGGGGCTGCTGGCTTTGACATTTCAGGATCCCGCCGATTACGAGCGGATCAGGGAAGATGACCGGATAGGCTTGGTCGGTTTAGATGAACTGGCGCCCGGCAAGCAGGTGGAATGTCAGATCACGCATGCCGACGGGTCCGTGGGGACGCTTGCCCTGTCGCATTCCTTTTCGCTGGCTCAGTTGCAATGGTTCCGCGCCGGGGGCGCGCTGAACCTGGTTCGAGGAGCGTAGCGGCAAACCAATCACGCGCTGGCACCTCGCCCAACGGAACGGCTCGCGCGCATGATCCCTGCGCGGTATCCTGCCGGCCGGAGGTACCCATGGCGGTTGCCCCACGCATCCCGGAGCAAGACTGGACGGCTGAGCGCTTTCTGGAAGCGGACCAACATCAGTTCGGCAACGCGTGGCGCTACGAGCTGGTCAGCGGCCGTATCGTTGCCTACGCCGCACCATCGCCGGAGCACGGTGCCATCCTGGCCGGACTGACCGGGGCGCTCACCAGCCGGCTGCGCGGCAATCCCGACGGTTGCCGTCCGGAGAGCGGCAGCGGCGCCGTGCCAAAAGCGGCGCAGCGCCCAACGGCGCGTATTCCCGACGCAATGATCTGCTGCGGCGAACATCCCCGGGTGATGTTCGAGGTCATCTCCCCTTCCGAACTGCGAAACTGGACCGAGCGAGACGCGCGCCGACGTGACCTGCAAGCGGTAGAGGGGGCGCAGGAGATCGTCGAACTCTACCAGTCCGAGCGCGCCTGTCACCGCTACCGCCGCCTCCCGGATGACACCTGGAGCTTCGAGGCGCTCGGCGGCGCCGACGCGATCCTGCGATTGTCGAGCGTCGCTCTCGCGATCCCGCTGTCGGAGATTTACGCGTTCGCGGACCTGGCGGAACCGGAGCCGGAGGCAGGCGAGGCCGGCGCCCGAGCCTGACGCGGCGCCAATGACCGACGGGTAGCGCAATCCCGCCCGGGGGCGCACAATCGGCCCGCTTGCTACCCGTCCAGGAAAGATGTCCGAAACAACGCGCGTCCCGTACCGCGGCCTGATCACCGCCTCGGCCATGTTGGCCATGTTCATGCAGACGTTGGACTCCACGATCGCCAACGTGGCGCTGCCGTACATGCAGGGCAGCCTGTCAGCGTCGTACGACGAGATCACCTGGGTGCTGACCTCGTACGTCATCGCCGCCGCCATCATGACCGCGCCGGTCGGCTGGATGGCGGTGCGATTCGGTCGCAAGCGAATGTTCATCATCTGCATCGCCGGCTTCACCATCGTCTCCGTGCTGTGCGGCGCAGCCCAATCGCTGGAGCAACTCGTCGGCTTCCGCCTGCTGCAAGGCATGTTCGGTGCCGCGCTGGCGCCGCTGTCCCAGGCGACGATGCTCGATATCTATCCGTTCTCGCGTCGCGCCCAGGCGATGGCGATCTTCTCGATGGGCGTCACCATGGGTCCGATGATCGGCCCGACGCTCGGCGGCTATCTGACGGACCTGTACTCGTGGCGCTGGGTGTTCTACGTCAACCTGCCATTCGGCATTCTGGCCATCGTCGGCATAGCGCTGTTCATGAAGGAGACGCCGGCGCGGCCTCAGTTAAAGTTCTCCTGGTACGGGTTCGCCATGCTGGGTCTGGCGGCCGGCGCGTTCCAGATGATGCTGGACCGCGGTCAGGAGCTCGACTGGTTCGGTTCCCGCGAGATCATGATCGAGGCGGTCGTGGCCGGCCTCGCCTTCTATCTGTTCATCGTCCACATGTTCACTGCCGAGAAGCCATTTCTACCGGCCGGCCTGTTCAAGGACCGTAACTTCTTCTCGGCCATCATCATGGTGTTCTGCGTGTCGTCGGTAATGCTGGCGACGTCGGCCCTGCTGGCGCCGTATCTACAGAACCTGGCCGGCTATCCGGTCTATACCGCCGGCTGGGTGATGGCGCCCCGCGGTATCGGCATCATCGCGTCGATGTTCCTAGCGGCGCGGATGGGCATGCGGGTGGATCAGCGCAAGATCATGGCATTCGGCCTGATCAGCCTGGGCTGGGTACTCTACACCATGAGCACCTGGACGCCGGACGTCACCGCCGAGGCGATGATCTTCACCATGATCATCCAGGGTTTCTCGGTCGGCCTGGTGTTCAATCCCATGACGGTAATGGCCTACACGACCCTGTCGCCATCGCTGCGCGGAGAGGGGACATCGGTGCAGTCGCTGGCGCGCAACATCGGCTCCGCCATCGGCATCTCGGTCACTTCGTTCAGTCTGACGCGCGGTGTGCAGACCACGCATGCGGATATTGCCGCGGGGATCACGCCGTTCGACCGGGTGCTGCAAGGCAATGACACGGTCTCGCACATGCTGAACCCGTCGACGCAGCACGGCATCGCGTTGCTGGATCAGATGGTGAACCACCAGGCGCAGATCATCGCCTACAACAACGATTTCCGCTTGATGATGCTGACGATCATTCCGCCGCTGCTGCTGCTGTTCCTGATGCGGAAGCATGCGCGGCCGGCGGTGGCGGCCGGGGATTAGCGTCAACCGCGCGTCCTCAGTGGGACAGACGGATTGCCGATGTGCCTGGGCCGCTCTAGCCTTCCGACATGGGACCGCTCGCAGACGTCAAGGTGATCGAATTCGCCGGTATCGGGCCATGCCCGATGGCGGCGATGATGCTGGCCGAAATGGGTGCGACGGTGCTGCGCATCGATCGTGTGACCGACAGCGGGCTCGGCATTCCACTGGCCGCCAAATACGAGACCCTGAAACGGGGGCGACCGATCATCCAGCTGGATCTGAAGGCACCGGAGGCGGTTGCGCTAACGCTGCGGCTGATCGAGCAGGCGGACGCGCTGATCGAGGGGTTCCGCCCGAAGGTGATGGAACGGCTCGGCCTTGGGCCCGCAGTCTGCCTGGCGCGCAATCCGCGATTGGTATTCGGACGCGTGACTGGTTGGGGCCAGGAAGGGCCGCTGGCGCATGCGGCGGGACATGACCTGAACTACATCGCGCTGACCGGAGCGCTGCACGCGATCGGCCGCGCCGGCGCTCCGCCGACGCCACCGCTCAATCTGGTCGGCGACTTCGGCGGCGGAGCGCTGTATCTCGTGGTGGGCGTGCTGGCGGCGATCATCGAGGCGCGGCGGTCGGGCAAGGGCCAGGTGGTCGACGCCGCGATGGTGGATGGCGCGTCGTCACTGATGACGTCGATCTACGGCGGCATGGCATCGGGACGGCTGAGCGGCCCACGTGGTACGAATATCACCGACTCTGGGGCGTACTTCTACGAAGTCTATGAATGCGCCGACGGCAATTACGTATCGGTGGCGGCGATCGAAGGGAAGTTCCACGCCGATCTGTTGCGGCTATTGGAGATCGATCCGGCGACCATGCCACCGCAGATGGATCGGGCACGCTGGCCCGAGGCTAAAGCGCGACTGGCCGAGCGCTTCCTGACACGCACGCGGGACGAATGGTGCGCGCGGTTGGAGGGCACGGATGCCTGTTTCGCTCCGGTTCTTTCGATGGAGGAGGCACCGCACCATCCGCACAACGTGGCGCGCGGGGTATTCGTGGAACTCGATGGGGTAACGCAGCCTGGGCCGGCGCCGCGGTTCAGTCGGACAGTGCTGGATGCGCCTACGCCGCCGCAAGCAGCCGCGGAGGGCGATGTGCGCGAGATACTTGCGGCTTGGGGCCTGAATGCCGGCGACGTGGCGGCGGCACAGGCGGCGGAGGTGCTTGCTTCGGGGCGTTAACCGGATGTTGGTGCGCGGCGGCTAGCGTCGGCTGCCCCACCATCACGACGGACGCCATGCTGATTTATGAAACCGGCAATGCCCGCCTGGAATATTTCGATATCTCGGATGAGTTCTTTGTCAGTCTGATCCACAAGGTCAATCCGCACACGTTGACATTTGCCAGTGGAGTCGAGGCGCCCTGGGCGCTGTATCAGTCAATCGAGTACATCGTGCGTCACCGCATTCCGGGGGACATCGTGGAATGCGGCGTGTGGTCTGGCGGCTCGATGCTGCTGGCCGCGCATGCGTTGCTGCATTTCGGCGACACCTCTCGACGCATTTGGCTTTACGATACGTTTGCGGGCGTGCCGAAACCTGAGCCGGTCGATGCACGCTGGGACGGCGTGCCGGCACTGCCGACGTGGGAACATCACAACAAGACTGGCGGACGGTGGGGATACGGCGGCACCCAAGAGCACGTTCGGGAGGTGGTGTGCTCATCGGGCTACCCGGCGGACCAGTTTGTCTTCGTCGAGGGAATGGTGGAGGAGACGTTGCCGGCGACGCGGCCTGAGGTGATCAGTCTGCTGCGGCTGGACACGGATCTCTACCGCTCGACGTACCTTGAACTCGTGCATCTGTACCCGCTCATTTCAGCAGGCGGTCTTCTTCTGCTGGATGATTACGGTGGATACCAGGGAGTGCGGGTCGCGGTGGACCAGTATTTCGAGGAGACTAGGCAGCCGATATTCTTGTCGCGGATCAGCGCCGGTGGGCGGCTCGCGATGAAGCTGCAAGGCGGGGCGTAAGCCCGAAACGTCAGCCGGCTTGAAAGCAGTCCGCGTAAAGCGCATGTAATGTCGCTATGGCGACGGTCCGAGATCCGCTTCGTGTTGGAGCCGAGCCTTTCTGAGGGTCAGATTGCCACGATGCGCGTCTCAACTCCGGCGGGCGACCTTTTGGTGATGGGTGAGCCCGAACAGGACATCACCGGCAGTGCGGCGCTCCGTGTCCGGGGCGTCCACACGAATGGCGCGGCAGGCACGCCGCTGGGAGCGAATTCGATCGGGCTGGCAAACCTCCTGTTGATCGGTCAAGCGTTTCTGGTGGAGTTTTGCTATGAGCAACTTATCCTGGAAGGAGCGGTTCGCACGTCGGGCAAGCGACAAGGTGCAAGTCCTCGTCCCATCCGGATCACCCGTCGCCCTGAACCTCCAGGTTGATCCAGCGGCACGTGAGATCAACAGCATAGCGGCGATCGAGTCGCTGGTGCGCAGGCACGTGCCCCTACTGAAGGCCAAACGTGCGATCGAGGCCATGCTGAGCGACGGGGGCAATTATCTGCAGGTACCGAAGGTTGAGGACGCGGAGGCATTGCAGTCCGAGTTGGAGGCAGCGGGACTGATGGCACGTGTGGCGCCACTGCGCGGCCGCGCTATCGACGTTAAGGCTTTGCGGGAACGGCTGGGCTGGAGCCAGGAGCAGTTTGCAGCGCGATATCGAATAAGCCTCGATGTACTACAGAACTGGGAGCAGCACCGGAACGAGCCAGACCCGATTGCGCGCAATGTGCTCGAGATGATCGAGCGTGATCCCTTGGCTGCAGAGCGGGCGTTATGGGGTGCGGAATGAGCGCGGATTTACTATAGGCAATGCGTCTCCCTCAGACGGTTCCGGGCTCGCAGTTCCTGCTCAGCTTCACGCGCCTTGGCCGCTACATGTGTCGAGGGACTGCTGATTGCCGGGGTGGTTTACCTGGACAACATGCAGAAGCGCCGGGCAGCCGGGTACCGATGGGGCAGGGGACCATTGTCGAACCCGTGCTGCCGACTGCTATGAGAGGGCGCACGACCCGGGAGCACTCGAGATGGACAAGGATGAACTGACCCGTTGGGCGCTGGCCAACGGGTGGCAGATGATCGCCGGCTGCCCCAGCCTGACAAAGCCGTCCCGCCCAAAGGAAGCCATCGTCCGGATGATCTTCAAGGAGACGGTGGTGAACCTGGAGGTCAAGAAGCCGGCCGGGAAATGGGAGAAGGTGTCCGGCCAGCCCTACGCGAAGGTGCAGATCGATCCCGACACGGAACTGCCGCACGGTCTCGGCCTCGAAACCATACCGAGCTTCACCGCGCTGATGCGGGACAACAAGGACCGCCTGACGTTCGCCCGGATGACCGGGATGGCGAAGTCCTAGTCGCTCACTTGCGGCGGGCCTGGCGTGCCGCGTAACGCGCGTCACGCTGGGCCTTTTGCTCCCGTTCCAGAGCCGCGGCCTGGGCCTTCTCCTGGGCGATGCGGGCGGCTTCCTCGGCGGCGCGGGCCTTCGCCTCGGCGGCGACCTTCGCTGCTTCGGCCGCGCGAATGGCATTGCGTTCGGCGGCGCGGGCTTCCCGGGCTTCGGCGATGGCCTTCTGGGCGGCGAGCCGTTCCTGAACGATGGGGCTGTCGGGTGCCGGCTGTGCCCGGAAGCGCTTCAGCAAGGCGTCCTTTGCCGCCGCTGAAGCGGTTTGCCGGTCGCCGAAACTGTCGATCTTATTGGGTTTCATGGGCACCGTTTACCGAAAACCAGCCGCCGTGGGTAGGGCAGGCAGGGCAAAGCTGCTCTGTGTGTAGCAATGTAAAGCTCTCCCCCTCCCCTCGCGGGAGGGGGGAAGGGGGAGGGGGCCGTTCCGCAGATTGCGGTTGGGTGTGGTTACGTGCCTATGCCGCCGAGCGCCAGATACTTGATCTCCAGGTAGTCCTCGATCCCGTACTTGGAGCCCTCGCGGCCGAGGCCTGATGACTTCATGCCGCCGAACGGCGCCACCTCGGTGGAGATGATTCCCTCGTTGATGCCGATGATGCCGTATTCCAACGCTTCGGCGACTCGGAAGATGCGGCCGACATCGCGCGCGTAGAAATACGATGCCAGACCGAACTCGGTGTCGTTGGCGAGCTTGATCGCCTCTTCCTCGGTCTTGAAGCGGAACAGGGGAGCCACGGGACCGAAGGTTTCCTCGCGGAAGATCATCGCGTCTTTCGGCACGTTGGCCAGAATGGTGGGCTCGAAGAATGTGCCGCCCAGCTTGTGACGATGGCCGCCTGTTACCACGGTGGCGCCCCGCTTCAACGCATCGGCGATATGCTCCTCGACCTTCGTCACTGCGTCCGCGTTGATCAGCGGGCCCTGCGACACGCCAGGTTCCATGCCGTTGCCGACCTTCATCGCTTCGACGGCAGTTTTCAGCTTGGCGGCGAAGGCGTCGTAGACGCCGTCCTGCACCAGGATGCGGTTGGCGCAGACGCAGGTCTGGCCAGTGTTGCGATACTTGCTGGCCATCGCGCCGGCCACCGCGGCATCCAGGTCCGCGTCGTCGAACACGATGAACGGCGCGTTGCCGCCGAGCTCCATGCTGGTCTTCTTGATCGTCGGCGCACATTGCGCGAGCAGCTTGGCGCCGACTTCGGTGCTGCCGGTGAAGGTCAGCTTGCGCACCAGCGGGTTGGAGGTGAGTTCGGCGCCGGTCTCGCCAGATGGGCCGGTGATGACATTGCACACGCCCGGCGGCATGCCGGCACGCTCGGCCAGCACCGCGAGCGCGAGGGCAGAGAACGGGGTCTGGCTCGCGGGGCGGATCACGCCGGTGCAGCCGGCAGCCCAGCCAGGTCCGGCCTTGCGCGTGATCATCGCGGCCGGGAAGTTCCACGGCGTGATGGCAGCGAATACGCCGATCGGCTCTTTCAGCACGACGATCCGGCGGCCCTTGGCGTTCTGCGGGATCGTGTCGCCATAGATGCGCTTGCCTTCCTCAGCGAACCACTCGATGAAGCTGGCGGCGTAGGCGATCTCGCCCTTGCTCTCGGACAGCGGTTTGCCCTGTTCGGCGGTCATGATCACCGCCAGGTCCTCCGTGTTCTCCAACATCAGGTCGTTCAGCTTGCGCAGGATCGCGGCGCGTTCCTTGGCCAGCATGGCGCGCCAGGCAGGTTGCGCGCGGTTGGCGGCTTCTATGGCGCGGCGGGTTTCGGCGGCACCGAGCGCGGGAACCTCGCCGATCGCCTCACCGGTTGCTGGGTTCTTTACGACGAACGTCTTGCCGCTATCCGCTTGCACCCACTTGCCGTCGATGCAGTTGGCCTGACGAAACAGCGTGGGGTCTCGCAGGGGAAGCGGAGATGTGGGGTTCAGCATGGCGGTTTCCTCCTCGCCGGTGTGTGGAGGCAACATAGGACGGGTAGCCAACGGTGTCAGGGGGCTGCACTTTGCGATGGTTGATCACGGGATGAAGCGGCGCAGTCCGTCCTTCAGCATGGCGCCGTTAAAGTTCATCAGCAGACCGATGGCGCAGCCGCTCAGACGGAGGTACGTCAGTGTCTGCATTTCGTGAACTGGAAGGATGCGCTCGATGGATTTGAGTTCGAGCAGAACGGTGTGCTCGACAATGATGTCGGCGAAGTAGCCTTGGTTGAGGTGGACGTCTTCGTAGATGACGGGGAGAGGAACTTCGCGTTCGAACCGCAGGTCGGCGTGCTGGAGCTCCCAGCAAAGGCAATGGTGATAGACGGATTCGAGCAGGCCGGGGCCAAGTTTTCTATGCACCTTTATGCCGAGGCCGATGATGCGATCGGTGAGAGCGGCACCTGGTTCCGGGACAGTCATGCGGTCGACGTATCGGGCGGGCATTACCGAAGGATTAATGGCGAGGCCGGGGCGTGCGGGCAGCCGGGTTATTTCACGCAGAGGGCGCAGAGCGGGCGCAGAGATCGCAGAGAAGATTTCTTAATGGTGCCTCCGGCCCTGACACTTCCCACGGTAGCTGGCTCTCACGAACCGCCGCGCGAAGCGCATAAAATTCTTCTCTTCGACCTCTGCGCCTTGCTCTGCGCCCTCTGCGTGAGATTTAACCCGGCTGCGATCGGCTCCGGCCATCCAGGTGTTGCCGCGGCGCTGCTGACTACTGCTCGGTCGCCACTGCCTCAGGCCGCAACCGATACCCGCCGCCCTCGGTCACCAGCAGCGACGGATTACCTGGATCCGCCTCGATCTTCTGCCGCAGGCGATAGATGTGCGTTTCCAGCGTGTGGGTGCGGACGGCAGAATTATAGCCCCACACCTCATGCATCAGGATTTGCCGATCGACCGTCTTGTCAGAGCGGTAGAGGAATTTCAGCACCGCCGTTTCTTTGTCGGTCAGATGAATGCGGCGGTTCTTGCCGATATCCTGCAGCAGCTTCTTCGCCGGGCGGAACGTGTACGGCCCAACCGGGAAGACCGCTTCCTCGCTGCGCTCGAAAATCCGCAGCTGCGCTTGCAGGCGGGCCACCAGTTCGGCAGCACGAAACGGCTTCGCAACATAATCGTTCGCGCCGGAGTCGAGGCCGCGTACCACGTCGCTTTCCTCATTCGCGCCGGTCAGCATGATCACCGGCATGTTGTGGCCAGCCTTGCGCATCCGTGCGCAGTAGTCGCGGCCGTCACCGTCGGGCAGGCCAATGTCGAGGACAACCGCGTCGAAATGCGAGTCTTCCTGTGCAAATGCCTTGTCCGCGTCTTCCATGCTGGCCGCAGTCGTAACCGCGAACTGGCCGGTCGCGTGCAGATGTTCGGTGAGAAGTTCCAGCAATTCCGCATCATCATCTACGAGAAGGATCGGTCGACGATTGCTCATGGTAGTGCCCCCTTATACTGCTTTGAAACCGTTTGGACAGCGCAAGTAGTGATGTCGCATCATGGCGAAAATCGGTCACGCGAACTTCGCATTGTCGTGAGCGGGTGATGACGCCGGCGTGGCATCGACCGCGTCCAGCACCTTCTCTTGGGCTTTTCCAACCTTCTGACTGGCCTCGGCCAAGCGTTCGCTGGCTTGCGCGAGCTCGCGCTGCACCGGCGCCGCCGCGTCGGCAAGATTCGCAAACGTAGCCTTGACGCGCTTGAGCTGTTCCTCGGTGAGATCTTCCAGCGACAACATCGCGTTGCGTGCGTTCTCGTTCGCGCGGATGAGCTCGTCGAGCTTGATCTGGATCGAGACCGTGTCGCGATTCTGTGTATTTTGCATCAGGAACACCATGAGAAACGTAACGATGGTCGTGCCCGTATTGATGATCAGTTGCCAGGTGTCCGAGTAGTCGAACACCGGTCCTGTCACGGCCCAAACAATGATGACGATGCAGGCGACGATGAAGGTGGATGCCCGCCCACATTGCTGTGCCGTCCACTGGGCTATCTTTGAGAAGATGCGGGACGTGCTGTGCTCTGCCATGTGCCTGCTCGATGACTGTTGCTGCACGGCAGGCTGACAAGGGAGGGAGGCGATGTTGCGGCCATGCATTGGTCTGGCCGCATCACAACATAGCGATCAGCCTCTCCCGACGGCGTGCGCAACCTCGGTTGACCCATCCCAGATCATTGTTCCGGCGACGTAGAGCACGATCACCAGGCCGACCCAGGCGATCCAGCGCTGGCGCTCCAACAGGCTGGCCAGGAGGTTGGCCGCGACGCCCATCAGCACCACGGAGAGCAGCAGGCCGGTCGCCAGGATCCAGGTACGACCGGCGGCGGCGCCGGCGACGGCGAGCACGTTGTCCAGGCTCATGGACACGTCCGCCAGAATGATCTGCGTCATCGCCTGCCCGAGCGTCTTGCGGGGCATCGCCTCGCCCTTCGCGTGCGCCTTCGCCCGGCGGAGCTCTCGGTACATGCGCCAGCAGACCCACAGCAGCAGAACGCCGCCGGCGAGCAGCAGTCCGATGATGGCGAGCAGTTGCAGCGCGATGGCGCCGAGCACGATGCGGATGATGGTTGCGCCGGCGATGCCCAGCAGGATGGCGGGGCGTTTCTGGTCCCTTGCCAAACCGGCGACCGCCAGGCCCACCACGACGGCATTGTCACCGGCCAGCGTGACGTCGATCAGTATGACCTGGGCCAGCGCGGCGAGGTCATGGGTGAGGGTGAATTCGTCCATGCGGCGACGGCCCTTGTCAGGCGGTGGTGCAACGGTCTAGCTGACCTCGCACCAGGACGGGACAGGGCAGCGATGGTTCCCCGTTACACCAGACCCGAGATGGACGCCATCTGGGCACCGACCAACCGCTATCGCATCTGGTTCGAGATCGAGGCATTGGCGGCGGAGGGCATGGCACGTGTCGGCGCCATCCCCGAGAGCGCCGCCCGTAACATTCGCGAGAAAGGCGGGGCGAAGGTCGCGGCGATCAGCGATGCCGACGTCGAGCGAATCGATGCGATCGAACGCGAGACGCGGCACGACGTGATCGCGTTCCTGACCTGGCTCGCGGAGGCGGTGGGCGAGGACAGCCGATTCGTGCACCAGGGCATGACCAGCTCCGACGTGCTGGATACGTGTCTGTCGGTGCAGCTGACGCAGGCGGCGGACCTTTTGCTGAAGGATGTGGATGCGGTGTTGGCGGCGCTGAAGGCGCGCGCGATGGAGCACAAGCATACGCTGACGATCGGGCGGAGCCACGGCATTCATGCGGAGCCGACGACGTTCGGACTGAAGCTGGCCGGGCATTATTCCGAATTTGCGCGGGGACGCGCCCGGCTGGTGGCGGCACGGACCGAGGTGGCGGTCGCGGCGGTCTCCGGCGCTGTCGGCACGTTCGCGCATGTTGATCCGAGCGTGGAAGAATATGTCGCGGCGAAGCTGGGACTGTCGCCGGAGCCGATATCCACCCAGGTGATCCCGCGCGATCGCCACGCGATGTTCTTCGCCACCCTGGGGGTGATCGCGTCAGGCGTGGAGCGGCTGGCGACCGAGGTGCGGCATCTCCAACGCAGCGAGGTGCGCGAGGCGGAGGAGTTCTTCCATCCCGGGCAGAAGGGTTCCAGCGCGATGCCGCACAAGCGGAACCCGGTGCTGAGCGAGAATCTCGTCGGCTTGGCGCGCGTGGTGCGTTCCGCGGTGATGCCGGCGCTGGAGAATGTCGCGCTGTGGCATGAGCGGGACATTTCGCATTCGTCGGTGGAACGGGTGATCGGACCGGACGCAACTATCGCGCTGGATTTCGCGCTGATGCGGCTGGCCGGGATGATGCAGCGGCTGGTGGTTCATCCGGAGCGGATGACCGCGAATTTGGAGAGCCTCGGCGGCGTGGTGCATTCGGGCGAGGTGCTGCTGGCGCTGACGCGCGCGGGGATCTCGCGTGAGGATGCGTATGCGATCGTGCAGCGCAATGCGATGGCGACGTGGACGAAGCTGGGCACGCCGGAGGGGCGGAGCTTCCGCGACAACCTGCTGGATGATGCGGAAGTGGCGCGGCGCGTGTCGGCGGCGGAGTTGGATGCGGCGATGGATGCGCGGATGCATATGGCTCAGGTGGATCGGATTTTTGCGCGGGTGTTTCGGTAGCGGGCTGGGTTCTACGATGGTAGGCCGCTGACAGCGGTCGTTGGAGGCGGCGCGACGGCGACATCCTCAATCGGTGACAACAGAATCCGCACCGGCGCTGCCGAAGGGGAGCCTTTCCCGAAAAAATCCACTCAGTCATCAATGCGGTCGACGTACAAGGACAACCAATCGTGCGACGGGTGCGCGGCCAGCTCACATCCGGCGTTACTCAGCAAATCCCGCTGGCATTCCGTATGGCGACGAGCGAATGTTCGCCATTCTCCGCTCTCTCGGAGCCTTTCCAAGGCATAGGCACGCGTCGTCTCGAGCAGGCGAAAATACGTGACGGCGCCGCCAACCTTGCTGGTGACCAAGGACTTCATCGCAAGGTTCACGATGCCTTCAATCACCCTGTGCGCCGGGAGCCGCACGTCGCTGGTGATCGTGGCGGCGACCGCCATCGTGAAGTTGCCACGAAAGACAGCAAGCCGCCGCAGTACGATCCTTTCTGTCTCTGGCAGCAGGTCGTGAACTCCAGTCCATCGTTGCCCGCAGGGTTTGTTGGCGTCGTAGTGCCGTGCGATGCCCTTTCGTCAACAAGGTGAAGCGATTTTCCAATCCTCGCGCGAGATCTTCGATACCAAAGGCGGCCAAATGGGCTGCCGCCAATTCCAGCGCCAGCGGCAGGCCGTCCAGCCTGCGGCAGATTTCGCAAATCCTGGATGCATTGGCATCGGTGATTGCGAATTCGATGCCGTGCATCTGCGCGCGCTCATTGAACAACTCCACGGCGGCGTGCGCCAGCGCATCAGCGGCCGCGATGCCGTCGCCTGCTGGGGGTGTCTCCAACGGCTTCAGGCGATGCAGCAACTCGACCTCGGTACGTAACGGCTCGCGACTGGTGGCCAGGATGGTCACGCGTGGTGCAGCTTTCAAAATCGTCTCCGCTACGACCGCCGCGGCGTTGATGACATGCTCGCAATTGTCGAGCACGATCAGCGCCTGCTTGTCGCGCAGCCAGTCAGCCAATCCGGCCAGAGGGTCGGCACCCGTTGCCGCCACCCCCAATGCGGTGGCAACGGCGCTGGAAACGACGTCGGAAACCGGCAGGGAGGCGAGCGCGATGAACCATGCTCCATCCGGATATGACGCCGCCACACGATCAGCAACCGCGAGAGCCACTGTGGTTTTGCCGATCCCACCCATGCCGACGATGGTCAGCAGCCGGCACCTGGAGAGTTGTGCTGCCAATCCGGCAATTGTGTCGGAGCGACCGACAATGCCGACCATCGGTGGCGGCAGATTGCCGGTCGGGGCTCTACGTGATGACGCAGCTGGCGCGCGGACTTGCCGACGCCTGATGGGTGCGACGAATGCGTAGCCACGACCGGAAATGTTGGCGATGAAACGATTCCCATCCCGACCGTCGCCAAGCATCTTGCGAAGCACACTCATGTGGACGCGAACCGACGCCTTATCGACGGTCGTTGTGGGCCAGGCACGGGCCATGATGCGGGCAGTGCTGACCGTCTCGCCAGCGGATTCGACGAGGACGATCAGCACGTCGAGCGCCCGGCTTCCCAGATTGATCGTCCTGCCGTCATCGAGCAAAAGCCGCTGTTCTGGAAATAACTCGAACGATCCGAAAGTGTAGCTCTCGATTGCTCCGGCGGAGTTATCCAATCCGTTGCTCCGAAGCGAAGGGCCATACGTCGAGTCACCCGAGGAAATAGGCTCATTGGAATCCCACTTCATCCGACCACGAGCGTCATGGCTCCTCCTTCCCGCCCCGTTACGATTGCAATCAACGGTGGTCACAGCGATCATTGGCCTTCGGCGCCGCGCTTCGGGGAATAGTGCAAGCCACTCGTGGGCTCAGCCATTCAACATCTGGCAGAGCACGGTTATATCAAGGTATGAGTGCTAGCGTCCCTGAGCTTTCCCCACACCAGCGAGCGGCGACCTCTTATCCGAGTCAGGCCGGCTGGATGCACACGGTTCGCTCCCGTGCTATGCTACTGACGCGCCTTTGTCATGAGACCCTAAATGCCGGTGCAGACAATCGAGAGAGTGATCGTCTACGTGGTCGACGATGATGCGTCGCTACGCGGCGCATTGGAGGCGCTCTTCGACACCGTTGGTCTTGAAACGCGGACCTACGCGACCGCCAGCGATTTTCTGGCCGCCGAGCTTGCCGACAGGCCAGGATGCATCGTCATCGACGTCCGTTTGCCGGACATGAATGGCCTGGATTTTCAGACCCGCCTCGTCCAAATGGGCATACGGCTGCCGGTCGTCATGATCACCGGCTATGGCAATATTCCGATGTCGGTTCGCGCCATGAAGCGGGGGGCCGTTGACTTTCTCCCGAAGCCATTTCACGACCAGGACATGCTCGACGCCGTGATGGCGGCCATCGAACGCGACCGAGAGCGGCGTGCTGTCGACAGCGAGGTCGCACAGATGAAGCAGCGGTTTGGCACCCTCTCGCCTCGTGAACAGCAGGTGATGCTGCTGGTCACCACCGGCAAAATGAACAAGCAGGTCGCGGGTGACCTGGGGATCACCGAGATCACCGTGAAAATCCATCGCGGCGCGGCCATGCGCAAAATGGGAGCGCGAACGCTGGCCGATCTCGTCAAAATGGCAGAGGTGCTCAGGACTACACGAGCGTAAGGCCAGTCATCATACCTATGTATAATTCCAGGTCGCCACCCGGCATGCACAGACTATGAGTTCCCGCTCTTCCGCCGGCGGACAAATCCGGGCAAAGGACGATATGTGTCCAGATCGTACCTGATTGCAGTCGTTGACGATGACGACTCATTTCGAATGGCGCTGGCCGAGTCGCTCCGTTTGCTAGGATATGACACGAGAGAATTTGCATCCGCAGAAGCATTCATGGCAGGCGATGAGGAAGCACCTTCCGACTGCGTCATCACGGACATCCGCATGCCGGGCATGAGCGGATTGGAGCTCAGCCACCTGCTCGCGTCGCGCACCCCTCCTGTACCTGTCATCATGGTTACGGCGGTCGCAGAGCCGAGCCTCAGAACCAAGGCTAAGGCAAGCGGCTCGTTCTGCGTACTCAAGAAGCCATTTGAAGCGGATGCCTTGATCGACTGTCTACAACGAGCGCTCGAACGCTGAACCGAAAGCGCATTCGCGCCGTCCGATCCGGAGCCGAGCCTCTGGTCAGCAGCGTCATTTACGGCCTCTCCATCGCCAAACCGCCGTTACATCCGTTACATGCTGATGCATGACAGCGGGAGTCCGATGTGGCACAGTTGTAACCTGGAACCCCAGTCGTCTAGGGGGCCCCTTCAACGGTCGTAACAGGCTGCCTCATGCGGCAGCTACGAAGCGTTTCCTTCAGCGGGGTCGATTGCGATGAGCGGTGAGCTTGACCATGAAGCAGGCGGGATCGGCGGACGTGAGCCCTGGGATCACCTGGTCGCCAACGCCTGCCCCTGCGATCACATTGTGCAGCTCTATCAGGACGAGGATTTCCTCAGCCGCGCCGTCTGCCGGTTCGCGGGGGCTGCCATCGCGAACGGAGAAGGCATCATACTGGTGCCGACACCCACCCACTGGGAAGCTTTCCGCCCGCGGCTCGAGGCCGAAGGCGTCGACGTGGAAGCGGCGCAGAAGCGCGGACAGCTCACCGTGGTCGACGCCGACCAACTCCTGCCTCGCTTCATGCGCAATTCCATGCCGGATTCGCCTGTCTTCCTTGGCCTCGCCGGGGAGGTCGTCGGACAGGCGCGTGCCGCAGGGCGCTACCAGAAAGTCCGGTGGTGGGGCGAAATGGTCAATGTCCTGTGGGAGCGCGGGGATGTCGCCGCCAGCATGAATCTTGAGGATTTGTTTGACCAACTTGCCAATAAACATGACATCGCGATCTTCTGCTCGTTCCTGATGGATAACTTCAACGGCGAAGTCCACGCGCACATGCTGCCCAGGCTCGGGACTAATCACTCGCACCTGATCCCCGTCGAGGACTATGCCCGACTGGAGAGCGCCGTGGCTAATGCGCTCCGGGAGACTGTCGGCCCAGACGAAGCCGGCGCTCTTGAGGCAAGGCTTCTCTCCGACTATCAGCCGGCATTTGATATGCCACGTGCCCAGGCGTTGCTGCTGGCATTGCATCAGGTTCTTCCAGCAGTAGCCCAACCTGTGCTGCAACGGAGCCGTAGCCTGTACGCTGCGTGAGGGATTCGCCGACGGTGACAAAACGCATTGCGCTCGCCGCTGGCGGGACCGGTTTCCCTGGAGCCCGCGACGACGCTGACGCGGCAGCGGCCGATCAGATCAATATCCTCGATGCCGTTGATGTTCCCATCGTCGTTGTACGACGCGACCTTGCACTGGCTCGCTTCAACAAGGCGGCGGCGGATACGCTTCGCCTGTCGCCATCGGACATTGGTCGGGCGTTCCGCAATGTCTCAGTGTTCGCCGGCCTGACGCGCCTGGAAAGGCAGTGCAGCCAGGTCATCGCTGATGGCTTGGAATCCCGCGCCGATTTTCGCCACGATGACAAATGGTTCGTGGTTCGGATAACCCCCTACGCGAAGGGCGATCAACAGGTCGAGGGCACCGTGCTGACCTTCACCAACGTGACCGCTTTCCGCGCGAGTATCGATCAGGCCATCTACGAGCGCGAATGCACCAAGTCGATTCTTAACACGGTTGCAGATCCTCTCGTCGTGCTGAGCGCGGACCAGCGGATCCAGTCAGGCAATCGCGCTTTCTATACGATGTTCCAGGTGTCTCGCGATGAGACGCAAGGTATCGCGCTGTCCGCGCTCGGGGACGGTGCATTTGAACTTGCGCCGTTGCGTGACCAACTCGACGAGATGCTCGCCGGCAGCCATGCGTTCCAGCCGATCGAGGTGGACCATGTCATTCCGGGACAGGGTAAACGGACGGTCCTCCTCAGCGCCCATCCGTTGACCTTCCCCGGCCATTCCGAGCGCAGGGTCCTGGTGACCTTCCAGGACATCACGGCGCGCAAACAGGCTGAGGCAGCCAACGATCTGCTTGCCATTACTGAGCGCAAACGCTCGGAGGAAGAGCTGCGGCGCAGCGAGGCGTTCCTCGCGGAGGCTCAACGCCTCAGTCTGACCGGCAGCTTTTCCTGGCGGGTGGCGACGGACCAGATTACGTGGTCAGAACAGCTCTACCGTATCTTCGGGTTTGACGAGGGGACACCCATAACCCCCGCGCTTATCGGTACGCGCATTCACCCGGAAGACATGCCGCTGTTCAATGATATGATTGTCCAGGCACGAGGCGCTGGAGACGAGCTCGATCACGAATACCGGCTACGGATGCCGGATCAATCGGTCAAGTACCTCCACGTGATTGCCCGCGGAACCCGAGATAAGGACGGCCAATTGGAGTACGTCGGCGCCGCCCAGGACGTGACGCAGCGTCGATCATCCGAGTTGGCGCTCGCCAAGGCTCGATCGGAGCTCGCTCACGTCACCAGAGTTACCAGTCTCGGCGTGCTGACCGCTTCGATTGCCCACGAAGTCAACCAGCCACTCGCTGCGATTGTCACGAACAGCCAGTCTTGCCTGCGTCGGCTGGCGGCGGATGACCCGGACATCGAGAGGGTCCGGGTGCTCGCTGAACGCGTGGTTGCCGACGCCCGACGCGCCGCCGACATCATCGAGCGCATTCGCGACATGGCGAGCCAGCGAACCCCAGAGCAACGGCTGCTGTCGATCGATGCCGTCATCAACGAGTCCTTGAGCTTCCTTCGACATGAGCTGCAGCTCCGAGGGATCCGCGTTTCGGTCGATCTCGCGCCGGAACTTCCGCCCGTCTTCGGAGACGCGACTCAGCTCCAGCAGGTGATCGTCAACCTCACCATCAACGCTGTCCAGGCGATGACGCAGAGTGCACCAACCGACCGTGGCATTGCCATCCAAGCCATGCTCCCAGCCCCAGACACGGTATGCTGCAGCGTCGAGGACAGCGGCCCAGGCATCGATCCTCAGCATCTCCCTCGGCTTTTCGACAGCTTTTTCACGACCAAAGACACCGGCATGGGTATGGGTTTGGCCATCTGCCGGTCCATTGTCGAAGCGCATGGCGGGCGCATCCGTGCAGACAACAATTCCGCTCTGGGCGGAGCCCGGTTTAGCTTTGATTTGCTCTCGAGAGGCATCGACTAAATCCGCCCCTGCGTGTTTCAGAGCGTCTGTTGACGCAATACAAGAGCCGACCCGCGCGAATGATTGCTTAGCCCGCCGGCAATCCGGCAATTGGTACGCCGAACGTCTGCAGCAGTAGGACCGCGTTCAGCGCAAGGATAACCGCCGAACCCGCGATCGCCGTAACGTCGATCAGCCTGGAGTTGGCGAACTCGCCCATGATATCGCGCCGGCGCGTGAACAGCACCAGCGCGATCATCGGTATCGGCAACACCAGCGAGAGCACGACCTGGCTGACCACCAACGCCTGGGTTGCGTTCACGCCGATCGCAACCACTACGAAGGCCGGCAGCATGGTTACCAGGCGTCGCAGCCAGATCGGAATGCGCAAACCGACGAAACCCTGCATGATGACTTGTCCGGCCATCGTGCCGACCGTTGAGCTGGAGATGCCGGATGCCATCAGTGAGATCAGGAAGACGCTCGCCGCGCCGGCACCTAGTAGCGGTGTGAGTGTGTGATACGCTGTCTCGATCTCGGCCACCTCGCTGTGCCCGGCATGGAACGCGGCGGACGCCATCATGATCATCGCCATGTTGACCAGCCCGGCGACGGTCAGCGCGACAACGACCTCCCAGTTGGAGAACCGCACCAGCCAGCGGCGCTCACGGACGTTCCGCGGTAACACCCGACTTTGAGTCAACCCCGAATGCAGGTAGATCGCATGCGGCATCACGGTTGCGCCGACGATGCCGACGGACAGCGTCAGCGCCTCGCCATTGGGGATGGATGGCAGCACCGAGTGCAGCGCCGCCTGGCCCCATGCCACGGGGGCGACGAACATCTCGACCAGATAGCACAGCGCGATCACTGCAACGAGCGCGCCGATGATCAGTTCGATCGGCCGGAAGCCGCGCGTTTGGCACAACAGTATGCCGTAGGTCACGATGCCGGTCACCACCATGCCGGCGAGCAGTGGGATTCCGAACAGCAGCGACAATCCGATGGCGCCGCCGAGGAACTCGGCAAGGTCGGTCGCCATCGCCGCCACCTCGCTCGCGCCCCACATGGCGTAGACTGCGCCACGCGGGAACTGCTCGCGGCATAGCTCCGCCAGATTGCGCCCCGTGACGATGCCCAGTTTGGCCGACAGCGCCTGGAACAGCATGGCGATAAGGTTGGCCAGCAGGGCGACCCACAACAGCGAGTAGCCAAACCCCGCACCTGCCTGGATGTTGGTGGCGAAATTGCCGGGGTCCATATAGGCGATCGAGGCGATAACCGCCGGGCCGGCGAACAGCAGCCGCGACCGCCAGCCGTGCCGCCGCCCGGCCAGGACCTCGCGTATCCCCACCGTCGTCTGATCGGTCAGCGAAAGCCTGGCAACCGCCTCGCTCAACGCATCATGCCCCATGCAAGCACCATCGGCCGAAATGTAGCATCGGCTACATCTCGTGCAAGGAGTTTCTTTTGGTAGCCGCGGGCACGAGCGATTGACCCGACGCAATGCACAGCCGATGGTGTCGCCGAGGACAACAGCCGAGGCATGCATGGAAGCGGCAATCCCGCTGAAGGTGTTTTGGCAGCCAGGTTGAACCAGCTGCCTGAGACTCAAAGAGTTTCTCTCGGTCCGTGCGATCGAGTTCCAATCCATCAATGTGCTGGAAGACCCCGCCGGGCTCGATGAGCTGAGGCGCCTGGGCGCTCGCTCGGTCCCCGTTCTGTCGCGCGGTGACGATTACGTGTTCGCGCAGAACATCGGCCACGTGGTCAAGTTCCTCGGCCTGAACGAGACGACGGGTCCCGCATTGTCTCCCACCGAACTGGTCACGCGGCTGGATGGATTCCTGAGCGCCGCGATCCGCATGATCCCGCAGATGCCCGACGACAAGCTGGCGACCGAGGTGCCGAACCGGCCCCGCAGCTACCTGGTGCTTGGGCACCACATCTTCCGCGTCGCCGAGATGTTCCTGGAGGTTGCGCACGGCGACACGCTTGCCTACGAGAAGCTGGTCTCGCGGCCGCCGGATACGATGCGGACCACGGCGGACATCGTTGCGTATGGCGCGGATGTGCGACGGCGACTTGTCACGTGGTGGGATGCCACGACGGACAAGTCGGCGAGTGAGATCGTGCGGACCTATTACGGTCCGCAGATGCTGCACGAGTACCTGGAGCGCACCACTTGGCATTCCGGCCAGCATGTGCGGCAGTGGGGAATGCTGCTCGGCATGGCAGGGATCGAGGCGGACCATCCGCCGGGACCGGCGGAGTTCGCGAAACTGCCGATGCCGGTGCAGGTTTGGGACGGCTGACCGCGAGCGTTAGAGCACGAGCGTGGGCAATGAGCCCGACCTCGGCGACTGAACATTGCCACCATGGCGCGGCCTCGCTCCCTTCGGAGATGCGGGATTTGTGGGCCATGGGCGCCGCGAAGCAAGGAAGAAAGCAATCCAAAATAACACAGATTAAGTCACAGATTACACCGAATAGAATAACATGGCGCTTCGCGCAAGAAAACCATTCAAGGCCGCGCGAAGCGCATCCAATTCCTTTCTGTGTAATCTGTGACTTAATCTGTGTAATCTGTGTTGAATTGGCTTGCTTTCTACCCAGCCCCGCCGAACCAGAAGCAGGTCTGCTCGGAGCAGGGTAGGCCCCGCGTTCTCGTATCAGCGCGACCCTGTTCTGGGTAGCAACTGCGATTACTCCCGGCGTCAGCGTGAAGCTACTGGAATAACGCCCGCCCCGGTGGCAAATGTCAGCTTGGTGCATCGAGGCAGCAGCATGGCGGACGACGACACTGAACCAGCCGGGGACCTGAACAGCAAGCTGATAGCGACCAAACTGAAATGGGCGCGCGAAGGCCGGCTGCTGACCGGCACCACCGCCGAACCGGAGCGCGATCGGCTACCGCCCGGGCAACGGCTTGTGCGTGATTGGCCGGTGCTCGATCTCGGGGCGGAACCGAACGTCACGCCGCAAAAGTTCCGGCTGGATGTCGACGGCCCGGTGGAGAACAGGTTGAGCCTGTCGCTCGATGAGTTCATGGCGCTGCCGCAGAGCGAGAGCCTGTCGGACATCCATTGCGTCACCCAGTGGTCGCGCTACGACAATCATTGGAGGGGCGTGTCGGCGCGTGCGCTACTGGAGATCGTGCAGCCAAAGCCTGACGCGCAGCACATCGTGTTCCACAGCTTCGACGGTTACACGACCAACGTTCGGCTGGACCAGTTCGATCAGCCGGACGTATTCCTGGTGCATGAATGGGAAGGCAAGCCACTGACGCGTGCGCATGGCGGGCCGGTGCGGATGCTGATGCCGCGGCTGTATTTCTGGAAGTCCGCAAAATGGCTGCGGCGCATCCAGTTCACCATCAGTGATCGTCCGGGATTCTGGGAGCAGCGTGGCTATCACAACAACGGCGACCCGTGGATGGAGGAACGTTATGGCTGATATGTCGGCCTGGGACTTCAGCTTTCCCTCGATCGAGGCTGGCTCGGTGGAGTTCGCGGCGTTCAAGGGCCGCGTATTGCTGGTGGCCAACACCGCGAGTTTCTGTGGATACACCAATCAATACGACGGATTGCAGAAGCTGCAGCAGGCGGCGGCATCGCGTGGCCTGACCGTCGTTGGTGTGCCCAGCCGCGACTTCAACCAGGAGTCCGCCGACAACGCAACGGTGCAGACGTTCTGCGACACCAAGTACGGCGTGCGGTTTCCGATGACCGGCATCTCGCATGTGCGTGGCCCGCAGGCAGCGCCGTTCTACGCCTGGGTGCGCGAGCAGACGCGGTGGGAGCCAGGCTGGAACTTCAACAAGGTGCTGATCGGTCGTGATGGTCGGGTCGCAGGCACATTCGGTTCCGGCGACGAACCACAGGGCCCGAAGCTGTCGCAGGCGATCGAAGCGGAATTGAGCAAGCCAGCCGAATAAGCATCCGTCATGGCTCAGCCAATTCGTCGAGTGCCCGCGCGACGGCCACAAGAACGCTGTCCCAGTCTCCAGGTTTCGGCTGACGGAACAGGCGCATCGTCGGATACCACGGACTGTCCGTCCGATCCCGCATCCAGCGCCAGTCAGCATTCGATTGCAGCAGCAGCCAGGTCGGCCGCGCAAGTGCCCCAGCAAGGTGCGCCGGTGCAGAGTCCACTGAAATCACCAGATCGAGCGCCATCATAAGTGCCGCGGTTTCGCCAAAGTCGTACAGTTCGGCACCGTGATCATTCCCTCCAAATTGTGCGAACCGCTCTGCGTCGATCGCAGTCGACCCAGTCTGGACCGTGTGGAACTCGCAATCCTGCCGTTGCAGCAAAAGGCTCAGGCGTTCGCCTGGTATCGAACGCAGTCGATCGTCGGGCTGGGCCGGATTGCCGGACCACGCGATACCGATGCGTCGCCGCGACCGGCCGCCGAGACGCTGCCTCCAGGCCTCGACCCGCTCGGCGTTGGCCTTGAGGTAAGGCACCTCGGAGGGGATGGTGTCGCAACTTGTGCCGAAGGCGAGCGGCAGGGTCATCAAGGGGCAATGCAACGCTGCCACCGGCCATGGTTCATCCCATGCCAATACGCCGGCGATCCCATCAACCGTCTTCAGCAACGGCTTGAGCGCCGGTGCGACCTCGAGCCACACGGAGGCGCCAAGTTGGGCCACAAGCGGCGCGTATCGGACGAACTGGATAGCATCGCCCAAACCCTGTTCGCCTCGTAGCACGATTGTCCTGCCGCGGAGATCGCTGCCGCCTTGCCATAGCGACTCAGCAAGGTCGCGCCCGGCTGGTGGTTCGGCCACCGCTTCGCCACGCCTCGCATCATAGAGGCGCCAGCCGGCGTCGAACTCACCCAGCGCCAGCAGCGCCATGCCTTCGTGATAACGCGCGGTCGCGTCATCGGGGCTCAGGACTTGAGCGGTGCGGAAGCGCTCGATGGCTTCCTCATGACGGTTCAGCCAGACGAGCGCTGTCCCGGCGATGCGATAGGCGTCCGCCGTTCCTGCATGGCCAAGCAGAGACTCAGCGCATGCCAGTGCCTCGGCATCATGGGTCGCGAGGTGCAGGGCATGGACCATTCCTCCATAGGCGCTGGTCAGACCGGGATCGCATTCGATCGCACGCCGGTAAGCTCGGATCGCTTCGTCCAGCCGACCGACCTTGCGGAGTACGTCGCCGAAATCGCTGTGCACCGCTGCATTGCCCGGGTCGATTTCGGTGGCGGCCTGCAGCCAGCCGGCGGATGCGTTAAGATTCCCGAGCCGTTCCTCGACACGCGCGATGAAACGCAGTGTAAGAAGCTCGCGCCAGCCGGAACCTACGACCAGGCCTAACGTGCCACGAGCATGCTCATAGTCGCCGATGCGGTAGGCCGCATAAGCCGCGTCGAGCAGGGCCTGGCCGTACGCACTCATGACACCGGACTATACCAGCACCCCGACGCAGCGGCACGCAGCAACCGGGCAACGGGCGCCCTCTCCCGAGTACCGGGAGAGGGGCCATCACCCGCATCAGACGCGATCGATGCGGCACGAATAACAACCGCGCTTCGCGTTGTGCGCGTGCAGGAAGGCGACATCGTCGCGGCCGAACATCCGCGCGATCAGCGCTTCGAGTTCGGTGCCCTCTGCCACCTCGGCGTCGACCATGATGCCCGCCGCGTCGTAGGCACGCACCGACAGTAGCCGCTTGAGCTGCTGTTCCGGCACGTGGTTGATGAAGCTTGCGGTCTCGCCGACGCCTTCGCGCACGAAGATCGGGCCGCTGGCGCGATAGGGCGATGCCGGGGCGACGTGGTGCGGATGATGCAGCAGGATCGACACCTCACCCGGTTCGGAGTTGCGGAGGCTGACGCGGCAAGGTTGCATCAGCGGCGCATCCTCGGCTTTCGCGACGATGCGGCGGGCGCCGTGGGTGAGCAGTTCTGCATCGCTCATGCTGAAGAACGGGATGAACGGTTCGACCGGCAGACCGGTTATGCGGAAGTCCATCGGCTGGCTCCTTGTGCTTGACGCCGCCAACATGGGCGTCGGAACGCGAGGCGCGCCATCCGCGGATTGCGGTCAGACTGGTGGCCCCTCCAATCGGTCGAGCAGGTCGCCAACCACGGCGTGGAACATCGCTTCCGTCAGCCGCCCGGTGTTCGTGTTGAGACGTGACACATGATAGCTGTCGACCAGCAGCCGATCTTCGGGCAGCGCATGCATCGCGCCATGGCGGAACGGCACACGCGCTGGTTTCAGGCCGTTAGCGCGCAGCACTGCGTTGTGCGCCGTGCCACCCAATGCCAGCACGGCACGCAGGTGCGGCATCGCAGCAAGTTCCGCCGTGAGGAACTTGTTGCAGGTGGTGGTTTCCAGCGGCGTCGGAAGGTTGGCGGGTGGCACGCAGCGTACGGCGTTGGTGACGCGGCAATCGACCAGCGTCAGGCCGTCGTTCGGATCTGCTCCGTATTGTCCTCGCGCAAGGCCGAATTTCAGTAGCGTCGTGTATAGCAGCTCGCCAGCAAAGTCGCCGGTGAATGGGCGGCCGGTTCGGTTGGCGCCTCGCACCCCAGGCGCCAGGCCGACGATCAGCAGGCGTGCGTCGAGTTTCCCGAAACTCGGCACCGGGGCATTGAACCAGTCGGCATGCGCCGTCCGGTTGGCGAGCCGGTATTCGGCCAGGCGCGGACAGAGCGGGCAGTCGGAACCGGGTCGCCCCGGCGCATCATTCACGCCGCGTCGTGCGAGTCGGAGAACGGTTCCGCGGGGGTCTGGCGCAGCGCCGACACGGGGCGAGGCGTGCGCGGCTCGGTCTGGCGGCGGGTGAACTCGGGCGCGATGTCCGCCAGCTCCACGAACTGGTCGGCCTGGCGCCGCAGCTCGTCGGCGACCATCGGCGGGCTGGTGCGAATCGAGGACACCACCGACACCTTGACGCCCTTGCGCTGCACCGCCTCCACCAGCCGGCGGAAATCCGAGTTGCCGCTGAACAGCACGGCGTGATCCAGCCGAGGGGCGAGGTCGAGCATGTCGACCGCGACCTCGATGTCCATGCTGCCTTTCACCCGCCGGCGGCCGGTCGAATTGGTGAACTCCTTGGCCGGCTTGGTCACCAGGGTATAGCCGTTGTACGCCAACCAATCGGTCAGCGGCTTCAACGGCGAATATTCGTCTGTCTCCAGCACTGCCGAGTAATAATAGGCGCGAATGACATGCGCCTGTTTACGGAAGAACTCGAGCAGGTTGCGGTAGTCCACATCAAAGCCGAGGTTGCGCGAGGCGGAGTAGAGATTGGCACCATCAATGAACAGGGCCACCCGTTCACTTGGCAGGAAATGCATGGTCGTAGACCTCTCGAAACAGGGATGGAAGCGTTCGGAAAGCGTGCTGGGAGAGCTAAAGACAGTAATCCGAGGCGGTCGTTCAGCAAATCATCGCAGTTTCTTGCGGGATTGTGAACTACCCGGCAAAATCTGCTGCGGATGATGCTAATCAGTATCGGTTCCAACCTGCCCGGGGCAGGCGGCGCATCCCCCTTGGAGACGTGCCGGAGGGCGGCGACGCGACTGGATGCGTTGGCTGATCTGCGTCTGTCCGCGCTGTCCCGCTGGTATTCGACGGAGCCCGTGCCGCCGTCCTGCCAGCCTGCCTATGTCAACGCGGTTGCGGTTCTGCGGGTCGCTCCGGGAGCGACGGAACCCGATCCGGCCGTGCTACTGGCCTGGCTACAGGTGATCGAGGCTGACGCCGGGCGGTCGCGAAGTGTGCCCAACGCGGCGCGCACGCTCGACCTGGATATTATTGCGATGGGTGACGGCGGGCAGATGGTGCGGGCGGTGCCGGACCCGGTGCTGCCGCATCCTCGCGCCCATCTGCGGGCGTTCGTGCTGGTGCCGCTGCTCGATGTGGCGCCGAACTGGATACATCCGGTGCTGCGGCGATCGGCCGGCGAGTTGCTCGCGGCGCTGCCGCCGCAGGAGGTCGCGGTACTGGATTAGGTCCGGTGCAACGTCAGGTGGCGGGTGCACCGATAGTCCTGCACCGTGGCATCCAGGGTCGAGCCATCGACATGGCCGTTGATCAGGATCCAGGCATCCATGACGCTCGATGCGCGAGGCCAATAGTTCTCGGTCTTGTAGATGGTCTGGCCGTGCAGGGTACCATCCGCGTAGATCTGCACCGGCACCGGCGGATTGCCGAGCGGGCTGACCAGGATCGTATAGACGAATTGTCCATCCTTGACCGGGATCGACACGGGATAGCTCGGGTCGGGGCAGTCATAACCCCAACCGCGGGTCAGCGTGCTCTCGCCGGTATAAACGCCGTCCACCTGAGGCCCGGCCGACGGGCCGGGCGCCGTCGTTGCACATGCCCCCATCGGCGCCAGCAGGGCACCGAGAATGGCGGCTCGACTGAACAGGTGACGGGAGGATGTGGTGAACATGGGGAGCAAATGGCAACGCTTGCGGCATCGTCAAGCGGGCGATGCCTGCATGACGAACCTGCATGGGCTTGGCACGGCGACTGCTTGTGACATGCTGGGCGTCGTCGGGCCCAAATGCGCCCGGCGACAACCGGGGAGACAACAGTCATGCAGCATGACGATGTAGCGGATCCCGCGCGCCGAGCCGTGTTCGGGCGTGGCGTGGGGATGGCCGCGGTGGCCGCGGCGGCGGGACTGGCGCTCGCCCAGCCGGCGCAGGCACAGGCAACCGGCGCCAGCAAGCTCCAGGAGGTGCTCAAGCGGGGCAAGCTGGTGGTGGGTACCGGCACTACCAATCCGCCGTGGCACTTCGAGGACGATAGCGGCAACCTGACCGGCATGGACATCGACATGGCGCGGCTGCTGGCCAAGGGCCTGTTCGATGATCCCACCAAGGTGGATTTCGTGCGCCAGGCGGCGGATGCGCGCATCCCGAATTTGCTGACCAACAAGATCGACATCGTCGCGCAGTTCATGACGATCACGCCGGGCCGGGCGCGGCAGGTCGAGTTCACCACGCCATATTACCGCGAGGGCGTCGGGCTGCTGGTGCTGAAGGACAGCAAGTACAAGAACTTTGCCGACCTCAAGGGGGCGGGGGCGAATGCCACCATCGCATGGCTGCAGAATGTCGGGGTCGAGGACTATACGCGCATGGTGCTGCCCGACATCAAGATCCTGCAGGTCGATAGCGTGGACGCGACATTCCAGTCGATGAACGCTCATCGGGCCGACGTGACGGCGAGCGACCAATCCACCATCCGCTGGCTGGTCACCAAGTTCCCCGATCGCTACCGAGACCTGGGCTTCGGCTGGATGCCCAACTCCTATGCGTTTGCCGTGGCACCGGGCGATCCGGTCTGGCTGAACTGGGTGAACTCGCAGATCAGGGAAGCGTTCCTGGGTGTCAGCTACGACGACATGAAGGCGGCGTACAAGAAGTGGTTCGGCATCGACCTGCCGGTCGCGAAGGTGGGTATCCCGTCGGAGTACGGGCTGGGCTGATCCGGTTCGGCGATGCGCTACAACTTCAACTGGCCGGTGATCTGGCGCAACTCGGACAAGCTGTTCGACGGGTTGCTGCTGGGGCTGGGCATTGCGGTGGTGGCGCTCGCCGCCGGCTGCGCCATCGGCATCCTGCTGGCGGCGTGCCGGCTGTCGCGCCACGCCGTGCTGCGGATTCCGGCAACCGTGTTCGTTGAGGTGCTGCGCAACACGCCGCTGCTGCTGCTGGTGTTCTTCATGTATTTCGGACTGCCGGAAATCGGCATCACGGCATTCGACAACACCGAATGCTTCACGGTGACATTGGCGGTCTACGCCGGGGCGTATCTTACCGAGGTGTTCCGGGCCGGGCTGACAGCGATCCCGGTGGCCTATATCGAGGCTGGCAAGGCGATCGGGCTGACCGCGTTGCAGCGGGCGCGCTACGTGGTGCTGCCGGTGCTGTTCCGCATCGTGCTGCCGTCGCTGAGCAGCGCGTTGATCTCGCTGTTCAAGGACACTGCGCTGGCGGCGGCCATCGGCGTGCCGGAGCTGACCTATGGCGCGCGCTGGATCAACGTGAACACGTTCCAGGTGCTGGAAACCTGGACCGTAGCCGCGGGGCTGTATCTCGCCACCTGCTACGTGCTGGCGATCTCGCTGCGCCTGCTCGAACGGCGCTACGCAATGGTGCGCTGATGGAGTGGGTGAAGATGCTGCAGGAGGCCTGGCGGGCGCGGCATACGCTGCTCGGCGGGCTGCTGACGACACTGGAGATTTCCGCGCTGGTGATCGTCGCCGGAACGATCGTCGGCGTGCTGATCGGGCTGGGGCTTTGCTACGGCGGGTGGCTGCTGCGCTCCGTGCTGCGGGTCTATGTCGATGTGATCCGCGGCATTCCTTCGCTGGTGCTGATCTTCTTCAGCTTCTACGGCACCGCGTTGCTGGGGCTGAACATCTCAGCGTTTGCCGCGGGCGTGCTGGCGCTGGGGGCGTTCTGCGCCGCGCATGTCGGCGAACTGACGCGGGGGGCGGTGCAGTCGATCCCGCACGCGCAGACCGATGCGGCGAAGTCGATCGGGCTGGGGTTCTGGGGGCGGCTGGCCTACGCCATCCTGCCGCAGGCGCTGCGGCGCATGCTGCCGGCGTGGGTCAACATCGCGGCTGAGATGGTGAAGGGCTCGACGCTGCTGTCGCTGATCGGGGTGCTGGATTTGCTGCTGGCGACGCAGCAGGCGATCGCGCGGACCTTTCTGATCATCCAATTCTATACCGCGCTGATGGTGGTCTATTTCTGCATCAACTTCGCCATTTCCCGTGTTGGCGCCGCGGTGGAACGCCGCATGGCGTATGTGAGGTCCTGAGTGTCCGACGCCGCCGCGCTGCTGCACGCCCACAACATCCATAAGCGGTTCGGCACGACGGAGGTGCTGAAGGGCATCGACCTCGAAGTGCAGCGGGGCGAGGTGGTGGCACTGATCGGGGCCTCGGGTTCAGGCAAGACCACGTTCCTGCGCTGCGTGAACATGCTGGAGGATTTCCAGGAGGGCGAGATCCTGCTGGACGGCGAGAGTATCGGCTACCGTATCACGCCGGCCGGGCGAAAGCGGCTGCCGGAGCGGATGATCGTTGCACAGCGCGCGCGCATCGGCATCGTGTTCCAGAGCTACAATCTGTTCCCGCATCTGACTGCCGAGCAGAACGTCACGCTGGGGCTGACCAAAGTGCTGGGCAAGCCACTTGGCTGAAGCACGGGAGATCGCCGCGGGATGGCTGGAACGGGTCGGGCTCGCCGAGCGGCGCGGCTATTATCCGTATCAGCTTTCCGGCGGCCAGCAGCAGCGGGTGGCGATCGCGCGGGCCGTCGCGGCGGAACCGAAATTGTTGCTGTTCGACGAAGTGACCTCGGCGCTGGACCCGGAGCTGGTGGGCGAGGTGCTGGAAGTGATGCGCAAGCTGGCGCAGGACGGCATGACGATGCTGGTGGTGTCGCACGAGATGCTGTTCGTGAAGGCGGTGGCGACACGGGTGGTGTTCATGGACCAGGGCCGAGTGGCGGCGCAGGGGGATCCGGAGACGCTGTTCCGCGATCCGGGCACCGAGCGGTTACGATCGTTCCTGGGGCGGTTCCACCAGGTGTTCCGGTAGGGTGGGGTAAATCTTCTCCCCCTCCCCTTGCGGGAGGGGGTTGGGGGAGGGGGCCCGCTCGGCTCAACCGCTCGGGAGCGCGGCGACAGTGACGACAATTGTCGCATTGAAATCCGGGCCAAAGCTCAATTCGAATGAATCGGGCCCGACGTAGTCATGGTCCGGCACATACGAGATGAGCGTGGCATAAGCTGTGGCACGAATTGCGGCGGTGCCGTGCTGCGGCTGCTTTGCGATTTCACCACCGAAACCGGGCCCTTGGCGTCCGGCGGTCATATCAATGACGCAAGGCTTTCCGTTCTGCGCAACCGTAATGTGTTCCCGATTGCCGGTAGTTCCTGCGAAGCCCGATTCGTGGGCCACGATGCATGTCGCTTCGGTCAACTTCTGCGTGGCGCAGCCCGCCAGAACGACTAGCGGCAGGCATATCAGACCGCTGGATTTCATCGATCACCTCCCGCTATGGCATTGCTGGGCTGTGCCAGCAGGACGACAACAATCCCGCGGCAGGTCGACAGGTCAGGTTCGGCGGACACCCTGTAAGGAGACTTTATACTGGCGCATTGCTGCGCTGTTTGCCAATTGCTCCCCCAACCAGGCGACCAAGTTGGTAAGCCAGCGTCTTGTTGTCGGAACCTTGCATAGTGCATTGCAGCGATGCCACCCAATCGGGTGAATCGGCGCCGACATTGCGTGCCTCGAACCGCACGACCAGCAGTGCCGACTGCACCGGCTGCTTCGGCGAGAACGCGTCGAAATTGGGGATGTCCGGCAGCGCCGCTGTCTGGCCGCCCTGGAGCGACGTGGCATCGCCGCCAGACCAGCTTGTCCATCCAGTCTGTGCACCGCCTCCCTGGTTCAGTCCGCCGCCACCGCCGTTCCCGCTGCCACCCTGTCCAATGATCTGATAGCTCAGCCGAAGTTTGACCGTCGGCGTTCCAGCGACGCTCGTGCCGGCTTCCTGCATTCCGTTGGTGAATGCCTCGGCAAGGTGCTTCGAAACATCCGAGGAGTCCGCCAGATCGAGAGCGACGATGGTGGGGTCCGTCAAAGGATGCAGCAGCGTGGCTGAATACATCCCGGAGCAGCTATCCATGGCCCTTGCCGGCCCAGTGATGCACACTGCCAGTCCAAAGCCCGCGGCGAGTATCGCATTGGGAGTGATTTGGCCGCGCATGGCGGGTCGCCCTTTCAAAATTGGAACAAAGAGTGCCGCTGCGCAGCGGTCCAGCGGCAACGCACGCAGATACAGTTGCATATATCCAAACCGCGGCTCGCGGCGAATGTGGTCGGCCCGGTTGCGTCAGGCGTCGACATCGACATCGGGTCGATCGTCGCCCTCGGACAATTCAGTATGCCACACGCCGTTTTCATCCTGAAACTCGATGTGTGTGGTGTCACCGGGAACGTGCTGCTCGGCGGCGACTCTCTTGGCCGCGGCCAGCGCTGCGGATTTGCTGACAAATGGCTCCGAGAAGACGTCGTTGAGCTTGTAGGCCCAGCCGCCATCGTGGGCGACGATCCGGTAGTGAATTCTTGCCATGTCGGTTGCCTTGCTGCGATCTCGTTGTGCGAGCAGAAGATGACGCCAGATCGATCGTCCTGTAAATCAGCCCTGACCTGTCCACCAGAGTGCCGCTATAGGACGGCAGTCGCCTCCATCCCCACCTCGTCGCCGCTTTTGATCCGCCGCACGACATCATCGCGCCAGGCGGCAAAGCCCTCCGCGCGCCAGGCATCGTGCCGCCCCTCCGCATAGCTGAGCGCGTTGCGATGGTAGACCAGAGCGTTGCGCCGCGTGGCGAGGAAGTTGTCGCGTGTCGCCACGATCTTGCCGGGCACGCCCATCACCACTGACCCCTCGGGCACCTCCATCCCGGGGGGCACCAGCGCCATGGCGCCGATCACGCAGCGACGGCCGATCTTCGCGCCATCCATCACCACCGCGCCGATACCGATCAGGCAGTCATCGCTGACCTCCGCGCCATGCACGACGGCGCGATGCGCGATGGAGCAGTAGTCGCCGATGGTGGTTCCGCGTCCGCCACCAACATGGATGACCGCGCCATCCTGCACATTGCAGCATCGGCCTAGCCGCACCGCGGCGCCCTCGGCGCGGATCACCGAGTAGGGCCAGAAACTGCTGCCTTCGCCGGCACTGACCCGGCCGAATATCCGAGCGGTTGGATCGACATAGGCTGGCCGGTCGAGTTGCACCTCCGGCCCCAGAACGAATGACATGGCGTTTCCCCTGCAATGACGAGCACGATCGTGCCGAGACGGCATGCAACCAGCAACTGTGGGTTGATCGGCCCGCCGGAAACGTGACCCTTTCCGAAAAGATTGTTGCATGCCTACTATGTGGCGTGCGCGGGCGCCTAGGCGCCTCGCCGCATGGCGAGCGCCAGACAACAAGAGCGCCGTCTCTCGGGAGGTACTGAACCACTTGGGGGCTTGAATATGAAACGCACTGCTATCCGCCGGCACCTGACGAGCGCCATCGTCTTGGGAGCCATGCTGCTGTTGGCGCATCCGCTGTTCGCGGCAACGGTCGGGCCGGTGACGGATCCGATCGGTGTGGTGAAGATCCCCAAGGGAGCGCCGATACAGATTGGCGGCTATTGGGTGTTGTCCGGCGCCGACACCGCGATGGGTCTTGATTCAAAGCGCGGCGCCGAACTCGCCTTCAAGGATGCCGGCAACAAGATTGAGGGGCATCCGATCAAGTTCCAGGTTGAGGACGATCAGTGCAACGCCGAGGGTGGCCAGACCGCGGCGACAAAGCTGGCCGCCAACCAGCAGATCGTGATGGTGCTGGGCGGTGCCTGCTCGTCTGCCGCCACGCCGGCGGCACCGATCCTGTGGCAGCAGGGCATCACCAACATCTGCAACGCGTGCTCGGCGCCGGCGCTGACCGCACCGACGCGCAGCGCGCAGTATGACGGGTTCGGCCGCACCATCGCGAGCGATATCGACCAGGGCGCCTCGGACGCGAAGTACGTGTTCACGGTGCTGAAGGCGAAGCAGGTCGTTGCGGTGCATGACGGCAGTCCGTACGCGCAGCAGCTTGCGGCGGTCTTCGCCAAGGCCTTTGAGGGAATGGGCGGCAAGGTCCTGTCGACCGAAGCGATAGCACCAACCGACGTGGACATGCATCCGGTGCTGACCAAGATCGCCGCCGAGAAGCCCGACGTGATCTACATGCCGATCTTCGTCGCGGCGGCGGCACAGATGCTGCGGCAGTCGAAGGAGGTCCCCGGGCTGGAAAAGACCACGCTGGTTGGTGGCGGTTCGCTTGCGGCGGCGGAGTTCATCCAGGCGGCGGGGCCGGCAGTCGTAGGTTTCCACATCTGCTACCCCGACGTGTCAATTGATACGATGGGCAAGGGCTATCCGGCGTTCGTCGAGCAATACAAGAAGGTCTATGGCGAAGCGCCGACATCCGGTTACCACGCCAACGCGTACGACGCGGCGGAGATGGCGATCAAGGCGATCACCAAAGTCGCGAAGACCGACAAGGACGGCAACCTCTATATTGGCCGCAAGGCACTGCATGATGCCGTGTTTGCCGAGAAGTTCGATGGACTGAGCGGACCGATCGCGTGCGATCAGTACGGCCAGTGCGCGAAGTTCAAGCCTGCTGTCTACGAGTTCGTCTCGGATGATCCGAAGACGTTCTCGATGGGCAAGAACCCGAAGAAGGTCTGGCCGTAAGCCGACTGCTGCCTGGTCGTCATGGCCGGTTTTATGCCGGTCATGACGACGGTGGGGCCATCAAGGCTTCACAAACAAATTCCGCGGGACGTTCGCCAGGCATTCGACGCCGGTCGCGGTGATCGCGATGCTTTCGGTGATCTCCAGTCCCATCGTTTCCAACCACAGCCCGGTCATGAAGTGGAACGTCATGCCGGGCTGCAATTCGGTCCGGTCGCCGGGCCGTAGGCTCATGGTGCGCTCGCCCCAGTCGGGCGGGTAACTAAGACCGATGGAATAGCCGGTGCGGTTGTCCTTCACGATGCCGTATTTGCGCAGCACGGCGAAGAAGGCGTTGGCGATGTCCTCGCAGACGTTGCCTGGCTTCGCGGCGGCGAGGCCGGCTGCCATGCCTTCCAGCGTTGCCTTCTCCGCGTCGAGGAACTGCGGCGTGGGCTTGCCGAGGAACACCGTGCGCGACAGCGGGCAATGATACCGCCGGTAGCATCCAGCGATTTCAAAGAACGTGCCTTCGCCCGCGCGCATCGGCCGATCGTCCCAGGTGAGGTGCGGCGCGGAGGCTTCGGCGCCGGACGGTAGCAACGGCACGATCGCGGCATAGTCGCCACCGAAGCCATCAACGCCGCGGATGCCGGCGTCGTAGATTTCCGCGACCAGGTCGCACTTGCGCATCCCCGGCTCCACTTTGTCGACGATGCGCTGATGCATCGCCGCCACGATGCTTCCGGCGCGGCGCATGTAGTCCAGTTCCGCCGGGCTCTTCACCGCACGCTGCCAGTTCACCAGCGAATTTGAGTCCGTGAACCGTGCGTGCGGCAGATGCGCGACAAGCGACGCATAGGCGGCGGCGGTGAAGTAATAATTGTCCATCTCTACGCCGATGGAGGCGCGTTCCCAGCCACGGTCCTTGATGACGCCGGACAGGAAATCCATCGGATGGCGCTCGGTGGATTGCACGTAGTGGTCGGGGTAGCTGACGATGTTGTCGTGCTGCAGCCAGCAGGTGCACTTGGCACCGTTCGCGTCCTGGAGGCGGCCGTACCAGATCGGTTCGCCCTCGGTCGGTACCAGCACGCACTGATGCACATAGAACGACCAGCCGTCGTAGCCGGTTAGCCAATGCATGTTGGACGGATCGGTGACGATGAGCAGGTCGATGCCCGCCTTCGCCATGGCGGCGCGTGTGTTGACGACGCGAGCGTCGTATTCCGAGCGGGCGAAATTGAGCTTGGGCGCGGCCATCGTGTCACTCCCCGGTGAATTTCGGTTCACGCTTCTCGAAGTACGCGTTGGTGCCTTCGAGATTGTCCTTGGTGAGCGCCGTTTGAACCAGGGCCTCGGTTTCGAACGACAGCATCGTCTCTAGCGATGCTTCGAGGCTGCGGTCCAGCATGGTCTTGTGAAGTTGGATCGCGACGGGTGCGCGGCTGGCGATGCGGCGCGCCAGTTTCTCGGCTTCGGCGCGTTCCTGTCCGGCAGGCACGATACGGTTCACCAAGCCGAGGCGATACGCCTCGTTGGCATCGATGAACTCGCCCGTGTAGGCCAGTTCGCGTGCCTTCGCGAGACCGATCTTGCGGGGCAAGAAGTAAGTGCCGCCGTTGGTGATCGTGACGCCGATGTTGACCTCGGGGAAGCCAAATTTTGCGTCCTCTGCCGCGACAACGAGATCGCAGGCGAACACCACCTCGCAACCGGCGCCAACGGCGTAGCCTTGCACGGCAGCGATCACCGGGAATGGGACCAGGCGCATGTAGCGCGTGGTGTTCTGCAACGCCTTCTGCCACTCGCGCAGTTGCGACGCCGAGAGCTTGCCGGCGGCCATCATCTCGTTGTGCTCGCGGATCTCCGCGACGTCGTGGCCGGCGAGAAACGCGCGTCCGGCGCCAGCGAGAATGAGGCAACGGATCCCGCGATCCTCGCCGAGCTCCACGAGATGGCGGCCCATCAGCTGCCACGACTCAATGGTCATGGCATTGAGGCGCTCTGGCCGATTGAAGACCAGCGTTGCGATGTCACCATCGCGCTGCAGCAGTATCCTGTCCTGCACGTGTCGCCTCCGTTGTTCGATTTATCGGTTGAGTTTGATGCCGGCGGCGACACGATCCCACGTTGTTGCCCTGACGCCATGCTGGCGTAATTCGTATTTCTGGATCTTTCCAGTTGGCGTCTTGGGAAGTTCGCTGGCGAATTCGATATACCGCGGCACCATGAAGTAGGGCATGCGGTCGCGCAGGAAGTCGATCAGGTCCTCGGGTGCGGCGCGTTCGCCGGGTTTCACGACGATGACGGCTTTGACCTCCTGCTCGGTCTCCTCGGATGCGACGGGGATGACCGCGCATTCAAGCACCGCCGGGTACATGTTGATTTCCTGTTCGACCTCCATGGAGGAGATGTTCTCGCCACGCCGCCGGATCGCATCCTTCAGCCGATCGACGAAGTAGAGATTGCCGTCGTCGTCCCGCATCAGCATGTCGCCGGTGTGCAGCCAGAGGTTGCGCCACGCCCGGACCGTCCATTCGGGATGGTTCCAGTAGCCCTCCATCACCATCCACGGCTTCTTCGGCCGCACCACGGCTTCGCCGGCAACACCGGGCGGCAGTTCGTTGTCGTTCTCATCGACGATGCGGACTTCGTAGCGATCATTGTCGATACGGCCGCAGGTACGGGCATTCGGCAAGTGGAACCCCGACCGGGTCGGGCAGTTCATCTCCGTGCCACCCCAGGTCGTAGACACGAGCAGGTCGAAGCGCGACTTGAAATCCTCGACCTCGGGGATCAGCGGAACGACCAGAATGCGCTCCAGCGGGTTCTCGGCGTCTTCGGGCGTTGGCGGCTGTCGGTAGAGCAGGTTCGCCATCGCGCCCAGCAGGAACGAACACGTTGCTTTGTGGCGACGACAGACCTGCCAGAACCGCGACGGGCTGAACGTATCGGGAAGCACCGCCGTGGCCCCGACGATCGCTGCCGCATAGACCACCGCCCATTGGCCGGCGATGTGGAAAAGCGGCAGCGGCGCGTAGTAGACATCCGACGGGCGCATCTCCAGCATGTCGATGACGCCTCGGGCATATTCGAAGGCGTGGCCGTGCGTGACGATCACGCCTTTCGACGGTCCTGTAGTGCCGGATGTGTACATGATCGCAGCGCGATCCCACGGCGCCAGCGGTTCTGCCGCGTACTCTTCGGCCTGATCGAAGGCTACCGCGAACGAAACCAGGCGTGCCGTCCCGACGGTGGCTGCGTGCGCGGGGCCCTGAACGACCACGGTGGCAAGAGAGTTCAATTCGCTTGCAATGGCGTCGATGCGCGGCAGGAACTCCGCATCCGCGATCATCACGGTCGCACCGGAGTCGTTCAGCACATGGCGCAGCAGGGTTCCCTTGTAGTGGCAGTTAACCGGCACTTCGATCGCGCCGAGCTTTGCCAACGCGCACCAGAGGGCGATGAACTCGACGCAATTGTTCAGCATCAGCAACACGGTGTCGCCGCGCGCGACGCCGAGGCGGGCAAGGCCATTGGCGAACCGGCAGGCCAGGCAGTCAATGTCGCGGTAGGTGAAGGATGCTGTCTCCGTCAGTATCCAAGGCTTGTCGGCAGTTTCAGCGAGGCGCCTGGCGAGCACATGGAAGAGCGTCGCCTCATCATCACTGAATAGCGTTGCCGCTGGGATGCCCGGTGTCATGGCAATGCTATTTCTTCCTGAGCGGTGCCACAGGCGCCCCACCACTCCAGGCTTCGCGCATGCGGGCGAGGCGGCTGAGCTTCTGCCATCGCGCATCGGCCTGACGAAGTGCCTCGGCGCATTCGGTCGCTTCGACTGCGCTGCGCCGCACATCGTCTGCTGTGCGTCGCGCTTCTTCGATCTCCAACTCGGCCGCAGCCAGATCGGCTTGCAGCGCATCGATCCGATCCCGCAGGCTGTTGGCCCTTTGCCGTTCGGCGTCTCTTGATTGCACGGCGCGGTCCGCGCGCTCGTGCTCTGTGCGGGTGGCTTGCTCTGCTGCCTCCGCCCGCTCCTTCAGGGCCGCGACCGACGCTTCCAATGCGTTGATGGCGTGCGTAACAAGCCCGCCTGGGTCGAACTCCCTGCCCGGCGGCGGTTCGGACCACTCGGGCGGCACCAGTGCGCGCATCGTGCCATGGTTGTCCATCTGGCACCGCCACCCCCGGCGTTTCACCAGCTTGATCGCCGAAGACGTGGCGATCCGGCGGGTTGCCGCCAATTCCGAGAAACTCATCCACCGGCTGTCCGCCGCATCCTCAATCGAACCGTTGGCTCCTGCCTGCATGCTGGTAATTCCCCCTCCTGCATGTATGCCTGGGCACTGGCATTGGATGCGCGGCGGCTGCGCGACGCAAGCCACAATCGGGATCAATCTGACTTCCGCATGACCGCATGATAGATTGACGCGGACTGTCTGGGTGAGACGCGGCGATACGACCCGATCCTGAAGGGGAAAACGCGATGGATGCGACCAAGCAATCGCTGCTGCAGCGGATTGAAGCCGATCGCGAGGTGCTGATCGACTTCCTGCGCGGCTTCATTCGTTGCAAGTCACCTAACCCGCCCGGCGATACGCGCGAGGTCGCCGCCTATGTGCGGGGCTTCCTCGATCGCCACGGGCTCGCATACCGCGTCATCGCGCCACACGAGCAGATGCCCAACATCGTCGCGACCTTCGATGCCGGCGCGCCAGGCCGCCATCTTGCGTTGAACGGGCACATGGACGTGTTTCCGGTGGACAGTACCGGCTGGACTGTCGACCCGTGGGGCGGCGAGCTGATCGACGGCAAGATCTACGGCCGCGGTGCCTGCGACATGAAGTGCGGCACAACGACCTCGCTGTTCACGTTCTTGTATCTGCATGAGCTGCGTGATTTGCTGCATGGCAGGCTGACGCTCAGTGCGGTTTCCGATGAGGAGACGTTCGGCCCCTGGGGTGCGCGCTACCTGGTCGAGCATCATCCCGAGATCCTCGGCGATTGCTGCCTGAACGGCGAGCCCAGCAGCCGCCACACAGTACGCTTTGGTGAGAAGGGCCCGCTCTGGTTGCGCTTCCACGTACGCACGCCGGGCGCGCATGGTGCCTATACGCACGCCAGTCCCAGTGCCGTTGCGATCGCCGCCCGCATCATCGGCGAACTGCAGCGGCTGGAGGACATCGAGCCACCTCATATCAGCAATCTGGCAGCTTCAATCGAACAGGCGGCGGAGGCACTGGATGCCGCGTATGGTGCGGGAGCAGCGCACATCATTCAGCGGGTCACCGTCAATCCGGGCGTGATACGCGGTGGACTGAAAGTGAACATGGTCGCGGCGGACTGCACATTCGAGGTGGACATCCGGCTGCCGAACGGCCTCGACGAAGTGCCCATCCTGGCGGCGGTCGATCGTATCGTCGCAGCCAATCCGAACGTCAGCTATGAGAAGATCCTCTATAACCCGCCAAGCTGGTGCCCACCTGATGCGGAAATGGTGGGTCTCGTTCGCGCCAACGCGAAGGAAGTGGGCGGCATCGATCCAGTGCCAGCCGTCAGTCTCGGCGGCACCGACGCCCGGCTCTGGCGTTACGCGGACATCCCGGCGATCGTCTATGGACCGGCGCCGACCGGCATGGGCAGCTTTGACGAACACGTGACCATCGATGATTTCATGCACGTTGTTCGCTGTCATGTGTTGTCGGCTTATGACTATATGGCCCGGCCGGGGTAGCTCGCCGCCATCATTACGACGCGATCTGACGACCATGGTGGAACCACGTTCGCACCGCCTGCGTCAGGACGGTTGGTGAATTGCCACTTCTCGCAAAGGTGAAAGTCATGAGCGACTCAGTTTCCGGCGGCATGCAAGATTCGATCGAAGGGGCCGCGCAGCGGGTTGCAGGCAGCATGCATGCCGCAGCCGACACCGTGGCGAATGCCGCATGCCAAGCTCACAATGGCGTAGGCGAGGTGAGGTCGGTGATCCGCGCGCAACCGATCACGGCGGCGCTGGTTGTGTTTGCGCTGGGCTACCTGTTCGGCCGCATGGGCGCGATGATCCCGTCGCACCCCTTTACCAGGCATAACTGATCGCTGCCGGCCCTCTACGCAGTGGCCGCCGCGCGTGACACAGTGCGCGCATCGAGTCCAGTGATGGAGACGCCGATGAATGCCGAGCAGCTGCGCGCAACGCAGGCACCGCTGAAGCAGCGTTATCGTGACACACCGGACGCCGCGCGTGTGCCGGCGCATGCGGAGGCGGTGCTGGCAACTGACGACATTGCATGCACGGTGTCGTCATGGCACGGCGATACCCAGGCTGGATTGCATCCGGCCACAGGCGGCTCTGGTGATCTGGCGTGCTCGGCGGACATGCTGCTGGAGGCTGTGGTCGCCTGTGCCGGTGTCACACTGCGCGCTGTTGCCACCGCGATGGGGGTGACGGTCCGCAGTGGTCGCGTCATTGCCGAGGGCACATGGGATGCCCGCGGCACGCTCGGCATCGATCGCAGCGTGCCGGTCGGCCTGACCGACGTGAACCTGCGGTTCGAGATCGACAGCGATGCAGACCCGGCCAAGCTGGAACGCATGATCCAGACCACCGAACGTTACTGTGTCATCCTGCAGACCCTGCGCAATCCGCCACGGATCACGGTGGGCTGACTCCGCGCGAGAATTGCGCTGCCTGCTGACCTGCGATGCGTCCGAACACCACGCCGGCGACCAGTCCGGTGCCGCTGCCGTAGTTGTGGAAGTAGAGCCCGCCGAGGATTTCGCCGGCTGCGTACAGACCAGGGATCGGTTCGCCTGAGGTATCCTCCACCTGCGCCGATGTCGTGGTCTTCAAACCGCCAAACGTGAATGTCACGCCGGCGGTCACGCCATAGGCGTGGAACGGCGGTGCATCGAGCGGCTGTGCCCAGTTGGTCTTGTCGAATGGCAACCCGAACGTGCGCAGCCCATCATGGATGTTCGGATTGAACGGCACGTCGGGACGCGGCGCGGCATTGTACTGACGTAGCGTCTCCAGCACCGCCTTGGCATCGACACCGGTCAGCTTTGGTGCCAGCTCCTCGAGCGTATTCGCCTGCTCCTTGGTGATGCGAGCGATGCGGTACTCCTCGCGCAGCAGATGCACGATCTTCTGGTCGAAGATCTGCCATGCGAACAGGCCAGGCTGCTGCATCACCGCGTGGCCATATTTCGCGTAGGTGTAGCTGTGAAAATCCAGACCCTCGTCCAGGAAGCGTTCACCACGTGCGTTCACCAGCACGCCGAACGGGTAGTTGTGCTTCTGGAAGCGGTCACCGACTGACAGGTCGCCGTAAGGCGGCGCATTCATGTCCCACTGCACGGCATGTGCGCCGGACCAATGGCCGGCGACCGCAGCTCCGGCATCGATCGCCATGCGGTGACCGATGCCGGTGTTGTATTTGGTGCCCCGCACTTTCGCGAGGTCCCAATTCGGGCCGAGGTAACGCGCACGCATCTCGGCATTCGATTCAAAACCGCCACACGCCAGCACCACGGACCCGGCGCGCAGATCGTGCTGACGGAACCGATGGCGGACGCGCACGCCTTCGACGCTGGCATCGCCACGCAGCAGCGCCGTCGCGGTGGTGTCGTACAGCACGGGGATGCCGAGCTGTTCCAGCCGTTCATGCAACGTCGCGACAAGGTGCTGGCCACCGCCGAGGATATGGCAAGCGAGCCCGCCCCAGAATTTGAACTTGCCGTCCACCTTGAATGCCTGCCGACCCAGCGCCGGTTGAAAGCGCACACCTTGCTTGCGCAGCCACAGCCCAGCCTGGAAGCTGTTGCCGATCAGCACCTCGGTGAGTTCTGGATCGCAGCGGTATTCAGTGAGCCGCCCCATGTCGTCGAAATACTGGCCATCCGTGTAGCTACCGAAATCGATCGTCGAAAGGTCGAGGTCGGCGATGTCGGGCGCCAGGTGCAGCAGGTCGTCGACAGTCGAATAGGTGAAGCGGAAGGCGCCGCCGGTGAATGCGGAATTGCCGCCGCGTGCTTCCCGCGGGGCCGTTTCTATCATGGCAACGGATGCGCCGGCTTCGTGCGCGGACAGGGCGGCATTTGCCGCGGCATTCCCGGCGCCGATGACCAGCACATCAACGTGGCCAAGTTCCGCCGGTGTCATGCGTCGCCTCCCGAGTTCTGTTGAGACGAGTTTGCCACGCGACTTGACATCGAGGCAAAGCGTGGAATGCTGGCGGGACACCGGGGTGCCCTCATCCGAGGGCTGAGATCACACCCGTGAACCTGCTCTGGGTCATGCCAGCGAAGGGAGTTGTCATGCGTATCGTCGTTGTCGGCGCGGGTATCCTGGGCGCGAGCGTTGCGTTCCATCTGGCGCGTGAGGGCGTGCAGGTAACGGTCGTTGATCAGGCGCATGAGGGACGCGCCACGGCCGCGGGGGCCGGCATCATCTGTCCCTGGGTTTCGGGTGTCGATGACCCGGCGTTCTACCGGCTGTATGCCGGCGGTGGGCGATACTACGGCGACCTGATCCCGGTTCTGGCGGAGCTTGGCGAAACTGATCTCGGCTTCCGTCGGGTTGGTGCGATGGTGGTGTCGAAAGATGCAGCTGAACTGGAGATGTTCCAGGCCATGCTGCTTCGGCGCCAGCAGGATACGCCTGAAATGGGAGCCATCAGTCTGCTGTCACCGCACGATGCCAGTGGATTGTTTCCGCCGTTGGGGCGCGATTACGGGGCCCTGCATGTCGCCGGCGGCGGGCGTGTCGATGGACGCCTGATGGCCGCGGGCCTGCTGCGTGCCGCCCAGCGTCACGGTGCCACGGTACGCGAGGGTCACGCGGAACTTTCGGCAGCGAATGAGCGCGTGACCGGAGTGGCCGTGGACGGCGAAACGATCCCGGCTGACCAGGTTGTCGTTACTGCTGGCGCATGGGCAACGTCTTTGCTGCGTCAGGTGGGAGTGTCATTGCCAATCGAACCACAGCGCGGACAGATCGTGCATCTGCGACTGCCCGGGCAGGACACGCAATCATGGCCCGTCATCCTGCCGCCGGGCAGCCATTACCTGCTGGCATTCGATGATTCGCGCGTCGTGGTTGGGGCAACGCGTGAGAGCGGCTCCGGTTTCGACTATCGCGTTACTGCTGCCGGCCAGATGGAGGTGCTGACCGAAGCGATGCGCGTCGCACCGGGTCTTGCCACCGCAACGATCATCGAGACGCGGGTTGGCTTTCGGCCTGTGGCACTTGGCGGCAGGCCGCTCCTCGGGGCGGTGTCCGGGGTCGACGGGCTGGTGGTCGGCAATGGACTTGGCGCGGCGGGCCTGACGATCGGTCCGTTCGCCGGCAAATTGCTGGCGGATGTCGCACTTGGACGCGAGCCTGATCTCGGTCTGGCGCCATTCGATCCACTGCGTCAGACCGGGACGGCGTGGCGCGCGCCGCCGCTGCGGTAGAGGCTCCCGGCAATACTGCGCCCCCTTGCCAGCCGGTGGATTGCAGCCGGACGACCGTGACTGGCTGGCCGAAGGCCTTATTGCATCGTCTCTGCGGACCTCTGCGGAACCTCTGCGCGCTCTGCGTGAGATAACCCGCTCGCGAGCGGCGCAGGCCAGGCCATTGGATGCCGGGAGCCCGCGCGAGACGCTTCGTTCGCTGGGCCACAGTGTATGGCCCGGGCAGTTGGTGGCCGGGTTCTTTCACGCAGAGCGCGCAGAGGTTTCGCAGAGATCGCAGAGAAGATTGTTCATGCTTCGCTAGCCGTCGGGCCGGTCTGCTCCATGCCACCTTGGTCTATGCCAATCGCAACTCACCATCAGGCACCTTACTCCACTTTCCCCGGTTCCGACTTCGCCCAATCCGGTACATTCCGCCGGAATCGCGGCGGACCATGTCTGCTCGCGGCAGGCTCCTTGCCAACGGGACCAGTGCTGCCCACCGGTCGTTCCGCGAACCGGCCGTGCTGCAGCAGCCGATCGTACAACACCAGCGCGCCCGCCACCGCGAGATTGAGGGCGAACCGACTCGGGATGCGCACCACGTGACGGCAGTGTTCGAGCATGGCCGGCGACAGGCCCGATCGTTCGGGGCCCAGCACGTAGGCGGCATTCACCGGATGGCGGAACGAGGGCAGGTCGGTTGCGTCGTCCAGCAACTCCACACCCACCAGCACGCAGCCCTGCGGCAGGGTCAGGGACGCCAGGTCGGGAAATCGCCACAGTGGCACGTGCTCCGGCGTATCGGCGGTGTCCGCCAGCCGTCCGGCCCGCGCGTCCCATCCGGCACCCACGATGAAGCAGAACGCGGCGCCGAAGGCGTGCGCGGTTCGCAGCAAGGCGCCGACATTGGCGGACTTCGAGACGCCCTCGACGCCGATACCGAAATAGCCGCGTGATCTGGCCTCCGCCATGGCCTCGGTCTATGCCGCCCCCATGACCGACGCAACCGACGCCAAGCTGGCCGAGCAGTATGAAGCCTATCCATACCCCCGCCGCGACCCTCGCGAGGAGCCGAAGCGCCTGATCGTCGGCAGCCCCGGCCACCTGCGCGAGATCGATCATTGGGTATTCGGCGCCCGACGCCCGGCGTCACAGCCGTTGCGCGCGCTGTTCGCGGGTGGCGGAACCGGCGACGGCACGATCATGCTGGCGCAGCAGATGGCGCGTGAGGGCCGGCCTGGCAGCGTTACCTGGCTGGATCGTTCCGCCGCGGCGCTGAAGATCGCGCAGGCGCGGGCGGCAGCTCGAGGGCTGACGAATATCGTGTGGGAGCCGCGTTCGCTGTTGGAGTTGCCGGGATCGGGGCTGGGGCCGTTCGACTATGTGGATTGCTGCGGGGTGCTGCACCATCTGCCCGATCCGGCGGAAGGCGTGCGCGCGTTGCTGTCGGTGCTGGCGCCGGGCGGTGGGCTGGGGCTGATGGTCTACGCGCCGCACGGTCGCACTGGCGTCTACATGGTGCAGGACGCGCTGCGCCTGATGGCGCCCGCCGACGAAGCGCCAACGGCGAGGCTGGATGTCGCGAAGCGGGTGATGCGGCATCTGCCGGAGACCGCCTGGCTGCGGCGGAACGGGTTCCTCGACGATCACGTCAATGGCGGTGACGCGGGGTTGTACGACGTGCTGCTGAACCCGCGTGATCGCGCGTTCACCGTGCGTGAACTGCATGCGCTGCTGGCAAACGAGGGGCTGGAGGTTGCCTGCTGGGTCGAGCCGACCCGCTATGACCCGATCCCGCTGCTGCCCGACCCGCGGTTGCGCGCTCGGGCCGAGGCGTTGGATCCGATCGACCGCGCGGCGCTGGCCGAGGCGCTGGTCGGCAACATCAGCGCGCACATCGTTTACTGCGTGCGCCGCAATGAGCCGGTGGATCGCGCCGACTGCATGGCCCCCGATGTAGTGCCGGTATTGCGCGAACTGGTGGGCGCGGACCTCGCGGATGGCATTCGTCCGGATGGCACGCTGACCATGGTGTTTGACGGTCTGCATCGGCAACTCGCGCTGCCACCCCAGGCGCCTGCGATCCTGCGGCTGGTGGACGGCCGGCGATCGATCGGCGAGATCGCCGCGACATTGGCTGGACGCGGCATTGGTTCCGATGCGTTCGAGCGGGCGTGGCGGGCCACCTTTACGGTGCTGCAAGGGGTCAATCGTCTGCTGTTGGCGGCTCCCGTCTCTTGATTGCGCGGCGTGGGGATGCTTGTTGCTCCTCACGGATCGGGAGGAGTTGGATTTGCCAAATGAACAATCCCCACGGACGCGCGGTTTCGCGAATCCGGTGGAGCTGATCGACACCTCCCCCATCGTCGCCGATACGGTGAAGATGACCACCTGCTACATGTGCGCCTGCCGCTGCGGCATCCGCGTACACCTGAAGGATGGCCGCATCCGCTACATCGACGGCAATCCCAGACATCCGGTGAACCACGGCGTGATCTGCGGCAAAGGTTCCGCCGGCATCATGAACCACTACTCGCCGGCGCGCCTGCGCAAGCCGCTGCTGCGCACCGGTGAGCGCGGCAGTGGCGACTTCAAGGAGATCGAGTGGGAGGAGGCGTTGTCGCTCGCCACCTCGTGGCTGGGCGCGATCCGTGCGAGTGAGCCGCGCAAGCTGGCGCTGTTCACCGGGCGCGATCAGAGCCAGTCGTTCACTGGCTGGTGGGCCAAGCAATTCGGCACGCCGAACTTCGCGGCGCATGGCGGGTTCTGTTCCGTGAACATGGCGGCCGGTGGTCTCTACAGTGTCGGCGGCAGCTTCTGGGAATTCGGCGAACCGGACTGGGAGCGCACCAAATACCTGCTGATGTTCGGCGTCGCCGAGGACCATGATTCCAATCCGATCAAACTTGGCATCTCGAAGCTGAAGGCGAGGGGGGCGAAGTTCATCTCGGTCAACCCGGTGAAGACCGGCTATTCGGCCGTCGCCGACGAGTGGATCGGCATTCGCCCCGGGACCGACGGGCTGTTCGTCCTGTCGCTGGTGCATGAACTGTTGCAGGCGGATCGCATCGATCTGGATTTCCTGGCCCGCTACACCAACGCCGGCTGGCTGGTGCGACGCAATCCCGGTGCTGCCGACGACGGATTGTTCGTGCGCGATGCCGACGGCAAGCCGATGGTGTCGGATCGCGCCGCGGGTGAGGTGGTTTTGCCGGATGGCGGGCGCGCATATCCGGTGTTTCATCTGCTGGCCGAACGTTATCTCGACGGTCGTTATTCGCCGGACGTCGTGGCTGATACGTGTGGCATCCCTGCGGCGACCATTCGCCGTATCGCGCGCGAACTGGCGGATGTGGCATTCGACCAGGCGATCACGCTGGATCAACCGTGGACCGATACGTCCGGGCGGCGGCACGAGACGATGGTCGGTCGGCCGGTCGCGATGCATGCGATGCGCGGGATCTCGGCGCACTCGAACGGGTTTCATACCTGCCGGGCGCTGCATCTTTTGCAGATGCTTCTGGGGGCGATCGATACGCCGGGTTCGTGGCGCTACAAGTCGCCGTATCCACGGCCGATACCACCGGGGCCGCAGCCTGTTGGTAAAGGCGCCAAGCCCAACACGATGCTGCCCGGCATGGCGCTGGGATACCCGCGCGGGCCTGAGGACATGCTGTTGGAGGATGACGGCAGCCCCGTGCGCATCGACAAGGCGTTCACCTGGGCCGCACCGATGTCCGGTCACGGACTGATGCATACGGTGATCGCCAATGCTCATGCTGGCGACCCGTACAAGATCGATACGCTGTTCATGTACATGGCTAACATGGCGTGGAACTCCTCGATGAATCCCGGGGAGGCCTCGCGCATGATGGCCGACAAGGATCCAGCCACCGGCGAGTATCGCATTCCGCATATCATCTACGCCGATGCTTTCGCGTCGGAGATGGTGGCCTATGCCGACCTGGTCTTCCCAGACACCACTTATCTGGAACGCTGGGACTGTATTTCACTACTTGATCGGCCGATCGGCAGCCCGGAGGGGCCGGCCGACTCCATCAGGCAACCTGTGTTGCTGCCCGATCGCGATGTTCGGGCATTCCAGGATGTGATGGTTGAACTGGGTGTGAGGCTCAGGTTACCTGGGTTCGTCAAGGAGGATGGCAGCGCGACGTATACCAGCTACGCGGACTACATTGCACGGCATGAGCGGCGTCCCGGAGTCGGCCCGCTCGCAGGTTTTCGCGGTGCGGACGGCACGGAGTCTGGAGTTGGCGCGGCCAATCCCGACCAGTTGCAGCGATACATCGAGAACGGCTGCTTCTGGTCGTATCACCACTCGCCTGAGGCGCTTTATTACAAGCATGCCAATGTCGCGTATCTGGAAGATGCGAAGCGGCTCGGTCTGATCGACAGCACCGCGCAGATCGTGCTGCATCTCTACTGCGAGCCGTTGCAGAAGTTCCGGCTTGCCGGCGAAGGGCATGGACCGAACCAGCCGCCTGAGTCGCAGCGTGATCGCGTCGTCCGCTACTTCGATCCGCTGCCGATCTGGTATCCGCCGTTCGAGCAGGCGTTGCCGGAACAGTCGGCGTATCCGCTACATGCGATAACACAGCGGCCGATGGCGATGTACCATGCGTGGCATTCGCAGAATGCCTGGCTGCGGCAGATCTATAGCCACAATCGTCTTTACATGCATCGCCGCACCGCGGCTGCGTTGGGTATCAAGGATGACGACTGGATCTGGGTGATCAGCCGCAACGGCCGCGTAAAAGGGCAGGTGCGGCTGATGGAGGGCGTCAACCCCGACACCGTGTGGACCTGGAACGCGATCGGCAAGCGCCGCGGCGCGTGGGGGCTCGCCGACGACGCACCGGAAGCGGAGCGTGGGTTCCTGCTTAACCACGTGATCTCGGAATTCCTTGCCGGTGGGCGGCAGCTCAACGCGGATCCGGTGACGGGGCAGGCGGCGTGGTACGATCTGCGCGTGCGTGTCGAGAAGGCGGATGGTCCGGCCGAGACCGTGCCGCGGCCGGTGGCACTGCATCATCCGCCAGGAATGCCTCGCGCGCCGCGTGACCTTCACTACAATGCATCGGTGGCACCATGACCAGCATCCCGGCTGCCGGCGCCAAGAAGCTCGGCCTTGTCATCGACCTGGACACCTGCGTCGGCTGCCACGCGTGCGCGGTGAACTGCAAGGAGTGGAATACCTCCGGCCACTCCGCGCCATTGACCGACTTCAACGCGTATCAGAACCATCCAGACGGCGTCTGGCTGAATCGTGTGCATACGTACGAGGCAGGGCAGGGGCCGGATAGCCGTACCGTGCATTTCCCCCGTTCCTGTCTGCACTGCGAGCAGCCGGCCTGCGTCACCGTCTGTCCCACCGGCGCCAGCTATAAGCGCGCCGAGGACGGCATTGTGCTGGTCAACGCCGACATCTGTATCGGCTGCAAGTTGTGTTCGTGGGCCTGTCCGTACGGCGCGCGCGAGTTCGATGAAGATGAGGGCGTGATGCGCAAGTGTACGCTCTGCGTCGATCGCATCTACAACGAGAACATGCCGGAACAGGAGCGGGTTCCCGCGTGTGTCGCGGCGTGTCCGACGAAGGCGCGGCATTTCGGCGATCTCGGTGATCCGGGCAGCGCAGTGTCGCAGCTTGTTGCCGAACGCGGCGGGTTCGATCTGATGCCGGAGATGGGGTACCAGCCGGTCAACAAGTACTTGCCACCGAGGCGGCGGCTACCTGACGTGATACCGGTGGAGACGCCGCGGGAGACGAGCGGGCCCGGGGCCACCGTGCTGCGCTGGATCGATCGGATGCTGTCGCGATGAACCCTGCATTCTCCGTCATCTTCCTGACCACCGCATCGGGTGCGGGCTACGGAATGCTGGTCTGGCTGGGTGTGCTGAACGCATTCGGTGTACTCGCGGCGGTGCCGTGGTTCGGCGTGATCGCGACAGTGGTCGCGCTGGCGTTGAGCTCCGCGGGATTGCTGGCGTCGACCTTCCATCTCGGCCATCCGGAACGTGCGTGGCGCGCCGTGTCGCAATGGCGCAGTTCGTGGTTGTCGCGTGAGGGCGTGCTCGGTCTGTTCACCAACCTGCCGGCGCTGGGCTTCGCCGCTGCGTGGTGGTTTGCCGGCGCCGGCGCCGCGGTGACGATGGTGCTGGGGTTGGTGGCAGCGGTGTGCGGACTGGCGACCGTGGCGTCGCAGGCGATGATCTATGCGACGCTGAAGCCGATACGGCAATGGTACAACAATCGCGTGCTGCCAAACTTCCTGCTGCTGTCGATGTTTTCCGGCGCCGTCTGGCTCGCCGCAGTCGCGGTGTTTTTCGACATTGGTGCGGTGAAGGTGACCGCGGTTGTAGCGGTCGTGTTGGCGGTGGCGGCTGGCGTCGTGAAGGTGGCGTATTGGCGCTACATCGATACCGCTCCGCCGGTGGCAACGATCGAGAGCGCGACCGGCCTTGGCACGATCGGCAGCGTGCGGGCACTTGAGGCGCCGCACACGGAAGAGAACTACCTGCTGCGCGAGATGGGCTACGTCATCGCCCGTAAGCATGTCAGGCAGTTGCGGCAGATTGCGCTGGCGATTGGGCTCGCGGTTCCAGTGGTTTTTCTGATTCTTGGCACGTTGGTTGGAGCCCGTGCCGGAATGATACTGGCGCCGGTGGCAGCGCTCGCCGCCTTGCTCGGTATCTACGTCGAGCGCTGGTTGTTCTTCGCCGAGGCGACACATACGGTGATGCTGTATTACGGCCGACGTGAAGCGGCATGATCACGGTTGTCTCCAGGTAGGTGCGTTTCAGAAATGTTGCCTCAGCGTTGAGCCTCGCCGGACTGCTCCTTACATCGCCTGGAAAGATGAGCGGATAGTTTGCATTGGGTTCGCCGATGTCATAAGATGCATAGACGATGCATCTTTAGGCGCCGCCATGATCGATATGCTGTTAAGGGATGTCGTGGTCGTTATCTGTGCCGCGGAGCTTTTGCAGTGAGTCCGCCGCACACTGAAGTGACGGAGGCCACGATAAAGCTGCTGGTCGATGCATTCTACACGCGGGTCCGGCGCGATCCGGTGCTCGGGCCGATCTTCTCCCGTGCCATCGCGCACGACGCCTGGCCGGTGCACCTCGAGAAGATGTACGCCTTCTGGTCGTCTGTCATGCTGACCAGCGGCCGTTACAAAGGTGATCCGGTCAGGACGCATCGCAGCGTTGCCGATGTCCAGCCGCCGATGTTCGGCAATTGGCTCGATCTGTTCGAGACAACCGCCGCTGAACTGTTCGTCCCCGAGATCGCCGATCAGTTCGCGCTTAAGGCGCGCCGCATTGCGGAAAGTTTGAAGCTGGCAATGTTCTTCGGTCCTGATCAAGCTTGGTCGGAGGATCTGCGGCAACGCCCGAAGGTGGCCTCGCCATGCGTCTGACCGCTTTCAGCGATTATACATTGCGCACGCTGACCTACCTGGCGTTGCGGCCTGATATGCTCTGTACGATCGAGGAGATCGCCGCCGCTTACGACATTTCCGCAAACCATCTGACCAAGGTGGTGCACCAGGCGGCGTTGGCCGGCGAGATTGCCACGGTGCGCGGCCAGCGTGGTGGATTGAAGCTCGCGCGGCGCGCGGAGACGATCAGGATCGGTGATGTTCTGCGACGTACCGAAGCGGACTTCGACGTTGTTCCTTGCTTCGGATCCGGTGCGGTCTGCGCCATTCAGCCGGCGTGCGTCCTGCAAGGCGTGCTTGCGGATGCGCTTGTGGCGTTCCTTGGCGTGCTGGATCGAACCACGCTTGCTGACCTTGTGCGTCCGAAGCAGCGTCTGTCCGATTTGCTGCGGCTGGAACCGGCATGACCATGCAGACCTGGGAGCAGATCCGCCAGTGGCGCAAGGAACAGCGCGACGCCTTGATCGAGCGCCGGATGGCCGTTGCGCCGCATGACCGTAAGCTCTGGAGCGAGCGGATCACCGACGGCATCAGGCAAATCCTGGCAGTGAAGCCAGCAACTCTGCTCGGCTTCTATTGGCCGTTCCGCGGCGAGTACGATGCGCGCCCGGTCGCCGAAGCATTGTGCGCTCAAGGAATGCGGCTCGCGTTACCGGTCGTCTTGCGCATGAAGGCGCCGTTGGAATTTCGCGCCTGGCAACCCGGGGCACGTCTCGAATCCGGCGTGTGGGGCATTCCGATCCCCGCGGACGGCGAGGTCGTGTTGCCGGATGTGCTGCTGGTGCCGTTGGTCGGCTTTGATCGACGCGGTTTTCGTCTTGGCTACGGCGGTGGCTTTTATGATCGAACACTGGCCGCCATGCCGCGGCGACCGACCACTCTCGGGGTCGGCTTCTCGTTGGGAGCGCTCGAGACGATTTATCCGCAGCAGCACGATATCCCGATGGATGTCGTCATCACGGAAAGCCGGAGCACGGTGGAGCGACCATGAATTTCGATACGGGACAGTTCGCGGTTACATTGCTGCGGTCGATGTCCGAGGCCGTGGTCTATGCGGACGCGGATGGACGCATTCAGTACTGGAACGCGGGCGCTGAACGGATCTTCGGTTACGCGGCCGCCGATGCACTGGGTCGGTCGCTGGACATCATCATTCCTCCATCGTTGCGTGGTCGGCATTGGGAAGGATACGGCGAGACGATGCGGACCGGTACGACACGTTATGGCGCCGGCGATCTCCTCGCGGTCCCGGCGATTCGCAAGGATGGGTCACGCATATCGATCGAGTTCACGGTCACGCCGTTGCACGATCAGTCCGGCAAGCTCTCTGGCATCGCGGCGATCATGCGGGATGCCACGAAGCGTTTCGAGGAGATGAAGGAGCTGCGCCGACGCGCTGCTGCTGCATCCGGCTAGAACCTAGAATCGTTGAAGCGCGACACAGCAAACGTCATGGCCGCCCAGTGAAGACGTGGATGGCCGGGACGCCCGGCCATGACGCGCGGGCGTGTGAACTCGCGCTCCATCGATGGGCGGATTTGTCTGCATAACTCAGCCGTGCGGTGACCGGCTGACTGCCATCCTGTAGAGTCGTCGAATGAGTCACACTGGCGGCGATGGCAATGGGCCGACGAGCGAGGATGACGAGCTCCTGCGCCTGCGCGAGATGTTTGCGCAGTCGCCGAGCTTTTCGGCATTGCTTCGTGGCCCGGACCATCGATTCGTGCTGATCAACCCCGCATATCAAGAGCTGATTGGTCATCGCGCGGTTATTGGTCTGCCTCTTCGCGAGGCCCTTCCCGAGGTTGAAAGTCAGGGATTTCTCAAGCTGCTCGATGAGGTGTTTGCGACTGGGGAGCCGTTCATCGGCAGGAATGTTCAGATCGTGCTGCACCCTACGGACGGCAGCGGCGGCGCGGAGAATCGTTTTCTGGATTTTGTTTATAAGCCCATCAAAGATGCATCGGGCAATGTGACATCGATTTTTGTTGAGGGCTCGGACGTGACCGAGAGACACGCCACGGAAGTTGCGCTGCTTGCGTCGGAGGCGAGCCTGCGCGAGTTGAATCGCGACCTCGAACGACGGGTGGTGGAGCGCGCGCAGGCACGCGGCCTGACGTGGCAGTTGAGTCCCGATTTACTGGGTGCGCTCAATTCCAAGGGATATTTCGAGACTTCCAATCCGGCGTGGCAGACCGTGTTGGGCTGGTCGGAAGCAGAGGTTGCCAGCATGTCGATCTTCGAATTGCTGCACCCCGACGATGTGGAACACACGCGTGCCGGCTTCGAACTCACCTTGGTCGGCCAGCCGGCGCTGCGCTTCGTTAATCGCTATCGCTGCAAAGATGGTGGCTACCGTTGGATTTCCTGGGTTGGCATTCCGGAAGATGATTTTGTGTATTGTAACGGTCGGGACATCACGGCTGAGAAGATGGCGGAAATTGAGCTTGCTGCCGCGCAAGAGGCGCTCCGACAATCGCAGAAGATGGAGACTGTCGGGCATCTCACGGGGGGGATCGCGCACGACTTCAACAACCTGTTGACCGGGATCATCGGCTCACTCGATCTCGTGCGCAGACGCATGGCGTCGGGAAGGCGCCCGGAAGACATCCGGCGTTTCATGGACGCGGCAACAACGTCGGCACGCCGCGCGGCGGCGCTCACGCATCGCCTTCTTGCATTCGCCCGCCGCCAATCGCTGGATACCAGGCCTAACGACATCAATCGTCTGGTTGCTGGCATGGAAGACCTGTTGCATCGCACGTTAGGCGAGCAGGTCGAATTGCAATCCAGGCTGGCGGCCGATCTTTGGACGGCTTTCGTGGATGCCAACCAACTGGAGAATGCCATCTTGAATCTCGCGATCAATGCGCGAGATGCCATGATGGATGGTGGCACGTTGACAATCACCACGGCGAACACGGCGTTGGACGAGACCTATGTCTCACAGCACGAGGACCTGCAGCCTGGCGACTACGTCGTTATCGGCGTTTCGGACACGGGCGTCGGCATGTCGCCGGACGTATTATCCAAGGCGGTGGATCCATTCTTCACCACCAAACCTGCCGGCATGGGAACCGGGCTGGGATTGTCAATGATCTACGGCTTTGCCAGGCAGAGTCGGGGCCATTTGCGCATGGAGAGTCGAGAGGGGCATGGCACGACAGTCGAACTGTATCTGCCGCGTGCACTGCAAGATGCCATTGACCTGAGCGTTCCGACGGTCGCTACACCGCGCGGGCAGGGCGAAGCGATTCTTGTGGTGGAAGATGACGCCACCGTGCGACTTATCATCAACGACGTACTGGAAGAGCTGGGCTATAAGGTTCTTCTGGCCTCTGATGCCCGCACGGCCATCCCAATGCTGCAATCCGATCAGACGATTGACCTGCTGGTATCTGACGTGGTGCTGCCTCACGTCAACGGCCAGAAGCTTGCGGAAATCGCGCGGGTCGCACGTCCTGCTCTAAAGGTGCTGTTCGTCAGCGGCTATGCTGAGAATGCTATCCTCCGAGAGGATTTCCTCAGTGCAGGCATGGACATGTTGACAAAGCCGTTTGACCTGGACGCGTTGGGCGCCAAGGTGCGCCTGCTGCTTGAGCAGACGCCTATCCGTTGAATTGGGTGATACCAACACTTACTGAGCGCGACTCGTCGTTCGGGGCGTGGTCCGGCGATGACATTCGGCACGACGCATTGGTCATTGTGATTTAGCAGCAACGTGGCTCGCTCGTGTTGGCCCGCGCATTGGCAGTCGGACTGCGGAGGCAAGTAAGGACTTTCAACCACAGATGCACGCAGATGGACGCAAATAGTCCCGGACGCAATGTTTCAAAGCGGGCAAGCCGCGCCTCCCTGGCGCCGAGCTATTTGCGTTCATCTGCGTGCATCTGTGGTTGAAGATTCTTATACTGTTGCCGCTGCTGCCGGCAACGCCGAGTAGGCTCGCTGGTTTTTGCTATGGATCATCATCAATGAGAACTGGTGTCAGTCGTCAGTTGAGCAAACGACGGTGGCGACGAGCCGGGCTGCGCCCAGGAAGTTCCGCGACGGTCTTCTCGTGGTGGTGACGATCGCACGAAACTGCTTGATCTCGATCAGATCGCGCGTGGATAGTGGCTGAGCTTAGCGTCAATGTTCATTGGCGGCTGCTTCAAACCTGGCCATCGGCTACGCGCACCAGATTGCGAACGATGCAGTCCCCGTCAGCAACCACTCGATGGAGATGGCCGGGTCAAGCCGGATCAAGCCCCGCCATGACGGGGTTGGATCGCTGCGTGTGGGAGGGCTCGGATTGCCGGCTTCTGGGAATGTCGTACCTGCCGCGCGGCGGCCGGGCGAATCAGGATGACGGGGCCGGCCGTTGTCCGGTCCCTTGCGTCGCGCGATGTCATTCGGCGATGGATCAGGGCGGGCCAGTGGCCAGTGCCGTGCCGGCAGCACCCGGTGCTGATGACGGGCCGAGTGGATTGATCGGTGGTTCGCCGATGAAGAAGCCGAGGACCTGGCGGAGTTCGTCTCGTTTCAGATGCAACCAGTCCCGGGTGCTGCCCTGCTTCTTGTCCTGCTCCTGGATGAACGTTTGTTCGCGGCGGGTCTTCTCTCGCATCACGGTTTCAACGCTGCCGCCGAAGTAATGCATGATCTCGAATATCCCGTTCCAGAATTCGGGGGTGCAGAAGCCGGGGACGACGGCGAGATCGCGGCAGATGTCGGTGATGGTACGGCCGACGGTGCGGCGGCGTACCTGACGCTCGAGGTCCTCCAGTGTGGGCATGAAGAGTTCGGGGTCGTCGTGGCCGGGGGGCAGCGACGGGCGTGGCGCGGCTTTGGGCTTGGCTGGGGGGTCTGCTGGTGACTCGGCCTGGGGGTCTGCTGGCGCGGGCGAAGGTTCCTGGTCGGTGCGGGTGCGGCGGATCACCATGCTGATGTCACGGCCGGTTGCGGCGCGCGCGAGCAGGAAGCGCTGCAGCGCGATGGCGCGCAGGATGCCGCGGTTGAGGTGGGCGAGGATGGTGGCGAGGTTGGCGGTGCCGAAGCAGGCCGCGATGGAGGGAAATGTGGGGGCGGTGGCGCGTTGCCGGATGGTGCTGCGCAGATGGCGGCCGTAGTCGAGCAGGATGCCGACGGCGTAGAGCAGGGCTGCGATGTACTCGGGCATGGGGGTGGCGGGCTGATCCTGTGGCGGATCGGGAGGCGAGGCGGGACCGGGTGTAGTGGGTACGTCGGCTTCCATCTTAGTTATTATAACTAACAGTGGACGAAAAGGAAAGGACTTTTTTTGAGTGCCGGGTGGGTCGTCTGTCGCAAGGCCCATGCGCTCACTTTGCTGTCGCGACTGGGGCAGCGGTGCGCCGCGAAGGGTGTCCGTTTGCCGGGTCGAGTTTGGGGACTTCGGCCCGGCTGTGACGGGAAAGAGCCCGCATGAGTTATTGTCAGCGGAAGGAAATTTACGGCGAGTGGTTCACATCTCAGCAGGGGCTTTCGGCCGGCACGACGAGGATGTGGGACGACGACCCGGCGTGGAAGGTGGATCCCCTGCGAGAACGGCGCTCAGCGGAACACTGCTAACGAACCGGTCAGACGTTGGACATTAAGCGTGCATTGCCCGATCCGTGCCACGCATCAGGATCTGCGCATAACGCTCGGTGACCGCTGCGTGATACGCCAACGCGCCGGGTGACATGTCGGCATCCGGCCGCTGTTCCAGTTCGAAGTTATGGAACCGGTCCTCGCCGCGCACCAGCGTCGCGCTGTCGGTGCTGCCGGCGACCTGGCGTACATACGTTGGCACATACCGGATGGCGAAGCCGATTCGCCGATCAGCTGACGGATTGGGGTCCGAGCCGTGGATCAGCCGCACGTGATGCAGTGACATCTCGCCGGCCGCGAGTTCCAGCATTGCCGCGTCGCGTTCGTTCACTTCCACCTCGATTTCCTGTCCACGCGACAGCAGGTTGTCGGCGGCGAACGTATCGCGATGTGGCACCTGATCCATCTTGTGCGTGGCGGGGATCACGCGCATCGCGCCGTTGGCTGCATTGCTGTCAGTGAACGCGACCCACGCCGTGATGATGTCGGGCGGTTCCAGGCCCCAATATGTGGAGTCCTGATGCCATGACACATAGCCGGGGTTGCGCGCTTCCTTGGTGAAGAAGGTCGTGCCCCAGCACAGGATGTCCGGGCCGATGACGTCCTCGACCGCATCGAGAATGCGCGGATGGCGGATCAGGTCGTTCAGCCAGGTGAACAGCAAATGCGGCTTGTGGCGCACCGGGCCTTGCATTGATCCGCCAGAAGCCTCGAACGCCTCCAGCTTACGGCGCAGCGTACCTGCCTCTGTGCGCGTCAACACCGGGACCGGGGCGTAGTAGCCAAGCTCGTGGTATTGCCGCACTGCGGCGTCGGACAACGACTTCATCGGGCTCGCCCTCCCTGGCACCAGGATGGACAAAGTCGATACTCCCGCGCCACCATCTCCGGCAAGCCAGGGAGGGAACAACAACAAACTGGGAGACTGATCACATGAAGAGACGAACCTTCCTGGCGGCCTCGGCCGCGAGCCTGGCGCTGCCCTCGGTGGCGCTCGCGCAGAAGGACCGGGTACTGAAGTTCATTCCACAATCGGACCTTGCCATCCTCGATCCGATCTGGACCACGGCCTACGTCACGCGCAACCACGGCTACATGGTATTCGACACGCTGTATGGACAGGCCGGCCAGAAGGGCAACTTCGCGGCCACGCCGCAGATGATCGCCGGCCACACCATCGAAAGCGACGGCAAGGTCTGGAAGCTCACGCTGCGTGACGGGCTGATGTTCCACAACGGCGACAAGGTGCTGGCGCGCGACTGCGTCGCCTCGGTGAAGCGCTGGGGCGCGCGCGATGCGTTCGGCCAGGCGCTGATGGCGCGCACCGACGAACTGTCCGCGCCCGATGACAAGACGATCATGTTTCGGCTGAAGGCACCGTTCGCATTGCTGCCGGATGCATTGTGCCACGGTGCCTCGAACATGTGCGCGATCATGCCGGAGCACATCGCGCAGACCGATCCGTTCAAGGCCTTTACCGAGGTCATCGGCAGCGGTCCGTTCAAATTCAAGCCGGACGAACGCGTGCCCGGCTCATTCTTCGCGTATGAGAAGTTTGACAAGTACAAGCCGCGCGAGGACGGCGAGGCCAGCTTCGTTTCCGGTCCAAAGATCGTGCACTTCGATCGGGTCGAGTGGCACGTGCAGCCGGATCCCGCCACGAAGTCGGCAGCGCTTCAGGCAGGCGAGATGGACTGGTGGGAGAATCCCACGGCTGATCTGTTGCCGTTGCTCAAGCAGAATGGCGTCACTGTGGAGGTGACCGATCACACCGGCACGCCATACCTGCTGCGGCCAAATCAACTCTATCCGCCGTTCGACAAGCCGGCGGTGCGGCGCGCGCTGATGGGTGCCATCGACCAGAAGGAATTCATGATCGCGGCGATGGGTGAGGACGCCTCGCTGTGGCAGGTGCCGATGGGCTTCTTCCCGCAGCTTTCGCCGCTGGCGAGCGACGCCGGCATGCAGGCACTGACCTCCAAGCGAGATCCCGACAAGGTGAAGAAGGATTTGGAAGCCGCGGGATACAACGGCGAGAAGGTCGTGTTCATGGTGGGCACCGACCAGCCGGTGCTGAAGTCGCTGAGCGATGTTGCCTTGGACATGCTGAAGCGAGTCGGCATGAACATTGACTATCAGGCGACCGACTGGGGCTCCGTGGTGCAGCGCCGCGCGCTGACCAAGCCGCCGGCCGAGGGTGGCTGGAACCTGTTCTGCACCGGTTTCTCCGGGCTCGACTGGTTCACCCCGGCGAGCCATTTGCCGTTGCGTGGCAATGGCAAAAGCGCGTGGTTCGGCTGGCCCGATGATCCGAAGATGGAGGCGTTGCGGGATGCCTGGTTCAGCGCGCCCGACCTGCCGGCGCAGAAGAAGATCGGCGTCGAGATGCAGCTTCAGGCGTTCGACGACGTACCATTCTATCCGCTCGGTTCGGCGCAATCACCGACTGCCTATCGCAAGGACATCACCGGCGTGCCGGAAGGGTTCGTGATCTTCTGGAACGTGCGCCGCACCTGATCTCCGGACCGCCTCGGGCCGCCCGCCCGGTCATCGTCATCTTCGGCGCGGCGGTGCGACCGGGCGGGCGGCCCAGCGGCACGTTGCTCCTGCGGGTCGAGTTGGCCGTCGCGTTCGGCGCGCGCTTTGCCGAACCGCTGTTCGTACCGACGGGTGGCGTCGGGCGATTCGGGCCGTCGGAGGCTTCGGTGATGGCGGCGATGCTGGAAGCGCGCGGCGTGCCGCGGGGGCGCATCCTGCCGGAGGAAACCGGCACCGACACGCTGTCCTCGGCTCGCGCCGTCGTGGCGCTGCTGCGGACGCGCGGCATCGGGGCGCCGGTGTTCGTCGCGACCAGCCTGTACCATCAGCCGCGCTGCCTACTGGTGTTGCGGCTGCTGGGCGTGCGTGCGCGTGCCGCGATGCCACCTATGCCGGTCGCGACGCACTGGTGGCGCCGCTGCTATTGGTGGCTACGGGAGGTCCCGGCGATCCCCTACGACGCGATGCTTGCCGTGTGGTGGCGGATCCGGCGGTAGGGCGGAATTGGTCCCGACAACGGCGGGTAGAAGTCCAGATACCGACCGAGCGAAGCACGTGCCAGGCCGACACTGTCGTAGGCGCGCAGATAGACCTCTTCGTATTTTATCGACTGCCACAGGCGCTCGATGAAGCCGTCGTGGCGCCACGAACCGCGGCCATCCATGCTGATCACGATTGCCCCGTGTTTGCGTCGCCCGAGCTGCTGGCGCCAGTCGACCACTTCGTGTCACCCGGCTGCCGCGGATTTCGCTATGGCCAACCGCCCACATGGTCCCAACGACGCCGTCGTGGGACCATGCTGCAGAAGCCGACCTACGGAGGGCTGATATTACCCTTGGCTACTGACCAGCCTGGGAGCGCCGCTTGATGAAGCCGAGGCCGAGCAAGCCGAGGCCGAGCAGGGTGATCGACGTTGGCTCAGGCACCGGAGCAGAGTAAGGGCTGAGGTTGATGTTGGTCATATCCAAATTACCACCCGTTGGCCAGCCGGTCTGGAACACACCGCCGCTCATGTAGCCAAATTCGACGGTGTCGATGTCAGACCAGTTGAACGGTACGGTTGCCGTTGGATTGTAGGCGCCGCAAGTCCCACCGACCGTAGTCACGGCATATTGGTTGCCGTTGGTGCAGACTTGGTCGGCATATATCGCGACCCCGGCGAGGAGACCTTCGACAATATAACCGGTCGCCGTGCCGACAGCAGTAGACAGATCGATGCTGTTGAGGTTGAACGCCGCCGCCGTGCCGGTGAACACACCAGTTACCGAATTCACGGTGGCTCCCGTGAGATACTGCAAGCTGATAGCGGCGGGATTTGATTTCGACCTTGTTGATCTCAAACGAGGCCGGCGCGCTCGAACCGGAATTGAACAACGTCGATGTCCACCCGCTGAGCGTCACGGCCGAACCGCCGTCATTCTGGGTGAACTCGCCCTGAACAGGCGTCGTGTTGAAATGGTTGCCAGAACCGACGTTGAAGGCGGTGGTGCTCAGTTGGGTGATCACCGGCGAGCCGCCGGTTGTCGTCTCCTGGTAGAGACCCTGGGCCCCAGCGTTCCCGGTCGCCCCCGCGAACACCGTGCTGAACGCAGTTCCGGCCTTCAGCCAGTACCATCAGCAAACGTATACGTCGTCGCATGAGCCGGAGCCATCGCTCCAGCGAGTAAGCCGGCAAGCACGCTGCCGGAGAGTAGTACGCGTTTCATCATAGTCTCCATGATTTCAAGCAGATTGGGAAGGAAAGGTTATTGAGATCTTTGGACTGCCCACGCATCGCTGTGCACACTTCGTGCCAAAGACATAAATTCAACAACATCCTTTGGCGTTGCATGAGCGAAGGGGCCGTAAGGGCTTTCAGCGCCGGCTACAGGCCCAAAGCCGGGTTTTCCAGGGCCTCGGTCTCACGGGAAAGAACTCAAAAAAGAGAACGCAGTTGTTTCCCGCGGTTGCTTCCTCAGCATCCTGAAGGCAGTGTAAAGTTTATAGACGCACAAGATTACAATAGTGTACCCGACTCGTTGAATAACACCGCCGGAAGGATCTGATATCGGAGTGATTCTGTTCGGCTGTTCGGGCACATGCTCCATTCAGCCAAAAGCGAGGTGTGTAAAGTTTAGCGACACAGAAGATTACAACATGACATAGGCTTGGTTGAATTACAGTCCTGCAAGGATATGAGATTAATGGGTTTTCCCTTGGCGACGTGGGTCTTGGTCGGCTTCGTTTGCGACGCGCTAATGTAAATGAGTTGTACCTTGGCCCAAACAACCGGTCGGCCAAGAGAGCGTGACCGTTGCGAGAGGACAGCGACCAAGTTCAGGCGGCTTCACGGAACTCGGCAGCCAAAAGATCACGAATGACGCTCGATATCAGCCGGGCCAACCCCTAGCGCCGGCTTATAGCTGGTCGTCGCCCCGACTGGGCGCACCTAGCCCGCGTAATGGCGACGCGGCGTGGGTGCCGGACCATGTTGGCGAGGAAAGCCGCGCGCCGGTTATTAGCGCCGGGCCTATCAAATCCACAAAGCGGACGGCGACCTTCGTCGGCGTCGGCGGGCGGCATCAAAATCAAGCTGGATGGATCTGGGGCATCGGCCGGAGGCCGTCACGCTTGCCGCTTGTTGGCGAGTTCCTCCACCATTGCGCCACAGCAGGCATGGGAGTGGCCACCGCCCTGGCTGATCCGCCACAGATCACCCGGCATGATCCGAATGCAGTTGAACGACCCCTCCTCCATCAGGCCCATCAACGCGGAAAGTTGCATGGCTACTGCCTCGGGATCATAGCTGAACACGGTTTCATTTGGCCTGACCTGAGCCGGACATTGTTGGCGTGCCGGGGGTTCGCCCTGAGTGAGATTACCGACCGCGATACCACGGGCTGGGATATGGGATATGGCGTGTGACGCGTTGGCGTGGTCCCGACAATCCTGGGCGGCACCTCTCATGGTCGCGGCTATGGCTGGCGTATCGGCCTCATTAGGCAGTTCCGCGCGGTGTTGGGTGGGTTGTCTCGTACCATCGTCGCGTCCAAGAGCCTCGCGCCGGCCTTTGGCGTTCTGTTGACGCTGGTCTGTGTCGGCTTGTTGATCGCGGTCATTCGGCTGGTGATCGTGAGTTGAGCGAATTGATAACGCCGCTGCTACCGATGCAGGCTGCGCTCAGCGGTGACGAATTTCGGCCAGTGCGATCAGCGGCATGATGAGTGGCCTTGATCCGCACGCCGGTTGCGTTCCAACCGTTGCGTACCGACAAGCTTGCCCGCAGACTTCCGATCGCAATTTCCGCCTGATGCACGTGATCCCGCATTAGGTCTGCACCGCCTGGATCAGAGTCTCCCTGCGTGAACGTGTCACCAATTTCGTCGATGATTGCGAGCGCTACACTCGCTAAATGGGTCGCAGTATGAAGTGCGTCCCCAGAGCTGCGGGAGTCTGGCCTGGGGCGCGCTACGGCCATGAACGCCGTGCCACGCAGGAGAAATTCGGATAATCGGGGATCGGGCAGCACGTGGATCAGTTGGTTGATCTCATCCGGCCTGAAACGCACGCGGCCGATAACGCGAGCATGAAAATTGGCATATGACATGCCCATCGCGGAAGCTAACGAACTGATACTGTCCCGCTTCTCCTTAACCAAAATGTGGCGCACCAGTCTGGAAAACTGATCCCCACCGCCCGTAGCGTTCCCATGCATCGCCGCCCCCAGTGCGATAACCATCATCGCCGCCTTATAAAATCGTTATAAATTCGTTCGCCGCCCGAGCGGTTTGATCCAGATCAAACTCTGGCAGTTTTCTACGACCCAAAATGCTCACGAGCCGCGACCGGCTACTAATGGCCACTGAAAGCAGCCAACCGACGCGTCGGCGGCGCAGCGAGCCTATGCCGATGCGCCAGTGCTGGGTCGAATGCGCAGGGTTCTCCGCAGAGGCCTGCCCGTTCAACCTGGAGTGGTAAAAGTGCGTCTCAGAGCGCGCATCCGCGAGCGCCGCTCGATTCCCGGCTATGATAGCGATAACGCGGTCAAAACCAGATGGGCGGTGGGGTAAGGTGCGGCGCTTCCATCAAGGAGGCGCCAAAATGGCCCCCACTCCCCGGCCGTGGCCGGCGACGGCCGGGTGCAGCAACACCGTTAAAGAGCCCGACCCCCTTATCCGACATCCCTGCCCAGGCCGGGCTTAGCCTTGCCGCCGCCGATGCGCCCGCTACCGCGCTGTGTTGGGGAAAGGGGACGGAGGTTGACCAATACCCCCTCCCGGCCTCCCCCGCTGCGCGGGAGAGGAGAAGTCCGCCGCTAGCGTTCCCTCTCGTCGGAATCCGGCTCCACCTCGATTTCCGGGCCGATGGCGTCGGCGTCGTCCTCCAGATCCGCCGTATCCTCGATGATATCCTCTTCGCTCTCTTCCTCGACGCCCTCCACCTCGATGTCGGCTTCCTCCAGACCGGGAGCCGGGACGGGCTTCTTGGGACGACGCTCCTCCACCACGTTACCGCCGGTGCGGCGGGGGCGTGGCTGGTCGAGAGGCTGCTCCGTGCCGCATTTCGGGCAAACCGCGGGGACCTTGGTCAGATCGTAGAAGCGGGCGCCACAGGCGACGCAGACACGTTTGATACCGAGTTCAGGCTTCGCCATGCGGAGGGCCTCGTTTTGGCTGCGTGCGTTGGAAGGCGGCGCCCATGCCACCCCGGGCGCCGGGTGTCAAATCGGCGACGGAGTACGGTATTCAATGGGTGTGGGCGCAGGGACACGCATCGTCGTCATCGGCACTTCGGGCGCCGGCAAGACCACCCTGGCGCGCAAGATCGCCGGGCGCCTGGGGCTGCCGCACATCGAACTCGATGCCATCAACTGGCAGCCGGGCTGGCGAGACCTCGACAGGCATGACCGACCGGAGTTCGTCCGACGCGTGGCGCAGGCGATCCAGGCCGAGCGCTGGGTGGCGGACGGGAACTATGCCTCGGTGCGCGATGTGCTCTGGCGGGGCGCGACCCATCTGGTCTGGCTCGACTACGAACGCCCGGTGATCATGGCCCGGGTGATCGCGCGCTCGGTGTACCGCGCGACGCTGGGGGGCGAACTATGGTTCGGCACAGGCAATCGCGAGCACTGGCATGATTTCATGCGGCCGAGCCATCCCATCCGCTGGGCCTGGAGCACCTGGCGCCAGCGCCGGCGCGAGACCGAGGACCGCCTGCGGCGGCCGGAGTTCGCGCACCTGGCGGTGTTTCGACTACGGCGCCCGGCGGAGGCGGCGCGCGTGCTGATCCGGCTGCAATCTGGCAGCGCTGCTAGCGCGACAAAGTATCCATGATCAATGTGCCGATGGCCTGCAGCATGACGGCGAGAACAATGCCCACGGCGATACCGGCACAGCGCCTCAGCAGCTTCGATCGGGCGGATAATTGTTGCCACTCGCCGCCCGTTGCCCGACCACGCTCCGCTGCGCGTCTGCGCCACATCCGTAGGCGCGACCTGACGATACCGTAGAAACCGAGCGCCACGAACACGAGGGTGGCGGGTAGCGCGATGGCGTCACGCACATCCATGATTGGACCGGACAGTTTGGATTCGCACGACAGGTTGTCGCGAAAACGCGCCCGCCACAATCGATCGGCATGCAGTTTGCTGGGGTTATACCGGGCGCCGAAGAGACCGACTCGTTACCCCCGTCATGGCCGGGCCTCGATGGCCCCGACGCGGCCATCGGCTAAGCGCACCAAATTGCGAACGATGCAGTCCCGGTCAGCCAACACTCGATGGAGATGACCGGGTCGAGATGCCCGGTCATGACGAGGTTGGATCGTCACACAGGTTCTCCGAGCTGAAAATCTCCCGCCTGTGGTGGCGCAAGCGGCGTGAACCCCGCGCGGTCGGGTTTCAGGTCGAGCAGGGGCGTGCCATCGAGGCAGTCCAATCCTCTGACCAGCACCGTGGCTCCGTCGATGCTGACCAACTCGGCGATCGATGTCCCGATCGGGTTTGGCCGCGCCGGAGAGCGCAGCGAGAACGTGCCGCGCACCGCGCCGTCGTTGCGCGGGCTCTGCATGACCAGATCGCGCCGCGACATGTGCAACCAGTAGAGCACCTCGATTCGCTTGTACTGGGCGAGCCCGTCCAGGGCCTGCACCCAGGGCTCGAACACCTCGATGCGGCATACCGGCCCATCGGTGCGGCCCTGCCGCGGCGCCTCCATGCGCGATGTCCAGGGCGTGTGGATGCGGCCAATGAAGACGAGCCCGGCATCATCCGGCGATGGTGGCGTCACTGCCACCTCGCCATCGCGGATTTCGTTCTGACGAACCATGTCAGTCGATGGCGACCATCACGTCCGAGGCCTTGATCACCGCGTAGGCGTCCTGCCCCGCGGCGAGACCCAATTCGTCAACCGCCTCATTGGTGATCGAGGACGTCACGATGGCGCCGCCGATATCGATGCGTACGTGGCTGGTCGTGGCGCCGCGGGTCACATTGACGATGCGGCCTTTGAGTTGGTTGCGGGCACTGAGTTTCATGGCCATCTCCTTCGTTGTCATTCGATGTCGATGCGTACCACGTCGCGGACCGAACGTCCGCCCCGATGCTCGCCCGGTACAATGAGCCGCAAGCCTGGTCCGGGGATCGCTTCGCCGTTCACCCGATCGGCAAGTTGTATCGGCTTGCCGGCGAATTCCGGGGAGAGTTCTGCCAGGCCGAATACGGCGATCCAGCCATCGGCGCCGACCACGTGCACGCCGAGGTGCACTGCGTCAGCCGGTTTGGCTGGGTCCACTGCGCCTGCGTTCACCATCACGTCCCAGAGCAGCGGTCCCGTCCAGGAGCGATCGGTGTGCTCGACGGCAGCCTGTTGCGTGATCGGCTTCAACGCGGCGATCTGTTCGAGCGACAAGGTGCGCGGTGGTTGGCCGGCGCGGTGTACCTGGAGTCCGGATTGCGCCTGCGTGTCGGTCGCCGCACGCAGTGGCGACCCCAACGCGAGTATAGTTGCAAAAGCGAATAGGATTGTGCGGAACACCAGAGTCTCCGGTCGGGCCGTGGCGTTATAGGCGCGTACGCATTGCGCGCGCCAGATCGGCGCACGAACCGCCGCAGCTCACCACGCTGGTGGGGCAGGAAGGGGAGGGGCACCAAAGTGTGTTGCATGAACGCAGCGCCCGCCCGCTACCCCCGGGTCAAGGGTCCTGGGGCACGTCCGCTGAGCGGCAGAGGGAATTTCAGCGGCATTGCCGACCTGTAACGCCAATGTCGCTGTTGTGAGTTCCTTTGTCGGCGTGAGGTCTGCATAAGTTTTTCATTATCGGGATCTTGGCCGGTCATCGCGGACAGGAAGAAATGTCGCACCTGAAATTAAACTTCAATCCACTGGAACGGACGGCAATAACGTTCCAATTGCTTATCATGAAACGGCGCATGCCACACGTGCATCGTGGCTGGATTCGCAGCGAACATGACGTTGAGGGTATTCGCCCCGAGACCGATCGCGAGTATCTCGTGCGTCTCCGGCAATTGGCACGGGAGCGGGCGCTTATGCGCCGACGCCGCCAGACGAGGACGACAGGTTACCTCCATTCGCGATCTTGACCAGGGTCGAAACCGCAGCACCGAGATCGGAAAAATCCAGCTCGTAGCACGATAGATCGCGGATCCAACTGATCATTTGCGTCACGTGGCGAGCTTCCAGCCGGCGCTGCACGCCCATGCACTGCGAGATCAGTCGCGCGAGAGCAGCCGGCTTTGGCAACGCTCGCAGCGTGTTCGGCGCGCCGGCCACATAGCGGGGGAACACAATCGCGATGACTGGTCGGCGCGAGTTGGGAGCCGGCACGCGTGCGGCAGGCGGAGGCATGTAAACGACGCGTTTGCCGTCCATGCGGGTGTGCACCGGCAACGTGGCAAGCTCGGGGAACAGTGCGGCAAGCGCATCGATGCCGGTGTCCTTGACGCACATCGCCAACGGGAATGGCGTGACCGCCAGATCGTCTTCGCACAGCAGCGCCACCTCGTCGGAGAAGTAGTCCAGACCAGCTGCCACGAGGGCCGCGGTCAGCGTGGACTTGCCGCTGCCCGGTGGCGCGGGCAGCAGGATTGCACCGGCCGGGCCGGCGACCAGCGCTGTTAAATTGACCCCCTCCATGCTAATCGGCCCCGGATGAACGCACCCCAAAAGCTGCTCTCCCGTCGGGCCGCGGCGGCGCTCACCGGCCGCATCCGGGTTCCGGGTGACAAGTCGATCAGCCATCGGGCGCTGATGTTTGGCGCGCTGGCGATTGGCGAGACGCGTATCACTGGCCTGCTGGAAGGCGAGGATGTACTGCGCACCGCCGCCGCGATGCGGGCACTCGGCGCCGAGGTCACGCATGATGCTGACGGAACGTGGCGCGTCGCGGGCCGCGGCGTCGGTGGCCTGGTCGAGCCGGACGACGTCCTGGACATGGGCAACTCCGGCACCGCGGCGCGTCTGTTGTGCGGCATCCTGGCGAGCCATCCGTTGTTCGCGGTGATGACCGGCGATGGCAGCCTCCGGCAGCGGCCGATGCGGCGGGTGATCGATCCGCTGTCGGCCTGTGGCGCTCGGTTCAGCGCGCGCGAAGGCGGACGGTTGCCGCTTGCCGTGAATGGTTCGGCGGATGCGCTGCCGCTGGAATATCGCGTGCCGGTGCCGTCGGCGCAGGTGAAGTCGGCGTGCCTGCTGTGCGGGCTGAATGCGCGCGGCGTCACCCGGATCGAGGAGCCGGAAGCCACGCGCGACCACAGCGAGAACATGCTCCGCCATTTCGGCGCCGAGGTTCACGTCGAGCAGGCGGGCAGGGGGCGCATCATCACGCTGCACGGCCAGCCGGAGTTGCGTGCGGCGGACGTGGTGGTGCCGGGCGATCCGTCCTCGGCTGCCTTCCTGGTTGCCGCGGCGCTGGTGGTGCCCGGCTCGCGGCTGACCATCGAGGGCGTCGGGCTGAACGAACTGCGCTGCGGCTTCTACGCGACGCTGGCGGAGATGGGCGCCAATGTCGTGGTGGAGAATCGCCGCGTGGAAGGTGGTGAGCCGGTCGGTGATCTGGTGGTTGCCCACGGCGCCCTTCGTGGGATCGATGTGCCGCCGGAGCGCGCGCCGAGCATGATCGACGAGTACCCGATCCTTGCGGTGGTGGCCGCGCATGCCGAAGGGACCACGCGCATGCGCGGCCTGAAGGAGTTGCGGGTGAAGGAGAGTGACCGCCTCGCTGGTACGGCCGCGTTGCTGGCCGGGAACGGTGCCATGGTCGAGATCGAGGGCGATGACCTGATCGTGCGGGGAAGCGCTCGGTCATTACCCGGCGGTGGGCTGGTGGCGACCCAGATGGATCACCGCATCGCGATGCCAGCGCTGGTGCTTGGCGCCGCGACCGAGCAGCCGGTAACGGTTGACGATGCCGGTATCATCAACACCAGTTTCCCCGGCTTCATCGACCTGATGAACCGGGTAGGTGCGGCGCTGTCGCCGGCGTGAGCAGCGGCCCGATCATTGCGATCGACGGGCCTGCCGCAGCGGGCAAGGGCACCTTGGCCCGACGGATTGCCGCGACGCTTGGGTTGCCCTACCTCGATACCGGCCTGTTGTATCGCGCGGTCGGCCGCCGCGTGCTGGACGCTGGCGGCGATCCGGCCGATTTCGCCAGCGCCGAGGCTGCGGCACGTGCATTGTGTGCGGCGGATCTGGATCGGGGAGACCTGCGCGGATCCGTGGCCGATGCCGCCGCGGCTGCGGTGGCTGCGATCCCTGGCGTGCGTGCCGCGCTGTTGGACTTTCAACGCGATTTTGCCGTGCAGCGAGGTGCAGTGCTGGATGGCCGCGACATCGGCACGGTCATTTTCCCTAACGCATCGGCGAAGCTGTTCGTGACCGCTTCGCTGGCCGAACGCGCGCGCCGGCGCTGGCTGGAACTGCGAGCCAAGGGCGTCAGCGCGGATCCTGCGACCGTCGAGGCGGAGATGCTCGCGCGCGACACACGCGATGCCCCGAATATGCAGCGTGCGGAAGACGCTCTGGTGTTGGATACATCGTCCCTGGACGCCGAACAGGTGTTCCAAAAGGCTCTCGACGAGATTCGGACAAGGCTGGAAGGGGCAGCCGTTTAGCTTACCCAGCCACGCGGCCATAGGCGGCGGCAGAGATGGTTGGGCCTCCGGGCGTTCATGCGCCCGCTTCTGCGCGGCTGCGCGAACCAAACTTGAACGGCTCGGCCTTCGGGAGCCAATCGGCGCGGCACAGTGCACATCGAGGCCAGGCATCGAGCGAACCCTGGGCGGTCGGGCCATCGTGCAAACGCGTGCTCATGACGCCGCAGGCCGTCGCAAGCGCCTGTCATTCGCCATTCGATCGGCTCTCGCGATCGAGGCGCAGGGGATCAGCGAGCGGCGTGCGTGGCCACCATTGTCAATTGTCGGGCCCGATGGCGCCAACTGGGCGAGCCGGGACTATCGTCGCCGTCAGGCCAGCAGCGCCACGATAACAGTTCCCCACAGCGCCAGGAGGACGTTCCCAACAGCGTAGGCCACGCCGTAGCCAAGCGTTGGTACGGCGCTCTTGGCAGCTTCCTGGACGGCAGCAAGCGCCGGTGTCGCGGTCCCGGCGCCAGCACATACGCCGAGCAGAATCCCCGGGTGCATCTTGAACAGCCGATGACCCACCAGGATGCCAACGAGGTGCGGGATGATAACCGTGATAATGCCGGCGATGATCAAGGAGATCCCACTGGTCTGCAGACCTTTCACAAAGTCCGGGCCAGCGGCGAGGCCCACCACGGCGACGAAGCCGGTCAGCCCGATAGATTCGAAGATCCATAGAGTAGGTGTGGGAATGCGGCCAATCATCGGTCGCATGGAATGGAACCATCCCCAAAGGAGACCTCCGAGCAGCACGCCGACACTCAAGGACAGTCCAAGTTCCAATTTGCCGAAAGCCAACGCCGGAATCCCGATCAGGGCGCCGATGACGATACCAGCGGACACAAATACCATGTCGGTCGACTCTTCCGGCCTGTCAGGAACACCGACGGCGCGGACAGCGTCTTCGATGTGCTTCTGGCTGCCGGCCAAAGTTAGGATGTCGCCCCGTTGCACGCGCAAATCCCATGAGATTGCCTGCTCCATCCTGTTGCGGAGTACGCGGCGCAGGAAAACGCCACGGGCGAATGGCGAGTCAGATAGTTCTTGCAGCGTCTTGCCATCGACGTTGGGATTGGTGACGAACACATCCACCCGCTCGGCAGGAACATCGAGCAGTTCCGCGTCCTCGACTTCGGGCAACCGCACGTCGACCTGCTGGACCAGCACCTCGCGGCGGCCGGAGATGGCGGCGATGTCTCCGGCCTGCAAAATGGTGGTGGGTTCGGCTTCGATGATCTGGCCGTCGCGGCGTACACGCTCGACGAAGAAGCGCTCGCCGGGAAGAATGTCTTTGACTGGCTTGCCGATGACATCGCTGCCTTCTGGCACACGGTAGGCCCGCAGTTCGATGCCGCGGTAGGCCGAGACAATTCCCGGGGGCTTGCGACTGCCGCCACCCATCTGTGCCTCGTACTCGGCGCAAGCCTTGGCGAGGTCGACGCCCATCAGGCGAGGCCCGATCTGCGCCAGGAACCAGGCAGCACCGACGACGCCGATCAGATAGGTCACCGCAAACGCAACGGGAATGTTGTTGGCCATCACTGTCCGCGCGGCGTCACCAATCTCCAGACGGGATATTGCGTCGCCGGTGGTGCCGATTGTCGCCGACTCCGTGAGTGATCCAGCGATCACGCCACCGGCGGTTCCGGGGTCGTAGCTGAAGGCCCGGGCCACGACGTAGGCAACGGCAAGGGCGGTCGTCGCGACGATCGCTGAAACGGCTGCCTGGGCCAACCCGTCCTTGCGCAGGCCCTGGAAAAATTGCGGACCGCAGCGGTAACCGATGGAAAACAGGAAAAGCACGAAGAAGCATTGTTTGACGTCGGGGGAGACAGTGACCCCAAGTTGACCGACCAGCACGCCGGCAAGGAGCGTACCTGTCACTGCGCCGAGCGAGAAACCACCGAAGTGCAATTTGCCGAGGAGATAACCAATCCCAAGGGTGAGAAAAAATGCCAGCTCCGCATGGTGCCGCAAGGCCGCAACGAACCAATCGATCATGACTCCTCCTGGAACTCAGCCGTTTGCACGTTTTTGGCCTGATACGCGTGGGCGTAAACGTTGGGCGTATTGCGTAAGTCTGTTGTATCGGCGGCGCTCTACCGACCATGCGTTCCTCACGAGGGCAAGGCGGTGAGCGAAGGTGGTCCGTGCAAGGGCTACCACTAAATCCTGGTGCCTATGATGAACGATTGACTATGGACATCGTTGTGCTCCGCCGTCGTTCCGATACCAAGCAGGTTGATACCCCCCTGATGTACCTGGCCGTACAGGTATTCAGCATAAGCGACGAGCCCGGGGGCAACTGCGTAAGCCGCTGCCACCCATCCGACCTTGATGGCGCTGGCCAGTAACCACCTGCGCATCTGGTAACCCTTCGGCATCCATTTCGAAGTATTTGGGCACAAGACTGCCCATTTGCCTGGCTCAGAGTATCGGGAAACAGTTGAGGAGGCGCGGGGCACCCGTGCCAAAGGTCAACGTCGTGTCGCATTCGGGCTCAATCATTCTGGCTCCAGCAGCGACACGATCCTGTCACTCTGGATGATTGCTTCACCGAGTCGAAGGAATCCGTCGGCGTCCTTTGGTGGTGGGGCCAAGCCCACCTCCTGGCCGCCGGGGTCCGCAGTCGGTGTCCAAACCTGCCAACTCTGCAGGATGTAGACACCGTACACCGCACGTAGGTCGTGAGGATCAAGCCCGTGCAATTCCTGCTGCATTGTATAGGCCGCGAGTGCTGCGTTGGTAACAACGGACGCCTCAATCAGGGCTTCGCGGTAGCGCGCGCGCATTGTCACATCTGCTCCGAATGCGCTCATCAGCCGCCTTGCGGTCGCTTGGATCACGATCAGTTGGCGGTCAAGAATGCCGCGGATTGCATGGTTTGTTGCCAAGGCGAGGTATCCCGCCGGGTCCAGAAATGTATCGACAGCGGCAGAGATTGCGCCGCAGCCGCTGTGTCCCAGGACGACGACAAGGCGCAGACTGCCCTGCAGGTGTTCAATGGCGTATCTCAGGCTGCCAAGTACATCGCTACCCAGGCCATTGCCGGCAACTCTGACTACGAACAGGTCATTCGGGCCTTGACCAAAGATCAGTTCAATGGGCACCCGCGCGTCAGAGCAGCCGAGCACCGCCGCAAACGGCTGTTGGCTGGGGGGAGCCGCGTCGGAAAGCAGGCCAAGGTCCTTCGGATCGACGTCAATCGCGTACTGAGCGGAGCCACCATTCGTGGCCAGCGTATCGAGAAGGCTGGCGAATGTGCGGTTGCCTTCGTTGAGACGGAGCCGCGCGGCATCGGCATCGGCTGGACGAGTGCGCACAGATGCACGATCGCTGTATCGATAAGTGAATTCAGCAGTTTTCATGACCCGACGACAGTTTCGACGATACGTGTCGGCCTGAGTGTTGCTGCGTCATTCAGGACGCTCCCGCGAAAATGCGCTGACTGCTTTGGGCGGCCCATTTCTGGATAGGCATCGACAGTCACCATAGCAACGTTTCCCCGCCATAGACGAGCACTTTTTGTCGCCTGTTCGTCAATTTGCCGGAAGCGGATAGCCGTTATTCCGCTGCGGGGGGTTTGCTGGATGTTCAGCCGAGCCCCTGTAGGTCGGATTGCCGCGCCAGAACCAGGTCTTCTGGAAGGACGAAACTTAATTCGAGTGCTTGGTCTAATAAGTGCAATTCGCGGTGTAATGCGGGTAAGCGCGCTTCCGGCAGAATTGCTGTCAGGTTGGTAATCATCGCACGAAGTCGTCTGGCGACCTGAAAGTTTTCCGCTCCATAGAACCTGATCTCACGGAAGCTCAGATGCACAAAGTCTTCCCATCCAGGCGTTGGGAGAATCAGCCTTAGTCTGCCTTCGACATCAAATAATGCGTCCTCATGGAGATGGCGTTTGCCGACCAGTCGTAGCAAGCGATGCAACTGATCAATTGCGAGGACCGCAGTGGTTGGATCGTTGATGGCCTTCGATAACGCCTTGATCGCGACGTCGACTATGACCCGAAATGCGAAGGTGGAGTCCTGTTCGATCGTGCGTTCTGGACCGAAGGCGACCTGTGCACGAAGTCTACGAGCATCTATTCCTGTCGCACTGCCATGCAAATGGAACAATGGTTCACCAGTCGCGACGAAGTCACCAACTCGAGGGACGAATTCGATGATGCTGTCGGCACTTTGTGCCAGAGTCACGAGGGCCTGTGTATTCACGGCAAGAACGATTGCTGAGGTACCGCGGTGTTCGACGGTTCGGACTGAAGGGCCCAGCGATTCGCGCGGGCTGGTGGGAGCGTGTGGGGGCTGGATGGTTTGCGGATAGACTGTTTCGATAACTCGTATCCCTTGTTCGCCTATGCGCCAAACAATCGCGACGGGTCTGAGCATGCGTGCGGTATAGTCGATCAAGAACAGGAAGGCGGTTATTGAGGCGATGCCTAACAGTACCGAGACTGTCACGGAGAATTGGGGTATTTCGGTGTCGAATTCGCCCTTTTGTTCCTGCGGCAAAAAGCAGTGAGAATATGAAGAGACCCACAATACATCGAATGAAATTGTCGCGTAACAGCGCCGTTGCGATAATCCGTGGAGTCATCTGGCCGCTGGCAACCTGAATGGCCACAAGCATCGATCCGAATGTAAAGACGATGAATGAAATGTCCAAGGTCACCACGGTATCCAGCGCCCCAGCCGTACCAGCCGCCGTTCTGGCCAGCCGCGGAACCCAGGTCAGCGAGGCGTCGAATGTCGAGGCCAGGCGAATTGAGATCTGCTCAAGCACGAGCGCGACAAGCGGTATGATCCAAAGCGCGGAGCGAAGATAGCTTTTCGCTGCGTATCGTTGCTTCCAATTCATGCCTTCTCCGTTCGCCGTCATTGCGCCAGCGTAAGTCATTTTCCGGACTTATGCTCGGAGTTTGCGGTTCCGCCTCTGGGCACGCTCCGCGCTGAGCACTAAGGGGGCCACTGACTGACACCGTTTGCATCACAGCCCAAGAAATCCTTCGTCAGTTCGTGGTCGGATGGATCAATCGGCTTGTGACAGACAAAACTCCATTCTGTTCCGAGGACTTCAGGATGCCGGATTGGTCAGCGCAGACGATGTGTGAGCGTGGCGGATGGGAGCTCACCAAAGATGGTCTGGTAGCCGGCGGAGAAACGGCCTAGATGCCAAAATCCGAAACGGGTGGCAATCTCGGTTACAGTTGTCTCGGTGACCGCTGCCAGCAGCGCCCTTCGTACTAGATACATGCGTCGGCGCGTCAGGTATTGCTTGGGACTCATTGCCAGCTGCTCTTGACAGCATAGCCGCAGTGTCCTTTCAGGCACGCCGATCGCGGTGCAGATCTCTGGCACGTAGATCGGCCGATTGGGATGCTCCTCCAATACACGGCGAAACCGCCGCATTATTGTGTCATGGGTCTGCTGTGCCCACTTGTCGTCGTCGCATGCATCGGAACCGCTCAGGCAAGCAACAGTCGTACCAATCAATGACTGCTTCAGTGCGTGCCTTATATCGGCATCGGCCAGAAGATGCGGTGAAGTCTCGGCGAGCTTGCTGACGGCGGTTTGCGCGCGGAGCAAATTTTCCATATTGCTTGGGGAAAGCGTCACGACCTGCGGATCTCTGGGCGCACTCAGATCGCAGTCGGCCAGCGCGGAGCTGGCCGCCACGAACTCGGAGGTTGGTATCGACAGTGACATCCACTCGGTTGGTCCGCTGGTGCGCTCGTGGAATGCTTGCCCCTGGGCGTGTCGTATCAGCGAACAGGGCGACCGGCATACCCCTCGCACGACGACGTCGGGCCCGGGCTGTACCAGGAACGATAGGAAGGTCCGCTCCGGAGCCAATTCGACGTATCGTATACGGGGGCCACTCTCTTGCACGTGGACGAGCCAAACATCGTCCAGCTCAACGCGCGTGACTTTCCAGGTCAGACGCTCGCGCGCGATTGGCACCACCTCCGCTCTGGACGCGACGTGCGCCGCCTCCATCTGATCCGGCTCGATGCAGTTCAGAACCGAGCTGATGGCCATTGATCCCCCCCGGACGCAGGCCCTAGGCGCCTTGATTGAGAACAATGCGGAGTTTTGCTGGTTGGTGTCAATTCGATCACGGAGCGGTAATATGTCGTGACAGTCTCAGTGGCGGAACCGCCCCATAGCGACCCTGTCGAAGAGTGTGCGACGGCAACTCGCCGAACAGTGTTCGATAGTCGACCGCGAGGCGGCTCAGGTCGCGGAAGCCATGCTGATGTCCCACTTCGGAGACGCTCGTGGAGTTACTGGCTGGATGGCGCAAGGCGCGATGGACGGAGTGGAGCCGTTGCAGCCTGACAAAGTGCTGCGGGCTCATCCCAACACACGCCTGACAAGACTGTCGTAAGAGTCGGTCCGACATTCCGAGTTTACGGCTGAGTTCGGTGACGCTCCATGCGCGGTTCGGTTCAGCCAGCAACAGTTCTTCGAACGATGTCATCGCCCTGTCGCCTTCCACGGGAAATCTGTTCGTCGCGTCTGACAGGCAATCGACCAGCGCATGGATCAACTGCTGTTCCAGACCATGGCCACCCTCCGATGTCGCGGGCATGTCGGTGGCGATCCGCGCTGAGCGTATTGCCTCGACATGTATGGCGTGCAGCTCTTGCAGCGTGGCCGAACGCGTGTGCCAATAGCTTACCCCGTCCGGCAAGCTTAGCAGCCCGCCGGTCAAGGCATGGGCGTAGCGCGTAAACTCCTGTTTGGGCAGACAAATAGCGCACCAACGGCTCGGACCATCTGTCCTTGCGTGCGCGCTTGCGCCAGAACCCAATACTATGAGGTGTTCGGCATGCGCTCTCATTCCGTTCCACGACTGACGGGATGAATTGTCGAGCGTGAACGCGACCAGGATGCGGTCGGATGGTACCTTTACGTACGCAATTCGCGGCAGGTTCTCTTCTACGGCAATCAAGCGTAGCCGATCGGGGGTGACCTGACTGAACCTTGCCCGGAACCGCCCTTTCTGGGTGGTGGCGAGACTCAGGAGCCCTACCGCCCGCATAGCAGCCTGGAACGTGTCAGCCTCACTGAACGTCGCCAAGATGCTGCACCGCATTGTACGACTGTGCGCCGATAGCGTAATGACGACTATCCGATTCCGGCAAATCGACGAATAGATCGCAAAAAGGCGCTGGTCTGCGGCGGCGAAGCACTGCTACGGAATCATCCAGCGCTCATTCAGAAATGGGGCGTGCAACTCAATCGCGAACATTCGGGGTAGCGCCGTGAACGACAAAGCAGCGGCCAAATCATCGCGCATCGACGCGTTTTTTGCTACGCCCGCTGCGCGAGAGGATCGGTGGCGCGATCTGGTGGATACGGCCAAGGCATGGTCCGCCGGAAGCGGCAATCGGTCAGCCTACGAAGCGGCACTCGACGAGGCGGCGGCGATCGAAGAGTTCTATGGTTATCCGGGTCCCCACCTGATGTCGGCACTCCGCAACCGTGCGGAGGCCGATGATGCGGCGAGCGTTGCCGCGCTAACCTGGCGTATCTCCACCGCGCTGCTGAACCGGTCGTTCCGACAGCACGCAGCCGACTGGGACCCGCACGGTGAAATCTCCAGCGCAGTGCCAGATGTCCTGCCACCCAGTATTGGTCGGCACGAGGCGTCGGCGCCTTACTTCGAGGTACTCATCGTCACCGGAGCGCCGGCCGAGCGATGGCCTGCAATCGCGATGGAGTGGCGTCGCCTGCGGCGCTCGCAGGATGCGTTCATCTATGAGCCCGTGATCGTCGGCAGCGCAGAGGATGCGCTGTGTGCGACAATGCTGAACGCCGATCTGGCCGCGGTGATTGTTCACGAAGGCTTCGCGTTCCACTCACGGCACGATGCGCCGGTACTGCGTAGCATGGTGGATCCTTTGGCCGCGCTCGATGCGTCGGATGCATCGGCCTTGCGATTGGCTCGGGTCCTCAAGCGAGTGAGGCCTGAGCTCGACCTTTATCTGCTGTCCAATCGGCGGGTTGAGGAAATCGCGGGCAATCCGGCTGCCGATGTGGTGCGTCGGGTGTTTTATGCTGTCGAGGAGCCACTGGAACTGCACCTGGCGGTGCTGGAAGGTGTGCAAGCGCGCTACGAGACACCGTTCTTTGACAATTTGAAGAAATATGCCCAGCGACCGGTCGGTACCTTCCACGCTCTGCCGATCGCGCGCGGCAAGTCGGTGTTCAAGTCCGACTGGATCAGGGACATGGGTGAATTCTATGGCCCGACTCTGTTCCTGGCGGAAAGCAGCGCCACGACCGGCGGCTTGGACAGCCTGCTGGAGCCGACTGGAAACATCAAGCGGGCGCAGGAACTGGCGGCGCGCGCGTTCGGCGCGGATCGCGTGTTCTTCGTAACCAACGGTACTTCGACCAGCAATAAGATGGTTGTTCAGGCACTTCTGGCGCCTGGGGATATCGCCATCATCGATCGCAACTGCCACAAGTCGCACCACTACGGGATGGTGCTTTCGGGCGGCCAACCGCTTTACGTCGAGGCGTTCCCGATGACGGAATACTCGATGTATGGCGCAGTTCCGCTGCGGACCATCAAGCAGGCGTTGCTCGCGGCTCGCGCCGAAGGTCGGCTGGACCGCGTGAAGCTGTTGGATCTCACCAACTGTACATTCGATGGTCACATCTACAACACACGTCGGGTCATGGAAGAATGCCTGGCGATCAAGCCCGACCTTATCTTCCTATGGGACGAGGCGTGGTTCGGCTTCGCGCGATGGTCGCCATTCCTGCGGCCACGTACCGCGATGGGCGCCGCGGCTGACATTGCGGCTTGGTTGCGCGAGCCGGCCAGCGTGACAGCCTATGAACAACAGCGCGCGGAGCTGGGCGACAATCCATCGGATGATGCGTTGCTGGATGCTCGCCTGGTTCCGGACCCGCGCAAGGTGCGCCTGCGCGTCTACCAGACCAACTCCACGCACAAGTCGATGTCGGCGCTTCGCCAGGGATCGATGGTGCTGGTCAAGGACGTCGATTATCACACGGTTGAGGAACAATTCCATGAGGCGGTGTTCACCCATGCCTCGACCAGCCCGAACCAGCAGTTGATCGCGAGCCTGGATGTCGCCCGGCGCCAGATGGAGCTGGAGGGCTTTGGCCTGGTGACCAATGCGATCGAGATCGCGCTGGTCATCCGCCGGGAGGTCAACCGACATCCGCTGATTTCAAAGTATTTCCACATGGTTGGTGCCGATGGGATGATCCCGGCCGAATACCGGCAGAGCGGCTTCGTGGATTTCCTGGCGCCAGATGCCAACTGGTCGAGTGCGCTTCGCAGCATGCAGGATGATGAGTTCTGTCTGGATCCCACACGCATGACGCTGGTTTGCGGTACCGCTGGATATGACGGAACTCAATTCAAGAACCTGCTGGCGAGCGAGTACAACATCCAGCTCAACAAGACCTCGCGCAACAGCGTGTTGCTGCAGTCGAACATCAACAACACGCGGAGCGACGTGGCACACCTGATCCGCGTGCTGATGGAAATCAGCCGCGCCGTCGAAACGCGGCTCGAGCAGGGTGGGGAGGGCGAGCGTCAGGCATTCGCGGCCAGGGTGAAGAGCCTGATGACCGATGTGCCGGACCTGCCGAACTTCAGCCACTTCCATGATGCGTTCCGCCACGATGCGGGCGTCGCCACACCAGAGGGCGATATTCGTAGCGGCTTCTATACCGCCTACAATGCCGCCGGCTGCGAGCACATCAGGCTGTTCGATCAGATGATCGACCAGCGCGTGAAGGACGGCCCACCTTTGGTGTCGGCGAATTTCGTCATCCCCTATCCGCCTGGCTTCCCGATCATGGTGCCGGGTCAGGTGCTGACGCGCGAGACCATCGATTTCATGCGCAAGCTCGATGTGAAGGAGATCCACGGGTACAATGCGGCCGAGGGACTAAAGCTGGTTCATCCGGACGCGCTGGCAAAACTCACAACAGCAGATCGGCGCTGAACATGTTCATGTGGTTCACAACGACGCTCAGGTCATATCCTGAGATTGCGCTCTTTCTGTCGCTGGCCATCGGCTACTATGCCGGCGGCTTCAGCTATCGTGGCTTCGCCCTCGGGGCAGTCACGTCAACACTGCTCGCGGCCATCCTGATCGGGCAACTCGGCATCACGATCTCGCCGAACGTCAAATCGGTGTTCTTCCTGATATTCCTGTTCGCCGTGGGGTATGGCGTTGGCCCGCAATTCGTTCGGGGCATAGCCTCGGATGGATTGCCGCAAGCTCTGTTCGCGGTCGTGGTTTGCATTTTCTGCCTGGCTGTACCGGTGATTGTGGCGAAGATTGCGGGATACGACGTCGGCTATGCAGCCGGTCTCTACGCTGGATCGCAGACCATCTCCGCCTCAATGGGACTGGCAACCGACGCGATCAACCGCCTTGGCCTTGCGCCTGATGAGACCAAAGCGACGCTGGACGCAATGCCAATTGCCTACGCCGTGACCTACATCTTTGGCACGGTCGGTTCGGCGATCCTGCTTGCCCAGATCGGCCCCAAGCTCCTCGGCATCGACCTGGTGTCGGCGTGCAAGGCATACGAGGCGCGGTTTGGCGGCACGGCAGAGATGGGCGGCGCCGGGTCGGCCTGGCATCGCTGGGAGCTTCGCGCGTTTCGTGTCCAAACCGACGGCCGTGCTGTCGGATTGACGGCGGCGCAAGCCGAATCGTTGGTACCCGGCGCTCGCATTTTCGTCCAGCGCATCCGGCGGGGCGGACAGATTGAGGATGCAACGGCAGACACCGTGTTGCAGGCAGGCGACATCGTTTCGGTCGCGGGTCCGCGTGAAGTCATGGTTGATGTGCTCGGCCGGGAAGCTCAGGAGGTCGAGGATGCGGAACTGCTCAACGTGCCGGTCGAGGGCGTCGATGTCTACGTCACGAGCAAGGCCGTGGACGGCAAGACACTGGCGGAGCTGGCCGTGTTGCCCGGTGCCCGCGGTGTGTTCCTGCGCCGGATCGTGCGCGGTGCGACGGCCACCATCATCCCGATCCTGCCGAACACGAAGATCCAACGCGGCGACATCCTGACGATCGTTGGTCGACAGCAGGATACCGATGCCGGTGTGAAACTGTTGGGTGTTCCCGATCGTCCAAGCGACGTGGCGGACGTCGCCTTTATTGCCGGCGCGATAACCTTGGGCGCATTGATCGGCGCTGTGGTGCTGCGCGTGAGTGGCGTGCCACTTACCCTGTCCACTGCCGGAGGAGCGCTGATTTCCGGTTTGGTGTTTGGCTGGCTGCGCTCGGTGAAGCCAACCTTCGGGCGCATTCCTTCGTCGACCGTGTGGTTCATGAACTCGGTCGGACTGAACATCTTCATCGCCGTGGTGGGCATCTCCGCCGGGCCTGGCTTCGTCGCCGGGCTACAGAAACTGGGGATCAGCTTGTTCCTGTGGGGCATGGTCGCCACCTCGGTGCCGTTGATCCTGTCGATGTATGTCGGCAAGTATCTGTTTCGCTTCGATCCGGCGATCCTACTGGGCGCCTGCGCCGGAGCGCGCACCACCACCGCTGCACTCGGCATGATTTGCGACAGCGCCAAGAGCCAGGTTCCGGCTCTCGGCTATACCGTGACCTACGCCGTCGGAAACACGCTGCTGACCATCTGGGGTATGGTGGTCGTGATGCTGCTGACCTGACACACCTGGCATTCCGGAGAACATCCATGGAAACCATCAGCCTCCGCAAATACGAGACGCTGAGTCCGTTCGAAATCAAGGACGAACTGATCAAGATCGGCCGGCGGACGACTTCGCAATCCAATCTTGCCTTTCTGAATGCCGGCCGAGGTAACCCGAACTGGATCGCCACCAAGCCACGCGAGGCGTTCTTTCTGCTGGGCCAATTCGCAATCACCGAGAGCAGGCGGAGCATGGATTTGCCCGCGGGTGTCGGTGGCATGCCACAAGCACCCGGCATTGCGGCACGGCTGGACGATTGGCTCACACACCATGCCGACAGCCCTGGTGCAGTTGGCCTTGGCGCGATGGTCCACTTTGCCATCGAGAAGTTTGGCTTCAAGCCAGATGCCTTCGTGCATGAACTCGTCGACAGCATCATCGGTGACAACTATCCAGTGCCGGATCGCATGCTCGTGCACAACGAGCAGATCGTTCATGAATACCTGATGTGGGGTATGTGCGGTGAGCCGCGACCGGCTGGCACGTTCGATCTCTATGCGGTCGAGGGCGGTACTGCGGCCATGTGCTACATCTTCAAGTCTCTGAAGGCAGCGCGACTGCTCAATGCCGGGGATACGATTGCCTTGGGCGTGCCGATCTTCACGCCGTACCTCGAGATGCCGCACCTCGAGGACTACGACTTGAACATCGTCAACATCCGTGCTGAGCGAGAGGACACCTACCAGTTCACCGCCGCGGACTTCAAGCAACTTGAAGATCCGAAGATCAAGGCGTTTTTCCTGGTGAACCCCGGCAACCCGACGGGTGTAGCGCTCGACGCGAATGCGATTGATCTGCTGGTCGATCTCGTCAAGACCAAGCGGCCTGACCTCATCATTCTTACCGATGACGTGTACGGCACTTTTGTTCACGGCTTCCGTTCACTGATGGGCGCGCTGCCGAGGAACACGATCGGGGTTTACTGGTACCTCGAAGGTACTTTGGCTGCACCGGCTGGCGGCTTGGTGTCATCGCGCTGCATCAGGACAACATCATCGACCAGATGATCGCTGATCATCCGGAGGAGATTAAGCTGGCGCTGGACAAACGCTACGGTCCGCTCACGCTCACGCCGCGCGAGATCAAGTTCATCGACCGGATAGTTGCCGACAGCCGCGACGTCGCGCTCAACCACACCGCCGGGCTGTCGCTGCCGCAGCAGGTGATGATGACGATGTTCTCGCTGTTCGAAATGATGGACGAGGGCAAGGAATATCAGAAGGCGTGCATGGAGATCGTGCATCATCGCTTCCGACTCGCGGTGGAAAGCCTCGGGCTGAACATCACGGCCTGGCCGACCTACGACGCTTATTATGGCTTGTTCGATCTTGAGTTCTGGCTGAAGAACAACGTTGCTCCCGAAGTGCTTGAGTACGTGAAGGCCAACGTTCACCCGCTCGACATCGTGTTCCGGCTTGCGGAGGAGCACGGGATTGTGCTGCTGAACGGTGGCGGCTTCGCCGCGCCGAACTGGTCGGCCCGCGTGTCGTTCGCCAATCTCGACGACGAGGCCTATGCCAACATCGGTCGGGCGGTGCGCGCTGTCGCGACGGGGTATGTCCGCGAGTACGAGGCGGCAAAGCGCGCTAAGGGTTGAAGGCGCGCCAGATCGATACTGGGCAAGCCGAATGTCGAGAATGTTGAACTGCTCGACATTCGGCTGTGCGCGTTTAATACCGGTTCCGCGACGGGAGCCGCTGGGCATTGGTTATGCATACTCGCCAACCGGGATGTCTTTGTAACGCGCCTTGGCGCTATATAATTGCACAGTCGATACGATGTCGGCGCGGATTTCATTTGTCGACGCGTTCGTATGGAACCCTGCCCCAAACGTATTGATCACAATGAATGCGCAGCCGATCACGCGCCCTGGCAGTTCATTCAGCTCAGCATTATCGGCGTGCATCGTCTTCCTGCATCTGCTGCGAAAATCGCGATGCTCCGCCCCAACTGTCATGGTTGGGCCGAAGTCCCCAGGATTGGGTAGGGGTGATTGAATGCGGGGCCATCTGGCACGGCCCCCTCCCCCTAACCCCCTCCCGCAAGGGGAGGGGAGGACGGTACGCAATTGTCATGCCGGCTGGGCAACATGCCGCTGGCATTTTCACCGTATCGTGGTGCGATGCTGCGGACACCTCGACCAGTCGGGCGGCGGGCGCAGTCAGTCTTTCGTCATCGTCACCCGTGACCATGTAAGGTCCGGGTTGAATGTAGTCGTGGCGGCGGCGATGTGGGCTGTCTCGGATCCCAGATCCTTCTGGTATACATCGCCATCCGGGCCGACGATGAACGTCATGATGCCGCTTGATGCGAACACTGCCGGCCAGGCGATGAATGCGAAGCCGCCGGTCATGTGGCCAGACTGGACGTAGTTCTTAGCCCCACCATCCGCGTCAGGACCCTGCGCCTTGAGGATGCGGAAATAGTAGCCCTCGTAAGGAATTGGCTTGCCGGAGACCAGTTCGCCGGGATAGCCGGCATCCTGCGCCGCATCGACCAGCGGACCCAACGGGCTTTCGTTCTCACCCTCGGACACGGGCCAATAAAGCCCATCGTGATGGCCGGGCGTGCTGACCAGGCGCGCGGCATACTCGCCGCTACCGTTGGTCTGCCTGGCGCGCTCGAAATAATCGTGTTGCGCGTCGACACTGGCGAGCAGCGTGCGGATCGCAGACAGCTCATTGCGGCCGATGCGGCGGTCGACGACCGTCTGCGCACCCGCCTTGGTGTCGAAAGTCCAGCGTCCGTTGTTCTCGACCAGAGGGATCGGCATTGGCCAGTCGTTCGGGCCCACATCCAACTCGGCGTGTCCTGGGCTCTGTTGGTCGATCGTATGCTTCTCATCGTAGAGAGCAACGAAGCGCTGTTGGAGTTCGCGGTCGGCATAGCGATCCCCGGAGTCAAGAACGCGGTCGGCCTCCGGCCCCAGGATGGCGCGGAGGTCTGCGTCCTTCTGGTCGCGCAGGGCTGCCACGAACGCACTCACCGCTTCCTCGGCGGAAGCGAAATTGCGTTGGGGTTCCGGCGTGCTCTCGGGTGCCGCTTGCGCCACCGCGCACCAGAGGAGCACAGCCAGGATCGAGGACGCCAAGGTTTTCAGCGTTTGCATGGATAACCTCCTAGCGCCGTCCACCGCCGCCACGACCGCCGCCTCCACCGCCGCGGCCACCACCTCCACCGCCTCGGCCGCCACCACCGCCACCAGCCCCTCGCTGCTGACCCATGGACCGGCTCTGTGCACCGCGTTGTCCCGCTTGACCGGCCTGACGGCGATTGCTGTTCATGTCACCAAAAGCGCCGCCCGGTCGCTGCGCGGCAGTTCCACGTTGACCTCCGCCGGGCCGACCGGCACCACCGACACCGCCCGCGCCACCGGGACCACCCGGCCGACCGGCACCACCGACACCGCCCGCGCCACCGGGACCACCCGGCCGACCGGCACCACCGACACCGCCCGCGCCACCGGGACCACCCGGCCGACCGGCACTGCCGACACCACCCGCGCCGCCGGGACCGCCCGGCCGACCAGCGCCGCCGACACCACCGGCGCCACCGGGACCGCCCGGCCGACCAGCGCCGCCGACACCGCCCGCGCCACCTGGACCGCCCGGCCGACCAGCGCCGCCGACGCCGCCCACGCCACCGGGATTACCTGGCCGGCCAGCGCCACCGACGCCGCCCACGCCGCCCGGACCACCCGGCCGACCAGCACCGCCAACACCACCCGCGCCACCAGGACCACCGGGCCGGCCAGCGCCACCGACACCGCCAACCCCGCCGCCAGGGCGTGTCGGGGGCCGCACCGCATTACCGGGTACGGAGACTTGCGAACGGCCGGGAAGGCCCGCTGGACCACCGGGCGGACGCGCGAAATTGCCGGGCCGCCCTGCGCCAGCCCCAGCGCCCCAACGATTCGAAGTGATCTGCGACCGATTGGCGTTGATGTTGTTGTATCGGTTGACGTTGACGTTCGCGTAGCCGCCGCCCCAGCCCGGACGCGCCCAACCCCACAGCCCGCCCACGACCGCCGCGCCGGCAGCAAATGCCAGCCCGGTAGCCAACGCGGTGCCGAAATAGTAACCGGGCGGCTGCACCGGGTAGTACGGCGGATACGCTGGAGCCGGCCACGACGAACCGTACACCACCCCCGGATCATAGCTCGGCACGTAGACTGTGTCCGACTGCGCCGGTTCGATGACGATTACCTCCTGCTGCGCGGGAGGCTGGCTGCTGCCAGCCGGCGCCTCGACCGTCACCTGCTGCGTGCTCACGACCTGCTGGGGCGACGACTGCAGTTTGTCGTTCGCTTGGGCCAGGCGTCGAAGGCGCTGCACGGCGGCGAACACGTCGGCCTGCTGCGTCGCAAACGCATAACCGAGCTGCTGTAACCACGGCAGATTGCCGTTCAAGGTTGCCAGTACCGACAGGGAACGGCACCAGGGACTTCACGCTCGGATCCCACGACTGGGCTTGTAAGGCTTTCACCAACGCATCGCCGGACAGTGACTTGTTTGCCGGGTCCTCCACCCAGCGCGCTGCCGCCACAACTTCGAGCGGGAACGTTGAGGCCATCAGGAGTTGGGTCAGCAGGTCATCGGGGTAAAGCGCGATCGACGCCACAAGCGCGTCGAGCTGTTCCGCGTTGAACGGCTGGCCAGTGGCCGGCTGCGCGACGGCGGCCGGGGTCGTCTGGGCCAGTACGTCGAGCGGGAAAGTCGCGTTGAGCATCAGGCTGCTTGCCACAACCCGCAAGAACCGGCCGGCCGAAACGGTGCTGAGAATCATCGCGATACAGTGGTCCTAGCAGTTGTAAACACCCGCGGCGCACCGCCGCGTGGTACGGCGTGCAACGCCGGCCACGCTGACCGGAGTGAGCGGTCGCCCGACGACAGCGTAAGCTGTCGAGACGATACTGTGGACACCAGGGATCGCAATCCGACCTCCGAGTTCGATCGCAATCAACCCTACGGCCACCAGAGCAAGGATGCCAAATCGCTTCGACAGGGTCATTTTGGGCCTCCAACCGCAAAGATCTTCGGCAACTCATCGGTATCGAGATCGCTCAGCTCCAACTTCTTCGCGTTGGTTGAGTTCTTGAAGCTGAAATCGTCCGATGCGACGTCATTCCCGGCCTTCCAGTCCCGGATGGTCACACTGTACTGCGGCCCATCATCAACCAGTTTGGACGTGATGACATATCGGCATGGATAAGGATGGGCTCCCTGTGCGATCCAGATTTGCCAATCGACTTCATCGGTTCGAAAGGCAAGATGATCGCATTCCACACCGCCTATCACGCCGCTGCCGAGATCCTTTGCATCGGTGACCTGGGGCATCAGCGCATCGTACACATTCGAACTCAAGCAGATCAGCGCCCGGGACCGGTCTGTGGTATTTGTCCCGCAGATCGTCGATCAGATGGTCGATTGAACCGGGTATGTCGACCTGACCATAAACGTTGGCGTTGCGACCGATCAACGACAGCGTCTTGCCGTCAAATATCGCCTCGATGTCGGCAAATCCGCCGTGGCGTGTGACGTGGAGCTTGTCCGGTCGATTTAGTGTCACCGTTCCCGAACTGGCCAGCGCGAGCTTCTGCTTATCCTTGGTGACGATCTCGAGGTCAGTATCGAACGAGAACGATATCGCCTTTTGCGCCGCCATATAGTCTGACATCGCCTTCACCATGGCCTTTGGCGCAGAGTCATCGGCCCTTGCTTCCAAGGGGAGACATAACCCGACGGAGGAAGCAAGCATTAGCGCGTATATAACAGTGCCGTCACGTCGCCTGATTTTCGCGGTTCGTTTGGTCATGAGGACGCTCCACCAATTGTTATTGCTGGGCAGTCACGAGGAACCTCAACCTCCTCGATTGCGGCAAATCCGGTGAGTGATCTCGTGCGGGCAGCATCGATCTGGATCAACGAGAGCACATGGTGATCTGGTGAACAAGCAGGAAGCAAGGTTCCGCACGGAGGTCTCGGAGATTCAAGCGACCAGGGACCACTGAAACATAGAATTTACCGCTTCGTGCGAAGCGCCATGATCCTTTTCGGTGGCCCTCGGTGATTTTGCGGTCTCGGTGACCTCCGTGTGAACCCTTCCTCGCTTTGTTGCGCTGTTCATCCGATTGCCCTGACGAAACCGACGATCATGCTTGTAGGCCGCTTCCCCGCCGTAGACTATCCGCTTTTTGGTAACCTGTTCGTCGATTTGCCGGAATCGGATAGGTCATAATACGACCAGTGCCAACGAAATCAGGTTGGTGAGGAGGATCCCATAGCGCGGGCGACCTCACCCTCCAGAAGATTGCCGCGAGCGATCCCTCTGATCCTCTGTTCCAGTCCCTCAGCACGCATGAGGTCTCGGACACGGCCGTGCGCATTGGTGACGACCAGGTCCATGCCGCGCCGGCCGAGCTCTTCCTGCAAGGCTGCCAGCATGCGGACCCCCGCGAGATCCATCCTGGGAGACGCTGAGAGATCGCATATCACCGTCTGGATCGGGCCGCCACTCGCACTGTCCAGTTCGGCGAGAATCCGGCCCAGCACGTAATCCGCATTGAGATAGAGCAGGGACGCTTCCGGGCGGCAGGCCAACACACCCACCAGCGGTTCGTTCTCCGGGTGGCGCTGCATGTCGGAGAACTGGGTGGTGCCGGGAATCCGCCCGAGGAATGCGATATGCGGTGTGCTGGACAATGCCAGCAGCAACAAGACTGAGATCAACGCCGCGAGCAGGATTCCTTGCAAGATGCCCAGGAGCAGAACGCCAACCAATGCCACCATCGCATTGAGGAAGTCGATCCGGCTTGCCCGCCACATTTGGACCAGCGCCCGCACGTCTATAAGCCCGCGCACTGCCATCAGCACGACGGCCGCCAGAACCGCTTTGGGCAGGTTGGCTAGCAGTGCGGTAAAGAATAGCAGACATAGCACCAATGTCAGCGACGCAAAGATGAGGGATAGGCGGGAACGCGCGCCTGCGCCTTCGTTCACTGCGGTCTGCGACAGGCCACCGGCAACCGGATAGCCGCCGAATGCCGCTGTGGCGAGGTTGGCAGCTGCGAGCCCCAGCAGCTCCCGTCTGGGGTCAATCGTCTGATGATGCTTGGTCGCGAATGCGCGTGCCGCCGCAACACCTTCGATATAGGCCAGCAGCATGCATCCCATGGCGAGCGCGGTGATGCCCTCCTGGTCGCGCAGACGTTCGGTTGGTAGCTGCGGCAATGGCAGACCGGCAGGGATCAGACCGGTCACTGCAACCTGAAAGCGGGTAAGTCCGAGCAACGTTGCAGACACAATTGAAAGCGCGACGACCAGAAGTGCGACCGGGCGCCCGGGCAGCCATCGGTCGCCGGACAACAACAGGATCAGGGCGATCACCCCGATGCCGAGCGTCATCAGGTTCGTTGCATCGATCTGGCCGACAAGAACGATCAGCCGCTCCGGGAAGCTATGTCCACCACCAGCGACCCCCAGAAGTGCCGGCAACTGCGTCAGTGCAATTGTCAAACCGGCACCGGCCTTGAATCCGGTCAGTACGCTGTCGCTGATCAGCTTGACCAGCACACTCAGCCTGCATGCCCAGGCGATCAGACTGACCACGCCGACACCAATCGCTGCGCCCGTTGCGATTTGTGCATAGCGCGCGAGATCGTCGCCGGCCATATTTCCGACTGTCGCGGCGATCATCAGCGATATCGCTGATGTTGGGCCAACCGCCAGGTAGCGGGACGACCCTGCCAAAGCATAGCCAATGCCGCCCATGATGTAGCCATAGATGCCGACCTGTGGCGGCAGTCCTGCCAGTGTCGCGTAGGCGAGTGAGACTGGTATGGCGTAAGCTGCCAGCGTCAGGCCGGCGACCAGATCGCGCGATAGCCAGTCAGGCGGGTAACCAAAAACTCGCGAAGTGCCTGGCATCCAACCTCCTCGATCAGATTGTCTCGCCCGATGGCCGCTGTTGCAGCAGGTAGCCCGCGACTGCAACTCGCATCCGTCACCAATTTGGCTGGCCGGCCGAGTGGCAAACGGCAATCCTCGAACTCTATCGATCACCGTTGCACTGCAGCGAACTGCGGCACCTTCGCTGCGGTCGGGTCAATACGCGGTGCTGCACGTTGGATCAGGTTTCGGGCACGATGCCTGCGTCGGGATTCTCGTGTATCCAACCTGCGAAAATCTGCCAGGCGAGGGCAAGCAGGGTCGCGCCGACGAACATCCCAATGATCCCACCTGTCGCCATACCTCCGAGCGCGCCGACAAGGATGACGGGCATCGGCACGTCCACGCCACGGCCAAGCAGCAGCGGCTTGAGCACATTGTCCGCCATGCCGGAAACGAGCAAGAGCGCGGTGTAGAGGATTGCCTCGCCCGTGCCACTGGTGCCGCGCGACCAGATCCATGCGATCGCCGGCAGCGTTACGATCAGAGCAGGCACCTGGGCAATGCCAAGCACCATAACGACGGCGGCGAGTGCGCCGGCCCATGGTACTCCGGCGACGAGCAGGGCAAGACCGACAAGGATTGCCTGGATGAGTGCCACGCCCACCACGCCCTGTGCGACGGCGCGGATGGTCGCGGTGCAGAGGCGCGCAAGATTGGCCCCGCGTTGCTCGCCGGCAAGGCGCTGGAACACGGAAAGGCAGGCGCGCTCTCCCTGTTGGCCGAAAGCCATGAAGATGCCGGCGAGGACAAGGGCGCCGAGAAAGGCGAGCAGGCCACCGCCGATACTGGCGACGAAGCCAAGTGCCGTGTAAGCGAGCTCGCCAATTTTCGGCTGCAGGCTTTGCACGAGGCTCGGCAGGTCGTCGTGCGCCTGGCCCCACAGGGCGTAGAGCTTATCGCCAACAACTGGCCAGGCCGCGACAGCCTCGGAGGGGGCTGGGATCCGCAGTGTGTTCTGCTGAATGGCCTCGATCAGGCTCCTGATGGAATCGCCCAGCGAACTCATCAACATCGCGATCGGCACGATCAGCACGATGACCCCGAGCAGCACCAGCAGGGTCGCTGCGAGCCCGGATCGTCCGCCGAGATAGGCCGCCATGCGCAGGTGCAAGGGGTAGAGGGTCACCGCGAAGATCAACGCCCAGATCGCCAGGGGGAGGAAGGGGGCCAGAACGCGGTAGCAGAGCAGTGCCATGGCGAGGAGAAGGGTGGCACGGATGAGTACTTCGAGAAGGCGTCGCGCGAGGCGTCGTTCAAAGTCCGCGTCGTGTAGGGAAGAAAGTGACATGCTAGCTCCTGTGTGCCTCGGTTCTGTCCATTCGGGTCACGCCTGGAGTGTGTGCGGCGGAACCAGGTGAGCTATCGCCATGACGGCGGTCTTGCGCTGGCCGCCACACGCGCGGCGCCAACCGACAGCGCCCGATCAAGCCGCCACGGCGATCGAAGGAGTGTGCAAGAGAGAAGCGCGGAGACGCCTGCTGCTGCCTATCGCCGTCGCCCACAGTGATAATCCTATACCGCGTTGCGCAACGGTCAGCGCGCCGCGGTCCACGTTACATTGCAGGAGCAGTTTGGACCGGATGAATTCGCATTCAGCGCGAAGCGGCCATCGAGTTGGCCCTTGGACGTCTGACCCGCGGACGAGTGCGTTGACAGCCTGCCTGTGATTGCAGCGCAAGTTGCGACCGATAGGAGGGGAAACCCCACTGCGAATAGCTGTTCCATTTGCAAGCCCCCCTATGGTGGATCGCTCCTTCCGACGGTATTTGTCGGTTCTCTGCGTATTGGCACTGTGGGCGGGCACCGTTCAGGGAAAGGCGCTTCCCCGGACACATTCTCGATTGTCTTGGGCGTTGCATTTCTGGATGAGCGCCGAGTGTTTTCATAGCACCGCTTCCTCGCTATTGACTATCCGCTTTCGGCGACCTGCCGGTCGATTTGCCGGAATCGGATAGCCGTCATTCCCGCGCTGAGGCACAGTCGTCCAATGAGGTGCAGCATCTTGGCGACGTTCAGGTGAGACTGACGCGCTCGAGGCTAGTGCAAGTCGTAGGCGTTACTAGTTTTGCCGCCATCCAGATTGGGCGGTTCCGGGCGGGGCTCTATCAGGTCACGCCCGACAAGTTTTCCTGCCAGTCCTGCGATCGAATGAGGACGCATGCCGGGCACCTTATAGCAATGAGTTCTGGCGCAAGCGCGGACACAACCGCTATGCTCATATGCTGATCGGCGGGGTTCCAAGGATGCGGGAAGCTGCGAGCTATTGGCGAACATCTTCGGCCGCTCTGCGCGAGGCGTACGTCCGACCTTCGATGGAACAAATAAGTCGGCAGGGGGAACCAGGTGCGCTCTAAGCTATATGTCTCTGTCCTTGTTTGTCTGATTGCCTCGTTGTCCCCGGCATGGGCACAACAACCGGCCGCCCTTCCAGTCGGCACGCTGGCGGCGGAACTGCGACCAATCACGCAGTCAACGGAATTCGTCGGCCGGGTGGAAGCAATGGAGCGGGTCGAAATCCGCGCGCGGGTCACCGGCTTCCTGCAGGACATCCTGTTCAAGGACGGGGCGCTGGTCAAAGAGGGCGACGTCCTCTACCGCATCGAGCGCGACAGCTTCGACGCCGCGGTCCAGCAGGCGCGTGGCGCGTTGCTGGAAGCGCAAGGGAAATACGCCAACGCATCGGCACAACGGGCACGGACCGAGGAACTGGTGAAGACCGCCGCCGCCTCGAAGGCGTTGCTGGATGAGCGAGTGGGAGCTGAAACCGGTGCGCAGGGTGAGGTGGTCATCGCGGACGCCAATCTGAAGACAGCAAACGTCAATCTTGGCTACACCGAGATCACGGCGCCGATCACTGGCGAGATCGGCCGATCAAAGGTGACGAAGGGAAATGTGGTCGGGCCTGATAGTGGGCCTCTCACGATTATCGTCAGCCGCAACCCGGTCTATGTGACCTTCCCGGTGAGCCAGCGTGAGTTCCTGAAGGTGCAGGAACAGGACGAACGCAAGAAGCGCGAGCAGGCGTTGAGCGTTCGGATCCACTTCTCCGACGGCTCCAGCTATGACCAGACTGGCCGGATCAACTTTGTCGACGTCACGATCGATCGCGCGACTGACACGGTGCTGGTACGGGCGACAGTGCCCAACCCGAACGGCACTCTGATCGATGGGCAGCTCGTTCGGGTATCGGTGGAAGCCGATAAGCCAGTGGACAAGGTGCTTGTGCCGCAGTCAGCACTGATCGTGGATCAGCAGGGCACTTATGTCTTCGTGGTTGCGGATGGCAAGGCAGCGGTTGCGCGTGTGAAGCTTGGTGGCGAGTCGGGGCCTTACTCAATCGTGGAGGATGGGTTGAAGGGCGGGGAGCAGGTTGTGGTGCAGGGCATGGAAAGCCTGCGTCCTGGCTCGCCGGTTATCGCCACGCCAGCGCAGCCGCCACTCACCGGGGGCTGACACATGTTTTCTGCCATGTTCATTGACCGGCCGCGGCTGGCGACGGTCATCGCCATCGTCACGACCATCGCAGGGTTGTTGTCCCTGCTGGTGATCCCGATCGCACAGTATCCCGATATCGTGCCGCCACAGGTGTCAGTCACCACGACGTATCCTGGTGCTTCCGCCGCCGTCGTCGAGGCAACCGTCGCGCAACCGATCGAGAGCCAGATCGTCGGCGTCGACAAGATGATCTACATGAAAAGCGTGAGTGGCAACGACGGCAGCTATTCGCTGAAAGTATCATTCGAGCTTGGGACCGATCCAGACATCAACACGGTCAACGTCAACAATCGCGTGCAGGTCGCACTATCGAAACTCCCGGAGGATGTTCGCAAACAGGGTGTGACGGTCAAGAAGCAGTCCTCCGCGCTACTGGGCGTGATCGCGCTGTATTCACCGAAGCAGACGCACGATGAGCTGTACATATCGAACTATGCGACCATCAACCTGCTGGACCAGATAAGGAGCACACCAGGCGTTGGCGATGCGACTCTGTTCGGGCCGCAGGACTATTCGATGCGGGTCTGGATTCGCACCGACCGTCTAACGGGCTTGAGCCTGACGTCAGCCGACGTCATCAACGCGATCAAACTGCAAAACGTGCAGGCGGCCGTCGGACGGATTGGCGCCAGGCCGATTTCCGACGATCAGCAGTTGCAGCTCAATATCCAGACAAAGGGCCGTTTGACCTCTACGGACGAGTTTGCACAGATCGTGATCCGGACCAACCCTGATGGGTCAGTTCTGCGTCTTGGAGATATTGCGCGTCTGGAGTTGGGGGCTTCCAATCTCGATCGTTCCACGAGACTGAATGGTTCGCCGGCTGCCCTGATTGCAGTCTATCAGGCGCCTGGGGCTAACGCGCTCACTGCGCTCGGCGGCGTCAAGCAGGCAATGGCTGACGCGGCGCGCGATTTTCCGGACGATCTGGCATGGAAGGTTACCTACGATCCGACGACATTTGTCACGGCTACGATCCACGAGGTTCAGAAGACGCTGATCGAGGCGTTCATCCTGGTCGTTCTCGTCGTCTACCTGTTCCTGGGAAATCTGCGTGCCACACTGATTCCGACAATCGCTGTTCCGGTCAGCCTTATCGGTACGTTCATCGTGCTGAACGCCATTGGCTATTCGGCGAACACAGTCTCCTTGCTCGCGATCGTGTTGGCCATCGGGATCGTTGTGGATGATGCGATTGTCGTGGTTGAGGCGGTCGAACAGGTGATGGAACATAACCCGGAACTGTCGCCCGCCGAAGCCACCAAAATGGCGATGGGACAGATCTTCGCGCCAATCATAGCAATCACGCTGGTGCTGCTGTCGGTCTTCGTGCCGGTCGCATTCATCCCCGGCATCTCTGGTGAACTGTTCCGCCAGTTTGCCGTCACCGTGGCTGTTTCGATGTTCCTGTCGGCAATCAACGCGCTCACATTATCGCCGGCGCTTTGCGCCATTCTGCTGCGGCCGCATCACGGACCGCGCCGTGGTCCGATCGGGGCGCTGATGCGTGGGATCGATTGGGTGCGCGATGGCTACGGCGCAATCGTCGCCCGATTGGTTCGTATGTCGATCATCGGCCTGGTGATGGTAGCCATTGCCATGGTCGGGGTCGTGGGTTTGGGAAAGATCACGCCGACCGGCTTCTTGCCGGAGGACGACCAAGGCGCATTCTTCGTGGTCGTGCAGTTGCCGGACGGTGCCTCGATCGCGCGCACCACCGATGTGGTCCGACAGATCGAGAACATCCTGAAGCAGGAGTCGGCGATCGAAGACTACTCTGCGACGATTGGACTGAACTTCATCGACAACTACTCGCAGCCCAACGCTGCCTTCTTGATCGTCTCGCTTAAACCATTTGAAGAACGACCGGCGGAATCCGACTCTGCGCAGGCAATGATCGCCAGGCTTGGCACGAAGTTCCGTCAGGTACGCGGCGGGCGAGGCATTCCGCTTGCGCCACCGCCGATCATTGGCCTCGGCACCGGTGGTGGGTTCAGCTATGTGCTGCAGGACTCTGGTGGCGGCAGCGCTCAGGCCATCGCGCAGGTCCTGCGCGGTTTGCTGGTTGCGGCCAATCAGGATCCAAAGCTCAGTCGCGTGTTCAGTACATTCTCCGCGGCCACGCCGTCCATCTATCTCGACATCGATCGCGACAAGGCGCAGGTGCTGAAGGTCGATCCATCGGCGATCTTCCAGGCGCTGCAAGCCTCGCTCGGCGGCTACTACGTCAACGACATGAACCTGTTCGGTCGCACCTGGCAGGTGCAAGTCCAGGCGGAGGCGGAGGACCGTTCGTCGATCGACGACATCTACCGGATCAATGTGCGCAGTGCCGACGGCCAGATGATTCCCCTGCGCAGCCTTGTGGAGGTGCGGCCGGTGATCGGACCTCAGGCCCTTATCCGCTACAACAACCGCGTCGCCGTGACGATCCAGGGCAGCCCTGCGCCGGGTGTTTCCTCCGGACAGGCGCTGGCAGCAATGGAACAGGTTGCGGCGAATACGCTGCCCCGTGGGTATCGCGGTCTGTGGACCGATGTGTCGTTCCAGGAAAAGCGGGCGGAAGGTAAGACCACGATTATCCTCGGCTTCGCGGTGTTGTTCGCGTACCTCTTCTTGGTCGCCCTGTATGAGAGCTGGACAATCCCAGTTCCGGTTCTGCTGTCGGTCACCATCGGCGTCGTTGGATCGTTCGCTGCGATCGTCGTCGCAGGTCTGACGCTCGACCTGTATGCCCAGATCGGCATGGTGGTGCTGATTGGCCTGGCAGCCAAGAACGGCATTCTGATCGTGGAGTTCGCCAAGGAACGACGCACCGAAGGCATACCGCTGCTCTTGGCAGCAACCGAGGGCGCGCGGCTGCGCTTCCGGCCAGTGATGATGACGTCTTTCGCCTTCATTCTGGGCCTGTTGCCGCTGGTCATTGCCGAGGGACCGTCGCGATTGGCTCGTCGTGATGTCGGCACGCCAGTGTTCGGTGGCATGCTCACGGCCTCGTTTATCGGGATCTTCGCAATCCCGGCTCTTTACGTGACGTTTCAGTCGATCCGCGAACGCCTGCGCTCATCGGCGCGTCCAGTTGAAGCGCCGCCGAAGGTGCCTGCAACCGTGGACCATGTGGCGGATTGACGAGGGCCTCATGCCAATCCACCTCCGAGCCTCGCCGATCGATGGATCATGCATGTGAGCGGCCATTCATGTTCGGCGATCGAAACCAAGACGCCCCTCGTCCGGGCGGCGCTGCGAACACCACGTGCCGCGGCGGTCGCCGGTATCATCTTTTCGTTGTTGCTGATCTCGTGCCTGTGGCTACTGCACCTGTCCGTCCCATCAGATCCGCTGGACGCAGGTGAGTGGCTGCGAGTGAGCTCAAGTCGGGTCTCCCTCGCGCTGAACCTCGTGCCATTCGCGGGTGTCGCATTCATGTGGTTCCTTGGTGTTCTGCGCGACCGCCTCGGCATCATGGAGGACAAGTTCTTCGCAACCGTTTTTCTCGGCAGCGGCCTCATGTTCCTCGGCATGATCTTCATTGCCGCAGCGGCTGCGAGCGGCCTTACCAGGGCGTATGCCGCCGCGCCGGCGGCAATGTCTGACCGCTCCTCATTCACGTTTGCGCGCTCGTTCACCTACGATGTGATGCATGTCTACGCGTTCAAGATGGCGGCGGTGTTCATGGTCACGACATCCACGTTGATCTACCGTACCCGGGTCACCGCACGATGGATTGCGTTGCTGGGCTATGCATCGGCGCTGTTTCTCCTGTTTGCGGCCAGCTATTTCGACTGGGTCCTGTTCGTCTTCCCGTGTTGGGTGCTTCTGGTGAGTGTATACATCCTGATAGACAATTTTCGGGCGGGCCCCATGGTCGCGGTAAGTGCTTGAAAGGAACGTAACAGTGTCCGTCGGCCGACTGATCGCGGCAGCCTTTGCTGCCTTGGGCCTTTGGCTGGGTGTGGCAGTCGCTCAGGTGCCGCAGGGCCGCATCTACGTCCTTCACTCCCCGGCCGCGGGTGCTTGCCCCTCGCTGGACTGGCACGTTGTGGTTGAGCCCAATGACATCCTGGCAGGCATGATAGCATGGGACGACATGAAGACGATGGCGCGGGCAACCGGAAAGGTCGACCGGCCGAACCACACCTTTACCATGACGGCCGTCGAGATGGAGGGACAGGGCCGAACCGCCACTGTTGATGGGAAGGTCGGAAAGAATGGCACGATCATCGCCAACATCAACGGCCCGAACGTCACCTGCAAATCTGTCACCGTCCGGACTTATCGCGCCCCAGCGGGCGGCAACTGACAATGTTGCCTGGCGGTTCTCAACGGACCGCGTAGGAGGATATAAGTCAACCGCCTTGCTTCCTGTGGATCGCAGCCAACTCACCGGTAGCCCCGCATAGAAGTCACGAACCGGTAGGACGGCGGGTACCTTGCTGGCGCCCGTGCCTCAATGCTTCGTCCACCGTTCCGTGCCCACCGTCTGGAGCGGGAGCGGCATTCTCACCGAGCTTCAGCGCAAGTGCCCGCACGAGGTCGGACCGCGCCAGAATGCCGACCAGCTTGCCGTCGCGTACCACCGGCACACGCTTGAAGTTCTTCCGGTACATCAGGTGAGCGACGTCACGCGCCAGTGTATCCTCGGTGACGGTTGTGGCTCCGTCTGACATAACCGACTGGACCTTGCGATGCTGCTCCTTAATCCCCTGGAGAAAGGCTGGGGCGAGTTCGAAACCGTCGGCCAACATGTCGAGCCACCGTCCCTGCCGTTCGGTCAGCCCTTCGTGCCAGCGGACCAGATCTCCCTCGCTAATCATGCCGACAATGACACCTTTGGCGTCCACGACCGGCATACCGCTGATGTGCCGCCGTGCCATCAGCTTTACCGCGTCGAGCAGCGATGTTTCCGGATGCACCACGGCCACGTCGCGCGTCATGAGTTCACCCGCGGTGAATGGGGCTTCATCGAGCATTGATCGGCTCCCTTCGTACCTTTTGGGAGGTCCTATAGCACATTCGACGGCGTTGCGTTTGACCTAGATCAAGCCTCGGGACGTCGCCTTGCTGATTTAGTTTGCCGGGACGGTCAGCACCGGCGCCTGCGCTGTCACACCGGTCTCAGCGAGTGAGAAGAACATCATCAGGAACGTGAAGATGCGTTTTGACGCGAGGTCTTCATCGCGGATCCAGTACCACGTATCGCCGTAATGCACGGCCGCAAACGGATTGGCGGGTGGGGTTGCGCCCGATAGAACGCGGATCAGCGGACGATCGTGCGGGTCCTGCGCATTGGCTGTCCGCATGGAAGTGGGAGTTCTTCCCTCCTCAACGTGTGCGTTCGGCACATCGATGCCATTGGCCACCTCAAGCAGGATTCCCAGCATCGAGCGGGAGAGTACGGCGATCTCCTTCCCGTTGCGCGGAAGAGCACCAAAAGTAAGTGTCACTTCACCATTCTTTTCCGGAAGGACCCCGAGCGTCTTCCTGACAAACTCAAGATCATTGTTCACCTCTTCCGCTCGCCGGCCGGCCAGGATCAAAATCCCGGTCTCATCGGAACCGTGCTTCTCGAGCCGCAGGCTGACCGCGCCCGAGTTCTGCAGGCGTCGCAAGGCGTCCAGCAGCGGGTAGAACTCAGGATCAGCCTCGCGTCCGCCTCCCGCCATACTGGAACGGTTGTAGACGCCGTTGATTGCCCGCGTCGTCATCTGAAGAATGTAGTCTGCGGGGTAACCGGCCTGGATGAGCTCAAAGATGGCGCTGGGCGGGATCGGCCTGAGGAGACTCTTGGCGAACTTGTCGCCCGTGACTGGCGTGTAGGTGATTGTCGGGCGATCCAGATATGTCGCGTTTCCGCCTAAGGTTGCCAGGTTTGATGGAATCGTGGCGGTCAGGTTGGAACTGATCTGACCGCCTGCTGCGACCTGCCCCTGAAAAGCATAGGCGCTGATGACAGACGAGACATCAACAAAGCTCGGCGCGTCGCCATAGCGCATCCGAACAACGTTCAGGAGCGTCTGCTCTTTCCATGACTCTGCGACCGCTGTGATGTAGTCGACGCGGTCACGCGGCACCGTTCCCGGACCGATCGAGGCGCAACCGGCAACGCCAAGCAGCAAACCCAGGCCGAACAGACCCGCGATGTTCGTGGTGGAATGGCCGATCGCTGTGCGATTTCTCGGGCGGAGACCTAATCGTCCGTGACCGCCTTCAGGCGTCCGTGAGGTGATGCGCGCAACCACCGGCAAAATTGTCAGGGGCATCTCGATAGAGCTCCATTACGCACAACGTGTCGAAAGTGTTGTAACAGTAACGCGACATGTTAGGTTGATCCAAGTCAAAGCCGCTGCACGAGCATCGCGCGCGATTGCTTGTCCTCCAGCTCGGAGCCACCACCGGCGAGGGGATATCGGCGCCAAGCTGAAATGCCCGGCAAGATGACCAGAGCCTCGATCGTGACCAAGCCGCGTTGAATGCTGCGACGCACAAGCGGAGGTCACCGCCCATCAGACCGTCATAGGAGCACGTTGCGGTTGATATAGATCAACGCGGTCTGTCATCGCCCAGGATAAGTCTTGCTCGAGCGTCAATTTGGTTGGGTGCATCAGCATCTAGAGAAGGAGGGTGCAATGTCGGCAACATCAGGCTCCGGCCTATCGGTATCCGCTCTCTTCGCGGAGAGGGATGCTGAGCGTCGCCGCGACAGGGTGCTGCAGGAGCAGCTGCAGCAACGCAAGCAAGAGGAGCTTGCCGAGTTCAGGGCGCGTCTCGACAGTTTCCAACTGACCGACGAAGTGATCAAATCCGGCCTCGACAGAATAAAGCGTGCGTTCGAGCGCGGTGAGACCGAACTGATGTTCTCGTCATTTCCCAGCAGCTTCTGCACTGATGGTGGGCGAGCGATCATCAATGCTGGGGTGCCACCGATCAACAAGCCAAGCAAGGAAGAGTTGGCGAAGCAGGCGGAGGAACCCGACTGGCTGTTGAGCCTGCCGAAAGGGGTTCATCAAGTGTTCGATTTCTGGAAGCAACACCTGAAGCCTGGTGGGTTCAAGTTCGCCGTTCGCATCATCAACTACCCTGATGGCAAGCCAGGCGATGTCGGCCTGTTCTTCTCGTGGCCGAAGAGCGAGCTGGACGAAGGCTGATACTTGGCGACGACGCTGTTGCCGTAGAACCAGGAGATGATCATGAGCGCGACGAAGAAAGCCAGGAAGGGCGAAATCGCGGAAACCCCAGAAGTGCCTGATGGCAAGCTGAAGGGTAAGGACTACGATCGTGAACTCGCCAAATTGCATGTTGAGCTGGTCAAGCTACAGCAGTGGACCGTACACAAGGGCCTCAAGGTCTGTATCCTGTTCGAAGGACGCGATGGCGCCGGCAAGGGCGGCGTCATCAAGGCGATCACCGAACGTGTCAGTCCGCGCGTGTTCCGTGTGGTCGCATTGCCGGCACCAACGGAACGCGAGAAATCGCAGATGTATATTCAGCGCTACATCCCACACCTGCCGGCCGCCGGCGAGATCGTGATCTTCGACCGGAGCTGGTACAATCGTGCTGGAGTCGAGCGGGTCATGGGCTTTTGCTCCGAGGAGCAGGTGAATCGGTTTCTCCAGATGGCCCCGGGCGCAGAGAAGGCGATGATCGATTCGGGCATCATCGTGCTGAAATACTGGCTGGAGGTGAGCGAAGAGGAGCAGACGCGTCGGTTGGAATCGCGCATCGACGACGGACGGAAGGTCTGGAAGTTGTCGCCGATGGATTTGAAGTCGTACAGCCGCTGGTATGACTATTCCCGCGCACGCGACGAGATGTTCAAGGCGACCGACACGCCATGGGCGCCCTGGTTTGTCATTCACTCGGATGACAAAAAGCTTGCGCGTCTGAATGCCATCACGCACATCCTGCGGCACATTCCTTACGAGGGTCTTCCACGGGAGAAGGTAAAGCTGCCGGATCGGCAGAAGGCACATGGTTACAAGGAGGCAGACTATCCGTACAAATATGTGCCGGAGCTGACGTGGCCATCCAACTGAACCCGCCAAAAAGGCCCCGAGCCGTCTCGAACCTGCTAGGCCTGGAGGGCACCAAGATCACCGGTATCCAGCCAGGATCTTCAACCAAAGGACTACTGACTGGGTGCCATCTATTGGGGTAGGTGATAACAGACCATGCCGCTTTGGCTTATCCCCATGGTATATACACTGGTAAGTCTGGCGGCGGGTCTGATCCTGCCACGATTCGAGCAGACATATTTCGCCACATATACCAACGGCATGTCGGCTGGGGCCGCGATGGCCTTCTTCTCGGCAGTCAGCTCCGGCATGATGGCTTTGACAGGCATAGTGTTTGCCGTAGCCTTTGTTATGGTGCAGTTCAGCGCGCTCGCCTACTCGCCGCGCCTGGTCGCCATGTTTGCCAGCAGTCCAACGCTTTATCATGCCCTCGGTGTTTTCTTTGCGACATTCATCTACGCGCTGGCGGCGCTGGTTTGGACGGACCGCGGCGGCTCCGGTGCAGTGCCACTGCTTTCCTACCTGCTGGTCACGGCTCTACTCGTCGCGAGTTTGCTGGTGTTCGTCAGGCTGATCCGGAGCGTCAACGATCTGCAGATCCACAATGTGCTGCAGGTCATCGGTTCGCGGGGACGAGCAGTCATTCGTGCCATGTTTCCCCACATTGTAGGTTATTCAGAGGGCGAGACGCCGGCCGCTATCGGCGTGCCCGCTGCATTCGGGCCGGTCACGCAGACGCTTGGCTATTCCGGTGATCCGATGGTGATCGCGCAACTCGACATCGCGGCAATAGTTCAGCTTGCCCAACGCGCCAATGCAGTGGTGTCGTTCGAATCTGGCGTTGGCGAGACGCTGGTGGAAGATGCTGTGCTGTGTGGGTACGCGGTTCCGCGCAGACTCTGCCCGAGAAGCGGCTGAGACGAGCCGTTCGCCTGGCGACGACGCGGACCCACGAACAGGATCCGAAATACGCCATTCGCCTGCTTGTCGATATCGCTATCCGGGCCCTGTCACCCGCCATCAATGATCCAACGACAGCGGTGCAGGCGCTCGATCAAATTGAGGATTTGCTGCGGAGACTTGGACGCAGGCAACTGGATGCTGGTTTTGCCCGCGACGGGACCGGTACCATTCGCGTGACCTTTCCGGTGCCGACATGGCAGGACTATCTTTCGCTGTCATTCGACGAAATACGACAGTTCGGCGCCACCTCTGTTCAGGTCGTGCGGCGGCTGCAATCGGCGTTGGTCGGACTTGCTGACACCGTTGCCGGACAACAGCGTCGCGACGAAGTGCTGCGCTACCTTGACCATTTGAATCGGGGCGTTGGCCGCTCAGGTTTCGATGACCAGGATCAGGCGGCGGCTCTTCTGCAAGACCGGCAAGGTCTGAGTCTGTCACGTGAACAGAACAAGACGACAGAAGCACCGGCAGTACCCAAGAAGCCAGCTCAGCAATCCGCATTGCCATAAGAACCGCAGATGCTGAGGCCCTCACGCCGTAGCAGAACGAGGATGCGCTTCCGCCGCTGGTTGTAGGTCTGGATCGAGATGCCAGGCCTTATGGCGCACCTCCTCGACCGCACCACACTCCTCGGACTGGTGGAGGTTCTAGCTAGGAGATCTGCTGCTCACTGAACTGCGATTGCTTCCTCGCCATATCGCTTCGGTTGCCCAATGGCCAAACCTACCGGACTTTTCTCGTTCAGACGGTCCGGTTTTCCGGGCTCCGGTCACACAGCTCGGCGACGGTAATGTCGTCCCTGGGACACGCACTCGGTTCAGCATGTTGCCACTCCGCTCATCGCGCTCCGGCCATCGAACAGCGTTGCACTGGAACCGGTGATAGCCTTATGATCTCTGCTCCGGCCGCTCAAGGACAGCAGACGATCCCTATGTCGCGTCCGCGTATTCTGCGTCACCCTCTTCACGCGCGGCATAGTTAGCGGGTGTCAATAGTTGAACCAAATTCTGACAGACACGCCGATCAGCATGGCTGTGCAGAAAGCGGGTCAGGGCCAAGGATACCCTGGCTCCGCTCGGGTCGGGCATCGGTTTGTTGAATTGGTTTCGAGCAAAGGAACTAAGCATGAAAAGCCTACTTCGTACTCTATTCGGACTGAGCGTAGCAGCCTTACTTGCCCTGCCCGCAGCATCAAAAGCGCAGCCTGTCGTCAGCAGCGACCTGGTCGAGGCGAAAGCCATCGTCGAATCCGTGGATCTGAAGAGCCGAACCGTGCTGCTGCGTGGCGATGACGGAGAACTCGCGACGATTGTAGCCAGCCCGGAGGTTCATAACCTGCCCCAGGTGCATCCGGGCGACGTGGTGCTGGTCAGCGTGCATCGATCCGTGGCACTGCAAATGAGTAAGGCTGGTTCCGTACCGGTCAATTCCCTGGAGGGCACCGCTATGCGAGCCGAGCCGGGGACGAAACCTGGCGCTTTCCACCGCGAGACTTTGCAGGCGCGGGTGCAGATTCAGGGCATCGACCTGCCCAACCGTATAGTATCGTTCGTTGGGCCGGCGCGCATTCTTCGGGCTGTACAGATCAACGACCCAAAAGTAATGGAATTCGTCCGGACCCTGCACCCAGGCGATGAGGTTGACGTGACCTACTCCGTTGGGATCGCGGCAAGCGTTGTGCCCGCGCGATAATCCGGTTGACTTCCGAAAAGGCGTCCGGTGAGGCGGACCATGACGCGATCCACCCTGGTTCGGCGCCGCTTCCTTCGGGCGCTCTGGAACGAGTTCCAAGTAGTCTGGCCGATTCTGTCAGGACTTGTTGGCGTGCAGTTGTTGCTCGGCATGCTGGTCGGCCGTCTTGAAGGTTGGCCGCTGGGCGATGCAGCGTACTTCACCTTCGTCACCGGGCTTACGATTGGATATGGCGATTTCGTGCCGGGACACTTCGTCACGCGACTCTTCGCGGTGGTCATCGGCTTCACCGGAATCCTGCTCACCGGCTTGGTTGCCGCGATCGGTGTGCGCGCGCTACAGGAAGCCACCCGTCAATCATGAAGCTGCATGTCGTGCGAAGCTGGGTCGCACGGAGATGAGTTCTCGATTTGCCACGGTGCCTCGAAGCTCTGACGAGTGGTCAAACTCACGCCCGCTGCTGATTGTGACTTGTGTAGTCTGCAAGCTGGGCTCTAATGTGGAACTCATAAGCGGAATGGAGGAAACGGATGCGTCGCTTCACAATTGCCGCGACGGCGCTTTTAAGCATCGGCGCCTTGGCAGGCTGTGCCTCACAGCCGCCGGCTGCTCCGCCCACGACTGCCAATCTCGGTGCCACTGAGGGAACCGTCACCTTCACCGGAGGTGCGGTCGCAATCGGCATCGGGTTCCAGTGGGGGAGTGGGAGCCTGACGTATCAAGGCCGGCAGTACCCGTTCAAATTGAGTGGGTTATCAGTGGTGGATGTTGGCGTGACACGGAGCACTGGCACTGGAACGGTCCGCAACCTGCGCAACCTCGCCGACTTCAGCGGCAATTATGTTTCGGTCACTGCCGGGGCGACTGTGGCGGGCGGCGGTTCCGTGACAACTCTGCGAAATCAAAATGGCGTCGTGATAGATGGGATTTCGACTTCTCAAGGGGCTAGACTTACTCTCGCTCCAGGCGGGGTCAACGTCACACTTTCGGGTCCGTAGCAAGAGGTCAGATGGCCGACGTTGGCTGCTGCCTTGCTGCCAGCGTCACGGTCGGAACATCGTACGGGGCGAGCACCCCGGCGGCTATAGGGTGCGCAATACCTGAGCCAAGGTTGACGCATCAGATTGGTGCAAGTTGGCGCGCCCTACGCCGTGACGTTACATCCGTCAGGCTCATAGTCGCCTATGGCATGTGCGCGTTTTACCGTTCTCAGTTGTCTGTATGGGTTCCCGGGCGATGGACCGGAATTATTCTCACTCGATCGGTCCACTTTTTTTGAATCCACTGGCAACGCCGCACTGCGACCTAGCCGAAAACCAACGTCAGCAGCGCGAGGGATTGACCGCGATGTTGCTTGGAGCGATCGGAGCGCGGGGCTTCCGACCGCATTACAGCAAGCTTCGCCGGCGACCTGCCGCGTCCGGCGATGACATTCGGCATGACGCGTTGGCAGTCGAGGCTAGTAAGGAGTTTCAACCACGGATGCACACAGATGGACACGGATAGTGCCAGACGCAATGCTTCAAAGCGGGCAAGCCGCGCTTCTTTGGGGCCGAGTTATTTGCGTTCATCTGCGTGCATCTGTGGTTGAAAATTCTTTTACTGCTTCCGCTGCTGCCGGCAACACCGAGTAAAGGCTTGCTGGTTTGCCATGGGTCATCATCAATGAGATCTGGTATTAGTTGCGCGATACGGACAGTCCCGCGAGAAGCGGCGCGTACGCGGCGAGCCTGCGGGATACGAACTCGGTGAAGAGCCGCACGCGCTTTGTCTTGCGTGTCTCGCCCTGTGTGAGAAGCCAGACCGTTCCGTACATGTGCAGGTCGGTACCCGGCACCCTCACCAGTAGGGGGTCGGCATCTCCGACGAAGCACGGCAGTGCCGTCATCCCGAGCCCTTGCTGTACAGCAACGATCTGCGCCTCGCCGTCCGTGGTCCTGAATGGAACCCCCGTGGTGCGAACCTCGCGGGCCCAATCCGGGATTCCATGACTGCTTATGACGATCCACCGGATGGGATCAGGCGCGCCCGCACGCCACGCGGCTAGTCGATCGCGGGACTATGTAGACGCCGCCGAACAGCTCCGGTCCCTTCAGGCCGTGAAGATTGAGCGGCAGGGTTTTGCGGTCGTAGACGACGCGGATCGCGACGTCGGCCTCTCGGTTGGTCAGATTTGCCAGCTCGCCGGACGACAAGATTTCCATCTCGATGTCCGGATGCAGACGCGCGAAATCGGCGAAGTCCGGCATGAGCAGGTGTGTCGCGAGGGTCGGTGCCAGTGTCACGCGCAGAAGCCCGCGCACGCTCTGGTCGCGGCCGAAGACGCGCGTCTCCAGCTGGTGCGACGACGCTTCCATCTGGTCCGCGAGCTCGAGGACCTCCTCCCCCGCAGCCGTCAGGCGGTAGCCCGAAGGCAGCTTTTCGAACATGTGCGCCCCGAGGCGTTCCTCGAGCTGGGCGATGCGTCGCAGCACGGTCGAGTGATTCACCCCGAGGCGCGCGGCGGCAGCCCGCACCGAGCCTCCGCGCGCGACGGCGAGAAAGTAGCGAACGTCATCCCAGTCGATCATGGTGCAATCCGGCACCGCGCGGTGCGCCTTCCGAAGCCCATATCTAACGCGTCGTACAGCAGTACGGGCGGTCATTACAGCTTATGTCGACGAGAGCGGCCCAATTCCGGACGGTGGACACCGATCGTCGCGGCTGGCGTCGTTCGTCCAGCCGGATCGATTTCGCACCACCGATGTGCGCGTTTCCGCACTCAACGCCTGACCCCCGGCAGACCCATCTCCAGGCTCTCGGGGGGCTTCCCGAACGACCAGAGGCAGAGCCCGAAAGGAGAAGTCATGGGAAAGCTAGACGGAAAGACCGCGGTGATCACCGGTGGCGCTACCGGCATCGGCCGCGCCGCAGCAAAGCGCTTCATCGAGGAGGGCGCCTTCGTCTTCATCTTCGGCCGCCGGCAGGAAGCGCTCGACGCCGCTGTGGCCGACCTCGGGCCCAATGCCCGCGCGGTGAAGGGCTCGGTCTCGGATGAGGCCGACCTCGACCGACTCTACGCGGCGGTGAAGGCCGAGCGCGGAACCCTCGACATCGTCTTCGCCAATGCCGGGGCGGGAAGCCAGCTTCGGCTCGGCGAGATCACCGCCGAGCACATTGACGAAACCTTCGACACCAATGTGAAGGGTACGATCTTCACGGTCCAGAAGGCGCTGCCGCTGATGGGCCAGGGCGGTTCGATCATCCTGACCGGATCGAGCGCCGGCACCACGGGCGCCCCGGCATTCAGCGCCTACAGCGCGAGCAAGGCGGCAGTGCGCAACCTCGCGCGGACCTGGGCGGAGGACCTGAAGGGCACCGGCATCCGGGTAAACGTGCTGTCGCCCGGGGCGACGGCGACCGAACTCGCGAAGGAAGCGCTGGGCGAGGAGGGCCATGAAGGCCTACGCCTCGATGACTCCGCTCCAGCGCATGGCCGATCCGGCGGAGATCGGGGCGGTGGCCGCCTTTCTCGCGTCGTCGGACAGCAGCTTCATGACCGCCAGCGAGGTCGCCGTCGACGGCGGCCTGGCGCAACTCTGACGCCGGCGCGGTCCCGGCCTGGTCCACACACAACGAAAGATAGAAAGATGATGAAAAAGCTAGAAGGTAAGGTCGCAGTCATCACGGGCGGAAGCAGCGGGATTGGGTTGGCCACAGCCAAGCGCTTCGTGGAAGAAGGTGCGCACGTCGTGATCACCGGGCGACGAGAGAAAGAGCTGAAGGAGGCCGCAGCCTTCATCAAGGGAAATGTTACGACGGTCGTGGGCGACGTGTCGCGCTTGGAAGATCTGGACCGGCTCTATGCCGTCGTGAAAGAGAAACATGGTCACATCGACATTCTCTTCGCGAACGCGGGCGCGGGGACAATCGCACCGCTCGCGGTAGCTACTGAGGCCCATTTTGACCAGACCTTCGATGTGAACGTGAAGGGGCTGTTCTTTACGGTGCAGAAGGCCCTTCCCCTCTTCAAAGACGGCGGTTCGATTATCCTGACCTCTTCGGTCTCGAACGTGTTGGGGCTGCCAGGGTTTAGCGCCTACGCCGCGAGCAAGGCGGCTGTGCGCAACTTCGCGCGCGCTTGGACACTGGAGCTGAAAGACCGCAAAATCCGCGTGAATGCGATGAGCCCCGGACCAACCGAGACCCCCGCCTTAGAGACAACGACGGGCCTTACCCCTGAGCAAGCCGAGCAAGCGGCCGCCCAGTTTGCTTCACAGATCCCAATGGGTCGCAGGGGCAAGCCAGAGGAAATCGCGGCTGCCGTCACGTTCCTCGCCTCCGATGAAAGTTCTTTCATCACCGGCGTGGATCTCGCCGTCGATGGAGGCATGGCGCAGGTCTGACCCCGGCATCAACACAAGATCGGAGAAACATTATGAGCTATGCAATTATAGGCTTCGGCAATATCGGCCAGGCTCTTGCCAAGGCGTTTGCCCGCAAGGGCATCGAAGTTTCCGTTGCAACCACGCGCGACCCGGAAAGCTTTGCAGCCGATGCGGCCGCGATCGGACCCACGATCATTCCCAAAAAGCTGGCGGAAGCGGTCAAGGCGGACATCATCTTTTTGGCCGTCCGTTTCGAGTCGCACCCGGATGTCGCGAAGGCGCTCCCCACCTGGCAGGGGAAGACGATCATCGATGTGACCAACGCCTACGGCGTGCCCCCTGAGGAACTGGGAGGACAGCCTTCTTCCAAGTTCGTCGCGCAGGCCTTCGCGTGGTGCAAGGCTGGTCAAGGGCTTCAACCATTTGATCGCTGCCATCCTTGACCAAGATCCGGCCGTGCATGGTGGCAGGAGAGTCGTGTTCCTGGCGAGCGACGATGACGCCGCCGCAGCGGAGATTGGTGCGCTCGCGGAAAATCTCGGTTTCTCGCCGATCAAACTTGGCGGGCTGTCGGAAGGTGGGCTGCTTGTCCAGGCGCGCGGAAATAGCTGGGGTCATCTGATCTTCAAGGACCTGGTCAAGTTCGACTGATGAACACGACGTGCCCACCGGCAGGGCCACGATGCACGGATCGGATCGAGCGCGATCCGATCCGTGCGAAATGGAGAAATTCCCATGAGCATTGAGAAGAACATCCAGACCGTGAAGGACTTCTTCGCCGCGATCGGCCGCGGCGACAGGGAGGCTCTGCTGGCGCTGGTCGCCGAAGACATCGAGTGGATCATTCCGGGCGAGGACTGGCCGCTGGCCGGAACGCACCGCGGACACGCGGGGCTGGCGGATTTGCTTGAGACGGCATCCAAGTCGATAGAAACGTCCACGGAACCCCGGGAGTTCGTAGCGCAAGGAGACCGGGTCCTGGTCGTCGGCTTCGCGAGGGGAAAGATCAAAGCCACGAACAAGACGTTCGAGGACGACTGGATCTTCGCCATCACGGTCCGGGACGGCAGACTGACCAACATCCGGGAATACGTCGACACGCAAGCACTGGCGCGGGCCGCGCAGATGGACGCGTCCGGGCCGGCGTAGCGCTGGCCGACTGCGGCCATCGGTTCGGTGTCGAAGGTGAATGAGCCGTGGATCGCCGCCTCGCACGCCGCGCGCTCGTCGAATGCTCAACCGTAAAGGAGATCCCGATGTACGACCAATCCAAGCTATCCGAATTGATCCGGTTCGCACGCGTCGATGCGGGCTCCACCGTCATCGACGTTTACCCGGGCGACGGCGACTGGACCCGTCTGTTCTCCGACGTCGTGGGACCAGAAGGACGGGTCTACAGCTTCGTGCCGGCCGAAGTCGCCCACTTCAAGAACGATCCGGTCGGCCTCATGCGGACGCTCGCGAAGGAGCCGGGCCGAGAGAACGTCGAAGCCGTCTCGGCGGACCTCGTGGCGATGCCGGAGGTCACGCAACCAGCGGATGTCCTGTGGCTGCACCTGTTCTACCACGATCTCCACACCGCGCTGATCCAGGCCAAGGGCGCGACGGCGGCCGACTTCAATCGAGCTGTCTACGAGCGGCTGAAGCCCGGTGGGTCCTACGTCATCGTAGACCACGCCGCCGCCGTCGGGGCGGGCACGAGCGACGCCCAGTCGCTGCATCGGATCGAGCCTGCATCCGTTCGCGAGGAGGTGGAGGCGGCCGGCTTCGTACTGGACGCGGAAAGCACCATGCTCGCGAACAAGGACGATCCGCACTCGATCAAGGTGTTCGATCCCTCGATCAAGGGCGAGACCGATCGCTTCGCCTATCGGTTCGTGAAGCCCTGACAGTGAGTCATCCGCGCTACAATGAGATCAGCTCTCGCGAGCGGGGAAGCGTTGCCGCTTCGTCGTTCTGTGGAGCGACGACGGGGATGCGATCGCTCCGGTGGCGGATTGGCCAACCATCTCGGGTCCGCACCCGTCACACTGGGAAAGCTCAACGAGGGTGGCTGACTGGTGCACGCACGCGGCCGCACATGGGGCAGCTCATCTTCCAGGATTCGACAAGAAGAGCAGTAGTCGATCTACGACCGTGTGATAGACGCCGAGAACTGGTCGTGCGCGCTAACTTCTCAGAGCAACGCGCAACCGAATATATGAAGGCCACAAAGTCGCGAAGGTTAGGGCCTGACGGCGCATGGGCGCCGTTCGAAGAGCGGGGACGCCCGACAGAGCGGCAAATCTGCGGGTCGCCTATAATCTATCGATGAACAGCCGCCCGATCGTCTTGCGCTTTACTTCAGGATCGGTCACGCCCTCGACGCATCGGGAGAGTTGGGTTCATTGGCCGTTAGTATAAGCTCTGAAAGCGCAAACACAGTGGCTATCGCAGTTACGACGATCATTCTTAAAGATAATCTCTAAGTTGCAACCAGGACGCCAGTTTATGTTCAAAGGAGATTGCAGCGTACATAGAACTACTTGATGGAAGTGGGATCAGCGCAGCTGGCTCTCCCTCCCGTAGTTGCCTTCGGCCGATCTTCGACGGTTTGCCGCCGTTGAAGGCTATCGCGCGAAGCGAAGGCAGCTCCGCGACGAACTTGGCCAGTGGATTAGCCGCGTGGTCGCGGATATCTACGTCCAAGCTACCCATGCGCCGCGCTGACTTGATCACATCCCAGAGCCCGATTCCGGCTTCCGACAGGAACTCAAGTCGCGCCTCATAGGCGTCGGGCATGCGGCGCCCGATCACGGCTCCGATCAGCCGCCAGAACTGGTTTTGCGGGTTAGCATAATACTGCCGCCATTCGAGTGACTTATCGCCCGGCAAACTCCCCAATATCAGCACTCGCGTGGTATCATCTGCCACGGGCCCAAAGGACGCTTTCAAGGCCCTCTCTATCGGACTCTTTCGATTTCGTCCGGGGGCTCTCCCAACATTGGCCGGCCCGTTTGCCGGCGAAGTTTCCAACAAAGGTGATCCTGTTGTCGGGCGCCCACATGAAAGGGTAGCCAGAACACGCTCCATGTCTCTGTGCTCTAAATTGCCGACCCAAACATCCCACCGCCCATTGTGGATATGCCAACTGAGGTTTGCGAGGCGCAGCGCAGCGCAGCGCGGAAAGCTTTTGGATCGACACCGCGGGACCGAGCCATTTCGACCGCTGAAGTTCGCCTGTTCATTTCGCCCGCGTCCCCCTCACTCCCACTCGATCGTCCCGGGCGGCTTGCTGGTGATGTCGTAGGTTACCCGGTTGATCCCGCGCACCTCGTTGACAATGCGGCCCGCCACCTGCGCCAGGAACCCCGCATCGAACGGATACACATCCGCGGTCATCCCATCCGTGGAGGTCACCGCCCGCAGCGCGCAGGCGTGATCGAGGTGCGCGCATCCCCCATCACGCCGACCGTCCGCACCGGCAGCAGCACGGCAAATGCCTGCCAGATCGCGTCATAGAGACCGGCGGCCCTGATCTCCTCCAGGAAGATCGCATCAGCCTTGCGCAACAGCGCCAGCTTCTCACGCGTGATGTCGCCCGGCATACGGATCGCCAGGCCCGGCCCAGGGAACGGATGCCGACCGACAATCGCTTCCGGTATCCCCAGCTCGCGCCCCAGCGCGCGCACCTCGTCCTTGAACAGCTCGCGCAGCGGCTCGACCAGCTTCATGCGCATCCGCTCCGGCAGCCCACCAACGTTATGGTGCGACTTGATCGTCACCGACGGTCCGCCGGTGAAGCTGACGCTCTCGATCACGTCCGGATACAGCGTGCCCTGCGCCAGATAGTCGGCACCGCCGAGCTTCTTCGCCTCTTCCTCGAATACATCGATGAACAGCCGCCCGATCGTCTTCCGCTTTACTTCCGGATCGGTCACGCTCTTGAGTGCATCCAGGAACAGTTCTGACGCATCGCAGTGGATCAGCCGGATATTGAACCGGTCGCGGAAGGTCTTGACCACCTCCTCAGCCTCGGCCTCCCGCAGCAGTCCGTGGTCCACGAAGATGCAGGTCAGCTGATCGCCGATGGCCTCATGGATCAGCACGGCGGCCACCGATGAATTGACGCCGCCCGACAGGCCGCAGATCACCCGCCCGCTACCCACTTCATCGCGGATCCGAGCGATCTCGGTGGCGCGAAACCCCGCCATCGTCCAGGTGCCGGACAACCCCAGCACGCCGTGGGTGAAGTTGCGCAGCAGCGCCGCGCCATGCGGCGTGTGGATCACCTCGGGATGGAACAACAGCCCATAGAACCGCCGCGTATCGTCAGCGATGGCGGCGAACGGAGCGCCGTCGCTGACGCCCACCGGGCGGAACCCCGGCGGCAGCCGTGTGACACGATCGCCGTGGCTCATCCACACCTGCTCGCGGCCACCTTTATGCCAGACGCCCTGGAACAGCACGCAGTCGTCGACCAGATCGACGAACGCGCGGCCGAACTCACGGTGCTCTGAGCCCTGCACCTCGCCGCCGAGCTGGTCGCACATCGCCTGCATGCCGTAGCAGATGCCGAGTATCGGCACGCCTGCATCGAATATTGCGCGCGGCGCGCGCGGCGAGGCGCCCTCGGTCAGGCTGGCCGGCCCGCCCGACAGGATGATGCCGCGCGGCCGCCATGCGGCGATGCGCACCGGATCGGTGTTGAACGGCCAGATCTCGCAATAGACGCCGGACTCGCGCAGGCGCCGGGCAATCAGCTGAGTGAACTGGCTGCCGAAGTCCAGGATCAGCACGCGTTCCGCGGCGAGCGCGGCGGTGGTGGCGGGATCAGGCAAGGAATCGGGCATGGGAAACCTCCGGCCGTGCTTGATCCGCGGCCTTGGAACATGATGGCCGCGCGGAAGCAAGACCGTTGCGATGGCTGCCGCGCGCGACGGTCGCTGCTACGTCACCACTTCGGCGCCCTGCGCCAGCAGCAGCGAAATCTCCCGCATCTGCTCGATCAGGAAATCCAGCACCACCCGCGTCCGCGGTGCCAGGTGCCGCCGCGATGGATACACGATATGCACCGGGACTTGCTGCGAAGGGTAGTCCTCCAGCAGCCTGAACAGCCGCCCGGCCCGCAGATCGTCCACCAGCTGGATCTCCGGCAACAACGCGACGCCATGCCCTGCGCGGGCAGCGCGCCGCACCGCCTCGCTGTCGTTGGCTAGGAATGCCCCCGACACCCGCACGCTCATCGGACCATCCGGCCCGGTGAACCGCCAGACATGCGGATCCGGCGTCGCGTCGTGGATCAGGCAGACGTGCAGCGCCAGATCCTCGGGCGTCGCCGGGGCACCATGCCGCTCCAGGTAGATCGGTGCGGCCACAACCGCGCGCCCCAGCTGGCCGGCGCGCCGCGCCACCAGTGACGCATCCGCGATCTCGCCCGACCGGAACGCAAGATCCAGCCGTTCCTCGATCATGTCGCTGGGTTGGTCACGCATCACCAACTCCACGGACAATCCGGGATGACGCGCCAGCAGCGCCGGCAGCCGCGTGGCCAGGAACAGCCCGCCGGCAACCGACGTCCCAAGCCTCACCAGCCCCCTCGGCTCGCCACTCTGGCGTCCAAGCGCGGCCTCCATCTCGTCGGTGTTCTCCATCAGGTGCCGGGCGTGCGGCAGCAGCGCCTGGCCATCATCGGTCAGGCTGAGCCGCCGCGTCGTGCGATGGAACAAACGCACCCCGAAGTGTTGTTCCAACTGTGCGATCTGCCTCGTCACCGCCGACTGGCTGGCGTGGGTCTCGCGCGCCACCGCCGAGAATGAGCCGGTCTCGACCACGCGGACAAAGGCGCCGAGCGCCCCTAGCAGGTCCATGACTTCACCACTTTGAGCAAAGATGAATTCCAGGAAAGCCGGATTATTTTACCCGGGCAAGAGGTCTATCTCAACGCCATCGCAGACGGGGAAGTCACTCTGACCTAATCCCCCTGACGATGGGGCCTGATGGACCCGCCATGGTGACGGGCCCGGATATGAGGAGAAGACCGATGAAGACCATGATTCTTGCCGCAGCCGCCGCGATCGCCCTTGGTGTTGGCGTTGCCGGCAGCGCGTTCGCCGAAGGTGAGGGTGGTTCGGCTACCGGTGCCGTCCAGTGGCACCAGGCCGACAGTAGCACCGCGCCGGCGACTGAGTTCCAAGCCCAGTACCCGACCGCAAGGGTGCAACTGGCTTACGTCCAGGCGCCGTTCCATGCCTCGGACGACAACGGCCAGGGCTAACGAACGCCGCTTCGGCGGACGAACGGAACGGGGGCCGGCCTAGCGCCGGCCCTCTTCGTTTCTGGCGCTGTGCACATCGCTCGTTTCATCAATTTCCTGACAGCCAATTATCCTTCGCGCGCGCGAAGGACGTTTACCCAGCGTCAACGTGGATCAAGTCGCTATGCGTCCGCGATGACATGATGGTCTCGCCATCTCGGCAGACCCGGTCAGCGAGGAGAAGTCCCCATGAAGACGTTGTTTCTCGCCGCGGCTGTTGCGGCGTTTGGCATTGGCCCAGCGCTGGCGGATGGTCAGGGCGGGGTGGCTTACGGTTACCAACACTGGCAGGACATGAACGGCAATCCGCAGGTCCCGGCAACGAAGTGGTTTGCCGAGCGGAGCGCCTCGGCGCAACGGCAGTTCACCACGGAGAGCCCATCACTTCCCGCTGCAACCGACAGCACTGGCCATAGCTAGACCGGGGCTTCGCCCCGCGCCCCGACCAAGGGGCTTTGCCCCCTGGACCCCCGCCAAAGGCGGAGCCTTTGGAATCCATCGTATTTGGCTCTGGAGGGGGATGGCACCGACCTCCATGAGGTCAGTGCCATCTCCCTCCAGAGCCAAACAAAACGGGCTTTAAGGGCTATGCCCTTAGCGGAGATCCAAGAGGCAGAGCCTCTTGGCGGGGTCCGGGGCGAGGCCCCGATCTTCTCTGTCAGCGCGCCGCGATTGACGGCCCATGACCGCCCTCCTATAAGCCGCCGCCTGTGTGCCGGTGCCCGGGTGGGCGCCCAGGCACTATCGGAGTATTGACTGTGAAGCGCACCTATCAACCTTCGAAGCTCGTCCGCAAGCGGCGGCATGGTTTCCGCGCCCGGATGTCCACGGTCGGAGGCCGGAAGGTGTTGGCCAACCGCCGGGCCAAGGGTCGCAAGCGGCTGTCGGCCTGATCCGAGGCCTTGCTTGGCCGCACCCGGGCGCCTCACTCGCCGCGCGGAGTTCCAGCGTGCAGCGGCCAAGGGACGTAAGGCACCCATGCCCGGGCTGGTGCTCCAAGCACTCCCGCGCGACGACACCGGCCCCGCGCGGCTGGGTTTCACCGTGACGAAGAAGATCGGCAACGCCGTGATCCGCAACCGCACTCGCCGCCGCCTGAAGGAAGCCGCCAGGCTCGTGCTGGCCGAGCACCCTGTGACTGGCGTCGACCTGGTGCTGATCGGCCGCGTTGGGACCGCGGACCGCGATTTTGCCAACCTGCAGAACGACGTGCGCCGGGCGCTGGCTAAGGCGGGCGTGGCATGACGCCGGCAGCTCACATCGCCGTGGGTGCCGTCCGCACCTACCAATGGACGATCCGGCCAGTGATCGGCGCCAACTGCCGCTTCCTGCCCAGTTGTAGCGACTATGCGATCGACGCGTTCCGCGCCCATGGAGCGCTCCGTGGCGGCGGGCTGGCGGCGCGGCGCATCCTGCGCTGCAACCCATGGCACGAGGGCGGCTACGACCCGGTGCCCGACTGCGAGTGCGGAGCGGGGCGGTAATGGACCAGAAGCGCCTTTTCCTCGCGATCGCGATCTCGGTCGCCATCCTGCTGGGCTTCCAGTTGCTGATCGCGCCGCATCTGCCGCATCCACCTCCGCCACCGCCTGCGCAGGTCGCCAACAGCGCTAACCCGACGTCATCTTCGTCGTCGCCAACCCCGGCGCAGGGCGGCGCGGTAGCAGCCGCCACGGCTGCGGCGCCGAAGAACGTGCCACGGGTGAAGATCGCCGCGCCGCGCCTGAGCGGCTCGATCAGCCTGCTCGGTGCACGGTTGGACGATCTGGTGCTGACCGAGTACCGCGAGACCCTGGCACCCGGTTCGCCGAACGTCCGCCTGCTGGAGCCGCTGTCGGACAGCGAGCCGTACTATGTGCAGTATGGCTGGAGTGCCGCGCCCGGTGAGCAGGTGAAGCTGCCCGGTAACGACACGGTGTGGGCGGCATCCGCCGACACCATGGGTCCGGGCCATCCGGTGACGCTGTCATGGGAAAATGGCGCCGGCCTGACATTTCAGATCGAGCTGTCGGTGGATGACGACTACATGTTCACCGTACGCCAGTTGGTGAAGAACGCGACCGACGCGCCGGTGAAGCTGTTTCCCTGGTCGCGCGTGCGCCGCGACTACACGCCGCAGACGTCGGGCTATTACATCCTGTTCGAGGGCCTGCTTGGCGTGGTGGACAACACCCTGCAGGAGCTGACCTACGCCAACACCAAGAGCGAGACCGAGAAGAAGAAGAACCCCATCGCCTATGACGCGACCACCACCGGAGGATGGGCGGGGTTCACCGACAAGTACTGGCTCACCGCCCTGGTGCCCGACCAGTCCGTCCCGGCAACGGTGAACTTCACGCACATTGCGGAGAATGGCGACCACTACCAGGTGGACTACCTGACACAACAGCCCAAGACGGTCGAGCCGAATGGCGACGCGATGCAGGTGTCGCACCTGTTCGCCGGCGCGAAGATCGTGTCGCTGCTGCAGGACTATGAGGCGCGGCTGCACATCCCGCGCTTCGATTACGCGGTGGACTGGGGCTATTTCTGGTTCCTGACGCGGCCGATCTTCCTGGCGATCGATTGGCTGAACAGCGTGCTGGGGAATTTCGGGCTGGCCATCATGGCGTTCACCCTCGGCGTGAAGCTGCTGTTCTTCCCGCTGGCGAACTATTCGTATCGGTCGATGAGCAAGATGAAGCTGCTCGGGCCGAAAATGCAGGCACTGCGGGAGCGGTACAAGGAAGAGCCGCAGCGCATGCAGCAAGAGATGATGGCGATGTACCGGGCGGAGAAGGTGAACCCGGCTTCCGGCTGCCTGCCGATGGTGGTGCAGATCCCGGTGTTCTTCTCGCTCTACAAGGTGATATTCATCACGATCGAGATGCGGCAGGCGCCATTCTTTGGCTGGATCCATGACCTGTCGGCGGTCGATCCGACCAACGTGTTCAATCTGTTCGGGCTGATTCCGTTCGATCCGACGATGATTTCGCCGTTCCTGCATCTTGGGGCATGGCCGCTGATCATGGGCGTGACGATGTTCCTGCAGCAGAAGCTGAACCCGCCGCCGCCGGATCCGGTGCAGGCGCGCTTGTTCCAGTTCATGCCGATCATCTTCACGTTCATGCTGGCGCGGTTCCCGGCGGGGCTGGTGATCTACTGGAGCTGGAACAATACGCTGTCGATCGCCCAGCAGTGGCTGATCATGCGGCGGACACGGCTGGCGCGCCCGGGGCTCGCACGCACCTGACCGAGGAAGACGCGGCACTGGTCGAGGCGGGGCGACTGCTGTTCGCCTCGGAATGCCGCTTTGTACATGCGTCACAGCGGCTGGATCAGTTGCCGGTGCCGTCGCTGCCCGAGATAGCGTTCGCGGGCCGGTCGAATGTGGGCAAGTCGTCGCTGCTGAACGCGCTGACGGGACGGCGGGCACTGGCGCGCGTGTCGCATGAACCGGGGCGGACACGGCAGCTCAATTTTTTCGATCTCGGCGGGCGGCTGATCCTGGTGGACATGCCGGGCTACGGCTATGCGCGCGCCGGCAAGGCGGTGAAGCAGGACTGGCAGGGGCTGATGTTCGACTATCTGCGCGGGCGAACGACCCTGCGGCGGGTGATGCTGCTGCTGGATGCCCGGATCGAGCTGAAGGCGGCGGACGGCGAGGTGATGGAACTTCTGGATCGCGCGGCCGTCACATTTCAGCTGGTGCTGACCAAGGCGGATGGGGTGAAGCCGGCGGCATTGGAGCGGAAGTTGGCCGAAGTGCAGGGATTGTCGCGCGCCCATCCTGCGGCGTACCCGGACGTGGTGGTTACCAGCAGCGAGACCGGGCAGGGGATCGAGGCATTGCGGGCGGCGATCCTGGTGGCGGCGCAGTAGCTCTAACGGCTACACTTGCTGTTCGCAGACGTCGACCCATTCCGCGTCGACAAGTTCAGCGAGCCGGATCGGGTTGATACGGATCGCGGCGTGGGTCGAACCGGCCGCTGGGACGACCTCCGCGAAGGCGCGCAATGCGACGTCGCAATAGATCGGCAGCGGCGTTGCAAGTCCGAACGGACAGACGCCCCCGACCGGATGCCCCGTGATTGCCGCCGCCTCCTCGGGCCGTAGCATCCTGATTTTGCCGCCCAGCGCGGCCTTGGCTTTCTTGTTGTCCACCCGTGCGTTGCCGCAGGTCACCAACAGGACATTACGATCGCCCGCCCTGACCGACAGGGTCTTGGCGATCTGCGCGGGTTCGATCGACCAAGCCGCCGAAAGCGTCATGGTGGCGCTGCTCGTTTCGAGCTCAATGATCGCGACGTCCGGTGCATTCGCAGTCAGGAACGCGCGGACAGATTCGAGACTCATGGTTTGTACCCCGTCGACGTTTCGTCTGCGGCGCGTTGCCGCGACGCTTGCACACCAGATTGACGGGGCGGCGTCTTGAACGGTTGTGCAGCCAGTCATTGCTGGGCGTGCCTCGCCCGTCGCCAACCGTCCCCCCCGCTGACCCGGCCATCAGCCGCGACAGGCGCATGGCCGCGACAAGTCAGCCACACCGTGGCAAGGGTCTGCACCCTGCCATGACGGGAATCCAGCATGTTATTACGAATACCAAATGGAACTCCAGCTGGTCGGCGCACCAGCCGGATCGGCAACGAATTGCATTCGCTTCTACCACATCGCGCAACTGCGTCGACCTGCAATCAGCGGCCATTACAACCGTGGATTGAATCGTTATTGTCATCAACGTAATTATTGAAACCTCCTCAATCCCGCAATAATCTGTGCGCGGAACGGCCGCAGAAGCCGCCCAACCGGGAAACGTCGGGAGGAGAGACGCTCGCCATCACGCGCGAGCGCCGATGGAGCGTTTTCGCCTGTTAGATCCTGGTGTCAGCCGACGTCCGCGGCCGAGGCACGGGCATCGGTCGCGCCGATCCATCCGCTCGCAGGAGAAATTCCGATGACAGCTATCAATTGGAAAAGCGGTGTCAGCGGCGACTGGTCGCTCAACACCAACTGGAATCCTGCCACGGTGCCGGGCAGCGGCGATGCCGTCACTATCGCAGCGGCCAGCGCGGTCCCGTACACGGTGACGATCAGTCTGCCGGAAGCAGCGAAGACGCTGACGGTGAACCAGAAGAACGCGACCGTTGCCGATCAGGCGGCGCTGACGATGGGTGGGGCGCTGACGCTGACCGCGGGCGCGTTCGATCTTCAGGCGGCGGGCACGATCAAGGGCGGCGCCCTGGTGATGAACGGTGGCACGCTGCTCACCGACGGCGGCACGCTGGACGGCGTCAAGGTTCAGGGGGTTCTCAACCTGACGCAATCGTTCGGCAGCGTCAGCGTAAAGGACGGGCTGACCCTGACCGACAAGGCGGGCACCGCGGGAGGGCTGCTCAACCTGACCGGGCTGGGGACGGTGCTGAACTTCGCGCCAGGCGTGCAGACGCTCAACAGCGCGGTCGCTGGCAAGGCCACGACGGTCACCATCGGCAGTACGTCGGGCGACACGATCAATGAGCAGAGTGCGGTCGGTACCGTCACGACACTGAATTTCGGCTCACTCGTCAGCGTTATGCAGACAGGTCATCTGGCGACGCTGAACGCTTCATCCCAGGCCGGTGACAGCCTGATCAACCAGGGCACCATCGGGGCCATTCTTGGTGGTGGCAACTTCAACATCAATGGCGGAGCCTTCGTCAACAAGGGCGTGATCAACGTCAACAACGGCGACTCGCTCGCGATCAACGCGAGCAACTTCAGCAACAGCGGCACCGTCAACGTCGTCAATGCCAGCACGTTGAGCATAGGCCAAGGTGGCAGTTGGTCGAGCACCGGGAAGATCAATGTCACCGACTCGACCGTGAACCTGCTGGGCACGGTGACGCAGGCCGAGCTGAACTCGATCACCCGCGCCGGCGGCCTGGTCGATCTCGCCGGCACGATGAACCTGGCGGGCGGAACACTGAACGTCGGCGGCACGACTGCCATCGGTGGCATGCTGCTGACCGGCACCATCCAAAATGGCACTGTGCATGACAGCGGACTTGGTCTGCAGTTCGGCACGGGTTCCTTTCCGGCGCCGACATTGGACGGCGTGATCTATCAAGGCGCCGTCGACCTGAGCGAGGCGTCCGCGCGCGTGACGGTGCTCAACGCCTTCACTGTCACCGGAACGAGCGGCACTGGGCCGGGCACTATCAACCTCACCGGCAACAACAGCAATCTGACACTGACGGGATCGCGAACGCTCGACAACGCGACAGTGCGGATTGGCAATGCCGGCCTCTCGATCGCCAATCCCGGCAGCACCACCGCGGTGACGTTCGGCCCCAACCTGACGATCAAGCAGGCGGGCGGCATCTTCGGCAGCACGAGCAGCAGCATAAGCGGTTCGTTCTCACCGTCGGACAGCCTGCTCAACCAGGGCAGCATTTTTGGTTCGCTGCCGAATGGCGAGCTTACCATAAACGGTTTCGGCACATTCACCAATGCAGGCAGCATCGCCTTCAGTAATGGCGACAACCTCACGATAACAGCCGGTACCGTCACCAATCAGAGCAGTATCACCATCGGCAACCTTGTCGTCGCATCGTTCAGCGGCACGAGCAGCTTCAACAACCAGGGCGTGGTCACTGCCGGCAACGGCGACTCGATCTCGATCAGCGCGGGTACCATCACCAACCCTGGCACGATGTTGATCGGCGGTGGCTCGACGCTGGGGATCAGCGGGTTCAGCAGCTTCGCCAATACGGGTTCGCTGAACTTGGCTGCAGGCGCGACCCTGAACATCGGCTCGTTCAGTGTGGCATGGAGCAGCACTGGAAAGATCACCGCGACCGATGCCACGGTGAATCTCGACGGCGTCGTGACGCAAGGGCAGATTGCCGCGATCACACGTGTCGGTGGCGTGATCGACATAGCGGGCGTACTCAACAATGCCGGTAGCACGCTGAATGTTGGCACCGGCTCGGCGTTTGGCGCGCTGGTGCTGACTGGCACTATCGCCGGTGGCATCATCCACGACACCGGGAACGGTCTCACATTTGGTGATGGCAACAGCTTCGGCGTCGCGCCCGTATTGGACGAGGTCGCCTATCGCGGTGTACTCGATCTGAGCGAGGCCAACGCGCGGCTCACTGCGTTGGATGGAATTGTACTCACTGGAACCGCGGGCACTGGTGCAGGAACGGTCAACCTGACCGGCGAGGGCAGCGAGCTCACCGTGGGCAGCTCGTCGTCCAACGGTTCGCAGGTGCTGAACAACGCGACGATCAATATCGGCGCGGCAGCGAGTTCGTCTTTCTTCAGTTCTGGCGCGACACTGGCCGCACAGTCCAATTTCTTCGGCGGCGGACCGACGCTGCTGACACTTGGTCCCAGCCTCCGGCTGCAGCATGTCGGTCAGTCCGCCACGCTGGCCGGACCAACCAACGCCGGCGACATGCTGATCAACCGTGGCACGATCGCCGCCCTACTGAGTGGCGGCAGCTTCACGGTGACCGGCAATCAATTCAGCAATCTGGGATTGATCAGTATCGCCAACGGCGACTCGCTCAGTATCCAATCGAGCAGCTTCACCAACGCCGGCACGGTCAACGTGCTCACCGGCGGGACGCTTGCGGTCGGTTCGGGGGGCGATTGGATCAGCACCGGCACGATCAAGGAGACCAGCTCGACCGTGGTGCTGAACGGCGACGTCACTCTGCCGGAAATCAGTTCGATCACGCGCTCGGGCGGCACGATCGTCATCGCCGGCCGGTTCGACAATCAGAGCAGCACCTTGAAGGTCGGCACCGGTTCGAAGCTGGGGGATTTCGTGTTGTCCGGCATAATCGACAACGGCATCGTGAATGACGCCGGCGGCGGCCTGGTGATGCATGGCGGCACCCTCGACACCGTGACGTATCAAGGACTGATTGACTTGAGCACGGCCGGCGCTGCACTCACGGTCCTCGGCGGACTGACCGCCACTGACGTGGCGGGTGCCAAGGCCGGGACGATCAAACTCACTGGCGCAGGCAGCGTGCTCACGCTGCAAGAGCCGCAGACGCTTGACAATGCGACGATCAGCATCGGCAGCGCCGGGGGTGACACGATCGCGGTGACCTCGCCATTCTTCGGCGGAGCTGCGCAGACCACGACGCTTGGCAGCAAGCTTCTCATCCAGCAGACCGGATTGTCTGCTACATTGTCTGGGGCCAACAATACTGTTGATATAATTGCCAATGCCGGGACCATCGCAGCGGGCGTCAGCGGTGGGACGTTCACTATATCGGGCGGCAGCTTTGCATCCGGCGGCAACTTTGCCAATAGCGGCAGTATCACTGTCAGCAATAAAGACACGCTGAACCTGGCGCCTGGCATTTTCAGCAATACCGGTACAGTGAACGTTATCACTGGGGGTATCCTGAACCTCGGCACGCAATCATTCTTCGGCCCGACCACCACTTGGAACAGCACAGGAAAGCTGAACGAGACCAACGGAACTATCAACCTCAGTGGCACGTTGACGCTGGCGAACCTGAATTCGATTACCCGTTCCGGCGGCACGATCAATCTGATTGGAACCGCCGACCTTGGCGGCGGCACGCTGAATGTCGGGACTGGCTCGGCGCTCGGCGCACTGGTGGTCAGCGGCACCATCCAGAATGGCACGGTCCATGATGCCGACCCTGGGATCATATTCGGCAACGGTAGCGGCTTCGGTTCATCTGGCACGCTGAACAATGTGAAATACGACGGTACGATGGACCTCAGCGAAGCCAAATCCAGCGCGATCCTTGGCGGCACGGTGACGTTTGCCGGGCTGAACGGAACGGGTCTGGGAACGATTCTGCTGACCGGCCCGACCAGCTCCGTGACCACGCAGGGGAGCTTCCTGCTCGACAACGCCAAGGTCAGCCTCGGTGGCGCTACGCTCACTGCGGGAACCGCTCCTGGACAATTCACCACGGTTCCAGCCCTCCTGACGCTGGGCAAGAATCTGAGCATCACCCATACGCTCAGCTCCGACAGCACGACCGGCTTTTCCTCGATCACCAGCCAGACCGGTGGGTTCGGCCAGACAGGCAGCATCATCAGCCAGGGCAGCATCACCGCCGGGCTGAAGGGAGGAATGCTGAGCATATCAGGCGGCGGCTTCACCAATCAGGGCGGCATCTCGGTCAGCAATGGCGACTCCGTATCGGTGACGGCTAGCAGCTTCAGCAATAGCGGCATGGTCAGTGTCAGCGGCGGCATCCTGACAATTGGCTCCGCCAACTCGTTCTCGCCGAGCACGTTCGCCAACACAGGCTCGGTGACAGTGACCGCCGGCGGCACGCTCAATCTCGGGCCGTCCTTCGGCGCCACGCAGTTCACCTGGACCAGCAGCGGCGTGCTCAGCGAGACCGGCGGTGCCATCACCATGAACGGCCCGGTCACACAGGCGAACTTCGCTGAGATCACCCGATCAGGCGGCACGGTGACGCTCGCCGGATCGTTCGACAACGGCAACAGTGCGACGGCATTGAACGTCGGCACGGGTTCGAAGCTCGGTGCCCTGGTGCTGACGGGGTCGATCGCCAACGCGACAGTGAACGATGCCGGCGCCGGCATCGCGTTCCAGGGGTTCCAGTCCACGCTGAACCACGTCACCTACCAGGGGACGATGGACCTCAGTGCGGCGGGCTCGACGGTCACGGTGCTCAACGGCCTGACGCTGAAGGGATTCAACGGCAGCGGAGCCGCCAAGGTCCTGCTGACCGGCTCGGGCAGCACGATGAATTTTGAGGGCACGCAGACCTTGGACAATGCGCTGCTCGACATCGGTGGCGGAGCATCCATACTGGCCATCGCCAACGCGGGTGGCGCCGCCGTGCTGACGCTTGGCAGCAAGCTGAACGTTGTCCACACCGGCGGCAGCGCCACGATCGGCGCAGGCTTCAATGGCTCTGGCAACACGATCATCAATCAGGGCAGCATCTCGGCGAAGGTCGCCGGCGGTGCTTTGACGATTGGTGGCAATGGCGCTGGCTTGATCTTCAACAACCAGGGCATCATCAACGTTGGCGCTGGCGATGCGCTGTCGATCGCGGCCTCCACCTTGACCAACAGCGGCTCGGTGAACGTCACGACCGGTGGTGTGTTCAATCTCGGGCAACTGTTCGGTGCAAGCACCTGGTCGAGCACCGGCGCGATCACCGAGACCGGCGCGACGATCAATATATTCGGCACGACAACGACCGGGAGTTTGGAGACGATCACCGGGTCCAGCAGCGGCAAGCTCATTTTCCAGGGTACGCTGCAGGGCGCTGGCGACACGCTGAATGTCGGGACAGGAACTGCGCTCGGAACCCTGCAGGACACGGGCACGTTCAACAGCGTCATCGTGCATGATGCTGGGAACGGCATGTGGTTCTTCGGTCCGCCTCACTCGGGCGGCGGCGGTGCGGTGTTCAACGGGGTGACCTACCAAGGGATGCTCAACCTCTCGGCGTCGCAATCCAACCTGACGGTGACGGGCGGGTTCACGCTGACCAACCTCGCCGGTACCGGCGCAGGCGTCGCCAACCTGACCGGCGCCGCCGCCGTCCTGTTCGCGGCTGGCACTGAGACGTTCGATAACTTCACGTTGAACATGGGCAATGGCGAGGCGCTCGGCAGCACGCTGTTCCAGACCGATCCTGGCGCGGTCGGCGCAATACTGACGCTGGGAAGCAAGTTGACGATCAATCAGGTCGGGGCGTTCGTGAATGTTATCGGAGCGCGCAATCTGGGAGACGAGATGGTCAACGGCGGCAAGATCATGGCCAACTATGCCGGCGGCCAATTCCTGATCACCGAGGGTTCATTAATGAACAACGGCTCGATCATCGTCGGCAACAACGACACGCTCACGCTCGACCCCGACCAGCTCACCAACACCGGGTCGCTGATCATCAACAAGGCGGGCACGCTGCGTGTCGATGGCGCGCTGGCCGGGGGCACGGTCAACTTCACTGACAAGAGCAACGGCACACTGATGCTCGGCACGCCGGGCAGCGTGACCACGACGATGGTGGGTTTTGGTGCGACCGACGCGGCGCACTCCGATGCGATCGACCTGCTGAACACGGTGGCGACCAATAAGAGCTACAGTGGGACCGCCTCCAGTGGCGTGCTGACTGTCACCAATGCGGCGGCGGCAACCGTTGCGACGCTGAACTTCACCGGCAACTATACGACGGCAAGTTTCCAGCTGGTGTCGGACGGCAACGGCGGCACGCTCATTCTGGATCCGCCGGTCAATGCCAACACCGTCGGTGCGCCTGATATGCAGTTCGTTGCGGGTTCGTCGGTGGTTGATGCGTCAGCAGGCAATGACACGGTGACGCTGCCTGGCGTGGGGTCCGCGCCGGAGACGATTACCGGGTTCGGGCTGAGCAACGGTGACATGCTGGATCTGCACAAGTTGCTGGCAGGCTCTGCGTGGAACGGTGACCCCAGCACGATTGCCAACTTTGTCGGCGTAAGTGGGGACGGCGGTAACACCACGATCAGTGTTGACCCGAGTGGCCTCGGCGGTGGCAGTGTGGTCGCGACGTTGGCTGGGATCAACACCAGCCTTGACGAATTGGCGGCACACGGTGCCATCCGATTCGGCTGGGGTGGAGGCTAGCGGCTGGCGCGACGACGTGACGGGTGGCGGTTGCCGCCGCGGGACACATTGCTGCTGCTTTGGACGCTGTCGCGGCCGTTGGTGAAGCCGAGGTATCGCAGCGCGCTCTCGACGGTGGCGAGGCTCTGGTAGCCCGAGGCGTTGAAGTCGATGTGGGTATTGGCTACCGAGCGAATTGGTTAGGGTGCTCGTTCTGGTGACGGCATCGGACTGAGCACGACCAACCATTGGATGGTGCCTTGATGTGTGCACCTGCGAGATGGACCCCACGCGTGTCAGGGCAGACAGACGGGGCCCGCCGGGGGCCCGGTGGGCGCCGGTTGAATGCGTGATGGGCCGCCGGTATGGTCGGCCACGTCCACCACAACAGGAATTCGCGCTGCATGTCGCTCGATCTCGCGACCGTCCGCCGTATCGCAACTCTCGCCCGCATCCATGTGGAGGACGCGGAGCTTGGCGCGCTGCAGGCAGACCTGAACAGCATTCTCGGGTGGATCGAGCAGCTGAACGAGGTGAACGTTGACGGGGTTGAGCCACTGACCGGCGCCGCACAGATGGCGCTGAAGATGCGTGACGATGTGGTGACCGATGGCGGCTATCCCGACAAGGTACTGGCCAACGCGCCGGAGCGGGCAGGGGACTTCTTCGTGGTTCCCAAGGTCGTGGAGTGATGGCTGCATCGAAGCCGGCCATGAGCCTCACCGATCTTACCATCGCGGAGGCTCGCGATGGATTGCGGGCACGCGACTATAGCGCGCGGGAGCTGACCGAGGCACATCTGGCGGCGATCGAGGCTTTGAACCCGCGGTTGAATGCGTTCGTGACCGTCACGGGGGAACGCGCGCTGGCGCAGGCTGATGCGGCGGATGCAGCTATCTCGCGCGGGGAGTACGCGCCGCTGACCGGCATTCCGCTGGCGATCAAGGACCTGTTCTGCACTGAGGGCGTGCGGACGACGGCGGGCAGTCGCATCCTGGGTTCGTTCGTGCCGGGTTATGAGAGCACGGTCAGCGCCAATCTGTTGCGCGATGGGGCGGTGTTTCTCGGCAAGGCCAACATGGACGAGTTCGCCATGGGGTCGTCGAACATGACGAGCGCGTATGGGCCTGTGGAGAACCCGTGGAAGCGGCGGCAGGACAACGCTGCGGTGCTAGTGCCTGGTGGGTCATCGGGTGGTTCGGCGTCGGCGGTGGCGGCTCGGCTGGCGCTGGGAGCGACTGGCACCGACACGGGTGGCTCGATACGGCAGCCTGCGTCGTTCTGCGGCATTCCAGGCATCAAGCCGACGTATGGGCGGTGTTCGCGTTGGGGTGTGGTGGCGTTTGCGTCGTCGCTGGATCAGCCGGGACCGTTCGCACGCACGGTGCGGGATTGCGCGATCCTGCTGCGCTCGATGGCTGGGCATGACCCGAAGGATTCGACATCGGCTGATGTAGCGGTGCCGGACTTCGAGGCGGCGTGCCGGCGGGATGTGAAGGGGCTACGCATCGGAGTGCCTCGGGAGTATCGGCTGGATGGGATGCCGGAGGATATCGAGCGGCTCTGGCAACAAGGTGTCGCCTGGCTGCGCGAGGCGGGGGCGGAGGTCGTCGATATTTCGCTGCCGCATACGAAGCACGGGTTGGCCACGTATTATATCGTTGCGCCGGCCGAGTGTTCATCCAACCTGGCCCGGTATGATGGGGTGCGCTTCGGGCTGCGTGAGCCGGGGGAGGATCTGCGCGACCTGTATGAGCGCACACGCGCGGCCGGTTTTGGCGCTGAGGTGCGGCGACGGGTTCTTATCGGTACTTACGTGCTGTCGGCTGGGTATTACGATGCCTATTACGTGCGGGCGCAGAAGGTCCGTGCGCTGATCCTGCGCGACTTCACCGAGGCGTTTGCACAGGTGGACGCGTTGCTGGCGCCGACGGCGCCGTCTGCGGCGTTCGCACAGGGCGAGAATATGGACGATCCGATCAAGATGTACTTGAACGACGCATTCACCATTCCGTCGAGCATGGCTGGGGTGCCGGGGATGTCTGTGCCGGCGGGTCTGGATGTGAACGGTTTGCCGCTGGGGCTGCAGGTAATCGGGAAGCCGTTCGATGAAGAAACGGTATTCGCAGTTGCGGCGGCAATCGAGCGGGCGGCGGGAATCACGGCGCTGCCACAGATCAGGGCTGGAGCCTGAGTTATGAGTTATGCGATCGAAGGATCAACGGGGGCGTGGGAAGTCGTTGTGGGGCTGGAGGTCCATGCGCAGGTGATCAGCAAGGCGAAGCTGTTCTCCGGCGCCGCGACCGATTTTGGTGCACCGCCGAACTCACAGGTGAGCTTTATCGATGCGGCGTTTCCGGGGATGCTGCCGGTGATCAACCGCGAGTGCGTGGCGCAGGCGGTGCGTACTGGTCTCGGGTTGAATGCGCATATTCATATGGTCAGCCGGTTCGATCGGAAGAACTACTTCTATGCCGATCTGCCGGCGGGCTATCAGATCAGCCAGTATCAGCATCCGATTGTCGGCGAAGGGAAGATCGAGATCGAGCTTGCCGACGGTTCTACGCGTGAGATCGGCATTACCCGTCTGCATCTGGAGCAGGACGCGGGCAAGTCGCTGCATGACCAGCACCCGACCAAATCGTATATCGATCTGAACCGTTCCGGCGTGGCGCTGATGGAGATCGTGTCGGAGCCGGATATCCGCTCGCCCGAGGAGGCGGGGGCGTATCTGCGCAAGCTGCGCACCATCCTGCGATATCTGGGTACGTGCGACGGGAACATGGAAGAAGGCTCCATGCGCGCGGACGTAAACGTGTCGGTGCGCAAGCATGGTGAACCGTACCGCACGCGCTGCGAGGTGAAGAACGTCAACTCGGTGCGCTTTGTAATGCAGGCGATCGAGGCTGAGGCGAAGCGGCAGATCGAGGTGTGGGAAGGCGGTGGGGCGGTCGATCAGGAGACACGGCTGTACGATGTCGGCCGCGGCACGACGCGGTCGATGCGCAGCAAGGAGGACGCGCACGACTATCGTTATTTCCCTGATCCGGATCTGCTGCCTCTGGTGCTGGACGAGGCGTGGGTTGCGGCGCTGAAGGCGAAGCTGCCGGAGTTGCCGGACGCGAAGAAGCTGCGGTTCATGCGGGATTATGGGCTGACGGCCTACGACGCTGGTGTGCTGGTGGCGGAACAGGCGACGGCGGATTTCTATGAGGTGGTGGCGAAGGGACGGGACGCGAAGGTTGCCGCGAATTGGGTGATGGGCGATCTGTTTGCCACGTTGAATCGCGATGGGCGGACGATCGCGGACAGTCCGGTGTCGGCGGCGGCGCTGGGGAAGTTGCTCGATCTGATGGCGGACAACACGATCAGCGGGCGGATTGCCAAGGACGTGTTCGAGGCGATGGTGGAGAACGGCGACGATCCGGGTGCGATTGTCGAGGCTAAGGGGCTGCGGCAGGTCACCGATACCGGCGCGATCGATACGGTGGTGGCCGATGTGCTGGCAGCGAACGCTGACAAGGTGGCGGAATACAAGGCAGGCCGCGAGAAGTTGTTCGGGTTCTTTGTTGGCCAGGTGATGAAGGCGATGGCGGGGAAGGGCAATCCCGCGCTGGTGAATGAGGCGCTGAAGCGGAAGCTGTCGTAGACAACGGATCAGCGCACGACGAAGGAGGAGCCGATGTCCTATACTGTGACGCCGTTGACCGGGCACACCGGTGCCGAGGTACGCGGGATCAACCTGGCGGATGCTATCGATCCTGATGCGCACGCCGATTTGAATCGCGCCTTTGCGAACCACCACGTGCTGGTGATTCGCGATCAGGAATTGTCACCCGAGGGCTTCAAGAAGGCCGCGCAGGTGTTCGGCGAGTTGCAGCGACATGACAAGAAGGAGACACATGTTCCGGGGCATCCGGACGTGTATTACGTCTCCAACGATCAGATTGTGAATGGCAAGCGGATCATCCCGGGGGAGAGCTTCCATACGGACCACTCGAACCATCCGGCGCCACCGAAGGCGACGACACTGTTCGCTGTGTCACTGCCCAGCAGCGGCGGCGATACGCAATACGTCAACATGCACGACGCTTATGACGATCTGTCGGAGGCGATGAAGCGGCGGATCGACGGGATGAGGGCGGTGCATGTTTACCTCAGCAAGTACAGCCCTCGGTCGCTGGGGCTGCTGACGGAGGAAAGCCGGAAGGCGCTGCCCCCGCCGGGCATCCATCCTCTGGTGCGCGTCCATCCGGACAACGGCCGCAAGGCGTTGTACCTGAATCCGGTGCGCATTGAGTCCATTGTGGGCATGGAGGACTCTGGAAGCGCTGGACCTGATTGGTGAGCTAATGGCGCACGCGACGCAGAAGAAATATGAATACCGGCATCAGTGGCGCCACGGTGACATGGTAATCTGGGACAATCGCAGCGTCATGCATCAGGCGAACCCCGATTACGACATGAACGAGCGGCGCTACCTGTACCGGCTGATGCTCAAGGGCGAAGTGCCGGCCTGATCTGCGATTGCACGTACTGAATTCGCTCGACGATGATCGTCGCGCGACGCCCGGGAGGAAGTGTTGTGCCGATAGAACTTTATACCTGGAACACGCCCAATGGCCGCAAGATCAGTGTGGCGCTGGAGGAAATGGGACTGCCTTACAATGTCCATCCGGTGAACATCAGCAAGAACGAGCAATTCAATCCGGACTTCCTGAAGATCAGTCCGAACAACCGCATCCCGGCTATCATCGATCCGGAAGGCCCGGGCGGGCGGCCGATGAGCGTGTTCGAGTTTGGCGCGATCCTGATTTATCTGGGGGTGAAGACGGGCAAGTTCTATCCGTCTGATCTGCGGGCGCAGGTGCCGGTGCTGGAATGGCTGATGTGGCAGATGGGCGGGTTCGGCCCGATGCCCGGCCAGGTGCACCATTTCCTCCAGGTGGAGAACGAGGCGGATCGGCGCTACGGGTTGGAGCGCTATTCGAAGGAGACGCGGCGGCTGTATGGCGTGTTCGATAAGCGCTTGTCGGAGGTGGAGTTTGCCGCTGGTCCGGTCTCGATCGCCGATTTTGCCATTCTGGGTTGGGCGTGGAGGCACGAGCGGCATAAGGTGGACCTTGGCGATTTCCCGAACGTCAAGCGCTGGTATGAAACGATGATGGCGCGCCCTGGCACGAAGCGTGGGTTTGAGGTCGCGCTGAGTTAGACCAGTCCTCATTGATGGTGACCCATAGTAGAACCAGCGAGCCTATGCTGGCGTTGCCGGCGGCCGTGGAAACAGTAACAGAATCTTCAACCACAGATGCACGCAGATGAACGCAAATAACTCGGCTCGAGGGAGGCGCGGGTTGCCCGCTTTGAAACATTGCGTCTGGGACTATCCATGTCCATCTGTGTGCATCCGTGGTTGGAAGTCCTTACCTGCCTCGCAGCCGACCATATGCGGGATGGCAGGAGTTATGAGTTGAATACTTGCTGTTCATCGTCATGCCGACGCAGATGCGGGTCTCTATCTGTCCAGTAGCGCAACACGTGGATGGCAGGGCCAAGTCCCGCCATGACGGGGAAGCCGGTGGCTCCGCACGGTCATGACGGGGTGGGGAGCGGGCGCCCTTGCGGGAAGGGTTTGGGGGAGTGGGCGCGGCGGGGCCGACACGCTCAGATTGTTGCTGGTGCGTCCGCCCCGGCGGCCGCTCCAGCGTATGCGAAACGAATGCCGTTGGCAGTGAACGCTGCGCGGATGCGGCCGAATATCACGCGGCGCACGGCGAACTGACGGCCGGGTCTGGTCTTGAACGTCAGGCCGATCTGCATGCCGGTGTCGATCATTGCCTGTACGCCGAGCGAACGTAGCGGCTCGATCATTTCCGGCGCGATCGCGGGATCGGCCATGAGTTCGTCGTTGACGGTGTCGACCACATTGTCCAGCAGATCCAGATCCGTGTCGTAAGTCACCACGAGCTGGAGGCGCTCTACCACCCAGTCGCGCGAGTAGTTGGTGATCGCCTTCAGGTCACCGAACGGCACTGTGTGCAACTGGCCGTTCAGGTGGCGCATCTTGACTGAGCGTAGCGAGAAACTTTCGACTGTGCCGCGGATTCCGCCGCTCTCGATCTGCTCGCCGACGCGGAAGGCGTCGTCCAGCAGAAAGAAAATGCCGGAGATGACATCACGAACCAAGGTCTGTGCGCCGAAGCCGACAGCGATGCCGACGACACCGGCGCCTGCGAGAAGCGGGCCGATCTGGAGACCCATGGCTGCAAGGGCGCTCAGTGATGCCATCACCAGGACGATGACGAAGGCAAAGTTGCGCAGCACCGGCAACAAGGTTCGCACGCGGGCCTGACGACGCAACTGGTTGTCGTCCAGGCTATCGATGGGCGGAGCTTCTCCCGCCAACCGTGCATCTATCAGCATGCGCACCACCTGCCACAACAGATCGGCAATCACCAGGATGACCAGAGCCTCGAGCAATCCGCGGGTGATCCGCATCATCGGGGTGTCCATGTTGGACATCGCGGTCAGGTCGATGTGCCAGACATGCACCAGCACGGCGGTTGCGACGATGACGACCAGGGCCTGCGTGGTGCGTTCGGCGATGGCCACGTGCGCGCAGCGTTCCGGTCCGGATCCTTCCCATCGGCCGAGCAGGACGACGGACATCGAGCGGCTTACCAAGAAGTTCGCAACCGGGATCATGCCCACGATCAACAGCGTCCATGCCAGCTCGGTTGCGCCCATGAGGAAAAGCAGCCAGTCGAGCACCAAGGCCAGCGAGATCAACAAACGGGGCACGTGACCGCGGGTTGGACGTCTGACCTTGTGGCCTGCCGCGGGTATCGACCAGACGGTGTAAATGGCGAGCGATGCGAGCAGCAGGTTGAGAAGGGGGAACAGCACGTCTAGTTCGGCCTCCGCCATGCCGAAGGAGCGGAGCGTCACGATGGTCTCCCAACCGATCGCGGCGGTGCCGACCAGACGGGCGATGGAGCGGTGCCAGAACCAAGCCATCTCGTTGCTGACGGGTACCAGGCGCAGGTGTTCGGCAGTGGGGGCGAGAAAGAAGCGTGTCGAGGTCAGGCTGAGCCGGATTGCCAGGAATGCAAGCAGATAGCCGAGGATGATCGATCCGGTCAGCGGGGGCCACGCGAAGAGCAGGTAGGCGCCCATGCTGCCGGCCGCGAATGCTGCGATGACCAATGTCGCGAACGCCGCCCGCTCGACGACGGCTGCGATACGTTCACGCGGCGTAGAGAGCGTCAGGGTGCCGAAGTGGATGCGCCATGGTCGAGCTGCCCAAAGAAACAGCATTTGCGCACCGACGCCGGCGGCGAGGAACACGGCAATGAAAACGACCAGGCGGATCGGCTCGGAACCAGGGAGTGCGGAACGGACGCGTTCGGAGACGCGCAGCAACTCGGCTGGGATTCGGGTGAGTGAGTTTGCGAGCGTCCAGAGGCGGGTGCGGACGGAGGTGAGCGTTTCATCCATCATCGCGCCGGCGGTCGTGGCTTCGGTGGCGTTGGGCTGGGTTGATCTGCTGTCCTGCAATGCCGCCCGACGGACGCGCGGGTCGCCCAGCAGTTCCAGGATCTTCGCGCCCTGGTCCGATGAGAGCAGGGCACGCAATTGCGCTGCCTGTGCCGCGACGTCGGCAGGGGGCGGGTTGACCTGCGCGCGGGCTGCCACGGGGAGCAGTACGGCGGCGAGGAGAAGGAACAGGCGGAGGAGGGGTGTGCGCATCACGCGCAACATAGGTTGCCTGGGACCCGCTGTTTAGGCTGTTTAGGCTGGTGCGGGCTGGGGGGCGGTTTGGGGGAAGGGGTTCTAACGTCGCCTTGTGGCGCCCCCTCCCCCTACCCCCTCCCGCAAGGGGAGGGGGAGTTGCTGCGATATTCGTCGGGTCAGTTCAGACGAGCCGCGTTGTGGGTCTCGCGCAGGGCCTTCAGGCTGCCGCCCATCTTGACTGAGCCGGGGAGGGGGTGGCCGACGATGTCCTCGGCCAGGCGGGCAACCTCCAGCAGCTTGTCGAGGTCGATGCCGGTCTCGATGCCCATCTCGTCCAGCATGAACACCAGGTCCTCGGTGCAGACGTTGCCGGCGGCGCCTTTGTGCGCGGCGAAGGGACAGCCACCCAGGCCGGCGACCGTCGAGTTGAAGATGGAGATGCCCATTTCGAGACCGGCGAAGGCATTGGCGATGCCCATGCCGCGGGTGTCGTGCAGGTGCAGCGATAGGGTCAGTTCCGGGAAGCGCTCGCGCACCGTGCCGACGAGTTCGCGGATCGACTTTGGCGTGGCCCAGGCCATCGTGTCGGCGAGTGAGAAGACCTGTGGCTTCACGTCGTGCTCAGCGCAGATGTCGAGCAGTTGCTGCATCAGGTCCAGCACGCGCTGGTGCGGGATCTCGCCTTCGAAGTTGCAGCCGAAGGCTGCCATGATGCTGGCGCGCTTCAACGGGATGCCGTGCTGCTTGTAGGTGCGGATGGTCTCGTGGGCCTGCTGGATGTTGTCCTCCATCGAGCGCTGCTGGTTGCGCGCGAGGAAGGTGGGGGAGGCGGTCAGCGAGAAGGAACCCTCGATGTCGAGGCGGTTGGCCGCCATCGCGCGCTCCAGGCCCTTCAGGTTCAGCCATAGCGCGGTGTAGTGGATGCCGGGTTTGCGATTGTAGCGCTTTACGACCTCGTCGGCGTCGGCCCAACCGGGTACGCGGTTCGGGTTGACGAAGGACGCGACCTGGATGTGGTTGACGCCGGTCTCCGACAGCGCATCGATCAGTTCCAGCTTGCGGTCGGTCGAGATGGGGCCTTTCTCGAACTGGAAGCCTTCGCGGGGACCTTCCTCGTTGATCTGGACGAATTTGGGGAAGTCGGACATGCGGGCGCTCCTCGGAGTTTGGAGGGATTGAATACCGGGGACGTGGTTGTGCCAAGAGCGCGCGATTTTTCCCGCGTGATTTTCTGGGGGCGCGAATTGGCCTAGCGTTCGACGGGTGGGTCGTGGGGGAGGAAGCAATGAGCAATGCGGGTCGGTTGCGCGCGCTGCTGCGCGGCGAGGCGATGGTGATCGCGCCGGGGGCCTATGATGGGTTGACCGCGAAGCTGGTGGCCCAGGCGGGATTTCCGGCGGTTTACATGACCGGGGCGGGGACTTCGGTGTCGCAGGGGTATCCCGACTTCGGACTGTTGACCATGAGCGAGATGGTGGAGAACGCGGCGCGCCTGGTGCGCTCGGTGGATGTGCCGGTGATCGCGGATGCGGATACGGCGTATGGGAACGAACTTAACGCGTTCCGCACGGTGCAGGAATACGAGCAGCGCGGCGTGGCGGCGATCCATATCGAGGACCAGGTATCGCCGAAGAAATGCGGCCATCTGGACGACAAGGAGATTGTTTCGCGCGAGGATTACGTGGCGAAGATCCGTGCGGCAGTGGCGGCGAAGCGCGATGCGGATTTCATGATCATCGCACGGACTGATGCGCGGGCGGTGGCGGGGCTCGATGAGGCGATCGCGCGGGCCAATGCCGCGTTGGTGGCGGGCGCGGACATGGCCTTCGTGGAGGCACCGCAGACCGTGGAGGAACTGGCCGTGGTGCCGAGGCGCGTCGCCGGGCCGTGCCTGCTGAACGTGGTGCGTGGTGGCAAGACGCCGGAGATCGATCTGCGGGAGGCGCAGGCGATCGGATATCGGTTGGCGATCGTGCCGGGTCTGCTGCTGAAGGCGGTGATCGGTGCATGTGACGATGCGTTGGCTGAGTTGAAGGCGCGTCATGTACATCCGGTGCCGCGCCACGACATGACGGTACGCGATGCGTTCAACCGCGTTGGCGCTGAGGAATGGGACTTGTTGCGCACGCGGTTCCGTGGCGTCGAGGTGAGTTGCGCGGCCGAGTAGCGTTGCGGGGCTTCAGGTGGGAAGCTGACGCGCAGGCACGAAGGGGAAAACGAACATGGCGACGGTTGGCAGCGGCGATTACATGTACGAGCCGGTGGTGGACTGGGCCAAACTTCCGGCGGGCTGGTCGTTCAAGGAGATCGGCTCGGTCGGCGTGGACAAGAACGACAATGTCTACGTGTTCAATCGCGGCGAGCATCCGATGATCGTGTTCGATCGCGACGGCAATTTCCTGCGCTCGTGGGGTGAGGGCGTGTATCCGCGCGCGCATGGTGTGTTCATGGCACCCGACGATACGATCTGGTTGACTGATGATGGCGATCATACGGTGCGGCAGTGCACGCTCGAGGGAAAGGTGCTGCTGACGCTGGGCATCCCCGGCAAGCCCTCGCCGTATATGAGTGGGGAGCCATTCCATCGCTGTACGCATACCGCGCTGTCGCCGCAGGGGGACATCTATGTGTCGGATGGGTATGGCAATTCTCGGGTTCACAAGTATTCGCCGAATGGGCGGTTGCTGTTGTCGTGGGGCGCGCCCGGTACTGATCCGGGTGAGTTCAACGTCGCGCACAATATTACATGCGATGCGGATGGGTGGGTTTATGTCGCTGATCGCGAGAACCATCGGGTGCAGGTGTTCGATGGGAATGGGCGATATGAGACGCAGTGGAACAATCTGCATCGGCCGTGCGGGCTGTTCATGCCGCCGGGGAAATGTCCGGTGTGCTATATTGGCGAGTTGGGGACGAGTTTGGCGATCAACCGTAATTTGCCGAATATCGGGCCTCGGGTGACGATCGTGGACAATAGCGGGAAGCGGATTGGGCGGTTGGGCGGATTGGGGCCGGGCATTGGGCCGACGGAGTTCCTGGCGCCTCATGGGCTGACGGTGGACTCGCGGGGCGATCTCTATGTGGGTGAGGTGTCGTGGTCGAACTGGCCGCAGACTTGGCCGGACAAACCGCGGCCCGACAATTTGCGGTCGTTGCATAAGTTCCGAAAGATTTAGCGGCCAATCGCTTTCGCATCGCCGCATCTGCTTGTGTTCATGGCGCGATGATCTGTGTTTTTTGGTCGGTGCGCTGCGGCGGGCGGCGGGGTTATTTCACGCAGAGATCGCCGAGCCACGCAGAGATCGCAGGGAACGGATTTGGTGCGCTTCGCGCTTGGAGCAATGGGCAATGACACTTTAGGCCGAGGGTGTCATGCCTATTTTCTCTGCGTGTCTCGGCGATCTCTGTATGAGAAGGCCGGCCGCGATTATCGTTGGGGTCGCTTACCGCTTGCCATCTGGTCCTACCGCTTCCAGGTGTTTGTGCGGTTCGGCCAATTTCTGCCAAGCTTCATGCTGGGCAACAAGAGGTTCGCATCCGTGACACGCGACGAGAGCCTCGTGGCGAGTTCGATGACGCTGGCCAGCCCGAGCTGCCCCAAGGGGCCGTATCGGTTCATCGGCCGCGAGTACCTGCTGATCCATTACGAAACGGAGCCGAACGCGATCCGAGAAATGCTGCCCGAGCCGTTGGAGCTTGTGAATTGCCGCGTTGCGGATCTGCCGGTGCGGAAGGTGCTGTGCGGGCGGCATCTGATCGCGAATCTCACACTGCCTTACGGCGAGGTGCTGCTCGACCACGTGACGCGAAGCGCAACGAGAGGACGAACGCCATGAGCTTGAAGGGGAAAGTCGCATTGGTCACCGGGTCGACCAGTGGCATCGGGCATGGCATCGCCTTGGCGCTCGCGCGCGAGGGGGCCGATATCGTGCTGAATGGGTTTGGCGACGCGGGGCAGATTGAGGAGCTGCGCGCGGGCATCGCGGCCGGGCATGGGGTGCGGGTCGGGTATTCAAGCGCTGATATCTCCAAGCCGGCGGAGGTTGCGGCGATGGTGGCGGAGACACAGGCGAAGCTCGGTTCACTGGATATCCTGGTGAACAACGCCGGTATCCAGTTCATCGCAAACGTCGAGGATTTTCCTGACGAGCGCTGGGATGCGATCATCGCGATCAACCTGTCCGGCGTGTTCCACGGCATGAAGGCGGCGATCCCCGGGATGAAGCAGCGTGGCTGGGGGCGGATCATCAACATCGCCTCGGCGCACGGCTTGGTGGCGAGCCCGCTGAAGGTTGCCTACGTCGCGGCAAAACACGGCGTGCTGGGCATGACCAAGGTGGCGGCGCTGGAACTCGCCAATCATGGGGTGACGGTGAATGCGATCTGTCCGGGCTGGGTGCTGACGCCGCTGGTGCAGAAGCAGCTCGACGACCGGGCGAAGCTCGAAGGCACCGATGTGGAGACGCAGAAGAAGCGCTTCCTGGCCGAGAAGCAGGCGATGGAGCAATTCTCCACACCCGAGCAGATCGGCGGGCTGGCGGTGTTCCTGTGCTCGGATGCGGCGCAGACGATGACCGGCGTGCCGCTATCGATCGATGGCGGCTGGGTGGCGCAGTGAGGGATCGGTGGTCAGCGATCAGTGATCCGGAGTAGGCTGCCGGTGCTGGCAAACTGATCACTGGCCACGGAAAATGACTGAACACGAGCGTTATGCCGCTCATGATGCAGCGATCTGCCGAACTCAAGCGGCGGATCGCGGTGGAGTTGGCCGACGCCGTGATTGCGGTGGTGGGCGTGTGCGAGACGAGTTTGCGCGGCGGCGGCAAGCTGATGTTCTGCGGCAATGGTGGGTCCGCGGGTGACAGCCAGCATCTGGCGACGGAGATGCTGATCCGCCTGCGCGGTTCCGTGGAGCGGCCGTCGTGGCCGGCCCTGGCGCTGACGATGGATCCGTCGATGCTGACGGCGGGCGGCAACGATTATGGGTATGAACGCGTGTTCGAACGGCCGTTGCGAGGGCTGGGGCGCGCTGGCGACGTGTTGTTTGGCATCACGACGTCGGGCCGATCACCGAATGTCGTGCGGGCGTTGCAGGCGGCGCGGGAGATGGGGATTGTGACCGTCGGCATGCTGGGTGGCGCGGGGCAACCGGCGAAGGACTGCTGCGACCATGTGCTGCTGGTGCCCGACAACGAGACGGCGCGGATCCAGGAGTGCCACATAGCGCTGGGGCACGCGGTCCTGGAACTGCTGGAAGATCGGCTGGTGGCGCGCCCTCTGTGAGCGTCCTGGTAACGGGCGCGGCCGGGTTCATCGGTTATCACGTGGCTGAGGCATTGCTGGAACGCGGCGAACGCGTGGTCGGCGTGGACAATCTCAACGGCTATTACGACGTTCGGCTGAAGCAGGCTCGGCTGGCGCGGCTGGAGGGGAAGCCGGGGTTTGCGTTCCACCGCGCGGACGTCGCGGATCGGGAGGCGATCCATGGGCTGGTTGCCGGTGATGGGTCGATCGATGCCATCGTGCATCTGGCGGCGCAGGCCGGGGTGCGGCACTCGCTGGTTGATCCCTATGCGTATGTGCAGTCGAACGTGATGGGGCATCTGGTCGATGCTGGAGGCCGCCCGGCTGCTGCCGCGGCTGAGGCACTTGGTCTATGCCAGCTCGTCATCGGTGTATGGCGCGAATCGGTCGCTGCCGTTTCGCGAGGCGGATCGGGCGGAGACGCCGCTGTCGGTCTATGCGGCGACCAAGCTGGCGGATGAGATGCTCAGCTACGCCTACGCGCATTTACATGGGCTGCCGCAGACGGGGCTGCGTTTTTTCACCGTGTATGGCCCGTGGGGGCGGCCGGACATGGCGTATTACAGCTTCGCCAAGGCGATCGTCTCGGGCGAGCCGATCACGCTGTATCAGGGCGGGACGCTGCGGCGGGATTTCACCTACATCGACGATATCGTGGCAGGTGTGGTGGGCTGTCTGGACCGGCCACCCGCGGGCATACCGCCGCTCCGGGTCTTGAACATCGGCAATAATTGCAGCGAACAGGTCAGCACGCTTGTCCGGCTTTTGGAGTCGGCGTTGGGGCGGCGGGCGATCGTGCAGGAGGCTGCGCGGCCGCTGTCGGACGTGGAGGAGACGTTCGCCTCGGTTGATGCGATCGGCGCGCTGACCGGGTTTGCGCCGCGGACTTCGCTGGAGGAGGGCATTCCTCGGTTCGCTGCTTGGTTCACGGCCTGGAACGGGCACGCGCATTAAGTTGGCGAAGGGGGTTGACCGGGGGAGCGGTGGGGCCTAAATGCCGCCTCCGCCGCACGGGCACAGCGAACTTACTACTTGCTTCGCCGGTGTGGTTGGGATACAGTTCTTGTTCTGCGCCGCGTTTGGCGCAAATCAGAGCAAGTCAGTTTGGTGAGCCCGTTCTTTGCGGGGGCATTGGCGACTTCGCTCCGATCTTTGACAGATGAATAGGCTAGGAAGGGATACGTTGGCGGCGCCCTCGGGTCTCCTCTGCGCAAGCG
>CAVSBG010000006.1:0-292500 GCA_963726125.1 uncultured Alphaproteobacteria bacterium | reverse complement strand
CACGCTGCGAAAAGCCACGGGGAGCCGCGAGCAGGCGTTGATCCGTGGATGTCCGAATGGGGCAACCCACCCGCAAGGGTATCGTCACATGAATACATAGTGTGACGAGGCAAACCCGGGGAACTGAAATATCTCAGGTACCTGGAGGAAAAGACATCAACCGAGATTCCGCTAGTAGTGACGAGCGAACGCGGAACAGGCCAGTGGTCAACACGAGGTAAGCAGAACGGTCTGGAAAGTCCGGCCATAGCGGGTGACAGCCCCGTATGTATAAAGCCGTGTTGATCCTTGAGTAGGGCGGGGCACGTGAAACCCTGTCTGAACGTGGGGGGACCACCCTCCAAGCCTAAATACTCCCTGGTGACCGATAGTGAACAAGTACCGTGAGGGAAAGGTGAAAAGCACCCCGATGAGGGGAGTGAAAGAGACCTGAAACCGAATGCCTACAAGCAGTCGGAGCGGCATATGCCGTGACGGCGTACCTTTTGTATAATGGGTCAGCGAGTTTCTGTTCGCGGCAAGCTTAAGCCGATAGGCGTAGGCGGAGCGAAAGCGAGTCTGAACAGGGCGTTCAGTCGCGGGCAGAAGACCCGAAACCGAGTGATCTAGCCATGGCCAGGTTGAAGGTGGGGTAACACCCACTGGAGGACCGAACTCACGCCTGTTGAAAAAGTCGGAGATGAGCTGTGGCTAGGGGTGAAAGGCCAATCAAACTCGGAAATAGCTGGTTCTCCGCGAAATCTATTTAGGTAGATCGTCGCATGATTACCTTCGGGGGTAGAGCACTGGATGGGCTAGGGGGTCCCAAAGACTTACCAAACCTAACCAAACTCCGAATACCGAAGAGTACAGTGCGGCAGACAGACGGCGGGTGCTAAGGTCCGTCGTCGAGAGGGAAACAGCCCAGACCACCAGCTAAGGTCCCCAAATCGTGGCTAAGTGGGAAAGGATGTGGGAATTCCAAAACAACCAGGAGGTTGGCTTAGAAGCAGCCATCCTTTAAAGAAAGCGTAATAGCTCACTGGTCTATTAGAAATCCTGCGCCGAAGATGTAACGGGGCTAAAGCCACGTACCGAAGCTGTGGGCTCGAGCAATCGAGCGGTAGCGGAGCGTTCCGTAAGCCTGTGAAGCGGTACCCGTGAGGGGCCGTGGAGGTATCGGAAGTGCGAATGCTGACATGAGTAGCGACAAACAGAGCGAGAAACTCTGTCGCCGAAAGTCCAAGGGTTCCTGCGCAAGGTTAATCCGCGCAGGGTAAGCCGGCCCCTAAGGCGAGGGCGAAAGCCGTAGTCGATGGGAATGGGGTTAATATTCCTCAGCCTGCTGGAAGTGACGAACGTGAAGTCTTGTCAGGGCTTATTGGATTGCCCTGGCTTTTGGATCGTTCCGGGAAATAGCTCCAGCGACGAGACCGTACCCGAAACCGACACAGGTGGACTGGTAGAGCATACCAAGGCGCTTGAGAGAACGATACCGAAGGAACTAGGCAAATTGCTCGCGTAACTTCGGGATAAGCGAGACCTCTCGATGGGCAACCATTGGGGGGTGGCACAGAGCAGGGGGTGGCGACTGTTTAGTAAAAACACAGGGCTCTGCGAAGTCGAGAGACGACGTATAGGGTCTGACGCCTGCCCGGTGCCGGAAGGTTAAGGGGAGATGTGCAAGCATTGAACCGAAGCCCCGGTAAACGGCGGCCGTAACTATAACGGTCCTAAGGTAGCGAAATTCCTTGTCGGGTAAGTTCCGACCTGCACGAATGGCGTAACGACTTCCCCACTGTCTCCGGTATCGGCTCAGCGAAATTGAATTCCCCGTGAAGATGCGGGGTACCCGCGGTCAGACGGAAAGACCCTATGAACCTTTACTGCAACTTTGCAGTGGCGCCAGGAAAACTCTGTGTAGGATAGGTGGGAGACTTTGAAGCCGGGGCGCTAGCTTTGGTGGAGTCAACCTTGAAATACCACCCTGAGTTTTTCTGGCGTCTAACCGAGACCGGTCAGCCCGGTCCGGGACCCTGCATGGTGGGCAGTTTGACTGGGGCGGTCGCCTCCCAAAAAGTAACGGAGGCGCGCGATGGTGGGCTCAAGCCGGTCGGACATCGGCTGTTGAGTGCAATGGCACAAGCCCGCCTGACTGCGAGAGCGACAGCTCGAGCAGAGACGAAAGTCGGCCATAGTGATCCGGTGGTCCCGCGTGGAAGGGCCATCGCTCAACGGATAAAAGGTACTCTAGGGATAACAGGCTGATCTCCCCCAAGAGTCCACATCGACGGGGAGGTTTGGCACCTCGATGTCGGCTCATCACATCCTGGGGCTGGAGCAGGTCCCAAGGGTTCGGCTGTTCGCCGATTAAAGTGGTACGTGAGCTGGGTTTAGAACGTCGTGAGACAGTTCGGTCCCTATCTGCCGTGGGTGAAGGAGACTTGAGAGGATCTGTCCCTAGTACGAGAGGACCGGGATGGACATACCTCTGGTGCACCGGTTGTCACGCCAGTGGCACGGCCGGGTAGCTATGTATGGACGGGATAACCGCTGAAAGCATCTAAGCGGGAAACCCACCTCGAAACTAAGTCTCCCTGAGGGCCGTGATAGACCATCACGTTGATAGGCCAGGTGTGGAAACGCGGCAACGCGCGAAGCTGACTGGTCCTAATTGCCCGATAGAGCTCAAGACAAACCATGCATGGAAATCATCCTCAGCCAGCGCACAACAGATCCTCGGGTTATATCCGAGGACAAGCAACCAGAACCTGGATTCAGCCCGATACGGATGGGCTGGATGACCTGGTGGCTTTGGCGGGGGGCCCGCACCCGATCCCATCCCGAACTCGGCCGTGAAAACCCCCAGCGCCCATGGTACTGCGTCTTAAGGCGCGGGAGAGTAGGTCGCCGCCAGGTCTTCCAGCCCATCCGTTTTTCGTTCCCGGCCGTTGCTGGGGGCGACTTTGGCGCGGGGTGGAGCAGCCCGGTAGCTCGTCAGGCTCATAACCTGAAGGTCATAGGTTCAAATCCTATCCCCGCAACCACCGACAGAGAACTCCCCGGAACACTCGTTCCGGGGAGTTTTCAATTCTGACCCTCTCCCGCAAACCCCGCGTCGACTTGGCTGCGGCAGCACGTAGCCAACGCTTCAGCTCTATCGTAAAGTTCCCGTGATACCGCCAGAGTGAAGATAGAGGTCGGCGGTGGTCACACCGCGAATGGCTTGCTGCTCCCAATCGTGTAGTCCGCAGCCGGCAAAGTGTGGGGAGAGCGACGTCTATGCATAAGGTGACGGCTGCCGCCCGTGGTCGTGGGCTGACGTGGCTATTCCGTTGCAGAACGTTATTGGCGGCAGTGCTCTTGCTCCTCGCGGCGGCAGCGCAGTGCCCGGTGCAAGCGAAGGGTTGCAGCGACATCCTGGACGGACAGGGACCGATCGTCGACGGCGAGCAGCCTGATCTGCTGATCGAGACGACATGCAGGGTGAAGGAGGACGACAAGGAACAGGCCGCGAAGACTTATTACTTTCGCCATGTCCGCATCGTCAGTGGCGGTACCCTCATCTTCGTTGAGCCCGCGACCTCGTCTGCCATCAAAGGACAGGATTTCTGGGCAACGTCGATCATCATCGAGAACGGTGGCGAACTGCGGGCGGGCACAGGCAAGGACACCGACGGGTCAGAGCTGGAGCCGTACGGTAAACACCTGAAGACCCTGACATTCCATCTGTATGGCGCCGATCCACGTGGGCCCGACCCGATCGGGGACGCCGCCAAGCCAGAAGGGCCTGGCGTGTCCTGTGCGCCGATCAAGGATCCCAGCAACTTCGCCGATTGCGGCATCCCCCTGTACACGGACGACACCAAGCAGACCCCGGTATGGACGAGCAACGGGGCCAAACCGCTGCCCCTGCCGGGTGGCGTCACGGACAGCTTCTACCAATACGGCAGCCTTCATGGCAACTCCGGCACCGACAAGGACACCGGGCAGGTCGGGCATTTTGGCTACAAGGTATTGGGGCTCTCGTATGGAGGCACGTTGCGTTTGCGCGGCTTCAAGGGCACCAGCCTGACGCTCCCCCTGACCCAGACAAGCCCGCAGGGGATCCGGCGAAGATCGGTGACATCGCGGTGATGCTGAAGGCCCCTGAAGCACTGAGCCCGACCGAGGAGAAGGTCATCACGAACTCCGGCGCCGACTGGGCCCGGCTGGCGCAACTAAACAAGACGGCGAGTCGAACTGACTCTGGATCGCAAAGTGGCCGACTGGCAGGAGGGCGACGAAATCGTCGTCACCACGACCGACTACCAGCCCAATCACTCCGAAGTCCGCACGCTGGGCCCCAGGACCACAGACGACAGTCTCGTCACGGTGACGTCGGCATTCACCTATGCCCACTCCGACAAGCAGTATGACATAGGAACCAAGATCGGCACGAGCGAGACCGCGTTCCGCACCGCCTTCGAGACGGCGGATGGCGTGAAGAAAGGCGAAGCCGTGCCGTTTCTCGATAAGGCCGAAACCCGTGCCGCGGTGGCGTTGCTGACACGCAGCATCCGGATCGTCTCCGCCGGTGACAAGATCGAACAGCCATTTCCTGACGAGACAACCAACTACATGTATGGCGGCCATGTCGTGTTCCGCCAGGGATTCAAACAGCTGCAGATCCAGGGCGTGGAATTCAAGCAGCTTGGCCAGGGTGGTCTGCTGGGACGCTATCCGGTGCACTTCCATGTTGCCCGCCAGGTGCCGGCAGACACCTACATCATCGATTCCTCCGTGAACGAGTCGATGACGCGGTGGTTTGTGCTGCACTCGACATTGGGCGTCACGTTGGCTCGAAACGTCGGCTACAAGTCGATCGGTCATGGCTTCTTCCTGGAAGACGCAACCGAGACCGACAACAAGTTTTATTCCAACATCGGCATTAACGCGCGCGCCGCGGTGGCAAGCGGGGACAATCCGCGAAAGATTCCAGGGTTGCTCGAGTCACCAAATTACTCTGCCGCCAACAGGCCGCTGAAATACAATTCAAATTCGACCTATCCGACAGCGTTTTGGATCACCAACGGCTGGAATGCCCTTGCCGGAAACATGGCGGCTGGCGCCGGGACGTGTGGTGCCTGCTACTGGTACATCTCGGCCGGCAACCACGATATGACCGAGACGAACATGATGAGTCCGATGAACTGGTCGGGCTATTCGCTGATCCAGAAGGACCCAAGAGGCTCGGGCTATGCCGGCAGGGCCGGCCGCTCACCAGTCAGGCTGTTCTACAAGAACTACTGTTCGACTGCGATGCATGGATTGTCGATCACCGACGGATCGCCCTGCCTCGCGGTCATGGATGGTCGTATCCCGCCAATCCCGAACCCTCGGAACACGGCCCTCCGATCGACCAACGATGAAGACAACGAATTGCCCGCGAGCCGGATGTACTATCCGCGCTACGGCGGCAATCGGAATCCCGCAGTCTGCAAGGAGGGCGAGGATTGTACGAAGGTAGATTGCTTGTTTGGCGCTCCGGACCACTGCGCGCCGTCGGTGTTCTCGCACCTGACGTCACAGTTCAACTACGCCGAGACCAATTTTGGTGCGATCTGGCTGCGCAGCGGCTACCTGTTGTTAGACCACAACTTTCTCAGCGATATCCAGGGGCCCGGTGTCACGTTCATAACCGGTGGTGACTACCAGCGCTCGAACCTGCCGATCGGATATTGGGGCATTGTTTCCAACTCCATCTTCGTTGGCGATACGCAAAAAGATCCATTCACGATTGATAAAATTAAGGACCCGAATGCAAAGCTGCCTTGCACCTATGACGGGAATGTCTGCCTGAACAAGGACGCGGGCATCGCCTACCCGTTGTCGAATTTCGGCACCGGAAAGCGGATGTACAATGTCTATGATGGCCCTGCCTATGAGGACACCAACGCCTATCTCGACATTCATCCCTACAGGTGCAAGTCGCTGGCGGAGTGCATTTATTTTCAGACGCCGGGTGTCCGCAAGGCGGTGACGGCGTTCACCGGCGTGGCAACGGGCGAAGGCTACCTGCCCAACGCCGCGATTGGTTGGAAGCAGTCGAACGGGTTTTACTACCCGCCGGCGTTCCGTTCGCAGAACCTGTTCTTCAAGGACGTCGACATCCGACATTATGTTGTGGAGCCGCTGACATTCCCTGGCACCTATCGCACCAACCTGAAGGTGGTCGAAGAGCAGTACATACTGCCGCCGGGCAACACCGACTTCTTCAAGAACTGGAGCGATGTCGATCGGCAGACGGAACTCAGCGATGACGACGGCTCGCTGACCGGATTCAACCGGACGGTATCGGTCAATGAAGACCCGTTCTTCCGGGCGCCATCTCAGGCCGCGCAATGCAGGTCGGGCGTCGGCGTCGATGCGCTCAATGCCTGCGCCAACCAGAAGCCACCGAACCCCGTCACCGCACGGACCAGTCCCTACGACCACATCACGACCGCTCTGTACCGGGCCGAGGGCGGCGGTGGGCCCGACACCAACTGGGGTAACGACTGCACCAACCAGAACTGTACCGGTGTGCCGATCTATCGCGAGTATCTGACCGGGAACAAAGGCACTACAGCCGACAGCACACGCGAGTGGCTGACATGGATGACGAACAAGTGCGACGATCAGAACAAGAACCTTGTTGGCAAGGTCCGGACGGTGTGGCCGTTCGATCGGTACGCCCCCCGGGGCAAGGGGCTCCTGACACCGGATCCAACCAGGACCCTCTTCCAGACGTTCGACCAACAGTGCCCGTCGCCCTTCGTGCGCATGGCCGGCATGGCGTTCGGCCAACGCAGCGTCCTGACGGTTAATAACGGGCGGTACTTCATCGACACGACACAGAGCGCTGATTTTCAGCGCAAGACACCTGACCTCGAGCCAATTCCGCCAGCGCAGCGCTGGATCAGCGTGTTCGAAAAGGGCAAGAGTTATTACGTCTTCTTCCTGTTCGCCAAGAAAGACACCAAGCAGACCTATCAGATCTATGGCGGCCCCAGCTTCAAGCCAAGCATGATCTCCGGCGTGAGGGTAAACATCAATTCGTGGACGGGCCCCGGTTCATTTACACCCTGGGCGGATTACCCGTGGAAAGCGTACCAAGACCCCGCTACGCCCGGGGTGGTGAACGTCGAGGTGGATTTCTCCCAGATCAAGGAGAAGGACGGAAGCGTAGACCCCACCGACCTTACCGCCGACGACACATGCCTGCCGCGTACCTACTGCCAGAAGATAGCGGCGGGCAATGACGGCGGCAAAGCGACATGCGGCTGCGATAAGACGAAGCTCGGCGTTCTCGGGTTGCTGAGCCCCGGTTACAAGAACGTCTGCGAAAACGTCTGCAAGCACTGGGCGGTGCAGGATCTCGATTGCCCGTCAAAGGGCTGTTTCGGCTTCAAGTTCACTCTGGCGGACGACTTCAAGGCCGACGACACATTCCATCGCCCGAAACCGGCCGAGTATCCAACCCAGGCCAAGGATCGGAATTTGAAGGTGGAGACGCCGTGGGACAAAATCGTCCTCACGCGAACCCCGACGTTGCCTGATAAAGACCCAAATCCCGGTGGCTGCCATTATGCCGACAATCAGATTCCAAACGACAAAAGCCTGAACTGCAAGGTGCCTGACTGATACGCATCGTCTCTTCGCCATTCATCGCTCTGTTCGAGCAGACAGGCACCGACCAGCCCATCGTTTGGCACGTCGCCGACGTGACCTGTCCGGGAGCTGGCGCTCCGCCTCGGTTTCCGCGCAATCAGATGATGCCTGTGGCCTCACTGCGGAGTGCTATCGACGCTGCGGAGCTGGGTTATTGGCTCCACAACTCCAAGGACGCCGTTATTGGATATTTTCAATGAATTACTTGCGCGCTGGCGGATGGGGTGGGATTCGAACCCACGAACCCTTGCGGGTTGGCGGTTTTCAAGACCGCTGCCTTAAACCACTCGGCCACCCATCCGGTCGCCAGTTCCGGCAAATACCACGGGGTGGCCGGGGAGCAAAAAGCCTTCGAATCGATGTCGGCCCCGGTTTCCTGACCGGCGCCTCGCCGTCCTGCATCAGCACAATTCAGCCAACGACAGATCAGTTCGCCCCGATCGCCCGCTCGATCTCCGCTTCGGTGATGCCGAGCTTCCCGGCTGCCTCACGGATATCGTGCCAGGTAGTCGCATCCACCGGGATCCCCGTCGCCGACCGCTCGGCGGCGGCGCGCCGTTCAGGCTCGCCCGGTAACAGCACCTCGTCGAACCCAGGCGCGACTCGCGATGTCCGGATATGCGCCTTGACTGCCTCGACGTCGGCTCCGATCGCCGTAGGATCACCCAGTTTCTCCAGGTCGATCACGATCGCCAGCATTGAGTTCAGGATGCCGCCCTTCACCGGTTGGTCTACGCGCTGCCCGCCGCCAATGGCGCCGGCCATGATCTCGCACATCACCGCCAGTCCGGACCCCTTGTGCCGCCCGAACGAACGCAGCGCCCCGGTATGGTCACGGATGAACCCAGCCGGATCGTTGGTCGGGGCGCCCTGGTCATCGATCAGACAGTCATCAGGCACAGGCACACCCTTGTTGAACGCCACGCGCGCCTTGCCGGCTGCGATCGTCGTTGTCGCCATGTCGAGCAGCAGCGCCGCTCCGTCCGGTCCCGGCACCGCGGTGCAGAACGGATTGGTTCCCAATCGGGGTTCCGCGCATGCCCACGGTGCCTGCACGTCGCGGTGATCTGCCACGTTGACGAACGCTGTGAACGCGCAGCCAGAGTGCGCCGCGAGTTCGCCGTACGTGCCGATACGCCCAACATGGGAGGCGTTACGCAGTGCCAGCACGCACGCCCCCAGCTCCTTCGCCCGGACAATGGCGCGCCGCACCGCATTGGCGGTCATGCGCTGGCCAAAGCCGCGGCGCGCGTCGATCACCAGCAATGCGCCAGCGTCCAGCACTGTGTCGGGCGTTTGGTTTGGGACCAGCAGCCCGTCCTGCAGCAACCGCACGTAAGCCGGCAGCATGCCAACGCCGTGACTGTCGTGGCCGGCGAGATTGGCCCGCACCAGGTGGTCCGCTACCTCGTCGGCTTCCTCTGGGGTGCTTCCCATGCGGGTCGCGATGAGGTGGGTCAGGGCGTACAAGGATTGGCGGGTAAATGTCGGCATGCGCGGGCTGTAGCATCGGTCTTCGAGCCATGCCAGCCGTCGGGGCGCGGACATCTGGCGCACCGGTGGTTCGCCGGCCTGCGGCCCGAATGCGATGTGGCGTCGCCGATGATGCACGGTCTAGCCAGCGCGCGGCAGCGTCAGGATCCAATTACATGAGCCCTTCGACGGGTGCTGGGATTTCGTTAGTTATCTGCGTTCTACCGAGCAATGCTCCGTCAGGGCAATCGGGTGAACTGGCAGTACAGCAAGGACGGGTCCGCACAGAGGTCACCGAGAAGGCAAAGCCACGGGAGGCCACCGAAGAGGTTCATACCGCTTCGCGCGAGCGCCACATTTTGTTTCTCAGTGGCCTTGGTGGCTTTAATCTCCGAGACCTCGTGCGGAACCCTCCTTCCTGCCTGTTCACCCGATTGCCCTGAATGCCCCGTAGTGGTTGTTTGCTCAAGGAAATGCTGCGGCGGCTCCGTCGGGATGGCGATGACCGTTATGGAAGTGGGCCTGCCCTGGAAGACAGGCGGGGCCGTTTCGTAGTAAGCGCGGGGGAGACAAGGAGCGCCATGTCGTCAACCCGAACCCCCCCGGGCCCGGAGGTGTCCGATCCTACTTGCCTGCTTATCGCATGCATCATCCTGGTGATGGTGGTCGCCATCCTGGCGGTGGTTAGCTTTCCGCTTGGCTTCCTCGACGGTTCCGCGGCCTTCTGGCGGTATCCAATCCTGGACTATGCCCAACACACCATCGGCGGGCGGTATTTTATCGCTGACGCCTGGCGCTGGCCCCTCCTGATCGTTCCCGACCTTGGTACACCGCCGGGAACGAACATCGGCATGACCGACAGCATTCCGATTGCGGCGCTGGCGGCGAAGCTGTTGCGTAACTGGTACGGCTACGCTCGACCATATCTCCCGATGTGGATCGGCCTTTGCTACCTGTTGCAGGGTCCGGCCTGTGCGATCGCCCTCTACGTCCTTGGCGTTCGGCATGTCGCGGCGTTGGTACTTGGTGGCTTGATCGCGGTATTTACGCCGATCCTGCTGTTCCGGTTCGCCCATGCGGCCCTCTGCGCGCATTTCCTATTGCTGCTTGCCCTGGCACTGCACCTGCATTTGGCCCGCGAGACCTCCCATCGCGTGACTCTGGTCTACTACCTGCCTCTGCTTCTCGTGGCACTGCTGGTGCACATTTACCTGTTCGCGATGCTGTTCGCGGTCATGTTGGCCAGCCTGCTGCAAGGACTATGGACCGAGCGGTTGACAATACCCGCCGTGCTCGCGCAACTCGCGATCATGGCGCTGGTGATTGGTGCGGTCATGTGGGCGTGCGGCTATTTCGATCTCGGCCCGATCCCGATGAAGCCCTATGGCCAATGGGCATTAGATTTGGCCGCGCCATTCTTTCCCGCCCCCAGTGGTATTTTTGGGATCGCGGAACTGCCGCGAGATCGTCCCGGGGAAGACTTCGCCTGGCTCGGCGCCGGGATCTTCGTGCTGCTGATCGCTGCGCTGGTCGGGTGGTGGCGCCAACTCGGCAGCCTGGCACGAGCGCATCTACCGAGCCTGGTGATCTGCGGTCTGCTGATCATCTTCGCCGTGACCTATGTCGTACGCATCGGACCGCTGCTGGTACTCGGCATGGGACCTGAGCGTGTCCGTCAAGCTGTGCTCTTTGGTGTCGCGCACGGCGGGACGCTGCACACGCTGATCGCCTCGCTTGATACGATCGATTATCTGCGCATCGTTGCCTACGGGGCGCTGCTGTTCGGGTTCGCGGCGCTGGTCGCCATCCGGGCTTGGCAATGGCGCAAGCTGCGCTTCCTGCGCTTCATCGGTCTGGTGCTGCTCGTTGTGGCCGTCGTGCTTGCCGTGCGACCCCTGGCCATCCCACTGATCCTCAGCAACTTCCAGGCGTCGGCACGCTTCGTGTGGCCAGTTGTCTATCTGACCAGCCTGCTGGCGATCGCGGGAGTGTGGCGAGCCTATCCGCCGAGGATCGCCATGTCATTGCTGGTCGTGGCACTGGTGCTGCAAGTCTTCGACACGATGCCGATGTGGCGAGCCATGCGTTATTATGCCGATGCCGAACCACAATCGCTGCCTGAGGAGCCTGTCCTGCTCTCCGATATGGCCAAAGCCGATCGCGTGACGTTCGTGCCGACTTATCTCTGCGCGTATGCAGAGCCGCTCGATACCGACGCGCGTGACGTGGCGATCGCCCACCTCACTGATCTGGAGGTGCTGGTGTCGCGTTTTGTCCGACCGACCAACTCGGTGCGGAACTCGCGGATGACGGCACAGGACATTGAAGCGTTGCGTGGCCGGTGTGATCGGGAACGTGATGAGGCACAGGCACAACTCGACACGCCTGGAAGGATGACGATCGTTCTCAACGACACACCGATGGAAGCGCAGCTTCGGGCGGACCTGTCGCAGCGTTCGGGCTGCACGAGGTTTTCAAGTGCAACGGTGTGTGTCGGTCGTTAGTGGACACTCGACCCCCGTTGGAATGCGAGAATCTCTAATACCAACACTCACTGAGCGCGACTCATCTTCCCACTTGTATGGTCAGGGCGTGGTCCGGCGATGACATTCGGCACAACACATTGGCAGTTGGACAGCGAGCCAAGTAAGGATTTTCAATCACGGATGCACGCAGATGGACGCAGATGGTCCCGGACGCAATGTTTCAAAGCGGGCAAGCCGCGCTTCCCTGGAGCCGCATTATTTGCGTGCATCTGTGGTCGAAGATTCTTTGCTGTTTTCTCTGTTGCCGGCAACGCCGAGTACAGGCTCGCTGGTTTTGCTATGGGTCATCATCAATGAGAACTGGCAGAAGCCCTCGCGTTGGCAGAGTGCATTTGGCCGTTCAAGGGTGGCGCACGACGACCGCGCTGGCGTGCTGAACAGCGCAGCCGGTGTGATGGCTGCTCCGGACACAGGCAACGCGGTGCGTCGAGACGGGCCTCGCGATCCGGGCTCGTATGCTCGTCGATGCCGCATGGACGGGACTGACACAATCGACCCGGTACGCAATGCTCGGGCATTCGGCACCGAGCGCCGACACCGGCAGCAGAAGCACCATGGCACAGGACGCGATAGCCTGGCTCCGCCACCAACGCTCGGCGCGCTGTAGCATGGTGCGGCGTGTTGATGGCTGGCCTATCATTTCGCGTGACCCCTCACCGGAATCTCCACCGATTACAGGGGCGCGGCGATTTGCGCGAAATGGCGTGCCTCGCCGCGGGGGACCGCGTCGAACAGAATGAAATTCCATCCAGTACCGAAATGATGACGCGGCCAAGCAGGCAGTCCCGCTTGTTGAGATATCAGGGCGGCCAGGTTGTTCGCGAATGCGGCTGACGGTTCAAGCCGGCATGGCTCCCCTCAAACGCCGCCACCAGGCGCGCGTCCTACTCTCCCGCCAGCCGCGCCGGCATCAGCGGTGATGCCAGGCGCATCAGGCTGGCGACATCCATGGTGGTATCGATCGCCAGCACCGCGTCGGCCAGTTTGCGCGGCACGCTCGGCGCCGAGCACCGCTTCGGTCAGGCCGGCGAATTTGGCGCGCAGCTCCGCCTCGGTGAGGAAGTTGGACGGCTCGCCCTTCGGCACCACGACCTTCTGGGTGAAGCTCTGGCCGCGCGCGGCGATGGTGAGCTTGCCGGACATGTTGGCGGGGAATTCCGCCTCGATCTCCGGGTCGAACTCGCAGGTGACCTTCGGCAGCAGGCCGCGCACCGTCGCGTCGCCGAGCAGGCCGTAGCTGTCCCAGCCCATCGCGCCGGTCGCCAGCGCGGCGGAGATCACGAACGGGCCGCTGAACTGGCCGTCCACCACGTTCTGCGGGTTGGCCTTCTTCTCGGGCGGCGTGCCGATCAGGGTCATGCCGGCGCGCGGCAGGCCGAGCGTGATCGCGGTGATCTCGGTGGGCTTGATGTCGTTGGCGGCGCGCAGCGCGAGCGCGGCGTCGATGCCGGCGTGGCCGTAGCGGCAGGACGGATACGGCTTCACCGCCGTGTGCATCAGCTCGAACACGCTGCCGAGGTCCTGCACCGCGCGCGCCGGGTTTGGATTGGGCGCGTAGGCGTGCAGGAAGCCGTGGCGGCCTTCCAGCGCCTCGGTGGCGCCCTTGAAGCCCTCGCGCACCAGCGTGGCGGCCATCAGGCCGTTGGTCGCGGCCCAGCCGACCTGGAAGCGCTTGGTCCAGGCGCCGTTGACCAGGAACTGCAGGCTGCCGGCGCATTGGCTGAGCACGGTGCCGAGCGCGCCCTCGACCTGCTCGGCGGTCAGGCCGAAGACGCGGGCCGCCGCCGCCGCCGCGCCGAACGCGCCGCAGGTGGCGGTGGGGTGGAAGCCGCGGTCGTAGTGCTCGCCGGCGGGCAGCGCGAGGGCGATGCGGCAGGTCATCTCGTAGCCCGCGACGATGGCGGCCAGCACGTCGGCGCCGGAGGCGCCCACCATCTCGCCGGCCGCGAGCGCGGCGGGGATCACCGGCGCGCCGGGATGCAGCGAGCCGGCGGCGTGGGTGTCGTCGAAGTCGAGCGAATGCGCCAGACGCGCCGTTCAGGAATGCGGCGCCGGCGGGCGTGTAGCGCGCGGCGTCGCCGAACACGCCGGAATTGCCGGCGGCCATGCCCATGGCGCGCATCGCGGCGAGGAAGGACGGCGTGCTCTCCGCGTCATGCCGCGCGCGGACGATGTTGCCGACCAGGTCCAGCACCAGGAAGCGCGCACGCTTCACCACGTCGGGCGGCAGGCGGTCGAGGCGGATGGCGGCGGTGAACTGCGCGAGTTCTGCTGGTGATGCCCATGGGGACGGTTCCTCCTGCGGTGCGGCCACTCTGGCGCAGACCGCGGCGAGCGAGCAAGATTTGGCAAATCACCGCCGCATCGAAGGGGCGGATCGAGGAGGAGAATGTCCGGCACGACCCAGAAGGTGCCCAACCGCGCGCTGATCACGCTATGCGTGATGATGGGCAACCTGATGCAGTCGCTGGACGCCTCGATCGCCAATGTGTCGCTGCCGTATATGCAGGGCACGCTGTCCACCAGCGCCGAGGAGATCACCTGGGTGCTGACCTCCTACGTCATCGCCGCAGCGATCATGACCGCGCCGGTCGGCTGGATGGCGGTGCGGTTCGGACGCAAGAACCTGCACGTGGCGTGCATGAGCGGGTTCGTCGTCGCCTCGATGCTGTGCGGCATGGCGGACACGTTGCAGCAGATGGTGGCCTTCCGCTTCCTGCAGGGCATGTGCGGCGCAGCGCTGGTGCCGCTGAGCCAGGCGACGATGCTGGACATCTATCCGTTCGAGCGGCGCGCGCAGGCGATGGCGATCTTCGGCATGGGTGTGATGGTCGGGCCGATCACCGGGCCGACGCTGGGTGGCTACCTGACCGAGATGTACAACTGGCGCTACGTGTTCTACGTGAACGTGCCATTCGGCGTGCTGGCGGTGATCGGGCTGCTGGTGTTCCTGCCCAAGGCGGCGCCTCGGACGGAATTGCGCTTCGACTGGACGGGGTTTGCCGTGCTGGCGATGGGCGTGGGCGCGTTGCAGTTGATGCTGGACCGCGGATCGACGCTGGACTGGTTCTCCTCGCGCGAGATCATCGTCGAGGCGGTGCTGGCGGGGCTGGGGCTGTACCTGTTCGTGGTGCACATGTTCACCGCGGAGCGACCGTTTCTGCCGCCGGGATTGTTCAAGGACCGCAACTTTGTCTGCGGCGTGTCGATGGTATTCTGCACTGCGACGGTGATGCTTGCGAGCTCCGCGTTGATGGCGCCATATCTGGAAAGCTTGGCCGGATACCCAGTGGAGACCGCCGGATTGTCGATGGCGCCGCGCGGGATCGGCACGATCATCGGCATGCAGTTGGCAAGCCGGCTGTCCAATCTGGTCGATCACCGCAAGCTGATGGCATGCGGCCTGCTGACGCTGGGATTCGCGCTCTACTCGATGAGCTACTGGACGCCGGATGTCTCGCAGGGGCGGATGGTCGCGACATTCGTCATGCAGGGCTTCGGTATCGGGTTCGTGTTCAATCCGATGACCGTGATGGCATTCACCACGCTGCCTCCTGCATTGCGAGGCTATGCCACATCGTTGCAGTCGCTGAGCCGCAACATCGGGCAGGCGGTCGGCGTGTCGGTCACCTCGCTGATGCTGGTGCGGAACACGCAGGTTTCTCACGCCGACATCGCGTCGGGCATCACGCCCTTCGATCGCGTGCTGCAGGCTGGGGATGGCGTGTCTCGGATGCTGGATCCTACAACGCGGCATGGTGCGGCGATGCTGGATCAGATGATCAATCACCAGGCGCAGATCATCGCATTCAACAACGACTTTCGCATGATGACGTTCGTGGTGGTGCCGCCGCTGCTGTTGCTGCTGGTGATGCGCAAACATGAGCAGCGGCCGGTCGTCGCGCCGGCGGCGGGAGATTGATGGCGCGGCGTCAGGCCGAGGTCATGTGGATGTGGCCGGACTGACTGGCGACGCGGCTAAGCCAGGCTCGGATCTGCGGATAGGGCGTGAGGTCGATATCCAACTCATGCGCGACATGAGTGTACGCGTAGAGCGCGATGTCGGCGATGCTGAAGCGGTGCGCGACGAAGAAGGGATGCGCGGCGAGGTGGGCTTCCATCACGCCCAATGCCTGGTGGCCCCGGGCGATGCGATCGGGCAGCTCGGCGGCGCGGGGATGATCTCGGCCGAGGTGGCGGATGATGTAGCGCGGCGTGGCGACATAGGGTTCGTGGCTGTACTGCTCGAAGAACATCCATTGCAGGACCTGTGCGCGTTGCAGGCGGTCGTCCGGAAGGTAAGGGGACGGGTCGGCCAGGTACCACAGGATGGCATTGGATTCTGCCAGATGCGTGCCGTCGTCCAGTTGCAACGTGGGGACGCGGCCATTGGGGTTCCTCGCGAGGAATTCCGCAGTGCGGGTCTCGCCTTTATCGATGTCGAGTTCGATGCGGTCGTACGGCACGCCGAGCAAGGAAAGCAGCAGGCGGACTTTGTAGCCATTCCCGGAGTCGAGATAGTCGTAAAGCGTAAGCATGGTGACCTCCGGACGCGACTGTGAAACGGACGCGAGATCGGGTCCAGCGGTTTCGCTGCGGTGCCGTGTGGCGAAAATCCCTCGGTCAAAGGTGACGGTGCCGGTTTGGTTCGCGCGGACTTTTCCGATATCGTGCCATTACAAACGAAAGGAAACGTCCATGCTGTTGTCTCGCCGCTCGCTGCTGACGACCACTGCTGCCGCGTCTGTCGTGCCGTGGCACGGGTCCCGTGCGCAGGCCAAGCCGGTCATTCGTATCGGCGTGATGAATGACATGTCGGGGCCGTATCGGGATGTGAATGGGCCTACCGGCGTGGCGTGCGCAAAGCAGGCAGTGCAGGAATTTGCGGCGGGGCCGTTCGACGTGGATGTGCTGTCAGCCGATCATCAGAACAAGCCGGATGTTGCGGTGTCGTTGGCGCGCGAATGGTTCGATCAACGGGGTGTCGACATCATCATCGATGTGGCGGCGACATCGTGCGCGTTGGCGTTGGCCGGGGTCTGCAAGGAGAAGAACAAGGTGCTGATCCCGACCAGCACTGCAAGCTCCGATGTCACGGGTAGCGCATGCACGCCGAATTCGATCCATTGGGTGTTCGACACGTATATGGAGGCGAAGTCGACCGGTGGCGCGATGGTGAAGGCGGGCGGCGATACCTGGTATTTCATAACGCCCAACTACGCATTCGGTGTGGCGACGCAGCGCGACGCGACGCACTTTGTCGAGGCGGAAGGCGGCAAGGTGTTGGGAGCGCAGGTATATCCGTTCCCGGAGACCACGGATTTCTCGGCCTTTCTGGTGAAGGCACAGGCGTCGGGGGCGAAGATCCTGGGCATCTGTGGCGCTGGCTCGGATCTGATCAACATCATCAAGCAGGCGCATGAGTTCGGGCTGACGCAGACCATGAAGGCCGCGGCGTTGGTCGCCTACACGACCGATATGCACTCGATCGGCATCCAGATGGCGGCGGGGACGCGGCTAACCGAGACGTACTACTGGGACCTCAACGACCGCACGCGCGCGTTCCAGAAGCGCATCCAGCCGAAGGTGTCGCTGTGGCCCAACATGGCGCAGGCGGGGGACTATTCGTGCACGCTGCATTACCTGAAGGCGGTGAGCGACATGGGCGCCGCGGCGGCGAAGGCGGATGGCGCCGCGACGGTCGCGCGGATGAAGGCGATGCCGACGGATGATGATTGCTTCGGGCCGGGCAAAATTCGCGAGGACGGCAGGAAGTTGACGCCGGCTTACCTGTTCGAGGTGAAGCAGCCGTCGGAGAGCAAGAGCGAGTGGGATCTGTATAAGCTGATCGGCACGACGCCAGCAGATGAGGCATTCCGGCCGTTGTCCGAGGGCAAGTGCCCGATGGTGAAGGCGTAGCAGCAAGTTGAGAAAGCCGGTCTTCAGCTGAACGGGTCGGCTTCAAAGGAGACGGCGCGAACAGCAACTGGGTGCTGGTCGGCGAACGCAATGATGGCGAGAAGCGCAGAATACATGGAACAGATAGCGGAACCCCGCGCCTGGAACTCGCGCGGGGTTCCGGCTCCGGTGAGCAGGCGCATTATTAGCCCGGGATTGTAACCTGTGACCTGGATCATTCGGCGCGCGGCCGGAAGGCTGCCCGCCGCGCGGCATGCTTGCAGTGCCAGCGCAGAACCCCGTCGACCCGTCGCTCCGACACGCGTCTTCCATGGTCAGTCCAGCTCGAGGCTCACCTGTATGACCACGTGCGTAACTTTCTCGCCCGGCGCCACAAGCTGCCGTCGCGCTGCACTCGGCACGTCCGCAAGGACGCGGTGTTCGGCATTATGGGCGTGCAACGGCTCCGTAAGTGCCGCCATGCTGGTGCCATGTCGTGAGCCTGCCACGAAGCCAATCGCAAAGCCGGATGCGGGAAATTCGCACGTCCGGCTTGATGAGTGGGGAGGGGAAACGGGTCGCCTCGGTGATATCGCGCCTCTCCTCGACTCTACCGGCTGAAAATGGTTGCTTTGTGATACGCATTTCCAGCCCTAGCTCGGGGAGCGTTTCCGGGCACCAAGCGTTTCACTAGCGCCGCGGCCCGGTCCGTATGGGTCCGTCCGCCCAGCGTGATCCGGGATATCGCGGCAGGTCATCCAGGACCTCGAACCACGGCAGCTGCTCCACCGCGTGCACGTGGCATTGCGGCGTGATTGCCCCGGGTTCGCTCAAGGTTCCCAGATAGAGATCGATAACGTCCGGCCGCTGCTCCGTCCGATAATACAGCGGTGATCCGCACTCCGCGCAGAAGCTGCGGTACACGCCAGGCGACGACGAAAACTCCTTGGGCTGCCCTCGCGTAAAGCGCAACGCTGCCTTCGGCACGATGACGAAGGTGGCAACCGGTGAGGCCGTCTGCCGCCGGCAACTCTCGCAATGGCAGTGCACTACCAGGGTCGGCTCGCCGTCGTATTCGTAGTGAATTGCCCCGCACAGGCAATGTCCTGTCGTCATGTGATGCACTCCTGTCCCTGCATATACGCACGACGATACGTGCCTGGCGTAATGCCGTGCGTACTCCGGAATGATCGCGACAGATGGCTCTGGTCCGCGAAACCCGCAGCCAGTGCCGCCTCCACGATGGGCGTTCCCTGCTCGATCAGACGTCCCGCCAGCCGAAGCCGCCGGTTTCGCACATAGGCTCCAGGCGTCAGCCCTGTCACCCGCTTGAAGTCGCGAATGACCTGAAAGCGGGTCACATCGGCCAGTTGGGCGAGGCGCCGCAGGTCAGAACCGCCGCCCTGTTTCGGGTCGACCGCATCCGCGTAGAGCGCAAACCGCCGGCGCGCGCCGGAACGATCATCCGCTTCCTTGCCGCCGTCGCTATCGCCGTAACGCATGATCAGCATCCGCAGTGCCATCAGCATAACAAGTTCAGCCTCGTCCGGTTTATTGCCCTCCGCGGCCTGGTGCGCACGCCATAACATGCCGGTTACAGAATGATCGTCGATCACCCGGTTGCCGAACACGGGCGGCCCCTGGCGTCCGAGCTCGCGCGACACGTCGCACATCAGCGACACCGACGGATACAGCGTCCGATACGACCATCCCTCCGCAATGCCGGCCTCGCCGTCGTGACACTCTTCCGGATGAACAATGATGAGAGACCCGGCCGGCGCAACTTCCCGTCGTGTTCCGATCCGCAGTCGCTCGCAACCCTGCGTGACCACGGCGAGTGACGTAGGTCGGATGCGTGTGCAGCTCATAGCGATGCCGTATGAACCGGGCCTTTAGCAGGCACAGGTCATCAAATCGTGGATGCCGCCAGAATTTGGTCAAGTCACCCATCAGTTTCTCTCGCGGTCAATCCGGTTCAAGATTGCCGGGCCCTTACGTCCTAGACAGGAGCCATACAAGACGCCGAGGGCCACCACAAATGCTGCACAACGATCCGATCGCCGCGATCACGCCTGAGGTCATCGGCTGGCGCCATCGCATTCACGCCAATCCCGAACTCGGCTTTCACGAACATCAGACCGCGCGGTTTGTCGCCGACCAGTTGCGTTCGTTCGGCCTCGAGGTTCATGAGGGCATCGGCGGCACCGGTGTCGTCGGTGTGCTGCGCAGCGGTTCCGCCCAACGCTCCATCGGCTTTCGCGCCGAATTGGACGCGCTGCCGATCGTCGAGCGCACCGGCAAGCTTCACGCCTCCAGGAATCAGGGGGTCATGCATGCGTGCGGCCATGACGGCCACACTGCGATGCTGCTCGGTGCCGCTAAGCTTCTGAGCGAGCAGCCGGACTTCGACGGGGTTCTCCATTTCGTTTTCCAGCCCGCCGAGGAGAATGAAGGCGGCAGCATGCGGATGATCGATGATGGCCTGCTGGATCGCTTCCCGATGGCGGGGGTGTATGCGATCCACAATTGGCCAGGCCTGCCGGTAGGGACCATCGCGGCGCGCGTCGGACCGATGATGGCGGCCGTGGACAACTTCGAGCTTCGCTTTGCCGGCACCGGTGCGCATGCCGCGATGCCGCATCTTGGTGACGATCCGATCCTCGCCGCGGGGGAGTTCATTGGCTCGGTTCAACGTATCGTCAGCCGCTTCATCGACCCTCAGACACCGCTGGTTGTCAGCCTGACGCAGGTGCATGGCGGCAACGTCGGTAACGTTGTACCAAATGAGGTCCGGCTGCAGGGCACGTGCCGCTTCTTTGACGCGATGGTCTCCGATCTTTGTGAGCGGCGCATCGGCGACATCGCCGACGGTATCGCGGCCGCACACCGCGTCACAGCGGAACTCGATTATCAACGAGGCTACCCGCCTGTGATCAACACGTCCGATCCCGTCGCGCATTCCGTCGAAGCCGCGGCATCCGCTGTGGGTCATGCCAACGTCATGACCGAGTTCGCTCCCAGTCTGGGGTGCGAGGACTTCGCCTACATGATCCGCGCCGTGGGGGGCGCCTACACTTGGTTTGGCGCTGGGACGCCCGGACCTGCCGCAGGCCTGCACGGTGACCGCTACGACTTCAACGACGAACTCGTGCCGATCGGGCTGCGCTACTGGGTCAGCCTGGCCAGGCAGGCACTGCCCCCGCCGACAGAATCAGTCGTCCAGCTCGCCGGCACCGGGGTGGTTGGCGGCACAGCAGATTTTTGAACCACAGAGGCACAGAGTCCACAGAGTAGTCACAGAGTCATTTTTTAATAAATACTCTGTGACTACTCTGTGGACTCTGTGCCTCTGTGGTTCAAAACTTAACTACTTGCCAGCCCCACCAATATTCCATCACCTGCCAACGTCGTCCGCCGCACATCACGTACCTCATTCCGATCGAACCGCCGTGCACGATGCATCGTCTGCCGGTTATCCCAGACCACCAGGTCGAACGGCCGCCACTCATGCGAATAGACGAACGCGGGCTGCGTCGCGAACTCGGTCAGATCGCGCAGGAACATCCGCGCCTCCGGAACGGTCCAGCCCTCGATCGCCCCGGCATGCGCGGACAGGAACAGCGACCGCCGCCCCGTCACCGGATGGCTACGCACCAGCGGTTGCCGCACCGGGTGGAACGCGGCCTTTTCCTCCGCCGTCATCTCGGTGAAGCCGATGGCCTCGCGCGAGAACACCAGGGAATGCAGGCAGGTCAGGTTCTCGACCTCGGCCTGGGTGCGCGGGTCCAGGGCGTCATAGGCGGCGCGCATGTCGGCGAATTCGGTGTTGGCGCCCCATGATGGCAGCACGCGGCCGGACAGCAGCGAGTACTTCGCCGGCACCGGGCGGAACGAACTGTCGGAGTGCCACAGACGATCGGCCAGCTTGAAGAACCACACCCGATCCTGGTCCGACATGATGCCGCCGTCCCTGTCCAGGTTGGAGAAGTCCGCGATCCCCGGCGCCAGCCGTGACTCGGCGGCCTGCTTGATGTGGCCCGGTGTCGCGTAGCTCTCCAGCTTGCCGAACTGGTGAGTGAAGGCCAGTTGCTGCTCGTCGGTGAGGCGCTGGTCACGGAATACCAGCACTGCGTACTGGTCCATGCCGGCCTCGATCGCCGCCACGACATCGGGGCCGAGCGGTTCGCGGCAGTCGACGCCGGAGACCTCGCCGACGAAGGCCGGATGGATCTGGCGGATCGACAGGGACATGGCAGAACATCCTCCATGGCGGGACAGCACGTGCCCACAGGCTAGCACGCCGCGCCGGCCCGAACGGAACGTGTCATCACAAGCGCTCTGTTCACAGCCTGCCGCTCTGGCCACCCCGGGAACTCCCGATTAGAACCGAGGCTGAGGCAGCGCCCGCGCGCGGCCTGGACGGGGGTTGTGTTGAGACGATTGACTACCGCAGCCGTGCTGCTGCTGATGCTGGACGCCTGCACCGTGGGACCGGACTTCTCCCCGCCCGAGTGGATGTCGCCAACATCGTGGTTCGCCCCCAAAGCGGAGCCGATACCGAAGGAGCCCAGCTTCCCGGTCGCCGAACCCATCGATCCCAATTGGTGGAACCTGTTCCACGATCCCCAGCTGACGGCGCTGGAACACCGGGTCGCAGGCGAGAACCTCGACGTGCAGATCGCCACTGCGCGGCTCGACGAGTCCCGTGCCCAGCTTGGCATCGCCGGTTCGGCGCAGTTCCCCAACCTGAACGGCAACGCCTCCTACACGCGGACGAAGGCGAGCAATATCGGTGAGTTCGCCAGTGCCCCCAATGCGCTCGGCGCCAACGGCGCATCAGGCAGCACCACGGGCGGGCTGAAGGGCGGCAAGCTCAAACCGTTCGACGTCTTCCAGTACGGGTTCGATGCCTCGTGGGAACTCGATCTCTGGGGCAAGATCAGCCGTTCGGTGGAGTCCGCGCAGGCGTCGGTCGAAGCCTCGGCCGAAGCCAGGCGCGGCGCCCTGCTGAGCAGCCTCGCGGAAGTCGCGCGCGACTATATCCAGTTGCGTGGCACGCAGGCCGAATTGCAGATCGCCCGCGACAACCTGAAGAGCGCGCAGCAGAGCCTGCAGCTTACGCAGCAGCGCGCGGCGGGCGGCGTGGTCACCGACCTCGATGTGTCGAACGCGGCGGCGCAGGTGCACACGACGGCGGCGCAGATCCCGCCGCTGGAGCAGCGCGAGTTGGAGAACATCAACGCCATCAGCCTGCTGCTGGGCGAGCCACCGAATGCGCTGCAGGCGGAGCTGATCGCCCCCAAACCGGTGCCGCCGATACCGCCCCGGGTGCCGGTCGGCCTGCCGTCGGAACTCGCACGCCGCCGCCCGGACATTCGTCAGGCCGAGGCCCAGCTGCACGCCGCAACCGCCAGCATCGGCGTCGCGGTCGCCAACTTCTATCCGTCGGTCCAACTGTCGGGCAGCCTCGGGTTCCAGGCATTGCAACCGTGGCGCGTGTTCAATGTAAACGCGCTCAATTACGCGGGCGGTCCGAGCATCACCATTCCGATCTTCGAGGGCGGCCAACTCAGGGCCACACTGGAACTGAACAAGGCCCAGCAGCAGGAAGCTGCCATCGTCTACCAGAAGACCGTGCTGAGCGCCTGGCACGACGTGGACAACGCGCTGACCGCCTACCAGACGACGCAGGCGCGGCGTGACCAATTGACACAGGCAGTGGCGGACAACCAGCGGGCGCTTAGCCCTGGCGCAGAGCCGCTACCAGGATGGCGTCGCCGACTTCCTCCAGGTGCTGACCGCGCAGCAGAACCTGCTGTCCACGCAGCAGCAGCTTGCCGCAGACCACGACCAATGTGTCGGAGAACCTGGTCGCGCTGTACAAGGCCCTCGGCGGTGGGTGGGAGACGCAGTTGCCGCGGTCGAACGACGATCTGACGCCGCTGGGCGCACCGAAGTGGCCGAAGCTGTAGCGGCGGGCCGGCACGAATCCACGAGGGTGAAATGATCGAGCAGGCGATCGCCGCCGTGGTGTCGAACTATCCCCTGACGTTCTTTGTCATCGGGCTTGTCGTCGCCGGCATGGCCATCGCGCGCGCACCGCGGCCGATCACCGGCGCGGTGGCGGTGGACAGGCTGCTTGCCTGGTACGTGCTGTTCAACATCGGCGTGATGTATCTGGTGAACTTCGTGTTCCACGTGTTCTTCGGCCAGATGTCCGCGGCCTTCATCGGTTGGGCGGACAGCCCATTCCAGGTCGAGGTCGGCACGGCGAGCCTGGGCTTCTCGATCGCCGGCTTCATCGCGGCGTCGGGCAGTTTCGATCGGCGTCTGATCGCGATCATCGGTCCGAGCATCTTCACCCTCGGCGCGGGTGTCGGGCACATTTACCAGATGGTGACCGCGCATAACTTCGCACCAGGCAACGCCGGCGTGATCTTCTATACCGACTTCATCATTCCACTGGTCGGCTTCCTGTTGCTGTGGTGGCAATGGCGTATCACCAGCCGACCTGCGGTCATCACGTAGGACGGCATGGTGCAGCGTTCCGATCGGCGTGAGTTCTTTGCACCGGAACGCCTGCTGGCCTTCAGCGATGGCGTGTTCGCCGTGGTGATCACGCTGCTGGTGCTCGATCTGCGGTTGCCCGAGACCGGACATGGCGATGCGGAGATGCTCGACGCATTGCGGTCGATGGCGCCGAAGCTGTTCATCTTCGCCTTCACGTTCATCATCGTCGGCATGAGCTGGCTCGGACATCATCGGAAGTTCAGCTACGTCCGCCAGGTCGACGGCGGGCTGTTGTGGCTGAACCTGATCTATCTGCTGACCGTCTGCCTGGTGCCGTTCGCATCCAGTGTGCTCAGTGAACACAGCGGGCGCGTCGGTTTTGCTGTATATGCAGCCGTCATGGCGCTGATGCTGTTGGTGGCGGCTGTGTTGTCCGCGTACAGCCAGCGGCAGCCGTTCCTGGTTGAAGCCGGATTGCCGCCGGGCGTCCGGGAAGATCTGATCCTGCCGCCTTTCCTGAACGCCGTCATCTTCCTGATCGCCGGCGGATTGGCACTGAGCGGCCGGACCAACGCGGCGCCGTGGGCGCTGTCGTTGATCGTGCCCGTCTCGGCGTTCTTTGGCGCGCGAGCGAAGCGGGCGGGACGCGTGACGGGCTGAACGCGATCACACGACCGGCGTGCTCGGTGTCGCTCCTGCCAGCCGCACATTGTCAATCAAGCGCCCTCTCCACGTATCAAAATCATCAGCGATACCACGAGACCTAACCCCAATGGGGCGTTTGCTGAAACCATAGTAATCGACATATTGGCTGATTGAGTTCTGCCTCGTCTGGCGGTGATAGCTAAGTCTCCAAATGCTTTCAGCATTAATGTGTTTGGGCCTTCTCGCTCGAATACGTTATCTGGCGGCGGGGACGGATTTATATTCTACTCCTTCCAGAACGTTTTTGGTCAGTATACCGTGACAATCCTAAAATATACTGCCGATCCGACCCAAGTGGAGTACGAGCTATAATCTGACCACCCCCGGCATCGAAGGCACCAGCAGCCGGCCGGTTCGGCGGATCGTGCTGCGGGAGGGTTAAGTTATGGTAACCAGTGCCGGCCCGGTCGGCCTATCTATGACACAGGCTGATGGATTAGGAGGCTCCACGAAAACATGGAGATTATCCGATGAGGACCGCTCGGGTCATTTTAGCCCTGTCCCTGCCAGTCACAATTCTCCTGTTGGTTGTGATGTTCACGATTATCGTGTCCTGGGGGCACGGAACCAATGTGTGTGCCACGTGGATGGCTTCGGTTCTGCCGTTTTGCAAGTGATAGCAGGAGGGTTAGGGTCGGGGTGGCCCGTCTATAGCGCCGCGATGTAGTCAGCGATCCGCCATCCGACCCCCATTACCATCAGCACCATCGCAGAGATCATCGCGGCAATGAAGCAGCGCAGCCAGAGCGGCCCCGGTGCCGGTGTGGCGTTGGGAGTGGCACCCTCGTCCTCTGGAGACCCAGTCGCATCGAAGGGCATGTCGTGGCCTATACTGCGCGCGTCGGTCGGCGCCTTATCACTTCTGAATAGCGTTAGCCGCTCGCATTTGTCGCTGCGGCACAGCGTCAACCCTCGGTCGGCGGAAAGCTGACAGTGAGTAACCTGTTGATTTCACTGATAGAACCCCTCTCCCACACGTTGAATGTCGCATCCCACAGCGCGATGCGGCCGTCGCGGACCAGCCAGATCTCGGTGCCGCGCCCCAGCATCGGCTTGCCGGTCTGTGCGTCCTCCCAGCTTGCGTCCCACGTGTTGGCCAGCGTGTCGCCCATCACGCAGTGCAGTGTCTTGCGCAGGCGATAGCCCTTGGTGCGGGTGAAGCGTGCACGCAGGAAATGCATGATGGCGTCACGGCCGCGCATCTCCGGGAAGTCGGCGAAGCGAGTGACGGCGTCCTCGGTAAAGCCCTGCTCGATGCGCGTCATGTCGGCGGCGCCGAACGCATCTTCCACGTCCTGTACCAGTCGTTTTGCGGTATCCCAGTCCATCGCTTCATCCCTCCGGTCGGACGATCAGTACGGTACCATCAACGCCTTCGATGCGCAGCCTCGCGCCCGCCTGTGGTTCGGGCACGTCGGTCGGCACGCGGGCGGCCCAGTCGCTGTCGCCCACACGCACGCGCCCCTCGCGCCCATGGAACCCGAGGGCGGTGGCGGAACGGCCCGCAAGCCCGGCCTGCTGGGTGTTGAGCTTCGTCGGCCGGTGGCGGAACCGGAGCCCGATGCTCAGGGTGATCGCTGCCAGGATCGCGCACGCCACCACCTGAAGCTCGAAGCCGATACCACTGGCCAGCACGATCAGCCCGGTGCCGCACGCAGCGAGGCCGAGCCACATCATGAACGCGCCGGGCGCAAGTATCTCGAGCAGCAGCAGTGCCAGGCCGGCGGCGATCCAGATGATCCAGTCGCTCATCCTGGTGTGCCAGTGCCCCACGGCCCAGGCGACGGCATGCTCGCCACCGGCGGTACCATCGGCGGTGGCACCATGGGTGGCGGCGGTGGCGAATGGGGCGCCGGAGGTGGCGGCATGTTGGTTGGGCTGCCGCCGGGTGGGCCATCATCGCCGCTGCGGAACAACTGCATCGCCTGGACAATGCCGCCGGCAAGAGCGGATGATTCCATCGGCACCACGACCAACCGCGTGTTCGGCGCCGAGGCCAGCGCCTGGAATGCCCGCACGTAGCGGTCGGCGATGAAATAGCGCAGTCCCGCCTGGCCGTGTTGCGCCGCGGCGTCTGAAACCATCTGGGTGGCCTCGGCTTCGGCACGGGCCAGTGCCACGCGCGCCTCGGCGTCGCGGAGGGCAGCTTGCTGGCGCCCCTCGGCGGAGAGGATCAGCGCCTGTTTCTCGCCCTCGGCGCTGAGGATGGCCGCCTGGCGCTGGCCCTCGGCACGCGCCACCGCGGCGCGGCGTTCGCGTTCCGCGGTCATCTGCAGGTTCATCGCGCGGATCAGGTTCTCGGGCGGCTCGATCTTGCGGATCTCAACACGGCTGACCTTCACGCCCCACGGTTCCGTGGCGCCGTCGAGAATGACCAGCAGCGCGGTGTTGATCCGCTCGCGTGACGAGAGGGTCGCGTCGAGTTCCATCTCACCGATTACCGCGCGGATGTTGGTCATCGCCAGCGTGGTGAGGGCGAGGGTCAGGTTGGTGACCTGATACGCCGCTTTCTCCGGTTCCATCACGCGGTAGTAGATGATGCCGTCGACCGCGACGGTCGCGTTATCGCGGGTGATGACGCTTTGCTCGGGGATCTCGACCACCTGCTCCTGCACGTTGAGCTTGCGGCCGACGCGATCGACATAGGGGAGCACGAAGTTGAGGCCGGGTTGCATCATACGCGTGTAAGCGCCGAAGCGTTCCACAGTCCAGATCGAGCCTTGCGGCACGGCCTTCACGCCGGCGAACAGGGTGAACACGATCAGGATGAGGATCAACACCCAGATGACGACGGCGGCTTCCATCTTGGCGTGTTCCCTTGCCGGTGTTGGGTCAGTGCTCTGGAGTCCTCCCCCTCCCGCAAGGGGAGGGGGAGACCGCATCAAACGCACCAAACGTATCAAACGTATCAGTAGACCGGCGTCAGTTACCTTTCCATTGAAGAATGTAGAGGCCGGCGTCGTAGTCGGTGATGTAGATCAGGCCGTCCTGCGACACGAAGATGTCGGCCGTATGCCTAACCTTCGCACGTCCGCGCATCGGCTCTGCCCACTGCGTCGGCTGCGGCGGAACGAAGTAGCCGATCTCCTCCGGACGATACGCATTGGAGATGTCGAACACGCGCACACCGGCACTCTGCCAGGTGGCGAAGATCGTCGTGCTGCTCTGGAACGATCCGGGGCGGTTCTCGTGCAGATTGTGCGGACCGAACTGGCCACCCATCTTCGCGTAGTCCTGGTCGGACGGTATCGGCATCGTCGAGATGCTGACGGGGTTGCTCTTCTCACGGATGTCGAAGATCCAGGTGCGCTTGTGCTGGCCCTCCTGATCGAGGTTCAGTACCGCCTCGTCGGCCACCACGACCAGGTCGCGGTCGTGTAGCGGCACGGCGTTGTGCGTACCCCCGCCGTACGGTGGACACCAGTTGCGATGCGCGATCAGCTTCGGCGCCGTCTTGTCCTTCACGTCCAATATGGTCAAACCGCCGTCGCGCCATGATCCGTAGGCGTAATCGTCTGCCACGATCGCGTGGTGCAGCGCATAGCGCTTGGTCCATGTCGGCGTCTCGCCGGCGGCCGCGTGCATGCCGGGGATCCACCAGCGCCCCACCTCCTGCGGCTTGGTCGGATCGGCCATGTCAATGACCATCAGGATGTGGTCGGTATATCCGTCGAGCAGCGCCGAGGCATAGGCATAGCGTCCGCCGACGTACCAGATGCGATGCAGGCCGAGACCCGGCACTTCCATCGAGCCGATATGACGCGGATTGGCCGGGTCGGAAATGTCGTAGACGCGCATGCCGGCGGCATAGTCCTCGCCGCGCTTGCCGAACCGGCTGCTGTCCACCTTGCCGGAACCACCGTAGTACTCCTGTTGCGTCAGCAGTGCCCGCTGATCCGCTTCCTGGATGCACAGCAGCAGGTCGTCCGCCGACTGGAGGTGCATGCTGACGGAGTTCGGATGCATCGCCAGGAAATTGACCGGCTTCGGATTGCGCGGGTCGCGCACGTCGGTGACCATGACGCCTCGGCGCACGCGTGTACCAATGTATGCGTGACCGCGCGCGACCATGACCTGGACGCCGTCGCCGCGGCCGCCCTGGTCGGTGTGGCCGAGGAATTCGATATTCCGGGCGCCCTCCGGGATGATCATGACTTGCCTCCCATTGTATTCCGTCGGCAGTGTAGGGCGGGTTCCACGAACTGAGTAGGAGGAATGACCATGCCGACCTACGTCATGCTCGCCAACTGGACCGACCAAGGGATGCAGACGATCGCCGACAGCCCGAAGCGCGTCGATGCGGCGAAGAAGATCATGGAGGAAATGGGCGGGCAGTTCCGCTCGGTCTACATGATGATGGGAGCGTATGACCTGCTGATGATCTACGATGCGCCGGACGATGCGGTGGCGGCACGCTTCACCTTGATGCTCGGCAAGCTTGGCAATGTCCGAACCACGTCACTGAAGGCGTTCCCCGAGGAGGCGTTCCGGCAGATCGTCAATTCGATCCGGTAACCATGGCCGGCGTCGATGACCTGATCAACAATGGGCTCATTCTGCATGGGCAGCCGACGGAGCGAGGGCGGACCTTCATCGTCACCGGGCTGAATCGCTCCGGTACCAGTCTGGTGAACTCGATCCTGCAGGAGGCCGGCCTTTTCATGGGCGGTCAAATCAACGACGTCGTGTATCAGGGCGGGGTAGTGTTCAGCGTAATCGAGCAATTGCGGGCGCGGCCGGAGTATCCGCGTCCGGGTTGCCCATCACGGCGTGGAACTTGATAACAGCGGCAAGACGGTGCGCGCGCTTCGGAGGGAATTATGATCGCCGCGATCAGTCTGATGCGCCGGCGTGATGACGTTACGCTGGTGGCGTTTCGGCGGCATTGGTTGGATGTGCATGGGCCGCTGGTGTGCCAGTTCCCGGCGCTGCGGCACTACGTGCAGGACCATGTCATCACGTCACCGGCGAGCAACGCGGCGGCGCGTGACATGCGCATCGATGGGTTCCCGATCCTGACGTTCGACGACGACGCCGATCGGCTGCGTGCGCATGGGTCGGTGGCGATGGCGGCGTGCAACGTGGACTCGCGGCTGTTCATCGGCGCGGTGTCGCGGGTGATCTGCGAGCCCGTCGCGGTGGTGCCGATGGCACCGGAAGCGCGCCCGATCAGGCTGATCGCGCTGTTGCCGGGCGAGACGGCGGACGACGCCGCGTTGGATCGCTACGTCGCCTCGTTGCGGGGGATGCTGGGGCTGTGCGGGCTGCTGGCTTACCGCGTGCTGCAACAGGGACCTGCGCCGAACAGCACGATCCCGCATTTGCCGGTGAGCGTGGCGGGGATCGCGGAACTGGCGTTTGGCAGCGTGGTGGAACTGGAGGAGGCGGTCACCGCGATGGATGACGCAGCCGCGCGCTTCGTGGTGGAGCAGCACCGGCTGGTGTGAATGGGATGTGGGATGAAGCCCGCCCACCGCTTACGATAGTGGGTAGGGGGAGCGAGCGTTGCAGGCGCGAACCATGCCGGGCATCTCGACCGCGCTCGCGCCCTCGTAGTTGAGGTTACGAGGAGGGCACATCCTCAAGGACTTCATGGTGTCGAACATCGGCGTCAAAATCGCTTAAAGCGGCCACCGCGCCTGGCTCGACAACCGCTTGTTCGGGGTCTGCGCCAGCAAACGCGCGAATCACCTTTATTGACTGCCAGCGCGTAAGAACGAGGAATTCGATGTGTTCGGGTGTTCGGCGCCGGCTGAGGTGCACGCCGCAGAACCCGGCGTTTCCACGTAGCTCCGGTAATACTGTTTGCCGGAAGTGTGCTGGGTAGTCTTCGGCCTTACTTGGTGCGGCTCTGCCACGCCATTCACGAATGATCATGGTATCTCCGGAAGTGTGTGGTTCGTCGGGTGGCATGTTTCTAACTGAACATTTGCCTATCAGACCGCTGGCATCATTTTGGCCTGTCCCCGCATATCAATCTGTCGCGGTCGTCAACCGCGGGGGTTGGTCGGATCGTAATGTGCTTCGTCCGCGGCACATCGTTCAAGCACCGGTGGCTGCGGACAGATGACGGATCATCCACTGCCCCGCTGGGCCTAATCGGCGATCGGCGAGATAGGCGCAGCCCATCACCAATTGGGCGATACGTGGATCGAACTCAACTGGCTGAATGACCTTCAGCCGCCCGCGCGCGATATCATCCTCGACCATGTGCGAAGGCATGCTGCCCCAGCCAAGCCCGGCCAACAGCATCGACTGCTTTGCGCCGAGGTCCGCCAGGCGCCAGGTCCGTCGAGACAGCACGCCGTGGTCTCGCCCCGCGGTTAGGCCCGAGCGATCAGTGAGCACCAATTGAACATGCTGGTGCAGCACGTGAGTCTCGATCGGGCCTTCGATCGCCGCCAGTGGATGCTCGGGCGCCACGACCGGGATCAAGGCGATGGTCAGCAAAGGGAAGCTTTTGAAAACCGCCATATCGCTGAAAATGATGGGGAGCAAGCCGATCATGCAGGTGCCCTCGAGCACCAGTTCCGCGCTCGCGCCGAGGGGCTGGACGTAGACACGCGGGGGAACCGTCGGGAACATCGCCGTAAACGCCCTCAGTGCCTCGACGACCGGCGGCATCGGAAACATCGAGTCCAGCACGATGGTCAGTTCAGCCTCCAGCCCGCTGGCCAGGCTTCGTGCGGTGTCGCGAAAGGCGTTCGCCTCTTCAGCGATGCGCCGCGCCCGTAACAGGAGTGTATGCCCCGCCTCGGTCAATGTCGGCCGGTAGGTGGTGCGATCGAACAGCGGCAGGTTGATCTGCGCCTCGAGCTTCTGGATTCCGTAGGTCACCGCCGACTGCGCGCGGTTCAGCTTTTTCGCCGCCTTCGAGAAGCTGCCGTCGTCGACGACCGCGAGGAAGATTTGAATTTGATCGAGCGTCAGGGCATCCATGTTCTGATTTATAGATCAAGATGCGCTAAAATTCATCGGTTTTTTTGGCCAAGACGATCCCCTAGTTAGGGCGGATTGCCACCCAGCGACGGGTTACCCACCCGGAGCGCGGAGGAAGTCCGATGCCGAACCGTTCCCAATCGACAAGCTTGTTGGACCGCGCCGGCCGGTATTGCCGTCTTGCGACGATGGCCCGTACCGCCGCTGTCGAAACCCCTGTCCCATCATCCAGTCAAAGGAGACCCACAATGCCGACCCTTCTCGCAATTGGCGTCAGCCCTCGCTACGAATATTCGACCTCCCGCAAACTCACTTCGCTGTTCATTGAGAGATGGCAAGCGGCGCACCCCGGCGGCCAGGTCATCGATCGCGATCTGATAAAAACCCACCTGCCGTTCGTCGACCTCCCCTGGATAGGGGGCGCCTTTACGCCTCCGGAGCAGCATTCGCCGGAAAGCGCCGCCGCGATCAAGGTTTCCAATGATCTCGTCGCCGAGTTGCAATCTGCGGACCACATCGTCATCGGCACGCCGATGTATAATTTCTCAATCCCGGCAGTGCTGAAGGCCTATATCGACCATATCGTTCGGGTCGGCGTGACCGTGTCCTCCGACAACGTTGGACTGCTGACGGGCAAGAAGGCCACCATCTTTCTGGCCAGCGGCGGCGACTTCAGTCCGGGCTCCCCGGTCGAACGCTACAACCTGGCCAGCGGTTATCTGCGCCAGGTGCTGGGTTACATTGGTATCACCGACCTCGACATCATCCTCGCAGGTCGTCCGCGCGCCGGTGCCAATGGCGAGACGGCGGTCGAGCAGTTCCTCGACAAGGTCGAATTCGCCGTCGCGGCCTGAAGCCGTCATGACCCTCGACCGGGGCGTCCGGCATGAAGAAAACGCCCCGGAAGGAGGGCGCCCTCGCACGAACCGATCGCGTTCCGGGCCGTCCATGAACACGCAAGCAGAATTCCGACAGGTGTTTTCCGACTTCCGCGCCGGACGGTGCTGAACCGACAGCGGCGAATTGTTGAACAGCTCACCGTGCCTGAATCAGCAGGCCAGGTGATTTGATCGCTTGGGGCGGTTTATTGCACAGCCAGGAGGAAGCGCCCCATTCAGGATCTCGCGCTTTCCGGCGCCGGACGCTGGACAACCGATGCGCGCGTCAGCCCCGGCCATGACGGAATGCGGCGTAGCAACGAAAGCAGCGTCACGCCCAACCCGGTGAGCGCGACATAGTGCGCGGGGCGGAGGCCGTAGCGGAGCGTTTCGCTGGCGGCCAGAATGCGCCAGGGGTTGATGCCGGTGGCGATCGCGTACCAGGCGAACTCAATGCCGGCCGCGGCGCAAGTGGCGAGAACTGTCAGTGTCAGGTGCGCGACAACGCTGCGCTGCCAGGCCATCGGCACCGCGCGCCACAGCATCAGCCAGACGAACAGACCGGAGAAGAACACAGGCTCCGACACATTCGCCTTCGACTGGATGAAGTAATGCAGCAGCGCCATCACAGCGAGCACGTAAAGGCCGCTGTGAAGCCGCTTCCACCACCGGCCGATGCGCCGCATCCAGCCGTTGGTTGAGGTGATGCCGAGCACGGCGAGGCCCAGCAGGGTAACGAAGCCGATGGTCAGGTAGAACCGGTGGATTATCTCGGAAACGACGAAGCCCAGCCGCAGGTTCACGTCCACTGCGTAGAGCGTCAGATGCGCCAGCACGTAGGCCAGCGCCGTCAGGCCGACGATACGGCGCACCAGCAGCAGGCGCGGCCAGTTGAGGATGCGCGCCGTTGGCGTGATGGCAAGCGCGATCAGGATGTAGCGGATGGCCCAGTCGCCCGTGCCGTGGATGACCTCGGTGACCGGTCGGCCGCCCAGCATGCCGCGGGCCCACCAGTAAGCCAGCACGAGGCCGGGGATGAAGCCGGCGGCCAGAACCACGGCCTTCAGGGGCAGGAAACGGCCGTGACGATCACGCCAGGGGACGATCATGGGGGTCCTTTCTCACCATGTGTCTCGGCATGTAGGCAAGGATTACAGACTGGCGAGTTCTCAAGGTTTGCCGGCTGGCGCGGGCTTGTTCGCGGGCGGGGGTCTGTTTGCGGGTGGAGGTTTGTTCGCGGGTGGGGTGGAGGCGGCCGGCGCGGTGAATGCCAGCTTGCGGAAACCGGCGGGCGGGTCGAACACAGTGGCGGGCTGCGGGCCATAGATCACCGAGGTCGCCACCAGGTCACCCCGGTGGTCGAGGTTATAGCCTTTCGCGCTGACCAGGACTTCGTCGCCGGTGATGCAGAGCGAGCTGTCGCCGAAGCCGAGTTTGGCGTGCCAGAGGGTGCAGCCGTTGCCAGCAACCACATCGCTGTCGCCGCGCACCATCGGCACGTCGGTCGGCACGGAGAAGCCCGTCTGGCGCCTGGGGTCGAATGGCTGGTCGACATAGGCATGCTCGTCGAGCAGCACCATCATCATGCGATCGCTGTCGCGGTTGAGCACGACGTAATAGCGCTCGCCTTCCATCTGGACCCGCATCAGTGCGCCGCCCTTGGCCCAGTTGACCGTGATGGTACGTTCGCGGGGCGTCTCGCTGGGGCTGTCCGCATCCATCAGCTGGTATTCCACCACGACGTCGCGGACTGGCCGCAGATTGGGCTTGTCGGGCTCCGGGTTCCATGACTGGGCGTGGAGGGGCGGGGCGCTGAGCAGCGGCACTGCGAGCAGCAGGGCGGCGAGCGGAGCAAGGCGGCCGTGCATCAGCGTTCGGCCAGCCGGCGGATCTCCGCGGCAAGGACTGCCGGAACGGGATCGATCGGAAAGTCCGCCGGCGTCGCGACGGCGTGGGCGAGGCGGAGTTTGTAGTCGTCCCGAGGAAGTTCCACGGCGCCGAACTGCGCCAGGTGGGCGGTGACGAACTGGGTGTCGAGCAGCCGGAAGCCGCCGAGGCGCAGGCGCGCAACCAGATGGACCAGCGCGACCTTGGAGGCATCGCGGGCGAAGCTGAACATGCTTTCGCCAAAGAACACGCCGCCGATGGCGACGCCGTAGAGCCCGCCAACAAGGATGTCGTGCTGGCGTGTCTCGACCGAATGGGCATGACCCTGGGCGTGGAGTTCGCCGAACAGGCGCTCGATCTGGGGGTTGATCCAGGTGTCCTCGCGGCCAGGAGCGGCCGAGGCGCACCCCGCGATGGTGCCGGCGAAGTCCTGGTCCACGGTGACGGTGAAGGTGTCGGAGAGGACGGTGCGGGCAAGGCGGCGGGGCAGGTGGAAGCGATCGAGCGGCAGGATGCCGCGGCGCTCCGGATCGAGCCAGTAGAGGCGGTCGCCGCGGCGGGTTTCGGCCATGGGGAAGAGGCCGTGCCGGTAGGCGCGGAGCATCAGCTCGGTGGTGATCTCCACGGTGCGCCGGGACATGGCGGGCATTGTGCGGCGGAGTTGGTGCGGAAGGGAAGGGCGGCGGTGGCGGATGCGAAGCAGGGCACCCGGCCGAAACCCCTCTCCCGCAAAGCGCGGGAGGAGGGGAGGGGGTGTGCAGGTCAGCGCGGCTGAAATGATCCTTCGTCGGGACGGCGGCCGGATGAGAACGGTGCGGCTGGCGTGCCTCCTCTCAGGCGCTGCCGCGCCTGTCTATCCCGCGAGGGGAGCGGCAGCACTTTCGCCTGTCGCGCTGTCAGGCTCGAACACCCCGAACCTTACTGGCGTGTCGACCAGTCTTCCCTGGCGATGGCGCTCCCAGCCACCGGGTATTTCGCGCCTCGCCGGAACGCGCTGTAATGGCAGCGCATTCGAATGGGAGTGAAGCATGGCCAAGTACATCTGGGAGCACATCCACCTGCGGTCGCCGGACCCAGCGGCCACGGCGGACTGGTACGCTGATAAGCTGGGCGCCGAGGTGATCCGCACGCCGCAGCCAGATGGCTCCACGCGGTTCGACCTGAACCTGACCGGGCAGCAGATCTTCATTGCCAAGGCGGATCCCGCAGCGACCGCCGCCTCGCCGCAGACGCCGTATATGGGGCTCGATCACTTCGGGCTGACGGTGGAGAACATCGACGCCGCGGTGGCGGAGCTGAAGGGCAAGGGCGTCGCGTTCACCATGGAACCGAAGACGATACGACCAGGGGTGCGGATCGCCTTCCTGACGGCGCCACAGAACGTGTCGATCGAGCTTATCCAGCGCGGATAGGCCGGTTGGCGACGGCACGTTCCGCGGTTTCCGCGGCGCGCGTCGTCACAGCCCTGTTGCTGCGCTCGGCACGCTGACGCTGAGCCTCGGGCGTGCGGCGGCCGGGCGCATCTATTGCCGTCATGGGTTCCTGTTGATACGGCTGTATAGACCACTCCGGAGCGGGTCCTGAGGTTCATCGCGGTGGAGCCGCAGTGTGCGCAACGGTGCAAAGCGCTCGTCCCGCCAGTGATTAGGCGGCAGCTTCAAAAGCTGATGTTCAAGCCCAACTCGCCCCCGTAGCTGATCACCTGCGGATTGTCGATCACCGCCGAAACCGCACCGCGCAGGATCACCTGCGAACTGAGCTTGTAGGAAACGCCGAGCAATGCGGTGGCCCAGTTGGAACCGACGGGTGCAGCAGCCTCGGTGAATGGCGGGGCCGCGATCGAGGTGAGCGAGGCCGTCACAGTGCGGTTCTTGCCGCCCCATTCATGGTTCCAGGCCACCTCGGCAAAGGGTTGCCAGTCGCCCAGTTCCACCGACCCACGCCAGCCAAGCTGGCTGACCGCCGAATTGCGTGTCTGCTCGCTGAACGCCAGGGCCGTGATGCCGCTGGTGCCAGTCTCGGCGAAGCCATTCAGCCGCACCTGTTGCAGCACCATCCCCGCCACCGGACCGGTGGTGGCCTGGCCAAACTGGAAATCGCCGCCGCCTCGCAGCGCCAGTCCAAGTGAGTGCCCATTCGTGTCGGCGCTGTTCTGGTCGGTGAAGATCCCGAGCGCCACCTGACGCGCGACGTGGTCCTGCAGCAAGCCATAGCCCGCGACGACGTTGCCCCACGCCGGCCCGGACCGGTAGGCGGCATAGAGGCTGATCGCCTCATCCGCCTCCGTGTAGTTGCCGCCGGTGGAGAACCGCTGCGCCATGCCACCCGCCGTGAACGCAGCACCGACGATGACCCCTCCGGGCAACAGATAGTCGGCGCCGACCGTGCCACCGAACGGCGGACCGGAAACATTGGGAAAGTTGGGTGCGTTCTTGACGGTGAGGCCGCTGGCTCCGGCGCTGGTCCAGATGTTGATGCCATTCGGCCCGCGATGCTCCGAGGACAGATCGATCTGCTGCTGGATGGTGGTGGCACGCGCCAGGCCCACCTGCACGGCGCCTTCCGCCAGCAGGGAAATCTGTCTCGGTGCAGTCAGCAGGCTGTAGATATAGTCCGCCTCAATGATCTGTCCCGCCGTGGTCAGGTGAACATCGTCCGCCCACAGATGGGTCTGCTCAGCGTTGGCAGCGACGAGTATGGCTGGGCTGCACACGAGGCTGCTGGTTGTCCCGCATGCTGGATTGGACGCCAGCACGTTGGGGGCATCAAATCCGAACTTGGTCGGATTCTGCGCCACATATTTGAACAGGCTGCTGATGTCGGCGGGAACGAAGTTCACGCCCGCTGCGCTGAGGGATGACCAGATCAGCGCTCCGTAGGTCTGCGCCTCGGCAACATCCGTGGCACCCGCAGCGCTGAGATTTCCGTTTGCGTCAACCAGCCTGGCGTACTCGTTGAAATTGAGCACCACGATGGTGCGTGCACCGTCTGCCTGCAAGGCCGCGACACTGCCGGCCAGGGTGGCGGACCACGGCCGCATATAGGTCTGCTCGAGTTGCTGGGGTGAAAGGCTCGACTGTTGCGACTGCATCCAGAACAGGTCATTGGCGCCTGTGTTGATCATATAAAGAGCGTCGGGATTGGCAGCATAGTTAACAGTCGCGAGGTAATTAGAGATCTGTTGGACGGCAGGCACATTGTTGAAGAACCCATTTATATAGCCGTCGGCCGGTGTGGTGGGGACCGTCTGGGCAGAGCCGTTGGCATAGTTGGTTCCGCCGCCAGGAATTGTCACCGGCAACGCGCTGAGGCCAAATCGTCCGGCCAGCAATGTGGTGCTGACCACCCCCGGTCCCACGAAGGCACCGCTCGCGCCCGCTGCGACGGCCGATTGGATTCCCGCATCGACCGCCGTCGCCGACGCGGCGCCCAGTGCGAAGAGGCCGCCCGTCGAACCATAGCGAAAATACCCACTGTCCATGGTGCTGTCGCCGAACCCCACGAATTGGTCGAGCGCCGCCGCACTGGCGACGCCTGGGGCACACACGGTGATGGCCGACAGGCATCCAATTCCGGCGAGCCGGCGGGCGCGCGTCAGCACAGCTTGTTGCGATATCCGCCAAGCAAGTCGCCCCATCAGCTGTTCTCCCGCTAGCTTCCTGACCCCTGGCCAATTGGACCAAACTTGCTAATGGCAGGTTAAGGTGTGCGTCAGCTGTGGGCAGTGTTGGCCGGATCGTCACTTAGGAGTGATAGTATACACCTCTCAGATAACAGTATAAACAAGCATGCTATGCGGGATGAAAGTAATACCAACGCCAAGTCATCATGGTCCTTCAGGTCGTTCCTGAGGACGAATTGCGAACCACGGGTCCAGCGGGCAGTCAGCCGGCGGTGCCTCGGCCCAAAGTGTGCTGTAACGGCACGGCCGTGCCAACGATGCGCCGGGGCTGTCTTACGCCCGTTTGTTCTGGAATAGCGCAGCACGCCTGAGACGCGCGAAGCCGGCGCGGCGGTCAGCCCGCACCGTGATGGCGAGCCGCAGCGAAATACAATACCCGCTTCCGAACTGCTGGCACTCGTCGCCGAGCGGCTGCCGGCGCTGATGCGCGTCCCCGCGGCTGATCAATCCCCCGGTGGGCGCGTCGGCGGCTGCGGCTTGCTGATCGGAGGAATGCTTCCCTCCGGCAGAGGCGGAAAGCTCGGCGGCTTCGCCGGTGGTGACTCCCCGCGCGCGAGGAAGCAGCGCGCGGCTCCAGCCCGCATTGGTGACCTGTGCATCTGAATATTCTCCCCGATTCGTCCGGTAGTCCCCGGCGACTGGAGTGCGACTCAAAGAGTTGCATACCGGTTTCAGGGGCGATGCTGTGATCGAGGTGAGCCACGACCGCCCTGTCAATTGTGTGGAGCGAGCCGGCGTAGCCGCGGTTGTCGGGAAGTCGCTGGTGGAGGGGGTTGGATTTGAACCAACGTAGGCTGTCGCCAACGGATTTACAGTCCGTCCCCTTTAGCCACTCGGGCACCCCTCCGTGCGGAACGGCGCCTCTAGGTCCAACCGGGCCGGTTGTCAACGAACGCGCGTCGCACAAACTCCTGCGCGCCTTGCAGGCTTGGGCCGCGAAGTGGACCAAGGCCGAAGACTGGGGAGGGGGTGGGAGTGCCACAATATGCAAGACCCCCTCCCGACCTCCTCCGCTGCGCGGGAGCTGCGCGGGAGAGGGGAGACTTCGTGATTACCCAGCGGTGGCATTCACCCGATCACGGTGGCCAGGCGGGGTCGCTATCTCCCCGCGCCCCGCAGCACGTCACTCACGCCACCGGATACACCGCGCGCGGCCGGATCAGCGTCCCGTCCCGCCACTGCTCCAGCGCATGCGCGATCCACCCGACAGTGCGCCCGATCGCGAACAGGGCGAAGGCAGCGCCGGTTGGCAGCCGCAGCCGCTGTTCCACCATCACCAGCGCGAAATCGATGTTGGGGCGGATCCCCGTCATGGCCTGCATCGCCTCCACCAGTTGCTCCGGCGTGCCGCGTATCTCCAGGCGGGACAGCAGCGCAGCGGCCCTGGGATCGCCATCCGGGTATAGCGGCTGGCCGAATGCCGGGATCCGCTCGCCGCGTGCCAGCCGGATCGCCACGGCCCCAGCGGGGTCGGCGATCACCCCTGGTTCAGCCAGCAAGGCGCGCACCTCGTTGGTCATGCCGCCGTGCAGCGGCCCGATCAGAGCAGTCAGGCCCGCCAGAATACAGGCACCGAGCGGCGCGCGCGTCGAGGCCACCACGCGCGTGGCGTAGGTGGACGTGTTCAGCTCGTGGTCCGCGATCAACACCAGTACGCGCCGGATCATGTCCGCCGCCTTCTCGCCGACGCCCCAAGCGGCCGCCAGCCGCAAATGCATCGGTCGTGTCGAGACGCGAACCTCGATGCCGGGCAGGCCGGCGGCTGCCCAGGCGATGCGGTCCAGGATCCGCACGGCATCCGGCAACACCCCTTCGATGCGGCCGGTCCAGCGGCCGGCAGTCGCCAGCTCCGCCATCACGGCAATGCAACGTTCCGCTGCGCCGACTTCCAACCGCGCGCGCGGCCAGGCGGCGCCGATGCCGGATCCGGATTTTGGCAGCGCATCGATCTGCCATAGCAACGCGGCAACCTCCTCCAGCGTCGCGGTCTCGGCGAGCGCAATCGCATCCTGGCCGCGATACTCAAGACGACCGCCCTCGATCCGCGTGATCGCCGACGCCAGGATCGGCTCGCCCCAGCTTATCGTCGAGGCCGCAACGGCGCGGCGGCTGCGGCCGGTGCGGCTGCGTTCGGCGAGGCGGTGGACGTCGGTTGCGTCGTACAGGCTGCGACGCGGTTCATCGGGCGCGGCGGTCACGCCGATGCGACCTCGGCTGACATAGGCGTAGAGCGTCTGGCGGGACACGCGAAGCTGCGCGGTCGCCTGCTCGGCGGTCAGCCAGCGCGTCGGGACGGTGACGTCGTCAAGCGACATATTGATTCTCTTGATCAAGATTGACGAAGTGTAGCGACATGTATGCCATGCAGCCCTCGATCGGCAAAGGAGGATGACATGCCGCGTGGCGAGACAAGCAATGTCGCGGACGGCCTGGAGAACGTCGTCGCGGCTGAGACCGTGCTGAGCAAGGTCGATGGCGAGGCTGGCGCGCTGATCCTGCGCGGCCACCGTCTGGAGAAGATCGCGGGACACCGCAGCTTCGAATGGCTGGCCGGTTTGCTGTGGCAGGACTTCGTGCCGCGGCCCCTGGCGGAAGATGTGCTGCGTCGCGATCTCGGCGCCGCGCGTGTCCGTGTGTTCGAGCAACTTCGCGAACTGTTGCCGCTGGCGGGACGGCTGCCACCGATGGCCGCGGTGCGTTTGCTGCTGGCGAGCGTACCGGATGATGCGGCGGATGCACCATTGCTGCTGACCGCGACTGTGGCGGTGGGGCTGGCGGCTGCGATCCGCTTGCGCAACGGCCAGGCGCCGGTCGCGCCTGATCCGATGGCCGGTCATGCGGTAGATTTCCTGTCCATGCTGAACGGCGTCGTCCCGTCGCGCGAGGATGCGGACGCGTTGGAGACGTATCTGCTGTGCTCGATGGATCATGGCCTGAACGCCTCGACCTTCACCGCGCGCGTGACCGCCTCCACCGAGGCAACACTGTCCGATGCGGTAACCGCGGCGCTGTGTTCGTTGAAGGGGCCGCTACATGGCGGTGCGCCCGGGCCGGTGCTCGATATGCTCGATGCGATCGGTCCGGTGGAGAACGCCGAATCCTGGCTGGACGCCGCAGTGATGCGCGGTGATCGGCTGATGGGATTTGGCCACCGCATGTATCGCGTACGCGATCCACGCTGCGACGTGGTGAAGGCGGTGGTGGCGAAGCTGAACCGCAACGTGGGGCGGCTGCGCTATGCCGAGGCGGTGGAGGCCGCGGCGCTGGTCGTGTTGGAGAAACGCAAGCCGCAGCGGTCACTCCAGACGAATCATGAGTTCTACACTGCGTTATTGCTAGAGGCGCTCGGCCTGCCACGGGATGCCTTCACCGGTGCGTTCGCAGTGGCACGCGTGGTGGGGTGGATTGCACACGCACTGGAACAGCAGGCGGGTGGGCGGTTGATCCGGCCTCAGTCGGAGTACGTCGGACCGATGCCCGGCAATGCGTGATTTGGTGGCGTGCGCTCTCCTGCGCAGGGCAGGGGAGGGCGCGCCGCCTACGCCTTGTCGAACCCGTACTCCTCCGAAATGTCCTGTCCGGTGTAGTCGCGCATCAATGCAGCTGCCACGACGCTGATCACCGCGCATACCGATATATAGACCGAGATCGCAACCCAGGACCGGTATGTCGCGAACAGCGCGGCCGCAATCAGCGGGGCAGGGCCACCGGCGATGATCGATGCGAGCTGGTAGCCAATGGAGGCGCCGGTATAGCGCAGGCGGCCGGTGAAGCTTTCGGCGATCAATGCCGCCTGCGGACCGTACATGATGTCGTGTGGTATCAGTGACAGAACGATCGCCGCAAAAATCCAGAACGGCGCCAGCGTGTCGAGCATGGCAAAGTAGATCCAGCCGAACACGCCAGTTGCGATAGCACCGATGATGTAGATGCGCCGGCGCCCGAACCTGTCCGACAGATGTCCGGCGAACGGGATCGAGAAGAATGACAGGAGCGATGCCGCCAGCACCGCGGCCAGCAACATGTCGCGCGACACCTTGAGTGTGCCGGTGCCATAGGCGAACACGAAGGCGGTGAAAATGTAGAACGGCGCCTGTTCAGCCATGCGCACGAACGCGCTGAGGAACACCTCCTTTGCCTGCAGGCGGAACACTTCCATCACCGGCGCGCGCTCGACGCGGTTTTCCGCGACCAGACGGCGGAACGTTGGTGTTTCCAGAATGCCAAGCCGTATCCAAAGACCGATCGCGACCAGGACGATGCTGATCAGGAACGGGATTCGCCAGCCCCACGACAGGAACGCATCGCCGGACATCGTGCTGAAGGTCAGCACCGCGAGGTTGGCGAGGAACAGTCCCGACGGCACGCCGAACTGTGGCCATGATGCGACGAAGCCTCGGTGATGGCTGGTGCGTGCCCACTCCATCGAGAGAAGCACAGAGCCGCCCCATTCGCCGCCCACGCCCACGCCCTGGATGAAGCGCAACAGGGTAAGCAGGATTGCGCCCCAGATGCCGATACTGTCGTAGGTTGGCACGAGGCCGACGAGGAAGGTGGCGATGCCCATCAGCATGAGTGTTGCGATCAGTGCGGACTTGCGGCCGAGCCGATCACCCCAATGCCCAAAGATCGCCGCGCCGATGGGGCGTGCCGCGAAACCGACGGCGTAGATCGCGAACGCTTCCAGTGTGCCGACCAATGGATCGGAATGGGGGAAGTAGAGTTTCGCGAATATCAGGCCGGTGACAGTGCTGTAGAGGAAGAAGTCGTACCACTCGATGGTGGTGCCCACGGTGCTGGCAATCACGGCCCGGCGAAGCTGCGCCTGATGCTCCTGCTCGCTGAGTTGGTCTTCCTGCAATGCCGGCTGTGCCGTGATGCTCGACATGGTGTCCCCTTCCGATCGGGCCAGTGAACGGGAACGCGGGACGAAAGGTGATGGGCCGGCCGTGTGAGCATCAATTGGTCGCGAGGGCTACGCGGTGGCACCGCCGTCGATGGGAAGCGCCACGCCGGTGATGTAGGACGCTTCGTCGGAGATCAGGAACAACGCGGCGTTGGCGATTTCCTCGGGGCGCGCGGGGCGGCCCATGGGGACTTGCCCGCCGCGCTTCTGCACGAGTGTTTCCGCTGTCTCGCCGGGTGGCAGTTGGCTGTCGGGTCGGGCGACGAACACGCGCAGCATGGGCGTGTCGGTCGGGCCGGGGCAGACGGCGTTCACCCGGATCTTTTCGCGCGCGTAGCGCTTCGACAGGCCGTGGACCAGGCCGACGACACCGAACTTGGCGATGTTGTAGACCGGGCTGAATTGGGACCCGGTTAGGCCGGAGGTGGATGCGGTATAGAGCAAGGCGCCGCCGCCGCGTGCGCGCAGTTCGGGGATGGCGGCCTCCGTGGTGACCAGGACCGTGCGGACATTTAGGTTCATTGCGAGTTCGTAGTCTTTCCAGTCGATGCCCTCGATCGCGGCGGGGCCGGGATGGCCGACATGGTTCCAAACGAAATCAAGGCCGCCGAACGTGTTGGCGGTGCGGCGGACGATCTCGCGGGCGAACGAGTCCTGGAGGAGGTCACCGGCGAGCGCGATGGCCTTGCCGCCGGCGTCGGTGATCTGCTGGACCACTGCGTTGGCGGCGGCCTCGTCGAGGTCCACCACAGCGACGGCAGCACCTTCCTGTGCGAAGCGAAGCGCGCCAGCGCGACCCATGCCGGATGCCGCAGCTGTTACGATGCCGATCTTGTTGGCGAGACGCATGGCGGGTCCTTTCAGCGCTGCGACTGTAGCCAGCCGAGCATGATGCGGTTGAACGTTTCGGGGTGCTCGACGTTGGGGAAGTGTCGGGCGTTGGCGATTTCCTCATAGCGCGCGCCGGGTACGAGGCTGGCGATGCGGCGGTTCTCTACTGGCGGCGTGCCGGCATCCTCGGCGCCACACACGACGAGCACGGGGAGTTTTACGGATGGCAGGCGCGCGACGAAGTCGAAGTTGCGGATCGCGGCGACGCAGCCGAGATAGCCCGCCGGCGTGGTGCCGATGATGGTGTCGCGGATCTGCTTCCAACGGCCTGGCCGTTGTTGTTTCACCGCATCGGTGAGCCAGCGTTCGATCGTCGGGTCCGCGAGCGGGGTCAGCGAGTTGGCGTTGCGCACCGTGTCGATGCGCTGCTGCCAGACTTCAGCGGCGCCGGCCGGCGTGCTGGGAAGCGTGTCGCACCACATCGCGGATGCGAGCTTGCTGCCGTGCTCCAGTGCGAAGGCCTGGCCGAGCATGCCGCCGATGGAGAGGCCAATGAAGTGCACGCGCGGGATGGCGAGCGCGTCGAGCACGGCGGCGACGTCGGTGGCCAGGTCGCTCTGGGTGTAGTCGCCGGCGACGGGGCCGCTGCCGCCGTGGCCACGCATGTCTATACGCAGGACGCGGAATCCCGCTTGCAGCAGCGGCGGCAGCTGTTCGGTCCACATGCCGCCGTCGGAGGCGAGCGAGTGGGTCATGCAGACGACGGGCGCGGCTTCAGGACCGGCGATGTCGTAGGCGATGTTGCGTCCATTGAGGGGCAGAAGCATGGGGTTTCCTCCGATACTATCGTCGTGGCCGGCCGTGTGAGGCTGCCGCTAAGGGTGGCCGGGCCAGGCCCAGCCGGGACGCGCCTGGTGTCAGCCGGCTTCCATTGGCAGGCTTGGATCGCTCGCCCACTCCGACAGTGACGCGTCGTATAGTTTGACGTCCTTATGTCCGAGCATGATGAGCGCCAAGGCGTCGGCGCTCGCTGCGATGCCGCCACCGCAGTAGTTGATCACCTGTTTGTCCATTGCTCCGACAGCCTCGAAGCGTTTGCGAAGTTCGTCGGCGGGCAGGAACGTGTTGGTTTCGGGATCGAGCAGATGCGCCGCTGGCAGGTTCACGCTGCCGGCGATGCGTCCTGGGCGTCCGTAGCTGTTGCCGCCGCCGCCAGTGTGCTGCTGCGGTTGCAGTGCGTTGATGGTGCAAATCGCGCCGTTGCCGATGGCACGCAGCACTTCATCTTTGCCGACCATCAGGTTGCGCACTTCCCGCACGGTGAAGTCGCCGGGGGCGCGCGCGCGTGCTGGTCCGGTCTCGATGGCGCGCGCTTCGCGCTGCCATTTCTGCCAGCCGCCGTTCAGTACAGCGGCATTGTCGTGGCCGAATTCGTGCAATAGCCACCATAGCCGCGTGGCCCACCAGACGTTGGCAGTGCTGTAGGTGATGATGCGGGTCGCGCTGTTGGCACCGAACCGGCGCATCGCGGCGGCGAAGTCTTCCGGCGACTGGCGCATGAAGCGCAGGCGCTGTGAGGTGTCGGATACGTCGCGCAGCATGTCGACGAATTGAGCGCCGGGGATGTGGCCTTGTTCGAAGTCCTCGCGCCCCGGTTTCACCTGGTAGGTGATTTTCGGGTCGGGGATCAGGTGCGTGGTGCAATCCAATACCAGCACGTTGGGGTCGTCGAGATGCTGAGCGAGCCAGTCGGTCTCGACCAGGTATTCCGGATGGGTGAAGCCTGGCATGTCATGCTCCTGTTGATGCGTCATGCGCGGGCTTGTCCTGGCTTGTCCCGGGCATCATTGGCGGTAGCCTGCCGCGAGGGATAGCCGGCACAAGGCCGGCTATGAACGGTCCTATTTGTGCCCGGCTGACAACTCGGCCAGTTCGATCAGCACATTGCCGGTGGAGGCGGGATCGATGAACGCAATGCGCGCGCCGCCATGGCCGATGCGGGGCGTTTCGTCGCGCAGCTTTACGCCCTTGGCTTTCAGTTCAGCCAATGCGCCGTCGATGTCCTCCACCTCAAAGCAGATGTGGAACAGGCCTTCGCCCTTCTCGGAGATCCACTTGTTCACGCCGGAATCAGGCGCCGAGCTTTCCAACAGTTCGATATAGGTCTCGCCGACCGGCAGCATGGCGAGGCGGGTCGCTCCGATCTGCTCCTCGTATTCCAGCGGAATGCCGAAGGTGTCGCGCAGCATATTGAGTGACTGGTTCAGCGAGTTCACCGCGATGGCGATGTGTTCGACGCGTTTGATTTTCATTTGTGGCTCCTCAGGAAATCGTCACGCCGCTGTCCACGGGATAGATCTGTCCGGTGACCTTGCGTGATTCGTCGGATGCCAGGAACAACGCCATGTTGGCGATGTCCTGCGGTTCGATCAGGCCCAGCAGATGGGAGTCGGCCAGCTTGCCGAGCGCGGCGTTGCCGGCGACCAGTTTGCGTACGCGCTCGGTCATTGTGGCGGATGGTGCGATGGCGTTGACGCGCACGCGCTGCGGCGCGAATTCGACGGCCATGGAGCGGGTCATCGCAGCGACTGCGCCCTTTGCGGCGGTGTAGCAATCGCGGCCGGCGATGCCCATGAGCGCGACGTTCGACGACATGTTGATGACCGACCCGCCGCCGGATCGGATGATCTCCGGGATGCCGATGCGGCAGCCGAGGAATGTGCCGAACAGATCGAGCCGGATGACGCGCCAGAACTCTTCGATCGGCGCTTCGACCACGGTGTTGTCGTGCGGCGTCGAACCGCCGGCGTTGTTGTGCAGGACGTGCAGCGCGCCGAACTGCTGGATTGTGGTGCGGATGGCGGCCTGGACGCTGGCTTCGTCGGTGACGTCGGTGCGAATGGCGATCGCATTGTTGCCGGCGAGGTGCGCGGTTTCCTCGCCGGCGGCGGCATCGATCTCGGCGATGGCGACGCGGGCGCCTTCGCGGGCGAACAGGATTGCCGTGGCGCGGCCGATGCCGGTACCGGCTCCGGTGATGAAGGCGATCTTGCCTTCCAGGCGGTTCATGTTTGCCTCCCTTGCGGCACCCCCTCCCGGAGCGCTTTGCGCTCCGACCTCCCCCGCTTTGCGGGAGAGGTTTTGGGTGGGGTGGGGTTAGTGGCTTAGTTCCTTGGCCATTTCGTCGATGCCGTTGACCGTGAGCGGAAACATCCGGCCTTCCATCAGTTCGCTGGTCATGCCGATGGAGCGCACATGCTGCCAACTGGCACGTGGCGTCGGGTTGAGCCATGCGGAGCGACGATAGTGCGACGTCAGGCGTTCAAGCCATACGCGTCCTGGTTCGTCGTTCATGTGCTCGACGCTGCCGCCTTGCATGGTGATCTCGTAGGGGCTCATCGCCGCGTCGCCGACGAAGATCAGCTTGTAGTCGGGGCCGTAGGTGCGCATCACCTCGAATGTGGAGATGCGTTCGTCGTGACGGCGGCGGTTGTTCTTCCAGACGCGCTCGTACGGGAAGTTGTGGAAGTAGTAGTATTCCAGATGCTTGAATTCGGAGCGTGCGGCGGAGAACAGTTCTTCCGACAATTTGACGAAGTCGTCCATCGAGCCGCCGACGTCGAGGAACAGCAGCACCTTCACCGTGTTGTGCCGCTCCGGCACCAGCTTCAGGTCCAGCATGCCGGCGTTCTTCGCGGTCGAGCGGATCGTGTTCGGCAGATCGAGCTCCGTCTCCGCGCCCTGCCGCGCGAACCGGCGCAGTCGGCGCAGCGCAAGTTTCAGGTTGCGCGTGCCGAGTTCCACCGTGTCGTCCAGGTCGCGGAACTCGCGCTTGTCCCACACCTTCACCGCGCGGCGATGGCGGGATTCGTGCTGGCCGATGCGGACGCCCTCGGGGTTATAGCCGAACGCGCCGAACGGCGAGGTGCCCGCGGTGCCGATCCATTTCGAACCGCCCTGGTGGCGGCCTTTCTGTTCGGCGAGCAGTTCGGCCAGGCGTTGCATCAGCGCCTCGAAGCCGCCGAGCGCTTCGATCTTCGCCATCTCCTCCGGCGACAGCAGCTTTTCGGCGAGCTTGCGCAGCCATTCCTCCGGCAGTTCGCGCGGCACCACGCCCTCCGGTCGGTTCCAGGCCCTTGAAGCATTCGGCGAACACGCGGTCGAAACGATCGAGGTGGCGTTCGTCCTTCACCAGCGTGGCGCGGCTCAGGTAGTAGAAGTCATCGACGCTCCATTCCGCGACGCCGGCCTTCATGGCGCCGAGCAGCGTCAGGTACTCGGTGATCGATGTCGGCAATCCCGCGCGACGCAGGCCGTCGATCAGGTGCGCGAACATCAGGCGCCGCGCCGCGCCAGGAACGCGAGCCGTTCGAACAGATGCACGTCCTGCTCGTTCTTCAGCAGCGCGCCGTACAGCGGCGGGATCACCAGGTGCTTCTCGTTGGTGCGCAGCGCCTCGGCGGGCAGGTCCTCCACCATCAGCAGCTTCAGCCAGTCCAGCAGTTCCGCGGTGCTGGGCTTCTTCTTCAGGCCGGGCACCTCGCGGATCTGGAAGAACACGTTCAGCGCTTCGCGCGCGAGGTCGCTGCGTAGGTCGGGATAGTGCGCCTGGACGATGCGCTCCATCGTCTCGCGATCGGGGAAGCGGATGTAGTGGAAGAAGCAGCGGCGCAGGAACGCGTCCGGCAGTTCCTTCTCGTTGTTCGAGGTGATGATCACCACCGGCCGATGCGTGGCGATCACCGTCTTGCGGGTTTCGTAGACGAAGAACCGCATGCGGTCGAGTTCGAGCAGCAGGTCGTTGGGGAACTCGATGTCGGCCTTGTCCACCTCGTCGATCAGCACCACGACGGGCTTGTCGGCCTCGAACGCCTCCCACAGTTTGCCGCGGACGATGTAGTTGGCGATGTCGTGCACGCGCGGATCGCCGAGCTGGCCGTCGCGCAGGCGGGACACCGCGTCGTACTCGTAGAGGCCCTGCTGCGCCTTGGTGGTGGACTTGATGTGCCACTCGATCAGCTCGAGGCCGAGCGCCTCCGCGACTTCGTGGGCGAGCACGGTCTTGCCGGTGCCTGGCTCGCCCTTCACCAGCAGCGGGCGCTGCAGCGTCACTGCGGCGTTCACCGCGACTTCCAGATCGCGCGAGGCGATGTATCGTTCGGGTACTCTTGAAAGAGGCGCTCACACTCGGCTCCCTGCTCGATCGGAGGCGAGTGTCGGGCGGAAGCGATCAGGCTGCAAGCTGCCACCGGACCAGGAGACCAAGCCGATGCCGAACACCCGTCCTTATGGCTCCTGGCTCTCACCTGTCACGTCGGAGCTGATCGTTGCCGAATCGATCGGCCTCTCCGGTGCCGCAGTTCGACGGCAGCGGACATCTATTGGCTGGAGCTTCGCCCCCGCGAGCAAGGACGTAACGTGTTGGTGCGGCATCGCACGGGCGGTGTGCCGACGGATGTCACGCCGGAGGGGTTCAACGTGCGCAGCCGGGTGCACGAGTACGGTGGTGGCGCCGCGGTGGTGCGCGACGGGGTGACGTGCTTTTCACATATGGCGGATCAACGGCTGTATCGTCACGCGCCGGGTACCGCTCCGGTGCCGCTGACGCCTGCGGATTCCGGACATCGCTATGCCGATGGGGTGATCGACGGGCGGCGCGACCGCTGGATCGGGGTGCGCGAGAGCCACGTCAACGGCCAGGTTGACAACACGGTTGTCGATATTGATCTGAAGAGCGGTGGCGCGGGGCGTGTGCTTATCGGCGGCAACGACTTCTACGCTGCGCCCAGACTATCGCCCAGTGGCGGAACACTGGCCTGGTTGACGTGGCGACATCCCGACATGCCGTGGGTCGCCACCGAACTGTGGGTCGCTGACGTTGCACCGGACGGAACGCTTGCCGAGGCAAAGATGGTGGCCGGCGGGCCGCAGGAATCCGTGCTCCAGCCGGAATGGTCACCGGATGGCGTGTTGCATTTCATCTCCGATCGCAGTGGCTGGTGGAACCTGTACCGGTGGGATGGCGGCACCGTCAGCGCACTTTGCCCTCGTGAGGCCGATTTCGCGCAGGCGCCGTGGATGTTTGGCATGTCGAGCTACGCTTTCGCCGGTGCGGACCGGATCGTTTGCAGCTACTGGGAAGACGGTATTGGGCGCCTGGCGCAGTTCGACGCCGGTTCGCGGCAGCTTACGCCGATCGATCTGCCTTACACCGACTATGGCTCCGTGCGTGCGCGTCCCGGGGAGGCCGTGTTTCGGGCGGCTTCGCCGACCGAGGTTGCCTCTATTGTTCGTCTTGACCTTGCGTCTGGAGAGACGGAGGTGCTGCGGCGTTCGGTGAACCTGCCGGGCGAACTCGCACCGTATTTCAGCGTGCCGGAGCACATCACGTTTCCGACCGAAGGCAGCAGGACCGCGTACGCCTTCTATTATCCGCCGGCCAACCCAGACTGCGTGGCGCCGCAGGGCAGCAAGCCACCGCTTGTGGTGAAGTGCCATGGTGGTCCGACGGCGTTCTCGCCGGGTGTGCTGGATCCGCGCGTACTATATTGGACCAGCCGCGGCATTGCCGTGCTGGATGTGAACTACGGTGGCAGCACGGGATATGGACGCGCATACCGCGACCGGCTGCGCGGACAGTGGGGCGTCGTCGATGTCGATGATTGCATCAACGCAGCGCTTCATCTCGTGCGGACTGACCGCGCCGATGTGGGTCGCATCGTGATCACTGGTGGCAGCGCGGGCGGCTATACGACGCTGATGGCACTGACGCGCAACATTTTCGCTGGCGGCGCCAGCCATTACGGCGTGAGCGATGTCGCGGCGTTGGCGCGCGATACTCACAAGTTCGAGTCACGGTATCTCGATTGGCTGATCGCGCCGTTGGCCGGCAATGAAGCGCTGTATCGGGAACGATCGCCGCTGCATCACGCTGAAAGCCTGGGGCGACCGGTCATCTTCTTTCAGGGCGACGAGGACAAGGTCGTGCCGCCGAACCAGACCGAGGTGATGGTGGAGGCGCTTCGCAGCAAGGGTGTGCCTGTCGGCTACCTGCTGTTCAGTGGCGAGCAGCATGGGTTCCGGAAGGGGTCGAACATCATGCGCGCGTTGGATGCGGAGCTGTACTTCTACGCCGCTCTGGTGTTCCGGACGGGGCTGGCGTTCTAGTGGCGCCAACGGCGATGACAAAAGGAGTGTGATGACCGACCTGATCGAGCGCAAGGCGCTAAAGCTGCTGATGCTGGCAAATCAAAGACTCAGCGAACTGGCTGCCGAGGGTCTGTGCGACCAACCGCAGAAGAAGCTCATGCGAACAATGCTCGCCGAACTGCGAGCGATGTTGGATGAGTTTGAGGATGCGTATTTTCCGCCGGGTTAACGATCCGGATCGACCGTTGGAGAAGCAGGTATGGCCATTCGCAATCGCTTGACGCAGACGCTTGGGATCGAGCACCCGGTCTTGTTGGCACCAATGGATCTGGTTTCGGGCGGCAGACTTGCCGGGGCGGTCAGCCAAGCGGGTGGACTCGGCATGCTCGGCGGCGGTTATGGCGACGGCGAGTGGATTGAGCAGGAATGGACACGCGCAGGCAACGCCCGCATCGGCTGTGGTTTCATCACCTGGAGTCTGGCGAAGCGACCCGGTTTGCTGGACGCAGCGCTTCGCCACCAGCCCGCTGCCGTCATGCTGTCGTTTGGCGATCCGCGTCCGTTCGCACCCGCCATCCGCGCAGCCGGCGCGCGGCTGATCTGTCAGGTCCAGACGCTCGCGCAGGCACGCGAGGCATCAGATGCCGGAGCGGACGTCATTGTTGCGCAGGGCACCGAGGCTGGTGGGCATGGTCAGAGTGAGCCGCTTTTCACCCTGTTGCCGCAGGTGGTTGATGCCTGTCCTGGCACGCCCATCGTTGCCGCAGGTGGAATAGCTGATGGCCGCGGCTTGGCCGCCGCAATGATGCTGGGCGCTGAGGGTGTGTTGATGGGGACCCGCTTCTATGCCTCGCAAGAAGCTGATGGGCATCCAGATGCCAAGCGGCGCATTGTCGAAGCGGCAGGCGGTCAGACTGTTCGTTCGATCGTTTTCGACCTGTCGCGCCGCAATCGCTGGCCGGCACCCTATACGGGCCGATTGCTGCGCAATGCCCACCTCGAGCGTTGGCTGGGTCATGAGGATGAACTGGAGGCACGGTCGGAAGAAATTGGCCGCGAGTACGTTGACGCACGGACGCGAGGCGATTTCGACATAGCTGGCGTTATCGCGGGCGAAGCCTGTGCCTTGATCCGCGACATCCCGCCAGCGGGTGACATTGTGGCGCGCATCGTCTCAGAGGCGGAGCGCCTTCTTGCGCACGGTAGTGCTGGCGGCTGATACCACCTCGAAGTCTCTACATGTGCATTACTTGCTCCCGGGCGCGCCGTCCAAGATCGTCGCTGCTGACTCTCGCTATCCAGAACTAAAAGGAACACGGCCACTCCGCCGCTACCTGCGGAATTCATCTGCTAAGCGGCGATTCCCTCCACCGGTTCCAGCGGTGGCCGACCGCGGATCATGTCGGACGCTTTCTCTGCGATCATCATCGTGGTGGCGTAGGTGTTGGCCGAGGGCATGCTGGGCATGATCGATGCGTCCGCCACCCGCAGTCCTTGCATCCCGTGCACGCGCAACTGGTCGTCCACCACTGCGGTCGGATCCGTCGCCGGACCCATCCGCGCTGTGCCGATCAAATGATACGCGGTGGAACCGTATTGTCGTGCATAACCCAGGAATTCGTCGTCGCTCTGCACGCCGGGTGCCGGCAGCGAATCTCCATCGAAATAGTGCGACAGCTCCGGTGTGTGCAGCAGCCTGCGCGCCAGCCTCATGCCGGCGATCAGCACGCGCCGATCCATCGGATCGGATAAATAATTCGGCTGGATGATCGGATCGTCGAACGGATCACTCGAGCGCGCATGCACATAGCCAATGCTTTCCGGCCGATGCTGCCACACGCCACAGGTCATTCCGGGATAATCGTCGAGCAATCCGACAAAGCCTTGCTTATAGCTGGCGGGACTGAACACGCCCTGTAGATCCGGCTGATCCATGCTGTCGTCGGATTTCCAGAACCAGTGCACCAGCGACGGACTCAACGAGAGAATGCTCGGCTTACCCATCGCCCATCGCATGATCTGCCCCGCGAGACCCACACCGCGCGCCAGCTCGTTGATCGTGGTACTGTTCTTCACCCGTGCCACCAGCCGTGGTGCATAGTGGTCGCGAAAGTTCTCGCCTACACCACGAAGTTCGTGGATCACCGGAACACCAATCGATCCCAGCAGTGCTGCCGAACCCACGCCGGAGATCTGCAGAAGCTTGGCGGTATTCGCGGTGCCACACGACAGGATCACCTCGCGCCGGGCATTCACCACGTGCTGAGTCTTGCGATCGCGCTCGTCCACGTACCGCACGCCGGTGGCCCGCTTGCCATCGAACAACACCGCTGCGGCGTGTGCATCGGTGCGGATTGCCAGCCGGCCCGTCGCCTTCGCCGGATGCAGGAACACGCGCGCGGCGGAGTGCCGCCAACCGCGATGGATGGCGCGCTGGAAGTAGCCAACGCCAGCCTGCTTGTCGCCGCTGTTGTAATCGACGCAGCGGGGTATCCCCATGCCGACGGCGCCGGAGATGAACGCCTCGCAGATCGGATGGATCCAATCGATGTCGGTGACCGGCAGGTTGCCCTCGCGGCCGTGGATACGCTCATCGGCAATGCCGATGCGGCGCTCGGTCCGCTTGTAGTAGGGCAGCATGTCCACATAGCCCCAGCCGCGATTGCCGCGCTGCGCCCAACTGTCGAGATCGGCGCGCTGGCCACGGTTGTAGATCATGCCGTTGATCGAACTGGACCCACCCAGCGTACGGCCCTGCGTGGTCGGTATGGCACGACCGCCACTGCCCTCGGATGGCTCCGTCTTGAACTGCCAGGTGTAATCCGGGTTGAACAGGATCTTGATGAAGCCGCCGGGGATATGAATGAAGGGATGGCGATCAGGTGGGCCGGCTTCCAGCACGCAGACCGTGGTGCCGGGCTGCTCGGTCAGGCGATTGGCGAGCACCGAACCTGCAGCGCCGCTGCCGACGATGACATAGTCGAACGTATCGCCCGCGGTGTCCGCCATGCGATTCCCCCTGTCGTGTTTGATTGTCGCAGCCGGTCATTCTAGACTGCGGACAGGCGCCGAACCAAGCCGGGCGGGAGGAACATATGGAGTATATCTGCGACGCTCCCGGTGACAGGACCTGGTTCCGCCTGGTGAGCGAGGGCGAGGCGGTGATGGAATCCGAGGTCATGCGCCATGCGGTGGAGAAGTATTTCCGCCGCGAATGGGAGAAGGCATCAGAAAGTTTCAAGCCGCTGACCTCGGTGTTCATCGAGCAGGATATCGGCAAGTCCGCCCACATCCAGCGCGAGATGCCATTCTTCCTCACCCTGCGCGATGACGAGGGGACGCCGCTGGTGACCGCCATGCTACCGTCCGGCGGGCGGCGGGATCGTTCGTTCGGTTGCATCATTGTGGGGCCGGGCAATACCGATCCCTACAAGCAGCACGCCGATGCGATCGAGGCTCTGGCTGAACATTTCGACATGCCGCTCGATCGGGCGCATTGTTACCCGTATCGACGGGAGTAACCACGCACAGGAGGTAACCGCCATGGGCTACACGCTCGAGCAATTCGCCGCTAAGTGTCATGACGCGTTGAAGACCCAGCCGGGCACGGAAGGCCGCAAGGCTGTCCGGGGTCTGGTCTCTGAAGTGCTGACCGACAGCGACTTCGTCGCGAAGTACATCCCCGAAGGGACGCCGGAGCGGAAGGTGCTGTACCAGGATCCCGAGTTGGGGTTCACCATTCTGGCGCATGCCTATGTTGGCGCCAAGAACAGCAAGCCGCACGATCACGGGCCTTCATGGGCGATCTACGGGCAGGCCGACGGTGAAACGATCATGACCGATTGGGATTGCCTGGCGCGGCCGGCCGACGGGACACCCGGCAAGGCGAAGCACGTACGCGATTATACGATGAAGCCCGGTGATGCGTATCTCTATGATATCGGCGTGTTGCACTCGCCACGCCGCGAGAACTCGACGCGCTTGCTGCGTATCGAGGGCATCAACATGGAGAAGGTGAAGCGCTTCCCGTACGAGGCGGTGGACTCAGTCAGCGCTGCGGCAGAGTAGAAGCAGAATAGAGATTGAGAGCGCTCCCCCTCCCCTTGCGGGAGGGGGTTGGGGGAGGGGGCGCACGCCGCGCATAATACCAGGCGCCGAAAATACCGACTGTCACCCCCTACGTCATGGCTGGGCTTGATCCGGCCATCGGCTACCCGCAGCAAATTGCGAACGATGCAATCCCAGTCAGCAACCATCCGATGGAGATGACCGGGTCGAGCCCGGTCATGAGTGCGTCCCGTGAGGACGCTTTGTCTGCACGGTGGAAGTCCGTGCCTGGGATGGTCGCAATCCCAGAAATTGAAGGTAACTGCGTCGCCGCGAGGCGGGGTGGAGAGCAACCGGAGGTGAACCGGCAGTCCGTAGGATGACGAACCTGTTTCGGCGGGATCTCGTGGCGAGCCTGCTCATGAGTGGCGAAGCCTGGAACAACTGGTGGCGCTGAGGCGACTGATACTCAAAGCGACCATCAGGCGGATCACGTGGTTGAGGTCGGAATGTCGGGACGGCAGAGCGGCGTAAGCGGAGAGACCTGACGGTCTGGGTGAGGCTGTCAGGAGTTAGAGCCTTCATAATACCGAGGCCGCTTCGAGCGGTGGAGACGAGCGGCTAGCAAAACCGTTCCGAGGGAAGGGAGGCAGGAAGCTGGATGCGAGAGGTTTGGTTTGGAGCAAGAGAACCCCGGTAGTGCCGTCAAGGCTAAGCAAGGGAGAGACGCCCCCGGTGGGGAACCCCACGGACTGTGGTGGGCGGAAGCATCCATATGGACGGATCGCATGGTGTCGGCGCTGGGTAACGGCGTCAAAGGGGGTAAGTGGTTCAGCCTGATCGACAAGGTGGTTCGTCCGGCGACTCTGGAAATCGCGTGGCAGCGTGTCGCGCGCAACCAAGGGGCGGCGGGCGTGGACGGTCAGAGCATTGAGAGGTTCGAAGCCCAATCGGAGCGATATCTGCGTGAACTCCAGCGTAGCCTGACGGAGGGTCGCTACCAGCCGGACCCGGTGAAACGGGTGGAGATACCCAAAGGAGACGGTAAGACCCGGCCTCTGGGGATACCGACGGTGAAGGACCGGATTGTACAAACAGCACTGAAGATGGTCATCGAGCCGATCTTTGAAGTTCAGTTCAGACCGGGGAGTTTTGGGTTCCGGCCGGGACGGGGCTGCAAGGATGCGTTGCGGGAAGTCGATCGCTTGCTGAAGGAGGGTTACACCCATGTGGTGGACGCCGACCTGAAGAGCTACTTCGATACCATTCTGCACGACAGGCTGATGAGGCTGGTGGAGGGTTCGATCAGCGATAGCCGGATTGTGGCCCTGATCGATGGCTTTCTGCGGCAGGAGATCATGTCGGACGTAGCACGCTGGCAGCCAGCGGCGGGAACGCCCCAAGGGGCCGTGCTGTCGCCGCTGTTGGCCAATCTGTATCTGCACCCGCTCGACGTGCTCATGGAGCAGAGCGGCTACCGGATGGTGCGTTATGCCGATGACTTCGTGATCCTCTGCGCATCGGAAGCGGAGGCGGCTGCGGCACTGCGCCAAGTAACGACGTGGGTGAATGCCAACGGCCTGACCCTGCACCCCTGCAAGACGCGCATCGGCGACGCCGCACAACCCGGCCAGGGGTTCGACTTTCTTGGCTACCGGTTTGAGGCGGGGCACCGGTTCGTGCGCGATAAGAGCCTGCGGGCTTTCAAGGACAAGGTGAGGGCCAGGACGATCCGCAGCCGGGGCGATAGCCTGGAACGGATCATCGCTGACCTCAACCCGATGCTTCGGGGATGGTTCGGCTACTTCAAACACGCCAGGCCACGCTTGTTCCGCAGGATCGACCAGATGATCCGGCGGCGGCTGCGAGCTATCCTGCGCAAGCAGGAAAAGCGGCCGTCAATAGGACGAAGTGAAGCAGACCATGGACGATGGACCAACGCCTTCTTCGCGGATCACGGGCTGTTCACCCTGCTCGCAGCCCATGAAGACGCGAGGTGCTCCCGATGAGGAAACCAGCAACTGGAGAGCCGTGTGCGGGAGAACCGCACGCACGGTTCGGAGGGCGGGGAGACGGTGTCTTCCCGACCCCTATCGGGTTCGATCGTTGTGAACAGACGGGGTTGGATCGTCGCGAACAGGCGGGGTTGGATCGTTGCGTGCGACGGGGCTCGATCGTTGCATGGAGTAAGTCGGCAGCGAGGGTGGTGGGTATAAGACTTGCCCGCCATCGCAATCAGGCAGGAATGATCTGCCTTTCTTCCACTATGAATGTCTTGATGCGGCCGATGAACAGTGCGCCGTCGTCGGTGAGCCGCTTCATCTCGGGGAGGCGGCTGCCCGCGTCAGTGCCGCCTGATCCTCGTACCAAAGTTCGGCAATGCCATCCACGTCCACATCGGTCTCCGGAATGTCCGGGCGCGTTCGCGTGCCGATGATGTGCGACTGCACGTAGCGGGTCACGCCGGGCACGGCATGAGCCAGCGGCCCATGGATCTCGAACCAGTGCTTCACGAACTGCTCATGCGTGAATTCAGGCTTGCGGGTCAGCAGGCCGATGACCTTGATCACGCCGCCTGATCCATCGTCGATAGTTCGCACGCCACCGTTGTGCGATGCATGTCGCGCACCTCGGCGTTATCGAATGGCCGTGCGCGATGCATGGTGACGCGGTTGTCCCACATCACCAAATCCCATTGCTTCCAGACGTGCGGGTAGACGAACTGACGTTGTGTCGCGTGCTCGGTAAGGTCGCGCAGGAACGCGCGCGCCTCGGGCACCGGCCAGCCCAGGATGGCGCCGGCATGCGATGCCAGGAAAAGCGATCTACGGCCTGTCACCGGATGGCGGCGCACCAGGCGCTGCCTCACCGGGACGAACTTTCGGCGCTCGTCGTCAGTGAAGTCGCTGAAGCCCAGGATTGACCGCGAAAACAGCTGGCTGTGCTCGCAGATCAGGTTCTCGCATTCGGCTTTCGTCTCATCGTCCAGCGCATCATACGCCGCGCGCATGTCGGCGAATTCAGTGTTGCCGCCGGCCGAAGGGATGTGTCGTGCGGACAGCAACGAGTACTTCGCAGGTACCGCCTTGAACGAACTGTCCGAGTGCCAAAGCCGATTGCCGAGACCGAACAGCCGTCGCCGATCGTGACGCGCAAGAAGCTGGTTGTTCTTGTCGAGGTTGGAGATGTCGTTCACGTCCATCGACAGGCGTCGCTCGTGCCCCTGCGCGATGTCGCCTGTCGCCTGTTCAAGACCACCAAAATTGCGGCTGAAAGCAAGCTGCGTCTCGTCGGTGAAGCGCTGGTCATGGAACACCAGCACGCCGTACTGGTCCATGCCGGCGGAAAGTGCGGCCGCCTCGGCGTGCGAGAGCGGTTGTGTGATGTCGACGCCTGAGACTTCGCCCGCGAAGAAAGGCCGAGACACCGGGTCGGTCGCGCGTATGGACAGGGTCATGGCCAACTCTCTCTCTCGCATCGTCATTGCCGCGGGTGTCCGGGCCACCTGTAGGGGAAGAGTGCCGCCACGGGTGGCCGGGACTTGCCCGGCCATGACGTTCTGTTCAGGACGTTCTGTTATTGCAACCTGTTATTGCAACGCGATACCCATCGCGTCACTGAAGCGTTTCGCCGGCTCCAAAGGATCGCCGTACTTGCGATGCATCGCCGTGTGGTAGGCAGCGGCGAGCAACAGCTTGTCGCGCTCCGCATGCCGGTTGGTACCAAAATCCATCAGCATGCACTGGGCAATTTCCTGATTGTGTGGATCGTTGCCGAGCTTGGTCGCTGCCAATGCGATACGTTCCACCAACGGCCCGCGATCACCGACGTTGTCGAGGTATGCCTGAGTCCAGGCCAGACTCTCGGGCCCGTTCAGCGCGCACACGGCAGTGTCCACGCGCTCCAGCAGCTGGCCTGCGGTCAGCTTGTCGGCACCGCTCGGCGCCTTGATCGCGGTCGGGTGCGAATTGCCGATGCCCTTCTGATGCCAGGCGACGCGGTTCAGGAACGACGCCAGAAGATAGATCAGCCGCAGGCGGCGCGGATGGTCGAAGTTGTCGAAGAACCAAGCCAGCGTGTTGCAATACTCGTAGCAGTGATGCGGCATGGAGAAATTGTTCGGCCCCGTCGTCTCCATCACGACGTGCGCGCAGGCGATCTGCATCACATCGAGGATCCGGCGCGGGTCCTTGCCCGCCTTCAGCAGCTTCGTGACGTAGTGCAGATTGTCCGGCTCCGGGCCGCGGATGATCGCGTCGATCAGACCGGCAGCCTCTTCCTGGTTCAGCGGCTCCTTGCTGTCGCGCAGCAACGCAACTTCGGCCTCGCTGACCCCGCCGTAGGGAACCGCGTGCAGTGCCTCGCCCTCGATGTTCATCTTCACCAGGTTGCAGGCCATCTCATAGGTCGAATACCAGCGTGGCCCCACCGCGATATCCAGTGCACCGGCGTACAGCACATGATGCGCCGCCGGATCGTCCCAGCCGATGGCGTTGCCGATCTCCACCGTCGAACGGGCGCGATAGGCCTTGTGCCCAGTGGTGTAGGAGCGGTTGTAGAGCATCCGATCCTGCATATCGATCAGCCCGGCGAACACCAGTTCCGCCAGCACTGCCTTGCGGTTGGGCTTGTCCTCCATCAGGCCGAGGAACGTGCGATAGGCATCCAGCACCTGGCCGCGATGCACCAGCGTCATCCAGTTGTTCAGCCGTTCCTTCAGCGGCCCCTCCTGGCGGAGCGGCTCCTGGTCGGGCCAGTACACCACCGGCTCCGGCGGCTTGTCCATGATGCTGATGTTGCCGCGAGAGCGGGTGTAATGGCCCGGAGCCTTGTCGATCTTCTGATTCCAGATATCGAGGCCACTCGGGATGTACCAGATGGTCTGCGCCATCGGCAGCATCGACAGCCGGTCCGGCAGCATCTTCGCCAGGTTGATCGTGGCGCGTGCGCTTAGCAGGCAGTGGTCGTTGTTGACGAAATTCGGGTAGCCGTCATCTATGCGCTCATGGTATGGCACGTGTGTATACGGCGCATGGATGCGAACGCCTTGCGCGACGATTTCGTTCAGCGGCCGTCCGGCGCGCACGAGGTCGTAATACACTTGGCTGGCGCCGACCTGATCCCGTGCCAACGCCCTCTCTTCCAGTTTGGCGTAGAGAGTACTGGTTGGCCGGTCGGTATGCGCGTCCATTCTGATTTCCTCCGAAACATCGCTCGCGTCGATCTTACGCTTGACATGCAGGTTCCGACAACCATCGTGGCGCGAACAGGAGGATCCGTATGATGACGAATGCGCAATGGATCGTCAGCACTGTCGCTGGAACCGGCGAGAAAGGCTATTCCGGTGATGGTGGCCCTGCGATGCAGGCGCTGCTGAACAATCCGTTCGATCTTGCGTTTGATCCAGGCGGCAGCTTGTGTTTTTCGGATACCTACAATCACTGCATCCGACGGATCGACGCCCGGACCGGTGTCATCAGCACGATCGCGGGCAATGGCGAAAGCGGCTTTTCCGGCGATGGTGGTCCAGCGACTCAGGCGCGGATGAATCAGCCGTACGGAATTGTCATCGACCGCGCCGGCAATATTTACGTTGCCGACAGGCTGAACGGGCGCGTGCGGCGGATCGATGGCGCTACCGGGATCATCACCACGCTGGCAGGCGACGGATCCGGGAAATTCAGCGGTGACGGAGCGCCGTCGGCGCGGGCCGGGCTGGCGGAACCGAACGGACTGGCGTTGGATCGCCAGCATCGGCAGTTGTTCATCGCAGATGTCGCCGATCACCGCGTGCGGGTGATCGATCTGGTTTCAGGCGTAATCACCACGTTTGCCGGTAGCGGCGAGGCGCGGCACGACGGCGATGGCGGCCCCGCGACGTCGGCCGGCGTATTCGGTGCGCGGGCGGTGGCATTGGCGCCGGACGACGCGTTGTTCATCCTGGAACGGCAAGGCAGCAGTTTGCGGCGTGTGCGTGATGGGTTGATCGAGACGGTGGCCGGCACAGGGGCGCGCGGTTATGCTGGCGACGATCACGATGCGCGGTATGCGGTCTTCGACGCGCCGAAGGAGATGGCAGTCGACGACGCCGGCAATGTCTTCATCGTGGATACCGAGAACCACGTGATTCGGTTGATCGATGCACAGAGCTGGATCGTGCGGACTATTGCCGGCAGCGGCAAGGCGGGTCCGGATGGTCTGGCGCGACCACATGGCGCAGTGGTCGGAGCGGATGGTGCGATCTACATCGGCGATTCGGAAAACCACCGCGTGCGGAAGCTGGTGCAGGCGCGGCCCTGACGCGGCAGATGGCGCTGAGCCTCCCGTTGCTCGATGAGGGAAGGGGGAGGGGGCATCAACGGCGCGCCTCCATCCGGGGCCTTGATTGTTGACGTACTGTAGACGCTGCCGAGCCTGTCACGATTTGGCTATTGCTATGGGATGGCTGCTGATCGGGCTTGCAGCGTTTGCAATTTGTTGCGGGTTAGCGATGGCCGGGTCGGGGTCCGGCCATGACGGGGGCGAGAGCCGGTATTTCGGCGCCTGGTTACGCCGCCGCCTTGGATGGCCGTGGCCAACGTGCCGCCACCATCGGCAGCACCTGTTCGATCAGGCGCCGCGTCTGATCCAGCATGCCGTCATCGCCGCGCGCCGCGGGGCGCAGGATGAACTTCGAAGCGCCTGCCTCCACGTATTCCGCAATCCGCGACAGCATCAGTCCGGCGTCGCCAATCGCGAAATGCCGCTCAGGGTCGCGGCCGGTGCGCTTCCGATACGCCTCCATCACCTCCGCCACACCCGGATCGTCGATCCGCCCGAAGTGATACGCAAACGCGGCGCCGTAGTGATCTTCGTCTATACGACGCCCAGACTCCACAAGTGCCGCCTTGATCTCTGTGATGACGCGCCCGACATCCGCCGGCGTCTCGGCGCCCGCCTGCCAGCCGGTGCCATAGCGCGCCGTGCGTCGCACCGCGGCGGCAGACGAACCGCCGATCCATATCGGCAAATCTGCCTGCACCGGCTTGGGTGAGATCGATGCGCCGGTCAGATGATTGTGGCGGCCCTCGAAGTCGACGCTGTCCTCTGACCACAGCCGATGGATGATCTCCAAAGCCTCATCGGTGCGACGACCACGAGTGGCGGTGTCGATATGCAGTGTCTGCCACTCGGGCCCTTGAGGACTGCCGATGCCGAAGCCAGGCAGCAGCCGCCCCTGCGACAGCACATCGATCGTCGCGCATTGCTTCGCCAGCAGCACCGGATCGCGCAACGCCAGCGATACCACGTTCACGCCGAACTTGATGCGCCGCGTGCGGCCGGCGATCGCCGCAAGCGCCGTCATGCATTCCAGGATCGGTTGGCGGCTGACGATGCGGTCGGTCTGCCAGATCGAGTCGATGCCGCCCGCCTCACACAGATCGACCCAGCGCCAGAACCCATCAGTGCTGGAGAATGGGAACTCCATCAGGCCGACGCCAACTGCTATGCTTCGTGCCATATCAGCCTCTCATACATCGTCATGGCCGGACTTGATCCGGCCATCAGTTGTTGCCGACAGCTTCGCCCATCGTAACACCTATCTCCCGGTGCAGTACCAGATCGGCCAACTCATCCAACCCGGTCGGCTCCCGATTGAGGATCACCAGTTTCGTGCCGTTGCGCGCGGCGAGCTCGGGAAAGCCGGCGGCGGGATACACCACCAGCGACGAACCGATGGTGAGGAACAGATCGGCCGCCAGCGTTTCCTCCTCGGCGCGGATCATTGCCGCCGGCGGCATCGACTGGCCAAAGGAGATCGTTGCGGTCTTCACGAAGCCGCCGCATGCATTGCAGTTCGGCGCCTCGCCGGTGCGTTCGAATTCGACCCGGATATCCTCGATCTCGTAGCGCTGTGCGCAGTCTAGACAATGTGCATAGGTGGTATTGCCGTGCAGCTCGATCACCCGGTTGGCCGGCACGCCGGATGCCTGGTGCAGGCCATCGATGTTCTGCGTGATCACGGACGACACCTTGCCGCGGCGCACCAGCGTCGAGATCGCGCGATGCCCCCGGTTGGGTTCCGCCTGCCGCATGGTCTGGTCGGTGCCGAAGCGACGGCGCCACGACTCCCGCCGCATTTCCTCGGACGCCAGGAAATCGGAGAAATCGATCGGCCGCATCTTGGTCCAGATGCCGCCGGGACTACGAAAATCGGGTATGCCCGACTCCGTGCTGATGCCCGCGCCGGTGAAGACCACGATCCGCCGCGCCTCTTCGATCATGCGCCGCAGTTCGGCAATGTCGGGGTCGTGAACCATCATGCCTCCCTTGCAGTCTGAGTATGCTCCTCCAGGCCGTGCGCGGCGGCAATAGTGCTATCGTGGCCTGTGGTCAGCTCGTGGTTTGTCCGGTGTTGGTAGCTCGTGAAGTGTCCGGACATGTGGCCCCAGGATTGGGGGCATGAATGGACCGGGCACGCATTCACGAGCGGATACGGCGGATGCGTTTTTTGGATGCGCTCGGTCGGACGGATCGGCCCGACTGCATGACCGCGCCGTTCAACGGTGACGGCCGTTCAGGTCGCTGATAGCCTGTCGAGAGATCTGGCATGACATCTGGACATTCGGTGATCCTGCGAATTTTTGCAGGTAATTGCTACGGATTCCTGGACTGCTGATCGATGCATGCTTTCTGGGTCTTGCGTCGGATGGAGGGATGCAATCTCCCGGACCGTACGACCATCCGATAGGAAGTGGTCCGTCGCTCGGTGCGGAAAAAGCGTCTCGAACGCGCCTGACGCGGTGGAGGCGGCGCGCGCACTGGCGTAGTCTCGCGCCGATGGAATCGTCCGCCGTACGCCTTGCCCATGCCGACCTTCGCGCGGCCCGCCAGCATGCGATCATTTTCGTGCTGAGTGCCTCGGCCACATTCACCGTTGGCTCCGCGCTGGTGAAAGCGCTGACCGCCGACTTCCCGGTGATGGAAATCGTGATGTTCCGCAGCTTCGTGGGATTCATCGCGATGATGCCGATGATCTTCCGCGGTGGCGGGTTATCGGTATTGAAGACGCGCCGGCCGGTGGGTCACATGATGCGGACAATTTATGGCTTCATCGGCACCGTGACGTCCGTCTATGGCTTTGGTGTGCTGCCGCTGGTGACGGTGACGGCGCTGGGGTTCGCGATGCCGCTGTTCCTGACCATCGTGTCCGTGCCGCTGCTGGGGGAACGGGTCGGGCCGCGGCGGGCGACCGCCGTGGTGGTCGGGCTGATTGGCGTGATGGTGATGTTGCGGCCGTGGCACGTCGAGGCGGATATGCCGATCGGGGCCGTGGCGATCGTGATGGCGGGCGTGCTCACCTGGTCGTTGTCGATGATCAATATCCGCCAGATGGGCGCCGCGGGCGAACGCAACGTCACGATCGTCACGTGGTACAGCCTGGGGACCGGGTCGTTGGCTGCGGTCTTTTGCCTGTGGGACTGGGTGACGCCGACGCCTTGGCAGCTTGGCACCCTCATCTGTGCCGGGCTGATGTCGGGCTTCGCGCAATTGTTGATGACCGAGGGGTATCGTGCCGCGGAGACCACACTGGTCGCGCCGTTCGAGTATGGCGCGATCATCTACGCGACCCTGCTGGGCATCGCGATATGGGGAGAATGGCCGGATGTCTGGAGCCTGGTCGGTGTGGTGATCCTGATCGCATCCGGGCTTTACATTTGGCACCGGGAGGTAACGCTGGGTCTGCGGCGATAGAGCGCCGGACCAGGTCCGGCCACCACAGCGTAGAGGAGTGAGCAATGCCGAATATCGCCCCCGCCTATCAGGCCAGCAAAGGTTCGCCGCTGGAGGTCGATCGCGCGTTCTACCAGCGCATCGTGGAGGAGGAGGGTGCGCGGAAGCTGGTGGAGAAGCTGGTGGTGCCGATACGTTCGGGGCGTGCTTGGCGGGTTCCGGCGGGGCACGTGTTCCGTATCGTGTCCATCGATGGGCCTCAGGTCGGCGACCTGAACATCTGGAACTACAACAATCCGCGGGAGCGCATGTGGGCGTCGCGGTCACGTCAGTTGCAGGCGGCGCATGTCAGCACGTTCGATCGGCTGTGGTCGAACCTGCCGTTCCTGCGGCCGCTGGTGACGATCACGGACGACAGCCTGGCCGGTTATGGCGTGGATGAATTCGGCGGGCGGGTGCATGACCTGCTGGGGACACGGTGCGATCCGTACGTGAACCGCATGCTGACGGGGGAGGATTTCCACTTCCACTGCCACTCCAATCTGGTGCGCGCAGTGATGCCGTATGGGTTGACCGAGTTCGACGTGCACGACGTGCTGAATGTGTTCCAGGTGACCGGACTTAACTCGGACGATCAATATTTCATGCGGGCAAGTCCGGCGAAGCCAGGCGATCATCTCGAGTTCTTTGCCGAGATCGATCTGTTGTGTGCGATCTCGGCGTGTCCTGGAGGCGATCTGTCGGTGCCGCTATGGGGGCCGCTTGCGCGCGATCCTTTGGAAGTGTGCCGGCCGTTGGGCGTGGAAGTCTACGCGCTCGACCAGCGGTTGCTGACGGGCTGGACCTCGCCCCCGGTGGCGGCGTATCGCGGCGCTCACGGGCTGCACGTTGAGCAGGGCGCCTGGGAGAAATAGCGCGCTATTTGAGCTGATCGGCGACCTTGTCGATGCCGGCCTGCACGCAGGGTTCGTCGACGCCCGGCGAGCCGGACACACCGACGCCGCCGATCACGTCGTCGCCCACCTTGACCGGTAGTCCGCCGGGAATCGCTATGACGTTCGGCAGCGTGACCTGCTGGCGCACCACAGGATCGTTGTCGGCGAACTTCTTGGCGTAGGCCGTGGTGGATTGGCGGAAGCTGCGCGCAGTGTAGGCCTTGCGGCGCGCGTTCTCCATCGTGGTGGGGCTGGCGTTGTCGGCGTGCATGGCGACGATGGTCTCGCCGTCGCGATCGACCACAACGGCCGCGACGGCATAGCCGTGTGAACCGCAGCTTTCGATTGCGGTCTCGGCGATGGTCTTCGCCATCGCATAGGAGAGATCGCGGTGGGTCAGCAATTGCGCCTGTGCCGGCAGCGCACTCACGCACGCGCTGGCGAGGGCCGCCAGCGCGATGCGGTTGGTCGCGCCCATCTCAGCGGATCGGCGAGAATGCCGATGGCATCACGAACGCATTCTCCTGCTTCACCACCACGCCTGGGGGGTTGCGTGCGGGCCACTGTCCGGTCGCGGCGGCGGCGGTGCGCACGGAGTTGCGCTCGTTGGCGTCTTTGTAGGCCCAGATGTGCACCCATTTGTTGAGCGCACCGAATTCCGAATACATGCCGGCGATGAGGGGGGAGAATTTCTGGCGACCCTCGATCTTCTCCGACCAGCGCTCGATCAGGCCGGGGATGGCGCCGGGGACCAGTGTGTACTGGCGGATCTCAAACAGGGGGCCGACCTGGCGCGGTTCGAGCGGCGGAGAGAAGGGGGCGGGGTGGAAGATCTCGTTCTGCATGTTGACAATGAATTCGCCATTGTTGGGCGGCCAGCCGGGTTCCTTCATTGAGGCGGCGCGCACGGCGTTGCGGTGCTCGAAATTGTCGTAGGCCCAGACGTGGATGATTTGGTTCAGCGGGCCAACTTCGGTGTGCCAGAAGGCGGCGAGCTTGGAGTGCTTTTCGCGGCCTGGCAGCCCCTCGGCGAAACGCTTTTCGACCTCGACGAGCGTGCCGGGGCGCAGGGTGTAGGTGCGCATTTCGATGATCATCGTGGTTCTCCTCCCGCCTGAGGCAGACATGCTACGGCAGAAGTAGGGGAGGTGGAATGGTGGTCGTGGGGAGCATGTCGGGGCGAGACATCGGCCATTTCTGTTCGACCGATATGATGGAGCGGCTGGGTGCCAGGCGATCAGTCTATGACACCGAGATCAACCGCATTCTGCATGAGACTATGCTGAGTGCAGCTCGAATCTCGTGTGTCGCACGATCAGGCAGCTAATGGTAGGAGTGGAGTCCGCCAAGCAGCCAGATCACGAGCGGGATGATTATAGCAGTGCCCAGGATGCCACCCACGCCACGGCCGCCTGAGCAGGAGGCGGCATGAGATCGCCGTGCGCCCGGCCGATCCCTGGCAACAGGACGAGTGGTTGGCTTCCCCGATGGCGTTGGCAGTGAGGTGGACTGGCGGACGATCACCGATAATGGTTCTTGGCTGAGTTCCGCCTGGTGTGATCTCGTCCCTTGGCAAATAGGGTCAAGTGCTTGTCGAAGCTGAAGCGACGCGGATTGCTGCGCACGGCAGCGGCTCTGACCGTGCTGGCGGGCGTGCCACGAGTGGCGACCGCAGCCGTCTCGCGTGTCCGTCCGGGTGATCCAGGTTGGCCATCGGACGCAAGTTGGGTTCGGCTGCGCGAGCAGACCGGCGGGCGCCTGATGCAGGTGCGTTCGCCGTTGTCCGTTTGTCGCCATGAACCGGTCGGGCAAGCGTGCAGCGACGTTTTTCGGGAATTGAAAAATCCATACTACATCGGCGATGAACCCGGCCTGACGCAGACGTTGGGCTGGGTGGATGCTTGGACATCCCAGCCGAGCGTGTATGTCGTAGCGGCTGAGACGGCTGAGGATGTCGCCGCTGCGGTCAATTTCGCGCGCGACAACAATCTGCGACTTGTGGTCAAGGGTGGTGGACATTCGTATCTCGGCACGTCCAACTCGGCGGATTCGTTGCTGATCTGGACGCGGCGGATGAACGCCATCACGCTGCATGACGGGTTCGTGCCGCTGGGCTGCGAGAATCATCAGCCTGCGCCGGCGGTCAGTGTTGGGGCCGGCGCCATCTGGATGCACGCCTACAACGCAGTTACCACCAAGGGCGGACGTTACGTGCAGGGCGGCGGTTGCGGCACTGTTGGTGTCGCTGGGCTGGTGCTGGGCGGTGGCTTCGGCAGCTACTCCAAGAGCTACGGCACGGCCGCCGCCTCACTGCTGGAAGCCGAGGTTGTCACGGCCGACGGCATGGTGCGCATCGCCAATGCCTGCACCAATCCCGATCTGTTCTGGGCTTTGAAGGGAGGCGGGGGTGGCACATTCGGCGTCGTCACGCGCGTAACGCTACGGACATACGAATTGCCCGGCGTGATCGGCTTTGTCGGCACCGCCATTCACGCCGCCTCGGACGATGCGATGCGCCGACTGATTGCCCGCTTCCTCGAATTCTACGCCGGGAGTCTGATGAACCCACACTGGGGTGAAATCGCCACCATCCGGCCGGGACGCCGGCTCGACATCAACATGGAAGCGCTGGGACTGGACGGTCCGCAGGCCGGCGCCATCTGGCAGCCATTTCTACAATGGGTGGCCGCGGGCGACGACTACGCCTTCGTAACACCGCCATTGATGCGCAGTGGACCGGCGCGGCACCGATGGGATCCCGCGTTCCTGAAGGCGCACCTGGCCGGCGCCATCCGGACGGATGACCGACCCGGCGCATCCGAGGACAACATTTATTGGTCCGCCAACGTGAGCGAGGCCGGGCATTTCATCAATGGCTATGAATCCGTCTGGCTGCCCGCGTCGTTGTTGCAGCCTGATCGCCGCAGCCAACTCGCTGATGCGCTGCTCGCGGCGAGCAAGCTTGCGCCGGTGGAACTGCACTTCCAAAAGGGGCTGGCCGGCGCGCCAGCCGATGCGATCACGGCAACCAAGGATACGGCGACCAATCCGACTGTGCTGGATGCGTTCGTGCTTGCGATCATCGGCAGCGAGGGACCACCCGCCTATCCTGGCTTGCCAGGTTATGCACCTGATCTGGCGGCAGCTCGTCAGGATGCCGCGCGGGTTGCCAGAGCAATGGTGGCGCTACGGTCAGTGGTTCCTGTTGCAGGTTCCTATGTCGCTGAAAGCAGCTTTTTCGAGCGCGACTGGAAGGACTGTTATTGGGGCACGAATTATCCCCGGCTGCTCGAGGTTAAGAAGAAGTACCGATCCGGACGGGTTATTCTTCGTGCATCACGGTGTGGGCAGCGAGGACTGGAGCGACGATGGATTCACACGGTTGAGTCGTCCGTGATCCTCAGCGCAGCAATGCCACCACCACGGTGATCATGCCCAGCACGAGGTTCACGCCAATCAGCTTGCGGATGCGATCTATGCTGGCGACGATGGTGGTGCGGTCGGTGGTACGGCGGAAACGCGCGTAGGGGCCGAACACGATCACAAGAAATATCGCGCTCATGATCAGGCCGAGCAGCATCATGACGCTGATGTTCCACGGTGCGGTCGCCGGGCCGCCGAACAGACCGAAGATTGCCGCGAAGCCTGACAGCAGGATCAGCGGCATGACGTGCCACACGATCAGGAAGAAGCGGCGAAATATCTGGGTGTGAAGCGCGATGCGCTGGATCGGCTCCAGTACCCGAGAGGCTGGGGCGCAGCACGACGTAGGCGAAGAACATGCCGCCGACCCAGATCACCGCGCACAGCACGTGCACGGCGAGCACCCATCCCCAGACGTTCATTCCGTCAGCTCCCGCAGTTCATCGAGCAGCGCGCGCAACTCCGCGGCGGCGGTAGAGCGCGGCGCGGCCTCGGTGACGCCGAGACCGGCGGCGAAGGCATGCGCGAAGCCGGCGCGATTGCCAAGTGCCGAGCGCAGCAGCGGCAGGCGGCGGGTTGCCAGGTCGGCGGCGATGGCGTCGCGCAGCTTCGAGGTGGGCGGGGTGCGGTTGAACATGAGATGGGCGGGGCGGCGTTCATCGGCCGCGAGCTTCAGTGTGCCCTCGGCGGCCCATATGTCGGGGAGGCTGGGCTGAATCGGGACCAGGACGATGTCGGCGGCGCGGACCGCGACTCGGGCGTCGGTGTCGAGGTGGGGCGGGCTGTCGATCAGCACCACGTCGTGGCTGCGCTTCAGGCGTTCGAGTTCGGCGGGCAGTCGCCAGCCGGAGGTGTCCGAGAAGGTAAGGGCGGCGGCCTGTTGCAGCCTCGCCTTGCGCAGGGCGTGCCAGCGGCCGAGGCTCTTTTGCGGATCGATGTCGAGCAGCGCGACGCTTTGTGTTGGGGCCAGGGCGGCGGCGATGTTGGCGGCCAGCGTCGTCTTGCCGGTGCCGCCCTTCTGCTGCGCGACCGTGATGACCACCGCCATGGCTGCGACTCCGCTCGGATGGGGGAGTATATCGCAATGGCTCAGTTCAGGTTGGACACTTCAGTGTTGATAAGGGCAGGGGCGGCGCGCCGCCTGACGGCGACTAAGGCACCAAGACAACTCTGTCACGCGTAATGGCGTGCACCGTCCGATACGCCTCCTGAGCTTTCTCCAGTGGATAGCAGGTGTCCGTGGTGATTGGCAGCGGCCGAAGCTGCCCGTTGGCAAGTCCTGGCAGCAGCGCGCGCAATAGGGTAGCCGATGCCGTCGCATCCACGGCCAGCGAGTTGATACCGAAATAACTGTGCCGACCACGATAGAAGGTGAAGATATCGAACGGGACCGGGCGGTCGATTGTCGCGATGAAGATCTGGCGGGCGCCATGCGCCATCGCCTGGTTGGCCGCGGCGAAATAGGGGCTGCCGACCGTGTTATAGACGATGTCGGCGCCATGGCCGGCGGTTTCGTCTCGGATAATGGTGGCCAGATCCTCGCTCGATCCATCGATCATGCGAACCTGGCAGTGCGATTGAACGAATGGTTCCGCCCGCCGCGTTACGCCGAACACGCGCGCGCCGTGTAGTGCCGCGATCTGTGCCGCTGCCTGGCCGACCATGCCGTTGACCGCTGTCACCAATACGGCATCACCCGCTTTGGGCATGCCGGCGCGCTGGAAACCTTCCAACGCGGTGACGAACGGGACGCCGAGTGAGCCGGCCTCCGCGGATGTCAATGCGGACGGCTTGTCCACGAGAGCGTCGCGCGGAATGACTAGGTGGCTGGCGTGCGTGCCGTCGCGCGTGATGCCGAGGTCGCCCCCGGCGCCGAAGACCTCGCGGCCGATCAGTTCGGTCGGGCCATGGACGACGACGCCGGCCCAGTCGCGTCCTGGTGTGCGTGGCCATAGTGCTTGCGGCATGCGCCCCATCGCGGCGGAGACATCGCTGCGGTTCACGCCGGCGGCACGGATTTCCACCAGCACCTCATCGGCACCGGTCGATGGTGGATCACAGGTCTCCAGCCGCAGGTCGATGTCGTCCACCGTGTCGGCCTTCCGCATTACGCGCAGGCGTCGCATGGTCACGGTCCTTCCCTCGCTGGAGTTGCGCAACTCGATGGAATTGCCGAACGGTTCGGCAACCTTTGGTCTTGCATAGGCTCGACGTTCTCGTTTAGGTAGAATCTTTGCCCGGCGGTGTCCGCGAGGGCTTTCGTAACATCAGGCGAGCGAGCCCCCGTGTTGTGGGGTGGTAGATCGCTGGGACGAAGGCAACTCGATGATATCGCTGTCGTCTCTGAGTATCGCGGCTGCGGTGGCACGAGGCAGATCGGTCTGGATGCGGCCTTGCCCTCCAACGCGGCGTGGCTGCCGATGAGTTGGATTATCTGGGACCGAGCGGGCAATCCCACCCAATACGTGAGCGACGCGCTTAACATTCAGCGTTTCCAGCTTCGTGCAGCATTGCATAAGATCAAGGCGCGGAGTGATCTTGGTGGCCGAGACCGCGTTATCGTATACGACGATGGCAGGGTTACGGACATCAATGGCGAGGACATCGGCAATATCCACGACGAGTTCTGACCGGAACGGCACCATTAAGGCGTACGCAACGTTGCGGATCGCTGGCGATCAGCTTGTGCCCGAGCAAGTAACCCAGGTCCTGAAGATCGTCCCGACAATGGCCTACGCGAAGGGCGAGCACTATTCAGGCGGTCCGCGTAGTCCCGATCTGGTTGGGCGGACCGGTGTCTGGTATTTTTGTACGGAGGGCATCGTCGCAAGCAACAGGCTCAGCGATCATCTGGAGTTCGTCGAACGATTGTTGCACGGCCGTGACGGCGGCATTCGCCCGTTGCGGTTATTGCAGCAATTGATGCACCGTGCAGCGCTGCACGCTGTCCTCAGCTGTTTCTGGCACGGGTCCCCGGGCGCAAAGCGGCCGTCAATCCCGCGCTCGGTGAGCGCCACCTTTAAGGCCTTGCCGGCCGACATCGAAACTGACTTCGATCTGGACGAAAAGCCGGATCGGCACGCCGCCTGACAGCGACTGCTTCCCACGGACCGTGTCGGCCTTCCGCATTACGCGCAGGCGTCGCATGGTAACGGTCCTTCCCTCGCTGGAGTTGCGCGCATGAACACCCCGTTGGCAGGCATCACTGTGATCGACTTCGGGCAGATCTTCCAAGGCCCTTATGCCACGCTGCTGATGGCGAAGGCCGGTGCCAACGTGATCAAGATCGAGCCGCCGCATGGCGAACCGGGCCGACGGCGTGCGGCGCCCGGCAAAAGCACGACGCTGCCGGTGGCGATGCTGAATGCCAACAAGCGGGCGATCACGCTGAACCTGAAGTCGGAGCGCGGGCGGGAGTTGCTGCGCGAGATGGTGCGGCGCGGCGATGTGCTGCTGGAGAATTTTTCCCCGGGCACGATGGACGGACTCGGTGTGGGTTATGAGGTTCTGAAGACGATCAATCCTCGGCTGGTGTACGCCACCGGTTCGGGGTTCGGCATCACCGGGCCGGATCGTGACAACTTGGCAATGGACTTCACGATTCAGGCGCAGTCGGGCATCATGAGCGTCACCGGTTTTCCCGACGGTCCGCCGGTCAAGGCGGGTCCGACGCTGGTGGATTTCATGGGGGGCATTCATCTCTACGCGGCGGTGATGACGGCGCTGTTCCAGCGCGAACGGACCGGGGTTGGCCAGTTGGTCGAAGTGGCGATGCAGGAGACGGTATATTCGTCGCTCGCGTCCAGCATGGAGTATCATTTGCGAACGGGTGAACTGCCGCCTCGGACGGGCAACCGGCAGTCGGGGCTGGCGAGCGCGCCGTACAACGCGTTCCCGACCAACGATGGATGGGTGGCGGTCCATGTAGTGACCGAAGGGCACTGGCAGAATTTGTTGAAAGCGATGGGGCGCGAGGAATTGGCAAACGATCCACGGTTTGCCACCAACGCCGCGCGCGCCGCGAATCTGGAGGCGACCGATGCCATCGTGACAGAGTGGACGCGGGCGCACGGCAAGATGGAGGTGTTCGAGGCGGCGAAGCGCTATCGCATCCCCTGCGCGCCGGTGCGCACGGTGCCGGAGGTGATGAACGACCCGCACATGCACGGGCGCGGCATGCTGGAGCGCATCGATCATCCAGAACTCGGCAACATCGTGGTGCCCACCACGCCGTTGCGTCTGCATGGCGCGGACCGTGTTCCGACAAAGCCCAGCCCGGTTATCGGGCAGCACAATCAGGACGTGTACTGCGGGTGGCTAGGACTGTCGGGCGATGAGCTAGCGGAATTGAAACGGACCGGGGTTATCTGAGAGCAGGCGTATTCAGCGAACTGCGAGTTCGCGACAGATGACGGTGTCGGCGAGGACCTGAGTAAGAAGCCGCACGCTGGTTTGCTGCGCCGGCGATAGATGGTCTTCAAGTTCGTTGAGTGCGGTGGTCAGCAGCATTGCGTGGCGCGCCCGCTCCGCCGGGACATCGCGCGCCACACCGTCGGCGAGTTGGCGTTCGAGTTCGAGTTGTGATGCGTCGAGCCCGGTCATCGCATCGGCGTATTTCTGCCAGGCGGCGGCCTGATCGGGGCGAATGGCCAGTTGCTGTCGGATGTCGACAAGCCATCCCTCGACGGTGCGTTGCGGAGGCGAAGCGGTCGACACTGCGACAGGAACGATACGGACCGTGCCGGATGCGTCCGAACCGCGGTGCCCGACGGCGACACCGGCGGCGACCCCCAGCACGGCAAGCACCACCGCCGACGCGAAACCGAAATTCACCAGCGCCCATCCAGTGTTTTTTGGCCGGCTGACAGTGCACCATCGCACGGTCGCTGCCAACTGCAATGCGCTGTTGCCATCGGTGTGCAATGGCTTTAGGAGTTGTTGCATTGGGGCGAAACGGATTTGGAGCGCGTCGATCCGATGTCGGTGGCGATGATCCTGAGTTCGGCGGCGCTCAGCATTTCCCTCATCATCACTGCCATCAAGCTGATCGACGGATTCGTTCGCGCTGATCCCCGCGCGTTGATCCGCATCGGCACGTGGCTGCTATGCCTGATTGCGGTCGCCTCGTTGCCATGTCTGATCGTGCTGCTGATCTATCAGCAGTGGGCGCTGGCCATGATGCTCGGCGCCGGCATGCTGATCGTGCTGACATTGCTGAACTGGCGATTGATCCTCGCCCGCGCGAACTTCCAACCAATGTGGACAGAGGCCGGGGACGTGGACCCGGTGCGCGGCGGGCGTGCTCAGCCGGCGCCTGATGCCGAACTGGCGCGGCGTGCCGCGATCGTCCTGGAGGACTATCTGGCGCACGTTAGCGGCGGCGCGCAAGCCGATGTGCGCATTGCCGGCCACGAACGGGCTGCGGGGATGGAGCGCCAGCCACGTTCATCGCTGTTGAGCCCTGAGGAAGCCTTGGACGTTCTCGGGCTTGCGCATGGTGCGTCGGCATCGGCGATCCGTGCTGCTCATCGGCGCCTGGTGCAATTGGTTCATCCCGATCGTGGTGGCTCGAACTACCTTGCCACGAAGATCAACGAGGCGAAGGACATTCTGCTTGCGGAAGCCGCGGTCCGCAGTCCGCGCGTTGGAACGAGAGGCAAGACGCGATCAGCATCGAGGCAGTCGACGGCGGATGGCGACTGATTGCGTGCTGCGTTATTGTGCGGATCAGACAATGATATTCTTAAGGAAGCGACAGGGGAACGGACGATGAGCGATCTCGACAAGCTGACGCCGGCGGCCACTGCATCGAAGCTTCCCCCGGATCTGGCGACGGCCCCGCTGCCCACGGCGAGCAGCCAGATTGCAGCGTTCACTGCACGGCGGGCGGATGTGGCGCGGTCCGATCATGAGGAATTCCAGGCGTATCTGCAGGCGAAGCAGGAGCATGCGCGACAGGCCCGGGAGCAGGAGGCGGCACAGCCGCGGACCAAGACACGGCCACGGTTGACGCGGCGCGGCATGCTTTCGGCTGCCGGTGGCACCGCGATCGCGCTTGAAGCCGCGACGCTGGCGTACGACGCGAGCACCAAGAATGCGACCGGTGGCGGGCCGAATGCCGCGGTCGCCGCGGAGCCGCAGAATCACCCGATCAATCGCGAAATGATCGATAGCCGGGCGGATGTTGGTGGCCGCAGTCTCGGCCGATGGATTGCATTGCTGCCAACCAAGATGGGGGGCGGCACGTATGCGCTGGACCTGAACAGCAACCGCGTGCTGGCCTCGATCTGGTATTGGAACTATGGCGATTACAATCCGATCTCGCACCACCTGTGCGCGTTCCCCAGCTCCGATCCGTACAACGGCTTCGAGTTCATCAATAGCACGCAGGGCGGCAAGAACAGCCTGATCTACGGCATTCCGACAAACATCACGGACCCGGCGCCGGGCTTCAACATCTACCGCGTCCGCTATGACGGACAGCAAATGCAACTTGTGGAGAACGTCTCGGAGGCAACCGGTCTCGGGCTGGGCGTGCATGTCACGGTCAATCCGCGGGATGCACAGTCGTATTTCGTCACCGATGGGCAGAAGGATATTGCGGCGCACTTCGATCGTAACACGTCGCGCGTGAAGGCGGCGCTACGTTACGACTGGAAGCCGAACTCACAGATGCTGTCTCGCGCCTGGCAGGATGGCGGCGTGTTGACGATTTCCCGCATTTATCCAGACGAGGCGACGGGCAAGTACGACTATCTCGGCACCAAGGGGCAGAAGATCGAGTGGGAAATGGTGCCGATGGGCGAACTGTTCGTCGAGGAAGGCACGTTGCCCGGTGCTGATCCATTCTCTTTGACTGGTGCGGATGGCACGATCTGGCATCCGGACGGCCGTTGGGGCGCCACTGTGGTGCGGCTGTGCGGCGGGATCTGCATTCTGGATGCGGACAACCGATGCGAGCCAGTGGCGTTCCTGCAGTTCAACAAGGACTCGCAGGATCAGTATCCCGTGGTGAAGGTCGATGACGATCATTGGACGGTGACGTTCGACAAGATCCACTCGCCGGGGCACGAGATTGGTTTCTCTCCGGACGGTCGTTTCTTGTGCATGATGAACAACCTGCGAGAGAACAACTGCTCGGTGTTTGCGTCGGACGATCCTGATCCGCGCAAATGGCACAAGATCGCGCATGTCGAGGATCCGCTGTGGAAGGGCAAGTATCCGAATCCGTTCCACATGGTGTTCTCGCTCGATGGGAAGAAGCTGTACTTGTCGGTGCTGCATCCGTCGCCCGCGTCGAGCGGCATCATGGTGGTGGACACGACGACCTGGACGATCATCAAGGAGATCCAGGGGATCGGACCGGATTTGCAGACGCCGGCGCTGACCTATGACGGCAAGTACGTGTTGACGCCGTTCAGTGGCTTCCAACGGCTGTCGAGCGGCATCGCGGTCGTCGAAACGGCAACGGATCGGCTGATCGGAATTCTGCCGAGCAATGGTGGGCACCATGATTGCGTGATCATCCCGACCGAGATGTCCCACATGAAGCACACTCGTTCGTGCACGTTGTGATGTGACAGGGTTTCGCTGGCTGCTCGGCAGCCTCGCGCTGCAGAATATCGGCCGGCGGAAGGTGCGCACCGCGTTGTTGATGGCGGCCGTGGCGGTCAGTTGCGCGGTCGTATTTGCCGGTGGCGTGTTGCTGCGCAGTATCGACGCCAGCATGTCCGTCGGGTTCAGCCGGCTCGGCGCTGACCTGCTGGTTGCGCCGGCGGATGCGCTGATCAACATCACGGCCGGTCTGCTGACGGTAGAGCCGACGGACCAGACGGTGCCGGCTGATTTGATGGCTGCGCCGATATCTGGTGCGGCACGTATCGCGCCGCAGCGCGTGTTGCGCACCGATCAGTCAGGCTTCGGTGGGCATGGGGAAAGCGTCGATCTCATCGGCTTCGATCGTGAGCACGACTTCACCGTGCAGTCTTGGATCGCCGAACGCCTCGGTCGCCAGATGCAGGCGGGCGACGTCATCATCGGCGGCGCGCGCGACCTGCCCGTCGGATCGGAGATCGTCTTGTTCGGGCGGCCATTCCGTATCTACGGCAAGCTGGGCCGCAGCGGCGTCGGCACACATGAGCGCGGCATCTTCATGACCATGGACGATCTTCTGGGTCTCGCGCCGGCGGTGCGGGAATATACCGGCAAGGTGCCACCGATGCTGGATCCTGGCCGCGTTTCCGGGTTCCTGCTCGAACTTGCGCCTGGCACCACGGAGCTGCGGGTGCGCTTTGCACTGCTGTCGCGTCTGTCGGGTGTCAAGGTGATTGCGGGCGAGTCGCTGATGACCGGCGTGCGCCAGAGCCTGGAAGGTCTGCTGGATGGTTCGCTGGTGCTTGTGGTCATGACGTTTGCCAGCACTGTCATCATGGTTTCGGTGCTGTTCTCGGCGATTGTTGCCGAGCGGCGGACCGAGCTCGGGCTGCTGAAGGCGATCGGCGCACGACGCAGTCAGATCGTTGGTCTGGTAGTGATCGAGGCGATGATCCTGACCGGCATTGGAGGTTTGATCGGTGTCGTGTTTGGCGAATTGCTGCTGCGGGTGTTTGCGCGATCGGTGGTGTATCATCTAAGCGAGATGGGGATCGGCTTCCTGTGGCTCGGCACTGCGAACACCATCCTGGTCGCGGCGGCCTGCGTCGGTGCCGCAACATTGATCGGTGCGATCGGTGCGTTGGCACCGGCATGGCGCGCCAGCCGGCATGATGCGTACGAACTGATCCTGGGTGTCGGCTGAGCCGATGCTGGCGTGCCGGGAACTGCGCAAGACCTACCGGACCAGTAACGGCAGCGTGGATGCAATCAGCGGTATAGATCTCGATGTTCCGATGGGCCGCTATGTTGCGGTGGTTGGCCGATCGGGATCCGGCAAGTCGTCGCTGATGGCGATGATCGGCGGGCTTAGCCGGCCCGATGGCGGGACAGTAACGATCGACGGCACCGATATCTGGTCACTCGGCGACGCCGCGCTGGCAGGGTTCCGCAATCAGGCGATCGGCTACGTGTTCCAGTTTGCCAGTTTGCTGCCGACGCTGCGTGCGCTCGATAACGTGGCACTGCCTGCGCTGCTACAGCGACGCGGCGGCGTGGCGGTGCGCGAGCGTGCGGCGCGACTGTTGGATTCGGTTGGGCTCGGCAAGCACCTGGACGCCTATCCATCGGAAATGTCGGCCGGCGAACAGCGTCGCACCGCGTTCGCCAGGGCACTGATCAACGCGCCGCGTCTTCTGCTGGCCGACGAACCGACATCCGATCTCGACGAGCAGAGCGAGCGGGAGATCATGGCGCAACTCCTGCGGGCGAACCGCGAGGAGGGCGTGACGCTGGTGCTGGTCACCCACGCCTTGGGACTGGCAGCCGAGGCCGATCAGGTGGTGCAGATCGCGGACGGGAAGATCGTTCCGTGAGCGGCGTTCCGCAACTGCCTGACCTGACCACGCTCACGGGCGCGCAGAAGGATGAGCTGATCGTCAGTCTGTGGCAGACGGTTCTTGTGCTGGAGGGGGGCACGGAGCAGCACCCTGCCGAAGGCTCAGCGCCGCCGCGCGGTGTGGACGAGCTACGGTCGCGCATTGGTCGGACCGCGGCATCACGCCGGGCGTGGACGCCGCGCCGCGGGTACGGCGTCCTGGAGTCCAGGCTGCTGCTGAGTGTTCTGCTGGTCATCGGTCTGGGGTTCCTCGGCGATTTCGCGATCGGGTGGTATCAGCAGCGTTTGCTCGAGGCGCGCAATCGTGCGGCCGTGGTGCTCGAGAATGCCGCGTTCAATGGGCTCGATGCCGAACTGCTGCGTGTCGTGCAGGAGCCTGACGGCAGGTCGTACCGGGCCACCATGGCGATGCGCGATTTGTATCCTGATAGTCCGCTCTACGTGATGCTCAACCCGGTGCGCGTGTTCGTACAGGTTGGCCTGGTCTGGCAGGAGCAGCCGGCGCACGCTCCGGATGGTGCCGGCTGGGGCGTGGTGAAGCTGAGTGGTGATGACAATTACCAAGTGGTGTTTCAGGTCGATGCCAAGGACTGGACCGAGCTGATACCCGGATACATGCATGTCCGCATCGACAACGACATGCTGATCAGCCGTAGCAGCGAACCGGGGAACGACATCGTCGAGCGGAACAATCGCTTCTATGTATATCTGAAGCCGCAGGGCGCGGATGACGAGGCGATCAAGCGTCGCTCGAAATTCCCTGGCACGCCACCGGTGTTCATTCCAATGCCGCCGCACTGACGGTTGCGCGTCAGCCGGTGTCGCTAGCTAGTCAATGTGTCCGGTTTTGGTAGCTCGTGATCTGACCGCTTCGTTCCTGTTCTGTCCGGGAATGGCAGCCCCCGCACAGATTGCCGTATGGAAGCGTGTCATGCGGCGTAAGCAGGCGTCGTATCGTCATGGGCATAAAGCAATATCCATCTTGCTTCTGCGGGTGATGCGCCTGTGGAGTTGTGGGCAACCCCGTCCGAGGCACCATCGCCGTGAGCGACCCGGGGGGTTGCCCACAAATCCACAGGCGGTGCCCCCTCAGCTCGCACGCTGGAAGGCAATGCTCGGAACGGTGCAGGGCTCCGGCTGGATGATGCTGCCGCGCGCATCGTAGTCGGCCAGCCGATGTGGTCCCCAAAACACTGCCAACCGGCCATCCGGATACGCGTGCACGCGCACCGTCGCCTTGACAAAGTGAGATCGCAACCGGCTCGGAGGCAGTTGCAGGCTCAGCCGCTCCCATTTCACCGTGTTGTCGTTGCCCACCGTCCGATCCTCCTGAATGCATAGGATCTCGCGCCACGCCCCCATCGTATCGGCCACGAATGCCGAACCCTCCTGCGCCGCGCTGATCGCGAACCGTTGGTTGTGCTCCGCCATGTAGCTGTCGCTGAGCCAGCGGTTGGCTGCCTCGACGGTGTCGATCCCGGCCAGCTTCAGTTCCTTCGGCAGACGGTCCTGCAGGGTGCCAAACATCCGCTCCGATCGGCCACGTGCTTGCGGTGAATAGGCCGGGATATGCTCGATGCCGAGTTGCTTCAGGGCACGGCCGACCTGCGTCAGAACCGTCTTCGACACCTTGCCGCCAGCTTCCGGCGTCAGGAAGTAATGGCTGCCCCGGTCCGTATAAAGCGAGCAGAACAGGCCGTGCTGCACCACCACCTCGCGTATGCCCTGAAAGCTCGATGCCGTGCCCTCCTCGTCCACCAGGAAGATCGAGTAGATCTCGCTCGTTGCGTCCTCCATCGTCACAACAAGATCTTGCTTGCCGGCATCCCCCGCCAGCCAGGCATGCGTCGAAGCGTCCTGATGCAGCATCATGCCCACCATCGGCCGGCGCGGCCGCTTCTTGCGGTGCGCCGAGCGCTGCGTCGCCTGCTGCACCAGGCCGGTCCGGTGCAGGTGCAGTTTGGTCACCGTGTAGCCCAGTGTGTAGTTGTGCCGCTTGGCCAACTGCTCGTGGAAATGCTTCACCGTAAAGCCGCGATACAGATCGCGATATAGTCCCAGCATTCGCTCGATCTCGGCAACCGGCGCACGCCGCAGCGACGGCGCCAGTCGGCGATCCGCAAGACCAGCTTCCTCCGCTTCGCGATGGCGGGTCCGCCAGCGGCGGAACGTACGTTCGCTGATCCCCAGCAATTCCGCCGCCTCCATCTGGCTCAGCTCCGACCGTTCCGACCGGCCAAGCACATCCCTGAAACGCATCCGTCGTACCCCCTCGTGAATGCGTGCCCGCTCCATGCAAAACCCCCATCCTGGAGCCTCACCAAAACCGGACACTTCACGAGCTACAAAACCCGGACAAACCACGAGCTAGCCACAGTTGCGCGTCAGCCGGTTGCGCGCCGGCGCGAAGGGTTCCAGGCTATTTTCCAACCGATGGGAGGCAGGCATGACCAAGGTTGCGGTGCTCGACGACTGGCAAGGGGTTGCGAAGTCCAGCGCGGACTGGTCGCCGTTGCAGGCGCGCGCCGAGGTGGTGTTCTTCGCCAAGGCGTTCGAAAGTGAAGACGATGCGGCCGCAAAGCTCGCCGATTTCGATGTCGTATTGTCGATGCGCGAGCGCACGCCGTTGCCTGGCTCGCTGATCAATCGGCTGCCGAAGCTGCGCATGCTGGGAATGACCGGGGCGCGCAATGCATCGCTGGATACGCCGGCCTGTACCGCGCGCGGCATTGTGGTGTGCAACACCGTGGGTGGGGCAAACACGGAGGCAGCGACTGCGGAATTGGCGCTGGGTCTGCTGATCAGTGCGGCGCGTGCGATCCCCGCGGGTGATGCGAACATTCGTGCGGGAAAGTTCCAGGAGGGCGTGCCGGTTGGTTATGCGCTCGCAGGCAAGACGATGGGGGTGATCGGGCTAGGGCGGCTGGGTTCGCATATGGCGCGCTACTGCAAGGCGCTGAACATGGAAGTGCTCGGCTGGAGCCAAAACCTGACGCCCGAGAAGGCGCAGGCGGCGGGTGCAACGATGGTGTCGAAGGAGGAACTGCTGTCGCGGTCTGACGCGGTCAGCATCCATCTGGTGCTGTCCGACCGCTCACGCGGGCTGATCGGCGCGGCTGACCTCGCACGCATGAAACCCGGAGCGATCCTGATCAACACGTCGCGCGGGCCCATTGTCGATGAGAAAGCACTGGTAGCGGCGGTGGCGGCCGGGAAGATTTTCGCCGCACTTGATGTGTTCGACCGCGAACCGTTGCCGCCGAACCATCCGTTGCGCAGCTTGCCGAATGTAGTGATGACGCCGCATCTCGGTTATGGCGTGAAGGAGACGTGGGCCGGCTTCTATCCGCAAAGCGTGGAGAACGCGCTGGCTTTCCTGGACGGCAAGCCGGTGCGGGTAACCAATCCGGAGGCATTGGGGAAAGCAGGGTAGGGACCGTTGCGAAACGAGCGGATGAGCACCAGCGCTGCTCGCGCTGCATCATCATGGCGAACGGAGGCGCTCCATCCGCGAATTTTGTTGATGCTATCAGCGAAGACGTGGATGGCTCGGGTCGAGCCCAGCCATGACGATGAGCGACGATGAACGATCCGGCGAAGACGATGTAAAGTAGAGGGATCGCGTCGTTGGCGGATGGGGGGAGGGGGCCACGCCGCCACATTTCCCCTCCCCCCACTCTCCCTCCGCCCACCCAAGCGGAGGGGGAGACGATGGCAGGTCTCAGCTGTGAACCGAGCATCTGCTGCGTCGTCGGATCAGTTTCCCGGGCTGGCCGTCGTCGTGGCTGGCGCAACGACAGGTTTGGCGGAGGCCGGCGTGCCGCCGATCGCGTTGCAGGCCGCGACCACGGCGGGGTGCACCAGCAGGTTGTCGACATTTGCAGCGGCTGCGCCACTGGTGCCGAGCGACGCCGCAACGGGGTTGGCGATCGGCACCAACATGCCATCGACAGCGCAGGCGACTATCAGTTCCTGGGTTACCTGGGCCTGCTCACCAGGCGTGAGGTTGCACGCAGCGAGGCTGGACAGCAGTGGTAGTGCGAAGATGCGTCGCATGATGAAGGCTCCTGAATATGAGTGAGATCAAACGGCGCGTGGCGTAGGGGCGACTGTCACGTTCGGGTCGGCTGCGAGGAGACCGCCGAAGCGAGCCTCGACCATCTGGCGGACGTGATCGGGCGTGATGCCGAGTGCCGCCAGGGTGTCCGGTGTGGAGGCAATGACGTGCTGCACACCTTTGGCAATCGCGGCGTCCCTGATGGTGAAGTCGCGGAAATTGCCGGCATTGATGGCAACGTAGCCGTAGGCCGCCTTGGCGCCCGCGTCAGCGGCGGACTGGATCGCTGCGGCCTGGCTGGCGGTGACCTGGATGTGGAGATAGCGGCGAATCGCCGGCGCGAGGTACGGCGTAACGGCGGTCAGTGCGGCCAGCGCGAGCATGGCCAGCACCTGCACCAGCGGTGCGAGGTCGATCATCATGATGGTTCCGATGGTTGCCGTGTAGCGAGGGGACGGTGCCGTGATTGACGCAGCGTCTCATGCCGACAAAACTCGGCATTACAGTGGACGCAGTCGGCCCGTTGATATGTTGTGTGTTAGATCAAATGACTTTTCGCGTCAATATAAATCTCGTGGCGGTAGACAGGTCAGTGCCGCCACTTCAGGTCGGACAGGGCGCTGAATGGCCCGCTATCGGCCGCGTCGTCGATCTCGGGCAGAACCGCGTCCGGCGCGCGAGGGTAGGGATCGAGTGCCAGCGCAAGCTGCTCGGCAGCGGCCTCACCGAGGTCAAGCGTGCCATCCTCGTAGCCGATCTCGTCCAGTGCCTCGGGGTCGGGGTCGTCGGTCTCCTCGCCGGCGGGGATGCAGCGCACGGTGAAGCGTTCCTCGACGGTGGCGTTGAAGTCGTCCAGGGATATGACACAGGTCTGCACGACCTCGGCGCGCAGACGGCCGTGGGCGAGCAGGGTGCCGGCGGCTTCTCGCTCCAGATGGAAATCACAGCTGAAGGCAAGGACTGCGGGCAGGTTCATCCGGCGCGCCAGGGCGGCGCATTCCGCTTTACTGGCCTCCACCTTCACGCGCAGCCCTGCCGGGCCCACGCGCTCGATTGGGATGGGACGGTGCAACTCAGGTGTCACGGCGCGGCATCCCCGGGGGTGAGGAACAGCACTTTGCCGGCAGCCAGCTCGGCGAGAGACTGGTTCGCGATGCCGGCGGCCTGCGACAGCACGTAATTTGCCAGCATTTCGGGCGAAGCGTCCGGGGCGTCGCCGCGCCAGACGTTGCGGGCCAGCGCCGCCGCCAGCGCGTTGCGGTCAGTCGCGTCGAGTGCCTGGGCATACGCCGTGGAGCGGCCGTGGAATGCTTCCCACATGGCGCGCACGCGCTTGCCGACGCGCAGATCGCTGACGCCGAGTTCGCGCAGGTTGTTGTCCATGTCGCTGAACATCGCATCGAACACGGCCTGCGACAGGTCGGGTCCTGGCGGCGGGGCATCCTGCAGCCGGCGGACCAGCAGGAACGCATGAAGTGCGACGAGGTCGAAGCGTCCGTCCAGCGTGTCCGGCACGACGAGCGTCGCGTAAAACCACGGATCGCGCGCTGCCGCTACCGCAGCGGTATACAGCGCGAAACCGGCGCGCTCGTGGCGGTTGTGGCGGCGTAGGTTCCGCAAACTCGAAAGACCGGGCACCGGTTCGGCAGCCTATGCTGTTGGGATGACAATCTATAGCGGTGTGGCTGCCGTCCAGCCAGCTTCTCGCGGTTTGTGGCGGGGGTGGGGACGGGACACGACCCAATAATCCCAACGACTCAGTCGCCGGCGACTAAATCCAAACGTGGCGGCTCGAGGGATTATGCGTGCTACATCAGCATTTCATCCGTCTGTCGCTTTGTTTGCCGATGACTGGGGTCCTTCAAACCATAGTGATCCGTCTCACATCTTCTGCCACAGAGCGACCGGCGAACATGGCCCCGCGCTGGACACCGACAGAAGCGTCGAGAAGCCGGTGGCAGTGGCGTATTCGCACGTTTGATTGCTTCGACGCCGGGCTTCGTGGCAGACATGCCGCATGCTGAATCGTCGCTTCCTGCTGGCCGCGTCGCTGTCCACGGTCTGCGCCGCGCCGGATAGTTTCCAGAGCTTCCTCGCCCGCCTGCGCGCCGATGCGCAGCGCGCCGGCATCTCGTCCGCAACGCTGACCCGAGCCCTTGCGAACCTGCAGCCCAATCAGCAAGTGTTGGACCGTTACAACCACCAGCCCGAGTTCACCCTCACCTGGGCACAGTACCGTGCGCGGCTGATCACCGACCAACGCATCGCCAATGGGCGTGTCGCATACCAGCAGAATCGTGCGGTGTTTGGTCAGGTGCAGGACCGCTACGCGGTCGAACCCGGTGTCATAGTCGGCATCTGGGGCCTGGAATCCAGCTTCGGCACCGGCATGGGCGACTTTCATGTGGTTGATGCCTTGGCCACCCTCGCCTGGGAGGGCCGCCGCGCCGCCTTCTTCCGCGGCGAACTGATGGCCGCGCTGCACATCCTGGATCACGGCGACGTCGCGCCGACCCATATGATGGGCTCGTATGCCGGCGCGATGGGGCAGCCGCAGTTCATGCCGTCCTCCTACCTGCGCTACGCGGTGGACTTCGAGGGCAACGGCCGCCGCGACATCTGGACCAGCAAGCCCGACGTGCTTGCCTCGATCGCCAATTACCTCCAGTCGTCCGGCTGGCGTGGCGGCGAATCGTGGGGCCAGCCTGTCATCCTGCCGCCAGGCTTCGCCGGCGAGACGGGGCGCGACTCCAGGAAACCCGTGGGGGAATGGATGCGGCTTGGCGTGCGCGCCGGCAGCAACCGCCCGCTCGCGCGTCCAGACACCCAGGCCGCAGTGGTCCAGCCCGACGGTCCGGGCACGCGAAGCATTCCTGGTCTACGGCAATTTTGCCGCCATTCGCCGCTACAATCCATCCGATTACTACGCGCTCACGGTCGGCCTGCTGGGTGATTCGGTCGTCACGTGAGGCTGGCGCTTGTTCTGCTGCTGGTCGGGTTCGTGGCGTCCTGCCATCGAGCACCGCCCGCGAATCCGCATTATGTGCTCGGCGATGCCTACCAGGCGGACGGCATCTGGTACTACCCGCGCGAAAGCTTCGAAGCGCGCGAGACCGGCCTTGCAATGGTCTACCCGGCGGGCCATGCCGATTTCACCACGGACGGCGAGTTGTTCGACCAAGGGGCGATGGCCGCCGCGCACCAGATTTTGCAGCTTCCTGCGATCGCACAGCTCACCAATCTGGAGAACGGGCGTCAGGTCGTGGTGCGGATCAACGACCGCGGGCCAGCGACGCCGCACCGCCTGATCGAGATCACCCGGCGAACGGCGACGCTGCTTGGCATACCCTTCGACGGCGTGGTCCGCGTGCAACTGGAAGTGCTGCCGAAGGAAAGCCAGGCGGCGGTCGAAGCGGTACCGGGCGCACCCAAATTGCAACTCATCTCCGCACCCATCGGCGACGTAAGCCAGAGCGATCTGCCGCCGCCTGGCAGCGCAGCATCACCACGCACCGTGGCCGCTCAACCGGCAGCGCCCGTGGCGGCCGACGCGACTGCGACGCCGAACCTGCGCCTGCCGGAGACGCTGACGCAGGTCGCACCGCATCCCGGCAACCTGTACGTGCTGCTCGGAACGTTCCAGGGTTTCCAATATGCCAACATGCAGCGCGCGCGAGTCGGGCTCGACGCGAACGTGGTCAGCCGGTTCGAAAATGGCGCGCCCGTGTATCGCGTTATCATGGGGCCGTTCACAACGGTGACGCAGGGCGACGAAGCGCTGGACCAGGCGCTGCGTGCCGGAGTAACCGATGCACGGATCGTGGTGGAATAGGAGTTGAGTCCCGATGCTGACCCGTCGTTCTGCCCTGCTGGCGTCGGCCATGTGCGCCGCCAGCGCGTTGCCGGCAGCCGCACAGCCGAAGCACGCACCTGCTCCAGCGCCGCGTCCGGCGCCCGGTGGACGCGGGGGCAAGAAGGACCAGGCGATCACCTCGACCGATCCAGCGACGACGCCAATCGGTGCGGTGGATACCGCCGCGCGGTGGGCCTTCATTCAGGATTTCAACACCAGTGCGGCGTTGTTGGAGAAGGGCGCCGACACGCGGATGCCGCCCTCCTCGATGACCAAGCTGATGACGATCTATCTGGTCTACGAACGATTGAAGCAGGGCAAGATGAAGCTCGACGACCAGTTGATGGTCAGCGAGAAGGCCTGGCACATGGGCGGATCGAAGATGTTCGTCCAGATCGGCACGCAGGTCGGCGTCGAGGATCTGATCAGAGGCCTCATCGTCGATTCCGGCAACGACGCCTGCATCGTGCTCGCCGAGGCGATCGCTGGCTCGGAAGAACAGTTCGTCGATATGATGAACGCCAAGGCGAAGCAGCTCGGGCTGACCAACACAAATTACCGCAACTGCACCGGCTGGCCCGATCCGGATCAGTACATGTCATGCCGGGATATCGCCACCTTGGCACACGCAATCATTGGTGATTTCCCCGAATACTATCACTACGACTCAGAAAAGACCTTCAAGTACAACAATATCGAGCAACAGAACCGCAATCCTCTGGTGCAGCGCGGCTCCGCGGACGGATTGAAGACCGGTCACACCGAGGCCGGTGGCTACGGCGTCGTGGCCAGCACATTGCGCAACAATCGTCGGGTCATCCTGGTGCTGAACGGCATGGACTCGATGCACCAGCGTGCCGAGGAAAGCGAGCGCCTGATGGACTGGGCGTTTGCGAACTTTGAGAACGTGATGCTGTTCGCCGCCGGCGATGTGGTGGAGCGCGTGCCGGTATGGCTCGGCACCAGCCCGACCGTGCCGCTGGTCGGTGGCCACGATCTGATAATGACGATGCCGCGCAATTGGCGGGATCATGCCTCGATCAAGGTCAGCTATGACACACCGATCCAGGCGCCGATAACCAAAGGTGCGCCGCTCGGGAAGCTGGTGGTTTCCGGCAATGGCGTGCCGAACATGGACGCGCCGCTGGTGGCCGGCATCGACGTTCCGAGGCTTAGCCTACCCGGCCGTGCGATGGCAGTGTTGTCGCATTACGTGACCGGCGGGTGAGCCCAGGCCGGTTCATCACGCTGGAGGGTGGCGAAGGCGCCGGCAAATCCACGCAGGCGCGCCTGCTGGCCGATGCGCTGTCGCAACATGGTGTGTCCGTGCTTTGCACGCGTGAGCCGGGCGGTGCACCCGGCGCGGAAGTGCTGCGCGAATTGCTGCTCGGAGGATCGGTCGAATGGTCGGCACCGGCGGAGACGCTGCTGCACTTCGCCGCGCGCGCAGAACACATCGAGACGACCATCCGCCCCGCGCTGGCATCCGGCACGTGGGTGGTTTGCGATCGGTTCTATGACTCGACGATGGCTTATCAGGGCTACGGCCAGGGCGCTGATCGCGACATGATCGCGGCGCTGACGCAAATGCTCGGCATGGTTCCCGATGTGACGCTTGTGCTGGATGTAAGCGACACGGTCGCGATCCAGCGGCAATTGAGGCGCGGAGCGGACGCGGACCGGTACGAACGGCTCGATGCGCTGTTCCACGCGCGCGTGCGGCAAGGCTTTCGCGACATTGCCGCTGCTGCACCGGAGCGATGCGTGCTGCTCCCGGGCGATGGCTCCGAAGCTCACGTGCACGCTGCGATCATAACAGAGTTGCAGGCGAGGCTGTCGTTGCCCGCGTGACCGTCGCTTACGTGCGGGTTGAGCATCGCTGCGCCGTCCGCACAAGCGCATCTACATCCTCGGTAGTCGTGCAGTAGGCGGTGACCAACCTGACAACCGGTCCGGCTACGCCCGCGGGCGCCATCCAGCGATAGAATTCGAAGCCGTCGGCGAACAGGGATTCGATCACGCTGTCGGGCATCGCGACGAACAGTTCGTTGGCCTCGACCGCCTGCACCAGCCGCACGCCGGGCAGTGTCGCGAGACCCGCTGCGAGGCGCGCGGCCATGGCGTTGGCATGCCCGGCATTGCGCAACCAAAGCCCGCCATCGAGGTACGCGACCAGTTGCGCGCTGAGAAAACGCATCTTCGACCACAGATGCCCGGCGCGCTTGCGGCGCAACGCGAACTCGGTGGCGCGCGCGCGATCGAAACAGATCACGGCCTCGGCTGCCATCGCGCCATTCTTGGTCGCGCCGAGGCAAAGCACATCGACTCCCGCCTGCCAGGTGATCTCCGCCGGACTGCAGCCGAGATGGGCGATCGCATTGGCAACACGCGCGCCGTCCATATGCACGCCCAGCCCCTTCGCATGCGCCGCATCGGACAGCGCTCGCACTTCGTTCGGCGTATAGACCGTGCCCCATTCAGTCGACTGAGTCAGACTGAGCGTCGCGGGACGGACGTGGTGTACGCCCATGTCCGCCGCAAACCGCAGCGGTGCATCGAGTTGCGCGGGCACGATCTTGCCGTCCGCGCCCGACAATCCAATGACCTTGGCCCCGCCGGTAAAGAATTCGGGCGCACCACACTCGTCGGTCATGATGTGCGCGTTCTCGTGGCAGTAGACCGCACCATACGGCGGTGTCAGGGTCGCCAGCGCCAAAGCGTTGGCGGCCGTGCCTGTCGTGACCGGAAACACCGCCGCTTCAGTCTCAAACAACGTCGACACCAACTCGTTCAGCCGGGTCGTGTAAGGATCATCGCCATAGGAATGCAGCGAACCGGCATTCGCCGCGATGATCGCTTCGATCACCTCCGGCGAGGCCGGTGTCACGTTATCGCTGCCGAAGTTCCGTCCCGTTGCGCTCATGTCGTACTGCCCTCATTGGCACCGCAGTATATAACGGATGCCAACATCATGGATGCAACGTGCGGAGGAAGCGGCAGTGAAAGGCAGTTGTCTGTGTGGCGCCGTCGCGTATGAAGTAACGTCGCTCGCCGGTCCGATCGTGAATTGTTCGTGCCGCACGTGTCGTAAGGCGCATGCGGCCCCGTTCGCCTCAACCGCACGTGTCGATCGGACGGCATTCCGCTGGACAAAGGGGCAGGACCGGGTGGCAGCCTTCTCGTCAACTCCGGGCAAGCTGCGACATTTCTGTCCGGCATGCGGCTCCCACCTGATGGCCGAATGGCAGGATGAGCCTCGGGTCATCATACGCGTGGCAACACTCGACGATGATCCGCAGCAGCGGCCGGAGATCGCGATCTGGCGTTCGCACGAGGTGCCTTGGCTGAACTATCACGAGCCAATGCAAGTGTTCGATGAAACCCCCAACCCGCGGGCGTAACGACCACTGGTATCCAGCCACCGGCGACGCGTCACAACGCCTTGGCTGCGGCCTGAAGCGTGCGCAGCACCGCTAGCGCACGTGCAGCATCTGCGACCGGGACGAAGAGATGATCGTGGTAATACGCTGCCACGACATTCGCGCTTATGCCATGCTGGGTCAGCCGGGCGGCGACCGCTGCGGTCAATCCAACGGCCTCGAGACTCGAATGAACGTTCAGCGTGATGCCTTGGAGGACAACGGAGTATGGAATGCCGTGACGCTCCGCCATCTGCCTGCTGATGATCAGCGACAACCCTTCCGGTTCCGTGAAGCTACCGATCGGATCGAGAAACGCCTTGTCGGTCAGGGAGGCGTTTGGGAACGAACAGAAGACCACCTCGACGGCGGACAACGTCGGATCCATGTTGGCAAGCAGGGTCGCGATATCGGTCCCACCGTTCACCGGCGGCTGTATCTATAGCAGGGCCACTGGCCGCACCGGCGATCCCGTCGCGCCGCGGAACTTCGTCGCCAGCAATATGAAGCAGAAGCTCCCAACGCCGTCGCGCGCCAGTTCATCCAGGGCCAGGTTCTCGATCAGGTAGACGCCCGCCTCGGCCAGCGCGTGCTGATGCACCGGCATGGAGATGCCGTGGTTCGGATTGGGCAGCACCTCGACCGCCATGTTGTCGCAGCCGATGGCCACGACGCCGCGCTCGATCAACCAGCGTGCGCCAGGCAGATCGATGCCGGGTTCGCCTTGCAGATAGCGCACGTTGTCGATGCCGAAATAGCGACCCCATCCGGTGCGGACCAGCGCGATGTCGCCTGGTTCCAGCGACACCTTTGCCGCTTCTTCGGCGCGCGCGAGTTCTTCGGGGGTGACGACGCGGCCGGGGTTCAGGTGCTGGCCGCCGTCGCAGCCGGCGACATCCAGCAGCACGGCGCGCGTGATCATCGGCGGTGCATGCTCGATGCCGAGGCGTTGCAGGCCCCAGTCGGTGACCGTATCGGCAGCGGACAGTCCGTTGTACAGCCGATCGCCTTTCGAGAAGTGGCCGAGTGCGTCGATGTGCGTGCCCACATGCGCGGTCATCTCGATGCGTTCGACATTCGCGCCGGCGTCGTTGGTTGCTCCCATGGCGCGGCGGCGCTTGATCGAGTCGCGCCATGATGCCCAGATCGACAGCAGGAACGGCGTCTGGTTCGGCGCCATGAATGGTGCGCCGGCGCTGATCTCGTGGCTCACGTCGTAGACGCGGCCTTCGCGCACCGATTGCAAGGCGGCGAGACGCTTCTCGACGGTAAGCAGGTTGCCGGCACCGATCTGATCGGCGGGTCCCCAACGTGAGTGGTCGTGCACTGCCATCGTTCGCTCCTTCAGCCGAGCCGTCGCAGGAACCGGGCAAAGGCCGCCAGGCTGGTATCGGACACGTGGTGCTCGATCCCTTCGGCATCCTGCTCGGCAGCTTCCGCGGGCACGCCAACCGCCAGCAACAGGTCCACCACGATGCGGTGCCGCGCCCGCACGCGTTCTGCCAGCTTTTCGCCCGCCTCGGTGAGGAACACGCCGCGGTATGGCTTCGCCATCGCCAGCCCCTCGCGCTTCAGGCGGCCGATGGTCTTGATCGCGGTGGCGTGCGAGACGCCGAGGCGGCGGGCAATGTCGGTCGGCCGTGCCTCGCCGCCGCTGGCGAGCAGGTCGGAGATCAGTTCGACGTAGTCCTCATGAAGGGCGCCGGACTGCGCCGTGCGCGCCTTGCCGAACCGCCGCGCCTGCGTCGGTTCGGCCGGCATCTCGGCGCGCGGCACGCTCGATGGCGGGATAGCCACGGCGACTCCTCAGGCGGTTCAGTCAGAAGCTGCAAGAGACACCGGCATGCGGGCATTCCGCAAGTCCGTCAGAACCGGGGCGATCGGATGAGTACAGAACCGCGGGCGCTTTCGCCATTTCCCTCTCTCGCGACGCGGGGGAGTCGCGCGACGCGGGGGAGGGTCAGGGAGGGGGGGCTTCGTTTGTTGCACCCCCTCCCCAACCCTCCCCCGCTTTGCGGGAGAGGGGGATCTCAGAAGCCGAACATGTGGTCGAGCGAAAACCCGCCCGCATCGTCCATCAGCCCGTGATAGCCGAACAGGCGGCACGTGCTGTCGCGCACCAACACGAAGCCATCATGCCCCGCCTGGCGCAGGGCGGTCTCGCCGAACACCTCATGCGGCCAGACCATCATCGATCCGGAACACGCGATCTCAATGCGCTCCGTTGCTATCGGTCGCCCCGCCGCGTCGTGCAGGTCCAGCGACGTTGCGGACTGCGCGTGCCAGGGCGCGGATGCGGGGTAGATCAGCACCGCGAAGCTGCGCCTCCGTGCATCGCCTAGCTTCAGGAACAGGGTTGTGCGCAATCCAGGCGGCGGACCGGTGTAGGCTTGCGGCTCGTCGCGGTAGGTCATCACCGTGTTGAAGATATGCGCCCCGAAACTGGATTCAGCCACGTGGCCGGACTTGCGATCCTCGTATCGAAACAGCGCATGCAGCCAGCCGTCCGCCTCGCCACCATCGCGAAAGTCGTAGACCAGTTCGGCGTGTCCAACGGCCACGTCGTCCACGTCGAGTACCAGCTCGTGGTCACGGCGCAGACAACCGAGGAAGCGTTCCGCCACCTTGTGCCCAGCCACATCGAACACGTCGAGCCGCAACGGCAGCGTGTTCTGCGACACCGCCATCGGCGTCGGCTGCACGATGCTGCGGAAACGATCGCGCGGCAGCACCGGAAACGGCAGCAGATACGAGCGGCCAAGCTGCTTCGGCAGGTTCGGGATCGCCGGATCCGGCTTCAGATCGGCGCGCTCCACATTCACGTGCGCGATGCGCGTGCGGTCACCGCGGGTGACCTCATAGCGAGGACGCACGACATGGCGCCCGGCGCGCAGCTCGATCTGGGCGGGCCAGCGCAGGTCTGGCAGCAGGCGGGTGACATCGATGGGGACGGTCGCGAATGGGCCGACGCTTTGGTCCAAGGCGACTGGCCGCTCTGCCCCCATGCGGTCGAGCGAGACAGCGCCCGCCGGTATCGTCGTTGCGTGGCTGTTCTGCAGCCACAGCACGACGCGCTCATCGTCGCGCGGCGCCGGCAGTCCGCCATAGCGATCCGACGGCCAGGCGTTGGCATCATGCGTGCAGGACAGGCTGGCACCATTGTCGCTTGCATAGGTGTCGAGCGCGTATTTCACCACGTCGTGCCCGACTGCGCCGATCGCGTGGATGAACAGCTGGCCGGTAAATTGCGGCAGACCGAAGCGCGCACGCACCGCCTGGCTGTCGATGGAAAAACCGCTGAGCCCGGCAGGTACTTCCTGCTCCCACGTCGCGAGTATCGCGCCGTTGGCATCGAACAGACGCAGCCACAAGCGGACCGTGCCGCCGCCATAGCGCGCCCAATAGTTCGCGGATACCAGCCGCGTCGAAAGTCCGCCTGCCTCGCGGAAGAACGCGAAGTTCGTCGCGAAGTTCTGCTTGTCGAGATAGCGCGCGCGGTTGGTTAGCAGAGCGTCTGGCAGCTTGATCGCATCCAGCGAGACAACCTCGGCGCCTTTCGGCAACAGGTGCGCGATGCGCGATACGATCCGATCCGCATCGAATGCAGCGATCAGCACGGTGTGCGCGCGACTCTCCGGCAGGTCGGTCAGCGCGCGCGCAACATGGCCGGCGCGCTGCGTGCCCACCAGGGTCACGTCGTGCACATACAAGCCCTGCCAGCGAGGCGCATCCGGGTACAGCGCCAACAGCGCTGCGGCGATGCCTTCGGGGTCGTACAGCGCGATCGGTGGCGCCAGGCGTGCAGACAGTTTGGTCATCGCCTCGGCCGCGAGCGGATGGGTCAGCGCCTTGTATTGAACGTTGCCGCCGGCACGATTGTCGAACGTCTGGATATTCAGCATGGGGTTTCCGCATACGGGAGGCCGAGCCGGCGGCACATTTCCGCCGCCGCCTCCGCGGTGTCATTCAACGGCGTCACCGGCCATAACTGGAGCCGGCCGGTGAATTCGCGCACGCGTCCTTCGGCAAGCAGCGAACGGGTGAACAGGCCGTTGCGCCGCGAGCGACCAGGCAGGGGGGCCAGCATGACCGGCGCCTCAGTCGCGACTGCCTCGGAAATCATGGAAACGCTGTCCACCGTCACGATGATGGCGTCCCCCAGTGCGAGCATGCCGAAATACGGATTGTCGCCAGTGCCATCCCACACGTAGCCACCCAGCGGCTCGAGCGCATCCCGCAGAGCCTGCGTTGCGGCGGGATCGGTTCGGCGCGAGGGCGTCACCATCACGCCGACCTCATCGCGGCGTATCATGGCGGCAAGTTGGAGGGCGAGTTCACCGCCCACCGAGCCGTCAAGCCGGAACCGGCCATTGCTGCCACCGACCAACACGGCCACCAGCGGCCGTTTCAGGTGCTCGAAGCGCGGCCGCCACTGCTGCGCCGCATTGGCCAGCCGCGGCGGCGTCACCCGGTGCAGCGCGGTGCGCGTCACCACCACGTTCGGCCCGGTCAGCTCATCGTGGCGGTTCACCACGACCAGGTCGAAACGCTTTGGGTCCATGCGCGGATGCTGAATCTGCACCACCGGGCCGCCGCCGCGGTGCAGTGCGGAACCGACCGCGGCCGCCATGCCGCCGCAGCCGATGACCAATTCGGGCAGTGGTGGCCGCACTGCGTCGGCCACGGCAGCCAGCGGTGCCGGCCACATCGAGGCGGCGAGCCATTTCCAGGGGGCACGCGGCGCCAGCACGCGCAACTCGGGGTGCAGGCCGGCTGCCTCTGCCAGGCCGAGAGCCTGCGCCTGCAATCCGGCATACCCCTCGCTGAGAATCCACGATGTCGCGACACCCGACATGGCCGGGCTTGTCGGCGCGTATCAGCGGCCAGTCAACCAGCCGTCGTGGCTATGTCGGGGCAATCGGGTGAACGGTAGCAAAGCAAGGAAGTGTGCGCACGGAGGTCACCGAAACGGCAACGCCACCGAGGGCCACGGGAAAGGCCTGCAGCGCTTCGCGCGAAGCGCCACATTTCGTTTCTCAGCGGCCCTCAGTGGCGTTGCCGTCTTGGTGACCTCCGTGCGGTAGCCTGCTTCCTGCCGGTTCACCCGATTGCCCTGGTGGCTATGTCCAGCCCACGCAGTAAGGCTGGGGCTGCATGTCGTGGGGCGGTTCGGCCTTGCCGGGTGGCGGATATTTCTGCCGGAAGGTGAAGGCGTGGGACGACGGGCCGTTGCGCTCCAGGTGGCGTAGCCGCTGCAGGCCTTCCTGGGGGGTGGGGATTGAACCGGCCGGGATCCACCAGAGGACCTGGTAGGCGCCCTCGGGACGCTCGAACCATTCCCGCCGCTTGGCCATCACGAGGCGGTGGGAGGTGCGGTAGACGAAGTCGAACAGCGACTCCACGTCCTGCCAGACCGACATGTTGACCAGGAAATACGGATTGTCGCTGACCAGGATGTCGGTGGCGTTGCCCTGTGCCGATTGCAGCCGCCAGACGAAGCCGGGCGCGGCATCCGCCAAAGCGTTCACCGCGTCGAGCTGGTTCATGAATTCGGCGATGCGGGGGTCGTCGGTGGGATAGAGCACCGTGCCGACGTTCATTTGCGCGACATGCCACATGGATTGGTCCCTCGGGTTGGGCGTCGCGGGGGAGCATGTCGGTCCGCAAGGGGGGCGGCAAGCCTTTACGGTGTTGCGGAGTCTCGGGGGCGTCTCACGTCTCTGCGGGGGAGACTGTGGCTCGACAGCGCCGGGTGGGCTGGGGCTGGGCAGGGTCAATGACTTGCACCCAGACGCCGGCAGATGATCCCGGGTTCGGGCGCTGGGCGGGATGGAGCGGTGTGATTTGGCTTGGCGTCGTGGCGGTTAGGTCACCGGCGTCTCAAGGGCGCGGGGGGTGAGATGATGTGGCTGGAAAAGAGAATACAATCGCAGAGCGAGTGCGTTTGAAATCAGAAGTCTGGCGCTGGTGCGCGATTGGGCGGCGCCATCCGGCAGTGAAATGCCGATCCGGGTGGTTGGGACTTCGCCTGGGCATGACGTCAGGAGTTTGACGTCGGGAGCTTGACGGCGACCGCGGTGTCAGGCGGCGACGCGGAGTTTCTTGCCGTTGCGGCGGTCGAGGGAGCGCAGGATGGCACTGGTTCCGGTGACGACGGTGTGGACCAGTTCCGGTGTCAGGGGGCCACAATTGACGTGCTCCGGCAGGCGTCCGATGCGGCGGATCAGGGCGGCACGCTTGGGCTGACGGAGGGCGTACTCGTCGGCCTGGCTGGCGACGTCGGACGATGGAGGGAGTTCGGCGGACGTAGCCGGTTCGGCTTCGCCGGTGGCCGGGTCCTGGCCTTCGAACAGGACAGGCGTGGCTTCCTGCCGGGCGGCGTCGGCCTGGAGACTTCGGAGCGCGCGGAGGGCACGGTCGGAATCGCGCATCATGACGTCGGCCTCGCGGCGGCAGCGGCGGGCTTCGTCGGGATCTGCACGTCGCATTGCGGCGAGTTGGAGGCAGTCCATGGCCCAGGCGCCGGCGGCGACCGAGCGGGCGGCGAGGGTGGCCTCGATGGCGTCGGCAGGTCGGAGTGCCGCGACGGCGGCAACCGCGGCTTCATCGCGGGCGGCACGTTCTTCCGGGAGGTTGCCGATCGGCGCGGGCAGCGCCTCGGTGAGGATGAAGAGGGTGTGGCGGGCGACGGGGCGGGGGAGCTGGGGGAGTGCGTCTTGGAGGTGCATGTGAACGGGCCGCTTTGCGAAGTCTTGCCGGACAGGTGGGAGTTAGTATGTCTAATGTCAAGGATATTTTCCTATGGTCTGAGGGCACTGTCCGGCGGCCAACTCAGGGTCCACCGGACAGTGCCAATCTCTAAACACTCACGGGGTGAGATCGCTGACGACCGCTTAGGGTGGAGAGCGGACGTTGGGGTTTAGCAGGCACCGTAAGTCGCCAGGGCGCGCGGTTGCGTGCGGCGCTGATTCCCGAGGCCGATGGCGGTGGTGCATTGATACGTAGCACCGAGGCCGCCTGATCCCGTTGTGTCGTTGACCAACGGCGGTTAGCCGTGCCTTCCACCGAAGCACAGGGACGCCACCGTAAGAGTGGCGCGCCGGATTGGCCAGCACCACGCTCGCGACTGAAATCGGCGCGGCTGGATCGGGGAGTAAGCCGCGTCAGTCAGGCCTGGCTCCGCTGGCGCGCGCGGTTGCGGACGGCAATCAGGCCGACGACGCCGGGGAGGATGATCGCCACGGACCACGGCTCCGGCGCGGATTGAAGATCAAATCCTACCGTGTTGAGCATGGCGATTTCCGGTCCACCGTCATTGGTGATGTCAATGTTGGCCTGACCCGGGCAGCCAAAGGCGTCCTGAACCGCCAGCGGAACCCCCGTGGAATAACCAGGGCAGGCGGAGTTTTCCGAGAAGTCGCCGTAGTCTGCATTATTATTTAGAGTGTTGTAGTACCTGCCGGTCCCCAACCCGTCTGTGGCGCCGCCATCGTAGGACAGATAGGCGCCCGGAGTCGTGCTGAGGTGACTGTCGGGGATGAGGTTGCCGGGACCAGAATAACGGAACAGATCGGCAGCCGATTCGCCGCCGTTCTCAGGTGGAACCAATGCACACACGTTGAACAATGTTGGGCGAAAGCTGGTGTTCGAAGCGACGCACGACGTGGTCCCGAGACCTTCGTCGGTCTCGTGCTCCACCGCGCTGTAGAAGTCGTAAGCATCGGAAGTTATGGGCGCCCCGGTCCGATAGTACAAGGGTGTGCTCCGGTCGTTTGTCACTGTGATCAGGTCCTCGTAGCAGCCTGCCGCACTCAGGTTGCACGTAGTTCCCGTTGTGTCGTAGTTCATGGTGAACCCCGTCAACTGGCCCGCGGGGATGCCCAGAGCCTGGCCGAGCGCGCCGCTGATCTGAACATTGGTCCCGGCATAGACCGGAGTAGCGTAGGTGTTCAAGGATGCCAGGGCAGAGGCTTGGTCCGGGTTCCTGCTGGCGGCAGCATTCGCTGCGTAGTCGCTCAGGTAGGTGCTGTAGGGAACAGAGTTGATCGGGTATTTATTCGACGCAAGCCCTGTGTCGCCGTAGGTTATGTACATGTCGGCGTTCACATTGGTGAACGTGTTGTTGTAAAGGCCGGCGATCGTCGTGTTCAGGTAACTGCAGACCGCGGCGGAGATGCTGGGATCGCAGGTGTAGGTGAGGGCGGCGTGGGCCGCGTTCGAGCCAAGCAAGATGGCACCGGCTATCGCCAGGATCTTGGTCAGAAATCGCACGTACAGTCCCCCCTTTGGTACTTTGGTCGGCAATTGTTTTGCGCTGACGTGTCACGCTACCGCTTGTGGCCGCCGGCGTGACAACAACGGCACGCGCCCCGTATCGACCGAACCCCCTTGCTGGATGTTCATTTCCGCGACATAGGCGCGAGCAATAACTATGCCAACGTAACCTCCTGAACAAAAACAACGCACTTTGACGTTCAACAGCGACCATCTGGTTGAAGGTGTAAACGATTCCGACATAAACTGCCGGCAAAGTCCTGCGCAAGGATCAGTTTATTGCATTATTCTAAGAAATGAAATTGCCGCTGGTGTCTCGAACCGAAGTTCCTGACCACGCCCAACCCCTGGTCCGTTGCAATGGCGGCAAACACAATCGGTGCGCGAAAACAATGGTCTCGCGCCCCCGTCAGGCCCCCCTCTTTCCTGGATTTTTCTCCATTCAGACGCCGGGAGCCTTACGCAACTGTAAGATTTTCCGACGGGTTGGATCGCCGCGGGGCTTTCGGCCGGCTTCCCAAGGGGTAAGTCCGGTTAGGGTCGGAAACAGACTTTCGGTAACCTTGGTCGGCGCCGCTGTCGGCGCCGACAATGGGCGATTTCAAGCCAGGCGAGGTCCGATGGCGACATCATTCTACGAGCTCAGCGTGCCGACCTTCCTGCAGACCGTGCGCGCCGTTGGAGGTTTCCTCGATCGCGCTGTCAGGCACTGCGCCGAGACGGGCGCCGACCCGGATGACTTCGTGAGCGTCCGGCTCTACGACGACATGGCGCCGTTCCATTTCCAGATCGAGGCTGCGTGGCACCATGCCGTGTGGGGGCTGGAGGCTGCGAAGACCGGCGTATTCGAGCCGCCCGGCCTGGTCGGACCGGTCCCCTTCGCCGACCTGCGGGCCATGATCGGCAAAGCGGCGACGGCGCTGGAGGCGTATACCCAAGACGAGGTCAACGGCTGGGCGGGCCGGGACCTGGACCTTCAGATCGGCCCGCGGCGGCTGGCCTTCACGTCGGAGACCCTGATCCTCTCGTTCTCGCTGCCCAACTTCCATTTCCACGCCGTCACCGCCTACGACATCCTGCGCTCGCGGGGCGTGCCGATCGGCAAGCGCGACTATGAGGGACAACTGCGCGTCCGCTCGACATAGCGCGAAGCGGACGCGTCGAACGTTCACCTGGGTTTTCGGATGCAGGCCATCGTAAGGGCCTGAGCCCGGATAACCACATCATCCGTCCGGTCGTCTTTGGGCGATAGTGTAGTTCCACTCACCATGGAAGAAATCTGGTTTGACGTTCAGGGATGCCATCTCTTGGTCGGAGACCTTGATGCCCTTCTCGTAAACATTGGAATCAAGCTGACAGGCGACGGTAAGACCAGCCTCGGTGGTAGTGCTGGCGATCAGTTGGATGATGGCGAGATAGCTGACCAGCGGCTTGGCACGCCAGTTCATGGTGATGAATGCGAACAGCTTGTGCTCGATGCGGTTCCATTTACTGGTGCCGGGTGGCAGATGGTTCACGGTGATGGTGATCTCGAGTTCATCGGCCAGGACTTGCAATTCCCGCATCCACAAGCGCACGCGGTTGCCATTGCTGCCGCCGCAGTCGGCATTGATCAGAAGTCGCTTGGCGGTCGGATAGCGGGCAGCGCCGAGCACGTGCCACCAGCGCCGTATGCTCGCCACCGCAAACGCGGCGGTGTCGTGGCTGATCCCGAGGTTGACCCATCTATCATTGGCGGCGACATCGTAGACGCCATACGGTGCAACCTTGCCGAGTTCGGGGATGACGAAGTCATGTACCCGGACCGGCTCGGGCTGCCCCTTGGGGGCAGTTCCCCCCCTTCGCAGCTGCCTAGGGTTTGGCCGGTCTCATGCTGTCAGCTCTCACTCGGCATAGTACGCAGCGCGGCGACAACCCCACGGCTCGTAAATGGATGCAAGATATCCATGGCCTGCCCGACTGATTTCGTCAGCCGACGACAGCCCAAGACGCGCAATCCCATCAATTCGGAGAAAGCCGGCTTAGCGCCCGCATCGCCTCTGATTCCGAAAGCCGACCCGAGCGTACTGTCGAGTCGATAAAAGTAGAGTATTATGATCTGCAGCGGGAGCACTAATTCCCAAGCCCCCACACCCACCGCTCGAACACCATCCCCGCCGCCTCCATCTGCCCGTCCGCCCGCGCCCCCGCCCGCTCCGCCAACCGCCGTGACGGAGCATTCCCCGGCAGGATCGCCGACACCACGTACCGCAGCCCCAGCCCATCCCGCGCATAGTCGCGCACGCACGCGGCCGCCTCGCTCGCGTAACCCTGCCCCCACACCGCCGGATCGAACGTGTAGCCAAGCTCGCACTCGAAGATCAGCGACACCCCTGCCGGCGCCTCCCCCCGCCCGAACCACCCCCGGCGTAGCCGACCCGCCGGCGCGCGGGCCTCCACCGCCATGTCCATCAACCCGCAGCGCCCGATCAACGCGCCGTCCGCCTTCCGCACCACCGCCAGATACCCGAGCGCCAGCGCCTCGTAGCTCGCCAGCGTGTAGCGCAGCCAAGCCTCCGTCTGCTCGGCCGACCGAGGCCGCCCCTCAGGCCAAAGCCCCCGCGCCACCTCCGGCATCCCGTGGATACGCACAAAGAACGCCAGGTCGCCCAGCGCGACCGGCCGCAGCACCAGTCGTTCCGTCTCCAGCCGCTCCGTCCCGCGCGCCAGTGTCATGCCGCACACGCCCCCGAAGGAACCACACAGATCCATGCGCGCGCACCGTGCCCGCCCGACCAGTCGAGCACTCCGGAAAGCGTGTCTGGCAGCGCCTCGAGCACGGCCCCCTCCATCGGCCAAAACACCACCGCGCGAACCCTCGCGGAACGACGGAGCCCAGCCCCCGTACGAGGCCGAGCGATGCATTGATCCGTCTCGGCGGGTAACGACCGCCGCTCCGCCTTGTCAACCGCGCAACCCCGTCGCACCCGCAATGGAGCATGCGCATTCAATCGCGCGGCGGCAGACCGTGTGCCGAATGGCGAGCATTCGCGCTCGGGGAACCAATCGGCGTTCGTTCCAGCAGCGCGGCCGGCGCACGAAGGAGACTGACCATGGGCATCGAACAGAAGGTCGCGGTTATCACCGGCGCGTCGCAGGGCATCGGCGCGGCGCTGGTCACGGCGTACCGCGAGCGCGGCTACCGCGTGGTTGCGACGGCGCGCTCGATCACGCCATCGGCCAATCCCGACATCCTGGCCGTGTCCGGCGACATCGCCGACCGGACAACGGCCGAACGTGCGATCGCGGAGGGCATGGCGCGGTTCGGGCGGATCGACACGCTGGTCAACAATGCCGGCATCTTCATTGCCAAGCCGTTCACCGAATACACCGAGGCCGACTGCGCGGCGATCCTGGGCGTCAACCTCACCGGCTTCTTCCACATAACACAACGCGCCATCGCCGAGATGGTGAAGCAGGGCAGCGGCCACGTGGTGCAGATCACCACCAGCCTGGTCGATCACGCGAACTCCGCCGTGCCATCGGTGCTTGCATCGCTGACCAAGGGCGGCCTGAATGCCGCAACCAAATCGCTGGCGATCGAATATGCCAAGCTTGGCATCCGTGTGAACGCGGTGTCGCCTGGCATTATCAAGTCGCCGATGAACCCCGTCGAGACTCACGCGGCGTTCGACGCCTTGCACCCGGTCGGCCATATGGGCGAGGTCTCCGACATCGTGAACGCGATCCTCTACCTTGAGACCGCTGGCTTCGTGACGGGCGAAATCCTCCACGTTGACGGTGGCCAGAGCGCAGGCCATTGACGCGACTGGCGTAGAGCGCATTCACCAAGCGCAGCGGAACACGGCAATGACCCCAGCGTACGGCATCGTAGCCGGGCCGGCCCCCCGGCACAGAGCAAGAACGAAGCGGACAGATCACGAGCTACATAAATCGGACAGATCGGTCAGCTGGCGACAACACCCGAGGCAGGCCTCAGGCAGGCCGCCTCCCGCAAGGAGACAGGTCGATTTCCACGCCACCTCACTGGTGCGATTGACACGACCCGGCCCGACGTGACACCGAAGCGAGATAGCGCGCCGGTTGCCGCGCAGAGGCCGAGGATACCGACCTTGCTGATCCATCGCGTGAGCGTCCTGCCGTTGCTGCTGGTTGGCTGTCTGCTGCTCGGAGCGTGCAGCTTCTTCGAGGCGACGTCGCAGATGCGCGGCAACAAGGTCGACGCGGACCAGCTCAAGGAATTGGTGCCCGGAACCTCCACCCGAGCCGACGTAACGGCGCTGATCGGTTCGCCCACGGCCCGGGCGACGTTCGACGACAACACCTGGCTGTATGTCAGCGAGGTCACCCGGCCGCGGGTCGCGCGGACGATCGGCGTAGTCAGCCAGACCGTGCTGGTGCTGAGCTTCAATGATCAGGGCGTGCTGCAGACTGTGCAGCAACTGGGCGACGACGACGCGGTGCCGGTGTCGGTGGTGGCGCGAACCACGCCGTCGCCGGGGACGGAGGCGTCCTTCCTGCAGCAGTTGTTCGGCAACATCGGTCGCTTCAACGCGGTCGGTGGGGCCACCCCCTCAGGAGGTGGCGGGGCGCCGGCACCCGCCTACTGAGCCGCGGCCGGCATAAGGCGCGCGCGCGCCGTCCAGTGCCAGATCACCAGCGCCGCCGCGATCAGCGTCGGCGGCACGACCACCAGGTTCAGCGCGGTCCAGCCGCCGGTGGCTTCGATCGCGCCTGACGCGAAGGCGGTGCAGGCGACGGTGCCGAACACGATGAAGTCGTTGGTGGCCTGGACGCGCACGCGCTCGTGCGGATCGTGCGCGGCGGCGAGCAACGTAGTGCCCCCGACGAACATGAAGTTCCAGCCGACCCCAAGCAGCACGAGCGCCACCGTGAAGGTGGCGACCACCGGAGGAAACCCCAGGTTGGTAACGACGCAGAGCATGGTGAACAGCGCGCCGACGCAGATGATCGGGTGCACGCCAAAGCGTTGGATCAGCCGGCCGGTGATGAAGCCGGGCAGGAACATGGCGATCGAGTGGGCGCGGATCACGTCGGCGCTCGCATTCACGCCGAAGCCGCAGAACAGCATCTGCAGCGGCGTCGAGGCCATGACGAGGTTCATCGTGCCGTAGCCGACCATGCTGCAGACGACGGCGGTGAGGAAATTGCGGCGGGCGATGATGGTGCGGAACGGGACCGGCGCGCCGCGGTTGCGGGTCGCCGGCGGAAGTTTGGTGAATGCGAGCAGGGTGGCCGTGATCACCGGAAGAATGATCAGGCAGAGATAGGTCGCCAGGAAGGTCATCGGCGGCAGCAGCATGTTGGTGCGCTTGACGATCTCCGGGCCGATGATGGCGGCCAGGATGCCGCCGGCCATCACCAGGGAAACGGCGCGGGCACGGGCCTCGGAGTCAGCGACCTCGGCGGCGGCGAAGCGGAGGTGCTGCGAGATGCCGAAACCGAAGCCGGCAAAGGCGGCGCCGACACAGTAGATCTCGAAATTGCCGCGCCAGACGGCGAAGGCAAAAATGAGACTGCCGAGCAGGGACCCGGCGCAGCCGAGGTAGAAGCCGGGCTTGCGGCCGAGGCGGGAGAACACGATGCCGGCCGGGATGGACGCGGCCATGGTAGCGGTCATCTGGATCGCCATCGGCAGCGTATTCAGCGCCTTGTCGACGGCGAGTGCGTGGCCGATGAGCGCGCTCATCACGGTCTGGCCGGCTGTCACGGCGTTCATTGCCGCCAGGCAGCAGAACAGGAGCCAGACGTTGCGGTTCATCGAAATCCCGTCGCTGCATCAGACGCTTCGCCGCCGAACCGGCTGTTCCACCCGAGGCTTGGCTACGGGCAGTTCACCAATGTGGCAGGGCGAGCAATGTTGGAATTCAAGCAGACGTCGCACCCAGGCGGAACCCCCAGCCACGCATGGCACATAATCCCATGAAGCACCGGAACAGCGAGCGGTAGGCCTATTGCCAGGCGTGGCCCGCACCTGCGCAAGCCCGCTGGACCGCGCCGCGGCTTTCCTTCAATCCACGAACGGGCCTTTCCATGCAACTACATTTGATGCATATGCATACAACTATGAAGATCCCGAAGCAACCGCGCAGATCACTGCGCGCCGAAGCCCGCGCATTGGTCGAGACCTGCGCAGGCTGGAACAGCCGGCTCGCCGCGCGGCGCATCACGCTGTTCCTCGACCGTGAGCTGGCTGGCCTCGGCCTGACGGTGGCGCAGCTCGGCCTGATGGCGCAGATCGCGGTAATGCCGGATGACACGCTCGGCGCATTGGCCAACCGTGCCGGCCTGGAACAATCAACGCTGTCACGCAATCTCCGCACGTTGGAGGCGGACGGATTGATCGAAATCGCCATGGTCGAAGCCGATCTGCGTCGCCGGGCAGTATGGTTGACCGAGACCGGCACGCGCCGGCTGGAGGCCGCAATCCCGATCTGGCGACGGGCAAATGCCAGACTTTCCGCGTACGTGCCGCCCACGCTGGCTCGCCAGCTTGCGGACGCCACCGACGCGCTCACACACAGCTGAAACAACCACTGAGAGAAGCAACGATGTCACCTGATCTGACACTGCTGGTGTGGTCAACCGCGCTGACGCTGGTGCAATTGGTCGTCGCCGTGCTGGGCGCCATCTCGCAAGTGGGCTTGCCGGCATTCCTCGAGAACCGTGAAGCCATGCCAACGATCACGGGGTGGGCAGGACGCGCCAATCGGGCGCATCGCAATATGCTGGAAAACCTCGTGCTGTTCACCATCCTGGTGCTGGTGGCGGAAATCACCGGGAGGGCCAACGCGACGACCGCCTTTGGTTCAGAGCTGTTTTTCGCGGCCCGTCTGGTCTACGTGCCGATCTATCTCATCGGCATTACGTGGGTCCGCACCGGCGCTTGGGCGGTTTCCGTTGTTGGACTGGTGCTCATCTTCACCCAGCTCGTCTAGCGATTGCCCGCCGCGCGTCGGCGATGGCCTGATCCAGGCAGCCGCGTCAAAAGTGGCTCCATCCGCCGCGGTCAAACACCATCGGGTGGCCATCGGAGCCGCGCACGACGACCGCTGGTGAACCGGCGCGGAAGTTGCCGATATTCGTGACCGTGATGCCCGAAATTCGCGCTGCCTCGTCGAATGCCGCTTCGTGCGCCCGAGGAACCGCCAGCAGGAGTTCGTAGTCGTCCCCACCCGTCAGGCACGTGGTGAGCCACTCCTCTCCGGCCGAGCGCGCCGGTTCCGATAGCGGCACCAGCGCCGCGTCGATCTCCGCCGCAACATTGCTCGCCCGGCACAGGTGACCGAGGTCCTGCACCAGGCCGTCCGAGACATCCATCCCGGCCGAGGCAATGCCCCCAATCGCCAAGCCGAGGCGGGGCTGCGGCAAGCGGTAGCGCGAGAGCAGAAAGCCGGACGGGTCAGCAAGTCGACCGCGTGCAACGGCCAGTCCCAGCGCGCCGTCGCCAATCGTGCCGGTGACCCAAAGACCGTCGCCCGGTCTGGCGCCAGCCCGTCGCACTGCACGACCTGGCGCGACGTGGCCGAGAATGGTGAGGGAAAGCGAGATCGGACCGGGCGTGGATGTAGTGTCGCCACCGAGCAGGGTAACGCCGAACGTTTCCTGATCCAGCTTCAGGCCAGCCGCGAACCCGGCGTACCAGGCGTCGGGCGTATCGCGGGGCGTCGATATCGTCATCAGATAGCCCAGCGGCGTCGCGCCTTTCGCCGCCAGATCGGACAGGTTCACCCGCAGCAGCTTGCGGCCGACCAGCTCAGGCGGATCGTCCGGCAGGAAGTGGACACCGGCGACCATGGCATCGCAGGTCAGCACAAGCTCGCGGTTCGGCGGTGGCATCAGGACGGCGGCATCGTCGCGGAGGTCGAGCGCGCCCGGACCCGCGAGCGGCCGGAAATGCCGCGCGATCAGCGCGAATTCGGCGGGCAGCTCCTCGCCCACGCCTCAGGCCAGATCGATCGCGTATTTCTTGAGGTCGGCCAAGGCGCAGTGGTCCAGCGCGCCTTCCTGGGTCGCGCGCAGCACCACCCGAGGCGCGGCGTTGGCGTCCAGCGCTTCCTGCCAGCGCGGCGCGCACAGGCACCAGCGATCGCCCGGTTGCAGGCCTGCAAAGCCGAACTCCGGATGCGGCGTGGACAGGTCGTTGCCGGAGGTTTTGCTGAATGCGAGGAACTCCGCGGTCATGACTGCGCAGACCGTGTGGCTGCCGACATCCTCGGCGCTGGTGTCGCAGCAACCGTTGCGGAAGAAGCCGGTCATCGGCCGCGTGGAGCAGATGTCGAGCGTGCCGCCCAGCACGTTGCGCGATGGCCCGCGGCCAGGACGGCGTGAGGTTTCGTCGAACGGCATGGTGGCCTCCGGTGTGGCGTGCGGGAACCTACCATCCCCGGCGCCGAACAGACCAATTCCATGATCGTCAGCCGCAAAGGCCCATATCTTTTGGATTATGTTGTCAGCGTTCACGCCAAACTCAGGTCGATGCATTCGACGGAGAGGGCCTTGATCATGCCAGCAACTGCGTCGGCACGCCGAGCACCGGTCCAGCCTCGGCAAGACGCTGGTCGAGCGTGTGCACCGTAGCGCCATGCTCCGATGCAGTCGCGAGATGCAACGCATCGCCCGCGCGAAGGCTTAGCATATGCTGATCGACGAGCTTCGCCGCCGCCCGGAAATGCCCGCCGGCTACCCTCAAGGACGGTGAAGCTCTCAGCGACCGGTTTGTTGAACATTGCGCGTGCCGACGCGCGCTGTTCCAATGTGATCTGACCGGTTCGCAGCTTGATCGCCATGGCGGAGGACATCTCTGTGATGGTCCAATCGCTGATCAGCAGTTGTGCTGGATCCTGCGCCGCCAGCCAGCCCTGCGCGTGCGCGGTCATCACCTCGTTGGTGAGCGCGGCAACGAGCAGCGACGTGTTGATATAGAGCATGAGTAGCGATCGCCATCCCGCATCGATCGCACCAGATCGGCGGCGCTACCCGCCTGTGGAGGCATGGTCGCCGTCAGCGCCCGGAGCAGGGTCTTGTCGACTTGCTTGCGGGGCCTGGCCACGGCTGTGAGCCGCGCGACTGGCTTGCCGCGCCGGGTGATGTCGATCGAATCGCCAGCCTCGACCCGGTCGATGAGTTCGCTCAGATGTGCCTTGGCGTCCGCCGGACTGATCGCGTCCCCAGTTGCGAAAGTCGGGCTAAGCTCCTGACCATCTAGCTAGCCAGCTGACGATTTGCTTCGTTCGTCATCACGGGATGCGACTTGAGACTGGTTTTTGCGAACAGATGATTTCGGGAACACCGCCCGCCTTGACTCCCCCATACCCCACTCCCATAACCCCGCCCATCCGGGTAACGTAGCTATCCCGGTCCCCGCCTGACGCGGGGGCTCCGCCGCTCCGCGAGGGTTCGCGCAGCGGCGTTTTGGCCGTTGGAGTAGTGCCGTGTTCGAAGCGCTGTCAGACAAGCTGTCCGGGGTATTCGACCGCCTGCGTGGCCGCGGTGCGCTGTCCGAGGCCGATGTCACCGAGGCATTGCGCGAAGTCCGCCTCGCGCTGCTGGACGCCGACGTGGCACTTCCCGTGGTGCGCGACTTCGTGGCCAAGGTGCGGGAGCGCGCCATCGGCGCCGAGGTCCTCTCCTCCGTCACGCCCGGCCAGCAGGTCGTCAAGATCGTCAATGACGTGATGATCGAGGCGTTGGGCGGCGAGGGCGCCGTCCCGATCAACCTGAACGCCCCCGCGCCGATACCGATCCTGATGGTCGGCCTGCAAGGCTCCGGCAAGACCACCACCTCGGGCAAGCTCGCCCTGCGATTCCGCGATCGCCTCCGCCGCCGCGTGCTGCTGGCCAGCCTCGACACCCAGCGCCCGGCGGCGCAGCTCCAATTGGCCCAACTCGCGGAGCAGGCGCAGGTCCCCAGCCTGGCGATCGTCGCCGGCCAGACGCCGGTGCAGATCGCGCAGCGCGCCATGGATACCGCCCGGCGCGAGGGCTTCGACATCGTCATCCTCGACACCGCCGGCCGCCTGTCGATCGACGAGGCGTTGATGGAGGAAGTGCGGCAGGTCCGCGCCGCGACCTCGCCCGTCGAGACACTGCTGGTGGTCGATGCGATGACCGGCCAGGACGCGGTGAACACCGCCAAGGCGTTCAACGAAGCCGTCGGCGTCACCGGTATCGTCATGACCCGGATGGACGGCGATGCGCGCGGCGGCGCGGCGCTGTCGATGCGTGCGATCACCGGCGCGCCGATCAAGCTCATCGGCGTGGGCGAGAAGCAGGACGCGCTGGAGGATTTCCATCCGGAACGTGTGGCAGGGCGCATCCTCGGTCAGGGCGACATCCTTGGCTTGGTGGAGCGCGCTGCCGAGACGATCGACCAGGCCGAGGCGGAGAAGCTTGCCGCCAAGATGGCGCGGGGAAAATTCGACCTGGAGGACTACGCCAGCCAGCTTCGCCAGATCGGCAAGATGGGCAGCCTGTCGGGCATCCTTGGGATGTTGCCCGGCGTGGGGAAGATCAAAGCGCAGCTCGAGGAAGCCGATCTCGACACGACGATATTGAAGCGCCAGGCGGCGATCATCTCGTCGATGACGATGAAGGAGCGGCGCGTACCGGACATCATCAAGGCCAGCCGCAAGAAGCGCATCGCCTCCGGTTCCGGCACGTCGGTGCAGGAAGTGAACCGGCTGCTGAAGCAGTTCGACGACATGACGACGATGATGAAGCGCATGAACAAGCTGGGGCAGAAGGGACTGATGCGCCAGGGACTGTCCGCGCTGATGCCGAAGGGCATGATGCCCGGCGGCAACCGACGGCCATACTGATCGCCGGCACCATCCCCGGGTCACGCCCGGGGACGTGGCCGGCCATGACGACAACAGGAGATACCGAATGGGTTTGAAGATCCGCCTAGCCCGTGCCGGCGCGAAGAAGCGCCCGTACTACCACATCGTAGTGGCCGACAGCCGCAGTCCGCGCGATGGTCGCTTCATCGAGAAGCTCGGCAGCTACAATCCAATGCTGCCCGCCGAGCATGAGGACCGCGTGCGCCTGCAGGCTGAGCGCATCCAGCACTGGCTGTCGCAGGGCGCGCTGGCGACCGACCGGGTGGCGAAGTTCCTCGGCCAGAAGGGCGTCGGCCCGATGCCGAGCTGGGGCGAGCAGCCGGTGAAGTCGGCGCCGAAGAAGAAGGCGCAGGATCGCGCCAAGGCCGCCGAGGCGGCGCCGGCGGCGTAGGTGCCGGAAGGCCGTATCCTGATGGGTGTCATCGGTCGGCCGCACGGTGTGCGAGGGCTGGTGCACGTCACGTCGTATGCCGAGGACCTGACGGTCTATGGGCCGCTGACGGATTCCAAGGGTCGGGAGTTCGTGCTGCGCTGGCGCGGCGAGGGTGTGGCGGAAGTCGCCGAACTCGCTGACGGCGCCGAGGTGAAGGTCGCCGATCGGACCGCGGCGGAGAAGCTGACGAATACCCGGCTCTTCGTGGATCGCTCGCAGTTGCCGGAGCCTGAGGACGACGAGTTCTACCTCGCGGATCTGGTCGGCATGATCGCCCGGAACGCTGCCGGCGCGAAACTCGGCGCGGTCGCGGCGGTGCACGATTACGGCGCCGGTGCAAGTCTGGAGATTGCGCGCGACAACGCCCCGTCACTGCTGGTGCCATTTACGCGGCTTTGCGTGCCAACAGTGGACACTGCGGCTGGACTACTGGTCGTAGTGCCGCCGCAGGGAGTGGATGCGAGAGAAGAGCTGGATGCGAGAGCAGTCGAGTTGAGTGAGTTGAATGAGTTGAGCGAGTTGAATGAGTTGAGTGGGTTGGCTGAGTTGGCTGCGTTGAACACTCCCCCTCCCCTTGCGGGAGGGGGTTGGGGGGAGGGGGCGATGCCAGGACCCGCAGCAGCCCCCTCCCCCCGACCCCCTCCCGCAAGGGGAGGGGGAGTGTCACAAAGGTGACCGCGCATGATCTGGCGCGCCTCCGTGCTCACGCTCTTCCCGGAGATGTTTCCCGGCCCCTTGGCACAGTCGCTCGCCGGCCGCGCGCTCCACACCGGCCTCTGGTCGCTCCAGCCAGTGAACATCCGCGACTACGCCACCGACCGCCATCGCTCCGTTGATGACACACCTTTCGGCGGAGGCGCCGGCATGGTGCTGCGACCGGACATAGTCGATGCCGCAGTTGCATCCGTCACCGATGACCGTCCGCTCATCTTCCTCACGCCCCGTGGCCGCGCACTCACCCAGCAGGACGCCCGCCGCTACGCCGCCGCCCCCGGCGTGATCCTGCTCTGCGGCCGCTACGAAGGCGTCGACCAGCGCGTCATCGAAGCCCGCGGCATGGAAGAGGTCAGCATCGGCGACTACGTGCTGTCCGGCGGCGAACTCGCGGCCCTCGTCCTGCTCGACGCGACGGTGCGCCTGCTGCCCGGCGTGATGGGAGCAGCCGACAGCGCCGCCGAGGAATCCCACGCCAACAACCTGCTGGAATACCCCCACTACACGCGGCCCGCCGACTGGCAGGGCCGGCGCGTCCCCGACGTGCTGCTGTCCGGCCATCACGCCGCCATCGCCGCCTGGCGCCAGCAGGCCGCCGAACAGATCACCCGCCAACGGCGCCCCGACCTGTGGGACGCGCACGCATCAGCCACTCGCGCCGTGCCGGTTGCCAGTCCGGCAACCGCGCCCTAAGCAATTCGACGGAAGGACCATCACCGATGAACATCATCCAACGTTATGAGGCGGACCAGATGACCCGCCTGACCGCCAACCGGGCCGTGCCCGAGTTCTCGCCCGGCGACACTGTGCGCGTCGCTGTGAAGGTCGTGGAAGGCGAGCGCACCCGCACCCAGGCGTTCGAGGGCGTCTGCATCGGCCGTTCCAACCGGGGCCTGAACAGCAACTTCACCGTGCGCAAGATCAGCTACGGCGAGGGCGTGGAGCGCGTATTCCCGCTGTACTCGCCGCTGATCGCCGAGATCGCCGTGGTGCGTCGCGGCGATGTCCGCCGGGCGAAGCTGTATTACCTGCGCGGCCGTTCGGGTAAGTCTGCGCGCATCGCCGAAAAGGCGCGCAGCACGTCGGGTTCCGGTGCCGTCGAGGTGCCGGTGACCGGCACCGCGGAAACCGCAGAATAAACCGGGAGAGAAACGCCATGTCCGATGCGAAGCCACGCACGCTGTTCGACAAGATCTGGGACAGCCACGTCGTGGAGAAGCTCCCGGACGGGACCTGCATCCTCTATATCGACCGCCACCTGCTGCACGAGGTGACCAGCCCGCAGGCGTTCGAGGGTCTGCGCATGGCCGGCCGCAAGCTGCGCCGTCCGGACCTGACCATTGCGGTCGCCGACCACAACATTCCGACGGTCGGGTCGCGGGTGCCGCGCGACATCAAGGAAGAGGACAGCCGCATCCAGGTCGAGACGCTGGAAAAGAACGTCGTCGAGTTCGGCGTGCCGTATATCCCGATCCTCGATGTACGGCAGGGCATCGTGCACATCATTGGCCCGGAGCTCGGCCTGTCGCTGCCCGGCACCACCATCGTCTGTGGTGACTCGCATACCTCGACACATGGGGCGCTCGGCGCGCTGGCGTTCGGCATCGGCACGTCCGAGGTCGAGCACGTGATGGCGACGCAGACGCTGTTGCAACGACCGGCCAAGAACATGGAGATCCGCGTGGACGGCACGCTCGGCTTCGGTTGTTCGGCGAAGGACATCGTGCTGGCGATCATCGGCAAGATCGGCACCGCCGGCGGCACCGGGCATGTAATCGAATACACCGGCGAGGCGATCCGGGCGCTCGACATGGCCGGCCGGATGACGGTGTCCAACATGACGATCGAGGCCGGTGCGCGGGCCGGGCTGATTGCGCCGGACGAGACCACGTTCGCCTATGTGAAGGGACGCGATTTTGCCCCGAAGGGCGAGGCGTGGGAGCAGGCGGTGGCGTATTGGCGCACGCTGCCCTCGGACCCCGGCGCGGTGTTCGACACCACGGTGGTGCTGAATACCGCTGATATCGCGCCGATGGTGACTTGGGGCACCAACCCGGGTGCGGTGATCCCGGTGACCGGCGTGGTGCCGGATCCCGCCGCGGAGGCGGACGAGGGCCAGCGCTCGCAGATGCAACGCATGCTGGAATACATGGCGCTGAAGCCGGGCCAGAAGCTGACCGACGTGCCAATTGACGTGGTGTTTATCGGCTCCTGCACCAACGGGCGGATCGAGGACATTCGCGCCGCCGCGCATGTCGCCAAGGGGCGGCATGTTGCGTCCGGCGTGCAGGCGCTCGTGGTGCCGGGCTCGGGGCTGGTGAAGCAGCAGGCCGAAGCCGAGGGGCTGGATCGCATCCTGCTCGAGGCGGGGTTCGAATGGCGTGATCCGTGCTGCTCGATGTGCCTCGGGATGAACCCGGACAAACTGACACCGGGCCAGCGGTGCGCGAGCACGTCGAACCGCAATTTCGAGGGGCGGCAGGGGCCGGGGGGCCGTACGCATCTGGTGTCGCCTGCGATGGCCGCCGCTGCGGCGGTGACTGGGCGGCTGGCGGATGTCAGGGATCTGGGTTGAGCAACACCCCCTCCCTAACCCTTCCCCGCTTCGCGGGAGAGGGAATGCTGGCGCTGTTGCGATATCCCCTCTCCCGCGAAGCGGGGGAGGGTTAGGGAGGGGGCGCCGGAAAGGGCAATTCGTATGGACAAATTCAACACACTGACCGCCGTCGCCGCACCGATGCCGATGCGCAACATCGACACCGACAAGGTGATACCGGCGCGCTTCCTGAAGACCATCAAGCGCTCCGGCCTCGGCGTCCACCTGTTCGACCCGCTGCGTTTCGACCAGCACGGTGCCGAACGCCCCGAGTTCATCCTGAACCAGGAACCCTACCGCAAGGCGCAGATCATCATCGCGCACGAGAACTTCGGCTGTGGTTCCTCGCGTGAACACGCACCCTGGGCGCTGCACGACTTCGGTATCCGCTGCATCATCGCGCCATCGTTTGGCGACATCTTCTACAACAACAGCTTCAAGAACGGCCTGCTGCCGATCCGCCTGCCGCGCGAGGTCTGCGACGAGTTGATCGAGGACGCCAAGATGGGCGGCAACGCGCGCCTCACCATCGACCTGGAGCGCCAGGTGGTGGTGCGCCCGAACGGCGACGAGATCCACTTCGACATCGACCCGTTCCGCAAGCATTCGTTGCTGAACGGCCTCGACGATATCGGCCAGACCATGCAACACGCGCACAAGATCACGCACCACGAGACCGGCCATCGCGAGCGGCACCCCTGGCTGCCAACGACCACCGCCGCCGCCTGAACGGAGACCACGATGCCTGCCAACAAGAAGCTGCTGATCCTGCCCGGCGATGGCATCGGTCCCGAGGTGATGCGTGAGGTTCGCCGTGTCATCGATTGGATGGCGCGCCGCCGCATGGTCTCGTTCGACATGTCGGAGGATCTGGTCGGAGGCGCCTCCATCGACGCCCGCGGCACCCCCATTACCGACGAGACGATGCAGAAGGCGAGGGACGCCGACGCCATCCTGTTCGGCTCCGTCGGCGGGCCGAAATGGGAGAAGCTCGGCTTCCAGCTCCGCCCCGAACTGGCGATCCTGCGACTGCGCAAGGAGCTGGACCTGTTCGCCAACCTGCGCCCGGCAATCGTGCTCGATCCGTTGGTGAATGCGTCCACGCTGAAGCCCGACGTGGTGCGCGGCCTGGATCTGATGATCGTGCGCGAAAGTACCGGCGGCATCTATTTCGGCGAACCGCGCGGCGTGGAGGAGCTGCCGAACGGCGAGAAGCGCGGCTTCGACACGGAAAGCTACACCACCAGCGAGATCGAGCGTGTCGCACGCGTGGCGTTCGAGCTGGCACGCAAGCGCAAGAACCAGCTGGTCAGCGTGGAAAAGGCCAACGTGATGCAGTCGGGCCTGTTCTGGCGCCAGACGGTCACCGCGCTGCATGAGCGCGAGTATGCCGACGTCCAGCTCTCCCACATGTACGCCGACAACTGCGCCATGCAGCTGGTGCGCAATCCGAAGCAGTTCGACGTCATCGTCACATCGAACATCTTCGGGGATCTGCTGTCGGACCTGGCCTCGATGCTGACCGGCAGCCTCGGTATGCTGCCGTCGGCGACGCTCGGACCGGTGGATGCGTCCGGCAAGCGCCTCGCGCTGTATGAGCCGATCCACGGGTCTGCGCCGGACATCGCCGGCAAGGGCATCGCCAATCCGATCGCGCAGATCTTCAGCTTCGCCATGCTGCTGCGCTACTCGTTCGGCATGGATGAGGACGCGGCGGTGATCGAGCGCGCCTGCACCAACGTGCTGGCCTCCGGCCTGCGCACCGCCGACATCATGGCGCCCGGCACCGCCAAGGTCGGCACCAACGTGATGGGCGAGTCGATCCTGCGCGAGCTGGACAAGCTCGCGGCCTGAAGCCCTTGAATGGAGGGTGGGCATCCGCTACATCCCCCGCCCTGGCGATGCGCCCGTAGCTCAATTGGATAGAGTACTAGACTACGGATCTAGGGGTTGGGAGTTCGAGTCTCTCCGGGCGCGCCACTTTTCTCCTTGCCTGCCAAGGGTTTCTGGGCAGAGGGACCCCAGTCGGGTGAGTGCCTCCCCGGCCCGTCCCACGCTATTCCCACGAACGGCGCACAAAGCACACATGCGCGCCACCCTGGACGTGGATGCGGAGGGCCGATCGTGCCACCGAATGTGGCACGATCCAGAAAAAATCGGTCGCGGGTATCGGCCGACGGACCGACACCCGCTCATCCGAGTCGGCAATCAGGCTGGCGCGGCTGCCGCGAAGACGACGTAGCTGCCGTCGAGCCCGGGCAGCCGCATCGTCTTGAGTTTCCTATGTGCCCCTGTCATTCGCACCGGGCGAGGCCTACCAGTTCGACTGGAGCCACGAGATCGTCGTGCTGAGCGGCGTGACGGTGACCGTGAAGGTCGCGCACGTGCGCCTGTGTCATAGCCGCATAATGTTCGCTCTCGCCTATCCGCGCGAGACACAGGAGATGGTGTCCGATGCCCACGAGTGCGACTTCGCGCTGTTCAAGGGCGCCTGCACACGGCATCTGGCCATCGCCTTATTGGAAGGAGAGATGGCGAGACGCAGCGCGCTCTGATACGCCTCGACCAGCCACGTGGTCAGAACATGAAAGTCGAGCGGATGGTGAACATCGCCGCTGTCGCCGTGTTCGGCGATAGCGCGGGGTGCAAGAACAGTTGCATATCGGGCGTGATCTGCAGGCCTTTGAAGACCGTGAAGGCATAGTAGAGTTCGGCCACCAGCTCGGAAGGCCGCGCCTCAGCCGAGGTCACGCCGGTTGCGGCAAAGTTCGTCTTGTCCCAGGCAAAGGCCAGCCCCGCCTGATCAAGCGGGTAACGACCGAACGGATCGTTGCGGACACCGCCAAATGCGATTGAGGTCACAATAGGGGCGGCGTCGCCGCTGGCATTGCTGATGCGAACGAATGCACCCCATTTCCGGCCGATTTCCTGTGACGCGCTGAATGAAATGCCGCGCGACGATGTAAGAGATTCGGGCACACCTGGCTGTTCATAATAGAGCAGGCTGTAAATCCCATCGCCGAAACCTGGAACGCTCGGGGTCCACTGCACATTTCCCCAATAGGTGTATTTGCCGGTACGGAACCCATCGGTCGAGATAGTTCGACCGCTGAGATCGGTGCCTCCCTGGAACCCGCCCGATAGCGCGATCTTGCCGTCCGGCGTGGTTACTGTCGCATAGGCACCTAAACCGGCATTTGGAAACGTCTGCGTGGCATCTTGCGCGAACGGGTAGCTGATGAAATTGACCTGGGCGTTGGCTGCGTAGGAGTTTGGGTCAAAGCTGAACAGATTGTACTGGCCAACGGTGATCGACAGGACCTTCATGACCCCGGGCAATGTGTGTGTATACGCCACGGTGGACCAGGAATAGTTGTTGCTGAGCCAGTCGTTGGGATAGCTGATAAGACCCATCTGGGTGGACTGCGATCCGGTGTTCGCTGAGGTCCAATACTGCTGTTGGCCGAAGGTGACATTGAATTCGCCCGAGCCAATAGCGGTGTCTGTGAATGGCTTCCACGTTGCACTGGCATAGGAAGCGAACAGGTCAACCGGCCTGCCGCCGTTGGGTGTGCCGAATTGCGGATAGATCGATACATCCAGGGAAAAGTCCAGATTGTAGCGATCGCTCAGTTGGTTCTTGAACGCCAGATACTTGTCGTACTGACTGTCCAGTCCGCCGGTCAGGCTGCCGATAAGGTCGTGCGCATCGCCGTGGCCGGATGGCCAGGTGCGGGGAGTCGGCATGACCTTGGTAGACGGCCCAAATACCGCAGTCCCAGTATCCGGCGCAGCCGCATCCGAGGACCCAGTGACCGACAAACTGCTTGCTGGCGACTGGGCACTCGCCTGGTTCATTGCATCCACGGACACCAGGCTGGCGACCGTCATCATCACACCCGTCCACGCCGACCAGAGGTTCAATCGCCACTGCCTTGTCATCGCCGCATCAGTGTTCCTCGGACAAGAGGCGGATGAAATCAGCTTGCAAGGACTGCGGGAGTACGCCCATTGTGACTAACGATCTGGGGCGCGTGGTGTGGGCAGCATCGGGAAGTTGAGGGTCCTCGGCGTGGTCGGATACGCGCTCTTCATGGACTACCTCATATACGGCCTGATCGTTCCACTTACGCCATACTCACCGGCCGGCGCAATGAGCGAGGACCGTCTCGCACTGCTGTACGGCTGCTATGCACTCGGCGTGCTCGCGGCAACGCCGCTGTTCGGATATCTGGGCGAGCGCATTGGATACCGGCAAGTCATGATTGTCGGCGTGGTGCTTGCGGGCTGCTCGATACCGCTGTTCTGGCTGGCGCCGAACTTGCTGTTGCTGCTGCTCGCGCGTCTGTTCCAAGGTGCCTCGGCGGCGGCCACCTGGACTACCGGCCTGGCGCTGATCGCGGAGCACTATGCGGCGCACAGGGTCCGGATGATGGGCTACGCACTGGTCGGCAGCACGGCCGGCTCCATTGCCGGTCCGATCCTGGGCGGCGGCCTTTACTCGCTCGGCGGCTACAGCCTGCCGTTTATTATCGTTGCGGGACTGGTGTTGGTCGATTTTCTGCTGCGTGTGTTTGCACTTCCGGCCGACCGGCCGAGTTCGCAGGAGGTCCCCGACCTGCGCTCGTTGTTGCTCGACAAATCGGTTTTGGTGCCGGCGCTGGCCGTTGCGCTCGCGGCATTCGGCTGGGGAATTGTCGAACCGCTGCTGCCAACCAGCCTTGAAGGCGCCGGCGCGTCCGCGGCCGAGGTCGGACTGTTGTTCACCATCGCCACGATCGCTTACGGGTTATGCGCGCCGCTGGTCGGCTGGGCGTCTGAACGCCTGCCGATACGCTGGGTGATCATCGGCGGCGTTGTCGGCATGGCGTTCAGCCTTGGCGCCCTTGGGCATTTGCACGGCGTGCTGCGGACCGGCATTGGTCTGTGCATCCTCAGTGCTGCGTTCGCCTTCACGCTCAACCCGACATCGGCGGAGCTTGGCAACGCGGTCGATCGGCGTGGCATGTCGTGTTATGCCGCCGTCTACGCCGTCTACAACATCGCTTATTCGGTGGGCATGATGGCGACCAATACGCTGGCCACCGCCGCAGCAGCGTGGCTGGGCTACGCGCAGATCCTGACCGCCGCCGGTATCGCGCTGCTGATCTGCGTGCCCCTGCTACTGCTCAAGGACCGACACGGGGAACCAGTGCAGGCGTGACGCGATGCTTCCTCCTCACCCGGCAGATAACTGTCCCAGTGCCCAACAGTCGAAAGGGATCAGGCAATGAGTCAGACAATCGATAACCCGGCGGCGCTGATCGAGGGTCTCGACCGCGGCCTGACGCTGCCGGCGCGCTGGTACACCGATGCGACGATCACCGAGCGCGAATTGCAGCAGGTCTTTGCCAAGAGCTGGGCCTATGTCGGTCCGGCGAACGAACTGACGAATGTCGGCGACTATATCACCGGATATATCGGTGGACTGATCCCGGTGGTGGTGATCCGCGGCGAAGCCGGGTTGAACGCGCTGGTCAATGTCTGCCGCCACCGCCGGCATGAGGTGATGAAGGGTCGCGGCAATGCGCAGGTCATGCAGTGCGGCTACCATGCGTGGACCTACAATCTCGCGGGCTGTCTGCAAGGCGCGCCGCGCACCGCGCACGAACCGGGCTTCCGGCTGGAGGATTATCCGCTGCTGCCGCTCCGCGTCGAGACACTCGGGCCGTGGGTCTTCGTCAACGCGGATCGCGGCGCGGCTCCGCTGCGCGAGCAGTACGGCAAGGTGCTGGACGTTATCGGGCAGAGCGGCATCGACCTCGATTCTCTGGTGCTCTACTCGCGGGAAGAGTGGGAGTTGTATTCCAACTGGAAGACGATGCTGGAGAATTATCTCGAATGCTACCATTGCGCCGTGGCGCATCCTGGTTTCAGTGCGGCGATCGACGTAAGGCCGGAGAACTATAACCTGGCAGTGCATGGCTGGTTCTCCAGCCAGGTCGGCACGGTGCGGCAATCTGCGCTGGAAGGCCGCAGCCAGGTGAAGATCTACGATGCCAGCGGTGATGTCGCGCAGGCACAGTATCATCTGATGTTTCCCGAATATGACGATCAACATCAACCCGGGCTTCCCCAATCTGTCGATCGACATCTGGTGGCCGAACGGCCCGAACGGTACGAAGGGCTTTTCCGAGCAATATTTCGCACCCGGGGTGTCGGAGCAGTTCGCGCAGGAGCTGATCGCTTTCAATCGCCAGGTCGGCATCGAGGACGACGACCTGACCGATTCCGTGCAGCGTGGTCTGCGGGCCGCCATCGTCGATCAGGGCCGCTACCTGACCGGCGCCGAGCATCTGGTCGGGCACTTCCAAAAGCTCATCGTGCACCTGGTGCACGGCGACAACTCCACCGCCGCCGCGCTTGCCGCGATCCCGCCGGAGGGCATATCGCATGCGGTGTCGGTCGAACCGACGGCGTCCGCGGTGCCCGAAGACGAGCGCAGCAGCTACGTTCCCTTGGAGGTCGCGCGCATCGAACGTGAGAGCGACAGCATCACCTCGTTCTACCTGCGACGCACCGACGGCCGGCCGCTGCATGCGTGGCAGCCGGGTCAGTTCCTGCCGATACGCGTCACCATTCCGGGCCAGGACAAGCCGGCGCCGCGCACCTACACGCTGTCGACCGCGAGCAATCCGGAGCATTACCGGCTGAGCATCCGGCGCGGCGAAGGTGCAGCGCTGGTCTCACAGTTCCTGCATGCGAACGGCAAGCCGGGCTTCAAGCTGGAGGCGATGGCGCCGCGGGGCAGGTTCGTGCTCGGTGATGCCGGCAATCGTCCGGTCGTGCTGATCTCGGGCGGTGTCGGGGTCACACCGATGGTCGCGATGGCCGAGCACATCGTCGGCGAGGGCAAGCGGACTGGCAGCTTCCGGCCGATCTATTTCGTCCATGGCACGCAGAACGGCCGCGTGCATGCGTTCCGAGACCATCTCCGCGCGCTCGCCGCCGAACATCCGGAATTTAAGCTGCATGTCTGCTACAGCAGCCCGGGCGAGGGCGACGCCATCGGCACCAGCCATGATGCCGACGGACAGGTGTCGATCGACACGCTGAAGCGCATTCTGCCGTTCGGCGATTACGACTTCTACCTGTGCGGACCGGCGGCGTTCATGCGTTCGTTGTATGACGGCTTGACCGGCATGGGTGTGGCGCCGAACCGGATCTTCTACGAATTGTTCGGTCCCGCGACGGTGTTGAAGCCGGAGACGCCGGCACAGGGCGCGCCGGCGGACCTCGGCTCGGTCCCGGTGCGCTTCGTTCGCTCTGACGCCGGCGCGGATTGGTCGCGCGACCGCGGCACACTTCTGGAGTTTGCCGAGTTGCTTGGCATCGCGCCGAACTTTGGTTGCCGATCCGGAATTTGCGGCACCTGCACGACGCGCATCCTCGGCGGCGCTGTGGACTACGTCGAGGAGCCCGTCGCGCCGCGCGCGGCCGGCGAGGTGCTGCTGTGCTGCTCGGTGCCGCGGCGTGGCACCGAGGTGGTGCTTGATCTGTAGCGGGTGACGCCATGCACATCGAGCAAGCGAAACTGCTGACCGTCGAGGACTTCCGCCGCTACGCCAGCGCGGTCCAGCCTGAGACCCGGATGTTCATCGACGGAGAGCTGTGCGACACGCGGTCGGGCAAGCGATTCGAAACCGTCAACCCGGCCACGGGCGAGGTGATCACCAGCGTGCCATCGGGCGACGCTGACGACGTGGACCGCGCGGTCCGCTCCGCGCGGCGGGCGTTCCGCTCCGGCGTGTGGTCACGCCTGGAACCACGGGCACGAATGGACGTGCTGTACCGCTTCGCAACGCTGATCGACGACCACGGGCTGGAGCTTGGGCTGCTGGATACGCTCGATGTGGGCAAGCCCATCATGGACACGGTGGCCGGCGACGTGCCCGCCGCGTCGCTGACGTTTCGTTACTTTGCTGAGACGATCGACAAGGTGGAAGGGATCGTCACCAGCACCGCGTCGGACGTGTTCCATTACATCCTGCGCCAGCCGCTCGGCGTCGTCGGCTGCATCACGCCGTGGAACTATCCGCTGCTGATGAATGCCTGGAAGGCTGCGCCCGCCCTGGCGGCCGGCAACTCCGTCGTGCTGAAGCCGGCGCAGCTCTCGCCGCTGTCGGCGACCCTGCTTGCGCAGTTGTTCGTCGAAGCCGGTGGGCCACCCGGCGTGCTCAACGTGGTGCACGGCACCGGCAGCGGGGTAGGCAAGGCGCTCGCTCTGCACATGGACGTGGACAAGATCAGCTTCACCGGTTCGACCGATGTCGGCAAGCTCATGATGGTCTACTCTGGCGAATCGAACCTCAAGCGCGTGACGGTGGAGACCGGTGGCAAGTCGCCGCAGATCATCACCACCGCGGTGCCCGATCTCGACACGGCAGTCGATCATGCGATCAGCGGCATCTATGCCAACAAGGGCGAGATGTGCAGCGCGGGCTCGCGCATCCTGGTGCAGCACGGCATCGAGGAAGCGTTCCTGGAGCGCTTCAAGGCCCGCACCGCAGAGCTGATGCGTATCGGCGATCCGCTCGATCCGGCAACCACGATGGGGCCACTGGTGAGCCGTGCACAGCAGGGCAAGGTGCTGTCCTATGTGGATGTCGGCCGCCAGGATGGCGCCAGGCTGGCAATGGGCGGCGGCGTGCCTCAGGGGTATGAACAAGGCGCCTATGTGGAGCCGACGCTGTTCGCCGGTGTGACCAACGATATGCGCATTGCGCGGGAAGAGATCTTTGGTCCGGTCGGCGCGGTGATGCCATTCGGCACGCTGGATGAGGCGATCACGATCGCCAATGACTCGATCTACGGCCTGGCGGCGGGGATCTGGACGTCCGATCTGGCCACCGCCCACAAAATGGCGCGCGACATCGAGGCTGGCGTTATCTGGGTGAACTGCTACGACCAAGGCGACATGACGCAACCCTGGGGCGGGTTCAAACAGTCCGGGACCGGTCGCGACAAGTGTCTCGAGACCTTGCTCACCGTCACACAAACAAAGTCGGTCTGGATGAACCTGAGCTGACGCGGGTGCGCGACAGGTGTTTTATCCACGCCTTCAGGGAGTGCACGAGGCCCGCCGCCGATGAGGTATGTACCGCTGCGCGGCGCTACGTTGAAGCACGATACGGATTTACCGGGCGGATTTGTTGAGGCACGAAACACTGTCGCGCCGGGCGAGTTTGAGTTGCAGAAATCCCGCTTACGGTCCGCTTCATCCGTGGGTGACCCGCAGATGATTCTTGACGGATTGCGTGCCAAGCAAACCGACCCGCGGCGGCCCAAAGTGAAGCGCGTCGGAGGCGCCCGCCAGCACCACGCATCCCCCGCATATCCCACGCAGGCATCGGTCGGCATAGCCAGCGATGGTAGGCGATCCGCCACCGAACAGCGGCTGTCGTCAGGCACAGAATGCCTCAAGCGGCTCAGAAACCCGCCATACCGGACCTTCGATCGATCCCGCTCCTCAAACTACGGATCTAGGGGTTGGGAGTTCGAGTCTCTCCGGGCGCGCCACTTTTTGCCTTGCCTGCCAAGGGTTTCTGGGAAGACCGACCCCAGCCGGTTGAGTGCCTCCTCAGCCCTGCCACGCTATTCCCACAAACGGTGGCACAAAGCGCACATCCGCACCGCCTGGACGCGGATGTGGTAAGGGCAGGTCGGGCCACCGGATGTGGCACCACCCAGCAGAAAAGCAGTGGAGGGTATCGGCCCGACGCGCTAGTTTGGGTCTAGGTTCCCCAGCAGTGACGATCGGCGGCGCATGTGGGGTTGATCGGCGGCCGAGTCCAGCTGGGGACATGTGCGGGACGGCGCGGTGTCACATTTCGTGCAGTATCAATGCGGTCACCACAATAAGCGTGCACCGGCAGGTTACCGATGAAGGGATGAGCCCCCCAATGTTGGGCGGGATAGCATGGCTTTGTTACAGGTCCGGCTCGGTGAATTGGCTTACTTGAGGCTATCGATGGACTCGTGGGGCGGTGTCGCAGCGAGGCACTGGACGTCGTCGTGGGCAACAGCGCCCGAGAGCTTAAAACCGTAACTGGAGGGAAACATGAACTTGCGCACTTTGATGGTAGCCAGCGTGATGGCCACCGGGCTTGCGTGCGGCGCAGCATCGGCTCAATCGGCAGGCATGTATGTCCTCCATGCCAAGGCTTCTGGCAGTTGTCCTGCCATGGATTGGCACCTTGCGCTTGATCCGAGCGCCACCGTGAACAACGTGAAGGGCATGATCGGCTGGGACGACATGAAGCACATCGCTCGCGTCGTGGGCTTCGTCAATCCGGATACGCGATACTTCGAAATGGAGGCGACGGAAGTCGACGGCGATAAACGCAAAGCCAAGATTGAAGGCCAGCTTCGGTTGGATGGATGGCTCACGGCCAACATCACTGGCGATGGCGTCAAGTGCACGAGTGTCACCATTCCCTACTACGTGCCGCCGTCTGGCGGCGCAGGCTAAGCCGGTCTAACAGGCGGTGGTTCGGGGCGGACCCGACACCATCGCCTACGGACACCCCATACCCGTGATGGAACTGATCCCGCGTAGGAACGGGTGTTATTGCGGGTCCAGTCGCAATGTAGTTTCCAATATCTCTGGGCGCACAATCGATGCCGCATAGGGGCTCGACCGGTACTTCGAAAGGAACTCTTGGCTGGCACGTTCGACTGAAAGGGCGTCGGTGGTTGGAACCGCCTGGACGGCCACTTGTTCGCCATTGAACTCCAACGTGGCAGTCCCGCCAGCGGCCAAGTCCCTATACCAACGCCCTTTGGCGCCACGCACAGAACGAACGAAAACATCCGTGCTGGAAACCACGACCCAGATGGTGACCGCGCTTCCGGGATGCTTTGTGGTTCGGATTGCCACTTCCTTACAGTCATGGAGCTTGCGCAAAGTCTCCGGGTCAAATTTGCCCATTGGGTCCTCCTACGCTGCGATGCATCGGATTTCGGTTGTCCTACGGCTACTGGATGGATTGGGGAAGCCGAATGATCGTATCGTAGGCTTGTACATGAGGCTGGTCAGACCGTTCACCTGCGCTTGAGAATCCTCTCGCGGATGTCGCCAGCAAACAAGGCAGCCGCGACCAAATCAAAAATCTGAACCATCACGCGGGGAGCCTACTCAAGCCCTCGCTGAGACCAGCCACAACGCCCCTGGCAGGCTGACGCCGGTCGGACCTTCGTGCTGTTTGAAGAAGGTTTCGAATGCCGCACGTGCTGCTTGGCGAGTCCCGTCTGGCTGTCCGTGCAACAGCCTCGCACCCTGACCGATGAACGTCGCGAACTCGGCGGCCTCAGCCGCATCAGCCCCAAGATTGAAAGATGGGTCGAGCGGCGTTAGCACCACATCGCTGAAACCGGCGCCGTCGAGAATTCGCCTGACGCGTGCCGGATCACTCCAACTGAACTGACCCGGCTCCTCCGGTCCAAGGGCCGGGGCCGGTGGCACCAGGTGACGGATCGCCGCGACGCTCGCGGTCGCCCACGGGTTTTCCGGGGCTGACCGGAAGACAGCCAGCAGCAACCGGCCACTCGGTTTCATAGCGCTTCTGATGTTGCGGAAGGCAACGACGGGATCAGCGAAGAACATCACACCAAAGCGGGTGAAGCCGAGATCGAAGCTTTCGCGAGCAAAATCATGGGTCGCGGCGTCGTCCAGCACGAGTTGCACCCGGGGGACGCCAGCGGCAGCGACACGCTGGCGGGCCAGCCCCAACTGCTGCTCGGAAATATCAACCCCCAGAACGTGTCCGCTCGGCCCAACCGCGTCGGCCAGCCTCAGGGTGGTCGTGCCGGTTCCGCATCCCACATCCAGGACGCTTTCCCCAGGTTTCGGTGCTGCGGCTGCGAGGGCGGCCTCCGTCACATTGGACATCAGCCGATCGATGCGAGCCTGCTCGATCACCCAGCGTCGCGTCGCTTCGCCGTTCCAGAACTCACGTTGGGCCTTTGCGACCGATGCCGTGTCACCCATGGCAAGTCCTCCGGCTGTCAGGAGCGAGGAGCGGCCAACGTCGGTGTCGCTCCCCATCCGATCAGTGTGAACGACGGTCGCACAACACCAAGCCCGTGTCACCCGGGAGGACCAGCCAGACCGATGAATGTGCCAGACATGCCCGGCACACCCACACCGGTTATCCAAATTGTCGACAGACAACTCGCTGCACGCACGGGCCGGATAGGTGGCCATGGCCATCGGACAAACAGACGCCGTGTGGTCTGTTTTGTTGCAAGCATTCAACACGGAGACCACGAAGAACCACGGAGCAGCACGGAGCGGTTCAGACGACAAATCGCCGTAGGCCGTCCTTCAACAGTCGCGCATGGAAATTGAACAGCAGGCCGAGGCGCAGCCCGCTCATGCGGAGGTAGGCCAGGACCTGGGCGTCGTGCGCCGGCAGGAGATTCGCAACAGCCTTGATTTCAATGATCACTTGTCGGTCCACGAGGATGTCCGCACGAAAATCTTCGTCGAACTGTGCGCCTTTGAGGTAACCGGAATTCCGGCTTGCCGTTGGAAGGCGATTTCCGCTTGCTGCAACTCGTGGCAGAGGCAGCCTTCATAAACCGACTCCAGCATGCCTGGTCCCGTCAGCCTATGCACCTCGATGGCAAGCCCGATGACTCGTTCGGTCAATTCGCGCGCAAGCAGCATCTTGACTTGTCTCCGTGCTGCTCTGTGGTTCTTCGTGCGCTCCGTGTTAAATGCTTGATCTTAAGAAACGGTGCACCCAGGGGAGCCAACCACAAGTCCGTCCCCTACCGAACTTCAGTGTGCGGGCGGACTTTAGTGCCGGCGCCCCGATGGTGGCTTCTATCCAGAGGACAGCCTGCAGAATCAACGACGCAGAGCACCAATACCCAGAATCGTTGAAGCGCGACACACCAAACGTCATGGCCGCCCTTGTGGCGGCCAACCACGTCTTTCGCGCGCCTGGCGAAGACGTGGATGGTCGGGGCCCGGCCATGAGACTACGGATCAACCGCTTCGGCAGCCCCGCGACCCTTCGTCCGCTTCGTGTTAAAATCGCCGCATGAACCGGAACCGCATCGGCATCGACCTTGGCGGCACCAAGATCGAGATCATCGGTCCTCGCCCCGGATGGCAGCGAGCAACTGCGGCATCGGGTCAACACGCCCCTCACCTATTCGGCGACGCTCGAAGCGATCGCGGCCCTCGTCCGCGACGCAGAGGCGCAGCTTGACGTCACCGCAACGGTTGGTATCGGCATCCCCGGCGTCATCAGCCCAGCCACCGGCGTGGTGAAGAATGCCAACTCGATCGCCCTCAACGGCCACGCCTTCGACCGCGACATCTCCGCGTTGCTCGGACGCGAGGTGCGGGTGGAGAACGATGCCAACTGCTTCGCCCTGTCGGAGGCCACGGACGGCGCGGGGGCCGGCAACCGCGCGGTGTTCGGCGTCATCCTCGGCACCGGATGCGGCGGCGGCGTCGTGGTCGACGGCAAGGTGCTGACAGGGCGGAACCACGTGACCGGGGAATGGGGCCATAATCCGCTGCCGTGGCCTCGACTGGACGAAATCCCCGGCCCGCATTGCTGGTGCGGCAACTGGGGCTGTCTCGAGACTTGGGTCGCAGGGCCCTCATTGGCGCGCGATTGCGACGGGCCGGAGTTCGCATGACGCGTCCGGTATTCCGGCGCGTGCCGGAGCCGGTGATGCCCGCGCCCAGGCCGCGCTCGCCCGGCATGCTGACCGCGTGGCGCGCGGGTTGACGCAGGTGGTCAACCTGCTGGATCCCGACGTGATCGTGCTGGGCGGCGGATTGTCCAATATGGCGCATCTCTACACGGCACTGCCGCCACTCATTCTTCGCTACGTGTTCAGCGATGTCGTGCAAACGCCGATCGTGAAGAACCAGCACGGCGATTCGTCGGGTGTGCGCGGAGCCGCCTGGCTATGGCCGTCGAGGTAGGCGTGGTGATGATCCCGGTGGTCGAGCGGTTGCCCGCCGGGTTCGACGTGCTGCGGCAGAGCGCCCGCGCAGAGGGCCACCGCAACATGGATCGCCTCGCAGACGATTGGGCGAGCGGAGCGCAGCGGTTCGATGCGGCGGGCGAGGCGTTGCTGGCCGCATTGATCGCCGATGACTTGGCGGGTGTCGGCGGCATCACCGCAGATCCCGTATTGCCGGGAACGCTGCGTATGCGGCGGTTCTATGTGCGGGCGGTGTTCCGCCGGCATGGGATCGGGCGGCGTCTTGCGGAGACGATGATCGCCAGTGTGCCTTCGGGTGTGCATCTGGTGGTGAATGCCGGGACCCAACCGGCAGCGCGCTTCTGGGAAGCGTTGGGGTTCATGGCGGACCAGCGTGACGGACATACGCACGCGCTGCCCTGGCATGGCGCCTGATTGTGCCTGCACTGTGCCGCGACTGTCTGGCAGTGCTCAGCGCTCCGCGGTCACCTAGGGCCGGCTGTCCGGCCTGCGAGGGCAAGCGGATCCTGCGACATCCTGAGCTGTTCGAGCTGACCATCGCGCATATCGACTGCGATGCGTTCTACGCCAGCGTGGAGAAGCGTGATCGCCCGGAACTCGCAGCGAAGCCGGTGATTGTCGGTGGCGGCGTGCGGGGCGTCGTCACCGCCGCCTGCTACGTCGCGCGCATCTACGGCGTGCGTAGCGCAATGCCGATGTTCAAGGCACTGAAGGCGTGTCCGGATGCTGTTGTGATCCGGCCCAACTTCGAAAAATACGTCGCCGTCGGGCGGCAGATCCGCGCGATGATGGCGACCCTGACGCCGCTGCTGCAGCCGCTGTCGATCGACGAGGCGGTGCTTGATCTGTCCGGCACCCAGGCGCTGCACGGTGCGCCGCCCGCCGTCGTGCTCGCGCGTTTCACGCGCCAGGTCGAGCAGACGGTCGGCGTGACCGTATCGGTCGGGCTCGCACCGAACCGGCTGCTGGCCAAGATCGCCGCCGGCCGTGACAAACCACGAGGGTTCGCGGTGATCGGCGCGGCCGAGGCACGTTCGCTCCTTGCGCCGGAGCCGGTGCGATTGCTGCCAGGAGTGGGGCCCGCATTGGCCAGGCGACTGGCGGGGCAGGGGATCACCCTGCTCGGACATCTCCAGGCATTGAGCGAGCGGGATGCGCTGCGCCGGCTGGGCGACGACGGTCCGTCACTGGTGCGCCGGGCGCGGGGGGAGGACGCGCGGCGGGTCGATCCAGGCCGCGAGACCAAGTCGATCAGCGCCGAAACGACATTCAACAGCGACCTGACCCAGGCGGCAGACCTCGCGGCGCCGTTGTGGCGCCTGTCGGAGAAGCTGGCGCGCCGGCTGAAGGAGAATGATCTGTCTGCGGGCGGCGTCGTGTTGAAGCTGAAGACGACGGATTTCGCCATTCGCACCCGCGCCGGTCGGCTGCCAAGTCCAACCGTGTTGCCAGATAGGCTGTTCGAGGCAGCCCATGCCCTGTTGCTGCGGGAAGCGACCGGCACGCCGTTCCGCCTGATCGGTATCGGCGCCAACCCGCTGTTGCCGCTCGGCGAGGCGGATCGCGGGGATCTCGCCGATGTCGAGACGCCGCGTCGGGCCGCCGCACAAGCGGCGATCGATGCGCTGCGTCACCGCTTCGGCCAAGCGGCGATAGGTCGCGGGAGGGGATGGACGCCGCCGTCCAGCCCCAATCCCCTGGGTCAAGCGCCTGGTCAAGCGCCCGGAGGCAGGCCTCTCCCGCAAAAGGAGGGAGAGTAGACTCCGGCCGCCGTCAGTTCAGCCTTCGGGCGGAGCTGCGGCGATCGGGATTTCGCGGGCCTCGGGCTGGTCGCCGGTGCCGGGGGCACGAACCTCGGCTTCCTCGGGCGCGTCGCCCGAGTTCTGGCCGCCTTCCTCGCCATTGTACGGCCGACGCTGTTGGCCGTTCTGTTGCTGACCCTGCCCCTGACCCTGCTGTGCCGCCTGGGCCATCGCATTCAGGATGCGGAAATAGTGCTCCGCGTGCTGGAAGTAGCCCTCCGCCATCACCCGGTCGCCACCGCTGGTCGCGTCGCGGCCAAGCTGGAGGTACTTCTCGAACAGCTGCTGCGCGGTCCCGCGGATGCGAAGGTCGGGACCGTTGCTGTCGAACACGTGGTTGCGATTGAGCGGGATACCGCTGCCGCTGCCGCCACCGTGGTGGCGCATGCCACCGCCGCCACCGCCACCACCGCCGCCACCAGGTCGATGACCGCGGCCACGCATACGTTTCATGTTCATACTGTTGCCGTTACGCCTTCTCGTTTGCTGGTCCGAGGCGGTGGGTCCTTTGAGCAGCGCGCGGGTAGACCACGGGCGTCTCAGGGATGTGCCCCTCGGCCAGATTTCACTCCATCGGCATTGGTTCCGGCTGGCACCCTGTCCGGCGGCCACCATTCACGGGAACGGTGATCGGTTCGACCAAGCTGCCTCAAGCAAGCCGCCATGCGGCTGGCTCTGCCGGAGGGCAAGCTAGACTGCCGAACCCGCTCTGCCAAACGGTTTTTTCATGGCAATTCCAAGCCGAGCACCAAGGCACGTGGATTTCCTGTCAAATCATGCCGTGCCGCCACAGTCATGCCCGCCATTTGGCCGAGGCCGGCGATCGTGTCGAGTTGCCCAAGTCCGAATTCCACCACTGCGATGCCGGTCGGAGCCATCACATCAGGGAGCAGTGGAACCAGTTCACGGAACGCCGCAAATCCGTCCGATCCACCGTCCAGTGCGCCACGAGGCTCGTAGCGCGCAACTTCCGGCATCAGCAGCGGTATCTCGGACGTGGGGATGTAGGGCGGATTGCACAAGACAAGATCGAATTGCACCGCCAGCGCGCCGGCCCAATCGCCGCAAATAAAAACGGCGCGGTCCGCCAGGCCCAGCGTGGCTGCATTGTGAGCGGCCAGCGCGGCCGCCGCCGCCGAGCGGTCGACGCCGACACCGAACGCGGCGGGGAATTCAGACAGCGCCGCCAGCAGCAGGCAGCCGGTCCCGGTGCCGAGGTCGAGGATCATCCGTGGCGATGGGCGGTGGCTGAACACCGCGAGCGCGGCCTCGATCAGTGTCTCGGATTCGGGGCGGGGGATCAGCGTCGCCGGAGATACCGCGAAGTCCAGGCTCCAGAACTCGCGGTTGCCGACGATCAGCGCCAGTGGTTCGTGCGCAATGCGCCGGCGCAGCAACGGCTCGAGCGGTGCCGGGTCAATCGGGGCGGCGCGGTTGCGCAACAGACCGGCCTGCGTTGTGCCCAGCGCGTGGGCCGCCAGCAGGCGCGCCTCCATTCCGGGATGGTCGATCCCGACCGCGCGCAGTCGCGCGGCGGCCTGGTTCAGTGCCTGCTGGACGGTGGGCGCGGCTAGGCCGCCGAGCTGGCAGCCCGCTTGGCCTGCGCTCGCTTGAGGCGGCGTTTCAGCGCCTTGGCATCCTCCGTCAGCCGTGCGTTCGGGGTGCCGAGCAGATAGGCGTCGATGCCGCCGTTGTGTTCCACCGTGCGGATGCCGCGCGTGCAGAGCCGCATGCGGACCGGGGCACCCAGGATGTCGGACAGCAGCGACGTGTCCTGCAGGTTGGGCAGGAAGCGCCGGCGGGTCTTGTTGTTGGCGTGGCTGACGTTGTTACCGCTCAGCACGCCCTTGCCGGTGATCTGGCAGCGGCGGGACATTTTTGGTGCACCTTGGTCCGATCGGAAGGCGCGGCTTATCGCGGATCGCGACCAGCGCGTCAAGGCTGCGACCTTCTTCTCTTGCAGGAAGCGGCAGCAATCCAGACGCCCCCGCCCCTTGCGGGAGGGGGCAGGGGGCAGGGGGAGGGGGCCCAGCCCGATGATGCCGGGCCAGGCTGCCCGCCGTCGCCACCCCCAATGCAATCATGCGCGCGTGTGCTATGTCACCCCGCGCAACATCGTGTTGCTTGAGATCCAAGGTTTGGGCAGGTGGGTGCAATGATCTTCCCGGGGTCGCCCCACGCCCCTCCGGACGAAACGCGTCCGCTGACTGGATGCCCGAGGAGCAGTCGTCGTGCCTGAACACGCTCGTCAAAACGCATGGCCGGGCGCGCCGGCAGCCCACGCCGAGCGCAGTGCAGTTTCATTCGGCCCATTCCGGCTGTTCCCAGACGAACGGCTGCTCGAACGGGAGGGCGTGCCGGTTCACATCGGCGGCCGCGCTCTCGACATACTCATCGCCCTCGCCGAACGCGCGGGCGAGGTCGTCAGCAAGACCGACCTGTTCGCCAGGGTGTGGCCGGACGTGACGGTCGACGAAGGCAGCCTGCGCTTCCACGTGACGGCGCTGCGCAAGGCACTCGGAGACGGACAGTCGGGTGCCCGCTACATCGTCAATGCGCCGGGACGCGGCTACGCACTGGTGACGCCCCTGTCTCGCCCCGCAACGCCAGATGAGCCGCGTGCCGCCCCGCCGCCGGTGCCGAACGTGCCTCGCACGCTCCCTGTCCAGCTCTCCAGGATGATCGGGCGCGCCGACACCGTCCAACGGCTCTCAGATGAACTGGCACTCTATCGCTTCGTCACTCTTGTCGGACCAGGCGGGATCGGCAAGACCACCGTCGCCGTCACCGTGGGGCATGCGCGGATGACCGAGTTTGACGGCATGGTGGGCTTCGTCGATCTCGGCTCGCTCAGCGATGCGCGCCTGGTGGCCAGCGAACTCGCATCGACATTGGGCCTCGCGGTCAGCACCGATGATCCGGTCCCGAACCTGATCGCGTTCCTGCGGGACAAGCGGATGCTGCTCATCCTCGACAGTTGCGAGCATGTCATCGAAGCCCTGGCACCGTTGGCCGAAACCATCTTCAAGGCCGCGCCGCAGATCCACATCCTGGCCACCAGTCGTGAATCGCTGCGGGTCGAAGGCGAACACATCCACCGGCTGTTTCCGCTCGAGTGTCCGCCCCAGACCGCTGACCTCACCGCCTCCGACGTGCTCGCCTTTCCCGCTGCGGAACTCTTCGTCGAGCGGATTTCCGCCAGCCTGGGACAATTCGCCCTCAGCGACTCAGACGCGCCAGTCGTCGCGGAGATCTGCGCCAAACTGGATGGCATCGCGCTCGCGCTGGAGCTTGCCGCCGGCCGGGTCAGCGCATACGGCATTCAGGGTATCGCCACGCTGCTCAACGGCCGGTTCGCGCTGTTGTGGCAAGGCAGGCGCACCGCCGTGCCGCGCCATCAGACCCTGAGTGCCGCGCTCGCCTGGAGCTACGATCTGCTGCCCACCACCGAGAGCACAATATTGCGCCGGCTGTCGGTGTTCGTGGGGCCCTTCACCCTCGACGCAAGTCTCGCGATTGCCGCCTCCGATGACATCGGCGCACCGGACATCATCGAGGCAATCGCCAGCCTGGTCGCGAAATCGCTTGTCGCCGCGGACAACAGCAACAGCCGCATGCGATATCGGCTGCTGGATTTCAACCCGCGCCTATGTTGCGCAAAAGCAGGCCGAAAGCGGCGAGGCCGACCGGACAGCACGGCAACACGCAGCCTACTTTACCGGCTTTCTCGCGCGCCTCGACACCGATGACACCCGTCAGATAGGTGACGAAGGTTTCGCGGCATACAGTGACCAATTGGGCAATGTGCGCGCGGCGCTGGACTGGAGCTTCTCGGCGAGCGGCGATCTGGCAATCGGGATTAGTCTCGCAGCCGCGGCGTCGCAATTCTTCATCGCTCTGTCTCTGCTCACCGAATGCCACCATTGGGCGGAACGCGCAATTTCGATACTCGATGCGCCCTCGGTGGGCAGCCATCGCGAGATGGAGCTCCAGGGATCGCTCGCCGTCGCGCTGATGTTCACTCAAGGCAACACCGAGCAGGTGCGCGCCGCCTTCGTCAGGGCGATCGAGCTGGCCAGGTCACTGAGCGACGCACGTTACGAAATCCAGCTGCTCAGGGGCTATCATATCTACCTGACGCGTCTCAGCGATTTTCGTGGCGCGCTTCACCTCGGTGAACGCAGTGAGGTCGTTGCCAAACTGCTGAACGATCCCGCTGACACCATGATGGCCGCCTGGATGGTCGGCGTTGCGCACCACCTGATCGGAAATCAGCGTGAAGCCGTGGCGTATTGCGAAAGTGCGATGACCAGCGCGTTGCCGCCGCGGCAAAGCTACATGCTGCGCCTGGGATACGATGACCGCATCATCGCCTTGGTGGCTCTCGCACGCGGCCTCTGGTTGGGCGGCCACCCGGATCGCGCAGTCGCCGCGGCACGTTTCACCATCCGGCAAGCCGAGCTGCTCGAACAGCCCCTGACGCTCGGCATTGCCATGGTCTGGGTGTCCTACGTCTTCCTCTGGTTTGGCGACTGGACCAGCGCCGAGGCCATCATAGAGCGTCTCATCGGCCATGCCGCGAAATACTCGCTCGGTCCGTACAACGCCGTCGGCCTCGGGCTAAAGGGCGAATTGCTGATCCGGCGTGGCGAACCGGCAGCGGGTGTCCCTTTGCTGCGTCGAGGACTGGCGACCTTGGAAGCCATCCGCCACAGGATCCTGATCACTGCATTCACCATCGCGCTGGCGGAAGGCCTCGTGCGGCTGGAGCAGATCGACGAGGCGCTCGCCGCCCTGGACGCGGCCATCGCGCAGAACGGGCCCGATGGCGAATTGTTCGACGTGCCGGAAATGCTTCGGCTCAAGGGTGCCATTCTGGCGGTGTCAGCTCGACCCGATGCAGGCGAGGCCGAAAGCTGGCTGCGGAAATCGCTGGAATCGGCACGCAAACAGCACGCCGTGGCCTGGGAATTGCGGACGGCCACCAGCCTGGCGCCGCTGCTGGCCGGCGATGGCCGCGCCGCCGAGGCGCGCGCGCTTCTCGTGCCCCTGCATGCCAGATTCAAGGAAGGCTTCGATAGCGTCGACTTCAAGGCTGCCAGTGCCTTGCTCGACGAGCTGGCGGGCACTGCCGCCTAACAGATTCTAGCACCGCATAACGGGCAAACCGACGGAATTTGCGCACATCGTGTTCCTTGGCGCTTGCCCTTTGGAACCAGTGAGATTGGCGAATGGCTTTGCTCGACGATGCGGTCAGTGCGAGCGGCGGCTTGGAGCGGTGGCGCCGGTTTCGGCGGTTCACCTTCCATGTCTCAATTCAAGGATCGCTGCTGGCAGGCAGCAGCGCGGCGGCGCACCTGAAAGATGCGGTCGTGGAGGGATGCACTCAGACCCAGTGGGTGCGCCTGGCCTGTTTCAGCGGCGCCGACAATTGCGCTGTCTATCGGCCCGATCAGGTCAGCATCGAAGGTCTCGACGGCACGTTGCTGGAGGTACGCAAGGACCCGCGTACGGTGCTGCTGAGCCATGGGGGCCCCGCGTCCTGGGACGATCTCGACGTGGCGTATATTTGCGGTCTCTCAATCTGGAATTTCATCGCGACGCCCTTTCTGCTGACGCATTCGGGCATGCAGGTGCAAGAATTGTCGCCCTGGCACGAGAGGAACGAAACCTGGGGCCGCGTGCAGGCCGTGTTCCCTGCCGACATCATCACGCTGTCCCGCGAGCAGATTTTCTACTTCGACGCGGCGGGCCTTCAGCGGCGGACCGATCATCAGATGCCCGGCGCCGCCGGAGCGAGCATCGTGCATTACTCGTGGGCGCACCAAACGTTTTCCGACATCCTCATTCCAACTCTGCGCCAGTCCTTGCTGTTGCATCCGGATGGCAGGGTCGTCACCAAACCGGCGTTCATCGACCTCGAGATTTTCGACGCCTCGTTCGAGTGATTTGCGCTGATCTCCAGCGGTCGCTGCGGTTGGCCGGTCCGTAAGGAAGGACTCAACACGGAGGACGTGCGAGGGCCACGGGGGGCCACGGAGTTGGAATGCTCCCACGATCGGACCGTGTCCCCCCCAACGGCTTGTGGATTCGATTGCTTCGCATGTGGTACAAGCTCGGGCTCCGTGGCTCTCCGTGGCACTCGCACGTCCTCCGTGTTAAAAATCCTGGCCTTGCTCCGGCAATCGATCGGTATTTCACTACCGACCCAATCGATCCGTTGGAGCAAAAATGGGGGAGCGATTTGCAGGCCGCGTGGCCATCGTCACTGGCGGCGTCTCCGGCATTGGAGCCGGCGTTGCCGCGCGCCTGGCATCAGAAGGCGCGCGCGTCAGCGTATGGGACCACGACACCGCAGCGCTCGGGAAGACGGCTGCCGCGCACACGGTCAGCGTCGATGTCGCCGATGCCGAAGCGGTGCAGCGTGCCGCGGACGATACTGCCACCGCGCTTGGCAAGATCGACATCCTGATCGCAAGTGCCGGCATCACCGGACCCGTCGCGCCGGTTTGGGAGTACCAAGTCGCCGCGTGGGACAGTGTGATCGATGTGAACCTGAATGGCGTGTTCTACTGTAATCGCGCCGTCGTGCCGCACATGCTCGGCAACAACTACGGCCGCATCGTCAACATAGCCTCCATCGCCGGCAAGGAAGGCAACCCCAACGCCGCGGCATATTCCGCATCGAAGGCGGGCGTCATCGGGCTGACCAAGTCGCTCGGCAAGGAACTCGCGAACACCAACGTGCGGGTCAACTGCGTCACCCCGGCGGCGGTGCGCACACCGTTGTTCGCACAGATGACGCAGGAACACATCGACTTCATGCTGTCGAAGATTCCACTCGGCCGGTTCGGCGAGATCGACGAGATCGCCTCGCTGGTCTGCTGGCTGGCGAGCGAGGAATGCAGCTTCTCCACCGGCGCGGCGTTCGACATCTCCGGCGGCCGCGCGACATACTGAACAGGGACATCCGAATGGACAACGAGACACTCGCCTTCACGCCTGCCGTCGAGCTGACGGAAATGATCCGCCGCAAGCAGCTTTCGCCGGTCGAGCTGATGACCGCGCTGCTGGCACGCATCGAGGCGCTGAACCCGCGGGTGAACGCATTCGCCTACCTCGCGGCAGATGCCGCCATGGATGCGGCGAAGCGCGCCGAGGCGGCGCTGATGAAGCAGGAGCATATCGGGCGCCTGCACGGCATTCCGGCAACGATCAAGGACCTGGCGATCACCAGGGACATGCCGACGCAGATGGGCAGCCACATCTTCGCCGGCAATCAGCCCAAGGAGGACACGCCGGTTGTAACTCGCCTGAGCAACGAAGGCGCGATCATCCTCGGCAAGACGACGACATCGGAATTCGGCTGGACCGGGGTCAGTCACAGCCCGCTGACCGGCATCACCCACAATCCGTGGAAGCACGGCTACAATGCCGGCGCTTCGTCCGCGGGTGCCGGTGCTGCCTCGGCGGCGGGATTTGGCCCGCTGCATCAAGGCAGCGACGGCGCCGGATCGATCCGCATGCCGTCGCACTTTTGTGGGGTGTTCGGCTTGAAGCCGACCTTCGGGCGGGTGCCGTATTATCCGGTCAGCACCGGCGACCTGACCTCGCATATGGGGCCGATGACGCGCACCGTCGCCGACAGCGCTCTGATGCTGGAGGTGATGGCTGGCCCGCATCCGCTCGACTACACCTCCTGCGAAGCGGGCCCCGCAAATTACCTCGCGCGGCTGCATGAAGGCATCCGAGGCAAGCGCATCGCCTACAGCCCTGACCTGGGAGTTGCTCGTGTCGATCCGGATGTTGCGGCGCTGGTGAAGGCGGCGGTCGCGCGGTTCTCTGAACTCGGCGCGACGGTGGAGGAAGTGAAGACGCCGTGGGCGGCCGATGGACCCGAAATGATCCGGTTCTTCTGGGCAGCGCACATGACCCGGCTGGCGCAGTATCTCCCCAAGTGGGAAACGCAGATGGACCCAGGCCTCGTCGCCTGCATCAAGGCGGCGCACAATTACTCGGTCACGGAATACCAATTGATGCGCGAGCGGAAGATGCTCTACATCGCCTCCATGCATCGCTGGTTCGAGGATTGGGACTTCCTGCTGACCCCGTCGGTGTCCGTCGCCGCATTCCCGGCCGAACTGCTGATGCCGAAACATTGGCCGCAGCACGATTGGGACTGGCTGTCGTGGGCCGAGTTCTCCTATCCGTTCAACATGTCCTGGAACCCGGCGTCGAATGTGCCATGCGGCTTCACAGCGGATGGCCTGCCCGTCGGGTTGCAGATCGTCGGGCGGCGGTTCGACGATCTGGGCGTGTTGCAGGCGTCGGCGGCGTTCGAGCAGGTGCAGCCGTGGGCTGACAAACGGCCCGCTATCACCTGACCGTAGCATGCAAGCGGCGATCAACGCGTTCCTGCTGGGCTTCCCGGCGCTGTTCTCCATCGTCAATCCGATCAGCGGCGCGTTGATCTTTCGCGGCGTCGCCGCAAGCCGGCCGGACGAGGAGCACGCAAGGCTGGCGAAGCGTGTCGCGCTGTACTCACTGCTGGTGATGATGGTGGCCCTGTGGGCCGGCTCCTATGTGCTGGCGTTCTTCGGCATCAGTCTGGCGGCGCTGCGCGTCGCAGGCGGGACGGTGATCGCGCTGAGCGCGTGGGGACTGCTGACGAAACCGGAGCAGTATGAGGCAGTCAAGGAACAGCAGGCGAGCACGCACAAGGACGTCGATGACATCGCGTTGTTCCCGCTGACCATTCCGTTCACCACCGGACCGGGCACGATCTCGGTCGCGGTGACGTTGAGTGCCAGCCGTCCGAAGGATCTGCATGAGCTCGCGGGATTCTTCCTGGGCATGACGGCGGCGGTGATTGCCATGGCGTTGGTGATCTGGGCTCTGTTCGGTTCAGCCGATCGGCTGTCGCGGCTGATGGGCCCAACCGGGAGCCGCACCGTGACGCGGATATCGGCATTCCTGCTGCTGTGCATCGGGGTGCAGATCCTGATCTCGGGTGTGCAGGATGTGCTCGGCCCCATGCTCAGCGCTCGCTGACTTTCGGGCCTGCAGCGTAATAAGCGGAGCAGAGCGAGGCACGGTCCGGCGTTTTTCGTCATGGCGGGGCTTGGTCCCGCCATCCACGTCTTCGCTGACTGCATCACAGGCAAGACGTGTTGGCGTGGACGGCCTGCGCCGGCCATGACGACCGGGGGGCCGCTCGCGCGTTGAAGCCCTAATTCCGCAGCCGGCCCTTACTGCCGCAGGATCTGCCCCAGGAACGTCCGTGTCCGCTCCGACCGCGGGTTTGCGAAGAATTCGTCGGGCGGCGACTCTTCTACGATCTCGCCGGCGTCCATGAAGATCACACGGTGCGCGACGCTGCGGGCGAACCCCATCTCGTGGGTCACGCACAGCATGGTCATATCCAGTTCCGCCAGGCCGATCATGGTTTCCAGCACCTCTTTCACCATCTCCGGGTCGAGCGCCGAGGTCGGTTCGTCGAACAGCATGACCTTGGGCTGCATGCAGAGAGCGCGCGCGATCGCCACGCGCTGTTGCTGACCGCCGGATAGTTGCGCGGGATACTTGTCCGCCTGTTCCGGGATCCGCACCTGCGCCAGATGTTGTCGTGCCAGGACCTCGGCAGCGGCCTTCGGCGTGCCGCGCACCTTCATCGGTGCCAGCATGCAGTTCTCCAGCACCGTCAGGTGGGGGAACAGGTTGAATTGCTGGAACACCATGCCGATCTCGCGGCGCACTTTGTCCAGGCTCTTGGTGTGCGGCCCGACCTCGGTGCCGTCGAAGATGATATGGCCCTTCTCGTGATGCTCGATCTGGTTGATGCAGCGGATCAGCGTGGACTTGCCGGAGCCTGAGGGGCCGCACAGCACGATGCGCTCGCGCCGGCGCACATTCAGGTTGATGTCGTGCAATGCACGGAAGCTGCCGAAGTACTTGTCGACACCTTGCATCCTGATGATGAAGTCATCCGACGGTGCGATATCCACGATGACACTCCTGACAGTCGGTGGAGCGCGTTTTGCGCTCCATCGACCGTGTTGCGATCAGAACACCGGCAGTTCCGGCAGCGGCGCGTTCAACCACTTGCGGTGGATGGCATCGAGCTCGCCGTTGTTCTTGATGAAGTAGATGAGGGTGTTGATCCACTGGTGCAGCTCGACCTGGTCGCGGCGCAGCGTGATGCCGTTCGGCTGGTGACGCAGCACAAACTTGTATTCGTAGTCGGCGGACGGGTTCATCGTCTGGAGCTGCCGCGCAGTGATCGTGTTGACCCCGATGGCGTCGATCTGGTTCGACAGCAGTGCCTGTGCGGTCGTGGCGTCGTCGTCGAAGCGCATGATGCGGGTGCCTTGAGGCGCGACCGCGGCGATCGCGGTGTCCTGCGTGCTGGCGCGCGCCACACCCACGCGCAGCGACGCCAGATCGGCTGCCGCAGTGATCTTTCGCGACTTCGGCGCCATCAGCACGATGTCGATACTGCTGTAGGGAATGCAGAACTGCACCTGGCGCGCGCGCTCGGGCGTGATCCCGAACGTCGCCACCAGCACGTCCACCTTGCCGGTCAGCAGGTACGGGATGCGGTTCGGCCCGGTGACCGCGACAAGTTCGCAGTCGACGCCGAGATACTTGGCCATCAGCTTCGCCACATCGACGTCGAAGCCCTCGTATTCGTTCTTGGCGTTGACCACGCCGAACGGCGGCAGGTCCACCAGGATGCCCACCTGGATCTTCTTCTTGCTCAGGATGTCATCGATGGTCTGCGGTTCAGCGGCCTCGGCAGGCCGCATGACACTGAAGGCTGCGGCCGCGGCGGCCAGCCCGGTCATGCCAAGGGCGGCGAGTGGTCGGCGGGAAATCTTCGACATGGTCATTCGACGTCTCCTGGCGACCGGGATGATGACGGAGCGCTGCGACAGGTCGCCGGCCGCAGTCCGCTTTCGGATGCGATCAGCGGGACGCGGTGCCGTAGCGGCGTTCAAGCATCTGGCTGAGATGCGACAGCGGCCAGCACAGCAGGAAGTAGATCACCGCCACGAGGCCGAACACTTCGAACGGCCGGAACGTCACGTTGTTGATGATCTGGCCAGCCCGCGTGATCTCGACAAAGCCAATGATCGACGCGAGCGAGGTGCTCTTCACCAACTGCACCAGGAAGCCGACGGTCGGGGCGATGCCGACCTTGCCCGCCTGCGGCAGGACCACGTACCGCATGCGGGCGAGATGGCGCATGCCGAGTGCGGTCGCGGCCTCCCACTGACCGACAGGAACCGCCTGGATGCAGCCGCGCCAGATCTCGCCGAGAAATGCCGCGGCATTCAATGTCAGCGCGATCGCCGCGGCCGCCAGAGGATCGATGCCGGCGCCCAGCACCGTGCAGCCGAAGAACACCAGGAACAGCTGCATCAGCAGCGGTGTGCCTTGGAACAACTGGATGTAACCCGCGGCAACGTCGCGCAGCCAAGCCGAAGGCGCGGTGCGGGCCAACGCCACGCCCAATCCGCCAATGCCACCGCCGATGAAGGCCACGACGGACAGCAGCACGGTCCAGCGCACCGCCTCGATGATGAACAGCGCCTCGGCGGGACCGAACTGGCGGATCATGCCCGCAGTCCCGGGCGGGCGAACACCGCGCGATGGATGGCACTGAACGTGGCGGAGAACATCATCGCCAGCACCAGGTACATCCCGGTCACCACGATGTAGATCTCGAAGCTGCGGAAGGTACTCGCCTGCAGGTCGTTCGCGGTCGCCGTCAGCTCCTGCGCCGAAATCGTCGAGACCACGCTGGAGCCAAGCATCAGCAGGATGAACTGACTGCTCAGCGCGGGATACACGGTGGACAGCGCGGGAAACAAGATGACGTAGCGGAACACCTGCAACGGGCGCAGGCCGAGTGCCAATCCAGCCTCGATCTGGCCGCGGCTGATGCTTTCGATGCCGGCCCGCACGATTTCAGTGGCGTAGGCGCCGACATTCACCACCATCGCCAGCAGCGCCGCCTCGTTGGAGCTGAGGAACACGCCGGCCCGCGGCAAGCCGAAGAAAATGATGAAAATCTGGATCAGGAACGGCGTGTTTCGGATGACCTCGATGTAGGCCTCCACCAGCCACCGTATCGGCTTCGGTCCCATGGTCTTGCCGAGGGCACAGATCACCGCAACCAGCAGCCCGAGCACCATCGCGCTGGCGGAAAGCTGGATGGTGAGCCAGGCGCCCCAGAGCAGATCGCCCCGCGCGGCCCAGACGTCGCCGAACTGAAACACATAGTTCATGCCGGCGGACTTCCGTTGCCTCCTGTCGGTGCAACAATCAAGCCACTGAAAGGGTTAAGCGGTCATTGATGCAGATCAACGAAACAGCGCGCCCCTGGCCGCGGGGAACTGGAACGCCTAATCTGCTGCGGTCCGTTTCAGGACAGTGAAGGAGGAATAGGCAAATGGCACTTTCGATGTTCCAGGCCTGTGTGCCGGTGATTACGCAATTGCTGAACGGCCTGTCGGTCGTGGTCGACAAGACAGCCGCACACGTCGCGGAGAAGAAGTACGACGAGCAGGCATTCCTGCAGTCGCGGCTGTTCCCGGACATGTTCCCGCTGGGACGCCAGATCCGTCAGGCAACCGATTTCGGTCGCAACGCCCCAGGACGCTTGGCCGGCGTCGATCTGCCAGCTTTCCCCGATGCCGATGCGTCATTCGCCGAAGCAAAGGCGCGCATCGCGAAGTCGATCGATTTCGTCAAGGGCTTCACCCCGGCGCAGATCGACGGCACCGAGGACAAGGACATCAGCTGGAAGGCTGGCGAGCGCACGATGTCGTTCAAGGGGCAGGCCTATCTGCTGCATTTCTGCCTGCCGCACTTCTTCTTCCACTGCACCACCGCCTACAACATCGCGCGCCACAACGGTGTCGAGATCGGCAAGCGCGACTACATGGGCACGCTGTAACTCTGGCGGCATCGTCCTCTCTCCCGCGCCGCGGCAGAGAGGACGATGCGTCCCGTGCCGTAAGCGGCACAGCAAGGATTCTTCGCCGCAGATGTCGCGGATATCGCAGATGATACCGGTGTCGGCCGACTGTCGGAGCCGATATCCTCCCCCTCCCCTTGCGGGAGGGGGTTGGGGGGAGGGGGCTGCGGCAGTCGTGGTGTTCAGCATCCACGTCTGTGGTGACAGCGGCAACAAAAGCTGTCGATCGCACCTCGCCCTATCACACCGTAGCACCGCCGGCAGGTCAGATCGCTGGTCGTGAATCCAAACCTGAACGCCTTCGGCGCGGAGTTTTCGGAGGGCGTCAGCGGCATCTCAATCGGCACAATCCATCTGCGGTATCCGCGTACATCTGTGGCACAAGCCGCTTCCTTGCTTGCTTCGCCACCGTTGCCCTCGACCACAGGAGTCCGAACATCGACCGTTTCGTCGTGATCTCCGGATGCTCCGGCGGCGGCAAGTCAACATTGCTCACCGAACTCGCACGCCGTGGCCACGTGACAGTGGAAGAACCCGGCCGCCGGATCGTCAACCAGGAACTGCTCGGCGACGGATCCGCCTTGCCGTGGGTCAATCCATTCGCCTTCGCTCGCCGAGCCGTCGCACTCGCTTTCGCCGACCGCGCCGCGCACGGCGCCACACCCGGCTGGGTCTTCTTCGACAGAGGCTTGATCGATGCCGCAGCCGCCCTTGAGCGTTTGACAGGCGAGCCGACCCTTGCAGCCCTGGCGCAAGCGCACAGATATCACAACCGAATATTCCTGGTGCCACCCTGGCCCGAAATCTACGTGACGGACACCGAGCGGCGCAACGACTTCGATGAGGCCATCGTGGAGTACAATCATCTGCTCCGCGTCTACCCCTCACTTGGTTACGAGGTGTTCGTGTTGCCCAAGGCAGGAACACCAGAGCGTGCCGAAACTGTCCTGCGTGTCCTGCGCAGTAGCGGCACGTAGAGCACCCGCACGACCGCACCGGCATCATTCGAAACTCAGTGCCAATTCGGATATATTCCGTTCCATCCCTATAGTTAAAGAATACTTAACGCCACTGAAGAAATCCGCGCCACATCTAAAACAAACCCCACCCCAAAGCACAAATCCGTGTTGCGGATGCTGCCATCACCGCGATATTTAGCAACAACGTCCAGCCAGCATTCGGGAAGCCTGCCATGCCAGAGGCCGCATCAGCGACCATCGCAGTTGCGCCGATCGGAACCGCCGAATTCCAATACAGCATCACCTTGACCGACACCGGCACAACGGCCATCGGGACGTTCTGGTTTGCCTGGACGTCAGGGCATGACTTGATGGCCACGCGTCCCACCACCACCACCAACCCCACCCAATGGACGCACCTTGCCACCCGTGGCGGACTGAATGACGGCTTCGCCATACAATGGCTCGCGGGAAGCCCCGCCGATGCGCTGCAACCCGGTGGCCACCTGACCGGTTTCTCCTTCCTCAGCGCCACGCCGCCCACGGTCATGTATGGTAATTCGCAGCCTTTCCCGGACACGCCCACGCTGACATCCGTCATCTACACCGGCGCTCCGTTCAGTGATGCCGGCGACGCATTCGAGGTAACGCCGCTTTGCTTCCTGCCCGGCACACAGATCCGCACCATTCGCGGCGAGGTCGCCGTCGAGCTACTGACGATCGGCGATCTTGTCGTTACGCTCACCGGCGCCAAGCGGCGGATCAGATGGATCGGTGTCGGCAAGGTGCTGGCGACGTCAGCGCGACGCAACGCGGCAACGCCAGTGATCGTTCGCAAGAGTGCGCTCGACAACAACGTACCCAGCCGCGACCTCTATGTGACCAAAGGCCACTCGCTCTATTTCGACGGTGCGCTGATCCCAGTCGAATGCCTGATCAATCATCACACCATCCTCTGGGATGATCGCGCACAGGAAGTAACCGTCTATCATATCGAACTTGAGACGCATGATGTGCTGCTGGCGAATGGCGCGCCGGCGGAGAGCTATCGCGACGACGGCAATCGATGGCTGTTCCAAAACCACGAAAGCTGCGATCACCGCCAGGAGGAACCATGCGCCCCCGTATTGACAGGTGGTCCCGTGGTGGACGCCGTCTGGCGGCGCCTGGTGCTGCGCGCTGGCCAGCGCAAAAGCCAGCCGATGACGGACGACCCCGGGCTCCATCTCATGATGAATGGGCGGCGGCTGGAGGCAGTGGAACGTGTTGGTGATGTCTATGTCTTTCGTCTGCCGGTAGTCCCGTCCGACCTGCACATCGTTTCGCGGGCGGCTTCGCCGGCAAAGTGGGGCCTGGTTCGGGACCCGCGGCTGCTGGGCGTTGCGTTGCGGGATATCGCCGTGCGCCAGGGAACCCGGTTTCGCGTGATAACCCCCGACGACGCGCGACTGTCCGCTGGCTTCCACGCCTTCGAGCCAGCCAACGGTCTGCGTTGGACGAACGGCGACGCAACTCTCCCGACCGAGGTGTTCGCCGGCTTCACCGCTCCGTTGGAACTCGTGGTGCGCGTCGGCGCATCGACACGCTACCCCGCCGACAGGCCCGCGCTGCGCGTGGCGTGAGCGCCCGCGCTTATCGCAGCGGCCAGGTCAACACGATCAGCCACGTGCCGAACACCGCGACCATAATGGAAAGCGGCAGACCCAGCCGCCAATAATCGCTGAAGCGATAACCGCCCGGGCCCATGACCAGAGTGCTGTTCTGGTGGCCGATCGGGGTAAGGAAGTCGGACGCCGCGCCGAACGCCACCGCCATCAGGAACGCATCCGGTCCGAGACCGAGGTTCTTCGCGACCGCCGCCGCGATCGGTCCCATCACCAGGACCGCCGCCGCGTGGTGCAGCATCGGCGTCACCAGCATCGAGACCACAAGGATCAAGCCGACCGCGCCATAGGCGGGGAAGTGTGCGGCAATCACAGTCAGGCCATCGGCCAGCAGTTTCGCCGCCCCGGTGTCCTTCAACGCTTCGCCGACTGGTATCAGGCAGCCAAGCATCACGATGATCGGCCAATCGACCGCGTCGTATGCTTCGCGCGGTGTGATCTGACGCAGCAGAACGATCAGTGTGGCGGCGACGAAGAAGCCAACCTCGACCTGCACCACGCCGGTCGCGATGGCGATCATCGCCGCCAACAGGACAAGCAGCGGCAGATAGCGCCAGCGTGGCCGTCCGATCGCCAGGCTGCGTTCGGCCAGCGGCAACAGCCGAAGTTCCGTCTCCGCGCGCGCGAGTTGGCTTTGCCGCCCTTGCAGCACCACGATGTCACCCGCTTCGAAGCGGCTATGGTGCAGCCGCGTCATCGTCTGCTGTCCGCTCCGGCTCAACGCCAGCAGGTTCACTTCGTAGGTTTGGCGCAGATGCAGATCGCGCGGCGTGCGGCCGATCAGACGAGAGTCCGGGGCGATGACAGCCTCGGTGCTCTCCAGCAGGTCGTCTTTGTCGTGCGGCTTCAATTCGGCGATTTCCTCCGCGCCCAGCATTTTCAGCTTGGCCTGGTCCACAATGGGCTGCAGCGCGGTAGGGTCGCCTTGCATCACCAGGATGTCGTTTGCGTACAGCGTCCAGTGCGGCCGAGGCACGTAGCGATGCGAATGCTCGCGGATGATGCCGGCGACAGTCACCTCGCCATCGCCGAGTGCTTCGAGATCAGCCACGGTCTTCCCGACCAGCGGCGAGCCCTCCGGCAATGTGGCTTCGCTGGTGTAGTCTTCGATCGAGAAACGCTTCTCCGGTGATGGCTGGCCCCGGCGGTTCGTCGGCAGCAGGCGCCAGCCGAAGCTCAGGAACACGACGGCGAGACAGGAAAGCGGCAGGCCCACCGGCGTGAAGTCGAACATGTGATAAGGCTGACCCAGCGTCTCCTGCCGCACTTGTGAGATCAGGATATTGGGCGAGGTGCCGATCTGGGTGATCGTGCCGCCGATCAGCGAGCCAAACGCAAGCGGCATCAGGTAGCGCGAGACCGGTCGATTGCGGCGTTCAGCCGCCTGGATCGCCACCGGCATGAACACGCCAAGTGCCCCGACATTCTTCACGAACGCCGACATGAAAGTGACCGCCGCCGTCAGCGCCCCGACCTGAAGCGTGGTTGAATTGAGAATGCGCATCAGCCGCCGCATCGCATTGTCGATCACGCCCGAGATCGCGACCGCTCGGCTGATCACCAGCACGGATGCGACGATAATGACGACGGAACTGGAGAACCCGGCAAACGCCTTGTTGGCTGGCACAACGCCGAGCAGCACCGCAGCAGACAACGCCAGCGCGGCGACGAGGTCGTAGCGCAGGCGGTCAGAGACGAACAGCGCGATCATCCCGGCGATGATCGCCAGCGACTCGATCTGATGGAGGGTCAAGCGGGGGGTTTCCTGGCGGGGTTCCCGTCAGGCATGGGGCGGCCACGTTGCCTATGCAATACGGCCGTCAGTCAGATGTCAGCGACCGCTGACCTGGGAGAATGGCCGCGCGGGAAGGATAGGAAGTGCGACAAGTGCAACAAATGTCCTCCCCCTCCCCTCGCGGGAGGGGGTTGGGGGAGGGGGCCCGCCCCAAGTGTCTCCGCCCCCGCCCCCTACTGCACCCGATTATCCACCAGCTCATTCACCACGCCAGGATCGGCCAGCGTGGACGTATCCCCCAGGCTGTCAGTCTCATTCGCGGCGATCTTGCGCAGTATCCGCCGCATGATCTTGCCACTCCGGGTCTTCGGCAGAGCCGGCGCCCACTGGATCGCATCCGGCGAGGCGATCGGCCCGATCTCCTTGCGCACCCAAGCGACCAGCTCCTTGCGCAATGCCTCCGTCGGCTCCTCGCCGAGCTTCAGTGTGACGTAGGCATAGATGCCCTGGCCCTTCAGCTCATGTGGGAAGCCCACGACCGCGGCCTCGGCGACCTTGGGATGCGCCACCAGCGCGCTCTCCACTTCCGCGGTGCCCATGCGGTGGCCCGACACGTTGATCACGTCATCGACGCGGCCGGTGATCCAGTAATAACCATCAGCATCGCGGCGCGCGCCATCACCGGTGAAATACAACCCCTTGAACGTCGAGAAGTATGTCTGCACGAAGCGATCGTGATCGCCGAACACCGTGCGCATCTGCCCGGGCCAGGAATCCGCAAGACACAGGTTGCCCTCGCAAGCGCCATGCAGTTCATGGCCGTCACCATCGACGATGATCGGCTTCACGCCCGGCAGCGGCAGCGTCGCCGAACCGGGCTTGGTCGGCGTAGCCCCCGGCAGCGGCGAGATCAGGATGCCGCCGGTCTCGGTCTGCCACCAGGTATCCACGATCGGGCAGCGATGATCGCCGACAACGCGATCGTACCACAGCCACGCCTCCGGATTGATCGGCTCGCCGACGCTGCCAAGTATGCGCAGCGACTTGCGCGAGGTCTTGTGCACCGGCCCTTCACCGTCGCGCATCAACGCGCGGATCGCGGTTGGCGCTGTGTAGAAGATGTTGACCTTGTGCTTGTCCACTACCTGCCAGAATCGTGAACTATCCGGATAGTTCGGGATGCCCTCGAACATCAGCGTCGTCGCGCCGTTCGCCAGCGGCCCATAGACGATATAGGTATGGCCCGTCACCCAGCCGACGTCGGCGGTGCACCAGTAGATATCGCCGGTGTGATAGTCGAACACGTTCTCATGCGTGAAGCTGGCCCACACCATGTAGCCGCCGGTGGTATGCAGCACGCCCTTCGGCTTCCCCGTACTCCCCGAGGTGTAAAGAATGAACAGCGGATCCTCGGCGTTCATCTCCAGCGGCGGGCAATCGGGCGACGCTGCGGCGCACAGTGTCGTATAGTCATGGTCGCGGCCGGATTGCATCGCCACATCACCGCCCGTGACCTTCACCACGATCACGTTCTTCAGACCAGGACACGACTTCAGCGCCTCGTCGGCATTCGCCTTCAGCGGCACCTTGCGCCCGCCGCGACGCCCTTCATCGGCGGTGATCAGCAGTTCTGATGCGCAGTCCTGGATGCGGTTCGCCAGGCTGTCAGGCGAGAATCCCCCAAACACCACCGAATGCACCGCGCCGATGCGCGCGCAGGCCAGCATCGCCACCGCGGCCTCCGGCACCATTGGCAGATAGATAGTGATGCGATCACCCTTCTTGACCCCAAGAGCCTTCATCGCATTCGCCAGCCGGCACACCTGCTCGTGCAGCTCACGATACGTGACGTGCTTCGACACCGACGGGTCGTCGCTCTCCCAGATGATCGCCGTCTGATCGCCGCGCGTGGCGAGGTGTCGATCCAGGCAGGACGCCGACGCGTTCAGCATGCCGTCCTCGAACCACTTGATCGAGACGTCGCCGGCGAAGCTCGCGTTCTTGATCTTCGTCGGTGGCTTCATCCAGGCGATGCGGCGGGACTGCTCGCCCCAGAATCCATTCGGATCACGCGCGGCATTCTCGAACATGCTCTGATAGCGCGCGGCGGTGATGTGCGCCTTGGCGGCGATCTCTGGCCTGACCGGAAACACCTGCCCGTCGGCTGTGTGGACATCTGGCATCGCGTGTTCCTTCCCTTTGTTTTTGCCTTACAGGCCCGCATCCTCCGGCACGTAGATGATCCCGTCCTTGATCTGGATCATCACCGGCTCGAGCCGATCGCCGAAGCAGGGCCCACGCAGGCATTCGCCGTCGGTGATGCGGAACTCGGCGCCGTGCGTGGCGCAGACGATACGGCTGCCGTCGTGCGAGAGGAAGCGATCGGAGACCCATTCCAGTGGTGTTCCGATGTGCGGACAGTCGTTCACATAGACATAGACCGCGTCGCCCTGGCGCACCGCGAACAGGCCGGTCAGTCCGCCCGGCGGCGGAGCAAAGCCTTTCGCTGCCTTGTCGGCGATGTCCGCGAGTGGGCAGAGCGCCCGCCACCCCCTCCCCCAACCCTCCCCCGCTTTGCGGGAGAGGGAGTTCAGCGCCATCGCTCCCTCTCCCGCGAAGCGGGGGAGGGTCGGGGAGGGGGTTTCGGTCCTCCTCCTCGCTCATCCTTTCCAACCGCCCATCTTGCATATCGCGTCCCAGTGCGGCTTCGACACCGGCACCACGGAAAGCCGCGACAGCCGCACCAGCCCGAAGTCAGCAAATTTCGCGTCCGCCTTGATCGTCGCCAGCGTCACCGGCTTCGGCATCGGCCCAATCGCCTTCACGTCGACCGAGACCCACTCGCCCTTCTCGGCTGTCGGATCCGGATACGCCTCGCGCACCACCTCCACCACGCCAACGATCTCCTTGCCCTCATTGGAGTGGTAAAAGAACGCGCGGTCGCCGGTCTTCATGGCCTTGAGGTTCAGCTTGGCCGAATGGTTGCGCACGCCGGTCCACGGCTCGACGCCATTCGCCACCTGCTGGTCCCAGGAGAATGCGTCGGGTTCGGACTTCACCAGCCAGTATTGCACGATGGGCCTCGGTTCCTCTGGGTGATCAACCCAGAGTACTCCAACGCGCAACTGCATCAAGCGATGGCGATTGCGATGCCGGCACCCCCTCCCCAGCCCTCCCCCGCGCAAGGCGCGGGAGAGGGAGTATTGGCGCCGACACCCCTCTCCCGCGAAGCGGGGGAGGGTTGGGGATGGGGTGCCTCGTTTGCTGTCCGAACCCTACGCCGCCGGGCGTGCCTCCAGCCGCGACAGCACCGCCCGCAACGCCGCGGCCGCAACCTCGTCGAGCTGGAACGCCACATGAGCCTCGTCGCCCTCAACCGCGCGCACCACGCAGGGCAACGGCCCCGATACACCGTCGATCCGCAGCGTCGCCTGCGTCCCGGCCCCGCCCTCCGGCGCACCACGCAAATGCGCCCCGCCTTCCGACAAATCACTGAGGCGAACCCGGCACCCCGTCCCGCCGGCGACCGACAGCTCGCCCGCCAGATCGACCGCATAGCGCTGGAACTGCCGTCGTTCCACATCCGCGGTCGACGTCCGGACCACCTTGATCACAGACCGGCGCAGATCCTCGACCGCCCCGCTCAGCGCGGCCATGTTGTCGCGCAGGTCCATCGCGGTACGCCCGGTCGCTGCTGCCTCGTTCGAGGCGTCACTGGTGCGGCTGGTCATCTCGGTTGCCGCCAGCGCCGTCGCAGCAACATTCCGGGTGATCTCTGCGGTGGCCGCGTCCTGTTGCTGCATCGCCGCGGCGATCGAGCCGGCTATCGCACTGATCTCCGCGATCGTCTGATCGATGCGCGCCACCGCCGCGACCGATGCCCCCGTAGCCGCCCGCACCTGATCGATGTGCCGCGCGATATCGCCGGTGGAGCGCGCGGTCTGCATGGCCAGTTGCTTGACCTCGGAGGCGACGACGGCAAAACCCTTGCCCGCCTCGCCGGCGCGTGCCGCCTCGATGGTGGCGTTGAGCGCCAGCAGATTCGTCTTGGCGGCAATCTCGCCGATCATGTCGGCGACCGCGCCGATGCGTTCGACCTCCTGATTCAGGGTGGCCATGATGGTGCGGGTCTCGCTGCCGGCCGACACCGCGCGGCCGACCACGGTGGTGGACTGCGTCACCTGTCCGCCGATGTCGCGGATCGAGCCGGCCAGCTGTTCGGCGGCGCTGGCGACGGTCCGCACGATCCCCTGGGCCTCACTGGCCGCTGCCGCCGCGTCCTGCGCAGACGTGCCGGTGCGATTGGCCGACGCGCTCATCGCCTCGGCGGCGACGGCCATGGCGGTCGTGCGATCGCCAATCTGCTGCAACGCAGATCCCGTCGCGGTCTCGATGGTCTCGACCATCGCGAGCAGCGCGGCGTGTTTCTCGGCCTCGGCTCTGTGTCGCTGTTCCTCCTGCGCCGCAGCCAGTTCGCTCGCCCGGATCATGTGTTCCTTGAACACCAGCACTGAACGGGCCATGTCGCCGAGCTCGTCACGCTGGTCTTGGCCGGCGGCTTCGGCATTCAGGTTACCAGCCGCCAGCTCGGTCATGGTCCGGGTCAGCGCACGCACCGGCCGGGCGACCGCCATTACCACGACCGGCATCAGGATCAGCATCACCAGCGTGGAACCGCCGAACAGCCAGTAGGCGCGAACCAGGGCTCGATGCGAGCTGTCGCGCGCGGTCTGTATGGCGATCGTCTCGACCGCGCGATGGGCTGCCGCAAGTCCGGATATCTCGTCGCGCAACGCCTCGAATGTCGCGTCGGCACGGCGGAAGTAGCCGATTGCGATGGCCGGGTCCTCCATCAGGTCCAGCGCGTCGCCAAGCTGCTGGGCGTAGACGGTCGACTTGGCCGCGATCGACTTCAGGCGCGGCGGGTCGGTGGCGTCCCGGTCATGCGCCTCGGCCATGCCGGCGGCGTTCTTGCGCAGCGCGGCCAGCCCCGTCGTGACCTCCTTGGCCAGCCCATCGATCGTCGCCTGCGGTACGCCTGCCTGCTGCCAGACCACGGCGCGCATTGCCTTTGCCTGGGTCTCGTCCACCATGTTGAGCAGCTGTACGCTGGCAGCCGCCGTTGGCAGCGCCGTGTCGGCGACCGATGCGAGTCGGCTTTCGGTCTCGGTGGCGCTCAGCCAGACCGAGGCGGCCACCGCAATGCCCGCCACCATGCCGGCGGCCGGCGCGATAAGCACTTTTGCCCACAGTGGCAGGTCGCGGAACGAGCGCATTCGCCGGAGGTCGCCTTGCACGCCGGGCATGCGCTAGCGCGTGTAGACGCCGGAGAGGTAGATGTAGTCGCCGGCTTTTTCGACGTAGTTCTCCTTCGGCAGCACCTTCCCGGTGATCGGGTCCTTGAACATGAATGACACCCATCCGGTGCCGGGCCCCGCCGCGATCCGCATGACGTCCTTGCCGTACGCCTTGCCGTCGACGTCAACGGCATCGACATAGGTTTTGCCAACCAGCTTCGGATTTTGGCCGTGCACCAGGCGGGTGCCCGCCAGATCGACCACGACGATGTACATGTCACGGTCGAAGAATTTGCCGTTCCGGTCCATGAATTCGACCTTCGCCGTATCGAAGCCGACTTGGTTGACGCGGGCGATCGCGCGCTTGACCAACGCGACAGCCTCGTCCTTCGTGCCATACTCCTCGGCCGACGCCGAACCGATGCCCGCAAATGCGATGCAGAGCATTGCGAGCGCAGTGATTAATTTTAGATATCGCACGGACCACCTCCTGTGCTGTGACGCGCAGGGCCGGTATTTCCCCCACTATCGGTTAAGGCGCGGCTAACTGGGGAGTGGGAATGGTCCTGCGGGGTGCGAGACGATGGGTGGAGCGATGTTAATGACGGGCAGCCTTCAAACACCGGCCGGCCTGGGATAGGTTCGCGTGGTGGACGCTGGTTCCATTGTTGCCACGCCGCCGGGCAAGCGAAATCCCGGGCGCAGCCTGCACCGTTTCGCCAATCCGGGGCGCTTCCTGCGCCTGTCCGGTGCCGTACTCCCGTGGCTGGCCGTCAGCGGCGCTTTGCTGACCGCCGTTGGCTTGGTGTGGGGGCTATTCTTCTCGCCCGCCGATTGGCAGCAGGGCGATGCCGTGCGGATCATGTACGTGCACGTGCCGTCGGCCTGGCTCGCCTCCGCCGGATACCTGGCGCTGGCGCTGTGTTCCGTGCTGTCGCTGGTCTGGCGGCATCCGCTGGCCGACCTGGCCGCCGCGGAAATCGGGCCGGTCGGTGCCGGGTTCACCGCCTTGTGCCTGCTCACCGGCAGCATCTGGGGCAAGCCCATGTGGGGCGCCTGGTGGGTGTGGGATGCGCGGCTGACCTCGGTGCTGGTGCTGTTCTTCCTCTATCTCGGACACATCGCCCTGGTGCGCGCGTTCGATGACCCGCAGCGAGGCTATCGCTCCGGCGCGATCCTGGCGTTGATCGGCGTGGTCAACCTGCCGATCATCAAGTTCAGCGTGGATTGGTGGAATACGCTGCATCAGCCGGACACCATCACGCTGACCGGCGCTCCGACGATGTATGTCGGCATGCTGTGGCCATTGCTGCTGGCGGCGCTCGGCTATGCCCTCGTGTTCGCAGCCATCGTCCTGACCCGCACCCGCGCCGCGGTGATGGAGCGGCGCATCCGCTCGCTGCTGATGGCGCGCGCTGACGAGCTGCCATCATGACGCATCTGCCGTTCATCATGGCGGCGTATGCGTTGGGCGTGGTGATCCCGACGACCTTCGCGGTCCAGGCGTTCCTGCGCATGCGGACGGCGAAGCGACGCCTGGCCGCCCTGGATCACCGTCGCCGCCGATGACCCGCAAGCGTCGCCGTCTGTGGATCCTGCTGGCCTGTGGGCTGGGGCTCGGTTCGGCGACCGCCCTGGTGCTATCCGCGTTCCGCGATAACCTAGTGTTCTTCCTTGCGCCGTCGGACGTCGCGAGCAAGGCGCCGATGGCGGGCCGCAGCTTCCGCCTGGGCGGGCTGGTCGAACAGGGCAGCGTGCAGCGCACCACCGATGATGGCCATCCGGCAGCGAAGTTCCGGGTGACTGACGGCAAGGCCAGCGTCGAGGTCAGCTATCAGGGCATCCTGCCCGACCTGTTCCGTGAGGGGCAGGGCATCGTGGCGCTCGGCACGCTGAACCCTGACGGGACCTTCCGCGCCTCCGAGGTGCTGGCCAAGCACGATGAGACCTACATGCCGCAGGAAGTCGTCGAGGCGCTCAAGAAGTCTGGCCATTGGAACCCTGCCGCGGGACCACCGCCCCCGGCGGCGACCTGGGACACCATGCAGGTGAAGAAGGTAGGCGGATGATTCCGGAACTCGGCCATTTCGCACTGGCGCTGGCGGTGGTGATCGCCGGCGCGCAGGCCGTGTTGCCGATACTCGGGGCACAGGCGCGCGACATCCGGCTGATGCAGACCGCGCCGGCCCTGGCGATCGGCCAGTTGATCGCGCTGGCGACGTCGTACGGCTGCCTGGTGTGGAGCGCGGTGGTCGACGACTTCTCGGTCGCCAACATCGCCGAGAACTCCAACAGCCTGAAGCCGCTGATCTACAAGATCACCGGCACCTGGGGGAACCATGAGGGCTCCATCCTGCTCTGGTGCCTGATCCTCGCTTTGTGCGGCGGCGCCGTTGCGGCGTTCGGCCGCGCCTTGCCGACCGGACTGCGGGCGCGCGTCATCGGTGTGCTGGGCTTCACCTCCGCCGGGTTCCTGCTGTTCACGCTGACCACGTCCAATCCGCTCGATCGCGTCTGGCCGCCGCCGGTGGACGGCAACGGCATGAACCCGCTGCTACAGGACCCCGGCCTCGCGTTCCATCCCCCCGTGCTCTACGCCGGCTACGTCGGCTTCGCCATTCCATTCGCGTTCGCCGTCGCCGCGTTGCTGGAAGGCCGCGTCGATGCCGCGTGGGGACGCTGGGTGCGGCCGTGGACGCTCGGCGCCTGGTGCATGCTGACGAGTGGCATCGCGCTCGGCTCCTGGTGGGCGTACCATGAGCTCGGCTGGGGCGGCTTCTGGTTCTGGGACCCGGTGGAGAACGCGTCGCTGCTGCCGTGGCTCTCCGGCACCGCGCTGCTGCATTCCGCGATCGTGGTAGAGAAGCGCGAGGCGCTGAAGATCTGGACCATCCTGCTCGCCATCGGCACGTTCTCCCTGTCGCTGTGCGGCACATTCCTGGTGCGCTCCGGCATTCTCAATTCGGTTCATAGTTTCGCCAACGATCCGACGCGCGGCGTGTTCATTCTCGTGCTCCTCGCGCTCGTCATCGGCGGCTCGCTGCTGCTGTTCGCGTTCCGCGCGCCGGCATTGGCGCCGACAGGCATCTTCGCGCCGATTTCGCGTGAGGGCGCGTTGGTGCTGAACAACATCCTGCTGTGCTCGATCTGCGCGGTGGTGCTGACGGGCACGACCTATCCGCTATTCGCCGCTCTGTTGGGCGAGAAGCTCAGTGTCGGTCCGCCCTATTTCCAGGCGACGGTGTTCCCGCTGGCGATCCCCTTGTTCGCGGCGATGTCGATCGGACCAGTGTTGCCGTGGAAGCGCGCCGAGCTTTGGCCCGCCGTGCGGAAACTATGGTGGGCAGCGCTGATTGCGGCGGTGATCGGGATTGCAACGGCAGTGGGCGTGCGCGCGGGATTGGCATCGCTCGGCTTCGCGGCCTCCGCGTGGCTGATTTTCGGTGCCTTCGCCGAGGTCGTCGAGCGCACCCGATTGTTCGCCGGTCCATTCGCCACGGTGCGCGCTCGGTTGGGCGCGCAGAAGCTTTCAGTGTGGGGTTCCGCGATCGCTCATGCCGGCATGGGCGTCACCGTCGCGGGCATCGCGGGGATGTCGCTGGCGGTCAGCACGATCGTGGCGGTGCATCCCGGGGAGACCGTGCATCTTGGCGGATATGACTGGACGCTGCTTGCATTGCGCGATGAGCAGGGGCCGAACTACGCGTCGCGCGTCGCTGATATTCGGGTAACCCACAACGGCAACGATGTAGCGATGTTCCATCCCTCCCGGCGGCTGTTCACGGTGCAGAAAACCACGGTGACCGATACCGCGATCGAGACCAACGGATTGCGCGATCTCTACGCCGTGCTCGGCGAGGAGCGCGATGGTACGGCGGTGCTGCGGCTGCACGTTAATCCGCTGGCGCCGTGGATCTGGCTAGGCGCCTTGGTGATGGCCGCCGGTGGCGCGTTGTCCCTGGCTGATCGGCGGCTCCGCGTCGGCGCCCCGGCGCGGCGTGCGGCCGGTGGCGTGCGGGCAGGAATGGCACCATGACCGCAACCAAGCCACTCCAAATACTCCCCCTCCCCTTGCGGGAGCGGGCTGGGGGGAGGGGGCCGGCTCGGTTCGCTGCCACAGGGCGCAAATCCCTCCGCCCGCAGGCGAGCAAGCGGGGGGCGGTGCTCCAATGACCCCTCTCCAACGCCGCTCACTCCTCCTCGCGCCACTCGCCACCGCAGTCGTTGGTGGCACCGCGTTCTGGATGCTGCTCGATCGCATGAGTGACGGCACCTACGACCCGCACGGTGTCCCGAGCATGTTGATCGGCAAGCCACTGCCAATCTTCGCATTGCCGGGACAGCCACCGGGCCAGGGGTTCTCCAGTGCCGACGTGATCGCCGGCGGTCGCCCGGCACTGGTCAATTTCTTCGCCTCGTGGTGCATACCGTGCGTGCAGGAAGCGCCGGTGCTCATGCAACTGAAGGAGAAGGGCACGCCAATATGGGGCATCGCCTATAAAGACAAGCCCGACGCCACGACAGATTTTCTGAAGCAGAATGGTGATCCCTTCCTGCGCATCGCACGCGACGAGCCCGGCACGGTCGCCATCAACTTCGGCGTCTACGGCGTCCCCGAGACCTACCTGGTGGACAAGTCCGGCATCGTGCGCTGGCGTTGGGCCGGTGGCCTCAGCGACAGTGTCGTGACCCAGTATCTCGCGCCGCTGATGCAGGGGCTGGTGTGATACCAGGCGCTCCAACTCCGTCATGGCCGCCCCCGCCCCCGCCGTCATGGCCGCGACCGCCCCCGCCGTCATGGCCGGGCCCCGACCCGGCCATCGCGACCCGCACCAAATTTGCGAACGACGCAGTTCCAGCCAGCAACCATCCCCCGGGCACCGCGCGCAGCATGCACCCAGCCAAGGCTGCCGCCATGAGACTGGCCGCCGCCGCTCTGCTGTGCTCCGCCATCGCGCTGCCGGTGTACGCGGTGAGCGACCCCGCGGAGTTATTGCCTGATCGCGCGCAGGAGCTTCGCGCCGAGGCTATCGGCGATCAGCTCCGCTGCCTCGTCTGCCAGAACGAGAGCATCGAGCAATCCGATGCCGACCTCGCGCGAGACCTGCGTCACATCATTCGCCAGCGCGTCATTGCGGGCGACACCGATCAGCAGATCATCGGCTGGATGGTTGCGCGCTACGGCAACTTCGTCCGCCTGCGCCCACCGCTCGATGCGATGACGTTGGTGCTCTGGGGTGCCCCCGGCATCGCATTGCTGGCGGGCCTTGCCGCCGCGCTGATCGCATGGCGCCGTCGGCCGTCCGAACCGGCCCCGCTCAGCGATGACGAACGTGAGCGCCTGGCCAATCTGCTGAAGTCATGATCCGCCGCGCATGATCTGGTTGGCCATTGCCGTATTGGCAGGCGTATCGCTCGCGCCGCTTGCTTTGTCGTTACGCCGAGCGGCCGTTGCGCGCAGCCGTCGCGACGCGGCGATCACACTGCATCGTGCGCAGCTCGCGGAGCTTGATCGCGATCTCGCGGACGGCCGTATCGCCGCCTCGGAACAAGCCAGCGCGGCGCTGGAAGTGCAGCGCCGCCTGCTGGCCGCCGCCGGTGGCACCGAGCCGGATACAAGCGCAAATGCCACCTCGACAGTCTGGTTCGCGCTGGCATTGGTGCCGATCGGAGCGCTGGCGCTGTACCTGGTCGGCGGGTCACCCGAAATGCCCGCGCAACCGCTGGCCGATCGCATCGCCGCGGCGCGCGTGCGCGAGGCGCGCGAGGCAGCTCTGATTGCAGAGCTGAGACGCCGCCTCACCGAGATCGATCCGCACAGCGAGCAGTCGCGGCAAGGTTACGTGTTGCTCGGCAATGCCGAAGCCAGCCGAGGCAGGTTGCAGGACGCCGCCGATGCCTGGCGGACCGCACTGACTGTCCGCTTCGATGCGACGCTCGCCGCTGAAGCCGCGGAGGCGATCACCGAAGTGAACGGCAAGGTCACAGCGGAAGCCGCAGGTACCTGTTCCACCGCGCTCTAGCTGAAGCGCCGCCCGATGCGCCATGGCGCCCAATGGCTGAGAAGCGCCTTTCAGAGGTGAAGTAACCTCATCAACAAATTCTTTCTCCCCCTCCCCTTGCGGGAGGGGGTTGGGGGAGGGGGTACCCGTGCCGGAATTCCCCCGTAATGTACCAATCCAACAGCGCTTCACCGCCCCTCGCTGCGTGGAATGGTTGCTGACCGGCCCTGCACCCTTCGCGATCGCGGTGCTCCGACCGGGACTCCGCATCGTTGCTGATACCGGCACCGAAGAACCCCCGTCTCAAGCCCGCTTGCGAGCAGCGCTCCGCTTCTTCGCCCCCGTGCGTTGCGCCGCGGCCTTGCGCTTGTTCGCCGCCGCCTTCCCCCGCTGCGCCGCAGCCTTGCCCTCCCCCGCCGCAGCCTTGCCGCCCTGCCCGAGGCTGCGCTTCAGTGCCGCCATCAGGTCGATCACATTGTCGCCGCGCGGGCTCTCCGGTGCCTCAGGCGTGACGCCTTCGCCTTTCAGCTTGGCATCGATCACCTGGCGCAACCGCGCTTCATAGCGGTCCTCGGTATCCGCCGGTTCGAATTTCGCCTCCTGCCGCTCGATCAGTTGCGTCGCCAGTTTCACCATCTCCGCATCCGGACGCGTCTTCGGGATATGATCGAACAGCTTGGCGTGGTCGTACAGATCCCGCGGCTCGTGCAGCGTGTGTACCACAAGCCCGCGGTCCAGCGGCAGGATCGCGACAGCGCGCTCGCGGCGCGAAATCACCACGCGCGTCAATGCAGCCTGACCCGACTTCTCGATCGCATCGCGCAGCACGACGTAGACATCCAGGCCCGCATCGCCGTCCGGCACCATATAATAACTGGCGTCGTAATAGATCGGCTGGATCGCGTCTTGCGGAACAAACTTGCTGACCGTCATGGTGGATGAACTCTCGATCCGGGCATTCTCGAAATCCTCATCCTCCATCAGCACGTAGCGGTCCTTCTCGAACTCATAGCCGCGCACCAGATCGCTCCGCGCCACCTCCGCGTCGGTCTGGGCATCCAGCGTCACCGTGCGCACCCGATGCCCGGTTTTCGGATTGATGTAGTGGAAGTGCAGGTCACCGCTCGCGCGCAGCACGCTGTGCAGTGCAACAGGGCAGCTCACCAACGCGAGCCGCAGGTGTCCGCGCCAGATCGGTCGCTGTGCCATCGCCGCCTCCCCAAGGAAACCCGCACCAAATACCCCCGCACCAAATTACCAAAGTGTGGCAACAACCCGCCGCCCCGCGCAATTGTGCGCCCCATCCAACACCGCCGCCGCTGCGTTCACGCCAGCCGCACCGTGCCACACGTTATTTTGAGAGTGTTCCGAGCGAAACCACACCACGCCATGGCCGTTCATTCCGCGCCCTGCAAGGAGGCAGGTTACCATGGCAAGATACGCTTCGTTCGGAACAATGCTCGCCGCGACGGCGCTGATTGCTTGGCCCGTCATGGCCCAGACAGCAGGCAGCGCTCCGCCGCCGTCGCCCCCTGGCATGACGCCAAGCCATTCGGCCACTCCTGGTGTGTCGGCCAACAGCGCTACGAATACTCCGGCCATGCCGAGCCATTCGGCCACTACCGGAGTGCCCGCGAGTAGCCCCGCCAGTACTTCAACCACACCGGTCTACTTCACCGCGGACCACCAGGTACGCACCAGCAAGGTCGTCGGCGCCAGCGTCTACAATGATCAGAACCAGTCGATCGGCTCGATCGATGACATCCTGATGAGCGACAACGACCACAAGGCCGGCACCGCGGTGCTGTCGGTCGGTGGTTTCCTGGGCATGGGCGCCAAGCTGGTATCCGTGCCGTTCGATCAGCTGAAGATCCAGGACGACAAGATCGTGATGCCTGGCGCGACCAAGGCCTCGCTCGAGGCCATGCCGGAGTATCACTACAAGAGTGCGTGACCTGATCCCGTAGGCCACACCGGGGTAGGGTAGCGCGGAGATGGGCGGTGATGAGCCGCCCATCTTCTTGTCCGGCCCCTGACTTCCAGCACGGCATGAAGGCTGCCATAGTCACGTCACAGCGGAAACCGACACGATGGAGCGGCGCCAACCGCCGCAATCGGGAGAACGCCCCAACCGCCGCAGGCGGGAGACCCCCATGAACGATATGCCGATGCCCGTGCCCGTTGTGCCCGACCCGACACTCTCCGAACGTTACCTCGCAGTCCGCCGGTTGACCGAACGTCTGGCCGCCGCACTCAGCGACGAGGACCAGTGTGTCCAGTCCATGCCCGACGCCAGCCCGGCGAAATGGCACCGCGCCCACATCACGTGGTTCTTCGAGCAGTTCATCCTGACGTCGTTCCTGCCTGGCTACCAGGTGTTCGACGACAACTTCCGCTACCTGTTCAACTCGGTACTATGAGGCTGTCGGTCCACGCCATCCGCGCCCGGCCCGTGGTCTGCTGACACGGCCCTCCGTCGCCCAGGTCACCGACTATCGCGCGCATGTCGATGCCGCGATGCTGCGTCTGCTGGACAACATCCCGGACGCCGCGTCAGGCTTGGTGGAGCTCGGCTTGCAGCACGAGCAGCAGCACCAGGAGTTGCTGCTGACCGACATGCTGCACGCGTTCGCTCAAAGCCCTCTGGCACCCGCGGTGCTGCCCGATTGGCGCGAACCCGAGGCCGCCGTCGGTGCCACCCGCCTCGTCGCCTGCGACGGCGGCATGGTGCACGTCGGGCATCGCGGCGACGGCTTCTGCTTCGACAACGAAACCCCGCTCCACTCGGTCTATTTGCAACCGTACCGCCTCGCGTCGCGCCTGGTGCGCAACAGCGAGTGGCTGGCGTTCATCGCCGACGGCGGCTACCGCACCGCGACCTTGTGGATGTCGGACGGATGGGCCTGCGCGCAGGCCGCCGGTTGGAACGCGCCGCTGTATTGGCGCGAGACAGATGGTGAATGGTGGCAGATGGGCTTGCGCGGTCTTGTGCCGCTCGACCCGGATGCGCCGGTTCGTCACATCAGTTGGTATGAGGCCGATGCCTATACCCGTTGGGCCGGCGCGCGCCTGCCGTCCGAGGCAGAGTGGGAAGCCGCCGCCGCATCGCCCGATATCGCGGAATTGATCGGCCACGTCTGGCAATGGACGGGCAGCGCCTACAGTCCATACCCAGGTTATCGCCCGGTCGCCGGCGCCGTCGGCGAATACAACGGGAAGTTCATGATCAACCAGATGGTGCTGCGCGGGGCCTCGTTGGCCACCTCGGCGGGTCACTCGCGACGCAGCTATCGTAACTTCTTCCATCCGGACAAACGCTGGCAGTTCAGCGGCGTCCGCCTGGCAGCCGACGCCTGAAATAGGGAAGAGCGTTCCATGCCTGATGACTCCGCCTTGATTCCGGCGGCGACCAGCAGCGTCGCCGCCGTCGCGCTCGCCGGCCTGCTGGGAGAACCCAAGACGCTGCCGCCCGCGCTGTTCTACGACGAAGCCGGTTGCCGGCTGTTCGCGCAGATCACCGACCTGCCGGAGTATTACCTGACCCGGACAGAACACGCCTTGCTCGCCGACGTGGCGCCGCAGGTCCTGAAGTCCCTCATGGCACCAATCGTGTTGGTCGAGTACGGCGCCAGCGATGAGGCCAAGGCCGAATACCTGCTGAACGTCACAGGCAAGACCGGCGAGCCGGTGATCCGCGCCTATGTGCCGATCGACGTCGCTGCGCCGGCGCTGCAACGCATGAGCCTGCGCCTGCACATGCAGCGTCCGTATCTGCAAGTGTATCCACTGGCCGCCGATTTCACCGCCGCCATGGTGCTGCCCGCGGATTTCCCCTCGCTCACGCGGCTGGGATTCTTCCCTGGTTCCACCATCGGCAATCTGGATCCCGCGCAGGCTCAGCGATTCCTTCAGCGCGCGCGCGATACCCTCGGCGCCGGTGCCGCTCTCCTGGTGGGCGTCGATCTGCGCAAGGATCCGGAAATCCTGCTGCCGGCGTACGACGATGCCGCGGGTGTCACCGCGGCCTTCAATCGCAACCTGCTGGTCCGTTTGAACAGAGAGGCGGGTGCCGATTTCGATCCGGCGTCATTCGCCCACCGTGCGGTGTGGAATGACGCCGAAAGCAGGATCGAAATGCACCTGGTCAGCCTGCGTGAGCAGGTCGTTCGGGTGGATGGGCACGTCGTGCATTTTGCCCGTGACGAGACCATCCACACCGAGAACAGCTACAAATATGCGCCGGAACGTTTTGCCGCGTTGGCCCAAAGGTCGGGTTGGCACACCGCATCACTATGGACCGACCCGGCGCAGATGTTCTCACTGCACTTGCTGGAGCCACGACAAGGCCCGTGAGCCGCGTCATGCCGCCTGCTTGACCTCCTCGCCGGTGAGAAACGAGCGCAGCTGCAGGCGAGCGCGATGCACACGGCTCTTCAATGTCCCAATCGCGCAACCGGTCAATTCGGCGGCCGACTCATACGATTTTTCCTGCAGCACGATCATGAACAGCGCCTCGCGCTGATCGCGGGGAAGCTTGTCGAGTGCCACGCCCAGTTCACGCAGCGCCGCTCGATCCTCGTGCGCCGGCTGCACCGCAACTTCCGGCACCGAGTCCATGTCGGTGAATTCACGACGGCTGCGCACACCACTGATGAAATGGTTGATCATGATGCGGTGAATCCACGCGGAAAAGTTGGTGCCCGGCACAAAACCGTCCTGCGCAACCAGCGCCTTGGTCGCAACATCCTGCGCAAGGTCATCCGCCGCCGCACGGTTCCGTGTCAATGCCAGCGCCCAGATGCGCATCTTTGGGAGGAATGCGGTAAGCTGTTCGTGAAACTCGTGCGCCATAGTGTATCTCCCGGTGCTCAAAGTGTGCCGAAGCGTGATGCATCTGCGTCGCAAAATGTGGCCAAACAAGACGAATGACACGGGCTTGATCGCGTGGTGCCGGAACAGTGTTTCAGACATCGCAAAAAGCTGATGTGCAGTGATCATTGTCGATCCAACGACTCCGTCACGCTATCAATGCCCCGCGATCAATACGCGGCAATGAACACACGGCGGTGAACATGAAGCGAAATCTGCTGACCGACGTGGCGGGCATTTCCGTCGGCCACGCGGATGACGTGAGACTCGGCTCCGGCGTCACCGCGATCGTGTTCGATCAGCCCGCGGTGGCGTCGGTCAGTGTACTCGGCGGCGCACCCGGTGGCCGCGATACGGATCTGCTCGCCCCACACAACACAGTGCCGGCGGTCGATGCGATCGTCCTCTCGGGTGGTTCCGCGTTCGGACTGGATGCCGCCGGCGGGGTTCAAGCGGCATTGCGCGAGCAGGGCAGGGGCCTCCAGGTCGGCACCGTGCTCGTGCCGATTGTGTCGCAAGCGATCGTGTTCGATCTCCTCAATGGCGGCGACAAGGACTGGGGCTTGTTTTCGCCCTATCGTGATCTCGGCTACGCCGCCGCACGCTCCGTCGGCAGGGACTTCGCGCTCGGGAGTGTTGGCGGCGGCATGGGCGCAACTACCGCCACGGTGAAGGGCGGCCTCGGTTCGGCAAGCGCAACTACATCCGCGGGCCACACCGTGGCAGCCATCGTCGTGGTGAATGCGGTCGGTTCACCGCTGGTCGGCAACGGGCCATGGTTCTGGGCGGCGCCCTACGAGCAGGACGGCGAGTTTGGCGGCCGTGGCTACCCTGCGGCCTGCGACCTGACCATGCGCGTGAAGGGAGGTCCAGGCACCAGCACAACGATTGGTCTGGTCGCAACCGATGCCATCCTGACGAAGGCGCAGGCGATGCGGCTGGCGATCATGGCCCATGATGGGCTCGCCCGAGCAGTCCTTCCGGCCCATGCGCCGATGGATGGCGACACAATCTTCGCCGTGGCGACCGGGTACCGCCCACTGGCTGACGCCGCGCGGGAGCTGACCGAATTGGGTCACGCGGCAACATTGACAATGGCGCGGGCAATCGCGCGTGGCGTGTATGAAGCGAAGGCTGTTCCCGTGATAGGCGCACAACCAGCCTGGCGGGACATGTTCACCGACTCAAAATAGCCATACCCCACTATTTTTCTGGCTAATCGGACAAATTTCTGGGCATGAACAGGGATGCGCCGCTTGATCCCAATCCTGCTGGCCCTGTTGGGCAATGCGACTCTCGCACACGCTTCTCAACCAAAACCGACAACACTGACACCGCCAATCGATCCGTCAGCCTATTGCGATACCGCAATCTTCAACGCGGAACGCACGATACGGCTGCCCGCCAGGCTGTTGGGGGCCATCGCTGAAGTTGAGAGCGGACGCCTGGACGACAAGGGCGTCATCCGGCCCTGGCCGTGGACCATCAATGCCGAGGGGCGAGGCCAGTTCTTCGCCACCAAGCAGGATGCGATTGCCGCCGTGCGTAACTTGCAGGCCAGCGGCGTGCGGTCCATCGACGTCGGTTGCATGCAGGTCAACCTGATGTACCATCCCACCGCCTTCGCCTCGCTGGATGAAGCCTTCGATCCGCCGGCGAACGCCTTGTACGCGGCGCGATTCCTCAATTCGCTGTACGGCGTCAGCCAGAGCTGGGTGCAGGCGACCGCCGCGTATCATTCGGAAACTCCGGCCATTGGCGCCGACTACCAGCGTCGTGTCGCCTCACGCTGGCAGAACCCCAACCTGGCCAGAGTCGCCTACGGCCTGTTCGCGCCGGCCCACACGGCCTACGACGACTTCAAGTCGCCCAGCCTTGTGTACGGGGCTTTCTCGACGCAGAGGCTTGACGCAACGCCGAGGCTGGCCCGACGCTGAGCGCGTCGTCGCACCAGGCCCTCGAGGAGCGCATGCCATGGCCTTGCCGCCTGACCAGGCTCGGCTCGACTATGCCAATTACCAACCGAAACATTTTCGCTGGTCGCTGACCAACAAGGTCGCGACAATCACGCTCGATCGCCCCCAACGGAAAAACCCGCTGACGTTCGAATCCTATGCGGAATTGCGCGACACCTTTCGCGCGCTCCCGTTCGCCCAGACAGTGAAGTGCGTCGTCATCACCGGCGCCGGCGGCAACTTCTGCTCCGGCGGCGACGTGCATGAAATCATCGGGCCGTTGGTGCAGATGCAGCAGTCCGGCGATATGCAGGGCCTGCTCGATTTCACCCACATGACGGGCGATCTCGTGAAGGCAATGCGCGCCTGTCCGCAGATCATCATTTCGGCCGTTGATGGTATTTGCGCCGGCGCCGGCGCGATCGTAGCGATGGCCTCGGACCTGCGTCTCGGCACCGCCGCAAGCAAGGTCGCATTCCTGTTCGTGCGCGTCGGACTGGCCGGCGCCGACATGGGCGCGTGCAACCTCTTGCCGCGCATCATCGGCGCCGGGCGGGCCGCGGAACTGCTCTACACCGGCCGTTCCATCGACGGTGTCGAAGCCGAACGCTGGGGCTTCTTCAATCGCCTCTGCCAACCGGACGCGTTGTTGCACGAGGCCACCACGATGGCCGCATCTCTGGCGGAAGGGCCAACATTCGCGCACGCCATGACCAAACGCTGTATCCACCAGGAATGGAACATGTCGGTCGACGAAGCGATCGAGGCAGAAGCGCAGGCGCAGGCGATCTGCATGCAGACCAGGGATTTCGCGCGTGCCTATCAAGCCTTCGTCGCAAAACAGCGCCCAGTGTTTCAGGGCGACTGAGGAGACCGCAATGGAAACCGTTGGTCTGGGCTTCTATTTCGAGGATCTGCCGCTCGGCCGCCAGTTCCGCACCATCGGCCGCACCGTCACCGAGGCTGACATCACCAACTTCGTCAACTGCACCGGCATGGTGGAAGTGCTGTTCACCAACACCGAATTCCTGCGCGAAGAATCCGACATCAAGCAGCGCCTCGCCCCCGCGGCCTTGAGCTACTGTTTCGCCGAAGGTTTGCTCGTGCAATCGACCATGCAGCACACCGGCTTCGCCTTCCTGCACATGGACTTCAACGTGGAGCGCCCGGTATTCGCCGGCGACACCATCCACGTCGAATGCGAGGTGATCGAGGCGCGCCTCTCCCGCAACCGCCCAGGCCGCGGCCTGGTCCGCACCCGCAACCAGGTCGTGAAGCAGGACGCCACGGTAGCGCTGACCTACACGCCCCTACGCATGATCAAGTGCCGCGAGGGGTGAACGAGCCGAATCCAGAAATCCTCCCCCGCCCCTTGCGGGAGGAGGAAGGGGGGAGGGGGCTGCGCGGAAAGGGGGAGGGGGCCGCGCCAGCTCCGCGACCCCGCCCGCCTCGCCCCCTCACCGCTCCCGCAGCTTCGGATCCAGCACGTCGCGCAGCGCATCCCCGAACAGGCTGACCCCAAACACCGTCAGCGCGATCGCCAACCCCGGAAAGATCGCGATCCAAGGCGCAGTCGAAGCGTATTCCTCTGCCCCGCCCTGCAGCATCAGCCCCCATGCCGGCGTCGGCTCCTGCACGCCAAGCCCCAGATACGACAGCGATGCCTCCGCCAGGATCGCCTGCCCCACGAACGCCGTCAGCATGATCAGGAACGGCGCCATCACGTTCGGCACCATATGCCGCAGGATGATGCGTGCGTGACTGTAGCCGCAAGCCCGAGCGGCATCGACATACGGGATCTCGCGGATCGACAGCGCACTCGATCGCACCACCCGTGCGCAGCGCGGGATCAGCGGTATGGTGATTGCGATGATCACGTTATGAACGCCCGAGCCAAATATAGCGACCATCGCCAGCGCCATGATGATCAGCGGGAATGCCATGACGACGTCGAACAGCCGCTGGAACGCCAGGTCGATCGGACCGCCGAAATACGCGCTCGCAACCCCCAGTACCAACCCCGCCAGCCCACCGACCAGCGCCGAACTCAACCCAACGATCAGCGCAGTGCGCGCCCCATAGATAATCCGCGACAACAGATCGCGGCCGAATTGATCAGGTACCCGAGCCAATGCTCCCAGCTAGGCGGTTCAGTCATCGAGGCGAAGTCATTGGCCGTGGGACTGTACGGCGCGATGAACTCGGCCGAAACGCCAGTGACGACCATGATGATAACGATCAGCATGCCGAATGCACCGAGCGGTTCGCGCCGGCAGAAGTGCAGCGTCGCCTGCCAGGCAGACCGTCTGGTCTCGATGATGTCGTCCGCTGCGATCGGTAGCGTGCTGGTGGACATGACGCGGCCTCCGCTCAGGCGTACCGGATGCGTGGATCCAGCCACGCGTACAGCACATCGACGATCAGGTTGGTGAATACGAAGACGGCCACGGTGAGCATCACCAGCGCCTGGGTCAGCGTGTAGTCCTGGTTCTGCACCGCCTGCACGAACAGCCGCCCGATGCCGTTCAGGTTGAACACCTGCTCGGTCACCACCAGGCCGCCGATAAGGAACGCGAACTCGATGCCGATCACCGTGACCACCGGCAGCAGCGCGTTCTTCAGCGCATGCCGATAGATGATCAGCTTCTCCAGCAGCCCCTTCGCCCGGGCCGTGCGGATGTAGTCCTCGCGCAGTACTTCCAGCATCGCGGAACGCGTCATGCGCATGCTGACCGCGGCATATCGATAGCCGACGGTGATCGCCGGCAGGAACGCCATCGACAGGTTGCGGATCGGATCCTTCCAGATCGGCACATAATCGATCGGCGGCATCCATGGCGAACCAAGCACCGCGTTGGTCACGTCGAGCACGAACATGATGGAGAGGATGCCCAGCCAGAACGAAGGCGTGGCGATGCCGCCGATAGCTGCGGTGCGTACCACCACGTCGATCCAGGTGTTCTGCTTCAACGCTGAAATGGTGCCGAGCGGCAGCGCAATCAGGATCGCAATCACCGTCGCCAGAAGTGCGATCTCCAGCGATATCGGCAACCGCGTCAGGATCTCCAGCGAAACCGGCCTGCCCGACCACATCGAGGTGCCGAAGTCAAACCGGAAGCAGCCCCAAATGAAGCTGAGGAACTGCACGATCACTGGCCGATCCAGCCCGGCCTGTTCATGGCATAGCGCCAGCGAGTGCGGATCGAAGCTGCCACCGCCGGAACCCAGGCGCACCATGCAGATATCGCCGGGGATCAATCGCATCAGCACAAACACCAGTACCGCCGCGCCGATCAACGTCGGGATCACCAGCAGAATGCGCTTCGCAATGTATCGGTACATCAATGCACCTCACTGCACGCGACGAAATGTCCCGGCCGCAACTCGCGCAGTTCCGGACGTGCGCGTTTGCAATCCTCCACCGCCATCGGACAGCGCGGATGGAACACGCAGCCGGATGGCGGATTGATCGGGCTCGGCACCTCGCCCTGCACCGGCCGGAACGTGCGATGCGCCTCCACCGTCGGATCCGGCACCGGGACAGCGGCGAGCAGCGCCTGCGTGTAAGGATGCAGCGGGTTGTTGAACAATTCGTCGCTGTCCGCCATCTCGACGATGCGGCCGAGATACATCACCGCGACGCGCTGGCAGAGATGCCGCACCACCGACAGGTCGTGCGCAATGAACAGATACGTCAGCCCGAGTTCTTCGCGCAGGTCCTCCAGCAGGTTCACCACCTGCGCCTGGATCGACACGTCCAGCGCCGAGACCGCTTCATCGCAGACGATGAACTCCGGGTTCAGCGCAAGCGCGCGCGCGATGCCGACACGCTGCCGCTGTCCGCCTGACATCTCGTGTGGGTAACGATCGACGAAGCGAGGGTTCAACCCACAGATCGACAGTAATTCGCGCACCCGCGCAGAACGTTTCGCAGCATCCGGCTCGATACCATGCACCTTGATCGGTTCACCGATGATATCGCCCACCTTCATGCGCGGATTGAGCGAGCTGTAGGGGTCCTGAAAAATAACCTGAATGCGTCGCCGCAACGCCAGCAGCTCTTTGCGTTCCATCCGCGCAACGTCAACGCCGTCGTACAGGATCTCGCCGGAGGTCGGACGCTCCAGCCGCAGGATGCAGCGGCCGGTCGTGGTCTTGCCGCAGCCGCTTTCTCCCACCAGGCCAAGCGTCTCGCCGCGAGCCACCGAAAAGTCGATGCCGTCGATCGCCTTGACCTCGCCCACCAGCTTGCGCTTGACGATCCCCTCGGTGATCGGGAAGTGCATGCGCAGCCCCTTCACCTCCAGCAGCGGCCGGCCAAGGCCGTTCATGCCGCCGCTCCGGCCGCCGGGGAAATCACGTGGCTTTGAAAGCACGCCGCCAGGTGCCCGGCGACACCCGTGGGTTCCAGCGCCGGACGAGCGCTGGCGCAAGCATCGACGGCAAAGCGGCAGCGTGGCCGGAAAGAGCAACCGGCATCGAGCCGGGTCAGGTCGGGCGGCTGCCCCTCGACCGGGTCCAGCCGTTCCTGCCGCGGCCGATCCAGCCGCGGTACCGAACGCAGCAGTGCTATCGTGTAGGGGTGCTTGGGGTTGTGATAGACGTCCGCTGCCGAACCGCTCTCCACCAGGCGTCCCGCGTACATCACGTTGACCCGGTTGGCATACCGCGCAACCACGCCGAGATTATGCGTGATGATGATCAGCGCGACATTCAGCCGCCGCGTCAGGTCCTTCATAAGTTCCAGAATCTGCGCCTGGATCGTCACATCCAGTGCCGTGGTCGGCTCATCCGCGATGATCAGCTTCGGATCGCAGGCCAGCGCGATGGCAATCATCACACGCTGCCGCATGCCGCCGGAAAGTTGATGGGGATACTGTTTCAACCGGCGCGCCGCATCGGCAATGCCGACCAGCCCCAGCAGTTCCATCGCCCGCTTGTGCGATGCCGCGCGGTTCATGCCGCGGTGCTGCTCCAGCGTCTCGGTGATCTGCCGCCCGATGGTCAGCACCGGGTTCAGCGAGGTCATCGGTTCCTGGAAAACCATGCCAATCTCGCCGCCCCGAACCTCCCGCATCTCCTCATCCGAGAGTTGCATGATGTCGCGGCCGGCAAAACGAATTTCCCCCTGCACGATGCGCCCCGGCGGGTCGGCGATCAGCCGCAGTACGGATAGCGCGCTGACGGACTTCCCCGAGCCGCTTTCGCCCACGATAGCCACAGTTTCGCCTGGCTCGACGGTGTAAGAGATACCGTCAACCGCGCGCACCAACCCCGCACCCGTGCGGAACTCGGTGTGCAAATCCTTCACTTCTAGGAGTGGTGGCAATACCCCTCCCCCGACGCAGCCCCTGCGACTGACGTTTGTTGGATGTTTTTCTCTTGGTCGTGAGGGACTTGGTACTGGCCGCGTCAAGCCAAGTCAACGGGCTTGGCGATCAGGTGCCTGAACCCAATTCCCCTCTCCCGCGCAGCGGGGCAGGAAGGGAGGGGGCGCTTCGTTGTGACCGGTGGCTGGACGTGATCAGGCGCCGGACGGTCAGGGCAAAGCAGTGGCTGGCTGGAGTCCTCGCAGTGCCGGACGGAACAGGCGAAGACGAGCACCGGCCTGGCGTTCCAGCTTCGCGACCCGCCGGGATGCCCGCCAGACTTCCACGTAGCTGTGGTACGGATCCTGGCTCAGGAAGTTCATAGCTTCGGTTTGCGCCTGCATGTCACTGTCGCAGTCGAGGTTGTGTGCCTGCACGATGTGGTCCCCTGCATCGAGGATATAGCAACGATAACCGGCCATGCACCGCACTCCCCACTGTGGCCGTGACTTCGGTTCACATCTTCTTCATACCCTGACTGCTAGGTATCATCATACCCTATGCCGTGTGGATCAACGTAGCAATAGTGTTTTTATCAAAACGAACTAATTCGAACTGCCGATAAATAATATAGCTGCTTGCCGCGCTCTCGGCCCTTCTCAATGCCCGACAATGCATCGGTCATCAGCCGTGTGAAGACGGCGTGTTGCACCGTCGAACGATCGTGTCCACCAGTCCAATACCAATGCGCGGCAAGCATCCGGATCATACTGCCCGGCGTCGCGTGCTGCGCGAAGGCCGCGCGCACCTGTGTGTTGCCGCTGGCAGCAACACGCAGTTGCGCAGCATGTCGACCGACAGTCGAACCGCCTGGCCGCATCATTCACCAAACCTTGACAGAAGCTTCAGGCATCCACGCCCGCTGCCGCTCGTTTCAGGACGTGGCTTAAGAAGGGTTGAATGATGCAAAGGAAGCTCGCCGTCGCACTGACGCTGCTCGCGCTCGCCGCAACCACGCCATTGCTGTCCGGCTGCTACACGACCGCCGGCGCCGGCAAGGATTTGCAGGCAGCAGGGCACGGGCTGACGAACTCCGCACAGGATAACACGACCTATCGGCCGTGACAGTTAACTGAACGCAACTACAGGAGATCGACATGGACAAGGATCGCGTTGAAGGTTCCGCCAAACAGGTAAAGGGCGCCGTCAAGGAAACCTGGGGCAAGGTCACCGGCGATGCCAAGACCGAGGCCGAGGGCAAGGCCGATAAGGCCGCGGGCCGCGTACAGAACGCTGTCGGTGGCATGAAGGACGCCGCCCGCGAGGCAGTCGAGAAGTCGAAGGGCTAAATCGCCGTGTACACGGTGCTGCTCGTCATCCTCATCCTGTTGCTGCTCGGTGCCTTGCCCACCTGGCCCTACAGCGGCAGCTGGGGTTACTACCCGAGCGGCGGCCTTGGACTGGTTCTGCTGATCGTCATCGTCCTGATGCTGGTCGGCCGGATATGACGGAAGTGGCGGCCCGAGTGATCAGGCCGCCACTTTTTCCGCCCGCACATCCTTGATGTCGCGGAACGCCAGTGTCGGTGCCAACTCCGACGCGCGCCGCATCATGAAGGCCGACGTCGCGAGGAAAACCGGATCGCCATCCACGTCATCGGCCATGCCGGAACGGTTCTCGGCAACGAATTTCTGCAACGCCGCACGATCATCCGACGACACCCAGCGGGCCAGCGCGTACGGCGACGTTTCGAAGCCAATGGCCACACCATACTCCGCCCCCAGCCGCGCCTGCAGCACATCGAGCTGAAGCGTACCCACCACGCCCACCAACGGCGCGCTGCCGTCCTGCGGCCGGAATAGTTGCACAACACCCTCTTCCGCCAATTCCGCCAACGCCTGCCGCAGTTTCTTAGCCTTCATCGCATCATCCAATCGGACGCGGCGCAGTATCTCCGGCGCGAAATACGGAACGCCCACGAAATTAAGCTCCTCGCCTTCCGTTAGCGTGTCACCGATGCGCAACGTTCCATGGTTCGGGATGCCCACGACGTCGCCGGCAAATGCCTCATCGGCAATCTCGCGCTCGCGGGCAAAAAAGAACTGCGGGGCATGCAGCGGGATCAGCTTGCCGGTGCGAACCTGCTTCAGCCGCATGCCGCGTGCCAGCCGCCCGGAACAGACGCGCGCGAAGGCGATGCGATCGCGATGGTTGGGATCCATGTTCGCCTGGATCTTGAACACCAGCGCGGTGAGTCCCGCCTCCGTCGCGTCCACCATCCTCACGTCTGCCTTCTGCGCGCGAGGCGGTGGCCCGAAGTCCGCCAGCCCGTCCAGCAGATCGTTGACGCCGACGCCTTTGATCGCGCTGCCGAAATAAACCGGCGTCAGGTGCCCCGCGTTGAACGCCTCCTGCTCGAATTCGGGCAACGCCGCGCGGATCAGGTCTATCTCATCGCCCAGCGCGACCAGCCGAGGCTCCGACTGCGGCAGCTCCGCCGTCAGGTGCAACTCCCGAGCCCGCAGATCGTAAGTTCCGGCGAAATCGGCCGCACGGCCCACCGGCCAGGTCACCGGGGCCGTGTCGAGCGCCAGCGTAGATGCGATCTCATCCAGCAACTCGATCGGGTCGCGGCTCTCCCGGTCCATTTTGTTGATGAACGTGATGATCGGGATGTCCCGCAGCCGGCAGATCTCGAACAGCTTCCGGGTACGCGCCTCGATACCCTTCGCCGCGTCGATCACCATCACCGCCGAATCCACCGCGGTCAGCGTGCGATAGGTATCCTCGGAAAAGTCCTCGTGCCCCGGCGTGTCGAGCAGGTTGAACACGCAACCGGCATGCTCGAACGTCATCACCGACGTGACCACCGAGATGCCGCGGTCGCGCTCGATGCCCATCCAGTCGGAACGCGTACGACGGCGTTCGCCCTTGGCGCGGACATTGCCAGCCAGCTGGATCGCTCCGCCGGCACGCAGCAGGTGTTCCGTCAGCGTCGTCTTTCCCGCATCCGGATGCGAGATGATCGCAAAGGTGCGGCGTCGGCCAATCTCGGAAGCAGCGTCGGTCATCGGGTCCTCATGCGACGGCGCCGGGGAGGGGGCCCACCCGGCGCCGCTAGGGTCATGATCCCTCATATAGGCAAGCTGAGGCGGATGACAGCAGGCCGCCGGCGATTGTCGGGGAAGCCAAATTTAAGTCCTCCCCTCCCCTTGCGGGAGGGGGAAGGGGGAGGGGGCCAGGGCAATCGCTTGAACCCGCCGCTGCTTCCGGCAACCGGGAAACATGTGCCGTTCGCAATTCAGGAAGGTTTTAAGCACGAAGGAAGCAGGCGAGGAAGTCGAGGCCACGGAGTAAGGGCTAAGGGCGCGTCGCGCGAAGCGCAGTGCATTCTGCTCCGTGGCCCTCGACGTCCTCCCTGCGTTCTCCGTGCTGAAAGCCTTGCTGACGTCCCGCCTCCACGGTCGCCGCAATGGAAGACCAAGGGCGAACCGGTCAAATCGGTCGCCGACGCAATTCAAGCGATTGTCCTGGGGAGGGGGCTGGAATGGGGCCAACCCCAACCGGAAAAACTCATACTGTGATCGCCTCCCATGCGGGAGCGCGAATGGCGCGAGCCGCCGCGCCTCCATCGGCCCGCCCCAGCCGAATCATACCAACGCCAGCATATTCGCACCTGACCCCGCACCACGCCGTAGCGCCTAATGCACCTGTCCGGCGGACCGGCCACGACGTGCGCGCATCGGTCAATCCGCCCCTACTTGCGCCACAACGATGAGATTGGAATGACCCAACCGCGCCGCCCGTCCACGCCATCCGTTGTCGGATCGCTGGTGCTGATCGCTGCCATCGCCGGCGGGAGTGCCGCTGCCTTCGCCTACACCGCCGGTTGGCTCTCGCCGCAGCGCATCACCTCCGACAAAGTGGTCGATGCGTTCACGCCGCCAGGCGACAAGCCACCCCTCGGTCATCGCCGGAACCACGCCAAGGGCATCTGCTTCACCGGCACCTTCGAATCAAATGGCGCCGGCACCGCCCTCTCGCAGGCTCAGGTCTTCGCCCCCGGCCAGTATCCTGCTCTCGGCCGTCTCAATCTCGGCACGCCCGATCCGGACGCACCAGATGCGACGGTCCTGGTGCGCGGCATGGGGCTGCGCATCACCACGCCAAACGGCCAGGAATGGCGAACCGCCATGATCAACCTCCCGTTCTTCCCAGTCGCGACCCCACAGACCTTCTACGGCCTCTTGCTTGCCTCCGGCAGCAAGGAGCCGGACGCCATGAAGACATTTGCCGCGCAGCATCCCGAGTTCGCATCGTTCGGCGCCTGGGCCAAAACCGCCCCCTGGACCGGCAGCTACGCCGAAGAGCGCTACAACAGTCTCAACAGCTTCGTCTTCACCGATCCGTCCGGTGCGGACCACACAGTGCGCTGGTCGCTCCTGCCGGCCGCGCAACCTGTTGCAGTCTCGCCCGAGGACCTCGCGAAGCGTGGCCCCGACTTCCTCGAACAGGAGATCACCCAGCGCGTCCATGCCGCGCCGCAGCGCTGGACCCTTGCCGTGACCGTCGCCAATCCGACCGATCAGACCGCAGACCCGAGCAAGGCGTGGCCCGAAGACCGCCGTACCGTCCAGGTCGGCACCCTCACCGTCCAGCAGATCGAACCCGAGGCCGACGGCCCATGCCGCGACATCAACTTCGATCCGACCGTCCTGCCCAACGGCATGCGGACATCCGACGATCCGTTCCCCGCCGCCCGCTCCGCCGCCTACGCGAAGTCCTATGATCGTCGCACCGCGGAGGCCAAGGACTATCCCTACACTGCAACGGAGGCCAAGCCGTGACCGGGGAAACCCAACTCTTTACCCCGGTTCAGCGCCTGCTGCATTGGGTCATGGCGGTGTGCATCCTGGCCATGTTGTTCATTGGCGTCGGCATGGTCTCGACCATCACGCCGAAATATCTGTCGCTCGTGTCGATCCACAAACCGCTGGGCATCGCAATTCTCGTGCTCGCACTGATCCGTCTGGCAGTCCGCCTGCGCTACGGCGCCCCATCGCTGCCAGCCGATCTTCCCGCGCCAATGAAACTCGCCGCCGAACTTTCGCACTACGCGCTCTACGCCCTGATGATCGGCATGCCGCTGCTCGGCTGGGCGATGCTGTCCGCGGCCTCCTACCCGGTCGTGCTGTTCAGCAACGTGCACCTTCCGCAGATCCTGCCCCTCAGCGACAGCCTCCATACATTGCTCTGGAACGCGCACTACTATCTTGCCTTCGCGTTTTTCGCCCTGATCCTGCTCCACGTCGCCGCAGCGCTCTTCCATGCGCTCGTCCGCCGCGACGGCGTATTCGAATCGATGGCGACCGTCTCCGTATCGACGCAAGACAAGGTCGTGCCCGCCGAGTAACGAACCGACCGCAAACTCCCTCTCCCGCGCAGCGGGGGAGGATTGGGGAGGGGGTGCCCCTCGCGGGAGGGGAGGGGCCATCCTCCTACCGATCGTAACCAATCCGCAGCACAACCAGCCACGGATACCGCGCATCCAGCAAGTGTCCATCGGCATCGGTCAGCCGTCCGTCCTCGCCAACCGGCACGTGCTTCATCGTCACCGCATGATCGACATTCCCCCCGATCACGCTGATCTGCCCCTTGTCCCGAGCGACAACGATATCGCAATGCCCGGCGAACCGCCGCCGAGGCAGCTTCTCATAAGTCAGCTTGTACCGTTCCCGCGAATAGCAGATAAGATCGCCCAGCATCGGTGCATAGGCATCCACCCGCTCGGCCATCACCACCCAGCCCGAGGTGTGGCCCAGCGTCATCTCCTTGCCGATGTTGATATAGACGTAGTGCGAAGGCGAGTACGGAAAGCGCGCGCCGGCCCCCGCCGTTCGCATCACGTAGCTGATGAATGCAGCCGACCAGGCGTAATAGTCGTCGCGGCTCTCGTCGATTTCCTGGCCGTTCTCATCGTGCATCCCGGTCCATGCCGACTCACGACGATTGGCATCCTGCCCGAGCCACCAATACTCCCCGATACGCTCCCAATGACCGGGCAGGCGCTCCGGATCATCGCCCGCCGCCGGCTCGAAGTGAGCTTGCGGCGGGTTGTCATCCACATGCTGCCCGAACAGGCGCCATTCCTGCAGCGCGATCCCCACCGCCTCCGCTCGGGTGAACGGCGCATACGGCGTCCGCGCAAACGGCGGCGAGTGTCCCGACTGAGCAATGAACTGAGCCGTCGCCGGCTTCGTATCGGCTTCCTCGACCACCGGCGGGGTGGCTTCGCAGCCCGCCAGAATAACTGTCAGAACGCAAAATGATCGGATCGGCGTGTGCACGAGAAACTACATCGGCCTCCAAGACCGTACCACCAAGCAACAGTACCGACGCCAAAAGCAACCGGTAGGTTCCGCCCGCCGAGGATCGTATACATGCCAATGCGAAATTCTTGCCACCCAGGAATGCCCTCACGTGACCGCAGCCGAGATCCTCGCCGCCGCCATCGGACCCATTGCCGAAGCCGTCCCCTCGCCGATACCTGGCGCCGCTCTGGGTGTCGTAACGACAGCCGGCGATCGTGCGGTCCAGGTGTTCGGTCTCGCACAACGTGAACCAGATACCGCGCCCATGCATCGCGCGACCTGGTTCGACCTCGCGTCACTGACCAAGGTTCTGTTCACAACCCCCACGATCCTTGACCTCGTATTGCACGGCCACATCGCGCTCGATGACCCTCTGACCAAGCTGATTCCGGACCTGCGCCAATACCAACGCGACGCCGCGGAGCGTCAACTGACGTTCCGTCAATGCCTCAGCCATCAGACCCATCTGCCCGCCGTCGAGCCGCTCTACACTTATGGATTGGAGCCGAACACGCTGCGCGCCTTCATCCTCCAGCGTGTCTGGCAACCAGGCCCGCCGGTCTACTCAGACATCAATTTCATGCTGCTTGGCATTGCCATCGAGCGCCACCACGGCTGCCCGCTATCCAAACTGCGACTGCCATCCGGCCTGACCTGGCAGCCGCCCCCATCCGACACCGCGGCAACCGAGCACTGCACCTGGCGTGGCCGCATCATGCGCGGTGCGGTGCACGACGAGAATGCCTTCGCGTTAGGCGGCGCCGCTGGCCATGCCGGTTTGTTCGGCACCATCGACGGTGTCCTCGACGCGGCGCATCGCCTCCTGCAAGCCACCGATCCGTGGCTGCCGGAACTCCGCAGGCGGCAATCGGCAACGCGATGCCTGGGGTGGGAGGCGCGTCACGAGGGCTGGTCCGGCGGCAACGCCTGCTCCAACGAAACCATCGGTCACACCGGCTTCACCGGCACCGGCGTGTGGATCGATTTCGCGCGCGGCCTGGCCTGGGCGCTGCTGACCAACCGCGTGCATCCCACGCGCCATCGCGACACCGGCATCGACGCGCTCCGCCGCACCGTAGGCGATCTGGTAGTCGGTCAACTGCCGTGACTCTCCGTCAATACAGCCTCCCAGCGGCAATCGCCGTGTTGCTGCTCACAATCGCACCCACAGGCTTCGCCGCCTCGATGGATGACCTGCTGCGCGCCTATCCCGACGCCCTCGCAAGCTTCGACGGAACCGACCTGATCTGGCGTGACGGCACCCGCATGAAGGTGGATGACGGGCGCCCCGACAAGACCCCGGAGGAGCAACTTCGCCACGGCTCAATTCTCGACCAGCTCCGCTTGCCGTATCCCGTCGGCGCGCCCGCTCTGCCACCGCAACAGGATCCGGGCCGCATTCGCAACAAAGCGCTTTTCGACAAGATGTATGGCGACTGCAAGATGGGGCAGGTAGCGCCGAGGCTGGTGCCCGTCGTCTGGCTTCCGACCACGTGGGGACATGTCGTCAGCATAACCTCGGTCAACGGCGTCGATCGCCAGTTGGCACAGGTCTCGCGCGAACTCGACGAACTGCCCGCGGAAGACAAGAAATACCTCTACCCACTCGGCGGCACTTATCTTTGCCGCCACGTCGCCGACACCGGCCAGACCAGCATGCACGGCTGGGGCGCGGCGATCGATATCAACACGGCGTTCTCGGACTACTGGCTGTGGCACCGTGCAGCCGCCGGCCTCCCGACCTACGTCAATCGTATCCCCCCAGAAATCATCGCCGTCTTCGAGCGGCACGGTTTCATCTGGGGAGGCCGCTGGGCGCATTTCGACACCATGCACTTCGAATACCGTCCCGAGCTTTTGCCGCGAGGATGACTCTTCAACTCTATCATGACCGGGCGTGGCAACCCCTCACGACCGCGCTTGCCGACCACATCACGGCCACTTTTGCCAACCGCGTCACGGCCGGTCTTGCCAATCCGTCTCGGCCGTCCGTGCCGCCACCGCGGCGCTCAGCACCCTGTGTTTTCGCAACGCGTGCAACGCTCCTCTGACACACCGGGCTGCCGCCATTGCCATTCGCGCATTCAACCGCGCCATCGTTCCCACGGCTCAACCGAAGCGGCTCCCCGTGCGTCAGTCGGGCGCCATGATGTCGGCCGGCCAGACACGATCGAATTGTGCCTGCGCTGCGTTCTGCACGTCGCGCACACTCTGCGCATCGGCCGCCTCATACACACAGACCATCCGCTTCCGATCGGTCGACACATGGCTGCCGATCCACCGCACCCGATAAAGCTCCAGGCACCCCCCAATCCTCTCTCCGACAGCGTCGATCCCGTCCTGCGTGATCGGCGGATCGAAGCTGCGCTCGACAATGATACGAGGCATTGAACCCTCCCCTTGCACCCATGTGAACGCTGTCAGGACACCGGTTGATCCAGCGTTGGAATCGCCAGCCCCACAGCCCGCGCAGCCAGCAATTCGGCGGAACGTGCGCGCGCACTCAAGCCGCCGAACCCTGCGCCACCAACACCGATCGCGCCCAGCCGCGCCCGTGCCCCGGTGAGATCGCCCTGTGCCACGAGTACCCGTGCCAGCAGCGCGCGAGAGATCGCCGCTTCCCAGACACGCTGCGTCGCCTGCGCCGCCACCAGCGCTTCCTCAGAAGCACTACTCGCAGCGGCCATATTCCCTTCCTCGAAATCGATCTGCGCCGCGGCGTTGAGCACATATGCAAGATGCGCCTTGCTGTCGAACACGCGAAGCTGCTCCACTGCCACCGATAGTCCGCGTGCCGCATCGGGAAGTTGCAGCATCCGTCTCGCCAGTGCCTCCAGCGCCTGTGCGAACGGCAGTTCGCCGCTCTCCCCCATCTTCGCCGCCAGCGGCCGCAACTGCTCGCAATGGTCCAGCACAGCCAGAGGCGCTCCAAGCTCCAGCGTGATCGCCGCGAGCCACATGAGGCATTTGCATTCCCGCCAGCGGTCTTCGTTGTTGTGCGCCAGCCGAAGCGCGTCCCGCATCAAAGCAACCGCTGCATCCAGCGAACCGTCCCATCGCCGCAGCAAGGCGCCGCCCCAAAAGAACTCCACCGCCTCGGATCGCGAGCCGTCCAGCAGTGCGCCGGCCTCTTTCAGCAGCCCTTCCGCGCGCGCCGTGTCGAATTCCAATTCGATCATGCAGCGCGCCGTATTGGCCAATTGCGCCCCCGCCGTCGCCATGTCCGCGTTGCGTCCGGCATCGGCCGCGCGAAGCGTGGTAGCCTGCGCCTGCGCGATGTCCCCTTCGTCCTGGTGCAATACCGACAGCAGATAATATCCGGTCGCCGCAACACCGGTCAGATGTTCCGCCTCCGCCGCGGCGATCGCATGTGACAATTCAACCAACAGGTCCGGCCAACGCTGTTGCCGACTGCCTGACGAAGCGAGGATCTGTGTCTTCAGCAGCGCGATGTGGACGCCTGCGCGCTCGTTTCCCAACTCCATCCGCCTGACGTGATGAAGCCCGCGCACTGCCAGGCCGATGGCATCGCCATTGGCAAACACCCGCATGGCGCGTTCGGCCGCGAGCGAGCATCCTCTCGCCGCCAATGCATCGTTGCCGCCAAGTGCGGCGTGCCGCGCCAATTCGCCCGCAAGCGCTCCCTCAGCTTCGTAACCATCGAGGATGATCGCGATGGCCTGCGCGATCTGACCGTGAATGAGCCGCCGGCGCGGCGCAGATATCCGGCCGTACGCGGCCGTCCTGATCAGGTCGTGAGCGAAGTCGTAGCGAGCGTCGCCATGAGAGCGAATGATGCCGCGCCGCTCCAGTTCATCGAGCGCGTGGTCCCACTCCGACGGCGAGAGCGTCACGCAGCGGTTGAGCACGTCGATGTCGAATTCCCGACCCAACGCTGCCGCCCACGGCAGAACGGTGCGTGCCGCGCCCTCGGGACGCGAGAGATGCTCCGCCAATGCGTTGTCGATGGTGTCCGGCATCGTGCTGCCGCCACCGGCAAGCGCACGCGCCAGCTCGAGCGTGAAGAATGGATTGCCCTCTGCCGCGGCAACCGCCGATGCGACGTCGTGATCGGGCGCGATCGATGTCGCCAGTGCCACACAGGCATCCTGGTCGAGTGGCCCAAGTGCGATCCCTGTTCTGCGCCCTTCGCGCGCCAGGTTGCGCAACAGCAGCTGCGCCGCCGCGTTGTCGGCCAGTTCACCAGGGCGCGCAGTCGCCGCCAGCACGATCCGGCCCGGTTCAACCAGGCTGCAAATCACATAATGCAGCAGCGACACCGATAACTCGTCGATCCATTGAATGTCGTCGATCAGCACCGCCATCGGCGTCCGTGACGACAACTCGGTCAGCATCGACGAGACGGCAGCGAACAGCCGGGCACGATCCCCCTCGCTCGCCGAGGACGCCACGCCCGTCTCGAACGTCAGCGGCCGCAAACCAGCCCGCGTGACATCGGAGATCCCATCGAGCGCCACCAGCCTGAGTATGTCGACCCAGATGCCGTACGGCCGGCGCATCTCGGCCTCGAAGGCGCGTGCGGACAAAGCCCGCCCACCGAGTTCCACGATCGAGCGGCCGAGCCACTGCAACATCCGGCTCTTGCCAATGCCAGGCTCGCCTTCAATCAGCACCAGCCCAGGTTCAGCGCGCGATCCCGCGGCGGCAAGCGCAAGTCCATCGAGCGTTGCTCGTTCACCGCTGCGACCGACGAGATCGATGTCCTGCGTCACGCGTTCTGCGGCCGCGCGAAGCCCGCCAGCATCGTCTCGTCGACGCGTCGACCGTACCGCGGCAACAGCCGCTTCAAGTTCAGCGCCCGGTTTCGTGCCGAGTTCGGCGGTAAGCACCTGGCAGCCGTATTCGTATTGCCGCAGAGCCTCCCGCTGGCGTCCCAGCGCCGCGAGCAGACCAATCACCACCGCATGACCACCTTCATCCAGCGGATCGATAGCCACCCGAGCCCGAGCGTGAACCAGTGCCACCTCTGGCGTGCCTCGCAGACGCTCCACCAGCGCGGTCAGGATGATGAGCCGCAACGCGCTCCATCGCTCCCGTTCCGCTACGCACCACTCGTGAAATCGAAAACATGCCGGAAGGTCCAACCCTTCCGCGAATTCGCCGGTGAACAGCCGTGCGGCTTGCTCCAACTCCAACGTCGTTGCCGACGCAACCTCGCCTCGCGCCAATGCCGAAAGGCGCATGAGATCCGTTTCAGCGCCCGCCGCCGCGAAGGTGACACGATCCCGGTCGGTCACCAGACGAGTGGCGCCGTCCGCCTCGAGCACAGGCCGAAGCTTCGCCAGGCTCCAGCGCAATGCCGCACGAGGGTCGTCCGGCCCCTCCCACAACAGGTCGCACAGATGCTCCCGAGAATGCGATCGACCGGTCGCGACAAGATAGACGAGCAGCGCGCGGGTCTTTTTCGACGGTGGCAAAGACAGATGTTCCCCGCGACGAGAAACGCGCAGGTCGCCCAGGACATCGACCGATAGCCCATCGTGGTTTGCCACGCAGCAAGAACCTTCTGCCGCAGAAATTACAACGCCCAAAACAACGGTCGTGCCAACAGGCAAGTCAGAGATTGCCAGCAGGCTTGCGAAGCACCGCAACCATCACGGCGCAGCGGTACTCAAGAGGGCGCAACACCGACACTAGGCGTCCGTTGGATGCTTCGCAAACCAAAACGGTCCTTCCTCGCAGGACCGCACTCTTGGCTACCAATGCAATGCAAAAAGGGAGCAATTCGATGCAAACAATCTCGCGAAGAAACACCGCCCGCCTACTGGCCCTTGCCGTGGCTTCGATTTCGGCGATTTCGCTGCACGCTATCGCGGCTGCTCCAGCCCCGCTGGCCATCAACGGCTACGATCCGGTGGCCTACTTCGTGGCCGGCAAACCGATGCTCGGCGAGCCACAATTCGAGACCGAATACGACCATCGGCGGTACCGGTTTTCGACCGCCGCAAATCTCGCATTGTTCAAGGCCGAACCCGCGCATTACGCACCGCAGTACAAAGGCCAATGCGCACTCGATCTCGCCGACGGCAAGGTCAGTCCCATCATCCCGGACGCCTGGCTGATCCGCGACGGCAAGCTCTACCTCTTCGGTGCACCACAGGGACCAGCAGTCTTCCAGGAACACTACGCCGATAACGTTGCCAAAGCCAATCAAAACAGCGCGCTCATACCCGGCCAATAGGTCAATCTGCAGGTTAATTGTTAACCGTCTCTCCCCCTCCCCTTGCGGGAGGGGGGAGGGGGCGCTGCAGCGGCCAACGTCTTGCTACTCCCTGACACCTTTCGAAAACTCGCCCCCATCTCGACACTCTGTTGACTCCGCCCGAACCGCCTCCCACCCTCCACGACATTCCCAGCTTCGGACCACACGCATCATGACCCCGCCGGACGCCGCGTGGCACCAACTGATCGTTGCGTTGCACGCCTCCGGTCGCAAGGCTGCACTCGCGATAACCGGCGGCGGCAGTGGAGCGATCGGCGAGTTGCTGCGGGTCCCCGGCGGCTCGCGCCTGCTGATCGAAGCACAGGTTCCCTACGACCCACAGGCGCTCGCTGCGTTTCTCGGCTTCGCGCCGGCACAGGCAAGCAGTGCCGAGACCGCGATCGCAATGGCGCGCGCCGCCCGAGCTCGCGCAGCCAAACTGATGCCGCCCGGCACCCATCCGGTCGGCCTCGGCGCAACAGCGGCGCTGGTCAGCGATCGCCCCCGCAGAGGCGAGCATCGCTTCCACATCGCCGTCGCCAACTCTGCCCGCACCGCCCACTGCACCGGCGTGTTGGCCAAGGGCCGCCGTGATCGCGCCGCCGAAGAAGACCTCGTTGCGCGCGCCATCGTCCTCTGGCTGGCCGCCGCATGTGGGGTTGCCGCACCATCGCCACGCAGCCTGCTCAACGACGACGAACATTTCACAGAGACGCTCATCCCCACCGTCGATGCGATCGACCAACTCCTGGCCGGCGAGATCGATCGTGTCACCGTCCAGCCCGATGGCCAGATGATGCTGTCAGCGCCGCCGCCACCTGTGCTGTTGCCAGGTTCGTTCAATCCGCTGCACGCAGGACATGTGTTGCTGGCGCGGCTCGCCGAGGAGCTCAGGCAGCAGCCCGTGGCATTCGAAATCTCCGTCACCAACGTCGACAAGCCGCCGCTCTCCGCCGACACCGTGCGACACCGCCTCACGCAATTCGCCGGGAAGTCGCCGGTCGAACTCACCACGGCGCCCACCTTCCTGGAAAAGTCCCGCCTGTTCCCCGGCACCACGTTCGTAATCGGCGCGGACACCGCAGAGCGCCTCGTCGCGCCAAGATATTACGGCAATGACGAGATTTAAATGCACCTCGCGCTCGAGGAAATCGCCAGGTCCGGATGCACCTTCCTTGTCGCAGTGCGCATCGATGCGGCCGGACGCGTATGCACGCTGAATGACATCCAGCTGCCGCGGCGCCATGCCCATCTGTTCACCGAAATCCCGGAGCACCGTTTCCGCTTCGACACCTCCTCCTCCGAAATCCGCGCAAGCGCACGAGCGGCCGGTAATTCATAGCGAGCCCCGGACTGCATCATAGCCGACTATACAATGCGAGAACCGGCCACCGATTGTGGTGTTTGGTGATGCTCAGAACACCATCATGCCGCGGTCAGCGTCTGTCCGCCGTGTGGCGTTTGCCGCGTCGCTTCGATCGTCGCTGGGAACTCGCGGCCAAAAGAATCGAGATTCCGGAGAATATCCCCGGACGCCTCGCGCATCGCAGCAACCTCGCGTTGCGCCGCCGCAAGATCATCCGTCGCCAGGGCAGCCAGTGCCCTGCGGCCTGAAGTCATGAACCAGATGATGCGGACCCTCAATCGCCTTGAACGACGCAAGCGCCAGCGTGCCTTCATCGCTGACACCATCGTACCAGCGCCCAAGGCGGCAATGATGGGCGGTCGCCAGGCTGCCCGGCGGCAGAACCTGGCGTGCCTCGACGGCATCGGCCACCCGCTTGACGAACGCGACATGATCCTCCTTCGTCAGCTTCACCAGGTCTGGGATCGTTGACTGGCTGATGCGATCAGCATCACCGGCGGACACTTCTTTGCCGGTGTACGCTATGCGCAGCCTGTCACCGGACGCGTGCAGCACGCGGCCCTCCAGCCGCTGGCCAAAGCGGCTCAGCGTCAGGTTGATCTGCTGTCCCACCTGGCATTGCAATTGCGACTCCACGAGGCAGCCAGCTTCGGAAATGTCGCGCAGCACCGCCTGTCCGGAGCGTCCCTCGCGTTCAATCGTGGCATCGGCCAGGCATGGACGGCGGCGATGGCCGCGGCGGTCCACTTCCGCGCTGGAGGTTCGAACCACGTGGATCACAGCGCGCCTCAGTTCCTCGACGGAGGCATTCAATGCGGTCGTCCCCTCAAGCACTTCGACAGCTCGATGCCCCGTCTGTGCCGCCTCGGTGGAAACCTCGGTGGTGCGGGTGGTCATTGTATCCGCCGCCGTGGCGGTTTCCGCGACGTTACGGGCAATCTCGGCCGTCGCCGCGCCCTGTTGCTCGACCGCCGCAGCGATCGAGCTGGCAATCGCGTTGATCTCGCCGATGGTCTGTTCGATCTGCTTTACCGACGCGACCGACTCGCCGGTGGCTGTGCGCACCTCGCCGATGTGGCGGGTAATCTCCTCGGTCGATCGAGCAGTCTGGGTGGCAAGTTGCTTGACCTCACTTGCGACAACTGCGAACCCTTTGCCGGCGTCACCCGCCCGCGCCGCCTCGATAGTGGCATTCAGTGCCAATAGATTGGTCTTGGCAGCTATCTCACCAATCATGTCGGCAACCGCGCCAATGCGCCCGACACGCTCGTTCAGCGCCTCCATCTTCGCGCGCGTTTCGCTGCCCGCAGCAACCGCCCGGCCTACAACTTCATTGGATTGGCTGACCTGACCGCCAATCTCACTGATCGAGGCACTGAGTTGCTCCGCCGCGCTCGCCACCGTCTGCGCGTTGGCCAAGGCCTGACCCGCGGCCGTCGCCGCGTTTTTCGCAGCCGCTCCGGTTCGGCTGGCAGAAGATCGCATCGCCTCTGCCGTCGCCGCCATGCTTTCGCTGCGCGAGCCAATGCCCTCCAGTGCCTCGTTCGTCTCTGCCTCGATCTTCTCCGCCATGGTGATCAGCGCGGCCTGCTTCTCCGCCGCCGCTCGCAGTTCAAGCACCTTCTGCTCTGCTTCCAGACGCACCCGATCCACCGCGTTCTGCTTGAACACCTCGACCGCCTGCGCCATCTTGCCGATCTCGTCACCACGTGATGTGCCACCGATCTCGACCGCCATGTCGCCCGCTGCCAGGCGACGCATCGCCGCGGTCATCGCGGTTATCGGCGTAGAGATGGCGCGAATGATCGTCCAGCCGATGGCGACGCAGAGCAAGCCGGCCAGCCCTAGGCCCGCCAAAATCCAACGATGCGCCGAAGCGCCGAGCGCTGTTCCTTCATCGGCAGCCCGCGAACCCTGACGCACGTTCAGCTCGATGTCGGTCTGCAGGGCTGCGCGGTACTCGGCCATGGCCTTCGCACCATCGCCCATGAACATCGCGATCGCTTCATCGCGCTTACCAGCTGTCATCAGGCCAGTCGTAGTTTTGCCGACCTCCAGGTAGCGTTGCCATGCCGCATCGAACGCGCCTGCCAAACGCTGCTCCTCGCCCGGCGAAATCAGCGGTTGATAGGCTTCCCGCTCTCGTGCGTATAGCTGCGCCTGCTCGTTGAGGGACGCACTATACTGTGCGCGCTGTGCGTCCGTCGTCGACAGCAGCAGAGACCCCCGGTTCGAGCGCAATCGCTCGCTGACCTGCGCCATGTGCCCGAGGACCCGCGTGCTCGGCAGGTAGTCGTCCTTGATGTCCTGCGCGTTGGCATTCACCGCGTCCAGCCGCTGCGTGGCAAACAGGCCGAGGACAATGGTGCAGATCAGGACAGCAGCGAAGCCGGCAATGATCTTGCTGCGGATGCTGAGTTTTGCGAGTAGAGACACCGCTTCCTCCTGGCTCGGCCGCCGCTCTGGCGCCGATGGCTGTGCAAACCCGCATCTCATGCGTGCTAGAGATTAAGGAAGTGTGAGACCGCCCGCGCATCGCCCATCTTCTCCAACAGCCCGCCGGGTGCTGAATGGCAGGTTGCGCGTGCCATTCGCGTCCTCATGGCGCAGGGCAGCGCTCGCCGCGCCGGTCGAGCAGCAGGCCGCGGCAACGCGCGAGATCGTCGCCAGCGTTCAGACCGTCACCACCGCGACACAGGAATCAACCCAGGCGATGCAGGAGAGCACAGATGCGGCCAGTGGCATGGTGACCGCGGGTGCGATGAGGTCGTACGAGATGCCGATACGATGCGGATCGCCGGCGATATGAGCGAAGGCAATGGCGTGCCAGCCGTGTTGCAGCCGCGTGGTGGTTCGGAAGTGCGCGCAGCCACCGTCGACATTGCGCGCAGCGGCCTGAGTTGCCGCTGCGACTGGCGGGCCACAGCGGGGACGGAGGTCCCGATCGAATTGCCGGAAGCCGGCGGTCCGGTCATCGCGCGCATCGTGCGCCCGGAAGGTGGCGTGCTTGCATTGGTCCTTCCGTCAGGACGAGGTGATGCTGCGTCAAGTGGATTAGGGTACTCGGGTTCATTTCCGTGACGACTGCCGCGGCAGCTTGACCATTGTGCCAACGGCATCGGTCGCGCTGCATTGAATTCAGGCAATCACCGCATAGTCCGCACCGTATCGTCCCATCCGACTCCGGCGATCAGAGGTGCGCCAAAGACTATGAAATGCCCGGTTCATCGTTTCTTCATGTGGTTGCGTGCATACCTTGGCCACGTTTGCCGTGCAAGGATGCTGGTGCAATGAGCATTTTAAGTCGTCTTCGGTTACGAACCAAACTGGCCTTGCTGCTGGCATTGTCCACCCTGGCAATCGTCGCATCCATCATGGCAGGTGCATCGCTGATGCACCAACGCATGATCAATGATCGTCTTGTTGAACTTCGCGCTGTCGTACAGTCATCAATGGGCTTCGCGAAATCCCTTGAAAAACAAGTGACTGCGGGACGGCTCACTCACGATCAGGCATTGACGCAGTTCCGTGACGATCTTCATACAATGCGGTTCGACGACACCAACTACGTTCTCGTACAGACATACGACGGGGTCGTGTTAATGCATGGCGGGGATCCTGGCCGGGAAGGGAAAGCTACCGCGTCCAAGGATGCCGCGGGCAAATCGAGCGCTGAATTGGCACGGGCCGTGCTTAACAACACTGATGACGGCACCATTACCTATCTGGCACTTGAACCGGGAGCGAAGCAACCAGAGCCTAAGCTTTCATATGTCGCGCGGTTTGCGCCCTGGCAGGTCGTATTCATTGCTGGCGCCTGGACCGATGATCTCGATGCATCATACCACGCTGCGCTATTGCGACTTGGCTCGATCGGCGCCGCGATTCTGGCGGTTATGCTGCTCGTTGCGTGGTTTATTAATAGGGATATCAGCGGCTCGCTTGGTAAGTTGAAGACCGCAATGGAGCAACTCGCCCTTGGGGAGCTATCGACCCACATTCCCGGCATCGATCGCCGCGATGAAGTTGGCGCCATGGCTGGTACTGTTACAGGTGTTCAAGGAGCATATGACCAAGGAGGAACAGCTAGCCACCGCGCGGGAGGAAGATCGCCTGCGCTCTGCAGCAGAGAAGCAAGCCGCATTAGTCAGAATGGCAGACAAGATCGAAAGTGAAACCACGGCCGCGCTTCAGGAAGTTGGCGCGCGTACCGGCGCCATGACGGCGACCGCCGAGGAGATGAGTGCCTCTGCCGCTCGAACAGGCAATTCAGCCGAGAGCGCGGCGACAGCCTCCGCGCAAGCATTGAGCAACGCGCAGACGGTTGCTAGCGCTTCCGAGCAACTCAGTGCTTCCATCCGCGAAATCGGCTCCCAGGTTGCCCAATCGACGGCGATAGTCGGCCGCGCGGTCGAGGCCGGGGCCGAGACGCGCCAGACAATTGAAGCATTGAACGAGCAGGTCGGTCGTATCGGCGCAGTTGCCGACATGATTGGCGAGATCGCTGCGAAAACAAATCTCCTGGCATTGAACGCCACTATTGAAGCAGCCCGCGCGGGAGATGCCGGCAAAGGCTTTGCCGTGGTCGCTTCCGAGGTGAAGGCCCTGGCCACTCAGACCGCACGATCCACCGAGGAGATTGCTCAGCACATTGGTCACGTGCGCAGTGCCACTGGGGTCTCGGTTGCTGCCGTAATTCGGATCGAGAAGACCATCGGTGAGATCAATGCTATTGCCGGTTCAATCGCGGCAGCCGTGGAGCAACAGGCAGCAGCCACAGCCGAGATCGCCCGCAACGTCGCAGAGACAGCATCCGCTGCAAACGAGATGACAAGTCGAACCGCAGAGGTCTCCGCGGAAGCCGAGCAAACCGGCAGACACGCTGCCGAAGTGGGAGAAAACGCCGTGGCCTTGAACGCAGCTGTTGGCGAGCTACGTCATTCGGTGATCCGTGTAGTGCGCACGTCCACCACCGAAGTGGATCGGCGGCAAAATGCACGCTACCCCGAGGACCTGCCGTGCCGTCTCTCCATAGGTGGCCAATCATCCACCGCTCGCATCGCCGACTTGTCGATGCACGGTGCCTATATTTGCAGTGGTCCCATCGTGCCGGCCGGGACGCGCGGCACGCTCACAGTGGACAGTATTGGGTTCCCGCTGCAGTTCACCATCCGCGCCACTGAAAATGACGGCTTGCATCTGATGTTTGAGTTGGATGACGCGACTGCTGCCAGGTTCGCACCGATCCTAAAAAAGTTGTCGCTTCCGCGAGCCGCCTGACCGGTCCGGACAGCGAGTCCCAGCACTTATTGAGCACGACTCATCGTTTCCGCTTGTGACGGGGCTTGTCCCCGCCATAACACTCGGCGCAATGCATGGGTCATCATCAATCAAACCTTGGGATAGCATCCCGGCAAACGTATAGTCGCCCACCTGTTGGCAGTGGGACTGCGAAGCAAATAAGGAATTCAGCCGCAGATTACGCAGATGGACGCGGATAGTCCGCGACGGATGTTTCAAAGTGGGCAAGCCCGCGCTTCATGAGATGGTCATCATCTGCGTAATCTGCAGCTGAAGATTCTTTTACTGTTGCCGGTGTTGCCGAGTACAGGCGCGTAGGTCTTGCTATGGTGGCGGCCGTCGGACTGCATCCAGCTACTCCCCAGCAGCACGACCGCATTATACCAGAGTGCGTTGCGAGCGACGCTTCGTTCCCCCCTGTCGGCGCGGCGCATAGGTTATCATCAAAGAGAACTCGGTGTACACAATTGGTCTCGATGTGAGGGCGCATGTCCCGCACGACAAACGTCATATATAATAACTAGAAAAGTCATCTATACTCTTGCCATTCCGCCGCCCGTCCGTGTATCATCCACCCCCATTCTCTCCACCACGGACCAGACGCGATGCTCATGTCACCACCGCCGATTCCAACCACCGAACCCGAGGCCGACTTCGCCGCCTCCCCCATCTTCGCCCACATGCTTGAACAGCTCGCCGACGCGCTCCCGCCGCTCGAGACCGAAACCCCCGCAGCAGCCTCCCGCCGCCAGGACATCGCCCGCGCCATGGTCCTCGCCGTCCACCCCGCGGACCCGATCGAAGCAGCCCTGGCGATCAGCGCCGCCGTCGCCTACCAGGCCTCGCTCGCCTGCAGCGCCCTCGCCGCCGCCCCCGGCCTGACCAGCCTCCAGTCCAACCGGCACGCCCGCACCGCCATCGCCCAGCACCGCGCCTTCCACGCCGGTGTCGCGGCGCTGGCCAAACACCGAGGCGTCACCGCTGAGCCCACCACTCCCCACCGCACCCGAACCGCATCGCGCCCGGCACCCGAGCCCGAGCAGCAGCCCGACGACGACCCCATCCCCCATTTGCCCCAGTTCCAGCCCCGCAACCGCTATGGCGAACCGATCCCGTTGTATCGCTTCCGCGACATGACCCGCTTGCAGCGACGAGCCACCTACGGCGACCCCTTTGATACCGCCGCCTGGGCCGTCGCGACCGAGGAAGAAGACGCCGCCATCGCCGAGCAGCAAGCCCTCGACGCAGCCGCCAAGCCCACCACCTGATCTCAGAACCCGCGACATCGTCCCACGCACCGACGCCATGAGACGGAACCCGCCCACCGATCATCTCAATTCAAAGATAATCCCGCTACACAAACGTCAGTCCCACCAATCAGCCTCGCGAGACACCAGCAAGACGGACCCCGCCTCACATCCCCAGATACGCCTTCCGCACCGCCCCATCCGCCAGGATCGCCGCCGCCGAACCCGTCATCACGATCCGCCCGGTCTGCAGCACATAAGCCCGGTCGGCGATCGCCAACGCCTCCACCAGCCGCTGCTCCACCAGCAGCACGGTCACCCCCAGCTCCCGGATCCGCCCGACCGCCGCCAGGATATCGTCCACCAGCCGAGGCATGATCCCCTGGCTAGGCTCGTCCAGCATCAAAAACCGAGGCTGCGTCATCAGCGCCCGCCCGATTGCCAGCATCTGCTGTTCCCCGCCCGACAGCGTCTCCGCCCGCTGTGCCAGCCGCTCCCGCAGCCGAGGAAACAGCGAGAACACCAGCTCCAACGGTTTGAACCGATCCGCCCCCCGTCGGGCATAAGCCCCCAGCCGCAGATTGTCCTCCACCGACAGCCGAGGAAACAGCCGCCGCCCTTCCGGCACCATCGACACGCCCATCCGTGTGATCCGATGCGCCGCCACCCGCCGCAGCGACTGCCCCTCGAACTCGATCGAGCCGTCCGTCGCCACCAGCCCCGCGATCGATTTCAGCAGCGTGCTCTTCCCCGCCCCATTCGCCCCCACGACCGCGACGATCTCCCCCCGAGCCACCTCCAGCGACACCCCCTGCAGCGCCCTCAAGCCGCGATAAGAAGCCGAGACATTCTCCAACCGCAGCATATTACCCAGCACCTCCCCCTCCCCTTGCGGGAGGGGGCAGGGGGGAGGGGGTCCCACCAACCGCCCCACCCCCACTACCCCCTCTCCCGCGCTCTGCGCGGGGGAGGGTCGGGGAGGGGGTGCCCCCCACTGCCTCCCCCCCATACCGATCGCCCAGATAAGCCCGAATGACAGCCGGATTGCGCACCACCTCCGCCGGCGCCCCGATCGTCAGCACCCGCCCCAAATCCAGTACCACCGCGCGATCCACCAGCGGCAGCAGCACCTCCATGACGTGCTCCACCATCATCACGGTAACTCCGCGCGCTCGCACGTCGCGGATCAGTTGCACGCCCGACAAAGCCTCCACCGGCGTCAGCCCGGTCAGCATCTCGTCCAGCAGCAGTACCCGAGGTTCCGTCGCCAACGCCCGCGCCACTTCCAGCCGCCGCTTCTCCGCCGGCGTCAGCGAGTGCGCCAACGTGTCCGCCCGCCCCGCCAGCCCGGTAAACGCCAGCGTCTCGATCGCCCGCGCCATCGCCGCCCGCGTACGATACAAACGTGCATACGCCCCCACCATGACGTTCTCCAGCACCGTCATGGAATCGAAGCTCCGCACCACCTGGAACGTACGGGCGATTCCCAGCAGCGAGCACTGCTCCGGCCGCAACCCGGAGATCCGCCGCCCACTCAGCCGAACCTCCCCGCTATCGGGTTCCACCTCGCCGGAGATCGCATTGAACAGCGACGTCTTCCCCGCGCCATTCGGCCCGATCAGCCCCAGGATCTCCCCCTCCCGCACATCGAAGCTGATCTCGACATTGGCCGCCACGCCACCAAAAGACTTGCTGACCCGATCGACCTCAAGCAGCGGCGGCATCGTCCGCTCCCGCCGGCGCGCGCACCCGAACACCCAGCAGGCTGACCAGACCTTGTGGTCGCGCCAGCGCCACCAATATGATCAGCGCCCCGTAGATCATCAGGTCCACGCCGCGCCCCGATCCGCCGATATAAGAACGTGTCAGCTCGGAAAGCGGGATCAGCACGGCTGCGCCCACCAGCGGCCCCCACAGCGTCCCAACGCCGCCCAACACCGCCGGCAACGGAATCAATATCGACAATTGCCCATACAGCACGCTGTCCGGATCAATGTAGCCAACGTATTGCGCATAGATCGCCCCCCCGATGCCGGTCAGCGCTCCGCTGATCGCTGCCGCCGCCATCTTCGACGGAAAAATCCGCACCGCGAGACTTCGTGCCGCTACCGGATCGTCTTTCACCGCCCGCCACACGAACCCCCACCGAGACCCCTCGATCACCCACGCCACCAGCCACGCCACCGAGGCAAACGCCAGCGCCGCATAGTGATACGGCAATTTCGCAGTCCGGAACTGCAACCACACCCAGGAGTCACCAATCGAACGCACATAGGGAATGTTGATCCCCGTCGCCCCACCAACCCAATCCCAATTGAGCACCAGCAGATACCCGATCTCCCCCACCACCACGGTAGCAATGGCATAGTAATGCCCCGACAACCGAAAGCACGGCCAGCCGACCAGCAGAGCCATCAGTCCCCCAAGCGCTCCCCCGGCCCACATCCCGATCGTCGGTGGCACCCCCAGCCGCGTCAGCAACAGCGTCGAGACATACGCACCAACACCAAAATACAGTGCGTGGCTCAACGAGATCTGTCCGCAGTAACCTCCCAGGATGTTCCACGCCTGTGCCAGGCCTGCGAACATAATGGTGATGATAAGCAAATTCCGCGTATACACATCATGTATGGGCAACGGCAGCAATGCCAGCACCCCCAGCAGTATCGCCCCGATCACCAGCTCCTTGCGCCGCCGCCGCGTGATGGAGGTTTCCGTCACAGCGTGCCGAACAGCCCGCGCGGCCGGAACATCAACACCGCGAGGTAGATCGCGAACATGCCGACCTGCTTCAGCGAGGGCTGGATCAGTACCGCCGTCAGCGCCTCCACTTCGCCGATCAGCAGACCGGCGACCAGCGCCCCGAACAGGCTGCCGAACCCGCCCAGCGCCACCGTCACATATGCGATCAGCGCGAAATTGGCGCCAACGGTTGGTGATACGTAATAGAACGTCGAGAGCATGACCCCGGCGATCCCGACGGCCGCCGCACCCAGCCCCCATCCAAGCGCGAATATCCGATCCCGATCAATGCCGATCAGCGCGACGGCCTCGCGGTCCTCCCGCGTGGCCTCCAGCGCTCGGCCGAATTCGGTCCGGCTGATCAGCAGCAGCGCGCCGAACGCCAGCAGGCTGACCACGCCGGCTGCCAACTGCGGCAGCGGAATAAACACCCCCGCGAGGTCCAACGTACGATTGGCCAGCAGTGACGAACTCACACTTTTGAAGTCGCTGCCGAAGGCAAACTGTGCCGCCCCGCGCAGGAAGATCGCCAGACCGAACGTGACGAAGATCTGCACCATGCCGCGATTGAACCGAACCGACAGCGCTCGCGCCATCAGCAGATGGTAGATCGCCACCCCCAGCGCAAACAGCACCAGCGCGACCGGAACCAGCAGCAACAGCGGATCAACGCCGGTAACGAACCACCCGATGAACGTAGCGTACATAGCGAGCATCAGCAGTTCGCCATGCGCGAAATTGACCACGTCCATCAGCCCGAAGATCAGCGAAAGCCCAGCAGCCACCAGTGCATAGATCAGCCCCATCAGCAGCCCGCCAACAGCGACCTGAAGCAGCACGGTGACGCTCACAAGCAGCACTCCCCCGCCCCTTGCGGGAGGGGGGAAGGGGGAGGGGGCCAGGCAACAGCGGAAGCCGGCCAGCCCAACGCGCCCACGCCGCTACTTCCCGACGTTCCACACCGCCGGCTCAGACGCCACATCAAACGGATAGATCGTATGGTACTTCCCATCCTTGAACTGCTGGATCACCGGCGAAGCCTCGGTATTTTGCCCCGTCTCGTCGAACTTGATCCCCTTCCAAGGCATGATCGTCTGGTTGCCCGGCACGTCCGTTGCCACCAGCGCCGCATGCAATTTGTCCGGGTCGGTCGACCCCGCGCGGTTGATCGCATCGGCCAGCACCAGCAACGCGGTAACCTCGCGCCCAGTATTGTCGTTCAGGTCCTTGTTGCTGCGAGCCTTGAACAGAGCGTTCACCGCCGGGATCGCCGGCCGCGCCTTCGCCACGTCCAGCGCGAAGGCCGAACGGCTCATCGCGCCATCCAGCAGAGGCCCCACCGCCTCGATGAACGACTGCTCCGCGAAGCCCGCCGACTGCGCCATGATAGCCTTCGGCGTGTAGCCCACCTCATGCATCCCCCGCATCAGCAGGATCGCATCCGATGTATAAGACGTCGGCATCACCACATCGGCGTTCGCCGCCTTGATCTGCTGCACCTCCGCCGACAGCGACGGCGAGTTGGAACGATACCGGATATCCGCCGCCACCGTGATCCCCGCCGCCTCGGCCATCTGCTTCTGCGCGTTGGCGCTGTCGGTGCCGAAGATCGTGTCCTCGTGGAACAGCACGACCGACGTCACCTTCCGGCCGGTCTTCTCCCCGATGTCGTGGAAGAAATCGAACATCGCCTTGGTGAACATGATGTCATGCGGCGAGGTCCGGAAGAACCACTTCAGCCCTCGCTCGCTCAGGCTCGGCGACGAATTCTCCGCCGACACGTACGGAATCTGATAACGGTCCGCAACCTGCGATATCGTCGCCGCGGTAGCGCTCTGATACGAACCAATAAGCGCGATCACGTGCTCCTGCGTGATCAGCCGTTCCGCCTCGGCGCGGGCCTTCTGCGGATCGCCCTGATGGTCCGCGAAGATCAGCTTGATGTGCGCCCCGCCAAGGTTCGCCAGTCCGCCGCCCTTGCCCAACAGCAGGCCCGGAATGTCATGGCTGCCGTTGACGATGTCGGCCGCGGTCTCCATCGCGATTTTGGCGTCGACACCGGCCTGCGCACTCGCGCCGGTCAGCGGATAGATCGCGCCGATCAGGATATCGTCGGCCGCACGCACGGGACCGCTGCCGAACGCCAGCACGAATGCCGCGATCGCGAAAATCAAACGTCGCATTCAGGTGTCTCCCTCAGTCAGCCACGATGCACTTCACGTGCCAACCTTCAACGTGGAAACCAGCCCGCGCAGGCAGGCCAGCATCGAGAGCGCGGTAATCCGCCCGGTACGCGGGTTCTCGTCGCTGGGGACATTCTCGATGGTCATCGTGAACCGCGCGGCCTCGGCCTCCACGCGGATCGTATGGACGTTTCGATTGATGGTCGGGTCGGCCCAGATCTCGACACGGGTGCGGACTGGACCGATGCCCGCCAGCGCAAGCGCCGCGGCGACGTTGACGTTGGCGGGGAAGCCGGCGGCGGCGTCGAAGGCGTTGCCCTCGAACACAAGCTGCGGCGCATTGATGCCGCGGACGTCGATGCCGTGCTGCTTCAGGTAGGGCGCGCCCTCCAGCCCCGCGGGCGGCTTCCGGCTCTCGATCGTGACGCTGTCGATCGGGCCCTCCGCTGCAGCGCGGACGGCGTCGAGGCCAAGCAGCGCGCCTGTCGGCACCACGATGCGGGCGCCGGTTTCGCGGGCGCGGCGAATCAGTTCCATGCGCGGCAGCAGCGCGCCGACAGAGGCCGGCACGAAGATGCGGCCGGCCTCGATCGCCGGGCCGGCGATCTGCTCGAACACCGCGGCGGGGGCGGCCTCCACCACGATGTCAGCCTCGGCCAGTTCGGCAAGGGGCACAAGGCGAGGTGGGGTGCGGAAGTCGCGCAGATTGGCCGCGGCCTTGCCCAGGTCGCGGGCAGCCACGGCGATCAGCTGGAGCCCGTCCACGCCGGCGTCCAATGCGCGCGCCAGCTTCAGGCCGATGGCGCCGAGGCCACCGATGGCCACTGTCTGCGTCATGTCCCCCTTTCGGCGATGCCTCTTGCCAGCGCCAGGTCGTCCGGCGTGTTGACGTTGACGAAGGCGTCCCATTTCGGCAGCGGAAAATCAACCCTGCGCATGCCGATGAGACGGGCAAAGTGCTCAACGTTGCGGCGCCCGGGGGCGGAGAGCAGGCGCCGCAGCTCGTCTCGGCAGGCAACTGGCCAGAGCGCGATGAGGTGGTGGGCCCGGTCGCCGGTTGCCGCGCAGGCGGGCGCTGGCGCGAGCGCGGCTGCAAGGCCGCCAGGGATGAACGGGGTGTCCCCGGGGACGGTGAGCAGCGCGGTGGCGTCCTGGGCAGCGGCCCAGTCCAGGCCGGCCAAGAGTCCGGCAAGCGGGCCTTCGCCCTCGAACGCACCGTCGGGGAGTATCGGCAAGCCGAAGCCGGCGAAGCGCGCGGGGTCGCCGTTGGCGCTGATGGCGACGGCAGCCGCCTCGGTGCTGAGTGCCGCGATCACGCGGGACAGCATGGAGGTTCCGCCGATATCGAGCAGCGGCTTGTCGCCGCCACCCATGCGGCTGGCCTTGCCGCCGGCGAGGATGAGGGCGGTGGTCGAACCCGTGCTTTGCATGCCGCACGCCATACCAGAGGCGATGGCTGGCCGCAGCAGTTCAATATCTGCCTGTTCGCGGCCGATCACGGCCAAGGCCTGGTTGAGCAATGCCTGCGATGCCTGGTCGTGGTGGAAGGCGATCGCGACGACGCTGCTGCCGGCTCGGACGATCCGTGCGGGCACCGGCGCGTTGGCGCCGCACCGCCACCGGAGATATCCCGGATCGTGGCGTCGGCACGGTCGCGGCCAGGCGCCTGGAGCGTCGCACGGTGACCGCGACTGGTGGTGGCGACGGCGTCGACCCGGGCAATCGATTTGCCGACCTCGCGGACGGCGGTCACCGTGGCAGCGGTGGCGGCGCGTATGGCCACGATCTGGGCGCCGATGTCCCGGGTGGCCTTGGCGGTCTGCGTGGCGAGCGCCTTCACCTCACTGGCGACGACGGCGACCGACATCTGCTCGACGCCGGCGGCCACCGCGGTCAGGTTCCGCGAGGAAGCAAGCGCGCCCTCAGCAGTGCTGCTTGGGTGCACTGTGCGGCCGTCGGAGTTACCGTGGATTTAATCGCGGATGGGGCGAGCAACGGGACTCGAACCCGTGACATCCAAGACCACAACCTGGCGCTCTACCAACTGAGCTATGCCCGCCATCCGGGGGGCCGCGTTTAGGCCCTTCCGGCGGCTGTCGTCAACGCGCCGTGTGCGGGAGGCGCGGGTGGCGTCTCGGTCTTGCGGCTTGAATATCCATGGCGGCAGGGTCTATAAGTCAGTGTGATTAACTGTCGCGTGTTATTTGAGCGATCTGGCAAGTGCGGGAACAGGACTTGGAATCCAGCGATGCAGCGCGTGCGGGTGAGGAGCGGCCCTTCCCGATCTCCGAGATCATCGATGGCTAATTGCAGATCATTTCGCAGCGGACTACGCAGCGTCCACCCTGGCCATACCGACGGTCTGGCCGGACAGCTCGGTCTGGCCTGTCGATCGCCTCCGCCAACTGGACAACGGGTTGATGTTCACTCATGCAAAAGCAAGAAATCAAGGATAACACAGATTACACAGATTAAGTCACAGATTACACCGACAAGAATAGTATGGCGCTTCGCGCAAGACAGGCATCCAGCACAGCGCGAAGCGCATCAACTTCCTTTCCGTGTAATCTGTGACTTAATCTGTGTAATCTGTGTTATTCTTGATTGCTTTCCCTGCCCAAAAGTGCGAGGGACTTGACAGCGCGTGACACCGCACCCCTGGCGGAAGGCCTCATCGCACGAACGAAATTCGCACCCGTGTCATCGTCGGTGCGGACCATCGCATTTCCGGCTCGTCACCAGCCGAGGTGCCCGCTGGCGAGCACGAGGCCACCATCATCCTACCGGACCACTCGTCCGACGAATCCGCTGCCCGGCAGATCGGTCCAACCGACCTGCCAAGGCATGATCTGGGTCCGTGCCCCACCGGGCTGCCCTCTGGACGGAGGTCTGTCGCATTGCTGGTAGGCGCCTGAATGCGCTGCAGACGACGCGAATGATCACTCGCACTGCGGCAGATCGAGATCCAACCAACATCCGCGATTACTCTGCACTGAACTCGCTGCCGCGTCGGTGGATGCGTTATCCGTCGGAGACATTCCAAGCCCATCGGCGATCAATTGGTCCGGCTGCGCGCTGTGCGATGCCATGAGCTGGATTGCCTCAGCCGATGCGGCATGGTCCCTGCCGATAGCGCACCCGGTGCAAGTAACAGAGCCGAGCAGCGCGAGACCCACCGCCGCGGCCGCAATAGCCAGAACCTGCCGCATCATGCCCTCCATTCGTTCGGGTCCCACAGGGCGGGAACCAACCAGACGAAGAGTGACTGCGGCGCGGTCTGCATACTATGAAACGGTTCAGCGCAACGAATGGAGGGGTTCCGCTTCGCGGGAACTCGGGATCGAGTGGACGAATGCCACCCGGACCCCTATTGCGGGCGAGCGCGCAGTAGCGATCTGCAACCGTCCAGGCGGCGAGTAATGTGCGAGTGGATGAATTGAGATGGATCTTGGGGACGGATAGTGGGCGAGCTACCTGTCTGGGCGTGCAGCGGCCACATCCGGTGCGCTGTCCGGCCCGGTCACGAGGAGACTGAATGGACGACATCAGGTTTGTGCGAATGGCGCAGGCGGCGCGGCGGTTCCATGATCGCGTGTTTCCCGAGCATGGCCACGACTTTGCCCGCCTCACCAGCGGCCAGGACCCCGCGGCGCTGTTCATCACCTGCGCCGACAGCCGCGTCAGCCCCGAGATGATAACCGATGCCGCGCCAGGCGACCTGTTCGTTTGCCGTAACATTGGCAACCTGGTGCCAGCCTACGGCGAGATGCTGGGCGGCGTCTCGGCGGTGGTGGAGTTCGCGGTCAGTGCGCTCCGTGTGCCGCACATCATCATCTGCGGGCACTCGGATTGCGGTGCGATGAAAGCGCTGTGCGATCCGGTGGCGCAGGGGCTGGACAGCATGCCGACGGTAAAGTCCTGGCTGCGCAACGCCGAGGCGGCACACAGCGTGGTATTGGCGACGGCAGAGGATCGATCGGAGACTGCGCTGGTGGCCGCGCTGGTGCGACAGAACGTCGCGCAGCAGCTTCAACACTTGCGGACCCATCCGGCTGTCGCGGCTGCGCTCGCCCGGGGACGCATCGCGCTGCATGGCTGGGTGTTCGACATCGGCGCGGGCCGCGTTGACGCCCTGGATGAGACGACCGGGGCATTGGTGCCGCTGGAGGACCCGCTGTCTGCGTGAGACGTGCGGCTGGGTGGTGGTGTTATCGGGGGGCTGGTCCGATCCGATCGAAGTGACCGGACCAGACGGTGGTCCAGGGCCCGTCCTCGCCGACACCCTGGGCATAGTCGGCGTCGATGCGGTCGGGCCGGATGTTCCGGTACGTGTAGCGCCAACGCATTCCGCCGGCTTTTGGCTCGGAGGTCAGAACGACTGTGCCGTCCGGCGCGGGACCGCCCACGTACACCGTCACGATCCGGTCCTTGTCCACCCAAAGCTGCCGCCATTGTTGCCGTTCGCTGTCCCAGCCGGACAGTCCAATGCCCTGTGTCTGGCCGTTTGCGCCGGTCAGCACTTCCTCGATCGCGCAGCCGCCGGCGGTGCGGGTGACCGTATAATGTTCGGCCGCCGGTGCCGCCGGATCATGCCATGCGCCCAACCAGAAATCGAACTGGTCGTAGGGCGGTCCGTCGCATGCCGCCCAGGCGGGGCTACAACCGAGGATGGCGAAAAATATCGCGGCCAGCCAAGGACGCATCGTAGGTTCCTTAGTTGTGTTGCCCGGGAGTTCGGTTGTTAGCAGATGAACACGACACTTGCATGGGAACCGCTAGCCGGATATATATCCAGGAGACAATAGGGATGGTCGAAGGTGGCCAGTGTGGCTCAGAAAAGGGCGATCACGAATTATCGGTCCAGGCTGCTGGGGCAAGGGATTGTTCGGTTCGAACTCCAAGCTTTCGAAGCAGACCGCGACCTCATCCGAGCGCTGGCACGCAAGCTGGTCGAGGAGGGGCCAGACGCCGGGCAAATCCGGCGTACGATGCAACAGATCGTCTCCGGCGATCCCCGCAAACCGGGTGGCATCCTGGCCGCTTTGCGTCGCTCGCCACTCGTCGGCGCTGATCTTGATCTCACGCGTCGTCGTGAAGGCGGCCGCGAGTTCGACCTGTGACGCGATATCTTCTCGATACCAACATCATCAGCAACGTTGTCAAACCACAGCCGTCGGAGTCGCTCCTCGCCTGGATGGCGGTGCAGCGCGACGAGGATTTGTTCATCGCCTCGCTGACGCTCGCGGAAATCCGCCGAGGCATTCTTGAGAAGCCGCAAGGCAAGAACCGCGGCTTACTCGATGCGTGGTTCTCCGGCGCGGAGGGACCACAGGCGATGTTTGCCGGTCGCATTCTACCCTTCGATGATAGGGCAGGCCTTATTTGGGCGCGCCTGATGGCGGAAGCCAAGGCGGCAGGACGACCGCGCAGCGCTCTTGACATGATCATCGGTGCCGTCGCCATGGTGCATGAGTGCATGATTGTTACAGATAACGAGAAGGATTTCTCTGGCCTTCAGAGCGTGAACCCGATGCGTGGAGCAACCTGACGGCAGGCAGGTCTGAAGATGCTCCGGTGGGCAAGATGGTTGGATCTTCGATCGCACCGAACATAAGCGTCTCAAGGGACGGCGAGCTTTTCCTGTGCAATTTATAGCTGCACACCATCGACAGATTTCGCAGAGAAAAGCCAGCACTTCACCTCCAGAGGACAACAATCGCTTGAATTGCCTCGGCGCGCATTCGGATCGCTTCGCCCTTGCTCTTATGTCGCGGCGACCGTGGAGGTGGGACGTCCGCAAGGTTTTCAACACGGAGGTAAAAGGGAGGACAACGGAGGCCCACGGAGTAGAGTACATATGGCGCTTCGCGCGGAAGCGCCTTGAACCCTTACTCCGTGCCCCTCCGTCGTCCTCCCTTTTACCTCCGTGTTGAAATTCTTCCTTGATTGCGGACGGCACATGTTTCCCCGGTTGTCGGAAGCACGCCGGATTCAAGCGATTGCCCTGCCTCAGAGGAAGGCCCTGCATAGTTTGCGCATTTGTGGTAGGTATTGGGGGCAATGAGGATTTCCTGCCATTGAGCGACGTGTCACTTGAGCCAGATATCAGCCTACCATTCCCGGTCGAGTTCGTGATCAGGGACACTCCGCGTTCGCATCAATCGCCCAACGCGAAAGGAAAGGAGTTGTGGAAGCGAAAGGTCGGCGAGACCGCAGATGCACATGTGAAGACGCTGCGGGACTTCTTCTTCATCGACCATCGACCTCTGGCGGCAACGATCTTCTACTTTCCACCCGCTGAGATGGACGGAGACATCGACAACATCGTCAAGCTGATCATCGATGGGATGGTTGCAATAATCTATCCGGATGACCACATCGCTGGAGCGAATCATCGTCCAGAAGTTCGAGCCGGGAAGTGCGTCAGTTTTTCACTCGCCGACGCCAACACTCGAGCAGGCAGTCGAGACAGATCCTCCCGTAGTTTATATCAGGATTGATGACGACCTTGGCTGGAGGCAGGTGCCATGATGTCAGAGGCGCAGCTCTGGGACAGCAATATTCTTAGAAATCTGCAGCAGGTGTCCGAAGCACGGGGGCTTAAATTTTTTGTCAATCCACCGCGCGAAGTCGTTCCCGCGTTTCTCGGTAATTTTCAGCCGGATGCCATTGCAGTGGGCCCGGAAGGTGTAATCATCATCGAGGTGAAGCTTCGGGGGAGCCCTGCCGCCGAAAGGCAGCTCGCGGACATCGCTAAGAAGGTTTCAGACCAGAAAGGCTGGGAATTTCGAGCCATCTATCTGACGCCGCCAGTGGATGAAACACCGCCAATCGCGCGGCCGACACCCGAGCAACTCCGCACGACGTTCGGGGAAGTTGAAGCGTTGGTGAAAGGGGGGCATCCCGCGGCGGCACTTGTCACCGCGTGGGCTGCTTTGGAATCTCTCGCGCGGTTGGCCAGCGCCAACAGCGAGGCCAGGAGGTCAAGGGGCTTCTCGCCAATACAGGCGATCCAAACGCTGGCCGAAGAAGGCTATATCGAAAACGTGGCTGCTGACCGGCTCCGTGAGATGGCGAAACTACGCAATGCGGTGGTCCACGGTGACTTCACGGCCGATGTGCCAGTGGAGCAAGTGGAGAGGCTACTGAGGCAGCTACAGGCGATCGCCTCCGACATTATGAGCGTGACACCCGAGCCATGAGGCCCGCTCCCCTCTACGCCGCCATCCCCCGCGCGCAGAAGCACGACACCTCCACCGGTTGGTCGGAGCGCGCAGCAGCGAACGCAACGCGCTGGCGGATCATCGCGGCCTCCGCGGTCTCGCCGCGCCGCTCCAGGCAATCGAGCAGCCCGCGGAGCGCCCACAGATTGTCCGGATGGATCTGCGCACGCGGCAGCGAACCGCCGAGGCCGAGATCCTCGCGATACACCACCTCGGCCTCCGCCGCGCGGCCTTGCTCCAGCAGCAGCGCACCCAACGCGTGGCGTATCGGCTGCATCCAGCCCCACGGTTCGTCGTACGGCAGGTCATCCTCCAGCGCGATAGCGGCGCGCAGGCTGGCAAACGCGGCATCGTGCTCGCCGCGGCGGTAGGCGATTTCACCCTCCAGCATCTGCTCGGCGATGGCCAGCAGCAGCACGCACTTCACGTTGTGGATCTGCCGCGATTCCGGCACGCGTTTCGCGGCCGCGCGGAACAGCGCCTGTTCCGCCTCCGCCGCCGCCACATCACCCAACGCCGCGTGCGCAACGCCGCGAGCGTAGTGCATCATCGCCACGGTGTTGCAGTACAGCTCGCGGTCCGCCGGCAACTCCTGCGCAATGATCTCGTGCCATTTGCCGAAACGAACCAGCACGTGCTGCCTGACCGCAACATAGCTCTCGAAGAAGTCCGCCATGGGTGGCGAGGGAATCCGCAGGAACTCCTCGGGCATGGTCTCGACCATCTCGTCGGCGGCGGCGATGGCGGGCGCGTACTGCCCGAGGAACATCGCCCCATAAGCAGCGAAGTGGTAATTATGGATGCGATAGCCGGAATAGAAATTCATCGGCCCGGCGCGATCGTAGAACTTGCGATCGGCGACGATGGCCTTCTGGTTCCACAGCATCGCGTCGCGGTAGTGGCCGCATTGGATGTCGATGTGGGTCGGCATGTGCGTCAGGTGGCCCATGTCCGGCGACACCTCGCGCAGCCGATCACCGGTGACCAGCGCGGCTTCGGGATTCGGCGACATCTCCATCAGGTGCACGTGGAGGTGCAGCAGGCCAGGATGGTCCATCGCGCCAGGCAGATCGCGGAACGCGGCTTCCAGCACCTCGCGCGCCTCGAGCGTGCCAGCGCCGGGCGTGGGCTCGCCGGTGCGCGCGTTCCACATGCGCCAGGGGGTGCGGTTCATGATCGCTTCGGCGAAGATGTGGCTGACCTCCAGATCGCGCGGATGCGCCTGGTAAGCGAGGCGCATCGCATCGGCGAACGCGTCGTTCCACGGCCCCTGGTCGTCGATGACGTCGCGTTGGGGATAGCGGGCGGGCAGCGCCTCGATCAGCGCGCGTTCCGCCGGGGTGACGCCACCGACCAGCGCCAGCGCGGCGTGGGTCGCATCGTAGGAGCGCGCGAGCGAGGCGACCTTGCTGGCGGGGTCCATCCATTCCCAGGGGAAGTTATAGTTCGGCCCTGCCGCGTAGCCGATGCCCCAATGCGCCATGGCACAGTTCGGGTCTACCTCCAGCGCCTTCTGGAAGCAGTCGACAGCCTCGAAGTGGTGGTAGCCGAAGCACCAGTTGAGGCCACGATCGAACCAGCGCTGCGCGTCGGCCGAGGTCGTTGTAACCTTCCGCGAATACGGGCCGAGATCGTAGGGATAATCCATGGTGCTTTCTCCGCCATCTTCGGTGCAAATGGGACGGCACGGTGGCGCCAGTTGCCGCATGCTGCGCCGCCATGTTGCCCGGGTGGGCGACGGCTTCCGCAGGTTGTGACGGACTGTAACCGTCGCCACTGCCTTACCACAACGATATTATCGCACCGGACCAGGCAGTGGACTGAGCAGGCGGGGCTTGATCGGACCAACGCAACCCGCCTTCATGATCGCCGGCAGTCGGAGATGGCGCGATGCATGTGCTGATCGTCGGAGGCGGTATCGGCGGGCTGGCGACGGCGCTCTCGCTGCACGACGTCGGCATCAGCTGCACCGTGTTCGAGCAGGTGCGCGAACTGCGAGAACTCGGCGTCGGCATCAATACGTTGCCGCACGCTATCAGGGAGTTGGCGGCGCTTGGCTTGTTGCCCGCATTGGATCGCGCCGGCATCCGCACGCGCGAGCTGATCTATGCCAACCGCTTCGGCCAGGTGGTGTGGCGGGAGCTGCGCGGCACTGACGCGGGATTCGATACGCCGCAGTTTTCCATCCATCGCGGCAAGCTGCACACCGTGCTGCTGGATGCGGTGCGCGAACGATTGGGCGGGGACGCGGTGGTGGCTGGGTGCCGGCTGGCGTCGTTTGCCGATCGGGGGGATCGGGTGGTGGCTCGGTTCGAGCAGCGTGAGGGTGGCGGCGCGTTCGACGCGGAAGGCGACGTGCTGGTGGGCGCCGATGGAATTCACTCGACCGTGCGTGCGGCGTTCTATCCGCGCGAGGGCGCGCCGGTGTGGAACGGCATGATGCTGTGGCGCGGCGCCACCGACTGGCCGGTGCATGTCGATGGGCGGACGATGGTGATCGCGGGCGGCATGGGGCAGAAATTCGTATTTTACCCGATCCATGCTGATCCCGCGGCGCCACAGCGCCGGCTCACCAACTGGGCCGTGATGGCGCGCATCGGCGACGGCAGCGGTTTGCCGCCGCGGCGGGAGGATTGGAATCGGGCGGGTCAGTGGAATGAGGTCGAGCCATTCGTGCGCGATCGTTTCCGCTTGGATTTCGTTGATCCGCTGGCGCTGATCCGTGCATCGGGGACGTTCTACGAATATCCGATGTGCGACCGTGACCCGTTGCCGCGCTGGTCCTTTGGGCGCGCGACCCTGCTCGGGGATGCCGCGCATCCGATGTATCCGGTTGGGTCGAACGGCGCGAGCCAGGCAGTGCTGGATGCGCGGTCGTTGGCGCGGCATCTGGTGGGTGGCGATGTGGTGGATGCGCTGACGGCGTATGACGCAGAGCGCCGCCCGATGACGGCGGAGATCGTCCTGAACAACCGCAAGGGTGGGCCGGAGCGCGTGATCGACGTGCTGGAGGAACGCGCCCCGCAAGGGTTCGGCGATGTCGATGCGGTGGCGTCACATGCGGAACGCGAGGCGATCGTGCGCGGTTATGCCTCGATGGCCGGGTTCGCGCGGGAGCAGGTCAATCGGGGGCGGTGATCGCGGCGCGACGGCAGCTCAAGCGCCCGGTGGCGGCAGGAAGTTCACTTCGTGCAGGGCCGCCAGTCGGACCACCTCGGCTGGATCGGGCACGTTGTTGATCGCCTGGAACAGGTCCCAGAGCCGGCGCGTCGGCGACACCCAGAACAGGCAGGTGATGTCCGCCTGCGAGTGATTGAACAAGCCATGCGGAATGCCGCGTGGCAGCCGGATCAGGTCGCCTGCCGATGCGTTGGATGGCTGGCCATCGAGTACCAGATCGAAGCGTCCATCGAACACATAGATGAACTCTTCCTGGGTTGGATGGATGTGCGGCGGAACGAACGTGCCGGGCGGCAGCAGAGCGTGCCAGGCGAAGCTGCTCTCGCTGACCTGCAACGGCTTGTAGGTCTGGCCGAGGATATTCCAGACGAGCCCGTCCACGCTGCTGCCTTGCTGCGTGACGCCCGCTGTCATTGGGGGTGGCACTGGCATCGCTGTCCTCCTTTGCGGCTGGTCAGGGCATGTCGCAATGGAGCTTCGGGCTGCGCACGCACCTGCTCCAGCAACGACCAGTCGCCCCGTTCGACCGGTGCTGTCATTTCAGTCAAATAACGTCGCCAGGCGTTGCTTCATGCTGTCCGCCACGTAGAGTGCCAGCGCCTGGATGGTGCGCGTCGGATTAACGCCGGCCGAGGTGACGAAGAGGCTGCCATCGACCACGAACAGGTTCTTCACGTCGTGGCTGCGGCCCCACTCGTTGACCACGGACCGCGATGGATCGGTGCCCATGCGCGCGGTGCCCATCAGATGCCAGCCGCCATCGGCGAGCGGTGCCTCGTGCCAGACATCGTGCGCGCCGGCGGCTCGCAGGATCTCGCTGGCGCGGGCCACCGCGTGGTCAAGCATCTTCCGGCTGTTGTCGCTGAGCGTGTAGTTGATCTTCGGGGCGGGAATGCCGTTGCTGTCCTTGAGCAGCGGATCGAGGGTGACCGTGTTGTGCTCCTCCGGCAGGTCCTCGCAGATCGCGACCATGCCGGTGCGATGACCGAACAGTCGGCGATAGGCGCCGTGATGTGCCTCGCCCCAGGGCAGTCGGCCGGTCTGCATGCCATGCACCGCCGCCATCACGGGCCCCTGGCCGCGCGAGAACTCGAACGTGTAGCCGCGCACGAAGTCACGGGAGGGATCGGTTTCGTAGAACTGCTGACTCCAGATGCAATTGCCGGGACCGCGGTGACCATCAAGCGTTTCGTCGAAGTAACCAGCGATGCGCGCATAGGGGTGGAACATCAGGTTCTTGCCGACCAGGCCGCTGGAATTGGCGAGGCCGTTGGGGGAGCGCGACGATGCCGAGTTCAGCAGGATGCGCGCGGTGCCGATGGCATTGCAGGCGAGGATGACGACCTCGGCGGGCTGGAAATGCTCTTTGCCGTCGGCGTCGTAGTAGATGACACCGGACGCCATGCCGTGCTGGTTGGTGGTGATCTCGCGCACCCGGCAGCGCGTGCGCAACTCGACGCCGGCGCGGATTGCCGCTGGCCAGTAGGTGATGTCGGTGCTCGCCTTGGCGCCTTGCGCACAGCCGGAGGTGCAGTGTGCGAGATTGATGCACTTCGCGCGGCCTTCGTAATCCTCCGAGGCGATAGCGCTATCGGATGGCCACCAATGCCAGCCCAGCTTGTTCAGTCCGCGCGCAAGCGTGGCGCCGGATTTGCCGAGCGGCAAAGGCGGCATCATCGGCTCGTGCGCCGGATAGGCCGGATCGCCGGCGAGTTCCCGATACGCCCATCATGCGGTCGTTCTCATCGTAGAACGGTGCCAGCGTTGCGTAGTCGATCGGCCAGTCATCGGCAACACCATCCAACGTGCGCACGCGGAAGTCCGAGGGATGGAAGCGCGGGAAGTGGCCCGCGTAAAGCACCGTGCCGCCGCCGACGCCGTTGAAGTTGGCGACCCTGATGGGTGTGTTGTCCTCGTTGATGGGATAGTCCGTTTCGCGCCCACGGCGATTCGGGCTGTAGTGGAAGTCGTCGAGCTGACGCGCTTCCCAATCGCGGCCGGCGCTGGGGTATTCGGACGGCTTCATCCAATCACCCTGCTCGAGGCACAGGATGTGCATCTTGGTGTCGGCGAGGCTCCACGCCACCGCCCCACCCGAGGCGCCGGCGCCAATGATCAGAACGTCAACCGGTGTCGTCATTGCCGAGAGTCCCACCCAAGCTACGCGTAACCAGTCGATGGGGTTCGCGCGGCATTGTCAACGCCGCGTCGCGGCGGCTTCGTCGAGCCGGCGGGCGAGGGCGTTCAACTCCCAGTCGCTCGCGAGCTTTGCCGCTGCTGCCCATGTCGGTGACTGATCCGGCAGCGACGGCAGCGGAGCCGTTGCCACCATCGTGGCAATCTTCTTGTAGAGCTTCAGGTCGTTTGCCTGCTCTGGGAAGCGCCCGTCGGCCAAGGCCTGTTCCAGCGTTTCGAAGCGATGCAGCAGGGTGGCGGCTCCTTTTGCTCCCACGCCGCGTGCACCTGGCAACTTGTCGGATGGATCGCCGCGCAGTGCGATGAAATCGGGCACCTGACGCGGCTCGACGCCGTAACGTTCGCGCACCTCCGCGGGTCCGATGCGGGCGATCTCGCCGGCCCTTACCGGGTGCAGAATGGTCGTGTTGGCGGAGGCCAGTTGGAAGGCATCGCGATCGCCACTGGCCACCAATGCGCGGCCACCTCTGCTCTCCTCATGAGCCACGGCGGCGGCAAGGAAATCATCTGCTTCGTATCCGGTGGCCTTGGCATTGGCGAAACCGCAGGCGGCGACGAACTGCGGAAGTATGTCCAACTGTTCAACCAGATCCCGGTCGAATTCCCGGCCGCTTTGGTAGTTCGGGAACAGGCGCTGGCGAAAGTTCGGTGCAGTGAGGGTATCCCAGCCGACCAGCACGGCCCTGGGCTGTTCGGTCTCAAACAGGCGCAGCAGCATGTTGGCGAATCCGACGATGGCACCACCGCCTTTGCCGTTCGCGCGCCTGATGGATTTGGGCAAGGCGTGGTATGCGCGATGCGCGAACGAATCGCCGTCGACGACGAGGAGAGGCCGCGATGCTGGCATCTCTGCGGAAGCCTTGGCCGTGGACTTGCTGCTCGCTTTCTGCACAAAGAACCCGCCTGGATGTGAGCGGGAAGGATACCCGTCGTGACCCTGATCGCCTACAGCCGGAGATGCGCGCCATCCTCACGACGAGAGCATGAAGAACACAAACAGGATGGCAGAGTAGAGCGCGCATACCACGACCGCGCCACCAATATCGACGGCACGTCGCGTCCGCTTCGGTGGACTGAGCCACCAGCCGAGTGCCTGGGACGCCCAGGGCACCAGCCAATTCAGCAACGTCACACTGACGACGTTGCCGATGAACAGCGCGGCCCAGAACGGCAGGCTTGCCCGGCCCATCAGGAACGGCGTCTGCACATAGCGCCCGAACAGGAACACCACCGGGTACAGCATCAGCAGAACCACCATGTTCTGCTTCCAGACCGGTGCCCCTGCAGCGGCGCCATCACCGCCTGTGAACCATTGCTCGAACCCGCTGCGCACCACGCGGGCGTGGAATTCCTCGATGAACGGCTCCGCCTCGCGCAGCAACGCATGGCGTTCCGGCGCGTCGAGCCAGCCTTGCAGATGCTGCTCGTTGTCGAAGCGCAGGATGGCGAGCCAGTCGTCCTGCACACCGGGTATCGGCGGCTCGAACCGATAGCCCTGGAAGCCGGGCGAACGCGCCTGCGCCTTTGCAATGCGCTGTTCCCACGCACGGAAGCCTGCCTCCTGGCCTGGCTTTACGCGTGTGGTGATCACCGCAGACACCGGCGCCGGCACGACGCCTGCGCCGGGATCGCGCAGCAGGTGCACGTCATCGACGCCCACTAGCATGTGCTGCGCCTCGGCCACCATTTGCTGCCGCTGATCGGCACGCAACCAGGCGATGGCTGTGTCGGCGGTGGCGAAACGTTGCAGGATCACCCAATCGGTCTGCGCCGGCGGATTGGGCGGCATCACCGACTGTTCGATGAAGCCTGGCTGCTTCGCAACCGCGGCACTGATCTTTGATTGCCAGTGCCCGAAGGCCGCGTCCTCTCCCTCCCGTACCCGGGTTTGAACGACGACGGTGACTGGCCCCTGGCCCGTCGGCTGGCTCATCCGGCCGTGCTCATTACTGCGAAGATACGGTCTGGGGTCAGGGGCAAGTGTGGAAAGCGCACGCCGGTGGCATCGCGCAGGGCATTGGCGATCGCGGGTGCGACTGGATTGATCGCGCACTCACCCTGAGATTTGGCGCCGAGCGGGCCGATCCTATCGTAGGTATCGGCGAAGATCACTTCACTGAATGGCGAATCGGCGAAGGCCGGGATGCGATAGTTGCGCAGGCTGGGATTGACCACGTGGCCCGACGCGTCGTGCACCATGTTCTCGGTCAGTGTCCAACCGATCGCCATGCCGATGGCGCCGTCGATCTGACCGCGACATTGCATCGGATTGATCAGCCGTCCGATATCGGCGGCATGCACGCTGTGCAGGATGCGGACTTCGCCGGTCACGCGATGCACTGCTAAGCGGATGCCCTGCACGTTGAAGGCGACGGTGCGCGGGGCGAGATACGCCCGGCGCCGGGCAATGAAACGGTGACCGTCGCGGGCACCGGCGGCGAACAGCTCTGACAGCGTGATGCGGTGGTTGCCGCACAGCACGCCTTCCGCCTCCAGTTTGCAGGCCGCGAGTTCAACCTCGGTGTGACGGCTGGCGTAAGCCAGGATGTTATCACGCAATGCCGCCGCGGTGAGTGCCACGGCCTGTCCGGCGACCACCGTACCGGTGCTGGCGAAAGTGCCGGTATCGTACGGCGCTTTATCGGTGTCGGCGTTGATGATGGCGACCTGGCCGGCACGGCAACCCAGCACGCCCGCGGCGAGTTGCTTGTGCGAGGTGACCGAGCCGTTGCCCATTTCTGTGGACCCCACGGCAAGGTGGTAGGTGCCGTCTGCCAACAAATGCATCACTGCACCCGAGCGATGCTCGGTGGGCGGTCCGCACTCCAGCATGGCAAGCGCCATGCCCGTTCCCTCCAGCCAGTCCTTGCCTTCGGGTTTGTGCTCGCCGCCGCCGTTGTTGAGCCCGGCTTCCACCCGATCCATGCACTGATCCAGACCGTAGCTGCCGAAGTCGATGTCGGTCGGGTCGGACCACACGGATTCCATCCAGTCCCCCGGAACGATCATGTTCTTGCGCCGGATGGCGAACGGATCGAGCCCCAGGGTCCTTGCCAGTTCGTCCATCGCGCTTTCTATTGCGAAAGTGGACTGTGAGGCGCCATAGCCACGGAAACCGCCGCCCGGCACTACGTTTGTATACACCGCGTAGCCATCGGCCTTCTTGTTGTCGCAGCGATAGACAGTGAGGGGACTGGCCAGCGACGCAGCCAGCGTCTCACTGCCATGCCCGCCATAGGCGCCGGTGTTGGATACGACATAGAGCTGGATCGCGGTCAGTGTGCCGTCGCGTTTGGCACCCAGCTTCACGCGTGTCGTCATCTGATGGCGCGTGGTTGCCGCAGTGAACTGTTCCTCGCGCGTGTACTCCCATTTGACTGGCCGATCCGTGGTGAGTGCGGCAAGGACACACAGGTCCTCGGTGACCATTTCCTGCTTGCCGCCGAAACCGCCGCCGACGCGTTCGGTGAACACGTGAACGTTGCGGATGGGCAGGGCGAACAGGTGACTGAGCTTCTGCTGCACGATGAACGGTGCCTGCGAGCTGGTGCGGACCTGGACACGGCCGTCCGCATCGCGCCAGGCGATCGAACCATGTGTCTCCAGGTGCACGTGCTGCGCGCGCGACGTGGAGTAGGTGGCTTCGTGCACGACGTCAGCGTCGGCGAAGCCGTCTGCAACGCTGCCGACCTCGCCGTCGATGTGGACGTAGACGTTGCCGCCGGCGCCAAGTCCCTTGCTGTGCAACAATGGCGCGTTCGGCTGCATCGCCTCGACCGGATCGAGCACCACGGGCAGCGGCTCGTAGGTGACATCAAGCAACCGGCACGCCGTCTCGGCGATCCCTTCCGACTCCGCAACCACTGCCGCGACGCGCTGACCGGCGTAGCGCACCACGTTGTCGAGCATGTAGGTGTCGTCTGGATCGACCAGATGGTCCTCATGCGTCGCGGTGCTGTACAGCCGGCGCGGTACGTCCTCCCACGTGAAGATTGCCACCACGCCCGGCAGAGCCGCGGCGCGGGTCTTGTCGATGCTGACAATGCGGGCATGGGCATGTGGGGAGCGCAGCACCTTCAGATACAGCAGATCGTCCATGACAACGTCCATCGTGTAGCGGGCGTGGCCCGTCACGATGTCCTCGCTGAATGGATTGACCAGGCTGGCGCCGCAGGCGTTTCCGGCGGTGTCTGCTTCGGCCGAGCAGATGCCGTGGATGGCATCGGAGATCGAGCGATAGCCGGTGCAGCGACAGAGGTTACCCTTCAGGGCATGCGGGAGATCCGCTTTCTGCTCCTCGGTGAGTGATGCGGCGGTCATGATCATGCCGGCCGCGCAATAGCCGCACTGGAATCCCTGCGCCTCGAGGAAGGCTTTCTGCATTGGATGCAGATTGCCCGGCTGACCCAGGCCCTGGATTGTCGTGACGGTGCGTCCCGCCGCGCGAAATGCCGGGATCAGGCAGGAATGCACTGGCTCGCCGTCGAGCCACACGGTGCATGCGCCGCAATCACCGGCGTCGCAGCCCTTCTTGACGCCGAGCGCGCCCTGGTCGCGCAGGAACGTGCGCAGGCATTGCCCCGGCTCCGGTTCGGCGGTGACCGACCGTCCATCCAATGTGAAGACGGTGCTCAATTTGCTGCAGTTCATGACGAACCTCCCGCGGCAAGCTCTGCGCGGATCTGCTCGGCGAAGTAGTGCGTCACGTGACGCTTATAGGCGGCCGAACCATGCACATCGTTGAACCAGAGGTCAGCGGTAACCTGGGCATCGATCGCGGCACGTAGTTCCGCCGCTGACGGCGCGTGCGCGAAGCTGATCTGCACGGGACGATGGGTTGCCGCGGTGATGGTCAGCAGCAGATCGCCTGCAGCGCCACCGGTTCCGATCAACAGCGCCGCGGAGCGTCCGAGCTTGGTCAGTGAGCAATGACGGAACGCACTGCGCCGGGTCAGCGCCGAGGCTGGCAGATGGATGCTGCGCAGCAATTCTCCGGCCTGCAAAACGTTCATGTGGTTGCCTGTGACGAAGTCCGTCACGGGTACCTGCCGCGGCGGCCCACCACGCGGCCAGAGCGTGCAAACACCTAGCAGGCCGGCTGTCAGCGAGACCATTGGTCCTGCCGGCAGCGACATGCAGACGTTGCCGCCGACGGTCGCCGTATTCCAGATCTTGAACGATGCGAGGAACGAATTGCAGCACTGGTGGAACAGCGCCGCGGCGGTCCACTCCGGGGGTGGTGAGAAGCGATACAGCTCGGCGATCCGGCACGTGGCCGCTATCGTCAGTCCATCGGCCGAGCTTTCCAACGCGGGCCAGCCGAGCTGCTCCAGATCGATCAGCGTATCGACGGCGAATTGCGGCTCGGAGAACAGCCACGTGCCGCCGGCAAGCCAGGCATTGCCGTCTTGCCACGTGATGATCTCATCCGCCGATGCCGGGCGCTGCACGGCCCGGATGGTATTGAGGTTCATAACATGTCCTTCACGGCAGATCGGCGAGCGACGTCGCGCCAGACCCTGGCGTAATGAGAGTCGGAAACTGGTGCGAACCGAACGGCACGGCTGGCGGTAGTACCTGCGGGATCCCGCGTTTGGCGTCCTCGGAGATGATCGTTGCGCGTGCGTTGCCACCCATCAATTCGTAGTCCATCAGGTGGTAGTTGCCGAAGAAGATAGAGCCGACGGTGCGGTCGGAGATGATGCGGGTCATCGACTCCAGCATGTCCTGCGGCGTGGTCGTGAAGGAGACCGTTTCGATCAGCAGCAGACGATCATTGATCGCCTCGGCACCGAAATACTGCGCGAGCACGCTGAACAGTACGTTGTTCTGCCGCGCGACGTAAATTGTGTTGCTGGCCGCGTAGGTCTGGTCCCAGTCGGCACCGAGCATTTTCTTCCAGTCGCCGATGACGTCCATCCAGTGCTGGACCTGGGTTTGCGCGGCCCAGGCGATTATCAGCTTCAGGTTCGGACCTTGCTGTTTGGCGAAGTCCTGCACATCGGCCATGGAAATCACACCTTTCTTGGCGCAGTTGTCCATGAACGCGATATTGTTCTGCAGGATTGACCGAACGGCGGGGCGCCAGTCCGCCGGCATGTCGGTGGCATCGAGCGTGTCCAGTGCCGACTGCATCTGGCTGCGATATGCCAGCAGCGAGGCGCGCCATGACTGATTGGTCGGGTTATCAATATACGGAGCGACGACTTCGGTCAGTGCCATCGCGCTATGACCGGTAGACTTCATTAGCTGATACACAATCGGGACCGGAGGTGCCTCCAGCGGTTCCTTGCCGGGTCGATACAGGATGAACCGGCCGCCGGCGCCCGAGAACAGCCCAAGGATGATCGGATGCTTGGCAAGAATGTTATGCTGGAACACCCGGCCGGCGGTTTCGTACAACCCGAACATTGCGGTGTTGAGCGCCAGGACGTTGTTGTTCGCCACTTCGGCGGGATTCGTCGTGACGTTGCCGGAAATCGCCGCCATGTAGTCTGGCAGATCGGCGGCATGCCCGGCCGATCCCATTCCCATCGTCGCGACGCAGATAGCGCAGGCATAGCGTTTCATGTTGGATTTGATAACCACGGACCACTCCCATTTTCCGTTGCCGAGATTTTGATTCGCTGGCGAGTTGAGCACTCCTGAAATTTGCAGTATCCGCCACAGGTTTTCAGCGTTTGTCACCTGCAGAGGACAACACTGCTTCGACATCTGTCACCCAAACCGCGCTTTGACTTTTGAAGTTCTCCAGCACACGCCGTAACGCAGCGGCCCCTACAGGCGTGCCAACGACGAACGGATGAATGCCGATGGCAACGACAGTTGCTTCCCGGGCAGGGTCGGCATCCGCCTCGCGCGACAGTTCGGTGACATAATCAATCCATAACCGTTCCAGATCGCCCGGTTCCTTCGAACGCGACAGATACTGGCCCATATCTACGGTGACCGCTGGATAAGGGATCAGGGTCAATGGACCGGACGGGGTCACAAGGCGGGACAGCACGTCAGAATCCATCCCATCCAGGGAATAATGGATCCCTTCGGCGGCGGTCGCGACGAATGTGTCGGCATTGGGGAACACGCTGGGGCTGGACCATCCGCGGGACCGCACGCCGGTCGCTTGCTCGATCATGTCCAGGGTACGCCGAACATATGCTTTCTGTGCTGCGAGACCACGCCCAAGCGGCAACAACGCAGTCGAGTTATTAATGCCATGCGCGATAATCGGCGCGTTGGGGGCCAGGGCATGAAACGCCTTCCAGACCTCCGGCCGCTGTCCCGGAAACTGCGCATTCAATGCAATGCTCAAGGGCAGGCCTTGTTCCTTGAACAGCCGACCAACGCGAGGGATGCCCCACTCGATAGCGTATTCCCTGAACGATTCATCGACGACATCCGGATCTCGATCGACCATGTCAGAGCGGAAGTTCGGGCCATGTCCGTAACCCCACACCTCGACATAGAGCACGAAGCAGATTGCAACTTTCTTGCCGTCGGGCCATGCGGCGACGTGGACAGGTTCCCGCGGCAGAGTCGTGATCCAATCCGTGCCATCCGCTGCGGACGCTGAACCAGAACCGGCCAATAGGCAGGCAATTGGCAGAAGAACGCCGGCGAGACGCAGGCAAATATTGCGTATTACAACTGAAATTCTTGCTGGTGACGCGCCGCGCACAGTCGTCGCCTCCTTTGACTGCATGATAGTAAGAGCATGTCAGCAATTCTGAACAGACTGGTTACATGGCTTGCTTCGGGAGCGATGTAAGTGGCCGGTGCATGCCCCACCGATCCACCGTATGCTCTGCCGGACCTCACGCCCCTATGGGAGATACAACCGATGGCCGCAGACACCCCAGCGATCGTTGACATGCAGGTCATCCCGGTCGCCGGCCGGGACAGCATGCTGCTGAACCTCGCCGGCGCGCACGGGCCATTTTTTACCCGGAACATCGTTGTGCTGAAGGACAGTGCCAATCGCACCGGCATCGCGGAAATCCCCGGCAGCGAGGCGATCCGCGGAACCCTGGAGCGCATGCGGCCTCTGGTCATCGGGACGCAACTTGGTCGGTACAATGCGACGCTGAACAGCGTGCGGCGGGCGCTTGGCGGCTCGGGGCCGGCGGCGCATCAAGCCACCGTCCACCAGGTCACTTCCGAGGCAGAGGCGGCGATCCTGCGCCAGCCGCACGAGATCAACCTGCGCATCGACAATGTCGTCACCGGCGTTGAGGCAGCGTTGCTGGACCTGCTCGGCCAGTTCCTCGGCGTTTCGGTGGCGGCGTTACTCGGCAACGGCCAGCAGCGGACCGAGGTCAGGATGCTGGCATATCTCTTCTACATTGCCGACCGTGGCCGGACCGATCTGCCGTATGACTCGGAGCCACAGGCGAAGGACGGCTGGCTACGGCTCCGCAACGAACCGGCACTGACGCCGGAGGCGATCGTCCGGGAAGCGGAGGCCGCGGTCGATCGCTACGGTTTCAGCGATTTCAAGCTGAAGGGCGGGGTGATGCGCGGAGAGCAGGAGATCGAGGCGGTTACTGCGATCAAGCGGCGCTTCCCCGATGGCCGCGTGACACTGGACCCCAACGGCGGCTGGCCGCTCGCGGAGGCGATCGCGGTGTGCAAGGGCCGCTCGGATGTGCTGGCCTACGCAGAGGATCCCTGCGGGCCGGAAGACGGTTATTCCGGGCGCGAGGTGATGGCCGAGTTCCGGCGTGCCACCGGCGTGCCCACGGCGACCAACATGGTGGCGACGGACTGGCGCCAGATGGGCCACACGATCCTGTTGCAGGCGGTCGATATCCCGCTGGCAGATCCGCATTTCTGGACCATGCAGGGATCGGTACGCGTGGCGCAGATGTGCGACGAGTGGGGTCTGACGTGGGGCTCGCATTCCAACAACCACTTCGACATTTCGCTGGCGATGTTCACGCACTGCGCGGCCGCGGCGCCCGGCACCATCACCGCGATCGACACGCATTGGATCTGGCAGGAAGGCCGCGAACGCCTGACGCGCGAGCCGTTGCGGATCGTCGGCGGCGTGGTGGAGGTGCCGAAGCGTCCGGGCCTCGGGATCGAGATCGACATGGAGCAGGTGATGAAGGCGCACGAGCTTTATAAATCGCTCGGCAGCGGCGCGCGCGATGACGGGGCGGCGATGCAGTACCTCATCCCCGGTTGGAGCTACGATCCGCGGAGGCCGAGCATGGTCCGGTCGTAGGGCCCCCTCCGCCAACCCCTCCCGCAAGGGGAGGGGGAACCCGTTGTGGTCAGCTATGCGAGATCAGTGCATGGCCTTGAGCATCAGCAGCCACGTGGAATGCTCCCGCGCCTAGCGTCGCGTTGTCGAACGCCAGCGTTGCCACATTCGAAGTACCGTTGTTGAGCTGCAACAGTCCGGTGGCCGCGGTATAGTTCGGCGTCAGACCCGTCGCCGCGACGTCGCTGAGCAGAACATGGTCGCCGGCAACGAAGTGCTCCAACAGAGGCCCCTTGTAAGTGGTCTGACCGACGTTCAATCCGAACTGCGCGGCTGCGCTGATCGCAAGCTCGCCGGTGCCGAGGAAGTTCATCTTGTCGGCGGATCCCAAATCCGCTCCGACCGTCAACAGAGATGATGCGTTGATCTGGAAGATACCCGTGCTGGTGGCGTCGATCGACCCAGTCACATCCAGAGTGGCATTCGCGGCGAGGGTGACCGTTCCGTTGTTGACGACCGACCCGGCGGTGTCGCCAACCCCTGACAACAGCAGGGTTGCACCGGCATCGGCTCGCAGCACTCCGGCTCCGCTGATCACGCTCGCGGTTGAAAGCGTCCCTCCGTTGGCCTCGATCGTTCCAGCGTTCGCGATCGTTTTGCTGCTCGGCGTGACGACACCAAATCCCGTCAGGTGCGCGCCCGCGCCGACACTCAGGCCGGTGGCGGTCAACGTCCCGCCGCCCAGTTGGATCGTTCCGTTGTCGGCGAGTGCCTTGGTTGAGGTGAAAGGCCGAGCCGCGAGGACCTCGAGTGCGCCTCCGGCCGCGACCGTCGTGAGGCTCTGCTCCAGCGTTGTGAATGTGTTGCCGTCACCCGCGCGGAACACGGAGCCAGCGCCCGACAGGATTATTGTCGCGTGGTCGACCGTGACGGGTCCACCGGTGAGCGACAACGTGGAACCGCTTCCGCTGGCCTGCCAGATACCGCCGGTCAGGACGCCTGAAGCATTATTGGTCAGCACGGCGGACGGCAGGAATGTGAGCTTGCTGCCATTGCTGGCAAGCATGGTCCCGCTGTTGGTGATGAGACCGGTGTTGATGGTCAGGCCTCCCGCGGCGGTGCTCTCGATCAACCCCTTGCTTTGGTTCAGTCCGGTTTGACTGCCGAGGTCGATCGTCAATGACTTGGTCGCATTGGCATTGATCGTGCCGGAATTGGTCAGCGCGAGTTGGCCCACACCCAACTGGCCGGCGCCGGCGATCGTATTGTTGACGTTCACCAGGCGGTTCGATGGCACCATGCCATAGATGCGGTTGCCTGTGTTGTTCGACAGCGTCACGTGTCCGCCCCCGGTGAGCGTCACGGTCGCGGAGCCGATCTGAAGGTCGGTATTGCCGGCGGTGGTTGCGTTGAGATTGATCGTGCCGGTGTTGTTGATGGTACCGAGCAGCTGCAGCGCCGTGCTGTCGGTGACCTTCACCGTGCCGGTATTGTTCAACGCGCCGTCATCCAGTCCGTCGAGCACACTGTTGGCGGTGGTCTGAATTACGCCCCCGCCGCTGCTGCTCAGCGTGCCACCGACGATTGTTCCGGCAAACAGATCGATATGTGCGTTGGCGCCGACCGCCTGGATCGTGCCCGTGGCGTTGTCGATGGAGGTGCTCTGCACGACGAAGCCGCCGTTGCCGACGGCTGTATCCGTGGCCTCCATCAGGCCGGCATTGAACACCTCGCCGAAGGTGTTGAGCGTCAATGCGAGCGCCTGATTGGCATTGATCGTGCCAGCGGCCTGGTTGACGAGGCCGAGCGACGTGCCGGTGCCCAACTGGCCCGCCCCGGAGATCGTGTTGTCCACGTTCACCAGTTGCGAGAGGACGTTGCTTCCGAAGATCTGGTTGCCGGCATTGTTGCTGAGCGACACAGAGCCCTTGCCGGTCAATGTGGTCGCAGCTCCGCCAATTGAGATACTCGCGGTGCTGGCGGCGGCGGCCTCGGAAATTTGTCCGGTGTTGGCGATAGTGCCCAGCAGGGCCAGGCTGGTCGCGTCCTCGACGACGACGGTCGCGGCATTGGTCAGTGACCCGACCGACAGGCCGTCCAGCGTGGCGTTGCCGGGAACTACGTTGATTACGCCGCCCGAAGCGCTGCTCAACATGCCGCCGATGATGCTGACCGCCGAGAGATCGACATGCGCACCGGCGCCGGTCGCGAGTATCGTGCCGCCGGCATTCAAGACGGAACTTTGGAGCACGAGGCCGCCCGTGTTGGTTGCCTCCATAAGGCCGGCGTTCGTGACAAGTGCCTGCCCGGTGTTCAGAGTGAGCGTGCCCGGATTGGTCTTGCTTGCGGCCTGATTGGCATTGATGACGCCGGCGGCCTGATTGGTGAGCCGCATCTGCGCGGTACCGAGCTGGCCTGCCCCGCTGATGGTGTTGTTTACATTGACCAGCCGGTAGTTCGGCGCGTTGCCATAGATGCGGTTGTTGCCGTTGTTCGACATCAACAGCTTGCCGCCGCCGGTCAACGTCACGATCGGGCTGCCGAGACGGATATCGCTGATGCCGTTGACCGCCGTCTGGCTGATCGTGGCGGCATTGCTGATGGTGCCGAGCAGAGTGAGGTTCTCGTTATCCCTCACCAGGATCGTCGCGTCGCTGGTGACGGCGCCGGCGGACAGTCCGTCCAGCGTGCCGCCTCCGCTGGTATCGATCACCCCGCCCGCTGCGGTGTGGAGCGAGCCGCCCATGACCGTGCTGGTCGCGAGGTCAACATGCGAGCCGGCCGTCGTCGCCTGGATCGTACCGCCGGCGTTCATGACGGTAGAGCTCTGGATGACCAGGCCGCCCTTGTTGGTGGCCTGCATCGTTCCGGTATTGGTCAGGCTGCTGCTGTTGACGCTGAGCGCGCTTGTCTGGTCGGCGCTGATGATGCCGGAATTGGTCAGCGCAACGTTGATTCCGCCGGCGCCCGAAATGGTGTTGTCGACGTTGACGAGCGCGAAGCCTGCCCCGCCGCTGAGTATCTGGCTGGCTGCCGAGCCTGCCAGAACGATCTTGCCTTTGCCGCTCAACGTGACCTGCGGGGAGCCGATCAGCAGGTTGGTGCCATCGCCGGTTGAGGTGAGCACGATCGAACCGGCGTTGCTGATGCTGCCGAGCAGCGAAAGCGTCGTGGCATCGGCGACCTGGACAGTGCCGGTATTGGTCACCGGGTGGAGGCCCTGTCCATCCAGCGCGGTCGAACCCGGCAAGGTGCGGATCACGCCGCCGCCGGAACTGGTCAGTGTGCCGCCGAGGATGCTGTTGATGAAGCTCACGACCGCACCGGCGCCGATGGCGCTGATCGTGCCGGCCGAGTTGTCCACGATGCTCTCCAGCAGGAGGTTGCCAGCCGTGGTGGCTTCCAGTGTTCCCGCATTGGTGATGACACTTGCACCGGTATCGATGACCAGCGGCGTCGCCTTGTTGGCGTTGATGACGCCGTCATTCACCAGCGTCAGCTGGCCGGCGCCGATGGAGCCTGCGCCGGCAATGACGTTGTCGAGATTGGTCAGGACGGTGGAAGCGCTGGTGCCGAGCAGCAGGTTGTTGGCGTTGTTGGAAAGATTGATATGCCCCTTGCCGGACAGCGTGGCGCCGCTGCCTGTCACTTGCAGTTCGGCGGAGCCCACGCCGGAATTCTCATTGATCGTGCCAGAGTTCACGACCGATCCGGCGAGCGTGAGCACAGCGCCCTCGGCGATGTTGATCGTGCCGGCCAGCCCGGCCGTCCCAGATCCTTTGGTCACCGCGAACGTGCCGCCGGCGACCGCGAGCGTGGCGCTCTTGGCCATCGACAGGGTCTGGATAATTTCGTTGGTGGTCGCCGTGACGGTATAGGTTCCGGCTGCGTCGATGATCGCGTTGTCGCTGGAATTCGGTACTCGCTGCGGCGACCAGTCGGCAACCGTGTCGAAGCTGCCGTTGCTGGCGATCCAGTGAACATCATGGGTGGCGAGTATCGTCACCGGCAGGGCCGCTGACGCGACGCCGATATTGCCAGCCACATCGGTCGCCTTGGCGGTGATCGAATGCGCCCCCACCGCCAGTGTGCTGGACTTGATGGTCCATGCGCCCAGTGCATTGGCGGTTGCGGTTCCGATGGATTTGGCGCCGTCCAGCAATGTGACGGTTGATCCGGCTTCCGCGGTTCCGGCGAACACCGGGGTCGTGATGCTGGTCTTGTTGTCGGTATTCGACACGCCGTCATCGGACGCCGCAGTCAGATCAGGCGCACTCGGCGCCGCCGGTGCCGTGGTATCGATCGTCACCGCCAGGGCGGCGGACGCAATGCCGACATTGCCGGCAATGTCTGTCGCCTTGGCGGTGATCGCATGCTTTCCCTGGGCGAGCGCCGTCGAAATGATCGACCACGCACCGGCGCCGCTTGCCGTCGTCGTCCCGATCGTCGTTGCGCCGTCGAGCAGGGTGATTTTCGAGCCGGCCTCGGCAGTGCCAGTGAACGTCGGCGTGGTCACCTTGGTGATGTTGTCGGTGCTCGAAGCACCGCTGTCGGAGGCCGTTGCCAGATCCGGTACGGTCGGCGCTGCCGGGGCCGTCGTGTCCACCGTCACTGCCAGTGCGGCGGACGCGACGCTGGTGCCGTTGGTGTCGATCGCCTTGGCCGTGATGGAATGCTTGCCGCTCGCCAGGGTGCTCGAGGTGATGGACCAGGCACCGGCGGCGCTCGCCTTACTGGTGCCCACGAGTGTCGCACCGTCGAACAGATCGACAGTGGCGTTGGCCTCGGCGCTGCCGGAGAATGTCGGTGCGGTCACGTTGGTGACGTTGTCGGTGCTGGAAAGGCCGCTGTCGGAGGCGGCGGTCAGGTCAGGCGCGCTGGGAGCGGGCGGGCCCGCCGCCGCGAGTGTGATCGCGAGACCGCCGGCGCCGGCGTTCAATGCGAAAGTCGATGGGATGAAGGTCCCTACGGTCAGTGACGCGACAGTGACGGCCGGCGCCGCGTCGTCCGCGATCGTCAACACCCCACCGGCATAGTTGAAATCGAAATGCGTCGCCGTGTGCAGGCTGGAGAGCAGGATGGTGTCACCCTGCCTTAAATCGTCGATGCTCCCACCGAATGCGAACGGCGTGGCCGCGGTGACGGCTCCAAGCTGCAGCAGGTCGGAGGCGCCGTCGGTAAAATCGACCCTTATGCCCGCATCCACCGTGCCGCCAACGTCGAGGGTCCCCTTCGACGCGAGGTCGACTGTGCCGCCGCCGGCGAACGTTCCGGAATATATCTGCGTCCCCACGACAGGGAGCGGGATCGCAATTGTGCCGCTGAATGTATTAACGAGGTTGCCGGCCACGTCGAGCGACCCGCCGGTGACCTTGACTGTCGGAAACACCGTAGGGGTGCCGAAGACCGGTGAGATGCCGTTGAGGCCCGTGATGGACATGCCGCCGAGTCCAAGGTTCGCGACCGTGCGGCTGTCGGTGACATCGACGGCAACGTCGTACTTATTGTTGAACGGAAATACAAACGGACCCACAGACACCGAGACGTTGACCGTGCCGGCGCCGATGAAGGCGTCATCGCCCGCGGCGGGAACAACCGTGCCGGGTACGGGTGGATTCGCGACCGGGTAGGCGATCCACGATGCCGGTGTGTTCCAGTTCTGTTCGGGGACGGGGTTGCCTGAATTGTCTGCGAGTTTCCAACCGTATATTGCCATTTCGGAGCGTTCCTGGGTTACCGATCGAGGAAAGGTTGTAGGAGGGCGGGGCAAGGAAAATTAGCAGAGTCGCCCCCTGTGAGACTCGCTTGCCGCAAGCCACCACAAACGATCCGCTATCACATCATAATTACATCATGGCCCTGCAAAATCCCGATTTTTCATTCGGATTCATTCTAAAGGCGTCCGGTCGCTCATAATGCGCAGTCAGATACCGCACGACACAAATTCTCATTTCGCGGGCAAGTTCATGGCATTTGATAAGCACAATGCTCACGAAAATGTCAACAACTCTGTTGCGGCTGGTCGAAAAGTTGACTGCCGTACCCGAGCACGCAACAGCGTTGCGTCGTGGGCCGCACGGGCCCGTCGAGCGGTCGATGTCAGGGCAGGGCAACGCTCGAATGAGACAATCCGCGGCGGTTTTCTGCAATCGACCCGGTCGGAGGACAGGCAGCGTTCCAGATCGCTGCCGAGGATACGTGCCGATGCCTGTCCATGTGCTCTATGCGACCAAGGTGACAGCCACCGGGGGTCGAGACGGGCATGTCGCCGCGGAGGATGGCAGCCTTGACCTGGCGCTAACAACGCCGAAGGAACTCGGTGGTCCGGGCGGTCCGGGCAACAACCCGGAACAGCTCTTCGCGGCGAGTTATGCGGCATGCTTTCTCGGCGCGATGAAATTCGTCGCCAGCCAGGGTGGCGTGAAGGTTCCCGACGATGCGAAGGTCACCGCCACTGTCGGTATCGGGCCACGGTCAGAGGGCGGCTTCGGAATTGACGTCCAATTGGACATCTCATTGCCGGGATTGGCGAAGGCCGGCGCGGATTCGCTGGTGCAGCGGGCGCATCTCGCCTGCCCATATTCAAATGCGACGCGCAACAACGTACCCTTGCGACTGGTGATCGTGTGACCGGATTGATCACCGTTCAGTCGCAGCTCCGCCCGCCGGACCTGCGCCTTATGCCAACCGCCCTTGCTGTTGACGTGCCGAACTAAACGATCCAACCTCGTGATGACCGGGCTTGACCCAATCATCTCCATCGGATGGTTGCAGATCAGGATTGCATCGTTCGCAATCTGGTGCGGCTAGCCGATGGCTTGGTCAAGCCCAGGATCAAGCCCATGGTCAAGCCGGGCCATGACGGAGTTGGAGAGTCGGTTTCAGCGACGGTTGGTAGTACTCCTTGGGACCTGGCGTCCGGGTTGCTGGCCGCAGGCGCGCGGCAGCATCAGGTCGAGACCCTGTAAATTCGTGCTATTCTTTGCAAATCGCACAGCGTAACGCGAGTTTTTGGCTGCACCCGGCAGTGGCGGATCGTGAGCAAGCCATGCATACTGCACAGCGGTGCTGTCGGCCCTTTGACCAGCAATGGGAATAAGCGGCATACGCAACAATCGATGCGCATTCGGCATCTGTGTGGTGATGTCACATTTGTCGTGCGGAAGCGGCGAGGCGAAGTCTGCTATAAGAGAAGTCTGCCAGCAAAGGAGCGTGCCCACGTCGCGGCCTGATCGATGGACGATCGACAGAGCGGCGTAATGGAGGGGAGATTGGGGCGACAGTGAGCGGTTCGCACGGGTCAGAAGCTTCTCCGGCATTGGAATTCGGCCCGTTCCGGCTTTTCCCGCAGCGCGGACTCCTGCTCGAGGGCGACAAGGAGTGCCGCCTCGGCAGCCGCGCCATGGATCTTCTGCTGGCGCTGCTGGAACGCGCCGGCGAGACGGTGGCCAAGCAGGAACTGCTGGATCGCGTATGGCCTGGAATAGTGGTCGAGGACGCCAACCTTCGGGTCCATGTCGCGGCATTGCGCAAGGCATTGGGCGACGGTCAGGCGGGCACGCGCTACATCGTCAATGTCATGGGCCGCGGCTATTGCTTCGTGGCTCCGGTTCGGCACGTGGACGGCCCAACCCCGCAACCCGCCCCGCCACCCCAGTCCCACCGGCACCATAACCTTCCCGCGCTGCTGACACGGGTGGTGGGACGCGCCGACGCGATCGAGGCGGTTGCGCTGCAAGTGCCGATGCGACGCTGCGTCACGATCACCGGCCCAGGTGGCATCGGCAAGACCACCGTCGCGGTCGCCGTCGCCGAGAAATTGCTGCCGGTCTACGACGATGGCGTCTGGTTCATCGACCTCGCGACGATCCTCGACCGGCAGGTTATTCCGGCCGCGATGGCCACTGCGCTGGGACTATCGGTGACGTCGGCGAACCAGGCTGCGGGTTTGACGGCATTCCTGCGGGACAAGCAACTGCTGCTGTTGCTGGAGAACTGCGAGCACGTTGTCGATGCCGTGGCACCGTTGGTGGAAGCCATCCTGCGACAGGCGCCTCAGGTCAACATTCTCGCCACCAGCCGCGAGGCGCTGCGCGCCGAAGGTGAATGGCTGTACCGGCTGAAGCCGATGGACACGCCGCCTGACACCGGGCCACTGACCGCGGCGGCGGCGGAGCGCTTCACCGCCGTGCAACTCTTTGTCGAACGCGCATCCGCCAGTCTCGACGGGTTCCGTCTTACCGACGCGGACGCGCCGATCGTCGCGGAGATCTGCCGCCACCTCGATGGTTTGCCGCTGGCGATCGAACTCGCCGCTGCCCGCATCGACATGTTCGGTCTGCGCGGATTGGCGGCAGTGCTCGATGAGCACGGCCTGTTGCTGTCGCAAGGACACCGCACAGCGCAGCCGCGGCACCAAAGCCTGCTGGGCGCGCTCGACTGGAGCTACCGTCTACTTTCGACTGAGGAACGGATCATCCTGCAGCGGCTTGCCGTCTTCAGGCGCGACTTCACGCTCGAAGCGGCGGTCGCGGTCGCGGTGGGTGAGGATATCACCGTCGAGCAGGTGTATGACGGCATCCTGACGTTATCGACGAAATCGCTGATCACGACCGACATATCGTCCCAGGCGCCACAGCACTATCACCGTCTGCTTCATGTCACGCGAAGCTTTGTCGTGCACAAGCTGCGCGAGTTGAGTGAGAACGATGCCGTCGCGCGCCGGCATGCCGAATATCTCTGCCGCGTGCTGCGGCAGGCAGCGGCCGATTGGGAAACGCTGGGGCGGCAGCAATGGCTCGAAATATACGCGCGCATGATCGACGACGTGCGCGCGGCGCTGGACTGGGCGTTCTCCCCGACCGGCGACGTCGCCACCGGCGTCGCACTGTCGGCTGTTGCGCTCCCATTGGGCTTCCAACTTTCGCTCGTCGATGAGTTGCGGAGTTGGGTGGAGCGCGCGCTGCTGCACAGCAATCTTGCTGCGTCATCAGACCTCCTGCCGGAAATGCGGCTGAACATCGCGATGGCGAGTTTGGGCCAGAACGTGGCGGGGCCGATGGTTGATCGGACGCTCGGACTGGCGCGCGCCATGGAACTGGCGGAGCAACTCGCCGACCCAGTCTACCAGGTCGAGCCGTTGATCGGCCTGACGGTGCAGAGCATCAGGGACGGTGACTACCGGCGCGGCGCCGAATTGGCGGCCAAGGCGTGTGCCATCGCGGACGCATCGGGAGATGCGAGGGCGATGCTGGGCACCAGCCGCATGGCGGCGCAGGCGTTTCACCACAACGGCGACCAGCCGACTGCGCATCGGCTTGCGGTGTTCGTGCTCGAGCATCCGATCAGGCGGATTCCGCTGTCCTATAATCCACTGCCGGTCACTCGCCATGTTTCGATGCGTGTGATCCTCGCCCGCGTCGCCTGGCTCCAGGGCTTTCCGGAAAAGGCAGCAGCGATCGCCAAGGAAGCCGCCGACATTGCGGCCGGTGACAGTGCCTTCTCGGTGCCTCTCTGCCTGGCCATCGGCGCCATTCCGGTCGCTCTATGGAATGGCGACGACGCTCTCGCGGAAGTGATGGTCGGCGAATTGGCCGAACGAGCCAGCCGCTATTCGTTGACGTACTGGCAAAGCTGGGCGGCCGCGTTCAGGTCCGTGTTGCGCCTCCGCGCGGGAATGGCCGGCGAACCTCCACGGCTGATTGACGCGATGCAATTCGACACGTTCACGACATTCTCGACCGACCTCCTGGTGCCGGCGACGTTCATGCGGGCTGACCACGGCGAGGCCGGCTGGTGTCAACCGGAACTCCACCGGGCGCGCGGCGAATGGTTGCTGGCGCATGGCGCGGTAGGCGCGGCGCCGGCGGCTGAGGCGCTCTTCCAGCGTGCCCTGGGCGAGGCCCGGCACCAGGAAGCGTTGGCGTGGGAGCTGCGTGCCGCGACCAGCCTCGCGCGGCTGTGGCAGGGTGGCGGACGCAAGCAGGAAGGCGCTTCGATCCTATCGAATATCGTCCAGCGTTTCACCGAAGGCGGTCGCACAGCGGACATGGTCGCCGCCACCGATCTGCTGGCATGCCTGATGCCAATCAAGCCCCTGTCCACTCTTGGGGGAGAGGTCGCGGAACGGAGAGCGGTCAAGTCCGCCGGCCGTCGCTGACACCCATGGTTACAGTCTCACGGTTGCCGAGCCGGCGAGGCGGCGGGTAGTCTCGCACCGGAAAAAGGGTGACGCAGGCCATCCACCAGGAAACGCCAGGGAAATCTTTTCCTCCCAACGGTCGCCCATGGAAAGATTCCGGTGAACACGGAGACATTCGCTTTCGGACCATTCCGGCTGATGCCGACGCAGCGAACGCTGCTCGACGACGGCAAGCCGCTGCGCCTGGGCAGCCGAGCGCTCGATATCCTGGTGACGCTGGTCGAAAACGCCGGCGCGACGGTGCGCAAGGACGAATTGATGGCCCGTGCGTGGCCGGATACGAATGTCGATGAGGCATCGTTACGGGTGCATATCGCGGCGCTCCGCAAGACCCTGGGTGACGGTCGCGAAGGCAACCGCTTCATCGCCAATGTTCCCGGCCGCGGCTACATCTTCGTGGCGCCTGCAACTCGTGAGTCCAGCGCGCAGGTCGCTGAATTGTCCCCGCCGCCGCTGGTCGCCCGCCCGAGCCATGTTCCGGCGGCGCTGACGCGCGTCATCGGCCGCGACGCCACCATCGCGACATTGCTGGCACAACTCGGCCGCCGCCGGCTCCTGACCATCGTCGGGCCCGGCGGGATCGGCAAGACAACGGTCGCGGCCGCCGTTGCCGAGGCTGCGATTGGAACGTTCCAGGACGGCGTCTGGTTTGTCGCACTCGCGGCGGTGGCGAGAGCGGAGTTGGTGCCCAGCGCCGTGGGTGGTGTGCTTGGCATATCCCTGCCCAGCGCCAATCCGATTGCGGGACTGATTGCATGGCTGCGTGACAGGCACGCGTTGCTGGTGTTCGACAACTGCGAGCACGTCATCGGCGCGGTCGCGGCGCTGGCCGAGGAGATTGTGACGGCGGCGCCGCACGTCAGCATATTGGCGACCAGCCGCGAACCTTTGCGCGCCGCCGGTGAGTCGAGGCATCGGCTCGTGCCGCTCGATCTGCCGCCGGATTCCAGCGAAGTCACGGTAAGCGACGCACTGCAGTACTCGGCCGTGCAGTTGTTCAACGAACGCGCTTCGGCGACCGCCGACGATTTTGTCGTCGAGGATGGCGACGTGGCGGCGATTGTCGAGATCTGCCGCAGGCTGGATGGCGTTCCGCTGGCGCTGGAGTTGGCGGCAGCGCATGTCGCCGTTATCGGCGTCGAGGCGCTGGCCGCGCGCCTCGACGATCGCTTCGCGTTCCTGATCAAGGGACGGCGCACCGCGTTGCCGCAACATCAAACGTTGCGCGCGACGCTGGACTGGAGCCACGATCTGCTGCCGCCGACCGAACAGGTCGTGCTGCGCAGGCTCGGCGTATTCCATGGCGATTTCACCATGGAGGCCGCGGCGGCAATTGCCGTTGGCGAAGGGCTCGCGCCGAACGATGTGGTGGACGGCATTGCCAACCTCGCCGACAAGTCGATGGTCACTGCTGATATCAGTGGCAACGTCACCTACTACCACCTGCTTGAACTGACCCGCGCTTACGCGCTGGAGCGGCTGTTCCAGAGCGGCGAGCAGGATGCGGTGATGCGGCGGCACGCGGCGTATTATCGCGAGCTGTTCGCGCATGCCGAGGCCGGTGCGGCGGCACGTTCCAAGGCCGAGTGGCGTGCCGGCTACGGCCGTCTGTTGGGAAACCTCCGCGCCGCGCTGAGCTGGGCGTTTTCGCCGAGCGGCGATGTCGGCATTGGTGTCGCACTCGCAGCCGCGGCAACCGACTTCTGGCTGGCGATGTCGTTGCTCGACGAATGCTGCGATTGGGGGCTGAAGGCGGTGGCGCAACTCGGCGACGCCGTGGGCACGCGCCACGAGATGATGCTGCAAAGCGGTCTCGGTCAGGCCCTGACAATGAGCCGCGGCATGCAGGACGACGCCCGCGCTGCTCTCACCAGGGCGCTGGCACTCGCCGAGTTGTTGGCGGATTACGAGCGTCAGGTCGATGCGCTGTATGGCCTTTGGCTGTTTGCCCTGCGGGTGGTGGATTTCCGGGAGTGCCTGGCACTGGCCGAACGCTGTCAGGCGCTGGCCGAAGCGACCCCTGGTTCGGTAGGTAATATCACGGCCCATTGGATGCTCGGCCAATCGCAGTATTACCTTGGTGAACAGGCCGCGGCCGCCGTCAATATCGGCAGGACGCGCGCGGCTTATTCGATCGCGAGGCGTGGCGGCGACCAGCTCCGATATGGCGCGGACCTGCTGTCCTGCTCGCTGTGCTATCAGGCGGTGAACTTCTGGTCGCTGGGGTTTGCTGATCAGGCCTTGCAGGCGGCCAGGGAGGCGATCGAGGCTGCCCGCAGCGTCAGCCATTCGGTATCGCTGTGTATCGCGCTGGCCGCGCCCAGCAGCATCTTCCTGGTGAAGATGGGATACCTGGAAGCGGCGGAACGCTGCATCGACGAGCTTATCGATCACTCGGAAAAGCATTCGCTGACGCCGTACCATGCTTTCGGGCTGTGCTCGAAGGGCGGACTTTTGGCGGTCCGCGGCGATCTCGTGGAGGCGGAACGATTGCTACGCGTTGGCATTCAGCGTTCGCGGGGGGTCGGCTACTACCTGTTTTACGCCTTCTTCCTTGGAGAATTGGCCGCCGTGCTGGGAGCGGCTGGTCGGATCGACGAAGGTCTGGTCGAGATCGCGGCAGCGCTCGACTACGCGGAGACTTCGGAATCGCTGTGGTGCACGCCGGAACTCCTGCGCATCAAGGGCGACTTGCTGGCCGGTCACAGTGGTTCCAAGGCAGACGCTGCGGAAGCGTGGTTCACACGATCCCGTGATCTGGCCCACGCACAGCAGGCGCTATCCTGGGAACTACGGTCCGCCATGAGCCTGGCGCGCTTCTGGCGCGATCGCGGGCGAAGCGTCGAGGCGCGCCAGCTTCTCGGCGATGTCTATCAACGTTTCACAGAGGGGTTCGGCACGGCGGATCTGCAAGCGGCGCAGCGTCTTCTGAAGCAATTATCTTGAGTCGCCCTATACGAAGGTATTATACAAGCGCGCGGTACAAGTTCCGGTGAGGGTAACTTGATGCAAACCGCCGGTTTGGCTTCCATTCGGATGTGGCTGTTCCGATAGCCAGTGTAAAAGCGTTCCTGAAAAAGCTGCACGATCCTGTAAAGGTGCAAATCCGTGTAGGGGCAGCGTGCAAAGCCTGAATTCACCGCACGGTCAGGACCAAGCGACATCTAACACAGCTTAACTCACACGTACACGGCGAATCCGGCATTCTTGTGGCCAAGGTTGGTTGACAGGAGGTGGCCGTGATCAATGCATCGACACAAGGCAGTATCCGTTCAGTGTCCGACGACGTGATGATCAGCGCACGTGTGGCATCCACTGCGAATGTCCGGGTTGAGCTGCTGCGCTGCCGGACCGAGGCAACTGTGCAGTGGAGCGCCGCGGGTCCGGAAGTCTCACTGATGTGGGTGCGCGACAAGGGCAACGATGCGCGCATCACGATGGGTGGTCGGCCGTGCGACCGCATGGCCCCGGGTCGCGCGAATTTCTGGTTCTTCCCGGAAGGCGTTGGTGCCGAGGGCGAGCTGACCGGCAAGGGTGCGTATGACTGCGCCGGCGTCTTCATCGATCCGGCATTTCTGTCGTCAACGGTCAAGCAGTCGTTGGCGCAGCCGATCACGGGCTTCTCGCACGACGCCTTGGGCCGCGCGTTCGACGAGCTGGCGCAGGAGATGACGGGACCTGAGGACGTGCTGCCGTTGTTCACCGAAGGCTGGGCGATGCAGGCGTTGGCCTATGTGGCGCGTGCATCGCGGCCGTCAGCCCGAGAGCGTGTGGCACCCGCCAGCAGGTTGGCGCCGTGGCAGCTGCGTCGGGCGACGGAAATGTTGCGGTCGGACCTGTCGCAGAACCTGTCGCTCAGCGACGTGGCGACGGCGTGCAAACTGTCGGTCAGCCATTTTGCGCGGGCGTTCAAGGCTTCTACCGGTGCGCCGCCGCATCAGTGGGTGCTGGCGGCACGCATCGACATGGCGCGCGATCTGCTGGTGAATTCAGCAACACCATTGGTGCACGTCGCAGGCATCTGCGGCTTCGCCGACCAAAGCCATTTCTCGCGCATCTTCGCGCGGTCGATGGGCATCAGCCCAGGGGCTTGGCGCCGGGAGCATCGTGCATAGGGCACTGGATGTTGCATCCGGCACGTCGTCAGTAAGACTGTAAGGTCGGTTGTCGACACTGTTGCAGGCTGCCGTGCGCACCGGGCGAGTTCGTGTTGATGTCCGGTGCACGGCTCCCTTGAACCCGTGGGAACGGAGCGACGACCATGCGCCTTGATCCGCTGATCCTGTCGCGGCTGCAATGGGCCTGGGTCATCGGCTGGCACATTCTGCTGCCTGCCTTCACCGTCGGGCTGGCGTCCTATATTGCTGTGCTCGAAGGCCTTTACTTTTTCCGCCGCGACGAAGTGTGGCTGCGGCTGTCGCGGTTCTGGACACGCATCTTCGCGGTATCGTTCGCAATGGGGGTGGTGTCCGGCATCATCATGCCATTCCAATTCGGCACCAATTGGGCACGCTTTTCGGATGCCGCGGCGAATGTCGTCTCGCCGATGCTGGCGTACGAGGACCTTATGGCCTTCTTTCTGGAGGCGACGTTCCTGGGCATCCTGCTGTTCGGCCGATCACGAGTGCCGACATGGGTGCACTTCCTCGCCGCATGCATGGTGGCTATTGGCACCCTGTTCTCGTCGTTCTGGATCCTGTCGGTGAACAGTTGGATGCAGACGCCGAGCGGATACGAGATGCACGACGGACGCTTCTTCCCGGTCGACTGGCTGGCGATCGTTTTCAATCCATCGTTCCCGTATCGTCTCGCTCACAACGTCAGCGCCTTTTATATAACGACCGGTTTCGTGGTGCTGGGTGTCGGCGCATGGCTGGTGCGACGCGACGGCCAGTCGGCTGAGGCGCGGCGCATGGTGCTGATGGCACTCGGCTTCCTAGCTGTGTTCGTGCCGCTGCAAATCGTGTTGGGCGACCAGCATGGCCTGAACACGCTCGAGCATCAGCCGGCCAAGGTGGCGGCGATGGAGGGGCGTTGGGATACTGTGTCGCCGGCACCATTGACGCTGTTCGCGATTCCGGAACAAGCGCAGGAGCGGAACGCCTACGCCATCGATATTCCCTATCTCGGCAGCCTGATCCTGACGCACACTTTGACGGGCGGCATCAAGGGGCTGAAGGAGTGGCCCGCCGACGAACGGCCCCCAGTGTGGCCAGTGTTCTTCGCATTCCGCGTGATGGTCGGTATCGGCTTCATCATGCTTGCCGTGGTGGCGCTGGGCTGGCTGCTGTATCGGCGAGGCCGCCTGTTCACGTCGAGCTGGTATCTGCGCATCTGCCAGTTCACCGCGCCGCTGGGGTTCATTGCCGTGCTCGCCGGCTGGACCGTGACGGAGGTCGGACGTCAGCCGTGGACGGTCTTCGGTCTGATGCGCACATCTGCGTCGGTGTCGCCATCCCTGACCGGACCCGACGTGCTGGGATCGCTCATCGCCTATATGATTGTCTATCTGCTGATGTATCCGGCGGGCATCGCGGTCATGGCGCGGATCGTACGCAATGGCCCGATGGCGCTGGACCCGCCGATACCGATCGTGCGGACGGCCATCGTAACCAGTCCCGGGGAGTAGGGCCGATGCAAACGGGTTTACCCGACCTGGTCCTGGTCTGGACGGCGATCATCGGCATCGGCGTGTTGTTCTACGTGTTGCTCGATGGCTTCGATCTCGGCGTCGGCATCCTTTACGGATTTGCGCCCGTGGCAGAGCGATCAACAGTGATGAACGCAATCGCTCCGATCTGGGATGGCAACGAAACCTGGCTGATCCTGGGTGGCCTGGCGTTGCTGGCGGTGTTTCCGCTGGCCTACGCCATCATCATTCCGGCGGTTTATTTCCCAGTCCTGCTGATGCTGCTGGCGCTGGTATTCCGCGGCGTCTCGTTCGAGTTTCGCTTCCAGCATCCTTGGATCACGGCGTTTTGGACGCGCGGATTCTGCGTGGGTTCCGCGCTCGCGACGTTTGCGCAAGGTGCTGTGCTGGGAGCGTTCATACAGGGATTCACAGTGCAGGGCCGGAACTTTGCCGGCACATCGTGGGACTGGCTCACGCCGTTCTCCGTGCTGACGGGCGTCGCGCTTATGTTCGGTTATGGCCTCCTAGGCGCGGGCTGGCTGGTACTGAAGACCGAGGGCGAACTGCAATCGTGGGCACGCCGTGCCGGCCGGATCTGCCTCATCGGCGTGCTGGCCGCGATCGTCATTGTCAGCGTGTGGACGCCGCTCGCGGACACCATGATCGCGCAGCGCTGGTTCGCGTGGCCGAATATTGTGCTGCTTGCGCCGGTGCCGTTGCTGACTGTGGTCATGGCGTTTGCGGCATGGCGCGCTTTGGACGGCTGGGGCGGAGATGGGTCGGTCTTCGCAACAGGGTTTGGACTGTTCATTCTGTCATATCTCGGCATCGCCGTCAGCCTGTGGCCGATGATCGTGCCGCGCCACTATACGATCTGGCAGGCCGCATCGGCCGAAGGAACGCAGGTGTTCCTGCTGATCGGAACGTTGTTCCTGTTGCCGATCATCGTGATGTACACTGGCTGGTCGTATTGGGTGTTCCGCGGAAAGATACGAGGCGATGCAGGCTACCATTAGGGTACCCAGTCCCTGTCGACTACTGCATCGAGATCACGATGGCATCTCCGCCGAGGCTGAGCATCAGACCTTCGCGCTTGGCCTTCAAGTGCAATATGACCCCGGACTCGTTCTGTAACCAAAGATCGCCCCCGCTGCGGTCCCCAATTGCGAAGCCGTAGCGACCTTCGGCGTAGGCGCCCGGAAACTGCGCGAGCGAGTTGAGCTTGTACACTTCGCCCGAGGCGCTGATGGTTGATGCGCCGATGCCTCCGACCCCCAGGCCTCCGATGGTGAACGGATAGGCGTTGCCGTGGTAGAACAGCGTGCCGTGGCCGCCTCCACCACTGGCCAGATAGGCGACCTGTACCTCCTGCATGTCGATGCTGCCGTCCGGAGACAGCCCGGCAATCGCTTGGGGCCCGACCTTGACCGAGGTCGAGCACGAACTCAGCAGCAAGAGTGCCATGGCCGCTACACAAACCGCGGCGAATGTCCGTCGTACGCTCATAACTGTCGTTCCCCTACTGCTGTTCTCGATCATAGCAAGCCACTCGGCTTGATCGCTGCTATCTGCCGCTGGATCTTCTGGTGCTCCGGGCGGTGTCCCTGCGAACTCGCTTGAGCCGCCACGGACGCCCATAGCTGCCGGCGCTGATGCCGCGCAGGCTTGCGCAACTCGCAGGTGATGCTCCGATACGTCGATGGTGCGACAGATATCCTGTGTGCGCAGCAATTGATAGGGCTGCGCCGCCAGCGTTGCCTCGAGTAACCAATGCGGTCAGGTTCGTCTCGGCGATGCGCCCAGCCTGCGCTTGGATCCGCAGGAGCTGTTGCCGTGCCGGCGGAAGCGAGCGTAGCGGGCAGAAGTTGGCTGGCGACACAGGGCCACGGCAGCGACAATTCCTCCAACCTACCAGTTTCGCCGCGATGGACGGCCACTGTTCCGTTCGGGTTCGTCGATAGGCTCATAGTGGCAGGCCGGAGGCGGACGCCGATGGAGCCCGCAAACTGCGAGCGTCGGGGCACATGAGTGACTGTGCTTGCCGAAACTGCATAGCCGCAGCGATCACGAGGCCGATAAGAACCACCGTGGCTACCGACACGAATCCTCACGCCACGCGAATGATCCAATTAAGAAGGCAAAAAGAATGAAGCGCTTGCCTCTGATGTACTGTGCCACCGCTGCGATGCTGATCGCCGGCTGCGTTCCCCAGAACCAGTATGCGGCTCTGGAAGCGGAGTACAACCAACTCAACCAAAGACTGTCGGGAGAGATCGCGAACAATCAGGTCCACATCACCCATCTACAGGGCGCGATCAAACTCGCGGTCAATAGCGAGCTGCTGTTCCCGTCCGGAGGCTGGCAGATGCCGGCGGACGCACAGCAGTTGATCGCGCGGATCGCGCCAGTGTTGGTGCCAATACAGCAGACTCAGATCCTGGTGAATGGCTACACCGACAACGTGCCGATCGGTCCGGAACTGATCGCCAGGGGCGTTACCAGCAACCAGCAACTCTCGCAGATGCGCGCACAGAACGTGGCGGACTTCCTGATGGCGCAGGGTGTGAAGCCCAATCTGGTGGCGGTGCGTGGCTACGGTGACGCAGACCCAGTGGCCTCCAACGACACGCCGACAGGGCGCGCGCAGAACCGACGCGTCGAGCTGACCCTGGCCGGTACAGGCAACTGACGCGCAACAGCTGCGTCGCACCGTTCGGCAATCCCCGCGATAGCAGACGCCGAAGTCCGCGTCGCGTTCGGGGGAAGCCTGCCGTTTGCGCGCTCGAGCGTTCGGACGGTCCGCCGCTCGCGCTGCGGTCGCTGATCGACGATAACGCCGGGCGTCGCTTGCGCATGAGGTCTCCGGCAGAGGCGCACCGCCCGTGGCGATCCGCTGCATGCGCCCGGACGCCTCCGTCGGCCATCGCACCGATCCTTGTTTGGTGAGTCGCCATCCTATAGGTTGCGCATGGTGCACCAGGGGGGTGTCAACGCGGGTTTTGCTGTTTTCGCTTAGAATTTGCATCGGATCGGGCCATCAGGTTGGGGAATGAACGCAGCTGCCGGCGCGGCCCGCCCGGGCAAGTGCACAACCTGGGGAAACGCAGTGGATTCGCGGATATTCGCGTCGACACTCTTCGTGTCTACTTGCAGCACGGTGTTGATCGGCATGGTTCAGCTTGGCGAGACAGCAGCTCCATGTACGCGTTGAGTCCTTGCTGCGCCATACGCGCGCCGCGCACCTATAACTCGAATGCCCGTACAACGAAGGCGTGCCATGAGTGAAAGCGACGGTTCCCCGAGGCCTGTCCAGGCCCATACAAGACGTAGGCGCGTGCCTGTCATCTGGATCATCCCGATCGTGGCCATCGCGATTGGCGGGTGGCTCGCATGGAACACGCTGTCGAAGGAAGGCCCGACCATCACGATTTCCTTCGATACCGCCGAGGGTCTTCAGGCTGGACAGTCACAGCTCAAATTCAAGGAGATCACCCTCGGAACCGTCCAGAGCCTGGACCTGACGCCTGATCATTCCCACGTGCTGGTAAGGATCAAGACGACACGGCAGGCTGAACCTCTGCTGACGGACACGACGGTGTTCTGGGTCGTCAAGCCCAGGTTGTTCGCAGGCAATGTCTCGGGCCTCGATACGTTGCTGTCAGGTTCCTATGTCGGCATGATGCCAGCAGAGACCGCGGGCAAGCCGCAACGCGAGTTCACCGGGCGGGAGGACCCGCCGGTACTGCAAGCGAATGTTCCGGGACACATCTTTCTGCTGAAAGCCGCCAGGCTCGGTTCGATATCGCTCGGATCGCCGGTGTTCTTCCGTGATCTCAGCGTTGGCGAGGTACTCGGCTGGGACATTGCCGACATGGCGACGAGTGTCACAATTCGTGCGTTTGTGCGCGCGCCTTACGACACGTACGTGCATGACGAAAGCCGATTCTGGAACGCGTCCGGTGTCTCATTGAAGATTGGTGGCGCGGGTGTCGAGCTGCAGATGGAATTGCTGCGGGCGCTTCTGCTGGGCGGCATTGCGTTTGACACGCCAGCCGAACAGACGGCCGCCGCGATCAGCGTAGAGCAGCACGTCTTTCCCCTGTTTGCCAACCGCGAAGCAGCAGACGCTGCTTCGTACAATCGCAAGATTCCAGTGATCTCGTACTTCTCCGGTTCGGTGCGAGGGCTCGGGCCAGGATCCGAGGTTACCATGCATGGACTGGTGGTGGGCCATGTAACCGACGTGCACCTCTGCGTACGACGCGGCACAGAACAAGATCGTGGCGCCCGTACGGTTCGAGGTCGAACCGGAACGGATTCTCGGCGTCGGAGCCAAGTCGATCTTCAAGACGTCAGCAGAAGCGATGGCGGCGGTGTTGAAACAAGGAATGCGAGCGTCGTTGGACAGCGCGAGTCTGATCACGGGGCAGCAGTTGGTGGCTTTGGATTTCGTGCCGAATGCGCCACCGGTGCCGGTGACGATGGAAGGTACCGACTTCGTCCTGCCGACAACCTCCGGCGGTGGCTTCGCGGGGTTGCAAGCCTCGGCCACTGATTTGCTCAACAATGTAAATGCAATCCCGTTCAAGCAGATCGGCGACAATCTTGATGGCATGCTGCGCTCGGCTAACGGTCTCGTCGGCGACCCGCAGCTGCATCAGGCATTGGCGGATCTTTCCGGGACGCTGGCGAGCGCCAAGACCCTCATCGCGCATCTGGACAACGGCCTCGGCCCCGCGGTCCGCCAATTGCCGGAAATTGCGACGGGGTTGCAGAAGACGCTGACCAGCGCCAACAAGCTGGTGCTGTCGCTGGACAACGGCTATGGCGACAACACGCAGTTCAACCGTGATCTGTCACGGCTGCTGGCGCAGTTGACGGATGCGGTTCGGTCTATCCGTTCGCTTGCCGACCTTTTGGCGCGCAATCCGGAGGCTCTTATCAAAGGTCGGATTACCGGAGGGACCGAGTGAACACCGTGCATCTTTATCGTCGGTTCGCTGTTGTCGCATGCGTGGCAATGCTCGCCGCGTGTTCTTCGGTCAAGCCGGCGCTCTATACGATTGGAACGGTGCCAGGCGCCGAGCATAACGCCGCACCAAAGGTCGTAATGCTGCAGCAGATCGGTTTGCAGCGTTACCTGGAACGCTCCCAGATCGTAAGATCTTCCGAAAACTATCGGCTGGACGTGATGGAGAACGACTGGTGGGGCGAGCCGCTGGGAGCGATGCTCGGCCGTGTCCTGGTCAGTGAGCTCAGTCAGCGCCTGCCCCAGAGCATTGTCATCGGCGAGGGGGGCGCCGTGTCCGCGACGCCGGACGCGACGATCTCGCTGAACGTGCAGCGTCTTGATGAGAATGCGTCCGGCGAGCTGATCCTGGAGGCGCAGGCCAGCGTGGGATTCAAGGTGCGCGGTGCGCCGGCGCTGCAGAGCTTCCGGTTCAGCGTGACGCCAACGGCGCCTGGCATACCTGCCGAGGTTGCCGCGATCAGCGTGGCCGTCGGTCGCCTCGCCGATGGACTGGCGACAATGGTTCTCTCGGGACCAACGGGACGCTGATGCGACTGCCCACACGCCATCAGCCGACGGCGCTGGAGTTTTGCGAATGCCCGGGATGCGGGTTGCATCAGAGCATTCCCGCGCTGGCGCCGGGCATGACCGCGCTGTGCCCGCGCTGTTCGACCGTTCTGCATCGTGCGACGGGGCAGCCGATTGATCATAGCATTGCGCTCAACGTCGCTGCGCTCGTGCTGCTGCTTGTGATGTGTACCACCACCTTGATGAGTGTGCAGACGGCCGGCATTGGGCACGACGCCAATCTGTTCTCCGGTCCCGTCGAACTCGTGCGACGCGGCATGCCGGAACTCGCGATCGTGGTGGTTTTCGTCACCGTATTGGCACCCTTGGGCAAGTTGGGCGGCACGCTTTACGTGCTGATAGGCTTGCATAAAGCGGCACCTCCGCCGCACCTGCGGAAGGTGTTCGCACTGGCTGAACATCTACGGCCATGGTCGATGATCGAGGTGTTCGTCTTCGGCGTGTTTGTTGCCTACGTGAAGCTGGGCGATCTTGTGACGATCACACTCGATGTGGGTGTCTATGCCCTGCTGGCACTCACCGTTGTCATCATCTGGGCTGACAGCTCGCTCGACAGGGAAGCTGTGTGGCAGCGGCTTGGCCGGACAGTTTCCAATGGTCGCGGTGAGGTCTCACCGCTGCGCCATGCCGGCACAATGATCGGCTGTGAGGTTTGTCGTCTGGTGACTGCGTTGCGGGCGGACGATCCGCACTGTCCACGTTGCAGCTCGCACCTTCATCCGCGGAAGCCGGATAGCGTGGCGCGCACCTGGGCGTTGGTGATCGCGGCCGCGGTGTTGTACGTGCCGGCCAACTACTTCCCAGTTCTGACCGTGATGCAGCTCGGCGCTGGTTCACCGAGCACGATCCTGGGGGGTGTGGAGGAGCTGATATCCTCTCGCATGTATCCACTCGCAGCGCTGGTGTTCTTCGCCAGTATCGCGGTTCCGATGATGAAGCTTGTGGGCCTCACGTTCATGCTGGTCATGACGCAGACCGGGCGATCGGAGTGGCTGCGCGATCGGACACGATCTGTACCACGCCGTGCGCTGGATCGGCCGCTGGTCCATGATCGACATATTCATGGAAGCCTTGCTCGGTGCGTTGGTTCGGTTCGGCTCCGTGATCACCATCGAACCAGGCATTGGCGCGGTTGCATTCTGCGGCGTGGTCATACTTACGATGTTCGCTGCGGAAACGTTTGATCCTCGCGTCATGTGGGATGCGTCAGTGCGCAGAGAAAGTCCGGCCATCGCGACCTGAGCTGCCAAGCCATGCCGCTACCGACCGATCGTTGGAAGCGCTACCGCCCCACATTGGCGTGCACGCCCGCCATATAGTCCTCCATCGCGCGCACCTCCGCGTCGGTCATACGCAGCCCGAGCTTGCTGCGCCGCCACAGCACATCATCCGCGCAACACGCCCACTCGGTCCGCATCAACCAGTTTACCTCCCGCTCAGTCAGATCCGCACCAAAACAGCGACCCATCTCCGCCAGGCCGCTCGCGTCGCCAAGCATCTCCGCCGCAAGCGTTCCATAGGTTCGAACCAGGCGGCGATGCGTAGCCTCCTCCAGGAACGGATAGCGCCGCGCCAACTCCCCTCGCACCTGATCCACGCCATCCCACGGAAAATCGCCGCCCGGCAATGCGGCACCGGCGGTCCACGCCGGCGTCATGCGCGGAAGGAACCGAGCCAACTTCGCCAATGCTGCTTCGGCCAGTCGTCGGTACGTCGTGACCTTGCCGCCGAACACCGATAGCAGCGGCGCACCATCCTCCGGCGCCTCCAGCGTCAGCACGTAATCGCGCGTCGCTTCCTGTGCTTTGCTGGCACCATCGTCCAGCAGCGGGCGGACGCCCGCATAGCGCCAGACGATGTCACCCGGATCGACTGCCTGCCTCAGGTAATTGCTGACCGCGTCACAGAGGTAGCGTTCTTCCTCCGGCGTGCTCGACACATCCGCAGCGTCACCGTGAAAATCCTCATCGGTGGTGCCGACAAGAGTGAAGTCACCCTCATACGGAATCGCGAAGCACACTCGCCCATCGGTATTCTGCAAGATGTACGCGCGATCATGTTTGAACAGCCGAGGCACCACGATGTGGCTGCCCTTCACCAGCCGCACCCGACGCGGTGCAGCCTCGCCAACAACATCCCCCAGCACCCGCGTCACAAACGGCCCGGCGGCATTCACGAGCACACGCGCAGCCGCCGTGACGCCACCTTCCAGCGTCAGCCGCCACACGCCCTCTTCCCGCCGCGCAATGATGCAGCGCGAGCGGGTGCGGATATCGGCGCCATGCGCGGCGGCATCGCGCGCATTCAGCACCACCAGGCGCGAATCATCCACCGAGCAGTCGGAATACTCGAAGCCGCGGGTGAATTCCGGTCGCAGCGGCGCACCAGCAGGATCGGTGCGCAGATCCACCGAACGCGTCGCCGGCAGGATCTTCCGCCCGCCGAGATGGTCGTACAGGAACAACCCCGTCCGGATCAGCCACTGCGGCCGCAACCCCGCATGATGCGGCAGCACGAACCGCAAAGGCCGAATGATGTGTGGTGCCGCGCGCAGCAGTACCTCGCGCTCTGCGAGCGACTCATGCACCAGCCGGAACGCATAGTGTTCCAGATAGCGCAGGCCGCCATGGATCAGCTTGGTGGATGCAGACGACGTGCAGCCGGCGAGATCGCCCTGCTCAACCAGCAGCACCGACAATCCCCGTCCCGCCGCGTCGCGCGCAATGCCGCAGCCGTTCACCCCGCCGCCGATGATCGCGAGGTCGAACAGTTTGTCGCGGGACGAATTCATCTGCTCGCCGTTGCTCTCGGTCGTGGCGGGGGCTGCTTGTCGACGGCAGTGGTCACTGCGGCTCAGCTGGTGTGCCCGAAGCGATTGCATCTGTGCCGCGAACCGGACGGCGCCCCGTTTTGTGGCCCACTGGCGTCAGTCCTGCGTGAAGTCACCCGACTTGCCACCGGATTTATGGGTCAGGCGTACCGCCTCGATGCGCATGCCGCGATCGACCGATTTGCACATGTCGTACACGGTCAGCGCCGCGACCGAGGCGGCGGTGAGCGCCTCCATCTCAACGCCGGTCTGTCCCGTGGTGTGCACCGTCGCGGCAATCTCCACCGCATTGTCGGCAACTTCCAGTTCCAGCGACACGGCGCTGATCGGCAATGGATGGCACAGCGGGATCAGTTCCGCCGTGCGCTTGGATGCCATGATGCCGGCGATGCGTGCCACGCCCAGCACGTCGCCCTTCCTGGCACCACCGTTCCGGATCAGCGCCGCGGTCGCCGGCAGCATCGTCACGCGGGCCCGTGCCGTCGCAATCCGCTGCGTGGTCGATTTGGCGCCGACGTCGACCATCGCCGCCTGGCCCCGCGCATCGAAATGCGAAAAATCCTGGCTCATGTGGTGCCCGTCAGCAGTGCGCGGGTGGCTGCCGCGACGTCCGCCTGGCGCAGCAGGCTCTCGCCGACCAGGAAGCACTGCACCCCCGCCGCCGACAGCCTCAGCAGGTCCTTATGCCCGCGGATACCGCTTTCGGCGATCAAGAAACGATCCGCCGGCACCTGCGGCGCCAGTTCCTCGCAATTCGCAAGGTTCGTGATCAATGTCCTGAGGTTGCGGTTGTTGATGCCGATGAGCGGCGTTTGCAGACCCATCGCCCGCTCCAGTTCGCGCCGATCATGCACCTCCGCCAGCACGTCCATGTCGAGGTCGCGCGCCAGCGTTTCGATGTCTCGCGCCTCGGTATCCGTCAAGGCGGCCAGAATAAGCAGGATGCAGTCTGCACCCATCGCGCGGCTCTCGTAGACCTGCCACGGATCGAGAATGAAGTCCTTCCGCAATACCGGCAGATCCACCGCCGCGCGCGCCGCGATCAGATGCTCAGGCGCGCCCTGGAAATGCGGCGCATCGGTCAGCACCGAGAGGCATGCGGCACCGCCGTCACGGTACGCACGGGCCAGCGCGGCTGGATCGAACTCCGGCCGGATCATTCCCCCGGACGGGGACGCCTTCTTGATCTCGGCAATCAGGCCGAACTGTCCCTTGGCGCATGTCTCCTTCAACGCCGAACCGAACCCGCGCGGCGCATCTCCCCGCGCGCTGATCTCCGAGCGCAATGCGTCGAGGCTGCGGCGGGTCTTGGCAACCGCTACGGCGGCCCTGGTATCGTTACAAATCCGGGCGAGAATGTCGCCGCTCGGGGTGTTGGCATCGTCAGCCATGCTATCCTTCAGTGCGACGCCGTCTCGCGCCGCAACGTCTCCAATGAGGCAAGTGCCGCGCCGGACGCTATGGAGCGTTCGGCCAGTGCCACGCCCTCCCGCAGATCACCCGCGCGTGCCGCGACAATGAGCGCGCCGGCGGCGTTCAACAGCACCGTGTCGCGATATGGGCCGGTCGCGCCCTGAAGCAACGCCTGTAACGTCGCTGCGTTCAGCGCCGCGTCACCGCCCCTGATCGCTTCAATGGGAGCGCGCCGCAGGCCGGCATCCTCCGGCGTGATCGTGAAGCGCCGCAGGCTGCCGCTCTGCCACGCCGTCACCTGGTTCTCGCCCGCCACTGTCAGTTCATCCAACCCCTGACCGTGCACGATCCACGCCGTCTCGCTTCCCAGGCGGCCCAGCGTCTCGGCCATCGGCCCCGCCCACTCCGGCGCAAACACTCCTGTGAACTGCCGCCGCACCCGCGCCGGATTGGCCAGCGGCCCCAGCAGGTTGAAGATTGTCCGTGTCCCCAGCTCCACCCGAGGCCCAGCCGCGTGCCGCATCGACGGGTGATGCCGCGGGGCGAACAGAAAGGCGCAGTTCGCCGCCCGCAGGATGTCAGCCAGCCGTTCCAGCGGCACATCGACGTTGACGCCCAGAGCTGTCAGCACGTCCGCCCCGCCGGTGCGCGACGACAAGGCGCGATTGCCGTGCTTCGCCACTGGCACGTCACAGCCCGCCACCACGAAGGTCACCGCGGTGGAGACGTTCAGCGTCCCCGCCGCGTCGCCGCCTGTGCCGCAGACATCGATCGCGTCGGGCGGAGCGGCGACGGCGGTCATCCGCGCCCGCATGGCACGCACCGCACCAGTGATTTCCGGCACAGTCTCGCCGCGCACCCGCATCGCCATCAGCAACGCGCCGATCTGCGCCGGCGTGGCTTCGCCCGACATGATGATGTCGAACGCGCCCTCGGCTTCGGTGTCGGTCAGCGTCTCGCCGGCGGCGAGGCGGGCCAGGAATGGTTTCAGGTTGTTGGACACGTCCCGGTCAGGCGGCGCGCGCCGGCGCGTTGGTGCCACGCGCGATCGCCAGGAAATTTGCCAGCAATTCATGGCCATGCTGGCTGGCGATGCTCTCCGGATGGAACTGCACGCCGAAGATCGGCAGCGAGCGGTGGCGCATGCCCATGACCAGTCCGTCCTCGGTCCACGCCGTCGGCACCAGCACCTCGGGCAAGGTGGCGCGATCGACGATCAGGCTGTGGTAGCGAGTGGCGCTGAACGGGGAGGGCAGGGCTTCCAGGATGTCCGTGGCGGCGTGGAAAATCCGCGAAACCTTGCCATGCATCGGCACCGGAGCGCGCACCACCTGGCCGCCGAATGCCTGGCCAATGGCCTGATGCCCAAGGCAAACGCCCAGCACCGGGATCGTCCCCGCCGCCGCCGCGATCAGGTCCAGGCAAATGCCGGCCTGGTTCGGCGTGCAGGGTCCCGGCGATAGAACGATCGCCTCCGGCGCGCGCGCTAGTGCGTCCGCGACCGAGATCTTGTCATTGCGCCAAACCTCGCAGCGCGCGCCGACATCACCCAGGAAGTGGTACAGGTTGAAGGTAAATAAGTCGTAGTTGTCGATCAGCAGGATCATGCGGAGCATCCTTGCCTGTCGGCGGGCGACGGGTCAACGCGATTGAAGATTTGGCAATAGCGCCCCATATTATGTGCATCATTGCACAGGAACCGACAATGGTTTCCGCTGACGCCATCGCGGGTGTCCTGGGCGGCATTGGCCGTCGCCGCGCCGTCTCCATGGATTTCGCCTTGACCGAAGCGGTACGCGCGGGTCTGCCGATTGCCGCACTGGACCGGTTGATCGCTAGTGGCGTCATCGCCGAGCATGAAGTGGAGACCCATTTCATCCCGCGACGAACCCTCTACGCCCGCCGGCAGAAAGGAACCTTGTCGCGTGAGCAGAGCGATCTGATCGTGCGTCTCGCCCGCATCCAGGCGATGGCCGACGATGTGCTCGGTGAACGCCCGAGATCGCATTCGTGGTTGCGCAGACCGAACGGCGCCCTGGACGGCGAAATCCCGCTGGCACTCCTTGATACCGAAGAGGGCGGCAGGCTGGTTGAGGCGGTACTGGGACGCATCGCACACGGGATCGTCGAATAGGTGTTGGTCTGGCGTCTGGCGATCGGACCTTTTCACGAGATCGACGGCGAAGGTGCGCGGCTATACGGCGGGCGGTGGAACAGCCCTGGAATTCCCGTGGTGTATTCCGCCACGCATCTTTCGCTCGCGCTGTTGGAGCAATTGGTGCACCTCAACCCGATCGAGCTGCCGGACGCCTTCCGGGCATTCGCCATCACTCTCCCGGACAACGCAAACCTCGAAGTCGCTGCGGTCGCAGCCGTTCCTGCCGATCGAGATGCGTGCCGGCGATATGGCGACGACTGGGCAGCCTCCCGGCGGTCGGCTGGACTGATCGTGCCGTCAGCCATTATTCCCGCAGTGCTCGAACCCGGCGATATCACGACTGGGGAACGAAACATCCTGCTCAACCCGCTGCATCCGTCGGCCAGGACCTGGCGGGTCACGGAAACATCGTTCCGCATAGACGCCCGATTGAAGGGCACCCGATAGACCGCACCACCGAGCAGCTACCGCGTGCGGATCAGTGTCACCAAGCCAATGCGAAGGGTCCGAAGATCAAACGTTGCTGCTCGTACCACGCCGCCTCCGCAGCGCGATCCCCGCCGCCAACCCCGGCAGCAGCACCGCCAGCGTGCCCGGCTCTGGTGTGGCAATCAGTTCACCGCCATCCAACAGCGCGTAATCCCGCCCGCCTAGGTAGGCGTTCGCCGCCAGGCTGGGGTCATAATAAATGTCGAGCCCATTGCCGATGATATTGCTGATCCCATCGCCATTGATGAGTGCGCCGATGATGTCCGAGACATACAGCGCCACGTCAGGGTCGCCAGCCAGTCCATCCTCCAGCTCCAGGGTGTTGCCGTCGTCGATCATCAGCGTCCCCCAGGCAAAGTTGTTCGTGTAGCCGGTGTGGCGGCCAAGATTCTGTCCGGTCAGATCGAGCACGTGCTCCAGCGTATTGCCACTGCCGGTGATGAATTCCAGTGTCGCCGCGGTCGTGTTCCAGCCGAGGTTCTGCGTGCTGTGGCTCAGGAAGTCGCCCCCAACCTTGTAGACGTCCCCGGCCGAGGCCTGAATGATGCCGCTGCTCGTCGTCAGCATCGTGCTGAACGTCTGCGTCGAGGGATCGCTGATATAGCCGCCACTGTTGGTGAACGTCCCGCTGAACACGGCCGTCGCATGATCGAGCTTGAAGGTCCCCGCATTGTTCACGCTGCCTGCGGCCAGGTTGCCACCTCCCGTGACGGCAAGCGTCGCTCCGGCATTGACCTGTGTCGTCTGCGACACCGTCAACGTATGGCTATTGAGCTGCACGCCCGTGGTGTTGCCCGCCTCGCTGCTCAACGCAGTCACAGTGTTGTCCGCGCCGAGCGCCAGGTTCGCTGTGGCGCCTCCGCCGACCCGCCCAAGATCCACGCCGCTGCTGGTCTTGACCGCATCCTTCGCCCCCAGCGTCAGCGTGCCAGCCTCCACTGTCGTCTGCCCGCTATAATCCTGCGCGGAGGTTATCGTGACATTCCCAGCATTGCCGCCGCTGCTGTCGTCCTTCACGAAACTGCCCGACAGCATCGGGCCCTGGCCCGCTGCCATCCCGTCGCTCATCACCCCGGTGAAGTTGCCGGCAAAATTCTGATCCAGCACCAGCGTTCCGCCGGCGTTTGTAATGTTCTGATTGACCGACGAGAGTGACGCCGTCGTGGTATCCAGGATCGATCCCACCTCCAGCGTCGTTCCACCGCCCCAGGTGTTGGACGTGCCGGTCAACTGCAACGTGCCGGACTCCAGATGCACCGCGCCGCCGCCCGTGATTGCGTTGGCGAAAGCCCCGCCGCCGCCCTGCACGAACTGCAACTCGGTCCCACCAGCCAACGCGATCTGGTTGAGGTTCTTGAACGTGTTGGAGGCAATGCGAAGTTCCCCGCCGTTCACCGCCACCGAACTGCCGGCGTTCAGGTTCACCGCCCCCGACTTGCCTTGCGACAGGTCGAGCAGGCCGGAACCCGCCTTGGTCAATTCACCTGCGATCGCCGTAGACCCGCTGTCGCTGATGCTGCTGCTCAACGTCGAGTTCAAATTGCGCGCATCGCCGATGGTAAGGTGAACCCCGCTGCCGGTCAGTGTGACGCTGCTGTTGTTGCCGGCGCTGTTCAGCGCCGCGAGCGTATTGTCGGTGGTGAGGTTCAATATCGCGGCGGAGGGCTTGCTCTTCACGTCCTCCAACGTGACGCCGCTGCTGGCAGCGACCGCGTTTGTCGCGCTCAATTGCAGCGTCCCGGAGTCAACCGTGACGGCACCCGTGTTGGTCGATGCCGTGTTCAGCACCAGCGTGCCGGAACCCGCGAGCGTGAAGCCGTTGCTGCCACTGATGACTGATCCAATCGTATTGGTGCTCTTGCTGAAGATCACGCCCTCGCTGCCACCAAACGCCAGCGTGCCGCCATTGATCGCGGTGCTGCCGTTCATGATCAGCCCCGCCGGATTGGTGTCATCCCCCAGCGTCAGCGTATGCCCGGTTGCGGTGATCGTCTTGCCGTTCTGCAAATTGAGCGAGTAAGCCGCCGCATCGGCACTCAGTGTCGCATTGCCGCTCTGCTTGACCGACGAGGTCGCCGTCGAGCTTGTGATGCTCGTGCTGTTGCCGTTGCTGGCGACATAACCGTTGGCGCCATAGGTGGCGAAGCTGTAGGCGTTGCTGCTCGCGCTGCCGCCGCTGTCGATCGCTATCCAAGGCGCAACCATGCCATTGGTCACCGTGGTAGAGGCACCGGCCGAGAACACACGCTCGCTGGTGCCCAGTGCGCCGCTCTTCGGCGACAGCAGCAGCGTCGCATTCGGATCTCGGGTGATCCCGTTGGTGAAGGTGACCGTGGTGGTCGCCGCTCCCGAGCCGGCATTCACCGACAGCGGTACGGTAGCGCCGACTTCGAACGAGCCGAACGCGACAGAGCCCGCCGTGCTGCCGCTGTTGCTGATGGTCAGCGCACGCTGCACATCGCTGAGCGCGCCACTGAAACTGGTGGACTGCCCGTTGGTGTCATAGGTGCTGCTGCTGGTGACGAACAGGCTGCGCACCGAGCTGAATGACGCCGTCGGCTTGAACGTGCCGCCGTCGAGGTCGATCTGGCCGATCTGATAAGCCGGACCGGATGTGGCACCCATCGCCCCATCGCTGCCCACCAACAGGGTGCCGGAAGTCAGCACGATATTGCCATGGAACAACGGGCTGCTGGTGCTGAGCGTCAGCGAACCGGTCCCCTTGTTGTCGTTGATGCTGAGCGGCGCGACGCCAGCCTCGCCCAGGCCGAACGAGGCAAGCTGTCCGGTCAGCGTCACCGCATTGCCGTTCATGTCGATCGTCGCCGCTTCGTTGCCGATGGCGATGTTGCGCGCGGTGCTGGTGAAGCCCGTGCCGAACCGGAGTGTCGCATTCCCCTCGCTCAGGCTGTTGAACACGATGCCGTTCGTGGCCTGCACCGACGCGGCGACGTTGTTCGGATCGATCGCGCCACCCGTCGGCGCGGCGCCCAGCGCGCCATCGCTGTTCGCAACCAGCGTGCCGGCAAGCAGCGTCGTGCCCCCGGTATACGTGTTGCTGCCCGACAGAGTGACCGTATTGCCGAGCTGCATCACGAAGCCTGGCAAATGCGGCTGGATGGTGAGGCCACCAATGGAATAGCCATTCAGTCCGGTGAACGTGCCATTGGCGTCCAGCGCGCCGGTGCTCAACGTAGCATCGCTGATCGTGCTGCTGATGGTGAAGTTCGAGGACGGTACGAAGCCAGGCAACTGACCCGCCGTGATGGCGCCAATGCCTGGCAGTGTTGTGGCACTGCTCGCCGTCTGCGAGAAGATCGCCGCATTGTTGATGTCACCCGGCGTCAGATACGGCAGCCCCAACCCGCCATTCGCGTTGCGATACCCATTCGCCCAGACGAAGTCGGCAAACGGCGCGCCTGTCTTGTCGAAGCCTGTCCCGGCGCCGCCCGGCAGCTTGTTCTTCAGCACCTTGAACTCGAGCCCGCGGTAGGGATCGTTGGTCAGGCCCTGCAGCGACGTCGGTATCGGCGCCAACGGCTGCCCCGCCTGCGGCACGACCGGCTTCACCACGCCGTTGTCCAACGGATAGATCTGCGCGGCGTTCTCCAGGTCCTGCACGAACTGTGTCGGCAAATCCCCCGAATAGTTCGCCACCACATTTACATAGACGTTCGGATTATTGGCGCCGCCCCAGATCGAGTTCTGCAGCGACAGAAACGAATGGTGCCCGTTGATCTGATAAAGCTGTCCGCCCGGCCCAACCACCACCGGCTCGATCGTCTGCAGCAGGTTCGACTGCAGCGTGGCCTGGTCGGGAATCAGGTTCCAATCCGCCTGCTTCTTGCCAACCTCGGCGTTGCCGACGTTGATCTGCGTGGGACTGAGGCTGTCCACCGGCACCGAGTACAGCGAGAACAGTCCCGGCACGATCGATGGAGCCATGTTGGGATCGTAGCTAAGGAAGGCCGAAGCCGGCAGGCTTTGTGCACCAGCGGTTGCGCCCGAGGCGATCAAGGCAATCGCGGCGAGAGAGAAACGATGCGGCTGCAACCAAGTAAAGCCCGTGTGCCGCCGCGCGCGAGCGCAGCCCCAATCCCCAACCCTCATCGTGTTTTCCCCTCGTCGCCCGATCGTCGAGCGCGGGGATAGCAGCGTGCAAACCGGCGGACACGTTACGGTTTGATGTCAGGCCTATCCCGCGGGCGGAGCGACTACTCGCGCGTCCAGTTACCCGCGCGGCACGTGAAGAACTGGAAGCTGATGTGCGGATCGCGGTCCCGCTCTGGCAGGCGGATCTGTGCGCCGTTGGAATAAGGCGCGCCGGCCCAGTAACAAATGTTTTCGTTCATCCCCGCCGTGGTCTTGAAAATATATTCCGGCGCCGGCCCAGATACACCGCTCTGCTGCGCGACAGCCGGTATCGCATGGCACCCAACAATGCAGCACGTGGCAAGTATCACTGACCGGGCCGTCATCAATTCGCTCCCTGAACCATCCGAACAATGGGCTAATCGTTCGGATTCCGGCAAGGGGAACGATGAGCGATCCAGGGGAAGTACACGGCGGGTATGCGCGGGCCGTGGTCAGCCACGAGGGCGGCATGTGGTCCTCGCCCATCCTCCCTGCTGACCATCTCCCGCCGTTCAATTGTAGCGACTCACGCGCGCTCTTTCCGCCGCTGCGCTCCCTCCCTCGGTGGCGACACGACGTTCACTTACGGATGCGTCGCCCCCGGTGCTGCCGGCGGCGCGTTCGGTGCCGGTGCCGCCGGCTGCGTGGCCCCCGGTGACCCCGGCTGCGTGGCCGGTGCTGGTGTCGTGTCAGAACCGGGTTGCGCCGGCGCATTGGAATATGGCTGCGACGGTGTCTGACCGAACGGCTGCGTTGGCCCTTGCGGCGTTGCGGCAGCCGCCGGCGCGCTCGAACGCGCGGTGAGATCGGTCACGCATCGCCCAAACGCATTGCTGGCCGCTGTCGAGCCATTCAGCCCGATCAGCCAGGGCGCCTCATTTCCGTTGGGAAAGCTGAATGTCATCGAGCTTCCCCGTCGGAACTGATCATCGAACGTCCGCATGCCGTCGCGATCCATCGTCCAATCGACGTCTTGTCCGTTGCCATTGCCTTGCATCGTCCACGGTGCATCGAGGCCAAGCTGCATCACCACCGGGATCTGGGTATTCGCCGGGATTTCCCAGCCCGGCTTCTTCAATTGGAACGACACGGTATCGCCGCCGATCTTGAAGCGGATCGAGAACGCCCGCTTGTCGGCCGGATTGGTGCTGCCGACCCCGCAGACCTGCGAGCCGTCGGTATCCTGACCGCTGAACGCGTCCCAGCTTCCCACGTGATAGTACACCTTCATGTCTGCCATCGCGCCACCGCCGCCGAGACCCACAAGCAACAGCGCCGCCAGACCAATCGAGAACCCGGATCGCATCCTCACCGTCCTCCAGTTGCCACGTGCAGTCGCTGGCACGCGCACGCGGCATAAATGCGGCAAACTTGCCGGCCGCGCGCGGATGTCCTAGGCCAAGCCAAATCGTATCCACGGGAGGATCGCCATGGCCGACGCCTATATCTGCGACTTCGTCCGCACCCCGATCGGCCGCTATGCCGGTGCGCTCAAGGACGTCCGCACCGACGACCTCGGCGCCCATCCGATGCGGGTGCTGCGGGAACGCAACGCCTCGGTCGATTGGGACCAGCTCGACGACGTGATCTACGGTTGCGCCAACCAGGCCGGCGAGGACAATCGCAACGTCGCCCGCATGGCGCTGCTTCTGGCCGGACTTCCCTCGCGCATTCCCGGCGCCACCATCAACCGCCTGTGCGGCTCCGGCCTGGACGCCGTCGGCACCGCCGCACGCGCCATCCGCGCCGGCGACGCCAGCCTGATGATCGCCGGCGGTGTCGAGAGCATGACCCGCGCCCCCTTTGTCATGGGCAAAGCCACCGAGGCGTTCGCCCGTTCCGCCGAGATCTACGACACCACCATCGGTTGGCGCTTCGTCAACCCATTGATGAAGGACCAGTACGGCGTCGACGCCATGCCCGAGACCGCCGAAAACGTCGCCGAGGACTTCCAGATCACCCGCCCCGACCAGGACGCCTTCGCCTACCGCTCGCAGATGCGTGCCAAGGCCGCCCAGGACAGTGGCTTCTTCGCCCGCGAGATCGCCCCGGTGGAGATCGCCGGCCGCAAGGGCACCGTCACGGTCGATCGCGATGAACACCCACGCGGCGACACCACGCTGGAAGCCCTCGCCAAACTCAGGGCGCCGTTCCGCAAGCAGGGCGGCACGGTCACCGCCGGCAATGCCTCCGGTGTGAACGACGGCGCCGCCGCCCTGATCATCGCCTCCGAGGAAGCCGCCAGGCGCCACGGCCTGACGCCGCGCGCCCGTGTCGTGGCGATGGCGACCGCCGGCGTCGACCCACGCATCATGGGCATCGGCCCAGCCCCAGCCACCCAGAAACTCCTCGACCGCCTAGGCCTGAAGATCGGCGACATCGACGTCATCGAGTTGAACGAGGCCTTCGCCGCGCAAGGCCTGGCCGTGACCCGCCAACTCGGCCTGCCCGACGATGCCGAACACGTGAACCCGCACGGTGGCGCCATTGCCCTCGGCCATCCCCTCGGCATGTCCGGCGCGCGTCTCGCCCTGACCGCCGTGAACGCCCTCGAATCGCGCGGCGGCAAACGTGCCGTCGCCACCATGTGCATAGGAGTAGGGCAGGGGATCGCCGCGCTGATCGAGCGCGTTTAGGAAAAATTCATCCCAAAGGCACGAAGACACCCGCACAACACTCCCTCTCGCGCTACGCGGGGGAGGGTTGGGGAGGGGGCCCATCCCGTAAGAACCCCAACCCTCCCCCGCCCCGCAGGAGACGGAATAGACTGTGCCAACCCGAAGGAGCCGTGCCATGTCCGACATCGCCGACATCATAGCCCGCGAGATCCTAGACAGCCGAGGCAACCCCACCGTCGAAGTTGACGTGCTGCTGGACTCCGGCGCGATGGGTCGTGCCGCCGTCCCGTCCGGCGCCTCCACCGGTGCCCACGAAGCGGTGGAACTCCGCGACAACGACCCCGCGCGCTTCGGCGGCAAGGGCGTCCAGACCGCCATCGCCAATATCGAGGGCGAGATCTTCGACGCCATCGGCGGCCTGGACGCCAGCCTGCAGGTCGGGATCGACAACATCCTGATCGACCTCGACGGCACCGCGAACAAATCGCGCCTCGGCGCCAACGCGATCCTGGCGGTCTCCCTCGCCACCGCAAAGGCGGCCGCGCTCGATCTCGGCATCCCGCTCTACCGCCACGTCGGCGGCGTCTACGCCCGCACGCTGCCAGTGCCAATGATGAACATCGTCAACGGCGGCGTCCACGCCGACAATCCGATCGACATCCAGGAATTCATGATCCAGCCCATCGGCGCCGGAACGGTCGCCGACGGCATCCGCATGGGCTCGGAGATCTTCGCCGCCCTGAAGAAGGGCCTGCACGATGCCGGCCACAACACCAACGTCGGCGACGAGGGCGGCTTCGCCCCCAACCTGAAATCCGCCGACGAAGCGTTAGGCTTCATCGCCAAGGCCTGCGAGAAAGCCGGCTATCACCCCGGCGACGACGTGACATTCGCTCTCGACCCCGCCTCCAGCGAGTTCTTCAAGGACGGCAAATATGTGTTGGCCGGCGAGGGCAAGACCCTCGATGCGGATGGCATAGTTCGTTACTATGAAGCACTGATATCCCGTTACCCCATCGTCTCGATCGAGGACGGCTGCGCCGAAGATGATTGGGAGGGCTGGAAGCACCTCACCGCCACGCTCGGCGCCAAACTGAACATCGTCGGCGACGACATTTTCGTAACCAACCCAGAACGTCTCCGCCGAGGCATCAAGGAGCGTTCAGCCAACGCGATCCTCATCAAGGTCAACCAGATCGGCACGCTGTCCGAAACGTTGGAGACTATCGAGATCGCCCACAAGGCCGGCTTCCGCTGCGTCATGAGCCACCGCTCCGGCGAAACCGAGGACTCCACCATCGCCGACCTCGCGGTCGCCACCAACTGCGGCCAGATCAAGACCGGCAGCCTGTCCCGCAGCGACCGCACATCAAAGTACAACCAGCTGATGCGCATCGAATCTGAACTAGGCCCCGCGGCGCGCTATGCCGGCCGGACCATCCTCCGCAATTAGGGTTAGCGACGGGGAGAAACAGATAATTTGAAAATTCTCCCCTCCCCTTGCGGGAGGGGGTTGGGGGAGGGGGCGCCGCCCGCCCCAAGACCCCGCCTTGAGACCGCAACCTCAAGGCCGTGCCGCCCACACCTCCCTGCTAAGCGCCACGCAGTCAGCGTCCTTCGCCCCTCCAAAATCCGGCGTCGGTATCGGAATGATCCGCCCGATCGAAACCCGCGGTGACCGCAGCTTCCCCTCGATAACCACCGGTCCATGCAGATCCAGCAGATCGAACGTCTTCACATCGGCGGTGATCTTACTGGCCAACTCCTGGGTCTTCAGCACCGCCCGGCCATCGAAATGCAGCACCGATTTCTGCGTATCCATCAGCGTCTTATCAAACACCACCACGCCACGTTCGAACGCCAACCGAGCCAGTGCGCACCGGATGGGGATGCGATTGTCGCCGGTGATGTAAAGCACCAGCGCATCCCCAATCTGCAGCCCGGCGAGGCTGACCATCAGCCCACTGATCGATCCACCCGCCATCGTCGTAACGATATCGCCATTCGCCGAACCCATGACCTGCGCCAACGACCGTCCGCTTCCGGCCAGTACAATGCGCCCCCGCAGCTTCCCATTGGTGGTATCGAAGAAACGCGACCCACGAAAGAACGCCGCCAGATCGACATTCTGAAATTGCAGGTTGGTTCGCGTCACCGGGTCATCGGAACGGGCGTCGATCGACAACTCGCCCGCCACCTTGCCGCCGCCGAAATCCATCTCTAGCGGACGCACGATCGCCTGGCCCTCATCGACCACCACATGCGCCGCCAATGCCGTCACCGGCAAGTACGACGGCGCCACCACGCGCCGCGCATCAAGCGACACATCCATGTTCATCGCGCGGAGTCGCTCAACATGCAGCGGCACATTCGGGAACAGCTCGCTGCGCGCCTCCAGCTGCTGCTCCGTCCGCGCCTGCTGCGCCGACACATTCCCGCGCTTCCCCGGCGTCGCGCCGACCAAAGGAGCCAGGTCAGCAAATGACAGATGCTGCGACGTCAACCGCGCCGTCAGCTTCGATGGTTTGACGCGCTGATCGATCGCCACGTCCCCAGCCAGATCGCTGTCGCCCGCGTGCCACGCCATGTCAGTGACATGCCAGATCCCCGGCTCATACTGCAGCTTGCCGACAATCCGATACGGCGGCGTAGGCGGTCCGGGAATGCCCAGCAGTGGATAGATGTCGGCAAGATCAGGCCCCGACAATGCAAGCTGCACATCAGCGCCTTTCCACTGCATAGGATCCTGCAACGTTCCCTTGAGCGTCAACCGCGTCTCGCCATACGCCACCTCCACATCGACCGGATAAGGCGTGTCGGTATCCCTCAGCATCAGCGCCGAACCGCCGATGAAATGCAACGTCAACGGTTGTCCTTCGATCGAGCCCTTCAGTGCCAGTTCGGCCCGATCCTCATCGCCCGCCTGGCCCTTCGCCATCCGTATCGTGCCGTCGAGATCGAGCTTCCGTTTCGCATCGGTATAACTGAGGCGCCCGTCGACGATTTCCAGCCGCCCAATCAATGGCATCTCGTGACGCTCTTGCGGCTGGATCTGCTTCACGGCGGCATGCGCCACCGGGCTCTCCGACGCGCTCCAGTTCGATTGATCCTGTGCGTTGCGCTCCAGCGACACTTCCGGCTTACGCAGCGTCAGCCGCGGCAACACCAGATCGCCACGCAGCAATGGCCACAACCGTATATCGAACGAAATCTCCTGTGCCTTGAACATGTGGTCGGCTTTGCCCCAGTCGGCATTCGACACCTGCACGTCGTTCAGATGCACGCTGGAGGTCCAGCCCCAATCGACGGATACGCGCCCGATCGTCGTCTTGCGCCCCGCAAACGCATTCGCATGGTTCTCGATCTGTGCCCGCACATAATCTGACGTGACGAAAGCATAGGCCGCCACACCCAGCAGGCCGATCAACACGACCAGTACGACAACCGTCCAGCCGGCAAACTTCAAGAAGCGTCTCACGCAACGGAAACTTTGTCCCGCCGCCGCAGTTCCCTTGCATGTTTGTGAAGCACGTCACCGTGCGTAATCGTGCGTCACCGGCGGCGGCGCACTAACGCCGCGCGGAGAAGCAGGCATTCCCGAGCCCGGTCCCGATGGTCAGCACACCCCACCGCTTCACGGTCTTCAAAAATGGCATCTCGCTCAGCCCCTGCACCACCGCATCGTTGTGCATCACGATGGTGGTGGGATGACCACCGATTTCCGGAATGCGCTGCCGCAGCAGCCGTGGAAGATTAAATCTGCTATCCTCCCAATTCCCGGGGAGGTTCTGGCCACCGCGCTCGATCGTGCCGTCTGCAAGGATCACGCCGGGACAGCCGATACCTATGAAGGGTGCCAGTCTCTCCTTCGCGGTATTTTGCATCAGCCGTTTCATCATGTCGCCGAGGCGATCCACGGCCTGTCCGCGTGTCGGCCGATCATCCGCATGGCGCCAGCCATCAAATGCCATCACCCGCGCGGCCGACAGGTCCGGCGCCTTCTTACGGTTCAACTCGACAATGCCAACGCGCATATTGGTGCCGCCGATATCCGCCGCGAGAACGCTGTCATGACCAGCGAGCAACCAAGGCGGCACCAGGTGCACACACCCGACCAGCCCGGCTTCATCCGGATGATGGTGAATCGGCCGCAGCTCCAGATCATGACCATTCTCTCTCAGCAGAAGCGCCGCCCGCCCAATCGCCAGCTCCCCCACCCGTGCCGCCCGCAAGCCGCCGCCGACCACGACGCATTGCAACTCTCGCCAGTCCGGCAGCCGCAGAAAGCGATCGATGACATCGCTGAACTGCCGCGCGAAATCTTCCACCGCGGAATGCATCATCGCCGCTGCGAGGAAGTCACCATCCGCCAGCACCTTGTCGAACTGCCTCTTCTTGATCCATTCCGTCGGCGCCTTGCCCAGCGGATCACCGCCCGCCTCGCGCACTCGGATACGCCACTCATCCACCAGTGCGGCGAACGCGCGCTTGTTGGCTTTGTCGCCAACGAAGCCTCCGTTATCCCGCAACTCGACGTTGTAGCTGTCCACATCGACCGACGGCAGCGCCGCAGCGCCATGCGCGATCGTCTCCCCCTCCGCAGAACTCCCGTCCGACATTACCGCTTCACCTCACCCAGTCCTGCCGCGTCAGATCCCATCCCACTGTCGATGCGGCGCCGACGCTGCGATCGTTCCATCCATCGGCCACCAAAACCACATCCCGATCAGGCAGAGCAGAACGATCGGAGCAGCCGCCGCCGCCGTCCCCGTCGTGCCGGTCATGCGGACCAGGACGACGTATGCATCGACCGCCATCCCGACGGCCAACGGCAGCAGTGCTGTCACGGTGATCATGCCTCCGTGGCGGAGGAATGGTTCGGCATCTTCGCCGGCCCACACGATGCGGTGCAGTGCCGCAGGCGTGATCAGCAGCACCACCGACAGTGCTACGCACAGCAGTGCCGCTCCATGCAGTGCGCGCGACAAAGCGGGCATGCTCTCGAACGCGTCAGTCAGCACGATTGCCAGTTGGAACCCAAGCAGTGCCTGTGCGCCCGGCAGGATCACCCGGGCTTCGGTCAGCATCTGTTCAATCCGCGCATGCAAGGGTGCGGTATCGCGCACTCCGCGGTGCGCCTCTTCCCTAATACCAGTGCTCATCGATGATGACCCATAGCAAAATCAGCGAGCCTGAACTCGGCGTTTCCGGCAACAGAGAAAACAGTAAAATAATATTCAACCACAGAGGCACATAGTATCACAGAGTAGTCACAGAGTAGTAACGGAGTATTATTAAAAAATGACTCTGCGACTACTCTGTGGACTCTGTGCCTCTGTGGTTGAAAGTCCTTGCTTGCTACGCAGTCCGACTGCCAATGCGCGGTCCAACACAAGTTGGCCGCGTTGCTGCCAAATCTTAATAGTGACCAATGCGTTGTGCCGAATGTCATCGCCGGACCACGCCCCGAACATGACAAGTGGGAAGATGAGTCGCGCTCAGTGAGCGTTGGTATAAGACGCTCATCCGCGCCCTGATGTTGCTTCATCACCTCACCCAACCCGTACCACGACCCCAGCGCGATCGCCGCAAAGACCGCCCCCGCCACCAGACCGACAGCGACACCACCAAACGTACGAGCAAGCGCAATCGCCAGATCAAGCCCCAGCGCGATCGAGAACGGCAGCAGCGCCGCCTCCGCGCACCGTCCCGTCAGCACCTGCATGCGCCCCGTGCTTTCGCCACGATCCGCGATCCGGTGAAACGCGGACGGCGCGATCAGCAAACCCACGCTCGCCAGCATCACCCCGAGCGCGATCGCATCGAGCACCTTCGCCAGCGGCGGCAAGCTATCAAACCGCACCTCGAATGCCCCATTGAACTGGAAGCCGAGCAGGATCTGCCCCCCCAGTATCAAGGTGCGTGTTTCATCCAGGCCGGTCTTGACCTTGTTACTGAGTGCCAACGGCTTGCCGGAACTATGCGGCCGTACCCAGTGACCAGCCCATGACTTCACCAGCGTCCTGCATGGCTGCACTCCTTGCCGCTTGTTCCTGACTGGCAACGCTGCCAGCCCCTGCGGGTTGCCTGAGGCAGGCGATGAGGGGAAGCCGCGCACAGTGTAATAACGGCACCTCCTCCGTCGCACACAACACCCAAATTCGGTGCGTTCCCGTCCGCCGCCGAATCCTGTAGCATCCTCTTCCGAGGACAGGAGCGCCGGATGCAGTTGGGACGTGAGATCAAGCGCAGACTGAAAGCAGCGATTGCCCCGCTGATCTTCCTCTCGCTGGTCGGCTACTTCGGCTGGAACGCGGTGCAGGGCAATCACGGTCTGGTGGCCTACGCACAGCGCCAGCAGCTCCTCACCCAGGCGCTGGCGGACCAGGCCCAGTCGAAGGCTGACAAGGACGCTTGGGACCTGCGTGTTTCCGCCCTGCGCTCCCGCCATCTCGACGCCGACATGCTGGATGAACGGTCGCGTGCCATGCTCAATCTGGCAAATCCCAACGATATTATTGTGTCCTATGGCCCGCAGGACCACGTGTTCTGACCCTCGGCATGCCCCACCGCATAGACCGCTGGCAACGGGACACGAAAACGCCGATATTCCCCCCATGACCGACAGGCCCGCGAACCAGGGAAGACGTCGAGGCATGAAGAACCAGGACTGGGAGATTCCCGCGAAACTCCAGCCGGACCCGGACGACTATTCCTTCGACCTCGAGCGCGCGCTCAGGGCGGTGGTTAACCTGAAGACCTACGTCCCCGCCGACGCCTTCACCGCCGGCACCCTCGGGACCGAGCGCGCCGGATCCGGTGTCGTGATCCGAGAAAGCGGCCTGGTCGCCACCATCGGCTACCTGATCACCGAGGCCGAAACGATCTGGATCACCTCCTCCGATGGCCGCGCGGTGCCTGGCCACGCGCTTGCCTACGACCAGGAGAGCGGTTTCGGCCTGGTCCAGGCGCTCGGCCAGCTCAACCTGCCAGCCCTCGAAATGGGCGATTCCGACAGCCTGAAGGTGGGTGACCAGGTGGTGTTCGCCGCCGGCGGCGGGAAGCACCATGCGGTGGAAACCCGCGTGGTCGGCCGCCAGGAATTTGCCGGCTATTGGGAATACGTGCTGGATGACGCGATCTTCACCGCCCCGGCGCACCCGTTCTGGGGCGGCGGCGGCCTGATCGACAGCAGCGGCAAGCTGATGGGCATCGGCTCGCTGATCCTCCAGCAAGGCGACGGCAAGGGCAGCCGGCTCGACATGAACATGGTCGTGCCCATCGGCCTGCTGACGCCGATCATGAAGGACCTGCTGAGCTACGGCCGGGTCAACCGCCCGGCGCGCCCCTGGCTCGGCATGTACGCCACGGAATCGGATGATTCGATCATGGTCGGAGGCCTCGCCGACAACGGCCCGGCCGAGCAGGCGGGCGTCCGTACCGGCGACCGCATCCTCACCGTCGGCGGCGAGGAAATCTCCGACCTCGCCGGCCTCTGGCGCCGCGTCTGGGCCGCCGGCAGCGCCGGCGCCGAGGTGCGCCTGCGCCTGATGCGTGACAAGACCCCGGTCGCGCTCACGGTGCGTTCGGCCGACCGCACCAGCCACCTGAAGGCCCCGAAGCTCCACTGACGGGTGCTGCGAGGGGCGGCGTCACGCAACGGCGTCCCCTCCTCCGTCTGTTCTGTTGATGCCAGACAGACTACCTCAGAAGATCAGGACGCCGTACCGCGTTTGGTTGCGGCCAATCGCTGCGCTGGGTGATCTGCGTGAAATAAACCGGCTACCAAGCGCTCTCGCAAAGCGCGCCCCGGTCGCGGCGTCCACTCCGCGAGACCGAGGGAGCTTGCCCCCACCCTTGTTCTTGCCACGCCGCGCTGCAACATTGCCTGCATGCGCCAGCTCGCCGTGACCGCCCTTGGGCTCCTGCTTGTCGCGCCCGCCGGGGCATCGGCGGAGGTCACGCAGGTCCAACTGACCTACGACACGTACGCCGCCGGCATCGAAGTCATGCAGATGCATGCAAACTTCGGATTGGGCCCCTGGAACTACCGCATCGGCATCGACTACCACACGACCGGCCTCGTCGGGCTGTTCTACCGGGGCCACCAGGTGAACACCGCCAGCGGTCTTTGGGAGGAGGGCCACGTCGAGCCGCAGGAGTTCTCCGGCGACGGCGTTTGGCGTGGCGTCAGCATCGCATCACGTTGATCGGCTACAATCGCGGTATGCCCGAGGTGAAGCAGCTAGTGCCGCCGCAAACCAGCGAGCGCGAACCGGTGCCGAGCCAGCTCCAGCGCAACACCATGGACACGCTGAGCGCGCTGGCACAGCTCATCCGCAATGTCGAGCTGACGCAAATCCTGCGACACCACGGTGCACACCTACGACGGCCGCCGCGTCCTGGAGGTCGTCGCGCGAACCGGCGGCACGGAGACATTGGAGCCGACCAGCCGCTCGAGTTTCAGCGGCCCAGCGCTGCGCTGCGACTTCGAGGGGCGCGAGGTTGCCGGCTTCCTGATTGGCGCAGGATGATCCGGACCATCGCAGGCCGCTAGCATGGTTCGGCCTGGCTGGCGCCCTTGATGCCCAATACGGCCCCGCTGCCGGCGCGCATCGCCTTCCAGACCCGCTGGTTCGGCCCTGCGACCATGTACCTGACCAGCGCGACGCCGCCAAGCGCCGCCGCGGCCACCTAGCCGTGAGCGATCTCCGCGCTTTACGCAAAGGTCATATCGCATTTCCCTGATTTAATGCACTGATCCGCCCGGCTCTACTTCGCCTCGCAACAAGGGCAGCAGCCCTGACCCCGTTGAGGAGCGAGTGTCCCCATGAGCGAGGTGATCTCAGGCGCGCCCGATATTCATCGCGGGCAGCTCAGGCCAGCCGCCATTTTCCCACGCTGAAGCAGCGCTGCTCGGCGTGGCCGGTGCTGGGGTATCGCAGCCGCGGCGACCTATGGCGTGCAATACTGGCAGGTCGGCCGGTTCGAGATTTCCACCGATGACGCCTATGTGCAGGCCGACTCCATCATCATCGCGCCGCGCGTCGCCGGCTATATCGCCGAGGTGCTGGTGACCGACAACCAGCCGGTCAAAGCCGGCCAGGTCCTGGCGCAGATCGACGACGGGACCTGCAGGACGGCGCTGGACCAGGCGATCGCCGACCGTCAGGCCGCCGAGCAGAAGATCGCCAACATCTCGGCGCAGCTCGATCTGCAGCAGTCGGTGATCGCCGGAAGCCGATGCCCAGCTTGCCTCCACCGAGGCCGCCGCCACCTTCGCCGCGCAGGACCAGAAGCGCTACAGCGAACTCGCCCACACCGGCGCCGGCAGCGTCCAGCAGGCGCAGCAGACCCAGTCGCTGCTGCTGCAACGCGCGGCCGACCTGCAGCGCGCCCAGGCGGCGCTGACCAGCGCCCGACAGCAGGTCGCCGTGCTGCAGACCGCCGCGGCCGAGGCGCAGGCGGCCCTAGCAGCACGCCGCAGGCGGTCGAGCAGCAGGCGCGCCTGAACCTGTGCTATGCCACCATCACCGCCCCCGAGGACGGCACCGTCGGCGCGCGCACCCTGCGCGTCGGCCAGTACGTGCAGGCCGGCACCCAGCTCATGGCGTCGTGCCGCTTCACGCGGTCTACGTCGTGGCGAACTACAAGGAGACCCAGCTCACCGACGTCCACGCCGGCCAGTCTGTGGATATCTCTGTAGATACGTTCCCCGACGACAACGGTGCACGGCGTGGTGGACAGCATCGCCCCGGCCAGCGGCCAGGAGTTCGCCCTGCTGCCGCCGGACAACGCCACCGGCAACTTCACCAAGATCGTTCAGCGCATCCCGGTGAAGATCGTGCTGCACGACGACAGCGCGCTCGCGGGCCGGCTGCGCCCCGGCATGTCGGTCGAGCCCACGATCGACACGCGCAGCCACTGAGGCATGCCGCCATGGCAACCACCATCACCGCCGCACCCGAACCGAAGACCGACGCAAAGGTCTGGCTCGCGGTCATCGGCTCCATCATCGGCGCCTTCATCGCGGTGCTGAACATCCAGATCACCAACGCCTCGCTGCCCGACATCCAGGGCGCCATCGGCGCCGGCATCGACGACGGCGGCTGGATCTCCACCGCCTACCTGGTCGCCGAGATCGTGGTCATCCCGCTCACCGGCTTCCTCAGCACCGGTGTTCTCGCTGCGCCGCTATCTGCTGGCGAACACGGTGATGTTCCTGGTCATGTCGGTCGCCTGCGCGTTCGCCACCAACCTTGAACAGATGATCGTGCTGCGCGCGCTGCAGGGCTTCTTCGGCGGCGTGCTGATCCCGCTCGCGTTCACCATCACGCTGACCATGCTGCCGCGCTCGACAAGCAGCCGATCGGGCTGGCGATGTTCGCGCGTCTCGGCGACGTTCGCGCCTGCCATCGGCCCGACCATCGGCGGCTACCTGACACGAGACCTATAGCTGGCAGTACATCTTCTACGTCAACCTGGTGCCGGGCGCGATCATGCTGGCGACGCTGCTGCCGTCGCTGCCGCGCGCGCCGATGCAGCTTGCGCTGCTGCGCGCACGGCGACTGGCCCGGCATCGCCACGCTGGCCATCGGCCTCGCCTCGCTGCAGACGGTGCTGGAGGAAGGCAACAAGGACGACTGGTTCGGCTCGCCGTTCATCGTGCGGCTGTCGCTGGTCGCCGCCGTCGCGCTGGCGCTGTTCTTCTGGATCGAGCTGACCACCGAACGGCCGCTGCTCAACCTGCGCCTGCTGCTGCGGCGCAACTTCGGGCTGGGCAGCATCGCCAACGTCATCCTCGGCATGGCGCTGTATGGCTCGGTGTATCTACTGCCCAGTTACCTGTCGCAGATGCAGGGCTACAATTCGCAGCAGGTGGGCGAGGTTCTCGCCTGGACCGGCCTGCCGCAACTTGCTGCTGATCCCGTTCGTGCCGCGGCTGATGCGGCGCTTCGATGCGCGTTTGCTGGTGGCGATGGGCCTCGCGCTGTTCGCCGCGAGCTGCTTCATGAATATCGAGATCAACCCGGACTACAGTGGCCCGCAGCTGCTGTGGGCGAACCTGGTGCGCGCCATCGGGCAGGCGTTGGTGTTGACCCCGCTGTCCGTGCTCGCCACCGGCGGCATCGAGCGCGAGCAGGCTGGCTCGGCGTCGGCGATGTTCAACATGATGCGCAACCTCGGCGGCTCCATCGGCATCGCCATGCTGGAAACGCTCCTGACCAAGCGCGAGCAGTTCCACTCCGCCATCATCAATCCATCGGTGTCGCTGCTGAACGAGGCGACGCGGCGCCGGCTCGACGACCATGCAGCGCTATTTCATGAACGCCGGCACAGCCGATCCCGCGACCGCCTGGCATGATGCGGTGGTGGCAGTCGGGCGTGCAGTGCGGGCGCAGGCGTATTTCCTGGCTTACGGCGACACGTTCTTCCTGATGGGCTGTGCGCTGCTGCTGGCGGTGGTCGCGGCCGTCCTGATGCGGCGAGCCACGGGCGGCGGCGCGGGCGCGCACTGAACGAAGGCAGACACCACTCACAGCAGGCCGCCCGTGCTACCGCGCGAAGTCCGGACGCCGCCGAAATCACGGGCGGCGCCCGGTCGCAATCATGACTCGCGGTTCAGCATCAGTGGGTACTAATTCGACCGCACGTGGTCGAAGAAACCAGTGATCGCCTGCAGCCGGTTATCCAGCGTCACCACGCCAAAATCGGTGCCGCTCACCACGGGTTCGCCTTGTTCCGACGCCAGTTCCCAGGTGAAACGAATGCGGTCGTGGTGGCTTTCCACCTCGCCGGTGCGCCGGAACCGGTGACCCGGAAAACGCTCCTGCACACCAACGATCATCGCATCGATGCCGTCGCGTCCTTCGCCTTGCAGCAGCGGGTCGAGGTAGCTGGCGGCGTCCGTCCAGGTTGCCGCGATCAGATCGCGCCGACGCCCGTCGTCGGTCTCGTTCCATGCCGCGATGTAGCGATCGATCAGGTCGGTGAGTGTATTCATGGCTGGTCTCCTTGGTTGCCGCACCGCGCTGTGGTGCGCGGCGACACTTCGACGGTTCGGCAGCGTGCGTCGATTACATCGCAGGTAATTGGATCGCGCCTGCCAGTGGCCCTATCGTCGCGCCATGAGCAACACCGTGCGGCCTGTGGGCGATCTGCTGCGGGAGTGGCGTCAGCGTCGGCACCGAAGCCAGCTCGATCTGGCGCTGGACGCGGAAATCTCCGCGCGCCATCTCAGCTTTCTGGAAACCGGGCGCTCACGGCCGAGCCGTGACATGGTGCTGCACCTGGCCGAGCAACTGGATGTTCCGCTGCGCGACCGGAATGTCCTGCTGCACGCCGCCGGTTTCGCACCAGTGTTTCCCGAACGCCCGTTGAACGATCCCGCGTTGCAGGCGGCGCGTCACGCGATCGATCAGGTACTCGCCGGGCACGAACCGTTCCCGGCGCTCGCAGTCGATCGGCATTGGACTCTGGTCGCAGCGAATCAGATGACGCAGCGTCTGATGTCAGGCGTTGCTCCGTCGCTGTTGCAGCCGCCGGTGAATGTGCTGCGTGTCGCAATCCATCCCGAAGGACTGGCGCCGCGCACCGTCAACTTCGCAGAGTGGCGCGCGCATCTGCTGTCACGGCTGCGGCATCAGATCCAGGTGACGGCTGACCCGGTGCTGGTCCGTCTGCTCCGCGAACTGCGCGAGTATCCAGCGCCGGATGACGGGCACGCCGAACCGGATCCAATGTCGGTCGTGGTACCCTTCAAGATGACCAGCGAGGCCGGCGAGCTTGCATTCTTCAGCACCGTCACGGTGTTCGGCACACCGGTCGATATCACGCTCTCGGAACTGGCACTCGAGGCTTTCTATCCCGCCGATCCCCAAACAGCTGCCACGCTACGAAGCATGGCCGCCGGATAAATCGCCGCAAGACTCCCCCTCTCCCGCGGAAGCGGGGGAAGGTAGGGAGGGGGTGCCACCAGCCGAACCGGTCCTGCCTCAACCCACCAGCACCGTGGGGCAACCCAGCACGATGGCTCCCCCATGTCCGGTCATGTCGCCCATCCTCGCCGCAGGCTGTCCGCCGATCAGCACGGTGAACGAACCCAGCGCGATCACATCGGGAGGGCCGACACACACCGCCATATCGCCGACCCGCGCCGCCGGCAGCCCCTGGATCAGGCAGGTCGGACAGCCCGGTGCCGCGATCGGCCCACCGACATGCGGCACGATCCCGGTCACCATCGGGCAGACATGCATGTCGGTCAGGCGGGCTGCGGGCTGTCCCATGCCGCAACGCTACGCTGCGTCAGTTCCGTCGCACAACGGGAACCTTGCCCCCACCTATTCCGCCGCCAGCCGCGGCGGCTCCGCCATCTCCGCCGCCCGGTTCAGATCGACCGACAACAGCCGGGACACGCCGCGTTCCTGCATCGTCACTCCATACAGCCGGTCCATCCGAGCCATGGTCAGCGGATGATGCGTCACCACCAGGAAGCGCGTCTGCGTCTCCCGCACCACGTCCTCCATCAGGTTGCAGAACCGCTCGACATTGGCGTCGTCCAGCGGCGCGTCCACCTCGTCGAGCACGCAGACCGGCGCCGGATTGCACCGGAACACCGCGAAGATCAGCGATAGGGCCGTCAACGCCTGCTCGCCGCCTGACAGCAATGACAGCGTGGCCAGCTTCTTCCCTGGCGGCTGGGCATAGATTTCCAGCCCCGCCTCCAGCGGATCGTCCGAACCGACCAGCGCCAGGTGCGCCTTGCCACCGGCGAACATCCGCCCGAACAATGCCTGGAAGTGCCGGTCGATCTGCTCGAACACAGTGCCCAGCCGCTCGCGGCCTTCGCGGTTCAGGTGCCCGATCGAGCCGCGCAGCTTGGCAATCGCCGTAGTCAGCTCCTCGCGTTCCGCCGTAATCCCGGCCATCTGCTTCTCGATCGCCTCGGCTTCCACATCGGCCCGCAGGTTGACCGGCCCCATCTCCTCGCGCTCCTTCAGCAGGCGCTCGAGCCGCCGTGACGCCTTCTCCTCCACCACCGGCGTCAGTTCCGCCGGCGGGTCCGGCATGGCGGGATTGGGGCCAAGCCGTTCGGCGATCCGCTCCTGCATCGCCTGCCAGATCTGCTCGGCCTGGTTGACCGCCCCTTCGGACCGCACCGAACCTTCCCGCGCCGCCGCCAGCGATGCTTCCGCCGCTCGCGCGGCACGATCTGCCTCGCCGGAGCGCTGGGTGGCCTGCCCCAAGGCATCGGTCGTCGCACGATGTGCCGCGTCAGCCACCTCCAGGAGATCGAGCGCCTCGGCCCGCCGCGCCGCTATCTGGGCCGGGGCGGCCTGCAACGTGGCATGCTCGGCCTCCGCCGAACCGCGCCGTGCCGCAAGATCGGCCAGCCGTACGCCGGCATCAGCCGCGCGTTGTAACCACGCCTCGCGCTCGCCCGCGATGGCCGAGCGTCGGGCGACGCGAGCGGCGTGCTCCCGCACCAGCGTCTCCCGTTCGGCGCGCGCCGCCGCATCACCGGTGCGTGCTTTCGACAGCGCCTCGCGTGCCGCCTCCACAGCGCCACGCAACGCCACGAGATTGGGCAGCCCAGCCTGCGCATCGCGCGCCTGACCCAGCGCGCTAGCAGCCTCCTCACGCTCGACCCCCAGGTGTTCGATTTGTGTGTCGATGCTGGCAAGCCGGCCGGCGATCTCCGCCGCACGCGCGTTCAGCTGTTGCAATGCTGCGCGCGCCCGTTCGCGCCGCTGATCCGCACTGGTCCGCGCCGTGCGCGCCGATGCCTCCGCCTCGGCCGCCGCCCGGTCCGCCGCACCTGCTGCTTCACACCCGCTGCGAGCCGCCTCGAGTACCGCGCCTTCTGACGCGAGGTCGCGCTGCAATTGCCAGAGCCGGTTGCGCTGCTGTAGCCGAACCGCGGCAGCTGTCGGCGTCCCGGCGCGGATCGTGTAGCCATCCCAGCGCCACACCGCGCCTTCGCGGGACACCAGCATCTGGCCAGGCGCCAGATCGCCCTGACGTGCGTCACCGAACGCATCGTCATCCACCAGACCGATCTGTGACAGGGCACGCGCGAGTGCACACGGCCCCTGAACCAGCCCGGCCAGCGACGCAGCGCCCGCGGGCAACACCGGCGCCGGGTCGAACGGCGGCAGCTCGCGCCAATGCCGGGCAGCATCCCGATCGGCCGCCGACGTGAGTTCCTCCCCCAACACCGCGCCGAGCGCGGTCTCCAAACCACCGGGCACGGTCAAAGCATCGACCATCGGCGGCCAGCGCTCGCCATCCTTGACCGCAAGCACCTCCGCCAGGGCATGCGACTCGGCAGCCAGCTTGGCATGCGCCGCCTCGGCGGCCGCCTTCTGCTCCCGTGCCGCGGCCAGCGCCGGCCCGGTCGCTGCGCGCGCCTGCTCGGCCAACTCCAGTGCGTCCCGTGCGGCAGAGATGGCGGTATCGGCCGCCGCCTGCTCCACCTGCGCCACCTCCAGCGCCGCGGGATCAACGGCTTGGGCCGCAATACGGTCCCGTTCCTCGCGCAGGCCGGCAAACCGGCTCTCCAGGCGGCGCCAGCGCTGCTCCGCCTCGGCGAGCTGCCGCGTCACGGTCTGCACCCGGGCGTTGGCGTGCGCCGCATCCTCGGTCGCACGATTGGCTTCCACTTCGGCCAGGCGCGCAGCCTCCGCCGCCTCGGCGACCGCAGCCTCTGCCGCCTCGGCGCGCGCCGCGTGGCCGGCCTCCGCTTCGCCAAGCGTCGCGTCCTCGGCGGCGAGCCGCGCCTCCGCGGCCTCCGAGTTGCGCTTCAACTGCTCCGCATGGGCCAGATCATGACCCAGTTGATCCAGCCGCCGGGTCGCATCAGCCAGCGCCGCGCGGGCACGCTCCTCCTCCGCGGCCAGTTGCTCCTGCGCCACCCGGTGCCGCTCCAGCGCGGTGCGCGCGTCCGACTCGGCAGAGCGCAATGGCGGCAGCGCGGCTGCGGCCTCCGTTGCCAACGTTGCCGCCTGGGTGGCGACTTCGGTCGCCTGTGCCACCGCCAAGCCGGCGGCATGCAGCGCAGCCGATGCCTCGCTTCGCACGGCTTCAGTCCGGGCCCGCTGGATCGACAGCAGCTCTGCCTCGGCTTGGCGGATCGCGCCGGAGATATTCCGGTAGCGGCTCGCCTGCCGCGCCTGCCGCTTCAGCGCGCCAAGCTGCACCTCGAGTTGTCCGCGCAGGTCCTCGGCACGCGCCAGGTTCGCCTCCGCGGCACGCAGCTTCAGCTCCGCCTCGTGGCGCCGCGCATGCAGGCCGGTGATGCCGGCCGCTTCCTCCAGCACCGCGCGCCGATCCTCCGGCTTGGCGGTGACCAGCATGCCGACGCGCCCCTGGCTCACCATCCCCGAGGAATGCGCCCCGGTTGCCAGGTCGGCGAACAGCGTCTGCACGTCGCGCGCGCGCACCTCCTTGCCATTTACCCGGTACTCGCTGCCGGAACCCCGCTCGATCCGCCGGATGATCTCCAGCTCCGCCTGCTCGTGGAACGGCGGCGGCACTGCGCCTACGGTCTCGTCCAGCGTCACCGTGACCTCGGCGAGGTTGCGCGACGGCCGTCCGGCAGTGCCGGCGAAGATCACGTCGTCCATCTCGCCGGCCCGCAGCGAGCGCGTGCTCTGCTCGCCCATCGCCCAGCGCAGCGCCTCCACCACGTTGGACTTGCCGCAGCCGTTCGGCCCGACAATGCCCGTCAGGCCCGGATGGATCTCCACGCTGACCGGTTCCGCAAAGCTCTTGAACCCGGCGATGCGCAGGCGGCTAAATTGCACTGACAACGCAAGCTCCTCCGCTAACCATTTAAAAGAGCGGCAAAATCTGATGCCGCCATAGCGCCTTCATAGAGCTTGCCGTCAATCAGGAAGCTCGGCGTCGCGTTCACGTTCCAGTGCGACTGCGCGTCCTGCGCTCGCGACAAAATCCAGTCCCGCAACTGCGTGTCGGCCACCGCGTGATCGAACGCCGCCCGCTCCATCCCGGAATCATGCGCAATCAGCCAGAGCGCATCCTGCGGATTGCTGGCATAGACCCAGTGATCCTGCTCCTTGAACAGAGCCATGACGAACGGCGGATACTTCTGCGGCGGCAGGGATCGCGCGACCATCGCCGCCAGCAGCGCCAGCTTATCGGTGGGGAAATCGTAGAACACCCAGCGCAGCTTCCCGGTCTGGATCCACTTGGCGTCCAGTTCCGGGAATGTCTCCAGGGCGAAATGCGCGCAGTGCGGGCAGGTCAGCGAGAAAAATTCGACGGCGGTCCGCGATGCCTTCGGGCTGCCGACGGCGCGATCGGTCTGCTGCGCGTCGACGGCCCACGCCACCGCCGGCAGACTGGCGCCCAGCATAACTACGGATAGTAGGGTTCGGCGTGATATTGGCATGTTCTCCCCTAAATCTAGTAGGAGAGTGCCAGGCGCGACAAGCCCCTCCTGCTATGCGTCAGGCAGCAGCTTGCGAAACGCGTCGTAGCTCATCTCGCCCGAGTACTTCTTCCCATCGATCACAAAGCTTGGAGTCGAGTTCGATCTTGAAGGTGGTCTGATCGACCTCCTGCTGGTGCAGGATCCAGTTCCGCAACTCCTCATCGGCCAGCGCGTCATTGAACGTGTCGCGGCTCATGCCGGCGAGTGCCGCCAGCTTCCAGATCTCCTCCGTGGTGTTCGCCCCACGCGCGAACGCCCAGCGGTCCTGGCTGGCGAACAGCGCGCTGACGAACGGATAGTATTGATTCGGCGGCAGGTAGCGGGCGACCATCGCGGCGGTCAGCGCGACCTGGTCCAGCGGGAAGTCGTGGAATACGAAGCGCACCTTGCCCGGCTTGATCAGATCCTTCTCGATCTGCGGCATGGTCTCCTTGGCAAAGGCCGCGCAATGCGTGCAGGTCAGCGAAAAGTATTCGGTAACGACGACCTTCGCGGATGGGTCGCCCAGCCCGCGGGTGGCCTGATGCTCCACCTCGGACGCCTCATCGCCTGTCAGCTTCACGGATGATCCGGCGCCCGGCCGCGAACTCGCCGTAGGCGGGCGCGGCGGCGGCGGAGCCAGGCTGCGCAAGCCAAGATAGCCTGCGCCGCCAACGATGATGGCGCCTCCAGCGAGTGACAGTATGGTTCGACGGTTCATTGCCATGGGTGACCTCGATCGCCGGGGGCTTATAACTTCGGGACGCGGGCTGTCGAGGGCCAAACCTGCGCGACGACGGCTTGGCCGAGAGCCGCGAGTGCCGCCCGCAGCTCGCCGTCCGGCATGTGCGCTAGGGTCGCCTCGACCTCGGCCAGCCTCGCCGGGTCCGCCGGCGGCGTCACGCGCAGCGGCCGTGGCGCATCGCCGAGCGTCTGCACGAAGCGCAATGCGGACACCACCTGGCTGCCCAGATGCGTGTTGATCCGCGCCATCACTTCGTTCGCCAGATGCTGCAGCTCCATCGCTATCGGCCCCGCGCAAGCGATGGTAAGCGTGCCAGAGGTGAGCCGGCGTGGTGTCGTGACCGCGGCGATGGCCGGACCCACGATCGCCGTCCAGTCCGCCAGCACCTGCGCGGTCGCCGGCGCGCGGCGGCGGAACGCGGGGCGTGTCACGCGCGGCAGCAACGCACCAACCGGTCGCGGCCCGTAGACGTGCCGTTCGTCGCTGTTCATACCCTTGCCTGTGTCGCCTGTGCCCTTCGCCGCCACCGACCTTCTCGCCTGGTATGACCGCCACCGCCGGTCGTTGCCCTGGCGCGCGGAACCCGGCCAGGTCGCTGATCCTTATCACGTCTGGCTCAGCGAGATCATGCTGCAACAAACCACCGTTACGGCAACGCTGCCCTATTATGAGCGATTCTTAACCCGCTTTCCCACCGTCGCCAGCCTCGCTGCCGCCCCGCTGGAGGCGGTGCTCGCGGCCTGGGCTGGCCTCGGTTACTACGCCCGCGCCCGCAACCTGCACGCCTGCGCCCAGGCGGTGGTGGCGGCCGGCGGTTTTCCACGCGATCTGGCCGGCCTGCGCGCACTGCCCGGCATCGGCGATTACACCGCTGCCGCCATCGCCTCGATCGCGTTCGATCTGCCAACCGTCGCGGTGGATGGCAATGTCGAGCGTGTCGTCGCCCGACTGTTCGCGGTGACCGAGGGCCTGCCATCAGCCAAGCCGCGGCTGCGCGCGCTGGCGGCGCAGCTCGGCAACCAACCCGCGGCACACGCGCGCCCGTCGGACTTCCTCCAGGCGCTGTTCGATCTCGGCGCCACGATCTGCACCCCGGCAACGCCCGCCTGCGCCTTGTGCCCCTGGATGGCGGACTGCGCCGGGCGTCTGGCCGGTATCGCGCGCGACCTGCCGCGGCGGGCGGAGAAGCGCGCGCGTCCCCTCCGCCACGGCGTGCATTTCTGGCTGACCGACGCCAAGGACAACGTCCTTCTGCGCCGCCGCCCGCCCGAGGGGCTGCTCGGCGGCATGACCGAACTGCCCGGAACAGAGTGGCGCGGCGCCCCGTGGACGCTCCATGAGGCGCTGGCGCTCGCGCCCATGGACGTGCGCTGGCAACCGGCCGGCGAGGTGCGCCACGGCTTCACCCATTTCGAGCTGACCATCCGGCTCTACGCCGCGCGCGTGCCCCGCATCCTGGCGGATGGCTACCAGCGTCCGGTCGGCAAGCTTGCCGATGAAGCGCTGCCGTCGGTCATGCGCAAATGCGTCCGGATGGCGGCCGCAAGCCAACCCGACGAACCGGATTGAACGCCAGCCGTCGCCGTGCGCCACCCGCCACGGCTCGGGCGGTTCAGGTCCTCCGGCGACGCAACACTGCCAGACCTGCCATGCCCAGCCCCAACAGCGTCATGCTCGCGGGTTCCGGGGCCGCCAAGATGAATGCGAAATGGGCGAGGAAACCCATGAAAGCCGTGGCGGTCCGCCCCGCCGGGCCAGGGCGTTTTGCTCCAACCCCGATGCACTGGGGCGGCGCCCCGGCAGTCCGCACAGCAAGCCGCACGTCGCCCATTACGGCTCCGGCCCGCCAGGCAATTGCTGGCCGATTGCCCCGCTGGCGCATCTATCCGCCCAGTCACCATGGGCGCCGCTGCAGCGGCGGCCCACATCGATGCTTCCGGCGTTTGGGTAGTGTCTCGGTTTGAGACACTACCCACCTTTGGCATTATTGTGTCGATTAAGAAATATATGTTCCCCAACAGGTAGCAGTCGATCGCGCAGCTACAACGCCGCCGTCAACCCGCCATCCACCACCAGCACGTGGCCGGTGATATAGGACGCCGCGTCGGACGCGAGGAACACCGCCGGACCCGCAAGCTCCGCCGGCTCGCACCAACGGCCGAGCGGCGCTCGCGTTGCGATCCATTCGTTGAACTTCGGATCTGCGTGCAGCGCCGCGGTGGCGTCGGTGGGCACGAAGCCCGGCGCCAGCGCGTTCACCGTGATGCCGTGCGGCGCCAGTTCCACCGCCAGCGCGCGCGTGAGCCCATGCAGCGCCGATTTCGTGGTGACGTAGCCGGGGATGGTCGGCCGCGCGAGCAGCCCCATGATCGACGAGACCATGATGATGCGGCCGCGTTTCGCCGGCACCATCAACCGCGCCGCCTCACGCGAGAGACGGAAGTAGGCAGTCAGGTTGGCGTCGATCACCGCTTGCCAGTCTTCGTCCGTCGTTTCCAGCACCGGCTTGCGCGGAATGATGCCGGCGTTATTGACCAGGATGTCCAGGCGCCCATGCTCCGCCTGTATCCGCCCGAAGGCGGCGAGCACCGCCGCCGCATCGGTGACGTCGAACGCCAACGTCCCGGCATCGCGGCCAAGTTCGGCAGCGCGCGACTGCAACGCTTCAACATCACGCCCGTGCAGCAGAATGCGCGCACCGGCCTCGGCCAGTCCCTGCGCGATCGCCCAGCCGATGCCACGGGAACTGCCCGTGACAAGCGCGAGACGACCGCTCAGATCGAAGCTTGCAGTCACACCCCCTCCCTGACCCTCCCCCGCAACCGCGGGAGAGGGGCGCTCGCATGGGGTCAGCTGTTGGGACCGCGCTCCATCGACACCGGCTGCCAACGACGCAGCTTGGTGTTCTGCAGCACCGCCGGATTGACGCAGCTCATCGGCCACTTGCCTTCCAACACCAGCGCGAGCTCGCGCCCGACATGCCGTTTGCGTGCCGGATCGAAACGAGCGGACGCGGACGCCGTGTGTGCGCTCAGGATGACATTGTCCATCGAAAGGATGGGATTGTTGTTGCCCGGCGGTTCGATCTCCAGCACGTCGAGGCCGGCATACGCGATCCACTTCTCTTCCAGTGCCTTGATCAGCGCGGCTTCCTGCACCGTTGGCCCACGCCCGGTGTTGATGAAGATCGCCGTCTTCTTCATCTGCTTGAAATGCTTCTCGCCGAGCATGCCCTCGACCTCAGGCCGCGCCGGTGCATGCATCGAAACGAAGTCCGACTGCGACAGCACTTCCTCGAGCGTGGACGGGATCACCCCGTGCTCGACCATGACCAGTTCCTCGATGAACGGGTCATAGGCGATGATCTTCAAGCCGAACGGCTTGGCGCGTTTGGCGACCGCGCGCGCAACGTGACCGAAGGAGATCAAGCCAAGCGTTTGACCCATCAGGCGAGGGATCGCCAGCAACGCGGGGCGGCCCTCGCGCCACTTGCCTTCGCGCACCATCTTGTCCTGTTCGATGGCGCGACGGAACGTCGACAGCAGCAGCATCATCGCGTGGTCGGCGACTTCCTCGATGAACGTATCGGGGCAGTTGGTCACCGGGATGCCGCGCTCCGTAGCGGCCTTCACATCGACGCTGTCGACGCCGACGCTGCCCAAAATAATGCCGCGTACCCGTTCCGGCAGACCGTCGATGATCTTCTTGCTGATGCGGATGCCCTTGCCGTAGATGGCATCGGCGTCCTGGCAGAACTTGATGAAGCCATCTTCATCCGTGGGACCTTCGACGATCTCGCAGTCGATGCCTTCGAGCGGTTCCATTTCCAGGTCATAGCCGCCGCCGGCAACAGTGAAGCTGGCGCCAGTGGGTGTCGCGATCTTGTATTTGGCCAAGTGTGTTCTCCTTGCGGTTAGCGGAGGGGATCCGGGATCCGAGGTGCTCCGAGGTGACTGGTGGCTGGTGACTGCGGCGAGTTGGGGTGTTCCGAGGTATTCCGAGGTATCCTGGGTATCCTTGGGTATCCTTGGGTATCCTGGGGTATTTCTGAGGTATTCGGAGGTATTCACTCCCCCTCCCGCAAGGGGAGGGGGACATATCTGTTATCTGTTATCTGTCATCCCTTCGGCGGACGCGCACGCACCGCCTTCTCGTTCACGTCGATGCCCCAGCCGGGACCTTTCGGCAACACAAACTCACCATTCTCGATCGTCGGAACAGTGACGTAGAATTCGTCGCGCCACGGCGCGCTGTCGATATCGATCTCCATCACGCGGAAGTTCGGCACGATCGCGCTGAACGTGGCACTGATCGCACTGCACAGATGGCCGTAGAAGTTATGCGGCGCAACATTAACTTCGTAAACGTCGGCCATCGAGGCGATCTTCAGCGACTCATTAAGCCCATTCCATATCACATCGACAATGGCGACGTCGGTCGCGTAGTTGTCGAAGAACGGCTTGAACTCGCGACGGCCATGTAACGTTTCACACGACGCGATCGGACAATGCGCACCACGCTTGATCTCGGCGAGCGCCGGCGCGTCATGCGTATCGATCTCCAGCCAGGTCAGGTTGAACGGCGCCACCGTCTCCGCGATGCGCTTGAACCCTTCGGTCTTGAAGTTGAAGTTGATGTCGAGGTGGATGCCCATCTCCGGCCCAACCGCGCCGCGAATTGCACCAAGCTGGTCGCTCAGCCCGCTCAGCAGCCGGTTGTCCCAGTTGAGTTCCGGCCAGCCCGGCGTGCGGCCGAAACCCGGCACATACGATGTCGTTGTGCCATCGGCGATCGGAATGATGTTGGTCTTCAGCGCACGGAAGCCCGCGCGCTTCACCTCTTCGGCATGGCGTGCGAGGTCGTCGTAACTGTGCAGCGCCGGAACACCCATCAGTGCCGCGCTGCGCACGCGGTAGGTGCCGAAATGCGACCAGTACACCGGGATACGATCCCGAAGGGGGCCACCGAACAGTGCGTAGACCGGCACGCCGTAGGCCTTGCCGGTCACATCCAGCAGCGCGTTCTCGATCGCCGCGATCGCCTGCTGGTTGACCCCGCCGCGCGACTGCCGCGTGAGCACATGCAGGTGCTGCGTGACCAGTTCGTAGCGCCGTGGATCCTTGCCGATCAGCACCGGCGACAGGCCGCGGATTACATCTGACAAACCGATGGATCCGAAGCTCTCGTTGAACTCCGACCAGCCGACAATCCCGTCATCGGTGGTGATCTTAAGGAAGGAGAACATCCGCCAGCCGGCGTCGGCCTGGAACGTTTCGACCCGTTCGATCTTCATGTTTCCTCCCCCCGCCGATGGGCGTGTTCAAGCACGCCACCGTCCAAGCGGCAAGGCGCCCACCTACTCCCTCTCCCGCGCAGCGGGGGAGGGTTGGGGAGGGGGCGCCTCCATTCGATAATACCCCAACTTCCTCGCCGCGCCGAGGCGTATCAGCCCGTCTCGCGCAGGAACCGATCGACCAGCCGATCCGCGCGCGTACGATCGCCGCGCTGTTGCGCGTGCATCAGGTTGCGCGACCCCGAACCCAGATAGAATCGCTCGTACTGTTCGTTGCGGCTTGCGAGCGCGCTGCCGGCGAAATCCCACGCCAACCGGAAAATTCGCGACCGCTCCTCCGCGCCAACACCACCCGCACCGCCGAGCATCTCGTCCAGCACCGGCCGCAGCGCAGGATTGGCGAATTGCGCCGCGGTAGGCGTGGTCAGCAGATTATGCGAGCCCAACTCCCGGATGATCTCGTTCACCCGCGGAAACCACCGCGGCAAACTCGTACGCAGCGCTATCAGTGGCTCCGCCGCGGGAAACCACACCCCGTCGCCATACTCCCGCGCATCAACCTCCGCCGCGCGCACCGCGGATCGTGCGAATTGTGCGAACGTCCAGATCTCGCCCAGCATCTGTAGCGCCGGCGGCAGCGAGGCATTGATCGCCTCGGCCATCCGCGAAGCCATGCCCCACGCAAAGGTCAGCTTGGTCTCAGCCCGAATCATCGCCTGCTGCATGATGTTGGGCCACCAGCTTGAGCGCAGGACGCCGTTGTAGACAGCGAGATTGCCGTCGATGAACACGCGGTCGCGCGGGATCTCGACATTGTCGAAGATGACGAACGCGTCCTGCTCATCGAACCGGCTGGAGAACGGATTGTCGAACAGCGTGCCGGGCACCGACACGCTGTCGCGGCACAGGAACTTAAGTCCCGGCGTCGCCATCGGGATCGAGAAACTCAACGCGTGAGCCGGGTTGGCGTCCGGCATCGGTGCAGCCGGGTACACCGCGACGTCATCGGCGAACGGCGCCAGCGTCGCCAGAACGCGCGCGCCGCGCACCACAATGCCATGTGCGGTATCCGCGACCTTGTGCAGCGATACCTGATCGATGCCCAGCGGCACCGCACCCCGCGCCCGATCGGTTGTTGGATGGATGATCGCATGGGTCAGCGACAGATCGGCGCGCGCCATGTGCTTCTGGTAGCGGATCAGGTTCTCGGCACCCTGCTCGTTGCCACTGTGCGACCATTCGCCGTGGCAGCCGGCAAATCCCGCATAGGTCACGTTGACGTAATCCGGCGTGCGCCCCATCAGCCCCACGGTGTATTCGGCGATCGCCTCCAGTCCCGCGTGCCGCCGCTCCAGGTCCTCGCGCGACCGCGGGATCATGTGGCTGACGTTGATCGGCTCGCCGGTCTCCGGGTCAGGCATCAGGCAGACATCGGCCCGCGCGTTTTGCAGATCGAACACCGCGGCGATGCTGCGGGCCGCGCCACTCAGCGCAGGATGTGACGCAGCGTCGGTGATGCGTGCGCCGCCCAGCCAGACCTCGCGGTCGTCTTTCAGGCCGCGAAGGAACTGCTCACCCGTGCGCGCTGGCAAATGCTATTCCTTGACCGCTCCGGTCATCGACGAGACATAGTACTCGACGAAGAACGAATAGATCAACGCCACCGGCACCGACCCCAGCAGCGAGCCGGCCATCAACGCGCCCCACTGATAAACGTCGCCTGTCACCAATTCGGTCAGGATCGCCACCGGCACCGTCTTCTTGTCGGTCGACTGGATGAACGCCAGCGCGTAGATGAACTCGTTCCACGACAGCGTGAACGCGAAGATGCCAGCGGAGATCAGCCCCGGGACCGCCAGCGGCAGGGTAATCCGCCGCAGGATCTGCAAGCGGGACGCGCCATCGATCAGCGCGCATTCCTCCAGCTCATACGGGATCGACTTGAAGTAACCGATGAGCAGCCATGTGCAGAACGGCACCAGGAACGTCGGATACGTCAGGATCAGCGCGACCGGATTGTCGAACAACCCGAACTGATAGATCAGCGTGGCCAGCGGGATGAACAGGATCGACGGCGGCACCAGGTACGCGAGGTAGATGAGCAGGCCCACATGCTGCGCACCCTTGAACCGCAACCGCTCGATTGCGTACGCGGCCAGCACGCTCGCACCCACTGACAGGAACGTCGCGGCGACCGCGATCCCCATGGTGGTCATCAGCCAGCGCGGATACTCGGTCTGGAACAACAGCACTTCGATATTGTGCAGCGTGGGCGATTGCACCCAGAACGGATTGTACTTCGTGTAGTCGTACATCTCGTAATCGGGTTTGAACGCCGTGATCGTCATCCAGTAGAACGGGAACAGCAGCACGATGACGAAAAGCGCCAGCGGGATGTAGACCGTAATCGTCGAACGAAACTGCGAATCCCAGGACAGCCGTTCCGGCCGATCGATCAGTCGAGGCCCCGCCGCCTCCAGTTCAGCCGCGACCTCGCTGATCTCTTCATCGGTGCGCGCGAAGGCGTCAGTCATTCGCTTCGCCCTGCTGCCATTTCCGGCGCCCAACCCCAAAGAAGCACAGCAGCGTCGCGCCGATCAGGAATGGGATCATGGACACTGCGATCGCCGCTCCCTCCCCCAACTGCGCGCCGGGAATCGCGCGCTGAAACGCCAGCGTCGCCATCAGGTGCGTCGTGTTGAACGGGCCGCCGCGCGTGATCGCATAGACCAATTGGAAGTCGGAGAACGTGAACAGCACGGACAGCGTCAGCGCCACCGCGAGTATCGGCATCAGCAGCGGCACAGTGATCCGGCGGAACTTCTGCCAGCCACTCGCACCGTCCAGCAGCGCCGCCTCGTAAAGCGACGGCGAGATCGTCTGCAATCCCGCCAGCAGCGTGATCGCCACGAACGGAATCCCGCGCCAAATATTGGCGACAATCAGCGACCAGCGCGCGGGCCACGGCGTGCCCAGGAAGTTGATGTAGGTGGAGCGCAGGTGCAGCACGTCCACCAGCACAAACGAAATGATCGAAAACTGCGGTGAATAGATCCACCACCATGCGATCGCCGACAGCACTGTCGGCACGATCCACGGCAGCAGCACGATGGCGCGGATGAACGCCTTGAACGGCAGATGGTGGTTCAGCAACATCGCCAGCCAGAGGCCCAGCGCGAACTTCCCGGCCGTCGCCACCGTTGTGTAGAAGATCGTGTTGGTGACCGACATCCAGAACACCGGATCGTCCATCAGGTCGTAGAAGTTGTCCAACCCGATGTAATGTCCCGGCTGACCGATCGTCGCGTCGGTCAGCGACAACCAGATGCCAAGCCCCAGCGGATACGTTAAAAAGACCAGCAGCAGCCCCGCCGTCGGCAACATGCACAGACAGACAAGGAAAGCCTTGTTGTCGAACATACGCGTCAGCCAGCCATCAGGCTTGCGCGTAAAGGTCAGTCGTTGCAGGCCGACATCGGCGGTTGTCGCGTCCATGAAAATCTCCCGCCTCCAGGTGGAGGAACCGCGCAAGGCGGCACCTCCACGTTATGCATCAGGCGTTTCGGTAATAGCGTTCGGCTTGCCGCGCGGCCTGCTTCGCCGCCGCCTCCGGCGTTGCATTGCCAGTCGCCACGGAGGCAAACATGTCCACCACGGTGTAGTTGGCGATAACAGCCGCGGAGGCGGCACTCACCGGTCCCTTGTAGCCGTCATAGAACTTCGTATCCATGGCCGACGCGTAGGGCAGCAGCTTCGGATCGTCGGTCCAGAACTTCATGTGGCTATACGCCTTCAGAGACTGGCACCAGTAGCCGATGCACTTCGATAGCCACAGGCCGTACTGATCCGCCTCCATCATGAAGCGCAGGTATTCCTTCGCGGCATTCGGATACTTGCTGTGCTTGAAAACCATGGCGTTCATCGGCGCCGCGGATTCCGGGCGTATCTTCGAGAGGCCCCACGGCACGTCCTGATGGTAGGTGTCCGCCGCCATATCCTGCAACGCCTTGTCGGGCGAGTTCTTCAGCACGTAGTAGATCGACACGCCGTTGAACGTCAGGCTGATCTTGCCTGCCGCATAGGCCTGGTTGTTGCCGGCGTCGTTCCAGGTCAGCGTTCCCGGAATCATCGTCTTCTGCAGCTCGGTCGCGTATTTCAGTGCGTCGATCGTCGCCTTCGAATCGAGCGCGACTTTGCCCTGTTCGTCTACCAGGTAGCCGTTGTGAGTCCACAACAGCCACTCGGCGAAGCCATTCGCATCGCCCAACGCGTGGCCCAACGAGAAGCCGCACGGGTGCCCATTCTTCTGCAGCTTCTGGCAAAGGTCGAGGAACTTATCGAGTTCGTTCGGAATCTTGTCGTAGCCAGCCTCATTGACCCATGACTTGCGATACACGGTCGGCCCGGTGCCGCCACCGATCGGAATGCCGATCCAGTCCTTGGTGTTCCACTTCCTGCCGTAGAGCAGAGAAAGGTCATACCAGCCGCCGTATTTCTGGCCGAGGTAATCCGCGAGGTCGGTCAACTCGATTATCTTGCTGGAATAGATGTGCGGATCCGCCGCGAAGCTGATCACGATGTCCGCACCGGCGCCCGTATTGGCCACCACGGCAAGCTGCGGCCGCAGATCTTCCCAGCTCACGAAGTCCACCTTCACGTCGATGCCGGTCTGCTGGATGAACTTCTGGGTGTTCTGCTTCCAGTACACCTCGTCCGGATCGATGAACTTTGCCGGACGCAGCACGTGCAGCGAGGCACCCTTTTCGATTTTGAACTCGGGCGCCTTCACATTCGCCGTCGGCACGTCATCCATCGCCGCCCTCGCGCCGATGATCGGAATCGACGACGCCCCCAGCGCCGCCGCACCGAGAGCCAGCGAATCACGCCGCGTAATTGCCATTTGTCAGTTTCCTCCGTTACCGGTCATCGCCCCGAAACCCTCGTGACCGGGACGTCGAGGGTTCGATACGCGCCATATTCTGCCACACCGTGTGTCACGTAAAGCGGGCGAGCCTCAACCCGCCAGCCGCAGACCGGTGCCCGCATCGAACAGATGCACCAGCGATGTGTCGGGGGTGATGCGGATGGTTTCGCCAGGTTTGGCCGACACGCGTTCACGGAACGCGCACAACACAGAGGCGCCGGCGAATTCCGCAATCACCTGGGTTTCCGAGCCTGTCGGCTCGACCACGTGCACCTTGGCGGGCAGCCCATCCGGGTTGAGCTGGAAATGCTCCGGACGTACGCCGTAGACCGCCGGCTTGCCGTCCGAACCATTTGGTCCGCTTGGCAGCGGCAGCGTCTCGCCACCCTCGGCGCGGAACGCACCCTGTTCGACTTTGCCTTTCAGGAAATTCATCGCCGGCGAGCCGATGAACCCCGCCACGAACAGGTTGTTCGGCCGATCATAGAGCTCCAGCGGGGCGCCGATCTGTTCCACGTTGCCGCCGTTCATCACGACGATCTTGTCGGCCATCGTCATGGCCTCGATCTGGTCGTGGGTGACGTAGACAGTGGTGGTGGCAAGCCGCTGGTGCAGTTCCTTGATCTCGGCGCGCATGGCGACGCGCAGCTTGGCGTCCAGGTTGGACAGCGGCTCGTCGAACAGGAACACCTGCGGATCGCGCACGATCGCCCGACCCATCGCAACGCGCTGGCGTTGCCCGCCCGATAGTTGCCGCGGATACCGGTTGAGATACGGCGTCAGGCCAAGGATCTGCGCGGCGCGCTGCACCTGCGTGTCGATCGCCGCCTTCGGCACCTTTGCCAGCGACAGCGAGAACGCCATGTTGTCGCGCACCGTCATATGCGGATAGAGCGCATAATTCTGGAACACCATGGCGATGTCGCGCTCCTTCGGCGCGACGTTGTTCACCACACGGTCGCCGATGGCGATCTCGCCGGAGGATATGTTCTCCAGGCCGGCGATCATGCGCAGCAGAGTGGATTTGCCGCAGCCGGAGGGGCCGACGAGGATGACGAACTCGCCATCATCGATCTCGACGCTGACACCGTGCAGCACTTCGGTCGATCCGAAAGCTTTCCGCACATTGCGGATGGAAACGTTGGCCATGATTTTGTTGGACGATCCTCACTGCTACACAAGAGTTCTCCCCCTCCCCTTGCGGGAGGGGGGAGGGGGAGGGGTTAGCGCGTGCTGCCAGCGTGCTGCCAGCGCCCCTCATTCCAACTTACACTAAATCAGAACTTGGAAACCCGCGTCTCCTTCGCGGTGATGAACTCCAGCAGCGCCGGCTTGCCGGCCTTGGTCTGCTCGATGCCGCGCTGGATCGCTGCCTTGATCTGATTGGGATCCGTCACGCGCTCGCCATAGCCGCCGAACGCCTTCGCCATGTCGGCATAGTTGCCGGAGATGTCGGTGGACCGGTATTTCTCAGTCGACACCGGCATCACCTTCAGCTCGATCGCCATGGAGAAGTTGTTCATCAGGCACGACAGGATCGGGATGCGCTCGCGCGCCGCGGTCTCGAAGTCCATGCCGGTGAACCCGATCGCCGCATCGCCCCAGAAGTTGATGCAGGTCTTGTTCGGATGCACCAGCTTCGCGCCCATCGCCAGGCCCAAGCCCCATGCCGAGCTGCGTCGTCTTGCCCCAGCCGATATACGACATCGGCTCGGTCGACACCCAGAACGGCGAGATCTGATCGCGCGGGCTGCCGGCATCATGCGTGATGATGGTGTTCTTCGGGTCCGTCCCCGCCATCAGTTCCCAGATCACTCGATACGGGCTGATCGGCGCTTCGTTCGAATTTAGCAGCGGCTTCCACTGCGCCATCCACTCCTCGCGCACCGCGGTGATCTCAGCCACCACGTCCTTGATGTCGCGATTCGACTTGATGGTCTGCTTCAACTCACCGATCAGCGCATCGAGTGTCAGCCCCGCGTCACCGACCAGTCCAATCGCGCTCACCACATCCTTGTTCAGATGGTTCGGATCGAGCGTGGCGTGGATGAACTTCTTCCCCTTGGGGAACTTGATGCCGAAGTTGGTCTCGGTGAACGAGCAGCCGATGCCGATGATCAGGTCGGCCTTCTCGACGAAGTGGTGCACCGGCTTCGGCACCGCGTTGCCGCCTGAACCGAGCGACAGCGGATGGTTCTCCGGGAACGAGCTCTTGCCGCCGAGGCTGGTGGTGACCGGCGCGCCCAGCAGTTCGGCGAACTGCGCGAAGCTGCGGCCACGCCTCGGCCCATTGCACGCCGGTGCCGGCATAGATCACCGGCCGCTTGGCCGCCAGGATCGCCGCCGCCGCCTTGCGCACATCCGCCGGATCGGGACCGGACTTCGCCGTGCTGACCGGCGTGTAGTCGAGGTTGCCGATCTCCTCGTTCCAGATGTCGGTCGGGATTTCGACGATCGCCGGACCGCTGCGGCCGTTGCGCAGGTTGCTGAAGGCGCGGCGCAGCACGTTGGCGATCTCGCCCGGCACGACGACATGCTCGGCAGAACTTCGACACGCCGCGCATCTCGCGCGACGCGCTGTAGTTCGGATCGATGCCGGCGATGCGGCGCGGATAGCCCTGCGGGATCACCAGCAGCGGGACGGACTCGCTGTAGGCCTGGGCGACGCCGCCATAGGCGTTCTCGCTGCCCGGACCGTGCTGCATGCAGAAGGCGCCGATCTTCTTGCCCGAGGTGACGCGGGAGATCGCGTCGGCCATGTGCAGGCCGATACGTTCCTGGCGCACGATGATCGGGCGGATGTCGGCGGCGGCGGCGTATTCCAGCAGGTGGTTGACGGGATAGCCGCAGAGGATCTCGATCCCCTCGCGCTTCATGATTTCAGCAACTGCCTCGCCAACCTTCATCTGGACTGCTCCCACGGATGGACTTGCCCAAGGGTAGGACGCGGGTCCGCGTGTGGCAACCGGGTGGGAGTTGCCATGTGGCTAGCTCGTGGTTTGTCCGGGTTTTGTAGCTCGTGAAGTGTCCGGTTTTGGTGAGGCTCCAGGATGGGGGTTTTGCATGGAGCGGGCACGCATTCACGAGGGGGTACGACGGATGCGTTTCAGGGATGTGCTTGGCCGGTCGGAACGGTCGGAGCTGAGCCAGATGGAGGCGGCGGAATTGCTGGGGATCAGCGAACGTACGTTCCGCCGCTGGCGGACCCGCCATCGCGAAGCGGAGGAAGCTGGTCTTGCGGATCGCCGACTGGCGCCGTCGCTGCGGCGTGCGCCGGTTGCCGAGATCGAGCGAATGCTGGGACTATATCGCGATCTGTATCGCGGCTTTACGGTGAAGCATTTCCACGAGCAGTTGGCCAAGCGGCACAACTACACACTGGGCTACACGGTGACCAAACTGCACCTGCACCGGACCGGCCTGGTGCAGCAGGCGACGCAGCGCTCGGCGCACCGCAAGAAGCGGCCGCGCCGGCCGATGGTGGGCATGATGCTGCATCAGGACGCTTCGACGCATGCCTGGCTGGCGGGGGATGCCGGCAAGCAAGATCTTGTTGTGACGATGGAGGACGCAACGAGCGAGATCTACTCGATCTTCCTGGTGGACGAGGAGGGCACGGCATCGAGCTTTCAGGGCATACGCGAGGTGGTGGTGCAGCACGGCCTGTTCTGCTCGCTTTATACGGACCGGGGCAGCCATTACTTCCTGACGCCGGAAGCTGGCGGCAAGGTGTCGAAGACGGTTCTGACGCAGGTCGGCCGTGCCCTGAAGCAACTCGGCATCGAGCATATCCCGGCCTATTCACCGCAAGCACGTGGCCGATCGGAGCGGATGTTTGGCACCCTGCAGGACCGTCTGCCGAAGGAACTGAAGCTGGCCGGGATCGACACCGTCGAGGCAGCCAACCGCTGGCTCAGCGACAGCTACATGGCGGAGCACAACCAACGGTTCGCGATCAGCGCGGCGCAGGAGGGTTCGGCATTCGTGGCCGATACGATGGGGGCGTGGCGCGAGATCCTATGCATTCAGGAGGATCGGACGGTGGGCAACGACAACACGGTGAAATGGGAGCGGCTGAGCCTGCAACTGCCTCCGAGCCGGTTGCGATCTCACTTTGTCAAGGCGACGGTGCGCGTGCACGCGTATCCGGATGGCCGGTTGGCAGTGTTTTGGGGACCACATCGGCTGGCCGACTACGATGCGCGCGGCAGCATCATCCAGCCGGAGCCCTGCACCGTTCCGAGCATTGCCTTCCAGCGTGCGAGCTGAGGGGGCACCGCCTGTGGATTTGTGGGCAACCCCCCGGGTCGCTCACGGCGATGGTGCCTCGGACGGGGTTGCCCACAACTCCACAGGCGCATCACCCGCAGAAGCAAGATGGATATTGCTTTATGCCCATGACGATACGACGCCTGCTTACGCCGCATGACACGCTTCCATACGGCAATCTGTGCGGGGGCTGCCATTCCCGGACAGAACAGGAACGAAGCGGTCAGATCACGAGCTACCAAAACCGGACACATTGACTAGCTAGCGACACCGGGTGGGAGTTGCCACAACAATCGCTTGAATTGCCCCTGCGTGTGATCGGAACCGGTTCGCCCCTGGTCTTGCGTCGCGGCGGCCGTGGAGGTGGGACGTCCGCAAGGTTTTTCAGCACGGAGTTTGCGAGCGGCCGAGGCCGCATCCCCATGACTGACAAATGGCTAACGTCAGGCGGGCCACAGGATCGTCCCGGGCTATTTGCATGGTAGGAAGCAGGGAGGACCACTGAGGACCACAGAGCAGAATGCAAATTGCGCTTCGCGCGAAGCACTTTGAACCCTTACTCCGTGGCCCTCGACGTCCTCCCTGCTTCCTCCGTGCTGAAAGCCTTCCTGGATTGCGGACGGCACATGTTTCCCGATTGTCGGAAGCAACAGCGGATTCCAAGCGATTGCCCTGGAGTTGCTCGTTGACCGACGGAAGCACCGCGGATCAGACCCGTAACTCGTTCGACACCAGCACTGCACGCCAGCGACCCGGGTCGCGCAAGGTTCCGTCCATCAGGTCATGGGCGGCCGAAGAACCGCACCGCGCAATAAACACAGCACATTCTCCGTCCGCCCGCGTGTGCTATGAATCCTGAAATGGGTGCACCACGAAGCAATCCCGCGTTGACCCGCTTCCGCGCCGCCGTGACGGAAATCTATCGCGCGCGCCTCGAACGTGTCGTTCTGTTCGGCTCGCGCGCACGCGGCGACGCCAAACCGGACTCCGACTACGACGTTGCGGTGTTCATCACGGACGCGGGCTGCTTCGCCGACGAAAGTGCGCGGCTCGCGGCCATCACCACCGACATCTTGCTCGACACTGGCGCGGTGATTTCCGCAACGCCATTCCCGTCCGGAGCCTATCTCGAGCGCACCGGTTTCATGCACGAGTTGCGCAAGGATGGCCTCGTTCTATGAAGGCGGAGACCGCCGATTATCTCGCCAAGGCCCGCACTACGCTTGCCGACGCCCGGCAGATCCCGGCCCTCCTCTTGCTACACATTGCCGCCCGCGAAGCCTACCTTGCGGTGTTTCACGCAGCGGAGGCTTACAGATTCGAACAGACCGGCAAGGTCGCCAAAACACATCGGGGCGTCCGCAGCGAATTTGCCCGACTGGCAAGAGCGGAGCCCCGCCTCGGCCGTGACCTCGTTGCCTTTCTCGGCGCTGCCTACCAGTTCAACACGCGAGCCGATTACGCCATTGGGGCAACCGCGACACCGATCACCGCCGTTGAAGCTGATGCTGCCATCGGCACGACGGACCGCTTCATCGACACCATAGTCCAACTGCTGTCTCCGTCTGTCGCACCGGGCGGCCCAAACGCGCAGTCTGAGGTGGACGTCCTGTGATAACCAGCAAGGCTAGTACGCCGGACCACCGCACATGCAATACCAAATCACCCGGCGAGGGATCGCCGCACAGGACCTGGCACAGGACCGCGCCTTCTGGCACGACCTGCTGGCACGGCGCGCCCGTTCGCGCGCCCTGCCGGTGCATAGCGCGGGAGGTTACCGCAACCGCCGGTTCGCGATCGTCCGCGACGCCGCGTGGATCACCTTGTATCGAGCGAGGCTGCCCTTCCCGCAGGTGGGCGTATTCCTCCGCTGCACCGGCCTCGCAGGTGAGGCATTCTTCACGCTGGCCGACAGCGCGCGTGAAGAGTTCGAGCCGCGGCTGCGAGCGGAAATCGGTCCGGACGCGGCGATGGAATGGGGCACGTCCCACCACTCTGGGATGACCGACATCGCAGTGATCCTGGCAGCCCCGCTGCCCTGGGACGATCGCGCGGCCGGACAGCATGTCGCGTGGATGCTTCGGGTCGGCGCGGTGTGGTGGACATGCTTCGCGTCGTTGACGGAGGCGGCGGCGGTGGAGTGCGGCTCTTCTACGGTTTGATCCGGGTCTCGTGCGCGACAGGCTTGTGGGATCTCCGCGCAGGTGTGCCGTCGTGCGCTGCATCAGCGCTCCGGTACCTGACGTGCTCGATGAACGCGCGCAGCTTGGGCAACGCCTGACGTTTGCCGGGGTAGTAAATAAATACCCCGGGCGTTGTGACGGCAAAGCGTGTCAGGACCGCCTGCAGTCGGCCGTCCGCAATCGGCGCCCTGGCCATCGGGGCAGGCACCTGCGCAAGTCCTACCCCCTGAATCGCTGCTCCAAGCAGTGTGGGGTAGTCGTGTGCGATGAGCGGCCCGGAGACAACCGCCTCGACCGTCTTGTTGCCATTGACAAAGGGCCATGGCGCAATCGACCCATTCGAGCGACGCGTGCGCAGGCAAGCGTGCTGGCGCAGATCGTCGATACGTTCCGGAATATTCCTGTTGCGAAAATAGCCCGGACTCCCAACGACCGTGAATGGAAATGGCGGGGTCAGCCGTACCGCGATCATGTCGGCGGCGATGAACTGCCCAAGCCGGATCCCCGCGTCAAATCCTTCGGCCGCTATATCGACCAGGTCGGCGCTTGCGACGATCTCCACCGTGACCTCGGGATACGCTTGGCAGAACGACGCGATCAGCGGCTCCAGCAGTATCGGCACAACGGCCCGCGGCACCGTGAGGCGCAATAGTCCGGCAGGCCGCTGCCCAAGGTCACGCGCGACCTCGCTTGCGGCCACAAGCTCCTCGAAAGCGGGCTTCGCACGCAAGTGGAAGCGTTCCCCGGCTTCGGTCAGGCCGACGCTGCGCGTTGTGCGGGTGAACAGCGCTGCGCCGATGCGCGCCTCCAGAGCGCGTACTGCCTGGCTGATTGCCGATGGGGTCACCCCGAGTTCCGCGGCCGCTTTACGAAAATTGCGGTGCTGCGCAACCCCCAGGAATGCCTCCACGCCGTCCAGCGCGCCGTGCCTGACTGTGAAGTGCTGCTTCATAGCCCGTCGATATTATCGCGGATAGTCGCCATCCGGAAGCGCTCGCACATCTAGCCCGCAAATCCGGAGCCACGGCGATGTCCAGGCCCCACTTGTGCGACGATCAAAGGGCAACGTAATGCAAGGCACGACATTCTCTCGACGCCACATACTCTCGGCCGTCAGCGCGGTCGCCGTCAGCGCCGCTTTGGCCGAACCGCTCCAGGCCGCAACCCCCGAGGCTGGCGGGACTGCAACGGAGCCGACATCCTGGGTGGATTCCGCGATGCCCGTGATGACCCATCGGATGATCAAGACGAACGGCATCCGCTTGCACGTCGCCGAGCAGGGTGAAGGCCCGCTCGTCATCCTTTGCCACGGTTTTCCCGAGTGCTGGTACTCCTGGCGGCATCAGCTCCAGGCGCTGGCAAACGCCGGCTTCCATGCGGTCGCACCCGACCTGCGCGGCTATGGCCGAAGCGATCGTCCAGAGGAAATCGAGAAGTATACAATTCTCGATGACATCGGCGACATCGTGGGTCTGGTTGATGCTTTGGGTGCGCAGCAGGCTGTGATCGCCGGCCACGACATCGGCGCCACGATAGCATGGCAAGCGGCACTTCTTCGTCCCGACCGTTTCCGCGCTGTGATTGCGCTCAGCGCGCCCTTCAAGTCGCGAGGATTTGGCAGCTCGGGGCCGCCAACGACGCTCATGCCTCGAACCGAGGATGCCGAGTTCTACCAGCTCTTCCTCCAGACCCCCGAGGCGGAGGCGGCACTCGGGCGCGACCTCCGTCACACCTTCCGTTCCCTGTTCTACTCGCTCTCAGGCGACAGGCCGCCGTCCGCGGGCAACGGATTTGCTGGCGGGATGGTGCCGCGGACGGGCGCACCCTTGACCGATCCGGCGTCCTTGCCGGCCTGGATAACGGAGTCCGACATCGAAGTTTACGTCGCGGAATTCACCCGCAGCGGTCTGCGCGGTCCCCTCGCCTGGTGGCGCAACATCGATCGCGGCTGGGAGCTACTGGCTCCCTTTGCTGGCACAGAGGTGACCATTCCCGCGCTCTACATGGCAGGCGAGCGCGATTTTGTCGCTGCCGCCTTTGCTTCGTTCGTTGCGAAGCAGTCGGTACTGGTTCCCAAGCTCCGGCCGGCGATCACCCTGGCGGGCTGCGGCCATTGGACCCAACGAGAACGTGCGCCGCAGGTCAGCGCTGCCATGATCGACTTCCTTCGGAGCCTGTAGGCCAGGAGCCGCAAGCGCCGCTGCCAGTGCCCGAAATCCGTCACACCAGCCTGAAGCCTCAGAGGAACTCAACAATGATCGATACACTTGATGACGTGCGCGACCATTATCGCGCGACGGGCCTGACCGAGCGGCTGAAAGCAGCGCTCACAACCTTCGGGCCGGGGGATCAGCGTCTCGCGCCCGAGCAACTCGCGACGCTCGACCAGTTTCACACCCGCGGGATCGCCGCGACCGTCGACCTTGCCAGGTTGGCCGGAATTACCACCAATATGTCGGTTCTGGATGTCGGATCGGGCGTTGGCGGGCCGGCGCGGGTTCTGGCCGCGAACTATGGCTGCCGGGTGACGGGCGTCGACCTCAGCGACACATTCGTCGACGCCGCGCGCTTTTTGACCGAGCGGACGGGACAGGGCGGCCACGTGTCGTTCGAGACCGCGAGCGCGCTCGAACTGCCGTTCGGCGACAGCAGCTTCGACGTCGCATTGCTGCAGCACGTGGCAATGAACATCGCCGACCGCGCACGACTCTATCGCGAGATCCTGCGCGTGCTGAGGCCAGACGGCAGGTTCGCGACCTTCGATGTCGTGCTCAACAGCGGCGATCCGCTGTATCCCGTTCCATGGGCACGGACGCCAGCAACCAGCTTTCTCCTGACCGCAGCCGCGACGCACGAGGCAATTGAAGCGGCAGGGTTCCGCACGCTGGCATGGCAGGACGACTCTGAAGCCGCCAAAGCCTGGTTCGCCCAACTGCGCACATCCGGCCCGCCGCCTTCGCCAAATCTCGGCGTCGTGATGGGACCGGACTTCGCGCAGCTTGCCGCCAACCTGGGACGAAATCTCCTGGAAGGGCGCCTCGGCATCCTGACCGCGGTCTTCGAGGCCGCTACAACCAAGCTATGAGAGGAACTCCGATGTCGCCGGCAACCATCTTTCAGTTACATCTAGTGTTGGGTTACCTCCCTTGGCTGCTTTGCTTCAGCACATATGTCTGGCCGAGGCTCAAAGCGATGGATCGAGTCGAGGCGCAACGCGCGATCGCCACGTTGCATAGCTTCCGCTTCTTCGGACTCGTCTTCCTCATCCCCGGCGTTGTCGGCCCCAACCTGCCCACCGACTTCGCCACCTTCGCCGCGTACGGCGACTTCGCAACCGGATTGCTCGCCATGCTGGCGCTTCTTACGGTACGCACGCGTCCGCTCTTTTGGTTGTCTGTCGCCGCCTTCAATCTTGTCGGGACGGCCGACATCATCGTCGACTACTATCACGGCAACCAGATCGGCCTTCCGGCGCTGGCGGGAGAGTTGGGCGCGACCTACGCGATCCCGATCATCTACGTGCCTCTGCTGATGATCACGCACGTCGCGGCCTTCTATTTGCTCGCGCGTCCGCAGCCCGCGACGGCTCGGGTCCTCGCAGGCAACGTGCCGGCGATGTAGGCGGCTGCGAGGCTTCGCCGCCAGGGCAATCGCTTGAATCCGCTGCTGCTTACGACAACGGGCGAAACATGTGCCATCCGCAAGCCAGGAAGAATCTCAGCACGGAGGCAGCAGGTGAGAACCACGGAGGCCACGGAGCAAGGGTTCAAAGCGCTTCGCGCGAAGCGCAACTTGCATTCTGCTCCGTGGCCTCATCGTCCTCCCTGCTTCCTCCGTGCTGAAAGCCTTGCGGATGCCCCACCTCCACGGTCGCCGCGACGCAAAACCAGGGGCTGGTCGATTCCGATCGCACGCCCGGGCAATTCAAGCGATTGTCCTGGCTTCGCCGCCACTCCCGCTTGTCAGGCCTCAGGAACCCGCACACCATGCAATATTGGATTGGATGCGCGACAAGGCGCGGGCGGGAGGCAACGAATGTTCGAATACCAACCTTTCAGGGATTCGACCGAACACCTGAACGACGGGGAAACCCTGCGGGACCGACTGGCCGACGACGGTTATCTGTTCCTGCGAGGCCTGTTGCCACGCGAAATGATCCTTGATGTGCGTGCCCGGCTTCTAAATAAGGCGGCAGAGGGCGGCTGGCTGACCCCAGACTCCCCCATCGGCGCCGACATCGCCAATCCCGCCGCGGCTTGCAAGGACCCCGAGCCCCGCTACATGTCCGTGTTTCGCAGCCTCTGGTCGGACGAGGCATTGCATCGCCTGCGCATCGATCCTCGAGCCATCACGTTGTTCGACCGGATTTTCGGTGAGCGCGCCCTGGCGCATCCGATGTTTGTCCAACGCAACATTTTTCCTCAATCGGACAATTTCGACTTCACCACCGGTGTGCATCAGGATCGCGTCCACATCGGCGGTGCGACCAGCTACGCGATGTGGATGCCGCTGGGAGACTGCCCACGCGAAATGGGTACTCTGGCGGTCGCCGCCGGGTCCCACACCACAGGCATTTTGCCGACCAAGGTCGGCTCGGGTGCGGGAGGCATGGACATCGCTGTGCCGATCCCGGGCACCTGGGTCACCGGCGACTTCGCGGCGGGTGACGCTCTGATCTTCCGGGACGAGACCGTGCACAAGGCGCTGCCGAACCGGACTCGTTCAATCCGGATGTCGTTCGATGCACGATACCAGAAACTCAGCGAGCCGATGGCGGATGTGAACCTTGTGCCATACTCAGGCTGCGGCTCCTGGGATGAGGTCTACGCCGGTTGGACCAGCACTGACGGTCAGTATTACTGGAAAGATCTGCCGGTCACGATCGTGCCGCTGGATCGGTCACATTACGAGCGGCGTGACGCCATGGCGTTTGAGATGGCCGCAGCCGGCGATCGCGCGGCGAGGGACGCGATCCTGCGCATCATCCAGCGCGATCCGCTGCCCGAGAAGCGCGAGCGCGCCGAGCAGCTATTGGCGCGGCTGGATGCTGGTTGACGACAAGGCAGACGATCCGTTTCCGACCCAACTGCGCCGTTCGCCCGCCACCAGCGACTTCCAGAAAGCGGCCATTCGGCCGATCTGAGTGGCAGCGATCGATCGCACGACACTCTCATCCTGGTGCATAAATCAAGAATTTCGCACCGCCCATTCGTGGGTTAATATCGAACATTGGATCGACGACCACCATGCGCCCCGGGCGAGAACGTTTTCGCGCAGGATACCCTCCTCACGCATTCCAAGCTTGGTCATGATCCGACGGGATGCTGGGTTCTCCTCCCGACACTGGGCATACACGCGGTGCAGCCCCAATGTCCCAAACGCAAACTCCAGCATGGCTATGCCGATTTCGGTCGCGAGACCCCGCCCGGTGTGGGTGGAGCTGACGCCCCAGCCAATTTCACCCTGTCGCCAACGCAGGCTACGAACATGAAGGATTGCTTCTCCGATAACCCTCTGTGAGCGCTTTTCGACAGCAGCCAGAAAATAGTCGGTTCGAGGTTGCTTTGCCTGATCCTGAAGACTGCCGATCACCAGGGCGGTGATAGACTGGACGGTTGGCTGTTCAATCGGCACGTCGCGCCAATATGGCTCTTGCTGCATGTATCCAAACAATGCGTCCACATCGGACGCCAGCACATCACGGACGATCAGGCGCGGTGTTTCGATAAAGGGTATCGGCATCCCGAGTTCGATCCGTCGCGGAAGAGGGCCAGTAGGTCGCATGGAACATCAGCACCCGTCCCGGTGGCTGGGACGGTGAACACTCTCGCAGGCGAGAGTTGCGAACATCAAGGTTTTTGC
>CAVSBG010000005.1:0-1053755 GCA_963726125.1 uncultured Alphaproteobacteria bacterium | reverse complement strand
CGACCCATGTCGGACGCTCGGCCGAACGTCGAATGACGAGAGTTGGCGGATAGCTGCCAGTCTGCTCTGAAGGGCACCGGAAACCAAAGCTGCCCTCGCGATGGTCGACCATCGGACCGTTGTCGACGCACTTAGGTGGAAGCCGTGGGCGGCACGCCCATCCACAGATGCCAAACTGAGATTGGCCCTGGACCATCACGCGGAGGTTGCCGGTCGATGTAGCGGAATTTGCGGTCGTGGATAGAATGAGCAATGTCTGGCGGTGGCAAGTTTGGTGCTAAGGGCGCTTGAAGCACCGCATATGGATCAGGTGTCTTTCCGATAGCCAGCAGCGGAGTCAACGCCAATTCAACGGTCGATCCATCCCGGACGTAGCCCAGCATTATCACTTCCTGCGCAACCCATCCGTAATGGCCGAGTAGAAATCGCATGAGACCTTTTTCGCAATATAGGCGTGCAGGTTGGCCGTTCGATACGTCGATTACTTTGCACTCAATAATGAGAGGAAAAGACGGATGCCGTAAGTCAGATAGACATTCAGATCGGGGCGCTTCTCAATGTGCTCGCCGTCATAGCTGACCGTCTCTTTCCCTCGTCCAACAGCATGAGCGAGTTGGCGCCACAGCAGCCCTAGTGTTGATCCATAGCCGGGATCACCAGGTTCTGGCTCGACCAAAAGCGCGTTCAAACGGGCTTCCATCGAGGCATTGATCTCTGCCTCGACGCCACACCGGAGGGGTACAACCATAGTCGGCCGCTAACTCGTCAAATGCGGCGTGAAGAACATCAAGAATAACGCCGAGGTGTTCCTGCTCGATTGCCGCAAGCGGGAGTCGGACGCCCGTCGTGAGTGCCTCGACCTGGGCAGCTGATGAGCGAAGGACCACCAAAATCAGGATCCCCGACGGCCGGTTAGGAAGTCGGACGTGGGTCCATGCCAACCGCCGCGCAAGCGAACGTGCTTGTGTCTCGCTCCAGCTAGCGGGCTTGGTCGAGAAGCTCCACCCAAGAGGCATTCTTTTTCGTCGTCACGGTGGACCATCAGAGTGGAAGCAAGCTGATCAGCCGCTTGCAGCAGGCGGAACCAGTCGCCCGCAAGCTGCACTGGTTTGCCCTCACCTGCGGCGCTAGCCCGAACTTGCAGCCCACGCCAGGCCGAACCCATTGATCTCGGGGCGAGGTATACGGCAACGACGCGCCCGTTCCGTCGGCCCCATGGCTGAAGCTCGAATTCGGAGGACCTTCCGAAATTTGGTTACCTGCTGTTCCTTTGGCCGATCGCGTGCAGCGGCACGGCTGGCTGCGAACGGCAAGTTGAAACGTAGAGTGTCATCGATGACCTGAAGGTCGCGCGGGTGAAGGCCGTAAAGGCTGGCGAGCCAAGCATCGACCTTAGTCCAAGCTTCTTCGTCATTCACTGCGCAGAGATGATCAAAAAGCCCGTCTGTTCGGTCTAATTCATCTTTTGTCAGGGTATCAAAGTCAGGCACAAGATTTGTCGACGGTGGATTTCTCAAGCGTATCGCGTTCAAAACCGAACTCGCCGCTCGTCAGAAGCGCGAGCCACAATGCGAGTTTGCTGCCGATGGCCAGGGTAAGGAAGCGCAGCAACCTAGCTCCGGCGGCGTGCGTCTTCGCACCATAGCCGTAATAGCTCTGGTTGAAGACAATGTCGCGCATCGCCAAGCCGACTTGAATCCGCATTTGCCGGCGGGTGGGGATTTATGCACGATGAGAAGTGGACCGTTGAAGAGTGAACGAGGACGCGGGTCGTGGATTTGTTCCCGTTCGAATAACGGAAGCGCTTCAGTGTCGATTAGCACCGCGGCCATGGCGTCAGCAGTAATCTCGGGCAGGCCATGCAGATATTCGGCAGAACGACCGGGTAACCCGTCGCCAGTCTTGCGAGTTCTGCTACTATCTCGGAGGCGCTGATAGCCATTACCAGTGAAACGAAGGCGGCCCTCTTCCCAGACCAAAGTGACGCTCCCAATAATCACCGATCGTCACGAGCCTGCCAGTTTCAATTCGCTCGATAAGGTGGAGATCAAGGTCCCCACTTCTAAAGAGAATTTTCAAAATCTCTGGCCGTCGTGAGATCTGGTCCGCTGTAACGAGGCTGGCGCTGATGGCATCGATCCGCATCGTCCCGGCGTCATTCAACGAAGGCTCTGGGTGGGGACTGACAAAGCGAAAAGCTGCTTCCGGAGCCGGCGCCCGGTTACGTGCGAACAACAGACAAAATGGAGCGGCGACTTGGGCCAAACCTTTGTCTGCGCAGTTCAGCGCCGTTCACCACACCGGTCACGTCGAGGGATTCGAACAAGGCTTCCCGGGCCTGAGGCATGCCGTCTCCCTGTTGGAAAAGCAGACGGGCGTGCAACGCGAAGGCGATTTGCCCACCTGGACGTGCCCACTCCATCGCACGCCAGACAAAGGGGAGATCAAGGACCTCATTCGGCAACAACGGCCGGGGGGTGGGCTTTTTGGAACGACGGCGGGCGATCGCTGCGATGTGGTCGAAATCCTTGACCAGCCTGGCAGCTGGGTACCGCTCGACCACGGCGGATTGCCGATGACCAGGTCATATGCGCCGGAAAGCTCTGGCTGAAAATTTGGATCGAGGCTCCCCAATCCCTTTTCTGTCGGTGTCGTAGGTTTCCCAGCCTGGTGCAAAACCCTTCCGCGGAGATCCTCGAAGATAAGCTTGGCAACCGGCTCCGGCTCAGGGTCAAGTTCGATAGACATCAGGTATAGACCTAGCGCAGCGAAGCGGAGCGCCGAATCGTCAATGTCGAAACCGGTAATCTGCTCATATAGGATCTTGCGAAGCGTTTGCGTGCCGGGTCTCACGCCATCCTTGCGCCATCGCTCGGCGACGATCCGTTGGAACGCAGTAAGCAAGAAAACACCTGCCCCGGTCGCAGGATCGAGGACGCGCGCCCCGACAGCGCGGCCCTCTTCCACGAGAGGGACAAAAGCACCGCGTACCATCAGCTCGGCAATATGGCGGGGGGTATAATAGCCGCCCTGTTTGTGTTGTGCCCGCGCGTCGTGTTTGCTCAGGTAGCGCTGATAGGCTTGGCTCAGTACACCTACCGGTATGTGGGCGAAGTTGAGATTGTCCCAGCTTTCCGACCATCCGAGCGCAAGCTGACCGCCTGGAGCGCGACGGGTGATGTCGCCAAGAACCTTGAAGCCATCGTGCGGGAGCAACTCAAATATTCGGTCGGAAAGCGGAAGGAAATCGCCATTGAACGTCGCGTTCAACCAATCGGAGGTCGTGATCGCCGCACGCCCGGAATCGAAGAGAGTGCCGTCCGCCGCGAGCGACCGCAGGGGCTCAGGCAGCAAGGAACGGTCGGCGAGAAATCGGGCGAATAGGGCACGCCCAACTAGGGAGATTGCATCACCCGTACCGAGGCCGCACCGTAACGTAAGATCATCCAACGACTTGTCGAGAAGATCGAGCACGACCTGTGCGATCCATCCGCGTTTGGGCCGAGTGGCCCCAGGTCGGATATTGCTCAGGCGCGCGAAAGTGGCCGCCTCGTCACCCTTCCGAATCCCAACATCGACCCGAGCGCGTTCGGCGGGATCGCCATCCAACGCGACCCGATAGACGTCGAGGCGCCCAGGCGCGACGACACCCAAATACGGAGCATCACCGCGCATCGCCGCCATGCGCCGAATCCGATCGAGCCGCTTTCCGTCCAGAGCAAGCCGGTCGGCCTCGACCAAGAACATCAGCGGCGCATCTTGCCACTCATAGACACCGAGAAGCGCGTCTATGTCTTGGTCGCCCATCCTCCGCGCCGCAGTTAGCGTCGCATAGGGAAGCAAGTCCGGCCCATCCTCGGCAAAAATGCGCACGCTGTCGGGGTCAGCCCCGAATTGACCGAGGGTTTCAAGCGAGGCCGTCACCTGCATTGTGGTGCACCGGAGCGCAGATGGAGGCCCAAGTCCGACATCAGACCGCTCCTATGCTGCGAATGACCACGCGGGCCTTTCACGCCGTCGTGGCCGATTGGCCAAGCGGGACTGGCCCACAGTGCTTGCTCACTATTCCCTGTCTCCACCCTCGCTAACAGCTTGAAACACACTTCTGTCCGTTTCGGAATCCCCCTCACGGTGAGGCTCACCAAGGGCCATCCGCAGGGACTAGCCTCACCTCAATGTTCCTAGTACGTTCTCAGACATGGAGTAAGGCGGTTTTCTTCCCTGGCCCACGGCCTCCAATGACCAATCAGGAGGTGATTGCGGCGATCCGCACAACAATTTCCGACGGCCGCAGGCTATCCAGGACCTCGTTGAGGAATAGCGGATCGCGCTTCATGCACTGGCTATTGGTGTGCATCACTCCTTACCCGCTGCTACCGCTCTCCAAAGCGCTTCCCGAGAGAAGCCAAAAATGCGGCGTGCCGCGACGACTGCGGGGACCACCCACGACCTCGCACGCAGCCGCCCCCGCCCCACAGGACCGACTAGGAGATTATTTTCTTGACACGCGCGGCTGATCTATGATTTTATTCCACCCGATGTCAGCCCAAGCCTCCCTCTCCTCCCCAACGACCGCCCCCACCGGGGCGATGGCCGACTGTGCGACGCCTTCAACCCTCCTCCTGCTCTTCATCATTCGGCTGCTCATCGCCTGGGCCGAAGGCGTCGCCGCCTCGCTCCGCGAGCGCACCGAAACCGCGGACCTCACCGACCTGGTGCGCGCCTTCGGCACCACCGACACCGCGCTCATCCTGCAACGCTTCACCCACGGCCTGCAGCGCCTCCGTGCGCTGGAGGCGGAGGTCCTCCGCGGCCCCCCCGGTCTCGACGCAGACCCGCAGCTAAAATCCAGCACCGCTACCGCATCCGCGTGCAGCCCGTCCGCGTCCCAACCACCCGGCCTCACGCCGGCGGTCGTCCATCTCCTCCCGGCCCCCGCGCTCACGCAGCGCACCGCCACAGCGGTCCGCGCCACCGGTCCACCCCGCCCCCAACTCAGCCCGAGCCAACCGCAACGGGGCCAGTCCATCCTCTCACACCGAGGGGCATGGCAGGCCCCGTCGTGCCGATTCCCCCTCCCCCAGCCGTCCCCCTAACGATCCCCAAGCCCAGGCCCTGATAATCGTCCCCGCCCCGCCTCGGTGAACAGCTCCAGCAAGCACGCATAAAGCCGGCGCCATGCGCGGGTGCCCAGGGCAATCGCTTGAATCCGCCGTTGCTTCCGACAAGCGGGGAAACATGTGCCGTCCGCAATCCAGGAAGGCTTTCAGCACGGAGAAAACAGGGAGGGCCACGGAGGGCCACGGAGTAAGGAACCAAAGCGCTTCGCGCGAAGCGCAATCCGCACTCTGCTCCGTGGCCTCGACGTCCTCCCTGTTTTCTCCGTGCTGAAAGCCTTGTGGACTGTCCCACCTCCACGGTCGCCGCGACGCAAGACCAAGGGCAACCGGTCCGATCGAACGCCGACGCAATTCAAGCGATTGTCCTGCGCGGGTGCCGCCGTCGTCTGAAGCCTCCCTACAAGGACCGCTACCACCTGCCGCTGACCGGTTCCGATCGCGGCACCAAGGCACGCACTCTGTGCCCCTCGCGCAGCACCACCCAACTGTCACCCGGCGCGCGACCGGGCTATACCACCCCGGAAGACGCCCGGGAGATGAAACCGATGCCGGATACCGAGTACGACGTGATCGTGGTTGGCGCGGGCAACGCCGCGCTGTGTGCCGCCCTCTCCGCGCAGGAACAAGGCGCCAAGGTGCTGGTGCTGGAGAAGGCCAGCGAGGAGGAACGCGGCGGCAATTCCACCTTCACCGCGGGCGGCTTCCGCTTCGTTCATAACGGTGTCGACGACCTGAAGAAGGACGTGCTGATCGACCTGTCCGAGAGCGAGGCAAAGTCGATGTACGTCCCGCCCTTCACGGCGGAGACCTACACCGAAGACCTGATGAAGGTGACGGAGAACCTGCCGGAGCCGGACCTGATCGACCTGCTGGTGGGCCGCTCGCGCGACACCGTGGTGTGGATGCGGGAGAAGGGCGTGCGCTGGATCCCGATGTTCAAGCGCCAGTCCTACATGGTGAACGGCGTCAACCATTTCTTCGGCGGCATGGCGGTCGAGGCCGTCGGTGGCGGCTGGGGCCTGGTGGACTTCCTGTTCAAGTCCGCCGAACGCAACGGCATCCCGGTGCGCTACGACACCGGCCTGCGCAAGCTGATCCAGAACCGCAAAGGCGAAATCACCGGCGTCACCGTGTTCGGCCCCGATGGCTACGAGGACATCAGCGCCAAAGCCGTGGTGCTCGCGTGCGGCGGCTTCGAAGCAGATCCGGAAATGCGCGTGCGCTACTACGGACCCGGCTGGGAAATGGCACGCGTGCGCGGCACCCGGCACAACACCGGCGACGGCATCAAGGCCGCCCTCGAGATCGGTGCCGCGGCATTCGGCGGCTGGTCAACGTGTCATGCCGTGCAGTGGGACCTCAGCGCGCCACCGTTCGGTGATCGCGTGGTGTTGGACAACTACCAGAAGCACTCCTACCCGATCGGCATCATGGTCAACGCCGATGGCGAACGCTTCGTCGATGAGGGTGCCGACTATCGCAACTACACGTACGCGAAATACGGCCGCGAGGTGATGAAGCAGCCGCAGCGCATGGCGGTGCAGATCTTCGACAACAAGACCAACCACATGACGCGCGACGAGTACCGCATTCGCCAGGTAACAAAGGCCGAAGCGAACACGCTGGAAGAGCTGGCGGCGAAATTGGAGATCAGTCCGGCCGGGCTGGTGAAGACGGTGCGCGAGTTCAACGCGGCATGCCAGCCGGGCGAATTCAATCCGGCGATCCTCGATGGAAAATGCACCAAGGGCATCTCACCGCAAAAATCCAATTGGGCGCTGCCGATCGACGAACCGCCATACCACGGCTACGCGGTGACGTGCGGGATCACCTTTAGTTTCGGCGGCTTGAAGATCACCACCGATGGTGCCGTGGAAGATACCACGGGGCGCGTTATCCCTGGGCTGTTTGCCGGTGGCGAACTGGTGGGTGGCATCTTCTATCAGAACTATCTGGGTGGCGCCGGGCTGATGTCCGGTTCAGTGTTCGGGCGGATCGCCGGACGCTCGGCTGGTCGATATACGAAGGCATAGACACGGCTCACACCAGCAGGCATTCCGTCAGCCGACCGTCGCGGGTGATGCCTTCCGGCGCGACGGTGCGGCAACGCTCCTCCACCAGCGGGCACCGAGGATGGAAACGGCAGCCCGGCGGAATGTTGGCGGGATCGGGATAGCTGTCGCCCAATCCGACGTCCGGAATGCCTTTCCCGGGTTCCGGTGTCAGCACCGACGCCAGCAACGCGCGCGTGTAAGGATGGCGGGGGTCGCGGAACAGCGCATCCACCGGAGCCTGCTCGACGAAGCGGCCGAGATACATCACCGCGACCTCGGTTGCGATGTGCTCCACGACCGCGAGATTGTGGCTGATGAAAAGATAGGTCAGGCCCAGATCGCGCCGCAACTCCGCAAGCAGATTTAGGATCTGCGCCTGCACCGACACATCGAGCGCGCTGGTCGGTTCATCGCACACCACGATGCGTGGCCGCAGCACCAGGGCGCGCGCGATCGCAACGCGCTGCCGCTGGCCGCCCGACAGTGCCGCGGGCATGCGATCTGCCATCTCGCTGGACAGGCCGACGCGCGCCAGCATCTCCATTACGCGATCGCGCCGCTGCGCAGCCGGAACGCTGCCTTGAGCGGCCAGCGGCAGACCGACGATCTCGTGCACGCGCTGGCGCGGATTGAGCGATGAGAATGGGTCCTGGAACACCGGCTGGATCAATCGCGCCCGCTCGCGCCGGTCCATCGCGGTCAGGCTACGGCCATCCACCAGGACGTCGCCCTCGCTCGGCGGTAGCAGCCCGAGAATGACGCGGGCCAATGTCGATTTGCCGCAGCCTGACTCGCCGACAATGCCGAGCACATCGCCAGCCGGCAGCGTGAAGGAGACGCCGTCCACAGCGCGCACCACACGTTCGGGCGCGAACGCGCCGGTGCGTGTACGAAATACCCTACGCAGGTTGCGAACCTCGACGGCGGCGGTCATGCCGCCTCGGCTCGTATCCACTCGGCGTGCAGGCGGCACAGGTATTCATGTGCCACACCCGCGGACTGATGCGGCACGTCGAGCGCGCACTCGTCGATGGCATGACTGCAGCGGTCGCGGAACGCACAGCCAGCGAACTCAGGGGCGATGCGAGGCACCACGCCTGGGATGCTGCCCAGCGGCGCGTCACGCTGCACACTGCCCGGAACCGGGATGCAACGCAGCAATCCTCGTGTATACGGATGTGTTGGCGCAGCGAACAGCGCCTCGGCCGGTGCGCTTTCGACCACCTCGCCGGCATACATGACGGAAACCCGATCGGCCATGCGCGCAACGATTCCGAGATCGTGGGTGATCAGCAGCAACGCCAGACCCAGTTCGCGCTGCAGGCTTTGCAACAGGCGAAGGATCTGCGCCTGCACCGTGACGTCGAGCGCCGTCGTGGGTTCGTCGGCTATCAGCAGCTCTGGCTCGCACATCAGCGCCATCGAGATCATCACACGTTGGCGGAGCCCACCCGACAGTTGATGTGGATACTGCTTCAGGCGCATGCCGGGTGCGGTGATGCCGACGCGACCCAACAGCTCGGCGGCGCGATCCAGCGCGGCGGCACGCGAGACGTGTCGATGACGTTCCAGGACCTCGGCCATCTGCGAACCGACGGTGTAGGCGGGGTTGAGGCTGGTCATCGGCTCCTGGAAGATCATCGCCAACCGGTCGCCGCGCAGGCGTGCCATGTTGCGTTCGGTCATGGTGCGTCAGGTCGTGGTCGTGGAAGCGCAGCACGTCGGCGGAGCGGTGGCCCGTGCGGGGCAGCAATCCCATGATCGCGAGTGCAGTCACCGACTTGCCGCAGCCGGACTCACCGACCAGGCAGTGGGTTTCGCCTCGGTTGACCTTCAGCGAAATGCCGCGGACAGCGGCGATGTTGCTGCCGAAGGTGACGCGCAGATTGGTCGCCTCGAGGACGGCAGTCATGCGGCCGTGGCGACAGAAAGCAAAGGTTCACACGGAGGTACACTGAGGACGAGAGAGAGCCATTGAGGAAGCAAGTCCGAATGCGCAGCGCGCGAAGCGAATTGATAGTTTTTCAGGGGCCCTCGATCGTCCTCGGTGGACTCCGTGTGAACCCTTCTTCTTCTTGATCTTCACGACAGCCGCCCAGCATGCAGAATGTCCCGCAAGCCATCCCCCAACAGATTGATCCCCAGCACCAAAACGAACAGCGCCAGGCCGGGAACCATGATCACCCAGGGCGAGAAGAACATGTAGTCCTTGCCTTCCGCGATCATCAGCCCCCAGGACGGCAGCGGCGGCGGCACGCCCAGCCCGAGGAACGAAAGTGCCGCCTCCAACAGGATGGCCAGTGCCATCTCCAACGTTGCGACGACGATCAGTGGCGTCAGTATATTCGGCAACACTTCGCGCAACAGGATATGCACGCGCGACGCCCCGGACGCCTGCGCCGCGGCGATGTAGTCCAGGTTGCGCACCTGCATCGTGGTCGTGCGGGACACGACGGCGAATCGTTCCCACAACAGCAGGCCAAGCGTCAGTATCACCACGAGCAGCGAACTTCCGACCAGCGCCACCACGGTGAGCGCAACCAGGATCAACGGGATCGACAGGCGGCAAGTGATGATGAACATCACGCCGTCATCCACGCGTCCGCCAAAATAGCCACCGAGCACGCCCAACGTAATGCCAATCAGGCCGGATGTGATGACAGTGAAGATACCGATGGTCATGGAGATGCGCGCGCCATACATCAGCCGCGACAGATAGTCCCGACCAAGCTGATCCGTGCCGAGTGGGTGCACGGACGAACCACCATCCATCCACTCCGGCGGCACCAGGCGCAGGTTAAGATCCTGCACGAACGGATCATGCGGTGCGATATACGGTGCGATGATCGCCACCAGCAGAACGGCGCCCACGATCAGGGCGCCGAACCCGGCGGCAACACGCCTCATGCCGCCCGCAGCCGCGGATCGAGCACCGCGTTCATCATGTCGGCAAACAGCGTCAGACCAATGTAGATGATCGCAAGCAGCAGCACGACCGCCTGCACCACGGGGAAGTCGTTCTTGCTGACCAACTCCCACGCGAGATAGCCGACACCGTGCAGCGCGAAGATCGCCTCGATGATGATCGATCCGCCGAGCATGAAGCCCAACTGTACCGCGGCCACCGATACCACCGGCATCGCCGCGTTACGCAATGCATGCTTCAGCACGATGGTTGCCGTGGACAGACCCTTGGCGCGCGCGGTGCGGATATAGTCGGATGACAACGCGTCGATCATGCCGGCGCGCGTCAGCCGCATCAGCGCCGGTATCGCGGAGAACGCCAGCACGACGCCTGGCATGATGTAGCCGTCCCATTCGTCGACGCCTGATATCGGTAGGAGTTGCAGGTGCAAACCCAGCCATATGATCAGCACCAGCGCCAGCCAGAAGCTCGGCATAGCCTGGCCGAGCAGCGCGACCAGCGCGATCGCCTTGTCGATCAGCGAGCCTTCGCGCATCGCCGCCAGGATGCCGAGCGGAATCGACACCGCCAGCGCGATCACCAGACCCGTCGCTCCCAATGTCAGCGTGATTGGCAATCGTTCCTTGATCAAGCCGGAAACCGGCGCGTGGTAGAGATACGAGCTGCCGAAGTCACCTCGCGCGGCATGTGCCGCCCAATCGACGAACTGCACCGGCAGCGGACGATCGAGGCCGTAATTCTTGCGGATGGTCGCCACGTCCTGTTCGGTGGCGTTCGGTCCCGCAATCGAAATGGCGAGGTCGCCGGACAGTCGGGTCAGCGCGAAGCTGATCACCAGCACCGTAAGGCAGACCAGGAGGGCGAGCGCCGCTCGGCGCAGCAGGAAACGCAGCATGCCGTAGCGTAAGGTGCAGTGCAGCAACACCGCAAGCAGGACGCGTTGGCGTGAGGCTGGGGACCGAGCAAGCGCTCAGGCGTTTCCCGATGATCGCCGCATTGGCGGCGATCATCGGGAAGGTATGACACAATGCTGAGGACAATCCGAAACGCGACTCTTGCCGCAGCCTTGCTGGCCGCGCCAACCACCATTGCCCTTGCCGCGACGGGAGGTGGCGTTGGTGGGGCTGCCGGCGGCATCGGCGGCACTTCCAGCGGCGCGGCCGGAACCGGTTCGGCCGGCACGCCGGGTTCGGCCATCGGAACGACGCCATCGACCAACGGTAGCGGGGCGTCGATGAACGGCAGCGGGACAGGGAGCGCAGGCACGCCGTCATACGCCGCGGCGCCGACCACGAATCCGGATACGCAGCTTGGCACCAACAGCCCGCTCAACACCAATCCTGGGACGAACAGCAATCTGAACGGGACGGCGGCGGAAGTACTCCCACAGGTGCCGTGGGTCGTCCGGCCGGACGCTGACGGATAGCGGTGCGTGCCCGTTCCCGCCGGCACGCACCGCTCCTGCTTCAGCGGATGATGATCTCGACGCGGCGGTTCTGAGGCTCGCGCACGCCGGGGCCGGTCGCGACCAACAGATGCGTCTCGCCAAAACCCTGGATGCTGATGGCGCCTTGTGGAACGCCGTCGCGCACCAGTTCGCCCTCGACCGCCTGGGCGCGCCTCACTGACAGCCCCTGGTTATAGGCGGGCGTGCCGGAGGTGTCGGTGTAGCCGTTCACCTCGATCCGCGTGTACTGAACATGGGTCGAGTTGTCCGCCGCGTCCTTGATGATGGAGCGGGCGCGATCGGTCAGCGTGGACTTATCCCAATCGAAGAACACCAGGTAGGAACGTGCCGGCGCCTGTGCCGGGACGGCCATAGGCGCGGCCGGTGGAGGTGGGGCAGCCTGGCCGAAGTTGTAACGCAGGCCAATCAGCACAGCATGGTTGAAGTCGTTGCCGAGCTTCACCTTGCCGAAGGTTGAACCGGCGCCGGGTGCGGCGACTGTGGTCACGTCGTAGGTGCGCGCGGCGAGGCCTTGGAAGCGATATTCCACGGTCAGCGCAAGGCCCGGCATCCCGAGCGGGATCGCGTCGCCGATTATTGCCTGGTACGCGAGCGCGCCTCGGGTGTCGTCCGACGTGATGTTGGGGTAGCCGCTCGGCAGGCCGTACAGGTGGAAGTTGTCCATGTGCGCCCATTGGTAACCGACACCGAGACCAGCGTAGGGCGCGAAATACGGCAGGCTGAACAGGCGGGAGAAATCATAGATGACGTTGAACATCGGGCCGTACTTGCGCTCGTTGCCGCCGGCGGCGTTGGCGAAGCCGACACTGTTGCCCTGGCTGAAGCGATTGCTGCGATAGTCGCCTTCGATTTCGAAGCGCAGGCCGTTGTCGAGCGCGTAGCCGAGATAGACGAGCCCGGCTGGGCCGCCGCGGGATTGCAGGTTGGCATTGGTTGCGACGCCCATGGGGCCAACGAGGTGCTCACCCTGCATGAAGTTCACGCCGGCACCAGCGCCGATGTACAGGCCGCTGAGCGGTTGGGCCGTGGCAATCCCCGGCACGGCGGCTATAGTAGCGGCAAGTAATATATTGCGGAGCCTCATGAAACTTCCTTTAGGTTGCGTGGCGGCAAAGCGACGCAACTTCTGCCACTGAAAGAATTGACGCAGTTGTCAAATACTCTGGATCATCCGCAGTAGATCGAACACTAGATCGCGACTGGCGAGGATGCCCCGGTTTATTGGTACAAGAGCGTAGAGGTTTCGCTGAGGGGGTGTCACACCGGTGAGAGCTACGGCACAAGTCGTCAACTACTCGTGCCGAAACACCAGCCGGTCAGGCATTGCGATGGGGCGTTGGGGAGGCGTCCGTGGCCGGGACAAAGCCCCGGCCTTGGACGCGGGCACGATCAGACCTGCCGGTAGAGCTTCATTGCATTGTTGAAGAAGAAGTCGCGGCGCTGCTGCTCCGGCAGCGGCATCGGCAGCACCGCCGTTGGGTCATCGTAGTCCCAATGCGGGTAGTCGGTGGCGAACAACAGCCGGTCCCAGCCGATCCAGTCGATCGCGTCGAGCACGTGCTCGCGGGGCTGGGGTTCTTCCATCGGCTGAGTGGTGAGCCAGACGCTCTCTCGGATGTACTCCGATGGCGCACGCTTCAGGTGCGGCGTCTCCTGCTTCAGCCGGTTCCACAGCTTGTCGAGGCGCCAGGCCAGCGGCGGCAGCCAAGCGAAGCCAGACTCGATCAGCACCAGCTTGAAGTTCGGGATGCGCTCGAACACGCCCTCGATCACCAGGCTGGTGAGGAAGGACTGCGAGGATTGCGCGTGGCCGACCATGTCCTCGATGTAGAAGGACGGCCAGCCGCTGCCGGTGACGGGGTAGCCGCCAAAACCGAAGGCGTGCACGCCGATGGGCAGGTTCGCGGCGGCGGCGGCCTCGTAGATCTTCCAGTACTGCTTCTGGCCGGGCGGGTTGGCGGTGCGGGTGACCATCAGCACCTGGACGAAGCGCGGGTCGCCGGCCCAGCGCTCGATCTCGGCTACGGCGGCGTCGGCGTCTTCATAGGGGACGACGATGGAGCCCTTCAGGCGGGGCTCGGTCAGCCATTCGGCCTCGACCCAGCGGTTCATCGCGCTGGCGACGCCGTTGCCGAACTCGCGGTTCTGGAAGCTGGAACCGTTGTCGCCGGTGGGGTTCAGGATGCCGAGCTGGATGTTGTTCTCGTCCAGCAGCTGCTTCTGCATGAACGCCAGGCTGGAGCCGGGGCGTCCGCCCTCGGGCGGCCAGGCGTCGCGGCGTGAGGCGTTGGGCTGGCCCTTTGGGTAGGCGGGGCCGGCCTGGTAGGCCTGGCGCGGGCGGGAGCCAAAGGTCTTCGCCATCTCCACCCAGCGGGCTTCCATGTAGGGGAAGAGGTCCTTGTAGGAGTTGCGCTGCGGATGGATGTCGCCGTCGGCGATGGCCAGCTTGGAGGTGGCCGGGGCTTGGGCGGTTGGGCGGCTGGTGACCTGCACGTTCATTGGACGGTCTCCGTCAGGCGGGCACGGGTGGCCCGTGGACAACAGGTGATGATCGTGCGTATGCGGCGGCGCGGCAAGCCCTATCGGTGGTGGGTTAGGGCAATCGCTTGAATCCGCCGGGATGGCGGCCATGTTCGGGATTGATGGGCACGCACTGTTTGGCGGCATTTTGCGGCGTGTGTATCGGTGGATAAGGTTATGTCGCGATGACCGTAGAGGCCGCGCGAATCGGGACGGCGAGGCTGGCCGTTGCCCGGCCCCGGGCGTCAGGCTCACGTCAACCTGCGATGGGTCAGGGCGGACCGGTGGCTGCGGGGCGCGGTTCTGGTGAGGGTGTGAATGGATCGACTGGTGGTTCGCCGATGAAGAAGCCCAGGACCTGACGGATCGCGTCGCGTCCTAGATCCCTCCAATCCCACGTGCTCTTCCAGTTGCGGTCGGGCTGGTGCGCGAATGCTTCGCCGCGGCGGGTCTTTTCCTTCATCAAGGCGGCGACGCTGCCGCCGAGGCACTGGATGATATCGAACACCTGGTTCCAGAAGGCGCCGGTGCAGAAGCCGGGGACGACACCGAGATCCTGGCAGATATCGACAAAAGTGCGGCCTATCGCGCGCCGGCGCTCGAGATCCTCCAAGGTGGGCATGAACAGTTCGGGATCGTCCCTACCGATGGGGCGAACGGCGGCGCACGGGTTGGCGCGTCGGTGGCGGTTCGGCTGGTTGCACTGCTGACGCGTCTGCTGGCGCGGGCTGTACTTCGTCGGTGCGGGAGGTTGGAGGACGATGTCGCAGCCGGTTGCGGCGCGCGCGAGCCAAAACCCGCTGCAGTGCCTCGGCGCGCAGGATGCCGCGTTTGAGGTGGGCAAGGATGGTCGAGAGATTGGCGGTGCCGAGGGACGCCGCGATCGTGGTGAACGTGGGGGCGGTGGAGCGCTGGCGGACGGTGGCGAGAAGGTGGCGGCCGTAGCCGAGCAGGATACCGACGGCGTGAAGAACGAATGCGATGCGCTCGGGCATGGTGCTGCCGGGGCGATCCTGTGGCGGATCGGGAGGCGAGGCCGGATGGAGAGTATCGGGCACGTCGGCGTTACGGCAGATAACCTCCGGTGGCAAGCCTGGGTTTATTTTCCGCGCGCCGCGTTGGATGGGCGGTCCGCTGGCGAAGACCCATGCGCTCACTTTCGCTGCCGCGATTGGGGCGGCTGCGATGGGTGGCGGGGATTGATCCCCGGGTCGAAGGCCGGGGACTTCGATCCGACCATGACGAGCGCGGCAAAGCGAGCGATGATGGGGTTCGGATTGGATGATCCTTCGCCGCACCATTTGGAACGATCGTCCGAAATAGTACACCCGACGGCCGTTAGACACCGGTCTTATCTGTGTCCATCCGCGTGCATCTGTGGTCGAAAACGCTTGCGGTGCACCGTAAGTCACTGACCCACGACCGCTGATGCGCACGGAGAATCCAGGGTGCCGAATCCGAAATACGCTGCCTACGAGCCCGCCGCGCCTTACTTCAATCTGGTGCGAGCGGCGCTAGGCGACCTTGTTGATGGCGAGCACTTCTTTGACACTGTTACTGACGACGCCGTTTACGAGGTTCTCTACGACTTTCCTGGTTGGCCTCGCGTTGTCCAAGGGCGAGCCGCCCTGATGGGCCAGTTCAGGGGCTATGTCGATAACATTGCGCTTCAATCCGCCGATAAGCTGATTACCCACAAGACAGACGACGGCCGTGTTGTGGTCATCGAATACGAAGTCAATGGGACCATCCTTGCAACAGGCGCGAAATACACCAATCGGTTCTGCTCAATCATCAAGACTGAAAGCCGGAAGATCGCACCCTGGAGAGATTACATGGACTCGCTCGCGGCGTGGAATGCATTGACAGCGCAGCATCAGAGCTAATGCAGGCACCCGCTTTGAACGCGCCGGCTGCCTGCGCAGTGGGGAATGGCTGCTGTCTGGACCAGCCGCCCTGTTCGCCAATGACCTGGTCGGGTCGCGAGCGGCCGTTGCGCTATCATTCAGGCCCTTCTTAGCTCGACCTTGCGCATTTTAGAATCCCTCCGGGTTCCCCGGCACACTGGTCGCCTGGATCACTGCCCCATTCGGCAGGTGGCCCTCGATTGTGTTCTGGTCGACCTGCCACATCGTTTGACAGGTCTCGACCCCATTTCGGATCGTTGTGTACCTGGTACAGAATTGACCGTCGTCGGTTATTCTGTAGGTGCCAATGTCGTTCATCTGGGGCGAGTGCAGGATGATCTTTCCGTCGGGGCTGTAATAGCCGGCGAATGTCTTCGGGCCGGAGCTGCCTGAGCTGTAGCTGGTGACCCCGGCCGCATAGCGCTGGCGCAGCTCGGCGGCGCTGAGTTGGCGCGATGCGGGTTGCGCGGCCGGATCTTGGGACGTCGTCCGAGCGGGACCTGAACCACCTTGGCACCCTGCTACCATCAATGCCGCTGTCGCCGCGATGGCAATCGTGCTCTTCATTCGACCTGGTCCTTGTTGCGTTGCAACGCGACATCGTCCGCGCCATTGCCCTCGCATCAATCCCAGGGATCACCCACGATGGGCGGACGGTCAAGGCGACCGCTCCTGCGAGCTTGATTGTCGGATACTCGCAAACATAGATTAGCTAGGTCTAGCTAGGTGTTGCATGCGGGTAGTCAACATGTTTGAGGCCAAATCGAGCCTCTCCCGTCTCGTGGCGCGATACAGCGATACGGTCATCCTCGTCTAACTCCCGCGCCCCACCGATAGTCAAAGGCGCGATGGACAGTTTGATCTCCGCCGCTATCGGGACGCTGAGGGAACGGTTTCGGCGGCGAGCCGCGAGTACGTATCACGCGGATTGTCGATCATGATCTTCCGCACCAGTTCCCGCGACAGCCCTTCCGGCAGCACGGCATCGCCGTCGAACTGCCAGTGCGGGTAGTCGGTGGAGAACAACAGCATCTCGTCCGAGCCCATGTGGTCCATCAACCGCTGGAACATCTCCGGCGATGGCGGCCCATCGCACGGCGTGATGGTGAGCCGCACATTGGATCGCACGATGTCGGTGGGCGCGCGATCCACCCACGGCACTTCCATCCGCAGCCCGCGCCAGAACTTGGTCAATCGCCACAGATGCGCCGGCAGCCAGGTGAAGCCCGACTCCAGCAGCACGACCTTTAGATCCGGGAATTTTGTAAATACACCCTCGCACACCAGCGATGACAACGCTGCCTGGAATGCCTGCGCCTGCGCCGCATAGTCCTCAGTGTAATAAGTCGGCCAGCCAAGCGGCGTGACCGGGTGGCGGTAGGCGCTGCCCGCATGAATGCCGACCGGCAGGCCGTGCTTCTCGGCTGCTTCGTAGATCGGCCAGTAGGTGCGCTTGCCCAGCGGCTGGTCGTGCATGACCAGCAGCAGGATCTGCACGAAGCGGCGGTCCGGCGCGACCCGGTTGATCTCCTCCACCGCCAGTTCGGCATTCTGCATCGGCACCACGATCGAGGCGCGCAGGCGCGGCTCCTTGTCCAGCCACTCGGCGGCCATCCAGTCGTTCACCGCACGGGCAAAGCCGGCGCCCATGTCCTCGGAGAACAGCAGCTGCACGCCGTAGAGGCAGTTGCATATGGCGATCGCCGTGTTGAACGGCGTCAGCGCATGGGCACGCAGCGCGTCGAGGTCGGAACCGGGCTTGCCGCTGGGCAGGCGCCAGTCCGGCCGCGAGGTGAGCGGCGAGTTGGCGGGATACGCGATCGATTCCAGCTCGTGCACGCCGCGCTGGACCACGACGTCGCGCCAATGGTCGGAAAGATAGGGATGCAGCGCTTTGAGATTGGGCACCGCGGGATGAATGTCGCAGTCGATGCCGCCTGGTTCGATTATGGACATATGCGGTTTCCGGAGGGGTTGTGTCTGGCACGAAGGATACGGCGCCGGGGCGTGACCGTCCAATCGGCCTGTCGCTGCCACGAGCTGACGCTCAGGACTTATATTAGCTAACCGTTCGCCCACTATCGCCGCGGCACGCAGCGGGTGATCAAAGACGCTCGAACTCCATCAGCTTGGCGACACGCCGCCGGCAATCCTCGTCGGTGCTGAAGTTCGCGGCGAGATAGATGCGAACCAGATCCTCGGCGAGCCAGGGTCCGACGATCTGGGCGCCGATACACATGACGTTGACGTCGTCATGTTCGACGCATTGATGAGCAATGTGGCCGTCATGCACTATGGACGCGCGAATCCCACGGAGCTTGTTCGCGGCAATCGACGCACCAACTCCGGTGCCGCACACCAGGATTGCACGCTCCGCCTTGCCCGCCACCACATCTGCGCAGACCGCGCGCGTGATGTCAGGGAAATCGACCGGCGATGTGTCGTGACATCCACGATCGGTCACGTCATGACCCAGCGACCGGCACACCGCGATAATTGTTGCCTTCAGCGGATACCCCGCATGATCGCCGCCGATTGAAAGTTTCATGCGCGCTGTCTCCGCTTAGGCAGTGTTCCACGGTTCGACGACGACCTCTGGCCAGGTGGCTCGTGCGCGCGCGGCCTTGGCAGTATGGGACGCAGCATTGTCCAGCACGCGATTCGGTCGGATGACCATGTCGAACATGTCCTGCAGGCCGAATGGCGCCGCAATATCCAGCCCGTCGTCATAGTCCAACCGCACACCGACCGCATGCACGATGGACGCGTAATAGCCGAGCGCTTCGTCTGCACAGCCGAGCCGCGGATAGGCACAGCCGAACCGATCGGCGAACCACATATGAACGCGGGCCTGGTTGCGCGTCTCCACCGGTCCGATGCAGTCGAGCGTCGCCGCTGCAACACGTTGGATGACCATATCCTCGGCCTCCCACGACAGGTCATCGCCGTCGAAGTAGACCAGATCGTAGTCCTTGATGCCGGTGGCGCGCGGACGCGCCGTGAGTGCGTTCCACACGGTCTGGTAGAGGCAGCCCGCCACCAGCCGCCATTGTGGCAGGTGCAGCGAGCGCAACCGCTGGAGCAAGTGCATCAGGTCTTCGTCGGCGCGGATGATGGCCTCGAACCGGGCCCGTTGTGCACCCATCAGTCGCGGATGAGCAGCGCGTTGATCAGGCGCAGTCGGTTCTCGGCCATGTTGCGCCGCGAGTTGCGCATCTTTTCCCGGAAGCTTGCGCCCACGATCAGGTGGATGCCCAAGTTCGGTTGTGCCTCCCCGCCGCCCACCGGTGCGGCCTCGGCGATCGCTGCGTCGGTATTGTCCTGCCAGACCTGCACGGTGAACCCTGCCGCCTCCAGCATGGAACGGGTCTCCTCCGGCGTCCGCAGGGCACTGAATTCGGGCCGATCGGCCCACATTACCGGGTAGTGCAACGGGCCGCCGGGGCCTTGAACCGCGTCCTGTATCGCCAGGCGTGCGCCAGGCTTCAGCACCCGACGCATCTCGCCGTACCAGCGCGGCCGATCAGCTATGTTCATGGCGACATTCTGGGTCCAGCCAAGATCGAAGCTGGCATCCGCAAATGGCAGCTCCAGCGCCGAACCCTGGCGGAAATTCACCCGCTCCGTCAGGCCGACCCGGCGGGTCAGATCGGTCGCGACGGCGACGAATTCCTCGGTCAGGTCAATACCGCTGACGCGGCAACCGTAGGTCGCAGCCAGGTAGCGCGATGGGCCGCCGAGGCCGGATCCGATATCGATCACGTGGTCCGCTGGCGTCGGAGCCAGCAGTCGGGCCAGTTCCTCGGTGGCCCGCCGTCGGCGCGAATGGAATTCGTCGATCGGCGCAGTGTCGTCGATGGTCAGGTGTTCGATGTCCTTGCCGGCCTCGGCCAGTGCGGCGAGGATCCGATCGAGGAGTCCGCCGCGTCCGTAATGGCGGGCCACACCCGCCGTGATATCGCTCATCTCTGGGATTTCCCTGGTAATTTTCCGCAACTCAGCCAATATAATGGCAATCGGCGCTTTTCGTATTCGGGACTGCCTCGTGCCTAACTGCGGCTCAGCCGCCTCGACGCTCCCAATCTGGAAGAGTAGTTCGGCCCGCACGTCGCGGGTCGCCGGTATTTGGAGAGACACGATGTCGACAGGCACGGTCAAGTGGTTCAACGCCCAGAAGGGCTACGGCTTCATCCAGCCGGATGATGGTTCAAAGGACGTCTTTGTGCACATCTCGGCGCTCGAGAAGGCCGGGATGGCCAGTCTCCAGGAGGGTCAGAAGCTTAGCTTCGAAGTCCTGCCTGGCAAGCAGGGAAAGTCCTCGGCCGAGAACCTTCGGGCCGTCTGATACAGGCTTCCGGCGCCGCTCCCAGGGCGGCGCCGGCCACGACGAGGACCACCCATGGAACAACACAAGTTCAAGATCGGGCAGACGGTCCATCTGGTGCCGAACCGTCTCGAACGCCAGGTGCCACCGGGCACCTATACCGTCCAGCGTCTACTGCCGGTGGAGGGGCGTGAACTGCTCTACCGGGTCAAGCACTCCGCCGACGGCCACGAACGCGTGGTGAACGAAGCGCAACTCCGACCATCCGAGGCTCTCGCGCCGCACTCCTGACGCCTCCCCAGGCATCGCCGCCGGCGTTATCGTTGGGCGGTTGATCCGGGAGGCCCACCATGAAAATCACTGCCGTCCGTGTCCTGCGCCTGAGCGGGACCATGCCCACAGATGGGCCGCTCTGGGAGGAGCGTCTGGTCCGGCCGATCGACATCTATCCCGAATACCGCGGGCGCAGCGACTTCGAAGGTGGTGCGCAGGTCGATGCCAACCATTTCCGCCTCGAGCAGCACTTCGTCCGGATCGAGACTGACGAAGGGCCCATTGGTATCGCCGGTCCCTTGCCGGACATGGTCGCCGCGTTTGCGGCGAAGCGCCTGCGGCCAATCGTCCTCGGGCAGGACCCGATCGCACACGAGAAGCTGTGGGACCAGATGCACCGGATCATGGTGCACGGCCGCCAGGGCGATGCGATGCTCGCGATCAGCGCCATCGACTGCGCGCTGTGGGATCTGAAGGGGCGCTGGCTTGGCCAGCCGGTCTACCGGCTGATCGGCGGACCTACCCGCGATAGCGTGCCTGCGTATGCCTCGATGCTGGGCTTCGGCGTGCTGGATTTCGGCCGCGTGCGTGAGCGTGCTGCGGAATACAAGGCGCTGGGCTATCCGGCGCAGAAATGGTTCTTCCGGCACGGGCCAATGAGTGGTCATGACGGCATGCGGAAGAACGTCGAGCTGGTGCGCACGCTGCGCGAAACGCTCGGTGACGACTACGACATCATGCTGGATTGCTGGCAGTCGTTCGATCCGATGTATGCGGTGGAGCTGGCGGAACGCATCGTGGAGTACCGGCCGCGCTGGCTGGAGGAATGCGTGATGCCCGACCGCATCGACAGCTACCGCCGTGTGAAGGAACGCACTCAGATCCCGCTGTCCGGCGCCGAGCACGAATACACCCGCTGGGGGTTCAGGCGCTTCATCGATGCAGAAGCGCTGGATGTGCTGCAGCCCGATATCTATTGGGCTGGCGGATTGTCGGAAACGCTGAAGATCGCGGCGTATGCCTCGGTGCATGATCTGGTGGTGATACCGCACGGCCATTCCACGCCGGCGGGCCTGCACTTTTCGCTGGCACAGTCGCCGCTGCTGACGCCATTGCAGGAGTACCTGGTGAAATGGAACGCGATCAACCAGCACTTCCTCGCGCATCCGATCGAGCCGCACCACGGTGAGTTCGCGCTGCCGACGCTGCCTGGTCTGGGCATGGACCTCGACGCGACGAAGATCGAGGCGCAGCAGGATGTCTACGCGGATTAACGCGCCCCGTCATGCGGCGCGCGTGGCCATGAGGAGTGACGCTGGAATTAAGCCAATATTAGTCCCGGAGTCTGCATTATAAGTCGGAATTCCCGCCGGTATGTGGCGGCCGGAGTACGATCTCGTGCAGACCCTGTCCGGCATGGTCAAGGCCGTCCGCGGTATAGCCCGCGCCACCCGCTACGCCTGGATTGTCGGCCTCGCCCTAATCGTCGTAACCACGCTCGGCTGCGCCGCAGCGATCTGGGACCTGCACCAGCAAGCCATCGACCAGCAGCGCGTCGCCGTCATCAATCTCAGTGTCGTCCTCGCCGAGCAGACCAATCGCTATCTGCAGGTCGTCGACCTCGTCCTGCAAGAAGTGCAGTCGCATTTGGGAAACGAGCACATCCATGAAACGGCCGAACCCTTTCAGCATTTTGACATCGATTCCGCGCATGCCTTCCTGCGCGAGAGGCTGGCAGGGATGCCGCAGGCCAATGCATTCACGTTGCTCCGGCCTGACGGCCATATGTTCGCCAGCTCGCGTTCTGAGTTGCGCAGCGATCTGGATTTCTCCGACCGAGATTACTACCAGCATTTCATCGCGCACGATGACACCGGACCGTTCATCAGTTCCCCGGTCATCAGTCGTGTCACCGGAACACCGACGATCTACCTCGCCCGACAGATCCGCGGTGCGGACCACAAGCTTCTTGGCCTCGTGATCGGTGTCATCGATCTGCAGTATTTGACCGACTTCTATCGGGCGATCGAGCTGCCAGCCGGGGAAGCAGTGACGCTGTTGCGTCGCGACGGGTTGGTGCTGGCGCGCTATCCTGACCCAATTCATGAAGTCGCAGACCACATGCCGGCAAGCTCTCCGTGGTACGGTCTCGTCGCCGAGGGGGGTGGCACCTATCGATCTCCTGGCTTGCTCATGCCCGTGCGAGCGATCGTTTCGGTGCGCCCACTTCACGCATGGCCCTTGGTCGTCGACGTCTCGATGCGGGAATCGGAGGCACTGGAGGGATGGCGGCGGCAGGCAGCAATGATCGGCATCGGCGGCATCGGCGTGTCATGCGGGTTCGCCGTCTTGTTCGGTGTCATTGGTCAGGAGTTCCGGCGCAAAGCCGAGCGGACCCAGCAACTCACGAATACCGCCGAAGCACTCCGAGCCAGCGAACAACGCGTGCTGGATTTTGCCCGCATGTCCACGGACTTCCTCTGGGAGATCGATGCAGCACTCCATTTCACCTGGGTCTCGGACAGCCCAATGGTCCGCGCGATGCGTATTCCGGAGCGAATGGGTATGACCCCATGGGATGCGATCGGGGGCGATGTGACCGATGCCCACTGGGGCTGGCTGCGGAATCAGATGCAGGTACGCCTCCCCTTCCGTGATTTTCGCGATGAGGAAGTGGATGCGATCGGCGAGCATCATATTGTCAGCATCAACGGCAACCCAGTGTACGACGCCGGCGCGACGTTCGTCGGCTATCGCGGCACCGGGCGCGACGTTACATCCGATGTCATGGCGGCACGCGAACTCGAACTGGCAAAGGAGCATGCGGAAAGCGCAAGCCGGGCGAAGTCGGAGTTCCTCGCCAACATGAGCCACGAATTGCGCACCCCGCTGAACGCCATCATCGGGTTCTCGGAGCTGATCCGTGACCAGCCATTCGACAGGATCGCCGCCAACTACACCGGCTATGCGACGGACATCAACACAGCCGGCCATGATCTGCTCGACATGATCAACGACGTGCTCGATCTGTCGAAGATCGAGGCGGGCAAATATGAGCTGGCCGACGACGCGGTCGGGCTTGCGATGGTTGTGCGGTCCTGCGTCGCGATGCTGCGGCTGCGTGCGACGGAGGGTGCAGTGCGGATCGAGAACCAGGTGAACGGCAGCCGCGTCACACTTCGGGGCGACTGGCGGGCGATCAAGCAGATCGTGCTCAACCTGTTGGGCAATGCGGTGAAATTCACCCCGAGAGACGGACTGGTTGCATTGTCGATCGAACAGACGGATGCAGGCGTCGCCTTGGTCGTCGCCGATACCGGCATCGGTATCGAGGCTGCGGTGGTGCAGTCGCTGGGCCAAGCGTTCTGCCAAGCCGATGCCTCGATCAGTCGGAAATTCGGCGGCACCGGGCTCGGTCTGGCGATCTGTCGCAAACTGCTCACTCTGCATGGCGGATCACTGACGATCGACAGCACACCTGGGCGGGGAACAACGGTGCGCGCCACGTTTCCGCAGGAGCGCGTCATGGGCACGGCGCATTCGACAGTTCCGATTATCCCCGAGCCAGCGTTATCTGCCTGACGCGCGCGACCAGCGAACGACGCGCCGCCGCCGCGTCCGCCGCCAGCGCCAAAAGGGCGGGCAGTTGGCCGGGATGCGCGGCGACCGAAGCGAGCACACGCCAGGTTCCAATGACACCGCGCGTATCCAGCGCCATGAGCGCCGCCGGCGGAAGCGCGCGTTCGGCGGGATCGCATATTGCCCGCAGGACAGCGAACGGAATGCCGCGACTGACGGCCATGCGAGCCACGATGCCGGTTTCCAGATCGACAGCGACCGCTCCGGTCGCACGGTACAGACGGTGCTTTTCCGCCGTTGTGGCGACGACTGCATCGCCGCCGAACAGGGCGTGTGCTGTCATCCCGCCGAGTAATTGCGACAGCGCAGGATCAGTCGCAAAGCGTTCGGTGCCCACAATCACCTCGGATGGCACGATCAGCGTGCCTGACCGCAGCCCCGGCGCAAGCCCGCCCGCCAGGCCGAGGCTTACCAGTGCCCCCACACCCTGATCGAGCAACCCGGCCACCGCGTCCCGCCCGACTGCGATCTGCCAACCAAGCCGTTGTGCGATACGCGCCTCGGCCATCAGCCCGACAACGACACCGATACGGACCTCGTGCAAGCGTCAGAACCCAAACGCCACATTCCGCGTATTGGCGCGTCGCAGGTTGCGGTGGCGTGCCAGCGCCAGCAGCGGAAAGTACCAGCGATAGCCGTGATACCGGAGATAGAACACGCGAGGGAAACCAACCGCATTGTACGGCAATTCAGCCCATCCACCGTCACTACCCTGGGTCGCCACCAGATATGCGATGCCACGCGTCACCGCCAAATTGTCCGCCTCGCCCGCCGCCATCAACCCCAGCACTGCCCAGGCGGTCTGACTTGGTGTGCTCTGCTTGTAGCGGCCGTGTGGTGCGGCACGGTAGGTTTCCTCATCCTCGCCCCAGCCACCGTCGTCGCGCTGCACAGACAGCAGCCAGGCGACCCCACGGCGCACGGCAGGATCGTCCCGATCGACGCCTGCTGCGTTCAGCGCGCACAGGACGGACCACGTGCCGTAGATGTAGTTGGTGCCCCAGCGGCCGAACCAGCTGCCCTCGGCTTCCTGCTCGCGACGTAGATACGCTATCGCACGCGCCAGCACCGGGTCGTCGGATGGCATGCCAATTTGTGCAAGAAACGAAACACAGCGCGCGGTGACGTCGGACGTCGGGGGATCCAACAGCGCGCCGTGATCCGCGAACGGGATGTTGTTCAGGTAGAGATGGGTGTTCTCCGGCTCGAACGCGCCCCAGCCACCATCGGAGGACTGCATGCCGATAATCCACTCGCGCGCCCGTGCGATCGCATCGGTAAACGCGGGGTCAGCGTCGCGATGCAGCAGCATGCCGACGACTGCTGTGTCGTCAACGTCCGGATAATGCGGATTGGCATATTGGAATGCCCAGCCGCCCGGCCGTAAACCCGGACGCCGTCACTGCCCAATCGCCAACGACGTCGAGGATTTGCTCCTTGCACAGCCATACGCACGCCGCATGCACATCCACGCCCGCCTCAGCCATGGCGTGACCCGCCAGCGCAGTGTCCCACACGGGCGACAGACAGGGCTGGCAATAGGCGCGGTCCGGCTCGATCACCAGCAGCTTCCGCACCGCGCGCCAAGCTGTGTCAGCGTGTTCGTGATCCGGTGGATAGCCTAGCGTGTCGAACATCATCACGCTGTTGGCGATAGCGGGATAAATGCCGCCGAGCCCATCGTCGCCATTCAGCCGTTCAGTGACGAAGCGCACCGCCTTGTTGATGGCGCTCTGCCGGCTGCGTCGAGGAAACCAAGGCTGCGTCACGCGCAACAGCAAATCCACCGCCTTGAAGAATCGCGCCCACGTGGAACGATACGGTCCGCGAATCCAGTCACCCACTTGCCGCGGGGGCGTGCGGAACAACTCCGGGATGGCGATACCATGTGGATTGCGCGCCTCCGGCCGCAGCGCCATGAGCACCAGCAGCGGCACGATTACGGTGCGCGACCAGTACGACACCTTCGACAGATGGAACGGGAACCACAACGGCAGATGCATGATCTCCAGCGGCATCACCGGGACCGCGCGCCACGGCACCTGCCCGAACAAGGCAAGCTGCGCACGCGTGAACACGTTGCTTCGTTCGGCACCTCCGGCAGCAAGCACCGCCTGTCGCGCCCGGACCATGTGCGGCGCATCCACATCGTCACCGATGGCCTTCAACGCGAAGTACGCCTTCACGCTTGCCGACAGGTCGAACGCGCCGTCATGGAACAGCGGCCAGCCGCCGTGCTCGCCCTGGATCGACCGAAGGTGGACACCGATCTTCGCTTCAAGCTCGGGCTCGATCCGGTCGAGGAAATGCTCCAGCAGCACGTATTCCGCCGGGATAGTCGCGTCTGCCTCCAGTTCGAACAGCCAGTGCCCGTCCGCATGCTGCCAGCCGGCCAATGCCGTGCAGGCGCGCGCAATCGCGTCGTGCAGCCGTTCGTCTGGAGCGGTTTCCCTGATCAGCGATATCTCGTGTGGCATGCAGGCACTCAGGTCGCGAGCAACACCTCGGCCGCGGCGCGGCCCGACCTGATGGCACCTTCGATCGTCGCCGGCAACCCTGTGGCGGTCCAGTCACCGGCCAGCACCAGGTTCGCGAGGTCGGTGCGCGGCCCAGGCCGCAGCATCTCCTGTGCCGCGGTGGCGGCAAACGTGGCGCGCCGCTCCTTGACCACGCGCCATGCCGGCATCCGCCCTTCGAGACGGAGCGCGGTTCGCACATCTGGCCAGACGCTGGTTGCGATCGCCTCGGCATCCAGGTCGACCATGCGATTGGCAGCACTGATAGTCACCGATACATGATCGCGCTTGACGAACACCCATTCCGCCGTGCCGCCGACAATGCCGATGAAACCAGGGGGTTCGCGAGCAACGTCTATGCGGAAATGAATATTCAGGATCGCCTGGAATTCATTTGGGCCCGTCACATCCGAAACCAGATCGGCCGCCACCCAGGGTGGGACGGCCAGTACTGCCGCTTCGATCGGCATTGGGCCCTCCGTCGTCTCCAGCCCGATCACCCGATCGTTGCCATAACGCAGAGCGATAATGCGGCGACCACAGATCAGCTCGCATCCATGCGCTTGCAGCCACGCAACCGCCGGATCGATCAGGCTCTCCGACAAGCCCTCGCGAGGCACCGCCGGAATGCACGCGCGACCTCCGCGGAACAACGTCTCCGCCATGACTGACGCGAACAATGGCACCGACGCCACATCAACCGGCGTGTTTAGCGCGGCGATCACAACGGGTGAGACGAGCCGCCGATAAAAGGCGTCATGCCGCAGCGAGCGCGCTATCGTCGCGTCGCCCTTCAGGCGGCGCAGGCGCAGCAGCGCGAGATGGTCGCTCGCACGGGTTCCCGGCGCACGTCGCTTAGAGGACAGCACCCACCAGGGAATGCGCCCCAGATTGGGCCGCAGCGTCCAGCGAATACCGTTCTCCAGGTCGATGAACGGAAACTGCGGCTCTGTCGGTATCGCAAGCGTGCCCCGCGCACCGATCGTGTCGAGATATGCGAACGTCGCGCGATTGCCCGACAGCAACAGATGGTTGCCGTTGTCGATGCGTAGGCCCAGTGCGCGATCGAAATAAGAGCGGCATCGCCCGCCAGCGGCCGGGCCCGCTTCCACGACAGTGACGGTACACCCTGCCTGGCTAAGTGTGATGGCTGCAGACAGTCCAGCCAGTCCGGCGCCGATGACATGAACGTGCCGAGGCATCAAGCGTTGCGGGAATCGGCGACGGTGTTGACGAGTGGCATGACCGATCGATCTAACCGGGCGCGCGGCAACGAAGTCAATTCGAGGGATGTCCTAGCTCCGCGCCGAACCCGCCAGGGAGCTTTGCGCCTTGGAGCCTCACCAAAGCCAGTGCCTCTGGCAGAGTTCCAAGAGCCTGCGCCGGACTGTGATCCGGGCGCAGAGCCTCTTGGTCGGGGTTCGGGACGAAGCCCCGGTCTTACCCGCGGCATCAGCGCGTTGTCGCGGCGGGTTCGATCCGCGCCAATCGCGCGACCGCCATCTCGTTGCCGGCCGCCGCAGCCTTCTCGTACCACTTGGCGGCTTCGCTGCGATCACGCGGCACGCCGCGTCCGTCGGCATACATCACGCCCAGATTGAACGCCGCCGGTGCGTAGCCCTTGTCCGCCGCCAGCCGGAACCAACGCGCAGCCTCGACGTAGTCCTGGTGCACGCCATAGCCATGTTCATAGAGCACGCCGATGCCATTCTGTCCCAGCGGATTCCCCTTGTCGGCCGCGTGACGCAGCAACTGCATCGATTGCGCATAGTCCTGCTTAACGCCGCGGCCATGCTGATACATCAGGCCGAGGCGCGCCTCGGCCGGTCCGAAATCGTGCGCCGCCGCGCGCTGATACCACTGCGCCGCTGTCGGCAGATCCTGCGGCACGCCGAGGCCCAGACGATAGATGTTGCCCAGAATATTCTGTGCCATCGGGCTCTCCTGTCCCGCGGCACGCAGCAGCCAGGCGTTGCGCTGCGACACGTCACGCGGCACCCCAAGTCCGCGCCCATAGAACCGCGCCACCGCGATCTCAGCCGGCGGATAGTTCTGATCCGCGGCCTTCCGGTACCAGTCCAGCGCCGTCGCATAGCTGCGCTCCACCGCGTAGCCACGTTCGTGCATCAGACCGAGGTAGTACTGCCCGCGCGGGTCATTTTGGTCGGCCGCCCGCTGGAACCATTGCAGGGCGGCGGCAAGATCCTTGGATGCGCCAGTGCCCTTTGCGAAGCTCAGCCCCAGGTCGATCTGTGCGCCCGCCTGGCCCTTCTCGGCCGCGTCGCGCGTCGCCTGAGGCTGTTCTGCTGGCGGCGGCTCCTTGGCAGCAGTAGCGTCATTCGGCCCCGCGTCATGCACACCGGAACCACGCTTGGCACCGTCCTGCGCCCCCGCGGGGACGTCGATCGCGGGCGCGATGGCATCATCCGTCGGCGCCTCGGACGGCACAAAAAAGAACTCGCCATCGATTGGCGAACTCGACACCCACGGCTGCTGGCTGCCCTGGGTATCACGCTTGACCGTCAGCCCCACCTGGTTGAACAGGTGGAAGATATCGAGCCCGGGCTGGCGTATCGCGTCGGCCAGCGCCATCGCATAGGGGCCGTCCGAGCCTTTGCCGTCGACCGCGACATTCCCTGGTTGGGTGGCAAACGAGATCAGTGTGCCGTCCGGCGCTCGCATCTGCGCCAACCCGCTCTCCACCGCCCGCGTGCCCAGGTTGGCGAACGGATTATTGCGGCAGGCATCCAGGATCACGATGTTCAGCCGGGTCCCCGCGCCGTCCATCTGCTTCAGCACCAGCTCGGCATTGACCATTTGGAAATCGAGGTCCTGCGCGCGCGAGGGATTGGCATCGATGGGCACCAGCCAGTTGGTGCCCTGCACCTGCATTCCGTGGCCGGCGTAGTAGAACAGCGCCACGTCGGCGCCCTGGATCTGCTTGCCGAAGTCGGCCACCAGCCGATCGAACGCCGGCTTGTCGAGATCGCGTTGCGCGCCGCCGCCAATCAGCGTGAAGCCGGACTTCCGCAGCGTGTCGGCGATCAGCTTTGCGTCGTTGCCCGGATTGGCGAGGCGCTCGACGTGCTGATAGCCGGCGTTGCCGATCACCAGCGCGACGCGGCGCTCGCTTTCCTGCGCGTGTGCAGCAAGGGTCGAGCAGCCGGTGATCGCCAGCACCAGAATGCGAATGCGGCCGCCGATGGTCTTCCGCATGGATATGAGGCTCCGTCCACCCGATCGTTTCAGGCCAGACCATAACGCAGCGCGAGCCAAAGCTTTTGCCATGCGGGCAAGCTCACGCGTTCGTGAGGCTGTGACCAGCCGCGGCGCTCCAGCCGTGACAGGATCGCCGCGTAGGTGGCGCCCATCATCCGTGCCGGCTTCATCGCCTTCGCATCGCATTGTCGCATCGCGTCGGCGGCCGCGCGGAAATGCTCGTGCGCCAGCGCGGCGACGCGCGCGCAGACGCGCGGCAGACCGGGGGCGTTCAGCGCGGCGGACGGCTCGTGCGGCACCCCGGCCGCGTCCAGCCATTCGCGCGGCAGGTAGAGACGGCCGCGTTCGGCATCCTCCTGGATATCGCGCAGGATGTTGGTGAGTTGCAGCGCGCGGCCGAGCGAGTAGGCGACACGATCGGCGGCTGGCGACGCATCGCCGAACGCGCGCACGGAAAGGCGTCCGACCGCGGCGGCGACGCGATCGCAGTAGAGATCGAGCGTGGCGAGGTCGGGTGCGACGATCACGGTTTCGCAGTCCATCTGCATGCCGTCGATGACGGCGAGGAAGTCTTCCTGGCGGAGGTCGAACCGCTGAACGGCCGCCGCCAGGATGCGCGTGACCGGGCCGTCCGACTGCCCTGGTACAGCGCCGGCGACGCGCTCACGCCAGGCGGTCAGTCGCGGTAGCTTGGTGGCGAAGTTGTCGTCATCGTCGGCAATGTCGTCCACCAGGCGGCAGAACGCATAGATCGCGTACATCGCGTGGCGCCGATCCGGCGGCAGCACGCGCATGCCGCGATAGAACGAGGTGCCGGCCGAGCTGACGATCGTTTCGACCGCGTCGAGGTCGGCCTGGGCGGCGTTGAGGGGAGTCATTGGTGGACCCCGCGCCATGTGATGTGGGACCACCTCAGCCATGTAATGCGGCGCCCCCTCCCCCCTCCCCCTCCCGCAAGGGGAGGGGGAGAGCTTCATTCGCATCACCTGTATCTGCTGTATCTACGGTATCTGCTGGATTTACTGTAACTACTCCCCCTCCCCTTGCGGGAGGGGGGAAGGGGGAGGGGGTCCTACAGTGCACACCGGATCTCATGGCAACCATCGCATCGCCGCCAACAGGCTGGCGACCGCATCGCCCTTGGTCAGCCGGACGCGCCGCGCCACCGGATCGCCACGCCGCAGCCGCCGCGCCAACCGGTGCGCCAGACCGACAATCACCGCTGTCTCCAACCGCAGCCTTCGGCTTCGCGTTCGCTTCGGCAGCTCGATCGCCTGTTCATTCAGTGTGTCCACACGATTCAATAAACGATCGAATATACTGCGCAGGGCCGGCGTGGTCGCTGGCCCGCGGAGATCCTCCATCGGTGCGCCGGGCAGGTAGCATCGATCCAATTCGGCCAGGTCCTTCATGCAATCCTGCATATGGTTCAGCACCTGCAGCGACGTGCACAGCGCATCAGACGGCTCGTAGGTCGCGCCATCCTCACCGTGCAGATCGAGCACATGCCTTCCGACCGGCATCGCCGAGTAACGGCAATAATCCTGCAGCTCATCCCAGTCCGCATACCGCAACTTGGTGGCGTCGCGCCGGAACGCAATCAGCAGGTCGAGCGAATGACGGGGCGTCACTCCGGTCTGCGCCAGGCTGGCCCGCAGACGCAGAGCACTAGGCGAGCCCGTGTCATGCCGGCCCAGCAGCACGTCCTCCATCGCGTCCAGCCGCGCGACCTTCTCGTCCGCCGCCAAGTGGGCCGAATCCGCGATATCATCGGCGTTGCGCGCGAATGCGTAGAACGCGTGCACGTGCGCGCGCAGGTCGCGCCGAATCAGCAGCGAGCCGACCGGAAAGTTCTCGTCGCCGCGGTCTTTGCCCGACCACGTCTCGACAGTGGTAACGCCGCTCACGCGTCGGCCCCCTGGTAGGCGCGGCCCTTCCAGGCGACGCCTCGGCCAAGGTGGTGGTTCAACGCGGACCCGACGGTGGCCGCCAGATAGAACGCCGCCACCGCTGGCAGGCAAGGCGCCCACAACACGGAGCGACGGTAGCGATGCAGCGTCGGCTGATAGGACGCCGCCATCGCGCCCCACGCGATCCAGCCAAGCCATCGCGCCAGGCCGTGCCCGAACAGCGCGGCGATCGGAGGCACCAGGAACGTCAGGCCCATCGCCAGCACCGTGGCGGCCAACAGGCAGCGTGAGAAATGCAATTGGACATAGGCGGTGCGCGATATCATGCGCCAGATGTCGGCCATTGCCGGATACGACCGAACCGAGCGGGCCAGCCCGGAATGACCTAGCCAGATGCGCCCGCCCCGCTTGATCGCGGTGGCCAACGCCACATCGTCGATCAACGCCCCGCGCACCGCCGCCACTCCCCCGATACGAACCAATGCCCGCCGGCGCAGCAGCATCGTGCCGCCGGCCGCGGCCGCGGTCGCGCGCAGCGGATCGTTCACCCACATGAACGGGTACAACAACTGGAAGAAGTACACGAAGGCCGGCACCAACGCGCGCTCCGCGGGGGTCTCGCAGGCCAGTGCCACCATCTCGGAAACCAGGTCCAGATCGCCTCGCTCGGCCTGCGCCACCAGAGTCGCTAGATGGCGCGGCTGGTGCACGATGTCGGCGTCGGCGAGCAGCACCAGTTCAGCCGGACCCGCCTCCGCCAGTCCTTGCGCCACGGCCCACAGCTTGCCACTCCAGCCAGCCGGCCTCGGTTGCCCATCGAGCACGACCAGGTTCGGGTCACCGATGCCCTTGGCAATCGCGCCGGTTCCGTCGCGGCTGGCATCATCCACCACTATGATACGGAGTGGGCCGGCGTAGTCCTGTGTCAGCAGGGATCGCAGCGACTGCTCGATCAGAGGCGCCTCGTCGCGCGCCGGCACGACGACGGCAACCGCGGGAGCCCCATCGGGACGCGATGGAGTCAGTTCCGGCTCCGAGTGCCAAAAGCGCCCGTGCTCCAACAGCAGATAGAGCCAGATCAGCAGCGCGAGCGCCGCCAGCGTCGTCATGGCTTGAGCATGCCGTTGGCGCGGAACCAGGCCACGGCGTCTTCGATGGCGGTGCGGGCCGGGCGGGGGGCGTAGCCGAGCTCGCCCATCGCCTTGGCTGAGGAATAGAACATCTTGTGCCGTGCCATCTTGATGTGGTCGCGGGTCATCATTGGCGGAATGCCGGTCAGCCGGGCCAGCATCTCCATCACCCACGCCGCTGGCCAGACCACGGCCTCGGGCAGCTCGATCGTGGGTGGCTTGCGGCCGGCGACGTTGGCGACCAGCGCCAGCAGGTCCTTCAGCAGCAGGTTCTCTCCGCCGAGCACATAGCGCTCGCCTATGCGGCCGCGTTCCAAGGCGAGTGCGTGGCCCTCCGCCACGTCGTCCACATGCACGACGTTGAGCCCGGTATCGATGTATGCCGGCACGCGGCCTGCGGCGGCGTCGCGGATCATCTTGCCTGTCGGGGTCGGCTTGATGTCGCGGGGTCCGACCGGCGCGGCGGGATTGACCACCACGGCCGGCAGGTTCTCCTGGCGCACCAGGTCCAGCACGACCCGCTCGGCCAGGTATTTGGACCGCTTGTAGGTGCCGATGAAGTCCGCCTCGTTGGTGGATGTCGTCTCATCGGCCGGGACACCATTTGCGGCCCACCCCAGCGCGGCGACGGAGCTGCAATAGACTATGCGTTCGACCCCAGCCGCCTGTGCCGCCCGCATCACGGCCAGCGTTCCATCCACGTTGGCGCGCAGCATGGCGTCGGGATCCGGCACCCAGAACCGATAATCCGCCGCGACGTGCATCACGTACCGGCAGCCCGCCGTTGCACGTGTCAGCGACGCGGCGTCGGTCAGGTCGCCGAGTGCCAGCTCGGCGTCCACGCCGGCCAGATTGCGCCGATCGCTGGTCGGGCGCGCCAGGAGGCGCAGCCGGTGGCCGCGCGCCGCCAGCACACGTGCCACGGCGGAGCCAACGAAGCCCGTCGCACCGGTCAATAGCGTTGGTCCGTCACCTGCCACGCGGCCTGTCATCCTTCTGTTCCCGAACTTCGTCCATTCCGGCGAACTTCAGATGGGTACATCGACCCCACATATAGCTCGGGATGATGGAATCGGTGTAGAGCCGGCCGCCCCGCTCCTCGACCAGCCGGAAAGTCAGGTCATTCGGTGAGAAAGCTTTCGATCGTCCTCGCCCTGGTGGGCCTGTTGCTCGGCACGGTCCTGATCGGCTGGTTCGGCTTTGGCCCCGTCCTGGACGCTGCCGGCAGCGTTGGCTGGGGGCAGTTCGCCCTGATCATCGGCTGGCAATTCGTGCTGTTCGTCGTTCTGGGCCTGGCCTGGGAGGCGATCACGCCGGGCCGTGAGTTCCGCCGCCTGTTGGTGCTGATCTGGGGCCGCATGGTGCGCGATGCCTCGGCCAACTGCCTGCCGTTCTCGCAAGTGGGTGCCTTCGTGTTCGGCGCCCGGGCGGTGACGCTGCACGGCATCTCCTGGTCGCTGGCAACCGCCTCCACCGTGGTGGACGTGACCGCCGAGTTCCTCGCCGAGGTGGCATTCACCGGGATCGGGCTGGCGATCCTGCTCGCCCGGGCGCCGCAGTCGTCACTGGCGGTTCCGGTGGAGGTGGGCCTCGGGCTGGCGGTCATGGCCGGCGTCGCGCTGGTCTGGCTGCAGCAGAGCGCGACCCCGTTGTTCGCCACCATCGGGGGACGACTTGCCTCGCGCTGGTTCCGCAATTCGCAGGACCATGCGCAGGTGCTGCAGGCCGAGCTGTCGCTGATCTATGGCCACGCGGGGCGGCTGGCGATGGGGTTCTCGCTGCATCTGGTGGGCTGGCTGGGCACCGGCGTTGCCGGTTTCATCACCTACCGGGCGGTCGGGGTTCCGATCGACTTCGACGACGCGCTGGCGATCGAGGCACTGCTGAGCGCGGCGGCGGCGCTCGCCTTCCTGGTGCCGGTGAACGCCGGTGTGCAGGAGGCCGGGTACGCGGGCCTGGGCGCGATCTTCGGCGTGCCGCCGGAGCTTTCGCTGGGGGTATCGCTGGTGCGGCGCGCGCGCGACATCGCCGTGGGCGTGCCGATACTGCTGATCTGGCAGGCGTTCGAGGCGCGGCGGCTGCGCGGCATCCAACGAGCCGAATCCGGCCGTCGCCACCCTCTCCCGCGAAGCGGGCGAGGCTGGGGAGCGGCGCCATACACGCGACACGGCCTCTACCGCGCCACCCGGCCCTCGATCGGATACTGCGGATCGTTATACCCAGGCGTTGAGGGATGGCCCGGCGATACCAACCGATCGACCAGCGCTTCGTCCTCGGCGTCCAGCCGGCAGTCCAGGGCGCCGACGTAGTCCTCCCACTGTGCCTCGGTGCGCGGGCCACCGATCGCTGCCGTGATGAACCGGTTGTTCAGCACCCACGCGAACGCGAAATGCGCCGGCGACATGCCACGCCGGTGCGCATGCGCCGCGATCTCCTGCGCGATTGCCAGACTCTCCGGCCGCCATTCCGAACTCCATCATCCGCCGATCGCGCCGCCCAGCTCGGCTGTCCGGTGGTGGCACGACGTTCGGCTGGTACTTTCCTGTCAACACCCCGCGCGCCAGCGGACTGTACGGCACCGCCCCCAGCCCGAAATATCCGCAGGCCGGCAGGTGCTCGACCTCCATCTCACGATTCAGCACGTTGTATAGCGGCTGGCTGGCGATCGGCCGATCGATGCCGGCCTCATCGCACAGCCGGCAGATCTCGGCGACGCGCCAGGACCGGTAGTTCGACACCCCGAAATACCGCAGCTTCCCCGCCCGGATCAGGTCGGCTAGCGCCCGCACTGTCTCGCCGAGCGGCGTCGCATGATCCTCCTTGTGCAGATACAGCAGGTCGATCGTGTCCACCCCCAGCCGGCGCAGGCTTGCCTCGACTGCATCGAATACGTGCCGGCGCGACACCCCGCGCGCGTTCGGACCCTCGCCGGTCGGATTGGCGCACTTGGTCGCCAGCACCCACCAGGAGCGATGCTCGCGGATCGCCCGTCCGACCGCTTCCTCCGAGCGCCCGGCGTTGTAGCCATCGGCCGTGTCGATGAAGTTGACGCCCTGCTCGCGCGCCCGCGCCACGATGCGCGCCGCCGTCGGTTCGTCGGTCGCCCCGCCAAACATCATGCTGCCCAGGCACAGCGGGGACACGCGCAGCCCGCTGCACCCCAACGTCCGGTATTCCATCGCCCAATCCCCTTCGATTGCCGGTATCGAGCCTACACGAGACGCGGTTGAATGCCCGGATGACGAATCGCGCGCCGATAAGCGGCACTGCCCTGTTCCTCAGTTTCCTGATCATCGGCTGCACCAGTATTGGTGGCGGCCTGACCGCCTGGATCCGCCGCGAACTGGTGGAGAGGCGAGGCTGGATCGACGACCAGCAGTTCCTGGCCAACTACGGCCTGAGCCAGATGGTTCCGGGCGCCACCAACGTGAACCTCGCCGTGCTGATCGGTGCACAGCTTCGCGGTGTCGGCGGCGCACTGATCGCGCTGGCTGGACTGCTGCTGGTGCCGCTGGCGATCCTGCTGGCGCTCGGCGGCTTCTACTTCGCCGCGCATGGGGCGTCGCACGCCACGCTGCTCAACACCGCGCTGGCCGGAGCGGGCGCGGCTGCCATCGGCTTCAACGTCGCGACCGGCATCCGGCTGGGGCTGGCCAATATCCGCCGCGTGGGGCCGGCGCTGATCGCCGCCGCCATCGTCGTGGGTATCGGCGTCATACGCATCCCGTTGCTGGAGGTGCTGCTGGTTGCCATCCCGGCCAGCCTGGCGCTCACGTTGCTGCAGCGCAGCCGATGATCGCCACATTGCTGCAGATCGCCGCGATGTTCGCGGTGCTGTCCCTCCTGGCGTTCGGCGGCGGCGCGGCGGTGCTGCCCGACATGCAGCACCAGGCTGTGGACGTTCACCATTGGGTCACCGCGCGCGAGTTCCTCGACATGTTCGCGCTGTCGCGCGCCGTGCCGCCCGGCTCGATGATCGTGGTCCTGGTGGGCCAGAGGGCGGCGGGCGTCGCCGGCGGCCTGGTGGCGCTGCTGGCGATGTTCGGTCCGTCCTCCCTGGTGGCATTCGCAGTCGCGCGGCTCTGGCATCGTGCCGGCGGCGCGGCCTGGCGGGAAACGCTCGAGCAGGCGCTGGCGCCGGTATCCGTCGGCCTGACCATTGCCAGCGGCATCGCGCTGGCCCGCAGCACTGAGCATGATTGGGCGGCGTATGCGATCACCGCGGCAGCCATGCTGCTGCTGGTATTCACCCGGCTGCACCCCCTGGTCGTGATGAGCGCGGGTGCGCTGCTGCTGATTCTGGCGGGCGGCTGAGGTCTCCCTTCTCGGCGGGCGGCGCGGTTGCTAGAAACGCCGGACATGGCGGCCCGTGTCGGCATCGGCGTTATCACCTACAACCGCAAGGATGTGCTGGCGGAAACGCTGGCCCGTGTGCGCGCCCATACCACCACCCTTCATGACCTGGTGGTGGCTGACGACGGCTCCTGGGACGGCACGGCCGAATTGGTGCGATCGCTGGGCATCAGACTGGTGACCGGCCGCAACATGGGCATCGCGTGGAACAAGAACCGCGCCTTGTTCCTGCTGACCATGGTGCTTCAGTGCGATGTCGTCATCCTGCTGGAGGATGACAGCTCGCCGGTCAAGGATGGTTGGGAGCGGGCGTGGATCGAGGCGAGCCTCCGCTGGGGGCACATCAACTTCGCCGGGGAGTGGCTGAGTCACTCTTTTCTGCGGGGCTCAGGCACCGTCGATGATCCTTACCTGAGCACCGATGTCACTGCGCAATGCAGCGGCTTCTCGCGAACCGCGCTGCTCTACGGCGGCTATCTCAATTCGCGATTCCGTGGATTCGGCCAGGAGCACGTCGAGCACACGCGCCGCCTGATTCGCATCGGCTTTGGCGGCAGCTACGAGAATATCGCCGGTGACGTCGTGCCTGTGTTCCGAATGTTGCGGGGTGACGTCGCCGTGCGGCACATGCACAGCGACCGCACTCCGGGCGAAATGGAGCGCAATTGGCTACTGTGTCGTCAGCTGCTTTTCGATGAGACCTACCGCATGCCGTGGCGGGAGGATGCTGAACTCCTGCAATTCCGCGCGGAAATGGACGCCGCGCTGCGCGCCCCCGGCACGATATGAGGCTGACTGCTGCGGTTGACCCCGCCTCCGCAAGTCCCCAGCTATCCAGACCAGTCATCTGATCATGGACAAACCGCTCAGCCCCTCCGTTATCCCGTCGCGCGTCACCTTGCCGCCTGGCCTCGACGCCCGGTCCGCCGCGGTCCTGCGCGAGATCGTCGAACAGTACGTGGAGACCGGCGAACCCGTCGGCAGCCGAACCTTGTCCCGCCGGCTCCCGATGAGCCTGTCGCCGGCAACCATCCGCAACGTGATGGCCGACCTGACCGAGGCCGGCCTGCTGTTTGCGCCGCATACCTCGGCCGGCCGCCTGCCCACGGAGCAGGGTCTCCGGCTGTTCGTCGACGGCCTGCTGCACTTCGGCGAACTCGCCGAGGAAGAGCGCGAGGCGATCACCGCCGCGCTCGCCGCCTCCGGCCGCAGCCTGGAGGACACCCTGGCCGAGGCCAGCACGATGTTGTCCGGGTTGTCGCAGGCCGCCGGCATGGTGCTGGCGCCCAAGTCCGACGGCGCGATCCGTCATATCGAATTCGTGCCGCTAGGCCCGGGACGGGCGCTGGTCGTGCTGGTCAACGCCGACGGCCACGTCGAGAACCGGGTGATGGATATCCCGCCAGGGCTGCCGCCCTCGGCGTTGCAGCAGGCATCCAACTACCTCAACGCCCGCCTGTCCGGTCGCTCCATCGCGGAGCTGCGCCGCATCGTCGGCGAAGAGATCGCCGCCAACCGAACCGAACTCGACGCGCTGTCCGCCCTGGTCGTCGAGGCCGGCCTCGCCACCTGGACCAGTGAGGGCCGCACCGGCAGCCTGATCGTGCGCGGCCAGGCGCGGCTGCTGACCGAGGTGACCCAGATCGAGCGCCTGGCCGCCATCCAGTCGCTGTTCGAGCGGCTCGAGGCGCAGGAGACCATGCTCCGCCTGCTCGAGCTGGCCGAGCAGTCGGAAGGTGTCCGCATCTTCATCGGTGCCGAGAGCGGGCTGTTCGCCACCTCCGGTGTCTCCATGGTGGTCGCGCCGGCCCGCAACGATGTCGGCCGCATCGTCGGCGCCATCGGCGTGATCGGTCCGACCCGGATCAATTACGGGCGCATCATCCCCGTGGTGGACTACACCGCCCGCGTGATCGGCCGGCTTTTGGGGTGATCTTGCTGGCGGAAAACTCGATCGCATGCAGGCCGCCCAAATCCTCCCCCTCCCCTTGCGGGAGGGGGTTGGGGGGAGGGGGGACCGCCCCAGGTGGGGACCACCGCGCCCCACCTCTCCTCACATCTCGCACCCGCTCGGCACTTCGCGCCCGACGGCGCTCTTAACTCACCGAAGCTTCTCTGGCCCCGATCGAAAATTTGCGGCATGACCGAAGCCGCAATGGGTTCGCTCCGAGACACTTCCCGCCGTCGCGCACGCCGGACGCTGATGCGTCCGCCCCGGCAGGCGACCCATAGCCGGCTCGCTCGGCGCGACCTCCGCCGTGCCGGGCGGCACTGACCGAGCCCAGGCAACGATGTTTTCACCATTTACCGCTATACTGAACGCCCGCCGCCGCCAGACCGATCCAACCGCTTGTCGAACACGTGTCGCCAACCCAACTGATCGCGCCATGAGCAACGAAAACGATCCAATGAACCCCGAGACAGCTGCCAACCAGAACGCCGCCTCTGACGAACCGAAAACGCCGGAGCAGGTGATGCAGGCCGCCGCCGCGCGCATCGCCGAACTCGAGGCCGAATTGGCCGAAATGAAGGACCGCTGGGTGCGCTCGGAGGCTGAAATGGCCAACGTCCGCGCCCGCGCCCATCGCGAGGTCAACGAGACACGCCAGTATGCCGTGCAGAAGTTCGCCCAAGACGTGGTGGAAGCCGCCGACAACCTCCACCGCGGCCTCGACAGCCTGCCCGCGCAGGCCGCCGGAGAGCCCCCCATTGTCACCCGCCTGCGCGAGGGCCTGGAAGGTATCGAGCGCAACTTCATCGCCATCCTCGAGCGCAACGGCATCAAGAGCGAGGACCCCACCGGCGCGCCGTTCGACCCCAACCTGCACCAGGCAATGGCGGAGCAGGAAAGCGCTGCGCACTCGCCGGGCAGCGTGATGCACGCCTGGACCCCAGCCTGGACACTGAACGGCCGCCTGCTGCGGCCCGCCATGGTGGTGGTCGCCAAGGCTCCCCCCGGCGAGATCACGGCTTCGGCCCGGGCGGACACCACCGCCTGATGTTTTCGTGCCGCCACCGGACAAGATTCCTGATCTCGGCCCCTTGCCCGGGTGGCCGCACCCCCATACATCCAGTAACACCGCAATAGGGACGCTCGCGGTGCTTCGGGTCGCGCGCGTCCGCTGAAAGGAGCGTTAAAATATGGCTAAAGTCATCGGTATCGATCTCGGCACGACGAATTCCTGCATTGCCATCATGGAAGGCAAGGACGTTCGGGTGATCGAGAACAGCGAGGGCGCGCGTACTACGCCCTCCATGGTCGCCTTCAGCGATGGCGGCGAGCGTCTGGTCGGTCAATCCGCCAAGCGCCAGGCCGTCACCAATCCGTCCAACACCCTCTACGCCATCAAGCGCCTCATTGGCCGCCGGTTCGACGACCCGATCGTGGCGAAGGACAAGGGCTTGGTGCCCTACACGATCGTGCGTGGCGACAACGGCGATGCCTGGGTCGAGGCGAAAGGGGAAAAATATTCGCCGAGCCAGGTCAGCGCCTTCATCCTTGGCAAGATGAAAGAGACCGCCGAAGCCTATCTCGGCGAGCCGGTCAGCCAGGCGGTCATCACCGTCCCGGCCTACTTCAACGACAGCCAGCGCCAGGCCACCAAGGACGCCGGCCGGATCGCTGGCCTCGAGGTGCTGCGCATCATCAATGAGCCGACCGCGGCGGCACTCGCCTACGGCATGGACAAGAAGCACACCGGCACCATCGCGGTTTATGACCTCGGCGGCGGCACCTTCGACATCTCCGTCCTGGAGATCGGCGACGGCGTGTTCGAGGTGAAGTCCACCAACGGCGACACCTTCCTCGGCGGCGAGGATTTCGACGCCCGCGTCATCGATTACCTGGCCGACGAGTTCCGCCGGGAACAGGGTATCGACCTCCGCAAGGACAAGCTCGCGCTGCAGCGGCTGAAGGAAGCCGCCGAGAAGGCGAAGATCGAGCTGTCGTCCTCCAAGGAGACCGAGATCAACCTGCCGTTCATCACCGCCGACGCCTCCGGGCCGAAGCACCTGGTGATGAAGCTGACCCGCGCCAAGCTGGAAAGCCTGGTTGACGACCTGATCTCGCGTACGCTGGAGCCGTGCCGCGCCGCGTTGAAGGATGCCGGTGTCACCGCTGGTGAGATCGGCGAAGTGATCCTCGTCGGCGGCATGACCCGCATGCCGAAGGTCATCGACGCGGTGAAGAACTTCTTCGGCAAGGAACCCGCGCGCAACGTCAACCCCGACGAAGTGGTTGCCATCGGTGCGGCGGTGCAGGGCGCGGTGCTGTCCGGCGACGTGAAGGACGTGCTGCTGCTCGACGTGACCCCGCTGTCGCTCGGCATCGAGACGCTGGGCGGCGTGTTCACCCGGCTGATCGAACGCAACACCACGATCCCGACCAAGAAGAGCCAGGTGTTCTCGACGGCGGACGACAACCAGGGCGCGGTGACCATCAAGGTCTACCAGGGCGAGCGTGAGATGGCCGCCGACAACAAGCTGCTGGGCAACTTCGACCTGACTGGCATCCCACCCGCACCACGCGGCGTGCCGCAGATCGAGGTCACGTTCGACATCGACGCCAACGGCATCGTCTCGGTGCAGGCGCGCGACAAGGCGACCGGCAAGGAGCAGCAGATCCGCATCCAGGCGTCGGGCGGCCTCTCCGAGACCGACATCCAGCGCATGGTCAAGGAAGCGGAGGCGAACGCCGACGCCGACAAGCAGCGCCGCGAGGTCGTCGAACTGCGCAACCATGCCGACAGCCTGATCCATCAGGTCGACAAGAGCCTGAAGGAGCACGGCGACAAGCTGCCGGCGCAGGAGAAGGGCGAGGCCGAGGCAGCGATGAATGCCGCGCGCTCCGCCATGGAAGGCACCGACGCCGAGGCGTTGAAGCAGGCCACTGAACGCCTCAGCCAGTCGGCGATGAAGATCGGCGAGGCCATGTACAAGGCGCAGCAAGCCGACCAGGCTGCCGACGCTACGGCGCAGGCCGGTGGTCAGCAGGGTGGGCCGCAGGGCGCCAAGCCTGACGAGAAGGTCGTCGACGCCGAATTCGAGGAAGTTGACGAGAAGAAGAAGAAGTCGGCCTGATACTCCAGGGTCGACACGCGTGAGGAGTCGCGCCCGCGCTTCGTCGAAGGCGGGCGCGACTTCGTTTGGCGCCAGCGAGAAGGGCTGAGATGGCGAAGCAGGATTATTACGCCACCTTGGGTGTGGCGCGGGAGGCAAGTGCGGAGGACCTCAAGAAGGCCTATCGCAAGCTGGCCATGCAGCACCATCCCGACCGCAATTCGGGAAACAAGCAGGCCGAGGTCAAGTTCAAGGAACTCACCGAGGCCTACGACATCCTGAAGGATGACCAGAAACGCGCCGCCTACGACCGCTATGGCCATGCGGCGTTCGAACAGGGTGGCGCCGGCTTCAACGGGGGCTTCGACTTCTCGGCGGGCGGGGGGCTTGGCGACATCTTCGACCAGATGTTCGGCGACTTCATGGGCGGGCGCCGTGGTGGCGCCGCTGGCCGGACGCGCGCCGGCAACGACATTCGCCAGGCAGTCGAGATCGAGCTGACCGAGGCTTTCACCGGCACCAAGGCGAACCTTCGCGTGCCGACACGCGTGGTGTGCGATGCGTGCAGCGGCACCGGATCGGAAGACAAGGCCCGCGCTGCCGACACCTGCGCGACCTGCAAAGGCGCCGGCAAGGTCCGCGCGCAGCAGGGCTTCTTCCTGATCGAACGCACCTGTCCGACCTGCGGCGGCCAGGGCCGCGTCATCCGCAACCCGTGCAAGGTCTGCCAGGGCGCCGGCACTGCTCAGCGCGAGCGCACGCTACAGGTGACCATCCCACCCGGTGTGGAGGACGGCACGCGTATTCGGCTGTCCGGCGAAGGCGAGGCCGGTGGCCAGGGCGCGCCGCCGGGCGATCTCTACGTCCACGTCGCGATCAAGCAGCATCCGATTTTCCAGCGCGACGGCTCCAATATCTTCATGCGCGTGCCACTGCGCATGACGCAGGCCGCGCTGGGCTTTGATGTCGAGGTGCCGGCGATCGACGGCACCAAGGCGAAGGTCAAGATCCCGCCCGGTACCCAGACCGGCGATCAGTTCCGCCTGCGGAGCAAGGGGTTCTCGGTGCTGCGCAGCGCCGTGCGCGGCGACATGTATATCCAGGTGGCGGTCGAGACGCCGCAAAACCTCACGCGCCGCCAGCGCGAGCTGCTGGAGGAGTTCGAGGCGGAAGCCGAAGGCCACTCCAAGGGCAGCCCCGAGAGCGAAGGGTTCTTCCACAAGGTGAAGGAGTTCTTCGAAGGCGGCCGCGGGTAGTTGCCACTCGCCGTCATGCCGACGGAGGTCGGCATCCACGGCTGTGCTGATAGCGACAACAGAAGACGTGGATGGTGGGCCTTCGCACACCATGACGCGGTGTTCCCACGCTACTGTCGCGCTAAAGCGTTTCAACGAACATCGGCGTCGCATAGTCGATGTCCTGATAGTACGACGCCTCCGCCGAACCATCATCCTTGAACCGCACAATGGTGAAGCCGTGTGCGTAGATGTGGTCGTCGACGCCCAGCTGTACGGTGTGAAGCGGAGGCGGATCCTTAATGTTGGTCAGCTCAGTGCTTCCAGTCCCGACCAGTACCGGCACGCCGCCATGACCGATGCACCGCCCCTTCGCCAGTCCACGGTACGGCCCGTACAGCGTCATCGTGTGCTCATGCCCCCAGAACCACGCCGCGATCCTGCCCTGCGCCACCGCCTTGAACCGGCAGAAGCTCTTGTCGAGCGACGTATTGTACGGCGTCAGCGTGCCATCCGCGGCCGGCGCGCCAATCTGTGCAAAGGCGGAGAACAACTGATGATGCGATAGCAGTATCGTCTTGCCGGGGAATTCGGCGATCCGGGCGGTGAGCCAGTCCTCCTCCGGTTGCTCGAGGAACGTCAGTACGTTGGTGACCTTGAACGGATCGTAGTCGTGCAGCCCGGTATCCATCGCGACGAATTGCCAACGCTGTTGCGCTGTGTCGCGCAAGCAGAAGAAGCTGGCCGGCTGGCGCATTGCCGGCGGATTGAGCGTTTGCAGCAAGCCGTAGTAGCCAACGCCGCCTGAGTACATGTCGTGGTTGCCCGTCATGGTGAACACCGGAATGTCGGTGTCCGCGCCGGTGCGGTTGAACACGTTGTCGATGATGCGCTTGAAGTTCGCGTCGCATTCGCTGGGCGTACCCGAATAATAGATGTCGCCAAGGTGGATCAGGATGTCGGGCTTTTGTTGCGCCACGCCTTTCAGCAGATTGACTGCCGTCGCGGTTCCCGTTCCCCAGTCGGCGATCAGCGCGACAGTTGCAGTGGGCGGCATCGGGAGCGGCTTCATCGCGTCGTTCGGCGGGATGTAAGGGATCTTCCCCCGCGTACCGTCCGGCCCGAAGTGCTCGACGAACTCCGCTATGGTGCTCGCCCATGACGGATCGTAGCCACCGTCCTTCAGTTCGTCCTGGATCTGTTGCACGCGCGCGGTATCGCCGCGGGCCTGTGCTCGCATCAGTTCCAGCGCCAGTCGCGCGACGGTCCACGAGTCCTGGCTGAAGTTTGGCGGTGCCGTTGTCGGCACCGTCTGGCCCTGGTCCGTCAACGAAGCAATCTGCGTGGCAGCGCGGATCATGCCGCTGGCCAGCCCGGGCGCGGTCGCGGCGGCGTCCAGCGCGGAACGCACCTGCTGACCGACCAGCGATTGATAGAGCGACAGAAAATGGTCGCGGAATGTCAGCGGCTCGATGGCCATTGGCTCCTCCCGTTCTAGAATCGTGCGTCGTGTGCAATCAGAGCGGAGGCCCGTTCTGCCAGTGCCGCGATCGTTCGCGACGGATTGACGCCCACCGCTTCCGGCACAATGGCGCCATCGAGGACGAACAGGTTGCGATAGTTGAACACTTCGCCCTTGTGATCGACCACGCCGTCGGCAGCACTGATGCCCATGTTGCACCCGCCAAGCGGATGCGGCGTTACCAGGTAATGGTCGAGGCTCCATGTCGGTGGCACCAACGGTATCCCGCCCGTCGCATGCGACAGGGTCTCGTGCATATCTACGATCGTATCCATGAGCGGCCGCGATTGGCTGATGTCCCAGTCCAATCCCAGCTCCCATTCTCCGAACAGAGGAAACCTGCGATGCAGGTACAACCGCCCGTTCCCCGCATCGACGCCCTGCGCGAACCAAGGCATGACCCGATTGAGCCCGCCGTGGAGTTGGAGCTGTTCGCGGATCCAGCTCAGCAATACCTGTGCTGTCGGATGCGTGACCGACGCGGTCCTGGCCAGGTTGGCCAGCAGGGCCGGAAAGCCGCCGTCCTCGATCCAGAAGACCTGCCCGTTCCGACTGCCGTCGAGGAAGTCGATGGCGCAGGTGATGGTCGGTCCCTGTGTCGGATTGGGCTCTCGATCTGCGTAGGCCGCCGGGGTCAGGAAATCTCCGTTGCTGCTCCAGTTATAGCCGAGGCGATTGCTGATCGCCGGCAATGTCCCGAGTACATCACGGCAGCGCAGCAGCAACTCGGTGGAGTTCAGCGAACCGGCCGCGACGACGACCATGCGCGCCGTCGCGCTGCCGGGCTGGCGCGTGCCGCTCTCCAGTCGATCGAAATCAACTCGCCACGTGTCGCCATCCTGAGCGATCGAGGTGACAAGATGCAGCGGCCGCACCTCGGCGTGGTTGGTTTCCGCCAACGCAAGATACGTGTGGTCCAGCGTGTTCTTGGCATCGACCGGGCAGCCGATATCGCAGTTGCCGCAGTGCACACATGTGCCCTGCTCGACACCCTGTGCGTTATGAAAGCGTTTGCTGTGCGTGAAATTGAACGGGTCTGGCCGATCATAACTATAGTCGTCGTCGAATGAGACCGCGAGTTCGAGCTTGCGGAAGCGCTCTGGCACGCCGATCTGCTGCGCCGCATCGCGCATGAGTTTGGTACAGTTCCGGCCACTGATTGTCCGGCACGGACTTTACGTTCATGACCTGCCCGACCGTTGCGTAGTGCGGCAGCAGATCTTTGTAGGTGATTTCCGGTGGCCAGCCGTTCCGGAAAATGCGCTCAGGCGGGACGGCGGAGATGTTGGCGTAAATCAGCGAGCCACCACCGACAGCAGCGCCTTGCGCCACCGCCATGTGCGGAAATACGCGCAGATCCATCCAGCCATTCCAGCTGGCGGGATCGTTCTGGCTCCACCACCAGTCAGTTCCTGTCACGCTGGGATAGCGCTGCGTTGCCCAGCGCCGCCCCCGCTCCAGCACCAGCACCTTCGCGCCCGCTTGCGCCAGGCGGCATGCAGTGACCGATCCGCCGAAGCCGCTGCCGATGATGATCACATCCGCGTCCATCGCCGTCTCCTCGATGGCTTCCGACACGCTGACACTAAGCGGCGCGCAACGCGTTCACAAGCAAAACAATCGCTCGTTACGAATTGCTGGCATCGGACATGGCAGTGTCCTATGAATACGGGTCGATTCGGAACGCAAAGAAGGAGACAGCGATGAATCCGGTGGCGTTTCAGTTCACCGAAGATATGCGAGGCTTCGCCAGTGCGGGCCAGACCAGTTTCGACGACGGCTATGCGGCAGGCCGCGACAGCAACTCTCCCTTGATGTTCCACCTCACGCTAAAGATGGACGACCTGGAGCGGTTCCTCACCGAGAAGGCGCACGAAGCAGTCGCCATCGGCTATGTCGAAGGTCCACTCGTGGGCGGACGCTGCCAGGTTGAAACGGGCAGCTTCAACCTGTTCATCGAGGGTGACGATGTAGGCCACAAGCGCATGGCCTATCGTCTGTTCTTCCACGCCGGCGACGGCCGCAAGATGACGCTCAGTGGCACCAAGGAAGTACAGGACAAGCCTGGCTTCGATGTCTGGCGCGATACCACGACGCTATATACCAACTTGTACGAGGGCTTCGTCGAACAGCCCGGCGAGGCAGGGGCAACGCTCGCCGCTGTCGGCATCCTGCACATCAGCGCCTCGGATTTCGCCGTCGAGCTGACCACCATGCGTGCGCTTGCCCCGACATTTCCTGAACGTGCCGCCGGCCTGGAGCGGTTCGCGAAGTTCTTCCTCGGGTCGTTGTGGCAGGCTTATGGGCATCTGCCGTCGCTCAAGATGGGTCCGTACGATCGGGAGATCCCGCTCTATACCACGGAAGGTGTGACCGGCGCTGAAATCACCGAACACCGGTTTACCACGGCCGACAAGCTGGGTCTTGGTATGCTGCGCTTCCTGCGCGAACCCTGCGACGATATCGTGTTGATCATCCACGGTCTGACCACGTCGAGCGACATGTTCATCATGCCGGAACACGTCAACCTGGTGCAGTTCCTGCTCGATCGCGGCTTTACAGACGTATGGACGCTCGACTTCCGGATGAGCAATCGCTTCTGGTACAACCTGCATCGCAGCCGCATGACCATGGATGATATCGCGCTGTATGATTACCCGGCTGCGATCGCGGCGCTGCGCACGGTGATCGGACCGCATCGGCGGATCCATGTGATCTGTCACTGCCTCGGCTCCGTCAGCTTCATGATGAGCCTGTTCGGCAAGGCGGTAACGGGTATCGCCAGCGTCATCTCGAACAGCGTCGCGCTGACGGTGCGAGTGCCTGGCTGGTCACGCGTGAAGCTGGTGGCCGCGCCATTCCTCTGCGAGTACGTGTTCGGCGTCGAGTACGCCAATCCGTACTGGCGGCGCGAACCTGGCTGGTCGGTCGGCAAGCTGCTCGGGCAGGGCGTGTCGCTGTTCCACCGCGAATGCGATGTGCCTGAATGCCACATGTTGAGCTTCATGTGGGGCACCGGTTTTCCCGCGCTTTACAGTCACGCGAACCTGCATGACGTGACGCATCGGCGCGGCGGTGATCTCTATGGTGGGGTAAGCTTTCATTACTTCCGCCACGTCAAGAAGATGGTGAGCAGCGACAACACCGCGGTGAAATACGACGAGACCGACCCGCGCTATGCGCCGCTACCGAACAACTACTTCGAATATGCCAAGGAGATCGAAACGCCGGTGCTGTTCATGACCGGCGAGAACAACCACGTGTTCACCGATTCAAACATCAAGTGTTTCGAGCGGCTGAATGCGCTGGTGCCGGGGCGGCATCAGTTGCAGGTGTTTCCGAACTACGGTCATCAGGACGTCTTCATGGGGAAGAACTGTCACGTCGATATCTTCCCGCGGCTGCTGCAATTCCTGCAATCGCAACGTGGTGCCGCGGGAGCACCGGCGTAGCTACATCTGTTCATGTCCTGCGGCCCGCCGCAGCCGGGGTTTCGCGGTCCGTGCGGTGCTGTCCAGGATCGCGTGCAGAGCGGCCACGGTTTCCGGTGCCAGCCGATGGATGTTCTTGGCCAGCCGGTTGGCCAGTGCGGTCTGCTCCGGCGTCAGGCCTGCCGTGTTCACGGTGACCCGCGGATGCGACAGCCGGGCGAGACGCGCCATCTCCTCGGCGTCGTCCCAGATCAGGCCGAAGAATTCGTTGACCTGGTGCACAAGTCCGGCGCTGGGCGCGCCGCGGCGACCGTGTTCCAGCGCGGACAGGTATGCCGCGGATACCTGCAGCTCGCCGGCCAGCCTCTGCAACGTCACGCCACGCTCTGCCCGCAACGCGCGCAGGCGAGCGCCGAACGGGGTCATCGGCGCCGCCGCAGCAGCAGGCGGACCGAGCCGGGATTGGCAGCGTGGGGATGCGCGGCCGCAAGGATCAGTGCGCGGAATTCCGGCTGGTTCAGCCAGAGCGGCAGCTCGCGCCGCAGCACGCCGCCCTGGCCGGTGACGACCTCTACGCAACGCAGGCCCTCGGCGTGGGCCGTGCGCAGGAATCCGGTCAGCGCACGGAAGGCCCGCTGCGCCGTATACCCGTGCAAGTCCAGGGTCCGCACCGTCGGCAGCTTGCCGGTGCGAAGGCGCTGCCACGACGCTGTATCCACGCCACCCGGCTGGGTGCCGACAGCCAGCGGGGCCAGTGTGGCGGTGGCGGTAGAGCGAGGCATTGCAGGCGGCCTCGGCTGGGGCTGTGTCGCGTTGCGCGGTGCCGGCGTCGGCGGCAGTGGGGCTAGCGGGAGGCGGCCCGGCAGGCGCCTGATGCGGCCCGCATAGCTGGCCCAGAGCGCGCGTTCGGCATCGGTCAGGCGGCTGTGGCGCTGCGACTCCATGGGTCGAGACAAAGCAGGTACCGCGCCGGCGAAGGCAAGCACTCCAAGCGCGAACCGGGCGTGGCGGATAAGACCTCGATCCATTATGTGCCGCAACGCGAACGCGACAGGGGAAGCGATGATCTGGTCCGATCCGGCTGATTCCGACAAGCACTATTGGCATCGCTACAGCCGCTTCTATCAGCGCCATTTCGAAGCGCTCGGAAGGGTTTCGTCGATCCTGGAATATGGCGTGTTCAAGGGTGACTCGATCCGCTGGCTCCGACGGCTTTTCCCGGCGGCCGATATTGTCGGAGTGGACATCCTGCCGCCGCAACCTGAATGGCCGACCGGGGCCGGGATCAGCTATGCGCGCGCCGACCAGGGCGATCGCGATGGCATCGCTGACGTATTGCGGGCATTGCATCGCGACATTGATCTGGTGATCGAGGATGGCAGTCACCTGCCGCGTCATCAGGCCATCTGCCTCGCCGAGACATTTCGCCGGGTGCGTCCGGGTGGTCTCTACGTGTTGGAAGACCTGCACACCTCGCACCCTCGGCATGGCTACTACCAGGAGGGTTGTGCCCCCGGCACGGCGGACAGTCTGCACCTGCTGTTATGGATCGAGCACCTGCGTGCCACGGGGAAGCCGTTACGTCCTGAACAGGTGGACCGACTTGCGGCATCGGGACTGTTCACTGCCGCGGATGTGCGGGAACTCGAGGCAATGATTGGCAGTGTTGAGCTCTATCATCGTCCCGCGCTGCCGCTGCGCTGCTACGCTTGCGGCGGCGACGATTTCGATCCGGTGGCATTGGTCTGTCGCTGCGGTGTCAGCCTCGATTTCATGGACTGCGATTCGATCACGGCGGTGCTTCGCCGCGCCCCCACGACGTCATAGCGGCTCACTGCGATGGCATATGCCTCATGGCCCACGGCGGCGTCGCGCCAGCAGTGCCGCCGCGCGTATCGGGGCGGTCAGTCGCCACGATGTTGAATTGGTGAAGGCGTCCAGCCGATCCTGCATACTCGCGACGGACGCTGCCGCGCTGGCGGCGCGCTGCTCGGCCCCTGCAACCCACGCGGCGAGTTCCGCAATGCCGCGTGCCGGCAGTCCGGCGGTTCGTGCTATGACGGCATCGGCCACCGCTTCCTGGCGTTGCTGTCGTGCGTCGGCAAAATAGCGCTGATTGTCCTCGGCGTGCGGCGCCAGCTCGGTCTGCACTGGTTTCAGGAATGCACCGAAACCGAACACAGCTACACAGCTCGGCAGGATCACCATGCTGTACGGCGTCCGCATATACGTGAGGAATCGCTCAATGATCTGGATTGTGTCGCCGACCAGGTTGGCGTCGTGGAACGTGATCATCGAGTCATCGGCGACGAGGGGCAGGATCGACAGGAAATCGGAGAAGGCGGCTACATTGGTATGCTCAGCATCGATCAGCACCAAATGCGGACATGCGGCAACGGCGGTGCGATCGATCCCTGCCGCGTCGGTGTCCATTGTGACGAGTTTGCTCAGCTCTTCGGGGCTGGCGTGTTTCCCGAGTTCCGCCAGCATCCGCGCTGTTGAATTGCCCACGTAATGGAAGTCCGACCCGCGTTCGTCCGGCTGGCTCTCCGGGCGAGGATCGACCGACACCGCGAGGCGACAGGCCGGGTCGAGCAAATGCGGCAGCAGCGAGCCGCCCAAATCGGAGCCGACCTCCAGATAGGCGTAGCTGGGCCGGAGCGTTCGGACGAGCCTCTGGACGCGCAGAAACGAGGTGCGATCGGAGTAGTGGCCGGGCTGAATGGCGAAGACCGAGGTGTCGAGCGCATCGATCCTGGATACCGCCGGGCGCGCGTCTTGGCTTTCAGTCAAACGGGTGCACTCCGGCGACGCCAAGAGCCAAGACAGAGCAGTACCGCGCTGCCCAACGCAAGCACCGCCAATGTGGAGTAGGCGAGCGCGTAGCCGCCGGAAGCCGCCACCGCGACGCCGAAGCTGGAGGGGATCAGCAGCACACCGGCGAACATGACGGCGGTGCCGAGGCCGGTCGCCTCGGTACGGCGCACCCCGCCGAGATGGGCGTATTCGGCGTACGCAACGCCTGTGTAGCCGCCCGCCGTGGCACCGGCGATAGCGGCAACCGTTCAGTACGCCCGGCATGGCTCCACTCCGGTCCGAACGCGCCGGCCGCGACGGCTGCCGCCGCCATACCGAACCCGTGCACTGCCAGCGTGTGACCCGGCGTCAGCCAGCGATCAGCGATCCAGCCCCAGATCGGGCGGGTGACCGCTCCCGTGATCTGATAGAGCGCGAGCGCCCGGCCGGCGGTGATCAGGTCGAAGCCAACCACCGTGGTCAGGTGCGTAGTCATGAATGCGATGAAGCAGAGTTGCGTACCGGAATAGAAGAAGCTGGCGACGGAGAGGCGCAGCATTGGCCCATCGCGCAGCAGCGCAAACGGAGTGAGCAGGCCGCGGCCAAGCAGGCGGTGTGTCGGGCTGGCGTCGGTGTCCCAGCTTCGGCGTGGGATCTGCAAGAGCGCGGCGAGCAGCAGCACGGCCGGAAGTTCCGCCAGCAATGCCTCGCGCCAGCCGAGGTGGAGCAGCAGCGGGGGGAGCAGCAGCGAGCCGAGCACGCCGCCCAGCGGGACGCCGATCTGGCGCAGCGACATCACCATATTGAACACGCTCGGCGGCGTATGCGGCACCAACAGATGCGTGGACGCCGGTGCGGCGGCGCCATAGCCCAACCCCAGGACCACGGCGGAGATGCCAAGCCACATGACGCTCCCGCCGGCAGCGAGCAGCAGCATCGCCGCGGTTGCCGCCAGCACCCCTTGCAGTGTGCGGACCGCACCGTAGCGGTGAATAGACCCTGGCGAGAACAGGGCGGAGATGATGCCGACGCCATACACGACAGAGACGAACACGCCGACGAGTTCGCCCTGGACGTGGAGCGCCGCCGCGACGGCTGGGGCAATGGCGGGGAGCGAGAACAGCGCCATTGTCGCCAGCGTCTGGGCCGCCAGCGTGGCGATCAACGGCCATAACGGCATTACGCGGCAGCGTCCTCCACCAGCACCACATGCAGCCGGCGGGGCCCATGCGCGCCGAGTTCCAGCGTCTGCTCGATGTCCGCGGAGCGCGAGGGGCCGGTCACCAGCATGACGTTGCGCGGCATGCCGTCGTGCTCGGCGCGCAGCATGTCCCAGGCTTCCTCATAGGCGCCGACCAGGCGGGAAGTACGTAGCAGCACGATCTCCGTATCGGCGAGCAGGTTCAGCGTGGTGGGGCGCTGCGGCGCCGAGGGCAGCATCAGCGTGCCGGTCTCCGCGATGCCGGCGAAGGCGTGCTGCAGGCTGACCATGTCGGAGGCCGCGGCGCGTCCTTCGCGCATGTGGAGCAAAGGGCGGGTGTCCCACGGGATCGACTGGAGGTCGGGATGCGGCGCCATCACGATATCGGTCGGCAGGTTCTGCGCAGCGAGGTAGGTCGCGATCGCGTCAGGCACGGCAGCCAGATCGGGCACGCGGACGACGCTGCCGAACTCCTTCTCCACGTTGGCAACGAACAGCGCGATCTGCCCGGCGTGAGGTAGCCGCGACCGCGCTGGGATCAGGTGCCGCGGATGCGACGCGATCCGCCCTCGCAACATTGTCGCCTGATCGGCGGGCAGAGGACCGCGGCGCAGGCCTCGGCGGATGGCCGCCAGCATGGCGTCCCTGCTCACCGGATGCGTCCGGCGCGTTGCTCGCGGGCGTAGCGGGCGAAGAAGGTGTCGCCTTCGGGGGCGGGAAGATCTCGGCCGCCGGTCCAGCCTGTCGCGAACGGCAGCTTGTGGAAGCGGCCGTGCTTGCGGCCTAGCAGCCCCAGCGTCCACGCCGCCGCACGCGTCGCCAGGCGATACAGCCCCGGCCGCCGGGCGAAGTAGCCCCATAGCGCGAGGTTCGTGCGCATCACCGGCGGGGTGAGATGGCGTTCGAACTCCCGCTCGCGCCAGTGGCGCATCAGCTTTGGGAGCGGGATCTTCACCGGGCAGACGCTCTCGCACTTGCCGCAGAAGGTGGACGCGTTGGGCAGGTGCCCCGCCTGGTTCACGCCGATGAGCGAGGGCGTCAGCACGCTGCCCATCGGGCCGGGATACACCCAGCCATAAGCGTGTCCCCCGACGGCGCCATACACCGGACAGTGGTTCATGCACGCGGCGCAGCGGATGCACCGCAGCATCTCCTGGAACTCCGTTCCAAGCATCGCCGAGCGGCCATTGTCCACCAGCACGACGTGGTACTCGTCCGGCCCGTCCAGATCGTCCGGACGGCGCGCGCCGGTGGAGAACGTGGTGTAGACGGAGAAATCCTGCCCGGTCGCGGAACGCGCCAGCACACGAAGCAACGAGGTGCAGTCCTCGATCGTCGGGACCATCTTCTCGATGCTCGCCAGCACGATGTGCACCCGCGGCAGGGTCTGCGTCAGGTCGCCGTTGCCCTCGTTGGTGACGATGACGCTGCTGCCGGTCTCCGCGATCAGGAAGTTCGCGCCGGTGATGCCGACATCGGCGGCCAGGAACTTTTGGCGCAGCTTGGTGCGCGCTTCGGTCAGGATATCGCGCCGTTCATGGAACACGCGGTCGGCCGGCAAGTCTGTATGGGACTTGCGGAAGCTGTCTTCCCAATCCTCCAGGTTGAGGTGGAACGCTGGCGCAATGATGTGGCTGGGCAGCTCGTGGCGGAGCTGGATAATGTATTCGCCCAGGTCAGTCTCGACGGGCGTGATGCCGTGGCGCTCGAGGTGGTCGTTGATGCCCAGCTCCTCGCTGATCATCGACTTGCCTTTGGTCACGGTGCGCGCGTTCGCCGCCTGGCAGATTGTCAGTACCGCATCGCGGGCTTCGTCGGCCGTGGCGCACCAGTGCACCTTGCCGCCTGACTTCTCGACGTTCGCCGCCCAGGTCTCCAGGTAGAAGTCGAGATTTGCCAGCGTGTGGTTTTTGATGTCGCGCGCGATGTCGCGAAGCTGCTCGAACTCCGGCAGCCCGGCGACGGCGGCGGTGCGGCGGGCAATGAAGCTGGGACCGCTGCGGGCGAGCGCCTTTTGCAGGCCGGCGTCCTCGAGGGCGTGGTGGGCGTTTTCCTTGAAGGCGGGCGAGGTGGCGATGTGCATGGCACTGAACTGCACTGGGATGGGTGGGTGCGCAAGAGCGTGGCGATCGTTGCACGGAGGCATCTCACCGGCTGGCTACCGCTCCCCGCGATTGACGACAGGGTTCGCCGCTGGTGTGCCTGGCTATCCGCCGGCGATGCTTCAGTAGCTGCTCAGCCTTCGAGACCTTCGGCCGGGATCGACCATTTCCGCCGCAACGCCGGCAGCGGCTCGGCGACCCACTGCCAGAAATCCCAGCTCGGCGCGAAGGTATCGATGGTTGCCGCCGCGCCCGCTGCCCAGGCGCGCCAGAACTCCGCCGGGTCTAACGCCCCCTGTGCGTCGCGCGCCACGTCGTTGATGGCGATCTTCAGATGCCAGCTGAGGATCACCGGCAGAACGTGTCCCGCCATCGGATGGCTGCGATGCATCGATGCGGTGAACGTGGAGGTGAGAATTTCGCCCCGCGCCGATGTGTCGTAACCGGTCAGCACGTGTACCGAATTGTGCGGCACGCAGAACCGCTCGTTCAACGCCGATGGATCGCCGGGGAATGTATAGTTGTTGTGGTGGAAATGCGTCCAGAAGGCGTGGCCGAAGGTCACGGTATCCAGCCGCTTCAAGGCCTCGTAACGTTCGGCCAACGCGGGATCGGCCTTGCCCTCTGCGGCGTAGGGCAGCAGCCAGGCATTCACATCCCCGCCCGCCCACGGAGCATTGGTGATGCTCTCCATGTTGCAGCGGGTCATGTCGGCCAGCACGGCCTGGATATGATCTTGCGCCGCCTCGGCCATCTGATCGAGGTAATGCGCATGCACGCCCAACGCGTTCGCGTAATCCAACGCCGTGGCGATCTTCCGCTTGTCGAGCACACCGTCGATCAGCGCCATCACGATGAGGAACTTCGCGGTGTCCTCGACGAACGCTGTGCCATGCAAAGTCGCCGCAAGCTGTGCCGGCGTTGTGATCGGAAGTTGCTCGACGACAAGGGAGGCGTCGTGGCCGAACATGAACCGATTGGTGCTTTGCAGGGCCGTACGATCTGCATCGGTAAATGCACCGTCAGTCTCGGCGACCGCCCGCATGGCGCCGAGTATCTGGTTGGCCTGCGCCGCCGTGGTGCCGGGCAGCAGCGGGCGGATCGGGGCCGCAGTCATCAGGGTGCCTCCAGGACGGTCGGTTTGCCGGCCGACAGTCCATGCGGCACGGCGAGCGCCGCGGCAAGCCCGCCTGCGCAAACCGCCAGGCGTGGTTCCAATATCCACGTCTTGCGGCGGTGCCTGTGGCAGACCTGACGTTGCAATCGCTGACCGCGCGGGTCAGGACGCTGCGAAACCGTCAGCATCCACCACTGCCTGGGCAAAGGCCTGCGGGGCTTCCTGCGGCAGGTTGTGTCCAATGCCGCCGCCGATGGTTCGGTGTGCGTATTTGCCCGAAAACTTCTGCCGATAAGCCTCGGGCGGCGGATGCGGCGCGCCATTCGCATCACCCTCGAGCGTGATCGTCGGCACCGTAATGACCGGACCTTCCGCCAGCCGCTTTTCCATGTCGTCGTACTTCGCCTCACCCGCAGCCAGGCCAAGCCGCCAACGGTAATTGTGAATGACGATGGCAACGTAGTCCGGGTTGTTGAACGACGCCGCGGTACGATCGAACGTGGCATCATCGAAGTGCCATTTCGGCGAGGCGGTCTGCCAGATGAGCTTGCCGAAGTCGTGCCGGTATTTGTCGTAGCCGACCACGCCGCGTTCCGTGGCAAAGTAATACTGATACCACCATTGGTACTCAGCCGCCGGCGGCAACGGCATCTTGTTGGATGCAACACTGCCAATGAGATAGCCACTGACGGACACCAGGGCCTTGGTGCGCTCAGGCCAGAGTGCCGCGACGATGTCGGCCGATCGCGCTCCCCAATCATAGCCGCCGAGGATTGCCTTCTGAATCTTGAGTGCATCCATCAAGTCGATGACATCGGCAGCGACCACGCCTTGCTGGCCATTGCGGATCGTTTCGCTTGAAAGGAAGCGCGTCGTGCCACAGCCACGTACATACGGGACGATCACGCGGTAGCCCGCCGACGCCAGCAAAGGCGCGACATCGACGTAGCTGTGAATGTCATAAGGCCAGCCGTGCAGAAGAACGACCGTGGGACCGTCGGCCGGACCGGCTTCAGCGTATCCGACGTTCAGCGGGCCGGCATCGATCTGCTTCAGTGAGGTGAACGAGGTGTGGCTTCCCGGCTTGATCGCTGGCATGTGCGCCGATTTTGGCTTGCTGGATTGCGCTGCCGCGGAACCGATCATGGCGAGCGGGGCGGCGGCAAGTGTCATGGCTACGGCACCCAGGAAGCGGCGCCGATGCTGGTTCATTGCCTCAAGCATTCATCCCTCCATGTTGGTCGCATGCTGTGTAACTCAGCCAACTTGTCTCGGTCGTCATGGCTGGCCCCGAGCCACGGCGGTCAGGGACGGTTCATGGTTGCACGGCCAATACGGGCGCGATTGTATCCTCATGCACTTCTAGGCCAATATTGATGATAGACTTCGGCATGACCCGTCTCTCGGTGCCAACCCATCCGGCACAACCTTTGAAACCTGCATGCTGGGCGACGGGTGGCGGCTTCTCAGGGCCGCTGGACGCCTGGAGTGATCCACTGGCTGCGTCAAACCGCACATGAGTGGTCTGCCGGACAGGTCGCGCCGCAGGAAGGCGCCAGGACGCGCCCGTGCCATCGTGCTGCTCCTGGCAACGATCGTCATTCTCTACGGCTCATTGTATCCGTTTCAATATTACGACCGCAGTTACCCCGACGGCCCATTGGCCTATCTGGTGAGTACTGGGCGGGATTGGGATAAGAGCGGTGATCGCCTGTCCAATATTCTATTGTACCTCCCATTCGGCTTCTTCGCCACCTGCGCGTTGCCGCGGCGGTTGCCCGGAGCGGTGCGGGCGTTGATCGCGGCGCTTGCCGGCGCGGTGCTCTCCGGCGGCATCGAGATTGCGCAGTTCCACGATGCTGGGCGGGTCAGCTCAATGGGCGACGTGTATGCCAACGGCATCGGCGCGGGCATTGGCGCCGTCGCCGCGGGGCTGCTTGGTGCGTCACTGCACTGGCCGCTAGTGGGCGAACTCGCCGCCAATCCCGGCGCCGCGCTCCTGCTCACGATGTTCTTCGTTACCGGTTGTTCCCGTTTTTGCCGACTGTCGATGTGCATAAATACTGGCAGGCGGTGCAGGCGATGCTGGCAACGCCGGATCTACCCGGCCAATTCTCGCGCTATCTCGTCACCTGGCTGTTCGTCGCGGCTATCGTCCATGTGCTTTACGGCCTGCGCCGGTTCCTCGTGCTTTTCCCGCTGTTGTGCAGCGCCGAGTTCGTCGGCAAGGTACTGATCAAAGACAATACGCTGAGGTTGGACGACCTGCTGAGTGCCGGCATCGCCTGGCTGCTATGGCTTGTGTTGCTGCGTTGGTTGCCAGGAAAGTTCAGCGTACTGGCAGTGGTTTTCGCGAGTATGATCGCGGCGGAACGGCTGGAGCCGTTCCGGTTCGAAGCGTTGCCGCATGCCTTCGGCTGGATCCCATTCGCCAGCTTCATGCAAGGCTCGATCAGCGTGAATATTCAGGCGTTCTGCCAGAAGTTCTATGAATACGGCGGATTGATCTGGCTGTTGAACCGCACCGGAATGGGGCTGCCCATCGGTACGCTACTGACGGCGGCACTGCTGTTCATCACCAGCCTCGCCGAATGCTGGCTGCCCGGCCGTTCGGCGGAAATCACCGACGCAATCATGGCACTGGCGCTTGGCGTCGCTTTTGCGGCGTTGCCCGAGACGGATCAGCAACAGGCGGTTGGCGATGACATAAGCGGCCGCAGCGGATAGGCCGGTTCAGCAGCCCGGGATGGCGCCGCCTCGCGCCACGCCGGCGGGCGCCCCTAGCGAGTTCCCGAGGGCGCCGGGGTCGCTGTCCGCGTCCCGGTCGCTGCCGCCAAGCCTTGCATGCGCCATCCCGCCATCGGAACGACAGCCTTTTGTTCGGCCCGTCGGACGTATTCACGAAGGCTGATGGACAGCGCGATGAAATACCAAATCTCCGGCTGGAATGCGATGTCGACAAAGGCCCCGGCGGTCAGGAACACCACCATCCCTGCCTGTAAGGCGTCGGACAGGTCGGCGCACCAGGCAAGGTGGGGGATCGTCCGGGTCCGCCGCGCCAGCCGCCGCAAACCGACGAAACTGTAGGTCGTCACGCCAAGAAACAGACCCAACCCGACCCAGCCATGCGCACCGAGCATTTCGAAATAAATGCTCTGAAAGGCACGCCCAAACTCCACGTGGCCACTTGGAAGCTCGATACGATTGATCACGAAGGAATTGAATCCGCCGCCGAACGGATTCGCCAGGGCGTATTTGAAGGTCCACTCCCATACCACCAATCGCACCATCGCGGAGGTGTCCCCGGCCACATCGTTCACCGTGGCAATCCGGGTGGACCACTCGGCGGACATGAACACGGCGATGGCCAAGCCAATCACAGCCAGACACAGGCCGAACGCCATCTTGTGTTTGGATCGCGTGAACATGTAGCCGCCCAGCCCCACCATCCCAACCAGGGCGCTGCGTTCGTAAGTGCCGAGTGCCGTCAACAGGGCAAACCCAGCCAATGCCGTGTAGCCGATCTGCACAAGACGGGTCCGCGGCAGAAGCTGCGTGTGGCGAGCCAGGTAAAGGGCGAGCGGTATCGCCATCAACACGACGGTCGACAGCAACTCGCCTTCCGCGAGATTGGCGTTGCCGGTCTGCAGGCCAAGATTCGTGCCATAGCCGCCGCCCGAGATTAGCACCTTGGCTGCGAATGGTACGAAATTGGCAGCCAGGGACAGCACGTAGATCTGGACGAAGGCCTCGATTTGCACCCGCGATCGGATCGCCCACGGGATAAATGCTGAGAATACTACGCTCTTGAAGGCCCAATCCCACTTCGACCATGCGGCCGCCGGCACCTCCGCCCAAAGCATCGTCAGGGTTATCCATGCGGCGAGCAACAGGACAAGCAACGTGGTGAACGTGAACCTGGGTGGTGACCGGCGGTCCAACAGGACATAGCCTGCCACCGCGGCGAAGCCGGCCATCTGTGCCACCGGCAACTGGTCCACGACAAACCAGGCGACATCCTGCGGCCGGAACGTATCCACCCAGATATAAGCAAGGGTGAGAATGAATGGTGCTACCGTCCCCAGCGCGAAGAAGCTCAGGAAAATCAGTAATATGAACAGAGTACGGAGCAAACTGACGTCTCCTCGACCCGCGACGGCGCGCGGTCGCGGGTTAGCGGGAAGTGCCGCGTGAACGCAGCGGGCGGCGTCCTGGAAGGGTAGGCGCTGGTTCAGGCGCTGGCGCCGGCTCCGGCGGCGCCTCGAACCACGGTTGCGAACGGTCGAGCATCATCGCCCGATAGAGGACGAACAGGATCATCCCGCCGCTGAAGGCAATCCCGATCAGGTCAAGCACGATCCAACCCCTAAGCCACTGCGCGCGGATGGAGCATATACTGGAATCCTCGCGCCATTGTCACTGATTGCGATACCCGCCGCTGCTCTGCGTCCGATCCCAAGCGGCGCGGCAGTTGTCCCAATCTGGATATTGTGTCCCGGCTTTCAGCCGGATCGCGTGATCATGCCGTCCTGCACACGTCCGCAACCAATATCCTGCACCCGGCAGCACGCGTGCGGTTATTGCCGACCTTGTCGCAAATTCTTGCAGCCAAGTGCAAGGCGCCAACCCGAGTAGGGTGGGGCCAGGTCAGGCCGGTAAGGACGGGGCTGCTTGCGGGAACTCGGCTATACGGTAGACGCAAGCGTCGTGCCACACACCGACTTCTCGCCGGCGGCGGACCGGATTTCCGCGGCGCGCCGAGCGGTGCCTTCATGATCGCCGACGGGCTCTGCGAACTGCCGCTCTCGGCGCGTTTCGTGGGACGGCTGGCCGCGCTACGGTCCGCGCATGTCTTCGCTCGCCTGTTCGGCTCTCGCCATGCAGCGCCTGCTGCTCATCGGTATCCTGCATCCGGCTTGGCCTGCTGGCCCGGTCGCGCCTCGGCCCGGAGGGCTACTGCCTGGCGGAACTGATCCGCCAGACCCGCGCAGCATTAGCCGCTGGAGCCCGGCCGTTCTTGCTGACTTATCGCAGCTCCTCGCTATTGCCCGGCGCACCTCTCGATATGTACGCACCGAGGCTGATCGACATGCCTTCCTTGCGACGCTTGACGGCTATCTGCGATTCTTACTGGTGGAGTGCGGTGGTCGTGCGGATACTGTGACACGGGTGGCGTCTGCGCTGGCGCCGGGACATAACGCATCGAGTGTATGATGATCTTTCGGATCGCCATTCCGCTTGGCCTGGAAAGCCGCCGAGCGGTCTTGCTGCTGCGGAGCGGGGGTAGCTTGTGACGTCGGGCAAGGCGCTGGTCCTCGGTGACGACACACGAAGCTTTTTGGCCACGGTCCGCTCCCTGGGTCGCCAGGGCATAGCGGTGCATGTGGCGCCGACGAATTTCCGCTCGCATCGCCCTCCGCTCGCGTTACATCGCTGCCGTCCATGATCTGCCACCCTGGATGGGTGACGGTGCTGCGTGGCTGCGTGCCATGGAAGCACTGCTGCGCCGCGAACGCTTCGACCTGGTCATTCCCTGCGACGAGACCACGCTGCTGCCGCTGCAGCGGCACCGCGCTGCAGCTCGAGGCGCTGGCGCGCCTGGCCATCCCGGACGACCATGCAATCGCCGTGTTATTCGACAAGCACGCGACACGTGAACTGGCTCGGAAAGCCGGGGTGCCGGTGGCCGCCGGTCGGCTGGTCAGGCCAGATGACACGGCCGCGACCGTGCTGGCCGAATTCGGGGTGCCGGTGATGCTCAAGCCCCGCCGTTCCTACGCGCTGGAGACGCTTGGCTCCCGCGGCAAGGCGCGGGTGGTGCCGGACACGGACAGCCTGGCGAAGATGCTGCGCGAGGTCGATCCCGACGAAACCCTGCTGGAGCAGTTTTTCCCTGGACAAGGTATCGGCGTGTCGCTGCTGGCCAGCAAGGGACGCGTGCTACAAGCTTTCGAACACCACCGCGTGCGCGAACGGGCTGGCGCGAGCTTCTATCGCATTTCAGCCCCGCTGACGCCGGGGCTCCTCCAGGCCTGCGAGGCACTCGTCGCCGCCGTGCCCTACACCGGCTTGGCGATGTTCGAATTCAAGCGCAACGACAGCGGGGGCTGGATACTGCTGGAGGTGAATGCCCGTCCCTGGGGATCGATGCCACTGCCGCTCTCGCTGGGCGTGGATTTTCCCTATCGTTGGTACCGGTTGCTGACCGCTGCTGAGGAAACGCCAGCGGTGAAGTACCGCGCCGGCGTCTATGGCCGCAACCTGCTGCCAGATCTGTATTCCTCCATGGCTGAGGCAGCGGGGCTGCGGCTCGGGCCTCTCGCGACTGTCAGATTCATAGTGCGGCGCGGCGTGGAGCTGCTGCGAGCGTTAACCGGACGGGAGATGCACGACGTACTGGTGCGCGATGATCCGCGCCCGGGACTGGCCGAACTGCGGGAGGCCAGTGCGGCGGTATGGCAGCGCGTGATGCGGGCATTGCCGGGGGCGGCGGCGCGACGCCGGCAGTGGGCGCGGGCCCAGGTGGAGCGTGCGGTACGTGGTGCTGCCGGCAGGCCGCGCGTGCTGTTCGTATGTCAAGGCAATATCTGCCGTAGCCCCTTCGCCGCGGCGATGCTGCGTGCCCGCCTTGGCGACAACGACGCAATCTCGGTCGGTTCGGCAGGCATGATGCCTCAGCCTGGCCGGGCGACACCGGCGTTCGGATTGCAGGCCGCCGCAGAGTTCGGGATCGATCTCGCTGCCCACCGATCGGAATGGCTGACACGCGAGGCGGCCACGAAGGCCTCGCGTGCTGGTGGTATTCGATGAGATCAACCGAGCAGCGGTGTTCGATCGGTACCCGGACCTTACGGTGCCCGTGGTCCGGCTGGATGAACTGGGCCAGCCCGGGGAGATCGCCGACCCGGTGGATGGTGGGCTGGAGGATTTCCGCCGCTGCTATCAGCTGATCGCTGCGGGGGTCGCCGAACTGGAGGAGTTGCTGACCTGAGTATCCGCTCTGATTCCGCGGTCGTCGTCCGGCGAACGAAGGGAGACCAGGGGTGTTTTCTGAAATCCACCAGCCGGCCTGCATCTGATCACGAGCGAGACAGCACATGCTTCAGCGTGCGCCAGGCGGTGTAGCCGGCCCATTTGGTGGTCGGTCCGGCACCGAGGGCTTCGCGAGCGTAGAACACGGCATCGGCATGCCGGCCGGCAGCGGCAAGTGATTCGGCGATCCGCTTCAGAGTATATGCCTTGTGCCGGCGGCCGTACGCGCGAATGGCGGCATGCCGACTGAAGAGTATAGCGCGATCGAGCAACCGAAGCTGCGCCAGGCGTCGCTCGAACTCGGAATGCGCAGTGGTCAGGTTGGCTTTCTTGGCGGGATCTGGGACGTTGTGCCGCGCGATGGTGACCGGCGCGTACTTCATGACCGACGCGCGGTCGATCAACCTGAGATATAAATCCCGGTCCTCCTCCCAACCCGTGTTCTCGTCCAGGCCGCCGATGTCATGGTACAGAGCGCGGCGCACGATCAGGGTGTTCAGATGGCAGAACCCCTGGCTGCGCAACAGTTCCTCGGTAGTCACGCAGTGCGACCCATGCCGATCCGGCCGATTGCTGAGCGCGGCCAGGATTGGCGGCAAATCCTCAATCCAGATCGGTCCCCGGCAATTGCTTATCGTGCAGGAAAGCAACCTGATTGGTCATGTAGAGATCGACCGGCTCGCCGGCCCCAGTGATCACGGCATGGGCACGATCGAGATGGTTCGGGTCGGTCCAGGTGTCATCGTCGTCGAGGAAGCAGAGATAGGGGGCGCTCGCTTCCGCGGCGCCAGAGTTGCGCGCGAAACTGGCCCCATGCCCCTGCGGCCGAGAGCTGAGGGTTGACCACCGTACCCGGATTGAATCGGCCCCGTGGAGGATCGATTCATATGCGGGCTGATACTCCCCGGTGCTGCCATCGTTGACGACGATGATCTCAATATCCCGACACGATTGGTCAAGCACGGACTGCAACGCGTCACGGAAGAGAGCTGGGCGGTTGCGAGTCGCCATGACAACCGAGAACAATGGCATCAGATCTTCTCAGCCCGTGCGGCGGCTCCGGGAACACATCCATCCGCCCTCGTCTCAATCCTACGCTGCATCCGGTCCGGTTCCAGTCTGGTCGTTGCCCGCTGCAACTCTGCCAATCCGACAACCACTTAACGGGGAGATAGGCACGAAAGCAACTGGGGGCCATGCTGCGCCCGCGGCCCATGGCGCGATTGATGATCTCCGCCTCTCCGGCCACCACGATTGTCCGAAGAGAGCCCGATCCGAAGCAAGAAAGGCGCGCTGCCTGAACGGAGGACGGGTCAGATTCCACTATGAGTCCGCAACAATATTCGCTGCTTGCCATATGCCAACAGCTGCGGAGCTTCGTACCCACGAAGCGGGGCTGCCTGAGGTCCCGTCGCACCCGCTACGACCGATGAGAGGACAAGGTTTTGGGAAATCGAGGGTACGGTTTTGACAGGGTATAGCGATCCACACGGGATTGAGGATACCGCACGAACCATGCTCTACGCCCGGTCCGGTAACAAACTCACTGCAACCGGCAATTTGCCCCATTGTCTCGACAAAGATCCAGCGGTTGCGCCGCCGCCGCGCCAATAACCCCGCAAAGCCGCTGCACGGTCGGTTCCGAACGCCGGCACCTGCTGCACGCTGAACGCCGCATGCCTCGCGGGTATGGCGCGGCATGCTCCAAAGCGCCAAGCTTTCCGTTGATTGCCCGATCGCCATAGTGTACGTGCCCGCTATGTTCTATCGGTTCCATAAGCGGCGTCGGACACAAAGACTTAACCGAGCCATCGACGGTATCCTCGACACGCCGCCGATCCGTATCGAGCCGGCGCCGTGGTGCATCGCCAGCATGGTGGCGAACAGCGACGTACCGATGTATCTGCTCAGTCTGAAGTCGTTCTATCCAAAGCTTGGGCGAGGCAAGGTCGCAGCAATCATCGATCGCGATATGCCGCAGTCTTTGCGCGACACGCTGGCTCGGCACGTCCCTGGATTGGAATTCGTCATCCTCGAGGATATCGCCACGGGCTCTTGCCAGCGCGGCGGGACCTGGGAGCGTCTGCTCTACGTGCTCGATCGTTCCGAGTCAGAATACACCATTCAGCTTGATGCCGACACGTTAACCGTGGGCGACAATTTGGATGAAGTGATGCGATGCGTTGAAACCAACACCCCATTCACGATGTCCGATGGCTTCGATCTGATGTCGTTGCCGGAGGTGGCCGAGGAGGCGGAGGCGACGCCAAGCGAGTACATCGGGATCATCACGGAGCGGATGTTCGCACGTTATCCCGATGAAGGCTTGCGCTATGTGCGCGGCTCGTCCGGTTTCGCCGGCTTCTCCCATGGTGGCTTCACCCGCGCGGCGATCACGCGGTTTCATGAGGAAATGGAAAAGCTCGTCGGCACGACACGGTGGCGCGGGTGGGGCACGGAGCAGTGTGGCTCCAACTTCGCCATCGCCAATTCCCCCGGCGCTGTCGTGTTGCCATACCCGGAATATGCCAGCTTTACGCGACATACCGCTCGGCGGGAGGCTAAATTCTTCCACTTCATCGGCGCCAACCGCTTCCTGGGCGACTACTATGCAGCGCGTGGCCAGGAGTTGATCGCAAAGCTGCGCCCCGGCAGCACTCCAGCTATCAACGCAAAGCAAGCGGACCCGCAGGTCGACACTTTCCCGTTCGCCTTTACGCGGACGCTGACACCATCGAGTGCGATGCGTTACCTCACCTGGCGACTTGGTGGCAAGAAAGGCAGCGTTCGTCTGCGTTTGCGCTCCAAACAGGAATTTGTCGGGCCGGAACTTGAGCTGCGCCCGGACTCGGCCGGCAACAGTGACGCCGATGTGGCCTGCGACATTTTCGCCCGCAATTATTTGCGGGTCCCTGTGCGGATCCCGCCGGAGCGCGTGAAGCTTATTGTCGACCTGGGCGCCAATGTCGGCATGAGCTGTCTTTACTGGCTGGCCACGTATTGGCGTGCGGAAGTGATCGCCTTCGAGCCTCACCCCGGCCACGTCGCGCAGTGCCAGAAAAATCTGGAACGCAATGGCCTCTTGCGGCGGACCACCTTGCATGGAATTGCCGCGGGTGCTGCACCCGGCCGTGCGTGGATATCCAATGCGGGCACATCATCGCAAGTGGGCACCACGTCCGGTGGCGGGCATGAGGCTGAGGTTGTCGACATCATCGCTCTGCTGCTCGGCCGCCGGATCGACATCCTGAAGATCGACATCGCAGGCATGGAGTACGAACTGCTGGAAGATCCCCGATTTGGGGAACTGGACATTCGAAGCATCATCATGGAATGGCACGCGCGCGATGACCGTCCCGATGGACGTGCGTGGTGCTGCGAGCGGCTGAAGGAACTCGGGTTCCAACTTTATTCGGTATTCGAGCAGACATCCCACGGGATGATGTGGGCATACCGGTCCCAGCCGCTTGAGCGTCCATGCGTTTCCTGGCAACCGCCAGTCCCGCTGTATCCAGCAGATGATCCGAGCAGTGGCCATGCGTCGACCGCGGCTCTTGTCGACCGCGGCCTGTCGCGACCTGTCTCGGAAAGGGGGTAGGCCTCAATGGGCAGACGAGATCGCGTGCCGGCATGCTTGCCGCGTCTGGTGCTCATGTTTGGGTGCCTGGCCGCTGCAATGATATGGTGGAAGGCGCTCCCGGCCTGGGCGCAAAACCCGCCGGCCGCGGGTGCATCCGCCGCGTCGCGCGCCGCCCAGACCGCCAGGACCACATCACTTGACGATAGACAACCTCCTCCGGGCCGTGATTGGCGGCCCTCGCCCGGCTCTCCATTGCGCGGGGCCGGTAGCGCATTCGGAACGTTCTCAATCAACTGCGAGGCTGCGCAGCCGTCTTGTCCCCAACGCACAAACTATACCTTTGACAGCACCAACATTATCGGTGCTGCACGCCCGCAAGCCGGTCGCTACGACATTGGAGCTTGGTAAAGCCGCGCGTTGCGGATCCGGCGCTCAGTGGGTTTACGTTGCACTAACCCCTCCGTCGGCGATGGCACCATGATCATCACCTCTCGACCTCCATTGTCGTGGCAATCGTTTCCTGGACCCGAGCCGGTTTAAATCATGCGCAGAGGTGCCAAAGCACTAGCCCAGCTGATCCTGCCGCCGGCGGCCGTGCTGGCGGCGCGCAACCTGTGGGAAGACTTAAGAGATTGGGTAGGAGTCTTCGGCTTTTGGCTACACTTTGTGGCAGTGCGTGCGCCCTTCCCAAAGGTCCTGCTCTATTTTGGATTTGCGCCCGGCGATGATCTGCTCTGCACCGCCGTCTTGCGCGAACTTCGCAAGCGAGGCAAGGACGGTATACTCATGGTCTCGGACCATCCGGAATTGTTCGCAGGAAATCAGGATCCGGCCTACGTGCGCCCGCTGTGGCCACGCTATTATCGAGACGGCTCAACCGTTTCGATCTGTCAGCGGTTCGTCCGTATTTGGGGGGGCAAGTTCGCCAGACCCGAATATGCCCCGCTCGACGGCATCGATCAGCGCAGAATTCCAACGCGCCACATTATCGCCGAAATGTGCGCGCGCGTCGGCATCACCGGTCCGGTAGCGATCAGACCGTATCTCCTGCTGTCGGAACAAGAGAAATCGCCGGCTGCCTGGGCCCATGGTCACATCGTCATTCAAAGCAGCGGCATGGCCGCCCGCCATCCGATGCGAAACAAGGAATGGTATCCGGAACGCGTCCAGAACGTCGTGGATGCGCTTGCTGGCGACGTGGAATTCATCCAGCTCGGGTCGAAATCCGACCCCGCACTGCAGCACGCCAAGGACCTGAGAGGCGCCACCAACATCAGGGAGACGGCCGCCATTTTGAGCCATGCCCGGCTTTATGTTGGCACCGTGGGGTTCCTCATGCACGTTGCACGAGCCGTCGAATGTCCGAGCGTGATCATTTTCGGGGGGCGTGAGGCTCCGTGGCAATCCGGATATGTCTGCAATACGAACCTATATACAGCCGTTCCGTGCGCACCGTGCTGGCGCGCGAACACTTGTGAGTTCGACCGCGAATGCATGCGCGAGATCTCTGTTGCGGATGTTGTATCGGCAATACGGCAAATGATGAAGACGCCACGCAATCCGCTTGCCGTCGAAACGGTTGATATGGTGTCCACCGCCGCTTCCCGGTCCGCTCGTGCAAAAGACCCACAAATGCGGGCATTTAGCTGAAACCGCTGCCTGGCATAACCGCGACTGTGGTGATCAAACCGCGTCAGCTGAGCGACGACTCGTAGCGATCCTGGCAACCACCATCTTGAGAACGCGTTTAACGGAGTCAGGCGTCATGGCTGAAATTCCCTTGCGCACCATGTTCAGCGCGGTGCGGTCCGGAGGAACGTAATTGCGCCACTCAGTCATCCGCAGATATTTATCATACTCGGCCCTGCAGGGGTGGTCACAAAAATAGCTCCACGGTTTCGAGCCGCCATTGAAATGTATAATCCGCGCGTCGCGGCGGATTGCCTCTATCTCGCTGCGCCCCAGCGGAAGCACCAGCGGTTCTCGATAAAACGGGCGAATCACGTTCCACTTATAGTCGAGCCGTTTCGTGCGGCTACGAAAGCATGCATTCAACGCATCCTGATCATAAGACACCCGCTCCGGATTGGCACGGATATATTCAAGGACCGTGATTTCGGCCCGCGTTGTCCGCCACTGGGCAACGTCGATAAGCAGCACGCCCGCGTTGAAATAACCGTCTTCGATGCGCATCCCAAGGCGTCGTAGCCCTTGGTCGGATCCAGGGATGTCGACCGCACCCATCAATGCTCCGCCGAGATCCGTGCTCCATAGCGGGGCGATGCTGCCCACTACGACTATGTCAGCATCCAGATAGAGCGCCCGGTCGACCGTTTGCGGGAAGAACTCTCCCAACCACAACCGCGTGTAGGTATCGATCGTGTAATGCGCATGCGGCTCGAGCGGCAGTAGAAGGTCCGCAGGAGGCGCGAATTTCTGAAAGGTCAGCCGATGGTTGGAAAAGCCAGCCAGAGAGCGTCGGAGCTTTTCCTCATCCAGATCCTCTGTTACCCGCCTGACGATCACGATGTCGAAGAAAAAGTCCGGGTTATTCGCCAGGAGAGACGCAAGACAGACGGCCGCGTGTTGCAGGAACAAGGCATTGGTGCACATCAGAATGTTCACCGAAGCTGTCGCGCCGGGAACCCTGGTACGATGCTGCTCGACAACAGACGGGTTGATTAAATCCATCCACGACATCCTGAGGTGGTTCGCATCACCACGGTCCGTATTTTAGGCGGATTCTCTTCGTGTCGCAAACTTCTCACTGCTGACCCGAGGGGCAAACCTTCGATGCATCTGGCAGCCTCGCCCTACGCCGGGCCCGTCGTTGAGGTGCGGTTGGTGCGATGGGACCACTCACGTCGCATAGCAGACCGCCGTCCACTCCCGGGCTAAATTGCAATGCGCCAGCACTGGCCTTGACCGTGGCGCACCACGTGCTAGAGGAGGCACCTCCTCAGTCGGTTAACCTGTCGGTTGATGATCCAACCCAAGCGGTTGCTTTGACAATGGTCACGGAAAGGTCGCCGTTCGCGGGCAATGCGATGCAGCCAACCGGCAGCGTGCTTACTCTGGCAATCGCGGTTCCGGCATTTAGGCCGCGCTGTCGATCTCGATCGCAATCCACGTGAACGCCCGGGCGATGCTGCGCCGCCGTAGCCTCGTTGCAGCAGCCAGCTCTGTAGGGGCGGCTTGGCTCAGCGGGCATGTGCCGTTGCTCGTCGCCTCCCGCGAACCAGCTTCTTTGGCCTGTGATCCCGCATTCCTTGCCTGGTGTTCGCGGTTGAATCAGTCCCAGACACTGGGCAAAGCCTGCTTGGAAACATTGCCCGCAGTCGAAACATCGATAGCAGATCTCAACCGGCTGATCTTTGATGGTATCTGTGCGACACGTGGAGATCGTTGGTCAGCAAGCGCGCTTGCACAGGCCCTGAGAGATCGCAGCCGGACTGACTTTCGTGAGGGCCGGATTGTTAACGTCGATGGTTGGATGCTCTCGCTAACCGAGACGCGCGTTTATGCGCTCGCGGCATTGCTCTCGGACCCCCATCGGACCATAGGCTGAAGTGGACCACCGAACTTGCGGAAGGCTGTGTCGGAGCTGACCCCGGCCAATCAGCTTCCTCGTGATCGGCCACCACACGTCACGCGAGTTGCTTCTTGAGATGACCGGCCAGGCGCAACGCCAGCGCAACGATCGTCAGAGTGGGGTTGCTCGCTCCTCCGGTCGGGAACACCGAACTCCCGGCGATGTAGAGATTGGCCACGCCATGCACGCGGCAATCCTCATCGACGACGCCCAACGTCGGATCGCGATGCATGCGCGTAGTTCCCATATGGTGCTGGTTCCCCTGGAAGTCCGCCGGCCACGCATCGTCGGCGCCAAATGCCGTGCGAAGCCGGCCAAATCCCGCGCGCCCTACTTCGGCGCCGAGCAATCGATTGGTGGCGGCAGCCTTGCTCCTGTCTTCGGCCACAAGCTGCCAATCGACGACAACTTCCGGCATACCGAGCTCGTCGCGCTGCGATCCAAGCGTCACCCGGCTTTGCGGGTTCGGCTGTTGTTCCGAATTACACCAGACGTCGATCGCCTCGATCGGTATTCCCTCGCCGAACAGCGCCTTGCGCAGAGCAAAGCTGGCGACTCCTTCGAAATTGCCAATAACGTTGCCCAGGTCCGATAGCCTGCTTCCGCCGGGACCTTCGGTTCCCATAATTCGCTTCAGGGCCTCGACGGCGCCGACAACTGGCGAAAACTGGAACACCCATCCCATTAATATGCTGGGCAGGTGCATCGCGCGCATGCTTGACGCGGACAACCCGATGAGCGGATCAATTCGAAACGTCCCAGGAACCCATGTGCCTTTTGTCTGGAAATCGAAGTTCATGTGAGGGTTGGAGGGCACGATGGTTCCGGCGGAGTAAACCAGGTGCAGCATAAAGAAACGTCCGACGAGATCGTGGGCATTCCCGAGCCCATTCCCGCCTTCCTTGCCGGAAGCCAACAGCAGGCGGGCGTTCTCAATGCCGCCGGTCGCCAACACATAGAAGCGCGCGCGGACTGTGAGACGGTTTCCGGACAGGGTCTTGACCGACAATTCCTTGATTTCGGCGTCATTGTCGCCGCCGTCAAGATTGAAGGCATTGGCGTAGAGATAGACCGTGACCCGTGGAGCGCGGCGCAGCTCTGGCGCATAATCCGGGCCGAACCGCACCGGGTTCTCTTGCAGAAGCTTGGTTTCGAAGTGGGGACCGGAGAATGGCGGCGGGATCTTGCTTGCCGGAATGCCCCAGCTCGATGGTCGATAATCATAAGGTCCGAGCTTGCATACCGCCTGAGCGCGCGCGTACCACGGATCGAGCTCAGATTTGGGAAACGGCCAGCCGTGATAGGCGAAATCCTCGCGCTGCTCGAAATCGATCGGATCGAGCGGGAGGCAATAGCCGCCCCAATGGTTGGTCGAGCCGCCGAAATAGCGAAGCCGGGATAATGTCAAGGGATCCAACGGCAGGCCGATGCTCTGACCCTCGTAGAGCTCCTGCGTGTCGAAATCGATATCCATGCCGCCGCTTTCGAGGAGCGCCACCCGAAACGGCGCGTCGATGAATTCGCGTGCGAGAGCGATGCCGGCAGCACCCGCACCAATGATGCAGACCTCTGTCTCAACGATCGTTCCCTGCGGAACGGTTCGCGCGTCAATGATCATGGACGACCCGCATCCGTTTTTCTGCCGACGGCTATGACAGAATTTTTTCGACGAGCAACCCCTCCGGACATCGTCGCGGCGCACTCAGGCATGCTACGCCCTCTTGCCCTTCCCCGGTTCTCACTCGGGTTTCAGACTCGTAGGCCGCGCTGCGGCCGCCGGGACAATTGGGTCTGGTCGTCGCGGCTGGTATTGTGTCGAGGCAGTTGGCGCTGGCCACCACTGGAGGCAATCAGCGGCCACAGGCGCGGGACATGTCGCGGCCGCCAGGCTGCAAACTGCCGCTTCACCCTTTGGCACTCGATCGAGGGCGGCGTAACCACGCCGAAACGCTTGCTCGGGCAGGTCCTACCCTGTAATTGTCTCGACTCGCGCAGGAAACATGTCTTAATGGCGGACGTGATAATCATTGAGGCCGGCCTCCAGGAGCGCAATTACTGGCGCGACCTCTGGCGCTATCGCGAGCTGTTCTACGTCCTGGCGTGGCGCGATCTGGCGGTGCGCTACAAGCAGACGGTGATCGGCGCGGCCTGGGCGGTGATCCGGCCGGTTCTGACGATGGTGGTCTTTACCGTCATCTTCGGCCGCATCGCCAAGCTGCCCTCCGACGGCGACGCCCCTTACCCGCTGATGGTGTTCGCGGGGATGCTGCCCTGGACCTTCTTCTCGAGCAGCCTCAGCGAGGCGTCGGGCAGCCTGATCGGCAACGCCAACCTGATCAGCAAGGTCTATTTCCCGCGGCTGATCGTGCCGACGGCGACGGTGGTCGTCGCGTTCGCCGATTTCCTCATCTCCTTCGCGATCCTGCTGGCGATGATGGCGTGGTACCGGTTCGCGCCGGGCTGGCAGATCCTGCTGCTGCCGGGCTTCGTCCTGCTCGCCTTCGTCGCCAGCATCGGCCCGGGCTTGTGGATCACCGCGCTCAACGTCAAGTACCGCGACTTCCGCTATGTCATCCCGTTCGTCGTGCAATTGGGCCTGTATGTCTCGCCGGTGGGGTTCAGTTCCAGCGTCGTCCCGGCCGCAATGGCGGCTGCTGTATTCGCTCAACCCGATGGTCGGCGTGATCGACGGGTTTCGCTGGTGCATCCTCGGCGGGCAGAGCGAGCTCTATCTCCCGGGCCTCGGCGGTGAGCCTGGCCGTTGCGGCGTTCTTCCTGTGGTTCGGCATCCGCCGCTTCCGCAAGACGGAAAAAAGCTTTGCCGATCTGATCTGAGGACGATAAGGCTCCGCCATGATGCCGGCATCGATCATCTCCGTCGAAAATCTGTCGAAGCGCTATCTGGTCGGCCACCGCGATCAACGCGGTGGGCAGGCCAGCTACACCGCATTGCGCGATGTCATTGGCCAGGAGCTGCGCAATTTCGGCCGCAAGGCCGGTCGATGTCATGCGCGGCCGGCAGGTCGTGCAGGGCGACACGATCGAGGAATTCTGGGCGCTCAAGGATGTCAGCTTCGAGGTGCAGCGAGGGCGAGGTCCTCGGCATCATCGGCCGCAACGGCGCCGGCAAGAGCACGCTGCTGAAGATCCTGTCCCGCATCACCGAGCCGACCGCGGGGCGCGTCACGCTTGCGCGGCCGGGTCGCCAGCCTGCTCGAGGTCGGCACCGGCTTTCATCCCGAGCTGACCGGCCGGGAGAACATCTATCTCAACGGCGCGATCCTCGGCATGAGCCGCGCCGAGATCCGCACGAAGTTCGACGAGATCGTCGCTTTCGCCGAGGTCGAGCGGTTCCTCGATACGCCGGTCAAGCGCTATTCCTCCGGCATGTATGTGCGCCTGGCCTTCGCCGTCGCGGCGCATCTGGAGCCGGAGATCCTGATCGTCGACGAGGTGCTCGCGGTCGGCGACGCCGAGTTCCAGAAGAAGTGCCTGGGGAAGATGGACGAGGTCTCCAGCCGCGACGGCCGGACGGTGTTGTTCGTCAGCCACAATATGGGAATCTGCCACAAGTCTGTGCCCCAACGCGATTTGGCTCGATCGAGGCTCGGTCTGCGAGATAGGCCCAGCGCGCGAGATAATCGATCGATATTTGTCGCGAGGCATGGCGGACCGTGATCGCTTCGTGCCGCTGGAGGACGTGCCAAGGCGGCTATCATCATGACAAGCGCTTACACATACTGTCTCTGGAATGGCTTTCCAAGCTGCCTCTGCGCCATGGTCAACCAGTAAAGGCCCGCATCTGCTTCAAGACGGCGTCGGCGGTATCGGCAGTTGCGGTCGGAATTGGGTTTTCCGCAGGCGATGGCACACGATTGCTGAGTTATGATTCGGATTTCCAAGACGGGATTCCGGCCCAGTTTCGCCGATCCGGGAATCTTTAATGTCGAAGTGACGATTGGTGCGCTACCGCTCGGCCCGGACATCTATAACGTGGACGTTGGCTGCCGGTCTGGCGATTCCATGCGCTAGATTATTTGCCCGCTTGTCAGCAGGTGGAGGTAATCGCTGGGCCGAATACGCCCGCGGCGATCATAGTAAAGGGTTCGGCGGTTCGTCTCTCCGGCGACTGGTCCTGGGAAGCGACGCAGCCAGTGCGGCAGGTGCAGGCCGTTTCATGAATTACTTTTAAAATCAAGGTTTTCAACGCAGATTAGTTGTAAATTCGATCACGCCACCATCTGATGGTTGTGGAAAGGAACCTGATTGCAGCGAAATTCCTTGCTCCTGCCGTCGTGATCCTGATGGGATTCAGTGACTTTCTGGGAACATCATTCGACTCTCATCTGGAGACTTGCCGATAAATCGTCATCGCCTTACCCGTCTATGCCAACGTCCCGATCGGCGGCTACCACGTTCACTACCGATATGCGAACCTGTTGGCGCGAAAAGGTCATGACGTCACCGTCGTCTTTCCTCGCTATCTGATCGCTTCACTAGGCTTTGTCGGCCAACTCAAGGCGGATCTGCGCACAGCGCTGTGGGCGCTCAACCTTCGCCTGCGCAACCGCCCGCTAATTGGCTCGTTTGCACTCGACAACTCTGTCCGCATCAGGTTCCTGCCCAACCTGACCGGCCGCTCACTGCCCTCCGCTGATGTGCTGATCGCGACCTCTTGGCACACCGCCGAGGCCATGGCTGACGCGCCGCTCCGCTGCGGGCGCAAGTTCTACATAGTCTACGACTACGAATACTTGATGACGGTCGAACCGCAAACGCGTGCCCGCATTGAACAAACTTACCGGCGGGATTTCAAAATCATCGCAACGTCCTTCATCGTATCGGAAACCGTTCGGAAACATGGCGGCAAACCGGTCGCGCAAATCCCATGCGGTATGGATTTTGATGCCTTTGAAGTCGACATCGCCCCCGCCGATCGTCAACCTTTGCACGTGGGTTTCCCGGCTCGTGACGAGTCGTTCAAGGGCGCCCGCGATGCCATTGTTGCCGCGTCTCTGCGCGATCGCTTCGGCGACCGACTTCGGGTCGCGGCATTCGGACGCCAACGGCTGGAGTATATGCTGGATTGGATCGAGTGGCATTCGTACCATTCAGCCGGCGCTGCGCGAATTTTACAACGCCCAGTCGGTATTATGTTTCCTCCACTCGAGGGATGGGGCTTGCCCGGCGTCGAAGCGATGGCCTGTGGCGCGGCACTGGTTACCGCAGACAACGGCGGTAGCCGCGACTATGCGATCAACGGCGAAACCGCGTTAGTCGTGCCTCCGATGCAGCCCGCGAGGCTGGCCGATGCGGTGGCAACGCTGCTGAACGACGACCCATTGCGCCTCCAACTCGCGCTGAGTGGAAACGCTTTCGTTCAACGGTATTCGTGGAGCATTGCTGCTGATTGCCTCGAAAAGATTTTGTTGACGGACGATTTCCGGCAGCCCGCGAGGCATGATCATTCGCTCGTCGGCATCGAAACCTCTGTCGGTGACAAGACACCGCATCCCCATGTCTGGAAGGAGCTCTCTGCTACCTATGGAAGACGTATTCGAACGAATTGTGACAAGAGTGAAGTCGGCTCCAAACACCGCGAAAGTACTCGACGGAAGCTTCCAGCACCATGGATTAATAATATCTTGCGAGCTGGTCTTTTGAAGATGCTTGCTGGACGACGAGAAATATTCGGCCGACTGCTAAGAGCAGTGATGGTCCAACACGGTTCTAAGCGAGCCAGTGTAATTCGAGTTGTTGAGAGTTTGCTATGCCGCTTGAGGACACCCTGAAATGGTTCAAGTCAGGCAAATTCCTATACAACGCAACGGCAGTGTCGCTATTTTGCTCGCGACCTACAACGGTGAGCGATATCTGGACGATTGATGCGCTCGCTCCTTTGTCAGACTTACCGAGATTTCGTCATTTCTCCGGGACGATCATCCAGCGATCGGACACCGGAGATCCTAGAGCGTTGGTCCGCTGCACGACCGGATAAAGTCAGGGTCATATCGGATGGTCTTGGCAACCTACGATCAACTCGCAACTTCGCGCGTTTGATGGAGTTGTGCGACACTCCTTATTTTGCGTTTTGCGATCAAGATGATGTCTGGCTTCCGAACAAGATTGAGCTAATGATCGATGCGATTCGGCACCTGGAAGAAAAAGTTGGGCAGAGGCAACTCCTATTCTTGTCCACTCTGATTTGAAGGTTGTTGATGGTAATTTACAACGGATTGCTCCATCATTCTTTAAATACTCGCATATAAATCCCCGCAGGGACGAGCGGCTTGACCATATGATAATTAATAACATTGTACAAGGTTGCGCCTCAATGGGTAATCGGGCGCTTCTGGAGTGGGTCAACCGATGCCAGAAGGGGCTTCCTATCATGATTGGTGGGTCGCGCTGCTCGCCGCGAGCTGCGGTGTCCTGCATACCATTGCCGAGCCAACCATTCTTTGGCGACAACATGGCCGGAACCAGAGTGGCGCGGGTCACCAGCAACGAAGCAGCACCCTGTGGGATGCCCGTCATATCTTGCAGCAACCTAGGCTGCTCAAAGCGAGAATGGCGAAGGCCATGCTGATGTTTCAGTCTCAAGCAAGCATGCTCCTGACTACTGCCGGGGATAAAATGCCGCGACGCAATCAGGAATTTCTCCGCACCTTTTGTTTGCCATTAAGACAGGATGAGGCAAGCCGTTTACCCTGGACGCAACGGACAAGACTTTCCGTCCGGTTTTTGAAGGTCCATGCTTGGGCGCTTCTCCTTGCTTTACGTTGGTGCTATTGACGCATCACGATGACGGCCCTGGCTCCGTCAATTCCGCGAGTTTGTCCGAAAACACCCGCACCGGATCGGGCGGCACGAGCTGCAATATCCTGCGGGCACCAGCCTTGCCGATCGCCTCCGCTTCGCCGCGCCGTTGCCAGAAGCGTTCGAGCGCCGCCGCTATGCTGCTCGCCGTCGGCGCGTCAGCGAGGAAGCCGGTTAGCCCGTCCTCAATGACCTCCGGGTGAAGCCCGACCGGCGTCCCAATGACTGGCCGGCCGTAGACATGGCTTCAACCGTCACCATGGGCCCGCCCTCAAAGCGTGAGGGCACAACGAGCACATGGTTCTTCGCCCAGATCTGCTCGACGCTCGCAAATCCGGCAAATACGACGCGGTCCGCAATACCGAGTCTTCGAGCGAGCCATTCGAGGCTCCCCCTCATCGGACCTTCTCCGTACAAATAGAGGCGCCAGGGACGCTCTCGCCAGATCGGCGAGGCCAGCGCCTCGAAGAGAAGGTCTTGACCCTTATGGGGAAGATACAAGCGCCCGACGCAGGCCAGTCGTAGCTCTCCACTATCGCTCAGGGGCGGCCAAGAGAGCGGTGCGCGGCACGAAACATTAAGCGGGTTCCAGATCACCTCAGCATTTGGCAGCTCACCGCCAATTTGCTTTTCCGAAAGCTGGCGGTTCGCGTCCGAGACGAAATAACACCGGCGCGCCGCAGCCAGCGCAATGCGATACCTTTCGGCGAGATCATCAGCCCACCAATCACGGTCCCTGCCCAAATGCACGATCGTGACGAAGGGTAGCCGGTTCGCATTGCAAAACTCGAGCAACTCTATCGCCGGCAAACTGATGCCGTCCGAAAGGACAACCAGCGCCGGCGATCGTGCGCGAAGCATCTCCTCGACAGCATGCGTTGTGGGCCCGACGCGCCGCGACCGCAGCCGCCGCCAAGGATGTTCGCGCCAGGAATACCAGGTCGGACGCAGCCACAGATCCGCTCCATGCGCCTGCAGATCAAGCATCCGCGGGTGCAGCGGCGAAAATTCGGTGATGCTGGCCGACACGGCAAAACCGCGCGACAAAAGGGCGAGGGCAGACTGTGTCCACAGCTCTTCCGCACCGCTCCAGGGGTCGCTGTTCGGGGTCGTGATGAAAGCGATTCTTCCGGAGGCAGGCATGGCATTCGTCAGATCTGTTTCCAGGGACACCGGTCGGGATGCACGATGGTTACGAAATTGCGGACCCTCCGTCGAGGCGTGTAGGGTGGCACCAATAGAGTGACCGGCCGGGACACTGGGCGTAGAACCGCGCCATGAACCACCCGACAGCACAGCCTCTGACACGGGAGACGACCACTGAAGAATCTTGCCAAGAGAGCCCTCAAGGCCGCGGTGAAGCGGCTTCCCTGGGGCGCGAACGAGGCAATTCTCGAGGCGCTTTTCGACCGCATCGGCACCGAACAAATTCTCGCTCGCTGCACGCCCCGGCTCGATTACCTGCAGCTTTGCGCGTCTGGCAGTTATGGCTTGATCCAGAGCGCCCTCAACGACGGCCTCATTCTGCCAGCCTACGCCCGGACCGGCGTCTATGAGCCGCGCATGGCAGCTCTGTTCCGGGAGTTCTTCGCGAGCCAGGGCGGCGGAACCTATCTCGACATCGGTGCCAACATCGGCCTCACGACAATTCCCGTTGCACAGGACCCGACCGTAAGGTGCCTCGCGTTCGAGCCCGATCCCGTGAACAATCGACATCTCCGCGCAAACGTCGACCGGAACTGTCCCAACCACAACGTGACTGTGCATCAGGTCGCGCTCTTCTCGAAGAAATCGACGCTGGACTTCGCTGTGCACGAATGGAACCTTGGCGATCACCGCCTGAGCACGGCACAGCACGGTTCAGGGCAAACGATCCAGGTCGAAGCGGCCCCGCTGGACCAATTCGATAACGAAGTGACAGGCGCGGTTGCCGCCAAGATCGACACTCAGGGAGCCGAACCATTCGTCATCGCCGGCGGTCGCTCGGTGCTGTCCCGCGCCCGGCTTGTCGTCCTCGAGTTTGCCCCTGGCTACATGCACGAGCTCAACAGCGACCCAAGTGTAGTGCTTGAGTTCCTGGCGGGATTCGAACGGATTGCTGTCGGCTCTGTCAGTGGCGACGATCTCCCGCTCTTCCGTCCGGCAACGGAGGCACTTGTGCAACTAAAAACCCTGCTTTCCGAGTGGCGCACCGGAGACGCGCGTTATTACGATGTGTTCGCCTCTCGCGGCTATGTTGTCGGCCAGCCCGCAACGCCTTGAACCATCCGCCCCCGAATCCTCGACACGCAATGCAAGAGACACACCGGAGGTTCTGATCGATGACGCAAGCTGTGCTGGTCGCTGGTGGCGCCGGATACGTTGGGGCGCACACGTGCAAGTCGCTGGCTCGGGCAGGCTTCCTCCCCGTTGTGCTGGACAATTTATCGACCGGGCACCGTGAGTTCGTGCGCTGGGGACCGTTGGTGCAGGCCGACCTGCACGACACCGCGACGATTACAGAGACCATCCGGCGGCATGACTGCGTCGCAGTGCTGCATTTCGCGGCCTTTGCCCTGGTCGGAGAATCGGTGACCGAGCCGGCGAAATATTACGACAACAACGTCGCCGGAACGCTGTCGCTGTTGGCTGGGATGCGTGCGGCAGGCTGCGACGCGCTGGTGTTCTCGAGCACCTGCGCCATCTACGGGCAACCCGCGCAGGTGCCGATTGTTGAAGACACCCGGCCAGATCCGATCAATCCGTACGGCGCTTCAAAGCTGATGGTGGAGCGCATCCTGTCCGACTTCCGCCCGGCCTACGGGCTGCGCTCGATCGCGCTGCGCTACTTCAACGCCTGTGGCGCCGATCCGGACAACGAGATCGGCGAGCTGCGCGATCCGGAAACGCATCTGATCCCACGAGCGATGATGGCGTTGCAAGGCCATGTCGCCGATTTCGCCGTATTTGGCTCGGATTTCGCGACGCCGGATGGCACCCCCATCCGCGACTACGTGCATGTTGCTGACCTCGCGGATGCACACGTCGCTGCTCTGCGGCTCTTGCTCTCTGGCGCGCCAGGCGGGGTGTTCAACCTCGGAACCGGGCATGGCCATTCTGTGAGGGAAGTGTTGGACGCGATCGAGCACGAAGCAGGCGAACGACTGCCGGACGTGACGGGACCGCGCAGGGCCGGTGATCCGGCGGTACTGGTCGCCGACCCGGTGCGTGCACGCAACGAGCTGGGCTTCGACCCATCGCTCTCGGATCTCGCGACCATCGTTCGAACGTCCTGGGCCTGGCACCGCCGTATGCATCCGAAACGGAATGCGCCTTAACGTCGCGAAGCATGGAACGATCCTGCAACAGCACAACTGGCGGCATCGACCCATGAGCGGTTCACGTGCACCGCCTCCGAAGTCGGGTATGATCCTGCTGCACAAAAGGCCGAGAGGCCGTGGCGATGGAGTTCTCCCACCGTGATGCAATCCCAAATCGTCACCCGCGACTCTAGGTCGATATCCACAACCTGTTGGTGGCGTCCGCATTTCCTTCTGACCGCACTCCATTCCATCTATGGTCTGTCCTGCAGCATGCGAACAACTGCCTGGCCGCTCTCGGTCGTCGTCGTGCTCGGCTTGCTCGCGACCAGTTGCGCCCACGCGGCCGGCCCCGTGAAAGCCCCTGCCGCCGGCGCACCCGACATCATCCCGCCATACAATCCGCAGCTCGACGCAGTGAAGGCGCCGACGGGTGTTTTCGGTACCGGCAAGGTCTGGCACGTCGGGGCCAAACAACAGTACAAGACGTTCTCCTCTATTTCCAGGCAGCTACAGGACGGCGATGTAGTCGAGATCGACTCGGGCACCTACGGTTGCACGGAGCAAAGCATCGTCTGGAGCGCCAACAACATCACAGTCATCGGCGTGGACGGCCGGGCAACCTTCAACGCGACCGGCTGTGCCATCACAGGGGACAAAGGCATCTTCAATCCCCGCGGCACCAACATGATCATCGCCAACATAGCGTTCATCGGCGTTCAAGGTCCGAGCCGCAATGACGCTGGTATCCGGCTCGACGGCGGCGGTTACGTCTATATCACCAACTCGTATTTCGAGAGCAGCCAGAACGGCGTACTACTTACTCCCAGCGTTCCCGCCAATATCGTTATTGATCGCAGCGAGTTCAGCGGCAATGGGAACTGCCTCGACGCAGCCGGGTGTGGACATAATATATATATCAGCAACGGGACGAACACGGACAGTTTCGTGCTGCGGTTCAGCTATTCGCATGACGCTAACACCGGTCACGAGGTGAAGTCGCGCGCCAAGACCAATTACATCCTGTATAACCGTCTCACCGACGAAGCAACGGGCAACGCGAGCTACGAGGTCGACATCTCCAATGGCGGCCTGACCTATATTGTTGGCAACATCATCCAGAAGGGCCCGAATGGACAGAATGGCAACGTGATGGCCTACGCGGAGGAAGGCGCCACCAACCCGGTCCAGAAACTATACATCGCCAGCAATACCATCGTGAACGCCTACCCAGCCCCGGATAATCGCTGGGTGCTGCTGGTCGGTCCCGGCGTGACTGAGGCGAACATGGTCAACAATCTGGTCGTCGGCCTTTCGTCGTCTTCCCATTTAGCAGATGGGCCGGGCGCGGGCGTGCTGCGGGAGCAGCATAACGTCATCACGAACGAACCCGGATTCTTCAAGCAGGCGGATCGCAACTACTTCCTCACTGCCGCCTCGCCCGCCGTCAATGCCGGCATTGATCCTGGGTCCGTGAACGGGTTTTCGCTCAAGCCGCTTTACCAGTTCCAGTTCCCCGCTTCCGGGATTGCGCGTCCGGCCTCCAAAGGACTTGACGCCGGCGCCTATCAGTACGCGCCCAACCAGATAACGCCTGAGGCGCCGGTCGTTCTCTTCAACTCCACTTCGCCGGTCGCATATGACACCCCGGTGACCCTTACCTGGTCGTCGACTGGCGCGTCCCGATGCATGGCCACCGGCGACTGGTCTGGCGCGCAGCCCACGTCCGGCCACTTCACCTCACCCGCCCTGAACTCGAGCAAGTCCTACACGATTACCTGCCTGGGTGCGGGCGGTACTGCGTCGAAAGCATTGTCGGTCTTGGTCAACCAGTCGCCGGCCGCGGCAGCACTCGGCACATACACGTGGCGCAATATTCCCAACTCGGCAATATCAACCATCTGTCAGGGGGATCATGCCGAGTACAAGGAAAACCTTGGAACTGGCCCGGCGTGCGCTGGCCCCACGACCGGCGTCTACGTTCCGGATACCGCAACCTGGTATCTGATGGGTGATGCAGGCTACAAGAACTATTACGGCAACGAGGTCTATGGCTTCAACCTGAATACCTTGCGTCCGGAACTTATTACGAAGCCAGATAAGGTCAAGCAGACAAAAGAAATTGCATCGGTTCCCGGCGACAGTCTTTTGAACCTCCCAGGCTGCAATGCCGCTCTCCACCTCAGCTCCGACGGTAGTGTCATCCGTGCACCAAGCGGCGTCGAGGGAACGGCATCTTGGAATCCGCACACCAAGACCATCGTCGTTGGTCAGAGTGCCGTGCACGGTATCGGCTCCTGTGCAGGTCCCTCGGGCGAGTATGGCGGGTACTCGGAAGACCTTTGGAGCTTCAATCCGCTGGCATCCTCGAAGCTGCCGCTCCCGTCAACCGCAGCTTGGAAGATGCTCGCAGACCAGAACAATGCCCTTGGATCGGTTTCTCCGCCGCTCTGGATATTCGATCCGGTCACCGGTCTCGCCTATACCGCTGGCAACCGCGCCTACGCCGCTCGCGGTGGCCGCCTCATCGACTTCAACCGGACTCCGCCGGCGGACGTACTGGTCAATGCAACCTGGCCCTACGGCGACATGATCGGCGCCGTCTCGGTGGACACCACGCACCACTGGGCGATGGTGGTCGGGGTCGGCAACGGCAGCGGACGGGGCGACATCGCGATGTGGAACCTCAATGGGTTGTCAATGACCAAGTACAGCGCGCGATCGCAATTTGTCCCCGACGTCGGCTGGACCGTGACGGGCGACGTAGATCTCTTGAATCATACCAACGTTGTCGGGCTCACGTACAATCCAAATCTGGGCGCGTTCGTTGCCTGGGGTGGTGGCAGTGCGGTGTATTTTCTGTATCCCAACTATAAAACCAAGGTGGTCAACATCCTTGGGAAAATCGATATCCCTGACGGTCCACCTGCCGCGACGGGCAACCTGTATGGCGGGTTCAGCTATATTCCTGACAAGGACGTATACCTCGCGTTCTCCGACGTGCGCAGCGATTTTTATCTCCTCATACCGCCAGGCGGCTCAGGTTCTACCCAAGCCGCTGGAAGCCCTTCGAGGTAAACGCCGCGACGCGCTGCTGAACGCCGAGGCTTTGTGTCGCGCGCCGCCAATGCCCTCGGCCGGGCTGCGATTGTCTGATTATCTTGCGCTGCGTCCCGAATGCACCAACCGATGTTTTGCCTTTTGTTAATGGCTCCCGGGTTAGACGCTCCTTTGAGGGGTATCAGTGCTCCTTGCCAGCATTCCTCGAAAGGACACACCGGCCATGAGGCACAGGAAGAGTTGGATCCTCAGCCACCTGCTGATTGCTGGCATCGCGGTGCTCGCTGTCTCGCGGGCCCAGGCAGCCACTGTCGGCGTTCCCGAGAACCTGCCGCCATTTGGGTTGGCAGCAGCCAATCCAGAAGGACAGCGCGGAATTTATGCCGATCTGGCAGACGCGATCGCAAAGAACACTCATGTACCGATCGAACTCAGGTTCATGCCGTACGGGCGAATGTTGCAGGAGCTCAAGACCGGGGGAGTGGACTACGCCTTCGGCGTGGTGAGTCCAGCCATTGCTGAAGCGGGCCCATTCATAGCCGTGGTGAGCAAAGTGCCGATGGTGGCAGTCGCCCGCAAAGGCCTCTCACTCAAAAAGCTCGACGACCTGCATAACTTCACCGAGGTCGGCTATCTGCGCGGCGGCAGTTGCGGCCCGCTGGTCGATGGTGATGCCGCGATCCACCGGGTCAGCCAGGACAACTACGACAGCGCCATCCATAGGCTGGCAGCGGGCCGTCTCGATGGCTGGTGCAGCATAAAGGCCGGATTCACCTACGCATTGAACAATCTCAAGATGACTGCCGACATGGGCGATGAATTGGACTACGGCGAGGTAAAGATGGGCTTCCAGGTAACCAGTGCCAAGGCAGGCTCCCCCGAGGCACAGGAATTGGACAAGGTGGTGGAAAAGCTGGTCAGCGACGGCACCACCGGGCAAATCTTCACTCACTACGTCGGTGCGCCCTATACGCCCTGATCCATCATAGCTTGAGCTACCAGCGGAGGTCGAACCTTGCACCTGAGCCTGCAAGCCCGCGTTACCACGCTGGTTGTCCTCGTGGTAACCGCCATTGTCCGGCGCGACGGTGCAATCGGCGCATGCCATGAGCGAAGTCGTTTCGGTTGCGGGACAGGCCGGCACGGCCAGCCGCGAAGTGCTTACCGGCACCGCTGGCATCGACAAGGAGATCAGCGCGTTGTGCGCGGAAGTGGAGCGGTTCCTGGTCAAGGTGCGAACCAACTCCGGGGAGCGGCGACGCTTCGAGCGATTTGGGGTCGAGAGCCTGAAGGCAAGGCTGTTCATTCCGGGGCAGGATGCCATTCAGGTCGTGATCATGGACGTGTCCGAGGGCGGCGCCGCAGTGCGGTCCGATCAGCCCCTTGCAATGAGCACCGAGCTGTCCTTTGAATTGGTCGAAGGTGGCAGCAAAGTACCGGCAAAAGTGGTCCGTGTATCAAGCGGCGGTGTGCTCGGCATCGCGTTCAGTGACAGCGAGACGGCGCGGTCACAGATCAGGCGGGCGATGGAAACAGATCCGTGGCGCGGGGCGTTGGCGGCGTGAACGTCCGACGAAGCCACACGCCAAATGTGCGCGCGCTCGGTTCTGGTGTCGCCTGAGTGTTCGGACAAGGAATGTAACGGCGCGAAGGTCGGTCGCGGAATGATGGCTTGAACTGAGCCAACTGGACCAATCGCTTCCCTCACTTCGGAATACTTGCCACGATCGCTGCGAACTGCCTTGTGGCCTCGGCCGGCGACATATCGGGATGGCTCCAGAAATTCCCCAGCACGTCATACATCTGCCCGAGGATGTCCGGCGTGAACGACAGGATGAAATGCGGCAGTTGATGCGCCGGCCCTTTCGCCATCACAGTTTGCGCGAGCTGTGCGCAACGGTCCAACGACTTGATATTCGCGTCCTGCCGTGACGGGATCGAGCCTTTGTAGAACGTGTATTCGGTCTGCACTGCCGGATCCATGAACACGTCCGCCAACTTGCGCTGCGCGGCGATCTGTTCAGGCTTGTCTGTCTTCGGGAATGCAAACGAATTGGTTTGCATGATGTAGGCATCCTGGCTGCCGGGAGCCAGCGCACAGCCCCAGTCCTCATCGATCTTCAGATTGGCCGCCGCGAGATCGCCCTTCGCCCAGTCGCCCACGATCATAAGTGCCGCCTTGTTGGTTTCCACCAGTGCCAGAGTGTCGTTCCATTTGCGGTTGGGGCTGCCGGCATCGACGTACTGACGTAGCTTGCCCATCGTCTCGAACACCTTGCGCACGCCCTCGCTGCCCGCCGCCTTCGGATCATGCTGCACTGCGACCGCCAGGTAGGTTTCGCTGCCGGCAATCCCCGCCAGCAGCGCCATGAACAGCCAGCCCTCTTGCTGCGCGTTCGCGCCGTACGCCAACGGGATATAGCCAGCCGCTTGCAGTTTCGAGGCCATCGCGAAGAAGTCGTCCCAGGTCTTCGGCGGCTCAAGATTGACCGCCTTGAACACCTTGGTGCTGTAGAACATCCAGTTGGCACCATGGATGTCCACCGGCGCCGTGACGAAATGGCCATCGAACATCACGTTGCGTAGAATGATCGGAGGCAGGTTCTTCGCCCAGTTGCCCGCCGCCGCGAGGTCATCCAACGTACTCAGCATTCCCTGCTCGTAGAGTTCGCGCGTCGGAGCACCGACCGGCCATTGCATCGCCGCGGGCGGATTGCCGCCGGCAATGCAATTCATCGCCAGCGCCAATTCCGCCTGCGGTCCCACCGCCGGATCGTCCAGCCAGGTTCCCCCGCGCTTGTTGTATTCCTTGGCGAACACGCCGATCGCGAGCGATTCACCACTGCTCGTGTAGAAGTGGATCACGTCCGCCCTCTGCGCAGACGCTGCGGTCGCGGCGAGCATCCCCGCCACGCCGACGACGGCGAGCCAACGCGCTTTCGTCATCTCTCGTGCTCCTTTGCCGGAAACTCAGTGGCCCGCGGTGGCGATGATGCTGGCGAACTTCTTCGTTGCATCCGCGGCCGACATGTTCGGATTCGCCCAGTACTGTGCAAGCAGATCGATGTACTGCCCATAGCTATCCGGAGTGAACACCAGATAGAAATGCGGCAGTTGGTGCGCCGGGCCCATCGCCATTATTTGCTGGCCCTGCTTCGCGCAGCGATCCAGCACGGCGATGTTGGCATCCAGCCTTGACGGCACTGAACCCTTGTAGCGCGTGAACTCGGTCTGCACAGCCGGGTCCATCATCAGTTCGGCCAGCTTGTGCTGCGCCTGGATCTGTTCGGGCTTGTCGGTCTTTGGAAACGCGAACGCATCAATCGTCATGATGTACGAATCCGACGTGCCCGGCGCGAGTTCGCACCCGTAATCCTTGTCGAGTGTCAGATTGGCGGCCGAGAAGTCGCCCTTCGCCCAGTCGCCCACGACCATCAGCGCCGCTTTGTTGGTCTCCACCAGCGCGAGCGTGTCGTTCCATTTTCGATTGGGGCTGCCCGCGTCGACGTACTGGCGCAGCCGCCCCATCAAATCGAACGCCGCCTCGACGCGCGCGCTGCCGGCCACCTTCGCATCGTGATCGACCGCGACCGCACGATAGACGTCGCTGCCCCCGACAGCCGCCAGCAGCGCCATGAACAGCCAACTCTCCTGCTGCGCATTCGCACCAAAGGCGATCGGGATGTAGCCGGCAGCCTGCAGCTTGGGAGCCGCGGTGAAAAACTCGTCCCAACTCTTCGGCGGCTGGAGTTTCAGCTCCTGGAAAATCTTCGTGCTGTAGAACATCCAGTTGGCGCCGTGGATGTCGACCGGCGCACTGTAGATGTGGCCATCAACCGTGACGTTCTGCAACAGGAGCGGCGGCAAAGTCTGTTTCCAACGCCCGGCCTCGGCCAGCCAATCGAGGTCCGCCAGCAAACCTTGCTGCGCAAGTTCGCGTGTCGGCGCGCCTGTCTGCCATTGCATAGCCGTCGGCGGATTGCCACCTGCAATCCGGTTCATCGCCAATGCTGTCTCGGCTTGCGGCCCCACCGCCGGATCGTCGATCCACTTGCCGCCGCGCTTGTCATATTCCCGGGCGAACACCGCGACCGCGCGGGACTCACCGCCACTGGTCCAGAAATGGATGACATCGGCGGGCTGCGCCGCAGCCGGCTGCGTCGTGCTGGCCGCCAGGAGGACAGCGGCAGTGGTTCGCAGCATTCCGAATTCCCCCCGAGACCTTGTCGCCGGCCAATGTTAGCGGTTACACAGCATGCCTCAGCGAATCCCCCGAGGTCAAGGCGGACGGCGGTGGAACTGACAGGCGCTTTAGAAACCAGGCTGCCCAGACTGGACATCTCCACCTGTAATCGCTTACTAGCTGTATGCGCGCCGGTGGATTGAGAGTGCAATGCGGTGAAGCTTGCAGCGACCCAACCAATATACTGCCCAACCAATACACTGCGACGTACATTGCGCAGTTCCCCTGCAGCGACGGGGCGAGCGTGATTAGGGGCGATGTCGCCGAACCGACCTCAAGGACGCATCGCCGACCGCGCAAGTCCAGCGGGGCCTCGGTAAAGCTGGAGGATGTGGCCCGCCAGGCTGGGGTCTCGACCGCGTCCGTGTCGCGTGCCCTGAACACCCCAAACCTCGTATCGCAGGTGCTGCGGGATCGCATTGCTCAGGCATCGCAGGACTTGAAATGGGTGCCGAACGGTGTTGCCAAGGCCCTGGCTTCGTTGCGGACACGTACCGTTGGCGTTATGATCCCGACGCTCAGTCATCAGAACTTTGCTGCATTGATCGAGGCGCTGCAGCAGGATCTGGCAGCCGCACACTACACCCTGATCCTGTGCTGCGCGGACTTGGCGGATGAGTTGCGTCTACAGCAGGCTCGCAAGCTCGTCGAGCGCGGAGTGGAATACCTGGTATTGGTCGGCGAGGCGCACCCGGATGCGCTGTTCGATCTCCTGCGATCACAGAATGTCCCATACGTCATCACCTACACGAGCGGTCGGGACAAGCGACACACATGCATCGGTTTCGACAACTACGCAGCATCCACCCGGCTGACGGAGCATCTGCTGGCACTGGGTCATCGCAATTTCGGTATGATCGCGCACGACCGAGAGGAAAATGATCGCATCCAGCTACGGATAACCGCCGTCCAGGATACGCTCGCACGATCAGGCCTCGCGATCCGACCGCAGCACTTCGTGCGTGTGAACAGCCGCCATATCGCCAGCGGACGCGAGGGAATGCGCCGGATCTTGGCGGACGACGATTTGAGTCCGACGGCTCTGGTATGCACGAATGACTATATAGCCACCGGCGCCATGATCGAGGCCAAAGAGCTTGGCCTGGCGATTCCAGGAGACCTCAGCATTGTTGGCTTCGACGATACGGATATGTCCGCACATCTCGACCCGCCGTTGACCACGGCCCGTGTGCCTAGCCGCCTGATGGGCGAGAAGATCGCCAGCTACATCATCAGTCATCTGGAGACGGGCACGACGGAAAGCCCGCCGCAACTGGAGGCGGAGCTGATCATCCGAAGAAGCACCGCACCTGCTACAAGGCAACGTGATGCAGCGCTCACTCCACTGCCTCGAACTTGAAGCCGTCGGCCCAGCGTTTCATCCGACCGGAGGACGGTGACGGGAAGTGCGCCGTGCAAATCAAAGTGGATGTGTCGCATAGGCAGTTGAACAGCTGGCGGCGTGATTCTCCTGCCTGAGCGGAACTGTAGTCGACCCGCATGCCGAGTTCGGGATAACGGGCTTGCAATGGCGAGTGGATCATATCGCCGGTGATGACCGCGTCCTCGCCAGGTTTGCCGACCTGCACCGAGTAGTGATCGATGGTATGGCCCGGTGTTGGCAGGAGCTTGATGATTTCGCTGAACTGGTAGTCGCTCTTGACCACCTCCTCGCGCTTCGCTGCGACGATGGGGAGGACAGAATCTGTGACCCAGGGGGCAGCGGACGGATCAGCCTTTTCCGTCTCGGTCCAGTAGGCAAGCTCCCGATCGGCAAAGACGTATTTGGCTTTTGGGAATGTCGGAACCCACCGACCGTTCTCCAGTTTGGTGTTCCAGCCTACATGGTCGACGTGCAGATGGGTACACATGACATAGTCGATCTGATCGACAGTGACCCCGGTGTCAGCGAGGCCTTTCTCGAACCGGTCGGTGTTCAACATGTTCCAGAAGGGACGCGTCGGGCGCGGTTTGTGATTGCCCACACAGCTATCAATGAGGATGTTGTGGTGCTTTGTTTGAACCAGGTAGGACTGGATACAGAGCACCAACTGGCCGCTCTGGCGGTCGATATAGCCACCGTCGGTCATCCAGCCGCGATTTTCCTCCAGTATCTCCGGTGTGAGCGTTGGAAAGAATTCCAATGGATTGAAGAAGGGACCTTCCTGCTCTACCACGCGGTGGATCGTGATGTCGCAGACTTTAAATGTGGTGGTGGCCATGTCTGTGTCCTCCCAAGGCGGCGGAGTATGCTAACGCCGCGCCCCGGTCGTAGCCACCCCGGACGTTCTGCCCCTTACTCGTTATGTCCGGGCAACGTGATCGTGAGCATCAGCGCGCTCAGGCTCTTGCCATGCGGATCGATTGCAAGCGATCGCGTGACGCCACCGCCGAGCGCGTTCTCGATCACAAAGTTCAGCGCGCGTAATTGCGGCACTTCATAGCGGCGGACCGGCCCAGCCGTAAGGTGCCGGAAATGCGCCAGCACAACATCGGGCGTGAGTTGGCGGTGCAGCACCTCCCACGCCTCGTCGCTGTACGCCGTGACCGAGATGTTGGAAGTGTTGCCCTTGTCGCCCGCGCGCGCATGGCCGAGATCATAGACACGCACGCTCATGCCGCGTGTTCCACGACGATCTCCGGCTTCACCCATTCGCGCGGGATCAGCACCGACTTCACCGCCAGGATCTGGCGGGCGCCGAAATTCACGCCCCCACCTGCACCGCTGGGGCCTTGCATGTGCAGGCTGCGCACTTCCGCACCCACCGCCTCGGCAGCTTTCTTGTCAGGCGTCCGCGCGGCAATCCGCAGGCGCACCTCATAGGGTTCCGGACAGGCGTCCACATTGTTGGCGTGCAGCGAATTCATGCCGATAAGGTCGATGCGCATTTCCTCATAGGTCAGGCCGCGACGGCGCAGGCGTTCCTTCACCACCTCGATACCAAGCTTCGCGCGGGCCAATGCGTTGATGCCGGCGAAGCCCATCTCGCCGCTGCCCATATAACCGTCGAAGTAGCCAACCACGACCTTGTAGGTCGGCGTGCGTTGTTTGGCACGCGCACCCTGCAGCGCGACGCGGTCCTTGGCGACCTGCTGGAACGTTACCCCGGACACGTCCAATACGCAGTCGGGCGTGATGTAGGCGGAAGGGTCATGCATTTCGTAGAGAAGCTGTTCGGTGCAGGTGGCAATGTCGAGCCGACCACCGGAACCAGGCGTCTTGGCAATCTCGACACGGCCATCCGACCACACATCCGCCAGCGGATAACCGAGACCAGCCAGGTCCTCGACCTCCTTCTTGCCAGGATCGGCGAAGCAGCCGCCGGTGAGTTGGCCGGAGCATTCGAGCAGATGGCCCGCCAGCGTGCCATGCGCGAGTTTCGCATAGTCGTCGTACGACCAGCCGAACGCGTGCAGCATCGGCGCGAGGAACAGCGCGGGATCCGCCACGCGCCCTGTGATGACCACATCGGCGCCGGTGGCGAAGCCCCGCGCCACCACGTCGGCGCCGAGATAGGCATTGGCAGATGCCATGCGCAGCAACACCGATTCAAGTGGCGCGCCATCTTCCATCAGCGGCAGTTCGGGATGCGCGCGCATCACGTCGGTGACTTCGTCGCCAGTCACCACCGCACAGGTATAATCCGGACAGCCCCAATCGGCCGCATGCTTGCGCACGGCGCGGGCAGCGCCCATCGGGTTGGCGGCCCCCATGTTGGTGACGATCTTGATGCCGCGCTGCAATGCGGGCGGCATGATCGCTTCCATGCGTTCCAGCAGCACCGGCGTGTAGCCCTTGGCGGGATCCTTGGCGCGATCCAGCGTTTCGCGCGCGATGGTGCGCTCAGCGAGGCATTCCATCGCGAGGTAATCGAGTTCGCCGCGTTCGACGATGTCCACGCCAGGCGGAATGCGGTCATCGGCAAAGCCGGCACCGCAGCCGATACGGATTCGATCGCGTGCCATGGAATCAGCCTGCGCGCGTCTGGGCGCTGCGCGCGGCAGCGACGGCTGAAAAGCAACAGTTCGGCGTGATGCCGAGTACGCCGACATGAACTTTGCCTGGCACTTATCCTGTCCTCCCTGATGCACGGCCATTCCGGCACGTCTGGGTTCAGATGTGTTTACCGCACCCTGTCCAGATTGTCCTGTTAGCCAGCCGACAGTCCGTCGATGTGGCCTCCGATATCGGCATCGCTACCGCGTCACTGCTGCAAGCGTGCTGCCGTTGATCCGCAGGATGCGGATACCAGCGGGCGAATGTCTGCTAACGAATCGAGCTGCCACACCGCAGCGAACAGAGCATCGATGCTTGCAAGCGGCGCGAGTTCACGGACCTTCACTTCGATCTCCCGATCGGAAAGCGGCCGTTCCGTACTGCCTTTGGCATGCAGCACCGTCGCCTCAAGCTGTCGTCCATCGTGGGTCCGAACCGACGCTGTTGCGGCTCCCCTCGGGCTTGTGGCGTCCAGCCGCACTTTCGTCCGTGCGCGCAATGCGACCACGGCGGGGATGTGCACCATCTCCCGCGAGAACTCCTGCAACCCCGCGGCGCCAAATAGCATGGCGACGGCGGCGCAGTGATGGATGCTCACCCGCGCATCACGGTCATTCGCGACAATGCGATCACCGCGATCGAGCAGAAGCTGATCACCAGATACGACGATTTCAGCAATGTCGTCGGGCTCGACTTGCTGGCGCAGGGATAGGCAGGCATCGACCACGCTGTGCATCACGATGCCACACGGGTAGGGCTTGTAAGTATTACTCAGCAGTTCCCATCGCTCACCCAGATCGCCGGTGATCTCCGGAACGGCGGGTTCATCGCCCATCGCACGCGCCCAGCCAAGCACGCCCTCGATCGCCGCCGGCGCCGCCGTGTAGCCTTGTTCCGCCAGCAATGCAGCGAACAGTCCGTTGCGCGCGGCATTGCCAACGCTGACGTTCTTAGCCGCGCTGGGCAGGTTCTCGATGATGCCGGCGGACTGGCTGGCGGCAAGGCCGAGCGCATGCCAGGTCTGCGTCGCATCCAGGCCCAGCAGCTTCGCACTGGCCGCGGCGGAGCCGAACACGCCGCAGGTGGAGGTGATGTGCCAGCCGCGCGCATAGTGCCCAGGCGAGACGGCATTGCCGATACGGCACTCGACCTCACAGCCCAGGATGGAGGCGTGCAGCATCGCTGCACCGGACAGGCCGCGTTGCTCGGCGAGCGCAAGTGTAGCCGGCGCGACCGGCGCTGAAGGGTGGATTACCGTGCGCAGGTGCGTATCGTCGTAGTCCAGCAGGTTGCCCCCGATCGCGTTGACGAATGCCGCGCCGAGTGGATCGAGCTTTTCAGCACGACCAAGCACCGCGACGCGGTTTTCGCCGGACAACGGCAACAGCACGCGGAGCGCCATCTCGATCGGCGCTGCATGCGCGACACCAATTGCGCAACCGATGAAGTTGAGCAGCGAGCGCTTGCCCTCGTGCCGCACGGCGTGCGGCAACGCCTCCCACTGCGATGCCGCAACAAACTGGCCGAGACGTTCACCGGCATGCATGCGTCAAATCCTCCGGCAATCAAATTCCTGTCGGGCAGGATATGTCCGGTGTTGCGTCGGCGCTACGCTGCGCGAACATCAGGTCGCCGCATCGAGCCGGATCTTATGGGCACCGACGTCGGCGTTCGGCACGGCGGCCAACAGAGCTTGCGTGTATGGCTGCTTCGGTCGGTCACAAATCTGCTCGGCATCGCCGATTTCGACCACTTCGCCGCGATACATCACCGCCACGCGATTGCAGAAATACCGTATGACGCCGAGGTCGTGACTGATCAACAGAAAGCTAAGACCAAGCCGCGGCTGCAATTCCAATAGAAGGTCCAGGATCTGTCCCCTCAGTGTGACGTCGAGCGCCGACGTTGCTTCGTCAGCAATGATCAGGCGAGGATCGAGCGCCAGCGCTCGGGCAATGACTATGCGTTGTCTCTGCCCGCCGCTGAAGGCGTGCGGATAGCGGCGTCCCGCATCCGCCGGCAGGCCGACGATGCCCAACAAGTGGCGCACTTTCTCGCGCAGCGCGTCGCCCGCGAGGATGTGGTTCACCCGCAACGGTTCCGCCACCACCTGCTCCACAGTCATCCGCGGATTCAGCGAGGCAAACGGATCCTGGAAGACCATGCGCATTTCACGATGGACCGGCCGCAACCCAGGCCGATCCAGGCTTGCGAGTTCGAGGTCGTACCCGTCGCGCATGGTATAGCGGATCGACCCACCGCTGGGTTGCAGCACACGAATGATACAGTTCCCGAGCGTCGTCTTGCCCGATCCGCTTTCCCCGACGATGCCGAGATTCTCGCCCTCGAACATGTCGAATGAGACGCCCTTGAGTGCGGGCTTCGGCGGTTCGGCGCGACGAAACAAAGTCGGTCGCGCGGGATAGGTCAAATCCAGATCCCGCACTTGCAACAGCACCCGCGATGATGGAGTGGCGGGCGCCGCCGACGGCGCTGCCATGCCTAACTTCTTCGACGCCTCCAACAGCCTTTGCGTATAGAGGTGCTGCGGTGAACTGAACAGCCGCCGCGCCGGCTCCTGCTCAACGAGCTTGCCGCGATACATCACGGCGACGTCGTCGGCGATTTGTGCCACGACACCCATGTCGTGCGTGATGAACAAGACTGCCAAACCATTGCTGACCTGCAGCCGCGCGATAAGTCGCAGGATTTCTGCTTGCGTCGTCACGTCCAGGGCGGTGGTTGGTTCGTCCGCGATCAACACTTTCGGGTCGCACGCTAACGCCATGGCGATCATCGCGCGCTGCCGCATGCCGCCGCTGAATTCAAACGGGTACCGCGTCGCGGCGATTTCTGGTGACGGGATATCGACCTGCCGCAACAGGTCCACGGCACGCCGCTCAGCATCCCGCCGGTTTGCCATGCCATGCGCCGTCATGGCCTCGGCGATCTGCCGTCCGACGCGGTGGATCGGCGACAAAGACGTCATCGGCTCCTGAAACACCATCGCGATGCCACGCCCGCGGATCGCTCGAATTGCACGACCGCGCGGTGGCAGTTTCGCCAGATCGACCGTAGGTTCGCCGGCGCTTCCGCAATACAGGACACTGCCGGATACGATGCGACCCGGCGGCTGGATCAGTTGCAGGATAGACCGCGCCGTGACGCTCTTGCCGCTGCCGCTCTCACCAACGATGCACAGCGTACGGCCACGGCGCAGGGTAAGACTTACGTCGTCAACAGCACGCAATTCGTCTTGACGCCCAGCGCGATAGTAGGTCTTCAGGTTTTGTACCTGAAGCACGATGTCGTCGGCATCGCCCTGGATGGCATACATCGCGTGGTCAGTGCGCATGCGGGTCGGCGGCATCGCGCAACCCGTCGCCGAGGAAATTGAGCGCCAGGATCACAATGGCGACTGCCGCACCGGGCAGCAGCAGCCATGGCGCGGTCGCAATCGTGCTGACCGATTGCGCTTCCTCCAGCAATGAGCCCCAACTGATCGCCGGTGGCTGCAAGCCGAGGCCAAGGAAGGACAGCGATGTTTCGGCGAGGATCATCATGGGGATTGCCAGTGTCACCGCGGCAATGATGTGGCTGGTCAAGGCCGGCAACATGTGACGAAAGATGATGCGCTTCTGGCTGGCACCATCGAGCCAAGCCGCCGTGACGTAGGTTTCGGAGCGCAGCGCGAGGAACCGGCCGCGAATCACGCGGGCCAATTCGGTCCAACCGATCAGCGAAATAATCAAGGTGATCGTGAAGTAGATCGCCAGTGGCGACCAATCCTTCGGCAGGGCAGCAGCGAGCGCCAGCCAGATTGGAATTGTCGGCAGTGACAGGATGAACTCGATGACTCGTTGGATTGCCCAATCAACCCGACCACCAAAATACCCCGACATGCCGCCGAACAAGATCCCCAAGATCAGGCTGCACGATACGCCGACAATACCAATCGAAAGCGACGTACGAGCGCCGTAGATAATGCGACTCAGCATGTCGCGGCCGAGGCGATCCGCACCCAGCAGAAACACCGTCTCGCGCGGATTGATTGGACCAAACAGATGAATCTGGCTTGGGATCAACCCCCACATCCGATACGGCGCGCCGCTGACGAACAGGCCAAGATAAATTCGATGCCGCGGATCGGGCACGAATTTCGCGGCCAGCGTTACCGGATCGCGCCCAGGACGCGAGCGCAGCACGTAAGGACGGAAAACCCCGCCACCCTGCGAATGGTCGATCCAATGGATGGACTGCGGCGGGAAGAACACCAATCTGCTATTGCTTCGTTGCGGATCGAACGGTGCGATCGGCTCCGCAAAAATCGCGATCAGATAAACCGCTATCGTCAGCACCAAGCCGACCATCGCGAGCCGATGCGCCCTGAACCGCAGCCAGGTGAGACGCGCCTCCGACACTGTGTCGAACCGCGATGCCGGCAACGGAGCCGCTTCGTCGAGCAATGCTGATTGGCTCATTGCACGCGGATCCTTGGATCAAGCAAAGCGAGCAGTATGTCCGATAGCAAGGTGCCGAGAACGGTCAGGCTGCAGAGCAGCAACAGAAAAGCGCCCGCCAGGTATTGATCCTGCGACAGCAAAGCCTGCAACAGCATCGGTCCCGCCGTCGGCAGGTTCAGCACGATCGAGATGATGACGGAACCCGACACGAGATGCGGCAACACCCAGCCGAGCGTGCTGACAAACGGATTGAGCGCAATGCGAACTGGATAGCGGACCAGCAACGTGAATTCGGAAAGCCCCTTGGCGCGCGCCGTCTCAACATAAGGCTGGTGCAGTTGGTCGGTGAGATTGGCCCGCATGATACGGATCAGGCTCGCCGCTCCCGACGTGCCGAGGATGATCATCGGCACCCATAAATGCGCGGCCAGATCGCCCACACGCGCCCATGACCATGGAGCATTCATATACGGTGGTGAGAACAGGCCACCGACATCCTCATGGAACCATGAGATCCCGAAATACATCAGGATCAGGCCAAGCAAGAAGTTTGGTACTGCCAGACCAACAAAGCCGAGAAACGTAAACAGATAATCACCGAAAGAACGACGGTGTACGGCTGTATAGATACCAATGGGCAGCGCGATCGCCCACGTAAACAACAACGTCGCGGCCGACAGCACAACCGTCAAGCCGAGGCGCTCGCCAATCAATGACGACACTGGCTGTTGCCATTGAAATGAATAGCCGAAATCGCCTCGAAGAAGCTGGCTGACCCAGATCCAATACTGCACGAGCCAGGATTGATCGAGACCATAGCGGGCGCGCATTGTCGCCAGCATGGCATCGTCGACCGTCTCGCCGGAAGCGGCAAGCGAGGCGGCATAGTTGGACACGAAGTCGCCTGGCGGTAGCTTGATCAGGACAAAGACCGTGATCGACACGAGGATAATGAACGGGATCATGCCGAGCAGGCGACGGACGATGAAGCGGCCCATAGCGAGCGTCTAGCGCGCGAAGTAGGTACTGCTGCGGCAACGTCGGCGCCGGCGTCGGGTAGCTCCAGCTGTAGGGCATGCTCGCCGGAACGTTCATCAGCGTCTTGCCGCGAATACCGAATGTGGTCAGCCCATGCACGACACCCATCACCTCGTATGCGTCAGCGGCTTTCTGCAGGATCTGGCGAAACAATTCGTCGGCATGAGCAGGATCCGAGGCCTGCTTCCACTGATCCCAAAAAGCCAACCGCTCGCGCATGCTGTCGGACGGTTGTTCGCCGCTATGCCCACTCGTTGCGTACCAACGCACCCAAGGGAGACTTTGGCGACTGTCGAGCGTGTGGGTGGAAAGCCACAAGCGGGGGTCACTCGTCGGATCCACACCGCCGGGTGCCGTCTCAATCGCCAGATCGTAATCGTCGTTCTGCGCTCGATCATAGAATAACGAGCGCTCCTCGTTCTTGATGCCCAGGTCGATACCGACTTCCGCCCACTGCTTCTTGACCAATTCAAGCACGTCGGCGGAAGCCGTGTCGCTGAGTGACGCATCGGCCGTCAAGAACAGCTTCGTGCCATCCGGCAGCAGGCGAAAACCGTCACCGTCCCGCTTCGCCAATCCGAGCCGATCGAGAATCTGATTGGCCTGATCGACATCGCGTCGCGTGTATTGCAGGGCGAGCTGCTTATTATAGAACTTATCGGATTCGCTCGGGCTGGTTTGCCATGGCTTGCTCTGGCCGAGAAACACAATGTCATTGATTTCATCCCGGTCCATCGCCAGAGACAGCGCCTCGCGGAAATCATGTTGCTGAAGCAGTGGCCGTAGCTTCGGGTTCTTGTCGGTCTGGTTCACGAAGATGACCAGCGCAGCGGCCTCGGTCGAAGTCAGCGGCTGCAAGACATAATTGCCTTGGTCGGCATGTTGCGCCAGGACCGGCTTATTACTGATCACGTTGATGTGCCGTACCATCAGGTCGAGCTGACCGCCAATGGTAGCGAGCACGATCGATTGGATGTCAGAGATCACTTTCAGATTGAGCGTGTCGATATAAGGCAGTTGATTGCTCTGAGGGTCGACCTGCCAGAAGTAAGGATTGCGTTGCAGGATGACCTGAGTGCCACCTCCCATATAGGGTGTCCGGATCAGCCACGGATCGAGCGTCGGGCGATCAGGATTCGCCCAACGTGATGGTATCTCGATGTCTCCGCACTTCTGTCGCAGCAAGGTCGCCCAGTCGGGTTGATGAGCCTCGGCCAGCAAAGTCGCGACGTTCGGATTGTACTTTGGCACGAATTGCTGGCAATAGTGTTTGGCGTAAAGCACCGGGTGCTGACCCAAAGGGGTCGCCAGCAAGGCGGGGAACTGCAGGGACGGACCGCCCAGGATCAGCTTCACGGTATAGTCGTCGATCTTCTCCGCTCGCATCGGCTTGCCGTTGACCACATACTGCGACGGTGGTGAGGCAAAGAATTGCTTGTCCGGCATCAGGTCGTTGACAAAGAACAGGATGTCGTCAGAGGTAAACGGTCGACCATCCGACCAGCGCATCCCTGGCCGCAGCTTGAACGTGTACTCCGAGGCGTCGGAGCTTCGTGTCCAACTCTCCGCCACGTTTGGCACGACACTTTCATAGTCCGGCGCCCAGCGAGTCAGTCCTTGTGGCCCGACCATCCGGAGGATGGCATTCTGATCACCGTCGCCGCGCAGGGCGGTTCGCAGCACGCCGCCGTAGCGACCCGTGCTGGCAACGGGCTGAACGACCTGCGGCTGCTCGGGGAGCCGTTGCGCGACCGGTGGCAGTTTGCCCTGCTGCGCCAACGCGGCAAGTGCCGGTGCTTCATGGTAGTCGGCAGCCAACGCCGAGGAAGCGAGGATAAGGGAGATCCCGAGGGCAAACGTAACCCGGCCCATGACGTGTTCCTCTGCGGTTGCTTTTTCGCAGCCCTGACGGCTGTTACGGCTTACCGGCTGGACGTCTACATGTTTCCATGTCATATGACAACCGTATGAGTGCAACCGACCATGATCCGCCTGTTGCGTCAAGCCGCCCCCCCGCACGAGGCCGTGCGGCAACGCGCCCTGTGATGATGGACATGCCAGTGGGAAACGCTGCGCTGCTGACGCCGTTGCGGCAAAATCGCAGCCTCAGCAGCGAACTGGTCGACCGCTTGACCCGCGACATCCTGGATGGCGCGTTGGCTCCCGGCGCCCAACTGCCAACCGAACAGCAACTTGGCGCGGCGCTAGGTGTCAGCCGGACCGTGGTGCGGGAGGCGATGGCGGCATTGAAGGGCGATGGCCTCGTCGTTGCGCGCCAAGGTGCCGGCGTCTACGTGGCGGAGCACGATCAGCGCCGGCCGTTCCGCATCGACCCGAAAGCCTTGACGTCGCTGGACAACGTGTTGGACCTGATGGAACTGCGCACCGGCCTGGAAAGCGAAGCCGCAGCGCTTGCGGCGCAACGACGCAGCACGGCAGATGTGCAAAATCTCGATCGCGCGCTCGCCGCCATTGACGAAGCATTGCTCACCGGCAGTGACGCGGCGCAGGCGGATTTCGATTTCCATCGTGCCATCATGGTCGCGACGCACAATGGCTACTTCATCGACTTCCTACGTTACCTCGGCCAATTCATCACACCGCGCCAGAGCGTGCGCGCGATGGCCGTGCCACCTGCGGGCCGCGCGGCCTATTTGCGACGTGTTCAGGTCGAACACCGGTTGATTCGCGATGCAATCGCCGACCGTAACGAGGCGGCGGCGCGCAAGGCGGCACAGCAACATCTGCGCAACAGCCGGAAGCGCTACGGCAAACTGCGTGACACAATCAGGGGAGTTCAGTCGACGCCATGAAAATCAGCGAGGTAAACGTTCGCGTCTTCACGCATCAATCCCGATTGGTGAGGGACAGCGACGGACATACGCACCCGGGCGACGCGCATCGCGCCAGGCAGGCGCTGCTGACGATCGTGGCGGACGACGGCTCGGAGGGTCATTGTCTGAGCCCGGTGGAAGTGGTGCGGCCGCATTTGATCAACGGCTTCGTGAAGACGGTATTGATCGGGCAGGATCCGTATGATCGTGAGAAGATTTGGCAAGACCTGACGCATTGGCAGCGCGGCAGCACCAGCCAATTGACCGACCGAACCCTCGCAATCGTCGAAATGGCGTTGTGGGACCTGGCGGGGCGCAAGCTTGGCTTGCCGGTCTACAAGCTGATTGGCGCCTATCGCGACAAGGTCCCCGCCTACGCGAGCACAATGTGCGGCGATGAGATGGCGGGCGGCTTGGCCACGCCGGAAGATTACGCCCATTTTGCCGAATGGCTGCTGAGGCGAGGTTATAAGGCGATCAAGCTCCATACCTGGATGAAGCCGGTCTCGTTTGCTCCTGATCCGAAGATGGATGTCAAAGCCTGCGCTGCCGTGCGTGAGGCGGTTGGGCCGGATGTGCCTCTGATGTTGGACGCCTATCATGGCTATAGTCGAAGCGATGCGCTGTGGCTCGGGCGCGAGCTGCAAAAGCTCGGCTATTATTGGTACGAAGAGCCGATGAACGAATTCTCTGTCAGCTCATATGCGTGGCTGGCGGAGAACCTCGACATTCCCGTGATTGGCCCCGAGACGGCCGAGGGCAAGTATTTCACGCGCGCGGAATGGATCAAGGCAGGGGCTTGCGACATCACGCGCACCGGCGTCCACGATGTGGGTGGGATCGGGCCAAGCCTGAAGATCATCCATCTGGCCGAATCATTCGGCATGCAATGTGAAGTACACGGCGGAGGTCCGGGGAATCTCACGCTCTGCGCGGCACAGAAGAACGGGCGCTGGTACGAACGCGGCTTGCTGCATCCTTTTTATGACTACGATGCGGTGCCGGAATACCTGAACAGCCGCGCCGACGCGATGGACGACGCTGGCTTCATCCATCTTCCGCAGATCCCCGGTCTCGGCGAGGATATCAACTTCAATTATATCGATGCGAACCTCGTTACCGCGTAGGCGTATTGCCCTGGTCGGGCTGGGTATGGCCGTGAACAAGCACGTGCTGGCCCTGCGGGACCTGGCGGACCGCACCGAAGTCGTTGCGTGCTGGAGTCCAAGCCCTGCACGCCGGCAGGATTTCACAACTCGGTATCGACTTCCGGTGGTCGATAGTCTCGCTGCGATCTTTGACGATGCGTCGATCGACCTGGTCTTCATCCTGAGCCCGCCGTGGTCCCATCTGGAGTTGGTAGAGCGTTGCGCGAGGGCTGGTAAGCATGTGCTGCTGGAGAAGCCCGTGGAAGCGACATTGCAGCGTGCTGAGCAACTGGTAAGGCTGTGTCACACGGACGACATCAAGCTTGGCGTGGTGTTTCAAAATCGCTTTCGCTCGCCACATCTGCGGCTGCGAGCGTTGCTCGCGGATGGCACGCTGGGGCGTCCGATATCCACGTCCCTCACGATGCGGTGGTGGCGGCCCGACAGCTATTTCGCGGAAGGCGATCGCGGCATGAAGTCGCGCGACGGCGGTGGAGTCTTGCTGTCGCAGGCAATCCACACAATGGATCAGCTCGTCGATCTGTTTGGTGTCCCCACGGAAGTGTGCGGCTTCCACGCCACGAGCCAATTGCGACGGATCGATACCGAGGATGTGGTGGCCGGCGCGCTGCGATGGTCGAACGGCGCCGTTGGCACGCTGGACGCCACCACGACATCCTTCCCGACGATCCCCGAACGCATCGACATCGCGGCCGAACACGGTTCGGCGACATTGGAGCGTACCCGTCTACGCGTCTGGCTGCGCGACGGCACGACCATCGACGACGAGGAAGATGCAGCTTCGCCTGCAGTGATTGGCGACTATCTGGCGCATCGGCGTTTGATCGCAGACCTGCTGGATGCTCTCGATCATAACCGGCAGCCGAGCTGCAGCGGAGAGAGTGCGCTCGGCGTGCACCGTCTGATCGATGCGCTCATGCGCCCGAGAGCGTTTGCAACCGCCGAGCGCGTCTAAGCGATGGTCGCTATAATTTCGCACCGCGGCGGGGCCTTGCTGTGGCCGGAGAACAGCCGCGTCGCGTGTGAGAACACGGTTGCACTCGGTGTCGACCAATTGCAGGTTGATGTCCATCTCTCGCGGGATGGCGAGATCGTCGTAATCCACGATGCAACGCTCGATCGGACCACGGATGGTGCCGGTGCGGTCGGTGCATGTACCTGGTCGGAACTCAGTCGCTTGCGCCTGAAGGGCGCCGCCGACCAACGCATCCTCAAGTTGCAAGAGGTCATAGAGATCATCGAGCCCAGCGCATTGCAGTTGCGATTGGAGCTCAAGCAAGACGTCGATGGCCATCCCTATGAAGATTTCACCGACCGGTTGAGGCTGGTGTTGCACGAAACCGGTTTGCGCGACCGCACGATAGTGACGGCTTTTCGCAGCGAGACACTGTCGGCGATGGTGCCTCGGCAACGTGTGGCGTGGCTGATCGACGGCCAGACGTTCGAGCAGCGTGGACTTGCCGCCGTGGTGGACCAGGCGATCGAGCTCGGCATTCCGACCATCGGCGCTCGTTGGAGCGCGCTGGACGCCGGCGCTGCGAACGCCATTCGAGCATCAGGTCTGGATCTGTGTTGTTTCGGCTGCCACGACGCTGCGGCGATCGACGCGACCTTCGCGTTGGGGGCCGCCGAACTCATGACGGACCGTCCGGATCTTGCGCTAAAGCGGCGCAACTCCTTGGCGATGCCCGCACATCGACCCCACGATTGATAGATGCGTCGGCGCACCGCCGAACGCCACGATGCCGCGGGTCAGGATTTGCGATCCTCGGTGCTCTCCACGATGTCGAGGATCTCCCGAAGCAGAATGAGGGCTTCTTTCCGGGGTAGACCCTTGGGCACGCTCTTCTTCCCGGTCTCGACGGCGACAATCCGATCATACATGGCGAGAGCAAGACCCTCGCGGCTGAGAAACGCGGGCACGGCAGATCCTCCACTTGTTTTGGCAACGCCATCGTGGACGGCGGGACGGCTACGACGACGCGATCATATATGGCGCGCGCTTCCGCTGGGTATCGCCTTGCGGTCGCGGCCAGCCCACCGATATCCGGGGCAACGCTTTATTAAGCCGCGCGTGGCAAGACTTGAGTCGTCTCGCACTCCAAAGCACAGGAAGGCCCGTGGTCGCACGCACAAGGTCGAGGGGCATTGCTGTGATGCCACCGCAGGAGGTTTGCTGCTTGAGCGGGCTGCTGGCTGCGGCTCGACGTGGCGCAGAGCTCGTTGGCAAGCGCCGCATCCGGGCAACGGTCATCGTACGGCCGGCACGCGTCACGCAAGCGAACGTCTGGTTCCCTTCGGCCATGCAATCATGAGCAAAATGATCCTCACCGTCGATGACTCCGCCAGCGTGCTGCAAATGGTCAAGCTGACGCTGGTCGGCGCCGGCTATCAGGTCATGCAGGCGGCCAACGGCGCGGAGGGCCTTGCCAAGGCGCGTTCAAGCGTCGTCGACATGGTGATCACGGACCTGAATATGCCCGTGATGGACGGGCTCGTGCTGATCCGCGAACTGCGCAAGTTGCCGGCGCTGCGAGGTGTACCGATCGTATTCCTGACCACAGAGTCGGATGCGGGGATGAAGCAGCAGGCCAAGGCGGCCGGCGCCACCGGATGGATCACCAAGCCGTTCCAGCAGGCCCAGCTCATCGCGTTGGCGCGCAAGGTACTCGGCGCGTGAGGGCCGTGCCGCAGGCCCCTCAGCGGCGTCGCTTCGTCCCTCCACCTCTCCCGGGAGCGGACCAGTTGTACCGATGCCGCACGGCGCAGCCTGCGGCCCTGCTGGAAGCGCACCATGCTGCGACCGCGTTTGCCGCCGGGCCGCCAAACCGGATTTTCCTCAGCTCAGGCATGCTGTTCTGTGCGCCGACGTCATCCGTGATCACCACAGTGCTTGGCTCATGTGTCGCGGTGTGTTTGTGGGACGCGCACCGGCACGTGGGGGGCATGAATCATTACGTCCTACCGCGACGAATGGAGGAGTTGGCCAGCCCTCACTTCGGTGATGTTGCGATCGACCAGCTACTGGATGGCATGACCGAGCTTGGCTGTCGCACCGGCAGTCTGCGGGCGAAGATCTTCGGTGGCGCCGAGGTGCTGCCGTTCGGTGCGAGGGGCGATACCGTCGGCAAGCAGAATGTGCGGATCGCGCTTGAACTGCTGCGACGTCATGGCATACCGATTCTGGCGCGCTGCACGGGTGGTCATAGTGGTATACTGATCAAGCTGTATAGCGAGACCGGCGACGTCGCCGTGCATCGCGTGGCGGCGGCTGATCTGGAAGACGACATTCCCTCCAGCGCCTGACTCAGAACAGCACGTCGGCAAGGTCCGCTTCAACCAATGGATCAGGCTCTTGCACGCGCGACCCGCCGGATCGCGCGTGCACGTCCCGCTCTCGTGCCATCGTATAGGTCGCCGCGAAGCGTCCCAGCAGCCGCTCCGCCGACGTCGTGTCCGTCGTTGTCTGAGCGACCTGGTCCGCCGCAATCCGACTGAATTCCTCCGCGGTGCTGTTGAGGACCTCACCGATATCATGCTGCACGGAAAAGTCGCGCGCGGCAGCTTGAAGCAACAAGGCCGCAGCAGCACTGTCAGCGTCCAGTCCGGCGAGAGCATCGGACAGCGCCCGCCCGGTGTTGCCTAGCAGATCCACGGCACCAAGCAGATCGTGGCCGAAATGGCCGCCCGTGGCAGCAAGCGGTTGCGCGCGCGTGGCGATCTGGCTTCGTGGCGAGAAAGCGACATCATGTGCGGCGCGACTGTGCGTTACCGTCATGCCAGGCGATATTTCGGTGCCGCTGCGTGGTCCGGGCGTTCCGTTACCCGCACCCAGTGTGCCGGCAAGCTCGGCGAGCTCCTTCAGGTCAATCAGCGCGGTGTCGGCATGGCCTGCGGTGCGACTGCCGCAGTCACGAAGTTCGTGGGCAATGACGCTAAGCGGCCGACCAATTACCCCGAGACGGCCGCATTTCAGCGTGGTGTTGAGGCCCATGATGCGGATGTCCGCCTCCAGATCACGCAGTGTGTCGATGTTGCCGGTGAGCCGATGAGCGATCGTGAGGACGTCGCCGATGTGGCGTTCGGTATCTTCGCGCGCTGCACTCAAACCGTCGAATAAGGCTTCAGTGGCGCGCAGGTTTTCTTCAAGCTCTGCCATGAAGCCGCGGTGGTGCTGATCCGCGGCACCGTAGGCCTGTTCGCCAAGGCTGCCGATGTCCCGCGCATCGGCGGCCAACTGGCTGAGGCCATTGGCGACGCGCCCGGCCTCGCGGTCGAGTTCGCCCGCAGTATCGCGCAACTGCGCCGCGGCGAGCTTGCAGCCGGCTTGCAGCAGCGCGGCGATCGTGCCCGGCGAGAGTGTATGCCATTCGCTCTGCGCGATGGATGCAGGCGAAGCGAGTTGCAGCAGGGCGCCGGCAACTGCCTGCATGTGCTCAATCCGCTGGCGTGTGATGTCGCCGAGCTGGAGTTCGACAATCATGCCACCGACCTGCTGGTGAATGTCAGCGGTACGCGCAGCAACGCTGGTGGCGGCGGCGGCCGCCAGCTGGTCGTGTGCCCTGAACGTTTCGACCGCGGCGGCAAGGCGCTGCGGAATTGTCCGCAATGCGCCGCCGTGGCGCTCGGCGAACGCCAGTACGCCAGCACGCGCGGCAGCAAGCTGGTTCCCGGCATTGGTCAGTTCGCGGCCGATCTGTTCCAGTGTGGACTGGGCCAGCTTGGCGGAGCGGCGGATTTCGGCGGCGAAACCGAGGAAATCGTCGCCAGCCTCGCCCATTCCAGCCGACATGAGCCGGGCGTTGATTGCCAATATATCCACGTGCCCGGCGATCTGGCGCATTGCAGTGATGCGGACGTTGATCGCGTTGGTCACTTGCGCCAGACGCTCGAGCGCTGCGGCCTGGTTGGCGGGGGCCTCGGCGCGGGTGCCAGCCTCGGCGGCGCCGAGTGCCAGGCTCCGCTGGGCCCGGATGACCGCGTCGCTCCGCATTGCCGCGACCAATGCCTCGAACCTAGCGGCCAGACGGGCGAGAATCACCACGGCCTGTTCGATGCTGTTGCCGATGGCGAGGAACTTCCGCTCCGTCAATCCGCGGATCGCGCCGAGTGCATCCATGGTCTGCTGGATTCGTTCGCTGATCGACAATGCTGGCACGCTGCTATGACGCCATCATGCCGCTCTGAGCTGCCACGCACCCGTGCTGCGCGCGAGGATGGAACTCTCATCGTTCCTCGCTTCGCGCAGGATCCCGGCCAGATCAAGGATCAACGCCACGTTGCCATCCCCCGTGATCGTCGCACCGGAAATGCAATCGGCACGGCGATACAGATTACCCAGCGACTTGATCACCGTTTGATGATTCCCGACGACCTGGTCCACTGCGATGCCGACACGCACGTCCCCGACATTGACCACGACGGCTTGCTCCAAAGGAGGGCGCCCGCCGGGCACGCGGAAGATCTCGCGCAGCCGCACCAGGGGGACCGGAGCGCCCTGCACCTGAATGACGTTGCGCCCACTGGTGGTGGCGAAGCGATCAGGCGTCAGTTCCATGCATTGCTCGACGGCGGATAGAGGGATCACGTAGTTGTCCTCGGCGACATGGACCAACAGTCCTTCAATGATCGCCAGCGTCAGCGGCAGTGACAGATCGACGCGGCTGCCGCGGCCGGACTCGCTGTGCACGCCAATGGAGCCGCGCAGAGAGTTCGACCTCGCGCTTGACCACGTCCATGCCCACGCCGCGTCCCGAGACATCGGTGACCTTCTCGGCGGTGGAGAACCCGGGCTGGAAGATCAGCGCGAAGATTTCGCTCTCGGCGAGCTCGGCGCCGGCGGGCACCAGGCCGCGTTCCGTGGCCTTCGCCAGGATGGCGGCGGTGTTCAATCCTGCGCCGTCGTCGATGACGGAGATCACCACGTTCGCCCCTTGATGCGCCGCTTTCAGCGTGATGGTGCCGACGGCCGGCTTGCCAACGCGGCTGCGTTCGTCGGGCGCTTCGATGCCATGATCGATGCAGTTTCGGATCAGGTGGACCAGCGGGTCACCCAACCGATCGAGCACCGTCTTGTCCAGCTCGGTCTCCGCGCCCTCGGTGGCCAGTTCGATATGCTTGTGCAGTTCGCCCGACAGATCGCGCACCAGCCGCTTGAACCGGCTGAACGTGGCCCCGATCGGCATCAGGCGAATGGTGAGCACGATGTCGCGCAGTTCGTCGGTCAGGCGCTCCGCCACTTCGACGGGCGCCTGGAGGGACATGATGCCGGCATCGCGGGCAACCTGGCTGAGCCGCGCCTGATTGGTGACCAGTTCGCCCACCAGGTTCATCAGTGCGTCGAGCTTGTCGGAGGGCACTCGCACGCTGTCGCTTTTCGCCGCGATCTGTTGCGCGGCGACGGAGCGCTGCTCGGCCAATGCCGACGCAACCTTGCTGGCTGACACATGACCACCGTCCACCAGCAATTCGCCCAGCCGGTTCTGGCTGCCGAGCGCCTCATGCACCCCAGCCGACGCAACATCGCCACGTTCGACCAGGATTTCGCCGAGGCGTGGCGGCGCGTTGCTCGGGTCATGCATGAATTCGCTGGAAATGTCCGCGATGTCGATGTCGCTGATATCCTCGACAAAGACGAAGACGTCCTTGATCGCATCGAGACCCGCCGTGGTGGTCAGCAGAATGTCCCAGGAGAGATGGCAGTTCTCTGGTTCGGCCGCCTCCAGCGTGGGCACTTCATCGACATGGGCGATCACCGTGCATTCGCCCAGACCGCGCAGCTCGTCGAGCAGCAGCGCGGGTTCGGTGCCGCTGAGGAACAGTGGCAGCTGAGGGGCGAAGCGGATGCGATAGACGACCGCGATGCTGCCCGGTGACGCGGTCGGCTGGGGTTCGCCTGGCGACGCGACAACGGCGCTGTCGGCGATCGGTAGCAGTGCCGCTAGCCGTTGCTTGATGTCCTCGACGCGCGCCACATCCACCGCCGCGCCGCCATCACCGGCGTGCAGCATGATGGCGACCTGGTCGCGATAGGCCAGTGTGAGGTCGATCAGCTCCCGATTAACCGACAGTTGGCGGTTGCGAACCCTATCGAGTACCGATTCCAGGCCGTGCGAAAAGTTCGCGATATCGGTCAGGCCGAACATCGCGCCCGACCCCTTCAGCGTGTGTACTGCGCGGAACAGCCGATTGATCGCATCTGCATCGTCGGGGTTCTCCTCGACCAGGAGTATGACGATCTCGATTTCGCCGATCAGTTCGTCCGCTTCCAGACGAAAGGTTTGCTGGTAGAGGTCGGCCGGATCCATGGCAGTTCCCTTGGTCAACCTGGTTTATTGCAGCGATCCGCCGGATGCGGGCCGCATCACGCGCGGTCACCGACACCGGTGCCATCGTCGGGTCCCGCGGCTGCGGCATCGATGCCCGCAATGGGAATTCCAATCCGGTCCAGCGCGGCACGAAACGAGTTGGTTTGACCGACGAGGGCAAACCCCTTGCCCTTGGCGCGGGCGCCAGCGCGTACCATCAGTAGAAGCTGGATACCGGCAGTATCGATTTGACCGAGGTCGCTGAGGTCGATCAGCATGGTGTCACAAGCGGCCAGGGCAGTGACAAGCTCCGGCTTGGCATCGGCCACCGTGGCAATGCGGAGATCACCGACGATGGCGATGCGCGCCGCACCTTCGGTCTGGGTGGTGGTGATCTTCATCGGCAATCGTCCTTAGGCGCAGGCACGCAGGATTTCACCAGCGATGGCATCCAGCGGCACGATCCGATCGGCTGCGCCGAGCTTGATCGCTTCGTTCGGCATGCCGAACACGACGCAACTATCTTCGTCCTGGGCCAGGGTCTTCGCCCTGGCCTCCTTCATTTCCAACAGGCCATGGGCGCCATCGTCGCCCATACCGGTCATGATGACGCCCACCGCGTTGGCGCCCGCATAACGTGCCGCCGAGCGGAACAGGACATCGACGGAGGGGCGGTGGCGGGACACCAGCGGCCCATCACGAACCTCGACATAATAGCGGGCGCCGCTGCGCTTCAGTAGCGTGTGCTTGTTGCCGGGAGCAATCAACGCGGTGCCGCGCATCACCGTGTCGTTGTTCTCCGCTTCTTTCACTGTGATGGCGCATTCCCGATCGAGCGACGCGGCGAATGAGGTGGTGAACTTCTCCGGCATGTGCTGCACGATCACGATGCCCGGCGCATCCGCCGGCAGCGCCATCAGCACGGTCCGCAAGGCGATCGTTCCGCCAGTCGAGGCGCCGATGACGGTGACCTTTTCCGTCGTCTGGATCATCGAGCGGTTGGCGGCCTTCGCCAGCATCACGTCGGCACTCAGCTTGCGTTCCGGCTGCCTCGGCCGGGGAGCCAGCCGTCGTGGTCTGACGGAGGCGGCGGCCTTCACGGCATCGCAGATGGTGATGCGGGATTCCTCCAGGAACAGCTTCACACCGATACGGGGCTTGGTGATGATGGTGACGGCGCCGCATTCCATGGCGCGCAGCGCCGTAGCGCAGCCTTCATCGGTCAGGCTGGAGCACATCACCACGGGGATCGGATGCTGTGACATGATCTTCTCGAGGAAGGTCAGGCCGTCCATCCGCGGCATTTCGACGTCCAGCGTGATGACATCCGGAATCTCGGACTCCATGGCGGCTGCCGCGATATAAGGATCCGCGGCGACCCCCATGACCGTAATGTCGGGATCGGATTGCAGGATCTCCGACAACGTCTGCCGCACGAGCGCCGAGTTGTCGACAATAAGAACTCTGATCTGCTTTCCGACCATGCCGACCCTACTGTCGAAGGGCATAGATAGTTGGCTTGACCTGGACGAATCCCAATCCGCGATCGATGCCGCCCAAGGTTTCGGAATGGCCGACGAACAGGTATCCGCCGGCCTTAAGATGTCGCCGGAACTTGGCGACTATTCCGACCCGTGTTTTCTGATCGAAGTAGATCATCGTGTTGCGGCAGAACACCACGTTCATGGCCGTCGGCACCTGCCAATCAGGCGCGATCAGGTTGACGTGGCCGAATGTCACGCGGTTACGCAATTCCGGCACAATTCGGAATCGTCCGGTCTGCGAACCGTGGCCTGTCAGCGTGTATTTTTGCCGCAGGGCGACCGGAATGGATGTGCCGAGATCCCTGGGATACACGGCGCGATGCGCGGTGCGCAGTGCCTGCGTGGAGAGGTCGCTGGCGAAGATGGTGAAGTTGCGGGTCGTGCCGAAATACTCGGCAAGCACCATGGCCAGCGAGTATGGCTCCTCGCCTGTCGAGCAGCCCGCGCACCAGAAATTCACGATCGACCAGTCCGACGTCGCCAGGTCCGGCAATATGCTGGAGACCAGGAAATCGAAATGCTGATGCTCGCGGAAGAACTCGGTCTTGTTCGTGGTGATCTCATCGATCATCTCGGTGAATTCATCGGCACTGTCGCGCGGGTGCTGCAGGTACTCCAGATATTGCCGGAACGAGCGCAGCCCCAGCCGCCGCAGCCGCTTGTTCAGGCGGGACGATATCAGGGTCTTCTTGTCGAGGGTGAGTACGATGCCGGAATACTCGTAGATCAGGTTGATGAGTTCGCGCGCCTCCGAATCCTTCAGGATGAACCCCGTTTGCACGACGCTTCTGCGTGGTGGCCGAGTGGCATCACCGGCCTGCCACGTCGGCTCGTTCGATGCGGTCGAGGCGCCATCCATGGCGGGGAGAAGCGTCATTTCCACGACGGGCCAGGCGATCAGCTTGAGGACGGCAGGATAATGTTACCTGCCACGTCGTCATACGGGACGGCGCCGAACTTGCCTGGCAGGCAGCTCATGCCGCTACCTTCGGCGCCGGTACCGCCTTCGCCGCCTGGATGCTGACCATTTCGTCACTCGACAGCACCTGGTCAATGTTGAGGATGATGAAGAAGCCCTCCTCTCGCTTGCCCATGCCGCGGATGAAGTCCGTGTTGAGCATGCTGCCGAGCTTGGGCGGCGGATCGATCTGGCTTGGGTCGATGTCGATCACCTCCTGCACGGAGTCTGCGAGCATGCCGAGATGCAGGATCTCGTCGTCGATGCTCACCTCGGCGATGATGATGCAGCTATCCACAGTCTTCTCGACGCCGGGCATGTTGAGGATCAGCCGCAGGTCAATGACGGGCACGACGCTGCCGCGCAGGTTGATCACGCCGCACAGGAAAACCGGCATGCGCGGCACATGGGTGAGGTGAACATAATCGATCACCTCGCGGACCTTGACGATCTCGATCGCGAACGTTTCTTCGGCAAGGGTGAACGTCAGGTACTGATCGGCCTGGACGACATCGCCAATTTGCTGATCCATGCTATATCTCCGATTGGCTGCTGTCAGGTCCGGGCGAACTCGCTGTCGTCGACCTCATCTCCCATGCTGAGTTTCATGCCGTTCCCTGCGTGGGGCTTGGCCAGCGGTTTCGATTTGGCTGCGTCCCTGGGTGGGCCTTTCGCCGGCATCGTCGCGCGGTGGAAGGTGCTGACCGGCGCCCGGCCGTTGCCTCCGGCCGCCGGACGGACATGCACGGCACTGGGGGGGCTTCGACCATTGCCCGCAGCCGGCTGGCGTTGCTGACCGCGTCCTCGATCGCCGTCGACATGGAAGAACGAGGCGGCCGTCAGCAGTTGTTCGGCCTGGTCGGACAGCATTTCGCTGGCGGTGGACATCTCCTCGGTAGACGCACTGCTCTGCTGGATGACCTGGTCGAGCTGTTGGATCGCCGTGGTGACCTGCTCGACGCCCTGTGCCTGTTCGTTGCAGGAGGAGTTGATCTCCTGCACCAGGCTGGAGGTCTTCTGAATGCCGGGCACGATGTCGCCCAGCAGCTTGCCCGCGCGTTCGGCGATCTCCACGCTGGAGATCGACACCGAGCTGATCTCCTTGGCAGCGGTCTGGCTGCGTTCGGCGAGCTTCCGCACCTCGGCGGCCACCACGGCAAAGCCCTTGCCATGTTCGCCGGCGCGTGCCGCCTCGATCGCCGCATTGAGTGCGAGCATGTTGGTCTGGCGGGCGATCTCCTCGATGATGCCGATCTTCTCCGCGATGCTCTTCATCGCCTTCACGGTATCGGCTACCGCGTGGCCGCCATTCTCGCCGTCCTGCGCCGACTTGTTGGAAATCGATGCGGTCTGCTGGGCGTTGTCGGCGTTCTGTTTGACCGCGCTGCTCATCTCCTCCATCGAGCTGGAGATTTCCTCCACGCTGGACGCCTGTTCGGTGGCGCCTTGCGCAAGCGATTGCGCCGAGGCGCTGAGCTCGCTGCTGCTGGTTGAAACGCGCTCTGCCGCCTCCTGCACTTCGAGGACGAAATGCGTGAGGTTCTCGATCAGCGAGTTCAGGCTGTCCTTGATGGTATTGTAATCGCCGCTATAGCTGTCGGTGATCTTCGGCGGGATATCGCCCTTCGACAGCAGGTTGATGTGCGTCGCAGCCATGTTCAACGGCGCAACCACCGCTTCCAGTGTGTTGTTGAGGCCCTCGACGATCTTGCGGTATTCGCCTTGATGCCTGCTGGCGTCGGAGCGCACCGAAAGCTTGCCTTCCAACGCCGCCTTCACCAAGGCATCGGCATCGGTGACTACGCCGCCGATATTCGCCTTCAGCATGATCAGCCATTCATGGATCTGGTCGTCGCCCGAGGCCTTGTTCATCTTGGCGCTCATGTCGCCGTTGGCGATCGCGGTGACGTAGGCGATCAGTTCCTGCAGCCAGGAATGCACGCCATTGATCGCTTCCTTCATGCGCTGGTGGTCGCCTTGGCATTCGATGGTCACCTTGTCGCGCAGGTTCCCGCCGCTGATCTGGCGCAGGATACGATTGCCCTCGCCGATCGGCTGCAGGATCGCGTCGAGCATCTGGTTGATGCCGCCGATGATTTCGCCAAAGACACCCTGGAAGCCTTGTGCGTCACCGCGCTTCTCCAGCTGCCCTTGCCTGCTGTACTCGATCAGCCGCGACATCTCGGCCTGGAAGCGCTGCAAGATGAGCGCGATGCTGTTGACGTTCTGCTTCATCCTTTCATGGTCGCCCTCGTAGGTCTTGGCGATCAGCTCGTCGACCTTGCCGTTCGCGACCTGGCCGAGGATGCGATTGCCCTCGCCGATCGGCAGCAGGATGGCATCGAGCATCTGGTTGATGCCCTTGATGATGTCGCCAAAGACGCCCTGGAACCCGCTGGCCTCACCGCGCTTTTCCAACTGTCCCTGCTTGCTGTAATCGATCAGCTTGGCGAGTTCGGTCTGGAAGCGCTGCATGATGAGCGCGATGTTGTTGACGCTCTGCTTCATCTTCTCATGGTCGCCGTCATAGGTCTGGGTTATCAGCTCATCGACCTTGCCGGTGGCGACCTGACTCAGGATACGGTTGCCCTCGCCGATTGGCAGCAGGATGGCATCGAGCATCTGGTTGATGCCCTTGATGATGTCGGCATAGCAACCCTCGAAGGCCGCGGCATCGCCCCGCTTCTCGAGTTGGCCCTTGTGGCTGTAGTCGATCAATTTCGTCAGTTCCGCCTGGAACCGCTGCAGCACGAGCGCGATGCCGTTGACGTTCTGCTTCATCCTCTCGTGATCACCTTGATAGGTTTCGGTGATCAGTTCGCTGACCTTGCCGTGCGCCACTTGGTCGAGGATGCGATTGCCCTCGCCGATGGGCAGCAGGATGACGTCCATCAACTCGTTGATGTTGGAGAGCACTTCCTTGAAGTCACCGGTCGCCGCATTGGCATCTGCCCGCTCGGTGAGGTGGCCTTGCCGCACGGATCTGATCAGGCGGTTGATTTCTTCCATGGCGGCGCGCTGCGGGTCCATGCCGGTGTGTGTGACGTCGTCCATCGCTCCCAAACTCCTGGTTCGGTGTTCCTGCTGCATCACCGCATCCCGTTGCGGTCCGGCATATCGATGCGTCTGGATAAGCGCCGCGGGTTAACAGGTCGTTGCTGACGGTTCGGTACGCGGCGACGAGGAACAGTCTGCTCATTCAACCTTCGGCCAGTGCGCAGGTCGCGTGTGTCACCAAACTCGTGAGAAATCCTGTCGTGTCGGCACTTCTGATCACCACACGCACCGCGGGTGCGTATGCCACGCCGGATGTGAGCGACGTGTTCGCTGACCGGTTCAGGGGTTCAGGGCCTCACGGTTCCTGGCACTCGCGCCGTCCGCTGCTGCACGCTCGCCGATTGCCGATTGCTGAAAGCGCCCATTTCCGTTCGGGTGGACGTTGCGCGTGTCATCGAAGCCAATCCCGATGCCCGTTGGACGCGGGTGACAGGGTCGTGACCGATGGGTTCACCAGTGCCCGCCATCGATGGAGCGCGAGTTCACACGCCCACGCGTCATGGCCGGGCGTGTCCCGGCCAACCACGTCTTTGCGAGGCGCGCGAAACACGCGGTTGGCCGCCACAAGGGTGGCCATGACGTTTGGTGTGTCGCGCTTCAAAGATTCTGGGTACTGGCGTTAACGGTTTGCTTACCAATCCAGGACGAGGGTTAGGGGGAAAATCACCATCGCGCAAAACGCGCATTGATCTGGATCAAGGACCATTCGACCTTGCCCTGGTCTTGTGAGCTCGATGTGTTGGCGGCGTCATAGCAAGGGCCGGAAATTCTGATGCGCAATCGACTGCCGATAGCGGCAACAAAGGACGTTGATGACGCGCCTTCCCACGCCGTGACGCGGTATCATCTGACCACCCGCCCCCTGTGATCACGCCGCAGGCCCTCGACAACCGCATCGGCAGCCGGAGCATCGAAGGCTTCCGCTTTACCTGTTCCCGGGTGCGCGATCGTGCGATCATGCATGCGGATCCTGCGGCAATCGCCAGCGGGCGTTGCCATCGAACTACCACTTGCCCATGAGACGCAGGACCGATCCATTCGCGAATGGGGCGGCGTGGCGTGTCGCAGGGCGATCCATGGCGGGAGTTGGCCAATGAATGGCACTGCGTCGGCGTTGCCTACCGAATTGGATCGAGACTTCATCGATGCTGTGGTCGGCAGGCAGGGCGGGCGCCCAGGAGCGTTGCTGGGCATCCTGCAACAGGTGCAAAATCATCATCCCCGCAAATTCCTGCCGATACAGACACTGGAATATATCGGGGCGAGAACCGGCATTCCGTTGTCCAGGATATACAGTGTCGCAACGTTCTACGCACTGTTCAACCTGGAGCCACAGGGACTCGACACGGTCTCGGTGTGCCGCGGCACGGCGTGCCACACCAGAGGCTCTCGCGATCTGCTCGAGAAGCTGATGATGCACTACGGGTTCCAGACCGCGCGGGATGGCGAGACCGACCAGCTTTCGATCACGACACCGGACGGCAACACCACGCTGCGCACTGTCGCCTGCTTCGGACAATGCGCGCTGGCACCTGTCGTCGAGATCAATCACGCGATCTTCGGACACATGAACGAGCAAATCCTGCAGCGAGAACTGGATGCCATGGAGCATCGGGAGCCGAAGCCGTGACCATGATCCGCGACGCAACCACGCTAGAAACGGTACGGCGTGCCGGGCTGGCGAAGTTCCTGCCGGCGCGCCCGCGCATTGCCGTCGGCATGGGAACCTGCGGTGCAGGCAATGGCGCCGAGGGGGTCTATCACGCGCTCGCTGATGCAATTGGACAGCGCGGGCTTGATGTGCAGCTTGTGCAGACCGGGTGCTTTGGCTTCTGTGCCGAGGAGCCACTGGTCAACGTGTGGCGTCCGGGTCATCCGCTGGTGATGCTGCATCGGGTGCGGTCCGATCAGGTCAGCACGATCCTCGATGGGCTGGCGGGCAAGGACATCCCCGACAGCCTGGCGCTGTGCAAGATCGAGCAGTGGGACCATATCACGTCACACATCGACTATGGCAGCGGGCTTGCCTCGGTGCCGGCCTGGGATGAGGTGGCGTTCTTCAAGGGCCAGCAGAAGATCGTGCTGCGTAACTGCGGCCTGATCAATCCGGACGACATCGAGGAATACATCGCCATCGGCGGCTACCAGTCGCTGCACAAGGTGCTGCGTGACGGCACACCGGAGTCGGTGAACGACCAGATTAAGCAGTCGAAGCTGCGCGGGCGCGGCGGCGCCGGCTTCTCCACCGGCGTGAAGTTCGAGTACCTGCGCAAGGCGGCCGGGGATCGGAAGTACATCATCTGCAATGCGGATGAGGGCGATCCCGGCGCCTATATGAACCGCAACGAGTTGGAGAGCGATCCGCACTCGCTGCTGGAAGGCATGGCGATCGGCGGCTATGTCACCGGCGCGTCGCACGGGATCATCTACGTGCGCGCCGAGTATCCGCTGGCGGTGCATCGCCTGCAGGTCGCGATCGCGCAGGCGAAGGAATACGGCGTTCTCGGCGAGAACATCCTTGGGTGCGGCTTCAACTTCGATATCGAGCTGGTGGAGGGCGCCGGTGCCTTTGTGTGCGGCGAGGAAACCGCGCTGATCAGTTCGCTGGAAGGCCGCGCCGGGCGGTCACGGCCGCGGCCGCCCTATCCCGCCGAACGCGGGCTCTGGGGGTTTCCCACCAACATCAACAATGTGGAGACATGGTTCAATATTGCGCCAATCATTGCCAAGGGGCCGGCGTGGTTCACCGGCATTGGCAGTGAAGCCAGCTCGGGCACCAAGGTGTTTTCGCTGGTCGGCAAAGTCATGAACACCGGTCTGGTCGAGATGCCGCTTGGCACCCCGCTCAGTCGGTTCGTCTACGACGTCGGTGGTGGCAGCATGCACGGCCACAACGTCAAGGCGGTGCAGACCGGCGGCCCGTCCGGCGGTTGCATTCCGCACAGCATGTTCGACACGCCGGTCGATTATGAATCGCTGGGGAAGCTCGGCTCGATCATGGGATCGGGCGGCATGGTGGTGATGGACGACGACAACTGCATGGTCGACGTCGCGCGCTATTTCATCGAGTTCACCCATGCGGAATCGTGCGGCAGATGCACGCCGTGCCGGGTCGGACTCGACAAGGCATTGCGGATGCTCACACGCATCACGCGTGGCGAAGGCCGCGAGGAGGACCTGGCGGAACTCGACGAATTGGGCCGGATGATCCGCGACACGTCGCTGTGCGGACTGGGCCAGTCGGCGCCGAACTCGGTGCTGACCGCGTTGCGGCATTTCCGCCACGAGTTCGAGGACCACATTCGGGCAAAACGCTGCCGCGCCGGTGTTTGCGGGGAGCTGGCGCTGGCTCCTTGCGAGAATAGTTGCCCATTGCACATGAACATTCCCCGCTTCCTGGAGCTCTACAAGGAAGACCGGCTGGAGGACGCGTTCGAGTCGGTGATCATGGACAATCCGCTGCCGGCATCGACCGGGCGGGTCTGCCAGCATCCGTGCGAAAGCCGCTGCCGCCGGCAGTCTGTCGACGAACCGGTCAACATGCGGGAGGTGCATCGCGTCATCGCCGACTCGATCCTGCTGACCGACAGGTTCGATGCGATGGCCGCCATGGTCGTCGGCAAGCGCCGAACGGCGACCGGGAAACGGATCGCTGTGGTCGGTGCGGGTCCGGCGGGGCTGACCGCCTCGTTTTATCTCGCTCTGCTGGGGCATACGGTAGTGGTGCATGAATTGCATGGCGAACCCGGCGGCATGTTGCGTTTCGCACTGCCGGGGTATCGGCTGCCGCGCGACGTGCTCGACCGGGAGATCGAGATCATCCGCCGGCTGGGTGTGCAGTTCGTGCTTAATTCACGTATCGGCGCCGATATTTCGTTGCAGGACCTGGAGTCGACGTTCGACACGGTGTTCCTCTCGCTCGGCACCTGGAAGGAATCGCAGGTCCGCATTCCCGGCAACGACGTCGCCGGCGTGTACGGCTCGCTGCAATTCCTGGAGCGCGAGGCGCAGGGCGAGCAGACCGATCTCGGCGAGCGCGCCGTGATCATTGGTGGCGGCAACTCCGCGATCGATTGCGCCCGCACCGCGATCCGCAAAGGCGCAACCGCGACGGTGATCTACCGGCGCGAACGCAAGGACATGCCGGCCATCGCGGAAGAGGTCGATGCCGCCGAGGAAGAAGGCGTCACCTTCATCTTCCTGGCATCGCCGCATCGCATCATTGGCGAGCACGGGGCGGTCAAGGGGATCGAGGTCACCAAGACCCGGTTGGGCGCGTTCGACACATCCGGTCGTCGGCGACCGGTCGATACCGGCGAAGTGCTGGTCGTGCCATGCACCAGCGTGATCCTGGCGGTCGGCGAGAGTTCCGATGAAAGCTTCACCCGCGCGTCGGGCCTCGCGACCAAGTCGAGCGGCATGCTGGCGGTTGATCGCTACGCGCTGACGACCAGCCGTGAGGCTGTGTATGCAGGGGGCGATTACGTAGCCGGCGCGTCGAATGTCGTCACTGCGATGGCGTCGGGCAAGGAAGCAGCGCGCAGCATCGACCACCACCTGATCGGCGAAGCGCGGTTCGAGCAGATATTTCCGTCATTCGCATATGATCACTCGCCGCCGGAACTGAGCCCGTGCGCCCGTCATCACGCGCATTTCCTGCCTGCGCGCACCCGCGCCCGGTCGTTCGAGGAAGCGGTGTCCGCATTGCGTGCCGACGAGGCGCACGCGGAAGCTGGCCGTTGCCTGCGCTGCGACATCCGTGAAACGCTAGCGCACACTGTGGCGCGTCGATAGGAGCGATACTGTGGCTCAGCAAATCTCGGTTCGCATCGACAGCGAGCTCTGTACGGCGACGGAAGGCCAGACCATTTTCCAGGTGGCCGCGGCAAGCGGCCGTACCATCCCATCATTGTGCTATCTGGAGGGCCTGAGCTCACCTGGAGCGTGCCGCCTGTGCCTGGTCGAGGTCGAAGGCGTCGGTCGCCTGTTGCCCTCCTGCACGACGCCCGCCCGCAGCGGGATGTCCGTCGTCACCAACTCCGAGACGCTCGCGCACCACCGCCTGATGGCGCTGGAACTGCTGTTCATCGAACGCAACCACGTGTGCTCCGTCTGCGTCTCCAACGGGCACTGCGAACTGCAATCGATGGCACAGAGGTTGGGGATGTCGCATGTCGACTTGCCGTACAACTTCCCGCGGCTGCCGGTCGACATGTCGCATCAGCGATTCGTGCTGGACCACAATCGCTGCATCCTGTGCTCGCGCTGCGTGCGGGTGTGCGATGAGATCGAAGGGGCGAATGTCTGGGACATTTCCGCACGCGGCATCAACTCAATGTTGGTCGCGGAGCTGAACCGTCCGTGGGGCGAGTCGCGGTCGTGCACCAACTGCGGCAAATGCGTGCAGGTCTGCCCGACCGGTGCGCTGGTGGAGAAGGGCCAGGCGGTCGCGGAGATGACCAAGAGCCACCGCTTCATCACGGAACTCGCCGCCAAGCGAGGAGCCGGCTCATGAAGAAGCTCAAGCTGGCGACGATGTGGCTGGACGGGTGTTCCGGCTGCCACATGTCGCTGCTCGACGTGGACGAGGGCATCATCACAATCGCGCAGAAAGCCGACCTGGTTTACAGCCCGCTGGTGGACCAGCGCGAGTATCCACACGATGTCGACATCGCCATCGTGGAAGGCGCGGTCAGCAGCGATGAGGACCTGGCAAAGATCCGCACGGTCCGTGAGCGCACGCGGATCGTGGTGGCGCTCGGCGACTGCGCCATCACCACCAATGTCACGGGCATGCGAAATCCGATCCCGCTGAAGGAGCTGTTCGACAGTGTCTACGTAGACGGGTCCGATGTGCAGAAGGGGCATCCGAGCGAAGGCTTGCCGACGATGCTGAAGCACTCGATACCGCTGCACGAGGCGATCAAGATCGACCTGCACGTGCCTGGCTGTCCTCCATCGGCGCCGACCATCCTGTTCGTTCTCACCGAGCTTCTGGAAGGGCGCATTCCCGATCTGCGGACCAAGCTGCGCTTCGGCTGAGGAGACGCCCATGAAGACCATCGTGATTGATCCGGTCACGCGCATCGAGGGCCATGCGAAGATCACCATCCATCTCGACGACGATGGGCACGTTGCTGACACGCAGTTCCACGTCACGCAGATCCGTGGCTTCGAGAAGTTCTGCGAAGGGCGGCCGTATTACGAAATGCCGTCGATCACGTCGCGCATCTGCGGCATCTGTCCGATCAGCCACCTGATCGCGTCGTCAAAGGCGTGCGAAGCGATCATGAGTGTGCGCGTGCCCCCGACGGCGTCGAAGCTGCGGGAGATCATGCACTGCGGCCAGGTGATCCAGTCGCATGCGCTGAGCTTCTTTCATCTCTCGGCGCCCGATCTGCTGCTTGGGTTCGACAGCGATCCGGCGCGGCGCAACGTCATCGGCCTGATCGAGGATCATCCGCAGCTTGCCCGGGACGGCATTGGGTTGCGGAAGTTCGGCCAGCAGGTGATCGAGGGGCTGGCCGGCGAACGTGTGCATCCATCGTGGACCGTGCCCGGGGGTGTCAACGCGGCGTTGGAAGTTGCCGGGCGGGATCGCATCCTGGCCGCGCTGCCGCAGGCGAAGGCGATCGCGCTGCGCACACTGGGCTTGTTCAAGGGCATCGTCGATCAGTTCGCCGAGGAGATCGCGGTGTTCGGCAATGCACCGACCATGTACGCGGGATTGGTCGACGATCAGGGCAATCTACAGCTTTACGATGGGCACGTGCGGTTCATCGATTCCGAAGGTGGCGTGGTCGTCGATCGGATGGAGCCGCAGGACTATCAGCAGTACATCGGCGAGGCGACGGTCACGCATTCGTTCCTTAAGGCGCCGTATTTCCGGCCACAGGGCTTCCCGGACGGTATCTTCCGAGTGGGACCGCTGGCCCGGCTGAACATCGTCGCGCGCTGCGGCACGGAGGCCGCGGATATCGAGTTCGCCGAGTATCACCAGCGGTTTGGCAAGGTGGTGCAAAGCTCGTTCCACTTCCATTACGCACGGCTGATCGAGATCATCTATTGCCTGGAACGGATGGAGGTCTTGCTGAACGACCGGGCGATCCTCGACAGGCATGTGCGCGCGCATGCCGGGGTGAATGCGCTGGAGGGCGTCGGTGTGGCCGAGGCGCCGCGCGGCACGCTGATCCATCACTACAAGGTCAACGAGGATGGCGCGATCGTGGCGGTCAACCTGATCATCGCGACTGGCAACAACAACCTGGCGATCGGCCACAGCATCACCCAGGTCAGCCGGCACTATGTCGATGGGAACCGGCTGCAGGATGGCATGCTGAACCGGGTGCAGGCAGTGCTGCGGGCGTACGATCCGTGCCTGAGTTGCTCGACCCATGCGGTGGGGCAGTATGCGGTGGATATACGACTGATCGGGGCGGACGGATCGGAGCTTGATGCGGTGCGGAATTAGACGCTGATCCCGAGGGCGTTCGATGCTGCGCCATTGAATTGGGGTATTGGAACGGGTCGCGAAAGCTGGTGCCCCAGCAACATGCCGCTGCACATTGGTCGCTGTAGGAACCACGGCTGACACCCCGCGCTCTCCCCGTCAAAGTGGATTTGGACCGAGCACTTCCCAGCGATGCCGCTCGTAGAACTTGGACCTTTCCTCCTTGTCGATCGGTCGGTTTTCGGCAAGCTCCTCGATGAGGCCGCCGGCACCGGCCGGGGTATAAAGAAACAGCACCCGGCCGGTTTCGCAGCCGGTGTTCTTCCACGCGTGTGGAATATCGCGCGGCATGAACGCACAGGTTCCAGGTCCGCCAACGGTGACCGTGTCGCCGATCATGAACGAGATCTCACCGGCGAGCACCCACGCAACCTCATCGCTGTCGTGGTGCAAATGGAGCAGGCTCGTGGTGCCGGCGGGCAAGGTCTCCTCGAACATCATGATGCTCTCGTTGGTCTCGCGGCCGACCAGCTTCATTGTGAAGCAGCGGCCCGGCGTAGGCGAGTTGAAATGTGTCCCGCCGTCCGCGGGTATCACGATACCTTGCGTGACGTGACTATTTGCTGGTTCGGCCATGCCCTTGTCGGCCAACTCCTGCTTTGCTTTGCCGTTCTTGGTGAGCGCCAGGCCCATGCCGCGCATCACGTTCGGCGCCTTGCTGAACTGGATATTCGCATATTCGATGATCTCGAGCCGGTTGCCCCACGGATCGAGGAAATCGAGGTACGGACCATCGACAAAACGCGCGCCGGCCGCTGTCGCCAACTCGACGATGCGGCTACGGTCGTCAACGACAAGACCGACATGGCGCTTCTCGACGCCGCTGACCGCATAGTCGGGTTCCAGCCTCATGTTGATGAACTGGTCGCCCATGTCGATGAATGCGTTGCGCTCGCCTCTGCCGCGCAGCGTGAACGCGAAGATCTGGCCGTACCATGCCAGCGCTTCGTCGATGTTGCCGACTTCGATCGCGACATGGTTGATGCCGACGAGCCGGGGCTGCTTCCCTTCGGCCATGATCGCCTCCACTGCCAGTGTTGTTCGGAACGTCGGTTCGGCACGTAGGCCTTCATCCCGTTCAGGAACAGCCGTAAAATACTGCGGGCGCTGTTCAAGGAAATTGAAATGCAGAGACCCGGGGTGCCCAGCCTTGACCAGCTCACGGTGTTTCTCGCGGTGGTCGAAACGGGGAGTTTCGCGGCGGCGGGCCGTCGGCTCGGCCGCGCGACATCGGCTGTCAGCTATGCGATCACGAATCTGGAACAGCAACTCGGCGTGCTGTTGTTCGATCGCGACCAGGCGCGGAGACCGGGATTGACCGAGGCTGGCACCGCCGTGCTCTCGGAAGCGCGTTCCGTCGCGGTCGGTGTCGACAACCTGCGAGCCAAGGTCAAAGGATTGCTCGATGGACTGGAGGCCCAGATAACGCTCGCCGTCGATGTGATGCTGCCGACGGCGCGACTGGTCGATGCGATGCGGGCATTCGAGGCGAGGTTCCCGACCGTCACTCTGCGCCTTTACGTCGAAGCGCTGGGCAGCGTGACCCAACTGGTCCATTCCGGCATTGCCGACATCGGCATCAGCGGAGTGGAGGCGACGCTTCCAGGCGTTGAGCAAATCAAGGTTGGCGGCGTGGACCTCATTCCGGTCGCCGCGCCCAGCCACCCGTTGGCAACGGATCGCGCGCATGCACCAGGAGCGGCACGGGACTTCGTGCAGCTCGTGCTCACCGATCGCTCGACACTGACAGAGGGGCGCGATTTTTCGGTGATCGGCGTCAGGACCTGGCGCCTCGCCGACCTCGGCTCCAAGCATGCGCTGCTGCTGGCGGGCATCGGTTGGGGCAATATGCCCGAGCCGATGGTCCACGATGATCTTGCGGCCGGGCGCCTGAGACGCCTCAACCTCTCGGAGTGGTCAGGTGGTTTCTACGCCTTCCACGCAATCTACCGCGCGGATACGCCACCGGGACCAGCTTCTGGATGGATGATACGACACTTCGCCGACCAGGTGCGGGAGCCTGAGCTGTCTGCTGTGCATTGACACCCCACACCGCCTGACCTCGCGGTCGTCCGCTCGACAGGAGCTGCAACGATACGTCCAGCCCGCCGAACCACCCGCACTCAGCGGCCGCCAAAGCCCGAACCAATAGCAATGCTCTTGAAGATGTAGCGGTGCATCAGGATCGTCAGGACTACGCCGGGCACCATCGAAATCGTCGCCCCGGCCATCATGTAGTTCCACTGCGTGCCCTGCTGGCCCTGGAACATGGTCAGGCCGAGCGGTAACGTCGCGTGCTCGGGGCTGTTCACGGCGATCAACGGCCAGAGGAACGAATTCCACTGGCCAGTGAAAGTGAACAATGCCAGCAGGCCTAATGCCGGCAGAGACAGCGGCAGGAAGATGGTGAGCAGGATACGCATGTGCGATGCGCCGTCGATGCGTGCGGCATCCTCCAATTCCTGTGGGATGCTCAGGAAGAACTGACGCAGCAGGAAGGTGCCGAAAGAACTGAACGCGACCGGCACGATCAGGCCCTGGTAGGTATCGACCCAGTCGAACGCACCCATCATCAGGAACAGCGGAATAACGATCACGGCCTGTGGCACCATCAGCGTCGCGAGATAGACGACGAACAGGCCGCCGCGACCAGGAAATTTGAGGCGCGCGAACGCGTAGCCGGACAGGCTGGATACCACGAGGACGATCGCGGTGACCGATGCTGCGACGAAGGCGCTGTTGAGGAAGAAGCGGCCGAACGGCAGGTAACGCCACGCTGCGACAAAGTTGTACCATTGAATGGCGCTGGGCAGCAGGCGCGGGGGCATTGCGAAGACCTCGCGATCTGGCCGCAGCGCGTTGGAGATCATCCAGAAGAATGGGAAAAGGAACACTGCTGCGATGAGTGCGATGCCGAGATGGCGCGCGACGCTCGCGATGCGCGCCACCCTGCCGCGGCGATGCACCTCAGATGTCATAGTGAACCCAATTTCGCTGCAGGCGGAGCTGGAGCGCGGTCAATGCCATGATCACGGCAAACAGCACCCAGGCGATGGCCGAGGCATAGCCCAGGCGATAGGTGACGAAGCCCTGGCTATAGATGGCGTAACCGAGCGTGGTTGTCGCCGAACCGGGACCGCCTCGGGTCAGCGCATAGACCTGATCGAAGATCTGCAAACTGGAAATGGCGGTCAGCACGGTGCCGAAGAACAGTGAGGGCGAGATCAGCGGCAACTTGATGCGCCAGAACCGTTGCCAGGGTCTGGCGCCGTCGATCGCGGCCGCGTCGAGGTAGGTTGACGGGATCGATTCCAACGCCGCGCCGAACAGCAGCAGATTGTAGCCGAAGTGCGACCATAGCGAGACGATCACGACCACCTGCAGCGCATAGGTGGGGCTCGTGATCAGGTTGGGTATCGGCAAGCCAAGCGCGGCGATGGTGCCGTCCACGATACCGCCGGGAGTCAGCATCAGCAGCCAGACCAGCGCGATGCCGATCAGCGGGGTGAATGTCGGCAGAAAGAACAACAGGCGGAACAGCTGCTTGCCCCAGGACAGGGTGCCGATCCACAGCGCCATTCCGAGCGAGAACACGATGTTCAGCACCAGGTATTCCGCAGTGTAAAGCAGCGTAACGCGGAACACGCTCCAGAAGATCGGGTCCCTGGTGAACAGGTTGACGTAGTTGGCCAGCCCGACGAAGCGCGTCTGGCCGATCACCTGCCAGTTGCTGAAACTCAGCAACAGCGATGCGAACAGCGGCAAGATCAGGAATGCCAATAGGCCGAGGAAGCCGGGCAACAGGAAGGCGACCGCGGCGCGCAGGTCGGAGCGCCGGCGGCGGCGCCGGGTGTACGCCGCGGCCAAACGCGTCTACTGGGTAGCGAGGTTCTGAATGGTGTCGAGCACCTTACCGGGCTGCTCGGTACCGCCGAATGCGAGCGGCGCGTATTGTTCGAACAGCGCCGCCATGGTCGCCCAATTCGGCGTCGTCACATAAGGTTCGGCGGTCTTCAGCGCTGCGGGCAGCGCCTCTCGTGCACCGACAACGCCGTCCGCGGCGACGTCGTACCAATACTTTTGGAAGGCGTTTCGCGCGGCGAAGGCACGGCCAGCCTCCGCAAGGTATCTCTCGGCATCCGGCCCGGTCATCACCTGGATCGCCTTCCAGGCTTCGTCCGGGTGCTTGCTGGTGATCGAAATGCCGAAGCCGGAGCCGGCACTGAGCGTGATGCTGCCGGCCTCGCGCGCCGGCACGGGGGCCATGCCAACGGTGAAGCTGGCCTTCTTCTTGATGTTGAGAAGTTGCCAGGGCCCATCGACGTACATGGCGACATTGCCGGCGGTGAAGCGGCCGTTGGCAACGGATGACGATTGCACGCCACTGGCCGGAAGCAATGGTGCCACTTTGTCCTGGCTGACCAGTGCGGCGTATTGCGTGAACGCGCTCTTCATGCCGGCGTTGTTCAGATCGAGCTGGCCCTTCGCGTCAAGATAATGCGCGCCCTTCGAGCGGGCGAACACCAGGAATGCATCGGGTGCGCTCGCGGCAAAACCAAACATGCCGCCCGTGGTCAGCGCCTTGGCGTCGCGTATGAAATCCGCCTCGGTCCAGCCGGGCGCCGGCAGGGGCAAACCGGCTTTCGCGAACATGTCGTGGTTGTAGTAGAGCACCAGCGGGCCGAAATCATAGGGCAACGCGAACTGCTTGCCGTTGCGCGACAGGCCCTTGATGATCGACTGATCAAACGCGTCGATATCGAATTTGTCCGCCTTGATGCGATCGTCCAGCGGCACCATCAAGTCGGCGAAGCCGGGCGCGCGCAGGCTTTGCAGGCTGACGATGTCGGGCAATTTACCGCCGGCCGCGAGGGCGGGCAGCTTTGTCCAGTAATCGGGAAACGACGTTGTCTGAAAATCGACGGTGATGTCTGGGTATTTCTGCGTGACCAGTTCGGCCACGTGTTTCCAGGCCACGACCTCTGGCTCGGTGCCGGACCACATGAACCAAGTGAGATGCACTTGCTCGGCCCCGGCGGCGTGGCTGGACAGGGCGAGCAGCGACGCAGCCAGACAGGCGCGCAGGACGCCGCGTGTTCTGCTCATTGGTTTCCTCCCCGTATTATTATCAGTAGATGCTGGCAGGCGAGGTGTGCGGACACCAGCGGGCGGTTTTCAGGAACGGCAGGAGTGCGCGGATCGCGCCTGGCGTGGCGATGCGCTCGAGCGCCTCGACGGCATAGCCGGGCACGTAGCGGTTTTCGTCGTAGAGCGCGTCCTGCAATGCAGGGACGGCGGCTTCGGCCCCGGGGCCGATCTGCGCCAGCGAGAGCGCCGCGGAGAAGCGCGCCTGCGGATCGGGGTCCTTGACTGCGCGCGACAAGGCGGCGACGGCGGAGGGCGAGGCTGGTTTCAAGCCCAGCGCCTCGATGGCGTTGATGCGTACCGCGGCCGATGGGTCCTGTATGGCTCGGCAGAGCGCCTCGATGACTTCAGTGTCTGTGCCTGCGATTTCCCCCAGAGCGAACGCGGCCAACTTGCGAGCGTGGGAGCCGGCGCCTTTGCTGAGAATATCCAGCAGACCGGGAACGGCGGGCAGGCCAATCTCGGCGAGCCCATAGGCAGCGCTGCGAGCTGGCATGCCGGGATCCGGCCGGCTGCCATCATGCGAGCCGCGGTCAGGGTCCAGGTCTTCCTCGGTGTCGCTTCGGATAATGTCCAGCAGCGGTGGCACCGCATCGGCTCCGGCGCTGGCCATCGCATAGGCGGCATCGACCGCTATGGGTTCGAGCGGGTCGCGCAGCAGCGCAGCGAGCGCGGGCAGATGGGTGCGTGCTGCTTCGGTGCTGCGGGCGATGTCGTTGATGGCGGCGAGGCGTTGGTGCGGATCGGAGCTGGTCAGGCCGGCGGCATCGATGTCGTTGACCGTGACATCCTGGTTGGGCGCGCCGCACAGCCAGTTCCATTGCCGCCGCCAGACAGCGGACAGGTTCAGAGCCGGAGGTTCGTCGAGCCGCCAGGTGGGATCGGTGTGATCCCAGCTTGGGGAGTTGGGCTCCTGCATGCGGATGAACTCGAACTTCATCATGAAGCGCTTGTCCTCGGTGAAGTTCTTCATCTTGCGGTGCCAGATGTCGTAATGGATCAGCAGGAACCCGCCGGTTTCGAGGCAGCCCGCCACTTCCGGCATCAGCGCGTCGTCCGGGCGCTGCGACTGGTACTGGCTGCCTGGGATCACGCCGGTGGGGCCGCGCTCGAGCGGGGTGGCCTGTGGGACGTACATGATCATCGCCCAACGGCGAGCGGTGGTTGCGGACGCGCCGGAGGTAGCCCCAGTAGCTGTCTTTGTGGATGCGCTGCGCGTCAGACCCCGGCGGGTTGTTGTGGAGCGCGCGGTGCGGATGCATGACGTAATCCGGGCCTACCACGCTGGTCAGCGCGCCGCGCACGACGGGGTCGGCGAAGACCCGGTTAAGCTCGGGTACCGCAGGCAGCAGGTTGTTGCCGGGGTTGAGGGCGGCGTCGGTGCCAATCAGCGTGTCGAACCGCTCGTAGATGCCGCGATGGAAGCTATCCGGCAGCTCCGTGCGCAGGCGGAGATAGCCATGCGCGATGAAGTGCTGCATCTGGGCGTCAGTGAGGAGTTTTGGGGCGGTCATGGACGTCGGCTCCGGTCTCACGCGCACGGGGCGTGCATGACATCGCCGGCCTGCGCGATAGTGGGTGCCGGGCAGAGTATATGAAGGTCCTGCCGGAGCAACCCCACGGATGAGGCGTGTGGCTAGCTGGTGGTTTGTCCGGTGTTGGTAGCTCGTGAAGTGTCGGGTGCGGTGGGTCTCGAGGATTGGGGGCATGGCGCTGGATCGTGCATCGCGTGTTGGGTTGAATGTTGGTCGTATACGCTCCACACCTTGGTGAATCGACGGCCCACCGCTCGTTCCTCAGAAGACAGATTGACCGGGTTGCGGGGGTGAGGCGGGTTTCGCGTGTTCCGGGCCGTCCGTCAGCCTGCTGGATGAGCCCCCTGGGCGTATGGCCGCAATCGACCCATTGCGGACCTTCCAGTGGTGCGAAAATCGGAACGGCCACAGTCGCTCGCCCGCACCTTGCATGCCACTAAAACTACTATCTGGGTCCGGCCCGCCGTGCCGTCTTCAATTCGGCCTCGCGCTCGGAGATTTCCTTGGCCAATTCATGCGCCAAGTCACCCAGAGGGTCTGCGCCAAGCGCCTCGGCAGTTTCGATGGTCTGCCTGAGCAAGAATCCTTTGGACTTTTGTTGGGCATCCATCTCGAGCTGAAGCTCGGCCAATCTACGTCGTAACTGGCTGATACGGCGGTTTGCCTTCTCGATGCGCGACGCAACGTCTTCCCCGACGATCGCCTCAGGGTCTTGCCCGAATTCCACTACCAATCGCTCAATTTCCGCCGGATCGCCATGTTCATAGGCAAGGTTCAATGACGCCATAAACTTGGTGCGACGTTGACGCTCATGTACCGAGATGCCCAGGTCGGGGTGCATGAGCTTGGCCGCCCGCCTGTATGCCTGCTTGAGGTTGAGATCGATTACCGGCGCTGGATCGGGTTGCCTTTCGATCAGTCCCGCTTCTTCTGATGACCTTCTCGCCTGCTGTTGGGTGGAATGTGCTTGCGCCTTTAAAACGCTATCCTCTGGGTTCTGCTCCATTCGCATATTGGCGATCTGGGCAGCAAGGTCATCCAACTGGGCATAGAGGCGCCCAACGATTTGGTAATAGCGTTGTTGGAAGAGCACTGTTTCAATCTTTGTCGTCTCAAGCGTCAGTTCAGCCAAAGCAACCTGCTCTTTAAGCTCAGCTTGCTCAGCTTCCAGAAGGGCGAGTTCGATTTCCTTAGGAAGCACGATGATTCCGATGCTCCATCCACTCGCTCGCACGCCGCTGTGCCTCAGCTAGTTGAATTCGGAGGCATCATTTTGCCAACCCAATCGCGGGATTTAATGACTTCATCCCGCATCCACCAATAATCCGTCCCGGCTAAATGTTCCGCGGCCAGATGGTACCACATGTAAGCCTGGACATAATTCCGAATATCATCTTCTGCGCTGAGCCCATATAGGTGGCCGAGAAGTTCTTGGGCGCGGCCGTGCCCTTGTTCGGCGGCTATTGTTGCTAATCTGATAGCATCAATGGTTTCCCTGCGCTTCCAGGCGTCCACTGCGTCCTTCAGCAATTTCTCGGGGTCAGCCTCAGCAGATGCGGTTCCCGTGTCTGTGGTTGAAACTGGTGCTGCTGCGAGCTCACGCGCAACCTCCGGGGGTGGTTCGGCCACGCGCCACCCACGCTCGACCGCCAGCGACTTCGAACTTTGCCCGGGTGAGCTTCATCACCAGATGGTTCGGCCCAGAGGCGTCCGTAATAATGAAAGGCAGGTTGATTTCGGTTTCCTTCGACGACGACAGCTCGATTTTCGCTTTTTCGGCAGCTTCCTTCAGACGCTGCAGGGCCAGCTTGTCGCGGCGAAGGTCGACGCCCTGTTCCTTGCGGAACTCGTCCGCCAGGTAATCGATCACGCGTATTTGGTCGGCGACGGCTTCAGCTTCATGCAGTTCAGTTTCCGCGACCTCAGCGATGTGTATACCGAAACCCGAAAATCTGCGGGATTGATGACGCGGAAGTTGTCAGTGACCTCGTCGCAGTAGACAGGCCAACACCGTGGCACCTGCTCACGCAGAAACGTTAGTACCGCACGACTGAAATCCTTGAACCCGGCATAGCATTTGTTGTGAGTGCAGTGCCGGTGCATCAAGCCCCACAATCGTTCGATCGGGTCGAGATGCGGGCAGTATGACGGGATGAAGTGCAGCCGGATGCGACAGTCGGATCGCGCCAACCATTGCTGCACCAGCTTCGCGTGATGGTACCGGGCGTTGTCCAGGAACACGTCGATCAACCGCTTCCCGGATACTCAGCTCGATCGCCATCAGCAGCATGATGGTGCTTGCGGCATTCACTACCAGCACGTCCAACATGCGGGTGTTGCCGGTCTCGAGATCGATCGCGCCGTGGATGTTCAGACGATCCCGCCCGCTGCTCTGTGTGATCGCCACGGGGATGTCTTTCGGAGCCCAGCAGCCGACAGTTCGCGCAGCATGTGTCGGGTGCACCGCATCGGCAAACATCACCGCCTCATTCGCCGGCAGTTGGTTCAGCAGCGCTTCATAGCTCTTGATGAAGGCCGCCTGCTTTTATATCCGAGGGACTTGGCTGATGCCCGCGCTCCGCGGTGTAGACGGTGCGGCGCGGTTCGATGGCTAGCATGCGATCAAATACGCCCCGAATATCTTCGCTGATCGGTTCGACGGGTTCCTCGATGGTATCGTAAATTGGCGTCACCCATGCCTTGAACTGGTGAAACTCCCGAGCGAGGTGGGGGGATGGTGCGATGCCTTCGCGTAGATTTTGCTGGAAGCCAGTAGCGAACTTCTCATGCCATTCCACGGCGGCTTCGAGGCGCTCTTTGTCGTGACCTTTGTAGGTGATGTCGTCGTCGGTGGTGGCTCCCAGCCATTTTCGCACAGTTGCAGCGTCAGCCTTCAATTCGTCCGGAGCTAGCGGATGCTTGGCATCCTCAAGGAGCTGCTCAAGCCAATGGTAGGCGCTTAGGTACATGAAAGTGCTGGCATCGGCGTCGCGCGTCAGCGTGATGGTGGCGCGGGCGTTGTCCATATGGATTTGACCCTGGACCACACCCCGTACGCGTCGGAAGAATGTTCTGCCCAAAGACCAGCTCTTGATGGCCTCCAATCCACGCGCTATCAAGCTGCCGGTCTGATCTGAAGCTGCCGCGATATCCCTACTTGGCGATTTTGCAGGCAAATTGTCTTTGGTGATCACTCGTTCCCCCTACGCCCCATTCAAGCCATGAGATGGTTGTGGGTCAGTTTTGGTCTTCTCGCAGTATTCTCTTCCGAATGCGCTCACTTAAGTCTGACTCGGGGGCCACCTCAGAATGCCTGTGCAAGGCGCTCCTTTTCTTCGATGATTCTGGAATGGTATCCTTTGAAATGTACAAGGTATCCGCTAACGTTGGTGTCAATTCGACACTCCGAATACTCGCCCGATCGCGAGAGCTCGGCGAGGTAGCTGGCACCTTGCTCTAAGGTCATCATGTCACGAACCCCGTTAGGTGGCGACCGCCTGTCAAGGCGGTTCAAACCTGAACTGCCCCGCTACCCGTGGGACAACGCATTGCAGAAGCGAGAGATAATGGGGCCAGTCAATTCGTCAGCTCCAGCTCTATCGCTCAGCAGCTTTGGTCGACACCGGTCACCCTCCGAATTTGTGGTGGTGGTCCGCTTTCCACCCGCAGCGGTCCTTCGGCAGCAAGCCGATCCACCTTATCAAGATCGGGCAGTCGTGGCTTCAGTCGGGGCCGCATTGGTCGGCCAGACCTCAGAAAAATGTCAGGCCGGCCCCAGTTCGCCGAGCAGAGCGGCAACCGCCGCACGCAGTCCGGGTAATGAGGTCTGGACGGCATCCCAAACCTCGTCGTGGGCAACGACGGCATAGCCGTGGATCAGCAGGTTGCGGAACGCAATGATGTCGCGCAAATCCGGCACGCGGCGCGCAAGATCCGGGTCGCGCTTCGCAAGCTGGGTCAAGGCCTCACCGATGATTTCGAACTTTCGTTCGACCGCGGCGCGGACGATTTCATTCTCCGCGTAACTGACAGAGTCCATGCCGGTAGTGAATCGGGCGATAGCGTCCGCTGCTTCCCTCATGTCCCACAAATAGCTTCGAGCGTCACGCTCCATACACGACCTCGCGCGACCGATCGATGCTGGCCTGAACATATGGATTCCGCACCGCGCTGGGCTCCACTAGATCGATCGGCCGGCTCAGCAGATGCGACAGGGCGTCTTGCAGGCCAAAGAACCGGTGCAGGAACGGCAGTCCGTTGTCAGGGGCGAACTCCACCAAGAAGTCAGCATCGCTGGTGTCCGGGTAGAAATCGGTCGCGCGCGCGGCCGAGCCGAACACCTCCAGCCGCCGCACGCCGAAGCGGCGGCAGATGTCTGCGATCGCCTCGCGGTGCTGTTCGATCAACGCGTGCATGGCCCGGTCCCCGCCAAGGATCGGTCCGGCTTTACCATAAGCCGGCTGCGAGCGGCACGGCGCAAAAGCGCGCGCGTCATCGCGGCAGCGCCTCGGCCAGGATGGCTTCCAACTGATCGAGCGGGTTCGCCGTCTCGGCCTCGGCGGCCATTGGCTCCGCCAACAGCGTCTCCGCCCGTCCCCGTTCGACGTTACGACCACCGCCCCGCATCATCGCCTCATGCATTGCCCGCTTATGCAGTGCCAGCCTGGCGGCGATCAGCGCCGGAACCACTACGACAGCGCCCACGCGGTGCGAACGGCGCCGACAGCTTTCGACCCGGATCCATGTAAATGGAACACGATCCAATTCGGGGCTGGTCAGCATTCCGTGGGAAGCGCCTACAGATACTGGCTCCCGATTCATGGAAGCTACGACGCTGTGGACATCGGCTAACGGCAGGTCCGGACGGTTGACACCCCACCCCGCCGCGCCTAACCCCCCGCCCTCCCAAGGGACTCTCCGACCATATGCCCCGCCGCAAGCCACGCGGCCGTCCGCTCGACGGCTGGCTGATCATCGACAAGCCGCCAGGTCTCACCAGCACCGACGTGGTCAACCGCGTTCGCCGCGCCTTCGACGCCCAGAAGGCCGGCCACGGCGGCACCCTCGACCCGCTCGCCACCGGCGTCCTCCCCATCGCGTTCGGCGCCGCCACCAAGACCGTCCCCTACGTGATGGACGGCACCAAGCTCTACCGCTTTACCCTCCGCTTCGGTGAAGCCCGAGACACCGACGACGCCGACGGCAAGGTTACCGCCACCTCCGACATCCGCCCCACCGACGACCAGATCCGCGCCCAACTGCCACAGTTCACCGGCGACATCATGCAGATCCCGCCCATCTTCTCGGCGGTCAAGGTCGCTGGCGAGCGCGCCTATGACATGGCGCGCGAGGGCCGCCCCCCAGCCCTGGAACCCCGCCCCGCCCGCGTCGACTATTCGAGCTGATCGAGCGCCCCGACCAGGACACCGCCATCTTCGAGGTCGCCTCCGGCAAGGGCGTCTATATGCGCAGCCTGGCCCGCGACCTCGCCATCGCCTGCGGCACGCTCGGCCACATCGCCGCCCTCCGCCGCCTTCGCGTCGGCCCGTTCGCCGCCGAACAGTCAATCCCCCTGGACAAACTTGCCGCAACAGCCGATGCCCCGCCCGCTTCCCCGGATCTCCTGCTTCCGGTCGCGACCGCGCTGGCCGACATCCCGGCGCTGGCCCTGACTGAAGCAGAGGCCAGTGGCCTGAGGCACGGCCAGGCAATCAGTTTGGTCACGTTAATGGGCCGCATTCCTGGCAACGCCGAACCCTCGGGCGGGTTGGTCCGCGCCATGGCGGGGAGCCGCGTCGTTGGCCTCGCCCGCCTGCAGGATGGCTGGATGAAGCCCGAGCGGCTGCTGTAGCCCTTGGTCCACGACCCGGACCCGCGGCCTTTGCCGGTAACGAGTGCCTAACCAGCGTGCTATATTTCCGCGACGGAGGGCGCCATGAACGACATTGATTGGTCCAAGTGCGCTGATGTGGAGCGCATCCCAGGCAAGGTCTCAGGCCAGTGGCTGGTAAAGGATACGCGCATCCCAGCCCAGACAGTGCTTGACCACGCCGAGGAGGGTTCTTCGCCAGAAGAAATCGCCAACGAGCTGTGCCCAGGCATGACGCCCGATCAGGCCAGGCGCGTCATCTCGTATGCGCGCCTGCATGCGCCGCATCCTGCTTGACCAGAACGTCGCGTTTCCGCTTGCCCGCCAACTGGTCGGGCATGATGTCGTCCGTACGTCACAGCGGTCGTGGGGCCAACTGACCAACGGCGATCTATTGGCGACGGCCCAGCGTAATGGCTTCGACAACATGATTTCGGCCGACCATGGCATTCGGCACGAGCAGAACCATGCCAATCGGAAGATCGCGCTGGTAATGCTCGACACCAACCGGTGGCCGATTGTGCGCCAAAACCCGGAGGTGATCCGAAGGGCCGTCGATGACGTCGAGCCTACAGGGCTGATAATGGTAGGTTCGAACGCCGTCCCGGCCGGCCGCCGGGCCCATAGCACCTGTCTTGGGGTCATACCCCTGGACAAACTCCTCGCAACAGCCGATACCCCGCCCGCTTCCCCGGACCTCCTGCTTCCGGTCGCGACCGCGCTGGCCGACATCCCGGCGCTGGCCCTGACTGAAGCAGAGGCCAACGGCCTGAGGCACGGCCAGGCAATCAGCCTGGTCACGCTGATGGGCCGCATTCCTGGCAACGCCGAACCCTCTTGTGGGTTGGTCCGCGCCATGGCGGGGAGCCGCGTCGTTGGCCTCGCCCGCCTGCAAGACGGCTGGATGAAGCCCGAGCGGTTGCTGTAACCCGTACCCAAGGAGACCATCACGATGTCGATCACCGCGGAGCGCCGCACGGCGCTGATCGGCGAATACGCCACCGCCGCCGAGGACACCGGCAGCCCGGAGGTCCAGGTCGCCCTGCTCTCCGAGCGCATCACCAACCTGACCGAGCACCTGAAGACCCACGCGAAAGACTTCCACTCGCGCCGAGGCCTGCTGATGCTGGTCGGCCGCCGCCGCCGACTACTCGATTACCTGAAGGCGAAGGACACCAAGCGCTACGAGACCCTGATCGGGCGCCTGAGCCTTCGCCGTTGATGATCCCCACAAACCCCCTCTCCCGCGAAGCGGGGGAGGGTTGGGGAGGGGGTGCAACCAACCCAATGCCCGACCCCACCGCCAACGGCGGACGCCGTTAATGGATCATACACCTCTACCGGTGTCCCTTGCCGCCGCGCTCGCTTTGCCGCGGACGCCGGGACGCTCGGCCGAGGTATTCATCGATGGTGACCTGGAAGTCCGCTTCGCCGCCAAACCGACGAACGGCCCCCAGGTCCCTCACCAGCGCGACGAGCTCTACTTCGTTGCCGCCGGCCGAGGCCGCTACCGGGTCCAGGACACGGTGACCGATGTCAGCCCAGGCGACGTGCTGTTCTGCGCCGCCCAAGTGCCGCATGGCTTCGAAGACATCTCAGACGACTTCTCCGTCTGGGTGCTGTTCTACGGCTCACTCAAGGACCCACCCTGACGCCCACACCTTGTAGTGAGTTGCCAAAGCATAATATGCCCGTAGTCGGGCACGATGATGCCTACCCCCGGACCATGGTGGAACGGGGCAACGCCGAGGGGGCCGGCTATCGCCCCCACACGCCGCGTCACGCGGCGGACCGACAGACCGCCGAACCAGCGACCCGAGGTGCGGGATTCGCGACGGCGTTTCCGGCCACATGGCCCGCGGCTGCGCCCGCCCCTCAAGCAAACGCAGCCCGCGCCATCCATGCGACCCGAGACGCCGCCTCCCGCCCCAGTTGGGCCGATGGCGCGATCGGAATGCCGTCCGCCGATGCCGCGCATCTGTAAGGACGTTTGAATGTTCAATTACTATCGCAAGGAACTCGACTGGGGCGGCCGCAAGCTGATCCTGGAAACCGGCAAGATCGCCCGCCAGGCCGATGGCGCCGTGATGGCCCGCTACGGCGACACCATCGTGCTGTGCACCGCCGTCGGGGTGAAATCCTCCCGCCCCGGCCAGGACTTCTTCCCGCTCACGGTCAACTACCAGGAGAAGGCGTTCGCCGCCGGCAAGATCCCCGGTGGCTTCTTCAAGCGCGAAGGCCGCCCGTCCGAGGCCGAGGTCCTGAAATCCCGCCTCATCGACCGCCCGATCCGCCCCCTGTTCCCCGACAACTTCCGCAACGAGGTCCAGGTCGTCGCCACCGTGCTCAGCCACGACCTGGAGAACGACCCCGACATCGTCGCCCTGATCGGCTGCTCGGCCGCCCTGACGCTGTCCGGCATCCCGTTCTTCGGCCCCATCGCCGCCGCCCGCGTCGGCTATGAGGACGGCCAGTACATCCTCAACCCCACTGCCGAACAGATGAAGCGCACCCAGCTCGACCTGGTGGTCGCCGGCACCTCGGAAGGCGTGCTGATGGTGGAATCCGAGGCGCAGGAGCTCACCGAGGAAGTCATGCTCGGCGCCGTCACCTTCGGCCACACCAGCTTCCAGCCAGTGATCCAGGCGATCATCGAACTGGCCGAGCATGCCGCCAAGGAACCCTGGACCCTCGCCGAACCCTCCGCCGAGCAACAAGCGCTGAAATCCCGCGTCAACGACGTGTCACGTGCCGCCCTCGTCGAAGCCTATCGCGAGCCCGACAAGGCCGCCCGCCACACCAAGGTTGACGCCGTCCGCGCCAAGATGTCCGAGACGCTCGCAATCGACGGCCTGGACGTGGAGAAGGCCAAGTCCCTCTTCCACGACCTGGAAGCCGACGTCGTCCGCAACGCCATCCTCGACACCGGCATGCGCATCGACGGCCGCGACACCAAGACCGTGCGCCCGATCATCGCCGAGGTCGGTATGCTCCCCCGCGCCCACGGCTCCGCCCTGTTCACCCGCGGCGAGACACAGGCGTTCTGCGTCGCCACCCTGGGCACCGGGCAAGACGAGCAGATCATCGACGCGCTGGAAGGCGAGTACCGCCAGCACTTCATGCTGCACTACAACTTCCCGCCCTACTCGGTAGGTGAGGCCGGCCGCATGGGCTCCCCAGGCCGCCGCGAAATAGGCCACGGCAAGCTCGCCTGGCGCGCCATCCACCCGATGCTGCCGGAGAAGGACAAGTTCCCCTACACCCTCCGCATCGTCTCCGAGATCACCGAATCCAACGGCTCATCCTCGATGGCCACGGTGTGCGGCGGCTCGCTCGCGCTGATGGACGCCGGCGTGCCGCTGAAGCGCCCGGTGGCCGGCGTCGCCATGGGCCTGATCAAGGAGGACCGCGGCTTCGCCGTGCTCACCGACATCCTCGGCGACGAGGACCATCTCGGCGACATGGACTTCAAGGTCGCCGGCACCGACAGCGGCATCACCGCGCTGCAGATGGACATCAAGATCACCTCCATCACGCCCGAGATCATGAAGATCGCGCTCGCGCAGGCGCACGAAGGCCGCCTCCACATCCTCGGCGAGATGGCCAAAGCCCTCACCGGTGCCCGCGGCGACGTAGCCGCCACCGCCCCACGCATCACCATCATCAACGTGCCGAAGGAGAAGATCCGCGAGGTCATCGGCACCGGCGGCAAGGTGATCCGCGAAATCGTCGAGCAGACCCAGTGCAAGATCGACATCGAGGATGACGGCACCATCAAGATCGCCGCCACCGACTCGCTCCAGGCGCAACGGGCGATCGACTGGATCCGCGGCATCGTCGCGGAGCCGGAGATCGGCATCATCTACAACGGCAAGGTGGTGAAGACCGCCGACTTCGGCGCCTTCGTGAACTTCCTCGGCTCCCGCGACGGCCTGGTCCACATCAGCGAGCTGCAACAGGCCCGCGTCAACAAGACCACCGACGTGGTGAATGTCGGCGACCAGGTGAAGGTAAAGGTCCTCGGCTTCGACGACCGCGGCAAGGTGAAGCTATCGATGCGCGTGGTCGACCAGGCCACCGGCGAAGACATCACCGAGAAGGTCGGCGCCAAGCCCGGCCGAGGCGGCGAACGCGACCGCGGCGAACGCCGCGACCGCTTCGAAGGCACCCCAGTTCCCGAGGGTGCCGAACAGCCAGTAGTCGGAGAATAGAGCCCGGTGCAACCAACCTCTCCCCCTCCCCTCGCGGGAGGGGGCTGGGGGAGGGGGCCCACCCCCCAGCAGCGTCATGGCCAAGCTTGACCCGGCCATCCGTTGCGGCACGGTACCGCGACTGCGGGCCGTGACGTTGGGAGGAATTTCACTTTTCATCGAAACACAACCGACGTAACGGTTGTGTCACACGGCCTATGGGAGGGCGTGGGCCAATGAAGCTGATCAACGCAATCCGCATGGGAGGGATCGACGTCCTGCCGCTCGTCGAGGGCGGCAAGGGCATCTCGATCTCCAACGGCATCTCATCCGGCAACTGGGCCTCCACCGGCGGCGTCGGCACGTTCAGCGCCGTCAATGCCGACAGCTTCGACGCCGACGGCAACCCCATCCCGCAGCTCTATCACGGCCGCACCCGCCGCGACCGCCACGAGGAACTGGTCAACTACGCCATCCAGGGCGCCCTGACCCAGGCCCGCCGCGCCTACGACCTCGCCTGCGGCAAGGGCCGCATCCACGCCAACATCCTCTGGGAGATGGGCGCCGCCGAACGCATCATCACCGAGGTGCTGGAGCAGGCGCAAAGGCATCATCAACGGCATCACCTGCGGCGCCGGCATGCCGTACCGCCTGTCCGACATCGCCGCCCGCTTCAACGTCTACTACTACCCCATCGTCTCCTCCGCCCGCGCCTTCAACGCCCTGTGGAAGCGCGCCTACTCCAAGGCCGCCAACCTGCTCGGCGGCGTCGTCTACGAGGACCCCTGGCTCGCCGGCGGCCATAACGGCCTGTCCAACAGCGAGGACCCGACCAAGCCTGAGGACCCCTTCCCCCGTGTCCTCGCCCTGCGCAAACTGATGCGCGAGTTCGGCCTCGGCGAGACGCCGATCATCATGGCGGGCGGCGTCTGGTGGCTGGAGGAATGGCAGGACTGGATCGACAACCCCGAGCTCGGCCCGATCGCCTTCCAGTTCGGCACCCGCCCGCTGCTGACCAAGGAAAGCCCGATCGGCGACGCCTGGAAGGAACGCCTGCGCACGCTGCAGGAGGGCGACGTCTTCCTCAACCGCTTCAGCCCCACCGGGTTCTATTCCAGCGCGGTGAACAACGGCTTCATCCAGGAACTGCGCGAGCGCAACGAACGCCAGGTCGCCTACACCACCGAGGCCATCGGCGAGCACGTCGCCGAATTCGGCGTCGGCCCCCGCAAGCGCATCGTCTACCTGACGCCAGCCGACCTGGAGCGCGCCCGCGGCTGGGAGGCCGCCGGCTTCACCGAGACGCTGCGCACCCCCGACAGCACGCTGGTCTTCGTCACGCCCGAGAAGGCCCGGGAGATCCTGGCCGACCAGGTCGCCTGCATGGGCTGCCTGAGCCAGTGCCGTTTCTCCAACTGGGAGCAGCAGGAGCCCGAGCACAGCACCGGCAAGCGCCCCGACCCGCGCAGCTTCTGCATCCAGAAGACCTTGCAGGACATCGCTCACGAAAGCGACGACCCCACCGCGCTAGAGCGCAACCTGATGTTCAGCGGCCACAACGCGTTCCGCTTCGCCAAAGACCCGTATTACTCCAACGGCTTCATCCCCACCGTGAAGCAACTGGTCGAGCGCATCCTGACCGGCCGGTAGATAAGAAGCCACTTCCCCCTCCCCCGCGAAAAGCGGGGGAGGGTTGGGGTGGGGGTGCCACGTAGCAGCTCGCTCCCCAGCCGCCATCACGAAGCCGGTGCTCGCTTGCCCAGCACGACCAGGGCTTCCGCCTCGGTGTCCACGTGGATCGTATCGTACCCTGCCTCCGCCGCCGTGCGATCCATTTGATCGGAGGCGATATGCGCGCCGCCGCCTCTGCCAACGATGCGCACCACGCGTCCCATGCCCGCCTTGTGCAGAAACGCCTGCAGCTGTTCGATGTGTTCCGTCACATGCCGGGACGCAGGCCGCATATTGGCGATATCGCTGATGCAGTCGAATCCCGGCTGCAGTCTCGGCAGCATGAACGCGACCTCAGCCTGCAACTGATCGACCTCGGAGATGCTGAGCGAATCGACCCAACGCAGGATCAGCCTGTTATGCTCCTGATCGATCTCAGCGCGATGCATGGCAATGCTCCCTCTACGTTGCTGGCCCGGGGTGACCGCCGTTGGGCCACGCCTGGAGCTGCCGTACCTCAATCCGCACCGGTGAATTTACTCTTAACGGCACTCCATCGCCGAAAGTGTCAATCGATGGTCGATCCAGCCACCGCATTCAGCGGGCCCGCATAGGTGACACCGTCCAGCGTGCCGTCCGAGAACAACAGAGTCGCAACGCCCTGCACCGCGCCGATCGTCAGCAGCCCCTGCACGCCGACAGCCAGCGTGCCGCTGTTGGTGAACGCGGTCACCGCCACATCGAGACGGCTGCCAGGAAAAATAGCCAGCAATCCGACATCGGGCAGCCGCATCGTCCCATTGTTGATGACAACGCCGCCGCCTTCGATGACGGCCTGATTCGACTGGTCGATCAGGGTCTCGCCGCTGCCGAGCGTCAGCGCCCCATCGACGTCGATCTCACTCGGGCAGGAATCACAGGCGGGAATGGAAAACCACCGCCGAGTAGAAATGGCGACACGCTGGTCGGCAACAGCGTGCCGCCGTCCAATGTAGTGTCCATTTTGAAATCCAGCAGCGCCGAACCGACATCCAGCGTTCCCGTCACGGCCGGCACATCGACGACATCCAACACCGCTACCACCCCGCTACCGGTGAAGAAGTCGGCGACGCCGTCGAGTGCAAGGGAATTGATCGCGGCCGGCACATCCAGCGTCTCCACCATCCCGCCGATATTGAACATCACGTTGTCGCCGTCGAAGATCACGTCGTCGCCATTGCCCGGCAACCGGCCCAGGTCCCACTCGGAGCGGACCGACCAATTGCCGCTGCCGCCTATCCAGGCGAGTGAGGCCATGACTCTTTCCTCGAGACTAATTCGAAATAGGATTTAAGCCGGCGTCGTCTTGACCAGATCCATACAATAAACCTCCAGTCCGTCCGCCACAAAGCCAGAATAACTACCGAATCTAGTGCGCAATAAATATCATATCGCTGGGGTTACGGCGACGGTCCCTCCAGGCCCTCCCTCTCCCGCAAAGCGGAGGTAGGTTGGGGAGGGGGTGCAACACAGCGACTCCGTCCCCGGCCGCGGTCAGCCAGCCGGCATCGCCTCCAGCACCAGCCGCCCGAACATCGTCATCTCCGGGCTGGTCACCGCATAGCGCTCGATCGCTGCCAGCACCCGCCGCGTCGTCGCCTCATTCGGCGCCGCGCCCCAATCCCCCACCGGCAGCCGCGCCACAATATCGGCCGCCGCCGCTCGCGCCGCCGCCTGGAACGCCGCCCGTGCCACGTCGGTCTCGGGCGCCCGGAACCGAGGCCCCAGCTCATCCGCCAGCCACGCCAGCACCGCCGGCCAGTGCGCGAGCTGCCGATACAACGCGGGGATGAACGGCACCCCGTCCACCTCGGTGGCCAGCCGCATCAGCACGGCACGCCGTGCCTCCGGCAACGCATCGGGATCGACGTTGCCCGGCATCGGCGGCAGCATCACAGGCGGCGTCCACGCATCCACGGGAAAGCCCAAACCCGACGCAACCACGCCAGTGAGCAGCCGGCTCAGGCTGGCGCCGAACACCAGGTTCACCGGCGACACCCGCACAAAGTTGGCAGCGACATTGCCAATGGCGGCGCGGTCGGCCGCATCGACGCCCCAGCCTTGCAGCATCGCCGCTGGGATCGGCTCCGCTGGTCGCACGCGCACATCGCAGGCCAGCCGCCAACCGGTCTCAGGAATAACCCCCGACGCCATCGCCGGCCCCAACGCCGCCCAGGCCCATTCCAGCGCGCCCGGCAGCGTCGCCAGATAGCGCTGCAGCGACGACACATAAGGCACGCCGGAGAAACGGCGAACCTCATCGTAGATGACGGCGATCCGGCCGGTCGCTTGCAACTCCGCAAGTTCTGGCAACATCGATGACGGGGTAACTGTCACAGCACTGTCCCTCGGAGCCCTATCACCATGACTGGTACAATAAGCCGAGCACGCAACGCGGCACCGTCATAACCCGGTTCGCCATACCCGAGACGGTTATGTCCCAAACCGTCGCACCCAAACCCGCACGGCAAGACCAGTCACGCCAAGACCGGTCATCCGCGCCTTCATCCAACGTTCGTCGGCGACGCCGTGGAAAGCTTCTTCAGGTTCGGCCGCCCGGTCGATCTGCTGCCCGAGCCTATCGAGCATCCTCGCATCCGGGCCAATGTCGAGCAGGATCGGCTGCGTGCCTTCTAGCCACGATCCAGCAGTTTGCTTCGCCGACACCCTCAATACCATCGATCATATTCGGTCATATATCGGCGCCATGGACCGCACCACCTTCGAGCGCGACGGACGCACCCGTGACGCCGTGGAGAGATGCCCGGAACAGATTTGCGAAGCAGCGATCCGTCTGGGCGATCAGGCCACTCGGTTGGTTCCACGCCAACCCCGGAACGACATAAGAGGCATGGGCAACCGCCTACGGCATGCCTCCGATCGTCGCAGCCTGCCGGTGATCTGGGATGCCATCCAGAACGAACTCCCCGGGCTGGAGGCCGACGTGCGGCAGGCGCTTCGCCACTCGACCCCCCTGACTGCTCGTCCGCTCACCCAACGGCCACCCCGCCGCCCTCACGGATCAACGCACCCCGCCCCAGCCTGCGGATACGCCGCCCACCCATGGTTCGCGGCAAACGCGACCCACCGCCGCTGGTCCGCCACTGACACCGCCAACGGCGGGCATGCGACATTGAATGCCGTCAGCCCGGCGATGCCGAACAGGTTCTTGTCCGGCCGGAAGCACGACTCCCCCGCCTGCGGATACCCCTGCCAGCCATTCCGCGCGGCAGTGTCAGCCCAACGCGCCCGCTCCGCCGCCGTCGCGTTCGCATCCACGCATGCGACGTGGAAGATGTAGGCCTGCGACAGTATCCTGCTGTCCGGCATTTGCTGCATCGCAATCTGGTCGGCCGTCATGAACAGCCGCTCCACGCAGTAACCAAACTGATCGGCCAGGAACACCGGACTGACCATAACGCCCATCATCAGCAGCGCCCGCGCGCGCGCCGACAACCGAGGCCAGCGAAAGTTCGGCATCCGCCCACGCGGCACCCGGATGCTGACCCCCACCGAGTTCGTGCTTGCGTATGCCATTGCGACCTCCCCGATGCGGGAGCGGGCTGCTCGCCGCGTCTGCCTTGCAGTCACCGTCGGCTGTCGTCACATCTTGCCAGATTACACGCCCGCGCGCGCGCCAAGGCAAGCCGCCCGGTAGGGCGCCAGTCGGTCGGTCTCACGTCCGGACATCGCTACCGGTCGGTGCGTTCAGCAAAGGAGGCTTTCAACAGTTCGAAGTCGAGGAAGGGCGCGCCGCAACCCTACGAGCCTCCAGGCACCCCGCTCGTCGTCGAGTACTCGAAGTGCAGTGCCTCCCCCGGCCGCACCACGCCGAATATCGCGTGCGCCGCGATTGCCGCTTCGCTGAACCCTTGCAGGATCAGCTTCAGCTTCCCGGCATACGTCGCCACGTCGCCAATGGCGAACACCCCCGGCATCGAAGTCGCACAAGTTGCCGGATCGATCTTCACGCGGTGCAGCTCGTGTTCCAGCCCCCAGGCCGCGATCGGCCCGAGATCCATCGACAGACCAAAGAACGGCAGCAGCACGTCCGCGGGCAGCCGGCGTGTCTCCCCTTGCAGCGTCGACACCTCCACATCGCCGAGCACACCGTCAACGCCGTGCAGGGCATGCAGTTGGTACGGGATGACCATTTCGATCTCGCCATTCCGCGCCGCCGCATCCAGTTGCCCGGCGCTCTCCGGCGCCGCCCGGAACTTCGGCCGCCGATGCACCACGGCAACGCGCGCGATATCCTTGAGCGCCAGCGCCCAATCCACCGCTAAATCGCCGCCACCGGCAATCACGACGCGCTTGCCCCGCAGCTCCTCGCGCCGTCGCACGTAGTATTGCACCGCGCCCGACACCTCATACGCGTCCAACCCCTCCAGCGGCGGCCGGTTCGGGCCAAACGCCCCGGCGCCGGCAGCAATCAGCACCGCCTTGGCACGCACGGTGTCACCCGCGTCCGTGGCAACCGCGAAAGCGCCCGGACATCCCGTCAGTCCAACCACCCGCCGCCCGAGAAGCCGCGGTACATGAAACGGCGCGATCTGCTGTTCCAGACGTGCCACCAGTTCCCCAGCATCGATCGCGGGATGTGCCGGGATGTCGTAGATCGGCTTCTCCGGGTATAGCGCCGCACACTGGCCACCCACCTCGGTCAACGCATCAATCAGCACGGCGGACAGCTTCAGCATGCCAAGTTCGAACACCGCGAACAGGCCCACCGGCCCCGCGCCGACAATTGCGACGTCGGTCTCGATTTCAGTTCCCATGTCACCCGCGTCTTACCCGAGCACGGTGTTGTCCGCAACTCCGCCGCTGCGCCACAGTGCGTCCATGTCCGCCGCAATCGCGACACGCCTCATCGAGCTGCCCAACCTGGACGCAACCGAGGCCCTGGCAGCCCAGGTCGCCGCACTCGTCCAGGCCGGCGACGCGATCCTGCTCGAGGGCGAGCTCGGCGCCGGCAAGACCGCATTCGCCCGCGCGTTCCTGCGCGCCGCATCCCGCGACCCGGCACTGGAGGTCCCAAGTCCCACGTTCACCCTGGTGCAGGACTACCCGACACCGTCCGGCTCGGTGCATCATTTCGATTTATGGCGCCTGGACGGTCCGGATGGCATGACGGAGCTGGGGTGGGATGAGGCACGCGATGACGTCGTGTTGGTCGAATGGCCGGATCGCCTCGGACAATTGCGGCCCATCGATGCGCTGACGGTGGCATTGCACATAACTGGCCAGGCCAGTCGTCGCGCGGTGTTGTCAGGCTGGCCCGACCGCCTGGGCAGGATTGCATGAACCGCGACGCACTGATCAGCGCGTTCCTGGAGCGCAACGGCTACGCAAAGGCGCACGCTGAACCGCTGGCCCAGGACGCCAGCTTTCGCCGCTACCTGCGTCTGTCACGAGGGCCTCGCCAAGCGGTCCTGATGGATGCCCCGCCGCCCGAGAACATTCGGCCGTTCATTCGCACCGCCGCGCACCTGGCGCACCTCGGCACGTCAGTGCCAGAGATCTTCGCCGCCGACGAAGCCGAAGGGCTGCTGTTGGAAGAAGATCTCGGCGACGACCTGCTATCAGTCTTCATCGACCAAGCTCCACCCACCTCCCTCTCCCGCGAAGCGGGGGAGGGCTGGGGGAGGGGGTGCCACCCACCCCCTGACCCCACTATTCGACGCCGCCGTCGACACCCTGGTCGCCATCCAGCGCGTCACCCCGCCCCCAGACCTCCCTCAGTGGGACGCCCACTCCATGGCGAGCACGGCCCTATCCACCCTGTGCGATTGGTGGTGGCCCGCCATGTTCGGCACCGAACCACCCGTCGCCGCCCGCCACCACTTCGCCATCGCGCTGGAAACCACCCTGGCCCCGGTCGCCGCCGGCCCCACCTGCTTCGTCCATCGCGACTTTTTCGCCGGCAACCTGATCTGGCTGCCGAACCGCTCCGGCATCCGCCGTATCGGCATCCTGGACTTCCAGGGCGCCGCCATCGGTCATCCCGCCTACGACCTCGCTTCCCTGTTGCAGGACAATCGCCGCGACATCCCCTCCGACCTCGCCGAGCGCACCATCGCCCGCTACCTCGCTGCCCGCCCCGAGCTGGACCCCACAGCCTTCCGCCTCGCCTATGCCGCATGCGCAGCGCAGCGCCATCTGCGCATTGCCGGCCAATGGGTGCGCCTCGCCCGTCGCGATGATCGCCCTGGCTACCTGCGCTACGGCCCCCGCACTTGGCGGCTGCTGGAACAGGCCGTGCGGCAGCCCGCCGCCGCTCCGCTCGCCACCGCCCTGGATCGTTGGATCCCACCGCACTGTCGCTGCAACCCACCGGATCTCGCGGCGTGACAGCGCGCCCGCGGACCGCAATGTTGCTCGCCGCCGGTTTCGGCACCCGCATGCGGCCACTCACCGACCGTACCGCAAAGCCGCTGCTTCCGCTCGGCGGTCGGCCGCTGATCGATCACGCCCTGGACCTTCTGGCGGAGGCCGGCGTGGAGACCGTGGTGGTCAATGCGCACTGGCACGCTGAACTGATCGCCGCCCACCTGCGCGCGCGCACAACCCAACCGCCCCGCACCATCCTCCAGCGTGAGGCAGTCCCCCTCGAAACCGGCGGTGGCGTCAAAGCCGCCCTCGACCTGCTCGGTCCGGACCCCTTCTTCGTCGTCAACGGCGATGCCTACTGGGTGGACGGCGCCCGGCCCGCGCTCGATCGCCTCGCCGCTGCCTTCGACCCACGGCAGGTCGACGGCATCCTGCTTGTCCACCGGACCTGCCAGGTGCATGCCGAAGTCGGCTACGGCGACTTCGCGGTCGATCCATGGGGCGTGCTGCGCCGGCGCGGCGAACGCGAAGTGGTGCCCTACATCTATGCCGGCCTGCAGATCATCTCCCCCGCCTTGCTGGCAGGTTCGCCGGACGGCCAGTTCAGCGTGAACCTCGCATGGGACATCGCAATGGCTGCCGGGCGACTGCGCGCCGTTGTGCATGACGGGTTGTGGTTCCATCTCTCGACTCCGATCGATCTGACCGAGGCCGAGACGCTGCTGCAGGCGCGACTGATTGGAGGCACGCGCTGAACCTGTTCAACATCCCGTTCGGCGTGCCGTTCCTCGAAGCCATTGCCACGAAATGGCTGGCCGCCGCGCCGGATCCGTTGGCCACCGCACGTGGGCTCATCCTGCTGCCGACACGTCGCGCCGCCCGTGCGCTTGCCGAGGCGTTCCTGCGCGCCTCCGGTGGCCGGTCCTTATTGCTGCCGCGCATCACCGCCCTCGGCGCCCTCGATGAGGCACCGCTTGCCCTGGCTGGTGCCCTCGACCTGCCGCCGGCGGTGGAGCCGGCGCGCCGATTGGCCGCGCTGACACGGCTCATCCTCGCCTTGGCCGGCAAGAACGGCGCGCCCCGCACCGCGGACCGCGCCTGGGGCCTTGCCGAGGACCTCGCATCGCTCATGGACCAGGCGGAGCGGGCGGAAATCGATCTTGCCGACAGGTTGCCCGAGGCCGCCGAACCGGCCTACGCCGCGCATTGGGCGCAAACGCTGGAATTCCTCCACATCGTCACCCGCGCCTGGCCCGTGTGGCTGGCGGAGCAGGGGCTGATGAACCCAGCCGCACGCCAGGTGGTACTCCTGAATGCCCAGGCCGATGCCTGGCAATGCGTCCCGCCACCCGATCCTGTGCTGGTCGCCGGCACCACCGGCGGCATCCCCGCCGTCGCGCGCCTGCTACGGATCGTTGCCCACCTTCCGACCGGAGCCGTCGTCCTGCCGGGCCTCGACACCGCGATGTCCGACGACACCTGGGCCGAGTTGGACGATGCCCATCCGCAAGCCGGCCTCGCCAGCCTGCTGCATCGGCTGGACGCGACGCGAGCTGATGTCCGCGTATGGCCGCAAGCCTCCGTGGACGCCGCGATGTCCGCCCGCACTCGGACGCTCAGCCGCGCTCTCCTCCCGGCCAGGGCGCTGACCGAATGGCAGGATGCTACGGAAACTCGGACCGATGGCCTGTCGCTGCTCTCGACCGCGGATCAGCAGGAAGAGGCATCAGCGATCGCCCTCGTGCTACGTGATGCATTGCAAACGCCGGAGGCCACCGCCGCTCTGGTAACGCCGGATCGTGACCTCGCCGGACGGGTCGCCACCGAGCTGCTGCGCTACGGCGTGGTCGCCGATGACAGTGCCGGGGAACCGCTGAGCGACACGCCGCCCGCCGTCTTCCTGCGCCTCCTGGCCCAGGCCGTAGCAGATGACCTGGCACCAGTCCCGTTGCTCGCGCTGCTGAAGCACCCGCTGGCGGCGGCCGGCTTGGCGCCTGTCGCGTGCCGTGAAGCAGCGCGCAGCCTGGAACTGGCCTGTCTCCGAGGCCCACGTCCGAGCGCCGGCGTAACCGGCCTGCGCCGCGCACTCGCCCGCGCCCATGCCGATCACGACGTGCATGCGCTGCTGCAGCGGCTGGAGGCGTGCCTCGAACCGGCCCTCCGGATTGACGCATCGGTGGAGGTAGCACCGTCGGAAGCCCTGGCCGGCCTGATCGAATCAGCCGAACGTCTCGCCGCCACCGACCAGCTTCCCGGTCCCGCCCGGCTGTGGGCCGGTGAGGAAGGCGAGGCGCTGGCCACCCATTTGGCCGCGGTGCAAGCAGCGATGCCATTGCTTCCCGACCAACGGCTCCGCGTTCTGCCAGGCCTGTTGGACGCCGTGCTGGAGGGCGCCGCCGTGCGCAGTCGCCGTGCGCTGCGCGGGCGAGACGGCACAGAACACCCGCGTGTGTTCATCTGGGGGTTGCTCGAGGCGAGGCTCCAGACCGCGGACATCATGGTGCTTGGTGGCCTCGCCGAGGGTGTCTGGCCCCCCACCACGGACCCCGGTCCCTGGCTGTCCCGGCCCATGCGGGCCACGGTCGGCCTGCCGTCCTCCGAGCAGATCGTCGGCCAGTCCGCCCACGACTTCGTCGCCTCCGCCTGTGCCGCGCCCACTGTCGTGCTGTCCTGCCCCCGCCGCCGTGACGGTGCCCCGGTGGTGCCGGCCCGTTGGCTGACCCGGATCGAAACGCTGCTCGCCGGCCAGCAGACGAGACTGGCGTTGCATCCTGCCGCCGGCTGGGTGCGCAGCCTGGATCAGCCCGCGCAGGGTCCGCGTCCGGTCCGGCCGCCGCGCCCATGCCCTCCGCTCGCATTGCGCCCGCGCAGGCTGTCGGTCACCGAAATCGAGACCTGGCTGCGCGATCCCTACGCCATCCACGCCAAACACGTACTCCGCCTTCGGCCATTGGCCCCGTTGGAGGAAGCCACCGATGCGGCCGACTACGGCAGCCTCGTGCACGCCGGCATGGGGCACTTCCTCGCCGAGTACGGTCCGCGTTGGCCAGCGGATGCCGAGACCCAGATGCGGCGCGCCATGATGCGGGCGCTCGTCGAAGCCGAACTTCGCGAAGCGCTGGCGACGTGGTGGGCGCCGCGTCTCGACCGTATCGCCGCGTGGACCACCGACGTCGAGGTGAAACGCCGCAGCGAGCGCCCCCTCGTGGCCATTGCCGCCGAGGCCAGCGGAACCCATGAACTACCGCGCCCCGGCGGCCGCTTCATCCTCACCGGCCGCGCCGACCGGATCGAGCAGCGCAGGGACGGCGGCCTGGCGATCCTCGACTACAAGACCGGCACGCCGCCGAGCCAGAAAGACGTGGACGCCGGCCTGGCGCCGCAATTGCTGCTGGAAGCGGCGATGCTGGAGGCCGGTGCATTTGGCCCGTCCCTGTCCGGAACGGTAGAGGAATTGACCTACTGGCACCTCACCGGAGGCTTCCACGCCGGCGAACTGCGCACGCTGTTCAAGGCGGATCCCACCGCCATTGCCGCGGCGGTCGCCAACGCGCGCGAAGCCCTATGCGCCCTGATAGACGCATATGACGCACCAGGCCGCTGCTACCTGTCGCAGCCCCACCCAGGCGCCGCCCCGCGCTTCTCGGATTATGCCCAGCTCGCGCGTGTCGCGGAGTGGCTGGCAGCCGGTGACGAAGCATGAGCAACAATCTTGGGGACTGCGGAGGCTTTGGAGGTCGTGGGGGCTTTGGAGACTGTGGAGGCTTGGGGGGCTTCGGGGGCTGTGAAGACTGTGGGGACTTTGGAGACTGCGGGGGCTTCGGAGGCTTTGGGGTCTGTGGGATCTCTGGGGTCTCTGGGGTCACTCCCCCTCCCCTTGCGGGAGGGGGGAAGGGGGAGGGGGCGCCACCAAACGAAGCCCAGCTCGATGGAGCCTCCCCCCGCACCCGAGCCAACATCGAACAGCTCCAAGCCTCCAACCCGGCGGTCTCCACGTTCGTCGCCGCCTCGGCGGGTTCCGGCAAGACCAAGCTCCTCACCGATCGCCTGCTCCGCCTCATGCTGTCCGGCGCCAAGCCCGAACGCATCCAATGCCTCACCTTCACCAAGGCCGCTGCCGCCGAGATGTCCGTGCGCCTCCAGAATACCCTCGGCAAATGGGTCACCCTCGACGACGCCCTTCTGTCCGCCGAACTCCGCGCCCTCAACGTCCAGCCATCCCGCCAAATCCTGGCCGCCGCCCGTTCCCTGTTCGCAACGGTGCTCGACCTCCCCGGCGGCATGCAAATCGGCACCATCCACGCCTTCTGCCAGTCGCTGCTGCGCCGCTTCCCGCTGGAAGCATCGCTCTCCCCGCACTTCCGCCTGGTTGACGATCGCGACGCCGAGGACGCCCTGACCGAGGCGCGCGAGAACATGCTCGCGCACGCCAGTTCCCCCGCCATGCGCGCCGCCCTCGCTACCCTCGCGGGCCTCGTCTCGGCCGACCAGTTCGGTCGCCACGTCGCCGCCCTGCAAGCCGATCTCCCCCGCCTGAAAAGCGCCCTCGACATGGGCGAAGCGCTCGAAGCGGCGCAGCGCCGCGCCCTGGGCGTCACCGCCAAGGCCGAGGCCGACATCATCGCCAGTGCCATCAACTGGCAGTCCGAACCCGAGCTGCGCGAGGCCGCCCTGATCGTCCAGCAACTCGGCGCGAAGGGATGCGCCGAACGCGCCGGCCGGATCCTCGGCTGGCTCGGCCTGGAATCGGCCGACCGCCACGAACACTGGCAGCATTGGTGCGACGAGTTCCTCACCAAGGAAGGCAAGCCGCGCGCCCCGGGTGGCTTCGTCAGCAAGGCCGTCCTCGACCGGCATCCCGACCATGCTGCTATTTTCCTGACCGAGTGCGACCGCATCCTCGAAGCGATCGACGCCTGCCTGGCGTTGCGCGTTGCGTCGATATCGGCCGCGCTGATGACCCTCGCCGCGCCCGTGCTGCACGCCTACGCCGCGCACAAGGAGGCCGCGGGCCTGCTCGATTACGACGACCTGATCGGCCGCACGTCGAACCTGCTGATCGATCCGGGCGCCGCCTGGGTACTCTACAAACTGGACGGCGGTATAGATCATCTGCTGCTGGACGAGGTCCAGGACACCGCGCCGTCGCAATGGAAGATCGCCCACGCCCTGACCGAGGAATTCTTTGCCGGCCAGGGCGCACGCGACACCGAACGCACCGTCTTCGCGGTCGGCGACCGCAAACAGTCGATCTACTCGTTCCAGGGCGCCGACATCGAGGAATTCGACCGCTCGCGCCGCCTGCTGCGCGAACGTGTCGCCGCCGCCGGCAAGCCCTGGGAGGACGCCAAGCTGGACGTGTCGTTCCGTTCGACTCGGCCGATACTCGACCTGGTCGATCGGGTGTTCGCCAATCCGCTCGCCGCCGCGGGCGTCGTGGATGCCGGCGAAACGCTGGCCCACTACGCCGACCGCGCGGACCATGCCGGCGCAGTGGAACTTTGGCCGCTCACCCCGCTACCCGATGCAGCCGAACCGTTGCCATGGACGGTGCCCGAGCAGAACCAAGGCCTGACCTCCGCGCCGCAGCAACTCGCCGACACGCTGGCCCATTGGATCGCCCGCGAGGTCAGCGGCAGCGTCATGCTGGAGAGCAAGGGCCGACCGCTGCTGCCCGGCGACATCATGGTGCTGGTGCGTCGTCGCAATGACTTCGGCCGCGCCTTGGTGCGGGCGCTGAAATCGCGCGGCGTGCCGGTGGCCGGGCTAGATCGCCTGATGCTGACCGAGCAACCGGCGGTGCAGGATCTGATGGCGCTCGCGGACGCTTTGTTGCTGCCACGAGACGATCTGACGTTTGCCTGCGTCCTGACCAGTCCACTCGGCGGCCTTACGGATGACAGCCTGATGGAGCTGGCGATCGGGCGCCCAGGACATCTATGGGACGCATTGCGCGCGCGGTCCGGCGACCGGACGGACTGGCACGCGGCGTGGACGTTCTTCTCGGCTCTGTTGGGCCGCGTGGACTACGTCACCCCATACGCGCTGTTCGCCGAGGCCCTCGGTCCCCTCGGCGGACGGGCGCGGCTATTGGCGAGGCTCGGCCCCGAAGCAGCCGAACCCGTGGATGAGCTGCTCAACGCCGCCCTGGCCCACAGCCGTACGCACCCGCCATCGCTACAGGCGTTCCTGCATTGGCTGCGCCGCTCCGGCGCGGAAGTGAAACGCGAGGCGGAAAGTGCCGGCAGCCTGGTCCGCGTCATGACGGTGCACGGTGCCAAGGGTTTGCAGGCGCCGCTGGTGATCCTGCCCGACACCACCGCCCTCCCCCCTGAGGAAGGCACGATCCACTGGGGGGCCGACCCCGCCACCAGCCACAGCGTTCCGATCTGGTCGCCGCGTCGCGAACTGCGCTGCACCGCCGCCCAGCGCCTACGCGATGAAGCTGCGCGGCGACGCACCGAGGAGCACAACCGTCTGCTCTACGTCGCGCTCACCCGCGCCGAGGATCGGCTGGTGGTCTGCGGCTGGCAAACCCGGCGCGCATTGGACAATGCGTGCTGGTACCGCCTGGTGGAACGCGGCTTCGAAACGCTGCCAGCGATCCAGGACGGCGACGTGCGCCGCCACGCCTCGCCGCAGCGAGCGAAGCCCGCGCGCCCCACGATGCCAAGCGTCTCACCACACGACGCCAACCTCCCCGCTTGGGTGGGAAGTGCACCGTATTGGCAAGCCAGCCCGCCACCGGTCGAACCAGAGCGCCCCGAGCGCCTCGCCCCCAGCCGCCCCGAGAATGTGGAACTTGGCCCGCTCCCTGCCGCCGCCTCGCCATTGGCGGCGCGTGACGCGGCCACCAACCGCTTCCAGCGCGGCAAGCTGCTCCACGCCCTGCTCCAGCACCTCCCCGATCTGCCGCCCGAGGACCGCGCCAACGCCGCCCGCGCCTGGCTCGATCGGCCAGGCAATGATCTGCCAACCGGCGAAGCGGAAATCCTGGCGCGAGAAACACTGGCGATCCTCGACCACCCGGATCTGGCACCGCTGTTCGCCCCGGGCAGCCGCGCGGAGGTCCCCCTGACCGGTGTGGTCGCCGGCATGGTCATCGGTGGCCTGATCGATCGCCTCGCCGTGCTCCCGGACCGCATTCTGATCGCCGACTTCAAGACCAACCGCCGCCCGCCATCGCGCATCGAGGATACCCCGGTGCTCTACCTCCGCCAGATGGCTGCCTACCGCGCCGTCCTGCGCGACATCTTCCCCGGCCGAGGCATCGCCTGTGCCCTGGTCTGGACCCAGGCCGCCCGTGTCGTCATGCTGCCGGATGAGCTGTTGGAGTCACACACACCCAGCCATGCAAGCCGCGCCGCTTGACCGGCCGGTGCTGGTTCCCACGTTTTCCGCAACCAACTCTTTGAGGCTGACATGAGCGCGAACACCAAACCCGTCACCGACCAGACATTCTCCGCGGATGTGCTGAAGGCCGAAGGACCCGTACTGGTGGATTTCTGGGCCGAGTGGTGTGGTCCCTGCAAGATGATCGGCCCGGCGCTGGAGGAACTCGCCGCCGAGTTCGGCGACAAGCTCACCGTCGCCAAGGTCAACATCGACGACAACCCAGTCACCCCGAACAACTACGCCGTACGCGGCATCCCCACCCTGATCCTGTTCAAGAACGGCGAGCCCGCCGCGACCCAGGTCGGAGCCCTCCCGAAGAGCCGCCTGAAAGACTGGATCACCTCCAACATTTGACCACCGCACCAATCTCCCTCTCCCGCGCAAGCGCGGGGGAGGGTTGGGGAGGGGGCGCCGCCCAGGATCGCCTCACCGCGACCTACCGCATCGTCTCCGACCCCTCCTCGATCAAAGCCCGAGCGCAATCCATCGCCGTCGAGCAAAGCGTCGAAATGCCGCTCGATGCGATCGACGACGCGGCGATCCACGACCAAATCGTCGGCAAAGTCGAAGCCATAGACGATCGCGGCAACGGCAAGTTCGACGTCCGCATCGCACTGGCCACCGCAACCGTCGGCAACGACGCCGGCCAGTTCCTCAACATGGTGTTCGGCAACACATCCCTGCACGACGACGTCATCCTTCTGGACGTCGACGTGCCCGTACCGTCACGGCCGGGCGCGTCACGGCCATCCACGTCTTCCGAAAGAGTGGTCTTCCCCGGCCCCCACTACGGCATCGACGGCCTGCGCCAACGCGCCAACGCCTTCAACCGCGCCCTGACATGTTCCGCCCTGAAACCCCAGGGCCTCCCACCAGCCCGCCTGGCCCAACTGGCCGAGCGCTTCGCCCGAGGCGGCATCGACTTCATCAAGGACGACCACGGCCTGGCCGATCAGTCCTACTCCTCCTTCGCCGACCGCGTAACGGCAATCGCCAGTGCCGTCGGCCACACCCACTACGTCCCCAGCCTGTCCGGTGACCTCGACCAGATGCGCCGCCAGATCGATGCAGCCCAAACCCACGGCATCGACACGGTGCTGATCGCGCCAATGATCGCCGGCTGGTCCAGTTTCCAGACCCTCGTTCGCAATCACCCCGAGATCGCGTTCTTCGCCCACCCCACCATGGGCGGCGCCGCCCGCATCGCCCCCGACCTCCTGATCGGCAAGCTGTTCCGCCTGCTGGGCGCCGACGCGGTCATCTTCCCCAACCACGGCGGCCGCTTCGGCTACACGCCGGAAACCTGCCGCCGCCTCGCCGCCCAGGCCCGCACGCCCCACGACGGCATCCGTCCCAGCGTCCCCGTCCCCGCCGGCGGCATGACGCTCGAACGCGTCCCCGAGATGCTTGACTTCTACGGACCCGACGCGATGTTGCTGATCGGCGGCAGCCTGCTCGCCGCGCGCGATCGCCTGACCGAGGAAACCGCCGCCTTCACGCAACTGGTTGCGCAACACAACTATCGCTAGGCCCGCACATGGACATCGAACAGCAACAGCAATTCCGCGCCTTCAGCGACTATCGCTGGGACGATGTCGCCCACATGCCGTACAAGGAAGACGGCTCTGCCCCCTTCAAGGCAATCTCGCGCCAGGTCCTGTTTGCCGAACCGCAACTCGGCTGCGAACTCCGCTACTTCGAGATGGCGCCCGGCGGCTATTCCACCCTCGAGCGCCACGAGCACATGCACGCCGTGATGATCCTGCGCGGCCACGGCCACTGCCTGGTCGGCGAAGAGGTGCGCGAGGTGAAGCCATTCGATCTGATTACCATTCCCGCCTGGACCTGGCATCAGTTCCGCGCCACCAACGGGGAAGCGTTCGGCTTCCTCTGCATGGTGAACGCTCTTCGCGACAAGCCGCAGCTCCCCACCGAGCAAGACCTGGAAACCCTGAAGTCGCACCCCGCCGTTGCCGCCTTCCTGACCGGGCCATGACTCGATCCCCGTCATGGCCGGGCTTGGCCCGGCCATCGGCGGCCCGCACCAATGTGCGAACGATGCAATACTGGTCAGCAACCATCCGATGGAGATGGCGGTCGAACCCCACCATGACGGGATTGGGCCATTGCGTTCGGTAACTCAACAGCAAGGGCCCTTGGTATCACTCCTCGGCGTTCAGTATTACGGTGTCGTCCGTAGAAACACGTAATCAGCGCTATACGGCTGAGAGTACAGGTCACCGACCTTATTGCACTGGCCTTCGAAATTGCCCCCCTTGGTATTGATACGTTGTACGGTGGTTACGTCCTTGAAGGGACCGTCGCCCCGCCTGTCTGACACATCCAGCCTCAGCCACGGGATGTCCTGAGCGGTTGCGCCCGGAGCGTGTCCCGAAACCTTTCCAGCGACAGAGCTTCCCTCGATTTCCCACGTCGGCCCCCCGTAATGCCTGCCTACCGTCACACCATCACGCACGAGTGCAGCGATGGGCTCACGGAACTGCCAACTCAACTGCCCGCTTGCCGTTGCTTTGCACTCATAGATCTGGGCGCCCTCAGCGTGCACCTGAAGCACAACCTTCTCACCGCTCGCGGCGATTTCGTCCGGCAAATTCGTCGCCTCCGCGCCGAAGGTCACCGCCGCCAGCAGTGCGAACGTTACGGTGTACGTATACGGCTGTCTGACCATTTATCCTGTGTCCTCGGAGAAGCTATCGGACTGGGTATGTCCGCCTGCGGTCAATAGAAACCATCGAGGCCACTGTTCGCAATGGATCACTTTTCATCCTTGCGATGAGCCGAGCTCATCCGCTGCGCATTGCTCCACGCATAGACCTGCGGAAGTGTTCGACGGTGGGAGGCACCATACGGCTTGCCGCACGTCCCAAATCGAATGCCGACTTGTTGTCAACCGATCTCAACAGATAGTGTCCCCAATTCCAGCCCGATTTTCGTCCGGCTTCATTCCTCCTGGACCCTGATCTCCATTCAAAGAACAATGTTGGCCGTCGCACCGATGCGACGACGAGCAATGTGATGCACGTCATACCAAGAACCGATCGGCCGCTCTATGAATGATGCGCGTGGCGTCGGCGCGATCAAGCTAACATTCGTCTCTACTGCCAGAGTCTGGAGGTTATAATGGTTGGAATGTGGCTCGCCCCGGATATCCTCGACAGAACAGGCAAAACGCCCAGCCATTACCGCATCCGCAACCGAATGTCGGCGCAAATCGACACCGTTGTTTTGCATCAGACGTCATTCAGTCGAGGCTCCGTGCCGGACAATTACCTATCGGTTCACGCGCATTATGTGGTCATGCCCGATGGCGGCATCGTCCAACTCCATCCGGTCGAATCCTATCTCGTCGCATCGAGCGCCTTCAACGACGATGCCATTTCGGTTGAAGTCGTTGGGAACTTCCCTGATGAACGTGGCCATTATTGGAAGCCGGATCAAAACGGTCGCAGCGTGCTGTCTTCCCAGCAGATCGGCGGCGGCTGCGATCTGGTCAGGTATCTCAACGAGACCTATGGAATCTCGTTTGTGTTCGCCCATCGCCAGGGCGAATCCGAAGACTTGCGAGGCAACTGCCCAGGTCCTGACATCTGGTACAACATCGGCGAATGGGCCGTGAGGGATCTGGGCTTGAGCGACGGCGGTAAAGGCTACAAGGAAGGCAATGGAAGCCCAATCCCGGATAGCTGGCGGCGACCACGCACCTGATCTCCAATGCGCGGCGAAGTCGCGTGCGAACCGAAGCGATGCCGCCCCGGCTGCCGTTGCCAAACAGCAATCAATACTGACGCACACTAGCCTGCTGCCGTGCGTGCCGCTAAATGCTGATCGCATGGTAAAATCCGGCAGCATAACTGATGATCTCGGCAGCGAAGCGATGACGGCAGTGCGTGCCCGGTGGTGGTTGCACCACCTCGCCGTCCGTCTCAGACCTGTTCGCCAGACTTGGCCAGCATGACAACACCCGTGCAAGGGCTCGACGCCCTCGAGCAACGCGTCTCTTTTGATCTCGCCTGCCTCAACTATCCACCCCCCAACTGGGTCGTTCCCACAACACATCCAAGCCGCACCCAGGTCACCGACGTCGTGGTGATCGGTGCCGGCATGGCTGGACTGGTGCTGACCTTCTCACTCCTGCGCAACGGCATCCGCAACATCCGCTGTCTCGATCGCAATCCCGACGGCTTCGAGGGCCCCTGGGCCACGTATGCGCGCATGGAGACCTTGCGCTCACCCAAGGTGCTGACCGGACCAGCCGCGGGCATTCCCTCGCTCACCTTCCGAGCCTGGTTCGTCGCCCAATTCGGCCATGGAGCATGGCAGGAACTCGACAAGATCCCACGCCTCATGTGGATGGACTATCTGCGCTGGTATCGTCGGATATTGGCGTTGCCAATCGAGAATGAAGTCGAAGTGCGATGCATCCGTCCCTTGGAGAACCTGCTCGCACTCGATCTCGCCAACGGCACAACCATCCTCACCCGCAAAACCGTGATGGCCACCGGTCGCGAAGGCCTGGGCCAGCCGCGCATCCCCGACTTCATCCACCCCGTTCCCCGCCATTTCTGGGCACACACCGCCGACGACATCGACTTCGCCGCGCTGCGCAACAAACGGGTGATAGTCATTGGTGCCAGCGCCTCGGCCATGGACAACGCCGCCGAGGCTCTCGAACACGGTTGCGCCGACCTCCATTTGCTGATCCGCCGCAACGACCTCCCGCGCATCAACAAGTTGACCGGCATCGGCAGCGCCGGCTTTACCTACGGCTATCGCGAGGCGACTGAAGCATGGCAGTGGCGCACCATGCTCTACTCTGAGGAAACCGGCCCCCCGGCCCCGCGCAACTCGACCCTCCGCGTAAGTCGCCACCCCAACGCCCACTTCCACCTCGGCTCAGCCATCGAAACGATCGCGCGAGCCGCAGATCACATCACCGTCCGCACCAGCCGAGGCAAGAACTTCGCCGCCGACTTTATCATCCTCGCCACCGGCTTCACCGTCGAAGCCGCATCACGCCCGGAGATCGCTGCCTTCGCCGACGCAATCGCCACCTGGTCCGATCGATACACGCCGCCACCCGACCTCGCGAACGCCGAACTGGGCGCCTTCCCGTACCTCGGCCCCCACCTCCAATTCACCGAGAAGCACGCCTGCGAAGCACCGTTCCTCGCCAACATCCACTGCTTCAACCACGCTGCCAGCTTGAGCATCGGCAAGGTCGCCGGCGACATCCCCGGTATCAGCATCGGTGCCGCCTGGCTCGCCGACGGCATAGCGGCCGAGTTCTACAACCGCGACATCGAATCCCATTGGCAGATCCTGCAAGACTTCGACAAACCCGAGCTGTTCGGTGATGAATGGACCGACGCGGAGCGATAGCACCGCGGATCGCCTCGGTCGCCCTACACTTCGTTTGGCATCCTCGCCAACCCCCTCATGGCCGGCTTGACCCGGTCATCTCCATCGGATGTTTGCTGAATGGGATTGCATCGTTCGTAAGTGGGTGCGGCCCCGTCCGCGGCGGTGCTTCGACATTGACCACCCATGGCACCAGCCTATCATCGATGGAACAAACCAACCGCTCCAAGCCCATCCCAAGGCCGACGTTCATGAACTCACATGCTTCACTAGCGATCGTCGACTCCCTGACCGTGCAGGTCATCACCGACAACGTCAGCGACACCTACGTCAGCAAAACTCCATTCGCCGTCTCCGAATTTGCCAACGTCGTCCTCGGCGGCGCCAAGGTCATCTCCGGCGAAACACTGCTCGCCGCCAACCTGGGCTACGGCCTGCGTCTCCGCTCCCGCCTCGGCAGTAACGAGCACGTCCTGCTGTTCGATACCGGCACCGAGGGCGCCATCTTCATCCGCAATTGCCGCAACCTCGACCTCGACCTCGGCGAAATCGAAGAGATCGCCATTACCCACGGCCACTGGGACCACATGGGCGCATTGCCCGACGCAATCGACGCAATCGTCGAGAAACGCGGCGCCGTAACGATCCACGTCAACCCCGGTATGTTCAACGAACGCGGCGTCCTCCTCGCCGGAGGCACGGTCTTCCCCGCCGCCAAGGTCCCCTCCCCCGCCGAAATGGAAGCCCGCGGCGCCATCGTCATCAACGACGGCGCGGAACGTCTGCTGCTCGATGGCCACTACTACTACAGCGGTGAAATCCCCCGCGTCAGCGCCTTTGAGAAAGGCCGCACCGACCACCTCTGTCGCCGCAACAACGAGGAGGAATGGACCCCCGACCCCTACCTGATGGATGAGCGCATGCTGGTCGTGCATGTGCGCGATCTCGGCCTGATCGTGCTCAGCGCCTGCTCCCACGCCGGCATCGTCAACGTGTGCACCGAGGTCCAGCGCCGCTTCCCCGGCATCCCGATCCACGCCGTGATGGGCGGCCTGCATCTCGGCGGCGTCATGGAGCATATCATCCCCGAAACTGTCGAAGCCCTGAAGCCGTTCGACATAGCCAACATCATCACCGGCCATTGCACTGGCTGGCGCGCGCTACACGCGCTTGCCAACGAATTCGGCGACCGCGTCAGCCAGTCCGCCGTCGGTACCAGCTACACATTCAGTGCCAGCCCACAGCCGCAAGCGTGATCCCCGCCGCTGCGACCTTCCGCGCACCATCCCGCGCCGCCGCTGACCGTCTGCCGGTAACGCTGGTCACTGGCTTCCTCGGCAGTGGCAAGACCACCCTGATCAACCACATCCTCTCCAACCGCCAAGGCGTCCGCGCCGCCGTCCTCGTCAACGAGTTCGGCAACATCGGCATCGACAACGACCTGATCATCGCCAGCGCCGACGACATGATCGAGCTCAACAACGGCTGCATCTGCTGCACCACGAACAATGACCTGATCGACAGCATCGTCCGCGTCCTCGCCCGCGCCGACCAACTCGATCATATCATCGTGGAAACCACCGGCGTCGCTGACCCACTGCCCGTCGCCCTGACCTTCCTCCGCGCCGAATTCCGCGAAGCCCTCCGTCTCGACGCCATCGTTACTGTCGCCGACGCCGAACACTTCAGCCTCGAGCACTGCGACACCGTCGCCGCCCGCCACCAGCTGCGCCACGCCGATGCCATCCTGCTGAACAAATGCGACCGCGCGACCGCGTCACTCATCGCCAACATCGAGACCCGCATCCGCGCCGAGAACCCCAACGCCCGCATTCTTCACACCACCCATGCCGCCGTCCCCCTGCCGTTGATCCTCGACGTCGACCTGTTCCGCGAGTGCCCCGCCGACCACCACGCCCACCTGCACGAAGACGGCTTCACGTCGCTTTCCTTCGCCAGCGACCGCCCCTTCTCCGTCGCCCGTTTCCAGCACTTCCTCGACACCGGCCGTTCGCCGGGACTGTTCCGCGGCAAGGGTTTCCTGTGGCTGGCCGAGACCGACAAGCGCTACATCTTCCACCTCGTCGGCAACCGCTTCTCCCTCGACGAGGACACCCGCACCGACCCAGGCGCCAACCGCCTCGTGCTGATCGGCCGCGACCTCGACGAACCGGGCCTGCGTGCCCGGCTGGCCTCGTGCCTTGCCACCGCCCCCTAAACCCACCGACACCATCCAACTGGCAATCGCCGGAGGGCTCGCGTTCCTCGCCGGTGCGACCGACGTCCACGGCCTGACTCTGCTGCGCGACCTGTTCGTTTCATTCATGAGCGGCAACAGCACGATGCTCGGCGTCGCCATTGCCCGCGGCGACTTCGACCGTGCCGGCAGGATCGCCGGCATCATCGCCTTGTTCGTGTCCGGCGCCGCCGTCGGCTCGCTGATCGCCACGCTCGCCGGCCCACGCCACACCGTCAGCGTGTTATTTTTGGTGACCGTGCTGCTCGCCTTGCCAATGCTCGCGCCGCAATGGAACATTTCGCTCCTGGTGGTTGCGATGGGCCTGCTCAACGCCGCGATGCATCGTGCCGGCGCAACCGGCATCAGCCTGACCTACGTCACCGGCGCTCTGGTCAAGTTCGGCCAGGGATTGGGATTGTTACTCTGCCGGCGTCAGGAGGATGCGTCCTGGTGGAAACAAGGCGTGCTGTGGACATGTCTCCTGACCGGGGCAGCCGCTGCGGCGGTGTTGGAACTCCGTATCGGCACCGGCATCGTGTGGACACTGCCAGCCTTGGCGGCCTTGCTGACGATCGCAGCTGCAAAACTGGGACCACGCCTCGACTAAAACGCAGGGAGGGCCAGCAGTAACCTCCAGCCTCTCCCTGTGGAAGGGGAAATGCGGGAGGCGGCAAACGCGAAGGAACTCTCGCGGTCCAAGTAGCGATCCGCTCAACGGAGCCGCCCGCGAACAGGGAATGGGTTGCTGGCGTTGCCGCGCCGTCGAGACCTTCCTCAAGCGCCGCGTGCGAGCGCGTCATATGGCGGACGCCGCGGATGCATCATCCACAGTGCGAACGTTAGTGCGGTGAACGGCCACTTCCGCAAGGGTGACGATCATTGCTATTTCCGCATAGCCATTTGCCTTCGCGGCCGCTATGCTTCGCTTCCGAATTAATCCCGCCGAACCGCAAACGCATGGAGGGTCCACATGGACAGGCTCGTAACCCCGGGGTTCGCGATCGTCGCAGCTCTCAGCATCGTCCAACCGGCATTCGCGCGTCAGATGGAGCCCGGCGATGTGGCCGCGGTGGCACGGGCAGCACCAGCCGTCGTCAGCATCGCCACCTGGCAAGAGATAGCGCCCGATGAGCCGGGTGGACCATCTCGGCGTATCAAGATCTATGGCTCCGGCTTTATAATCGATCCCTCCGGCATCATCGTCACGAACAAGCACGTCATCACTGGCGCGTTCGATGCCAAGGCGACGCTCACGGATGGCACCACGCTCCCGGCCCACCTCATCGCTGCGTCCCCACTGCTTGACGTCGCGATTCTGAAGGTGGATGCCGGCCATCCGCTGCCCAGCGTCGAGTGGGGTGACAGCGACGCGTTGCAGGTTGGCGACCCGGTGCTGACAATTGGCAATGCGCTCGATTGGCCGACATCGGTTTCCGCGGGAATTGTCAGCGGGCTGAACCGCAATCTCATGGATACGCCCTTCGACAGCTATCTCCAGACAGACGCAACGATCAACCATGGCAACTCCGGTGGCCCACTGGTCAATCAGGAAGGCAAAGTCGTTGGGATCGACACGGCGTTGTTCAATCCCGTGGGTAACGGATTCATCGGAATTGGGTTCGCCATCCCGGCCAGCGCGGCAAAATACGTCGCCACTCATCTCCTGGACCCCAAGTATACGCCACCTGGCTGGCTCGGTTTCAAACTACAGGACATGACATGGGGTCTGGGGGAATCTCTTGGTGTGCCGTACCACACCGGCGCAATCGTTTCCTCAGTCGACCCGTCGGGACCTGCCGCTCAGGCCTCACTCCAGTGGGGCGATGTACTGGAAAAATTCAATGGCCAAAGTCTGAACGACTCGCGTGCGTTCATGCGCGCCATCGCCGAGGCGCCGGTCGGGAAGCCCGTGCGTCTGACCATATTCCGCGGCGATAAGGAGCAGGAGGTCAATGCAACCGTCGCCCCCTGGCCGGATGAAATGCATGGCGGCATGGTGACCGGACAGGCCGCCGCAGAGATGATGACCATGATGCCCCATCCCGGCATGGAAATTGCCCCTATCACGGAGGCGGATCGCAAGCAGGTACGGTTTGGATCCAGCGTTGAAGGGCGTATTGATTACCCAGGTCCGGCCCGACAGCCAGGCAAGTTATCTCGGCGTTACCGTCGGCAACGTCATCACCGCGGTAGACCGAACCCCCGTTGCGACACCGGACGACGTACACAAGGCTCTCAAGGAGGCACACGAGCAGGATCGGACGTACTTGGCGCTGCTCATCCAGACCAAGAGTGGTGCGCACTGGGTTTCACTATCCATCAGTGCAAAGAAGTCCTAGTCAGCTAAGCTTCCGCAAGCTGATATAATAAACGCCGAAGAGACTGACCCTCAACCGCCGCGATGGCCGGGCTTGGCCCGGCCATCGCTAACCCGCACCAATTTTCGAACGATGCAATCCCGGCCTGCGTCAGTTCACGCAGCAGGCATGCGGTGCACCGCGCACAGCTTGTTGCCGTCCGGATCGCGAAGGTACGCAAGATACATCGCACCGGAGCCGCCCTGGCGAACGCCCGGCGGGTCCTCGATCGACGCGCCGCCGTTCGCGACCCCCGCTTTGTGCCATGCAGCGGCTTGTTCCGGGCCTGCCATCGTGAAGCCGATGGTGCCGCCGTTGGCGTGCGTGGCTGCTTTCCCGTCGATCGGTTTGCTCACCAGGAACACCCCGCCGTTATGCGCATAGATCAGCCGACCCTTGGCGTCCTCGACACCGGGCTTGCCGCCCATCGCGCCGAACACGGCGTCGTAGAATTTCTTCGACCGCGCGATGTCGTCGCTCCCGATCATGACATGGCTGAACATTTCGTTGCCTCCTCTCCAAGGTCACAGGAGACCACCGCCTCCGCGCCATCAACACAGCACGGTTTGCGAGCCGCGAAAAGTGCTGCCGGCCATGACCGCAGGACAATCGCTTGAATTACGGCGGCGTCCGATTTGACCGGTTCGCCCTTGGTCTTCCATTGCGGCGATCGTGGAGGCAGGACGTCAGCAAGGCCTTCAGCGCAGAGAAAGCCGGGAGGACGTCAAGGGCCACGGAGTAGAATGCACTGCGCTTCGCGCGAAGCGCCTTTGGCCCTTATGCCAGTTCTCATTGATGGTGACCCATAGCAAAACCAGCGAGCCTGTACTCGCTCTCCGACTGCCAATGCGTTGTGCCGAATGTCATCGCCTTCTCCTCCTAAAACCTTCCTGCACATGTTCCCGGTTGCCGGAAGCAACGGCGGATTCAACCGATTGCCCTGGCCATGACCGCGAGGTCGGATCGCCATCAAACTGCCGCCTGCGCCGGTGCAATCACTCCGGTCGCGTCACGTCTTCAGCAAGAGCGACACCCAATCGGAAACCGGGTCGCCACTGCTCATGTCGGCCTGCACCAGCCCGTCGACCATGAATGTCGGCGATACGTGGATACCGTTCTGGCGGGCATATCTGCAGTGCCACTTGATCTCGCGATCGAGATCGGGAATCGCGAAGGCCTCACCAAGTTTCACGCCGCTGTAGCTTTCGATCCGCATGATGATGTCATTGGGAGTGGCATCGAGATTCGGTCCCCCGCAATGGCGCTCGAATTCGAATTCTCCACGATGCTCCGCCACCGCCGCCATGACGGCTCTCGCCGCAACCTTCCCGCCTTCGAGCGTAGAGGCAGCCAGGATGCAGCGCACGATCACGCCCGAGTACATGTGCCACGGTTGTGACTGAAGGCGGATCTTGATGGTGACCTGGTCTTCACCCGCCTGAGCAAGCAGGTCATCGAGTTTCCCGAGCGCCTTCACGGAATACGGGCAGGTCGGTTCCAGGAATACCTCGAACACGCGGGGCCCATGCCCCCACACAAGAGGATCAGCACGCCATGCAATTCGCTTCATATCAGTGTTCCTGTTCACCTGGTTCAGTGCGGGGCGAGGACCATCAAACGGGAAGCGGCGCCAAAGGGGAAGCGACGCCGCACCCCCACCACCCCTCTCCCGCGAAGCGGGGGAGGCTGGGAGGGGGTGAAACTGCGAGTGCGTCCAAACAACCGCCGCCCCCGCCTTCCCGATCCGAAGCCTGCTGAACCCCCCTCCCCGCGGCAACCGCGGGAGGCAGAAAGCGGGTGCAACTGCCTGATGCGCCCCACCCCATTCCAGCGGTGTCCGTGCCGCCGCCAAGCTCGCAAGCCGGAGCCCCTACCCGTGATTCTTGCTGTTATCCGTCCAGGAACCCCCGCACCTCTTGCAGGAACAACTCCAGCCGATCGTGATGCACCCAATGCCCGGCGCCCTCGACGCCGAGCACACGCGCGTCGCGGAAACACGCCGCCCGACCATCTTCAGCCGGATTTTTCGCCCAGCTTTCCTTGCCGTACACCAATAGCGTCGGGCACGTGATGCGTGACCACAGCTCGGCGATCTCCTCGCGTGTCATGTCATATGGTGGCCAGACACGCACGTAGTTGTCGAACTTCCAGCTATACGTCCCGTCCTCATTCTGGTTCACACCATGCTGCGTCAGGTGGCGCGCCTGTTCGGCCGACAGATGCGGGTTCTCCTCCTGCATGCGACGCAGCGCATCCTCGATCGAGGCATAACGCCGCGGCAGCCGACCGGACAGCGCGCGGCTCTCGTCGATCCATTCGCGCATGCGCTCATCGATCGAGCGCGACGGCTTGACGCCAGGCGGACGTGGCGGCGGCCCGATGCCCTCGATGACCACCAGGCGGGTCACCGCTTCGGGGTAGATGCCGGCGTAGCGCGTCGCGATGTTGCCGCCGAGCGAATGGGCGACGATACGCAGCGGCGCGAGTTCCTGCTGGTGGATGAGCTGCGCCAGGTCGTAGATGTAGTTCGCCATCGTGTAATGGCCCGACGCGGACCACGCGGAATCGCCGTGGCCGCGCAGGTCGGGCGCGATGATGTGGTACCGATCGCGCAGCGCGGCGGCGACCCAGTCCCAGTTGCGACAGTGGTCGCGCCCACCATGCAGCAGGATCAGCGGCGGCGCCGTCGGGTTGCCCCAGTCCACGTAGTGCAGCCGCAGCCGCTGGGAGAAGTAGCTGCGGGATGTAGGGCCGGCGGAGGCCGCGCCACTCATGACGTAGGCGGCCGATACCATGCCGGTTTCCGCTTCTCGCGGAACGCCGTGGTGCCTTCGCGGCCCTCGGCGGATTGTCGCTGCATCCAGCCTTCATGCGCCAGCAACGCCAGTTCGCGCTCATCCAGCAGCATGTCGTTCGCGCCCAGCACCGACAGCTTGGTCGCCGCGATCGCGCCTGGCGCCCCGAGCATGATGGCATCGAGCACCGCGGCCAGCCGCGCTTCCATGCGATCAGCCGCCACCACCTCGTGCACAAGGCCGAGCCGCAATGCCTCGTCCGCTCCGAACCGTTCGCCGGTCAGCGCATAACGCCGGGTCTGCCGGACGCCAAGCGCGTCGACCATGTAGGTGGAGATCGGTGTCGGCGCGATGCCGTGGCGCACTTCGCTGATGGCGAAAATCGCATCCGGAGTTGTCAGCGCAATGTCGACGCAGCACGCGATCCCGACGCCACCGCCAAAGCATGCGCCGTGGACCACCGCAATCGTCGGCTTCGGCAACTCGTTCAGCGTCTTGCTGAAGCGGACGGTGAGGATGGAGGCGGCGTAGTTCTCCTCCGGCCCCTGGCGCGACAGGCGGTTCAGCCAGTTGAGATCGGCGCCGGCCTGGAAATGCTTGCCCGCACCGCGGATCACCAGCGCCCGCACGGTTGGGTCGTTGCCCAGCTTCTCGAACATGGCGGTCAGCGCGCGCAGCAGATCCTCGTCGTAGGCGTTCGCGACCTCGGGGCGATTCAGGGTCAGTGTGGCGATGCCACGATCATCCGTGGCGAGCAGCAGACGTTCCGCGGTCATGGGGCGACAACCTTCGCTGGATCGGTGTTCGCGCCGCACACCAACACGCCGACGCGGGCGCCCTTGGACGGTACGAACGCGCCGCTCAACAGCGCCGCCAGCGCTGTCGCCCCGCCTGGTTCAGCGATCAGCCGCAGCCGATCCCAGATCAGCCGCTGTGCGGCGGCAATCGCATCATCCGGCACGAGGACTGCCGCTGCCACGTAGGCCTGTGCAATGGGGAACATCTGGCCGCCGACCCGTCGGGCGCCAAGGCTGTCCGCGGCCAAACCACCCACTGGCGCCTCGACGGGATGCCCAGCCGCCAGCGCGTCATGCAGCGCCGGGCAACCTTCAGGTTCCACGCTGATCACCTTGGCGCTGCCGGCGTACCAGGCGGCGATACCGCCAATAAACCCGCCGCCACCGGTCGCCACCAGGATATGCGTCAGGTCGGGCGCATCCAGTTCAAACTCGCGTCCGACGGTGCCTTGCCCGGCCAGCACATCGGCGTGGTCGTAGGCGTGCACCTCCAATGCGCCAGTTTCAGACTGGCGGTCGCGTGACGCGGCCAGCGCCTCGGCATACGTCGCACCGGTTTGCACTACGCGCGCGCCATAGCCGGCAATGCGCGCGACCTTCATCGCCGGTGTCAGCGTCGGAACGAAGATTTCCGCCGTCACGCCGAGCGCCCGGGCGGCATAGGCGACCGCCGCCCCATGATTGCCGCCTGATGCCGCGATCACGCCAGCTCGCGGCAGGTCCGCTGACAACATGCGGTTGAAGGCACCGCGAGGCTTGAAGCTGCCGGCGTGCTGCAGCAGTTCCAGCTTCAGCGTCACAAAGAATCCGAGGTCGAGATCCGGTCCCGTGACGTGAAGCAGCGGCGTATGGCGCACATAGCCCGCGATCCGGGCAGCGGCGGCGGCAATATCGGTTCGGCTGATCATGCGCGGAACGCTGGCACTTCCCCCGCGAGGCGACAAGCGGCTCTGGACAATCGCCGTTGAATCGATGCGCCAAGCCGGATTATGGCCGACCGGCCGCAGCCGCGCTCGCCAATCATTGGCGCCTCGCCGAGAGTGGCCGCCGAAGGCAGCTAAAGGTATTCAACCACAGAGTTTGCGAGCGGCCGAGGCCGCATCCCCATGACTGAAAATGGCCCAGGTCAGGCGGGCCACAGGATCGTCCCGGGCTATTTGCATGGTAGGCACAGCGGCACAGAGAAGGTCACAGATAGCTATAAATGCCCTCTGTGCCTCTGTGGTTCAAAGCCTGCTTCTCGCCCACACACCGCAGCCGCCGCGGAGTTCCATTCTCGATCCCGTCACGCTCGCGTCCCCACGCGGCACCAAATGCACTCGCCCTGACAAGCGGCTTCCTTTCCCTGCCAGATCGGCTCAGATTGTCCAACCATGCAGATCCACGGAAGCTGCGCGAGCCGCTCCGGCGACGGCGTGTTGCTGATTGGTCCACCGGGGGCAGGCAAGTCCGACCTGCTGCTGCGCCTGTTGTCGCGCGGCTTTGACCTGGTGGCGGACGATCGCGTGGAAATTGTTGGCGGCATTGCGGGACCGGCACGCAACCTGGCGGGACTGCTCGAGGTGCGCGGCATCGGTATCGTGCGGCTGCCACATGTCGGCTCGGCCCGGTTGGCGCTGGTTGTGGAGCTTGGCGACCACGCCGTTCGACTGCCGGAGCCGGCACGGTATCCCGCGCTCGACCTGCCCTTGGTGCGGCTCGATCCGTGGGCCACCTCGGCGCCGGAGCGCGTCGCGCTGGCGTTGGACTGTGCCCTTGGTCGCGTTGCACAGCTCGCGGGAGCGTTTGCCGTATGATCAGCCAGCGGCTCCGGGTAGTCCTGGTCACCGGGCTCTCCGGCGGTGGTAAGGCCTCGGTGCTGCGGGAACTGGAGGACCTCGGTTACGAGGCCGTGGATAACCCGCCTTTACCGATGCTCGAGGAGATGGTGGCCCGCAGCGAGCGCCGGCTCGGCATCGGCATCGATGCGCGCTCCCGCGGCTTCGAAGTCGAGCGGGTGCTGGAGGCGGTGGAACGGCTGCGTGCCAACCCGGCGCTGCGGCTCGAGCTGGTCTACACCTGGGCCGACGAAACCACGCTGCTGCGCCGCTATACCGAGACGCGGCGACGTCATCCGCTGGCACCGGAAGGCCGTGTGGTCGACGGGATCGCCCGGGAGGATGCACTCATTGCGCCGTTGCGCAGCGCGGCCGACCTGGTGATCGACACCTCCGACCTGCCGCTAGGCGCCCTCCGCCGGTTGATTGATCGGCATTTCGGATTAGGCCCCGGCGCCGACGACAACCAACTTGTGGTATCGCTGATCTCATTCGCCTATAAGTTCGGACTGCCGCGGGAAGCGGATCTGGTATTCGATGCACGCTTTTTGCGGAATCCCCACTACGACCCTATATTACGCCCACGGACGGGCCTGGACCCCGAAGTGGGTGCCTTCATTGCGGCCGACCCAGACTTCGCGACATTCTTCGCCAAAATGGCGGATCTGATAGACATGCTCTTGCCTAGGTTCGTCCAAGAGGGCAAGAAATATGCGACGATCACGATCGGGTGTACGGGTGGGCGACACCGCTCTGTTTACCTGATCGAATATCTGGTTGAGCATCTGACGAACCGGATTGCCGCCGCGCGGTCATCCGGAGACACGGGTTTCGGTTGGCGGCTGCATGTGACTCACCGCGAATTGGCCCGCGAAGGACTTGAGACGGCCTACCTGAATGAGCGGCCGGTGCCGCTGTCAGGAAACGCCGGAGACGTTCGGGGCGAGGCCGCCACGGCCGCGCCTGTTCAGGCACAGGAGGCCTGAGACGAAGCCATGACCAAACGATCACCCCGCTGTACCAGGGAAGCCTATCACCTCAAATGATTGGCATGGTTCTGGTGACCCACGGCCGCCTGGCCGAGGAACTGCGATCCGCCATGGAACATGTGGTCGGGACGCAACGGAACGTCGACACGGTCTGCATCGGGCCGGAGGACGATATCGATAACCGCCGCGCCGAGATCGAGGCCTGTATCACCCGGTGCGACACCGGGGACGGCGTGGTGCTGCTGACCGACATGTTCGGCGGCACCCCTTCGAACCTGGCGATCTCCATGATGGAGAAGAAGGGTGTCGAGGTGCTCGCGGGGGTCAACCTGCCGATGCTGGTGAAGCTCGCGAAGGTACGCTCCAAGCAGCCGCTGGCGGACGCCGTTTGCTGCGCCGAAGAGGCTGGGAAGAAGTACATCGCCTCCGCCTCGCACGTGCTGCACAACGGCAAGTGCAACGGCTCCTGCGGATGACGCCGGATACCGGCGATACACCTGCACCAGACCATTCCTCGTCCGCCAGCCCGCCGGTCCTGACCCGGATCGTCGTCATCCCCAACAAGCGCGGCCTGCACGCCAGGGCCGCGGCAAAGTTCGTCATGAAGGCGGAGCGCTTCGATTCGTCGGTGGACGTGCTGCGCGACGGGCAGTCCGTATCGGCGCGCTCGATCATGGGGCTGATGATGCTGGGCGCCGGCAAAGGTGCCGAGATCGAACTGCGGGCAGAAGGCTGGGACGCCAAAGAGGCGCTCGACGCCCTGGCGATACTGGTCGAGTCCGGCTTCGATGAACAGGACTAGTCCACCACCCCCTCAGCACAAGCGCCTGCCGCGCGCCCAGCCCGACAGCTCGCGCGCGGAGATCCGGTTCAGCGGCATTCCGGTCTCCGCGGGGGTTGCGATCGGGCCGATCTTCCGCGCGTCTGAACCTACGCCACGGATCACCCGGCACAAGATTGCCGCCGCGGACAGTGCCGGCGAAGGGGCCCGGCTGGACGCCGCCGTCGTGCAGTCACGCAAGCAGCTGGCCAAGCTGCGCGGACGACTGGCCGTGCTGCCGGAGGAGAGTCAGGAGGAAATTGCTCCGCTGATCGATGCCTACATCCGCATGCTCGGGCCATCCCGGCTGCTGCGTGGTGTCAAGCAGCGGATCGAGGAGACCCTGGTATCGGCGGAAACCGCTGTGGTGGAAGAAACCGAGGCGATCGCCGCGGCAATCATGGCCCAGATTGAACCCGACATGCCGGCTGATGACAGCGCCAGCCTCACGCGGCGCGCCGAGGAGGTACGCGAGATCGGGCGGCGATTGGTGCGCAACCTGACCCGGTCGCCGTTCAAGAGCTTCGCCGGCTTACCCGAAGGCGCGGTGTTGATCACCGAGGCGCTGAGGCCGGCTGACGCGGCCTTGTTGGATCCGTCCCGGCTTGCCGGCGTGGCAACCGAGGAAGGCGGCGCCGAGGACCACACTTCCGTCATGCTGCGCGCGCTCGGCGTCCCGGCCGTGCTGGGCGCCGTCGGACTGGCACATGCCATCCAGCCGGGCGACGTCGCTGTGGTCGATGGCACCGCCGGCGTCGTGGTATTGAACCCCGGGGCAGTCACTCTGGGCGTCGCGCGGCGAGCGGTTACCGCGTTCGCTCGGGAACGCCAGCGCTATGCCAAGCTGCGTCGGTTGCCGGCGGAAACCGCTGATGGTGAACCGGTGGAACTCCAGGCCAATCTGGAATTGCCGATCGAACTGTCGCTGATCGCCCAATCAGGCGCCCACGGCATCGGCCTGCTGCGCACCGAGTTCCTGTTCATGAACCGCGAAACGGTGCCGGACGAGAACACGCAGACGGAAACCTACCGCACCATCGTCGAGGCGATGGGCGGTGATCCTGTGGCCATCCGGGTGCTCGACTGGGGCGGCGAGAAGGACATCGAGGCGCTGTCGGCCGCGGGCATCGTGCCGGACGTCGCCGACGCCAATCCGGCCCTCGGCCTGCGCGGCATCCGCCTGTTGCTGCGCGAGACCGAATTGTTCGAGACGCAGCTCGCCGCTGTCCTGCGTGCGGCCGTGGCGGGTCCGGTGCGCGTGATGTTGCCGATGGTGACCAATGTCGGCGAGGTGCGCGCCGCGCGCGAGACGTACGAGCGGGTCGCCCGACGCCTGCGGCGGCGCGGGGAACGGCTGCCGGAGAAGCTGCCGCCGCTCGGCATCATGATCGAAACGCCCGGCGCCGCCCTGTCGGCCGATGCGCTCGCGCTGGAGGCCGACTTCTTCGCCATCGGGACCAATGACCTGACCGCCTATACCCTCGCAGTCGACCGCGGGGGAACCGACGTTGCGGAGCTTTATGACCCGCTGCACCCGGCCGTGCTGCGCCTGATCCAGTTCGCCACCGAGGCCGCGCTGCGGATGCGGATGCCGGTCTCGGTGTGCGGCGAGATGGCGGCGAATCCCCACCTGACGCCGCTGTTGCTGGGGCTCGGGCTGCGCAGTTTCAGCATGAACGCCGCTTCTGTGCCTCGGGTGAAACAGATGATACGTGCGGTGGAGATCGACGCCTGTGCGCGGTTCGCCCGGCGCGTGATGGAGCAGTCGGATCCGGCTAAGATCGAGGCGCTGGTGGCCGATTTCGCCCGGGCTTCAGCCCCGGCCCACTAGCAAGGGCCCGGCTGCCTCGTTTTAGCTATCGGCAGGATGCGGCGATAGCTTCGTGTCGAGATAATCGGCCAGTTCGCCCAGCAGCCGAACCCGTGTCTCGGCAACATCACGCGCGCCTTGGCGGATTCGCTCGAGCACGCCTGAACGGCTCACAACCAACGTGACGCCGTCACCGTAGCTGGCTGTGCGGCCGAATGCGAGCATGATCCCCGGCATTACGACCAGGGCGATCATCAGATATCCGCAGACGAAACCGGATAGGGCTCTACGCATGGATCGGGAATGTCTTATACCAAACGATCTAGCCATATTAATTAGATCACTTGGCGTCGCGATGGAAGAACAATAATTAGATAACCGTATCATGGTATGAGAATACCGGCCTGCCGCAGGAAATCCAGCAACGCCAGCATCGGAAGGCCGAGGATGGCCGCATGTTCACCATCGATTGTATCGAACAGGTGTATGCCCAACCCTTCGAGCCTATATCCGCCAACACTGGTAGTGACGGCGTCTCCTTCACACTCCAGGTACACGTCCAGGAAACTATCGCTGAAATTACGCATCTTCAGGCGCGGGGCGACGACGTGGTGCCAGAGTCGCTCGCCGCCTCGATAGCAGGCGACGGCAGTGATCAATTCGTGTGTCCGCCCTCTCAGACGGCGAAGCTGTTCCGCTGCGGAGGCAGCATTGGCCGGCTTGTCGAACCAGTCTTCGTCGCATACCAGAAGTTGATCAGAGCCAATCACGATCGACTGGCGGTTGTCCATTGCCACTGCCTGGGCCTTCAACTCGGCAACGCGCAATGCGGTCGAGGCGGCGTCAACGCCAGACGCGCGAGCTTCCCGTTTGACCACTGATTCGTCGATGCCTGCCGGCTTGACCGTAAAGCTGAGGCCCGCCGCGGCCAGCAACGCACGGCGCGCCGAGGAGCCACTGGCAAGGATCAGCTCCGGGACCGGACGCTGCAACGCGGAACGGGGAATCTCTTGCGGCATTCGCTGGCCCGCAAGTTCACAGACTGACCGACCGGCCAGACCGCATCATGCCTTGACCACGGCGTCCTTGCCGCGCCGTACGTGCCACGCCTCCATGAGCTGAAGCACCGTCGCGGCGGTCTCCTCTATCGAGCGCCGGGTCACATCGATCACCGGCCAGCCGCGGCGATTGCATAGCCGTCGCGCCCAGAGCAACTCAGCCTTCACCGCGTCCTCGTCGACGTACTCCGTGCTGTTCTGCCGGGCGATGACGGCTGAGTTGCCACTAGCGATCAGCCGCAGTCGGTGCCGCCGGATCTCGATCAACGCGTCGGCTTCGAGGGTTAGGCCGATGACCGGACACTCGACAGTGTCCAGGCCGGGCGGCTCCGGCAGGTTCGGCACCAGGGGCACGTTGGCGGCTTTGATGCCTCGATTGGCCAGGTAGAAACATGTGGGCGTCTTGGAACTGCGCGACACCCCGACCAGCACCACGTCGGCCTCCGCGATCCCCGGCTGCGCCTGACCGTCGTCGTGGGCCAGCACGTAGTGCATCGCGTCGATCCGGCGGAAGTAGTCCGCATTCAGCGCATATTGCCGGCCGGGACGCGCCGCCGCCTCCTCGCCGATATAGTCCTGCAGCAGGTTCATCACCGGCTCCAGCACGTTCACCACCGGCACATTCAGCCGTCGGCAGGTGGTCTCCAGCTCCGCCCGCAGCGCGCGATCGACCAGCGTGGACAACACGGGGCCTGGCTCGTGCTCGATACCTTCGATCACCCGATGCAGCTGGAACCGCGTACGGATCAGGCTCCAGCGATGATAGATGATGTCGGCGTGCTCGAATTGGACCGTGGTCGCGCGGGCGATCGCGTTCAGGGTTTCGCCGGTGGCGTCCGAGACCAGGTGCAGGTTGATGCGAGGGTCGGGCATGGCGGGAAGAATAGCGGGGATAGCGGGGACTACCATCACATTGTCACCATCGACCGGGGGAAAGCGGGGATAGCTACGACACGTCGAGGTACTGTGGAGGAATGCGCGGTGGTCATTGTGGAAATGGGGAACCATTCGAAGAATGCGATGGAATCAAGCTGGTCGATGGGCTTGCTCGCGTGGATAACCGATCGATGACCTGACCGTAAATCAGTCCACATGATTCACAGGCCCTATTACCATCACATCCATTTCTTTATTTTTCTTTTCTGTTAGGCGGTAGGCATGGAGACATTGGGAAAACCCCTGCTACGGGCTTTGAGCGGGGATGCCGTCTGGCCGCCGCCGCTCTGGCTGATGCGGCAGGCCGGCCGCTACCTGCCTGAGTATCGCGCGTTGCGGAGCAAGGCGGCGGATTTCATCTCGCTGTGCACGACGCCGGAGCTGGCTGCGGAGATTACGCTGCAACCGATCCGGCGGTATCGCTTCGATGCGGCCATCCTGTTCAGCGATCTGCCGCTGCTGCCGTGGGCGCTCGGGCAGGCGCTGGAGTACCGCGAGGGCGAGGGCCCGGTGTTGCCGCCGCTGTGTGATGCGGCGTCACTGGACCGGCTCGACATCGGTCGTGTCGCCGGAGCGGTCGCGCCGATCCAGGAGACGGTTCGGCTGGCACGGTCCCTGCTGGCTAAGGAAGGTTTTGCCGAGTGTGCGCTGATCGGTTTCTCCGGGGCGCCATTCACGGTCGCCTGCTACATGGTGGAGGGCCACGGTTCGCGTGACTTCGCCGCGCCGCGGCTCATGGCGTATCAGCAGCCGGAGCTGTTCGAGCGGCTGACCGCGTTGCTGATCGATGCGACAGTGATCTATCTCGCCGCTCAGATCGAGGCTGGCGCCGAGGCGGTCATGCTGTTCGATAGCTGGGCAGGCCTGCTGCCGCCTGCCGAGTTCCGTCGCCATGTGATCAGACCAACGCAGGCCATCGTGGCGGCGCTCAAGGCACGATATCCGAGCGTCCCGATCATCGGCTTTCCTCGGCTGGCGGGTATGCTCGTCGGGGAGTATGCGGCGGTGACCGGGGTCAATGCCGTGGGGCTGGATACCTCGATGCAGCTCGACGTCGCCGGTCGGTCAATTCCGCCTGGCGTGGCCGTGCAGGGCAATCTCGATCCGCTTGCCCTGGTCGCGGGAGGTGCGGCCTTGCGGCGCGAAACCGGGGCAATCCTGGCTGCGATGAAGGGGCGCCCGGCGATCTTCAATCTGGGTCATGGCATTGTGCCACAGACGCCACCAGAACACGTGGCCGAACTGGTGGAGCTGGTGCGTGCGGCCTAGGGTTGCGGTTGTCCTGTTCAACCTCGGAGGACCCGATCGGCCAGAGGCGATCAAGCCGTTCCTGATCAACCTGTTCACCGATCCTGCGATCCTGCGCGTGCCGTTCTTCGTGCGTCCTTTCCTGGCCCGTGCCATCGCGCGCGCCCGGTTGGCTCCCGCCCGCGCCAACTACGCCCTGCTGGGCGGCAAGTCGCCCTTGCTGGAACTGACGCAGCAACAGGCGGTGGCGTTGGAGGCAGCACTGTCGGAACTCGACGTGAAGTGCTTTGTAGCCATGCGCTATTGGCATCCATTCAGCGACGAGACCGCTCGTTCGGTCCACCAGTGGTCGCCCGACGAGGTGGTGCTGCTGCCTTTGTATCCACAGTATTCCACCACCACGACGGGTAGCTCGTTGACCGCCTGGCGGGAGGCTGCCGCATCCGTCGGATTGATCGCACAGACCACGACCGTTTGCTGCTATCCCGCCGACGGCGGCTACGTCGCCGCCACGGTCGCGCTGCTGGATCGCAGCTGGCAGCAAATGCGGGGCCAACTCGATGCAGGTGTGCCGTTGCGTGTGCTGTTCTCGGCTCACGGCCTGCCCGAGACGATCGTGCGGCGCGGCGATCCGTACCAGTGGCAGATCGAGCAGACGGTGGATCGGGTGCTGGCTGAATGGAACCAGCACGATCTCGATTGGCGGATCTGCTATCAGTCACGTGCCACCCCACAACAGTGGATCGGACCGAGCACGGATAGCGAGATCGAGCGGGCGGCACACGACAAGGTAGCGTTGGTCGTGGTGCCGATCGCCTTTGTCTCCGAGCATTCAGAAACACTGGTGGAGCTCGATGTCGAGTATCGCACGCTGGCCGAACGCCTCGGCGTGCCGGGCTATTGCCGTGTGCCGGCACAGAATTCTGATCCTGCATTCATCGAGGCACTGGCGGATCTTGTCCGGCGCGCCAGGAACTTCGGCCCTGGCATGTGCAGCCACGCTGGTAACCGTATTTGCCCATCCGACCGACGTGGCTGTCCGATGATGTTGCCGATGCCGGCATGAGTGCGCGGGCCCATGCGATGATGCGAGCCCGGCGGGAACGCCTGCGCCTGGTCATCTTCGACTGTGACGGCGTGCTGATCGACAGCGAACCGGTGGCCGATCGGGTGGTGGCGGAGGAACTGGCCGCACTCGGATGGCCTATCACGGCATCGGAGGCACACCGGCGGTTTCTCGGTATGCGCACGGAGGATATGCCGCCGTTGATCGAGGAGTTCCTGGGTCGTTCGCTGCCGACCGATTGGGTGTTGCGTGTGGTAGAGCATCTGGTGGTCGCGATGAGCCGTGAGGCTGTCATGGTGCCAGGCGCGATGGATGCATTGGCCGCGACGGACGCGCTTGGTCTCGACTGGCGCATCGCAAGCAATTCAGGCCTGCGGGAGCTTGCCGCCAAGTTTCTCGCGACCGGGCTTACCCAGCGTGTTGTCGGTCGTGTGCTGTCGGCCACTGAGATCGCAGCGCGCGGTGGTCGAGGCAAGCCCGCTCCCGACATCTTCCTTGCCGCAGCGGAACAGGCTGGCTGCGATCCTTCGGCGTCTTTGGTCATCGAGGATTCACCGCTCGGCGTGCAGGGCGCGGTTGCTGCGGGCATGCAGTGCCTGGGTCTGGATGCCACAGGTGATGGCGCCCATCTCGCCGCTGTGGGAGCGGTTCCGATCCGGTCGATGCATGACGTGTCGGCGTTGCTTCAGGCTGCCCTGTCGTGACGCTCGGTTTTCTGGCCACAATATATCCGTGGACCAAGGCCTTCCATGTCATTTCGATGATCGCCTGGATGGCCGGCATGTTCTATCTGCCGCGCCTCTACGTTTATCACTGCGAGATCAAACCAGGCACCGCGGAAAGTGAGCGGTTCAAGGTGATGGAGCGGCGACTGCTCCGACAGATCATCAACCCAGCGATGATCGCGACCTGGAGTTTTGGCGTGTTGCTGGTGCTGACACCTGGCGTGATCAACTGGTCCGCTGGTTGGTGGCACGTCAAACTCGCTGCGGTGATCCTGTTGTCCGGATTCCATGGCGCAATGTCGAAGTGGCGGCGGGACTTTCTGGAGGACCGCAATACCCGGCCGCAGCGTTTCTATCGGATCGCCAACGAGGTGCCGACGCTGCTGGTAGTTGTCATCGTCATCATGGTGATCGTCCGGCCATTTTGAATCGGCGGGAGGCCACCGCTACGCGGCTCTGAACCGCGTGCCGAACCGCTGCATCTCCTGCGACAGATCTTCCGCTTGCCCGGCCAGGTCGGATGCCGCCTCCAACACCTGCTCCGCGGACGCTCCCGTCGCGAAAGCTGTTCGGCTGATCTGTTCGACGCTGTCGCTGACCTCGCGCGTGCCGGCCGCGGCCTGCTGCACATTCCGGGCAATCTCTGTGGTGGCTACGCTCTGCTCCTCCACTGCGGCGGCAATGCTGGCGGCGATGGCGCCGACCCGCGCCACCACTGCGCCGATACCCTGCACCGCAGCCACCGTCTCGGCCGTTGCATCCTGGATCTGGCGGACCTGCGCGGCGATCTCCTCCGTTGCCTTGGCGGTCTGCCCTGCCAACCCCTTCACTTCCGCGGCGACCACAGCAAACCCCTTGCCTGCCTCCCCGGCGCGCGCAGCCTCGATGGTTGCGTTCAACGCCAGAAGATTGGTCCTGCCGGCGATTTCGCTGATCATCTTCAACACCGCGTCGATCTTGCGCGCGGACGCAGCCAGTGCCTGCACGACGGCATCGGTCCGCCGCACGTCGCTGACGGCTTCGTCCGCGATGCGGGCTGACTCGGCGCCCTGGTGGCCAATGTCGGCGATTGCATTGGCGAGGGTACCGGTGGCCTCAGCCACCGCCTGCACGTTGGCCCGCGCCTGGCCAGCCGCGGCGGCAACCGACGCCGTCTCCTGATTGGCCTCCCCGATAGTCTCCGACATCGACTGGGCGGTGGTCTGCAGCGAACCCGCGGCGCCGGCGAGATGCGCCGTCAATTGGCTGACCTGCTGCTCGAAGGCGCCCACGAGGGCCTCCAATTCTTCACCGCGCTGCATCCTGGCCGCATGCTCCGCGGTTCGCTCGGAGGTCACGCGCTCGGCCTCGATGATGCCGCTGCGGAACTGCTCGACCGCCTCTGCCATCGTGCCGATCTCATCGTGGCGACCGATCCCGATGATGGTGATCTCGGTGTCGCTCAGCGCCAGGCGACGCATCAGTTGGGTCATGGCAGCAATCGGTCGCGCAATATTGCTGGTCATCACCCAGCCACCCGCCAGGTAGAGCAGCAGACTTGCTCCCACGGCGCCCAGGATCAGCGATCGCGCGGTGGAGCCAAGCGCCTGGCTCCGATCCGCTTCCACTTTGCCAGCTTGCACCTCCAACTCGATGATCGCGCGCAGCGCATCACGGAACTTGTTCATGGTCAGCAGCATGCGGCCATTGAGCAGGCTGGTCTGAATGTCGGGCTGCACCTGGCCGGTCATCGCGACCAGCTGCTCGCTGAGCTTCGCGTAGGCAGCCCAGCTGGCCGCAAGTGTGTCGGCCAGCGGTTTCTCGTCCGCGGTCTTCGGCATGGAGCCATATTGCTCGACCGAGGCCTGCGCCTGCCGGGCCTGCACCTCCAGATCGGCCAGCACAGCCTTGCGCCGCTCTTCCGCGGTGGCGATCACCAGCAACTGCTGCACCGAGCGCAACCGCTCTGAATCCTGCCCGATGCGCGACAGTGCGACAGTCACCTGGAGGACGTTGTCGCGCAAATCGGCGGCAGCGCGCTCCACCGCGTTCAGCCGATCGACAGCGAAGCCTCCCAGCGCGAGCGTCCAGACGAACGCCGCGGTGAAGCCTAGCGAGAACTTGGTGCGGATACTGACGCGGTTGAACAGCTGTAGCACGGAGCCCCCGGAAGTGCGGTGCGCACCGGCCGGGGAGTATCCGCGACACGGGTTAATCGGCGGTTAGGGTGGGGCATTCAGGTGAAAGCGCTCGCGGTGCTTGGCAAAGGAAGTTTCTCACCGAGTTCACCGGCCGTGGATGGCCGGCCCGCCATGACGACCGGGATGCCGCCACCGCACCGCCTCTTGCCCGCGCGCGTCACGCTGCCCTAGAACCTGATCAAAGCAATTCTTCCATTCGAGGCCCCATGTCCGACCACAGCACGACCGCTTACCCGGCCACGCAAGTGGAAACACCAGAGGCGTTCCTCGCCGATCGTCAGCGTTTCTGGGATGGCTTTGCCCACTTCACGCTCGGTTCTGTGATCGCCATCATCGTGCTGCTGGTGCTGATGGCGATCTTCCTGCTGTAGGGCATTAGATCGCGCTATCCCGTTGCGCGGGAGGGTGGCCTCAGCCGGCTACCTCGATCCCGGCGAAGAAGAAGGCAATCTCGGTCGCGGCGTTCTCGGCGCTGTCGGACCCGTGCACCGAATTCGCCTCGATGTCCTCGGCGAACTGCGCGCGGATGGTGCCGGCGGCGGCCTTTTTCGGGTCCGTGGCGCCCATCACCTCGCGGTTCCGCACTACTGCGTTGTCGCCTTCCAACACCTGCACGACCACCGGGCCGGAGATCATGAACGCGACCAGGCCGCCGAAGAACGGGCGCTCCTTGTGCACCGCGTAGAATGCCTCTGCCTGCGCCTGGGTCAGCCGTATGCGCTTCTGCGCCACGATGCGCAGGCCCGCGGCCTCCAGCGTGGCGTTGATCTTGCCGGTGAGGTTGCGACGCGTCGCATCGGGCTTGATGATCGACAACGTCCGCTCGGTCGCCATGGGTATGCTCCTGATCCTGGCTGATATGGGGCGGCCTCACTAGGCGGTCCCGGCGTGGAGGGCAAGCACAGGGCTGCGCTGCCAAGCTATCGGGTGATGACCCAGTACCTGGTGTGCAGGGCACGAAAGCAAGGTCTCTCACAGTGTTCGCCAAAAGGCAAAGTCGCCGAGAGCCACCGAGAAGCCGTAATGCACTTCGCGCGGAGCGCATTGCCGCTTCTCCTGTGGGCCACGACGTCCCCGTGTTGAAGACTTTCTGTCCATCAGCAGACATCTGCTCGCTCTACGTGGCCTCGGCGGTTGCGGCGCTGCTCAGTTCCTCCAGGCTCTGACCCTTGGTCTCCGGGAGCATGAATATCGTCACCACCAACCCGAGCAGGCAGACCAGCGCAGCCACGCCCTCAGCCAGCCGCAGGCCACCATGGCTCAGGAAGATCGGGAACAGGAACACGCCGACGAAGCCACCGATCTTGCCGGCGGCGGAGGCGACGCCGTGGCCGGTGGTGCGCGTTTCCACCGGGAACAGTTCTGCGGGATAGACGAAGGTCGTCGAGTTGGGCCCGAACTCGGTGAAGAAGTAGCTGACGCCGTAGACGATGAGGAACAGCACGACGACTTTCTCGATGTCGGGCACGATCGACATGATGCCGAAGGCGATCGCCATCATCAGGAAGCCGATATTCTGGATCGCCTTGCGGCCAAGCCTGTCCATGAACCAGGCGGCGACAAAATAGCCAGGCACCGCGGCAACTACGAAGATGATGAGTTGCATCAGCACGTGGGAGATCAGTGCCTCGTTGGGTGAGATCGCGGCCAGCACCTTCGGGCTGCTGACCGTGTTGCCGTAATAGGCGAAGTCCATCAGGAACCAGGCCGCGCTGGCGCCGATCAGGCGGATCAGCAGGCCGCGGCTTGCGGTGAGACGGGTGAAGCCCTCGGCGAAGGGGATACGGGCGTGCGGCTGCACGTCGGGCGCCGCGGCCCGGGCCTGGGTTGTGCCTAGAACAGAGCTGCTGGCGGCGTGGAAGTCGTCGTGTTGACCGCTGTGCAGCAGGTAGCGCGGCGTCTCTGCCATGCGGCGGCGCATCCAGAACACCGCCATCGCGGGCACCGCACCGAACGCCAGCAGCAAGCGCCAGGTTAGGTTGTGCGACAGGCCGCTCGCCAGCAGTGCGGCCGCGAGCGCAGGACCGACAACGAGGCCAGCAGCCTGCATCGCGAAGACCAGTGTGATCAGCAGGCCTCGGGTTTTCTTGCCGGCGTACTCGCCCATGATGGTGGAGCTGACCGGATAGTCGCCGCCAATCCCGATGCCAAGGATGAAGCGGAACACGATGAGCCACCAGACGTTCGGCGACAGTGCGGAGGCAACGGCGCCCGCGGCCAGCACCAGGACCTCATAGCCGTAGATGCGCTTGCGGCCGAGCATGTCGGCGATCCGGCCGAACAGGACGGCACCGATGGCAGAGGCAAGTAATGCAGTGGAGGTTACCAGCCCGTCAGCGGTGGGCGAGACCTGCCACTGGCCTTTCAGCAGCGACATGACAACGCCGATGACGAACAGGTCGTAGGCGTCGGTGAAGAAGCCCATGCCGGAGATGAACATGATCTTCCAATGCATCGGCGTGATGCCGGAATCGTCAAGCTGCCGCAGGAGGTCGGCGCCTGGCTGTGAAACGGTCGTCGCGCTCATGGGAGTGCCGCCCTGGATGGTGTGGCACCGAACAAACTGAGCGGGCCGAGGGTTCCCGAGCGCTCTGTGACGATATGATTGCGATCAGTCCGCGCCGATGAGTGCGAGGCCCTCGGCGACCGAAACGAATTCGCCACCACCCATCAGCCTGTCGGCGCCGAACCGATCTTCGAACAAGCGGCGGACCCCGGGCACAAAGGCTGTCCCGCCGGTGAGGAAGACGCGATCGATCGCGTCGGGGGACAGGCTTGCGTCGATCAGTACCTCGTCCACAGTGTTTGCAAGGCGTCTGAGGTCGGGCGCAATCCAGTCTTCGAATTCGCTACGGGCGATGGGGCGCTCGACGGTGAAGGCCTTGTGGTGGAAGCGCAGCACAGTGGTATCGGCCTTCGACAGCTCTGCCTTCGCGGTGGAGACGCTCTGGTAGAGCGCGTAGCCGAGGCCATCCTCGATCAGTGTGATCAGGTGGTGCAGGCGCTCGGGATGCTGCGCGGTTCGTGCGACCTCCGCGATGGATCGCAACGTGCGTGGATTGCGCATCAAAGACAGCAGGTGCCAGCGGGCGAAGCCTGAATAGTACTCTGGCGGAACCGGAAGCGGTTTGCCCATTATGCGATAGGTGTCGCCCTTGCCCAGTAGCGGCGCGATGGCGCGGTCGATGATGCGGTAGTCGAACACGTCGCCGGCAATGCCGATGCCGGCGTGCCCGAGTGGCGTTGTGCCGGTTCGGGGCTCGAAGCGCAGGATCGAGAAGTCGCTGGTGCCACCGCCGAAGTCTCCGATCAGTACGGTGGCGGGTTCGGTGAGTGTGCGGAGGAAACGGGCCCCGGCGGCCTCGGGTTCCAGTGCGAGTGTTACGTCGGGCAGGCCGGCATCCGCATAGGCGCCGCGCAACCGTGCCGCGCCCAGGGTGTCGTCGACGAACTCGCCGGCGAAGCGCACCGGACGGCCGACGACGATGCGCGGGGCCGGTGGTATGTCGGCGAGCAGGGCGCGCAGGAAGCAGCCGATTAGGCGTTCCAGCGTGAAGGGATGGCCGAAAATGCGGGTCTCGGTGAAACTGCGCTGCGCCAGGTAGGTCTTCATCGACATGATCAGCCGGCTGTCGAGCGGATCCTCCAGATAGGCGGAGATCGCTTCGGGGCCGGCTTCCTGCCGCAGCTCGGTCCGGCCGCGGCCTGGCTCGGTCCAGAAACATAGGACGGAGCGGAATACGTCGAGCGATGCGTGGCGGCGCGTGGCCACGCTGCCATCCTCCTGGCGGATCGCGACGACGCTGTTGGTGGTGCCGAAATCGATGCCGATCGCCGCCGCCATGCCGTGTCTCCGCGCGAAGGGCGCGGGTTCAAGCGCGAATGGGCGAACGATGCAAGAGGTTTGCTTGGTATGTCCGGCTTGCCTCCCGCGACCCTCCCCCGTGCTTTCGTGCGGGAGAGGGAGGCGGCAGGATACTCGATCAGCCGGTTACGCCGAGGGCGGTGAGGGTCTTCTGGTCCAGGTGACCAGTGGCATGCATGCCTTTGGACTGCTGGAACTGGCGGATGGCAGCCCGGGTCTTGGAACCCATTTTGCCGTCAACCTGGCCGCCCTTGTAGAAACCGTTCTGCTGGAGCGCCTGCTGAGCGCTCTGGACCTTGTTGCCGGTCGATTGCGGCGCACTCGCCTGGCTGCTGGCACTCGGCGGCGCGGCAGTCGCCGGCGCGGGGCTGCTTGCCGCAGGCGCCGCTGGCGATGCAGCCGTGGTCTGGCCGAACGCCGGGGCGCCGGCGAGCAATGCGGCGAGAGCGGTGGCAGCAAGCACTGACGTTTTGATCATGCGAATTCCCTCGCGGTTTATTGTCGAACTCTGGCCCATGCCAGTACAACGCGCAAGCGCGCAAACATAGGGGGTGGTCGCAAGCAGATCGTTAAGATAACCGGGATGTGAGCGGTTATTGCAGCGATTCCCAGCGCGGTGTGGCCGGTTCGGCGAGTGCCCACTTCCAACGCGTCCCGCTGCGACAGGCCTGCGTGGTATACCATGCCTGCTTCACCTCCTCTGGCTTGCCCGAATCGTCTGGCTTGCCCGAATCGACGGAGAACATCAGTTCCTTGCAGGGCGCGAGGCGGTTGGGGATGTCCCGCGTCACCCGCACCTCGCCATGTTCATTGCCGATGGGAATGGTGTGATCGATGTGCCACGGGCGCCGCTCGCCCGGCGCCATGGTGGCGATTTCAGATGCGATGGCGTCTTGCTCGGCCTGCTGACGTTTGCGCTCGAAGTAGGCGAAGGTCGCATCAATCCCCGAGTTGACGGCCACACCGACCGCGATGCCGACGAGAGGATTGGCAGTGGCTGCGGCAGAAGCTCCACCCGCCGCCGCGGAAACCAGGTCGCCGGTGAAGGTGCAGCCACCCAGTGCGACGAGCAGCAACGCAATGCGGGGCACGCGGAGCAACAGCATTAACGTCACTGCAACGCGCCCCAACGCTCGGTCGCGGGTTCCGCCGTCGCCCATTTCCACTGCTGCCCGTCGCGGCAGACGGTTGCGGTGTAGAACTCGCTGGTGAGGTCGTGTGCGTCCGCATGGTCGACCGAGAAGACGATTTCCTTGCAACGGAAACCATCGCCGCCGAGCACGCGGCTGACTGTCACCTCGCCGTGTTCATCGGCCTCAAGCGGGATGTCGTGAATGACCTGCCAGTGTGCGACGGCGCCGAAAGGGAGGGTGCCTGCGACAGCAGCGATACGGTCCTGCTCGGTCTGGTGGATACGGCGTTCGGCGTATTGCAGGCCAGCGCGTGCCGCCGCCTGCACGCCCAGTCCGATACCGGTGGTCACGCCGGCATTCCTGGTCAGGGCGTGCGATATGCTGGCGCCAGCCGCGCCAGCGCCAGCCGCGGTGCCCTCGGTGAGCACGGACGTGCAGCCGCCGAGCAGTGTGAGCAGTCCGAGGAAGCCGAGGGCGGTACGGCGTGTGGTCACAGTCAGCCAACGTTCGTTTCGTTGACCGGTTGCGTGGCGGCGGCGTGCCGTGGTGTTACGGATGCGCGAGCGACGCGGTCAGGAGCGGCGGGATGTTCGACACCAAGGTGGCCATCATCGTGCTGGACGATCTGGTGGTATGGCAGAAGCTGAACGTGACGGCGTTCCTGGCCTCGGGCATAGCGGGCGCGGCGCCGGAGGCGATGGGCGAGCCGTATGAGGACGCGGCGGGGCGATTGCACGCCCGGCTGCTCGGCCAGCCGATACTCGTGTTTGCCGCGAAGCCGGAAGGACTGGCGCGGGCGTGGCGGGTGGCACTGGAGCGGGAGCTGATTTGCGCGGTCTATGTGCGTGCGATGTTCGAGACTGGGCACGATGCGGCGAACCGGGCGGTGTTCAAGGCGGAGCCGGCGGATGCGCCGGACCTGGTGGGTGTTGCGGTGCGTGGAGCGAAGAAGGACGTGGATCGGGCGACCAAGGGGCTAAGGCTGCACGGGTAATTGTTACTGCGACGAACCCATCCGGCACGCGCAGAAAATAAACCTTGCCCTCCTTCTGACATCTGTTATTATATCTAATATGCAAGCCGACATACCCGGCCCAGCCTCGCCTGCCGATCCGCCCCAGGATCAACCCGGCATCCCCGTGCCCGAGTACATCGCCGCCCTCCTCTACGTCGTTCGCATCCTGCTCGGCTACGGCCGGCATCTTCTCGCCACCGTCCCCCACCGCGCTACCGCCCCCACATTCCCCGCCCTCGCGGCATGCTTCGGCACTGCCAACCTCTCCACCATCATGGCCCACCTCAACCGCGGCATCCTGCGTGCCGCCGCGCTGCAGCGTTTCCTGCTCGCGCGCGCCGCGACTGGCCGCGACATCAGCATGGTGACCCGCCGCGCCCGCACGGATGAAACACCATCCGCGCCAGCAGCGCCTGAGGCCGAGCAATCAGCGGACCAACCAGCCAAACCCAAAGCCGCGCCACGTCTCTCACTGCCCCCCGGCCACGACGATCCAGAACTTTTCATGCCCACACCGGAGGATCTCGATCGACAGGTACGCCGCCGAGCGGTCGGTCGCACCGTCACCGAGATCTGCCGTGATCTCGCCGTCGTCCCCGGCTTCTGCACCCCCGCCTTCTGGAACGGCATATTCGAGGTCATGCATTTCTTCGGCGGCAACGTCGCCACCCTGATGCGAGAGAAGACCCACCGCGAACAAACCTTCATTCAGGAGCAGGACAAGAAACTCGGCAGTACCTTGGACTGGTTACGATTGAAACCAGACGAGATGCGCCAGGTCCTCGGCTTCTTCATCGGCGAACCACCGGTCGATCCGTTCAACCCGACTGCGGCGCCGGCCACCGGCCCGCCCTGACCCATAGCTGAAGAACCCCTCCCCCGCGCGAAGCGGGGGAGGCTGGGAGGGGGTGAATCTGCGGGTGGGACCGAACAACAACCGGCCCAGCCGTGTCGATTTGCGCTCTATCGTGTGATCAGCCTCTGCCGGTGAGATTTAGGGTTGGCGTGCAGTGATTCACTCCCTTCTCGAGATAGATTTGACGAGGGACTTATACCATCGGCCTTTGTAATTGACCGCTCTGGCCACTTTCCCTCATGGCCGGGGCAGGCCGGCCATCCACGTCTTCCGCCGGTAACTGCGGCATAGACATGGCTGCCGACCGTCAGCATGACCATTAAGGGTACCCGGTAGGAATGATTGTAGACTGACCGAGCGAGCCGGCCCGCGCCTTCAGGGGTAAAGGACTTCCAACCGCCCTTGCTGTTGACGTACCGCACGCAACGATCCAACCCCATCACGACTAGGCTTGACCCGGTCATCTCCATCGAATCGTTACTGATTGGCATCGTAAGCAATCCGGTGCGGTAGCCGATGTCCGGGTCAAGCCCTGGGTCAAGCCCGGCCATGACGGGTTTGCAGAGTTGGTTTCAGCGACAGTTGGTATAAGAGGCTCAGCTCTTAACGCAATCTTTGCACTCTGTGCCGACAACCTACCCCCATGAGCTCTGCCCTGATCTCCACCGCGGATGCCTCGCGCATCCCGATCCCCGCGGAAGACGAGGACGTCGCCGCACTCCGCTCCAGTATCGTGTCACGCCTGACCTACGCGGTCGGCCGCGACCCTATTGTCGCCACCGATCGCGATTGGTTCATGGCCACGGCACTCGCTGTGCGCGACCATGTCCTCGAGCGCTGGATGGCCGCCACCCGCTCCAACTACCAATCGAAGACCAAGCGGGTCTACTACCTGTCGCTGGAGTTCCTGATCGGCCGCTTGCTGCATGACTCGCTCAACAACCTGGGCCTGGTTGATCGCATGCGCGCCGCGCTGGCAGACCTGGGCGTGGACTACGACAAGCTACGCAACATTGAGCACGACGCAGCGCTGGGAAACGGTGGCCTCGGCCGGCTGGCCGCATGTTTCATGGAGAGCATGGCGACGCTGAGCATCGCCGCGCACGGCTACGGCATCCGCTACGACCACGGCATGTTCCGCCAGGTCATCAAGGATGGCTGGCAGCACGAGTATCCGGAGAACTGGCTCGCCTTCGGCAACCCATGGGAAGTCTCCCGATCGGATGTCTGCCATCCAGTGGGTTTCGGAGGCACAGTCGAGACACGGACCGAATTTAACGGTGAGGCCAGCTTCGTCTGGCATCCCGCTGAAACCGTGGCCGCAGTCGCCTATGACACGCCAGTGGTCGGTTGGCGCGGCAACTTCGCCAATACACTTCGACTTTGGTCGGCGTGGGCCACGGATCCGTTGCGGCTCGATGCATTCAATCGAGGCGACCATGTGGGAGCCTTGGAATCGCGCTCGCGCGCCAACTCGATCTCGCAGGTGCTGTATCCAAGCGATGACACGCCGGCTGGGCAGGAACTCCGGCTGCGCCAGGAGTACTTCTTCACCTCCGCTTCATTGCAGGACTTGGTTGGGCGGCACATCCGCCAGCACGGCGACATCCGCACGCTCGCCGACAAAGCGGCGATCCAGTTGAATGACACGCATCCCGCCATCGCCATCGCCGAGTTGATGCGAATCCTGGTCGATCTGCATCAGATCCCCTGGGACGAGGCGTGGCGCATCACCACCGACGCTACGTCCTATACCAATCACACACTGCTGCCCGAGGCCCTGGAAAGCTGGCCGGTCTCGCTGATGGAACGACTGCTGCCGCGCCATATGCAGATCGTCTATCAGATCAACCGGCTACACCTCGACGCCGTTTGCGCGCTGGAACGTTCGGACGGTCCGCCGCTCGCCGCGCTATCGCTGATCGACGATAACGCCGGGCGTCGCTTGCGCATGAGTTCCCTCGCCTTCGTCGGGTCGCACAAGGTCAATGGCGTATCCGAGCTGCATACCGAACTGATGCGCCAGACGGTGTTTCGCGAACTCCACCAGATGTATCCCGAGCGCATCGTCAACAAGACCAACGGGATCACCCTGCGTCGCTGGCTGTTCGCCGCAAATCCTCGGTTGACCAGCCTGCTGACCGAGGTGATCGGCGAGCGCGTGCTCAATGATGCCAATGCCCTGGCGGACTTCGCCCGTGTCGCGGACGACTCCGAAGTCCATGAACGCCTGTGCTCCATTCGCCGCACCAACAAGCAGGCGCTGGCGCGGCTTGTAGCGGAGCGGCTGGGTATCCAATTGGATCCCGATGCGCTGTTCGACGTGCATATCAAGCGCATCCACGAATACAAGCGGCAGTTGCTGAACATCCTGGAGACGATCGCGCTGTATAACGAGATGCGCGCGCGGCCGATGTACAACTGGGTGCCACGGGTGAAGGTATTCGCCGGCAAGGCCGCCTCCAGCTATCGGCGCGCCAAGCTGATCATCAAGCTGATCTGCGACGTGGCTCGCGTGATCAACACCGACCCGGCGCTGCGGGGTCTGCTGAAGGTGGTGTTCATCCCGGACTACAATGTCAGCCTGGCGGAAGTGATCATCCCTGCCTCCGACCTGTCGGAGCAGATCTCCACCGCGGGCATGGAGGCATCCGGCACCGGCAACATGAAGCTCGCGCTGAACGGCGCGCTGACCATCGGCACGCTCGATGGTGCTAATGTGGAGATCCGCGAGCGTGTCGGCGACGACAATATTTTCATATTTGGCCTGACCTCGGACGAAGCTGTCGAGCGTCGGCGACGTGGACCAGGCGCGCGGGAAACCATCGCTGACGTTCCGATACTGCGCGAGGTACTGGAGGCAATCTCCTATGGCGTATTTTCGCCAGATGAGCCGAACCGTTTTCAGGATCTGGTGGACGAACTGTACGGCAACGATCATTTCCTGGTCACTGCCGACTTCGCAGCCTACGCCGAGGCGCAAGCTCGCGTCTCCGCGCGGTGGCATGACCCGCGCGCGTGGTGGCGGTCGAGCGTGCTGAACACGGCCCATGTCGGCTGGTTCTCCTCCGACCGCGCAATTCGTGAATACGCCGAGGACATCTGGAACGTGGTGCCGCATAAGCCCTAGGGTTGCGTCGCCGCCACGGCCGCGCCAGCATCGCGGCATGGACCTGATCGTTCGCAATGCGCGCCTGTCGCATACACCGGATGCGGCGCCGGTGGATATCGGCGTGATCGACGGCCGTATCGCTGCGATCGAGCCGTTGTTGCAGGCGGATGGCCCGGTATTCGATGCGGGTGGCTGCCTGGTGTGCGGCGGGTTTGTCGAGACGCATATCCATCTGGACAAGTCCAACATCCTCGACCGCACGGCGCCGGACGAAGGACGCCAGCCCAACTCCATGCAGCGTGTCGCGGCAGTGAAGCAGACTTTCACCGTCGAGGACGTCTACCAACGTGCCAGCCGTACGCTGGAGAAATGCATCAAGCACGGCGCGACGCGGATGCGCACGCATCTGGAACTCGACGGCGGCGTGGAGATGCGCAGCTTCGAAGCGATCGAGGCACTGCGACGCGACTACGCCTGGGCGATCGACATCGAAGTGTGCGTCTTCCCGCAGGAGGGACTGACCAACAATCCCCGCTCCGACGAGCTGCTGGTCGAAGGGCTGAAGCGTGGCGCGCGCGTGATCGGCGCGGCGCCGAACTATGACCCGGATCATGCCGGACAGGTCCGTCGTGTGTTCGATCTGGCACGCGAGTTCGATGTCGACATCGACATGCACCTGGACTCGGGCAACTCGCCGGAGGAGATGGATATCCACCTGGTGTGCGAGCTGACCGAGAAGTACCGCTTGGGCGGCCGCGTCGCGGTCGGGCACATGTGCAAGCTGTCCACCATGCCGATCGCGGACCTGCGCACTCTCGCGCGGCGGATTGCCGATGCGGGTGTGGCGGTGACCGTGCTGCCGGCAACCGAGCTGTTCATGATGGGACGCGACCAGGAATACAACGTGCGTCGTGGCCTCGCGGACGTGAACCTGCTGGTGGAACATGGCGTCAACTGTTCGCTGTCCACCAACAACGTACTGAACCCGTTCACGCCGTTCGGCGACGCGTCGCTGCTGCGTATGGCGAACCTGCAGGCCAATGTGGCCCAAATCAGCGGCACGCCACGGCTTCGCGAATGCTTCGCCATGCTGACGGAGCGTTCGGCGCGGCTGCTGAACCTTAAGGACTATGGGATCAAGATCGGCAATCCCGCCGATATCGTAGTGGTCGACGCGACAACACCAGAACAAGCCGTGGCGGAGATCTGTCATCCGCTGGCGGTGTTCAAGCGCGGAAAGCGCACGGTGACACGGCAGCGCGCGGAACTGCACAGACCACAGTAGAGTACACACTGATGCAGCAATCGTTCGTAGCCAGCGATGGCATCCATATCGCCTATACGATCGACGACTTCACCGATCCGTGGCGCCAGGCACCGACACTGCTTCTGCTGCACGCCGCGATGGGTTCGTCGAAGCGGTGGTACGCGGCGGTGCCACCCCTCTGCCGTGACTACCGCGTCGTGCGCATGGATCTCCGCGGCCACGGCGCATCGCAAGTGCCGCCGCCCGAACCGCCCTTGTCGATGGATCGTCTGGTGCAGGACGCGCGCGAACTGCTGGACCATCTCGGCTGCGACACTGCGCATGTCGTCGGCAACTCCGCCGGTGGCTACGTCGCGCAGAACCTGGCGATGCAATCGCCGGAACGCGTACGCAGCCTGATGCTGTTCGGTTCCACGCCCGGACTGAAGCACAGCCAGGCACACACCTGGCTCCCGCGCGTCGCGCGCGAGGGCCTCCGCAACTTCCTCGCAGCCACCATCGAAGACCGGTTTCCGCCCGGCCACGACCGGGGCCACATCGAGTGGTTCCTCGATGAGGCGGCGAAGAACGACACCGCCTATATCGGCCGCTTCGTCGGACTGATGACCACGTTGTGGTGGGCCGACGAACTGCACCGCATCCGATGTCCAACGCTCCTGGTTATGCCGGGCGCAGAAACCGTAGGCGGCACCGAGAACTACGCGATCATGCGAGCAGAAATCCCCGACTGCGAACAGGTCACGTATGACGGCCTGCCGCACAACATCTGCGACATTGTGCCCGATCGCTGTGCCGCCGACATCCTGTCGTTCCTGCGCCGGAGGTTCCCATGAAACTGTCCGAAATCGCTCAGGTCATTCGCAGCAAGAACGCCGGACCTCGCCGGTTGACGCTGGATCTGATGTTCGCTTCCGACGCCGACTACCGCCGTGTCGCGCAATCACCGGCGCTGACCACCGAGCGTATCGGTTCACTATACGGGCTGCCCGCGCACGACGTGACCGTGATCCCCTATCCGGTCGGCCGCGCGATCAAGATCGTGCTGGCACGCCCGATCATGGCGGGTGATCCAGGCGATCGTGATGTGTATGGCGCCCAGCAGCACGCACCGTTGTTGGGGGTAGAGATATGAGTGCCTCTGGCCGCATCCTCGCTGAAATACGTCGCGCGAGGCGACCCATGCGATTCCTCGGTGCATCGGGCCAGCTTGGCTATGGCATCCCGACGCCCGCCTTCAACGCCGGCCTCGCGCGCAAGCCGGACCTGATCGGCTGCGACATGGGCTCGATCGACATCGGTCCGACCTATCTCGGCAAGGGCGAGATGGCGACAGCCCCCGCGGCAACGCGACGCGATCTGCGCAAGGCGTTGCTTGGCGCGCGATCGATCGACGTACCGCTGGTGATCGGCTCCGCCGGTTCCGCGGGCGCTGCGCCGCATCTCGAAGCGACGCTCGCCATCATCCGCGACATCGCCCGCGCCGAGGGTCTGCACTTCCGCCTCGGCGTGCTGCGCGCAGACTTGTCACGCGACATGCTGCGTGCGTCGGTGCGTGCCGGAACAGTGAAGGGCATCGACGACATGCCGGCGCTAACCGAGGAAGAGGTGAACGAGGCCGCGCAGATCGTCGGCCAGATGGGCATGGGTCCCTTTCGCCGTGCACTGTCCGAGGACATCGACGTACTGATAGCCGGGCGTGCCTGTGACACCGCGATCTTCGCATCGTTGCCGACCATGCTCGGCTTTCCCACCGGCCTTTCGGTGCACATGGCGAAGATCATCGAGTGTGCCTCGCTCTGTTGCCTGCCGGGCGGACGCGATTCAATCCTGGCGACACTGGACGAAGACGGGTTTGTGCTGGAAAGCATGGCGGAGCAGCGGCGGGCCACCCCAGTGTCAGTGGCAGCGCACAGCCTGTATGAACAGGCGGATCCGTACACCGTGTACGAACCGGAGGGCCGCTTGGACCTGAGCGCCGCCGATTACACGGCAGTCGATGATCGGCGTTGTCGTGTCACCGGTGCGAAGTGGCACGACTCAACCGACCCCTGCGTAAAGATCGAAGGTGCGCGCAAGCTTGGCGAACGGGCCGTGCTGCTGGCTGGCGCCGCAGATCCACGCTTCATCGCGCAACACCGCGACATCCTGCCGGCAGTGGCGACCGTGGTCCGCGACCTCGTGTGCGAGGACGCGCCGGAGGACTATACGCTGCGCTTTCGAGTCTACGGCGTGGACGGCGTGCGCATGGCGGCTCCGCAGAACGAACCGCCACCAGGCGAAGTCTTCATCATGGGCGAGTGCATCGCGCCGACCGCCGAGCGTGCCGCCGAGGTGGTGCGTACGCTGAAGCAGTACCTGTTGCACCACGGCTATGCCGGCCGGCTGTCCACCGCCGGCAATCTGGCATTCCCGTTCACGCCGCCCGAGGTTTCACTAGGACCTGCATATCGGTTCAACGTGTATCACCTGCTGTATACACGCGAGCCGGACGCATTGTTCCCGTTGGAAATCGAAACCTTGTAATACCAACCACCCTCGCTGTTAAAGTACCGCGCGCAACGATCCCACCCCGTCATGACTGGGCTTGACCCGGTCATCTTCATCGGATGGTTGCTGATTGGGATTGCATCGTTCGCAATTGGCTGTGGGTAGCCGATGGCCGCATCAAACCCGGCCAGGACGGGGGTCGAGAGTCGGTATTTTCGGCGGCTGGTATAAGCGTCCCCTCTCCTCGCAACAGGAGAGGGGGAGCGCAGAGTCGGATCAGTAGCCAACAGGCGTCGTGGCGACCGGCACCCAGTGACCGTCCTTCACCACGCATAGGAATGACTCGTTCGATCCCTGGTGCTTGGTCGAGCTGAAGCTCATCGCCGGCGAGCCGAAGATGTCGTGCCAGTCCTTGATGCTCTCCATGCCGGAAACGAAGCTGTCCGCCGTCAGGTCCTTGCCGGCATTCTTCAGCGCTTGCACGACAAGCTGCGCGCCCGTGTAGCCGATCTGCGCGGCGAAGTTGGGCTCCTTGCCGAATTCCTTCTTGTATGCCTCGGCAAACTTCGTCACCGCCGGGCTTGAATTGCTCGCCGCCACGAACAGCACCGGCGTCATCGAATAGAAGCCCTCGGTCGCGCCGCCAGGCACCGTCGCTACCGCCTCGTCATAGCTGGCGGCCTGGCCGAGCATGTCCACGTTCCAGCCCGTCTTCCGTACCGCGGAGATGATCTGCACCGTGTCGCGCACGATGCCGCCCACCACGATCAGGTCACAGTTGGCATCGCGCAGCCGCGCCACCGAGGCGCTGAAGTCGGTGTCCGTCGGCTTGTGCAGTGTCTCCGCCGCGAGCTTGACGTTCATCGCCTTCAGCTGGTCGCGCGCGCCGTCCATCACGTCGCGGCCGAAGTCGGTATCCTCCGACATGGCGCATATCGTCTTCTTGCCGCGCTGTTCGACGAACAGCTTCACGCCGGCGCGTATCTGATCATAGTACGATGATGCCAGGCCGAACTTCAGGTGATGCAGCGGCTCATACATCGATCGAGCCGATGTCAAAGGGAACACGTTCGGCACACCCTTGGCCAACTGGTCCGGCATTGTCGCGTTGTTCATCGGCGTGCCGCCATTGGCGACCATGATGAACACGCCATCGCGGTTGATCAGCTTGTTCGCGGCCTGCACCGATCGTGGGATCTGGTACTGATTGTCTTCGACGATGTACTTGATCTTGCGGCCATTGATTCCGCCTGCCGCGTTCACGTCATCGAACACCATGCGCCAGGCATTGGAGTTGTTGACGCCCCACATTGCGGTTACGCCAGACAGGTCGGTGTAGGTGCCGATGAGTATTTCGTTATCCGTCACGCCGCGTACGCTGTCGGCCGCCATTGCGGGACCGATCATCGCGGTGACCAACGCAGCCGCAATTAGCTTGCCAAGCATGGAGCATTCCCTTCCAGTTATATGTCGTTGTGCACTTTATGTGCTGTAGGCTTCTTCCATCAGGGCACGGTAGCGCGCATCCACGGCGACGCCCTGGGTCGCGTGGCCGTCGATTTGTTGGATGTCGATGCCGAGCGCGGCAGTCCATTGCTGAATCTCTGGCGGCAGTTTGGTGGCACCGACATAGGCGCAGCGAACGCGGCCGAGCCCAAGCTCGCGCCGCACCGCGTTCAGTACACAAACCCGGGGGAGCATGCTGCCACCGGCACCGACCGCCCAGCGGTACAGGCCGCGTTGCACACGTGTCGCTCCGTCGGCGGCGACGGTCGCGCGCGTGTAAAGGAGCTGCCAGAGCTGCGTATCGGCACCGAGCAATGTGGGCTGAACCTCCTGGAGGTTCTCCAGCACCGTATCGGGGCTTTCCAGGTAGTTGCTGATCACCTGCGCATCCAGCGCCAGGTAAAGCCCGAACACATGTTCCATCACGCTGCTCATCGGCAGCAGCGCAAGGCGCTCGTCGCGGACGCGTGGTTGAAGCAGCGAACGGCCCTGGGTCAGCAGATGCAGCACGTCGCCGTGCGTGAGCAGCCTGCCTTGCGGTAGCAGCAGGATAGCCGGCTGATCCTCGGTGATGACTGCTATTGAGTCCGTCCTGTGCTCGGCGCCGCGCGCTATGAAGGCGCGATAGCTCTCGCAGGTGGCGTCGGAGAACTCGCGCAGCCCCTTCATGTCGAAGATGATGATGCGCTGTAGTTCTGGACACCGGTCGCGCACCAGAAGCGCTTTGTCGAGTTGCTCCTCGTTCTCCACGAACAACACGCTGCAGCGGCACTGCTGCAGTACTTCGCCGAGTTGTTCGGGTTCGGTCGCGGGATGGATGCCGCCACTGACACCACCGACGTCGAGGATGCCAAGATCGACGTAGACATAGTCGGGCTGTGTTTCGGCCAGTACGCATGCGACGTCGCCCGCGGCAAAACCGATCGTTGCCAAACCTCGGGAGACATCGGCGACGTTTGACCCCAGTTGCGTCCAGCTGACGGCCTGCCAGATGCCGCGGTCTTTCTTGCGCAGAACAGTTTCATTGCCATGCGCGGCAATCCGCTCGGCGACCAGGGCGGGTATCGTCAATGCCACATGCGCTTCCTTTTCCACCGCCGCTGTCCGCGAATGCCAGTGTCCTTCTGGCCGAGGTAGAATTCCTTGATCGCGTCGGTCTGCATCAGGCTGTCGCAATCGTCGGCGAGGACGATACGGCCGACCTCCAGCACGTAGCCGAACTGCGCGGTGCGCAACGCCATGTGGGCGTTCTGCTCCACCAACAGGATGGCAACGCCCTGTTCTTCATTGATGCGGCGGATGATGCGGAAGATCTGTGTGACCAGCAGCGGCGACAGCCCAAGCGACGGTTCGTCGAGCAGCAACAGCTTCGGTCGGCCCATCAGAGCCCGGCTGATCGACAGCATCTGCTGCTCACCTCCGGACAACAGGCCGGCACGTTGGTGGGAGCGTTCCTTCAGTACCGGAAAGTAGGTGAAGCAGAGTTCCAGGTCGTGATGCACCGCGTCCTTGTCGTGACGTGTGTAGGCACCCATCAGCAGGTTCTCGTGAACTGTCAGGAACGGGAAGACCTCGCGGCCTTCCGGGACATGGCAGATACCAAGCCGCATGACGCGATCGGGCGCCATGTGTGCGATGTCACGGCCCTCGAACTGAACCGCACCGCGTTCCGGATCGAGCACGCCAGAGATCGTGCGCAGGACTGTAGTCTTTCCCGCGCCATTCGCGCCCAGGACGGTGACGATCTGACCCTGCTCCACTTGCAGGCTGACGCCACGGATAGCCTGGATAGGACCATAGAAGGTCTCGATCGAAGTGACGTCGAGCAGCGGCTGCGTGGAGCTCATCGGCACCCCCTCCCCAACCCTCCCCCGCTTAGCGGGAGTGGGCGTGCTGCCAACCTCCCTCTCCCGCAAAGCGGGGGAGGGTTGGGGAGGGGGCGTGGCAAAGGGTCGCTCAAGCCTCACCCCCAATATACGCTCTCACCACCTCCGGATGGTTCTGCACCTCGTCAGGTGTGCCGAGAGCCAGCACGCGTCCATAGTTCAGCGCCATCACGCGGTCGGATACCATGCGGACCAAATTCATGTCGTGCTCGACCATGATCACAGTGATACCAAGATCCTTCTTGATGTCCTCGATCCAGAACCCCATCCCCTCAGTCTCTTCCACGTTCAGGCCAGAGGACGGTTCATCCAGCAGCAACAGCTTGGGCTCGATGCAGAGCGCGCGGCCCAGCTCCACCACCTTGCGCACGCCATAGGGCAGATTAGCGATCAGCGTGTCGCGATAACGCTCCAGGCCAAGAAACGCGATGACCTCTTCGGCCTTTTCGCGATGAAGCAGCTCCTCACGCCGCACGCCAGGCAGGAACGCAAGCTGCGACATGATGCCGACGGTCGAGTGGCAGTGGCGGCCGATCAGCAGGTTCTGCAACAGCGTGGCGTTGGCAAACAGCTCGATGTTCTGAAAGGTGCGTGCGATGCCGAGACTTGCGATGCGGTAAGGCGGGACGTCCGTAATGTCCTGGTCCTGGAAGAACAGGCGTCCCGAGGTCGGATTATAGATCCGGCTTATCAGGTTGAAGATGGTGGTCTTGCCAGCTCCGTTGGGGCCGATGATGGAGAACACCTCGCCCTGCTCGACATCGAAGGTTACGGCATCGACAGCGCGGATGCCGCCGAAACGAATGGCAATGTCGTCAGCGCGGAACAGGCTCATCGTCCCACGCTCCGCTCTCCACGGTCGTCATGGCCGGTCCCGCCCCAATCGTCATTGTGCGGTCCAGCCAACTCGTCATGGCCGGGCTTGACCCGGCCATCGGCCCCCAGCAGGCACACCGCATCGTTGGGTGCTGCCGACCATGTCAAGCCCGACCATGACGTCCGTGGGGAGCGGAGTGCCAGCACCATCATCGCAGCCGCTCCGACCGTGCATAGGTCTTCTGCCGTCGGAAGCTGGTGCGACGCTTCAGCGGATACGCCTGGAACCAGTGCTTTATCTTGATCCATCGCCCATAGATGCCGCCGGGTTCGAACAGGATCACAATCACCAGCACCAAGCCGTACAGCGAGGGCTCCAGCCCCGGCATGCGACCGATGCCATACGGCAGGTCGTCGCGAATGATCGCAATGAACTGCGGTAGCAGCCGAACGAAGATCGCGCCCAGCACCGCGCCGTGCAGCGAGCCTAGCCCGCCGACGAACACGATGGTGACGAACTGCACCGAAAGCAGCACGTCGAAGGAGTCAGGTGCCAGGAAGTGCACATAATGCGCGAACAATGCGCCCGCGAGGCCGGTAACGCCGGCGCTGATGGCGAATGCGAAAGCCTTATACCGCGTAAGATGAATGCCCATGCTCTGGGCGGAGATCTCGCTGTCGCGGATCGCCACCATGGCACGGCCGAGCGGACTGCGCAGTATGTTCGCGCTGATCCACAGCACGAACGCCAATACCGCAAGGGACACATAGTAGACACCATTCGCCGTCTCGATCGCGATGCCGAACACGTACGGTGTGGGCACCGAGAAACCGTCGAAGCCCCCCGTCACCGCGGTCCATTTCTGAAACACCGTGCCGACGATGCTGCCGAACGCCAGCGTCGCGATGGCCAGATACAGACCGCTCATGCGCAACGTCGGCAGCCCGATGGCAATGCCGAACAGTGCGGTGAACAGCCCGGACACCGGCAGTGTGATAAGGAATGGCACGCCTTGCGCCAACAGGACGGAATTTGTGTAGGCGCCGATACCCAGGAAAGCAGCGTTGCCCAGGCTGATCAGTCCGGTGTAGCCGGCCAGCAGCATCATGCCGACGCCGGCGATGGCGAAGATGAATACGCCGCCGAGCTCGCCGACATAGAACTCGCCCATCACGACAGGGATGATCAGCAGGATGACGCAGAGCAGCCCGTACCAGAACAGGTCGCCGCGATGCCGCCACAGCGCGATGTCCTGCCGATAGTCGGTGCGGAACACATAGCGCATGTCGCTACACTCGCTTCCCGGTGCCCTCGGCGAACAGACCCTGCGGACGCAGGATCAGTGTCGCGAGCAGCACCACATTGGACGTGACCTCTTGAAACCCAGCGGGCAGGAAATAGCCGGCAAGCTGTTCGACGATGCCGATGAGGACGCCCCCGACCAGCGCGCCGGGAATGCTGCCGAACCCCCCCAGCACCGCGGCGGCGAATGCCTTGATGCCGAGGAAGCCCATGTTCACGTCGATCATCGACACCGGTGAAAGCAGAATCCCCGCCACTGCCGCGACACCCGCGCTGATCGCCCAGATCAGTGAGAATACGGTGCGCACCGGGATGCCCATGTAATAAGCGGCAAGCTGGTTCTGCGACGAGGCCTGCATCGCAATGCCCAGTCGCGTGTAGCTGAAGAACGTGTAGAGCACGCCGCAGAGCACCACGGTGCCCACCAGGATGGAGATGTTGTCCATCCCCAGCACCATGCCGCCGAGGTTCAGTGTGCGGTTGGTGAACGGCGTGTTGAAGCCGACGGAGTCGTAGCCCCAGACGATGCCCGCATAGGCGCGGAAGATGAACCCCAGGCCAAGCGTCAGCATCACAACAGCGAACTGTGGCTGGCCGATCACGCGACGTAATATGATGGCATCGAGCGCGAAGCCGAACGCGGCGATGATGATGATCGCGAGCAGCGCCCCGATCCAGTAATTCAGCCCGAAATGCGCGATCATGCTGAACGCAACGAAACCGCCCAGCATCATTATGTCGCCCTGGGCGAAGTTGATCATCTCGGTCGCCTTGTAGATCAGGACGAACCCGAGCGCGATCAATCCATAGATGCAGCCGGCAGCTGCGCCATTGACCACAAGTTGCAATAGGCGCGCGGCGTCTTCCACCGTCGGCATCCCTCCCTGAGGCGGGGTCGGCGTTGAGACGCCCCGGCACTTACTTTCTCAGGCAACGATAGGACGGCGGTTCCGGCAGCGTCAACGGCACTACGACAGGGGCTCCTGAGCACTCCCTCTCCCGCTACGCGGGGGAGGGTTGGGGAGGGGGTGCTCGTTAAGGCACGAACGCGAGGAAGGGTTGGGGAGGGGGTGCTCGTTGAGGCACGAACGCGGGGGAGGGTTGGGGAGCGGGCGCTCGTTACGGCACGAACGCCGCCGCCTTCGCCTCGCGGAACGACGTGCCGGCTTCCGCCAGATCGCGCAACAGGCGCGACGGTGCCCAACGCTCGCCGTATTGCTGGTGCCAGGCGGCGATCTGGTTATAGACCTCGCGCGCACCGATGCCGTCGGCCCAGAAAAACAGGCCACCGCGGTAGCGCGGGAAGCCGAACCCGTGCAGCCACATTACATCAATGTCACTTGGCCGGTAAGCCTTGCCCTCCTCCAGGATCTTGCACGCCTCGTTGACGGACGCGAACAGCAGGCGCTGCAGGATCTCCTGGTCGGTGAATTCGCGCTGCGGGATCCCGAGACCGGTCGCGACGTCCTTGATGATGTCGGCAACGTCCGGATCCGGATGCGGTGTGCGGTCGCCCTTCTCGTAACGGTACCAGCCGGCGCCGGTCTTCTGTCCGAAGCGGCCCATCTCGGCCAGGCGATCCGGAATCGGCTGCTTGCGGAAGTTCGGGTTCTCCGCGGCGCGGCGCTTGCGGCTGGCGTAGCCGATATCGAGGCCGGCCAGATCGCCGACCGCGAACGGCCCCATCGGATAGCCGAAGTCAACCATCACCTTGTCGACCTGCTCCGGTAGACAGCCTTCCTCCAGCAGGATCACCATCTCGGTGTTGAACGGCGCGCGCGAACGGTTGGCAACGAAACCATCGGTGTTGCCGGCCATGGCCGACAGCTTGCCGATCTTGCGGCCCATCGCCATCGCGGTTGCCAGCGTTTCGGGTGAGGACGCCTTGCCGCGAACCACCTCCAGCAGCTTCATCACGTTGGCAGGACTGAAGAAGTGAGTGCCCGCCACATCCTTCGGTCGCTTGGTCATCTCGGCAAGCTGGTCGATATCAAGCGCGGAGGTATTGGAGAACAACAGCGCGCCCGGCTTCATCACCTCATCCAGCTTGGCGAATATCGGCTTCTTGACGTCCATTTCCTCGAACACCGCTTCGATCACCAGGTCGCAGTCGCGGATGTCCTCGTAGTCCACAACCGGATGGATGCGGGCAAGTCGCCGCTGCATTTCGTCCTCGGCAAGCGAGCCGCGGCGCACGGAGGTGGCATAGTTGTCGCGAATGCGCTGCATGCCACGATCCAGTGCTTCCTGCGTCGCATCCAGGATCTTCACCGGATAGCCGAAGTCGGCGAAGCTCATCGCGATGCCGCCGCCCATGGTGCCGGCGCCCACCACGGCGGCGTTGGTGAGGTCGCGGACCGGTGTGGAGGCGGGGATGTCGGGCAGCCGGGTCACTTCGCGCTCGATGAAGAACGCGTAGCGCAGCGCACGAGCCTCGGCGGAATTCTCCAGCTCCTTGAACAGATCGGCCTCGCGCCGGCAGCCTTCGTCGAACGGCAATACCGTCGACGCCTCGACCGCATCGATGCACGCATAAGGTGCCTTCTGGTTGCGTGCCCGCCTCGCTATCGACTTGCGCATCGCGTCAAAGATGCCCGGGTCGTCCAACTTTACGGCGCGATCACGCACGCGCGGCAGGGGCCGCACTGCCAATAGCCGGATCAGCCACGCGATCGCGCCTTCCAGCAGGTTGGCGTTCTCCGGCAGCAGCTCATCAATGATGCCGAGCGTCCGGGCCTCGCGCGCAGCCACGTGACGGCCAGTGACGATCATGTCCAGCGCCGCCTTCGGGCCAATCAGTCTGGGCAGCCGCTGGGTGCCGCCGCCGCCCGGCAGGATGCCGATCAGGACCTCCGGCAGCCCGACCTTCGCGCTGGGCAGCGCGAGGCGATAGTGGCAGGCCATCGCGATCTCCAACCCACCACCGAGCGCATAGCCGTGAATCGCTGCCAATACCGGTTTCGCACTCGCGTCCAGCACATCGTATACACGCTGGCCAAGCGGCAGTCGCGGCCGGTTGGTGCCGAAGCCGCGTATGTCGGCGCCGGCGATGAAGCTGCGCCCGGCGCCCATGAGGATCATGCCCTTGATTGCCGGGTCGGTGTTGCCACGCGCGAGACAGTCCTTGATGCCCTCCGCGACACCGGGACCCAGTGCGTTCACCGGTGGGTAGTTAACCGTGATGACGCCGATATCGCCCTGACGTTCAAGGCTGACGGGTGATGCTCCGCTCATCGTTGCTTCCTTTGACGACGTCGGTCGATGCTAGGAGCGCAAGCGGCGTGCGTCCATGCAGCGCCTACAGCACTGCCTCGGCCACCACGCGGAGTGCATCTACCGTCGCGCCGGTCAGCACCATTGTGGTCAGCTTGCCGCCTGTCGCTACCTGCTTCCAGGCTTGCAGCCGATCCTTGATGCGGTCAGCGGGGCCGACCAGTGCGATCTCATCGATCAGCTTGTCGGGCACCAGCGCCTCGGCGTCCTTCTTCTGTCCATCCAGATACAGGTCCTGGATCTTCGCTGCTGCTTCCTCATAGCCAAGCCGCACTGCGAAGTCGTTGTAGAAGTTCTTGGAACGCGCGCCCATTCCGCCGATGTAAAGCGCCAGGTTGGGCCGCACAGCATCGCGGCATGCCGCAAGATCGTTGCCCATCGCGATCTTCACGTACGGTGCCAGATCGAACCCATCCAGATTGCGCTGCTTCCCCGCCTTCGCGCGGCCATCGAGTATCGGCTGCACCACCTGATCCGCCTGCTCCGGCGAGAACCATATCGGCAGCGTGCCATCAGATACCTCGCCCGCAGTACGCAATCCAGCCGGCGTGATAGACGCGGTGTAGATCTGCATGCCGGGATCGCCGTGCACGATGCTGCGCAGTGGCTTGCCCAGTCCCGTTGCATCCGGTCCGGCATAGGGGATTTGATAGTGCTCGCCCTGATAGGTCAGCGGCGCCTCGCGCGCCAACGCCTTGCGGATGATCTCGATGTATTCCTTGGTGCGGCCGAGCGGCTTGCCGAACGCGACGCCGTGCCAGCCCTCGATCACCTGCGGTCCCGATGGGCCGACGCCCAACAGGAACCGCCCGCCCGACAGCGCATTCAGCGTCATCGCCGTCATCGCCGCGCAGGACGGCGTGCGCGCTTGCATCTGCATGATCGCAGTGCCTGCCTTGATCGTTGTCGTGCGCGCCAGCACCCAGGCGACGGGCGATACGGCATCGGTGCCCCACGCCTCACCCGACCAGCACGAGACATAGCCGAGCCGTTCCGCCTCCAGCACCTCGTCCATGCTGAGTTTCGGCGACGCGCCATTGATCCGCATCGTCAGGCCGAGTTGCATTGTGCGTTCTCCTTCTATCGAACCTTCGCCATCACTTCGTCACTGAAGCGGCGCATGTTGTCGATCGTGCCTTCGACTGTGGTGGCGAACAGCCGTACGTCGACGGCGCCGACGCCGAGGTCCTCCAGCGCCTTGATGTCGCCGACGTAATCGGCGGTACCGCCGGTGAACATCTCGCCCTCGCCGTCAATCGTCCGGCGAGGACGGGCGGACGGGCCGACCAGCACGCGCAACGCGACGTTGATGCTGGCGGGATCGCGCCCGGCCTTCTCGGCGAAACCGCAAAAGCGGGCCATGCCGGCCTTGAAGCGGCGGACGGTGTTCATGGGGAACTGCGGGTTGGTGCCTACCGGATACCAGGCATCGGCGTAGCGGACGGTCCGACGGAGTGCGGGAGCGCTTTCGCCGCCGACCCAGATCGGTATCGGCTGCTGCACCGGCTTCGGTGTGAACACCACGTCGGAAAACCTCACATACTTGCCGTCGAAGCGCGGTTCGTCGTTCGACCACAACTCTTTACAGGCCATCATCCATTCGTCGGTGACGTGGCCGCGATCGTCGAATGGCGCCGCGGCGATCGCCTCGAACTCCTCGCGGCACCAGCCGACGCCGATGCCCAGGGTAAGCCGGCCCTTCGACAGGTAATCGATTGTCGCGAGGATCTTCGCGGTCAGCACGGCGGGACGATGCGGTACCACCATCACCGACATTACGAAGCGCAGCTTGCTTGTGATCGCTGCCATGTAGGCGGTGGTGGTGAGCTGCTCCAGCCAGGCCGCGGCGGTGCCGGCAGGGAACTCGCCGGTGTCCGTATACGGATACTTGGATCCGAGATTACGAGGCACCATGATATGGTCGCTGACTGTTGTGTAGTCGAAACCGAGCGCCTCACCTTCGGTGATGATGCGGCGCAGGCTGTCAGGTTCGATCAGGGCGCCGGTGGTGGGAGCGTTGAAGCCGATTTCCATGTTGGAATTTCCCTGTTCCAACACCCCCTCCCCACCCTCCCCCGCTCCGCGGGAGAGGGAGTGGTGTACTGATGAACTCCCTCTCCCGCGGAGCGGGGGAGGGTGGGGAGGGGGTGTGACCCGTTACCGCACCTTACACATCACCTCATCCTTGAACTTCCGCAGATTGTCGATCGTGGCGCCGAGCGTCGGCGCAAACAATCCAAAATCGAACGCAGTCACACCGATATCTGTCATTGCGCGAATATCACCCGCATAGTCCGCGGCCCCGCCAGTGAACAGCTTGCGTTCGCCGTCCACCATACCCTTCGGTTGCGCCTCCGGATTAGAGGAAATGCGATACGCCAGCCCCATCGTCGCCGGATCGCGCCCAGCCTTCGCCGTCAAATCGCGCAACTTCGCTGCTCCCGCCTTCAACCGTGTCAGCGTGTCCATCGGGAACTGTGGATTGGTGCCGATCGGATACCACGCATCAGCATACTTCGCGGTCCGCCGCAGTGCGGGGCCACTCTCGCCACCGACCCAGATCGGGATCGACTTCTGCACCGGCTTCGGCGTGAACACCACGTCGGAGAACTTCACATACTTCCCGTCGAACGCCGGATCGTCCTTCGACCACAGCTCCTTACAAACCATCATCCACTCATCGGTGACGTGGCCGCGATCGTCGAATGGCGGCGCGCCGACCACTTCGAACTCCTCCTTGCACCAACCAGCGCCGATACCCAGCGTCAGCCGCCCCTTCGACAGATAGTCGATCGTCGCCAGGATCTTCGCGGTGAGCACTGCCGGCCGATGCGGCACCACCATCACGGACGTAACGATGCGCAACTTCGACGTCGCGGCAGCAATGAAAGCCGCCGTGGTAAGCTGTTCCAGCCGAGCCGCGCCCGCACCGGATGGGAACTCCCCCAACTCGCTGTACGGATACCGCGACACGACGCTCTTCGGCATCATCACGTGGTCGCTGACGGTGACGTAGTCGAAGCCGAGCATTTCCGCTTCAGTCGCGATGCGCACCAGGCTGTCCGGAGCGATCAAAGGTCCACTGGTCGGCGCGCTGCATCCGATCTGCATTTGTTCCCTCCGCTTGAATTGCGTCTGCGACAACGATAGCACACGATCCGCCACTGCCAGCCAGACGGGGACATGATGAACTTCGGTATTCACATCGGGACGCGCGGCTGCCTGACCACGCGCGAGGCCATCATGGCGGTGGCACAGCGTGCCGAGGCGCTCGACTACACGCATCTCGGCGTGGCCGACCATCTGATCGTTCCTGTTCAGACCGGCGTGCGCTATCCCTACACCGCCGATGGCGTGTGGCCTGGCGCGCCAACCGGAGAGTGCTTCGACTGCATCGCAACGCTGGCGTTTCTGGCGGGCTGCACGCAGAAACTGAAGCTGTTGACCTCGGTCGCGGTGGTGCCGCATCGCCCCGCGGTGCTGGCGGCGAAGCTGTTCCAGACCGCCGATGTGCTTTCAGGCGGTCGGGTCATCGCCGGCGTCGGTACCGGCTGGATGCGCGAGGAGTTCGAGGCACTCGGCACGCCGCCCTACGATGAACGTGGCGCGGTGACGGACGAGTACCTGACCGCGTGGCGGGCGCTGTGGGATGAACCTCGCCCGGCGCTCGACGGTAAGTATGCAAAGTTCGACAATGTGGTGTTCGCGCCCAAGCCCGCATCGAAGCCGCATCTTCCGATATGGGTCGGTGGAGAGAGTGCGCCCGCCCTGCGCCGCACAGTGAAGTTCGGCGACGCTTGGTATCCGGTCTCCAACAACCAGACGATCCGGTTGAATACGCCGGACCGCTTGCGCGGCGGCATCGACGGCCTACATCGTGTGGCGGAGAAGGCCGGCCGGGATCCGGCGACGATCGATGTCGGCTATCTGTGGTTCGGCCCACCCGTGTGGAGCGCACAACAGGGTCCTGATGGGCGGCAGTTGTTCAGCGGTAGTTCCTCGGACATGCTGGCGGATGCGGCGGCGCTTGAGGAGGCCGGTGCGCGGCATGTGATCCTGTATCTGCAACGGCCGACGATCGAGGAGACGCTGGAAGTGATCCAGCGCTTCGGAGAGGAAGTGGTACGCAAGGCATGAACGACATCGAAAACGCATCGCTCGATGACCTGATGACGCGTGCCGCGGCGAGGCGCGACGCGGCGCATGGTCGGCTGGTGTCCTACTCGCGCAAGGTGTTCATCCCGCTTACGTATCTCTGTCGTGACGTGTGTCACTACTGCACGTTCGCCAAGCGGCCGCGCGCCGGCCACGAGGCGTACCTGTCATCGGACGACGTACTAGCGATCGCTCGTGCCGGTGCTGCGGCGGGCTGCACCGAAGCGCTGTTCACGCTGGGCGACAAGCCGGAACTGCGATACCGCGCGGCGCGCGAGGCTCTGGCAGAGTTGGGCCACGAGACAACGATCCAGTACCTGCGTGAAATGTGCGCGCTGGTGCTGAAGGAAACCGGCCTGCTGCCGCACATCAATCCCGGCATCATGACGCGCGAGGAGATTGCCTCGCTGCGTGAAGTCTCCGCCAGCATGGGCATCATGCTGGAGTCCAGCAGCGAGCGACTGTGCGAGCCAGGTGGCGTGCATTACGGCTCGCCGGACAAGCTGCCGTCGGTGCGGCTGGAGATGATGCGGCACGCCGGCGAACTTGCGGTGCCATTCACCACCGGCATCCTGATCGGCATCGGCGAGACGCGTGCGGAGCGACTGGAGTCGCTGGTCGCGATCCGCGATCTGCACGAGCAACACGGCCACATCCAGGAAGTGATCGTGCAGAACTTCCGCGCCAAGCCGAACACCAAGCAGGCTGCCGCGCCGGAACCGGATCTGGACGATCTGCTGTGGACCATCGCGGCAGCGCGGCTGATCCTGCAGGATGATGTGCACGTGCAGGCACCGCCCAACCTGTCGCCCGGCGTCTATGAGAAGCTGATTAATGCCGGCATCGATGACTGGGGCGGTGTGTCACCGGTGACGCCTGACCACGTGAACCCCGAGGCGCCGTGGCCGCAGATCGAAGCGCTCGGACAGCGCACCGCCGCGATGGGCAAGGTACTGGTGCAGCGTCTGCCGGTCTATCCGTCGTACGCCTTCGCGGCGGATCGCTGGTGTGCGCCCAGCATTGCCACGCGTGTCCGTCGCGCAATTGATGCGGACGGTTGGGCACGAGAGGACGATTGGGCGCCAGGCCTAACCGTGCTGCCAAAGCCGCGCACGCCTATGCTGGAGCGCGCTGACCGCGGCGTAGAACGGATCGTCTCGAAGGCCGTGTCCGGCGAGCGACTGAACGAACCCGAGATCGTCCGCCTGTTCGCGGCGCGGGACGCCGACTACGAGCACGTCATCACCGCGGCCGATGCGCTGCGTCAGTCGGTCAGCGGCGACGTCGTGCGCTACGTGGTCAACCGCAACATCAACTACACCAACATCTGTTACTACCGCTGCCGTTTCTGCGCGTTCTCCAAAGGCAAGACGCACGAGGAACTACGCGGCGCACCCTATGATCTGGCGTTGGACGAAGTGGTGCGGCGATCGCAGGAGGCATGGGATCGCGGCGCCACCGAGGTGTGCCTGCAAGGCGGCATTCATCCCGACTACACCGGCGAGACCTATCTCGGCGTCTGCCGCGCGATCAAGGCGGTGCTGCCTGATATGCACATCCATGCCTTCTCGCCGCTGGAAGTGACGCAGGGTGCAGCGACGCTTGGTCTGTCGTTGCGCGACTTCCTGGCGCGGCTCAAGGAAGCCGGCCTCGGCACGTTGCCGGGGACCGCGGCGGAGATCCTCGACGATGAGGTTCGCGCGATCATCTGCCCGGACAAGGTGAATACCGAACAGTGGCTGGAGGTGGTGCGCACGGCGCATCAGCTTGGGCTGCGCACGACATCGACGATCATGTATGGCCACGTGGAACGGCCGATATCGTGGGCACGGCATCTGCTGCGGCTGCGCGACCTTCAAGCGGAAACCGGCGGCTTCACCGAATTCGTGCCGCTGCCGTTCGTCCACATGGAAGCGCCGATGTATCTACGCGGCCAGGCACGCAAGGGACCGACGCTGCGGGAGGCGGTGCTGATGCACGCCGTGGCGCGGCTCGCGCTGCATCCGCTGATCACCAACATTCAGACATCGTGGGTGAAGATGGGGCCGGACGGCGCGGCGTTGTGTCTGAACGCGGGTGCGAACGATATCGGCGGCACGCTGATGAACGAGAGCATCTCGCGCGCCGCGGGTACCCAGCACGGGCAGGAATTCCCACCCGAGGCGATGGAGGGCTTGATCCGTTCGATCGCCCGTGTGCCGGTTCAGCGCGATACGCTGTACCGGCCAGCGGCACAGGAGCGGCGCTCCGTGTCGTTCGATGCGCCGGAATTGGCGCCGGTGATACAGACACCGCCGCGCAAGGTGATGGCAGCGGAGTAGCGGGTCAGACCCCCTCCCCAACCCTACCCCGCGCACAGCGCGGGAGAGAGGAAGTCTCCGCACGGCACGCTCCCTCTCCCGCGCTACGCGCGGGGGAGGGTTGGGGAGGGGGCGCCGCCCACGGTCTCGGTCAGAAGCGTCAACGCCCGCGTCGCCATGCGCGGCTCCGCCCGCATGAACGCCGCCACATCTTCCGGCTGATCAATATCCAGCCCGATCCCGGGCAATTTCACGATCGTCGGCTCGATCCCAAGTCCGCGCGCCGTTGCGAGATGCGGCAGAAAGCTGTCGTCGCCGAATCGTAACGGCATCACCAGCGGCGGTGACAAAAGCATCGCGTTGGATCCACGCTCGTCACGTGCTGGCACAATGGTCAGCGACGATGCCGACCGTCGCGCCTCCAGCACGGTGCCGATCTCCGAGGCAGTCACGCGTGGAATGTCGCCGGGGACCGTCAGCATCCCTTCGTGCCCCTCCTCGGCCAATATCCGTGCCATTGCGGTTACCGCACCGGTGTGCCCACTCCGCGCATCGTCCGTCACGACCCGAGCGCCATATCGCCGCGCGAGATCCACCGCGATCGGCTCCAGTGTATTGACCATGATGCCCGCCAGCGGCGCCCCAGCAAGTGCCGCGAGCACATCCTCCAACATCGCGGCTGCGAGCGCCCGTCGCTGCGCCGGCGTCAAAAATGAAGCAAGACGCTGCTTCGCACCGGTGAATTCCTTCACCGGCACCGCTGCCCAAATGTCAGCCGCCATACGGGGTCCCATCGCCCGTCGCGACCGGGCTCGTTCCGCCCGTGATGATCGGGCTAGACCCGGTCATCATCGCCGCAGCACGCGTGCCGCGCCAAGCACCGTGCGCGCCAGCGCCTCGCGATCGTCCAGCGAGGTCATCAGCGTCTGTGCCAGCGTGACCTTGGCATCGATACCAGCTACTTGATCCATATCCGCGTAATCACAGACGTATCCATCGATCAGGTCGCCATAACGCCGCGCCACACCACCGGCGCTCGGTGTCATGCCGAGCTCCGCCATCATCTTCGCCGTCGGCCCCTTGATCGCGCGACCACCGATCAGCGGTGACACCGCGATCACCGGCGCCGCGCAATCCGCCAGCGCCGCACGCACCCCCGGCACCGCCAGGATCGGCTCGATGCTGATGAACGGATTCGACGGACAGATCACCACCGCCTGCGTCGCCGGATCGGTCAGCGCCGCCAGGAATTCCGGTTGCGCGCGCGCCGTGGTCGCACCATGAAACGCCAGCTCATGCACCACCGGCTCGCAGCGCCGCCGCACGAAGTATTCCTGGAAGTCGATCCAGCCCTGGTCGGTACGGACGCGCGTGCGCACCGGATCATCGCTCATCGGCAATACACGTGGTGCCACGCCAAGCCGAGCGCACAGGTCCGCCGTGACCGTCGTCAGCGTCTCGCCCGCCCGCAGCCGCCGGGTACGTTCCACGTGCATTGCCAGGTCGCGGTCGCCCAATCGGAACCACGTCTCGCCACCCAATGTCTCGAGCGTCTCCATGAACGACCACGTCTCGTCGTGACGCCCCCAACCGACCTCGCGATTGGCGACACCGGCCAGGGTATATGCCACCGTGTCTATATCCGGCGATATACACAGCCCGAGATGGTCGAAATCGTCGCCGGTGTTGCAGACGACCTGCAGCTCCGCAGCCGGCAGCACGCGGCTGAGGCCCAGCGCCAGCTTGGCGCCTCCGACGCCACCGGAAAGCGCGACAACGGTCACTGGAACAGATCCTCCTCGGGCGGTCGTACCAACTCGGCCGCCGGCGCGATCGGCGCAGTCCAATTCAGCCCGCGCACCAGCACCACGGGCTGCGCCTCCGCTGCCTGCCCTTGCAGCAGCGACGCAGCGGCAGCGATCTCATCAGCAAAGCCAATGATGCTGACCTCCAGCGTACGGCCGAACAGGTCGGGCTGGCCGCGCAGATCGATCAGGCTCGGCAGACCGGCGGCGCCGATGGCGATACCGCATGTGCCGCGGCGCCACGCGCGACCGAAGCTGTCGCTGATGATGACACCGATACGGACGCCATAGCGCTGTTGCAATTTCGCCCGCAGCGCCTCGGCCGAGGCGTCCGGATCGCGCGGCAACAGCAGCACGCGATGCACGCCGTCCGCCGGCGCCACGTTCGACTGATCAACGCCGGCGTTCGCCATGATGAAGCCCAGCCGATGCTGCACGATGATCAGGTTCGGCCGCGAGCGGACCACCCGCGTGGATTCGCTCAGGATCACCTCGACCAGACGCGGATCCTTGCCAACTTCCGCGCCGAGCTTCTCGGCCTCGGCAGACGCCGTGACGGTTGCCAGATCGACCGTGCGTCCCTCAGCCTTCGACACGATCTTCTGCGCCACGACCAGCACGTCGCCATCACGCAGCTCGCGATGTCCCAGTCCCGCGATGATCAGCCCAGCAAGATCGTCGCCGGCCCGCACCATCGGCAGGCCGGGCAGCGCGGCCAGCTCGAGTGAAGAGCTCATGCAGCAGCACCCATTCTCCCCCTCCCCTTGCGGGAGGGGGTTGGGGGGAGGGGGCCGCGCGCACGTGCTCCCGCCCCCTCCCCCCAACCCCCTCCCGCAAGGGGAGGGGGAGTATGGCTGTGCAACTTCACTTGCTGTGCAACCTTACTTGCATGGTGCGTTTAATCGAACCGCCGCCGCAGTTTCGGCAGCACCTGCTCGCCATAGAGCCGCAGGAACCGCTCCTGGTCCGGTCCGGGCGCGTGGAACACCAGATGACGGAAGCCCATCTCGACATAGGGCCGGATCTTCTCGATGTGCTCATCCGGATCCGTCGAGACGATCCAGCGGCTCGCCGCCCGCTCCACCGGCAGAGCGGCAGACAGACGCTCCATCTCGACCGGATCCTCGACGTGCACCTTTTCCTCCGGCGTCAGCGCCAGCGCCGCCCAGTGCCGCGTGTCCTGCATCGCCCGCTCGTGGTCGGTATCGAACGAGACCTTCATCTCGATCATCCGGTCATAGTCGGCGGGCGGATTGGACGCCAGTGTCAGACCTTCGGCGACATTCGGCAGCAGCGTCTCGGTGTAGAGCTTCCACGCCTTGCCCGACGTGCAGATGAACCCCTGCCCGGATCGTCCGGCGTATTTCGCGATCTGTGGGCCCGCCGCGGCAACATATATCGGCACCGGCTTTTCCGGCTTGTCGTAGATCGTGGCCTTCTCCGTCTGGTAGTACTCGACCCTCGAAGGTCACGCGATCCTCGGACCACAGCTTGCGGATCAACTGGTTGGCCTCGCGCAGCCGGGCGAAGCGTTCCTTGGCCTCGGGCCATTTCATCCGCGTCGAGGGCACCTCGTTCAATGACTCGCCGGTGCCGACGCCTAGCACCACGCGCCCGGGGAACATCGAACCCAGCGTGCCGAAGGCCTGCGCCACGATCGAGGGATGGTAGCGGAACGTCGGCGTCAGCACGGACGTGCCGATGATCACCCGCTTGGTCGACGCTCCCAGCGCGCCGAGCCAGACCAACGCATTCGGCGCATGGCCGTCGGTGTGCTTCCACGGCTGGAAGTGATCGCTGACGAACACCGAGTCGAAGCCGACCTGCTCGGCGACCACCGAGAATGCCAGCAGCTTCGACGGGGCGAACTGTTCGGCCGAGGCCTTGTATCCCAGCTTGAGCACGATGCGTCTCCTCTTGTCTCAACGAAGCTACTGCCGGCCCCAGGGGTCATCAACCTGTCCGGGCGGCCTGTGTCAGTTGGATCAGTTCACGCCGCACGCCCGGCCGGATCGCTCACCGGAGCCGACCAGGCGATGCGGATCGTGCGTTCGCCATCCGCGAGGTCGCATCCATCGACGTCGACCGTGACCATCCGCCACTTTGCCGATGAACCGGCGATCAGCCCCAGCGCGTCCGGGTGATCGGCATTGCAGTGCGCCATGATGTCGGCCTCTGCCGCGGCAACCGCCGCAACTGCGGTGGTATCTGGCGTCAGATCCGCCGACGCGTAGGCGCGTGGCACGGGCGAAGCCGCCGACATAGAGCCCGCCGAGCGGCTTGATCCGCCAAAGCGAGAAATCGCCGAATCCTGCATACATGGCCGCGTAGGGATGCACTGCCAGATAGCGCGCCCTGAGCGCCGCATCGCTCACCGTTTCGGCCAATCCAGTTATCGAAACCCGAGGTGCCGTCTGGGGATTGACGCTTTCGGGCGCGCCGGCAACCAGCACCGAACAGCGTGGCTCCGCGCGCAGATGGCGCGTGTGCTCGGACAGATCGGAGAGCAGCATCAGCAGCGACATGTCCGGCGCACAGGCCGGCGTGACCAGTGAGGCAAACGGCTGGCCCTGTGCCGAAGTCGCCAGGGTTCCGACACGCGCCGCCCGCAGCAGTTGGCATGCTTCCCAGCTCATGGGGAGCCGCACGAGTGAGACGAGGAAGGAGCAGAGGAGGGAGCAGACGAACGAGAAGAGCCCTCCCCCTCCCCTTGCGGGAGGGGGCAGGGGGAGGGGGCCGCACCCAACTTGGCACCGCCCCCTCCCCCCAACCCCCTCCCGCAAGGGGAGGGGGAGAACGCTTGGCGAGCAACGCACCGGTCGCCACGACCTCGGTCAGCACCCCATCGCCAGCCTGCGGGCGCAGCAGTGCCTCGATGTCCGCGGCCATCTTTGCCGACGCCGCTCCGCCCAGCCGATCGGGCGCGGTGCTGGATCGCGAGAACGCACGATCAACCAGTTGCTCGACGGTCACCTGGCGTCGCTCGATCACCGACACCTCATCCACTTGGCAAAACGCCGAATCGAGCAGGAACGCCTCGTGCCGTACCCATGTCCCGTCGTGGTGCCGCGCATGCGCCGTGTCGTTCTCTGCATAGCGGCGCAGCAGGTTCCGGTAGCCGGCATACCACGCGTTGTCCGGCACCTCGCACAGGTGGCTATTGAACAACGCCACTGTGCCGTCGGGTTCGATCATGCTATCCAGCAGTAGCAGTGTCGCGGCACGGTCCATCCAATGGAATGACCGCCCCATCGTCACCAGACGAAACGGCCCAACGATGGCGACAGGTCGAACGAACTTCCCTGCACAAACCGGATGTTCGACGCGCCGCCGATACGTCGCTTCTGCGCGATACGCAGCATCTCCGGCTCGGGGTCGATCGCCACCACCTCGCCCACCACCGGCGCGAACGCGCCTGCCAGCACGCCAGGCCCGCATCCCAGATCCAGCAGCCGATCCTCCGGCCCCAGCCCGCACAAGCCCCGCCACCAGGCGGATCAGCCGCGGCGCATAAGGCGGCCGCCCCGCCAGATAATGCCGCGCGGCGCTGCGAAATCGGTGGGGTTGGAAAACTGTTGCCATCCGCCATGATCTGTTCACCTCCCGTCCGCAATGCGCCACAATTCAAGTGCAAGGTTCGCACCATAGGCAGGACGGAGCGCCCGACCATGACCGTGCCCCCAAGGGAAACCCCGATGAAGCAGACCATCGCGCTGGTCGACGATGACCGGAACATCCTCACCAGCGTCCAGATGACCCTGGAGCAGGAAGGTTTCCAGGTGCGCACCTACACCGACGGCGAAAGCGCCCTCCAGGGGCTGAACGCGCAGCCCGGTGGACCTTGCGGTGCTCGACATCAAGATGCCACGGATGGACGGCATGGAGCTGCTGCAGAAACTGCGGCAGCGCAGTTCCATGCCGGTGATCTTCCTCACCTCGAAGGACGAGGAAGTGGACGAACTGATGGGTCTCCGCCTCGGCGCCGACGACTACATCACCAAGCCGTTCTCCCAGCGGCTGCTGATCGAGCGCATCCGCGCCTTGCTCCGCCGCAACGAGGCCAGCCGTGCGGAAGGCTCCGGCGCCGCGCCCGGCGGCGTGATGGTGCGCGGCGAGCTGACGCTGGATGAGACCAAGCACCAGTGCATCTGGCACGGCCAGGACATCCAGCTCACGGTCACCGAGTTCCTGCTGGTAAAGGCGCTCGCGGCGCGGCCCGGGATGGTAAAGAGCCGCGACCAGCTCATCGACGCCGCCTATGGCGAGAACATCTACGTCGATGACCGCACCATCGACAGCCACATCAAGCGTATCCGCAAGAAGTTCCGTACCGGCGACAACGACTTCGAACACATCGAGACGCTGTACGGCATCGGCTACCGCTACAAGGAGCACTGAGCGACCTTCATGCCCGACGGTAGCACCCTCACCGCGCTGGCTCCGCCTGCTGTGCCACAGCAGAAGCGGTTCCGTGCGCGCTGGGTGTCGCCGCTGCTCCGCCGCATCCTGCTGGTCAACGCGCTGCCGCTGGCACTGCTGGTGGCGGCGCTGCTCTACCTGGACCAGTACCAGAATGGCCTGCTGGAAGCCCAGGTATCGGCACTGCGCGAACAGGCGCGTATCTACGCCGGCGCCCTCGGCGAGAGTGCCGTCCGCATCGAAGGCGACCACGCGAAGCTGGTTCCCGACATCGCCCGTCCGCTGCTGCACCGCCTGACCGATCCTGCCCCTGGTGCGCAAGCCAAGCTGTATGCGCCGGACGGCGCCGTGATCGCCGACTCCCGCGTGCATGAGGGAGCCGGCGGTGCGATCAACACCGAACCGCTGCCGGCCGCGGTGGAACGCGGCCAGATCGTCGGCGCGGTCGGCTGGGTCTATGACAAAGTGATGGCGCTGCTGCCGCACGAAACACCGAACCCCGTGATCGTCGACGTGACCGCCGGCGCGGGCGGACCGGAATGGCAGCCGAATGTGAAGGAGGAGTTGAGCGTCAGCAGCTCCGGCCAGAGCCGTGAGATGCCGCCGTACATCCGGCGCACCAAGGACGATCAGCTCTTGGTCACCGTGGCGGAGCCGGTAGAGCGCGACCACCATACCGTCGGGATCATCCTGCTGACACGGGACGCGCGCGAGGTAGACAGCAGCCTGTTCGTGGTGCGCATCTCGATCCTGGCACTGTTCGGCTTGGCGCTCGCACTGACGGTGCTGCTGTCGTGGTACTTGTCGTTGACGATCGCACGGCCGATTCTTCGCTTGGCCGGCGTCGCCGCCGAGATGCGCGAGGGCCATGGTCGCGCCGGTAGCGTGCCAGCAGAGCTGTTGCAGCGCCACGACGAGGTCGGCACGCTGGCCACCGCATTGGCCGATTCAGCGCAGGCCCTGTTCGCGCGCATGGATGCGATCGAGCGGTTCGCGGCCGACGTGGCGCACGAGATCAAGAATCCGCTGTCATCGATCCGCAGCGCAATCGAGACCCTGCGCCGCGTCGAGGACCATGATCGCCAGCGTCAGTTGCTGACGATCATCGCCCAGGACGTGACGCGGCTGGATCGGCTGATCAGCGACGTCAGCGACGCCTCGCGTCTGGACGCGGAACTGTCGCGTATGACCGCGGAACCGGTGGACCTGGTGCCGATACTGCAGACCCTGCAGGAACTGGATGAGGCAACGCGCGACACCGAAAACGACCCTAAACTGGTGGTGGATGCGCCGTCCAGCCTGATGGTCTGGGCGGTGGAGGATCGATTGGTGCAGGTGCTGCGCAACCTGGTCGCCAACGCGCAGTCATTCAGCCCGCCGCGCGGCACGATCGCGCTGCGCGCGCGCGAGGCCGGCGGAATGGTCGAGATCATCGTCGAGGACGACGGGCCAGGCATCCCTGACGGCAACCTGGAGCAAGTGTTCGATCGCTTCTATTCCGAGCGGCCGAAGGGCGAGAAGTTCGGCCAGCATTCAGGATTGGGCTTGTCCATCAGCCGCCAGATCATCGAGGCCCTGCGCGGCCAGATCGCAGCGGACAACCGCCGAGGTATCGGCAACAAGGTGCTCGGCGCCCGCTTCGTCGTGCGGCTGCCAAGGGTCTGACCGCTGCCGTTGCTTTGGCGCCGGTGCTGCGGCCGTCGCACTGTGGTGTACGTCATATACATTTATAGCTACCGGCCGTTACAGTGTGGCGACAAACCCACTGGGGGGCGCGGCATGAGTGGCACGGAAGCCGAAAACGGCACCGATCGGGCCCGCAAGGAACGCATGGCGTTCCTCAATCGCGAGACCGCCGAGGTGTATCTGCTGCTGGACTTCCTGTCGGGCCGGGCGGACCGGTCGCTGCGACCGACACAAGAAGAGCGGGCTCGCACCCTGCTCGATCAGCAGAACCACCCCAACACCAACAACACCAACGAAGACCAATGGCGTGCCGCCATCGAGGACGACCTGAGCGAGCCTACAAGGCTGGTGCTGCGAACGATGCGGATTCAGTACCCACTGGAACAGGAGAACCCGCTGTTCCAGGCCGATGCGGCGTTCCTGATGCGCGCACGCGACGTGCTGAATACCCGTGCTTCGCCTGCCACGGGCGCGACGATAGCGTTTACCTCGCTGGTTGCTGCCAGTTCGCACGGTGGCCAGCCCAGCGAGCAATTGGCCGATTTCGCTGAACGCGCCTACCCACAGTACAGAACGAGCGCGCGTGCCCTGGCTGGTAGCGTTACCTGGATGCTCCGCGGCTTGATGGTGGTGCTTATCTTGGCGCTTGCCGCCTCCGGCTACACGGCTTGGGGCAAGGTCATGTTGGACACGCTGGACGCAATCCGGCGCGATGACGGCGCCACTCAGCAGGAACTGGCCGCCGCACGATCGCAGCTGCCGGCGTCGCAGGCATCGATGGCCTGCGGCGACCACTGCACCGACAGCATCGCAAAAACTGTGTCGTTGACAGCCCTTGCGGTCTGCGGCGACCGCAATCCGAACGTGCCGGCGGTATGCGATCGTGTCCACGACATCCAGATCCGTCGAGTTGTCACGACGTATGAACTCGCCATGTGGGAATTCCCATCATGGTTCCCGTGGTGGTTCGAAAAGGCAGCGCCCGGCAATGGCGCGCCCAAGGCCGACGTGGACGCCATGGAGCAGAAGCGCGCCGAGCAATGGGCGGTGGCGACGATGGCCGTGCTGGGCAACTACGTCATGCCTATTCTTTACGGATTGCTCGGCTCCATCGCCTACGTCCTGCGCCGCCATTATGATCGGCTTGCGGCGCATCTGCTGTCGCCACGCGACGTCCGGGCGAATCGCATCCGGCTGATGCTAGGCGTGCTGATCGGGGGCTGTGTCGGCCTGATCTTCTCCGGCAGTTCGACCGCGCAGAGCACCGGCATTCTTGGCGCGGCGGCAACTCTCTCGACGTCAGCGATCGCCTTTCTTGCCGGCTACGGGGTCGAGGGTGTGTTCAAGGCGCTGGACGGTCTGATCACCCAGGTCTTCCGCGTGAATGGAACCGAGAGGCAGCCGCCGGCTACGGCGCCATTGTAATGCCCTGCAGCCGGATCAATCCGTCCGGCACCTGCTCAAACCCACTGATCGATTTCTTCATCCCGACCAGGTTCTTTCCGGTCCACACGTAGATCAGTGGCAGGTCCTTCCGTTCCTGCTCCCAGACCTTGGCGTAGAACGCCCGCCGCTGGTCCACGCCAGCGACCGTCCGCGCATCATCCAGTGCCTTGTCGACGCCGGCGTCGGAATAGTGCCCGTAATTGAACGTGCCGCCGGTATGCAGCATCTGCCACATGTTGCCATCCGGATCGGAACGGCCCGACCATCCGATCAGGTAAGCCTGGAAGTCCCCGGCATACGCCGCCTGCAATGACGAGGCGAACTCCATCGTCTTGATCTTCAAGTCGAACCCAGCCTCGCTCACCATCGACTGGATCACCTCGCCGGCCTGCTGGATGTCCGAGCCGTTGGTGATGGTCAGCGTCACCGGCACCGGCGGCTTCACACCGGCCTGTTGCAGCAGTGCCTTGGCTTTCGCCACGTCGCGCGCGGGTGGCTTCAAGTCCTCGAAGTAGAACGGCGAGCTCGGCGGATTGGCCTGGATGGTCGGCGTGAACATCCCGCTATAGACCACCTGGATCAGCGCCTGCCGGTCGATCGCAAGCTCGAAGGCCTGGCGCACCAACGCGCTCTTGCCGGCCGGGCTGTCCTGTGCCGCACCGTTGTTGGTGTTGATTGTGATCCCCGTATAAGCCAGCGAATCGTCGATTGCCATTTTCAGCTTTGGGTCGCGCTGTACGGCGGGCACATCCGTTGGCAGGATGTATTCCACCATATCCAATGCTCCTGCCTGCAAATTCGCCAGTCGCACCGACGAGTTGGGATTGGGCAAATACACGACCTGGTCGAAATGAATGTCCTTCGCATTCCAATAGCCGGGGAACCGCTTCAGTACAATGCGGTCCTGCGCCACCCGGCTTTCGAAGCTGAACGGCCCGGCGCACACCGGATGCAATCCGAACTTGTCACCTGCGGCCTCAGCGGCCTTGGGCGAGATCATGATGCCGGCACGATCTGTCAGCTGCGCCAAAAGCTGCGCGGCCGGCGCCTTCAGGTTGAGCTGCACCGTCAGCGGATCGATCACATCGATGCTGTCGATCGAGTTGACCTCACCGCGTCGCATGCTGCCCTTGATGGTAAGATCGCGCATCAGCTTGTACTTCGCGGCCTCGGCGTCGAGCTTTTCCCCATCCTGGAATGTCACGCCGTCGCGCAAATGGATCAGCAGATGCGTCGGGTCCTTCCACTCGTACCCGGTCGCAAGCTGCGGCACGATGTTCAGTTTGGCGTCGATGTCGAACAGCTTGTCGCAGATGCCGGAGAACACGATGCGGCCGACATAGGACGACCCCAATGTGGGATCGAGGATGTCCGGATCCTCGCGCAGACCGACGTGCAGAATTCGCTCCTGTGCCAAGGCCGGCACGGCAAGCGACAGCACGCAGAACAAGCCAAGCGCGAACCGGCCCATGAATTCCTCCCCGTCTCCCAATCCCGACTATGCGGGCGGCACGCGATCCCGGGCAATGGCGGCGTCGATCACCGCTCGATCGAGCGTGCCCCACTTGCTGTCGCGTCCCGGATTGTGCCGGCGAAACACTGCGAACCGCTCCAGGCTCACGCGGTACAGCCGCCGCAATTCGCCCAGAGGATCCGGGTGGTCGTCAGCGCGGATATCCAGGTCCGGATACGGGTCGCGCGTGCAGATCTTCAGCCCGGCGGATTGCCGGCCGCGTTTGTCCCCACCGGCCGTCTCGCCAGCCTCCAGCGCGAAGATCAGCCGTTCCGCCAGGCTGCCGGCTGAACCGAGATACACCTCCAGGGTCCGCTGCACGACCTGCGGTCCCGCCAGCATGTTGCCGGCGACGGACACGTCCTGCCCGCGCACATGTCCCGCCCAGCTGACGCAGTCCGGTCCCGAGTGCTGCGCGACACGTCCCGTCGCATCTATGATATGGCATTGTCGTTGCCCGGCCCCCGGATCCGGTGTCACCAGCGAGGCCAGCACCGCATCTGCTGCTTCACCGGCCCGCAGGCGAGGCATTGCCTCCACGGCGTACATTGGATTGACCAAGGCCTGGGTGGACAGCGCAGCCACGCCACCTTCGACATGGATGCACATCGCGCCCACCGCGAAGAACCGCGATGCGACCGCTGCGCCGAGTGCCCCCGTAGCGCTGTCACGGACCAATATCGACCAGGTCACCGCATCCCCTCGCTGTACGCCGTAAAGCGTAACCATAACGCCGGCGGCCGGTATCTGAAATGTGACTATTGCGGAGCCGTCAACGCCTGTCCTGACGGGCTCGTAATGTGGCGGCATGACTGGCGATAGACATGCCGGTGCAGAATGCAGGTCCTGCCGCTGGGAGGCGCAGGATGGCGGTCGGCTCGGTCGGTTGCGGTGCTGCTCCCCTGGCGGCGCAGCAACTGGCCGGGCCGGCCCTCATTTTGCCACCGGAGTGGGTTAGCAGCGGTACATGTAATTCCTGTTACTTAAGTCACCCACTCGTTACGCGACATCAATTCCCTGCTTGTGACAGGGTTTGGCTTGACCGCTGCGAATCCAATTCGATGACAGCGGCTCCTTGGTTCGGGAAGGGTTTGAACATGATTACCAATGAAGTCAGTGACGGCCTGGCCGGCATCCTCCGTACCGCGATCGTCGAACTGGTTCGACGGGACGGCCCCGATTTGTCCGCTCGGCAACTGGGAGTTTTCCTCACCTGCTATTTGGAGACCGAGGCGCAGACGGTTCGCGGCCTCGCCGCCAAGCTCGGTGTTTCGAAGCCGGCGATCACCCGCGCGCTCGACCGTTTGTCGGAATTCGACCTGGTTCGCCGCAAGACCGACCCGCTCGATCGTCGCAGCGTACTGGTGCAGCGCACCGCCACCGGCATGGCTTTCCTGCGTGAGCTGCGTACGATTCTTCGTGATGCCGCCGCCGCAATGAAGATCACTGCGGAGCCGGCCCCGGCCAAGTCGCGCGCCGGCACCGAGGTACGCGCCCACTAAAATTGTCCAACTCCCGAGGGCGGGTCTATAGGGAGGCCGCCACCGGGAGCCTGAGCGATGCATGATCCTGCGCGAGCCACGCCATGGACTTCGGACCAGGCACCGGACAACAAGGCTGACCTCTATGGCGAACTGGCGCGGGAGTTGGACGCTCTATTGGCGGGCGAGCCGGACCCGGTAGCCAACGCCGCGAATGTAGCCGCCGCGATCTTCCATGCGTTGCCGGAGCTGAACTGGGCAGGGTTCTATTTCCTGCGCCGCGGCGAGTTGGTTCTGGGTCCATTCCAGGGCCGCCCGGCCTGCGTCCGTATCCCGCTCGGTCAGGGCGTCTGTGGCACTGCGGCCGCGGAGCGGCGATCGATCGTTGTGCAGGATGTCGACGCCTTCCCCGGGCACATCGCCTGCGACACGGCTTCACGCTCGGAACTGGTGGTCCCGCTGATCACCGGTGATGCCCTGCTTGGCGTTCTGGATCTCGACAGCCCAATGCCCGGGCGCTTCGACGACCAGGACCGAGCAGGCTGCGAGTTGCTGGCCGACGTCATGCTACGCCATGGCATCGGCAAGCCGCCTGCGGCTTAGTGGCCCCAAACCAGGGCCAGTTGGTGTTAGTGGGGGATTAGTAGGATTAGGTGGGAACTCCTCCCCCTCCCCTCGCGGGAGGGGGTTGGGGGAGGGGGCGCCCCGGCGCGTTCTCCGCTCCCACTCCCCTACCGGCTACCGAAGATCGCACTCCCCACGCGCACCCATGTCGCCCCACAGGCGATCGCGATCTCGAAATCCGCCGACATCCCCATCGAAACCACCCCCAGTCCGTGCCGGGCGGCCCGATCGGCCAGCCACTCGAAGTGTGGTCGAGGATCCTGGTCATGTGGTGGCACGCACATCAGCCCGGCCAGCGCCGCTCCGAACCGCGCCCTGCACGCCTCGATGAACGCGTCCGCCTCGGCGCGTGCCACGCCGGATTTCTGTGCCTCATCACCGGTGTTCACCTCGATCAGCAGCGTCGGTCGGCGCCCCTCCTTCTCCATCGCCACCTCGATCGCATCAGCCAGTCGCGGCCGATCCAGCGTCTCGATCACCTCGGCGATCCGCACCGCATCGCGCGCCTTGTTGGTCTGCAACCCGCCGATGATGTGCAGCTGGAATCGATGCTCCGCGCGCAACTGGGGAAACTTTCCCGCCGCCTCCTGCACGCGGTTCTCGCCGAACACGCTCTGCCCCGCTTGCAAAGCCGCGCGCACTGCCTCCACCGGCTTGGTCTTGCTCACCGCGACCAGCGTCACGTCCTCCGGGCGACGTCCCGCCTTGATTGCCGCCTCGGCGATCCGTTCCCGCACACGCCGCAGGTTTTCCGTGATCGCCACGGTATCTGGCGTCGCGGCGTCAGGCGTCGTCGCGGTAACCGACATATTGCTTCTCCTCGATGATGGCCGAACCGAGCAATCCGTTGATCGCCCGCTTGATCCGGCTACGCTCGTCGTTGCTGTGATAGACCGCGCGCGCCAACGAGATGAAGTCCGCATCGAAAGATCGGGCGGCTTCCTTGGCGCGAATTGCGTCCTCGACATCCCACAGTCTGCGATTGATCGTCGCGAGTTCCGCAGCCAACCCGGCCAGTTCCGGCGAAGCGTCGCCGCCCAACGTCGCCAACGCACCGCGCAACAGGCCAAGCTCGTGCTCGGCATGCCGCGCGGCGTCAGGGGCAGCCAGCCGCTCCACCTTGATCTCGAGAATGCAGATCTTGTCGATCAATTCGCCCCACGAAACCGGCACCAGGGGAGCGCGCGGACCGCTCGTCATGTCGGCACCAGGTCCGCCGCGGCAGCCGTGATGCGCGCGAACACGCCGTCCCAGTCGCTGCGTCGCGTTTGGCGGAACAACCGCATCGAGGGATACCAGGGACAATCCTCCCGCGCGAGCTGCCAGCGCCAATCCGGTACATGTTGCAAAGCGACCCACACCGGCCGTCCCAGGGCACCCGCAAGATGAGCAACGGAAGTATCGGATGTAACGATCAGATCGACGCAGGCCATCACCGCAGCAGTGTCAACGAACGCGTCCGCCCCAGCATCCAACTGTGGCGTTTCGATCCGCAGCTCCGCGGCGAGCGACGCGAGTTGATCCAAACCATGATGCTTTTGCAGACTGATCAGCCGGACCCCGGGCAGCGAGGCAAGCGGCCGCAGCACCTCCAGCGGGCAGGATCGTCCCAGCTCTGCCTGGCTCGCCGGATTGCCTTGCCATGCGATGCCAATCTTGAATCCGTTGTGGCCAAGCCGTTCGCGCCACGCAGCTATCAACTGCGGCTCGGCGCGCAAATACGGCACCGTGACCGGTGGGAAGCCCAGGAGATGCGGCAGGCTGAGCAGTGGCACATACAAATCGAAGGCGGCCAGGGTGTCGCCGGCGCTGACAATCCGCTCGACGCCCTGCAGTCCGCCGACCAGCCGGCGCAGCGGCGACTGCACCTCAAGCACAACGTGTCCGCCTGTCACCGATGGTACGAAGCGACAAAACTGGATGGTGTCGCCGAAACCCTGCTCGGTCCGTACCAGCAATGTCCGCCCATCGAGTGGCTCGCCTTGCCAGCAAGCCTGCGCGCAGTCGGGGATCCGTGCGGTGCCGGCGCGAAAGCGCCACTCGTATTCGGGCCATCCTTCGTCCAGGCGACCCCGCAGCAACAGCACCAGCCCCAGGTTAAAGTGCAGCCCGGGTTCGTCGGGGCGCTGCCGCAGGGCCTCGCGGTAGAGCGCCTCCGCCTCGTCCAATCGGCCAAGCTCCTTCAGCAGTCCGGCCAGATTGCTCTGGGCCTGCACGTCCGACGGTTCGTCCCCGAGTGCCTGGCGCAGGTGCGTCGCGGCGTCCTCCAACTGGCCAGCCTGGCGCAGGACAAGCCCGAGATTGTTGTGCAGGCCCGGCAGGTTTGGATTGTGGTGCAGCGCCGCGCGATAGGCCTCGATTGCTGCGCCGGTGTTGCCTTGATCGGCCAGCGCGTGACCCAGCACCTGGTCCGCCTCCGCGCAGTTGCGCTTGTGGCGGAGTGCCTCGTGGCACGCCGCTACGGCCGCCGCCTTGTCGCCCAGCGCCAGCAGCGCGTTGGCGCGGTTGACATGATATATCGCGGTCGCCGGTCGCAATGCGATTGCCCGATCGATGTTGGCGAGCGCGGCGCTGGCCTGTCCGGATTGCAATGCCAGCAGGCCCAGCATGTGAAGGGTCTCGGCATGCATCGGCGTCGCGGCGAGCACCTGGCGGTATACCTGCTCCGCCTCGACGAGGCGTCCGGCGCGGTGCAGCCGCACACCCTGCTGAAAATGCGCCTCGATCGCGTGTTTCCGTTTGCTCATGGCCGGTTCCAAGCTTACCGCAATCGGGTGCCTTCACCGAACCCCCACCATGCCGAGACCGCGAATCAAGCCAAGCTCCCGCCGCGTTTGCTTGACTGGGCACGCGCGGCCGCGCGTCGGTCTGCACCATTGCCGCCGCTCTGGCTGTTCACCGATTTTCGCCGCTTGCGAGACCCGCTGCCGGTGATCGCCCACCTGCCGCGGGGCCTTGCCGGCGTCGTGTTCCGCCACGATGAAGATCCGGACCGCGCGGTGCTCGGGCAGGCAGTGGCACGGGTTTGCCGGGATCGCCGGCTGGTGCTCGTGGTCGCCGGTGATATCCGCCTTGCCGCCGCGCTGCATGCGGGCTGCCACCTTCGCGAGGGGCGGCGGCCTGGCCATCTCGCACCGCGTCGCGGGCCGATCACCAGTTCCGCGCATCGCGCTCGGGACATCGCGCGCGCGAAGCTGGCGGGCGCCAATCTTGTGTTTCTTTCGCCGGTCTTTCCGACGGCCAGTCATCCGGGCGCCAGAACCCTCGGTGCGCTGGGGTGGTCGCGCATGGCCAGAAGAGCTGGTGTTCCGATGGCGGCGCTCGGAGGGATCGACGGCCGTTCGGTTTACCGGCTGCCACGCCGCTTCTGCCACGCGGTTGGCGCCATCGGCGCAATGTCGGCGATGAGCGCTGTGGCGTAAGCGCCACACTGTTTCGCAATTGCCATCATGGCGGCCGCTCGCATATTGCGGCCTCGGAAAACTCCTGACCATACTCCGCCACACGTCAGGTATATCCCTACGAATGTAGGCGATTGGCCCTGGCAATCTGCAGCCGGCTCGTCCGGATAATGAGGAGGATAGAATGCGGAAATTGCTACTGGCCAGCGCCGCAACGGTCGGCTTGGTAGGGACGGCTATGGCGCAGACCCCACCGGCTCCGACGGAGATGTTGGGCATTCCATCGCAGCCGAGTGCCTACCTGGGCGGCAACAACTCGCTGAACTCGGACGGCAGCGCGCTGCCTTCGTCGCCACAGACGCCCACTCCCGGCACGATGACCATCCACTTGAATGGCCGCGTGTGGGGCTACGTCGGCGTCCAGGGCGGTTCATCCAGCGACTTCGCTGGCAACAAGGTGAACCCGGAGCAGATGATTGGCTACTTCCGGCTGTATCCAGGCGTTGATGCCCTGGCCACCAACGGCCTGCGCTACGGTGCCATTGTCGAAATCCGGCAGAACTTTATCGGCCAGAGCTACGGCCTGAACATCACTGCGCCGTCGGGGACGGCCAACAATGGCGCCGGCGGCAACAACTCGAGCAGCCCGTCGGGGAACAGTTCGGCCAGCACCCTGTATGTCCGCCGCGAGGCGGTGTATCTCGGCTCCGACCAGGTGGGCATCCTGCGCATCGGCCAGGATGACGGTCCGTTCAGCCAGTTCGACAACGGCGTGACGACCTTCCAGTTCGGCACCGGCGCGTGGAACGGTGACGCCCCGGACAACTTCATTGGCAGTGGCATTGTGGTGTTCCCGTTCTGGTCGGGCATCGGCGCCGAGTATGTGAACTCGAAGGTCGCGTACTTCTCGCCGCGCTTCGCCGGCTTCGACATTGGTGCGAGCTTTGCGCCGGCCAACACGGCCAACAATGCGTCGCCCTGCCCCGTGGCGGGCGCAGGGTGCGTTGCGGTCTCGACGGCGACCACCGGAGCCTTCGGCGGTGAGAACCGTCCGACCAACTGGTATGAAATCATGGGCCGCTACCAGGGCAATTTCGGCGGCCTCGGTGTTTACGGCATCCTGGGTTACTCCGGATCGGGCCACGTGCATGTCTGGGGCTCGGTTCCGGGCGGCGGCCCCACCGGCAGCTCACCCGTCGCTTACAACGGCTTTAGCGTCGGCGACGGCGGCTTGGCACTGACCTATGCCGGCTTCACGGTTGGCGGCAACGTGCTGTGGGGCGCATTCAATGGCCAGGTCAACTTGAAGCCGCAAGGCGGCGCCAATGCCGTCGCCTGGGTCGGTGGTGCGCAATACGCCGTCGGGCCGTTGACGTTCGCTGCGTCCTACATCAACTACCAGCAGCAGGGCGCGGTCACGATGATCAACAAGTCGCAGAGCTATAACGACGAACTCGCCGCCGGCATCACCTACAGCATTGCGCCGGGCCTGACTGCCTATGCCGAATATCTGTATGGCCAGACCCATCAGGGCGGCGTCAACCAGATTACCGGTTCGACCGGGACGTCGACCAATAACGACTGGCACGGCCAGTCTTTGGTCATCGGCACTCGCGTTCAGTGGTAAGCTTTCTCCACTGACGGATCTGCGGATCTGCGGAGCGGCGGGGTTCTTCCCCGCCGTTTCTGTTTTTGGCAGACGAGTCCAGCCTTTCCGGCCTATCATCTCTCTTGGCTTGCCTGAGGGGGCAGGCTAAGCAGGCCCTCGCTGGCCGTGACAAGTACGTTAGCTGAATGTTGCGCTGTCTCCCGCGGACGCAGCGAGCAGACCTTGTCAGGACCGGTGCGCAAACGGGGCGGGTCAACAAAACGATCGAGGGATTGGCTAAGGATGGCGACCAGGATACCACTCATCGGCATGCTTCTGCTCTCCGGTCTGGGGTTGGCAGCATGCGGTGGAGGCACCAACGGCCCACCGGCCCAGGCGAACTATGCGGGCAACCAGGGTCCGCAACCCGGTGACAGCACGGTTCTGGGTGACGCCGCGGGCCTGAGTTTCGGCGTCGGCAAGGGCGCCAAAAAGCAGGACAACGCCGGTGGCGGCGCGCTTGGTGTCAACGCCTATTTGTGGCGTGGCGCGCTGGATACGCTGAGCTTCATGCCGTTGTCCTCGGCAGATCCGTTCGGCGGCGTGATCATCACCGACTGGTACACGCCTCCCACCGCGAATGGTGAGCGCTTCAAGGCGACCGCCTATATCCTTGGCCGCGAATTGCGCAGCGATGGCGTGCGGGTGAGCATCTTCCGTCAGGTCCTACAGAACGGCCAGTGGGTCGATGCGCCGGTCAGCCCGGTCACCGTCGGCGAAATCGAGAACAAGGTGCTGTCGCGCGCTCGCGAGTTGCGTGAGCAGTCGCTGGCGAGCAGCTAGTTGCTACCCTGGACGTTGGTGTCGCCTCACGGCTAACGCAGGGGAGCAGCGGCCGGGCGTTCACCGCCGCCGGGACGCTGCCCACGCCGACACACACCAGTGCGCTGGCCAACAATCAAACCTCCGGTGCCTTGACCGAATGCCACGCATCGGCCTGAACACGTCGCGGCCATCGTCCTACCAGCCCGCTCAATGGTGGCGACAGCGCGGTGCAACAGGCTTACCTCGAACATACCATCGGACTGATGCCGCTCCGTAGTCTTGAACCAGCGATTGATCGCTCAGGTTGACGGTGCCGGTGATGAGATCAGCGAGATACGGGGTCCCTGTCGCCCGGCGATGTTGGGTCGCCGAGTCCACCGCGGTGCGGCTGATGCCCAGCGCCTCGTCAGGCTTGTTGACGTAGGAGACGCTGGAAAATTGGTGATCGGTGGTCCCGCCCACTGCTTCATCGGTACGCCCCTGAGGCGCCACTTGCACGGTGGCGTGCGTCGCAGGATACATCCCGGATGAATGAAAGCGTGACGGTCGCGGCTGATGCGCCGCGCTATGATTTCCGAACCGCGGAGCCGCGCTGGCAACGCGCCTGGGCCGAGCGCGGCTGCTTCCGCGTGGATGACGTACCGACGGACGATAAGCCGAAATACTACGTCATGGAGATGTTCCCGTACCCAAGCGGGAAGATCCACATGGGACATGTCCGCAACTATACGCTCGGCGATGTGGTGGCCCGCTATAAGCGTGCGCGGGGCTACTCGGTGCTGCATCCGATGGGCTGGGACGCGTTCGGACTGCCGGCGGAGAACGCGGCACGCGAGCGCGGCATACATCCGGCGAAATGGACCTGGGAGAACATAGCCAACATGCGCGGCGAGCTGCAGCGCATGGGACTGTCGCTCGAGTGGGAGCGCGAGTTCGCCACCTGCGATCCCGCCTATTATGGCCATCAGCAGAAGCTGTTCCTGGATTTCCTGCGCGCCGGCCTGGTCGAGCGCAAGGAGAGCTGGGTCAACTGGGATCCCGTCGATGGCACTGTGCTGGCCAATGAGCAGGTGATCGATGGTCGCGGCTGGCGCTCCGGAGCGCCAGTCGAGAAGAAGCAGCTCAGCCAATGGTTCTTCAAGATCACCGACTACGCGCAGGAACTGCTGGACGCGCTCGACACCCTCGATCGCTGGCCGGAGCGTGTGCGATTGATGCAAGCGAAGTGGATCGGCCGCAGCGAAGGCGCCCGCCTGAACTTCGCCCTGACCGAGCCGGTAGACCAAATCGTCGAGGGTGAGGTCTATACGACGCGTCCCGACACGTTGTTCGGCATGTCGTTTCTGGCCCTGGCACCGGAACATCCGCTGTCCGCCGCAGTCGCTGCACGCGATCCGGCCGCGGCGGCATTCATTGCCGAATGCCGCCGGCTGGGCACGTCCGAGGCAGCGATCGAGACCGCGGAAAAGCGCGGCTACGACACCGGCTTGCGCGTGCGCCATCCGTTTCTGAAGGACGCGACCTTTCCGGTATGGATCGCCAATTTCGTGCTGATGGAATACGGCACCGGCGCCATCTTCGGATGTCCGGCCCATGACCAGCGCGACCTGGACTTCGCCCGCAAATACGGCCTGAGCGTCGTGCCTGTCGTCCTGCCGCCCGGCGCGGATCCGGCGACCTTCGCGGTCGGCGAGGAGGCCTATGTAGGCCCCGGCACGATCTTCAACTCGAACTTCCTGGACGGGCTTGCGGTCGATGCCGCCAAACTTCGTGTGATCGAGGAACTGGAGCGTCTAGGCGTCGGCCACGGCGAGGTGAACTGGCGTCTGCGCGATTGGGGGATCAGCCGGCAGCGTTACTGGGGCTGCCCGATCCCGGTGATCCATTGCGACGCCTGCGGTGTGGTGCCGGTCCCCGACCAACAGTTGCCGGTGAAACTACCCGACGACGTGACGTTTGATCGGCCAGGCAACCCGCTGGACCACCACCCCACCTGGAAACACGTTGCGTGCCCGCAGTGCGGTGCCGCGGCGCGGCGTGAGACCGATACCTGCGACACATTCGTAGACAGCGCCTGGTACTTTGCCCGTTATTGCAGTCCGCACGCCGACGTGCCGGCGGTGCTCGCGGCGGTCGCTCACTGGATGCCGGTCGATCAGTACATTGGCGGCATCGAGCACGCGATCCTGCATCTGCTCTATTCGCGGTTCTTCACGCGCGCGATGAAACGGACCGGGCACATCGCCGTCGATGAGCCGTTCGCCGGCCTGTTCACCCAGGGTATGGTGACGCATGAGAGCTATCGCTCTGCACCCGGTCCGAACGGCACATGGCTCTACCCCGAGGAGATCGTGAAGCAGCCGGATGGCACCGTGGTGCATAGCGGCACCGGCAAGCCGGTCGTGGTCGGTCGCGTCGAGGCGATGAGCAAATCGAAGCGCAATACGGTCGATCCGGAAGCGATCATAACCCGTTACGGTGCCGACACTGCGCGATGGTTCATCCTGTCGGACAATCCCCCCGAGCGCGACATGGAATGGACCGAATCCGGGGTCGCGGGCGCCTATCGCTTCACCCAGCGTCTGTTCCGGCTGGTCGAGAACCTCGCTGACGATGGCACGGGCGCCGGAACTGGTGAGCCCGCTGTTGCGCTGCGCCGGGTGACTCATCGCACGATCGCTGCGGTGACAGAGGCACTGGAAAGCTTCGCCTTCAACGTGGCGGTCGCGCGGTTGCATGAGTTCGCCAACGCCATTGCCGAGGCGGAGCGGGCGAGCGACGACCACGGCCTCGGTGTGGCACGGCGGGAGGCGGTCGAGACACTGGTGCGGCTGGCCGCGCCGATGATGCCGCATCTGGCCGAGGAGATGTATGCACGTTTGCATCGACGTGACACCGCCCTCGTGGCGCAGCTTCCCTGGCCGGAGCCGGACCCTGATCTGCTGGTGGCGGACAGTGTGACGATCGCCGTGCAGGTGATGGGAAAGCTGCGCGGCACCATCGCCATCGTGCCTGACGCGCCGGCTGAGGCCGTGATCGCCGCGGCCGAGGCGGAACCGAACGTCGCCCGCGCACTGGTTGGCAAGCGCGTTGTGAAGCGCATCCATGTGCCCAACCGCATCGTCAACTTCGTGGTCGCGGGATGAGGCGCCGTCGGCTTCTGGCGCTCGTGTCCGGCGTCACACTGTCGGGTTGCGGCTTCCAGCCGGTCTTTATGCCGACAGCGTCCGGCAAGGCCGGTGTGGCGCAGCGTGAGTTGGCGGCCGTCCACGTGAACCTGATCCCCGATCGACCCGGCCAATTGCTTCGCCAGGCGCTGCAGCAGCGGTTCGAACTGGCCAGCGGCAGTTCGGCGTATCGCTATGACCTCGCGGTGCAATACTGGATCACCGGTGAAGGCATCGCCATCCTGCCCGACACCAATACGACACGCATCCGTTCCATCGGCAATGCCAACTGGACCTTGACGGCACAGAACCCGGGGAAGACGCGGCTGACCAGTGGCACCGCGAAGGCGGCCAACGCGATCAATATCATCGATACGCAGTACTTCGCGCTCGACCTGGAGAACGAAGCGATCACGCGCCAGTTGGCAGAGGCGTTGGCCGACCAGATCACACTGCAGCTTGCCGCGTATTTCCGCGAGCGAACGCCCACGCCGGTTGCGACGACGGGCTGAGCGGCTTGAAGATCCCGCCCCAGCGTGTCGCGGCGTTCATGCGCGATCCTGGGTCATGCCGGGTGGTCCTGTTGTACGGCGAGGACCACGGCATGATCCGCGATCGTGCCGGCGCGTTGGTGCGGTTCGTCGCTGGCTCACTGGACGACCCGTTCCTGGTGGCGGAACTGGGACGGGAGAGTGTCGGCGAATTGGCCAACGAAGCGGCATCGCTGCCATTGACCGGCGGTCGGCGCGTCGTCCGCCTGCGTGAGGCGACTGACACGGCAACGGACCAGGTCGCCGCGATCCTGAAGGGAATGGCGCCAGCTTTCGTGGTCCTGGAGGCTGGTGGATTGCCCACGCGGTCGCGGCTGCGCTCGTTGGCCGAAGCTGCGGCGGATGCCGCTGCTATTGCCTGTTATCCTGAGGAAGGGCGGGCACTCACGGACACTATCCGCGCAGTCCTGACGGAAGGCGGTGTCAGCATCGACGCGGATGCGCTGGCCTGGCTATCCGATCAGTTGGGCGCGGATCGGGTTTCGACACGGCAGGAGGTAGAGAAGCTGGCATTGTATGCCGGTCCTGGAGGCCGTGTGGATCTGGATGCGGCAATGGCGTGCGTCGGCGACATGGCCGGCCTATCGCTGGATGATGCGCTGTTCGCCGCGACCGAGGGCGATGTGGCAATGGCCGATCGCGCGCTGGAATTGGCGGCTGCCGAGGGAGCCACCCCGGTTGGCATCATCCGGGCCAGCCTCATGCACCTCCAGCGTTTGCATCGGGTCCGTATGACGATGGACGATGGTCGCAGCGCCGCCGACGCTGCGAAGGCGGCTCGGCCGCCGATATTCTTCCGCCGGATCGGCGCGTTCACGCGCGCGTTGGGACTTTGGTCGTCCGCGGGCTTGATGGCGGCAATGGCTGGGCTGGCCGAAGCGGAACGCGCCTGTAAAAGGACTGGTGCCCCAGATGAGGTGCTGTCTCGCAGCGCCGTGCTGACGCTCGCGCGCCGGGCTGCTGCTGCCCGTGCGCGTCGAGGGATTATTGCGACTTAGGCATTAGTCGCGTCAGCAGAAGGTCCATTTGCTCCAAGTCGCGGTAGAATAGCTGGATAAACCCGCCCCTGCCGTCAAACGAAACCCTCACTTTGAGCCCGAGTTGCTCGGCGAGGGCGCGCTCCATGCTGATGGCGTCCGGGTCACGCGTCTGGCTAGCGGCGTCTTCCGCGGTGCGCGGTTCGCGATTTGCCAGCGCCTCGGTCTGGCGGACTGACAGCTGCCGGTCCAGTACGTCGCGCAGGCCGGCCTCCGGAACAGGCAGGGCCAGGAGCGCGCGCGCATGGCCGGCCGAGATGCTGCCAATCCGGAGAGCCTCCTTTACCGCAGGGGGCAGGTTCAGCAGCCGGAGCGTATTCGAGATGTGGCTGCGGGACTTGCCGACAGCCTCGCCGAGCGCCTCCTGGGTCAGGCCGAATTGTGACAGCAGACGGTCGTAGCCTTCCGCCTCGTCCATTGCGTTCAGGTCCTGCCGCTGCAGGTTTTCGATCAGCGCAATGGCGGCGGCCTCGCTATCGGGCATGTCGTGCACGAGCGCGGGAACCTGGTGCAGACCGGCGGCGGCGGCGGCACGCCAGCGGCGCTCGCCCGCGACGATCTGGAAGCGCTCCGCGATGGTTGGATGAGGTCGAACCAGCAACGGCTGCAGGATGCCGTGCGACCGGATCGACTGGGTCAATTCCGCCAATGCAGCCGCGTCGATCGTCGTGCGCGGCTGGAACGGATTTGGTTCCAGCAAATCGAGCGGGACCTGGCGCACACCGACCCCCTGAGGTGGAGGCTGGACGGCGGTGTCACCCAGCAAAGCAGCGAGGCCGCGGCCGAGACGGCGCGGGGTGGCATCCTTCCTGGTGGTCATGCCGGCGTTCCTGGCGTGAGAGAGGCCCGTTCGCGTCGCAGCACCTCGCCGGCCAAGCGGACGTAGGCCTGCGCTCCAGGAGAGCGGAAGTCGTAGAGCAATACCGGCTTGCCATGGCTAGGGGCCTCAGAGATGCGGATGTTGCGTGGGATCACCGTCTCATAGACGGTCTCCCCAAAGAACCCGCGCGCATCGGCAGCCACCAGGTCCGACAGATTGTTGCGCCGATCGAACATGGTGAGCACGATCCCTTGCAGACGCAGTGTGGGATTGAGGCCGCGCTTGACCATCTCGATGGTGCGGACCAAGCCGCTGATGCCTTCCAACGCATAGAACTCGCATTGCAGCGGGACAAGAACGGCGTCCGCGGCGACGAGGCCATTCAACGTGAGCAAGCCAAGGCTCGGGGGACAGTCGATCAGGATGAATGTGTAGCTGCGGTTTCCTTGGGTGCGCAGAGACGCCAGGGCGTCGCGCAATCGGAACTCGCGGCGATCGAGACCCACCAGCTCGATCTCGGCTCCGGCGAGGTCTGCCTCAGCGGTGATAAGCGACAGGTTCGGGATGAAGGTGGGCCGAACAGCTTCAATGGCGGGCAGGTCCTCCGTGAGGAGCCGGTAGGCGCCAATGGCGCGGTCGGTTCGCGCAATCCCGAGGCCGGTGGACGCGTTGCCCTGGGGGTCAAGGTCGATCAGCAGAACTCTTTCGTTATTGGCGGCCAGGGCTGTCGCGAGGTTGATGGCTGTGGTCGTCTTTCCGACGCCGCCCTTTTGGTTGGCGATCGCGAGCACACGTACGCCGGGCTCGCTGGCGGGCGGCTGGCGTGTGCTGGTTTCAGTTCGGGGGAGCGACACGGCTAAGATCGCTGATCCTTAAAATGCAGGCTTCCGGAGCCGTCTGGCTAGGAAGGATCTCCACCTGCATGTGCCACTGGCTTGCGGCCTCCGTCAATTCAGTCTGGACGTTGGCGCCTTTCTGGAAGAGGCAAACCCCACCGGGTGCGAGCAACGGCGCGGCGAGGTCGAGGAGCTTGGGCAAAGGCGCGAGCGCCCGCGCGGTCATCAGCGGCGCTGGAATGATCTGCGCGGCTTCGATGCGTGTCGCGTGCACCTGGACGACGGCACCGGTGATTCGCGCCGCTTCCCGGAGGAAGGCGGCCTTGCGTTGGTCTGCCTCGATCAAGTCGAACGGCACGCCCGTTGCGATGGCGAGGACGAGGCCGGGGAAACCTGCGCCCGAACCGAGGTCGATGGCCCGGTTCGGTACTGGCTGCATCAGTGCTGCGAGTTGCAGCGAGTTCAGCGATATGCCGTTCCCATAGGCGCTGCTCGTCGTTGCGGGCGATGAGGTTGACAGTCCGGTTCCAGCGCAGCAGCAGGGCGGCAAAGCGCTCGAGCCTCTCGGAGGTTTCACGTGAAATGTCGTTCGGCATCGAATGATGTTTCACGTGAAGCTTTGTGGCCGATAGGACTATTGGTCAGCCAGTCCGCGCGGCAGGGCGGTTCTTGCGAACATGAGCGGCGATCGCCGCGAGTGCTGCCGGGGTCATCCCCTGGATCCGTGACGCCGCCCCCAATGAAGCCGGGCGAATGTCCGCGAGCTTCGATGACAGCTCCGTCGACAGGCCGCCGATGGTTGCGAATGCGATGCCATCGAGCGCGACGGACTCCTCACGTTGAAACGATCGAATCTCTGCCTGCTGCCGCGGCAGGTAGCCATCATACCGGACCTCCGTCAGCAACTGGGTGAGCGCGCGAAACGGAATGTCCCGCAACCATGGAAATGCGGCCGCGACGGGCTCGAAACCAACGTCTGGATGCCCCAGCAGCTCGTAAACCGAGCGCCACCGTCCATCTTCCCGCACGGTGATGCCATGTCGCGCCAATTGGGCCGAATGTCCGCCTTCCTCGCGCGCACGCTGGGCAGCGGCTACGAACCCAGCGTGATACGCGGCGAACGCCGCCGCACGTTGAGGTCCGACGCAACTCCAGGCCAGACCCTTCTCAGTCAGCCGAAGGTCCGCATTGTCCGCACGCAGCGTCAGCCGGAACTCCGCCCGCGACGTGAACATACGATACGGCTCGCTAACGCCTTGCGTCGTCAGGTCGTCCGTCAGAACGCCTATGTAGGCTTCGGCGCGATCGAGTTCGAACGGGATCACAACCGGCCGTCGAGCGTGCCGCGTTAATCCCGGCGATGACCCCTTGCGCCGCCGCTTCCTCGTAGCCGGTGGTGCCATTGATCTGCCCTGCCAGGAACAGCCCAGGCAGCCGCTTTACCCCAAGCGACGCCGTAAGTGAGCGCGGGTCCACGTAATCGTACTCGACCGCATAACCCGGACGGAGCATGCGCGCGCGCTCAAGCCCCGGAATCGTCGCCAGCAAAGCGCTCTGCACGTCTTCCGGCAGGCTCGTCGAGATCCCGTTGGGATAGACCGTGTCGTCGTCCAGTCCTTCAGGCTCAAGGAAGATGTTGTGTCTGTCGCGTGCCGCAAACCGCACGATCTTGTCCTCGATGGAGGGGCAGTAGCGCGGCCCTGCCCCTGCGATGTGCCCGGCATACACAGCGGAACGGTTGAGATTGGCCAGGATGATGGCGTGAGTGGCCGGCGTGGTGGCAGTGACCCGGCACTCGATCTGACGATTGGTAATGCGCTCGGTCAGTGAACTGAATGGCTCCGGTGTGGTGTCGCCGGGGTCGGCTGCCAGCCCGTCCCAGTCGATGGTTCGGCGATCCAGCCGAGGCGGCGTGCCGGTTTTCAGCCGCCCCAGCGGAAGTTCCAGCCGTGCCAGCGTCTGGGCCAACCCAACCGAGGGCGCCTCCCCTACCCGTCCCGCTGGATACTGGCGCTCGCCGATATGGATCACGCCGCGCAAGAATGTTCCCGTGGTGAGCACCGCCGCGCCGCACCTGATTCGAACGCCGTCTCCGCACAGCACGGCGGCGAGCCGTCCATCCGGTCCGATTTCCAGATCCTCGGCCGTGCCGTTGCGCACCGTCAGCCCGGCGGTCTCCCGCAACAAATGCTGCACCGCCTGCCGATACAGGGCTCGATCCGCCTGCGCGCGGGGACCTCGTACCGCCGGCCCCTTGCTGCGGTTCAGTAGCTTGAAATGGATTCCGGCCATATCGGCCGCGCGCCCCATCAGCCCATCGAGAGCATCCACCTCGCGCACGAGGTGGCCCTTGCCGATGCCACCGATGGAAGGGTTGCACGACATCTCGCCGATTGTATCGATCCGATGTGTCAACAGTAGCGTGCGTGCGCCGACGCGGGCGGCTGCGGCCGCGGCCTCGCAGCCGGCATGTCCGCCACCGATCACGACTACGTCGAATGATTCATCAACCACCGCGATACCTTGTTGCATCTGGACGTGGGCACCTTATAGCAATGGCGCGCCGCGGCTTCGTGGTCCTTTTCGACCTTCGGCAAATCCCCGCCGGCACTGGATCACGCATGTCGTTCTTCTCGATACATCAGCTTATCGAACTTCTGCACACATACGGCAATGTGGCTCTGGCGACGGTGGTCGCGCTTGAATGCCTGGGCCTGCCGTTGCCGGGCGAGACGCTGCTGATCGCTGCCGCCGTGATCGCCGGAACGTCCCAGCACTTGAACATCGCGCTGGTCATCCTGTCGGGAGCGGGCGGGGCGATTCTGGGTCAGTCGGCGGGTTATTGGATTGGATGGAGTGTTGGCTTCCGTCTGCTCCGCCGCTACGGGCGCTACATTGGACTGACCGACCGGAGGATGGCCCTGGGCCGCGCGCTATTTCGTCGGCACGGTGAGAAGGTGATCATTGCCTCGCGCTTCGTCGTCGTGTTGCGCACCCTCGCAGGACTGCTGGCTGGGGCCAACCACATGCCGCTCGCGCGCTTCATGATAGCCAACGTGGTTGGCAGTGTTGCCTGGGCCGCCCTGTATGGCTTCGGCGCGTACATGCTGGGCCACGAGGCAAAACACGTGGCCGGTCCACTGGCGATCGGCTTCAGCGTTCTGCTAGTTCTGGGCATCGCTGGTGCCGCGCTTTACGCGCGCCGCCGCGAGCACCAGCTCCTGGCCGAGCCGATGCGTGCTCGAACGGCAAAGTAACGATAGTCGGGATATTTCCCTTATACCACGATCGTTATTCCACCGTTGTCCTGGCTCCGGCTATTCCTGTGGATATCGCCACGGCTTTTCCGGTTGAGCCGCTGTCTCGTCGATCGTCCATTGCGGCAGCGACAATCCAGGGCCGACGTCGCTGAACACCATCCGCATGCGCGAGCCGATCCCGACACGCTTCACCATGTCGGGCGGTGCCAGGAGACCTTCTTGCGTGGTCAGATTGCCGACCACCCGTAGGGCCTCGTCCGGAGTTGGCTTGCCTTTCTGGATATCGAGTTCGACCAGCAGCACCATGTAAGGCACGCGTGCCTGGAAGGCGGGTTGGATCCCGTGGTGTACTTCCTCGTAGGAATACACTGCCCCCTTCCCTTCTACCGGCGTCCACGTCGACGTCAGGCATGTGCACCATGGGCATGCGGTGGTTGGCGGATAACGCAGCAGCTTGCAGTCGTCACACTGCTGCAGATGGAACTTGTGTTCCGAGCAATGCCGGAAGTACTCCAGGTTCTCCCCGTCCAGGTCGTCGATCGACAGCGGCATATCAAGATAGGTGGCGCGAATTGGCATGATGTGTTGCTCCCTCAACCGCGCCGCATGACCATGGCCGAACCCGTCAGGGGATTCGCCCAGCCGAGATTGGCCGTTACTTCGATGTTGCGTACCTGCCGGCAGCCGCCCTCGCGATAGTCGTGGGTATGCTGCCGTTTGCCGTCCGGCCCGATCGGGCAGGAGTCATCTGCGTCGTGGCGCAACTGGCGGACGTTCTCGATCACCATGTTCATGCCGTGCGTGTAGCCCTCACAGAGGTGGCCGCCGGAGGTGTTCTGCGGCCGCTTGCCACCCAATCGCGTGATGCCGGAGGAGACGTATTCGCCGCCCTCGCCCTTCTTGCAGAAGCCGTAATCCTCCAGTTGCAGCATCGAGGTGAAGGTGAACGCGTCGTACGCGCCGACGGCGTCGATATCCTCGGGGCCAACGCCGGAATTCGGCCACAGGATGTCCTTGGCGTAATAGCCGGCGACGCGCGAGATGGGCCCGTGCTGATAGTGCATGTCGGCGCGCGGCTTGCTGCACCGTCCTACCACGCCGCGGATCAGCGCAGGCGTATGACGCAGGTTGCGGGCTCGTTCGGCTGACGTGACGATGACGCACGTGGCATTGTCGGTCTCGACACAGCAGTCCAGCAGATGCAGCGGCTTGCAGATGATGCGGCTGTTGATCACGTCATCGACGGTATAGCGCTTCTTGTAGAACGCCTTTGGGTTGTTCGATGCGTGCTCCGAATGCACCACCTTCACCATCGCCACCTGCTCTGGTTTGGTGCCGTATTCATACATGTGGCGCATGAAGGTCGGCGCGAACATCTGACCCGCGCTCTGCCACCCGTAGGCGCGGCTATGCAGTGCGTCGCCATTGACCGGCGCGGCGGAACGCGCGCCGGTGCCGCCGATGCGGACCTGCGAATAGCCGTTCATCGAACGGAAGATCGCGACGCACTTGCACATGCCGGCTTCCATGATGCCGATGGCGATGCCGATCAACGCCTCGGTGGATGAACCGCCGCCATTCACGTCCATGTAGTAGTTCAGCCGAATGCCCAGATCGCCCGCAATGAATGTCGAGGGGGTCGAGTTGTTGCCGGAATACGACAACATGCCGTCGACGTCGGCGGGCTTCAGGCCGGCATCGAGCATGGCGGCGCGTACCGCAAAGGTGCCCATCGCGCGCGTGGTCTTGCCGGAGCCTCGGGTATATGGGGTCTCGCCGACGCCGACGATGGCGTATTTGTCGCGCAGGTATTTCGGCGTGCTGGCATCGGTGTCTGCCGGTAGCGGCATGTGTGTTTCCCCCTCTGCATTCCTGCTTAAAGGCTGAACGCGAAGCGGCAGGGCGTCAATGGAGCGGTGCCGGCGCGATGGCGCAACGTTCATGGCGGGGCTCTTGAGGGACACGGGTTGCTGCTACGATCGGCTCACGCCATTCCCTGGTTGGGAGAAGGCTGCAGCGGCACTGGCGCTCACGGCAATCGGAAGAACAAGCAGGCAGCGAGGTTCCCCACGGACGTCTCGGAGATTCAAGCCACGAAGGGCCACTGAGAAATAAAGCATGCCGCTTCGTGCGAGGCGCCGTGAACTCTTTTCGGTGGTTCTCGGTAGCTTTGCCGTCTCGGGGATCTCCGTGCGGCCCCTGCCTTGCTTTGCTGCCTGTTCATACGATTGTCCTGAGAAGGGCAAGCCGACCCCGTGTGAATTTGCGCGATCCCGGCTACGCTGCGGGTTCATCCAGGGGGAACGGACATGCAGCTTGGCGCCTCGCTTCCGGTGGTGGATATCGGCACCGGCCCAGCGGCCAGCCGCGATTATGCGCAGGCAGCGGAGGGTCTAGGTTATCATTACCTGGTCGCACCGGACCACGTGCTGGGGGTCAACCCGGCGGCCGATCATGCCGGACGGCGCGTCGGAACGACCGCCAACCCATACCACGATCCGTTCGTGCTGTTCGGGTTCCTCGCCGGGTGCACGCAACGTATCGGCTTCGCCGTTGGGGTGCTGATCCTGGCGCAGCGACAGGCGGTGCTGGTGGCCAAGCAGGCGGCGAGCCTCGACGTGCTGTCCGGCGGGCGGTTCCGGCTGGGCATCGGCGTTGGCTGGAACGAGGTGGAGTTCGTTGGGCTGAACGAGAATTTCCATAATCGGGGCAAGCGCTCGGAAGAGCAGGTGCGGGTGATGCAGGCGCTGTGGGCGAACGAACATGTGGATTTCACAGGCGAGTTCCATCGCATCGAGGATGCGGGGATCAATCCGCGGCCAGCCTCGGGGCGGGTGCCGGTATGGTATGGCGGACATGCCGAGGCGACGTTCCGGCGGGCGGCGAAGTACGGCGACGGGTTCATGCCGCTGGCTTATCCCGCAGGCGACGCGGCGCTGGCGGCGTTCGACAAGCTGCGGCAGCTGACGCGGGAGGCGGGGCGTGATCCGGCGCAGATGGGGATCGAGGTGTGGGCCTCGCTCGCCGGCAGCGAGGATGACTGGCGGCGCGAGTTCGCGTTCTGGAAGCAGGCGGGCGTGACCCACGTGACGGCGCACACGACGTATACCAGCAATCACCACAAACGTATCGACGGACGCAGCGCGGCCGAGCACCTGGAGGCGATCACGCGGTACCGCGCCGCGGTGGCTGATTTGCTGTAAGGCGCGTCACCGCCAACAATCCCGCGAAGAACAGGACGAATAGCCACAGCAGCCCCTGCGGGTCGAGGATATCGATCGCGATGCCGCCGAGAGCGGGCCCGGCCAGCGCGCCGAGACCATAGGCCATGATGATCGCCGCGTTGATTGCGACGAGGTCGGTGCCCTGGAACCGGTCGCCTGCCATGCTGAGTGCGACGGGATAAATCCCCGATGCGACGCCGCCCCAAACGAACAACAGGCAGAACAGCGCGGGGGTTGAGGGAGTCGTGCCTGCAAGCGCCAGCGCGCCGATCAGTCCGATGACGCCGCACAGGCCAAGCGCTGCGGTGCGGGACCAGAGGTCGGAGAGCCAGCCGATGAGCATCTGGAGCAGGATGGCTCCCAGGTAGACGGCGGAGAGGGTGGCGGCGGCGAGCCTGTCGCCCAGTCCGATGCGCACGCCCCAGATCGGCAGCAAAGTCATCAGGGCCGACTTGTACAGGCCGAACACGACCACGACCAACAGGATCGAAGGCGCGCGCGCGAACATGCGGAGTGGACTGATGCCGCGTTCTCGGCCCAGGCTGAGCGTGGCGTCACCGACGCCCAACAGGGGCAGCATGGCGAGGGCGGTGAGCACGGCGTTGGCGATGAAGGGGGCCCAGCCTTCTATGCCGGTGATCGACAGCAGCAACGGGCCGATGCCGAAGCCGGCGGACAGCGCGGCGGCGTAAATGCCGATGATGCGGCCTCGGCCGACGTCGCCGGCGAGCAGGTTGATCCACGCCTCGCTGGAGGTGAAGATCGATGAGCCTGTCAAACCGAGCGCCATCCGCAGTACCAGCCAGGCGGTGAAGCCATCGAATTCCTTCATGGCGAGGAAGGTCGCGATGTCGAGGCAATAGCAGGTCAGCAGGAGATTGCGGATGCCGGCCCACCGCACCCAGTGGGGTGCGAGCAGGGGACCGAGCAGGACGCCGATGAAGGTGACGCCGGCGCTCAGTCCGTTGAGAGTTGGGTCGGTTCCGCGCTGTTCCAGCAGGAGGGACAGCAATGGCGCGCCCTGGCCGATGCTGAGGCCGAAGACGGTGACCGAGGTGATCGCCGCGACCAGTCCCCAGCGCCGCTCATGCGCCGTGTGTGGCGCCGTCCTTGCATCCGTGCTTGGCATGATCCGTTCCAGGGGAAGCAGCAGCACATGGAGTGGCACAGACGGCCGCTTTACGGCAGAGGGGACCGCGCGCCCTTCGCGCTGATTGTCGCGATCACGGCGTGCGGCACGCTGGGGATGCACCTGATCATCCCGGCGCTGCCGGATACCGCGGCTGCGTTGCGGGTGTCGCCGGCGGCGATCCAGCTCAGCATTACGCTCTATTTGGTTGGGCTGGCGATCGGGCAGTTGGTGTATGGGCCGATCTCGGACCGGTTTGGGCGGCGGCCGGTGCTGCTGGTGGGGCTGGGGCTGTTCACGGTGGCCGGGCTCGCTACGACCGTGGCGCCGAATGCCTGGATGCTGGTGGTGGCGCGGATCCTGCAGTCGATTGGGGCCTGCGCGGGGCTGGTGCTGGGGCGGGCGATCGTGCGGGATTCCGCGACGCCCGATCGGGCGGCGGCGCAACTGGCGATGCTGACGCTGGTGATGTCAGCGGCGCCCGCGATCGCGCCGGTGCTCGGCGGTTATGCCACTGCGTGGTTCGGCTGGCGCGCTGCGTTCGCGCTGCTGGCGATTGTGGGCGGGGTCACTTTGGTGCTCGCGGTGTTGCTGTTGCCGGAGACTGGCGCGGTGCAGTCGAGTTCGCGGGCTTCGATGCTGCTGGGGTCGCTGCGGCTGCTGCGGTCTCGGGCGTTTCGCGGGTACATTGTGGGCGGGGCGTGTACCACCACGTCGTTCTATGCGTTCATGGCGGCTTCGCCGTTCATCCTGGTTGACCTGCTGCATGAACCGACGGAACGGGTGGGGCTGTATTACCTGCTGCTGATGGCGGGGGTCGCGGTGGGTAGTTTGACCGCGAACCGGGTTGCCGGACGGATCCGGCCGGCGGTGGCGCTGCGGGTGGCGAACTGGATCGCCATCCTTGGCGCGGTGTGTTTCATGGCGGCGGATTTAAGTGGGGTGCTGACGGTGGTTACCGTGATTGCGCCCGTCGTGGTGTTCATGGTGGGCGCCGGCATGGCGAGCCCGTTCGCGCTGAGTGGGGCGGTGAGCGTCAATCCGCACGCGATCGGGGCGGCGTCCGGGTTGTACGGATTTACCCAGATGGCATACGGGGCGCTGTGCACCATCATCGTGGAGGTTTGGCGTCCGGGCTCGGTGTTTACCGTCGCGGTGGTACTGCTGGGGTCGGCTGTGCTGGGCCAGATGGCGCTGTCACTGGCGGTGCGGCGGGTGTGAGGGGCGGGTGTGGTGTCTCATGGGTGTCTCAGTCATTCGTTGGCCGAGACGGGAGGCGTGGCGTGGGCGGGAGAGGACGCGAAGGGGGGGCTCGGCCTTCGCATAGATCGTGCCGCGATCGGCGGTCCCCGGACACTTGATCCGGGGATGCAGAGGCGGCCAATGGAGAAGCGCCGGCGCAGCCGGTATCGCTGAAGCACGGCCTGCGGCGCTGTGTCCTGTAGAGGCCGTCAGCTCGCGTAGTCGGGTTCCTCGCGATCCAAGATCCGGCGCCAGGCGTCGAGATGCATGCGGGCGTCGATCTTCTCGCCCCACGCTCCGTTCCAGTGCTTGCGCGATGCATCGGGCAAGGAACGCAACTTGCGGCCGGTGTTCATGGCGGTCATCTGGTACATGCAGGTGCGCTCGGCGATGTAGCATTCGTCGAACGCCTCGTGCACCGTGGGACCCACGACGGTGACGCCGTGCGCGCCCATCACCATGATGGTCTTGTTACCCATCAGGTCGGCGAGGCGATCGCCTTCCTTGTTGTCGCTGACCGGCGCCGTTGCCCAATTGTCGAACACGACGCGATCGTTGATGAACAGGTTGTTGTGGTGCGCCAGCGCGAATTCCGGATTCTCCAGCATGGAGAGCGCGGTCAGGTACTGCGGATGCACGTGCACGATGCAGGTGGCGTCGGGCTTCTGGAGGTGGATGCGGGCGTGGATGTGAAAGGCCACCTTGCGTAGCTCACCCTTGCCACGCAGGACACGGCCGTCGAGGTCGCAGACGATCAGCGAACTGGCGGTGAGCTCCTGGAACAGCAGTCCCCTCGGGTTGATCAGGAACAGCGGCGCGTCGTCGCGGGAACGCTGGGGCAGGACCAAGGAATTGTGATTGCCGATCTGCTCGTTCCAGCCGAGGCGGGCGGCGACGCGGAACACGGCGGCCATGTCGCAGCGGAGGCGCCATTCCTCGGCTTCCGTGTCGCTGGAGGTGAGGGTGTGAACGACGGCGACCATTCTGCTTCTCCGATTGACGTGGCCGAAACATGCCAAGAATGGCGGCGCATTTGCAAACCGGGTGGCGCAGCGCCACATGCGCCGCATGAACCGACGTGACCTGCTGCGGCTGTCTGCCATACCCCTGACTCTTGCTCCTGCCTTGCTTGCGGCGGGCAGTGCCCTGGCGCAGCCGCGCTTCCAACCGACGCCGCAGGATCAGGCCGACCTGGCGCGGATCGAGAGCTATCTCGACGGGCTTCGCAGCATGAAGGCTCGGTTCCTGCAGGTTGCGCCGGATGGCGCGATCACGCGTGGCGTGGTGTGGCTGGAACGGCCGGGGCGCATGCGGTTCCAGTACGACCCGCCGAGCCCGCTGCTGCTGGTCGCCGGCCACGGGCTGGTGGTGTTCTACGATGCCTCGGTGAACCAGACGAGCAACTTCCCGATATCGTCGACGCCGCTGGGGATCCTGCTATCCGACCATGTCAAGCTGGGAGGTGGCGTGACGGTGACGGGGATGCAGCGTGCGCCTGGGCAGCTTCAGGTGTCGCTGGTTCGCACCGCGTCACCGGGTGACGGCACGCTGACCTTGGTGTTTGCCGACAATCCGCTGGTGCTGCGGCAGTGGACGGTGGTGGATGCCCAGCGCAGGGAGACACGGGTGACGCTGTATGACGTCCAGCTGGGCGGCAACTTCGATTCGCAGCTGTTCGAATTCATTGATCCGCGCTTCGGCCACCCTGGCGGGGGCTGAATTGCGCGGTATTTGTGGCTGGGACATAGCCGCTATCGCAGAAAGTGTCTTCATTTTGCCGCGAAGAGGGAGCATGATTCCCTCTCATGAGATCGATCCGGGCCGTCAAGCCGCTCGTCGGCATCAGCTGCTGCACCAAACAGTTCGGTATGTTTGCCATGCCGAACCATGCCGCATCCAACACCTACGTCGAGACAACCGATCGCTTGGTTCAGGCAGTGCCGGTGCTGATTCCAGCCAATGGACCGGCAGCCGACGTGGAGACGCTGTTGGAGCGGCTCGACGGGATCATCCTGACCGGCAGCCGCTCCAACGTGCATCCCAGCTACTACGAGGGACCGCCGCACGCGGAGGGCACCTGGGAGGATCTGGCGCGAGACGGCACCACGCTGCCGTTGATCCGCGGCGCGGTTGCCCGCGGTGTGCCGGTGCTGGCGGTCTGCCGGGGGTTCCAGGAACTGAATGTGGCGCTGGGCGGCTCGCTGCACCAGCGATTGCAGGATCTGCCGGACCGGATGGACCACTCCTCGCCGATGGTGGCATCGCGGGAAGTGCGGATCGGCAAGGCGCACAGCATTCGCGTCACGCCGGGTGGGTGGCTGCACCGGCTGGCGGGGACGACCGAGATCGCGGTCAATTCGCTGCACAACCAAGGCGTGGACAAGCTGGCGCCGGGCGTTCGGGTGGAGGGTACGGCGCCGGATGGAACGATCGAGGCGGTCCACGTGATCAGCTTCGGTGGCGTTCCGGTGCCCGGATTTGCCGCCGGCATTCAATGGCATCCGGAAAATGACTGGCAGACTGACATCGTGTCGCGCCGGATCTTTGAGGATTTCGCAGCCGCCGTGCATGCCTATGCCGCGAATGGCGGTATGGTCGGGGTATCGTCAGCAGCCGACTGATCGCCCCTTGTCATTGCGGCTGTTTCAGCCGATGTAACGGTCGTTGACAGGACCAAAGTGGTCCGGTTTCCTCACCATTACGCGAGCAGGTCAGGCGCATGTTCATCGAGACCGAAGGCACTCCTAATCCCGCTACGCTGAAGTTCCTTCCGGGCCGCTATGTGATGGGCAGCGGCACCGCTGACTTCGCCTCACCCGATTCGGCGGAACGCAGCCCGCTGGCGAGCGCGTTGTTCGCCATGCCGGGAGTTGCGCGGGTGTTCCTGGGCGGCGATTTCATCACTGTGACGAAGACCGATGATGCGTCGTGGCAGGCGCTGAAGCCGCAGGTGCTTGCCGGCATCATGGAGCATTTCGTGGCCGGCCGCCCGGTGATCGACGGCGCGGCCGAGGATGACCTGGTCGAGGACATCGCGCCGGAAGACGAGGAGATCGTCGCCCAGATCCGCGAGCTGCTGGATACCCGCGTGCGGCCGGCCGTGGCGAGCGACGGCGGCGACATCGTGTTCCGCGGTTTCCGGGACGGGATCGTGCGGCTACACATGCAGGGAGCCTGCTCGGGCTGTCCGTCCTCGCGTGCCACGCTGAAGCACGGCATCGAGAATATGCTGCGGCACTTCGTGCCCGAGGTGGTCGCGGTGGAGCAGGTTGATCTGTGAGCGAGGCCAAGCCGGGCACGCTTGATCCCGCTGGCCTCGACCTGCTGTTTCGTGAGGCGCGAAGCCATAACAAGTTCACCGACCAGCCGGTCACGGACGAGGAGTTGCGCGCACTTTATGATTTGTTGAGACAGGGGCCGACCTCGGCAAATACCTCGCCGGCACGCTTTCTGTTCCTGCGGACTGAAGAAGCGAAGAAGAAGCTCGCACCGGCGCTGTCGAGCGGCAATCTGGACAAGACCTTGGCCTCACCGGTGACGGTGATCGTCGCCTATGATCCGAAGTTCCACGAGAGGCTGTGGAAACTGTTCCCGCACAATCCTGACGCGACGTCCTGGTTCACCAGCAACCCATCGCTCGCAGCCACGACAGCGTTCCGCAATGGCACATTGCAGGGTGCGTATCTGATCCTGGCGGCGCGCGCCGTGGGGCTCGACACCGGTCCGATGTCCGGGTTCGATAATTCGATGGTCGATGAGCTGTTCCTCGCCGACCGCGGCTGGCGCTCGAATTTCCTGTGCAACATCGGCCACGGCGACCACGAGGCGCTGTATCCACGATCGCCACGACTGGAATTCGAGGAAGCCTGCGTGCTGATGTAGGCAACCGGTGTGCCGATGGAGACGGGCCCACCCGATGGTGGTGGGACGGGATGGATTGCAAGCGGACGAAACCCTGTGCGGATCCTGGCTTTGGACGCGGCTCTCGCCCAATGCGCCGCCGCTGTCGTGATCGACCAACAGCTGATAGCCGTCCGCCAGGAGGGCGCGGTGATCAGGCATGCCGCGTTGCTGCCGGTGATGACCGCCGCCGTGCTGGACGAGGCGCGATTGAGCGCGGCTGATCTGGACCTGGTCGCCGTGACCGTGGGCCCAGGCAGCTTCACAGGCATCCGAGCCGCCCTGGCTTTGGCACATGGCCTCGCACTCGCAGTTGGCGTTCCCGTCATCGGTGTCACGGTTGGCGAGGCTCTCGCCGACGCGCTACCGTATCTGGGCCACCGCAGCCTCTGGTCAGTGATCGACAGCAGGCGCGGACGCGTCTTCCTGGAGCGATCTGGCGACGTTCTGGCGGTTCCGCTGGACGCACTGCCGATGCCTGACGGCGCGGTTGCGGTGGCCGGCGACGCGGCGCCCGCGGTTGCTGCGAGGCTGGCCGCACGAGATGCCGATGTGATGCTAACCGACGCGCGCCTGCCCATGGTCCGTCATGTCGCCGTGGTGGCCGAGCAGCGAGCAGCGGGACAGCGGCCGGCGCGCGGGGCTCAGCCGCTCTATGTCGATCCGCCGGAAGCGCGCCTGCCGGCGGGCGGGCTGCGGCCGCCGCCGGTTGGATGAACGGGCTTGAAGCCACAGCTTGCGACCCCCGCGCACGCATGCGCGCTGGCAGCGATCCATGCCGCGGCATTTCCGCCCACAGAGGCCTGGGGCGAAGACGCCATCGGTTTGCAGCTAGCGCTCGCGGGCTCGTTCGGACTGATCGACCCGCGTGGCGGCATGCTGCTGGGGCGCGTCATGGCGGACGAAGCGGAAGTACTGACGTTGGCCGTTGCTCCCGCGGTCCGTCGGTTCGGCATTGCCATGGCACTCCTGAGCGCCGCTCGAGCGGAGATCACGGCGCGCGGCGGCAAGGCGGTGTTCCTCGAGGTAAGTGTCGGCAATCTGGCAGCGCAGGCGCTGTATCGCCGATTCGGCTTCGTCGAGGTGGGACGACGACAGCGGGACCATGCGGATTTGTCGGACGCCCTGGTGCTCCGTATGAAAATTGAGTGACGCCTGCCAGCCTGATGCGACCGGTCAGCCGCCGCGACGGAGCAGCAGGCTGGCAACGCCGTCGGCACCGGCGTCCAACGACAGCACCTCGTGTCCTTGCTCACGGGCAGTACGTGGCACGTTGCGCAACGGTTCGTCACCACGGAGGCGGACCAGGAGCGTTTGACCGGGAGCCATTCGGTCCAACGCAAGCCGTGTCCGCACAAATGTCATCGGACAGACTTCAGTCGTTATGTCCAATTCGACGTCGGGGGCTTGCTTGTCTGTCATGCTATGCCAGGGGCCTTGACGGTTGACGTGCTGCAAGCTTGGCAGCCGCGTCATGAGTGCGCTTGACCCGGCCATCCCAGAGGGATTCCCGCTGACTGGGATTGCATCTTTCGCAAGCTCAGTGCGGGTGGGGATGGCTGGATCAAGCCCGGCCATGACGCGGTTGGGCCAGCCCTGGGAGGATCTTGGTGCTGACCGGGACTGCATCGTTGGCAAATTGGTGGGGGTTAGCGATGGCCGGGTCAAGCCCAGCCAAGGTCAAGCCCAGCCATGACGGGGGAGAACCAAGAACCGCTCCGATCATTGATGGCCGCACCTGCACGTCACGACCGGATTGGACAGGCCCGACCCTGATCGGCTACGCCCACGGGAGTTGGCCGCGCCCGCGCTTGCAGGCGTTGCGCCTCGGATGCGGCCGTTGGACCTGAGCCGACGTTCCGCGCTGGGGCTGGCCCAGAATGCTCGGCTCGGGATAGGTTGATCCCAGGGGATCCGATGGAATTGCGTATCGAACGCCTGTGCGTCGAACGAGGCCTCAAGATGACCGGGCAACGTCGTGTCATTGCCCGTGTCCTGTCGGATGCCTCGGATCATCCGGATGTCGAGGAGCTGTATCGCCGCGCCAGCGCGCTGGATGCCCGCATTTCCATCGCGACGGTCTATCGCACGGTGCGGCTGCTGGAGGAGAAGGGCATCCTCGAACGGCGCGACTTCGGCGGTGGACGTGCCCGCTACGAGCCGTCCGAGCACGGTCATCACTACCATCTCATCGACGTCGAAACCGGCAAGGTCATCGAGTTCCAGGATCCAGAGTACGAGCGTTTGATGCAGACGCTCGCCGAGCGACTCGGCTTCGATCTGGTATCATTGCGGCTGGAGCTGTTCGGTCGGCGCCGGGCTCCGGTCCAGGAGGGGCGTGAGACGGGGGCTCGACGTTCGACTTCGCGGCGAACCACGGCGGCGGCAGGTGCGTCCGATCAGGCTATGGATCAGGAAGGGGCCGCGCGATGACGGTTGAACAGGTGATCGCCCGGGCCCGTGCGGATCAGCTGCCATTCCCGGAGCTTCGCGTCGGCAGCCTGGGGGTGAGGATCGCAGTCACGGCGGCGGAGGTCGATGCGGTTCAGGCCCTGCGCTACCGAGTATTCTATGAGGAGATGGGTGCCACGGCGGACGCCGTCGCCACCGCCGCACGGCGGGACCGTGACATTTACGATGCTGTTGCGGATCACCTGCTGGTGGTGGACCACGCGATCGGATCCGGTGCCGAGGGGATTGTCGGGACTTATCGGCTCATCCAACGGGAAGCAGCGGCAAAGCTTGGGCGCTTTTATTCAGCGGATGAGTACGAGATCACCTCGATCGTGAATTTTCCGGGTCGCATCCTCGAGCTGGGACGCTCGTGTGTCGATGCGGCGTATCGCAGCCGGGTTGCCATGCAGCTGCTATGGCGCGGCATCGCGGCGTACGTGTTCCACTACCAGATCGACCTGATGTTCGGTTGCGCCAGCCTGCACGGCACCGATCCGGACAAGTTGGCCGCTGATCTAACGTATCTCTACTACAATCATCTAGCTCCGCCGGCGGTGCGGCCACGGGCGCTGCCACATCGGTACGTCGACATGCGGCGGATGGCACCGGAACTGTTGGATTCGAAGCGTGTCCAGGCGCAGTTGCCACCGCTGATCAAGGGCTACCTGCGGCTCGGCGGGTTCGTTGGCGATGGCGCGGTGATCGACCGGCAGTTCAACACCACTGACGTTGCGGTGGTGGTGAAGACCGATTTGGTGACCGACAAGTACTACCGGCATTACGAACGGCAGTTGCGCGACGCGCTCGACTGATCGCATGGCGTGATGGATGCGGTGCCTGGGTGTTGACTGGATTCGGCTGTGCAGCCGACGCTGTCGTCAGCGAAACCAACCCTGATCACGAAAAGTTTCCGCAAACCCTCTGATTTCGTTTATTGCGTGTGAGGCAGATCGTTGACCGATCGGCAAGGTCTCACGAAGCTGCGACCCGGGGTGGTCCTCCGGATCACATGGGAGCGGAAGACATAATCGTGGACCTCGCGCAACGCGGCCCGCACAAGGGTTGGGGACTGCCACTCGATTGGCGCACGGTGCGGTGTGCCGCTGTCGGGGCTCTGCTTGGTTGGGGTTTTGCGGCGGTACCCGCCGCTGATGCCCAGGCGCCACCGGGATTCAATCCGGTTCCACAGGGATCGCCGATACAGCGCGTGCTGCCGCCGGCACCGCCAAACGTATCGCCCGGTGGCGTTATACAGCCGCCACCGGCACCAGGTTCGGAGGTGCCGAATCGTCCGGTCCGGGTGGACAGCGTCGACGTCGAGGGGGCCACGGCCTATCCGGCAGCGGAGATCGCACAACTGACCGGAGGGTTGGTCGGACCTGCGGTGCCACTGCCGAAGATCGATGCCGCGCGGCAGGCGATCCTCCAGCTTTACCGAGGCGACGGATATGTGCTGAGCACGGTGTCGGTCCACATCGACGCCAACTTCCGCCTGCACTTCGAGGTCACCGAAGGCCGTATCGCCAGCGTCAAGCTCGATGGCGACATCGGTCCGGCGGGCACGCAGGTGTTGCGGTTCCTGAACCGTCTGACCGAGAAGCAGCCGATCGATTCGGCGACGCTGGAACGCTATCTGCTGCTGGCGCAGGACGTGCCGGGCGTGACGATCCGGGCGGTGCTGGAACCATCGGCCGATCAGCCAGGCGCGCTGAACCTGATCGCCCAGGTTTCCCGCAAGGCGGTGTCGGGGCTCGCCAGCATCGATAACCGTGCCTTCAACGAGACCGGGCCAATCGAGATACTCGGGGTGATCGATCTCAACAGCTTCACCGAATACGGCGAGAAGTCCGAGTTCTCGTTTTACCATACGCTGCCGAACAGCGAGAATTTCGGTCAGGCTTCGCTTGAGACATTCGTCGGCAGTTCGGGCCTGAAGCTGAAGTTTTATGCCGGCTACGGCGTCACCAATCCGACCGGCAGCCTCGGGGACATCGGCTACCGGGGCTTGACCACGGTGTTCGGCACACAGTTGACCTATCCGGTCATCCGCGCGCGGCAGCAGACGCTGAACGTCTACACCGCGTTCGATGGGATCGAATTCGAATATCAGCACGACCGCCAACGGGCCCCGGTTGCAGGCGAGCTACGATTCGCTTCGCGTGCTGCGCTTTGGCGAGGACTACGCGCTGTCGGATATCTGGCTCGGCGCCAACCACTCGGGGGTCAACGCGGTGTCGGCGCGGGTTTCGCAGGGCTTGCCGATCCTGGGGGCGACCACGAACCCGACGGCACGGGTGGGTGAGCGGACGGATTTCTTCAAGTTCAATTTCGAGGCGACGCGGACCCAGACGCTGTTCGTGCCGTGGGATGGCGCCAGCGTCGGCTTGATGGGCTTGTTCACGGGGCAGTGGTCGGGCGACATCCTGCCGCCATCGGAACAGTTCTATCTTGGGGGGTCGCAATACACGCGGGGCTATTATTCCGGGCAGGTTCCGGGCGACAAGGCGCTGGCGGGAACCGTCGAGTTGCAACTGAACACCGGCTTCGAGACGACGCTGTTCTCAAAATCGTTCAGCATCGCCCAGCAGTTCTACCTGTTCTACGATTGGGGCGAGACCTGGCAGAACCAGAGCGCCGACCATGCGGCGATGATCAACTCGGCCGGTGGCGGTGTTCGCACGCAGCTTACGCCTGCGGTTGAGGTCGATTTCGAGGGGCTGGCGCGATTCAACCGATTCCCTATCGGCGGCGATACGCCGAACAGCGGGGTATCGCCACTTTATGGCGGTGCGTTTTATTGGCGCGTGCTGACACGATTCTGATCTAAAATAAGACCGCGGGCGCGCTGAATTTGCCCGTGACGGGGGTAGTCATGACTAATTGCCGGCGCGCCGACAAGGTGAAGCTGCTCGGCGTTGTCCGCCGCAAGCGCTCGGCCCTGATGGTCAGCACCGCGCTGCAGGCGACCGCGATGCTCGTGCTGTCGCTGCCCGCCGATGCCCAGCCGGCCCCGAATGCGCGTCCGACTGGCGGTGTCGTGGTCGCCGGCTCCGCTGCCATCGGCCAGACGGCGAATACCACGACGATCAACCAATCCACCCAGCGTGCCGCGGTGAACTGGCAGAGCTTCGATGTCGGCAGCCAGCAGCGGGTGGATTTCCGGCAGCCGTCGGCGAGTGCCATGACGCTGAACCGTGTGGTGGGCCCGGATCCCTCGCGGATTGCGGGGCGCATCGATGCGAACGGCCAAGTCGTGCTGGTGAACCAGTCCGGTGTGATGTTCTTCAAGGGCGCGCAGGTCAACACCAACGGCCTGGTGGTGAGTGCCATTGGCATCACCAATCAGAACTTCATGGCCGGCAAGATGGTGTTCGACCAACCGGGCAATCCCAATGCGCGCGTCGAGAACCAGGGCACCATCACCGTCAGGGAGGCTGGCCTCGCCGCGCTGGTGGCGCCGCAGGTGGCCAATTCCGGGGTGATCAACGCGAAGCTTGGCCACGTCGGTACTGGCTGGTGCGAAGACGGCGACGCTCGACCTGTATGGCGACGGCCTGCTGTCGCTGGATGTGAGCAACCAGGTCACCCAGGCGCCTGTTGGGCCGGACGGCAAGCCGGTGACGGCGCTGGTGACCAATACCGGGGTCATCGTTGCCGACGGTGGCACGGTGCAACTGACGGCACGTGCGGCCGACGGCGTCGTGCAGAACCTGGTCAACGCTGGGGGCAAGATCCGCGCGGCGACAGTGGGCAACACGGTCGGCACGGTGGCGCTCGGCGGCGTTGGCGGCTCGATCGTGGTCGAGGGTCAGCTTTCCGCTCCCGGGCGCGCGCCCGGTACGGTCGGCGGTAATATCGAAATCGCGACGACCGGCAACGTGACCGTCGCGTCGAGCGCCCGGATCAATGCATCCGGCAAGGCCGGCGGCGGCGTGGTGGCGGTGGGAACCACGCTGGCGCGCGCCAAGGGCGGTCCCTCGGTGACGCCGACAGTGGTGGCTGCAAACGTGACGGTGCAGCCTGGAGCGAGGATAGCAGCGAACGCCACCGGTACGGGCAATGGCGGCACCGTGACGGTACTGTCCGCCGGATCGACCCAGATGAATGGCCACATCGCCGCCAAGGGTGGTCCGAGTGGTGGCAATGGCGGGTTCGTCGAGACATCGGGACCGGTTCTCGGCATCGGCAGCGGCGCCAGCATTAATGTCGGGTCGCCCGTTGGCATCCTGGGAACCTGGCTGCTCGATCCCTTCGACATCGATATCACTGCCGCCGACAGTAACACCGGCTCGGCCACAGCTGGTGGAACCACAACATTCACCGCGAGCAAAGATCCGGCAACGATCGCCAACACGACGATCCAGACAGCGCTGTTGACCGACAATGTCGTGATCAGCACAGGTGGCGGAGGGACAGATCAGGGCAACATCACTGTTTCGCAGCCAATAACATGGGCGACGGCGACGACGCTGACGCTAGACGCTGACAACAACATTGCAATCAACGCGGCAATCACCGGGACGGCGCTGAGCAAAGGTCTGGTATTGGCCGCCGGCACGACGACGGCGACAGGCTCGATCACCATCAGTGCGGCGATCAACGTCAACACGCTCGCAGCGGCTGCCGGCGCTGCGGGCACAATCAACCTGAGTGACGGAGCCGGGGCCATCGTGGCGACAAACGGTGGTGGCCAGACCTATAGCAGTCCGGTTGTTCTGCAGGCGGCCGCCAACGTGGTCGACACCTTGAACGGCGCTGTCAAGTTCGTCGGCGCCCTGGACGGCACGACGGCAGGCGGTCAGTCCCTGACTGTGACGGCTGGCAACGGAATAGTGACGTTCGGCGGTGCAGTGGGTGCGAACGTTGCATTGGGCACGCTATCGGTGACCGGTCCGACGACACTGCTCGGTGATGTGCAGACGATCGGGAAACAAACCTTCAACAGCGCGGTGACGCTCGGTGCGACCGCCGCCGTGACGGCGTTGAACAATAGTGTCGATTTCGCCGGCACGGTGAACGCGGCAACAGCAGGCGTCCAAGGGCTGACGGTCACCGCGGGGAACGGCACAGTAACGTTCAACGACGTGGTCGGCGGAACGGCGGCGCTGGCGAGCCTGACAGTGAGCGGTCCGACAACGCTCGCTGGCAATGTCAGGACAACCGGGACGCAAACCTACAACAGTGCGGTGACGCTGGGCGCCAGCAACACTCTGCAGACAACGGACGCGGCGATCACCTTAAGAGCGCCGGTCGCAGGTGGCGCGAATACGCTCACACTGTCTTCGGGCACCGGGGCGCAGACGCTGAGCGGGATCACAACGGGCGGCAACCTGGTTCTAAACACAACCGGCAGCGTGACGCTCAACTCGGGAGGCTACACGATCACCGGGGGAGCCAATCCGTACGTGTTCCCGGCGGTTACCGTGAACGGGGGCATCACGCTCGGTCAGGCGACAAAGTTTGGCGCGGTGACGTTGGGCTCCACGACCTTGATCAACAGCAGCGCGGGCAATGACGACCTCGACTTCACTGGCAAGGTCGACGCGACGACGGCCGGCGTCGAAGCTCTGACGGTAACTGCCGGTACCGGGTCGGTGACGTTCGGCGGCGCGGTTGGCGGGTCAACGGGTACTGGCAAGTCTACGTGCGATTGGCGGTACCATCACGCTGGACGGCGACGTTACGACGACCGGCACCCTGGCGCTGATTTCGAACGGCGCGGGCACGACGCTGGCGATCAACAAGACACTCAGCGCCAGCCAGGTCACATTGAATTCGAGTGGCGATATCACCGAGAGTGGGGCGATCTCGGCGGCGCTGCTGACCGGCAGCAGCAGTGGCAATGCCAATTTCAGCGGTATCAACAGCATCAGTGCGCTTGGGGACTTCGCCGCCACGGGCGACTTCGTATTGAGGAACGGTGCGGCGTTCAGTGTGGTCGGCACAGTCACGGCCGGACCCGTGACGCCACCGGGGCCAAATTCTGGCAATATCAACACCATTTCGCTGACGAGCGCGGCCGGCACATTGGCCATCGGCACCGTTGGCTCGATCGGCGTGCTGGACGCGGGTAATGTCGTGCTGAGCGCCGCCGGGACAATCAGCGAGCCGAACGGCACGATCGTCGCCAACACCCTGACCGCCGCGACAACTACGAGCGGCGACATCACGTTGAGCAGCACGGGCAACGCTGTCACCACAGTGACGGGAGCCAACGCCACGAACGGCAACGTCGCTCTGGTGTTCGGTCCGACCACCACGCTGACCGGTAGTTACAAGGGGAACAATCTGTTTTTCGAGGCTGCGGGAACGGGCGATACGCTGAAGATCGGCGATGCCGCAACGGGCGTCGCCATGTCTGCAACGGCGGCGAGCAAGCCGCGGATCTCGCTGGTTGCAGACTTCATTACCGAGGGTTCGCAGCCCAACACGATCACCGCCAAGGGCGGGACGGTGGAGCTGGCCCCATTCACAAGCGGCAGGGGTGTTAGCCTTGCGGGAACCGCCGGTGGCCATCTGCTGATCGACGGGACGTTGCTCAACGACATCAGCACGAATACCGGCACCGTCGTGGTCGGCCAGTTCACCGATGTGCCGAACAGCGGCACGCTCAACGCGTCGGGCGGCAACCTCTCAATCGACGGCGCGGTCAGTCTGGCGGGCATCGCCTCGACGTTGGACCTGGTGTCGCAGGGTTCGATCACCGAAACGGCCGGACCGCTGTTCGTCGGCTCACTGATCGGCAACGCGGCGAGCGGCACATTGCTCGCGACTGGGAATTCGATCGGAACTGTCGCTTTCACTGCCACCAACGGGGATGTGCAGATCGTCGACGGCGCGGCGCTGAACGTCGGGTCGGTCAACGCGCCGAACGGCAATATCTACCTGGCGTCATCGAACGTGGCCGGGATCAATGCCGCGGGCGCCAACATGGTGGCTTCGGCGACGGGCCGGATTGGGTTCAAGACCGACGCGATATCGGGCTTCGGCACGGCGAAGCTGAGCAGCGGTACTCTGGAACTGGCGCCGTTCAGCTCACCCGTAACGATCACCCTCGGCGCTCCGGGTGGTTTGTCGGTTGGCAACGGCGATCTTGTCGGCGCCACGGCAACCTTGTGGCGACTCGGCGCGGTAACGGAGCCAGGAGGATTCACGCCCACCACGACCGCGAACGCACTTGTTGTCGGTGGCGCGTTCGGCCTCAGCACTGTCGCGATCGAGTTGGACAGCACGGGCGCGATCAGCGGCAGCGGGGTCCTGACGGCCGGCAAACTGAGCGGCAGTGCCGGCAGCAGCGCCAATCTCAATGGCCCCAACGCGATCACCTTATTAGGTGATTTCACCGCCGCAAGCGGCTTCACGTTGAACGACGTTGCGGGGCTGACGGTGAGCAGCGGCGCCACGGTGAGCGGTGGGCCGGACGTGACGATCAACGACAACGGCGCGCTGAGTATTGTGGGCACGGTGACGGGCGCGACTGTGGAACTGGGCGGCGCGGGCATCGACATCGGCGGAGCAGTGACCGGACCAACCAGCGTCACGCTGATATCGGGCGGTAGCGTCACAGGCGCTGGCGTTATAACCACGGCGCTGTTGACCGGCGGTGCAGGCGGCAATGTCGCCCTGACAGGTGCGAACGCCGTCACCGGACTGGGCAATTTCTCGGCCACAACCGGCTTCACGTTGGACGACGTGCCGGGGCTGACCGTGATCGCCGGCAACACGGTGCATGGCGGGTCGAACGTGACGATCGCGGACACCGGCGCGCTGAGCGTTGCGGGCGCGGTGACGGGCGCGACGGTGGTTCTCGGTGGCTCCGGTATCGACATAGCGGGAACGGTGATCGGACCGACCAGCGTCACGCTGACTTCTGGCGGCAGCATCACAGGCGCGGGTGTTGTCGCCACGGCACTGCTGATGGGCAGTGCCGGTACTGATGTCGATCTGACAGGGGCGAACTCAGTCACCGGTTTGGGCGATTTCACGGCCAAGACTGGCTTCACCTTGGACGACGTGGCGGGGCTGGCAGTGATCGCCGCCGACACAGTGAACGGCGGATCGAACGTGACTATCGCGGATATCGGCCCGCTGAGCGTGGCAGGCACGGTGACTGGCACGACAGTGGGACTGAGCGGCGCGGGCATCGACATCGGCGGAGCGGTGACCGGACCGAGCAGCGTCACACTGACATCGGGCGGGGCCATCACCGGCGGGGGTGTCGTCACGACGGCGCTGCTGACCGGCAGTGCCGGCACCAATGTCGACCTGACAGGTCTGAACGCGGTCACCGGCCTGGGGAATTTCACGGCAACCTCCGGCTTCACCTTGGACGATGTGCTGGGGCTGAACGTGAATAGTGGTGCCATCGTTGACGGCGGATTCAACGTGACGATTGTGGATACCGGCGCACTGAGCGTGGCCGGCACGGTGACTGGCACTACCGTGGAATTGAGCGGCGCGGGCGTCGGCATTGGCGGAGCGGTAACGGGGCCGGCCAGCGTCACGCTGACTTCGGGCAGTAGCATCACCGGCGCGGGTGTTATCACGACGGCGCTGCTGACCGGCAGCGCAGGCACCAACGTCGATCTGACGGGGGCGAACGCGGTCACCGGCCTGGGCAATTTCACGGCCAAGACTGGCTTCATCCTGGACGACGTTCCGGGCCTGTCGGTGATCGCCGCCAACACCGTCGACGGCGGGTCGAACGTGACCATCGCGGACAAAGGCGCACTGACAGTGGCTGGCACGCTGACCGGCGCAACAGTCGGACTCAACGGCGCCGGCATCGACATATCCGGTGCAGTGAACGGCCCGACCCAAGTTACCCTGACATCAGGCGGCAGCATCACCGGCGTGGGCGTGATCACAACGGCACTGCTGACCGGCAGCGCTGGCACCAATGTCGACCTGACAGGCGCAAACGCGATTAGTCACCTGGGTGGTTTCACTGCCACGACCGGCTTCACCCTGGACAATGCACCGGGGCTGACCGTGAACAGCGGTGCCATCTTGGACGGCGGTTCGAACGTGACGATAGCCGACTCGGGCGCGCTCAATGTTGCGGGGACAGTGACCGGCACGACGGTGGGACTGAGCGGCGCAGGCATCGACATCGGCGGAGTGGTGACGGGGCCGACCAGCGTGACGCTCACATCGGGCGGCAGTATCACCGGCGCGGGCATCGTTACCACGGCATTGTTAACCGGCAGTGCCGGCACCGATGTCGACCTGACAGGTGCGAACGCGGTCACCGGCCTGGGCAATTTCACAACCGCCACCGGCTTCATCCTGGACGATGCGGCAGCGCTGACGGTGATTGCCGCCAACACGGTGAACGGCGGGTCGAGCGTGACGATAACGGACACCGGCGCGCTGAGCGTCGCAGGCACGGTGATTGGCACGACCGTGGGACTGAGCGGTGCGAGCATCGACATTGACGGAGCAGTGACCGGGCCGACCAGCGTCACGCTGACATCGGGCGGCAACATCATCGGCGCGGGCGTTATCACAACGGCGCTGCTGACCGGCAGCGCTGGCACCAACGTCGATCTGACGGGTGCGAACTTGATCACCGGTCTCGGCAATTTCACTGCCACCACCGGCTTCATCCTGGACGACGTGGCGGAGCTGACTGTGAACGCTGCCGACACAGTCGACGGCGGATCGAACGTCACGCTCGCGGACATCGGCGCGCTGAACGTGGCCGGCACGGTGACCGGCACGATGGTGGGATTAAGCGGCGCCAGCATCGGCCTGTCCGGCGCGGTGAACGGCCCAACCAGCGTGGCGTTGACATCGGGCGGCAGCATCGCAGGTTCGGGCGTTATCACCACACCACTGCTGACCGGCAGCGCCGGCACCGATGTCGACCTGACCGGTGCGAACGCCATCACCGGCCTGGGCAATTTCACTGCCACCACCGGCTTCACCCTGGATGACGTGCCGGGGCTGACAGTGAACAGCGGGGCCACTGTCGACGGCGGATCGAGCGTGACGATTTCGGAGACCGGCGCGCTGAGTGTTGCGGGGACGGTGATCGGCACGACCGTCGGTCTGAGCGGCGCCAGCATCGGCATTTCCGGTGCCGTAACGGGACCGAGCAGTGTCACATTGACATCGGGCGGCAACATCATCGGCGCAGGCGTCATCAGCACGGCTCTGCTGACTGGCAGCGCAGGCGGCAACGTGAGTTTGACGGGCTCGAACGCGGTCACCGTGCTGGGCAATTTCACCGCAAAGACCGGCTTCACCCTGGATGACGTGCCGGGGCTGACGGTGTTAGCCAGCAATACGGTTGACAGCGGGTCGGATGTGGTGATTTCGGATATCGGTGCGCTCAGCGTTGCCGGCACGGTGACCGGCACAACGGTGGCATTGAGCGGCTCGGGGATCGACATACCCGGCGCGGTAAACGGTCCAACCGGTGTCATCCTGACATCGGGCGGCGGCATCACAGGCGTGGGCATCATCACGACCGCACTGCTGACCGGCAGCGCCGGAACCAATGTCGCGTTGACTGGTGCGAACGCGATCACCAACCTGGGTAATTTCACTGCCACAACCGGCTTCATCCTGAACGACGTGCCTGGCCTGACGGTGAACAGCGGTGCCATCGTCGATGGTGGTTCGAACGTGACGATCTCCGACACCGGCGTGCTCAGCGTTGCGGGCCAAGTCATCGGCACGACGGCGGCGCTGAGCGGCGCCGGCATTGCTATCGGCGGATCCGTGAGCGGCCCAACCAGCGTCACACTGACATCGGGTGGCAGCATCACGGGCGCGGGCGTCGTCACCACCGCGCTGCTGACCGGCAGTGCGGGCACCAGTGTTGACCTGACAGGTGCGAACGCGGTCACCGGTCTGGGCAATTTCGCGGCCACGAGCGGCTTCACGCTGAAGGATGTGCCGGGGCTGACAGTAATTTCCACCGACACAGTGAGCGGCGGATCTAACGTGACGATCTCCGACATCGGCGCGCTCAGCGTTGCCGGCGCGGTGATCGGCACGACGGTGGAACTGAGCGGCGCGGAAGTCGACATCGGCGGACCGGTAACAGGGCCGACCAGCGTCACCCTGACATCAGGCAGCAGCATCACTGGGGCGGGCGTCATCACGACGGCACTGCTAACGGGTAGCGCCGGCACCAATGTCGCCCTGACCGGTGCGAGCGCGGTCACTGGCCTGGGCAAATTCACCGCCACGACTGGCTTCACGCTGGTCGACGTGCCAGGGCTGGCGGTGAACAAGGGCGCCACTGTAAATGGTGGTGCGAACGTTACGATCAACGATAGCGGGGCGCTAAGCGTTGCCGGTACGGTGACCGGCACGACTGTGGGACTGAGCGCCGCCAGCATCGACATATCGGGCGCGGTGAACGGGCCGGGCAGCGTCACGCTGACATCGGGCAGCAGCATAACCGGCACGGGCACTATCACCACGGCACTGCTGACCGGCAGCGCCGGAACCAATGTTGCACTGACCGGTGCGAACGCCGCTACAGGCCTGGGCAATTTTACAGCTTCGAGCGGCTTCACTTTCAACGACGTGCCGGGACTGATCGTGTCCGCTGGCGACACGGTCAACGGTGGGCCGAACGTAACGATCAACGATACCGGCGCACTGAGCGTTGCCGGCACGGTGGTCGGCACGACGGTCGGACTGAGTGGCGCCGGCATCGCCATATCCGGGGCGGTGACCGGACCGACCAGTGTCACACTGACAACGAGTGGCGATGTCACCGGCAACGGCATCATCACCGCCGCACAGCTGTTCGGCAGCACCGGCAGCGTCAACCTGACGGGCGCAAATCTGGTGAATAACCTGGGCGCATTCGCGGCTCAGAATGGCTTCGCGCTGAACGACAGCGTGGCCCTGTCGATCAACGCGTTGAGCGCTGCCGACGTTGCGGTGAATGCGCCCAGCATCTCAATTCCGGGCGCCCTAACTGGCACCAACAGCGTGAACCTGACAGCCAACACGGGCGCAATCAGCGAAACCGGTTCAATCAATACCAACAATCTTGCGGGCAACGCGGCCGGAGGCGGCAGCTTCACCGGCAACAACCGCATCGGCAATCTCGGCAACTTCGCGGCCAACGGGCTGACGCTGAACGACGGAACCAGCCTGACGATCGCCGGGACGGTCAATGGCGGACCATCAGCGAACCTGGGAATCGCTGGAACGCTCACCGTCGCCGGTGTGCTGTTCGCCAATGCGATCAACCTCAACGCCACCGGCGGCATCGCGGCGCCGGGCGTGATTGCGGGCGCCAACAGCGTGAACCTGGTGACGAACGGATCGATCAGCGAAACCGGCGCGCTGATCACCGATGTCCTGACCGGCAGCGCCATCGGCAACGTGACGCTGACCGGCAATGCGGCCAGCAATCAGGTGGCCGAGCTTGCCAGGTTCACCAGCAGCGGCACTTTCACCCTCACAGACAATATCGGCCTGGTGATCACGGGACCGCTCAGCGCGCCGAAGATCGTCATCACCGATGCCAACAGTCCCGTAACGCTCGCGGACGGCGCCATCATCATCACCAGCGGCACCGCGCGGCCACCAGGGGCGATCGCGAATCAGGACCTGCCCACCGCCGCAACCAGCGGCTTTGGTGCATTCCTCACCGTGCAGAGCTTCACCCAGATCGGCAACAGCACCATCGAGGGCAATCCCAGCATCCTCCGCATCGATGTGAGTGGTCCCGGCAACATCACGTTGTCGCAGGGCACCGACACCGGCCTGTTCGGTAACGGCACGTGGCTGATCCTGGGCTTGCAGACAGGACAGGCTACCGGCAGCACGTTCGTACAGAACCTCGACGTGATTCAAACCGGGGGCAGCGGCAGCACGCAACTGACGGGGACGGTGGGCGGATTCAGCGGGCCTGCCGCGGCGGGTGCGGCGGGCATCCAGCCGGGCCCCGGCTCCAACTTCCGGTTCAATTCGTGCCCGATCGCTTCGGTGAACTGTGTGCTGGTGTCCGCGCTGGCGATACCGACGGCCAATCCGCTGAACGACATCAACGTCGGCAGTCTGTACAACCCGAACGACCAGGACGACCTGCTGCTGCCCATCGTCTCGGACCAGGACTATTGATCATGCCCGCAACCGTTGCCTTTCGCGTGTTGTCGTTGCTCATACCGGTGCTGTTGCTGGCCTGTGAGAAGCCGCCGAGTGACGCGTATGTCCAGGGCTCTCAGGCAATCGGGGGCAAACCCGCCTCGCAGGTGTCGATCGGCAAGAACTCGGTGGGCGAGGATTGCACGCAATCGGCGGGGACCGGCCAAAGCGCCGACGTCTTCTGCGGCACGTGGCAACAACCGAGCGCCCGGGTCCGCGCGGGCGGCCCCGGCACGGCCGGCGACCTTGCGCGATTGGCCACGGACAGCCCATGGCGCGCAGGCGTTGAGACGAGGTTCCTCTGCGAACCGCCGGTTGCTACCACCATTCTCGGCGGACAACCCACCGAGCTGTTGCAATGCACGCAACGGATGGGGGGCTGGGGCCATGTCGCCCTGGTCGCATTGGTGAACGGTACCGTGTGGTATGCCGACGGCGTGCTGCCGGCGGCACAGGTCATGGAACGTTCTGTCGGCGTGCTGGCCGGTGTGGCGCGCGCGGATGCGGTCGCCTCCAACTCCGGCGCCGACGCGCTGCTGGCGAGCCGTCTTGCGGCTAAGGCATTCAGTTCGGGCGATATCGGTCAATACGATACGCTGATGGCGGTCGGCACACGCGCGAACCTGGCGGACAATCCTGGTTCGGCGGAGGCTGCCTTCCGCGCCGCCCTGGCGTTGCAGCAGAAGGCGCTGGGGAAGGACAACCCGGACACCGCCACGGCGCTGATGTCGCTCGCGCTGCAGCTTTCCAATGAAGGCCGCTACGCCGAGGCCGATGGACTGTTCGCGGACGCCAGCAAACTGGTTCCGCGCTCGGCGGATGCCACGGCGCAGGCGCGGCTGCTGCATTATCGCGGACTGGATGCGCTGAACCAGGGCAAGCTGCCGGAGGCGCTGACCCTGTTGACCGAGGCGGACGCGGCATACACCAACCTGGTGCCCGCGGATGCGTTGGACGCGAAGGCGAGCAGCGCGCAAACGGCCAATCCATTCGTCCGTGCCGGTCAGATGCATATTTCGGAACTGATGCCCAGCCAGGACCTGCTCACCGATCCGCGTGCCCAGTCGGCATTGCTGGGGTTGGTCGAGGTTCGTCGCAATCGTGCCGTGGTGTTGCGCCTGATGGGGCAGGCACAGGAGGCGGACGCCACCCTGCTGTCTGCCACCAATCTCGCACGCGGCAATGGCCTGTCGCGGCCCCTGTTGAACGCAAGGCTTTATCGCACGAGCGGGATGACCGCGGCGGCACAAGGGCAGAGCGACCAGGCGCTGTCCGATCTGGTGGCCTCCACCGCCGCATTCGATCGATCATTGCCAGGATCTAAACCTCTGGCGGATACCTTCCTGCTGCGAGCGCGACAACTGCAAAAGGCCGGCCAGGGAAGCAGCGCGCTGCCGATTTGCCGTGGCGCGGTGCAAACGTTGGCGGCTCTGAAGGCTGGCACGACGCCTGTGCTGATGGCGTCGTGTCTCGATGTTTACGCCACCGCCGCGGCGGAGCTGAAAGGCGACCAGCGCCAGATCCTGTTGTCCGAGATGTTCACCGCCGCACAGCTCGCGCAGGGTGGCATCACCAGCCAGCAGATCGCCCAGGCGACCGCGCGTCTGTCGGAGAATTCGCGCGATCCCAAAGTGGCGGAGGCGATTCGTCACCGCCAGGATGCGTCCACCAAGCTGGCCGATCTGTATCGACAGCGAGACGCTCTTGCCGACGCACAGCGTCAGGGCGCGGCGATCGCACCAGGCGCGGTCACCGGCGCCGATCTCGACAAACGGATCGCGGACGCGCAATCAGCTCTCGCCGATGCCGATGCGGCCTTGCAGGCGGCGTCCCCCAATTACGGCCAGCTGGTGCAGGAAGTCGTGTCGGCCAAGGACGTGTTTACGGCGCTCCACCCGAATGAGGCGTTCGCCGCGATCATGCTCAGCGACGACGAAGGCTGGGTGTTCCTGCTGCGCAACGGCACCATTGCGGTATCGAAGATCGACGGCGGCGTGAAGCAGATCGGCGAACTGGTGCGCCGTATCCGCGCCGGCATCGAACTGACGACGGCGGGGTTGCCGACATTCGACATCGCGGATGACCAGAAGCTTTACCAGATAACGCTTGGCGGTGTGGCGAGTTCGCTCGATGGCGTGAAGGCGTTGGTGGTGGCGCCTGCCGGTCCGCTGCTGTCGCTGCCGTTCGAAGTGCTGCTGACCGGTCCGGCAGATGCGGCAAGCCTGGCGGATGCGCCATGGCTGGTGCGCAAGTTCACCATCGCGCATGTGCCGGCGCCATCAAATTTTGTATCGCTGCGCAAGATCGCCACCGGATCACGGGCCACCCGTCCATGGTTCGGCTTCGGCGACTTCCAGCCGGTGAGCCTTGCGCAGGCGCAGAAGACCTTCTCCGGCGCTGCCTGCGGCGACAGTGCCAAGCTGCTCTCAACCCTGCCGCCGCTGCCGTATGCCCGTAAGGAACTGCAGGCGGCACGCGAGCTGCTGGGCGCGGATGCGTCCGACCAGTTGGTAGGCCCCGGCTTCACCGCCCAGGCGGTACTGAAGGCGCGGCTGAAGGACTATCGCGTGCTGCAATTTTCGACCCATGCGCTGCTGCCGTCGGAACTACGCTGCCAAAGCGAACCGGCGATCATCACCTCTGCACCTGTCGGCGCAACGGACGCATCAGGTGCGTTGCTGACGGCATCGGAAGTGGTCGGGCTCGATCTGGACGCCGATCTGGTCATCCTGTCGGCGTGCAATTCGGGCGGGCCCGGCGGCACCACGGCGGGCGAAAGCCTGTCCGGTCTGGCGCGCGCGTTCTTCTATGCCGGTGCCCGGTCGCTCATGGTGACGCACTGGGCGGTGAATGATCAGGTCGCGGCGTTCCTGGTGGCTGACACGCTGCGGCGGATGCGGGAGGCGCCGAACATCGGGGTGGCCGGCGCCTTGCGCGACGCGCAACTGGCAATGTTGGCGGATGCCGGCAAGGGACTGCCCGCGGAAATCTCTCATCCATTCTTCTGGGCGCCGTTCGCAGTGATTGGCGAGGGCGGCGAGCGCGTCGGCGTATCGGCGGGGCAGGACGTTTCGCCTCGGCACGTCGCCGGTCTATAAGCGCCGCGAGCCAAGGCGGACCGCGGAATGGAGACGATCGAGTCGCTCGGCAAGTACGAGATCAAGCGTACGCTTGGCCGCGGCGCGATGGGCATCGTGTACGAGGGCTGGGACCCGATCATCGCACGGCGGGTGGCGATCAAGACTGTCAAGCTGCCGGAAAATGCCGATGATCCGGAAACCGAGGAGGCGTTGGCACGGTTCCGCCGCGAGGCACAGGCGGCTGGGCGGCTGACGCACCCCAACATCGTCGGCGTGTTCGACTACGGCGAGACCAATGACCTCGCCTATATCGTGATGGAATTCGTCGACGGCCCGCCACTGAAGTCGCTGCTCGACAAGGAGGAGCGGTTCGCACTGTCCGACGCGATGCGGGTGATGGAGGACCTGCTCGCCGGCCTGCAGTTCAGCCACGAGCGCGGCGTCGTGCACCGCGACATCAAGCCGGCCAACGTCATGCTGACCAGCGGGGGTCAGGTGAAGATCGCCGATTTCGGGATCGCGCGGATCGAGAGCAGCTCGATGACGCAGGCGGGCACGTTGCTGGGCACGCCGGCATACATGTCGCCCGAGCAGTTCATGGGCCAGGTGGTTGACGCCCGCACCGACATCTATTCCTCGGGCGTTCTGCTGTATCAGCTGCTGACCGGCGAGCGGCCGTTCGAGGGTGGCTTGTCGGCGATCATGCACAAGGCGCTGAACACCGAACCGCCGGCGCCATCACAGCTTTCCGTCACCGCACCACCGGCGCTGGACGCGGTGGTGCGCCGGGCGATGGCGAAGCGGCCGGAGGATCGGTTTGCGTCGGCCACCGCCTTCGCCGAGGCGGTACGGACTGCGCTGGCCAATCCGGTGAGCGTGGTCGAGCCGGAGAGCGAAGATGAGGCGACCATGGTCGCCGCTCCAGCTCCGGTAGTCCCGGCCGCCGCCCCGCAGGTGCGCGAGGCGCGGGCTGCGACGGCGACGGCGAGTGCCGTGGTGCCGCGGCCGGCTGCCCGTTCGTCCTCGCCGATGATCTTGATTGCGGCGATCGTGCTCCTGGCAATCGTGGGCGGAGGCGGCTGGTGGTTCCTGTTGCGGTCTCCGTCCGTTGAGAAGACGGCAGAGGTCACGCCTCCGCCGGCGGTGCCTGCTGCGCCACCAGTGATTGCCTCCACAGCTCCGCCACCTGGATCGCAGTCACCATCGGCGGTGGCACCCGGCCAACCGACACCAACAATGCCAGCCGCTAACCAACCCGTGCAGCCGTCGCCGGTCGCCACCAATCCACCACAACCGCCGCCGGCTTCGTCGCAGCAGACAGCTTCGTCGCAGCCGTCGGTGACACCGGCCGAGCAATCGCCGCCGCCAGCGACGATCCAGCCTATCCAGCCGCCGCCCGCGGCGACAACCCAACCGCCACCGCAGCCACCTGCCGCAACGCCCAGCCAGCCAGTTGCGCAACCATCGCAAGCGGCGACGAAACCCGACACGCAGCAGGTCGCAATTGCCGGGCTGGCCGCATTGCGAGGACGCATCGCAGATTGGGCCAGCAACCAGCGCTGCGCCCTGCTCGGCGGCAACCTGGCCGATGGCGGAACTGTGGACATGTCAGGTTTCGCGGGCAACCAGACGATTGATACGTTGCGCCAAGGTGTCGCCGCCATCGTACCGCCGGGTCAGATCGATTGGCGTGTACACGGTGTGGATCAGGTGTTCTGTCCAGCCTTGAACGCTCTGCATCCATTTGTCCCCGCGTTTGCCAGCACCGGCGGAGCGCGCCTGAATTTGCAACTGGCGGATGGCCGCAGCGGCTTGCGCGACGGCGAGCAGGTCAGACTTCGGTTGGTGATGCCGGATTTCGCCAGCAGGCTGCGGGTGGATTACCTGGTTCATGATGGCACCGTTGGGCATCTGTATCCGCAGATTGCCGATGCCGGCTTGCAGATCACGGCGGACGCGCCGCGGACGTTCACGCCGGATGAAACGGTGAACCTGTCGCATCCGTCCTGGACGATCACGCCGCCCTATGGAACCGACATGATCATCGCGATCGCCTCATCGCAGCCGCTGTTCGATCGGCCGCGTCCGAGCAATGGCGAAACCGCGGATGTTTACCTGCGGGCACTGCAGACCGCACTCGAAAGGGCCCACCAGCGCGGCGACGCGATAGCCGCGGCCGCGATCACGCTGGACGCACTGCCGAAATAGAGCTCTGACCAGCGGGTGGTGAGCTATCCGGCGTTGGCGCCGGGAACCCACAGTACGTCCGCAGCGCCATTGTCGTTGAGCAGGCGGGCCAGCACGAACAGATGGTCGGACAACCGATTCAGATAGCGAAGCAGTGCAGGCGTGACCGGCTCCAACTCCATGAGCCGCACCACATCGCGTTCGGCCCGGCGAACCACGGCGCGTGCGATGTGCGCATGCGCCGCGCCGGGGCTGCCACCTGGCAGCACGAAGCTTGTCAGGGCTGGGAGACCTGCATTCATCTCTTTGACCTCCGCTTCCAAGCGGGCCGATGCGACGTCGGTCATGCGCAGCCGATCACCACCTTCGCCTGGCACCGCGAGGTCTGCACCGACATCGAACAGATCGTTCTGGATGCGCGCCAGCATGGCATCGATCTTTGGCACATCGCGTATCACGAGACGCAGGACGCCGACGGCGGCATTGGCCTCATCCACTGCGCCGATAGCCGTGATGCGGGCGGTATCCTTGCGGAGCCGCGTGCCATCGCCGAGCGAGGTTTCGCCGCCGTCGCCGCCACGCGTCACCACTCGATTGATCCGTACCATCCCTGCCTCCTCAGTCGAGGCGAAACACCACCCGCAGCGGCATTTCGAATTCGATCGGCTTGCCGTCCTTCACAGCCGGCAGGAAATGCCACTTCAACACAGCATCACGGGCGGCTCGGTCGAGCGCGGTGTATCCCGAGCTCTGTGCGATATCCACATCGGATGCCAGGCCTTCCGGTGAGACGTGGATCAGCAGGGTCACGGCACCACGTTCGCCGCGGATCGACGCTTCCACCGGATAGACCGGATCCTTGTTGTGGAACTTCGTATCGACGCTGGCCGGGATCAGGTTCGGTCCCGTGGCGATCGCATTTGTGTCGCTGTCGGTGCCGCCCAAGCTGATCTGCGGCGCCTCCTGGGCGTGCGGCACGGGCGGTGCCGCGATCGGAGGCCGTGGCACATTGGGTGGCGCGGCGGCTGGGGGCGGAGGTGGCGGCACCGGCGGAACCATTTCATCGGCTTCAGGCTTGTCTGGCGGTGGTGGTGGCGGCGGAGGCGTGGGCACGGCGACCTGCGGTGACGGTTGCGGCGGCGCCGTTGTGACATTGGCCCCCTTGTTCTCGATCATCACCAGTTCGACCGCAGCCTCCTGATCAGGTGACTCACGAACAGGAATGGCGTGGCGGAACGACAGCAACAGTCCGGCGAGTACGGCGCCGTGGAGGGCGGCCGAAACCAGGCCGGCATGTTGCAGGCGCGACCTGTCCTGCCAGCGAATGCGCGGGCGACCCACTCGCATGGCCCTGATTGTCGGGGTCGACTGCTGGCGAACCGCCACGTTCACAACACGGGAACACCGTGCTGTTTTGCCTTCTCCTCCGGCTCCACATGGATGGTGATGACGAGTTGCTGCATTTCCTGGCGCAGCGCGTCCTCGATGTGGTCGCAAATCGCATGCGACTGAGCCACCGTCATGGTACCCGGGACGACCAGGTGAAATTCCAGGAATGTGAGCTTGCCGGCATAGCGCATGCGGAGGTCGTGCGCCTCGATCGCGCCGGCGGCGCTCTCCGCCACCAGATCGCGGATGCGGTGCACCACGGCGGGCGGTGGTGCGGCATCCATCAGGCCGCCCACCGAACTGGAGATCATCGTCATCCCGGACCAAAGCACGTAAACACCCGTCGCCGCGGCAAGGATAGGATCCAGCACCAGATATCCCGTTGCCACTGCGAGGACGACACCAGCGGCGATGCCGATGGAGGTGACGACATCGGCAAAGAGATGCTTGCCATCGGCGACCAACGCGGGGGACCGCAGGCGCCGCCCGGCGCGGAGCAATACCACAGACCATGCTCCGTTCAGCACCGTGGCAGCTGCGTTCAGTGCGATCCCCTGGCTGGGGACGGCAATCTCGTGCGGAGCCAGCCAGGTAACCCAGGCATGGACGAAGATCGAGAGCGCTGCGACGACGATCAGCACGCCCTCGATCACGGCCGCGAAGAACTCCGCCTTGTCGTGACCGTAGGGGTGATTGGCATCTGCTGGAATGGCGGCGAAGCGCAACGCCACCAGCGCAATGACGCTTGCGGCAACGTTGACGGTGCTCTCCAAGGCGTCGGAGTACAGCGCCGCACTGCCGGTGATCCACCAGGCGGCGGCCTTCATGGCCAGCACCAGACAGCCAATGGCGATGCTGCCGGCGGCGATGCGCTCTCCGTGACCCAAACTATACCCCGCCGGCGACCCCGCTGATGATAGCGAGGTAGCAGACGGAGGGGCGCGCGTCAGCCTGTGGCGCCGGCGGGATCCAGCAGACGGTGATGGCGCACGCGGATCGGGAGGAGGACGAACAGTGCCAGCAGCACCACTAGGATGTTCATCCCGGCCGCCGCCAGGAACACGGCCTCCCAGGAACCCGTCGCCGTCCGGAGGACATTGGCGAATGGCACCAGGAAGGCAGACGTGCCCTTCGCGGTGTAGAGCATCATGGCGTTTGCCGTGGCGAACTTGGTTCCGAAGAGATCGGTGCAGGTGGACGGGAAGAGGCTGAAGATCTCGCCCCAGGTGAAGAAGATCAGCGCGGCGCATATCACGAAGGCCCAGGGCGTCGAGCCGAAGATCGCCAGCATCCAGTAGCTGAGAGCCCCCAGCGTGAAGGCCAATGCCATGGTGTATTCACGGCCGATGCGGTCGGATATCGCGCCAAAGAACGGGCGGGCGAGGCCGTTCATCACATTGTCCACCACGAGGGCCACACTCAAGGTGGTCGCGCCGAACAGAATAGCGGTGTTCGAGATCCCAAAGTCCTTGGCGATGGGGGCTAGTTGTGCGGTCGCCATCAGACCGCTGGACGATACCAGGACCAACATGATGTAGAGCAGCCAGAAGGCCGGTGACCGCAGGACTTCCATACTGGTGTAGCTACGCGCCGATTGCGGCACGGCCACGCTGGTCGTCACCGGCAGTCTGATGCCGGGCGTTGGTCCCATCAGTGCCTGAGCGGCGATCACCAGCACGATGCCCTGGAACACGCCGAACCAGAGGAATGCGGACTGATAGCCGTACGTGTCAATCACCATGCGGATCGGGATCACGGTGAGTGCGGCGCCGGCACCGAAGCCGGCGGCGGTCACCCCCACGGCAAGACCGCGACGATCGGGGAACCACTTCACCGCGTTGCCGACACAAGTGGCATAGATCGCACCGGCGCCGGTGCCTGAGACAGCGGCACCGACATAGAGCATTCCCAGTGATGTGGCGTAAGCGTTGATCACCCACGCAACGCCCACCAGCACACCGCCGAACATGATCATCAACCGCGGTCCGGTACGTGGTCCGAGATGATCGACGATGTAGCCCTCGATCGGCGTCAGCCAGGTCTCCGTGGCGATGAAGATGGCGAAGGCCACCTGGATCTCGGCGATGCTCCAACCGTGGGCCTGGTGGATTGGATTGACGAACAGGGTCCAGGCGTATTGCAGGTTGGCAATCAGCACCATGCACAACACACCGAGCCAGAGCTGGACCCAGCGGTTCGGTGTGTTGCCGGCGGTGGCGTATGCGGACATTTGGAGGACCTCCCGACAGTCCTTTGATGTTTGCCGTTTTTGCGTGATGTTTGCTTTTTGTGTCCGTGCCGTACCAGCAACGGTTCATCGTGCATGTAACACCGGACGTGAGAAAAGCAAGTGGGGCGGTAGCCGGTCATGTCTTCTCAAAGTCGATCCGCTCTACCACCGGCAGTCGTTGCAGATAACGACGCAAGCAATCCAGTCCAAGTTCCACCGCGCCGAGGCGCACCCATTCACGACCGCCGAGGATACGCGAACGCCGGAACGCCACGTCCTCGGCGGTTGCAATGGCAATCCAGATGGTGCCACCAAAATCTATTCGGTCCGGACCATCGTCAAGATCGATCAACACTACCAGAGCGTGACTCGCAGCGGCGTGAACACGCGCGGCTTGTGCGATGGCCTCGGTTGCCTCCTGGGTCAGTTCCCCCGTGATTGAAACTTGCGGGATGTCAATCGCCTTATGGAGTGCTGCACGATCACGCACGGTTATGCCGCAGCGCAGTACATGTTCGGCGCCTGGAAGGTGACCGATGCGCGCTGCGATCTGGCCACTGGTGAAGGTCTCGACGAGGGCAAGCGTCGCGTCGTGACGTGACAGTTCAGCGAGGACCGCGCCTTCCAGTGTCTTGTCGTCCTCGGCGATGATGAAGTTGCCGAGGCGCTTGCGCACTTCGGCCTGCACCGGCTCCAGCTTGCGGCGCACATCGTCCATATCCGTACCGCGCACCGTGAGCTTGGTTTCGAGCTGTGGGTAGTGAGCGCGGAAACCGAGCTTGACGCTGCCATCAGCGGCAAGGCTTTCGACACCCTCCAACAATGCGTCGACATGGGATTCACCGAGACCGTAGGAGTGGAAGCGCTTCAGGGAGATGGTGGTCGGCGCACCACTGCGGGCGAGCAGACGCGGAATCACCTGCTCCTCCAGCATACGGCGGAGTTCGCGCGGCACGCCGGGCGTGAAGAAGAAGCGCGCCTTGCCGATGTCGAGTGCGAAGCCGCACGCGGTGCCGATAGGATTGTCGATGACCTCCGCGGTCGCGGGCAGCATGGCCTGCTTGCGATTGTTCGGCGGCATGATGCGACTGCGCTTGGAGAAGAAACTCTCCATCGTCTCCAGCCATTCCTGGTTGAGCACCAGCTCGACGCCCGCGGCTTGCGCTGCGATTTCCTGCGACAGGTCATCGACAGTTGGGCCGAGGCCGCCATTGACGATAACGGCGTCGACCCGCTGCGATGCGAGCTGGAACGCCTGCAACAGGCTCTCGCGATCGTCGCCGACCGTGGTGCTCCAATGCACCGTCAGTCCGACATCCTCGAGCTTCTGGCTCATGTAGCTGAAGTTGGTGTTGACGATCTTGCCGGTGAGGACTTCGTCTCCCGTGCAGATGATTTCGATGCGCATGATGAGCTACCTGCTGGCGTTTCGACCAGTATCCTGAACGTTATTGCGGGGGTGCGTCCAGACGGTGGACGAGGTCCGTCGTGGCCGCGCGGCGGTCGAGGCGATGTGCCTTCAGTGCTTGGAGCGCGAGCACCGAACGCCTCAGATGAAATTCGTCCCACCGTTGAGCTGGATCGTCTGACCGGTCATGTATTCGTTGCCGATCATCAGCAGCACCGCCTGCGCGACCTCCTCGGCTGTGCCCATCCGGCCGAGCGGTATGCGCGACACATATTGATCGCGCCGGGCGTTCATCATGTCCGTGTCGATCAACGACGGCGCTACCGCGTTCACCGTGATGCCTTCCTTCACAAGCCGCGCCGCATAGCCGCGTGTCAGACCCTCCATGCCAGCCTTCGAGGCGTTGTAATGCACGCCGATGCCTCCTGCCCCGCGCGCGGCACCAGATGAGATATTGACGATGCGCCCCCAGTGTCTGGCGCGCATGCCTGGCAACACTGCCTGCGTGCAGAGGAATACCGACTTCAGATTGACCGCGAGGGTCAGGTCGAACTCCGCCTCGGTCAGATCGTCCACGCCACGAATGATGGCCATGCCGGCATTGTTCACCAGCACATCGACCGGGCCCAGTTCGGCCTCGATCGTGTGGAGCATTTTCGCGACTTCCGCACCGTCAGATACATCGGCACCGATCGTGACCGAGCGGCGACCGGTGCTTCGGACGACATCGGCGACCGCCTGTGCGTCTGCCGCACGTTCGCGATAATTCACGGCGATATCGGCACCGATTTCCGCCAGCGCGATCGCCACCGCGCGGCCGATGCCACGCGACGCTCCGGTCACCAGAGCTACTCGATTGGTCAGGTCGGGAAGCAAGGGCATGGTCTGTTGAAGTCCTGGCCAGGAGTTGGATGGACTGCCATAGGCGGTCGTGTTGGGAAAGGCATATCGTGACAGCACCCCGGCTCGACTTTGTCCGCGCCCGTCTGGAAGCGATACCGCGCGTGTTGCTGGCGCATTTGCCGACGCCTCTGGAGCCGATGCCACGACTGTCCGCCGCGCTCGGCGGTCCGCGCCTGCTGGTCAAACGTGACGACTGCACGGGGCTTGGCGTCGGAGGCAATAAGGTCCGCAAGCTCGAATACGACCTGGCGGCGGCGCGCGATGCCGGGGCGGACTGTGTGGTGTGCGGCGGTGTCGTCCAATCCAACACCAATCGCCAGGTTGCCGCGGCTTGCGCGGTGCTCGGGTTGGAGTGTCACCTCGGCGTGATGTACGGGCGCGTTGCGGGCACTGAGACGGGCTATGAAGCGACCGGCAACATGCTGCTCAATCGGCTCTACGGCGCGGTGATCCACGATATCCCGTGGGATGAGGACCGCAACGCCAATCTCCTCGATATCGCGGATACGCTGCGGCGAGCTGGCCGGAAGCCGTATTTCGTGCCGTATGGCGCTTCCGATGCGCTGGGTGCCATGGGTTACGCGCGAATGGTTGTGGAGCTGCTGGGCCAATGCGCGTCGGCTGGCTTTACGCCGACATGCATCGTGCATGGCTCGGGCAGTGCGGGCACGCAGGCGGGCATCGTGGCGGCCCTGTGCGCGCTGCACGAACCGATCCACGTCATCGGCATCGACGTTGACGCGCAACCGGAGCGGGTTGCGCGCGATGTTCGGCGTGTCGGGCGAGAGGCGGCCAGCCTGCTCGACGCCGCCGAGACGTGGGACGACGCGCGGGTCGAGGTTGCGGCCGGATTCGCCGGCCCGGGCTACGGTGTGCCGGATGGGCTGACCTTGGAGGCCATCGGCATGGCCGCCCGCCTGGAAGCACTGGCGCTGGATCCGGTGTATGCCGGCAAGGCGATGGCGGGCCTGATCGGGCTCGTGCGGTCGGGTTGCTTCGGCATCGACGACAGCGTGATCTGGCTCCATACCGGTGGCCTGCCGGGCATGTTTGCTTATCCCGCGGCCATGATGCGCGCAGCTGCCGCGACCTGACCCAGAATTGCGCGGCATACGTATTGCTAACGCAGTGTTCCCTAAAGTATGTCGGTGCTGATTGATTGGAGGAGGTTCGATGCGTAACCTATTGTCCAGCTTTGCTGTCCTGTCGCTGCTGGCCGTCCAGCAGGCAGAGGCCCAACTCCAATGCCTGAAGCCCCCAGAGCGCGCCGCGGTCGAGATCGCGGCGCTGCGCAGCGAATTGATGGTGCTGGCGACAGGATGCCACTATGACGAAAATTACAACGCGTTCATCCGCAAATATCAGCCTGAGCTGATGGGGAACGAGAAGACCATTGGCGAGATGTTCCAGCACAAATATGGTCGCCGCGGCCAACAGGAGCATGATCGCTTCACCACCGACCTGGCGAATGCGGAATTGACAGCGGGCCTCAGTCTGGGCTCGGATTTCTGCGCGCACAACGGGCTAATTTTCCAGGAGGTCCTGTCGCTGCAAAGTGCCGCGGACCTGGCCAGCTATGTCGCCGGCAAGGACTTGGTGCCGCAGTCGCTGGAGGTGTGCACGGAGGTCGCCGAGTCACCGGCGAAGCGCAAGGCCGCGCCCGCCGCCAAGCATCACTGACAGGATCAGGACGGGGCGACCGTCACACTTGCTGTGATGGTTGCCGCGCCGGGGATTAGTTTGACCGAGAATGAGTTGGTGCCCGCGAAACGGGGCGCGGGCGTGTAGTCGATCCGTGTTGTGTCGCCGACTGTGTGCACAACCACCTTCCCGTGTGCCGGTTCAGCGACGAGCAGGCCGGCACTGTAGGGCTTGCCGCCGTCGCTGACGGTGATGCCGCACCAACCGCCATCATTCCCGACCTGGACTGTGACCGGCGTCACCTGGCCTGGTGCCGGCGTGACCTTGGGAACGACGCAGTTCTTCGCGCCGCCAGACATGTCGGCCTGGAAGACCCGAGCACTGGACCCGAGTTGCGGTGGATTGGCACAGGCCTGCAGCAGCAACGCCGTGGTACCGATAGCAAGCCAGTTCGTCACCTGTCGCCCGAGCATCATGGTCGGCGAATCTCCAGCCGTTGAATCCGCACCGTGATGTAGCGCAATTGCGTCCGGCGCAAGGCACTTTCCGTTTGGTTGCGATGGCCGGATCGATCCGGTCATCGCAACCCAGGAACGGTAGCCGCTGGTGTTACACAGAGAAGTACTTCGCGTGCGGGTTGACCACGACAATCGCGCTGGTCGACTGCTCGGGATGGAGCTGGAATTCCTCGGACAACGACAGGCCGATTCGCTCTGCGCCGAGGAGCGACAGGATGGGCGCCTGGTCCTCCAGCCGCGGGCATGCCGGATAGCCGAACGAATAGCGCGAGCCGCGATAGCCCTGCGACAGCATCTTCTCCATGTCGCGATCGTCCTCGGACGCGAAGCCGAGCTCGGCGCGGATGCGCTTGTGGACGTATTCCGCCATGGCCTCGGCCATCTCGACCGACAGACCGTGCAGATAGAGGTAGTCCTGGTAGCGATTGTCCTCGAACCACTCGCGGGCTACCTCGGATGCCTTCTGTCCGACGGTGACGACCTGGAGCGCGATCACGTCGCGTTGCGCGTCATCGACGTCGCGGAAGAAGTCGGCGATGCACTCGCCATCGTCCTTCGGTTGGCGGGGCAGGGTGAAGCGAGCGAGTTCGGTGGTGCCGTCCTTGTCGAAGATGAGCAGGTCGTTGCCCTGTCCGGCGGCAAGCCAATACCCATAGGCAGCCTGCGGCTTCAAGATGTTGTCAGCCTCGCACAGTGCCAGCATGCGCCGCATCACCGGGCGCAGTTCCTGCTTGGCCCAACCGAGGAAGTCATCCAGCGAACGGCCTTGCTTCCTGAAGCCCCACTGGAATTGGTAGAGGCTGCGTTCGTTGATGAAGGGTACGATCGCCTTGGGTGCGGCCTCGATTACGCGGGCGCCCCAGAAAGGCGGTTCAGCGACCGGCACATCATGCGTCAGGCGGCGGCGGCGCGCCTGAACGACGGCGACATCCACCGGGCGGAATGCGCGTGCATCGGCCTGACCCAGCGTGCGCGACGGATTGCGCGCCTTGCCGACGCGCTTGGCCTGCACGGCCGCGAGGTAATCGTCGAACGCGTTGCCGGTGACCTTGTCCATCAGGTGCAGGCCATCGAACGCGTCACGCGCATAGGCGACACGGCCTCCGGCGTAGGCGCGGACGCAGTCGTCCTCCACGTAGCCACGGGTCAGCGCCGCACCGCCGAGCAGGACCGGAACTTCCAACCCCTGGCGCGACATCTCTTCCAGGTTCTCGCGCATCACGACGGTGGATTTCACCAGCAGGCCCGACATGCCGATGGCATGCGCCTGATGCTCCTTCGCCGCCGCCAGCATGTCGTTGAGCGGCACCTTGATGCCGAGATTGACTACCCGGTAACCGTTGTTGGTCAGGATGATGTCGACGAGGTTCTTGCCGATATCGTGCACGTCGCCCTTCACCGTGGCGAGGACGATGGTGCCTTTCTCCTGCCCGTCAACACGCTCCATGAACGGTTCGAGATAGGCGACGGCGGACTTCATAGTTTCGGCACTTTGCAGCACGAACGGAAGCTGCATCTTGCCGGCGCCGAACAGGTCGCCAACGACCTTCATGCCGCTGAGCAGCACGTTGTTGATGATGTCGATGGGGGAGAGAGTCTTCAGCGCCTCGTCCAGTTCATCGGTGAGACCCTTGCGGTCGCCGTCGACGATGCGGTCCTTCAGACGACCTTCAACCGTGTCGGCGCGCTGCTTCTTGGTGGCGTCTGCGAGTTTGCGATCGGCGAAGGTCTCCAGCAGGCTTTTCAATGGATCGTAGCCGTCCGATCGCCGATCGAAGATCAGGTCTTCAGCTATCTTCACTTCCTCGGGTGCGATCAGGTGCAGGGGACGGATTTTCGACACGTGCACGATGGCGCCGGTCATTCCCGCACGCACCGCATGATCGAGGAACACGCTGTTCAATACTGCGCGCGCCGCGGGGTTCAGGCCGAAGCTGACGTTCGATAGGCCGAGGATGATCTGGACGTCGGGGAACTCGGCATGGATCGCAGCGATGCCCTCCAGTGTCCACTGCGCCAGCTTGCGATCGTCCTCATTCCCGGTGGCGATGGTGAAGGTGAGCGGATCGATCAGGAGATCCGACTGCGGCAGGCCATGCTGATTGCAGGCAAAATCGATCAGACGGCGCGCGACCTCGAGCTTGGCTTCGGCGGACTTCGCCATGCCGGTTTCGTCGATGGTCAGCGCGATCACCGCGGCACCGAACTGCTTCGCGAGCTTCAACCGGTCGGCGGCCGCCTTCTCGCCGTCCTCGAAGTTGATCGAGTTGATGATCGGCTTGCCGCCATGCAGCTTCAGGGCAGCCGCGATCACCGGCGTTTCGGTGCTGTCGATCACCAGCGGCGCATTCACCGACGAGGTGAAGCGGCGGATGACCTCGGTCATCTCGGCGTTCTCGTCGCGGCCGACGAAGGCGGTGCAGACATCGAGGGCGTTGGAGCCTTCGCCGATCTGCTCGCGGCCCATTGAGACGCAGCCGTCCCAATCGTGCTTCTCCTGCGACTCACGCCACTTCTTCGAGCCGTTGGCGTTGCACCGTTCGCCGATGGCGAAGAATGCGTTCTCCTGCCGCAGTGGCACCGACTGGTACATGCTGGCGACCGACGGGATCCACAGCGACTTGCGCACCACTGGCGTCGGGCGGCGATCACCACGGCGGCGTAGCATCGCATCGAGCGCGCCGATATGCTGCGTGTTGGTGCCGCAGCAACCGCCGATGAGGTTCACCTTGTCCTCCTCGACGAAGCGTTCCAGCCAGGTCGCGAGATCGGCGGCGCTGAGCGGATAGTGCGGCTGGCCGTCCACCAATTCGGGCAATCCGGCATTCGGCTGCACCGACAGCATCCCGGGCCAATTGCTGGAAAGCCAGCGGATGTGCTCGGCCATCTCCTGTGGACCGGTGGCGCAGTTCAAACCGATCATCGGCACGTCGAGCGCGTTCACGATGGCGGCCGCGGCGGCGACATCGGGACCGACCAGCAGCGTGCCGGTGGTTTCGACGGTCGCCTGCACGAAGATCGGGATGTCGCTGCCGGCTTCCGCGCGGGCGATCTTGGCGCCGTTCACCGCGGCCTTGATCTGCAGCGGGTCCTGGCAGGTCTCGATCAGGATGGCGTCGACGCCGCCGGCAAGCAGGCCGCGGCACTGGTCAGCCAGCGCGGCCTCCAGTGGGTCGTAGGCGATGTTGCCCAGGCTGGGCAGCTTGGTGCCCGGGCCGACGCTGCCGATCACCCAGCGATGGCGGCCATCGGAGAACTGGTCCGCCGCCTCGCGCGCCAGTTCGGCACCGCGGCGGTTGATCTCGAAGGCGCGGTCGGCGAGGTCGAATTCCGCCAGCGTGACCGGGGAGCCGCCGAAGGTGTTGGTTTCCACCATGTCGGCGCCGGCCTCGAAGTAGCCGCGGTGGATGTCACGCACCAGGTCGGGGCGGGAGATGTTCAGCACGTCGGTGCAGTTTTCCCGGCCCTGGTAGTCGCGTTCGACGTCCAGCGTCATGCCTTGCACGCGGCTTCCCATCGCACCATCGCACAGCAGGACAGCGTCACGCAGCGCATCGAGCAGGTGTGGCTTCGGCATCGGCATTCCTTCAGACGCGATCGGGCAATTTGGTCAGGTGACAAGCTTCGACGTAGGCGTCGAGCAACGCGACATGGCGTGCTGTCTCGGCCAGCGGGACAAACGCTGCCGTCAGGCTGTTGCGCGCCAGCGTCACGATTTCGTCTACCGACAGATCGAGAGTCTGACGGCACTGGATGAAGTTCTCGTTGACGTAGCCGCCGAAATACGCCGGATCGTCCGAATGCAGTGAGACGGACAGGCCGGCGTCCATCATGGCGCGCAGCGGATGTGCCGCTAGCGACGGTACGCCCTGCAGCCGGACATTCGACAGTGGGCAGACCGTCAGCGGAATCCTCCGCACCGCCAGCTCGTGCACCAGCGCCGGTTCGTCCAGACACGAATTACCGTGGTCGATGCGCTCAACGTGCAGCAGTTCGAGCGCCTCGCGCACATAGGACGCAGGGCCTTCCTCGCCGGCATGCGCGGTGACGCGGAATCCCCGCTCGCGGCAGGCACCAAAGAACTGGGTAAAGCCCGATGGCGGGTAGTTGCGTTCCGCCCCGCCCAGGCCGAAGCCAGCGATGTGGTCCGCCCACGGCATCACCTGGTCGAGCAATTGCAATGCCTCGGCCTCACTGCGATGACGCTGCGCGATCACCAGCAGGCCGGCGCTGATGCCAAGCTCACGTTCGGCATCGCGCATCGCTGCCAGGACGCCATCCATCACCGCCTCAAGCGGCATTCCCCGATTGGTGTAGTTCTGCAGGCCGACGAAGATTTCCGCCCGCACCACTGCATCGTCATGCGCGCGCTGCAGATAGGCGCGGGTGATGTGGTAGAAGTCGCGCTCGCGCACCAGCACCTGGCAACCAGCGTAATAGAGATCGAGGAACTCCTGCAGGTCGCGGAAGTCATAGGCGGCGCGCACCGCCTCGGGTGTCGTCCAGCGCAGCGTCACGCCGTTGCGACCCGCCAGTTCGAGCAGCATCTCGGCTTCGATGCTGCCTTCCAGGTGCATGTGCAGCTCGGCCTTCGGCAGGCGCCGGATGAAGCCATCGATGTCGCTGTTGTGCGTGGCGATGGGCACTTCAGACCACCAGTTCGCGCGGCTGCGCGACGGGTGCATCGGCGACACGGATGGCGGGCCAGAGGCGAATGGCGAGCGGGCCCTCGATCGCCACCGGCTCGCCCTGGAGCAGGCCGGCGTCTGCCAGCAGGCCGCGCATCTCGTCATCGGTGAACCCCGGCCAACGATGCGCCAACTTGGTTAGCAAATCGTCGCGATCGTGCTGCGCGAGGTCGGTGAGGATGAGGCGACCGTTTGGACGCAGCACGCGGCCCAGTTCGGCCAGCACGCCCGGCGGATCCTCGGCGTAGTGCAGCACCATCTGCATGACGGCCAGATCGAACGTGGCGTCTGGAAAGGGCAGGCGATACATGTCCGCGAGACGCACCGAGCAGTGCGACAGGCCGGGTCGGGCCAGCCGCGAACGTGCCAGCGCCAGCATCGCCTTGGACGCGTCGACGCCGACGCCCTGGCTGATCCTGGGAGCCAGAAGCTCCAGCACGCGGCCAGTGCCGGTGCCGATATCCAGTAGCCGCCCGGCATCGCGCTCCGGGACCAATGCGAGCACTGCCGCCTCGACAGCGGCGGCCGGCAGGTCGAGCGCGCGCATTTCGTCCCAGTCCGCGCCCTGGCGGCGGAAGCTCTCGGAGGCCACGCGGGCCCGTTCGGCCAGCACCCGGCCGGCTTGGCGACGGTCCGCCTCCAGCATCGGGTCGTCATCCGGCAGCCGTGCGACCAGATCGCGGGCCAGCGCGCCAGTCTCGCCATGCGGCAGGGTGAACCAGACGTTGGCGCCCTCACGCACGCGGTCCAGCAGGCCGCAGTCGCACAGCAGCTTCAGGTGGCGGGACAGGCGGGGCTGCGACTGGGCGAGGATTTCGGTGAACTCCGACACGCAGAATGCGCCGCGCCCGGCCAGCGCCAGCAGGCGCAGGCGAGTCGGTTCGGCGGCGGCACGCAAACTGGTGAGCAGGCGCTCCATGGTTAATTCCATGACATAAACATATCCTTATGTCCAGATCATGAATCACTCCTGCCTCCGCGGGATCACGTTTGCGCCGGTTTGTTTCGGCGGGATCAACCTCAGCCCTACATCGGCTGGATGCGTGTCCTGGTGATCTATTGCCATCCGGTGGCTGAGAGCTTCGCTGCTTCCGCTCACGCCGTTGTACTGGAGGCTTTGGCTGAGCATGGCCATGAGGTGACCGACGTCGATCTGTATGCGGAGCAGTTCGATCCGGTGATGAGCCGGCAGGAGCGGCTGGACTATCAGAATACGGCGCGGAATGAACGGCTGGTGAAGCGCTACGACGACCAGATCGCAACGACCGAGGCGATCGTGCTGGTGTATCCGGCGTGGTGGTACGGCATGCCGGCGATGCTGAAGGGATATTTCGACCGCGTCTGGCTGCCCGGCGTGGCGTTCGACGTGCTGCCGGACGGCACGGTGAGCACGGATCGGTTGAAGAATATCCGGCGGATCATTGTCGTCACAACGTATGGCGGACCATGGTGGATGGTGCGGGTTGGACTCGGAGATCCAGCGCGCAAGGTCATCGGGCGAGCGGTGCGGGCGCTGTGCGCGCGGAGCTGCCGGGTCACGTGGTTCGTGCACTACAACATGGACCGGGCGAAGCCGCCGCAGTTGAAACGCTTCCTGGAGCGTGTGCGCGCCGGGGTGTCGAGGCTATAGCGACCAGCAGCCGAGACCAGCACGCCGCGGTGCGATGGTCATGGCTGGTCCCCCGGGGTTGAGCCGTCAGCTCTCCTACAGCGCCTTATGCGGCCCAAACACGGTTGACCGCGTGACCTAGCTGATCAAACCGTGCCCCATAGACGTGGATCGAAATCGCGGTTTCGGTGCCTAGATTGGCAAGCCGATGGATCGCGTTGGGCTCGGGTGGTGCGTGAGAGATGTCACCAACGTGGAGTTGCGTGCTGCCGCGGGGCACAGGCCGGTCCGCGTCCAGGGTGAAGTGTGTCTCCGTCATGGACCCGCGATGGATCCCCAACGCGCACCAGCTATGATGGCCATGCACCGGCGACATCTGGCCGGGCCGCCAGACCAGCGCGAGGATGGTGTGATCCTCCGCGGCATGCAGCAGATGCCTGATGTAACGGTCCGGTGAACACGGGCACGCGACGTCGCGGAGCAGGCGGGGCTGGTCGAGATAGCGCAACAGCGCCGACGCCACGCGCCGCTGCCGCCGTTCCAGTGGACTCGCCGCCGCCACTGCGATGTCGGTTATCATCTGCTGCAGCGGGGACACAAACAGTGCTGTCGCCCCGGGGAACGATCGGCGCTCAAGACCCTGGAGGCCTATCATCGTACGCCTCCCTGCGATGCTAAATCCTATTTCGTAGATAGGATTAGTATGCATACCATCCGCGGCGATGCAATCAAAATAATCGTGCCGCCACTGCCCCAACCATCAGGGCCGGCGTAGGCCGGGCATCACATCTTCGCTGATCGTGGCAATAACAGACGTGGATGGGCATGCATGCGCACACCATGCCGCGGTAGCACCGGTGGACATCAATGAAGTGGCCCGTTCGGCAACAACAGATCCGCTACGTGCTGCGGTGCATTGGGCAGCAGAGCGTGTCCCAGCTTGGCAGCCTCCGACGGCGGCAACTGAAACGTCAGCCAACCCAGTCCGGGATGCCGGATAATCAGCAGCTTGTCCTTCGTTGAACCAGGCGCATGCAGGATCCAGATTGGATCACGAATCATGCCGACATCCTCGAGTTCCGGCAGTGACCGCGGAACCTCCGGCGCCATCGTCGCTCGATGCTGCGCGAGCTTCGCGATCAGCGAATCAATCTCTGCTGCGCGAAGATGGACTTTGCCCGAGGAGCCATTATCGTTGGACAACTCGAAGGCCAATTCCAGCGTTGATAGAATGGATAAAGTTGCGTTGGTCGATCGCATGGTTTTCTCTCCTGCGTTGACTCCCATTACCGGGTTGGTGAGTAACTGCTCCCCCTCTGGGCGACAGGCCTAATCTGCCTGATAAGGCGCGGTCGAGCCCGGATCGGCTAAGTAAGCAAGTAGGGTTCACAACTGAGGCGCAGAGGCACAGAGAATCGGAGAAAGAAGACCTCCACCGGTAGGCTCAGTGCTGACGTCCAGCTCCTTCGGATTATTCTCGGTGCCTCTGTGCCTCTATGGTGAATCCTTCTGTGTTGCTTCGCTACCATTTGGAGCTACCGTGCCCTACTGAGGTAAGCAGTTACGTGGTCTTCGCACTTCCTTGGATGTGCAGACGCTCAGCGCTGTAGCAGCCGTTGCAGAACCCGCCCTTCGATCGCCGCGGCTTCGCGATCGCCGCGGCGTCGCGGACGTGGCAGGTCGACGGCAAGATCCAGCATGACCGCTCCGTCATCGAGCAGCAGAATGCGATCCGCCAACGCGACGGCCTCCGACACATCGTGGGTCACCACCACGGCGGTGAATCCCTTCTGCTGCCAGACGCGCTCGATCAACTCCTGCATCTCGATCCGCGTCAGTGCGTCGAGTGCGCCGAGCGGTTCATCCAACAGCAGCAATCGCGGATGACTGACCAGCGCGCGCGCCAGGGCAACGCGCTGCTTCTGGCCACCAGACAGCACCGACGGCCAGGCGTTCTCGCGTCCGGCCAGACCGACTTCGCGCAGCGCGGCAGCAGCCTGATCTCTGCGCGTTTGTCGATCGGGCGCATGCGTGAGGCCGACCGCGACGTTCGCGACGACACGTTGCCATGGCAGCAGGCGAGACTCCTGGAACATCAATCGCACCACGTCGCTCCAGCCGGTTGTTTGTTGGTTCAATGCGATGCTGCCCGAAGTAGGCGTGTCCAACCCGGCGACCAGGCGCAGCAGCGTCGATTTGCCGCAGCCGCTGCGGCCGACGATCGCAACGAACTGACCCGGCTCGATCGCAAGGTCAATGCCGCGCAGCACGCGGTGGTCGCCAAAACTCTTGTTCACGCCTTGCAGTTTGACTTCCGCTCCAGTCACGCTGACGCGCGGGTCGGGCATGTTCACGCGGTCGAAGACATCCATGTTCATGGCTCAGACCTTTGCGTAGACGGGGTTCCAGGCGAGGCAGGTACGCTCGAGCAGCCGCGCCGTGCTGTCGGCCAGCTTGCCCAGCGCGGCGTACACCAGGATCGACAGCACGACGACATCCACCATCATGAATTCGCGTGCATTCATCGCCATGAAGCCAATACCGGATGACGCCGAGATCGTCTCCGCAACGATCAGCGTGAGCCACATGATCCCAAGGCCGTAGCGCAGGCCGACGAAGATCGACGGCAGTGCACCAGGCAGCACGACGCGAAGGAACAGTGTCACCTTCGTCATGCCATAGGCGCGCCCCATCTCCAGCAGATGCGGATCGACCGAACGCACGCCGTGCTGCGTATTGACATAGATCGGGAAGAACACGCCGAGCGCGACAAGGAAGATCTTTGCTTCCTCGTCGATACCGAACCAAAGGATCACCAATGGGATCAGCGCGAGATGCGGAATGTTACGTACCATTTGCAACGTGCTGTCGGTCAGCGTTTCACTGAGTGAGGACAGTCCGTTCAGCATGCCGAGCGTGAAGCCGATGCCACCGCCGATGGCGAAGCCCAGAAAGGCGCGGCCGGCGCTGACTTCTATGTTGGTCCACAGCTCACCGGATCGCGCGGCGCGCCAGAACGCTTCAGCGACAGCGGACGGTGCCGGCAGCACGTTCGCCTGGATGAGGCCAAACGTGGATCCCGCCTGCCACGCCAGCAGGATCGCGGTGGGAACCAGCCAGGGAAGGACACGTTTCATGGCTCACCTCCTCGATCATTCGGCTGCTATTCGCGGTGTCGCGGCGACGAAGTCGCGCCCGAGTTCGTTCGCCTGTCTGCCAATGCCCAATGCGGGGAACAGCAGCTCAGCGACCCGGTAGGCTTCTTCCAGATGCGGATAGCCGGATGCGATCACCGTGCGGACGCCGAGTGCCTGGTATTCACGCAGCCGCGTCGCCACGGTTTGCGGGCTGCCAACGAGCGCGGTGCCGACGCCGTGGCGCACGAGACCGATGCCGGCCCACAAATTTGGACTGACTTCGAGCTTGTCGCGATCACCACCATGCAGCTCGAACTGGCGGCGTTGGCCAACCGAATCGGAATCCTCGAGGAACTGCCGCTTCGCCGACGCAATCGTCGCGTCGGACAGGCGGCTGATCAGTTGTTTGGCTGCATCCCAGGCCGCGTCGTCGGTCTCGCGCACGATGAGATGGACTCGCAGGCCGTAGTCCAACGTGCGACCTCGTGCCGCGGCACTCTTGCGAGCGGTGGCCAGCTTGTCGGCGACCATCGCGGGCGGTTCTGCCCAGGTCAGATAGGTATCGACGTGCTCTGCCGCAGCCTCGATGCCGGCGGGTGACGAACCGCCGAACCACAACGGCGGATACGGTTTTTGCACGCTGCTGAACGAGCCGAGGCGTGCGTTGCGCGCGGTGAGGTGGCGGCCGGTGAAATCGATGCCGCCGTTGAACAACCCGCGCCAGATGGTGAGGAATTCACTGGTCTGCTGGTAGCGTTCATCGTGGTCCAGCAGCAGGCCGTCGCCGCCTAGTTCATTCGGCAATCCGCCAGTGACGATGTTCAACAACAAACGACCGTTGCTGATGCGGTCGAATGCTGCGGACTGGCGCGCGGCGAGTGCCGGCGACAGGATACCGGGACGCAACGCCAGCAGGAATTTCAGTGCTTGCGTCGCGGGCGCAAGTGCGGAACCAAGCGTCCAGCCATCAAGGCAATTGTTGCCAGTCGGCAGCAGCACACCACCAAAGCCAAGCCGATCGGCTGCAACGGCGATCTCGCGCAGGTAGCCGAAGTCGGCGGGACGGTGCCCGATGGTGGATCCGAGGTAGGGTCCATCACCGCCCGTCGGCAGGAACCAAAACAGATCCAGTGGCTGTTCGTTGCCGCCGTGGTTGGCAGGAGCGGTCGTCATGTGCTGGCCCTCCAAACCTGATCGCTGACCTTGATGTCCGCGGGAATCAGACCGAGCGAGTGGAAACGGTTCGCGACGATCTGCTGATTGCTGGTGATCTCGTCGTTCATCGCCAGCACCTGGAACGGCGCGCGATCCACCGCGCGCTGCACGGCGTCCAGCGGCATGCCGGTTTCCTTCGCCAGCAGTCCCGCGAGTTCCGGACGATGCTCGCGTGCCCAACCGGCAATGCGGGTGAATTCACCGACCAGCTTGGTGGCGATCGGTGCGTTGGCCTCGACGAAGGCGCGGCTGGCCATGAAGAACGAGTTCTGCTCGGTGATCTCGGTCCACTTCGCGAGAACACGGACACCGGGGCGCGTCTCGAACAGCGCGTAGTACGGGTCCCAGATGGTCCATGCATCGATGGCACCGCGCTCGAATGCCGCGCCGGCATCAGCGGGGCCGAGGTAGATCGGCTGAATGTCGGCGTAGCTCAGCCCACCCTTTTCCAACGCCGCGATCGTCAGGTTATGCGCACTGGAGCCGCGACCGAACGCGACTTTCTTGCCCTTCAGGTCATGCAGCGTTTGTAGCGTGGAACCGGGCGGTACGAGAATCGCCTGGCCACCGGCGCGCTGCGCGGCGATGTAAAGCAGATCGCCGCGAGCCGCTTGCGCGAATACCGGAGGCGTGTCGCCGACAGCGCCGATATCGATCGCGTTGACGCGCATGGCTTCCAGCATCGGCGGACCGAATTGGAACTCGACCCATTGCACGTCGATGCCGAGCGGATTCAGCAACGTCTCCAAACTATGATTCTGCTTGGCTGCCAACAGGATCGGCTCGCCCTTCTGAAATCCGAGGCGCACCAGCTTGCTGGGCGCAGCGCCTGCGCGAGTCGCCGCGAAGCCGATGGCGGGAAGCGCGGCGAACAAGTGTCGTCGTGAGATCATGGTTTCCCTCCGTTGCTTGTTGTCACCACGTTGCGTCCAGGCCGAGGACCTGGTGCCGCAACGTGGAGCCCGGGAGAAATCGGTCCGGCCGAGGTGGCGGCCAGCAGCGTCCGGCGCGCCAGCCGGCGCACGTCCTCCAGCGTTGGCCAGACGGACGAATCCAGCTCTTCCAGGCGGAAGTCGATGGCGACGAAGCGGTAGCCGCGGTCGATCCTGATGGCCGTGCCAACGAACACGCCATCCACGTCGATGATGTGCGATTGCAACATCGATTGGTTTCCTTCGATATTAACGGCAGTGATGCGATCCCGGCGGGGACCGCGGCGACGATGCTGACGGGTCAGCTACATCGCGACGCGCCGCGATCGGGGCGCATCAGGATCGCGATTGGTCCAGCCATGGCCTTCCTCTCATCGCTTGCGAGCGCTGCGGGTGCAAGGCGCTCTGAGGAATATGAGAACATTCTTCTCGCTAAGTGCAATATGCCCTGACAAGAAAGATTAATTTACTGCCAACTGCGCGATTTTGGCGGATTCTCGTCTCCCCGGCATTGCGCTCGGGAGAGCCGTGTCGCCGCTCGGACTGGCAGCCGGGTGGCCATCCGACCGTCCGATTTGCACCAACCGCCTGGCCAGGGCACGAGCCAGGTCGCGGCACTGGGTGCGCAACTCCTGGACGGCTGTCATCTCCCAGTTCGCTCCCTTGGTGAGCGGACCGATGGCGAAAAACCGATGGGAGGGCGCGCCGGAGCGGGTCAGCACCGCGCCGTCAGGCCCTACATCCACGCCGAGCCGCAGTGGATCGGGACGCGCGATCCCGGCGCGGAGCAGTGTCTGCATCAGCGGGTCGGTAGTTTGCGTCACATCGGCGCCAGGGCCGGTGCAATCGATCACGCATGCCGCCTGCAGCGAGTGCTCGGCGCCCGTTTTGCGCTCGCGGAACGTGACGTCCGCCAGACCGTGGTCAACGCCGAGACCGATGATCCGACCCGCGTGGATGCGCAACTGCTGTGACGCCAACGCTGCCTGGATCCGGTCAGCCACCGTGGGCGCGATGCGGTGGCGATGCACGTCCCAGAACGCGCGCAGGTGGCGCAGGAAGCGCCCTCGTTCGCTGACGCTCAGGCCGCGCCAGAGGTCCTGGGTGAACGGACGCAACGCGTCGATCACGGGGCGCCAACCGGTCCCTGCTGCCTGTGACCGTGCGATTTCGCTCCTGACAACGCGCATGATCGGCGCAAGCCCAGTGGGAAGACTGGTGGGCAGGGTGATCGGTGCAAGCTCTGGCGACGCATGCCGATGTGGCAGCAAGCCGTGACGCGACAGCGCGTGGATCGGACCGGTATGGCCGGCCTCGAGCAAAGTGACCACCGTGTCAACCATCGTCAGTCCGGTGCCCACGAGCAGAACCGGCGCGTCGGGAGCCAGCCCGGCAAGCACCGCCGGCGTCCAGGGATTGCCGCGCCACAGGCCAGCGGCGTCGAGCATCGCAACGTTCGGATGCACCGGCAGCGGGTGGGCGTTGCCGCTCGCCAGGACCGCAATATCAGCGTCCAGCTTCGCGCCCGACGCCAGATGCAGTGTCACCTTTGCCGCGCCTTCCTCGGCGCGGACGACTTCGTCATGCAACAATTCAAGGCGCGAGGCGCGGGTGTCGCTCAGGCTGGCAGCAAGGCGGTCCTGGAGGTAGGCGCCAAACAGGCTGCGGGGAACGAATGCCTGCTCGTCCGGCACTACGTGGCCGAGGCGCGATTTCGGCTGCTGGCGGAGCCAGCGCACGAAGTCCTGCGGCAGATCAGGAAACATGCTCATGCGGCCTGCCGGGACGTTCAGCAGATGACTGGGGTTCTCGGTGGCATACGCCCGGCCGCTGGCGAACCGATGACCGCGCTCGATCAGATGGATGCGCGTCCCCACCGGACAGGAGGACTGCAACCAGAGCGACAGAGCCGTGCCGCTGAATCCTGCGCCAATGACGGCGATGGTTGGCTGGGGCATGATCATATCCTACTTATCCCATAGGATTAGGGTATAAACCCGGACCCGCTGTCAACTGAAATAATCATCACGTCGGCGTCAGGGGTTGACCGTGCACCGCCGATGCCGCAGGAGCCTCGCCATGCTGTCCAGCAAAACAAAGTACGCACTGCGGGCGGTTCTTCGCCTGGCCGAGAACGCCCCGACGGGCACCTGGCTGCAAACCAATGAGGTGGCGGAACAGGAGCAGGTGCCACGCAAGTTCCTCGAGGCGATCTTCGTGCAGCTACGCGATCACGGGATCATCGAGAGCCGCCGCGGCGCGCAGGGCGGTCATCGGTTACTGCGCGATCCGGCGGAGGTTTCGGTCGCCGACGTCATTCGTGTGCTGGATGGGCCCCTCGCATTGACGCCGTGCGCGAGTCGCACGCGGTTCCGCCAGTGCGCCGACTGCGTGGATATCAGCGAGTGCCGATTGCAGCCGCTGATGCAGCAGGCGCGGGATGCGGTGGCCGAGGTATTGGAGAATTGCTCGCTGGCGCAGCTTGCGAGCAGGCCGCGATCGAAGGCGAGCCGTGCTTCCGAGCGGCGGAGTGCCAAGGTCAAAGCGGTGGAACAGAGCAAGCGTCCGGCGCCAAAGGTCGCTTCGGCGAACCTGACGCGGAATTCGGTCACCGAGGCCAGCGGTGACTGACACGACAGCAATTGCGGCAGTGCCGCTCTATACGCAGTTGGAGCGGGTTGATCGCGGTCTGGCGGCGCTCGGCATTGGCCCGGGCGATCCAATCTCGCCCGAGCAATTGTTCGCGCTTGACCAATGGCATTACCACGGCACCGACGCGATCCGGGTGGCGGCCGACCACTTCGGGCTGGGACCGGCGAGCCGAGTGCTGGACATCGGCTCGGGGATCGGTGGGCCGGCGCGATTCCTCGCGTACACCACCGGCTGCCATGTCACCGCGCTGGAGCTGCAAGCCAACCTCAATCAGATCGCCGTCGATCTCACGCGGCGCTGCGGTCTGGGCGAGCGGGTTACGCATCTCTGTGGCGATGCGCTCGTTCATCCGCTGCCCGATGCCACATTCGACGCGGTGGTGAGCTGGCTCGCCGTGCTGCACATCCCCGATCGCCCGCGCCTGTTCGCCCGCATGGCGCGTGCGCTGCGCCCAGGCGGTGGATGCTACATCGAGGATCTCTGCATGCGCACGCCATTCGATGCAAAGGACCTGCGCGATCTGCACGAGTTCGTATTCGGCACCACGGTCACCAGCATCGATGACTACGCAGCCGATGCGCGCGCCGCGGGCTTCGTCGATATTGTGGCGACCGACATGACCAGTGACTGGGCTCCCTTTGCCGCCGAACGCCTTGCTGCATGGCGGAAGAACCATGCCGCGTATGCACAAACGCATGGCGAGGCCGCCTACGCCGCACAGGAGCTGTTCTATGCGGTGATCGCTCGGTTGTACGACAGCGGCAGCCTCGGTGGGGTTCGCCTGGTGGCCAGCGTACCCTGAGCCGGTCAGGTTCAGTCGGATCGCCCATCTGCGGTTGACAGGTGCGGTGACGGTGCGAGCAGCAGACCCAGGCTCCAGCCGAGGTAGAAGCGCGCATCCATCCAGAAGTTGAACGAGCTGTACAGTTTGAACTGATCCAGCCGGAACCATCCGAGCAACAGATCGACGAGCAGCGCCATTGGCAGCCAGATGATGGCCACCGATGCGACCGTGCGCACATGGCGGGCTAAGCCGATACGCGCCGGCCGCAGCGCCGTCTGGCGATAGCCAAGGCCGAGGATCACCAGGCTGGGAACGGCGGTGGTGAACACCGAGCGCAGCGACCAGGCAAACAGCCATCCGGCGATGCAGGGCGAGACGGCGGCAATGATCCCCACTGGGATGGCGAGCCAACGGTTCGGCAGGCACAGCCAGGCCAAGGTCACCGCGAACGGCACGATCGCCCAGGCCATCGTCAGCGAGATCGCGTCCGCAAGGCCGCCATGCACTGCCTGCTCGTGTTCCGAGACAAAGGCGGTCATCGCGTCGTGCAAGGCGATCGAGGCCAGCGCGAACACCAGGCTGAGAGCCGCGGTGAACAGCGCGGTGCCAGATGTTCGGCTGCCCGAGTGGCCGCGCCGCTGGCCTCGTAGGCGGTCCATCAGCGGTTCCACGAAGAACGCGAGAACGAAGCCGACCAGGAGCGCCGACAGCAGCTCGGTCCGGGTGACATGATGCCAGGCCAGTCCCAGGCCTTGCCAGATGAACTCGGGTGCCGCGGCGCAGATCGCTACCCAGAACGCGGCGATCAAGGCGGATGCCGCCAGCAGCATTGGCGGCGCGACGGCGCGGACCATCGCCCTCACAGTTCGCCGGCTTCCCGCAGGACCTTGCGCGCCAGCCACTCGTCGTCGGCGGCCACCATGAGGCGGCGGGGGATGGCGCCGATGCTGCCCTCGATCGCGCTGGCGTGGGCGTCCAGGACCACCGCGGTGACGCCTGCGTCCGCCAGCAGCGCGGTTAGGAACGACAGCCGCACCGGATCGTTCGAGGTCAGCAGGACGCGCACCGCCATGATCTCCTCGCGCCCTTGCTTGACCATCCAGCGCGCCGATATGGTGCCCGTGTCCACCAGACATGCAAGCCAGGAGACCATATTGGGCGTTGCGATCAGTCCGTCCCTGGCCAGTCCGACGCCTGACGAGCGGCCGGACGCGCTGAGCGCGCTGGTCACGCTGCTGGAGGCCGATCTGGCGGCCTGCAACCGGACCATTGTGGCGCGCATGGACAGCCCGGTGACGCTGATCCCGCAGCTTGCGGCGCATATCGTCGCGGCCGGCGGCAAGCGGCTGCGGCCGCTGCTGACGCTGGCCGCGGCACGGCTGTGCGGCTACACCGGCGAGCGGCACGTGAAGCTCGCCGCGTGCGTCGAGTTCATCCACACCGCGACACTGCTGCACGACGACGTGGTGGACGAGAGCGTGCTGCGGCGTGGCCTGGCCTCGGCCAATGCGGTGTTCGGCAACCAGGCCTCGGTCCTGGTGGGGGACTTCCTGTTTGCCCGGGCGTTCCAGTTGATGGTGGAGGATGGTTCGCTGGTGGTGCTGGCGATCCTGTCGCGCGCCGCGGCGACGATCGCCGAGGGCGAGGTGCTGCAGCTGGTCACGCAGAACGACCTGTCCACGTCGGAGGAGCGGTACCTGGAGGTGGTCCGGGGCAAGACCGCGGCGCTGTTCTCGGCGGCCTGCGAGGTGGGAGCGGTGGTGGCGGAGCGCCCCGCGGGTGAGGCCGCGGCGCTGGCAGCGTACGGCATGAACCTGGGTGTCGCATTCCAGCTGGTGGACGACGCGCTGGACTACGCCGCGGACCAGGCGGTGCTGGGCAAGACCGTCGGCGATGATTTCCGCGAGGGCAAGATCACGCTTCCCGTGCTGGTGGCCTATCAGGCCGGGAGCGCGGCGGATCGGGATTTCTGGCGGCGCACGATCGAGGCGAGTGAGCAGAGCGCGGCCGACCTCGATCGCGCGTTGGCACTGATGGAGCGGTGCGGTGCGATCAGGGCCACGTTGGAACGGGCGCACGGATTTGCCGCGGCGGCGAAGACGGCGCTGGGGGTGTTCCCCGATAATGCGCTGCGCCGCGCGTTGATGGATGTCGCGGATTACACGGTGAGCCGCGTCCGGTAGGGGCGGGGCTCGATTTTGCAACCAATCCCAATTGCTGTCGAGTTTATTGTTCTGTTGCGCGATTGCGCGCGGCCGTTGGCATAACGTCCACGGCAGCGCGATAACAGCCAGCGGCGTCGGTTTCGGCCGACGCGATGTTTGCGCCGGCCCTCGCAGCTTGCCGGGGCAGCCGCGGGTCGGGAGAAGCTCCGAACCCGGAGTTTCTGGGAGGGGACAAATGAAGGCGCATATTGTCGGCGGCGGATTCGGGGGCTTGGCAGCGGCGGCGTTACTCATCCGGAACGCTGACATGTCCGGTCCGGACATTACAATTTACGAGGCAGACGAGAAGCTTGGCGGCGGGTTCTTTTTAACTGGCGATGCGAAAAGCGGTTACAACCTGCCTGGCTCGATCTTCGATAAGGAGTTCCGCTGCGCTTTGGATCTGCTCGGTAAGATCCCCACTCAAGGTTACTCCAATATCAATGTTGCGGAGCAATTCCTCACTTTCAATAAAGAACACCCGTTTGTCGACCAAACCCATATTGTCGATCAGAACCTCCGCCGCATGCATGACCAGCGGTATGGACTGAACCTTGGCGACGGCCTCAGTCTCGCGAAACTTTCGCTCGCCCGCGAAGCGTCGTTGGACGGTCAGCTCATTAAAGACTGGTTTTCCCCAAGGTTCTTCGAAACGGAATTCTGGTTGCTCTGGTCGACGCTGATGGGTTCGCTACCACAGCACACCATCATCGAGTTCCGGCGCTACCTGAACCGCTTCGTCTATTTGTTTCCCGACCTGTCGACCATGGCAAATGTTCTGCGCTCGCAATTCAACCAGCATGAAGCCTTCGTCGAACCGCTGGTCGCCTGGCTTGAAAGTCAGCAGGTGAACTTTTTGAAGGGCGCCTTCGTCAGCGACATCGAGTTCACCGAATCACCTGGCCGCATGACCGTCAATCGACTTGAATACGAACGTGGGGGTGCTTCGATGTCGATCGACGTCGCCTCAAACGACGTCGTGTTCGTGACCACCGGCTCGCAAGCGGCCGATATCTCGGCCGGAACGATGGATGAGCCGCCGGGGCCGCCGCCTAACCCCGGGCGGTCATGGGCGCTGTGGAAGAAGTTGGCCGGGGAACACAAAGGCTTCGGCAATCCGGATGCATTCTTTGGCGACGACCGGATCGCCGATTCGCGCTGGGTAACGTTCACCGTGACCACGACCGGCTCGGAGTTCCTTGATGAGATCACCAACCTGACCCACAGCGGCCCGGGAAGCGGCGGGCTCCTGACTTTGAAAGATTCGAACTGGGTGATCTCGCTGTCGATCTTCGAGCAGCCCGAAGTTCTCAGTCAGCCACCCGGTACATTTGTCTGGTGGGGCTATGGGCTCTTTCCCGAAAAAGCAGGCAACCTCTATTCAAAGCCCATGTATCAATGCACAGGTGAGGAGATATTGAGGGAAGCGCTGCAACATCTCGGTCTGAAGAAAGGCGAGCCGAAAACGGAAGAGATCGTACGCACGTCGATCTGCATTCCCTGCAACATGCCCTACGTCAACAACATCTGGCTGCGCCGCAAGCATGGCGACAGGCCGCCCGTGGTTCCGGAGGGCGTAACCAATCTGGGCTTCCTGGGTCAGTACGTCGAGCTTGAACGCGACATCGCGTTCACGTTTGAATACTCCACGCGCACGGCTTGGGAAGCGATTTATCGTCTGCTCAAGCGCGGTCCCGCCCCTCCGGATGTCTACCAGGGCCAGTTCGATCTGAAGGGCGTGTGGGCCGCCACGAAAGTGTTTCTGCGTCTGACGAAGACCTAGGAGGAGAGGCTCGTGCGCGGCCTGGGGCTGGTGGACAATCTAACGGCGACCCTGTCCATCGCCGTCTGTGAGAGACGCCAAGTCACTATGCCCGATGAAGAATGCAACCGCATAATGCGCAGAAGAGGGTGCCGCAGTCGGAAAGAATGATGCAGCAGGGGACGCAAAGGGCATGTGCCCGCGATGCGTCCCGCTGCTCTATTTGCATCATCTTGGCGTCGCGACCGTCTGCGGGATGCCGCCCGGCGTGAGCAGGGTACTGGTGCCGTTGCCGTTGTTCATGAGGAAGCCCTCACCCCCGCTGCCTGGGATCGTGGTGGTTTGGAATGAGCCGAGATTTCCGGTGATGAAGGCCGGTCCTCTCGACGTGAGGAATGATTGGCCGGGCATCGACGCCTGTACATCGATGAGCGCCGGTCCGCTGACGCGAGCCCAGGCGGTGCCATCAAGGCCCGTCAGCAATGCCATCGCGATGACCGCGATTGACGGCCTGCGCACAACCAAGGCCGCCGATTTGAGAGAACTTGCCATCTTGTTGTCCTTTCCTGAATGCGAGCAGCGCCTGCGGCGTCACGCACGCACCGTCTGCTCAGGACGACAGGCCGGATTTCAGTCTCGCCTGCCGCCTGCCCGACATGTCGTTCTGCATCGGCCGGTCTGCGACGCTGGCTCCGTATATGGGGATATGTGTGAGCGGAATGGCCCGGCCCGCCCACTCAGCGTGCCTCCACAAGCTCCAGTGCTTCCTTGCTCGGCCCTTCGATCATGACCGCGCGCGTGTCGCCGAGCCGATACGGCGGCTCGAGCAATGTCACGCCTTCACCGTGTAGTTTCGCCAGCCAGGCATCCAGATCACCGACGCTCAGCGCGATGTGGTCCTGCAACTGGCCCCGGGGACTGGCCAGCGGGGTATCGCCCTGATTGGCGTACCAAGTCAGCACCACGTCGCCGAATTCGACGCCTGCACGTGGGGTGCGGAACATGCCCTCCCGATCGAGCGCCGGCCAGGTGCGGTCCGCGCCTCGTGCCACCTTGCAGTTGCCCTGGTTCGGCGCCGGTCCGCTGAAGCCAGCGCGGACCGGGGCGTTAAGGTGCTTCTGGTACCAGAGCAACGCGCACAGGGGCTCTTCCTGCCAGAGGTGCACGTGGTTGAAGCGTTCGGCCGGATAGTTGCCGGCATATTCGACCAGCGCGTTGTCTGGCCCGGCCGTATAGGCGAAGCCGCCGCCACCCTTGGGCTGCACGTTGCTGGCACGTGCCTCGGCGATCTGTTCGCGGGTCAGCCCGAGAACATTGCCGACACTCGGCCAGGTATCGCTGCTGACCAGGACGGAGCCGCCCTCATCAGTGGTGTAGAGCGGCAGGAGCTGGACTTCATCCCGGGCCTGGTAGGTCGCAAGGCTGGCGCGTACGTCGGTGACGTGCCAACCGAAATGCCATATCGCACTCTGCGGTTCCGAGCGCGGCGGTGTGTCCACTTTGGTGAACAGCACCATGACGTTGTTGGGCGACAACAGCGCGGGATAGCCGGCCCATTCGCCCTTCGTGCAGCTTGGGAATTGCCGGACGTACCAGTCGATCGCCGCTTCGGGATCGACCGAATTCAGATGCAGATGATGGAAGCCGGGCGTCGGCAGCATCCTGGAGTCCTCCCATGATTGCAGCCAGGATAGGCCGATACCGCGCGTGTTGCACCGTCGCGGCAATGCGGCCACGCTTGGTCGCAGGGAGGGCGTGCGATGATCAAGGACGCGCAAGGGCTGAGCGTGACCGGCGCGAGTGCCGAAGCGGCCTCGCTGTATGATCGGGCGTTGCGCGCGTTCAACCTCTCCTGCGGCGATGCTGTCGCGCTGTTGGACGCAGCACGCGACGCCGCGCCTGATTTCGTCATGGCGCATCTGGCGAAGGCCTGGCTGTTCATCCTGGCGCGCGATCCGGTGCTGGCCGGGCGGATCGATGTGTTGATCGCCACTGCGTCCACATTGCCGATGAACCAGCGCGAACGCGGGCATCTGGCAGCGCTGCAACAGGCGGCAGAGGGAGAGCTAAGCGCCGCCGTGCTGATCCTCGATCGGCATTTGATGCAGTATCCGCTGGACTTCATGGCGCAGCCGGTGGCGCTGTTCCTGGACCTGTATCAGGGACGCGTGCGCTGGATGCGCGACCGCACCGCGCGGGCGTTGCCGCTGTGGCCGAAGGACCTGCCGGGCTACGGCGCCATGCTGGCCTATCACGGCTTCGGCCTGGAGGAGACCGGCGATTACGCGCATGCCGAGGATGAGTCGCGCGCGGCGGCCGAACTTGAGCCGAGCAGCCAGTTCGCGCACCACACCGTGTCGCATGTGATGGAGATGACCGGGCGCCCGGAAGATGGCCTGGGCTGGATGCAGGCGCGCGAGGCGTTCTGGTCGACGCCCGAGCATCTCAACCAGGCGCATATCTGGTGGCATCGCGCGCTGTTCCACTTGGACCTTGGGCAGAACGACGCGGCGCTGGCGATCTACGACGGCCCGATCCACGCGACCCAGCGGCCGATCGCCCTAAGCCTGACCAACGCGCCGGCGCTGCTGTGGCGGCTGGCGCTGCTCGGGTGCGATGTGTCGGGGCGATGGGGCGAGGTGGCGGCGCTATGGCAGGGGCATGCCGATGGTCGCTGCCTGGTGTTCCACGACATGCACGCGGCGATGGCGGAACTGGGGTCCGGGCAGGATGCGCTGGTGGAGCGCCGGCTCGCCGCGATGCGCGAGACCGCGGCAGGCAGCGACGAGGCGGCGGTGTTGTATCGCGATGTCGGCGTGAAGCTGATCGAGGGGCTGATGGCATTCTGGCGGGGGGCCTACGACGCGGCGGTGGCGCGGCTGCTGCCGGTGCGGTTCGATCTTTGGCGTATCGGCGGCAGCCATGCGCAGCGCGACGTGGTGGATTGGACGCTGACCGAGGCGGCGCTGCGGGGCGGGATGCGGGACGTTGCGTCAGCGCTGGCAAACGAGCGGCTGGGGGGACGGCCGCGTAGTGTGGTCAACCGGGGATTGCTGCGACGCGCGGAGGCGATCGCCGCCTGAGGCGGCGGTGAACGGTTGTCACGGGCTTGCCGGATCGGGGTCTGGGCCCATCTCGGCGCACGGAGGTTGGTTGGATCTGCAAGACACATCTCAGCGGCGGATACTTCGGCCACCCGGGGGCTGCTCAGCCCGTGAGGTTGGCGGGTCACTGCGATCAGCCGCACGCTCACGTGACCGTGTTCCCCTCCGATTGGAATTCGTATAAAATTATAACGCATTGAACTTACTGGGCGTGAGGACGAGCCATGCGGAGGTTGCCGACCAGGTGAAGCGACTCTTGATTCTGCTGATCCTCGTAGTCGTCCCGATGATGCAGGCGCTCGCGCAGCCATCGTCGGTAGCGGAACGGCGTGTCGCTTTCGTGATCGGTATCGGCGCGTACAAGAACGCCCCCCGGCTGCCCAATCCCGTCAACGACGCGCGTGCGATCGGTGATGCGCTGCGGCACCTGAACTTCGAAGTCGAGGAAGTCTACGACCCTGATTTCCGCGACCTGACCCGGTCGCTGCGGGAATTCGGTATCAAGGCAGCGCAAGCGGATGTGGCCGTGATCTACTACGCGGGTCATGGCGTGCAGGTGGGGCGCGAAAACTACCTGCTGCCTGCCGACGCGCTGCTCGAGCGCGAACGCGATCTGGTCTATGAGGCGCTGCCGCTGGAGCTTTTTCTGGACGAAGCGTCACAGGCCAAGCGGCTGAGCATCATCCTGCTGGATGCCTGTCGCAACAATCCGTTTGTCGACCGGCTGTCGCGGGGCATCACGGCCCCCAGCCGGGGTCCAGCCGCAGCGGGGCTGGCGCGGGTCGACGCCGTGCCTCGGAACACGCTGGTGGCGATGGCCACCAAGGCGGACCAGACAGCCGAGGACGGCAGTGGCGGCCACAGCCCGTTTGCCGCGGCCCTGCTCAAGAACCTGCAGACGCCCGGTCTTGAGCTCAGTCTGTTCTTCCGCAGCGTGCGGGACGGCGTGCTGGCGGCGACCAACAACCAGCAGGAGCCCTACGTCTTCAGTTCACTCGGTGCGGAGCCGTTCTATTTCAATCCACGCGCGCCCAACAGGCCGCCGCAGATCGGTGCCATCCCGCCGCTGGAAGTGCGGGACAACGCCGGGCCGACCCTGTTGCCGATACCGCCGCCGAGCGATCCGGACAAGGACGCGCTGACCATACGCGTCGCCGGGCTGCCGCGCTCGGGCGAGATCCGGATTGACGGCAAGCCGGTTGCGCCTGGTGCCATTTACGGCGCCGAGAAGCTGGCAACGGCGACCTACAAGCCGGTCGGCAGCGCCCTGGGCGATGTCGGGACATTCGACATTCTGGTCGAGGATGGCCGCGGCGGCAGCGTCCTTGGCAGCCTGGCGATCAGTATCATCGCGTCCAACCGGCCGCCTGTCGTTGAGGCAAGGCGGCGGCTGAGGATCTATACAGGTGCCCTCGGCATTGCGACGCCGACCGATCCCGACGGCGACAAGCTGACGGTGAGTGTTCAAGGGCTGCCACGTGGCCTGATCCGCTTCGGCGTTACCACGATGCACGTCGGCGATCGCCTGCAGCCGGAGCAGTTGCCGGCATTGGCTTATGTTCCGGAGCCCGGTTTCAGCGGACCTGCTGGCACGTTCGAATACCTGGTCGATGATGGGCGAGGCGGCAGGGTGGCGGGCGCGCTCGACATTGACGTCATGGATCCCGCGGAGGCGGCAGCCCAGATGGCGGAAGCCGCGCTATGGGAGCGGTTGCGGGAGAGCGGGCGCGTGGAAGACGTGGATATGTTCCTGCGTCTTTATCCAAATTCCTATCTGGCCGCGGCGGCGCAGCGTCGCCGCGATGAATTGCTGGCGCAGCAGGCACCGAAGACGCCACAGGTTGCGGCTGCCCAGCCTGCGCCCGTGGCGGCGCCCTCGAGCCCGCCGAAACAGGCGGCGCCGGTCGCCATGACGCCTGCCGCGCCGCCACCGCCTGCCGCGCCACCGCCCGTGGCTGAAAAGCCGAAGGCCGAGGAGAAGATGGCAGCGCTGCAGCCGATCGCACCGGAACTGGCAGCGCCGCCTCGGCGGGATCTCGCCATGATCATTCCGCCGGTTGCGACCGCTCCTGCCGCCGTGCGGCCGAGCACCACGGACGAACGCTATTTCCGGGACTGCGACACCTGCATTACCATGGTCCGCATTCCGGCGGGCACGCTCATGATGGGCCAGGGAGCGAAAGACCCCAGTGCGCTGCCAATGCACAAAGTGACGCTGCGGGCTTTTGCGCTAAGCCAAAATCCGGTGACGGTGGGGGAGTGGAATGCCTGCCGAACCGATGGCGGTTGCGGCCCGCCTCCCCGCATGGCGGTCGCACAGGACGACACGCCGATCCACAACGTCAGCTGGGATGACACCCAGACCTTCATCGTCTGGTTGTCGCGCCGGTCAGGCCACGCCTATCGGCTACCGAGTGAGGCTGAGTGGGAATATGCGGCACGCGCCGGCACGACCACGCGTTATTGGTGGGGCGACCATCCGGGGACGGCGTTGGCCAACTGCATGGGGTGCGGCGGCACGCAGGATCCGCGCGCACCGCTGCCAGCCGGCGGCTACCAGCCCAATCCGTTCGGCCTGTACGACATGCTCGGCGGGGTGGACCAATGGATGCAGGATTGCTGGTTCCCCAATTACAGCAATGCCCCCGGCGACGGTTCGGCACGGCAGTCGCCGGGCTGCATGAAGCGCGTGCTGCGTGGTGGATCGTTCCGTGCCGGCCCGGATGACATGGCGCCGACGTCGCGAGGCAATTACGACGCTCCGGTGCGCTATCTGGCGAACGGCTTCAGGGTCGCGCGGGATTAGGACTGAGGGCGTTACTGCCCCGCCGCGGCGCGCACATGGATCGTGATGCGCTTCGACATGAGCGGCGGATCGTGGGGCACGTGGTCTGCATCGCCCATCAATAGTTGCAATGTGTGCAGTACCCGGGCTCAGTTCGACAATCGCCTCGGTCTGGCCGAGCCCGAAGTGCAGATGGTTGTGGTCACTCGGTATTGGCTGGTCGAGTGGCGGGAGCGGGGCATCGATCAGCAGGTGATGATGGCCGGTGTTCTTGGTGGTCACGCCGGCGGGCGCCACGCCGAAGTTGCGTGTGCCAAACCATACTTTGACGTGCGTGGTATATACAGTTGCTCCGTCGAGCGGCCAACCGATGTAGACATAGGCATCATGCGGCGCTGGCGTACGCGGTGTCGCTGCCGCAGCGGGTGCTGGTGCGGCGGGCGCCGGCGCGGTTGAGGAAGGTGCCGTGCCGGTTCCCTGCGCGACGGCCCCCGCCACGAGGAGGCACGTGGCAGCCCCCGAGAGCCCGAGCATCCGGAGTGGGATCAGTGCCATCCTGTCTCTCCTGCCGATGCTTACTGAACGACGGTGATGGTGATGCGCTTTGAATAAAGCGGCGGGTTGTGCGGAATGTGATTCTCATCACCCAGCAGCAGCTGCAGGGTGTGGCGTCCGGGCGGCAGGTCGAGGCGTGCCTCGGTCTGCCCGAGGCCGAAATGCAGATGGTTGTGGTCGTTCGGTATCGGCTGATCCAATGGCGGCAGGTCGGCGTCGACGATCAGGTGATGATGACCGGTATTGGCCTTCTGAACGCCGGCCGGAGCAATGCCCGCTCCGCTCAATCCCATGCGGACCCAGAAAGCACCTTTGATTACCTGCCCGTCCGACGGCCAGAGAATGTAGACCCTGGCATCCTGCGGCATGGTGGACTGCTGCGCGATGGCGGGAGAGCCAACGAGGACGACCGCGGCCAATGCAGCCACAAGGACCCAGGTTCTTCGCATGGTTTCTCCTGTGCAACCGACGACGACCATCGCTGCTGTATAGCTGGCGCAGGATAGTCAACTGCGCGGGTCTGGTCCAGCAAACCCGGACGTTTCCTGACCTGCACGGAAGCATCCCGTTGGTCGGCGCGTCCCTGCGCCTGGCAGCACTTGCCTTCACCGTCACTTATCGCGAGATACCGACACCTCGTCCGCGTCCTCGGAGTCCCGGCATGTCCGATCCCTTCGCCTCGTTTCGGTTGTCAGGCCGTACCGCCTTGGTCACCGGGGCCCGCCGCGAAATCGGTCGCGCGCTCGCCTTGGGTCTTGCCGGCGCAGGCGCGCGCCTTGCCGTTCATCACGCCGGCACGACCGAGGAACTCAGCGATGCCGCCGACGTCGTCCGGGAGATCCAGGCCATGGGCGGAGAGGCCGCCGCGTTCGGTCAGGATTTCGTCCACGACGACGCCGGCCACCATTTGGCTGCCGCCGTCACCGCATGGTCGCAAGTCGACATCCTGGTGCTGAATGCCTCCATCGAATTGCCGGAGGATTTCCAGGCCATCACCCGCGAACGTTTCGATCGTCAGATCGCCGTCAACCTGCGGACCACGATGGAATTGCTGCAAGCTCTGGTGCCTGCGATGGCTGAACGCGGTTGGGGCCGCGTCGTAACGATCGGCAGCGTGCAGCAAGAGCGGCCGCACCCTGCGATGTTCGTCTATGCCGGCACCAAGGCCGCGCAGCTCAACTGGGCCTTGAGCCTGGCCCGTCAGTTCGGCGGCCGGGGCGTGACGGTGAACAACCTCGCTGCCGGTGCGATCCTGACCGCGCGCAACAGAGACCAGATGGCCATCGAGGGTGAGGCCCTGGCACAACGCATCCCCGCCGGACGCCTTGGTCGGCCGGACGATCTGGTCGGCGCGGCGATGCTGCTGTGCTCCGACGCAGGCAGTTACATCAATGGGGCCAATCTGTTCGTCGATGGCGGACGCACAGCGGTCTGATCCCGCGTCGTTGCAGGCGGCCCAGCGAGGATCAGGCGTTGTCCTGTGCTGTCCATAGGAACCAAAGCGCCAGCAGTGGCAGTTCCGATGAGCGCATTGCATGAACGATGATCGGGTGCATTGTAGACTAGGCCACCGCTACCAGGCTCGTGCCAGGGATTGCTTGCCTGGCGCCATTCCCCACCCGACAACACGATGTAGATTTCCTCGGGCGGATGATGATGGTCGGGATACACCGTATGGGGCGCCATGAGGCTGACGCCGATCCGGACATCGGGCCGTATTTCGAGCCCGTCCGCGCCGGTGATTGTCGCGTTGGCGTGGCCGTTCAGGAACTCCTCGCCGTGCGCCTCCGAGCCGGGCCGGACGTTCCAGCTGAGTTGCGGCTCGATGGCGGCAAAGGCATCGGCCACACCGCTGACGGGACCTGGCTGACGGCGCGCATGCTCCAGTGCCGTCGCCAGATGGCGGCAGACGGGCATCCGAACCGCTCCGGATTGGCCGGCCTGGGTTGACGGCGTCCGTAGCGCCGTGAACATCCGCTCGGCGGCGGCGGGTATTCGTGCGTCGGCATCGGATCTTTGGTGGATCGCTGCTTCGGCCATGGTCACGAACCGCTGGAGATCGGGGGAACGCAGCGCCGTCATCTCGTGCCTCCTTACCGTGCTGGTGACATCCTGGCACACGGACGCCCGCTCGCGCGACACACACCGGCTGGGGGCTACAGCGGAACGTTGCACAGGGCATCTCTTGGCAGGCGCCTCGCCTTGCACCTGCGCACAACATCAGCCATCAACCGGCCTATGAAACGCGTGTTCTCCGGCATCCAGCCGTCCGGCATCGCCCATCTGGGCAACTATCTCGGCGCAATCCGCAACTGGGTCGCGCTGCAGGACAACCACGAGTGCATCTACTGCGTGGTCGACCTGCACGCGATCACCGAGTGGCAGGACCCGAAGCAGCTTGCGCAGCAGACGCGCGAGATGGCGGCGGTGCTGCTTGCGTCCGGCATCGACCCTGACAAGCACATCCTGTTCGCGCAATCGAACGTGCGCGCCCATGCGCAGCTTGCGTGGATCTTCAACTGCGTCGCGCGCATCGGCTGGCTGAACCGGATGACGCAGTTCAAGGACAAGGCGGGGAAGAACCGCGAGAATGCCTCAGCGGGACTCTACGTTTATCCGAACCTGATGGCGGCTGACATTCTGGCGTATCACGCGACGGGTGTTCCGGTCGGAGAGGATCAGCGGCAGCACCTGGAACTGGCCAATGATGTCGCGCAGAAATTCAACCACGATTACGGCGTGGAGTTTTTCCCCCATATCGACTCGCTCATCATGGGGCCGGCGCCGCGGGTCATGAGCCTGCGCGATGGCAGCAAGAAGATGTCGAAGTCGGATACTTCGGACCAGAGCCGCATCAATATCAACGACGACGCGGACACCATTGCGCTGAAGGTCCGCCGCGCGAAAACGGATCCGGAGCCGTTGCCGTCGGAGCCTCAGGGATTGGAGAAGCGGCCGGAGGCACGGAACCTGGTTGGGATCTATGCGGCGTTGGTGGGTAGCGACCATGCGGCGGTGCTGCGAGAGCACGGCGGCAAGGGGTTCGGTGTGTTCAAAGAAGCGCTGGCCGCGGTGCTGGTCGAGAAGCTCAGCCCGATCGCGGCCGAGACGCGGCGGTTGCTGGATGATCCGGCGAGCGTGGATGCCGTGTTGCGCGATGGCGCGGCGCGGGCTGCGGCGATCGCCGATCCGATTGTCGCCGAAGCGGAACGGTTGGTCGGGTTCTTGCAAACGTAGTGCTGCTCATGCCGCCTTGCGAAAGGTGAGGTTGATGCGGCAGCGGCCGGTGGCCGCGTGCCAGCCGTCGTCGAGCGGCTCGACGCCGTGGAAGAACAGGCGCGTCGGGCCACCCCAGACGACCACATCGCCATGATCGAGCCGGATGCGTCGCGGCCGATTGTTGCGTTGTGCGCCACCGAACAAGAATGTTGCCAGTAGCCCAAGCGAGACGGAGACGATCGGCGCGCCCATGTCGCGTTCGTTTCGATCCTGGTGTAGGGTGAGCCGGGCTCCGGGTTCGTAGCGATTGATCAGGCAGGCGTCCGATCGGAAGTCGGCATAGCCCGCTGCGGCTGCCGCGTCGGTTGCAACCACGTGAAACGCCTCGGGCATTGCCGGCCACGGCTCGCCACTCAGCGGATCGAGGGGTTGATAGCGATAACCGCGGCGATCGGTGACCCAGCCGAGATCACCGCAGTTGGTCATCGCGACCGACATCGTATGACCGCCCGGCGTACTCATCTGCCGGAACGGCGCTGTCGCACCGATCCGCTCCACCGCATCCAGCAACTCGCCGGCCCGAGCGGCAGCAAATCCACGCAGCACTACCGCGCCATCGCCGATCGGCTCTCCGATGCCGGATACCGGCAGTTGGCTCAGCAAATCCGGCATCGGCAGCCCTCGCATCAGGCGCGTTCAACCCGTGCCGCATAACAGCCCGGCGAGGCGAAATGCACATGTAGATACGCGGCCGTCGGATCGTCCAACAGACGCTCGATGGCCTGTTCAACGCGCTGGCCGTCAATCAACTCGTGGCGAACCATCATCGCATTTGCATCGAACGCGCGCACTGCCAGCATCCGCGTGCGAAGCTGCTGCGGGATTTCATTTACCGCATCGAACTGTTCCTCGCCCTGCCTTACGAAGATGGCGAAGCGCATCCGGTACGGCGAGCCCACAGGATGATGCTCGTAGTTCACCAGCAGCACCTCTTCGCCAGGTTGGGCGTCAGTCAGGCTGATGCGGCAGGGGGAACCCGCGTCTGCGATTTTGCGGACAGCGCCCCTCGCCTTGAGTGCGTCGTCGGACAGGCGGAAGAGTTCGGCGAACGGTTGGGCCGGAAGGCCGGTGATGCGAAAGCTCATGATCGTGTCTCCAATCTGGACGATCATCAGATAGGACTTTACCGCACCTGACGCCTTCCGGTGCTTGCGCTGGCTCGACCCTATCGTGCACCGGGATTCTCAGGGGTGCGGCATGAACCGCATTGCCGCCAGGATGACGCCCACGGCGATGACGAGCATGCCGCCCAGCTTGATCGTCATGTCTCTTCGGAGCAGTTCGATCTTTGAGTCAAACTTGGCTTCCAGGGAGGCGAACCTTGCATCGAAGCGGGTTTCGAGTGATGTGAACTTGGCATCGAATTTGGTTTCGAGAGCGCCAAGGTCCGACTTCGTCACCAGGTCGGCGCTGATTAGTGCGTCCGCCAGTGCCGCCGCGCTCCCAGCCGCGACCGGAGGCGCCATGCCGGCCACTTCGAAATCCCGTGCCAGCTTCAGCGTATCGAACGGAACCGCATTCATCGCCGTCACCCTACCGCAATGGCCGGATGGCAGTCCATCATACGCATCCTAACGCTTGGTTGCCTTTCGCCGGCCGATCGGTTACCTTGACTTCCATGATCTGTGGCCTGCGCCTCGCCTGTCGTTCTGCCCGCGCTGTTGCGCGCGGCGGCGCATGCCTGCTGGCCCTGGGCCTCCTCCTTCGACTTAGCCGCCCCTGAGCGCTGCGCCGGGTTGCTAAACGCCGGCTTCGCTCAGGGGGACCCCTGAGGCTGATGTCGTGCAACCAACCCGAGGACCCGTCACAATGACCATCGAACATCCCAGCTTCGGCAAGCTGGAAGACGACCGCATCATCATCTTCGACACCACGCTGCGCGACGGTGAGCAGTCGCCCGGCTTCTCGATGAACGTCAACGAGAAGATCCGCATGGCGGAGGCGCTCACCGAACTGGGCATCGACGTGATGGAGGCCGGCTTTCCGATCGCCTCAATTGGCGACTACGACAGCGTGCGCGCGATCGCTGAAACCGTCGGTCAACGCGACGACAGTCCGGTGATCTGCGGCTTGGCACGCTCCGGCCGCGAGGACATCCTCCGCGCCGCCGACGCCGTTCGCCCGGCCAAGCGCAAGCGCATCCACAGCTTCCTGTCCACCAGTCCGCTGCACATGAAATACAAGCTGCGGATGGAACCGGACGAGGTGTTGCAGGCGGTCAGCGACAGCGTCGAACTTGCGCGCCATCACACCGACGACGTCGAATGGTCGGCGGAGGACGGCACGCGCACTGATCCCGACTTCCTGTGCCGCTGCGTAGAGGCCGCGATCAAGGCCGGCGCCACCACGATCAACATCCCGGACACCGTCGGCTACGCGCTGCCCGAGGACATGGAGCGCATCTTCACCATGGTCCGCACCCGCGTCCCCGGCGCGGATCAGATCGTGCTGTCCACGCACAACCACAACGACCTGGGCCTCGCGGTCGCCAACACGCTGGCGGCGATCCGTGCCGGCGTGCGTCAGGTGGAATCCACCATCAACGGCATCGGCGAGCGCGCCGGCAATGCGTCGCTGGAAGAAGCGGTGATGGCGATCCGCACCCGCTCCGACGCCATCCCGTTCAAGAACAACATCAAGACGCCGAACATCCTGCGCGTGTCGAAGCTGCTGTCCACCATTACCGGCTTCGACGTGCAGCCCAACAAGGCCATCGTCGGCCGCAACGCCTTCGCGCATGAGGCGGGCATCCACCAGGACGGCGTCCTGAAGCACGCCGGCACCTACGAAATCATGACACCGGAAAGCGTCGGCTGGACGAAGTCCAACCTGGTGATGGGCAAGCATTCCGGCCGCGCCGCGTTCCGCGACAAGCTGAAAACGTTGGGCTACGCGATCGGTGACAACCAGCTCAACGTCGCGTTCCGCCGCTTCAAGGATCTGGCAGATCGCAAGAAGGTGGTGTTTGACGATGATATCGTCGCGCTGGTGGATGACGAGGTGATGCGCGACCACGAACGCATCCGGTTCGTCTCGCTGGACCTGCACGCGGGATCAAAGGTGCCCGCGCGCGCGGAGATGGAGCTGGAGGTGGATGGTGTAGTGAAGACCGCCGTCTCAAGCGGCGATGGCCCCATCGACGCGACCTTCAAGGCGATCCAGCAGATCTTCCCGCACACCGCCAATCTCGTGCTGTTCTCCGTTGGGGCGGTCACCGAGGGCACGGATGCTCAGGCCAAGACCACTGTCCGCCTGGAGGAGAACGGTAAGATGGTGGACGGGCAGGGGGCGGACACCGACACCATCGTGGCCTCGGCGCGTGCCTATGTGCATGCGCTCAACAAGCTGCTGGTGAAGCGCGTCAGGACAGAACCGCAGGCGCTGTCTGCCTGACAATGCGGGAACGGCGCAGCGCCGCGGACTGGTCGGCGCTGCGCCTTCTGCATCTACACGCCGCAGGGCCAGGGCGGCCTGGATGGTCGCTTCCGTCGCTGCAGCGGGCTTAATTGTAATTGAAGTAGGGGCCGTTCGATGGACTGGGTCCGAAGCTCGGTCCATAGCCATTGGCGGGCGGATCAGGGATGCCGGGCGCCGCAAGTGTGCCGTCGTCGGGGGTGCGCGGTGGCACCGCTGATGTCCCCGGTCCCGTAATGCCCAGAGATGCTGGCGTCGCATCGCATCCGGCGACGCACAGTACGATCACCAATGCCAATGCCCGCATTATGGCTCCCCCGGTTTCTTGTGTTGATCCCTCTCCGCTGCCGCGGGTGCCGGATGGGCTGCCGGCGGTGGCGCAGCATGGACGGCCGCGGGTGCGGGTGGTGGTGCAGCGTGGACGGCGGCGGGTGCGGGCGGTGGTGCAGTGTGGACGGCGGCGGGTGCGGGCGGTGGTGCAGCGTGGACGGCGGCGGGTGCGGGCGGTGGTGCAGCGCGGACGGCGGCGGGTGTGGGCGGTGGTGCAGCGTGCACCGGCTGCGGTGGCGCGGCATGGCTCACCAAGGGTGGTGGCGCGGCATGGACCTGCACCTGCTGGGCTGGCGCAGCATGCACCACCGGCGGAGGCGCCTGAACCGCAGCCGGGTGCGCGATTGTCGGCGCCGGCGTATGCGCGGCGGGCGGCTCATGCGTAACAGTGGCCGGGTTTGCCGCATTGCCTGGGTTGATCGCAGGGGACGCTGGCGGGTGGCCGGCCGGTGCGGCAGCGGTGGGACCGCTGTGGATGGTGGGCTGTCCGGGACGCCCCGGCTCCTGCGGCGTTTGCACTGTTGATGGTTGCGCGGCGGTGGTCGGACCGGCATGCGTCTCGATCGGCGTCTGATGCGAGATCGCCCCAGGATTCACTGCGTCGCCTGGATGCGCTGTGGGCGGCACCTGCGCGGTGCCGGTCGGCGCGACGCCATGGGGAGCGTTCTCTATTGCCGGCGGTCCGGCATGTCCCGGCGCCTGCGGTTCACGCAGAGTTGGTGTCCCGGTCAACGGACGGCCTTCCACAACCGCTGGCGACGCGCCCTGACCGGGATTGCGCAGCGTCGGCACCTGCGGACGTCCTGCCACGGCGGCGCCTGGCGCGGCCACTGCGGGCGTTGCGTGGATGGCCGGGCCAGGCGCGACAGGACGCGTCCCCGGCGCCGGGGTTGGAAAGTTGAACTGCCGCGCGACGGCCGGGGTTACGCCGGCTGTAGTGGCAGCAGGTCGCACCGGTTGGCTGCCGAACACCGGCCTGGCCTGCGCGAGCTGCTGTGGTGTCACCCGCTGCGCGAGCCCGGAGATCGGCCGCGATGCGGTCATTGCGCTTGTCGGTACTACTGTTGCAGCGCCCCGATTGACGAAATTATTGATCGTCACGTTGCGGTTGATGGTCGTGATGTTGGTCACGTTGGTGACATGGGTGACGTTGACGTTACGCACATAGGCTGGGCTCGCGCTGTACCAGGGCCGGTATACCTCGCGCGGTCCCAGCGGACACCAGCCTATATTGCCTCGTGCCAGCGCAGCGCCGATGCCCACCCCGACGGCAACCCCGGCGCCGACGCCGAAGAACGTCACCAGGGCCGGCGCATAGACCGGCGGACCAGCGTAACCAGCCACCGCGGCGCCAGGCATCCAGCCCCAGCGCCCGTTGATCTGGGCCCAGCGGCCGTAGTGGAACGGCGCAAAGCCCCACGGATCGCTGTCAACCCAGGTCCAGCCCCAGGGAGCGACATAGGCCCAGCGGCCGTCGCGATACGGCACCCAGTTTGACTGCACCTGCGGATACCACACCTGGCCGTATTGGCTATTATCCGACCACGTGCCGTATTCCGCCAGTTGGTCACCGCCCGGCATCGCCGCCACCGCCGGCGGTGGAGCAACTGATTGTGGCTGCGGCGGCCGCGGCTGTTCGCGCGCCAGCATGGCGGTGAGGAATGGATCGCGTTGCGCCGGATCGACCTGCGCTTGGAACGTGTCGGTCCCGGTGATGGTCGCCGTTTGGTTTGCATGGACATCGAGATCAACGCCCGGGCCGGTGATGTGAGCGGAGCCCTCCACTATTGTGACCAGCGTCGGAGCCTGGGTATCGCCTGCGGCGACGGAGTAGCGGCCAGGCGACGACAGCGTGACGAGGCCGCGTGGGGTCTGCACGGCATAGGTCTCGTTGGGCGAGGCGGCCTGCACGTGGGCATACACCTCACCTTGCGGCAAAGTTCCTTGGAACGCCGTGTCGTTCAGCGTGGTGACGTCCAGTTCGGTTTCCGACGCCATGACTATCGGTACTGGCAGAGACCTGGATCGTCGCCTGCGCGCTCGGCTGGGTCCAGAATGCGTTGCCCTGGACGATAGGGTAGTTCGGCGACGCCGGGTTCCACTGAGATTCGTCCTGCGTATGGAACGAGACCGTGCCGCTGACCAACGCCAGGCGTCCGACCCGCGTCGGTGGATCGCCGGTCTGCTGATCCGGTGCGCTCGCCTGAGGGGGTGGCGCGGTTTGGGCCAACGCCGGCTGCGGCAGCCCCTGTGCGAGGAGCAAGCCCGAAACCGCGATCGTGGCGGTTAAGCGGAACGGACGGTTTTGCGTACGCATGCGGGCAATCCTCCCAAACGGGCAGCGGCGATATCGTTCGGCAAGATGGCGAAAACACGACGGTGAGGCGCCAGAACGAAAGATCATCGGAATGCCGTCAGTGAGCCATCAAACGGCCGCGATGATTAACCAAGCTCTACGGTGTCCTCACGAATATTGGAGGCGATGATGTCTAGGTTGTTTCGATCGCGTCGAGCGCTGCCGTTTGTCGCCCTGGCGCTTGTGGCGCTGTTGGGTGGCTGTGTCTACCCGGCCTATCCGGGGTACGGATACTACGGTGGGGGTCCGTATTATGGCGGCGGGCCGTATTATGGCGGTGGCGGCATCGTGGCGTTTGGTGGTGGCGGGGGATGGCATGGCGGCGGCTGGCACGGTGGCGGCTGGAATGGCGGCGGCTGGCAGCATTAGGGCGTGATCAGCTGGCGTGGCGAATCGTGAGGACGTCACACCAGTTCGATCCGTGCACGGTGGCCGGTTGCCGCGGCTATACGCTGGTCGCGCGTCAAAAGCGGCGCCTCGAGCGCCTCGGCGAGCGCAACATATACAGCGTCATAGGCGGTGAGATTATGCCGTAGTGCCCAGACGCGCGGCAGAAGGAAATCATGCGCGTACCGACGCAACGGCATATCCGCCAAGTCTGCCAGGGCGTTGACACCCCGCTGCGGCTCGATCTCGCCGAACGCTGCATAGCGACGGACAACCTGCGCCACTTCCACGTCTATCAGGTGTGGTGCGTGCAACGTCTGCCGCGAGCCAAATACCCGTCGTTCCACTACTTCGGCTGCTGGGGTGCGCAGCAGCACTTCGAGCAGAGCCGAAGCATCAACCACGATCACAGGCGATCGCGTTCAGCGCGGACTGCCTCTGACGGGGGAAGCGACGGCGTAACCCGGGAGCGCTGCTCCAGACGCGCCCGCAACTCCTCGATCGTGGGTCGTTGAGCCACCTCGCGGATTTCGCCAAGCAGATAATCGGACAGCGACATGCCTGCCAGCGCCGCGCGGGATTTGAGGCGGCGATGTAACGTGTCGGGCACGTTACGGATTTAAATCATGGTCGGCATGTGGTCAAGATGAGAACATGTGCATCACATGTCAAGTTCCAACGATGCAAACAGCAATTACAATCCCGCCTGCTCCAATCGCAGGATCGCCCGCGCGCAGGCTTGTGCGCGAGGCACCAAACTGTCGATGCGCAGGAACTCGTCGGGGCTATGAGCCTTGCCGCCCACAGGACCCACTGCACAAATAGTTGGCGTCCCGACGCCTGCGGTGAAGCCTGAATCAGCACAGCCGCCAGCGAACTCGCCATCAGTCTTGAAACCGGTGTCCGCCGCGGACTGCACGTAGATTTCGAACAGCCGTTTCGCGGTCGCGGTCTGCACCAGAGGCAAGAACTCGCCGCGGATCGTCAGCTCCGCCTTGGTGCCGGGCACGGAACTGCGCTCGATGATCGCCGCGATGTGCGCCATCGCATCGTCGCGGTCGGGTGGGTCCACGTAGCGCAGATCGATCTGGCCTTCCGCCCAGGGTGCGACCGTGTTGACGCTCTGCCCCCCGCTGATCAGTCCCACGTTCAGCGTGATGCCGCGATCGAGATCGGTCAGCGCGTGGATCGCCTGCACCTTGCGCGCGAGCTCCTCGATTGCGCTGACGCCCTCGGAGAAGTTGCCGCCCGAGTGAGCGGCCTTTCCGGTGACGCGGAACGCCATGAACACACCGCCCTTGCGGCCGGTGACCACGTTGCCGGAGACTCGCCCAGGCTCCGAGTTGAACACGACGCGGGCGCGACGCGCTTCGGCCTCGATCATTGCGCGGCCTTCCGGGCTGCCGATCTCCTCATCGCCGGTGAACAGGCCGACCAGTGGGGCGGGCGCGCCACCGAACCTGGCAAAAGCTGCGAGGACGAAGCAATTCATCACCAGTCCGGCCTTCATGTCGGCAACGCCAGGTCCGTAAGCGACGCCATCGCGGATGGTGAAGGGACGCCGGGAGACCTCGCCGTCGGGGAAGACGGTGTCGCGATGGCCCATCAGGACGACATTGCCACCGGCGTTGCCCGCGGGTCCGTCCCACGGCACAGCGGCGCGCAGGCAGTCGCCGTGCTTCTGCTGGCGCAGCGTTTCCACTGGGATGTCCTGTGACGCCATGAAGCGCTGCACCACCGCGCCGACGGCATCGATGCCGGGCTTGTTGTAGCTGCCGCTGTCGATGTCGACCATTTCTCGCAGCAGCGCGACCATTGCGTCCTGCTGGGTGGCGAGCCAGTCGGTGATCTGCAATTCGGTCGTCATGTGGTCTCCGAAGCCATGTGTGATCGCGGGTGCGACGAAGCAGCCCGGAAAGGGCGCATGCCGGTCGATTTATCACCTCTCGACAGCTTGCAAGTCGATACTAGGGCAATCGCACGACAACCGTGACTAACCGGCAGGCTAACGGGGGGACGCCGTGGAGCAATTCCCAACAAGCCATGCGAGGGATGTGGTGTTTCGCGGCACGTTGCGGATGCTGGCGCACCACCCGCCGACAGGTCATTCATTGGCCTCTGGTATTACTTTCGTCCCATCCCCTGGTTCAGTTGCGCACACCGTCTCCGTCTTCCGCTCGATCGGATCGAGGTCGATGCGGGTTGCCAGACCTGCTTCGGTTGGCGCACGGCTTCTCGACGCAATCGGAGGCATCACAGCCGACGCGGTGCGCGGCGAAGCTGTGGAAGCGCACTATCGGCTGGATCGGTTCGGATAACCCACCGACCCAGCCGCGATACGCAACTGCTAAGCCGAACCCATGGGCGCGCTGAATGCCGTCACCTCTGGTGGCGTTCCTTGATACTTCTCCACATCGCCAACCACAGTCTGCCCACAATTCCCCTGCGCCAGCCGTGATGTGCCGATATCCAAAGTTAACGTGTTCACGTCGCCGTATTTGCATAGCGACCCGACCTTGTCCGGCTCAAGCGGATCGAACCAGCCCCCCTCGTTTACCCGGATCACGCCAGGACGGATGTCCTCGGTCAGCATCGCGCCCGCCAGCAACTCTCCCCGATCGTTGAAGACGCGCACCACGTCGCCGTCCTTGATGCCGCGCGCGGAGGCATCGCGTGGGTTGATCAAACATGGTTCGCGTCCGGCAATACGATAGCTCGCCCCCAGCGCCGTGCCACACAGTTGCGAGTGCAACCGCATCCGAGGATGGCTTGCCACCACGTGCAGCGGGTACTTCACGTTCGGTCCACCCAGCCGTTCGACCGGTTCCATCCACGTCGGATGCGGCGGACAGTCATCGTACCCCATCTTTTCGATATTACGCGAGAAGATCTCGATCTTTCCTGTCGGCGTGCCCAACGGATCCAGCAGCGGATCGTCGCGGAACTTCTTGTAGCGCACGAAGTTCTTGGCCGCCGCATCCACCGGGAATTCCACGAACCCGTCGCCGCTCCAGAATGCATCGAACTCCGGCATCGGGATCTTCTTCGCCTTCGCCTGGGTCAGCGCCGCATCGTAGAACGAGCGCAGCCAATCCATCTCGCTCTTCCCTTCAGTGAACTCCTTGCCCTTGCCGAACCGCTCTGAGATCGCGGCGAAGATGTCATAGTCGTTGCGTGCCTCGAACACAGGGTCGACCACCTTCTTCATCGCCAGGATATAGCGCGAGGAATAGTCACCGACCGCATCCATATCGTTCCGCTCATAGGCTGTGGTCGCCGGCAGCACGATATCGGCGTGCCGCGCCGTCGGCGTCCACTGCAAGTCGTGCACGACAAAGGTCTCGACCTTGTGCCACGCTTCCAACATGCGGTTGCGCTGCTGGTGGTGAACAAACGGATTGCCGCCCACCCAGTAGATCATCTTCACGTCGGGGTACTTCGCCTTCGTGCCGTTGAAGTCGAACTCCTCCCCGGGCTTCATCAGCATATCGACCACGCGCGCCACCGGGATGGACGCGGCGCCACTCTGTGACAGCCATTCGGCCCCTTTGACGGCTTTCCCGCCATCCGTGCTGCGCCCCAGCACCGGCGCGGTAGAACTCGGAGTTCCGCCGCTCGCATAATGATAGCTGAAACCGAAGCCACCGCCGGGCAGGCCGATCTGACCGAGCATGCTGGCGAGCGTGACAAGCATCCAGTGTGCCTGCTCGCCGTGCTGCTGACGCTGAATCGACCATCCCGCCGCCAGCATCGTGCGTCCACCGGCGAAGCGCCGGGCCAGCGTCTTGATGGTGTCGGCGGGGATGTCGCAGATCCCTGCGGCCCACTCGGCGCTCTTCGGCGTCTTATCGTCCTGACCAAGCAGATAGGGCAGGAATTTGTCGAACCCGGCCGTGTAGTCCTTTAGGAATTTCTCGTTGTGCAGCTTCTCGATGTACAGCGTGTGCGCGATGCCGAGCATCATCGCCACATCGGTCTGCGGCCGGGGTGCGATCCACTCGGCGCCCATGTATGAACACGTCTCGGTCTTTACCGGGTCGATGCAGAGCACCTTCTTGCCCGTTGCCTTGTACGCCGCCAGCCCTTCATACGCGCCATGATCGGCGACGCCATAACTGATCTGGTTGGTAACGACAGGATCCGCGCCCCAGATCACCAGCAGATCGGTGGTCGCCGCTACCACCGGCCAGACCGTCTGCTGCTCATACACCTCCAGCGTCCCAAGCACGTGCGGCATGATGATCTGCGCCGCAGCCGTCGAGTAGTCGCCCGAGCTGTTCACGAACCCGCCCTTCAGGTTCATCATCCGCCGGAGCAGTGTCTGGCAATTGTGCAACCGTCCCGGGCTCATCCAACCGTACGATCCAGCGTAGGTCGCAGCCGGCCCGTATTTCTGTTCCACGCGTTTCAGTTCAGTGGCCACCAGGTCGAGCGCCTTGTCCCAACTGACGCGCACGAAATCATCGCTGCCACGGCTGCCGACATCGACGCCCGGTCCCTTTTCCAGGAACGTACGCCGTACCATCGGATACTTGATGCGTGTCGGCGCATAGACCGAGTCCATCACGCCTGGAAGCTGGGCGCTGGGATGCGGGTCTTTCTCCCACGGCCTGATGGCGACGAAGCGCCCGCCCTGCACCTTGGCGTGGAACGCGCCCCAGTGGGAACCAGTCAGCACCTCTCCATCCGGCACGGCGGCGCGCGCGCCGTGGGCCAGCAGTGACGGACCGAACATGCCGGCAGCCGCACCGGTGGCCAGAAGCTGCCGGCGCGATAGACGCTGGGCGTCCTGCATATGATGCAACATTTGGATGGCCTCCTGTTTCAGGCAGCTTCGGCACGCGATGCCGTCGCGAGGGCGGACGTGATTTGGTCGACCAGCGTCGCGGCGCCGGCATAGAAACCGCCGGGATCACGTGCCCGGCATTGGTCGGCGAACCTGGGTATCCAGTTGCACATCTGCTGCTCGGCGAACCGCCGTACCGCCGTCGCGTCGTCGCGCCGCAGCAGTTCGCAAAGCACCGCCAACTGAATTGCCAAGTGATCGGTTGGTTCATGATTATCCACCGCAACCGACATGCCGAGTTCGATCAATGCGGCATCCATGCGTGCGGTGGCATCGCCAAATAGCCTGCCCTCGAGATCCACCGAGGCAAATAGCGATACGGTAGCCGAGCCAGCCACGCCGCTGAACAGCCGCGTATATACGCGCTCGAGCGTCGCGGCCATAGCGTCGTTCGCGAGCCGCTCGCCCAGTGCATCCGTCATCTGCTGAACCGCCGGACACAGTGTGTCGTTCTCCGCAAGCGTTGCGAGCAGCGCAGCACCAACACCGTGACGGCAGGAACCGACAAACCTCTCATCCGGTGGCGCCGAGAACGCCCTTGCCAGGAATTCGCACAGCAGCACTTCCTCACCCATGTGCGGCACCCGTGTCCTGTGCATGGAATTGCAGATACTTCTGCAGGAACCGGAACTGATCGTCGTCCAACGAAATGAACCGCTGCATCGCGCTCAGATTGCCGATCCACTGGTTGGCAAGGAAATGCTCCGGCGGCTGCAGCGCATGGCAGCTGCCGCAGGTGGCGCCATACATCTCGGCGCCGTATTCCCAGAGCTTGCCGCGATCCGCCATCATTCCTCCGCGAGCGATCCATGCCGTCAGGCCGCCGCGATACCAGACCAGATCGGTTTCTTTATCGTTAACAGTGTCCTGCCGCTGGAATCCCACGGACGCCGCCGGTGCCAGCGCAGCGGTCAGGATGCGTCTGCCCTGCATGGCGTAGACCGCCCGTTCCGCGTCCTGCTGCTGCCAGCCGTCGATCCGCACTTGCAACCAGTCGCCATCGCGCGCCAGCACATGCACCTCGGAGCCGACAAGCAGCTTGCCGTCACCGCCCGCGTCCGCCTTCGCATCGGCCCGCTCCACAAAGAGCGGCCGCGTTGACAGCGCGTAGAGCACATCGCCCGGCTTCGGGTTCAACGTCGCAGTGCCCGCGATCAGTTCGTCGAACATCGCCTTGTAGCCGCGCGACATATCCGGCAGGTGATGGGCGATGCCCTTGTGACAGGAGATGCAGGTATCGCCCGCCGCCCACGCCTTCGGCATTTGGTCCTGTGCCGCCTGCCGCTGCTTGTGGAAATCCATCGCCTCGAACGAATGGCAGTTGCGGCATTCGCGTGAATTGGTGGACGCCATGGTCGCCCACACCGATCGCGCCAGTTCCAGCCGATGCGCCTCAAACTTCTCCGGCGTGGAGATGGTGCCGATGGCAAAGTGATAGACCTCACCGGTTGCCTGCACCTTGCGGATCAACTTGGGGATCCACGCGTGCGGCACATGGCAATCCGAGCAGATCGCCCGCACGCCAGACGCGTTGCTGTAATGAACTGACTGCTTGAATTCCTGATAGACCGTGTCCCGCATGACATGACAGGCGGTGCAGAAGGCCAACGAGTTGGTGGCTTCCATCACGGTGTTGAAGCCGCCCCAAAGTACGATCCCACCGCCAATACCGACCAGCAACAGGATGCCGGAACCCAGTGTGGCGCTCGGCCTCAGGCACCAGCGCCAAATCCGGCGCACAAACCCAGGACGGCGCGCAACCCGCGCATCGGTCGGCTCTTCGTCCATGCCGCGTTCGTCGTCCCGTCATGCCTGATGGGTCGGCATCAGACGGCACGTGGGTAAACCGCACGTTAAAGATGGGGGCGGTCAACAGTATGACGCCGGTGCGAGGCGCGGGCGTTCTGGTCCGGCGACTTTGATGCGGAATTTGGCGGCACGGGGGTTAATCCGGCAAGGAAACAAGAAGTCAAAATTCGACACAGATTACGCAGAGAAGAATAGAAGCCAAAAATTACACAGAAAGAAAGGATATTCGACCGCAGCGCGGCGTAGAATTCGACGCCTAATCGCGCGTAGCGTGCTATAATATTTTATTCTTATCCGTGTACTCTGTGGCTTCTATTCTTCTCTGTGTAATCTGTGTTAAAACCCTTGCCTTCTATTCTGGTTTTCCCCAGATTCAGTCCAGCACACCGTTTTACACTTGCGCGGATCGAAGTCGATCCCGAATGGCGCATGCCTTCTCGGCGCAATCGCTCGGTCAAGTGATGTCGGATGGCAGAGTAGCTCGTATCTACTCACACGCTCCGTCCGTCATCATGCCCCCCAAGAAAACCCTCGATCGCCGCAATGAACCCCTTGGTGTTCTGCCCATGCACGTTGTGTCCGCACTTCGGCACCGTCACCAACGTCCCGCTCGGCAGCGCATCGCGAAATCGCTCCGCTGCCTCCGCGGTCAGGATGCGCGAGTCTTCACCACGTACCAGCAGCACCGGCAGATCGAATGCCCGCGCTTCCTCCAGCGTAATGTTCTCCTGTGGCCCGACCCCGCGCACCACACCCAGCCGCCGCGGGTTCGCATCGCACTTGCTGACGAACTTTCCGTCCGCCCGTTCCATCATGTTATACTTCACGGTCCGCTCGATATGCTCGCGCGAGCGATACGGATCATATTGCTGCACGTTCCGCACGAAGTGATCGAGATTGTCGAACTCCTCATTGTCGCGCACGAAGCCGGCGATCACCGCGCGGCCGCGATCCGATAGCTCCGGCCCGACATCGACGATCACCAGCTTGCCCAACAGCGACGGAGACCGCCGCGTCAGCAGCATCGCATTCCGCCCACCCATCGAGTGCCCTATCAGGATCGGCCGTCGCAGCCCCATCGCGCCGATGAACGCCTCCGCATCCAGCGACATCTCATGATTGCTATAGGCGACGTCCCGCGCCCACTCGCTGTCACCATGCCCGCGCTGATCCAGTGCCAACACGCGATACCGCTGCGCCAGATGCAGACTGACCAGGTCCCACGAATGTGCCGACTGATGCCCGCCATGCAGCAGCACGATCGGTGGCGCATCCGCCGCGCCCCATTCGAGGAAGTGAAACCGCAGCTGCCGCAGCACCATGTTGCATGACCGATACGGTGTACCCGCCGCGTGCGGAATCCCCAGATCGGCCGCGCTTGCCAGCAGGGAACGGAATTCCTCCGTGTGTGTCATGTCCAGCGGCTCGGTCGTGTCGGCGAAGTGGTTAAGATACATTGGGCGCTGCTCGTGTTGCTCGCGCCACGTTCGGCCAATGCCGCTCACATGGCAACGGCGCGTTTGAGTGCCTCATGCAGCCTTGGCGGTTCGCGAACGGCCGGCCGCCAGCACGGCGTCCACCAGCCGATCGACGTCCATTGCCTCGGTGCGATAGCCCCGCCAGATCATCGATCGCCCCGCAGTCAACAGTGCCCGCAGTGCCCACCACCAGAAACGGCATTCGCCCGGCGGCACGTCAGCAGTGACGGCCACACGCAATGCTGACACTCGCATCCGCCCCGCCGCGTCGCACGGGATCAGCCGTAATGCATCGCGGCCAAGTCCAGCCACTTCCATCGCTTGCGGGATGCACCCATGCGCCGCTGCCGAGGCGTAGGCGGTCAGCCGAGCGCCCCCAACACCGCGTTGGTGTACCGACGACCCCAACGCGCCGGTACGCGCGACCAGCAGTCCAATCAGATTCGCAATCGACGTGCCGGTGACCAGCAGTCCGGATGCGTCAGTCGGAAACCCGAGTATCTCCGCGGCCCAGGCGATGACCTCGCGTTCCACCTCGATCGGCGCATGGTCGCGCCCACCGAGGTTGGCATTCAACCCACCCGCCAACAGTTCCGCCAGCATGCCCACCGCGGTGCCGCCGCCATGCACCCAGCCCATGAATCCAGGGTGCAGATTGCCGGTCGTGTACGGCAGCACCAATCGGCGGAACCGCTCATATACATCCGCCATGGCGGTGGGCTCGCACGGCAACCCGGTGCTTAGTTGCTGGCACAACGATTGGGGCATTGGCTGCCACACAGGTCCGTCGCGCAATCCGCCGAGGTGGTCGAACATGTCGTCGAGCTGTCGCCCGTCGCATTCCCGCTATCACATGGATGACATGCGCAAGCTTGCCATCGGCGGTGCGGCGGCAGACCATCGGGGCGCAGATCGAAGGAGCGCGCCGATGGACTATACACCCCCGCCGCATGTCACGCAGTATTGGCAGCTCAGCAAGCCCTCGGCGAAGGGCCGGCGCGGCATGGTGGTGTCGCAGGCCAAAGGCGCGGCAGAAGCGGGCGTTGCGGTGCTGGACGCTGGCGGCAACGCGATCGACGCGGCCGTGGCGACCGCGCTCGCACTGGCCAGTCATGAGCCCTGGAATTCCGGCCTTGGTGGTATCGGCTTCGCGCTGGTGCATCGCGCCGGACAGAAGCGTGCCGAGGTGGTGGATTTCGGCCCGCGCGCACCGGCCGCCACCAACCCCGCGACCTATAAGCTGACCGGCCGGATGACCACCGACCTGTTCGCCTGGCCTGAGGTGGAAGGCGACATCAACATTCACGGCCCGCTGTCGGTCGCCATCCCTGCGTCCGTTGCGGGCTATGACTACATGCACCGCCAGTGGGGCAAGCTGCCGCTCTCCGAGGTCATCGCTCCCGCCATCGCATTGGCGAAACGAGGGTTGCCGCAAGACTGGTACACCACGCTGAAGGTCGCCACGTCGGCGTCCGCCATCAAGTTGTACCCGTCCACCGCCGCGGTGTATCTACCGAACGGTTTGCCACCAGCGCCGCCGTATCAAGGCAAGCCAGGCTTCTTCCGCCAGGGCAATCTGCCCGACACGATGGAGCGCCTCGGCAATGCAGGCCTGCGCGACTTCTATGAAGGCGATATCGCGGCGTCCATCGCCGCAGACATCCGCGCACTCGGCGGCGTGGTGTCACTGGAGGACCTGCGCGATTGCCAGGTGCGCACCTGGCCGGCCGAGGAAGTCGGCTGGCGCGGCCGCACGCTGCAACTGACCGGCGGCCTGACCGCCGCACCGACGCTGAAGCGCGTGCTGGAGGGTATGGCCGATGCGCCCTACGGCGGCGCCGAACCGTCACCGGCGTGGTATCGCGCGTTGGCGCGCGTTATGAAGTCGGCCTACGAGGAACGCTTGGTCGGCCTCGGAGAATCCGAGCCCCTGGCAGCAGAAAGCTGCACGACGCATCTGACCGCCTGCGATGCCGAGGGCAACACCGTCGCAGTAACCACGACGCTGATGTCGTCGTTCGGGAGTCGTGTGCTGCTGCCTCAGTCGGGCGTGCTGCTGAACAACGGCATGATGTGGTTCGACCCGCGGCGAGGCGTGCCGAATTCGATCGAGCCGGGCAAGCGCCCGTTGTGCAACATGCTGCCGATCATCCTGGCGGAGAACGGTCGACCGTTCGTTGCAGGTGGCGCTTCGGGTGGGCGCCGCATCATGGCCGCAGTGTTCCAGCTCATGACGTTTATCGCCGATTTCGGCATGGACGTGGACACCGCAGCGCACCACCCCCGCATCGACGTGTCCAGCGTCGACAAGGTCACGGCCGACGCGCGACTGCCGGCGGGGGTGCGCGATGCGTTGGCGGCAGACAGCACGCTGGAGGTGGTGGAGCACAATGCAGTGCCCATCAACTTCGCCTGCCCCAACGTGATCGTGCAGTCAGCCGACGGTACACGCACCGGCATCAGCGATGCAGCGTCGCCGTGGTCCGGCGCGGTGGCGCAGGCTTAGCCGCCGGCCTACGGCTACGCCGCCGCGCCATCGGGCGCGACGCCGATATACTTGAACTGGTGTGACATGTCGTCGGCCGGAAACGCTGTGTCGCGTTTGATCTGGAACACGCTGATGATGCGTGACGCGAGATCACCGTTCTTGTCGAACGACACCGTGCCTTGCAGCGTGTCCAGCTTGGTCGCCTCGATCGCATCGCGGATCGATGCGCGCGTCATCGGCTTGCCGGACTGCGTCACGCGCCCGATCGCGTCGGCGATCACCATCGCGGCGTCGTAGGCCGTGATGCAGTAATCGTTCGGCTGCTTCTTGTATTTCGTGTTGTAGTTCTTGACCCATTCGGCGCACTTCGGATCGTCCAGCAGATGCGGCGCGGCAATCGTTGCGTACCAGCCCTCCGCCGCCGGGAAGCCGCCGCCGATCAGGATCTCCGGTTCATACACGCCGTCACCGCCGCCTTTAATCGCCTCAGGAATAATGTTGTACGACTGCTTCACCACCTTGATCCCGGCTTCCGCGCTGCCGCCATAGTAGATCGAGGCCGCACCCAACGCCTTGATCTTGGTGAATGTCGGCGAATAGTCCGCCGCCTTCGGGTCAAGCCGATCACGCCCGAGGATCTTGATGCCCTTCTTACCTGCCTGGGCCTGGAACGTATCGGCGATACCAACGCCATACGCGCCAGAATCATCGAGCACGAAGACATTCGGCACCTTCAGGACCTCGGCATAGTAGTTCGCCATGTTCGGTCCCTGGAATGCGTCGGTCGAGACAGTGCGGAAGTAGATCGCCGGTCCCGCCGGCCGGTAAATCTGCGCGAATTTCGGGTCGGTGATGTCGGGGTTGGTCGAGCAAGGCGTGATGATCGCCAGGTTGGCCGCACTGAGTATCGGCGACATCGCCTTGCCCGAGCCGCTGTTGTACGGCCCCAGTGCTGCCAGGATGGTCGGGTCTGTCGCCATCTTCCGCGCATTGGTGGCGGCCTGACCGGGATCGTAGCCGCCCGCAGTCGAGGTGCCGTCATCCATCAACACGATCTCAAGCTTGTAGCCAGCAACGCCACCTTTCGCGTTGATCTCGTCAATCGCGAGCATCACGCCATTCTTGATCTCGGCGGCACCCTCGGCCTCACCGCCTGTGAACGGCAGGTTCAGGGCAATGCGGAAGGTCTTCGTGTCGGCACGCGCCCCACGCAACGCGGTGGCGGCCGCGAACGATGCGCCAAGTGCGACGGTACTGCGACGGCTGATCAAAGGCATGACCCATCTCCCTCGTGGCATGACAAGGTGGTGGGCGCGTCCTCCCTTTTGCCGATTATCAGAATATTTCGGAAAAGCGCAAGTTGCGTGCGAAACCAACGTCCACCGCTCGCGGCCACGGGTATCAACCGCGGTCAGCCGTAGCCGCGCGTGATCACCGCATCGATCGCATTGATGATGGAACTGTTCGAGGCATCATCCGCGAGTGATGCCACCACGCTCCCGAGCGAGGCTTGCGGCATCGCGACGATCTGCAGCGGATCCAACAGTACTTTCTTGCCTGCGATGCGGAATTGCGGCGTGACAGCAGGATCGGCTACGCGCCCCGCTGGCGCGGCACGCAACGCGACAACCAGACGCGTTCGCGCATCGTCGAACCGACCGGATTGGATGACAACCACAAACGGGATCGCCACCTTATTCGGTCCGGTGTTTGCGTGGACATCGAACTGCGCCATCAGAGCGGCGAAAATTCCTCACCAAGACCCCCATCCCGATCATACATCGCGTTCAACATCGCAATCGTTGCGTCGATCCGTCGTTCCTTCTCTTCGCGCCTCACCCGTTCGGCATCGATGAACTCGCCCAGCAATAGCTCGACGGTCTCAGAGAGGTTTTGCGTCAGCTTGCGTGCCTCCCGGACCAGATCCTCACTCAACGTCATGTTCACCGGTTTCTTCGGGCCGCGCGCGATATAACTCATATCCGTCTCCTGGAATACGCATGGTATGCGCATTCACAACCGGACACAACGCCTCAGGCATTCTCCTTGCACCACTGCGCCACCTGCGCGTGCGTCGCGAACCAGCATTTCCCCCGTGCCTTCATGTGCTTGATCAGCCGCTCCAGCACCGGCATGCGTGAGCGATGGCCGGTGATGTGCGGATGCATGGTCAGCAGGAACAGTCCGCCTTCGTCCCACGCGCCGTCGAACTCCGCCGTGAAGATCTCCTCCACGGCCGAGGGCGGCGTATACGGTCGCAACGCCGAGAACCGCACGAAGTTGTAATAAACCGCGTCATCGCGGATCCATTCAGGCGGCAGCTCGACAATCCCGGTCGGCTCGCCCCCGTCCATCAGCTCATACGGGTCGTCATCCGCCATCAGCGAGCTGTCGTACAGCAGCCCCAACTCGCGCACGATGTCCAGCGTGTTGACGGAGAAATCCCAACTCGCCGTGCGCATTCCGACCGGATCGCGGCCGGAGATGCGCGCCAGTGTCTCGAACGCACGGAACGTCAGGTCGCGTTCCGCCTCGCGCGGCAACGAGGTGTTCGCCTCGTGAATCCAGGAGTGGATGCCGATCTCGTGGCCGTCATCGGCGGTGGCGCGCACTTCCTCGGGATGCAGCAGCGCCGACACCGCGGGATAGAAGAAGCTTGCGGGGATCGACTCGCGCTCCAGCAGCTTGCGGATGCGCGGCATCGCCTGGCGGTTGCCGTACTGGCCCTGGCTGATGCGCATCGGACTTTCGTCGCCGTCGCGCAACGGGATCGTTTCGTGGTCAGCATCGAAGCTGATCGACACTGCGCAGCGCGCCCCCTCCGGCCACGCCTTCGGCTTCATACTGCGGCCGGCGCGGGCGCGGCCAACGATCTCCCGCCACTTCGCCTCGGACCACTGCCAGGGTTCCTGTTTCGGTTGGACCTGATCGTTCATGGCCATACTCCTTTTCAGGGTTTGCACCGCCGCCGTCGCGCTCCATGCTGCGCCCGAACACAGCGAATGGGGAAGAGGCCATGCCGGGAACCGACGCCGCTCTGTTGACCGCCGAGGACATGCTGGCGCTCTACGCCCGCCGCATGCTCAGCCCCGTCGATGTCCTGCAAGCCGTCACCGAACGCGTCGCGCGTCTCAACCCCACGCTCAACGCGTTCGCCGTGCTGAACCCGCGCGCGATCGAAGCTGCCACCGAAAGCGAGATGCGCTGGCGCGTCGGACGCCCGCTCGGGATTCTGGATGGCGTGCCCTGCACGGTGAAGGACCTGGTCGATGTCGCCGGCTTCCCCACCCGGCGCGGCAGCCGCACCAGCGACCCTGCGCCTGTGCCGGACGACGCGCCCGCCGTGGTCGGATTGAAAGCCGCCGGCGCGGTGATCGTCGGCAAGACCACGACCACCGAATACGGCTGGAAGTCCCCGGGCGACTGTCCATTGCACGGCATCACCCGCAACGCGTGGAACCCTGCCCACACGCCCGGTGGTTCCTCATCCGGTGCCGGCGCGGCGGGCGCTGCCGGGTTCGGACCGTTGCATATCGGTACCGACGCCGGCGGCTCGATTCGCATCCCCGCTGCATGGTCCGGCCTGGTTGGTCTAAAGCCGACGCTCGGCCGCATCCCGATGTGGCCGGCAAGTGCCTTCCCTGGCGTCTCTTGCCTCGGACCGATGACGCGGACCGTTCGCGACGCCGCGCTGATGTTCGGTGCCATGGCACGCTACGACGTACGCGATCCGTTCTGCGTGCCGGACGACGCGCCGCGATTGGCTCGCCGGCATCGAAGATGGCGTCGCAGGTTTCCGCATCGGTGTGCTGTCGCGGTTAGGCTTCGACGCGCCGGTCGATCAGGATGGCATCGCCGCGGTGGAACGGGCCGCGGGCCTGCTGGCCGACGCCGGCGCGATCGTCGAGGAAGCCGCACCGAATCTGCCCGATACACATGTCGTGTTCGGTCGCGTCTGGGGCGCCACGCTGGCACGCCTCGTCGCCAACATGCCGGAAGACAAGCGCGCGCTGCTCGACCCCGGCATCGTCGAAGTCGCCGGCACGCTCGGCGGCATGAGCGCGACCGAGTTCCTCGAGGCCGAGGCCCTGCGCGCCGCCGCCGCCCACGAAATGGCCCGGCTGCATCAGACACTTTGACGTGATCCTGTGCCCGACGGTGCCGGCTGGCCCGCCGCTCGCCGACGAACCGCTGGTCGATCCAGTCAACGCACTTTTGACGCGTTGGGCGCCGTGGACCTTCACGTTCAACGTCACGCGGCAGCCGGCGATCTCCATGCCGCTCGGCTTCCGCGCGAACGGCCTGCCGAACGCAGTGCAATTTGCCGCCGCGCAGTACCGCGATGACCTGGTGCTCCGTGCGGCACGCGCGATCGAACAGGCGGTACCCGTGCCGGTGCGGAGATGAACGGATGATTGCGAGCGTCAGGATCTGTAGCGACGCGACCTTTGCCGAGGCCCTGACAGCGCTCGGCAAAAAGCCTCGCCGGCACTGACGCTCAAGCGGCGATGCGCACCGGCAGCGATCTTATCGCGTGCAGGAAGTTCGAGTACGCATAGACTGGCTTGTCCATCAGCTCGATTTGCAGATCGCGCCGCAGGATCTCCTCCCACAGGATACGCAACTGCAACTCGGCCAGCCGGTTGCCCAGACACCGATGGATCCCGAACCCGAACGACATATGCTCGCGCGGCCGCTTGCGATCGACGATGACCTCGTCCGCGCGCTCGATCACTTCCTCATCGCGATTGCCCGAGATGTACCAGATCACCACCTTGTCGCCCGCCTTGATCGGCTTGCCGCCGATCTCGGCATCCTCCAGCGCGGTGCGCCGCATGTGGATCACCGGCGTTTGCCAGCGCACGATCTCCGACACCGCACTTGGTACCAGCTCCGGATTCCCGCGCAACTTCTGGAACTGATCGGGGAACCGGCTCAGCCCCAGCAACCCGCCGGACATCGAGTTGCGCGTCGTGTCGTTGCCGCCCACCAGGAACAGGATCAGGATCCCCATGCGCTGGCGCAGCGTCATCCGGTTGGTCGCCTCGCCGTGTGCCATGATCGAGATCACGTCGAAGCTCTTCGGCTTCTTCGCGCGTTCCTCCCAGATCTCGTTCATATGCTCGGCGAACCGCATCTGTTCGGCGAAGCGCTCTTCCTCCGACCGCACCGGCGCATCGGGCGCGTTGATGTCGCAGATGAACGTGTCCGACCAGCGGATCAGCCGCGCCTTGTCCTCGATCGGATAGTCGAACAGCGTCGCCAGCATCATCGATGTCAGTTCGATCGAAACGCGCTCCACCCAGTTGAACGTCTCCCCGCGCGGCAGCCCGTCCAGCACCATGTTGGTGCGCTCGCGGATCAGCGACTCCATCTTCGCCAGCGTGATCGGATTGACCGTGGAGCTCACCTCGCGCCGCTGATCGTCGTGCTCCGGCGGATCCATGCGGATGAAGCTGGTGCGCTCCATACCCTTCGGCGCATCGTTGATCATGATGCCGCCGACCTCGTCGGACGAGGAGAACACCTTGTGGTTCACCTCCACCTGCACGATGTCGCGGTACTTGGTGACCGCCCAGTACGGCCCATACGGACTCTCCGGCGTGAAATGCACCGGATCTTCGCGCCGCAGCCGCTCGAAATACGGCCGCCAGATATCGTCGTAATACAGCCGTGGATCGCTGACATCGATCTTGTCGAGTGGCTTCGAGTACGCGTCCTCGCGCGGGTCGAAATTCACGTTGGCGTCCATGGGCGTTGTCCTCCGTGCCAGACGTTGCTGGCGTCAGTGCTGTCCCTCCGGCATGCGTACGACGATCCCCGCCAGTTCCTCACGCATCTGGATCTGGCAGGACAGGCGAGAGTTCGGCTGAGCCACGGCGGCAAAGCTCAGCATGGCGGCTTCCTGCGATCCCGCTTCAGGCAGGCCGGTCTTGTCCAGCCATTCAGGCTCGACATAGACGTGGCACGTGGCGCAGGCGCATTCGCCGCCACAGTCGGCATCGATGCCCGGTACATTATTGTCCACCGCGCCACGCATCAGCGTCGTACCGAGCGGAACCTCGACCCGATGCGGCGTGCCGTTGAATTCGATGTAGGTCACCTCCGGCATGCTACCTCCCATAGCCGTGGCCACCGCGTTGACCGCGTGTTGCTACTCACCGGTAGCCTAATCGCTTCCGCGTGGGAAAGCCAATCGATTTCCGGCCGCCGCTTGCTAGCGCACGCAACACCGCCGCATCGTTCTCAACACAAACGGGAGCAACACCATGCTGCATCATCGCGTCAACGACTACGACATGGCCTACATTGAGGTCGGCCAAGGCACGCCGCTGGTCTGCGTACACGGCTCCCTGTGCGACTACCGCGTCTGGTCGTGCGTGTTGGGGCCGTTGTCACGGCAGCATCGCGTCATCGCTCCCAGCCTGCGGCACTTCTTTCCGGAACATTGGGACGGTGTCGGCAACGACTACACCATGGCGCAGCATGTCGCCGATACCATCAGCTTCATCGAAGCGCTGGATGTCGGCCCCATCCACCTGATGGGACACTCGCGCGGCGGCCACATCGCCTTCCGCGTGGCGCATCAGCGCCCGGACCTGCTACGGCGTGTCGTGCTGGCGGAGCCCGGCGGTGATCTGGATGCGTCACTAGCGCCATTGGGTGACGCGCCACCGCCGATGCGCGCCTCCACTGTGGCGGCGGCGGAAAAGATCGCGGCCGGCGACATCGATGGCGCGCTCGCACACTTCATCGACGCGATCGACGGCCAGGGCGCCTGGCGCGCACTGCCTGCCTACGACAAGCAGGAACTGCGCGACAACGCCTTCACGCTGGTCGGCCAGCTCAACGAACAGCGCCAGCCGTTTCGACGTGATGAAGCTGAGGCGATCCGCGTCTCGACCCTGATGGTCGGCGGCGCCAAGACGCGGGGTCATTTGCCGATCACGCTGCGAGCGCTGGCGGCGCATATTCCCGGCGCGCGGGTAGAAATGATCCCGAACGCCATGCACTTCATGTTCGGCCAGGATCCGGTGCGGTTCTGTGCCGCGGTGTTGGCGTTCCTGGCCGAGTGAGTGCAGCGCGCCGGCCAGTGACGGGCAGCGGTGCCCGACCCGGCGCAGCGGCAATCACTTCTGCGCGCGGGGTCGGTCCCAAATGGCGCCGAAAACATTCAAGAGCGGGCGACGCCTGAACATCAGGGTTACGCCGTTTAGACGCGTGGCCAAGTTTAAGCTTCCCTTCAGACATGTGGAGACGCAAATAACTCGTGCGAGCACCGCACAGCGATCCAACGGTGAGATCCCGGCACCGGAGAAGATCACGGTTTCGTTGACGATCAACGGCGTTGCGACGCAGCTTGCGGTTGCGCCGTGGACAACTCTGCTCGACGTGTTGCGCGACCGGCTCGACCTGACCGGCACGAAGAAGGGCTGCGACCACGGTCAATGCGGCGCGTGCACCGTGCTGGTGGATGGGCGACGGATCAATTCCTGCCTCACCCTCGCCGTCATGAAGGACGGCGCTCACGTGACCACCATAGAGGGCCTAGCGACAGATGGCGCTCTGCATCCGCTTCAGCAGGCCTTCATCGATCACGACGCATTCCAGTGTGGCTACTGTACGTCAGGACAGATCTGTTCCGCCGCGGGTTTGATCGCGGAAGGCAAGGCGAAGAGCGCCGAGGAAATTCGCGAACTCATGAGCGGCAATATCTGCCGCTGCGGCGCCTACCCGAACATCGTTCAGGCAATCCAACTTGCGATGGGGCGGCCATGATCGATTTCCAGTACGCGCGCGCCGATACCATCGCCGACGCGGTGCGCCAGATTTCCGCCGATCCGCGGGCGAAATTCATCGCCGGCGGCACCAACCTGATCGACCTGATGAAGGAGGACGTCGAGCGTCCCGCCAGGTTGATCGACATCTCGCGGCTGCCGCTCAACAGCGTGGAAGAAACCGCGAACGGGGGGCTGCGGATTGGAGCACTCGTGCCGAACTCCGACCTCGCCTATCATCCGCTGATAACGCAACGCTATCCTTTGCTCGCCAGCGCGATCCTTGCGGGTGCGTCCGCCCAGTTGCGTAACATGGCGTCCACCGGCGGCAACCTTTTGCAGCGCACGCGCTGTGCCTACTTCTACGACACCACGAGCCCTTGCAATAAGCGCGAGCCTGGTAGCGGCTGCTCCGCCATCGCCGGCCTCAACCGCGGGCACGCAATCCTTGGCACGAGCGAGGCCTGTATTGCGACACATCCCTCCGATATGTGCGTCGCGCTGGTCGCACTCGACGCCACAGTTCACGTCGTGGGCCCAACCGGGGCGCGCGCCATTGCTTTCGCGGATTTCCATCGCCTGCCCGGGAACACGCCGCAGCGCGACACGAATTTGGAACGGAACGAAATAATCATAGCGATCGAGCTCCCGGCGCGTGGATTTGCCGTGAATTGCAGCTATATGAAGATCCGTGATCGTCTCTCCTATGCGTTCGCGCTGGTGTCCGTCGCAGCCGCGTTGGAGCTTGAAGGGGACACGATCAAAGCGGCCCGACTGGCGCTTGGAGGTGTCGCGCACAAGCCATGGCGCGACCCCTCAGCCGAAGCGGAGTTGCAAGGGCAGAGCATCGACTACTCGACGTTCACGCGCGCTGCGAACGTCTTGCTGCGCGGCGCCAGGGGATTGGAGCACAACGCCTTCAAGATCGATCTTGCTCGCAGCGCCATCGTCCGCACGCTGACGCAGGCCGCATCCGGCACGCCGCAGTCGCAGTCCAGCAAGAAAATCGCCTGAGTAGGAGCGAGCATGACCATGACAACTTACATCGGAACTGCCACGTCCCGCATCGATGGCCATGCCAAGGTCACTGGCGCCGCGAAATACGCGAGCGAATTCTATACAGCCGGGTTGGCGCATGCCTGCGTCGTCGCATCGACCGTCACCAAGGGCCGCATCGTACGCATCGACGCGAGCCAGGCGCTTTCCGTCAAAGGCGTGATCGACGTACTCACGCATCAAAATCGGCCACGCATGGCAAGTGCCGACAGCGGCTACAAGGACGATGTGGCTCCGGAAGGTTCACCGTATCGACCGCTCTACGACGACCGGATTTTGTTCAACGGCCAGCCGGTCGCCCTCGTGGTCGCCGAAGATCCGGAAATTGCCCGCTTCGCAGCGTCACTGGTCCGGGTGGAATACGAGCAGGCATCGCACGTCACTGACCTGCACAGCCAGCGTGATGCGGCCTTCGCACTGACAGCTCCCGCACACCCCGACCCGTTCACCCCGCCGAAGGCACGGGGCATGGCGGAGCAGACGGCCGCTGCGGCCGCCGTGCGCTTCAGTGGCGAATATTATGTCCCGATCGAGCATCACAACCCGATGGAACTGTATGCCTCGACTGTGATCTTCGAGAACGGTGGCAAGCTGACAGTCTACGACAAGACCCAGGGCGTGCAGAACGTTCAGCGCTATCTATGCGGCGTGCTGGAGTTGGAACCGCACGATGTGCGCGTGATGTCGCAATTCGTCGGTGGCGCGTTCGGTTCGGGATTGCGCCCGCAATACCAGGTGGTGCTGGCTGCATTGGCGGCACTCGCGCTCAAGCGCTCGGTGCGCCTGGTTCTAACCCGACGGCAGATGTACCAACTTGGCTACCGCCCCGCCATGATCCAGCAGATCGAGCTGGGTGCCAGCGCCGACGGAACACTCGAGGCGATCACCCACGAGGCCATCACCGTGACGTCGCAATACGAGAATTACTTTCGCCAGGAAACCGGTTGGTCCGGCTTGCTCTACAAGAGCGCCAACGCGAAATACACCCACAAGCTCGTACGGCTCGATCTTCCAACTTCATGTGACATGCGCGCGCCCAGCGCCGCGCCGGGCGTCTATGCGCTCGAATGTGCGATGGATGAGCTTGCAGTCGCCCTCAAGCTCGATCCCCTCGACCTACGCCTGCGTTGTTATTCGGATCGCGACCAGCACACCGATCGGCCGTACAGCAGCAAGAGCCTGCGCGATTGCTACCGCCAGGGAGCCGAGGCCTTTGGCTGGGACAAACGCAGCCCCGAGCCGCGCTCGATGCGCGATGGCCACGATCTTGTCGGCTGGGGGATGGCGACCGGCGTCTGGGAAGCGTTGCAGGTGCCAATCGCGGTGCGCATCGTGCTTACGGCCAACGGTCATGCGGAGGTTTCCTGCGCAACCTCCGACATCGGCACCGGCAGCTATACGATCATGGCACAGGTTGCGGCTGAGATGCTCGGATTGCCGCTCGAGAACGTCACCATAAGGCTCGGCAACTCGACGTTGCCGCAATCACCGGTCGAAGGCGGATCATGGATCGCGGCTTCGGTGTCGAATGGAATCGTGACGACATCCGACGCAATCCGCGAGGAACTCTTGCGGCTGGCGAAGCAGATGCCGAACTCGCCGCTTGCGGACGCGACGACCAGCGAGGTTGCGCTCGTGGACGGCAACCTCGTGAGCAAACGCGATGCATCGCAGGCGGTGTCGATAGCGGAAGCGATGCGGCATGGCGGCGTGGACCGCATCACGCAGGAGAAATCCACCAACTTCGCCGATGACGGTTCACGTGCGCACAACACGCACTCGGCGGTTTTCGCCGAGGTGAAGGTCGACGACCAGCTTGGTATCATCCGCGTGACCCGCGTTGTCAGCGCGGTCGCGGCCGGCCGCATCCTGAACACCAAGACTGCGAGAAGTCAGATCCTCGGCGGCGTCGTGTGGGGCATTGGCATGGCGCTGCACGAGGAAACGCTCATCGACCACAGGTTCGGCCGCATCATGAATGCGAACATCGCCGAGTATCATGTCCCGGTGCACGCCGACGTGCACGACATTGAGGTCATTTTCGTCGACGAACCGGACGACACCATCAACGGACTCGGCATCAAGGGGCTGGGCGAAATCGGCATCGTCGGCGTCGCGGCGGCGATCGCCAACGCGGTCTATCACGCGACCGGCAAGCGCGTGCGCGACCTGCCCATCACGCTTGATAAGCTGCAGCGGGAAATTAGGCCGCCGCCAGATCACCAAACTAACTGGCATACCGACTTGCGATCGGAGAACTCCCATGCCTGATCAAGCGATGACACTTCGCCAACAGGTGAAGATCGAGCACCGCACTCCGGAATATTGGCGGGCTACCCTCGATAACCCGCCCCTGAACATCATGGGTCCGGAAATGATAGCCGAACTGGCCACCCTCATCGGCCAGATCGAAGCGGCTGATCGGCTCAAGGTGATCGTGTTCGACAGTAGCATCCCCGAATTCTTCATGGCGCATTACGACGTACTCGGAAACCTTCGGGACTCGCTGGAGATGCCGCCAGGCCCGACCGGCATGCACCCATTCCCGGACTTCCTGGTCCGCCTGAGCCGCGCCCCGGTCGTTTCGATCTGTTCCATCCGAGGCCGCGCGACCGGATCAGGCAGCGAAATTGCACTTGCCTGCGACATCCGCTTCGCCAGCCGTGAAAAGGCGGTGCTGTCCCATTGGGAGGTCGGCGTTGGGTTCCCGCCCGGTGGAGGCCCGACAGCGCGCCTGCCGCGGTTGGTCGGGCGCGGCCGGGCATTGGAGATCCTGTTGGGCGCCGACGACTTTAACGGCGACCTCGCCGAACGCTACGGCTACGTCAATAGATCAGTGCCTGATGCGGAACTCGACGGCTTTGTCGATGCGTTCGCCCGCCGCGTCGCCTCATTCGATCGCGACGCCATCGCGCTGACCAAGCGCCTGGTCAACGGCCCTAGCCTCCCCGACGACGCCGAGACCAAATCGGCTTGGGATGCATTCGCGAAGTCGGTCGTTCGTCCGAGCGTGAGCGAACATCTCTCTGCGCTTGTCCCGTTGGGCTTGCAGCAACCCGGCGATGTCGAATCGCGGCTGGGTTTTTACGTCGGCCCGCGAGCCTGACTTTGGTCCCGCGCAACTCCCGCGCCTTACTCCGCTGCGACCGTCACTGCCTGCCGCGGCGCCATCGACCGCGCCGTCCCGACGCACAGCAGGCTCGCCAACAGCAGCACGGCGGACAGCGTCAGGATCAACTCCGGATGCCCACGGTCGATCAGGTACCCGAACGGTATTGGCGTCAGCGCGCCCCCCAGAGGCAGCCCGGCACTGACGAACCCGAACACCTTGCCGATTTGCCCCGGTGGTGCGGCGTCCTTCAGCATGACATCGCGCGGCGTTCGGCTTGCCCCCAGCGCGAGGCCTGACGCGAACATAACCCCGATCACCACCACCCCTGCCATCGGCAGCCAATTCACCGACACAGTCAGTGTCGCCGACACGATCGTCAAAATCGCCGCGAACGCCATGACGTGGCGCTTGTAGGTGTCGGCGAACCACCCGCCGACCAGCACGCCGACGGTCGATCCCGCCATGTAACCGGTCAGCGCTGCCGAGGCGACCTCCAGCGCTATCCCCTTGAATGTGTGCAGCACGGTGATCAGCCACGACTGCACGCCGGCCCCCGCCATCGATCCCAGCAGGAAGAAGCCAAAGAACAGCAGCATGGTGCGGCTGGTCAGCAACTCCCGGCTCGACAGCGTCGCGCCCCCATGTGCCGCCTCGTGCCGCACCTGGTCTCGCAATATAGAGCTCTGCAACACGATGGAGATCGCCACCAGCACGCCAAGCAGCCCGACCAGCGTCAGGCTGACGCGCCAGCCCACTGACACCATCAGCACCGCCATCACTGGAGGCGCCGCGGCGAATCCCAGGTTGCCGCTGAACGTGTGCATTGCGAACGCCCGGCCCATGCGGTCCTTGTCCACCGACCCCGTCAGGATCGCGTAGTCGCACGGATGGAACACCGAGTTGCCGGTGCCCGATAGCAGGGCAAACACAACGATCTGCCAGAAGCTGGTGGCGAACCCCATCGCCGTGATCGACAGCGACATCAGCAGCGCGCCGCCGATCAGGAACCGCCGCGCCCCGTAACGATCCACCAGGAACCCGACTGGCGTCTGGAACACGGCGGCTGCCCCCGACATCAGCGCCACCGCAACGCCCACCTCCGCGAAACTCACGTCGAACGCAGACCGCCACGCCAGGAACAGTGGCGGCATGCACAGCGAATAGAAGTGCGACAGGAAATGGCCGTTGCCAATCAGCAGATTGACACGGGTGGAACGACTCAGAGCCATCGTGCGGCGTCTCCGGGAGGCTTCGGGAAGATGCGGTGACCCGGCGACGGCGTCAACCTGGAGCAACATTCCGGGCCTGACGCCCACCCTCGAATCGTGGCACTCTGCCCCCTGTTTTCGCGTGGATCGAGTAGGATTCCTGATGATGAACCACGATAAGCCAGCACCCGAAGCGGGCACACTGGAGAGCGGCACAAGGATACTGGTGCAGCCTGATGACGGCGTTCTGCCGTTGCTGCAACTGATCAGCGACGCGCAGCATTCAGTCTACATCAAGCAATTCACCTTCACCCATCCGCAACTGCTGCAAGCCGTCATCGCCGCGCACCGTGCTGGCCGCGACGTGCGCGTGATGCTCAATCCGCACCGCTCATCGGGCGACCGCGCTAACGACGCACCATTCGCGGAGCTGCAAGCCGCCGGGGTCAACGTCGAATGGGCCAACCCGGCCTTCGCCGTCACCCATGAAAAGTCGATGGTGATCGACGACAGGCTGGCCCTGGTCGCGACCTTCAACTTCGCCGAGAAGTACCTGACCGAGACACGTGACTACGGACTGGTGACCGATCAGCCGGTCGAAGTGGCACAGATCCGCGACTGCTTCATCGCCGACTGGGAGCGCAAGCCGTTTCATCCCCGCCCAGGCAGCGCCCTGTTATGGAGCAACCAGAATTCCCGCGGCATGATGAGCACCTTCATCGACAGCGCCCGCCATACCCTCGACATCCAGCACCCGAAATTCGTCGACGCGACAATACTGGAGCGTATCGTGCAGGCGCGTGCGCGCGGCGTACGTGTCCGTCTGCTGTGCGGCGGCAAGCACGGCATCAGCAGTTGGGACGTGCTCGACACGTTCGCCTCGCTGCGCGTGCTCAGCCACATGGACGTCAAGGTGCGCAAGCAGAAGAACTATCGCCTGCATGCCAAGCTGATCATCGTCGACGACAAGGCGGCGCTCATCGGTTCGATGAACATCGATCGCAGCGCCTTCGATCTGCGCCGCGAGCTTGGCGCGGTGGTGACCGCGAAGGCCGCCGTGCAGCTGCTGGGCAAGGTGTTCGAGTCCGACTGGGACCTCTCGCATCACTACGACGCGCCCGATCCGCTGCTGTCGCTGGAACACGTCGAGGATGATTTCCCGCACGACCCGGCCTTCGAGCATGAGTGAGCCACCAGTCTCGATCTGGCGCATCGCATTCGTCTTCAATCGCATATCACTCTCGAGCTTCGGCGGTGGCCTGTCCGCCTGGTCCCGCCGCGTTGTCGTCGAAGAGCAGCGCTGGATGGAGGAGGCGGAATTCCTCTCGGCAATGACGCTGTGCCGCGTGCTGCCCGGCGCCAACCAGGTCAACCTGGCAATATTCGTCGGTACCAAATTGCGCGGCGTGGTCGGCGCCGTCGCCGCGTCAGTCGGCCTGATTGCGATCCCCGCACTTCTGGTCGTGGTGCTTGGCGCATTCCTGCTGCAGAGCCGCGACGTGCCAACCGTGCACGCCATCCTGCGCGGCGTCACCGCCGCCGCCGTCGCATTGAGCTTTTCGATGGCATACCGTACCGGTCGCGCTTGCCTTCGCAGCCTACCGGCATGGGTGCTCTTCGCCGCCGCGCTGCTGGCGGCAGCGGTGTTCCGCATTCCATTGCTGCCGCTGCTCGCCGTGCTGGCGCCTCTGGCCATGTGGTGGGCCTGGCCAAGGCGGGCAGTGTCATGAACGCCGCGTTGGCGCTTCAAATCTGCCTGTTGTTCGGCACCGCCTCGCTGATGTCCATCGGCGGCGGCAACGCGATCGTGCCGGAGATCGAGTTGCAGGCCGTCGCCACCTATCACTGGCTGACACCCCAGCAGTTCGCCGACTTCTTCGCGCTTGCGCAGGCGGCGCCGGGACCCAGCATCCTGATCGTGACGCTGGTCGGCTACGGCGCGGCCGGCATCATCGGCGCATTGCTCGCCACCGTCGCAATGCTGGTACCATCCGGCGCGCTCGTGCTCGTCTTCGCGAGGTTCTGGGACCGCATGCAGACCTCGCCCTGGCGATGGGCCTTCGAGCGCGGCATGGCCCCCGTCGCAGTAGGCCTGATCGCGGCGAGCGGTGTGGTCGTCGCACGAGCAGCCGATCATTCCGTCGCGCAGTACGCACTCACCGTGTGCGCAACGATCGTGTTCTGCGCGTCCAATGTGAACCCGCTATTCATCATGGTCTTCGCCGGTCTCCTGGGTTGGCTCGGGTTGGTGTAATGCCGAGACGAATGCAGATGACCCGCAAGCGGGGCGAACTGCCGACCATCCGGTCCATCGCGCCCGCGGCCTCGCCGAATTCCTGTGTCACCTCGCAGCCGACAGCAAACCGGTCACCATCAAGTATGGCCAGGTGACCGTGCGCCTCGCGTATGGCACCCGACCCCGTTCATGACCGGGCTCGACCTACACCACAGCCACCTTCAGTACAGGCAAAACAAACCCTTTCAGGATGCGCGAAAACTCGGCGAAATCCGATTTCGTCTCAACGTGCAGGATAAAATCGAGCATCGCATCGTCGGTACTCTCATCAACGATGCCGGCGACGATGCTGCGGTGCTTGGCAATGACCTCGTCCAGACCCAACGGGTTGCGTGGATCACCCTTGGCGTATTGCGTCGCAGCGGCAAGCGTGCGGCCGTCGGCAAGCGCAATCTCGACGCGTGCGGGCCATGCTGCCGGATACTGCGCGTCCAGAGCAGGATCTACGCGACAGGTGACCCGATCCATCAGGCGCACGATTTCGGGGGCACTGAACTCTGCTGGTATGAAATCGCTGAATGACACGCGCTTCTTCACCAGACCAAGAGCGACGTTGAACGGCACACTGAACTGCGCGTCAATCATCACCCGCGGCCGACGCTTCTGTTCTATCGGCTCGCATACCAGCGGCATGGCAGCCTGCACGGTATGCACAACGATGCTCTCGATCGCGTTGAGCGAAACGTCCGCTCGATCAGCCAACTGCAGCACGGCGTCGTTGATCGATTGGATATAGTAGTTGCACGGGTAGTACTTCATCGCTGTCTCAGCGATGGCGAGGGTCTCGCCCGCCCCCACTTCCAGTGCCTGCGGCAAAGGATCGCCGGAATAAGCGTGCAGATAACCGAACTTTCCTTCAATGGAGGTAGGCGGTGCCGTCATGCCGTGCTGCGCCAATTCCGCCGCGACGATGCCGGCGTGCGACGCCCAGCCCCCGTGGAAGCGCTTCGTCCAGGCGCCGTCGGTAACGAATTCAAGCAGGCCGGCGGCTTGGCTGCAGGCAACCCCGAGTGCCACCGTGGCCTGGGCTGCATCCAGCCCCAACAGAGTGGCGGCAGTCGCCGCGGCGCCAAGCGCACCGGTCGTGCCGGTAGGGTGGAATCCGCGCCCGTTGGTCACCGCCGGCTGCAGCGCGGCGGCGACACGGCAGGCGACCTCAAACCCCGCGACGACAGCCGCGAGGAAGCGCTCCCCACTCGCGCCGCGCTCCTCCGCCAACGCCAAAGCCGGCGAGAAAACGAATGACTCATTGTGGATCGAGCCAGGCAGGAACGTGTCGTCCAGCTCCATGCTGTGCGCGGCCATCCCATTTGCCAGCGCCGCCCAGGTCGCATGCACCGGATCGGGTCGACCGAACAGCGTCGCGCCACCCGGGATCGGCCGCGCCGCCGCGAGCCCGCGCACGGGGCGGCTGGAATCCAGCGTCGAGGCGTGCAGGGCAATAGCGATGTAGTCAATGAAGAAATGCTTCGCCCGTTCAATCACCTCGCTTGGGAGTGCCCGATATTCGAGACTGGCACAGAAGCGCCCGAATGCTTGTGCCGCAGTTGGCTGCGGGCCGTCGCTGTAGGCTGGCGTCGCCATGAGCATCCCCTTCTAGTGCCGCTGTCGGCTTGCTAAGCGAACACGATCACACGGCGCGGCGTGGTGGCAATGCCTCGCCACGGGAGTCTATGAGGGACCAGCACAACTGCGTTGACGATGGCCAAGAGCGACCCGTAAACTGTGTTCAATGCGGCGGCTCTCGTGAGTGACTGCTGCGAAGAAAAGGGAACAAGCTGATGTCTGCCACCCTACGGAAGCCTATCGGTCTCAATCTGATGGGTTGGACAAACTCTGGCTGGGGCGTGTGTGGTTTCACCAGCAGCTTCTATGCAATGTACGAGCTCAATCCTGGCAAGCAGGGGCTGCTGCTCGGGGCCGGCATCGCCCACAAGGTTCTTGCGGAAATCAAGACCTACCTCATGATGCTCAAGGGTGCCGGCGAACTGGCCCTGCTGCAGGACATACAAAATTTTACCGCCTCGTTTAACGGTTTTAAGAAATTCACCATCGACAAGTACATAAAGGACATCAACAGCTCGGTCGGCCGCACCGAAAAGCAGATCATAGCGGATTCAAAGTACTCGATTGCGATGCCGCCTCAGGCGGTGCTGGATTATCTGGCGCGTACCTGGAACCAACCGGCCACATGGTCGTACACCAGCACGCCGGCAGATGGTATTGTCGGCGTGCACGACCCGGATGACAAGAAAATGACGGCTTATCACGGCCTCCGGCATTATCTCTATCGAAAGAATAATAAGTTCTATAGTTGGGGAAGAACTTTTGCCGACATTGACGATGTGAATAAAAAAGAGGGAAGGAATTATTCGGTCTGCTGTGTGATTGCGTTCTGACGGTAATCGCTCGTCCGCGACCCGCCGCGGCGGCCTCCACGCGACTGGGCGTCGTGGCGCCCGTACGTCGGGCAGCAGCATAGTTTCGCCGGGCACGACCTCGCCGCAGAACGGAATAAGGAGCCTGTGGGCTGGCGGTGCCGGGTGATCACTCCTGGCGTGGCGAAAGGCATAGGCCGTTGCACGCAGCCCATTCCCAGACCGCCGACCCGGCTCCCAGCGCCGGCATCTGCGCGGCCACGCCACTGCCCCGCCTCCCAAACTATGCGATTTGCGAGACTAGCCCTTGAAGTCACCATAACTAACCTCCACCTCGATTCCAAGTTCTCGCGCAGTGCCCGCGCCCAGGCACGGTCCATGATGCGCCTGCGCCCGTTCCAACCACCAAACCCGCCCGCCAGGTCCGGCGCCGATGCCAAGGCACAGCGCGCCGCCCGCATCCAAGAACTGGACCTGCGTGTCGTCGAAACACCGGACACGAGGCACTGACAAGACCATCGTCGAAGCCCTGCCGGATCTCGCGCCCGAGATCGCGCGACTGACGCTGCACCGACTGTCCCCACCCTGCCGCTTCCCACCACCGGTGAAGGTGCAGGCCGTAAGCTCAAGTTGATGAAAGTCAAGGCTCTGGCTTGAAGTTTGGTGAAAATGAAGGCCGCGAGTGTGTGGTGAAGATAACGGCCCGTGAGTTCAAGCCCTCCCCCTCCCCTTGCGGGAGGGGGTTGGGGGAGGCGGCCCCGTGGCTGGCGCTAACCCCGTATCCAACCCCGCCCCGCCATCCACGTTTTCCTTCGCCGATTCTAATGCGCCGAATGCACCAGTGAAGCCACCGTGGTCTCCTGTGGGAACCCATTATAGACGATCCCCTTCCGCATCGCCCAAGTGGTGATCGGGAACAGCATCGGGATCACCACAACCTGCTGGCCGATGGCATACTCATAAGCCTCCGCCAGCAGTGCATTGCGCTTGCCGTCGTCCAGTGTCATCGCCGCCTTGTCGATAATCGCGTCGAACTTCGGGTCGGAGTAGCGCCCGGAATTCCCCGCCCCCATCCCCTTCGCCGGCGTGTACGTCCCCAACAGATACTGCAGCTGCGACAGAGGCTCCCCGGTATCCGTTGAATTCCCAGCCATCGACACGCTGTATTCCAACTTGACCACACGAGGGAAATAGATCGCCTTGGGCACCGCATTCACCGAGGTCTTCAGCCCCAGCCGGCTCCACATCTGCGCGACGGCCTGGTTCACCTGTGCATCATTCGGGTAGCGGTCGTTGCTGGAATTCACCACCACGCCGAAGCCGTTCGCATAACCAGCCTCCGCGAGCAGCTTCTTCGCCCCCGCCAGATCGTATGCCACCGGCTTCATTTTCGCGCTCGTCCCAGGCGTCCCCTGAGGATTGAACTGCGCTGCCTCCACCGCCTGGCCCTGCATCACCTTGCTCACCAGCGCCGCACGATCGATCGCCATCGACATCGCGCGCCGCACCCGCTCATCCTTCAGCGGGTTCTTGGTCATCGGCTTGCCGTCCGCATCCGTGATCTGCGGCGATGCACCGCGATCCACGTCGAGCGTCCAGAAGTAGCACCGATTGCTCTCCATCGTGCCCAGCGTGACCTTCGGGTTCGCCTTCAGCGTCGCCACGTCGTTGCCCGGCACATTGTTGATCAGATCGACATCCCCGCTCAGCAATGCCGCAACCCGCGACGCATCGCTCGTGATCGGCTTGTAAGTGACCCGCTGCCAATCCGGCTTAGCACCGAAATACCCGTCAAAACGTTCCAGTGTGATATGGTCGCCCGGCACCCACTCGACCACGCGGTACGGCCCGGTGCCGACTGCCGCCTTGCGCGAGTTATAGTCGGCCGTCGTCGCGTTCTCCGCGTTCTTCCGGGACACGATCCAGACATTCAGGATCTCATTCAGCAGGATCGGATCCGGCTGATCGGTTTCGACCACCACCGTATGGTCATCCATCGCCGTCGTCGTCTTCACGTGCTTGAGGAACTGCAGGAAGGATCCTGGACTGTTCGGCACGTTGCGTGCCCGCTGATAGCTGAACACCACGTCGTCCGCCGTGAGCGGCGAACCATCCTGCCACTTCACGCCGGGCCGCAGCTTGAATTCCCAATGCGTCGGATCGGTCGTGCGCCAGCTCGCCGCAAGGTCCGGAACCACCTTCAGGTTGGCATCCTGCGTGATCAGCCCGCTGTAGATCAGCTTGTCGATCTCGGTATTCGGGGTGAGGTGGAAGAAGTGCGGATCGAGTGTCGTCACTTCCGATGCAACGCCAATCTTCAGATCCGCCGCGACGCCGCTCCCGCTCATCGCAATGGACGTGATGGTAGCCAACACCCAACGTCGCATGATCAACCCCTCGCCCCGATAGTTATTGGAGGACCGAATACTCGCGTGAGAGGGCAAGGCGTAGCAACCCACACCCCACTCCCGCGCTACGCTTGGGGAGGAAGGGGAATCACTACACGCACGCCCCCTCTCCCGCGCCGTGCGCGGGGGAGGGTCGGGGAGGGGGTGTCGCGACACCCACGACTTTCCCGTGACGCGTCCGAATGGTCTGGCCGCAACCCGACGAGCCGGCCTTTGACACCCGCACCATACGACCTACCCTCACCGGTCTCGTCCCATCGGAGATGAAGCTGTGGAAACCAAACGGGTCGTCTGTGCCCACGATTGTCCTGACATGTGCTCCTTGCTGGCACATGTCGAAGACGGCCGGGTGATCCGCATCGAGGGCGATCCGGACCAGCCATTCACCGCCGGCTTCGCCTGCGCCAAGGTCAATCGCGACGCCGAACTGGTGCATTCCCCCGACCGTATCACCACCCCCCTCCGTCGCGTCGGCGCCAAGGGTGAAGGCCGCTTCACCCCGATCACCTGGGACGCAGCGCTCGACGAGATCACCGCGCGATGGAAGACGATCATCGCTGAGTCCGGCCCGCTCGCGCTGCTCGGCTACTGCTATAGCTCGCACCAAGGCCAGATGAACCGAGGCCTCCCCAACGGCCTGTTCCACGCCATGGGCGTCAGTCGCCTATGGGCCGGCACCGTCTGCGACAGCTGCATGGAGGCCGCGTGGGACGCGACCGTCGGTTCCGTCGGCGGCGCGGATCCCGAGTCGATCACCGAGTCCGACCTCGTGATCAACTGGGGTGCGGACCTGTTCGCCACCAACGTGCATTTCTGGGCGAAGCTGGAACATGCTCGCAAGCGAGGCGTGAAGCTCGTGGTGATCGATCCGCGCCGCACGCGATCCGCGCAGGTTGCCGACTGGCACATCCCGATCCGTATCGGCACCGACGCTGCCTTGGCGCTCGGCGTGATGCACATCCTGGTGCGTGACGATCTGTGCGATCGCCAATACATCGCGCAGCACACGCTCGGCTTCGATCGCGTCGAGCGCGAGGTGCTGCCACACTTTACGCCAGGTCGTGTCGCGTCAATCACTGGCCTGACAGCCGCTGATGTTGAACGCCTCGCCGCACTCTACGGCAGCACGAAAAAGTCGTTGATCAAGCTCGGCTGGGGCATGACCCGCCTGATCCATGGTGGCCAGGCGCTCCGCACCGTCGCGCTGCTGCCAGGCGTCACCGGTGCGTACGGCGTATACGGTGGCGGCGCACTGAACCTGACTGCGCCGGCCTTCGAGCTGAATTACAACGCATTGCGCAAGCCATCAGGCCCGGCGGCGACGCGCACCATCAACCACCTGCGGCTAGGCGAGGCTTTGCTCGAAACGAATGATCCGCCCATCCGGGCGCTGTTCATCGCCTCCAACAATCCCGCGGTCACTTGTCCCGATATTGCCAAGACCCGACGCGGTCTGTCGCGCGACGACCTCTTCACGGTCGTGCACGATCCCTTCCTGACCATGACCGCGCGCTATGCCGACATCGTCCTGCCGGCCACGACATATCTGGAAACCGAGGACTTCTTCCGCGCCTACGGCACCTACTACATGCAGTACTCACCCCAAGCGGTGCCGCCGCAGGGCGAGGCATGGTCCAACCTGAAGCTCACACAGGCATTGGCCCAGCGAATGGGCGTGACCGATCCGGTGTTCCGCATGTCGGAACCGGAACTCCTGCGCGAGTTGTTCCGCGGCGCCAAAGGTACCGCCGCTCAATACGATCCCGATCAGCTGCGCACCGCGGGTCCGATCTCGATCGCTACGAGAGACGGACAGCAATACCGCACGCCATCCGGCAAGTTGGAGTTCTACTCGCAGACGCTCGCCGCCCAGGGCGTATCGCCGATGCCAGACTGGCAACCCGACCCGATCGAAACCACGCAAGGCGCCCAATGGCCGCTGCGCCTGCTGACCGCCCCGGGTTATTTCCTCAGCCACACTGCGTTTTCCGGTGTTGCCTTCCTGCGTGAGCGCGAGGGCAAGCCGATCTGCGTGCTGCACCCAACCGATGCAGCCGAGCGCAAGCTGGACGACGGAGCACGGGTCCGTCTGGTCAACGATCGCGGCACGGTCGGGCTGACATTGCGGGTGCGCGACGAGATCCAGCCCGGTGTCGTACTCGTGCCAGGTCAACGCGCCGACGACGAAGCCGTCGAGGGCACGGTGAACATGCTGTGCTCCGACGCGTTCACCGATATGGGCGAGGGCGCAACCTACCAGAGCACCTGGCTGGACGTGCGTCCCTGGTAGCCTTACAGCGGACGCGATAGGGAGATGCGTCCATGCCGGAATCACTGGTGGAGTACGAGTGCCGCGACCGCATCGCGACGATCACGCTGAACCGCCCCGACAAGCTGAACGCGGTCAACGACGACATGGTCCGCCAGATCGCCGCCGCACTCTCAACCTTCGACACCGACAACGACGCGCACGTCGCGATCCTGTGTGGCCGAGGCCGTGCCTTCTCCAGCGGCGCCGACGTTCGCCAACGCCAGATGCGCACGCGTGAGGAGTTCGAGCGCCACGGTGGCGCGCAGGCACAGGACGCATCGAGCCACGAACTGCTGTTGCGCTCAGTCAACTGGAAGCCCGTGATAGCCGCAGTGCACGGCTACGTGCTGGGCTTGGCACTCGGCCTCGTCCTGGATTGCGACCTGATCGTTGCCGAATCAGGCACCAAGTTCCAGGTCACCGAAACCCCGCGAGGCCTGTCCGGTGCCAAGTACTGGGCGATGCTGAATTTCCGCGGCGGTGGTGCCTTCGCCACCGACGTCAGCCTCACCGGCCGCTTCTTCACCGCCGAGGACGCCCACGCCGCCGGCATCATCGAACGTGTCGCACCCAGCGGCACCTACCTGGACGCCGCCCGCGCGCTAGCCTCCGATGTGGCGAAGAACCCACCACTCGGGGTGCGCTCCACCATCCGTGCGCGCCGCTGGTACATGGGCCAGCTCGCGCGCGAGGTGCTGATGCAGGTGAGCCTCGCCAAGCTGCACCTCACCGAGGACTTCGCCGAATCCGCACGCGCCTTCGCCGAGAAGCGTCCCGCCGTCCCGTTCAAAGGCCGCTGATGCCCGCTTCCCAACACTACTCCCTCTCCCGCTTCGCGGGGGTGGGTTGGGGAGGGGGGGCCGCGGTGCTCGCAATACCCCCTCCCTGCCCTCCCCCGCGTAGCGGGAGAGGATTCAGGTACGTCTCGCGAATGCTAGACGCCGATCGCCCCGATACAATCCGTCTCAGCGTCGCCGAGGCACGCCTGCTCGGCGAACGCGCGCTGCACCGTATCGGCTACCCCACCGATGAAGCGGCTATCATCGTCGACCAGCTGATCGACAACGCGCTGTGCGGCTATCGCTTCGCCAGCCTTCCGCGTATCCTCGCCATCGCCGAGGATGAGAAAACCGGCAAACCCCGCACCCCAATACGCATCATCCGCGAAACTCCAGTCTCCGCGCTGATCGATGGTGGCAACAAGGTCGGCTACGTCGCCGCCTACCGCGGCGCGGAGATAGCGATCGCCAAAGCCAAGGCCAGCGGCATAGCCCTCATTGGTATCCACAACAGTTACTACAGCGGCCGCAACGCCTACTACGTGGAGCAAATCGTCAGCGCCGGCCTGGTCGCGATCCACACCGCCAGCGCCAAACCGCACGTCCTGCCGCCAGGAGGGCGCAAGCCAGCACTCGGCACGAACCCCTTCAGCATCGGCTTTCCATCCGCCAATGGCCCGGTGATCTATGACATCGGCACTGCCTCGCTGATGTGGGGCGAAGTACTGCTGATGGCCCGCCTCGGCGAACCGCTGCCGCCCGGTACCGGCTTCGACGCCAACGGCAATCCCACGCGTGACGCGCGCGCTGTGGCGAACGACGGTGGTGTCGCTCCGTTCGGCGGCCACAAAGGCTACGGACTGTCGTTCGCTGTCCAGGCGCTCGGCCTACTGGCCGGCGCGTCGCTCTCGCACGGCAATGTGCAGGACTACGGCTTCCTGTTCATCGCCATCGATCCCGCGATCATGCTGCCGGATTTCGAAGTGCAAATGTCGGAACTGGTCGCGCGCATCAAGGCAACACCGCGCCAGCCGGGCGTCGACGAAATCCGCATCCCCTCGGAACGAGCCTTCCGCGAACGCGTTCAGCGCCGCATCGAGGGCATCGTGCTGGACCGCAAGGTGGTGGACGCGTTGAATGCACTGTAAGAGAACGTCAGACCACGCCCCACCGTCATGGCCGGGCCTGGCCCGGCCACCCACGTCTTTACTTCGTTCATCCGGCAAGGACGTGTAAGACCAGCTCGCGGCCGGCCACGATGGGGCGCCAACAGGAGCAACGCATGCCCTCTCCGATTGACCAGATCCGCCGTTACCACGCCGAACTGACCGACATCCGCCAGGACATCCACGCCCATCCCGAACTTGGCCTGGAGGAGCATCGCACCGCCGATATCGTTGCGCGCAAGCTTGAAGAATGGGGCATCGAGGTGCACCGCGGCGTCGGCATTACGGGCGTGGTCGGGGTGCTTCGTTCCGGCAATGGCGAGGCCACCATCGGCCTGCGCGCCGACATGGACGCGCTGCCGATCCAGGAGGCCAACGAACTCCCCTACCGCAGCCGCAACGCCGGCAAGATGCACGCCTGCGGACATGATGGGCACACCACGATGCTGCTCGGGGCCGCGCGCTACCTGGCCGAGACGCGCAACTTCAACGGCACGGTGAACTTCATCTTCCAACCCGGCGAGGAAGGCATCGGCGGCGCGCTCGAAATGCTGAAGGACGGCTTGTTCCAGCGCTTCCCCTGCAATGCGATCTACGGCATGCACAACCGCCCCGGCATGCCCGTCGGCAAGTATGGCATCTCACCGGGCGCCGCGATGGCGGGCGGTGGGTTCTTCGACATCATCATCACCGGCAAAGGCGCGCACGGTGCGCGACCCGAGGAATTGGTGGATCCCGTTCTGGTCGCCTGCCACCTGGGCACCGCGCTGCAGTCGATCGTGTCCCGCAACGTGTCGCCGCGCGAGACCGCGGTCGTCAGTGTCACCCGCGTGGTATCGGGCGACGCGTACAACGTGATCCCGCAGACCGCGACGCTGTCCGGCACGGTCCGCACGATGAAACGCGAAACGCTGACGCAGATCGAGCAGGCCATGCAGCGCATCTCGCACGGCGTAGCCACTGGCTTCGGTGCTTCGGCGGAGGTGGACTTCCGCCTGATCTTCGCGCCGCTGTTCAACCACGCCGAGCACACCGACGCGATTGCTGACGCAGCTGCCGAACTGGTAGGCGACGGCAACGTCAACCGCGCGCAGGCACCCGCCGTAGCCTCGGAGGATTTCTCCTTCATGCTCGAACAGGTGCCCGGCGCATACATCAACCTTGGCAATGGCGAATGCGCGCCAGTACACAATCATCACTACAACTTCAACGATGAGGCGATTCCCTTCGGCTCCGCGCTGTACGCGCGATTGGTCGAGCGCCAATTGCCGCGCGGCACGGAATAAGGAACGGAGCAACCCATGCTGAACTTTGGCGCATCAATGTTCTTCACTGACTACTCTATGGCACCGGGAGAACTCGGCACCGCTCTGGAAGACCGCGGTTTCGAATCGGTCTGGGCACCGGAGCACTCTCACATCCCTCTCAGCCGCAAGACACCGTTCCCCGCGGGCGGCGATCTGCCAAAGAAGTACTACGACGCAATGGACCCGTTCGTGACACTCACCATGGCAGCGGCGGCAACCAAGAAGCTGAAGGTCGGCACCGGTGTCTGCCTGGTGGCACAGCGCGATCCGATCCAGACAGCGAAGCTTGTTGCATCGATCGATCAGGTATCCGGCGGCCGCTTCCTGTTCGGTATCGGCAACGGCTGGAACCGCGACGAACTGGAAGACCACGGCATTGACTTCGCACAACGCCACAAGGTCGCGCGTGAACGTGTCGAGGCAATGAAGGCGATCTGGACCCAATCGAAGGCCGAGTACCACGGTGAGTTCGTCAACTTCGATCCGATGATGACCTGGCCGAAGCCCGTGCAGAAACCGCATCCACCGGTCATCGTCGGCGGCGCCTTCCCGTATTCCGCACGCCGTGCGATCCGTTACGGCGACGGCTGGATCCCGCAAGCCTCGCGCGGTGCCTACGCCGAGATCGCCGACATGATCCCTGAATTCCGCAAGATGGCGACCGAGGCAGGCCGCGATCCGAAGTCGATCGACATCACGGTCTGGTTCCCGAAACAGGACGCCGACCTGATGAAACGCTATCAGGACCTCGGTGTATCGCGCGTGGTGTTCAACCTTGAGTCCGAGAAGGGCGACACAATCCTGCCAGTGATCGATGGCTGGGCCGCCCTGATGCGACAGGTCAACGCCTGACCCGGCGCATTCCCTACGGCTTCGATCGTCTACCGCGCGCCATTGCGTTGGACGATCCGAGGCTGCGCTGCGCGTTGGTCGGCATTGAACCGTTGCGGCTGAATTCAGAACCAGTGCCGCAGGACGCGATGCCGTTGGTGATCGGCGATCATGCGGCGTGCGTGGCTGCCGCGATCGATTGGCTGACCAGCTTGTGCGGCGATTACGCGCCGCTGCGCCGACGGTTTATCGCTGCGTACTTTGGCATGATTGCCGCGCAGATCGACGCACGGCGGGCTGATCTGGTGGAGCGGCTGAAGCCGTACGACGGACTTTACGCACCTGAAGATTTCCTATGGTCGGCGCTCATGCCGTTGCCCCGTGGATGGGTGCCGGTGGGTGACCAATTGCTACCCGCCGACATCGTGTTTTGGGATGGCATACAGCCGATCGCGATCGAGATCGCCTCAAGAATGACCGGGCATCAGTCCGTGCTCGAGGCTGCCGGTGTGCTCGTCCTTCGCATCGAGCCTGGAACGATGAACGTCAAAACATACCTACCAGAAAACTTCCAGCGGTTTTGGCAAGGCCAGACACTGCCGTCGAGCCCCTTCCGGCGGCCAATTCCGCTTGGCGTCATAGCTACCTGACCTCGCCAACCAACTCGCGATACAGCGCGGCGTATTGTGCCGCCGGCCTGCGCCATCCGACATCGGTCAGCATGGCGTTGCGCTGTAGCCGTCGCCACAGATCAGGCTGCCGCCACACGGAGAGCACACGCATGATGACAGCGGTCAGCATCTCCTCCTGCACGGGAGAGAAGTGAAACCCGGTACCGAGACCGCTGGCCAATGCCATCTCGCTGGCGTCGATCACCGTGTCGCACAGGCCGCCGACATGAGCGACTATCGGCAGCGCGCCGTAGCGCATCGCGCACAGCTGCGTCAGCCCACACGGTTCGAAGCGCGACGGCACCAGCAGCGCATCGCACCCCCCTTGGATCAGATGCGCCAATCTCTCGTCATAGCCAAATTGCACGCCCACGCTCTGCGGATTTGCCGCAGCGGCGGCGCGCAGGCCCGCCTCGTACGAGGCATCGCCACTCCCAAGCACGGCCAGTTGTCCGCCGCCGGCAAGCAGCCTCGGCAGCGACGCAAGCACCAGGTCAATACCCTTCTGCCATGTCAGGCGGCTGATCATCGCGAATAGCGGCCCTGAAGCATCAGTTTGCAGGCCAAGCAGTGTCTGGACCGAATGTTTGTTTGCGGCACGCAGCGCCAGTCGATCGACATCGAAATCCGCCGTCAGTGTCGAATCGCGCTCCGGATCCCACACGTCGGTGTCGATACCGTTGAGGATACCGGACAGCACGTCAGCCCGTGACCGCAACAGCCCATCCATGCCCATGCCGCCCGCCGGCGTGCAGATCTCAGCCGCATAGGTCGGTGATACCGTCGTGAGCCGATCGGCAAACTGCAATCCTGCCTTCAGGAAGCCAATGTCACCGTAGTATTCGACCCCATTGATTTGGAACGCATCACCCGGCAAGCCGAGCGATGACAGGAAGCCGGCATAATAACGGCCCTGGAACGCCAGGTTGTGCACCGTCATGACCGTCGGTGGCGCCGTAGCGCCCTCATAGTGCAGATAGGCCGGCATCAGTCCCGCCTGCCAGTCGTGCCCATGCAGGACGTCGGGGCGATACCCATCCACCAATCCTTGCGCCAACATCACCGCGACGCGCGCCAAGGCCGCAAAGCGAAACGCGTTGTCTCCCCAGTCATAACCACCGGGCCCGCGATATGGATCGCCGTCGCGAGCATAGAGATGCGGTGCGTCGATAACGAAAAGATCCAGGCCAGCAGCCTTGGCCGCAACGATGCGTGCCTCGCCACCGAACAGATTGTCTAGATGCGCGACCACCACGCCACTTTCCAGCGCATGAAGCACCGGCGGATAACCTGGAATCAGTGAACGGACGGTGACGTTTTCCGCAGCCAACGCACCCGGCAAAGCCCCCGCCACATCGGCGAGACCACCAGTCTTGATCAACGGAAAGATCTCGGAGACGACAGCCAGAACGTCCAGCGTCATAGCTCCAGTTTGTCGAGCATCGCCTGCGTAATCAGAACCACGCCCTGATCGGTGCGGCGGAAACGCTTGGCGTCCTCCAGCGGATCCTCGCCCACCACCAGTCCTTCCGGAATGCGCACGCCGCGATCGACAATAACGTTATTCAATCGTGCCGAGCGGCCGACGTCCACATCGGGCATCACAACTGAGTTCTCAACGCTGGAGAACGAATTCATCCGAACGCGCGTAAACAGCAATGAACGACGCAGCGACGCACCGGAGATGATACAGCCGCCCGATACCAGCGAGCTGATCGCCTGGCCGCGACGTCCCTCCACATCATGCACGAACTTTGCCGGCGGCGTGACCTCGCCATAGGTCCATATCGGCCACTCACTGTCGTAGAGGTCGAGCGCAGGAATCACCTCGGTAAGGTCAATGTTAGCCTGCCAGTAGGCATCCAGCGTGCCGACATCACGCCAATACGCTTCTGCCTCAAAACCGGAACGAACGCAGGATTCCGTGTAGCGATGCGCCAGCGCCTTACCGTGCTTGACCAAATACGGAATGATGTCCTTGCCGAAATCGCGGCTGGAGTTCGGGTCGGCGGCGTCGCGGCGAAGCTGATCGAACAGGAACTTCGTGGCGAATACATAGATCCCCATGCTGCACAACGCCTTGTCCGGCTTGTCCGGCATGGCGGGCGGATCCTTTGGCTTCTCCAGAAACGACTTGATCTGGTCATTGCCGTCCACTGCCATGACGCCGAACCCGCTGGCTTCCTCGCGCGGCACCTCGATGCAGCCGACCGTCACGTCAGCCTCGCGCTCGTAGTGCATCTGGAGCATCGGTTCGTAGTCCATCTTGTAGATGTGGTCGCCGGCCAGGATGACGATGTGATCTGGAGCGTAGCTCTCAATAATGTCGATATTCTGATAAACGGCATCGGCCGTACCGGCATACCACGACGTTTCCGAGACACGCTGCGACGCAGGCAGGATATCGAAGCTTTCGTTGCGCTCGACACGGAGGAAGTTCCAGCCGCGATTTCAGATGGCGGATCAGGCTGTGAGCCTTATACTGTGTCGCCACTCCGATGCGGCGGATGCCGGAATTCAGCGCGTTCGACAATGCGAAGTCGATGATGCGCGATTTGCAACCGAAGTAGACGGCTGGCTTCGCGCGCCGATCGGTCAGCTCCATCAGGCGGCTGCCGCGGCCGCCTGCCAGCACATAGGCCATCGTGGTTCGCGAAATCGGTCCGGCTTTTGGGATCGCCAGCATGATGTCCTCAGGTGTTGGCAAGCTCCGTCAAGATACGGTCGCGGGTGGCGGTGTCGCCGTCCTCGTGAACCGGTTGGATGCAGACATGTGTTGCGCCGGCGGCGAAATGAGCGCGCAAACCCTCACGGACCTTGTCGGCGGTGCCCCACAGGCACATCGCATCGATGAAGCGGTCCGATCCGCCGTTCGCGAGTTCAGCCTCGGAGAAGCCGATGCGCAGCCAGTTGTTGCGGTAGTTGTCGAGCACCATGTAGCGCGACAGCTCCTTGCGGCCCAGCGCGCGGGCCTTCGCCGGATCGGTTTCGAGCGTAACCTTCTGCTCGGCGACCAGCCATTTGTTCGGGCCGAGGATCCGAGCAGCCTCGGCGGTGTGCTGCGGCGTGGTGTTATAGGGAAGCGCACCGCGGGTGTGGCTCGCGGACAGCTTCAGCATCAGCGGACCGAGCGCGGCGATGGCGAGCGGCCATGAGTTCGGAACCAGCTTCGCCCTTGGTGATGCCTTCGAGGTAGGCGCGCATCGCCGGCACCGGCTTTTCATAGGTGTGGCCGCGGATGCCTTCCACCATCGGCACATGGGAAACGCCGAGGCCCAGAATGAAGCGGTCGCCATACAGCGCCTGCAGCGACAGCAGTCCCCGGCGGGACGTGAATGCGTCGCGCGCATAGATCGACGCGATCGAACTGCCGAGGTTCAACTTGGTAGTCTGGGATAGCATGAAACCGGCAACCGACAGGGATTCGTAGCCGCGGGATTCAGGATACCACAACGTGTCGTAGCCGAGGCGTTCGACGGTCTGCACGAACGACTTGATGTGCTGGGGGCCGCCCAGTTTGTCGGTCGAATACCAGGCGCCAAGACGTCCGAGTTGCATCACGACCTCCAATCATTGGTGGCGCGAGATAGACCCCCTCCCCAACCCTCCCCCGCTACGCGGGAGAGGGGGCAGAACACACTCCCTCTCCCGCGCAGCGGGGGAGGGTTGGGGGAGGGGGTCTACCCGCACCTCACACCACGCCCTTGGCCCGAAATCCCGCGATATCTGCACCACTATAACCCACTTCTCCTAACACCTCATCAGTATGTTGGCCAAACATTGGTGGTGGCCGATCGACTCGCGGTCCGTCATGCGCGAACTTGAACGCTGCCACCGGAACGGTGAAGCCTCCTTCGACGCCCGGCGCGCTGTCATGCCGATGCAGCACCCCGCGTGAGGCAATCTGCGGATCAGCCAATGCCTCAGCCATCGTGCGCACGCGCGACGCGGGAACGTGGCGCTCCTGCAGCCAAGCCTCCCACTCCGCGGCACTGCGCGTCAGCATGATTTCGCTTAGCAACCTCTCCTCACGCTCGTGATCGGCGTTCCGCTCATCGTTGCTGCGCTTGACCATCTCGGGATGCTCCAGCACGGTCCATAACCGCTTCTGCTGCCGCAGGTTGGACGCGCCGATCATCAACATTCCGTCTCTTGTCTGATACGCCATGCTGGTCGCATGCGGCATGCGGTTGCCGGACGGCTTCGGGTGATGGCCGTTGCGCATATACCCGGTGACATGCGAGGCCATCAGGATCATCGCGACATCCAGCATCGCCATGTCGATACGCTGCCCTTCTCCGGTGCGTTCACGTTGGAACAGTGCCGCCGAAAGCGCATAAGCGCCCATCGTGCCGGTTGCGTAGTCGATTACCGGGGCGCCAATCTTGATCGGGTTCGTCGTCGGCGTGCCGGTCATCGCCATGATGCCGGAGGTGGACTGGATCACGTGGTCGTACGCGGTCTGCTCACGCCGTGGCCCGCCCTGACCGAATGCCGAGAATGACGCGTAGATAAGCTTCGGGTTGATCTTGCGCATGTCTTCGTAGCCGAGGCCCAGCGCCTCGAACGCGCCGGGTCTGTAGTTCTCCACCAACACATCGGCTGTGGCGACGAGTTTCTTAAGGATCTCGCGGCCCTGCTCAGTCTTCAGGTTCAGCGTGATCGCGCGCTTGTTGGACCCTTGGGTCAGGAAGCCCGTCCCCATGCCCGCATGGTTCAGCACCTTGTCACTGCCGGAATCGCGGCTCTGATCCGGATCGTCCGGATGCTCCACCTTGATCACGTCGGCACCCATCAGTCCGAGCTGATAGGCCGCGAACGGACCGGCCAGCACATGCGTGATGTCGATGATGCGGATGCCCTCGAACGGACGCCCCATGGCCGTGCCCCCACTAACAGCGCAACGGTGGCGCCTTGCCCGCATGACGTCAACACGCTTGGATAACGCGAACCAGGTGGAGGAACCCGGACGATGTCGGTCGATCTGATCATCGAGGGGTCGGTGGCGAAGATAGTGCTCAACCGGCCGGAGAAGCTGAACGCATTGACCCATGGCATGCGCGCCCAGTTGCGTGACTTCACGCAGCAGCTTCGTTTCGATGAGAAGGTGCGGGCGATCATCGTTGCCGGCGAGGGTCGCGCATTCTGTACCGGTGCCGATGTCGGCGGCATGCAGCGAGGCGGCCTGCGCGCCGAGCGAGAACGGATGCAAGGCGGCAGCCATGCTTTCCTGCGCACACTCCACGCGATCGAAAAGCCGGTGATCGCCGCGGTGCGTGGCCCGACCGTCGGCATCGGCTGGAGCATCGCGCTGGCCTGCGATCTCATCGTCGCATCGGAGACCGCGCGCTTCTCGCAGGTGTTCCGCCGCATCGGCCTGGCTCCCGATGGCGGTGCGATCTGGTTCCTGACGCGCCGGATCGGCATGGCGCGAGCAAAGGAACTGGTGTTCAGCGCGCGCTTCGTCGAGGCGCCCGAGGCGCTCGCACTGGGCCTGGTGAACCATGTCGTGCCGGACGGCGAGTTGATGGCGAAGACCGAGGAACTGGCGGCCGATCTCGCCACCGGTCCCACCTTCGCGTTCGGCCTGGCGAAGAAGCTGTTCAACATGGCGAGCGGACCTAGCTACGAGGACTTCCTGGATTACGAGGCGTTCGTGCAGCCGCAACTCGACCAGACCGAGGACCACCGCGAGGGCGTCGCGGCGTTCCGGGAAAAGCGCAAACCGAACTTCGTCGGACGGTGACAGGAAGATTTGAGATGGCCCGCAATGACATTGTTGATGTCCTGATTATCGGCTCCGGCGCGTCCGGCGCGGCGGTGGCATGGAGCCTCGCTGAAACCAAGATGCGCATTCTTTGCCTCGAGCAGGGTGACTGGATGAAACCGACCGACTTCCCAAGTCACGGACGTGACTGGGAAGCGCGGCGCTATAGTGATTTCGACATCAGTCCGAACCGGCGGCGCCGACCGGCCGATTATCCCATCAATGACGGCGATTCGCCCATGAAGGTGGCGAACTTCAATGCCGTCGGCGGCGGCACGATCATGTACACGGCGCATTTCCCGAGGATGCATCCGTCCGACTTCCGGGTCCGCTCGCTGGATGCCGTCGCGGATGATTGGCCGATTGATTACTGGGCATTGGAGCCGTTCTTTGCCGAGAATGATCGAATGATGGGCGTATCGGGTCTCGCCGGCGATCCTGGCGTTCCACCTCGGGACCCGCCGATGCCGCCGATCCCGCTGGGCAAGACGGGCATGCGCTACGCGCAGGCGATGAACAAGCTTGGGTGGCACTGGTGGCCGTCGGATACATCGATCGCCACTACCGAGTATGACGGGCGCGCACCGTGCATCAACGTCGGTCACTGCACGCCCGGCTGCGCACAGGGTGCCAAGGCGAGCACCGACATCACTTATTGGCCGCATGCCATCCGTGCTGGGGTAGAGCTGCGCCCTCGCTGCCGGGTACGGGAGATCACCACCAACGAGCATGGCATGGCGTCGGGTGCAATCTACTACGATGCCGACGGAGTCGAGTGTTTTCAGCCCGCGGAAGTGGTGATCGTGGCGTGCAACGGTATCGGCACGCCGCGCCTGTTGCTGAATTCAGCGTCGTCGCGGTTTCCTAACGGGCTGGCGAATTCCAGTGGGCTGGTCGGCAAGAATCTGATGCTGCACCCGTGGCCGCAGGTCTTCGGCTACATCGAAGACAAGGTGGACGGCAGTCGCGGCCCAATGACCTGTATGTGGAGCAAGCAGTTTTACGAAACCGATCCGAATCGTGGCTTCGTTCGTGGCTACACGCTGCAATTCTCGCGCGGTACTGCGCCGGTGAGTGAAGCAGTCAGCAGCATCGCTGCGGGGCGCCTGCCCTGGGGCGAAGACCATCATCGCGTCTATCGCCAGTTGTTGGATCATCGTCTGCAAATCGGCATCGCATGCGAGGACCTGCCCGAGGAGCACAATCGAGTGACGCTCGACCCCGTGTTGAAGGACAGCCATGGCATCCCGGCGCCGAGGATCGACTACGTGATCAGCGAAAACACGCGCCGCATGATGGAGCATGGTATTGCGCGTGCCGAGGACATCCTGACCGCCGCCGGCGCCACCAACCTCTATGCCGGTCGCGCCAGCCTCAACAGTCCAGGTCACCTGCTCGGCACTGCCCGGATGGGGAACGACCCGGAACGATCGGTGGTGAACGCGTGGGGCCGCTGCCATGACGTGAAGAACCTGTTCATCGTCGATGGCAGTGTCTGGGTCACTTCCGGCGGCGTGAACCCGACGTCGACGATCCAGGCGGTTGCACTGTACATCGCCGATAGCATGAAGCAACGGCTAGCGACTTTGTTCGATTGACCGGGAGATGTCACAGCCGACGTATGATTATATCGTTATTGGCGCAGGGTCTGCTGGCGCGGTGCTTGCGAACAGGCTTTCCGCTGATGCACGCAACAAAGTCCTGTTGCTGGAAGCCGGCCCCGCCAGTCATCCCTGGTCACGCATTCCCATCGGCTACGCCAGGCTGGTGACCAACCCCGCCGCCAATTGGCTATATAGTTCGGAGCCTGAGGCGAATACGAATGGTCGCAAGCTTCCGGTGCCTCGAGGCAAGATCCTCGGTGGTTCCAGTGCGATCAACGGTATGGCATTCGTTCGCGGCCAGGCACAGGATTTCGATACCTGGGCGCAAATGGGAAATACCGGCTGGAGCTACGAAGACGTCCTGCCCTATTTCAAGCGGATGGAAACCTACGAAGGTGGCGACGAAGTCCATCGCGGTCGCGAGGGACCGCTGCACGTGACAAACCCTCAACCGCGGCTGCCGCTGTTTGCTGCGTTGATCAAGGCGGCAGGTCAGGTCGGCATCGTGCACAATCCTGACTACAACGGCGCCACGCAGGACGGCATCGCTATGAGCCAGGCGACGATATCATCCGGCCGTCGCATGAGCACAGCACGTTGCTATCTAGACCCGATCCGCCAACGCGCCAATCTGCATATCGAGACCGGCGCTTTGGCGGAAGCGCTCGAGCTGAAAGGCAATCGCTGCACCGGTGTACGCTATTTGGTCGGCAATGATGTGAGGATGGCTCGGGCTTCCCGCGAGGTCGTGGTGAGTGGTGGCTCGATCAATTCACCGCAGCTGCTGGAGTTGTCAGGTATCGGTCAGCCGGAGCGCTTGCGCGATCTTGGCATCGAGGTCCATCACCCACTGCCTGGCGTCGGTGAAAACCTGCGTGACCACTATGCTCCTCGGACGCGATGGGCCATCGGCGCGAAGGGAATCACGTTTAACGACAAGGGCCGCGGTCTTGGCCTCGTGGCGCAGGCGCTGCGTTATGCGCTCTTCCAGGACGGCATGTTGGGGAGCGTGGCGGCACCGATACGTGCGTTCGTGCGCTCGCGCGAAGGTCTTGCAGCACCGGACGTGCTTCTGGGATGGGTGCCGATGCTGACCGAGCCAGGCCCTAGGGGGCCTAAGGTTTCACGCCAACGCGGCATGACCTGCTACGCGCATCCGATGCGACCCGAGAGCAAGGGGAACATCCACGTTACGTCGGCTGATCCTCGCCGGCCGCCCGCGATCAGCTTCAACTTCCTGTCGTCGCCGATCGATGCGGAGATCACGGTTCGCGCGGTTCGCCTCGCACGCGCCATCATGACCGCCCCCGCAATGGCGCATTTGCAAGTGACGGAGATTGCGCCCGGCGAGTCGCGCACGACGGACGATGAGATTCTGGACTGGGTCAGGAAGGTGGCGGAGACGACGTTTCACCCGGTCGGAACGTGCAAGATGGGATCAGACCCCTTGGCTGTGGTTGACCCTCGGCTGCGAGTCCACGGCATGGAGGGGCTGCGTATCGCCGATGCGTCGGTCATGCCGACACTCACGTCGGGCAATACCAATGCGCCATCGATCATGATTGGGGAAAAAGCGGCGGATATGGTGCTGCAGGATGCCGCCGCCTGATGGACGCATCGGCGCTGTAGGATGAAGCGGACCGAACTGCTCCATCGCGTGCTGAGCCATTGCTACTGTCGATTGCAACCCTCCGGCATCCACGGCATTGGCGTATTCGCGGTTCGGGATATTCCGCGCCGCAAGAATCCATTTCTGACGATGCCGCGGTATGCTCAGCCAGGGCTCGTACGGATCACCGATAGCGAGCTGCAAAAGCTTCCACGCGAACTGTCTGCGACGATCCAGGCACTGTTCGTTCCGACTGATGGAGTTCTGCATATTCCGACGAGCGGGACAAACCTTGTCAGCATTGCCGCCTATCTCAATCATTCGACGACGCCCAATTTGCGCACCAGCGATGGTTTCGACTTCGTCGCCGGCAGGAGGATCTTCGCGGGCGAGGAGTTGACGGTGGATTATCGTACGTACGGTGCGGAACAACTGCTTCCGGAGTGACGGATAGAAAGCGAACGCACGGAACGTCCGGCCATTCGATGTAGTCACCGGCTGTTTCCCCTATTTGTTCCATCGCCGCGATGCCCGCTTCGCAGGCCCCCATGATCAGTGAGCACCCGATTGGGGCGGACTGGTCGGACGCAGCCGATGCTACATCGCGGGCAATAGGGAAACCTTCCTGGCGCCGTTCCGGCCACACCAACCCCCATCGTGACCAATCCAAGCCGTCACCAGATGACACCGGCCCTCGGACACTCTATCTGAACGCCGGCATGACCCCGCTCGACCACATCCGCAACTTCGCGATCATCGCGCACATCGACCATGGGAAATCCACCCTGGCCGACCGCCTGATCCAAACCACCGGCGCGCTGAGCGACCGGGAGATGACGCCGCAGGTCCTCGACAATATGGAGCTGGAGCGGGAGCGCGGCATCACCATCAAGGCGCAGACCGTCCGCCTGACCTACAAGGCGAAGAACGGCCAGGTCTATGAACTCAACCTGATGGACACGCCCGGCCACGTGGACTTCTCCTACGAGGTGTCCCGCAGCCTCGCCGCTTGCGAGGGCTCGCTCCTGGTGGTGGACGCCTCCCAGGGCGTCGAGGCGCAGACCCTGGCGAACGTCTACCAGGCGATCGAGGCCAACCACGAGATCGTCCCCGTCCTCAACAAGATTGATCTTCCGGCTGCCGAAATCGACCGCGTGAAGCAGCAGATCGAGGACGTCATCGGCCTGGACGCCTCGGACGCGGTGGAGATCAGCGCCAAGACCGGCCTGAATATCGAGGGCGTGCTGGAGGCCCTGGTGCACCGCCTGCCGCCGCCCAAGGGCGATGCCGACGCACCGCTGAAGGCGCTGCTGGTCGATAGCTGGTACGACCAGTACCTCGGCGTGGTGATCCTGATCCGCGTCAAGGACGGCCGGATCAAGCGCGGCCAGCGCATCCGCATGATGGCAAAGGGCTCGGTGCACCAGGTCGAGCAGGTCGGCGTATTCAGCCCCAAGATGATCCCGGTGGACGATCTCGGTCCCGGCGAGATCGGCTACATCACCGCGGCCATCAAGACGGTGGCGGACTGCAATGTCGGCGACACGATCACCGACGACCGCACGCCGGCCGCCGAAGCACTGCCGGGGTTCAAGCCGTCGGTGCCGGTGGTGTGGTGCGGCCTGTATCCGGTGGACGCCGACGACTTCGAGAAGCTGCGCGAGTCGCTGGGCAGGCTGCGGCTGAACGACGCCAGCTTCCATTACGAGCCGGAGACGTCTGCCGCGCTGGGCTTCGGCTTCCGCTGTGGCTTCCTGGGCTTGCTGCACCTGGAGATCATCCAGGAACGCCTGACCCGCGAGTTCGACCTGGACCTGATCGCGACTGCGCCGTCCGTCGTTTACCATATCCACCGCACCAACGGCACGATGATGGAGCTGCACAACCCGGTGGACATGCCGGACGGCAGCGTGATCGACCACATCGAGGAACCCTGGATCCGCGCCACCATCATGGTGCCCGACGACTACCTCGGCACCGTATTGCAGCTCTGCAACGATCGGCGAGGCGAGCAGGTCGATCTGACCTACGTCGGCAATCGCGCGATGGCGGTCTACCGCCTGCCCCTGAACGAAGTGGTGTTCGACTTCTACGATCGCCTGAAATCAGTGTCTCGCGGCTACGCCAGCTTCGACTACCAGATGGACGGATACGCCGAGGGCGACCTGGTGCGTATCTCCATCCTGGTGAACAGCGATCCAGTGGATGCGCTGTCGTTCATCGCGCATCGCAATGTGGCGGAGGCACGTGGCCGGTCGATCTGCGCCAAGTTGAAGGATCTGATCCCGCGCCAGTTGTTCAAGATCGCCGTCCAGGCAGCCATCGGCGGCCGCATCATCGCACGCGAAACGATTGGCGCGCTGTCCAAGGACGTGACCGCGAAGTGCTACGGCGGCGACATCACACGCAAGCGCAAGCTGCTGGAGAAGCAGAAAGAGGGCAAGAAGCGCATGCGCCAGTTCGGCAAGGTGGAGATCCCGCAGTCCGCCTTCCTTGCCGCACTGAAGATGGACGCCTGACCCCGTTGCTGCCGGTGACAGAGCGCCCTACCGCAGCTCGAACCCCAGATTGCGCAACGCCTCCCGCATGCGGTCGCGCCCTCGCAACGCCTCGGCGTCCTTCACCCGGTTGAAGCACTGCTGCGTCCAGTCGATCGCCCGCATGCCCTGCTCGCGCTGGAACTCGCGTATCGTCGCGTTGTAGCCGTCGACCGCATCACCCTGCGGGGCCACCGAGTATTGCTCGCGATGCAGCACAAGCGATTGCGGCAGGCGTGGCTTGATGCCGGTCTCCTTCGCCGGATCGGGATAGCCGATGGACATGCCGAACACCGCGAATACGTGGGGTGGCAGCGCCAGCTCCGCCGCAATCTGCTCCGGCAGGTTACGCACCGCGCCGATATACACCCCGCCGAGCCCCAGCGATTGGGCGGCAATCAGCGCGCTCTGCGCGGCCAGTGCGGCATCAACGACGCCAACGATGAACTCCTCCAGATAATGCGTGCCATCCACCTGCGCCTGATGCTCTGCGGCAATTCGTCCGAGCCGCGACAGATCGGCCAGCCACAACAGCAGCAGCGGTGCATCGCGGATGAACTGCTGCTGCCCGGCCAACTCCGCCAGGCGCGACTTCCGCTCCGGCTCCTGCACCGCAACCACGCTCCAGAACTGCAGGTTGGACGATGTCGATGCGGACTGTGCCGCGGCAATCAGCAGTTCCAGCGTGCCGTCAGGCAGTTCATCCGGCAAGAACCCACGCACCGAACGATGGCTGAGTATCGTCGCCAGCACCTCGTTCCATTGTTCCGGCGGTGGCAGCGCGTCATCTCGGTTGCGCAGGCTCAGCAGTGCGTGCGCGGTGGCCCGCGCATCGACCATGGTTCTTGCGGACGACACATTGTTCTCCAGATAGGGAAGCGCCAAATCATTCCCGACCAGCCGAGACCATGCAACCCGGCGGCACGTCCAGGAGGCGATGTTCAATGACCATCTACACGGGCCCCGTGTTCGACATGGCGCGTGACCAGTTCCAGGTGATCGCCGACTATCTCGAAATCCCGCAAGATGAACGTCCGCGCCTGCTATATCCGAAACGCGCGATTGTCGTGTCCTGCCCGATCCATCTCGATGATGGCCGCGTTGCCGTCTACCAGGGTTACCGCGTGCAGCATCATCTGACGCTCGGCCCCACCAAGGGGGGCACACGCTTCGCGCTCAGCGTGGATATCGGCGAAGTCGCCGCGCTCGCGGTGTGGATGAGCTGGAAGTGCGCACTCGCCGGCTTGCCCTATGGCGGAGCCAAGGGCGGCGTCACCGTCGATCCGCGCGCCTTGTCGCCGCACGAGCTGGAAAACCTGTCGCGCCGATACATGCAGGAGATGATCCCGTTCGTTGGTCCGCACACCGACGTAATGGCGCCCGACATGGGGACCAATGAGCAGATCATGGCCTGGTTCATGGATACCTACTCCATGTACCAGGGGAGAACCGTGACGGAGATCGTCACCGGCAAGCCGGTCGCATCAGGCGGCACCCTGGGCAGGCGTGAAGCCACCGGCCGCGGCGTCGCCTATCTGGTGGCGCGCGCGCTGGAGCGGATCGGTCGCCAGACCGCAGGCGCCACGGCGATCATCCAGGGCTTCGGCAATGTCGGAAGCTACGCTGCCGAAACGCTCGCCGAGCGCGGCACGAAGCTCATCGGCGTGTCCGATCACACCGCCTGCTACTACGATCCGCACGGCCTGGATGTTGCCGCACTGCTCGCGCATGCGCGCGAACATGGTTCGCTGGCGGGCTACTCCAACCAGCTTTCATTCGATCCGCACGATCTGCTGACCCAGCCATGCGATGTGCTGGTGCCTGCCGCAATGGAGCGCGTGATCGATGCTTCGGTTGCCGCGAAGTTGCAATGCCGCGTGCTGGCGGAAGCCGCCAACGGTCCGACCACGCCGGATGCGGATGAAGTGTTGAACCACCGCCGTGGCGAGATCTTCGTGATACCCGACGTGTTGTGCAACGCGGGCGGGGTGGTGGTCAGCTACTTCGAATGGGTGCAGGATTTGCAGCAGTTCTTCTGGGACGAGGACGAGGTGATGACCAAGCTCTACCATGTGTTGGATCGCGCCTTCGCCCAGGTGATGAACCGCGCGGAGCGGGACAAGGTACCGCATCGCACGGCCGCCGTTGCCATCGGCGTGGAGAAGGTGCGCAACGCCAAGAACACGCGCGGATTGTTCCCGTAATGCGATCGTCCATCGCTCCCTATTCGTCACGGCAGGGCAAAGTCCCGGCGATCCGCGGCGGCGTTATGACACCCTTCGCGGCCAGGGCCTCGACCGTCCACGATGTCGCAGCCCATGCCTAGGCAGATCCGCCTCAACGCCTTCGACATGAACTGTGTCGGCCATATTCAGCACGGTTTGTGGGCGCACCCGCGCGATCAGTCGACGCATTACACCGATCTCGAGCACTGGGTGTCGCTCGCGCGCACGCTGGAGAGCGGCCTGTTCGATGGCCTGTTTCTTGCTGACATCCTTGGCGTCTACGACGTATTCCACGGTTCGCCTGACGCCTCGATCCGCAACGCCGTGCAGATCCCGGTGAACGATCCACTGCTGCTGATCCCGGCGATGGCCTACGCCACGCAGCACCTGGGATTTGGCGTCACCTGCAACCTGACCTACGAACCGCCCTATACGTTCGCCCGCCGCATGTCGACGCTCGATCACCTGACGAAAGGCCGCATCGGCTGGAACGTCGTCACCGGTTATCTCGACAGCGCCGCACGCGGCATGGGCCTCGCTGAGCAGCCGGAGCACGACAGCCGTTACGACATCGCCGAGGAATACATGCAGGTTGTGTACCAGCTCTGGGAAGGAAGCTGGGAAGACGGCGCAGTCCAATTTGACCGCGATGCCCGGATCTATGCTGATCCCACCCGCGTCCACCGCGTGAAACACCAAGGCCAGCACTACAAGGTCGATGCGATCCACCTCTCCGCGCCATCGCCACAGCGTACCCCCGTACTGTATCAGGCGGGTGCGTCATCCCGAGGACGGGCATTCGCCGCGGCCCACGCCGAGTGCGTCTTTGTCAACGGTCAGTTCCGCCACAACGTGCGCGACATCGTCGCGGACATCCGCGCTCGCGCCAGGGCACTTGGCCGTGACCCGTACGACATCAAGGTGTTCGTCGGCGCCAGCGTTGTGGTCGCGGGCACGGACGCCGAGGCCGCGGACAAGCTGGCCGAATACCGTTCCTACGCCAGCTCAGAGGGCGCGTTGGCGCACTACTCGGCATCGGTCGGCGTCGACTTCTCCCGCTACGGTCCCGACGAACCGATCCGCTTTGTCCAGACCAATGCGCTGCGGTCGAACCTGGAAGCCATCACCGTGCGCAGCGGTGGCACCGAATGGACCCTGAGCAAGCTGCTGCAGATGATGGTCCTTGGCAGCCGCCAGGCCCCCATCGTCGGCTCCCCCACGCGCGTCGCGGACGAACTGCAAGCCTGGGTGGATGAGGCGGATGTCGACGGCTTCAATCTCTCCCGCACCGTGATGCCCGAATGTGTCGAGGACTTCGCCGCCCTGGTGGTGCCGGAACTCCAGTCGCGCGGCGTGATGAAGCGCGCCTATGAGCCTGGCACGCTGCGAGAGAAGCTTCTGGGACCGGGGCGTGCCCGGCTTCCTGCCAGCCATCCCGCCGCGCGCTACCGCGCCGATATTTCTGACAACCTGTGAGCTAGTTCACAGAACTCCGCTCACGGACATGCGATCAGTTGTGCGTCGACCGGCGCTGCCCCAACACCCGCGCCGGCCGGCTGGGCCTCAGGGCCCAGGTCAACCCGGACCTTCCTTGCGGCCCGATCGCCTGGTGCGGTCGGGCCACTTTTTTGGCTCCTATGCCAGGAGGCAATTCGGCACGCTGACGATCCGCCCCGCTACTTCCCTTTGCCGTGCGGTATCGCTGCCGCAGGCACATGCGCGTCAACCGTTGGAGCCCTCGGTGCCTGCTGCGCGGCTGCAGGTTGCCCGGCAGGATTCGGCCCGACGTGCGTCATGCTCCATTTTTGGTAGGCCGCGAGCTGACGCTGACTGGGGATCGATGTAGTGAGCGCACCACTCGTATTGTGGAACTCGATAACGACCATACCAAGTGCCGGGTCAAGTCGCAGGGTCGGATTGGGAGTAGGCAGCGGTGTCGGCACCGGTCCCGGCGGCGCGCGCGCGGTCGGCGATATTTGTATCTCACCAGGGGAATCGCTAGCGGGACGTACCGCAGCGACTGGCTGAACCGTGATATCATTGGGCATGGTCGGATTGACCGTATGCGGCGCACCCTCCTGGTGCTGGGATTCCTCCGACTCTGCACATACTCGGGTTAAGATGGCGTTAAAGGCCCTTCACCAGAACAATCGCCTCGACCTCGACCGATATCCCCCGCGGCAGACTGCCCATCCCGACGGCTGACCGCGCCGGCCGTCCGGCATCGCCGAACACCTGCACGAACAGGTCGGTGCAGCCGTTGATCACCTCCGGTTGTTGAGTGAAATCCGGGACGGCATTCACCATGCCCAACACCTTCAGCACCGTATCCACACGCTCCAGGGTGCCGACAGCCGCCATCATGTTGGCCAGCAGGTTCAACCCGCACAACTTCGCCGCCTCATAAGCCTGTTCCACGCTGACCTCGGCACCGACCTTGCCGATCATCATCGAGCCGTCAGCCCGTTGCGGGCCGACACCAGCCAGGAACAGAAGGTTGCCAGCCAGGCGGAACGGCACATAGTTGCCCTGCGGCTTCTGGGGTGACGGCAAGGTCAGCCCCAACTCGATCAGGCGTTGATCCGCAGTCATCGCGCTATCCTTCCCTTGGTTGTTTCGCGCCGCTCCAGCAGCGCACTCAGATCGGCAATGGTGCCGATAGTCTCAATTCTGCCGAGCATATCGAACAGCGGCGCGATATTGTCGCGCGGCAACGAGCGTCTCGCGCAGTCCTCGAATTTATCCCACAGTTCTTCGGTGCTCATGGGTGCACCACCCGGCCCGCGGCGTTCAAAATCGTCCAGGCGCGAGGCAAGCCGTTCGCCATCGCGAGTGGTGACGACGACCTCCGCACCCCATTGCAGAGGCGAGTTGTCAGGCATGCCAGGATGCGGCCGTGCCTCCGTACGGGCCATGAGTTCGCGCACCACCGGATCGAATGGCGCCGCCTCCTCGAAATGCTCCAGCCGCACCGCGCGATCCGCCAGTGCTCGCGCTACCACGTACTGGACGCTGAACTTGGCACCGAGCGGCGTGCGCGGGTCCGGATTGTTGGTGTGTGGCAGGCGACGGGCATGCGGCAGCACCTCGATTTTCTCCACGCGCTCCGGCGTCACGTTGTGCGCGCGCGCCAGATGGATCATGCGGTTGATCGAGGCGTGCGTGGACCCGCAACATGGATACGACTTCAGTCCCGGCTCGCCGCCGCCTTCCACCTCCAGCGGCGCATACCAGTCGGCCAGCATCCGATCGACGTCATAGGTGCCAGGCCCGTTGAACACGTCGAGGAAGCCCTGCTTCGCCTCCAGCGCGGCTGGATTGGCAGTAAAGCCGCCCTTCACCATCAGCGCGGCGAACAAGCCATTGCGCGTGGCATGTCCGACATGCAGCGGCTTGGTCATGGTGCCGAAATTCGCCTTCAGCCCGGATGCGAACGATGCCGCGAGCCCGAGTGCCATCGCTGTCTGATCCGGTGTGAAACGTAACAACCGAGCGGCGGCCGCGACGGTGCCGAAGATACCGATCGTCGCGGTTGGGTGCCAACCTTTGTCGTAGTGATGGAAATGCACACCGCGTGCGATGCGGCATTCCGTTTCGTACCCGACGACGTAGGCCAATGCCAGGTCGCGACCGGTGGCACCGAACTGCTCGGCCAGTGCGATCATCGGCGGGATCAGCATCACGGATGGATGCCCGCCCATCACGCCCGACACGTCGTCATAGTCGAGCGCGTGCGACGCCGTGCCGTTGACCAGCGTCGCGTCGAGCGCGCTGGTGCGCTTGTCGGTCGCGAAGATCAGGCTCGAGCCCGGCGCGGTGGCAATGCCAGGCACCTGCATCAGGATGCGCGGGCCTTCCTCCACGATGCCGGCGAGCGTGACACCGACGGTGTCGATGAACGCGGTGCGGGTCCATTCCAGCGCCGCCGTGAGTGAGTCCTCGTAGCGCGGCCGATGGATGCGTTCCGCGATCTGATGGGCGAGCGTGGTCATGTCGGGTTTCCTCCAGCCGCCGCCATGGTTAGCATCGCCCCAAACTGGTGGCGAGCGGGAGGAAACCATGTCGATCGCCGAAACGCTGGCCGAACGGATCGCGAGCGTACGCTACGAGGCGCTGCCGCCGGATGCGGCGCATTGGGCGCGCGTGGCGATCCTCGACACGGTCGGCTGCACGCTGGCAGGTGCCAGCGAGCCCTGCGCGCGCATCGTTGCCCGTGTGACCGCGTCCGGTGGCCCGTGCCTGGTGTTCGGCACGACGCAGCGTGTGGCACCGCTCGATGCGGCGTTGATCAACGGCACCGCGTCGCACGCACTCGACTTCGACGATTGCAGCAACACGCTGGGTGGACATCCATCCGCGCCGATATTGCCTGCACTGTTCGCGCTGGCGGAGACGCGTGCGGTCGATGGGCGCGCGTTCGTTGCCGCATACGTCGCCGGGTGGGAAACGGAAACCCGCATCGCGCGTGGTATCAACTTCCATCACTATGAGAAAGGCTGGCACCCGACGGCGACGATCGGCGTGTTCGGTTCGACCGCGGCGTGCTGCCATCTGCTGGGACTGGCGCCGGACGTGACAGCGACGGCCTTGGGGCTGGCCGCGTCGTTCTCATCCGGTGTGAAGGCGAACTTTGGCACGATGACCAAGCCGCTGCATGTCGGACATGCGTCGCGCAACGGCATGCTTGCGGCGTTGCTGGCGGCGGATGGGTTCACCGCCAATGCGGGTGCGCTGGAACACAAACAGGGGTTCCTGCACGTGTTCAACGGCGCGGGCAATTTCGATGCGGATGCGATCCTGCGTGACTGGGGTCAACCGTGGGACATCGTGCAGCCTGGCGTCGCGATCAAGCAGTATCCCTGCTGCGGCAGCACGCATCCGGCGGTGGATGCGATGCTGTCGCTGGTGCGCGAGCACGAATTGACCCCGGCGATGGTGGAGCGTGTCGACTCGTGGACCCATCCGCGGCGACTGGCGCACACCAACCGGCCCGATCCGCAAAGCGAACTCGATGCCAAGTTCAGCGTGCAGTACCTGCCTCGCGCGCGCGTTGCTGGATCGGCGTGTCTCGCTGGAGCATTTCGAGGGCGACAGCTTCCGCGACCCCGCGATCCGCGCTCTGCTGCCACGCATCCATGCGGCGCCGCATCCCGAGATGCCGATGACCAGCACCGAGCATTTCGGTGCCGAAGTGCGCGCGACGTTGACCGATGGGCGCGTGCTGACCGCGAAGGTGGCCCGGCCGCTCGGGCGCGGGCCGGAAAATCCGCTGCCGGTGGAACTGCTGGAGGCGAAGTTCCTCAACTGCGCCACGCGTGCGCTGCCGATGGACGCGGCAGAGGCACTGCTGGCGAGTGTTGCGGGTGTGGATACAGCCGTGGATATGCGCCGTGTCACCGATGCGATGGTGCCGGCAACCGCGCTGGCGGCGGACTGACAGGCGAGCGTGGTCAAATCTCCTCTCCCGCGCAGCGGGGGAGGCAGGGAGGGGGTTTTCCCAACCCGACGCACCCCCTCCCCAACCCTCCCCCGCGCAAGGCGCGGGAGAGGGGGTCTGCACGGCAGCGCGGCGCCGGGTCACACGTGTGACAATATCTTCCCCAGGAACGCCTGCGTCCGTGCATCCTTGGCCTGGGTGAAGAAGGCCTCCGGCGCGCCCTGTTCGACGATCCGTCCGTCGTCCATGAACACCACCCGATCGGCGACACGCCGCGCGAAGCCCATCTCGTGCGTCACCACCACCATGGTCATGCCGTCCTTCGCCAGCATCATCATGACCTCCAGCACCTCCTGGATCATCTCCGGATCCAGCGCCGAGGTCGGTTCGTCGAACAGCATGATCTTTGGTTGCATCGCGAGCGCGCGCGCGATCGCCACACGCTGCTGCTGACCGCCGGAAAGCTGCGCCGGCCACGCCGCCGCCTTCTCGGGAATGCCCACCCGCGTCAGCAATTCCATCGCTGTCGATGCGGCCTTCGCCCTCGCGACACCGCGTACCTTCAGCGGCGCCAGCATCAGGTTGTCCAGCACCGACAAATGTGGATACAGGTTGAAGCGCTGGAACACCATGCCGACTTCCGCGCGCAGCCGCGTGATCTCGCGCGTGGTGGCGACGCTGATGCCATCGACCACGATCTCGCCGCTGTCGATCTGCTCCAGCCGGTTGATGCAGCGAAGCAGCGTGCTCTTGCCGGACCCGCTCGGGCCGCAAATGACGACGACCTCGCCCGCCTCGATGCGCAGGTCGATATCGTTCAGCACGTGCAGCGCGCCGAAGTGCTTATGGACGTGGCGGAACTCGATCATTCCAGCAACTGGTATCGTGGATCGAACCAGCGCACCACCCTGGTGATCGCGAAGCAACTCACGAAATACCCCGCGCCGAGGATCAGATACAGCGCATACGGTGCGAACACTGCGTTCTTCGTCACGTTGACCGCACGGAAGAAATCCATCACCCCGATGGCGTAGACCAGTGACGTGGTCTTGAACAACGCGACAAGCTGCGCGATCAGGGCGGGCAGCATGTTGCGCAATGCCTGAGGCAGCACGATGAAGCGGAACACCTGATAGGCATTGAGGCCGCTTGACCGCGCTGCCTCGATCTGGCCGACGGGCACCGAGTACAGCCCCGCGCGGATCACCTCCGCCAGATAAGCCGCGGCGATCACCGACAGCGATCCGAGCGCCGCGTTCCACGCACTGACCTGCGTGCCGATCAGATACGGCAAGGTGAAATACACCCAGAATATGACCATGAGTTCGGGCGTTGCACGCACCGCCTCGATCAGCGTAACCGCGGCGTGGCGGACGCCTGCCGGACCGTAAACGCGCAGCACCGCCAGCGGAAACGCCACCACGATGCCGACGCCGATGGCCACCACCGCCAGCAGCCATGATCGTCCCAGCGCGGTCAGCAGGAACAGCCAGGACGGCGCGACCGCGGCCCATTCCAGATGCCATGCCCGCTCGACCGCGAACGCGCAGACCAGCGCCACGCCGCACCACCACAGCATCGTCTGCGCGCGTTCGCTGCTCATCGCCGATCGAAGCGCCGCGGCTGCAGCCACGTCATCGTGCCGATCACCGCCATCGCGATCAGGATGTACAGCACCGTTGTCGCGGTCGCGGCTTCGAAGCCACGGAACGTCTCGACATTGATCTGCTGCGTTTCGAACGTCAGGTCCTGGACCGAGATCAGCGCCACCACGGCGGAGTTCTTCACCACCGCCACATATTGCGTGGTCATCGGCGGCATCACCACGCGCAGCACCTGCGGCAGCAGCACGTAGCGGAACACCTGCGTCCAGCCATGGCCCAAGCGACAGCGCGGCATCGATCTGGCCGCGCGCGATCGATCGAATCCCGGCCTTCGTGACATCGGCGATATACGCGCTCTGATGCAGACTGAGCGCCAGCAGCGCCGCCGCGATCGCCGGTAGTCCGGCGATGAAGTAAAGGAAGAACAGCTTCACGATCATCGGCAGGTTGCGCAGCAGCTCGACATAGGCGCCGGTAATCCGCCGCAGCAGTGGCGACGGCACTGTTGCCAGGCAACCGACAGTTACGCCGATGACTGTGCTGCCGACGATGCCGACGGCGGAGATCCACAGCGTGGTCAGCAGGCCGGACAGCAGCGCGTCGCGGAACTGCCACAGGATCGACCAGTCGAGCGACACGCGATCAGTCCAGCGTGTAGGACTGATCCCCCAGCAGCTTGTCGAGGAAGCCGGGCGGCAGCTCCTGCCAGGGATCGTTGTCCTTGCCGATCTCCATCACCCGCGGCTGAAGCTGTCCGCCGTCGCCCAGGCTGAAGTCAGGCTCGAACCCGTACCACTTGACGTAGAGCTTTTGCAGCGTGCCCTCGGTCCACATGCGCTGCAGCGCCCAGTTGAGCCAGTTGCGCCATTTCGAATCGTCCTCGCGCACCATGATCGCATCTGGCGACGACGCCCAGACCGGGCCGATCGTCAGACCGCCTGCCTTGGCGAAGCGGTGTGCAGCAAAACTGCCGGTGATGTAGCCGTCCACGTCCTTCTTCTTCAGCGCCACGACGACGTCCGACTCGTCCTGGAACAACTTGAACTTCGCGTTGGGCGACAGCAGTTTCCAGCGATCCACGAAACCGTTGCCCTGGGTGGCGCCGATCACCTTGTCGGCATTCTGATAGTCCTTGAGGTTGGCGCTGTCGCCTTCGCGCACCACCAGGACGCCGTTGTCGAAGATATAGCTGCAGTGCGAAATCCACCACCTCATTGCGAACCTTGTTCGGCGTGGTCACCGACACCTCGGCGTCGATGCGGCCGGTCTGCAGCAGCGGCACGCGCGAGGTCGCGGTAACCTGGACGAACTGCAACGGAACGCCGAGGCGGCGCGCCAGATAGCGCGCGACATCGGCGCAGTAGCCGACCACGTGGCCTTGCGCATCGACATAGGCGCTGGGTGGCGAGTTGGCGACGATTCCGGCGATGAACTGCTTGCGCTTCAGGACGGTCTGGAGCGTCGATTCGGCGTGCACCGGCGCAGCGGTGAACAACACGGCGAGTGCGGCAAGGGCAGTGATGAAACGCATCATGCGCGCCCCGACACGCGCCGGCCGATCTCCAGCGCGGCGAACGATGGCACCGGGCCGGGCATCAGCCAGCGGAACCCCTGCTCGATCAACTGCTCGACGTTCTTCGCGTCCACGTGCGGATGTCCGCAGGGCACGTTGTATTGCTTGCAGATCGCCAGCACCTCGTTGATCGCGGACGCGACGGTGGGATGCTCGTATTGCCGCGGATAGCCGAGGTCCTGTGACAGGTCACCCTCGCCGATCAGCACGACGCCGATGCCCGGCACCTGCTCCAGCATCTTCGGCAGATTGGCGATCGCGCGCTTTTCCTCGCACATGATCACCACCAGGATCTCGCCGGCCGGGTTCAGCGGCCAGGTATCGGCGCGCGGGTAGTATTCCTGGTCGGTCAGCCCCCAGTAGCGGGCGGCGTGCGCGGTGCATCGCCGCGCTGGCCGGGCGGATCGTAATACTTCGCCTCGCGCGGCCGCGGATACCGGCACGCCTGCACCGCGTTGCGCGCGTCCTCCACCGTGGATACGTGCGGCCATACGATGCCATACACACCGATATCCAGCACCTGCTTGGCGATCCACTGGCTGTTCTCGCCGCCGTTCGGCGGAATGCGCACGAACGGCGTCACCGCCGGCGCGATGCTGCCGGACGACGCGATCTGGCGCCGGTTCAGCATGTACTGCATGCAGTCGCGCAGCGCCTTGATGTCGTATGGGTTGTGCTCCATCTCGAACACCACGCCGTCATATGGCGCATTCGAGATAGTCAGCGCGTTGCCGATCTCCCCAGGCGAGAAGGGCACGAAGGTCGGCTTGCCCGATTCCAGCGCCTTGATCGCACCGTTCAGGCGGGGAATGTCGGCCATCGTCTCCTCCTCACACATGGTGTCGGGCGGATGCCCGATCATCAACCGTCTTGGCCGGACCACGTCCCCGGGCTCGAGCCGAGGATTGATCCGGCCATCATGTCGCAAACAGTTCTTCGACGCTGAAAGCGCGAGGTATCAGCCCCTGCTCGGCAGCGTAGCGCATCAACAGCTCGATCGCCGGGCGGTTCGCGTCGATGCCAAACGGCACCGTGCTGTCAGCGGCGTCGCGTGATGCGAGGAACAAACGCATCAGCTCGCTCAGCCAGCCAGGGGTGCGCAGCCAGCAGCGCATCCTTCACCACGACAATGTGGTTGATCGGGTAGACGCCGAACCGCCGTGACCATCCGGCCGCCACCGCATCGGCATCCGGGATGACGGTGCGGACCGCCGCGGGATCGAAGCCCGGCCAATGCCACCGCCGCATCGATCTCGCCTGACAACAACATCGCACGCAGGTCCTGACCAGCGGCCATGCGCTGCACGAACGGCGGATCGACGAACTCCTGCACGTGCGCATCTTCCTCGGTGACCCAGGTCATGGAGTCGTGCGCGACTCCATAGTCATCGCTGCAGCACACCGCGAACCCAAACGCCGGTCGTCTGCGACCACGCACGCACACCGATGCGCTTGCCAACCAGATCCGCCGGCCCTCGCAGCGTCGACTCGCGACGGCAGATCAGCGCGCCATGGTGCAGCCCGCGCAACAACACCACGGGCAGCGCGGTGATCGGCTTGCCGAACGCGCGCGCCTGGGCGTGAGTGGTCAGCGCCATCTCGCACAGGTCGAATTCCATCGCCCGGGTCATGCGGCGGAACGCACGCGTCACCGGCTCGACGTCCACGAAATCGAAGCGAACGCGATCAGAGTTGACGCGGCCGTCCTTCAACGCGCGCACCAACGGCGACAAACCCAGCGCAGTGCGAAGAACCACCGGCTCAGGCATCGTGCGTCAGGCCGGCCGCCAATTGAACCGATTGGCCAGCCAGCGCCGCAACTCGGTCAGCGTTGCGGCACTCGCCGCGGTGGCAGATGTGCTGGCGGTCGCATCCGAACCCGCGAGCAGCCGAACATTGAGTGCGGTGCTGGTCACCTGCAGACCCAGCGAAGCAACCGCATCCGCCCCCGCGCGCCGCCACAACGCTACCATCCCGGCGGGCGTCAATTGCTGCAGCACCAGACCGAAGTCCAGTTTCGCAGCGGCCGCAACCGCGCACCATGCATCATACAGCGCGCCACTGGGTGCACGGCCCAACCGCATCGTCAGAAGCCCGTTGAAATGCGGCACGTCCGTAAACACCGGGTCGCGCACTGGCCGGCCTGCCTCATCGAGTGAACCGAGCGTGAACCATGTTTGCGCCCCGAGCGCCGCAAGCGCGTTGACTTGGTCGGGCACGTGCTGGCCGTGCAGGAACACCGCGTCGACCTCGCCCTTCGCGAACGCATTCCGCGCCGCGGCGTTGTCGGCCAACCCAAACACCGGCTCCAGCGGCACGCCGAGCAAATCGAGCGCCAGCAGCGCGGCCAGGTCCACGCTGACCGGACTGGCGGCGGCAACGCGGACGCGGCTGTTCTTTGTAATGGTCGAGGGCCGTACCACAACAACAGCGGACGCCGTGCCGGCCAGCACAGGCACCCAGTGCCCGACATCGAACTGCGCGCGCGGGTCGCCGACCATCCACGCAAGTGCGGCCTCGCCCGGTGCCAGCAGGACGGTCATGCCGTCCGGTACCCCGCGCACCTCGAACTGGTTGGCGCCAGTCACGCCATCGGCACTGCCGACCTCGACACGCTGGATCGAGGTGTCCGGCGGCAGTGATTGCTCGAGCGCGGGCAGCAGCGCATCGGCCCAAAGATTGAGCGTGCCATCCTGCGGTCCCGCCACCAGCAGCCGGGGCTTTTCGGCAAACGGCGTGACCGTGCCAGCCAACGTGGCGGTGCCTTGCGACGGCGCAGCCAACAGCGTTCCCGCCCGCGTCAATGCGGGCAGGGCTGTCAGCGCAAGCAGCAGTCGGCGCCGAGCGAGCGGCGGGTCGATCATCCCAGGTCTCCCCACGAGACCTTCCTACCCCGAACGCGGCTCGTGTCAAAGCACCGCCCCGGGGGCGCGGTCATTCGTCGTACGAAACCAGCGCCTCGCAGGGCACGTCGAGCCGGTCGCGGCCGTTCAGGAATGTCAGTTCGATCAGCGCCGCCGCGGCCGGAACCACCGCGCCTACCTTCCGCAACAGCGTGATGCCGGCTGCCATGGTCCCCCCGGTGGCCAGCAGGTCATCCACCACGACGACGCGCTGACCCTTCTCGATCGCATCGGCCTGCATCTCGATGCGATCGGTGCCATATTCCAGCGAGTAGTCGAAGCCGACTGTCTCACCCGGCAGCTTGCCGCGCTTGCGCAGCATGATGAAGCCGCAGCCAAGCTTGAGCGCCAGTGGCGCGGCGATCAGGAAGCCGCGGCTTTCGATGCCGGCGAGCAGGTCAGGCTGGTAGGCGCGCACCGCCTTCGCCATCCGGCCCATCGCCACCTGCCAGGCATCCGCGTCACGCAGCAGGGTCGAGATGTCGTAGAACAGGATGCCGGGCTTCGGGAAATCCGGGATGCTGCGGATGTGGTCCTTCAAATCCATGCGCCGGTCCTCTGCCATGATGCTACTGCCATGATGCCGCTGCGTGCGGTGTAGAACGGTGGTCCGCCAGGGGGCAAGGAAGCGGTCTAACAGTCCCGCCGCAGTGGACGCTCGCTTCCTTGCGTCCCGCACCATCATCGGGTCAGACTGCCGCCGACCAGCCGGAGGCCCCCATGAGCGAAACGGAACTGCGCAACGCCGACATCGATACGGCGCTGACCGAGGCGAAGGAAGCCTACATCGCGCGCAACGAGAAGAGCTTCGCCCGTTTCGTCGAGGCCACCGCGGTCATGCCCGGGGGAAACACGCGCACGGTGCTGCACTATTCGCCGTTCCCGATCGGCATCGCGCGCGGCGAAGGCTGCCGCCTGTGGGACCTGGACGGCGCCGAATACGTCGACTTCCTGGGCGAATACACCGCGGGTATCTATGGCCACTCGCATCCGAAGATCCGCGCGGCCGTGGATGGCGCGCTGGACGCCGGCATCAATTTCGGCGGCACCAACCTGATCGAGGCGAAATTCGCGCGCGCCGTATGCGACCGTTTCGGCCTGGAGCGTGTGCGCTTCACCAACTCCGGCACCGAGGCGAACCTGCTGGCGATTTCGGTCGGCCGCATCTTCACCAAGCGCCCGCGAGTGATGGTGTTCAACGGCGGCTACCACGGCGCGGTGTTTGGCTTCTCCGGCGGCGGATCGCCGATCAACGCGCCGTTCGAGTACGTGCTGGCGCCCTACAACGACATCGCCGCCACGCGCGCCCTGATCGATCAGCATGCGGCGGACCTGGCGCTGGTCATCCTGGAGCCGATGATGGGTGGTGGCGGCTGCATCGCCGCCTCTCCCGAGTTCCTGAACATGCTGCGCGAGGCGACCACGCGTGTCGGCGCGCTGCTGATCCTCGATGAGGTGATGACCTCGCGCCTGTCGCCGGGCGGCCTGCAGCAGGTGCGCGGCATCAAGCCGGACCTGACGACGTTCGGCAAATATATTGGCGGCGGCATGTCGTTCGGTGCTTTCGGTGGGCGCGCCGACATCATGGACCTGTTCGATCCGCGCCGTCCCGACGCGCTGCCGCATGCCGGCACCTTCAACAACAACGTGCTGACCATGTCGGCGGGCCTCACTGGCCTGACGGAAGTATATACGCCCGACGCGGCGCGTGCGTTGAACGCGCGGGGCGATGCGCTGCGCGAGCGGCTGAATGCCCTGTGCCGAGCGCACGACGCACCAGTGCAGTTCACCGGAATAGGATCGATGTTCGCAGTGCACTTCACGCGCGATCCGGTGCTGTCTCCGGCCGACGCGGCGAAGGGCGATCCGAAGCTGAAGGAGCTGTTCTTCTTCGATATGCTGAGCCAGGGCATCTGGATGGCGCGGCGCGGCATGTTCACCCTCTGCCTGCCGATCGGCGATGCCGAGTGCGACAAGCTGGCCGCCGCGGTAGAGGAGTTCCTCGCCTCGCGGCGTTCGTTGCTGACGACCGGCTAGATTTCGCGCTAGGCTCTCCCCGCGCGTCGCCAACAGGCGCGCGGAGCCAGAAAGACGGCCGGGCAATCGTTCCGGTCGCAATAGGGAGAGCGCTATCATGATCAAGTCACCCGCACTGCGGCGCCGGCACGTTCTGCTCGGTGCCGCCGGCACATTGTTCGCACCCGCAATCGCACGCGCCGCGCCGCGTGGCGTCAGCGACAGCGAAATCGTCGTCGGCTGCATGGCGGACATGTCCGGCGTCACCGCCGTGCAGGGCGTCAACAACGCCGACGGCATGCGCATGGCTTACGACGAAATCAATGCCAAGGGCGGCGTCAACGGTCGCAAGATCCGCTTCATCGTCGAGGACAACGAATACACCGTGCCGAAGGCGGTGCAGGCGATGAACAAATTGCTCAACCGTGACAACATCTTCTTCGCTGTCGGCAATGGCGGCACGCCGATGAACGATGCGGTGATGCCGTCGATGATCGAGAAGGGCGTGCCGAACGTATTTCCAACGACCTGCGCTCGCTCGATGTACGAGCCGTTCAACAAGTATAAGTTCGGTCAGTTCTCCTCGGTACTACGACCAGATGCGGGCGGGCGTGAAGCACTTTGCCACCACGCAGGGCATCAAGACCGTAGGGGCAATGTACCAGGACACGGATTTCGGTCGCGACGTACTGGCCGGCGCGCAGGCGCAGGTCGAGGCGATGGGTCTGAAGATGGGCGCCACCACTGGCCACAAGCCGACCGACACGGACTTCAACGCCAGCGTGTCCAAGCTGCACGATGCCGGATGCGAACTGGTCGTCCTCGGCACCATCGTGAAGGACACCGTGCTGATCCTGCAGACCGCGCATAAGATGGGCTGGAGTCCGGTGTTCATGGGCACCTTCGCGTCCTACTCGACAGCAGTGGCGGAAGCGCCGGGTAGTCCGGCGGAGGGGTTCTTTTCGATGTCGCCGGCGCCGTACCGCTACCCGGACGATCCGCGTCCCGCGGTGCACGCATTTGCCGCGAAGTTCAAGCAGGCCTATGGCATCGAGCCGAATTATCTGGGTGAGGCAGGCTATACCGCGGCTTCGTTCACGCTGGCGGCGTTGGAGAAGGCCGGCCGCGACCTGACAACAGACAGCTTCATCGCGGGCATGGAGAGCATGAAGGACTGGCACGATATTTTCGCCGGACCTGCGCTGTCGCTGAGTGCCACCAATCACCATGCATCCAACCAGTCGTTCCTGTCGGTGGTGAAGGACACACGGTGGGTCCCCGTGCTACAGGAGCCGCTGAGCTTCTGACCGGGTCGTGATTGTGAGGGGCGGTTGCTGGAGACCGGCGACCGCCCCTGACAATGTCGCGGGGCTGTTTCACTAAAGCGTCACAGTAGCGTAGTGGCTTGGCAACAGGGCATCATTAGGCCACTCACGGTCCGCAAGGGAGATACAGCATGAAGCGCCGCACACTGCTCGCGGGAGCTGCCGCGTTCGCCACCGCACCGGCGATCGTCCGCGCGGCCGACAAGACGAAGATCGTGTGGTGGCACGCGATGACGGCGGCGCTCGGCGACCAGGTGAACCACGCCGTCGAGGCATTCAACCAGAGCCAGGATGCGATCGAGGTGACGGCGATCTACAAGGGTGGCTATGCGGACGTGTTGACCGCGACGATCGCGGCATTCCGCGCAGGCCAGGCACCGCATCTCGCACAGATCTTCGAGGTTGGCACCGGAACGATGCTGGCAGCAGGCCGGGCGACGAAGCAGGTCTGGGAGCTGACCAAGGAGACCGGTGTCGCGATCGACCCGAAAACCTACATTCCGGCAGTGCGGGGCTACTACAGCCTGGCCGACGGGCGGATGGCGTCGATGCCGTTCAATTCCTCCACCGCTGTGATGTGGTACAGCAAGGATGCGTTCCGCAAGGCGGGCCTCGATCCGGAGAAGCCACCCACGACCTGGGACGATGTCGTGAAGGCGGCGCAGGCCATCAAAGCCAAGATCGACGCCGATCAAGGGAAGCCGGACGGCGACAAGGTCATGGCGGGGATCGAAATCCCGATGACCAGCTCTTGGCTGAGCTGGATTCAGCTCGAGCAATACAGCGCGCTGCACGACATCCCGTTCGCCAGCAAAGCCGACGGGTTTGAGGGGCTGGACGCGCAACTACAGATCAGCAGTGCACCGCACGTGAAGCATATGCAGCGGCTGCTCGACATGTCGAAGGCGGGCACCTTCAAATACGCCGGGCGCGACAATCAACCGGATCAGTTGCTGGTCTCCGGCAAGGCCGGCATCCACTTCAACTCGTCCGGCATGCGCGGCGACATGGTGAAGAGCGCCAAATTCGACTGGGGCGAGGCGTTCCTGCCATACGATCCCGAGCTCATCAAATCACCGCTGAACTCCATCATCGGCGGCGCGAGTCTATGGACGATGACAGCGCCGAACCGTACACCCGATGAATACAAGGCGGTGGCGATGTTCCTGCAGTTCCTCGGCAAGCCGGACAACGACGCCTACTGGCATCAGCACACCGGCTATGTGCCGGTGACGTTCGGCGGGTTCGAGCTGTCGCAACAACAAGGGTTCTATCAGAAGAACCCAGGTGCAGACCTGCCGGTGAAGCAACTGACCCGCGGCACGGTGACGAGCAACTCGATGGGCTTGCGCTTGGGGCGCCTCGTCGAGATCCGCAACATCATCTACGAGGAAATGGAGAGCGCATTCCAGGGCAAGCAGAACGCGCAGCAGGCAATGGACAACGCAACGACCCGAGGCAACAAGGTGCTGCGTGAGTTTGAGAAATCAGTGAAAACGTGAGGGATCTCGCCAAGACGGGATAGATGGAACGCCGCACCACTTTTGAAGGCTGGCTCCTACCGGCACTCCTGGTCCTGCCACAGCTTCTGCTGACCGCGTTCTTTTTCCTCCTCCCGGCCGGCGAGGCCATTTGGTCCAGCCTGATCCGCCAGGACCCGTTCGGTCTTGGTGCAACATTCGTCGGCCTCGATAATTTCACCGACCTCTTTGCCGATCCGCTCTACGTCGACTCCATAGTGCGTACGGTGATCTTCTGTGTCGCGGTCAGTGTTCTTTCCATGGGTGTCGCGCTGCTGCTCGCGGTCTTCGCCGACCGGGAGATCCGCGGCCGCGCCATCTATCGCACGCTGCTGATCTGGCCCTATGCCATTGCGCCGGCCGTCGCGGCCGTGCTGTGGCTGTTCATACTCAACCCTCAGATGGGCCTGCTCGGCCGCTGGCTGAACGCGCATGGCATTCCATGGGATTATACCATCAACGGCGGCCAGGCGCTGCTGATGGTGATCCTTGCCAGCGCGTGGAAACAGGTCAGCTACAACTTCATCTTCTTCCTCGCCGGTCTCCAATCGATCCCACGTGCTGTGATCGAGGCGGCTCGGATGGACGGCGCCAAGGGCTGGCACCGCTTCCGCACCATCACCTTTCCGCTGCTGACCCCCACCACGTTCTTCTTGCTGGTGGTGAACCTCGTCTACGCCGCCTTCGACACGTTCGGCACGATCTACGCGCTGACACGAGGCGGACCAGGCAAGGACACCGAAACACTCGTGATCAAAGTGTACCGCGACGGTGTGGTGAACCTCGATCTCGGCTCTTCGTCCGCGCAATCGGTCGTGCTGATGGTCGGCATCATCGCCCTGACGGCGATCCAGTTCCGCTTCATGGGCCGGCGGACGGACGCATGAACAGCAACCGCCCGGACTGGCTGGCGCACACCATCCTCGGCCTCGGCGTCCTGCTGTTCGCACTGCCGGTGTGGCTGGTGATCGCCGGATCGACCCAGGACTCCGGCGCTATCACGCGCGGCGATCTGTCGCTGCTGCCGCGCTTCGACTTCTCGGCATACCCGCGCGTCCTGACGCACGGCACCATGGGCACCCAGCCGGTCTGGCACATGCTGCTGGTGTCCGGCGGCATGGCCCTGGCGATCGCTTTCGGCAAGATCGTCATCTCGATCCTGTCGGCCTACGCGGTGGTATTCTTCCGCTTCCCGTTCCGCCGCACGGCCTTCTGGCTGATCTTCATCACGCTGATGCTGCCGCCCGAGGTGCGGATCATCCCGACCTATACGGTGATGTCGGCCTTCGGCCTGATCAACAGCTTCACCGGCCTCACCGTGCCGTTGATCGCCTCAGCCACGGCGACGTTGCTGTTCCGCCAGGTCTTCGTCGCCATTCCCGATGAACTGGTGGAGGCCGCGCGCATGGACGGCGCCGGCCCATTGCGCTTCCTCCGCGATATCCTTGTCCCGGTGTCGTCGGCGAACATCGCGGCGCTGTTCGTCATCCTGTTCGTCTACGGCTGGAACCAGTACCTCTGGCCCCTGCTGGTCGCCACCAGTCCGGGGCTCGACACCATCGTTATCGGTATCGTCAAGATGATCGGCGTGGAGACCCAGACCGATTGGAGCGCGGTGATGGCGACCGCGGTCCTGGCGCTGCTGCCGCCGATTGTCGTGGTGGTCCTGATGCAGCGATGGTTTGTCGCCGGGCTGACCGAGGGCGAGAAGTAACGTCGTATTAGTCTCGCTGCGCTACCCCTGGCCGCCTGATGCGTTGTCTTTTCCTTCCGAAGGCGCACTACCGCCGAAGCGGAGTTACGCCGGCATCAACGCGCGGTTCGAGTCCTCAAAAAGCTGCCGCGCCTTTGCCACGTCGTACGGCCGCTCGTGCAGCGATTCGGGATCCCACTCGCTGCGCTCCTGCTTCAGGAAGTCGCCGCCATACGCATGAATGGCACCGGTCAGCCGCGGGATGGGATTGGTGACCGAGTGGATGATGTCCGCGCCGAGCGGCGTGCAGTCGCCGCGACACAGCGAGCGGGCGCCGGCAGCCTCGATATCGCGGCCTGCGTCCGCCGGCAGACGGCGCCAGAACATGTTGTCCTCGCGTCCCGTATAGATACCGATGACCGCCCACATCCGGTGGTCGTGCGGCATGATCGTCATGCCAGGGCCCCAGATAAGGTTCAGTATCGTAAGGTTCGGCGCGCGGAAGATCACGTTGATGCCCGCCTTCTCCGGCTCGCCCAGCGCAGCGATCACCGCGCCGGGGTCACTGACGGCGCGCGCCACCACGTCCTTGACCAGCCGATGGCTGGGATCCGCGGCAACCGCGTCCTGGCAATCAGCAAAGAACCGGTCGAGGTCGAGCATCAGATTTCTCCCAGTGGGTCGACAACAGCAGAATTATAGCACGATGGGCCCATCAAGTAGCAAGTTCATTCTTGCGGGAGTTGTTCAGCCCACTCATCCGCATGCCCAACATTGGCGTGGCACCCATCGGGCCGACGCCTCACCCGACCGATCTCCGCGACCAAAGTGAAACACACAGGCGGCGCAATGATCATCGTAATCAAGCGCAGGAAGATCACACTGCTGTATGAGATATAGTCGGAGAGTTCCCCTTGTGCCTCGTGGTCTACAATTTTTTCGTTGATCAGTACGCCGACTGTGATCCTCAATACCATCGCGACGACACCACAGATGGTCATCCGGCTCGACTTCATGCGTGGTCTGCTTCACGCGGGTCTCGCGATCATGATGCGATCGCATTTCTCGGCATCACCATTGCCTCATTCGCAACGGGCAGGCGCCACCCGGCAAAATGTGCCGTACTGTTAACGGCAGGGTAAGCGCAACAGGGCACACTGCGTACTGCGGCAAAAGGCCGGGGCGGTCGGAAAGCGCGCCAGGCCATGACGTGGACGCCATTGTAGGCGCAGGAGTGAACATCAATGAAGGCCCTGGTGGAGGGGCTGCGAGCACTGGGTGTGGCCCGGCTCGCCGCGATGGGTGCTGTCGCGCTCGGCATGCTGGGAATGCTGGCCCTGATGGTGATGCGTGGCGGCACCGAGCAGATGGCGCTGCTCTACGGCGACCTCGACCTGCGTGATTCAGGACAGGTGGTGGAGCAACTGACGCGCCAGCACATCCCTTACCGCATCGCGGCCAATGGCAGCCAGATCCTGGTGCCGGCGGATCAGGTCCCCGCAGCACGCGTGGCGCTGGCCAAGGAGGGGCTGCCTTCCGGCGGCTCCATCGGCTACGAGATCTTCGATCGCGGCGATAGCCTCGCCGCCACCGAATTCCAGCAAAAGATCAATGAAACCCGCGCGATGGAGGGCGAGATCGCCCGCACCATCCGTGCCATGCAGGGTATCCGCGCGGTCCGCGTGCATCTGGTGCTGCCGCGGCGCGAGCCGTTCGCGCGCGAGCAACAGGACGCGCAGGCCAGTGTGATGCTGACCATGTCGGGCGCCGCTCGCCTGGATCGCGAGGGCATCCAGGCAATACTGAACCTGGTCTCCGCCGCGGTTCCCGGGCTGCGGCCGCAGAACATCGCCATCGTCGATTCGCGTGGCGATCTATTGGCTCGCGCCGGCACTCCTGTCGGCGCCGCTGCCGAGGCCCTTTCCACTGAGGAAGTGCGGCGCGCCACTGAAGTTCGGCTTTCGCGCGCGGTGGAGGAGATGCTGGAGCGCAGCCTCGGCGCCGGCCACGTGCGCGCGGAGGCGGCAGTGCGCATGAGCTTCGACAAATTCAACCAGACCGAGGAGCGCTATGATCCTGATGGACAGGTGACGCGCAGCACGCAGACAGTCGACAGCAAATCAAAGAACACTGAAGCACCTCAGACGGTCTCTGTGCAGAACAACCTGCCGAACGCGAACGCCGGTCAGCAGCAAGGCGCAGGCTCACAGGATTCGCGCCAGGAAGAGACTACCAACTATGAGATCAGCAAGACGATCCGCACGCTGATCAAGGACCAGCCGCAGATCGATCGCATCGATCTCGCGGTCATGGTGGACGGCACCGATGTTGCGGCCGCCGACGGCAAGCACACCTGGCAACCGCGTTCGGCCGAGGAACTGAACCGCATCACCGGCCTGGTAAGGACCGCCATCGGCTATGACGAAAAGCGCGGCGATCACGTCGAGGTGGTCAGCATGCAGTTTGTCTCCGATAGCGCCGGCGCGGTCACGGAAGATCACGGCGTGCTCGGAATTAAGTTGGAGAAGGCCGATATGCTCCACCTCGCGCAGACCGCGCTGTTCGGCGTGATCGGTGTGGTTGCACTTTTGCTGGTGCTGCGGCCGATGGTGCTGCGCATCACCTCGGTGGCACCCGGTTCTCTTGCCGCTCCCGGCGGCTCGTTGGCGGCGATCTCAAGTGCCGCGACGTCAGCTCTGTCAGGACCGGTAGCACAGGCCGCGTTGGCTGCGGGGGGAACGCCACAAATGCTGGAAGACGAGAGCATGGTGAAGATCGCACAGATCGAGGGACAGATCCGCGCGTCCTCACTGCGCCGCATCGGCGAACTGGTCGAGAAGCATCCGGACGAGACGCTGGCGATCGTCCGCGGCTGGATGGTGCAGGAGAATAGCTGAGGTGATCAAGGCGGAAGACTATCGCGGGGTCAACGGAGCGCAGAAGGCGGCGATCCTGATGCTCGCGCTCGGCGAGGAGCAATGCACGCGACTGTTCGCGATGATGCACGAAGACGAGATCAAGGACATCTCGTCGGCGATGTCGCAACTGGGCGCGGTGCGTTCCGAGATGGTGGAGCGCCTGTGCCTTGATTTCGTCGATCACATGGGTGGCGCCGGCAACCTCATTGGCAGCTACGAGAGCACCGAGCGGCTGTTGCAGAAGTCGCTGCCGCGTGACCGCGCCTCGCAGATCATGGAGGAGATCCGTGGACCAGCCGGCCGCACCATGTGGGACAAGCTCGGCAACGTGCACGAGGCGGTGCTGGCCAACTACCTGAAGAACGAATACCCGCAGACCGTTGCCGTGGTGCTGTCGAAGGTGCGCGCGGACCATGCGGCACGCGTGCTGACGCTGCTGCCGGACTCGTTCGCCATGGAAGTGGTGATGCGCATGTTGCGCATGGAAAGCGTGCAGAAAGACGTGCTCGATGGCGTTGAGCGTACGCTGCGCGCGGAATTCATGTCCAACCTGGCGCGCAGCACACGCCGAGACTCGCACGAGATGATGGCGGACATCTTCAACAACCTCGATCGGCAATCGGAGACACGCTTCATCGCCGCGCTGGAGGAACGCAATCGGGAGTTGGCAGAGCGCATCAAGGCGCTGATGTTCACGTTCGACGATCTGATCCGGCTGACGCCACAGGCGACGCAGATACTTTTGCGCGCGGTCGAGAAGGACAAGCTGCCGATCGCGCTGAAGGGCGCCTCTGACAAGCTGCGCGACATGTTCTTCAAGAGCATGTCGGATCGCGCAGGAAAGCTGCTGAAGGACGATATGGAAGCGCTCGGTCCCGTGCGGCTACGCGACGTGGACGATGCACAGGCCAACATTGTCGGCCTGGCCAAGGAACTCGCGGCCTCGGGGCAGATCGAGATCGCCGAGAGCAAGGACGAGGAGATGGTACTCTAAATGGACGGGTCCGCATTCGTTTCGAGGCCTGGGACGCTGTTCGGCGAGGATTTCGATCTGCCGGACGCCGCGCCGGAACCCGAGGTGATCGAGCCGGTGTTTTCCGCCAGCGAAGTGGCCGACGCGCGGGAGACTGCGTGGCGCGAGGGAAATGCCGCCGGCCTGAGCGAAGCCACCCACCACGATATCGCCGCAACACGCCGCGCGGTGGAAGCCATTGCCGCGAGCGTGGCGGCGGAATGCCAGGCGGCAGCAGTGCGAGCAGAGCAGACCGCCGAGGCAATCGCCGGACTGTTGCTGGATAGTCTGGCCGCAACGTTTCCCGCCCTCTGTGCGCGCTATGGCGATGCCGAGGTGCGCGCCGTGCTGCGCGCGGTGCTGCCCGCGTTGACTCGGGAAGAGGCGATCACAGTACGGGCGCATCCGGTCACTGCCGCAGCGGTGGCGGGGGAGTTCGCGCGGTTGGATCCCGATCTGGCCGCGCATGTGCGGACGATCGAATGCGATGCCATGCCGCGGGGCGATGTGCGCGTCGCCTGGCGTAATGGCGGCGCGACGCGGGATGCCGTCGGACTGTGGCAGCAAGTCGCCCAGGTATTGGTGCCCGCCGGACTGATGCGGATGGATGCAGCGATCAAGGAGACCATCGATGGCAGCTGATATGGAACTGACGGAACTGACAGACACCGCGGTGTCGAATGCCGATTCGAACGCGCCGCGCGGGGCCCGCGAACTGGAGGCCGTATACGACATTCCGGTCACGGTCAGTGCGGTGCTCGGCAAGGCGACCATGCAGGTCAGCCAGTTGCTCAAGCTCGGGCGCGGCGCCGTGGTGGAATTGGATCGCAAGTTGGGTGAGGCGATCGACATCTACGTCAACAACCGACTCGTCGCACGCGGCGAGGTGGTGATGGTCGATGACAGCCGGCTGGGCGTGACGATGACGGAAATCGTCAAGTCGGATCGGGTGAGTTAGCCAGCATGCGCGTGATGATCATCGGATCGCTCGCCGGCGAGCTCGGCAAGGCGGCGCGCATCGCCATCGCCCACGGTGCCAAACTGGATCAGGCGGACGACGCGGACACCGCGTTGGCGCGGTTGCGATCCGATGGGCGCTTCGATCTGGTGCTTTGCGAACTGACGCATAATGTCGGCGCCGTGGTGCGCGCTTTGGCCGCCGAACGCATGGCGGTGCCAGTCGTTGCGTGTGGCACCGGTGACGATGCAGAGGCAGCGGCGCAGGCCATCCGCGATGGCGCTCGCGAATTCCTGCCATTGCCGCCCGACCCCGAACTGATCGCGGCCATCCTGGAAGCCGCGGCCGGTGAGAGCCACGCGATGGTGGTGCGCGATCCGGCGATGCAGGCGACGGTGCGCCGCGCCGAGCAGGTGGCAGGGTCGGAGGCCTCGGTGCTGATTACTGGCGAGTCCGGCACCGGCAAGGAGGTACTGGCGCGCCACATCCACCGCCGTTCCCGCCGTGCGGGCGGCGCCTTCATCGCCCTGAATTGTGCGGCGATCCCCGACAATCTGCTGGAGTCGGAACTGTTCGGCCACGAGAAAGGTGCGTTCTCCGGTGCCGTCGCGCGACGGGTGGGCAAATTTGAGGCAGCCGATGGCGGTACGCTGCTGCTCGACGAAGTCAGCGAAATGGACGTCCGGCTGCAGGCCAAGCTGCTGCGCGCACTTCAGGAGCGCGAGATCGACCGGCTCGGTGGTTCCGCACCCGTGCGTGTAAACGTACGGATCCTAGCGACCACCAACCGCGATCTGCCCGCCGAAGTCCAACATGGCGCATTCCGAGAGGACCTGTACTTCCGCCTGAATGTGGTCTCGCTGCGAATCCCACCGCTGCGCGAGCGGCCAGGGGACGTCGCGGCGCTCGCCGACCATTTCGCGCGTCGCTACGCCGACGTGAACGGGGTGCCATTCCGGCCGCTGTCGTGTGAGGCGCTGCTGCGGCTAACGTCGCACACTTGGCGTGGCAACGTGCGCGAACTGGAGAACATCATCCATCGCGCAGTGCTGCTGGCGGACGGTGCGCAGATTGGCATCGAGGCCATCGAGCTTGGCCCTCCCGCGCAAACCTCCGCGGCGAATGCGGGGATGGGCGGTGTCGCATCATTGGTCGGGCGCCGGATGGTGGAGGTGGAGCGGGACCTGATCATCGAGACGCTGGGTCACACCCTGGGTAATCGTACGCATGCGGCGACCATCCTCGGCATCTCGATCCGTGCGCTACGCAACAAGCTGCGCGATTATGCGGCGCATGGCGTTGCGGTACCGCCGCCTGCGGCTGGCGTAGCGGCATGAAGCATCGGCATGGCCGTGGCTGACGCCGTCGCCCCGAACGGTCTGCTGCACACTCTCACTGGCCGGCTGCGACAGTACGCGCCGGGCAGCGATGTCGGTCTGGCGCTCGGGGTGGTCGCGCTGCTCTCAGTGCTGGTGCTGCCGCTGCCGACGATGCTGCTTGACCTCGGTCTCGCGATTTCGATCACCTCGGCAGTGCTGGTGCTGATGGTGGCGCTGTTCCTCAATCGTCCGCTTGATTTCACCAGTTTTCCCACCCTGCTGCTGCTGACCACATTGTTGCGCCTGTCACTCAATGTCGCGGTCACGCGCATGATCCTGTCCCACGGCAATGAAGGACCACTTGCCGCTGGACACGTCGTGGCGGCCTTCGGGGGCTTTCTGATGGGCGGCGACGTGCTCATCGGCCTGATCATCTTCGCCATCCTGCTGGTGGTGAACTTCATGGTCATCACCAAAGGCTCCGGCCGCATTGCCGAGGTCGCCGCAAGGTTCAGCCTCGATTCGATGCCCGGCAAGCAGATGGCGATCGACGCGGACCTCTCCGCAGGGCTGGTCGACGAGAAGGAAGCGCGCCGCCGCCGGAAGGAGCTTGAGGAAGAGAGTGGCTTCTACGGCGCGATGGACGGCGCGGCCAAGTTCGTCCGCGGCGACGCGATCGCCGCGCTGATCATCACCATGATCAACATCGTTGGTGGACTCATAATCGGTGTGATGCGGCACGGCATGTCGTTCGCCGACGCCGCGGCGACGTTCACCACACTGACGGCCGGCGACGGACTGGTCTCGCAGATACCTGCGCTGCTGGTCTCCACCGCAGCCGGTATTGTGGTGACCAAGGGAGGCATGGAGGGTACTGCCGATGCAGCGCTGATCCGCCAGCTCGGGCGCAGCCCTAAGCCGCTGGCGATGGCGGCCGGCGCGGCGACGGTGCTCGCACTGCTGCCCGGACTGCCGGCACTGCCGTTTCTGGCGCTGGCTGGATTGGCCGGCACCAGCGCCTGGTTGCGCCACAAGAACCCGCCGGTCGACCCGGGGACCGCAAGCACCGCGCCCGTCGTGGCCACCGAGCAACCCATCAGCGACACGCTGCGCATCGATATGATCCGGCTGGAGCTGGGCTATGGGCTGTTGGCGCTCGCCGGCGGCGACACCCCACGACTGACCGAGCAGATCAAGGGACTGCGCCGCTCGATCGCCGCCGATATGGGCTTCGTGCTGCCGCCGGTGCGCATTCAGGACAACATGCAGCTCGGCCCCGACAACTATTCTATCCGGGTCAAGGAGATCGAGGCCGGCAGCGGCGAACTCCGTCCGGCCATGCTGCTGGCAATGGACCCGAAGGGCGGAACACCGTCCTTCAAGGGCGAACCGACGCATGAACCGGCGTTCGGTCTGCCGGCAATGTGGATCGACGCGTCGCTGAAAGAGGAGGCATTGTTCCGCGGCTGCACCGTGGTCGATCCGACCAGCGTGCTGTCGACGCACCTGACCGAGGTCGTGCGCGAGAACATGGCCGAGCTGCTGTCATACGCCGAGACGCAGAAGCTGCTCGACGAGCTGCCCCGCGAGCAGCAGAAGTTGGTGTCGGACATGATACCCTCACAGATCACCGCCGGGGCGGTGCAGCGCGTCCTGCAAAGCCTGCTGGCGGAGCGCGTGTCGATCCGGGACCTGGCCACGATCCTGGAGGGCATCCAGGAGGCCTGCGGCGGCGTGAACCGGGCAATTCCCACGATCGTCGGGCACGTGCGCGCGCGATTGGCACGGCAGATCAGCGACAGTCATACCGGACCGGGCGGTTACATTCCACTGGTGACGATGTCCGGCGAGTGGGAGGCGGCGTTTGCTGAGTCGCTGACGGGTGCGGCCGAGGACCGGCAACTCGCGATGGCGCCGAGCAAGCTGCAAGACTTCATGCAGCGCCTGCGCATCGCGTTCGACGCCGCGGGGAATGCCGGCGAAGTGCCGATACTGCTGACGTCGGGCGGCATCCGCAGCCACGTGCGTGCGATTGTGGAGCGCATACGGCCAAGCACATCGGTACTCGCGCAGTCGGAAATTCATCCGCGGGCGCGTATTCGGACAGTGGGGACGATTTGACGCTCGTTCCGGGCAAGTCGCCGTGCGGCTGAAGCTGTACCGCGCACCAGCAATGGCCGAGGCGATGGCGCGTATCCGCGCCGAACTGGGGAACGACGCGCTGATCCTCAGCACAAGGCGGGTTGGCGACGGTGTGGAGATTACCGCCGCGTTGGAACCCGATGACGTGCCTTCCCCACTTGCGCCGCCGGACCCTGTGCGCCTGGCCATCCTGGAGTTCCACAATGTGCCGGCGTCCCTGCACGGTGCGCTGCGTCAGGGTGATCTTGCGGACGCCCTTGCCGCGGTGATCTCGTTCGCCGCGCTTCCCCTGGGTGTCGGTGAGCAGCCATTGCTTCTGATTGGGCCACCGGGCGCCGGCAAGACACTGACTGTGGTCAAGCTGGCAACCAGGCTGGTGATAGCGGGTCTGCCGCCAATGGTGATCACTGCCGACGGCAAGCGTGCCGGCGCGACCGAGGAACTCGCAGCGTTCACCAAGCTGCTGGGCATCAGCCTGATCGTCGCCCACCATCCGGTGAGCATTGGACGTGCCCTCACCCGGCGCCAGCCGGGCACGGCCGTGCTGATCGACACACCTGGCTGCAATGCGTTCGACCCGATGCAGATCGAGGAGCTGACGGCGCTCGCCACGACGGTTGCCGCGACCATGGTCGTGGTGCTGCCCGCTTCCATGAACCCCGCGGAGGCCGCCGATCAGGCGAGCGCCTACCATGCTGCCGGATCAAACTTGATGGTTGCGACACGGCTCGATTTTGCGCGCCGGTTGGGTGGCATGCTGGCGGCGGCGCATGCCGGCCTGGCACTCACTGAGGCGGGCGTCGGACCTGGGGCTGCCGATGGGCTGCAGCCGATGACGCCCGAGTGGCTGGCGAGTTGCTTGCTGGCAACCCCTGGACTGGAGACGCGAGCATGACGGAGGGACGCATCGTTGCCGTCGCGTCAGGTAAGGGCGGCGTCGGCAAGACATGGTTCGCGATCACGTTGGCACACGCCTGCGCGCGCGATGGCAGGCGTGTGTTGCTGTTCGACGGCGACCTGGGGCTGGCTAACGTGGACATCCAGCTTGGCCTGACACCTGTGTACGATCTCGGCAGCGTCATCGCCAATCGGGTGACGCTGTCCGAAGCCGCGCTGCATCACGCCGATGGCGATTTCGATATCGTGGTCGGACGCTCCGGTTCCGGCGCGCTGTCGGCTGTCGATCCCGGCGTCTTGGAGCGCGTGCTGGCCGCCCTACGGCAAGAGGCCGAACGATATGACCTGATCCTGCTCGACCTTGGGGCCGGCCTGGAACGGCCGGTGCGCCGCATGTCCGCCTGGGCTGACACAATGCTCGTGGTCGCGACCGAGGAACCAACCAGCCTCACCGATGCCTACGCAGGTACTGAAGCTGCACCATGCCGACAAACCAAAGGGCGATCCGCGCGTCGTGGTAAACCAGGTTGCCTCGCGCCAGGCGGGCGAACGGACATTCGCCACGCTGGAGCGTGCGTGCCAGACCTTCCTTGGCCGTTCCCCCGCTCTCGCCGGCGTGATCCGGCGTGACGACAGGGTGCGCGACGCGATTCGTCGGCAGACGCTGCTGCTGTCGCGGCATCCGTCCTCGCCGGCGGCAGAGGACGTGGAGGCGATCGCCCGCAATTTGTTCGCCGCGTAACACTTTGTCGCGCGCCAGATACCGCGCTGCGGTATGGACCCGCTTTCCACGGTCGCCCGCCGCCCCACATATCGGGCACGGAGGGGATTGATGCAGCTGGTGCGCCGCAACCGCGAACGTGATCTCCGCGTGGATTTCTTCCGCGGGCTGGCGCTATGGTGGATCTATACCGACCACATCCCCGGCGACGTGATGGGGAAATACAGCCTGCAGAACTACGCCATGTGCGATGCGGCGGAGGTCTTCGTGCTGCTCGCTGGTTTTGGTGCCGGCATCGCGTACGGCTCGGTGATGGATCGCCAGGGGTATCTGTACGCGGCGGCCGATACGCTGCGTCGGGCCTGGATCCTCTACATCGCCCACATATTCCTGTTCGTCGTCTACGCCGCGCAGGTGGCCTATTCGGCATCCGTGCTCGACCGGGTGTTCTACCTCGAGGAGGCACGGTTGGACGTTCTGGCCGACGCTCCGTATCGCGCGCTGCTGGAGGCTCTGCTGCTGCGGTTCCAGCCCAATCTGCTGAATATCCTGCCGCTTTACGTGGCTTTGCTGGTGATCTTCGCGGTCACGCTGCCACTGCTCCGCAAGCCGGCGTTGCTATTCGCGGTGTCGTTCGCGGGTTACGTGCTGGTTCGGATCACCGGCATCAACCTGACCTCCTGGACTGGCGAGGGCTGGTACTTGAACCCGTTCGCCTGGCAGTTTCTGTTCATCATCGGCGCCATCCTGGCCTACGCGCCGCCCCGTATGCCGCGCGTGCGTTGGCCGCTCGATACCGCAGCGATCATGGTGCTGCTGGTCGGCGTGATCGTGATCTGGGTAGTCGACACCCATCCGCCGATCCTGGCGTCGTTGCCTGCACCGGTGATCCGCTTCGTCATTACCGAGGACAAGACCGGGCTGCATCCGTTCCGCCTGCTGTCGATCCTCGCGCTCACGTGGCTGGCGGCACGTGCGATCCCGGCAGATGCCGCATGGCTGCGGTCCCGCTTCGCCGCACCGTTGGAGTTGCTTGGGCAGAATTCACTTCCAGTATTCTGCTCGGGCATCTTCTTCGGCTTTATCGCGCGGCTGGGTCTGGAAGCGGACGATCGCGCCACCATGCAGTTGGCGGTGAACGTGTTCGGCGTGCTGGCCATGTTGGCGGTGGCCGGACTGGCCGCCTGGTACCGCAACAAGGGGCGCGCTCCGGTTGCGCGCCAAACTGCCGGCTTGCCGGCCGTCGCGCGGACTGATACCGGATAGGACCGTAATGAGCCGCCTGGCCTCACGGATCCTGTTTTGCGCCTTCCTTGCACTGCCGGTGTCATCGCAGGCTGCCACCGACATTGCCGCTGCTTGCGGCGCGCCCGATGAGTTCGTCACCTCCGATGAGGCGCTGGCGCAGGTTTCCGCAGCGATTAACGCCGATGGGCCAGTCGATATCCTCGCGATCGGCTCGGCGACCACTGTCGGCGCCGTCACGGCTGCCGGCACCAGTGCCAACGTTGCACAGGACGCCTTCCCCTGGCGCATGATGCGCGCACTGCAGGCGACGCTGCCAAAAGTCCAGTTCCACATCACCGTACGCGGCGGGCGCGGGCTGACGGCGGAGGAAATGCTGCCGCTACTCGACACAGCGCTGAAGCAGCAGCACTACCAATTGGTGCTGTGGCAGACCGGCACGGTGGAAGCGGTGCGTGGCCTGCGGCCCGACGGCCTGCTGGAGCTACTGCACACCGGCGCGGACCTGGTGCGCAGTGCGGGGGGCGACCTTGTGCTGATCGATCCTCAGTTCAGCCGCTTCTTGCGTGCCAATACCGACGTCGATGCCTATCTGGGTGTGATGCAGCAGGTGGCGACGATGCCCGGCGTGTCGCTGTTCCGCCGCTTCGACCTCATGCGGGCGTGGGCGAACGACGGTGGCATCGACCTTGAACGTGCGCCGAAAGCGGAACGCGACAAGGCGTTGGACCAGTTGAACGGGTGTCTCGGTCAGGCGCTTGCGCGGTTCGTGCTGAGCGGCGTGGACACACTGAAGAAGTAGGCTCCGTCCCACCAGACCGCGGGGATGATGACACGCGCGGCGCCCCGGCGCATTGTTCCGCCGTCCTGTTCAACGGAGGAAATGTGAATGGCTGGAATGCTTGACGGCAAGGTTGCCGTCGTGACCGGCGCGGGGCGCGGCATCGGCCGCGCAACCGCGATCACGCTGGCGGCGAATGGCGCGAAGGTAGTCGTGTGCGATGTCGGTGCCGCGGTGACCGGCGAGGGCCACGACGTCGGCCCGGCGCAGCAGGTGGTGGCGGAGATCGCTCAGGCCAACGGCCAGGGCCGCGCCGTGGCCAACACCGACAGCGTCGCCGAATGGGAGAACGCACAGAAGATCATCCAGACCGCGATCGACAATTTCGGCCGCATCGACATGGTGGTGAACAACGCCGGCATCCTCCGCGATCGCATGTTCCACTACATGTCGCCTGAGGAATGGGACGCGGTGATCAAGGTGCACCTGTACGGCGCATTCTACGTCAGCCGCGCCGCGGTGCCGCATTTCCGCAAGCAGGAGAGCGGTTGCTTCGTGCACATCACCTCCACGTCGGGACTGATCGGGTCGGTCGGGCAGACCAACTACGGCGCGGCGAAGCTCGGGATCGCCGGGCTGTCCCGCTGCATTGCAATGGATATGCAGCGCTACAAGATCCGCTCCAACTGCATCGGGCCGCACGCATTCAGCCGCATGATCGAAACCGTGCCGGGACAGAGCGAGGAGCAGTTGAAGGCGCGCGCCGCACGCACACGGCCCGATCACATCGCGCAGTTGATCGCGTTCCTCGGCACCGATGCGGCGGAAGGCGTGTCAGGGCAGATCCTCGGCGTGCGCGGCAACGAGATCTATCTGTACAACCAGCCGCGCCCGATCCGGATCATGGCACGGACGGACGGCTGGACGCCGGAGAAGCTGGCCGAGAACTGGTTGCCGGCGGTGAAGGGCAGCTTCACGCCGCTGGAGCGGACGCGTGACGTCTACCCGTGGGATCCGGTCTGACCTCTCGGTTGCGCCGCGGCGGAGATCAGTGGGGGCGCCAGTGATGGCGCCCTCGCTACGTTTGATCCGAGAGGTATCTGAGCTGAATGTGCATGCCACCTGATGGTCGGCTACACCTCGGTGGACGTAGGGCGGGCCTGCACCATCAGAACCAGCCGTGCAAGACGCGACGAATGCCAAGGTCGATCGGTATCGCGTCATAGAATATACCGACGATGTCCACGATACCGTCAGGTGCTCTCTCATATACCAACAAGTGGCGCGGCCGCCTGACGGGGCCGGGCGGATCGGTGAGCCGACGTCTGCTGTAGCGGATATGATAGACACGCAGTTCTCGTTCGATGCGCCTCGAACCGAGGTCGGGTTCGTCGGCGACGTCCTGCATCGCGGCGATGAGCAGCGCGGCGTAGCGGTCGCGTCCCGATGTGCCCCAGCCTTGCAGGCTGTCGGTCAGGATGCGGGCGAGCTGCGCCTCGGCCGGCGCTGCCAACCGCCATTCAGCTACGCCGTTGTGGCGGCTTTGCTGCCGGAATACGACCTGTCACGCGCTGGAAGAGCTCTTCGCGTGCTTCCGCGCTGTCGATCAACGCATAATCGCCGCGCGCGATAGCTTCACGACCGTCGCGGGCGATCTCGCGGATCATCTGGATACAGGTTTGCTCCGCGGCGAGTTCGCTTTCGTAGCGGCGCAGGGCCTCGCGCACCACTTCGCTGGCGCTCTGGTGCCGACCGGCCTTCACCTGCCGATCGACAAAGCGGGCCAATTGATCCGTTAGGCTTACGTTGCGTCCGGTCATCGCGTGATGATCCCTTGAGATGGCTGCTGAATAGCAGGCTTTGATATTTCGAGCGATGGTGCTTTCTTTCGGCAGGATTGCCGCCCAGGTTATGGTCCTGATGTCGTGCAAACTTACGAAGCGGGGGATTGATGGCTGAAGTGCTTTTTACTGACCGAGAAGCTCGGGCGGCGCTTTGTCGGCGGCACCACATCCAGCGACTATCGCGATTTGGCTCGGTCCTGAAGGGAACGGCCCGACCGGACAGCGATATGGACCTGCTGGTGGAATTCGACCCTGGGAAGGCGCCCGGCCTGATTGCGCTTGCTGGCATCGAGGCGGAATTCTCGGCGCTCATTGGGGGGCGGCACGTCGATCTGCGAACGCCGCAAGACCGCAGCCAGTATTTCCGAGATGAGCTCGTGCGCACTGCCGAAATCCAGTATGCAGCCTGACGATCCCGCTCGCATCGTTCGTCGTGACAACGGGCAACAGGATACTCTGGCAATCCATCTGGGCTTTGATCCCGGCGGCGACAGCAAGTTCGGCGTCGCCATCGTCGATGGTCATTGCGTGAGAACATCCACTGTCAGCAGCGTTGATGACGCTATAGGGTGGGCAACAGACCAATGTGGGTCGAGCCGTCCCGTCGCTGCTGAAATCGACACACTACTGCATTGGGTAACGTCCAGGAGTGGGATGCGCCCTTGCGATCTGCGGCTTCGGGCAACGTATAGACCGATGAAGAACAGCATCATGTCGCCAAACAGCCTGTACGGAGCGATGGCAATTGGTGGAATGGCACTCGCTATAAGGTTACGTCAGGTTTGGCCGGAGATTATTCTAAATGAAACGCACCCCAAAGTGCTGCTGCACGCACTGTGGGGTCAGCGATATGACCCAAAGGATCGGGCGACCGTTGAGGCGGTAGTCCAATTCTTCGTCAATAAATCGCCCTACACGGAAGCAAACATCGCGGGCGAACACGCACTTGATGCCGCTCTATCAGCATGGGCCACCCAGAACGGGCTTATGGAAGGTTGGACGGATATTGTTGGTGCCACTGGCACCTTGCTGTTTCCGGCGGGAGAGGCGCGATATCTTTGGCCAGAGTCAATCAGATCACACAATTTGACTCGCCATGACGCCTCCTAACCCCCCTCGATCTTCGGAATAAAGAACACCTCCGCCCCAGGCTTCACCGGCCGCAGGAAGTCGATCTCGTACAACTCCCCATCGATCGCGACCGTCGTCTCCTCCTCCAGCGTCTCCGCCAGCCCAGGGAACTTCCGGTCCATCTCGCGGATGACGCCGCGCAGGGTCTTCGCCGCCACCTGGAACTCCGTCACCCCGCCGGTGTAGCGGCGGGAGAAGCCGGTGGTGAAGACAACCCGCGCGGGCGTCTCGCTCAAGCGTCAGGCCTCCTTGGCGTCGATCGCTTCCAGCAACCGAGGTGGGGACATCGGCAGGCAATTCATGCGCACGCCGATGGCGCGGTCGATCGCGTTCGCGATCGCGGCCATGGGCGGACAGATGTTCACCTCGCCGACGCCCTTGGCCCCATACGGGTGCGCCGGGTTCGGCACCTCAACCAGCACAGCGTCGATCATCGGCAGGTCGGAAGCGACCGGGCAGCGGTAGTCGAGGAAGCCCGGGTTATCGAGCTGCCCCTTGGCGTTGTAGATGTACTCCTCGTTCAGCGCCCAGCCGATCCCCTGCACGACGCCGCCCTGGATCTGGCCTTCAACATAGCTCGGATGGATCGCGCGGCCGACATCCTGTGCAGCGACAAACCGCAGGATCGTTACTTTGCCGGTTTCCGGATCGACTTCCACATCGCAGAACTGAGTGGAGAACCCCGGAGCCTGGCCACCCGCATTCACCGACGCAGCGGCGGTAATCGGGCCGCCGGTTGCGGATGACTTCGACGCGAGTGCCTTCAGCGACAGCGGTTCGAACTCGCCGACGTTGCTGCCAGCGGGCTTGGCGAAGCCATCGTCCCAGATCACGCCTTCGGGGTCGACGTCCCAGATCAATGCAGCACGCTTGCAGAGATCGGTGATCACGGCCTTGGTGGCGTTCACCACTGCAGTGCCAGTCGCAAACGTGACGCGCGAGCCTCCGGTGACATGCGTGTAGCCGACCGACCCTGTATCGGCGACGATGGCGCGGACGACGTTATAGTCGACGCCCAGCGTCTCGGCCGCCATGATCGCCATCGAGGCGCGAGAGCCTCCGATGTCCGGGCTGCCGGTTGCCACCAGCACGGTGCCATCGGCATTCACCTGGATCGTCGCACTGGAATCACCGCCGCCATTGAACCAATAGCCGGAGGCGACACCGCGGCCCTGGTTCGGTCCCAGCTTTACCTTATACGCGGGGTGGTTTTGCAGCGCCTCCAGCGTTTGGACGTAGCCATCATGCGCGTGCTTCGGCCCGAAGATCGTCGGTGTCCCAATCCGGCAGGCGTTCTTGTGGCGCAGTTCCAACGGGTCCATCCCGATCTTCTGCGCGCACATGTCGATCACGCTTTCCACCGCGAAGGCAGAGATCGGCGACCCCGGCGCGCGATAGGCCGCCGCCTTCGGCCGATTGCTCACCACGTCGTAGCCGACGGCGCGCTGGTTCGGTATGTCGTACGGCGCGAAAGCGCACAGGCAGCCGTTCATCACCGGCGAGCCTGGAAACGCCCCCGACTGGAACTTGAAGATACCATCGGCGGCCAGAATCTTCCCGTCCTTGGTAACACCGATCTTCACCCACATCGATGAACCGGAGGTGGGGCCGGTGGAGCGGAATACGTCCTCGCGCGTCATCATAAGGCGCACCGGATTGCCCGACTTCAGCGACAGCAACGTGGCGATGGGTTCCAGGTAGGTCACCGTCTTGCCGCCAAAGCCGCCGCCGATTTCCGCCGGATAGACGCGAATGTCGCCGATGGGCTTTTGCAGGATCTGCGAGGTCAGCGCGCGCATCTGGAAGTGGCCCTGGCTGGAGCTCCAGATCTCAGTCTGGCCGTCGGAGTCGCAGCGCGCCAAGCATGCGTGCGGCTCGATGTAGGCCTGGTGGACGGCGGCGGTCTTGAATTCCTTCTCGATCACGACGTCGCATTGCGCGAAGCCGGCATCGAGGTCGCCGACCTTGAACTCCAGGCGCTTGGAAATGTTGGAGGGCTTGGTCGGCGCGGGCTCGACGCCGCGCGTGATCATGTCGTCGAACAGCAGGGGCGCGTCATCGGCCATCGCTTCATCCACGTCGATGACGTGTGGGAGCACTTCATAGTCCACCTTGATCAGCGACGCGGCTTCCTCGGCGATCGAGGCGCTGATGGCGGCAATAGCGGCGATCGCGTGGCCCTCATACAAGGCCTTCTCGCGCGCCATGATGTTGCGGGTGACATGCCAGAAATTCACCGCGACGCGCTCGGGACCGATGTAGTCGAACTTCTGGTTCGGCAGGTCTTTCGATGTGATCACGGCCTTCACGCCGGTCAGCTTTTCCGCGGCCGAGGTGTCGATCGAGCGGATGCGCGCGTGCGCATGGGGCGACCGCAGGATTTTCCCGTACAGCATGCCCGGAAGCTTGTAGTCGCCACCATACAGGGCCTTGCCGGTCACCTTCGGCACGCCGTCGGGACGGATGGGGCGGGTTCCTACCCACTTGAAGCGCTTTACCGAGTTGGTCACGACTGTGTCGTTCACTGCACCCTCGCCTAATTCTGTTGACTGCCTCCGAAGGCGGGTAGGGTCGCGCGGCAAGGGCGGGATGGCAAGTCCCTGCGTGGCGATTGTGGCTCGCTGGGCGGGGTTCCTGAGGTGCAGTGAAGCAAGCAGGTTTCACACGGAGAGCACTGAGGCCGCACAGGACTCCATCGAGGCCAACGTGCCCATCCGGTTTATGTCTGCCCACGGGCGATTAACACCTCGATTCCCATCGTCAGCCTGCCGTCCTCTGTTTCATATCGAGCTAACCGTGCATGGACTTCCTCACGTACCGAACGACGGTCTGCCCGATCGAGCGCATGATACACCTGAGGAATTTGTCCGATCCCTTCTTCGATCGGCGCCCAATAGTCCTCAAAGTCGTCAATGGTGCCCTCACGTCTGATCTGCTCGACACGAATGCCCCGGAAGCCCGCAGTTCTGAACAAGCCATCCAGCCGATTTCTATCGGCCAGCGACCATGACGTGTCGAGAACAGCACGTTGTTCTTGCGTAAGAAACCTATCCAGCGCATCGCGAAGATGGCCCCACATGGGCTGCCTGTCGGGTGTGGAGTTGGCACAAACTGCCACCATCCCGCCAGTTCGGACGACGCGTCGGAACTCTAGTAGGCCCGCGGCCGGATCAGGGAAGAACTGAATACCAAGCTGACATACAACGGCATCGAAGGCACCATCCCTGAAAGGCAGCGACTGGCCGTCGGCATTGACCGGCCAGAAATATGGTGTGTCCAATCGGATACTCGCACTCGTGACCATCGCCAACGAAATGTCCGCGCCAACGACAAAGCCGGTGTCACCAACGATCGGGATGGACATCGCAGCAGCCTCGCCCGTGCCTGTCGCAACATCGAGCACGCGATGACCTTGCACGACTTCAGCGGCGGCCAGCAGGTCCTGAACAGATAGCCGTGACCAACGACCCAGATAGCGATCGTAAGCTGAAGCGCTGACAGCCCGCCCCGGTGCCGCGTGGAGCCCTCGGCCGAAGCTCGTACTCATTCCCGCCTCCCCCGGCGTTCTCGGCTGTTCATTGTGGGCCGATCTGCGTTAACCGGATAGGGACACTGTGTCACCGAGGTATTTCACACAGTCCACCCAGCCCGAGCGCGCAGGCATCACAATGAATGGTAAACCGTCTTCCTATTTGCGTAGCGGACGAAGAAGGATGCACGCAGGCTTATACAGATGTAGCGTGCCGCTTCATGGACCGGCGGCGAAATGCCGGATGTTGCGGAGCACCCGAAGCCCGCCCCAGCCTTCGCTGGGCGCAGGCTCTCCGTCGGCATGACAAAAAGGATATCAATCACGCATCAGAGCTTCCGGCCCTAGGTATGCCTTGCTCCCGCGGTAATTTGCGCTCGGTTTGAATACCTTGCTGATGGGAGAAAAACCGCGCCAGCCTGTGGCTTACCCTCAATCAGGCGGCCCCGCTTGATCGGAGGCCGCTCCGATTCGTGTGGCGCTGTTGACCAAGAACCTCAGGTCCAATGAGCAAAAGGAGCTCGGAATGTCTAATGTCTGCCGCTTCTCGCTGGGTGCTTTCTTCGCGATGCTCATGTGTGCCGGCGCCAGCGCCATTGCCCAACCCGCAGCGACCGATGCGACTGTGATAATGACCGCGTCCGGCGCCGTGCAGGGCGTAGCGACGGCAGACGTGATCAGCTTCAAGGGCATTCCCTACGCCGCTCCCCCGGTCCACGACCTGCGCTGGCGCCTGCCTCAACCGGTGACCCCGTGGCCCGGCGTGCGGGCGGCCGAGGCGTTTGGTCCGTCATGCATGCAGCCGGACAAAGTGCCGAAGTCGGAGGATTGCCTGACGCTCAACGTTTGGCGCCCGGCCGCCGCGTCCGCGCCGCTTCCCGTCATGGTGTGGATCTATGGTGGCGCGCTCGTGCACGGGCAGACGTCGCCGTACCCGGCGGACGCGCTCGCGCGCCAAGGAGTTGTCGTCGTCAGCATGAATTATCGCATGGGGCGCCTCGGCTTCTTTGCCCACCCCGCACTGGCAGCCGAGGCGCCTGACGATGTGCGCGGCAACTATGGCTACATGGACCAGCGAGCCGCGCTGTTATGGGTCCAGCGCAACATCGCGGCGTTCGGCGGCGATCCGCATGCGGTGACGATCTTCGGCGAGTCGGCTGGCGGCGGTTCGGTGTTGGTGCATTTGACCTCGCCCCTGTCGCGCGGTTTGTTTCAGCGCGCGATCATGCAGTCGCCCGCCATTCCGACGCCGCGCGCAAAGGTCGTCGGCCTGACCGAGCTTGCCGATGCCGAGAAGACCGCAGTCGATTACGCCCGCCTATTGGGCGTTACCGGCATCGGCGGCAAGGCGTTGAAAGCATTGCGCGCGCAGCCGGCCGCCACGTTCACACAGGGGACGTCGGCACAGGACGAAATCACGGCGCTGTCGGTCGATAAGCTGATCGTCGGCTTCGCTGGATCAATCCATGATGGCAAGCTGGTGGTCGAGACACCGGAAGCGGCGATCGCCGCGGCACATCAGGCGATGGTGCCAGTGATGATTGGAGCAAACGACCGGGACCTGGGGATTGGCAGCGCCAACAAGAAGGATGCACTGTTTGCGACCTTCGGTGCGTATGCCGCAGAGGCCCGCGCGCTTTACGATCCGCGTGGCGACCAGGCGTTCGACGAACTGAAGCAGCAGGTGTTTGCCGATCGGACGATGACAGAGCCGGTGCGGTTTCTTGCGGATCAGGTTGCTCGCGCAGGCCGGCCGGTTTGGTTGTATCGGTTCTCCTATGTGCCCGAGTCACAGCGTGGCACGATGAAGGGAGCAATGCATGCCATGGAAATCCCTTACACGTTCAACATTCCGGCAGCGCTGGTAGGCGACAAGGTGACGGCCGCCGACAAGGCGACGGGCGCGGTGGTGAGTGCCTATTGGGTGTCTTTCGCCAAGACCGGTGATCCAAATGGGGGTGAGCGGACAGCGTGGCCGCGTTACGACCCGGGCAACGACCGCGTGATGAATTTCACCAACGCGGGCGTGGTGGTTGGGCCGGATCCTCTAAAGGCCAGGCTCGATCTTTGGCAGAAGGTGTGGGGCGGCGGCAGTTAGACGTCGGCCCCGGAACCTGGGCATTCAGCGTGGTTCGGAAGACGACGCGGATGGCGTGCCAACCTACGCCGTGACGTCGTTACCAGCGACGTTCGTATCTCGCAACGGCCAGACACGGGTCTCCGGCACACCGAACCAGAAGATGAGCAATGCAATGATGGCACACGCAGCGAGGAAGATGAATGCCGCTGAGTAACCCGCGGCGTCCACCACGGCACCCGCCACGCCGTTGCTGAGCGCCGCACCAAAACCCCAGCAGGCTCCGCTGGCGCCGAGCGCAAGATTATAGTGACCGGTGCCTTCGGTAAGATCCGCAATAATCACGAAGAACAATGCACCGAAGATGCCGGCGCCAATGCCGTCCAGCGCCTGAATCGAAACGAGCGCGTACGGATCCTGCGTGACAATGTAGAGCAGGCCGCGGATCGGCAGCACGGCGAAAGCCACGAGCAAGAGCGGTTTGCGGCCCCAGGCATCCGCCTTGTGACCGACCAGCAATGCCATCGGCACCATCACGACCTGCGCGGTGATGATGCACGCAGCCATGAACAGGCTGCTGGCGGCCTGGTGACCTTGCGCCAGCTTCTCGCCGAGCAGCGGCAGCATCGCGGCATTGGCGAAGTGGAACAGGGTGATCGACGCGGTGAACAGCAGGAGTGGCCGGCTCGCGAACAGGATCGTGATGCTGTTGGGTTTGGTGTCCGCGTCGCCGTCGTCGGCGCCTCGCGCAAGCCTGTGGTCGATCGCGCCGCCATCGATACGGTAGGCGGCGATGAGGCTCGCCGCTGCCAGCGCCACCACGACCCACAGGACGGCCACCGGCGCGATAAGGTAGCCGGCGAGGCCCGCGCCGATGGCCGACGCAGCATTGCCGAGATGATTGAACGCCTCATTGCGGCCGACGCGACGCGTGAACATCGCACGGCCAAAAATGCCAAGGCTGATCGCCGCAATCGCCGGTGGGAACACCGCGTCGGCGAGGCCCGCCGCACCTTGCGCGATCGTTACGGGCCAGAATTGGGGAACCAGCGCGGTGATCACGACTGCAATCGCAACGATAACGGACGATGCCGCGATTAGAGTGCGTTTCCATTGCACGCCATCCACCAATGCGCCGGCGGGACCGCGCGCGACCACGGTTGCGATGCCGCCGACGGTCAGCACGACGCCGATGTGGCCTGCGTCCCATTGCTGGCTGGACATCAGGTAGATGGCGAGGAATGGACCGACGCCACCGGTTACATCGGCCAGCAGGAAGTTGAGCCAATCGAGCGGGGCGCGGTTGGCCGATTTCGTCTCAAGCTGCATGCCGCCCACAACGTGCGCCACGATTGCGGCAGCCGTTCGTGCCTACCGCATCACGTATGGCGGAGCCGAAAATTCAGTTGCCAGACGATGGTGCCCGTGAGTGCTGCCGCGGCGCAGATGCATGCACCGACGCGCAGTGCGGCCGAGACTCCGACCCATCCGGCGAGTGCGCCGAACGCCGGGCCACCAATCGGGCTGCTTCCCAGGAAACAGATGGAATACAGCGCCATGACCCGGCCACGCATGTCGTCCGCAGCCTGGCTCTGCAATGTGCTGATGGCGGTAACGCTGAACAGACCGGCGCAAAGGCCGTAGGCGAACGTCGCAGCGAGCAACGGGATCAGCGCATGCGCGACCGACACGGCGAGTTGCATTGCCGCGAGACTGGCGCCGAAGGCGGTGAGGACCATTCCGCCGAACGATGGGCCGATCAATCGCCCCGTTGCGCTGACGGCATTCGTCCATGCGACAGCATTTGGGAGATCGTCGGGGCCCACCAGGTCCTTTACGAAGCTCTGCAGCGCTGGGAGGTCGAAGCACTTGACCAGCCCAAGCGCTCCGGCGGCAAGCCAGATCATCCAGACGCGGATCGTGCCGATGCCGGCAACCATGCCGACGGCGAGCGCGAGCAGTCCCAGACACCCCTGCGCGATGAAATACAGGCGGAAGTTGCGGTGGCGTAGTGCGGACAGCATTGCACTTGATGGGCGCGTCAGGTGGCGGCGGACACGAGCCGAACCCGGCTGCCGTACCATACCTGCGCGATGACCGCCGCGACGACGATAGTGCCGCCAACGACACTGGTGGCAGCGGGCGTCTCGCCGAAACAGATCCAGACCCAGGCAATGGCCAGCGGTGTTTCCAGCGTGTTGAGCAATGCGTTCTCGGTGGCGGAGACCATTTGCCCGCCCACCGTCAGCAACAGCAGCCCCAGCCCGAACTGCGTGGTGCCGAACAGGAACAGGTTGACCATATCGCCCGCTTCGAGGGCGAACGGGTGGCAGAACGGCCAGAGCACAAGAGGACAGAGCAGTGCCGACAGACAGGCCGCGGGCAGCATGGGTGTGTGCTCGTGGCGGCGAATAATCAGCATCATGATCGCCATGCAGACCGTCATGCCGAACGCGAGGATATCGCCGAACAGATGGCCCTCGATGGCGGCGCCGCCGACCATGATGCCGATGCCGAGCAGCGCGAGGAGACTGGCGCCAAGCGTCGTCCAGTCCACCGTGAGGCGGAGCCACAGCCAGCCGAGACCGGCGGTCAGGAAGGGCGCCGCGGCGAAGATCACGGCGACGTCGGCCACCGAGGTGCGGCGCAGCGCGTTGATGTAGAGGAAGGTGGCGGCGGTCGAGCATATCGCGGCCGCCAGGCCAGGGCGACCGACAGCCCTCATGGCGGCCACGGTACGGCGTCGCTCCTGCACGATGATCACGCAGAGGATCATCAGGCCTGCGAACAGGCCACGCCAGAACAGCATGCTCCAGACGTCAAGGTGAATGAGCCGGGTAAAGAACCCAGCGGAGCTGAAGGCGATCGCTGAAATGACAATCAGCAGGACGCCCTGGGCGTGCCGATCCATGGAGGCCACCTGAGTTGTTATCTGGCCGCCATGGTAACCTTAGGCTCCTGACAGGGTTGTGTCAGCAGTCCGCGGTTGAAGCCATTTGGAGCGAGGAAAGGGTGTGCCGTGCTGTTCATGGTGATCGAACGGTTTCGCGACAACGACATGATCCCGGTTTACCAGCACCTGCGCGATCAGGGGCGTGTCCTGCCGCAAGGCCTGGAATACGTCGATAGCTGGGTTGAGCCCAACTTTGCGCGTTGCTTTCAGTTGATGCGCTGCGACGATCCGCGGGTGTTGCAGGAATGGACGCTGCAATGGCGCGGGCTTGGTGTGATGATGGAGTTCGTGCCTGTCGTACCGAGCAAGCAGACTCGGGAGGTCGTTGCGCCATATCTGGGTGATCCGATCGCAGCAACAATACAGCGGTAGCCTGCTCGCATGTGCCGGCACGGTTGAAGCCAGGTCGCCACTGTTCAGCCGATCGGGCAGGCGTCCAGGCGCACGCCCGTAGCGGCGGGCAGTGTTCACCCAGACCCCTGATCCTGCGTTCCATGCGGGTCATGCGCCGCATTCTGCAGCGGACTGGTTGACCATGTGAGCACGATCTCGGCTGCTGCAAACAGCGCGAGCGGCACGATCGCGCCGGCGACGCCAGCCATCTCAAATCCGAACCGGACGCAGACGTAGAGCAGGACCAACATGCTCAGCACCATGCCAGGCGCGCCGAGACCGCGCTGCGCGGAACTCCGATGGTAGCCGACCCAGAAGGCGATCCGCGCGATGACCCAGACCAATGTCGTCGCAGCGACGGCGCGCATCGAGTTATCGTCCGAACAATAGATGGCAAGGCCGAGCAACCCAGGCACGAATACGACAAGCTGCTCGAGTGTGTTCTGCAAGTAGCGGAGATTGATCCGCAGCCGCCGGGTCTCGTATCCCAGAAGCGGGTCGATGGCGGGCGAGCGCAATCGTTCATGCGCGACAGCCTCGACGCCCGTCACCAGGCAAAATAACACCGCGACACAACTGCATTTCACTGCAAACGCCACGCGAGCAACCATGTCCGCCATGCCGGCGAGTGGAGGCAGCAGGAAATAGGTTCCGACCCACAATGCGATGGCCACGGGGAACGCGATCGCGATCGGCGCAATCGTGGCGGCTCGCTGACGGCGAACGTCAAAGGCGACAGACTGGGGCGGGTTTGCCGGAACAGGTTCCTTCATGCAGGCCTCCCACGCTTCGGAATCCGGACGTCGTGTCGGTTTGCTGTCGACGGTGGATGGTTGCCTTCAATGCCCCGCCGATCCGCTGCCTGCGCCGCAAGATGCGACGAACACTGGTCTAGGCCGGCTCCAGCAATGCAGCACTGTCGTTGCGCACGTTGTTCACCGCCTTGCCGACGCGCCAGACGCGGAAGTCGGCCGCCGAGGAATGCAGTAGGGCGGTTGGGTCGGTGTCGGTCTCACCCAGCCATGCCGGCCAGTCCGGCGGTTCCAGGACCACCGGCATGCGTTCGTGGAGCGGCCGCAGCGTTGCGTTGGCGCTGGTCGTCATGATGGTGAACGTGCGCATTACCGTGCCGTCGGTGCCACGCCAGCCTTCCCACAGGCCGGCGAACACCATGGGTTGGCCGTCGGTGCGGGCGATGGCGAAGGGCTGCTTGCCATCATCGGTTGCCTGCCATTCGTAGAACACATCAGCGGGAACCAGGCATCGTCGGCGCACCAGGGCATCGCGGAACATGGGCGAGGTGGCGGCCGTCTCGGCGCGTGCATTGATTGGCTGGCGGACCGATTTCGGGTCCTTCGCCCAGTGGGGCACGAGGCCCCAGCGCAATAGATCCAGGTGGCGCGCGCGCGTTTCCGGGTGCAGGCGCACGACGGGCGCGTCGCGGGTGGGGGCCATGTTCCACGTGGGCTCCCAGTTGGGCGTGGGGTTCTCCGTGTGGAACATCGCACGGAGCGCCTCGGCAGGGAGGAAAGATGCGTACCGGCCGCACATGAGTGACAGCTAGGGGAACCGCGCCGGAGAATGCAAGGGGTGCGGAGTGGCCCGATCCTGTGCCCGATCACGCCGCGCCGGTAGCTTCATTGGCCATTAAAACTCATTTGAAAGGATGCAGTCCGATTCACAACCGGCGGGCCCTCGCTATGCATGTTCTGAGCCACCTCCGCCTCCGCACGAAGCTCGCCCTGTTGTTGGGCCTGTCAGCTCTGGTGCTGATCGTAGCAATCGGCATGTCGGCTTCGATCTTGCGTCAAAGAATGACAGATGATCGGATCGACAAGCTACGCGCTGCCGTCGAGATGTCTGTTGGTCTGGCACAATCGCTCGAGAACCAGGTCGCGGCGCATCAACTCACCCGCGAGCAGGCGTTGGAGCAGTTCCGTACCGCTGCGCACGTCATGCGCTTCGATGCGGGTGTGGGGTACATCTTCGCGCAGACGCTGGACAACATGTTCGTGGTGCATGGTGCTAACCCCAAACTCGAAAACACCGCATCCGAAGCCAAGGATGCCAACGGCAAACTTCTGACAGAGCTCATCGCTGGAGCGTTGCGGAGTGCCGACCAGGGATTCGTCGCCTACAGTTTCGCCAAGCCCGGGCAGACACAGGCTCAACCAAAAGTGGCCTACGTGGCACGCTTCGCGCCTTGGAACCTGATATTCGCCGCCGGTGCCTATACCGATGATCTCGATGCAGCGTTCCAAGCCACGCTGTGGGAGTTGATCGCCTTTGGTGGCATCATCTTCGTCATCACGACAGCCATGGCCTGGCTCATCAACCGTGACATCACCGGCTCGCTGGGCGGACTGAATTCAGCCATGACGCGTCTGGCGCATGGTGACCTGGACGCCGCGATACCGGGCACCGAGCGTCGCGACGAGGTTGGCTCAATGGCCACTGCGGTCGCTATCTTCAAGGACGGGTTGAAGGAAGCCGACCACCTGCGCGCCGAGCAGGAGACAGAACGTGCCCGCGCTCAAGCGGTCAGAACTCTCGGCCATGGTCGCCATGGCGGAAACGATCGAGTCCGAAGCCCGGGATGCAATGACTGAGGTCGGCCAGCAGACAGCCGCGATGGCGACGGCCGCCAACAATATGGGGGGGTCCGCCGGGCGCACCGGCACATCCGCTGAGCGCGCAGCCGCCGCCGCGGGGCAGGCGCTGGCCAATGCCCAGACGGTGGCAAGCGCCGCCGAGCAACTCGCTGCCTCGATCCGGGAAATCGGCGGACAGGTAGGTCAGTCGGCCCAGGTCGTCGGGCGCGCCGTGGACGCCGGTCGCACCGCACGCGAGACGATCGAGGCCCTGAACGAGCAGGTCGGCAGCATCGGGCGCGTCGCCGACATGATTGGTGAGATCGCTGCCAAGACCAACCTCCTGGCGCTCAACGCCACCATCGAGGCAGCGCGCGCCGGTGAGGCCGGCAAGGGTTTCGCAGTTGTGGCCAGCGAAGTGAAGCAGCTTGCCACCCAGACAGCCCGCTCCACCGAGGAGATCAGCCGGCACATCGCCGAAGTTCGCAGCGCCACCACGGCTTCGGTGGCCGCCGTCCGCAAAATTGAAGAGACCATCGATGAGGTCAACGCAATCGCCGGATCGATCGCGGCTGCGGTCGAGGAGCAGAGTGCGGCGACGGCAGAGATCGCCCGCAATGTCACCGAAACGGCCGCGGCGGCCAACCAGATGACGGAACGCACGACCGAGGTGTCCACCGAGGCAGCGATGACCGGCAAGGAAGCAGCCGAAGTGCTGAACAACACAACGGCGCTGAACGACACCGTGGAAGGCTTGCAACGCGCCTTGGTGCGCGTGGTACGGACTTCGACGACCGAGGTCGATCGCCGTCAGGGCGGCCGTCGGCGCCCCTGCCTGGTCGAGGCATCCATCACTCTTGGTGGCCGCTCGGAGACCGCGTCGCTGCACGACATTTCAGAGCGTGGCTGCTTCGCCCTTACCAAGGCTGAGTGCCAACCTGGACAGCAGATCGACATTACCCTTCAGAGGCTTGGCAAACGGCTGCAAGGCAGGGTTACGGCGGCGTCCGAAGGCGCGTTGCACATCTGCTTCAGTGGTGAAGGCATGCAGTCAGCCGAGGTTGATCGGATCAGCCTCACAACGGTCGCCGAGCTGGTGAAGCTGACCAAGGATGACCATCTCGGCTTCGTCAAGCGGGTCGTGGACGCCGTTGCAGCAGCTCACGTGCCTGAGAGCGGCTTGGTAACGCATCACACGTGCCGTCTCGGTCGCTGGTATGACAGCTTGACTGACACCGCCACCCTTGCGCTGCCCTCCTTCCGCGCTATCGCCGAGCCGCACCACGCGGTGCATGAGTGCGGACACAGGGTGCTGGCCGCGATGTCAGCCCATGACATTGTAGGTGCCCAACGCTGTCTCACTGAGCTGCGCGGGCATTCGGAGCGTGTGCTGCGTTGCCTTGACGAGTTCGGGCGCGAGTATCCCACGACAATCGCCAGCCAGACTTATCAAGCCTCGGCGTCCAAGGCTGCCTGACCGCGCGATTCCGCTCGCGCTTCTTCGCGAGCGGGTACGATTTCCAGTGGCCTGCAGCTCCCCTGCGTTCGCCGCAACATGCTGCACCGAACGCGGGGGCGGGATACTACAGCTGCGAATCGGGCGATATCACCATGCAGTTTGCGCGGCCGTGCGAGAGCCGCTCGCAGGCCTGCATCGCTGACTCTCGGGACAGCCCGGTCAGCCGCGCCCGGTACAACTCCCCACGCGGCTGATGCACGCCAGACACAGCGGAGTGCGCCACCGCCAATTCGCCCGCGGCATGCTCACGCGCACTGCCAACGGCCGCGCGAGCCAGCGCCTCGTTCGAATACGCCCCCACCTGAATTGCCCAGGCCCCCGTCGGCGGCCCGCCACGATGCATCGGCATCGGTTCCGCAACCGCCTGCGAGATCAGATGGAACCGTGCATGCTGAGGCGACGGCGGTGGTACCGGCGGTGTGATCATCGCGTATTGCTGCGGCGGAGGCTGCACCGCCGCGCGCATCGGCTGCGGCGCCTGCGCGTACTCGACCGGGGCGCGTACCGGTACCCGACCACCGCCACCGCGCGTGCTCGCCAACTGCACTGTCGCCCGCCCATAGCGCGTCCCAGGCGGGATGTTGATCGGCAGCGCGTTCATCGCGTAGTCCTCGGCCGGCGAGTGATTGACCGGGTAAACCCCTACGATGTTGGGTCCGATCATCGCCACGTAGCGACGCGTCTCATCGGGCAGCGGCCGATTATTGCTCAGGTAATCATCCAACCGGTGCGGACCGGCATTGTAAGCGGCCAGGAATCCGGGCGCGCCATAGATGTCGTACATCTCCCGCAGATAAGCCGCGCCCGCCAGGATGTTATCATGCGGATCGAACGGATCGTCGCCGAGGCTGTAACGCGACTGCAGTTCAGTATACGTCTCGGGCATCACCTGCATGAGGCCCATAGCGCCCGCGCCGGAGGTAATCAGGTTGCCGTTCTGGTACTCGTTGCCGCCCGACTCAACCCGCATGACGGAGCGGATCCAAACATCCGGCACGTCGAACCGCTTGCTGGCCTCGCGGATGTAGGGTCCCCACGGATCCTGCGGCGGTCCTGGCGGCACGTAGTTGCCGCGGGCGTGAGCCCGGTAGCGCGCTGCCTCCTGGGCGGCGTTGGTGCCGGGCCCCTGGCTGGCGCACGCGGCCAGCATGGCAAGGAGCGCCAGACAGCCTGCACCGCGCAGCACAGATGTGCGCGGCATGAAGCGGCTGGCGAAACGATTGGAGCAGTTCATCCGCGGCAAACCTCCGTCGTCGTGGCGCGGCCGCAATGGCCGGAGGGCACGGCGGCCGGACGGCCGTCGCTCAGGTGACTGGTCAGGAAACGAGCTTAACCCCTTATCGTAGATCGCAGTTCGAGGCAATATCGTCTCGGCATGTTCTCCACCTGCCCTCAGGCGCGCGGCAAACTTGCAACAGGTGTTCGAGACTCGCCTCGATCCGCGCTACGTTGCAGTGCTCTCAACCAGGATGGAAACGTTGCGCTATCGGACGTTGTGCCTGCGGCTTGTGGTGATGGTCGCCATGTCAGGCTGCGCGCCCACGAATCAGTTCACGCCCGCGTCAACAACCACCGGTCAGCCAGCCACGTCGCGCAACGGCACTATTCTCTCGACGCGGAAAGTCGCTGTGCCGACGGGGCAGGATGCCTGGCGCAAGCTGCTGGTTGATAGTGGTGACATGCAGCGCGCCGGCGACAACAAGGCGGCGCCGCTGACCGAATTCATCGTGCGCGCCGACGACGGGACCACGCTTTCCATCGTCCAGACCAATGCACTCGGCCTGCATCCGGGTGACCGTGTCGTCATCCTGCGCGACACCGGTGCGCACCTGGCGCGGCCTGATGCGGCAGAGCAACGACAAGGCAATCGCACGTGACGTCCCCACACCCCTTGGCCTGCGACGCCGGATCGGCTATCGCCCCGCCTCTCATGAGCCTTGCCACGCCTGATTCCGTCGCGCGGTCGAGCGTCCTGGATTTTCAGGGCGGGATGTCGGTGGCGGCGCGCAACCGTCTCGCCGTTCAGGACGTCCTCGAGGGTCTGCGTCTCAGGCCGCTCGCATGGTCGCTCGGTTGGCTCGATATCCGCCTCCGCTATCGTGGCTCGATACTCGGTCCGTTCTGGCTGACGCTGTCGACCGCCATCATGGTCGCCGCTCTGGGCTTTCTTTATTCGGCCCTGTTCCACACCGATATCCATCAGTACCTGCCGTTCCTCACGCTGTCGCAGATCCTGTGGTCCTTCATTGCAACCATGGTCAGCGACGCGTGCACCTGCTTCACCCAGGCCGAAGGCATGATCCGATCGGTGCGCATGCCGCTGTTCCTGCATGCGATGCGCACGCTGATACGCAACGTGTTGATCCTCGCGCACAACGTCGTGGTCATCGTTGCCGTCTTTGCCATCTTCAGCATCTGGCCGGGTTGGCACGCGCTGCTTGCACTTCCGGCGTTTGTGCTTTGGATCGTGGATGCGTTTGCCATCTGCCTGTTGCTCGGCACCTTCTGCGCCCGGTTCCGCGACATTGGCCCGATCGTTGCCAGCGTCATGCAGATCGCATTCTTCCTCACGCCGGTCATCTGGCAACCGCAGCAACTTGGCGAACATGCCGTCTACCTGCCGCTGAACCCGTTCTACACGCTGATCGAGATCGTACGCGCGCCGCTGCTCGGTACCACGCCCTCCGAGGTCACCTGGCTCTCCGCCCTCGTTTACAGCCTGCTCCTGTGCGCCGTGTCGTGGATGATGTTCGTCCGCGCGCGCGGACGAATCGCGTTCTGGATTTGAACATGGTCGACAACGCGCGCATCGAGGTCGCCGACGTCTCGGTATTCTTCCCTTTGTACCACGCCAGCAGTCGCAGCCTGAAGAAAACCGTGATGGCGGCCGCATCCGGCCGGCTTGGCCAGGACAGGCAGTCCCGCGTCGTCGTGGAGGCGCTGCGCAACATCACGTTCTCCCTCGGCAGCGGTGATCGCCTCGGCCTGATTGGCATGAATGGCGCCGGCAAGACGACGCTGTTGCGCACCCTCGCCGGAATCTACGAACCGGTCATGGGCCGCGTACGCGTTCAAGGTGTCCTGAGTACGATGCTGGATACCGGCCTTGGCATGAACGTTGAACTGACCGGCCGCGAGAACATCCAGCTGCGCGGTCTTTACAGCGGTTTGAACCGCGCCGAACTGCCGCGGCTGGAGGAGGACGTTGCCGCCTTCTCCGAGCTTGGCGATTTCATGGACCTGCCGATGCGCACCTACTCCGCCGGCATGGTGGTCCGGCTGTGCTTCGCCATGGCAACGGCGATCCGGCCCCAGATCCTGTTGATGGACGAATGGTTCCTCGCGGGCGATGCCGAGTTCCTGGAAAGGGCGCAGGCGCGACTGGAGAGCGTCGTGCGCGGTGCTGAAATCCTCGTGCTGTCGACCCACCTGATGCCCGTGATCCGGCAATGGTGCACGCGCGTGTTATGGCTGGATCAGGGGCGAATTCTCGCGGACGGCGCGCCGGATGATGTGATACCGAGATACCTCGGCGAGCCGCTGCCACTTCCGGCTCCGGCGCCGGAAGTGGCAGAGAGCTGAAGGATTGACAGGCATGACGATCCTGCCGCTCGCCGGCCTGACTGTCCTCGAATTCAGCCATACCGTGATGGGTCCGTCATGCGGTGTGGTGCTAGCGGATCTGGGCGCCGACGTGATCCGCGTCGAACCGGCGCCCGATGGCGATCGCACCCGCCGTCTGCATGGTTTTGCCACCGGCTTCTTCGCCTACTTCAACCGTAATAAACGTTGCATTTGCATCGATGCGAAATCCGCCGATGGGCTTACGGTGGCGCAGGACCTGGTGCGCAACGCCGATGTGCTGATCGAGAACTTCGGCCCCGGCACGATGGACCGCCTGGGTCTCGGTTGGAACGCCTTGCACGCGTTGAACCCGCGCCTGATCTACTGCGCGCTGAAGGGGTTCCTTCCAGGACCTTACGAGCATCGTCCCTCGCTCGATGAGATTGCCCAATACATGACCGGCCTCGCCTACATGACCGGGCCACCGGGACAGCCACTGCGCGCCGGTGCCTCGGTGATCGACATCATGGGCGGCGTGATGGGTGCGCTCGCCATCCTCGCGGCGCTGCGCCAGCGCGACAAGGACGGGCAGGGCCGCAACATAACCAGTGCGCTGTATGAAAGTTCGGCCTTCCTGGTGGGGCAGCACATGGCCGGTGAGGCCGCCACCGGCACACCGTCCCCACCCATGCCTGCCCGCAGTGGGGCGTGGGGCATCTACGAGACATTCCCGACGCTGAATGGCGAGAAGCTGTTCATCGGTATCACCTCCGACAATCACTGGCGATCATTCTGTGCGAAGTTCGATCGGCCGGACCTGCTCGCGGACGACCGCTTCACCACCAACGCCGATCGCGTGCGCAATCGACCGGCCCTGCGTGAAATCGTTGCGGCCATCGTAGCCGGTTATCCGATCGCCGATCTGGAACGGTTCATGGACGAAGCGAACATCCCGTTCTCGCCGGTCCGCACGCCATCGGATCTGTTCGATGATCCGCAGCTCAACGCATTCGGCCGCGCGCTGCCGGTGCGGATGCCAAACGGCAACGTCGCCAATTTGCCAGGACTGCCGTTCTGCATCGATGATGAGGCGCCTTCACTGCGCATGCAGCCACCCTCGGCTGGCGAGCATACCGACGCCATCCTTGCGGCGCTTGGCTATTCACCGGATCGAATTGAGCAACTGCGCGCCATGAAGGCGATCGCGTAGCGGAGAGTGAGCCGATGTTAGAGCAGCGACTCGATTGTCTGGTGGAATCCGCCGATACGACACACCCGTTACACGCCGTGCGCCCTGCCGGGCTCGCCGCCTTCCTGAGCGAGCTGCCTGAAGCGCAAAGCCAGTTCCTACGGCAACTCAATTTCTCCGCGGCCGCGCAAGAGTTGCTGTTCCTGCCTGGCGATTCCGGCGTGGTCGGAGCCGTCCTCGGGCTCGGCGACGACGCATCTCCGGCCGCATTCGGCAATCTGGCCTTCCGACTGCCGGAGGGACCGATATGGCGCCTGCAACCCGGCGACTATGATCCGTCGCTGGCCACGCTCGGTTTCTGCCTTGGTGCCTACCGTTACGGGGCATTGAAGGCGGCGAAGCGCGGGCCGGCACGGCTGCTCGCACCACCGGATCAGGAGCACAGCCGTTCCGCCGCCGCTGCCACCTGGATGGTGCGCGACCTGGTCAACACACCGGCTAACCTGCTCGGTCCGGTGGAACTGGCGGAATTCGCGATCTCGCTCGGCAAGCGTTATGGCGCCACGACCGAGATGATCGCAGAGGCATCGCTCGACGCAGGTTATCCAACCGTCGCCGCCGTCGCGCGCGGTTCGACGCGGCCGGGGCGCGTCGCGATCATCCGCTGGTCCGGCAGCAGCGCGCACGCCTCGGCGCCGCTCATCTCGTTGTGCGGAAAGGGCGTATGCTTCGATACCGGCGGGTACGATCTCAAACCGTCCAGCGGCATGCTGCGGATGAAAAAGGACATGGGCGGCGCGGCGACCGTACTGGGCCTGGCCCGCATGATCATGCAGGCAGACCTGCCCGTCCGGCTCGTCGTCCGCGTCGGCTGCGTGGAGAATTCCGTGTCCGGCACTGCGATGCGCCCACTCGACGTTATTCGCACCCGCAAGGGCCTGACAGTGGAAATCGGCAATACCGATGCGGAGGGGCGGCTCGTATTGTGCGACCTGCTGGCCGATGCCTGCGACGAAGCTCCGTCGCTGCTGGTCGATTGCGCGACCTTGACGGGGGCGGCACGCGTCGCGCTCGGGCCGGATCTGCCTGCGATGTTCTGCAATGATGATGGCTGGGCCGATACACTGTTGCGCAATGGCCAGCAGCACTACGATCCGCTCTGGCGTCTGCCGTTGTGGCCTGGCTATGACCGCTGGCTGGACAGTCCCGATTGCGGATTTCAATAACGTCTCGTCAAAGCCCCATGCCGGCGCCATTACTGCCGCATTATTTCTGCAACGGTTTGTTACGCCGGGTATTGCATGGGCGCATTTCGACCTATATGCGTGGAATGACCAGACTGCACCAGGCCGGCCGGAGGGCGGCGAGGCCTACGCCATGCGCGCGCTTTTCGCTGGCGTGGCGGAACGAACTGTCGGATCGGTGGCGCATTAGGAATCCTCAAATAACCGAGAGCGGAACGGAAAGACTTCACACCCGCAACGGTATTGGCGTAGGGTCGTTATTGTTCCAGGACCGTTGGTGTTCGAGACTCGCCTCCGGCCTTGAACCTGTCCGGGACTCAGAAAGGAAATAATATGGCTGTGAACCCTTCGGCCGACCAGATGGTCGGCATCCTGCGGGAGACGATCGTTGCGCTGGTGCGCCGCGACGGTCCCGATCTTTCGGCGCGCCAGCTAGGCGTGTTCCTCACCTGCTACCTGATGGACGGCGGTCATACCGTCCGCGGTCTGGCCGCTGAACTGAACGTTTCGAAGCCGGCAATCACCCGCGCGCTCGACCGCCTGGGCGAACTCGATCTGGCGCGCCGCAAGGTGGACCCGCTGGATCGCCGCAGCATCCTGGTCCAACGCACGCTAAAGGGGGCCTCGTTCCTGCGCGACCTCCGCTCCATCATGGGTGAGGCTGCCACCTCCGCCAAGAAAAGCCCGGCGGCAGCCAGCGAGACCCATAGCCGCCGCACCGCAACGGCTTGATCCCGACACGTCTCCCCCGGTCCGAAGTCCCCGGTCCGAACTCCCCGGGCTTGACCCGGGGATCACCCGGGGATCAGTCCCGGCCATCCGCAGCGCTACGGAGGCGCGACGGATGGCCAGGACCAGCCCGGCTGCGACGTCACCCCCACTGCCCGACGCCTGCCCGCTGAGCGCGCCGAACCACATAGCCAAACCAGACCATCTGCGGCACAAGTGTCAGTAGCGGAATGAACGGCTGCACGTCCGCGTCCGCTGCCAGAAAACCAAGCGCACACATGCCGCCGAATCCGGCAAATCCCCAATGCACCAGCGTGACGCCCACCGCTGGAATGCCAGAGCGTTGTGCGACCTGATACAGATGCCCGCGGTGTGGCGCGGTGATCTTTTCACCCGCCCAAGCGCGCCGCACCAGCGTGAACGCCACGTCGAACAGCACGCCCGACAGCAACATCGGCACGATCAGGAAGGACAGTTTCGCGTCTTCCAGCCGGCTCGCCACGACCCCCAGGATCGCCAGCATGAAGCCGCAGAACTGGCTGCCCACGTCGCCCATGAAGATGCGGGCGCGAGGGAAGTTGAACGGCAGAAATCCAACCAACCCTGCGACCAGCAGGAGCGAGGCGAAGTAGCCGAACCAACCGCCATACGCCGCCGCGATCCCCGCAATGAAGGCCGCAGCAATCAATGCCACGCCACCTGCCAGGCCGTTCAGCCCGTCGATGAAGTTCATCGCATTGGTGGTGAACAGCAGCCACGCCACCGTCACCGGCACGCCCACCCAGCCGACATAGAACGGCCCGACATACGGCACCCGGTAATTCGAAACATAGATGCCGCTGGCCACCGCAACCAACGCCGCGAAGACCTGCGCCGACAATTTGACTGTGAACTTCCAGTCGTAGACGTCGTCCAGGAATGCCACGACGGCGATGGCGGCAGAGGCTTCGATCACCCCGACAAAATATGGGTCAGCCAGTCGGGAAAATTCCGCGAACCGGTACAGCACCGCGATGCCGACCAGGAACGCCACCACCACCCCCACGCCGCCGCCCTTCGGTGTAGCCTGCGTGTGCACCTTGCGCGGGTCGGGCCGGTCCAGCAGCCGCACCGCGATCATTACGCGCACCACGCCGGCGGACAGCAGAGCCAGCGCAGCCGCGAACATCAGGTGATTGAGTACGGCGCCAAGAGTCATGCGGGCTCCTCACCAACGGAGGAGCCCGATAACAGCGAACCGTGGTCGGTGGCCAGCCAGCCGCCGACCGGCGGCCCTAGCGGATGAAGCCTTCCAGCTCGTTCTTCGCCCAGGCGACCGACTGCTTGATCGACTGACCCGACATCAGCCGCGCCACCATCCCGGGCTGGATGTTGCGGTTCCAGATCTGCACCGCGACATCCGGTGGCGCGGACGAGCCTGGAATGTAATACGACGCGTCGTGCCACGGCCGCACCGGGTAATTGTAGATCGTCCCCTTCGGCGGCTCGATGTCCGACCAGACCGGCAGGTCGGTCATCGATTCGAACGGCGGGATGTCATAGCCCGCGACAGCCATCGACAGCGCCTCGACCTGCTCCCGCTGCGACAGAAATTCGATGATGTCTTTCGCCGCGCCTTTGTTCTGGGCAAACGACCACACGCCCCAGAAATACGGCCGATGCGGCACCAGCCGGCCCTTCACCCCGAGCGGGTTGGGGAAAGTCCAGCAATCCGCCGCCACGTCGGGTGCATCGCGCTTTGCGACCGCCCAGGCGGACGGCGGGTTCCAGATGTATGCCGCCTTGCCGGAAATCAGCGCGCGGTTGTTCGAAGCATCATCCCAGCTCACCGCGTCGGACGGCATGAACTTGATCATCTTCGAGATGTATTCCATCACCTGCATCACGTTGTCCGATTCAACGACGATGTTGTTCTTGCCGTCCACCAGGTCGGCGCCGAACGCGCCGAAGGTGGCGCCCCACGTCTGGTTCGCGTCGGTGCTGTTGGAACCGCAGCCGAAGCCCATCGGGAAGCCGGCCTTGAAGCTTGCCTCGGCCAACTTGAGCTGCGTGTCGTAGGTCCAGTCCTTGGCCGCTTCCGGTGTCGACGGATGTGCCGGATACCAGGCCTGCACGTCGATATTGGCGAACTTCTTCAGCATGCTGATGCGCGCGCACGCGGCGAGCGGTGCCGAACCCCAGCCGACCGGCACAGCCAGCCAATGTCCATCGGCCACGCCGAGATACTCGTAGGCGTGACCCAGCTTGCCGTATTTCGCGATGAGACGCTTCATTACGTCGTCCATCGGATCGAGGCTGTCGCCGTACTGCTGCACGGTCCATGAATTGAACGCAAAGATATCGTGGCCGGTCTTCGCCTGGGCCTCGGCCGCCATGGTGATGTTGATCTTGCTGCCGATGGAGGTGAGGAAATCCAGCTCCACATCGACCTTGTTCTTGGCGGCCCATTCATCGACCAGCTTCTTCATGGCGGCGTCGCCTGTCGGTACCCAATGGTCCCACAAGGCCATCTTCAGTTTTCCGGCGGCCCCGGCGGTGCGGATATGCACCAGCGGCAGTGCGGTTGCGGCAGCGCCCAGTTTTAGTGCGTTACGGCGAGAAACCCGTTTTGTTGTTTGCATTAGTACGTTCCCTTGGTGGTCCGGCACCTTTGTGGCCCGGACAAGTTCCGGTCGATCGACCCCCAGGCGCGAAACGATGCCCGCGCGAGGGCCATTATCGTGCCAATCTCTATAAAATGCGATAGCCAACTCAAGGCGCCGGGATATGCCGGCTGGCCCCTCTGGGCTATAGGGGCGGCCATGACCGCGCGGCCGCCGATACGAATCGCACTCAACGTTGCGCTCGACGGAATACTGGCGGCATTGGCCGTGCCGCTTGCGCGCGCGATCGCCAATCCGGCCGGCGACGCATTCCAGCCGGTATGGTTGCTTCCCGCCGGCGCATTGACATTGCTGATCGCTGGGCTGCCGTTCCGCCTACCCTGGCAATACTGGCGTTTCGCGGGCATGGGCGAATTGCTGGCAGTCGTGTGTGCCAGCGCACTCGGTGCCGGCCTTTTCGCACTGCTGACCGATGTACTCGGCGTAGCGTCAGCGAACCCGGCGCTTCCAGTCGTGCACGCGCTGACACTCCTGGTGCTCCTTGGCGCACCACGCGTCGTCTATCGCCGGTTGCGCGAACGCCGTGGCGGAACAGTCGCCGCGGGCTACGCGCCCGACGTGCCCTCGGCGCTCATCGTCGGAGCCACCGAGGACATCGATCTGTTCCTTCGCGCACTGACCTGGGATCGCCGCCAGGGGCTGCGGGTGGAGGGGCTGCTGGCCGTTGGCGCGCGCCAGACCGGCCGCCGCATCCAGAACTATCCATTCCTGGGCGCAATCGACAATGCGGCCGCCGTGCTGGAAAAGCTGGACGCCGAGGGACGACTGCCGGACACCCTCGTCGTCGCCACCCCCGACCTGTCCGGCCAAACGTTGGCCGCCCTGGTGGCGCAGGCCGAGCGCTACGGCATCCGCATCCGCCGCGCGCCACGCCCGACCTCGCTCGATCCGGCGTCCGAGCGCCGCGACGGCCAGCTCGATCTCCGCCCGATGGCGATCGAGGACCTGCTCAACCGCCCGCAGGTCCCGCTCGATCGCGAAGGCATGGCGCGGCTGATCCAGGGACGTCGCGTCATCGTCACCGGCGCCGGCGGCACCATTGGCAGCGAACTGGCGCGCCAGGTGGCCGCGCTCGGCCCGGACCGCCTGATCCTGCTCGACAACGGTGAATATGCACTGTGGCTGATCGACCTGGAGCTTGCCGAGCGCCATCCACACGTGCCGCGTGAATTGCTGCTGGCCGACATCCGCGACGAGGCACGCATCCGAGCCGTGTTCGAGCAGTACCGCCCCGAACTGGTATTCCACGCCGCGGCGCTGAAGCACGTGCCGATGGTGGAGGCCAATCCGCTGGAGGGCCTGCAGACCAACGTCGCCGGAACGCGCCACGTGGCTGACGCGGCCCGCGCTGTGGGCGCGCTGGCGATGGTGTTCATTTCCACCGACAAAGCGGTCAACCCGACATCGGTGATGGGCGCATCGAAGCGCCTCGCCGAGATGTATTGCCAGGCGCTCGACATTGCCGCGCGGGCCAGCAAGCACGGCATGCGCTGCATCACCGTGCGGTTTGGCAACGTGCTCGGCAGCACCGGCTCCGTGGTGCCGTTGTTCCAGCGGCAGTTGGAACGCGGCGGTCCGCTCACCGTCACCCACCCCGACATGCAGCGCTACTTCATGACGGTGCGTGAGGCAGTGGGCCTGGTGTTGCAGGCCAGCGTGATCGGTGCCGCCAATGCGCCGCTGCCCTCCGGTGAGGATGGCGGCATCTTCGTCCTCGACATGGGCGCGCCGGTAAAGATTGTCGATCTGGCCCGCCAGATGATCCGCCTCGCCGGCCTGATGCCGGAGCGCGACGTGGAAATCCGCTTCACCGGCCTCCGCCCCGGTGAGAAGCTTCATGAGGAGCTGTTCCACGGCAAGGAGCCGCCAGCGCCCACCGGTTTTCCTGGCCTGCTGATGGCAGCGCCGCGCACCGCCGACCCCGCCATCGTCGGCCGCGCGATCGACGAGATCGCGGCCGCCTGTCGCGGCGGTCAGGCGCGCCTGGCACTCGCCTTGCTGGGTCGCCTGGTCCCCGAGTTCGCCCCCAACGCCGAAGGACTGACACCCGTGGCCAATCGCCCATGACGAAACGTTCGATCCCGTTCCTTGACCTCAAGGCGCAGCAGGCGCGCATCGCCGGCGAGTTGCGCCGCCGCGTTGACGGCGTGCTCGCGCATTGCCAGTTCATTCTGGGCCCCGAGGTCGCGGAACTGGAAACCGAGCTCGCAGCGTTCTGCGGCGCCAAACATTGCGTCGCCGTCAGTTCGGGGACCGACGCGCTGCAGATCGCTTTCATGGCCGAGGGCATCGGCAACGGCGACGCAGTGTTCCTGCCAGCCTTCACCTACACCGCGACCGCCGAGGTACCGCTGGTGCTCGGCGCAACGCCGGTGTTTGTCGATGTCGATCCGCGCACCTTCCAGATCGATCCCGCGCATCTGGAGCAGCGCATCGCCGCGGTGCGCCGCGACGGCACGCTGCGGCCGCGCGCCCTCATTGGGGTCGACCTGTTCGGCCAACCCGCCGACTGGCCGACGCTGAACGCCATCGCAGAACGCGAAGGCCTGTTCACCATCGATGATCTCGCCCAAAGCTTCGGCTGCTCCCTGCACGGTCGCCTGCTGGGTTCGGCTGCCGATGCGACCGCAACCAGCTTCTTTCCGTCGAAACCGCTCGGTGCCTACGGCGACGGCGGCGCGCTGTTCACCGAGAACGACGAGCGCGCTGCGTTGTATCGCAGCCTGCGCACCCACGGCGAGGGCACGTCGCGCTACGAGGTGCTGCACACCGGAATGAACGGGCGGCTGGATTTGCTGCAAGCGGCGGTGCTGCTCGCCAAGATGACGGTATTCGATGAGGAACGCGCCGCCCGGGAGCGTGTTGCCCGCTACTACGACTCGCGGCTTGGCAACGCGGTGACGACGCCAACACGCGTTGCCGACAGCACCAGTGTCTGGGCGATCTACGCCATTCTGCTGCGCGATGCGGCCACCCGCGATCACGTGCAGGCGTCGCTACGAGCGGATGGTGTTCCCACCGCGATCTACTATCCACGCCCGCTGCATCTACAGCCGGCCTATCGTGACCACCACGACCAGAGCCGCCTGCCCGTGTCGGAAGATCTGGCCGGACGGATCCTCGCGCTGCCAATCCATCCCGATCTGAGTGAGGCTGATATGGCGCACGTGTGCGATCGCGTGCTGGCTGCAATGGCCTGACAAGCGGTTGAGCCCCCTCTCCCGCGGAGCGGGGGAGGGTTGGGGAGGGGGTGTCGCCAGTTCCCGAATTTGCGGTCCCGCCGTGTCGACTCTGGCGCGAGACGACCTGACGCTCTGACTGGCAGGGCCATGCGCATCGGCGTCGAAGCCGATGCCGGACGGGCGGCTGCCCGCGCGAGCCCGGCGGCTGGAACCGCTATGTGCTCGCCGGCGTCGGAACTGACGGTCACGGTGATGACCTTGTTCGGTTCAGTAACAATATCGTAGAAGCACCAAGCGGCCACCAGATCCTATGCGGGAACCCGTCGTGCAATATCGTCGAACTGTTCGAGGCGGCAGCCTCGCCCTGAACCCCGGCTCAAGTGGGATCCGCTGGCATCTCCACGCCCTCATCGGCGGATCGTGCGTTGAATGCGCGTTCGATCAATCGCGTGATCCGCGCAACTTCGGCAGGATCAACCTCTTTCGGACGCATATCAAAGAAGATGCGAACACCGCCATCCTGGTCGCGCAGGCTTCCTATCAGCGGCATCAGTGCACTGTGACGAAGGTCATGCCCTGTTCGCCCACCAGTTCGATCGCAAGGCCGACATCCTCCACGATGCCCACGGTCGTGCCATCGGCGGCGTGGATCGCATACGCTGCTTTACCATTCATGGTACCCGCGCGCAGATAGACTAGGCGGGACACGCCAAGCTGGCGCAACTGACCGCTGGTCATCCGTCGTGCCTCGGTAGCGAGGTCGGTTCCCTCACATGCAAAGACCTCGGCGCTCTCGTCGATGGTAGCGTCGTGCATCGCAGTTGATCCCGTCCGGAGGTAGCCAGGAGATCATGCGCGTGACCAGCGAATTGCGCATTGATGTGGATCAACCCGTGCTCGAGCACCTGTTCGTGGTAACGCCTGCCTGCATCTGCGGGCGGCGGGACTCGAACCCGCACGGCCGAAAGGCCAAGGCGTTTTAAGCGCCTTATGTCTGCCATTCCATCACGCCCGCGCCCTTGCAGTCTTAGCACACCCCCCACCTGAGGCCATCGCGACCAACAAAAATTGGAAACCGGCACATTTTGCTTCGCCAATTCAGGTTCATCCAAGGTAAACATACCGTGAGGTGCGTGGAGGGCCCATGAGAACCACCGTCGATCTGATTGGAGGCGTCCCGCTGTTCGAACGGTTGGATACCGATCTGCTCACTCGCCTGGACGCTATCACCACCGTCATTACGGTCGCGCCGGATGCGGTACTGTCCCAGCAGGGTGCCATGCCGGACGCACTGCATGTGCTGCTGGACGGCCAGGTCGCACTCTCCAGTACCGCCGCCGACGGCACCACCGCGCTGATCGAGGTGCTGGACCCGATCGATCACTTCGTCATGGCCTCCGTGCTGAGCCGGTTGCCCTATCTGATGACCGCCCGCGCCGTTACCCGGGCACGGCTGCTGGCGATCGATGCCGCCGGTCTGCTCGATCTGGTCGAGCACGAGGTCCAGTTGGCCAATACGCTGTTGCGCTCGGTGTCGCGGGAGTTCCGCACCATGGTCCGCCAGGTGCGCGACCTGAAGTTGCGGACGGCGGCGCAGCGGCTCGGCTGCTATCTGCTGGCCCGCGTCAAGGACGGCGAGGCCAGGCGTGCCGACTTCCGGCTGCCATTCGACAAGGGCCTGCTCGCCGCACGACTGGGATGCCGCCAGGAGAACCTCTCCCGCGCCTTCGCGACGCTGCGCGCATACGGGGTGGAGACGCATGGGTCTCGCGTTATCCTGCACGATATCCCCCGGCTGAAGGCGCTGGCTGTGCCGGATGATGTCAGCGATCCAGAGCTGCTGTAGGGCTCGCTCCAACGCCGCGGCTTGAACAGTCGACACAGGCTCGCGGTGTAGCACCGCAAGAACCGTGAGGTGCCCGCAACGCAGCTCGATGCTACATTCCGCGCGTTATGCCAGTACATGAATTTACACTGTTCGAGACGTCCGTCGGCCACTGCGGCATCGTCTGGGGTGCGCGCGGGGTGGTCGGCGTCCAATTGCCGGAGCGGAACGAAAACGCTACGCGGTCCCGTTTGCAGCGGCGATACCCGGACGCACGCGCGTCATCACCGCCCGGCCGCATACAGCAAGTCGTCGACGATATAGTTGGCCTGCTGCGTGGCGAGTCCCGCGACCTCTCCTCCGTCACGCTCGACATTGAGCACGTGCCGCCGTTCCACCAGCAGGTCTACGCGGTCGCGCGCAGCATTCCCGCCGGCAGCACGCTCTCCTACGGCGACATAGCAAAGCGGCTCGGCGACGCTAGTGCCGCGCGCGACGTAGGCGAGGCAATGGGCAAGAACCCATTCCCGATCATCGTGCCGTGCCATCGCGTCCTCGCCGCAGGCGGCAAGGTCGGTGGCTTCTCCGCGGCCGGCGGCATCACCACCAAGCTGCGCCTGCTCCAGATCGAAGGCGCTCAGCTGGGCGATGCGCCAACCCTGTTCGACAGCCTGCCATTGATGGCCGCGCCGCGCCGACGCAACGCGTAAGGCAGGGGCTTGCCCTTTCAGAATTCCAGCAGGTTGTCGCGCAGGTGCTTGTGGGCATACGCCCTGCGCGTCAGCCCACGCTGCTGCAACGCCGGCGCCAGGCCGTCCGCGATCTCCGCCGTGGTGCGCCGGCTGACGTTCGACATCGAGAACAGGAACCCGTCGCCCCCCACCTCTTCCATCACCTCGGCCATCTGCGCCGCAACGGTGTCCGGCGAGCCGACCAGATCGACCGACGCGCCACCGCTGGTGTAACTGACGATGGCCTCGCGCAGCGTTCGCTTGCCGGCCTTCCGCAGGAACTGCGCCAGGCTCTGCTGATGCCCGTTCGTTGTCAGCTCACCCACCGGCTGGTCGAGGTCAAACTCAGCGAAATCGATGTTGGTGATCCAGCCCAGCTGAGCCAGCCGCTTGTCCACGTTCTGCCCCGAGATCGCCGCTCGCAGCGCCGCCTTCGCCTCCGCTTCGTCATCCGTTTCGGCCACGATTGGCGACACCAGGAACAGCACCTTGCAGCTATCGGGATCGCGACCGCACGCAACCATCTTGGCGCGCACGTCCTCGCGGTAGGCCTTCATCTGCTCCACGCCCTTCACGTGTGCGACAATCGTATCAGCATTTTGCGCAGCGAACCGGCGTCCGCGATCCGATCCTCCCGCCTGGGCAATCACCGGCTGGCCCTGCGGACACGGTCCCGAATTCAGCGGCCCGCGGCTGCGGTAATACTGCCCCTCATAGTCGATCGTGTGCACCTTCTCCGGATCGATCAGCACGCCGCTCTGCCGATCGGCCGTGATCGCCCCAGCTTCCCAGGACCCCCACAGCTGCTTGCAGATCGCCATGAATTCGTCCGCCATATCATATCGCTGGTCGTGCGGCGGCAGGTGCTCCATGCCGAAGTTCTTCGCCGACAGGTCGGAGCTACCAGTCACCATGTTCCACCCGCCGCGTCCGCCCGATATCTGATCCAGCGTGCCGATGATGCGTGCGACGAGATACGGCGCGTAGGCGAACGTCGAAAGCGTTGGCACGATCCCCAGCCGGTTGGTCGCCGCCGCCATCAGCGTCGCTACCACCGTTGGTTCCTGACGCGGGATCGACATGCCGTTCTTCAAGTACATGTCGCGCGAGTTCTGCCAGGTCTCGCCGACATAGATCGAGTCCTCGAGCAGCATGTAGTCCATGCAGGCGCGTTCGCAGCCGCGCGCGAGGTCGAGGAACATGTCGCACGACATCCAGTCGTCGCTGATGTTGCCGGTCCATGACTCGCCCCAGGCCTGGATCGACGAACCTTGCAGAAACCAGGCGAGGTGGAACGGCTTGGCAGGCATGTCGGGGAGTCCTTTCGCAGTTAAACGGCAATCGAGGGCAGCAGCGCGGCATTGCGCCGCGGTTCGGGGACCGGATCGAGGTGGCAAGCCACTTCATGCGAGGCCGCGACAGTTCGCAGTGACGGCGCGGACGTTTCACACACCGATGGCAGGCAATGCGGGCAGCGCGCGGCAAAGGCGCAGCCAGAAGTTGCGGCCTCGACCACATCACCGGATGGCCTCTCGTCGTCGGGCGCGTCGTCAGTCACCGCCGCGAGCAGCATGCGTGTATACGGGTGCCGCGGTGATGCCAGCAGTTCGGCCGGGGTGCCGGTCTCGCAGATACATCCCCGATACATCACTGCGACGCGATCGGAGAGCTGCGCGACAACCGCCAAATCGTGCGAGATGAACAGGTACGCGAGACCGAACCTATCGCGCAAATCCGCCAGCAGGTTGACGATCGTTGCCTGGACCGACACGTCCAGCGCGGATACCGGCTCATCGCAGACTATGAAACGTGGCTCAGTCGCGAGCGCGCGCGCAATTGCGACGCGCTGACGTTCACCACCGCTGAGCTGATGTGGGTAGCGCAGCCGATACGATGGCGGCAGGCGCACCATATCGAGCAGTTCCTCAACGCGGTGCCGGCGCTCATGCGGCTTCGCGAGGCCGAACAGTACAAGTGGCCGTTCCAGCGCCTCACCAACCGAGAGTCTTGGGTTCAGCGACGAACCCACGTTCTGGAACACGATCTGCGCCTGCTTGCGGACGGAACTGAGATCCGCGCCGGAGACCAAACTCAGATCAGCGCCATCGAATTCAACACTGCCGTCGGTGTTGCTCAACAATCGCAGCGCCAGACGGCCGAGCGTTGACTTGCCGCAACCGCTTTCGCCAACAAGGCCCAGCACCTCTCCCGGCGAGATCGACAGCGACACGCCATCCACGGCCTGCACCCGCACAGGTTCGTAGTGCAGGCGTGGCCGGCCGTGGACGACCGACACTCGCCAAGCCGCCAGGCCGCGACGCGTGGTGAAGGTCTTCCGCACCCGCGTGACGTTCACCAGTGCGTTGCCTGCACGAAATGGTCCCTGATCGATGCCTTCCACCGCCTGGCGCGGCCAGTCCGCCAACGCGTCGGCCTTCCAGCAACGGGCGAGATGCATCTGGGGTGGGCAATGAGCGAGGTGAGGGACGTGAGACGACTGAGGGAGGTGAGACAAGTGAGACAAGTAATTCTCCCCCTCCCCTTGCGGGAGGGGGTTGGGGGGAGGGGGCGTCACCAGTTTGGGCGCCGCCCCCTCCCCCCAACCCCCTCCCGCAAGGGCCGGGGAAGAACACTTCGGAAGAGCCACCAGTAATTGCGCACCGCCAGTGCAGCGCGCTTCAACGAACGGGCAACGCGGTGCGAACACGCATCCCACATCGGGTCGCGGCACGCTTGGCATCTGCCCTTGGATGGCCGGCAGCCGGCTGCCGCGCGCGGCGGCGCGCAGTGGCGGGCGCGAGGCGAGCAGACCCTTGCCATAAGGATGCGCCGGCTGTTCCAACACGTCGCGCACGTTGCCAAGCTCGACGAACTGGCTAGCGTACATCACGGCGACGCGGTCGCAGAGTCGCTGCACTACGCCCAGGTTGTGGCTGATAAACAGCAAACTGACTCGCTTCTCCGCCCGCAATCGCGCCAGCAACCGCAGGATCTGCGCTTCGACCGTGACGTCCAATGCGGTGGTCGGTTCGTCGAGGATCAACAGCGGTGGCTCACACGCCACAGCCGCGGCAATCAGTGCCCGCTGCTTCATGCCGCCGCTGAGCTGATGCGGAAACGCGCGCGCAACATCGTCGGCGCGATGGATGCCCATCTCGCGCAGCAATGCGACCGCCCGTCGTGCCGCCTCGGCCGGCTTCAGACCGAGATGACGAATGATCGGTTCCGCGATCTGCCGTCCAACACGCAGCGCCGGATTGAGCGCAGTGAACGGGTCCTGGAACACGGAGCCGATCCTGTGGCCCAATATCGCGCGGTGCTGGTTGCGCGACAGGAGCAGCAGATCGCGCCCCTGGAACGCGATCTCGCCGCTGATCCGCGCAGCCGAACCAAGGAAATCGAGGATCGCACCGGCGATACTGCTCTTGCCGGACCCGAACTCGCCGACGATGCCGAGTGCCTCACCTGGTTGCAGTTGAAACGACACGTCGCGCACTGCGGTCGTGCCGCCATAGCGGACACTAAGGCCGCGGACATCGAGCAGTGGCGGCTCCAAGGCGACCCCGTCGATCATTGTCCTCGCCCCAGGCGCGGATCCAGCACCTCGCGAAGGCCGTCGCCCAGCAGGCTGATGCCGACGACCGTGATCCCCATGGCGATGCCGGGGGCGAGCGAGATCCACGGCGCCTTGTCAACGAAGGCACGGCCGTTGCTGATCATCAGGCCCCAGTCGGCGGCGGGCGGCTGCACACCGAAGCCGAGAAAACTCGAGTACTGCCCCAAGCAGAATTGAGAACACCACCCGCAGGCTTGCTTCCACCATCAGCACCGGCCAGACGTTCGGCAGCAGCTCGCGCCACAACACGTAGTGCAGGCGTTCGCCGCGTGCGCGCGCGGCCTCCATGAACTCACCGCTCATCAGATCGAGCGTAATGCTGCGCGTCACCCGCCCGATCGGCGGCGCTGAAAGGATGCCGATAGCAAAGGCGGTCTTGAGCAAACTGGGTGGCGTGATTGCGATGATCAGCAGCACCAGCATGATCGGTGGGAACGCCAGCATGATGTCCAGCACGCGCATGATCACTTCGTCGGTCAGGCCGCGTCGGTAGCCCGCCAGCATTCCGAGCGGCACGCCGATGCCCATGCTGATCAGTGTGGCGATGACGCCAAGCAGAAACGACAATTGCGATCCGATCAGGACGCGGCTGAACACGTCGCGGCCATATTCGTCGGTGCCCGCCAGGTAGTGCAGGCTGGGCGGCGAGAAGCGGTCGCGGATATGCATTTGGTCGAACGGATAGGGTGCGATGACCTGCGCCAGCGCGGCGGTGATCAGCAGCACCAGCACGATGGTGGCGCCGACCTTCAATGCGCCAGGCAACCGTGCCCGCCGCGGTGCGACCTCAACCAGAGCGATGGCGTCAGCCAACCGCGCCACCATAACGAATCCGCGGATTGGCAATCCCATACAGCAGGTCGGCGCCAAGATTGGCCAGGCAGAACACCGCGGTCAGCACCAGGATTGCCGCCTGCATCAGTGGCAGGTCCTGCCGTTGCAATGCAAAGATCAGCAACCGGCCCAGCCCAGGGTAAGCAAAGATGGTTTCAATCGCAACGATACCGCCGATCAGAAAACCGAAATCCTGTGCCAGCACGGTGATCGTAGGCAGCAGTGCGTTGCGCAGCGCATGACGCACGATGACCACGCGCTCCGGCAAGCCGCGTGCCCGTGCGACCTTCACGTACATGCTGTCCATTTGCTCGGCCATGCTGGAGCGGGTCAGCCGCGACACGTGGGCGAGATAGCCCAATGCAAGCGTCACCACCGGCAGCACCAGGAACGATATATAGTGGCCCAGCCCGTCGCTAAGGTTGCCGATACCGGATGCCGGCAGCAGATGGAAAGTACTGGCGAACACCAGTATCAGCACCAGGCCCCAGTAGAACTCCGGCACCGAGATGCCGAGATAGGCGAATACCGAAACGGCATGGTCCGGCCAGCGTCCGCGCCAGACCGCCGCTACGACCCCCATCGTGACCCCGATTGAGGCAACAACCACCATTGCGGCGACGGCCAGGATGGCGGAGCGACCGAACGCTTCCCAGAGCATCGGAGCGATCGGCCGTTCCATCACCAGCGACTGACCCAGGTCGCCATGAAGTATATCCCGTGCCCAATTCCAGTATTGCACCGGCAACGGCAGGTCGAGGCCAAGTTTATGCTCGAGCGCAGCCACGGTCTCCGGCGTACGATACTGGCCAAGGATCAGCGCCGCCGTGTTCGACGGAAGTGCGTGTGTCGCCAGGAACACCAGCAGTGACATCACCACCAGGATGAACACCACGGTGCCCAGGCGACGCAGCGCGTAGCTGGCCACGGCGTCAACCGCCGCGCGTCATGCGCTCAGCGACACGTTGTTGATGTCTACCCACATCTGCGGCGAGCCTGTGAAGCCCTGCACCTTCTTGCTGACGCCGCAGGCGAAGTTGCGAACGAACACCAGACAGCCCGGGCCGTCCTTGGCGACAATTTCCTGGAACTGGCCGTACAGCTTCCTCTGCAGCTCCTTGTCGCCGGTGGCGCGCGCGGTATCAAGGATCTTGTCCACCTCGGGGTTGTTGTAGTGCCACAGTGTATTGTTCCAGGATCCGCTGCTGTGGTACCAAGCGTACACCATGGTGTCCGGCGTGGGGCGGCCGAAGAAGCCATCGACGCTGAACGGAGCCTTTCCCTCCATTTCGGTATCGAACTTATCGCCCGGCACGATGCGTAGCGATACTGTCACGCCAACCTGTTTGGCTGCGTCCCGGAAGGCGGTGCCAAGCCGTTCCTCCCACGGCGAGCCGGTCGCGATGACCATCTCGATTGGGAACCCATTGGGGTAACCAGCCTCTGCCAGCAGCTTCTTGGCGCCGGGGATGTCGGGCGGCGTCAGCAGGTCCGCGCGGAAAAACGGATGTGTTGGCGGAATCGGCGTGACCGTGGGCGTGCCGTGGCCAAACATGGCGATGTCGGTGAACGCCTGCCGATCGACGATCTTGATGAAGGCCTGGCGTACGCGCGGGTCGTCGAACGGCTTGAACGCGTTATTGAGGATGATGCCTTCCCAACTACCGCACGCGACCTCCTCGATGCGCGATACCTTGCTGTCCTTGAGCTGATCGATCTGCTCGGGCGGTAGATCGTAGATCAGGTCGAGTTCCCCGTTCTCCAACCCTGCGACCGACGTGGTGTATTCCGGAATAATGCGCATAACGACGCGATCGACCTTGGGCGAACCGGGCACGAAGTAGTCCGGGTTCTTCTCCACCACCAACTGATTGCCCGGCTGGTATTCGACGAAACGGAACGGTCCCGTACCGTTCGGCTTGGTGGTGAGCGTGTCCTTCGTCGATTCGCACAGGATCTGCGCCTGGTATTGGGCAACGACGGCGGCGAGATCCGAATAAGGCGACGACAGCGTGAACTTCACGGTCAGCGGATCGACGGCCTCGATCTTATCGACAACGCCGAGCGCGGCGCGCAGGACGGAGGCGACCTCCTTGTCCCTGAGCCGCGAGTAAGTGAACAGGACATCGGCCGCCGTGAATGGCTTGCCGTTGTGGAATTTGACGCCTGAACGGAGGTGGAATGTGTAGACCTTCAGGTCCTCGCTGACGTCCCAGCTTTGCGCCAGATCGGGGATGACCTGCAGCTTGTTGTCCTGCGCTGTCAGGCGATTGAACACGCAATGAGCGTAGTTGTACTCAAGGCCCCCGACACGGAACTTGGCCGGATCGAGCGTGCCGACCGGCAACGGATACGCGACGCGTAGGGTAGTGCCTTCGGCGGCCCGCGCCGGTGCGAAGCCGGTCGCCAAGGCGGTCGCGCCGGCGGTGGCAAGAACGGTCCGGCGCGTGAGACCCGGACGCGGCGATACATCGCTCATGGTGAAGCCCCTTGTTCTTATGTTGTCCCGGAATGGCAGAGTTGCAGCAAACACCATGCCAAATGCCGCATTGCCCTAAAATTCAGCAAATTGGCACGTTATCCAGCAAATTTGGACTGACGTCAGTCGGAATCTCGATTGATTAGTGAGCGTCTTCAGCGGTCTCACGTCTGCTTGTGGAGCCATTTCAAGCAATTGAGCAAAAACCGTACGCCATCTGATCAGAGTCACGCCAAATGCGGCCAATGCTTCCGCAAATTCCTCGGAGGCTACAGTGTCCCGCCAAGGGATCACCGGAAATTGCGCCGCCGCGACCGGCGCCCCTCCTTATCCGCGGTATCCTTCAGAGGCGGTGGCCGATGTTGGGTGGTCGTCAGCGACCGATCCAGGCGAATTGGGCAGATGAAATTCCTACTCGCGCTCACCGCTCCGGTGCATGCGACGCTCAGCATTGGGGCGCCCGCGGTCATCAGCGATTGAGGGATCTACAGAGGACCGGACCATCACGAATACCGGCAGCACACCGCCTCGGGCCGGACCCTCAGCACCATTGGAACCTTCTGGAACGCGGTGATCGTGGCCAACGTATATACGATCGCCAACACCAATAGCCCAGATCGCTGCGGCCGGCAGCATCAGCTTTGGTTGCGAGGTCGATCAGCGGAGGTCAGGTGAAAGTCTTGGCGCCACATTCCGAAGTTGGGGACCTGGCCACTTACCTCCCCAACGTCGGCATCACATACTCCGCCCCGCGCCGTGCCCCGGTCGGCCAGCGCTGGGTGATCGCCTTGTAGCGCGTGTAGAACCGCACCCCCTCGGGCCCGTAGACATGGTGATCGCCGAACAGCGAGTGCTTCCACCCCCCGAACGAGTGGAACGCCATCGGCACCGGTATCGGCACATTCACCCCGACCATCCCGATGTTGATCCCCGCAGCGAAATCGCGTGCCGCTCCGCCATCCGAGGTGAAGATCGCAACGCCGTTGCCGTACTCATGCGCGTTCACCATCTGCACCGCCCCAGCAAGATCGGGCGTACGCACCACGCCGAGCACGGGACCGAAGATCTCATCCTTGTAGATACGCATGTCCGTACTGACATTGTCGAACAGCGACCCACCCAGGAAATATCCGTTCTCATAACCCTGCAACGACAGCCCACGGCCATCGACCACCAGCTTCGCGCCCTCCTTCACCCCGAGGTCGATGTATCCCTGCACCTTCTCCCGATGCTCGCGCGTCACCAGCGGCCCCATCTCGGCGTCCGGATCGGTGCCCGGCCCGATCTTCAGCGCCCGCACCCGAGGCTCCAGCTTGCGCACCAGCGCATCGCCGGCGGACCCCACCGCCACCGCGACCGACACCGCCATGCAGCGCTCGCCCGCCGCGCCGTATGCCGAACCCATCAGCGCATCCACCGCATCGTCGATATCGGCATCCGGCATCACCACCAGGTGGTTCTTCGCCCCGCCCAACGCCTGCACGCGCTTGCCGTGCGACGTGCCGCCCCGATAGATCGTCTCGGCGATCGCGGTGGAACCCACGAAGCTGATCGCGGCGATGTCGGGATGCGCCAGGATCGCCTCGACCGCCTCGCGCGCGCCCTGCACCACCTGGAACACGCCATCCGGGATGCCGGCCTCGGCAATCAACGCGGCGAGCTTCAATGACGCGGACGGGTCCTTCTCCGACGGCTTCAGGATGAAGCAGTTGCCGCACGCCAGCGCCACCGGGATCATCCACAGCGGCACCATCAGGGGAAAGTTGAACGGCGTGATGCCCGCGACCACGCCGAGCGGCTGACGGATCGACCACGCATCGATACCGGTGCCGACAGCTTCGGTGAACTCGCCCTTCAGCAGATGTGGAATGCCGCAGGCAAACTCCACCACCTCCAGCCCGCGCTGCACTTCACCGTCGGCATCCGACAACACCTTGCCATGCTCCGCGGTGATGATCGCGGACAACTCCTTGCGGTCGCGCTCCAGCAACTCCTTCAACTTGAACATCACGCGTGCGCGGCGCAGTGGCGGCGTCGCGGCCCATGCCGGCCAGGCTGCAGTCGCCGCCGCAACGGCTTTGCTGACCTCCGAGGCATCGGCCAGCGCGACCTTGGCGATGACCTCGCCGGCCGCGGGATTGAACACGTCGCCGAACTTTCCGCTGGTGCCGGCAACCGGCTTGCCTGCGATGAAATGGCCGATCTCTTTCATGACCGCCTCCCTATGAAATAGTGCTGGCGCGGGCTTAGGACGATTTCACCTTGTCGCCTAGAGCGCGCCCCACCGCTCCGCTCAGAACAGCGAATACCCACCATCGATCACGAACGTGTCCCCGGTGTGGTAGCGCGCCGCCGAGCTCATCAGGTACACCGCGATCCCGCCGAAATCTTCGCCGCGTCCCCACCGCCGCATCGGTATCCGCGGCATCACCTTGCCATGGAACGTCTCGTTGCTGGTGAGCCGCTGGGTCATGTCGGTCTCGATCCATCCCGGCAGGATCGCATGCGCGCGCACGTTGTAGCGCGCAAACTCCACGGCAAGGCTGCGCACCATCGAGATCAACCCGCCTTTGGTCGCCGCGTAATGCTCGCTGCGAGGCGACCCTTCGATCGCCGCCAGCGATGCGGTGCCCACCAACACCCCATCGCCGCCGCGCTCCACCATATGTCGTGCCGCCGCGCGAAACGTATAGAACGCCCCATCGAGATTGACCCGCAGCACCCGGTGCCAAAGTTCGCTGCTCATCTCCAGGAACGACTTCGCCCCGCCGCCGCCGATGCCGGCATTGGCAAAGCACCCATCAACCCGTCCCATCTCCTGAACCGTCCGGGCAAACGCCGTATCCACCGCTGCCTCGTCACCGACATCGCATTGCAGCGCCAGCACCCGGCGACCAGTCTTCGCCAGCGCATCGCGCGCTTCCGCGTTCTTCTCGGCGTTGGTGCCCCAGATCGCAACGTCGGCTCCCGCCTCAGCCACCGCCTGGGCGATGCCGAACCCGATGCCGCGATTGCCGCCGGTGACCACAGCCACCTTGCCGGTCAGATCGAACGGTTGATACGCCACCTGCGCCTCCATGTCGTTGTGCGTCCGGATGGTCTAGCATCGGCACCGGTAATCGGCACTGCCGTTCCATCCCCGACTGTGCCATTGCGAGCATAGCCAAGCCATCCCGTGGGGTCCTCCATGTCCGTCATCGAACGCGCCAGCGTCTGCACTTTCGACTGTCCAGACACATGCAGCCTCAGTGTCACCGTGGACGACGGCCGCATCACCAAGGTGCGAGGCTCCAACGCGCTGCCCTACACGGAAGGCGTCATCTGCAACAAGGTCGCGCAGGAGATGGGCGCGTTCGTCCACGGCCCGCATCGCCTGCTGCACCCCTTGCGCCGCACCGGCGCCAAAGGCTCCGGAACATTCGAACGCATCACCTGGAACCAGGCGCTCGATGAGATCCACGCCCGCACCACCGCGGTGATCGACCGCTGGGGCCCACAGGCGGTGGCGCCGCTGAACTATGCCGGCCCGCACGGCATGCTGGCCGGCGACAGCATGTCGTCCCGCTTCTTCCACAAGCTCGGAGCGACGCAACTCTATCGTCGCTCCATGTGCGGCGGTGTGCGCAGCGAGGCCTGGAGCGGAACCTATGGCGCCGTCCCCGGCTGCCCGCCCGATTTCGCCGCGAACGCAAAGCTGAACGTGGTGTGGGGCAACAACGCCACGGTGACCAACCTGCACCTGGTGCGCAACGTGCGCCGTGCCATGCGCAAGGGCGGTCGCTTGGTGGTGGTCGATCCGCTGCGCACCAAGATCGCCGAGCAAGCAGACCTGCATCTGGCCCCCCTGCCCGGTACGGACATCCTGCTGGCCTGGGCACTCGCTGCCGAACTGGAACGCATCGGCGCGTTCGACGCCGCGTTCATCCACCGGCACGTGCTCGGCTTCGACGAATTCATGCAGGATGCCCGCGCATGGCCGATAGCGCGTGCCGCGGCAGCGTGCGGCCTGCGCGATGACCAAATCGTTACTTTCGCCCAATGGCTAGCCGAGGCGGACCCGCTGGTGTTCGCCCCCGGCAACGGCCTGGAGCGAGGACGCAATGGCGGCAGTTCCATCCGAGCGCTGATCGCCCTCCCTGCGTTGCTAGGCAAACTCGGCAAACAAAGCGGCATCGTGCTCGGCGCCGGCAGTTCTTTCCACAAAACGCCAGCGCGCCTGCAACGTCCCGACCTGCTCCCCGCCGGCACCCGCACGCTCAACCTGATCGACGTCGGTCGGCACCTCGCCGATGACGACGTCGATCCGCCGCTGCGTGCGGTATTCATCTACAACCACAATCCCATCGTCGTGCATCCCGATCAGAACCGCATGCGCCGCGGCCTGGCGCGTGACGATGTGTTCACCGTCGGCATCGACGTGACGATGAACGAGAGCATGGAGCATTGCGACATCGTGCTGCCAGCCGCGACGCATTTCGAATACGCCGACATCTACGCATCCTACGGTCACCACTGGCTGCAACGCGCCGAACCCGTGATCCCGCCGCAAGGCGAATCCCTCCCCAACACCGAGATCTTCCGCCGTCTCGCCGCGCGCTTCGGCTTCAACGATCCATGCTTCGGCGCGACCGACGCGGAGCTGATCGACGAAGCCGTCGATCTCGCAGACGGCGCGCGCCCGAGCGAAATCGCCACCGACGGCGCCGTGCAGATGAAAGGCCCCGACGGCAACCCGCTCGTGATGTTCGAGAACGTGTTCCCCGCCACGCCATCCGGCAAGATCGAGCTGCGCTCCGAATCGCTGGCGAAACGCTGGGGCGATGCGGTGCTGATGCCGACATGGCGCGAGCATCGTGGCGACTATCCGCTGATGCTGATCTCGCCCGCTTCCAACACGCGCATCTCCTCCACACTCGGCTTCACCGGTTCACCACCAAGGCTGTTGATGCATCCGCGCGACGCCGCGTCGCGCGGCCTCATGCACGGCGGCGAAGTCAAAGTGTGGAACGAGCGTGGTGAGGTGATCCTGCCGCTCGAAATCACCGAAGGCGTCGCCCCCGGTGTCGTGTCCAGTGAGAAGGGCGCGTGGCTCACCACCAGCCGCACCGGCCAGACGATATCGGCCCTGGTCTCCGCTGACATGCGTGCCGATTTGGCCGACGGCGCGTGCTTTAATGATACGCTGGTCGAAGTGGCGATGGCGTAACCCTCACCGCCGCTCAGCGCGTCGCCAACCCCGTCATGACCGGGCCAAACCGCCGGGCCAACCCCGTCATGGCCGGGCTTGACCTGGCCATCTCCATCGGATGTTTCCTGAATAGGATTGCAGCTTTCGCAATGCATCTGCGGGTCGAGCTTGCCGGATCAAGCCCAGCCACATGTGGCCGCGGCCTCCGCCCGGCCGTGACGGAGCAGGAGAGTCAATGACTTCGTCGCTTGGCACTACTGCTGGTACATCCTGACGCTGTCCGCCACCTCGTCAGCGATATGCTCCTTGGTAATCACCCCCACCACATCGCTGCTGCGCGGCAGTCCCTTGCCGTCCACCACGATCCCCATGACCGCCCGCCGCCGCCGCAACCGGCCAATCACGTCGAACATCACGGCGCTTTTGCGCACGATGGTGAAGTTCCGCTGCATCAAGGCTCCCATCAGCGTGTGCTGCCCCGCCGCGCTGACCGTCCGCCGCAAGCTGGTATTCACCCGCAGCGCTCCAACGATCAGCCTCCCTCGCGTGACGACAACGTGCCGCATACCACCTGCTCCGCCGGCTCGATGCAAGAACTCGTCGAAGCTGGCCCCCTCATCCACCAGCACGAAATCGCGGTCCATCGCATCGGCTGCATTGCGCACCAGAAACATATTGGCGTGCAGTGCCTTCGGAATCGGATGTCCGCGTCGATACAGCTTCATGGTGTACATGTTCTCGCGCGACAGCAGTCGCCGCACGCCGAGTCCGACCGCAACGGCCAGCACCATCGGCAGCACGATGTTGTAGTCGCGCGTCATCTCGAAAACCATCGCAACCGCAGTCATCGCCGCGCCGGTGCCCGCGCCGACCATCGTTCCCATGCCGACCATCGCAAACGCCGGCACGCTGATCGGCACACCGGGCAGCACCGCGGCGACCAACGTTGCGAACGCTCCCCCTAAAGTCGCGCCCATGAACAGCGACGGCGAGAAAATCCCGCCCGACGCACCCGACCCCAGGCTCACCGACGTGGCAAACAGCTTGCACACATAAAGCAGCAGCAGGAACCAGCCGGTTGTGAGTTGCCCGGTCAGCGTCACCTGGATGGTCGCATACCCCACGCCCTCGACATAATAGTGCCCACCCCACCGCATCAGCGCGTAGATCAGTACACCCACCATCAGCATGCCGATGATGTGCCGCAGATAGTTTCCTGGGATCTTGTCGAACAGGTCCTCCGCCCAGTGCAGTCCGCGGACAAACACCGCTGCTGCGACGCCCATCAGTGCGCCCAGTGCCACGTAGCACAGCAGGATCACCGAGCTCTTCCATTCCACCGGCAAGGCCGTAAGGTTCGTCGGTACGTCGAATGCCGGCGCATCGCCGAAGAACAACCGTCCGATGAATGTCGCGGTGCCGGTCGCAAGTGCCACCGGCATGAACGTGTTCACACTGATCTCCGGCATCATCAGCTCGGTGGCGAACAGCACACCACCAATGGGTGTATTGAACGTCGCCGCGATACCGGCGCCGGCGCCGGAGGCAACCAGGATGATGCGCTGACCCATCGACATGCGGATCCACTGTCCCAACGTGGAACCGAACGCTGAGCCAATCTGGATGATCGGCCCCTCGCGCCCAACGGCCGCGCCACTGCCGATCGACAACGCAGAAGCCAGGGATTTCGCAACCGCGACAATGGGCCGGATCACACCGCTCTTGTAGTAGATGGCGTCCATCACTTCCGGCACGCCATGCCCCTTCGCTTCCGGCGCGAATGTGGTGACGATGAACGTCACCCCGAGGCCGCCGATGACCGGCACCAGGATCACCAGCGCCCCCCATGGTGACGACCCGGTGAACAGGCTCGAATTGTAAATAAACGAGAGCTGTCCGAGGAACAGCAGGTTATGCACAAACGAGATCAGCGCGCGAAACACCACCGCGCCGAATCCGCCAATGACGCCGACACTCAACGCCAGCAGACAAACGTAGACCAGCGGCAAAGGCCGTGCATCCCGCACGGTTACGCTTGTCGCTTCGTCAAGACGTTCGGGAAGCGGGACGTCGGGCATTGGCTGTTCCGCGAGGTGAGGGACCGCCCGTTCTTACCGCAGCCACGCCACAATACAACCGTTCGCCAAACGCACTTCGGTTACGGAACACGTTGTTATGATCAACATCAAACGAAAAGGATTACAAATCGGTCATGCGTGCATTCGTGTGAGATCCAGCAGTACGCTCGCCTCCAGCTCCTTCTCGTCGAGCCGATGCATCACAAGATCGCCGAGGCTGACGATGCCGCGCAGCACGCTACCATCAATCACCGGAACGTGGCGGATCTTTGCCAGCAGCATCATCGCCAGCACCGCATCGATGCGGTCATCCGATCGGCAACTGACGATGGGTGACGACATCAGTTGTCGTACCTCGCATCGGAGCACCGCCGAACCGTCGTGTGCGATCGCACTGACGAAATCCCGCTCCGAGAAAATGCCGACGGGCTTCATCCATCGATCCTCGACGACCACCGCGCCGATGTGGTGCTCGGCAAACTTGCGCACCGCGAATGCCACGCTGTCAGTTGGACGCACCATCACGACCGTGCGGCCCTTTTCCCTCAACACATCGGAGATCAGCATTGACCGCCTCCTCGTCGCCGATAGCCAGCAAATAGGCAGTCAAGCGATGCGATCCCAGAAGGGTTCGGCTTAGACTTTGTTCATCTCCTGGAAGGGATTCCCGACATCATTCAGGGATGGGATTGACCAGCGCGATCCCCACGTCAGGCGCCATGCCCGTCGTGCCACTACAAAAGCATCGCAGTGCCAGCGGATAGATCCGATGCTCCTGCACGAGCACACGCTCGGCCAGCGTCTCCGCGGTATCGCCGGCCAATACTGGCACCGCCGCCTGCGCCAGTATCGGCCCCTCGTCCATCGCCTGTGTCACCAGATGCACAGGTACAGCCGTGCAGTTTCACGCCCGCCGCCAACGCACGCTCGTGCGTATGCAGCCCCGGAAACGCCGGCAACAAACTCGGATGGATATTCAGCATCCGCCCCTGCCACGCATCCACGAAGCGAGGCGTCAGCAGGCGCATATACCCGGCGAAGCACACGATCTCGACGTCCGCCTCGCGTAACGCCGCATCGACCGCCGCCTCATGTGCGGCGCGGTCGCCCTTGAATAGCCGATGATCGATGCAGGCAGTTGCAACGCCCGCATCGTGAGCGCGCACCAGACCCGCCGCGTCCGGCCGATTAGCTACCACCAGCGCGATCTCCGCCGGATACTCCGCGTCCCCTGCGGCGGCGATCAACGCGGCCATGTTGGATCCGCGACCACTGATCAGAATGCCGACCCGCCGTCGGGATCGAACAGACTTCTCCCCCTCCCCTTGCGGGGGGGGGTAGGGGGAGGGGGCATTGCCGGCAGCGAGCTCCAGCCTCACCCCAACCAGCCAACCGGCAGATCGATCCGCACCTCGGCCGCCCCGCTGCCAACCGCGATATGACCGATCCTCGCCACGCTCTCCCCCAAATCCCGCAGCAACTCCGTCGCGGCATCCGCATCGGTCACCACGACCGCCATGCCGATACCGCAGTTAAACACCCGCAGCATCTCCTCAACCGCGATCCCGCCGGTCCGTGCCAGCCAGCCGAACACCGGTGGCACCGACCAGTACCGGCTCCAGCACCGCCACCATCCCCTCTGGCAGCACGCGAGGCAGGTTCCCTGGCAGCCCACCCCCCGTGATATGGGCCGCCGCCTTCAGCAATCCCGCCCGATGCAGCGCCAGCACCGACCGCACATAGATCCGCGTCGGGGTCAGCAGCGCCTGACCCAGCGACACCTCCGGATCGAACGGCGCCGGAGCCGTCCACGGCAGCCCACTCAGCTCCACCACCCGCCGCACCAGCGAAAACGCATTGGAATGCAGGCCCGAACTCGCCAGCCCCAGCACCGCATCCCCCGCCGCCACGCCCCGAGGCAGCAGATCCCCCCGCTCCACCGCCCCAACGGCAAACCCAGCCAGATCGTAATCGCCATCCCGGTAAAGTCCGGGCATCTCCGCCGTCTCGCCCCCCACCAGCGCGCATCCCGCCTCGTTGCACCCCGACGCAATCCCCGCAATGACCTCCCGCGCCTGCCGAGGATCCAGCTTCCCAGTGGCAAAGTAATCCAGAAAGAACAGCGGTTCCGCCCCCTGCACCACCAGGTCGTTGACGCACATCCCCACCAGATCCACGCCAACCGTGTCATGGATACCAGTCTCGATGGCGATCTTAAGCTTGGTCCCGACCCCATCGGTCCCCGACACCAGCACCGGATCGACAAATCCCGCCGCCTTCAGGTCGAACAGCGCCCCAAAGCCGCCCAGCCCCCCCATCACGCCCGCCCGCTCCGTCGCCCGTGCGAACGGCTTGATGGCCTCCACCAACGCATCGCCGGCCGCGATATCCACCCCCGCCGCGCGATAGGTCAGGCCGTTCTTCTGATCGCCACTGGTCATGACGCCCCTCGATACGCTACTGCCTTGGTCCGCCGCAACGCGACGCATTCGAACGAGGAATAGCCCGGCCGATGCCTGACGGATCGCACATCGGCCGCAGCGCCCCCTCCACGCTGCTCACGCTGCCCAACGTGATCACCTTCGCGCGCCTCTGCGCGGTCCCGGTCGCGGTCTGGGCCGTCATGGAGCATAGATTCGCCCTCGCGTTCTACCTGTTCCTCGCAGCCGGCCTGTCCGACGCGGTCGACGGCTGGCTGGCCCGCCGCAACGGCGGAGGCAACACGGTGGGCGCATTGCTCGACCCCGTAGCCGACAAGGCACTGCTGGTGACCATGTATATAACGCTGGCCGCCGTAGACATTTTGCCGGACTGGCTCGCCATCCTGGTGGTATTCCGCGACGTGGTGATCGTGGGCGGCATCGTGGTTCTGTCACTGCTCGGCCACTCCGTCCTGATCCGCCCGCTCTACGTCTCCAAGCTTAACACCGTCTTTCAGATCCTCCTGGTCGCCGCCGCCCTTTTCGTCACCGGCTTCAGCCTGACCGCCCCCGTGGTGCTGGAGGCCCTGACCTGGCTGGTAGCAACCACCACCCTGGCCTCCGGCGCCAGCTACGTCTGGGTCACGGTCCGCCGCCGATGACGCAACGCGACGGGCAACCACCGCCGGTCGAAGCCACCCCTCCGCCACTGCCATCGCAGCGCCGTGCCTGGTTCGGCGACATGCCGCCCCACATCCCCGGCCAAGCCACCCGAGGCCAGCGCGTCGCCCTCGGCATCGGCCTCCTCATCGTCGCCTGGCTCGCCCTCCAACTCTTCCAGTCCGTCCTCGCCCCCTTCGTTGCCGCAGCCGGCATTGCCTACGTGCTCGACCCGCCGACCACGCGGCTCACCCGCCTGGGCCTCAGCCGAGGCATCGCCGCGCTGCTGGTCATCATCGGCCTGCTCGCCGCGGTCCTGCTCTTCGCCCTGCTCCTCTACCCCCTGATCCTCCAGCAGATCGGCCAGCTCATCGGCCGCATCCCACAGTACGTCCAGCTCCTCCAGCGCTGGGCCGGCGAGGTGCTCTCCGACCTCCAGCAGAACTTCGGCAACGACGTGGTCAACGACAAGCTGCGTGACCTGGTCAGCAGCCAGGCCGGCAACATGCTGAGCGTAATCGCCTCCTCGCTGACCAGCGTCAGCAGCGCCGGCTTCGCCATCTTCAACGTCCTGACCCTCGCCGTGGTGACCCCCGTCGTCGGCTTCTACCTGCTGCGCGACTGGCCGCGCGTCATCACCATGGTCGATTCCTGGCTGCCGCATCGCTACGCCGAGGTGATCCGCGCCCAATGCCGCGAGGTCGACCGCATCCTGTCCGCCTGGGTCCGCGGCCAGGCGCTGTGCTGCCTCATCCTTGCGGTATTCTACGCCCTGGCCCTGACCCTGGCCGGCCTGGACCTCGGCCTGATCGTCGGCATGGCGGCGGGGCTGCTGTCGTTCATCCCCTATGTCGGCTCGATCACCGGAGGCATCACGGCGCTCGGCATGGCGATGGCGCAGTTTCCGACCTGGCACGGTGTGATCGTGGTGGGCTGCGTGCTGGTGGTGGGCCAGATCCTGGAGGGCTACGTGATCTACCCGCGCTTCCTGGGCGACCGCGTGGAACTGCCCGCGGTGTGGGTGATCTTCGCGCTGTTCGCCGGCGGCGCGGCGTTCGGCTTCCTGGGCGTGATGCTGGCCGTGCCGGTCGCCGCCACCATCGGCGTGCTATGCCGCTTCTGGCTACGCCGCTACCTGGCGAGCCCGCTATATCTGGACCCGCCAGCGGAGGGGTAGGCCGCGGGCCTCATGCAGGATCGCGTCCGAGCGCTGTTGCCCCGCAGGGGTCAAGGGACATCCGCGATATCCGTCTTGGCGAAATCGTCGCCTTTGAACAGCAGCGGCACGCCGCAATTCTTGGCCATCGCGTAGGCGAAGCAATCGCCAGGATTGAGCTGCGCCGGATGGTTCCGCCCCTTGCCGTAGCGTGCGAACGCCTCGAGCGCAGCATCGCCATCCGCCGGTGCGACGGCGAGCAAGTCGATGTGAGCACTGTCGAGAAACTCTTGGACGTCGTCCCGTGCCTCCGTCACGCTGGCACGGCGTTTACAGCAAATCGCCAGTGCGGCCTCGAACACGGCGATTGGCGAGGTCATGCACCTTACCGCGCCATCCAGCCGATCAGCCAACGCATCCGCTTCCGGCTCAAGGGTCAGTATGGCGACGGTGGCGGATGCGTCGATGAACATCAACAGTGGCCGCTGAGTGCATCGTAGAATGCCTTGTCCGCCTCCAGCCCCGTGGCTGCCCGAGACATCACGCGGTTCTGCAGGGGGCGCAGTCGGTCCCGGAGCGGGATGCTCTGCTCAACCCGGGCGAGCTCGTTGCGCAACGCCAGCTTCACCGCTGCCGTCTTGGTCGTACGCATGCGGGTCGCCAGCTTTTCTGCCAGCCGATTGGTATCTTCGTCCCTGATGTTGAGCGGCATTGGCGCAGTCCCGTGTAGACACCGGAAAGCTAGTGTCTTTACACCCCAATCTCAACGCCTCATGAGGGTGAGGGGAGGGTCGGGGACGGGCGAACCAACGAAACGACCGACCGGGCGGAGCTTCCCGCGGTGTGGGTGATTTTCACGTTGTTCGCCGGCGGCGCGGCGTTCGGCTTCCTGGGCGTGATGCTGACGGTGCCGGTCGCCGCGACCAACGCGGTCAATTCGAAATAGCAATCACCATGGCATTATTCCGGGACACGGCTGGGCTCCTCCCCAGCAGGCTGATACCGGCTTGCAACGGCGCAGGGATTAGATCAACTCTCGTGCCATTCGCGCCGGTGGCGCAACGGAGGCTGAATGGTCCGAGAAAATCTGCGCCAACGCTTCATAAGCGCATTGGAGTCCCTGGGCGGTAGTGCCGGCAATACCAAGCTGCAGGCTGAACTGGGATGGCAGGAAGATACCTATTGGACCACCCACGCCGCGCTGGTCGAGGACAACACGATAACCAAGGGGCGCGGACGCGGAGGATCGGTCAGCCTCACCGCAAGCTCCGACAACGCCACCCGGCCGAGTACCCCAGCCGTCCCGCCCGTCCATACGTCCCAGGCGCAAAAGCCCCCTCCAACACCGCTCCCGACCCGGAACTCCGGTCGTAACGGAGGAAGCATGTTCGAGCAGACCTTCAAGAATATCGACGACGTCCTGTGGAAAGAGGCCGGCTGCACGACCGAGCTGGATTACACCGAGCAGACATCGTGGATATTGTTCCTCAAATACCTCGACGACATGGAACAGAGCCGGGCCATGGAAGCTGAGCTTGTCGGCAAGCCCTACACCCGCATCATCGACGAGACCCACAGTTGGTCGAAATGGGCAGCCCCCAAGAAGCCCGACGGTTCGTTCGACCATGACAACGCGCTGTCCGGCGACGACCTGATCGAGTATGTGAACCGCCAGCTCTTCCCCTACCTCCAGGGCTTCCGCCAGCGCGCCACCGGCCCGGACATCATCGAATACAAGATCGGCGAAATCTTCAGCGAAATAAAGAACCGCTTCCAGAGCGGCTATTCCCTGCGCGACGCCCTGGAGCTGGTGGACGAGCTGCGCTTCCGCTCGCAGAAGGAGAAGCACGAGCTTTCCCATCTGTATGAAGCCAAGATCAGGAACATGGGGAACGCGGGCCGGAATGGCGGGGAGTACTACACGCCACGCCCGCTCATTCGCGCCATGATCCAGGTGACCAGGCCGAAGATCGGCGAGCGCATCTACGACGGCGCGCTGGGTCCGCCGGCTTCCTGTGCGAGGCGTACGACTATCTCCGCCAGGGCGAGCTGACCACCAGCCAGCTTCAGACGCTGCAGACGCGCACCTTCTACGGCAAGGAGAAGAAGAGCCTCGCCTACGTCATCGCCACGATGAACATGATCCTGCACGGCATCGAGGCGCCGAACATCGTTCATACCAACACGCTGACCGAGAACCTGGCTGACGTGCAGGAGAAGGACCGCTTCGACGTGATCCTGGCCAATCCGCCATTCGGCGGGAAGGAGCGGCCGGAGGTGCAGCAGAACTTCCAGATCAAGACAGGGGAAACCGCGTTCCTGTTCCTGCAGCATTTCATCAAGCATCTGAAGGCGGGCGGCCGGGCTGCCATCATTATCAAGAACACCTTCCTGTCGAACTCGGACGGAGCGGCACGGGCGCTGCGGCAGGAACTGTTGGAAAGCTGCAATCTGCACACCGTGCTGGATTGTCCGAGCGGGACGTTTCAAGGCGCCGGTGTGAAAACCGTCGTGCTGTTCTTCGAGAAGGGCGCGCCGACCAGGAAAGTTTGGTATTACCAGCTCGATCCAGGGCGCAATCTGGGGAAGACGAATGCGCTCAATGACGACGACCTGAAGGAGTTTGTCGCAATGCAGGCGAGCTTTGCGGAGTCAGGGAAGTCGTGGACGCTCGATGTGGCGGGCATTGACGAGGTAGGTTTCGATTTGTCCGTGAAGAATCCGAACAAAGGCGAAGAAGACGCCTTGCGCGATCCGCAGGATATCATTGCAGAAATCGTGGCGCTCGATGCGAATAGTGCTGCGAATTCTCGAAGGTATTCGGGGGCTGTTTTGAGCGGGCGTTGGCCGGCAAAGGACCTGGGCGACGTGTGCCACGTGGTTGGAGGTGGAACACCACCCAAAGACCGGGAGGATTTCTATAAAGGAAGTATTCCATGGGCGACTGTCCGTGACATGCGCGAAAGCATTATTTCCGAGACAGAGTTTCAGATTACCGAGCAAGCAGTCAAATCTTGCTCGACAAATGTGATTCCGGCACACAACGTCGTAATTGCGACCCGAGTTGGACTTGGCAAGGTCTGTTTCGTGGAGCGGGATACCGCAATTAACCAAGACCTTCGCGGTATTATCCCGATGAGGGCGAAGGAGGTCTCAACGCATTTTCTGTTTTGGTGGTTCAAGAGCGTGGCTCACCTGATTGAAGAGGAAGGCACTGGTGCCACAGTGCAAGGAGTAAAGCTTCCGTTTATTAAGTCGCTTAAACTACCTCTGCCACCCCTACCAGAACAGAAGCGAATAGTCGCCATTCTTGATGAAGCGTTCGCGGAAATCGACACGGCGATTGCGAACACCAAGAAGAACGTCGCCAATGCGCGCGAGCTGTTTGAGGATTGTCTGCATAACATAGTTGCATACAAGGCGCCGCTTGGGAGTCTTGTCGAAATCAGGACCGGGAAATTAGACGCAAATGCTGCTGTAGAAGGTGGAGAGTTCCCTTTCTTCACGTGCTCTAGGGAAATCTACACCATCAACGAATTCGCATTCGACTGTGAGGCCATCCTGCTGGCTGGAAACAATGCCGTGGGAGACTTCAATGTTAAGCACTACAAGGGGAAGTTTAATGCCTATCAGCGAACTTATGTTATCACGGTCAATGCGGAGAAGCGTATCTCATATCGATTTCTTTATTTTCAAATGCTGAAGAGCCTAAAGCAATTTAAGGCGCAATGGTTGGGGTAGGAACGAAATTTTTGAAGCTTGGAATGATCAAAAATATGGAAATAGCGTTGCCCCCCATTCAAGAGCAAGGACAGATTGTCTCGAAAATAGACTGTCTTCTTGAAGACACAGAACGTCTCGAAGCGATCTACCAGCAAAAGCTGGATAGCCTCGCAGAGTTGAAGCAAGCCATCCTGCACAAAGCCTTCTCTGGCGAGCTCACCGCGCACCCGGAAAAAGCCTTGCCAGAGGCCGCTGAATGATCGAGGCCGAAATCCGCGCCGAATTGGTCGTGCAACTGACGAAACTCCGCCGGAGTTCCGACCTGGCTACCGCGCCATGAAGCCCGTCCGATATGTCGGTGATACGCTGCAGGCGACTTCGGAACGTCCCCGTCGCTGCGAAGAACAAGGCCGGCTATCAGCTTGAACGTGTTTAGCGATGCCTCGATCCGCAGGATTGGAAGCCGATAAGATCCATCGGCGCGGGTGTGCGGGAATTTCGCGTGCGTGATGAAAGCGGGGCGTTTCGGGTGATCTACCTCGCGACGTTGCCCGAGGCCATATACGTGCTGCACGCGTTCCAGAAGAAGACCCAACAGACGGCGCGAGGCGACATCGAACTGGCGGCGCGCAGGTTCCGCCAGGTGAACAGGAGTACGGGCGGATGAGCGATGAACCAATTCAGACTTTTGCGAGCGTCTGGGACGCTCTGACGGACACGCCGGAACAGGCTGCGAATATGCGGTTGCGGGCGGAACTTGCGCTGGCGATCCAAGGGGCGGTCGAGGGTTGGGGCGAAAAACCGCGCTGGGGCCGCGGAGCGCCTTCGAGTGACGCAGCCTCACCTGGCCGAACTGCTGGACGGGCGGCTGGACCTGTTCAGCGTGGACGAATTGGCCACCTTGGCCGAACGAGTCGGCCTGGCGGTCGAAATGCGCATCGCTCACGCTGCGGAGTAGGCCCGCACCAAACGATGAACGAGGCCGGCACGGTCGCGTTGCCGAGGACCACACACCCAATACCGGTGCGTTAACGTTTCATAGATTTTCAGCACGGAGAAAGTGCGGAGAACACGGTGTTCACGGAGAAGGTGTTATGCTTCTTGCGGAACCGTTGACCGACCGGGTGATCGGGTTCGCGATCGAGGTGCACCGACATACTGGCCCTGGACTATTGGAATCCGTATATGAGCTGTGCCTTTGCCGAGAATTGGCAGACGCAGGCATTCCCTTCGCCCGACAGGTAACAATTCCCGTCCTCTATAAAGGCGCGGAAGTCGGCGACGGCTTCAAGGCAGATATCGTCGTCGCGGACGAGCTTATCCTGGAAATCAAAGCCGTCAGCACCATCCTGCCAATTCATGAGGTGCAGCTCCGAACCTACTTGCGCATGAGCGGGATACACGTCGGTCTGCTGCTGAACTTCAACGTGCCACGCCTGGTGGATGGCCTTCGTCGCTACGTGATGTAGCTTCCGTCGAAGCCGACCGCTTCTACTCCGTGATCACCGTGTCCTCCGCGCTTCCTCCGTGCTGAAAAAACTTTGCCGCGGTTCGCACCGCCCATGGCGGGGGAGAACCGCCCCGTCCCGACGAAGTGCTCTGAACCAGCCTCAGTCGCCAGCCCAAGCCATGACCGTGTCTACCAATCCATGCCACTGTATGGAATAATACGCCGTTTTCATGTAGAAACATTGCATGAACGAGGCCGAAACCCGCGCCGAACTGATCGACCCCGCCCTGAAAGCGGCCGGCTGGGGCGTGGTGGAGGCAAGCCGTGTGCGGCGCGAGGTCATCACCCTCGGCCGCCTACAGGGCGCGGGCGTCCGCGCCGCCCAGGACATCGCCGACTATGTGTTGACCTACCGCAACCACAAGCTCGCCGTGATCGAGGCCAAGCGGCGGGATCTGCCCGATACCGAAGGCCTCGGCCAGGCCAAGAAATACGCCGAGAAACTGCAAGCCCGCTTCGCCTACTCCACCAATGGCGCCGGCATCTACCAGGTCGATATGACGACCGGCGCGGAGCAGTACGTCACCGAATACCCCACCCCCGACGAACTCTGGAACCGCGTGTTCGCCGAACAGAATGTCTGGCGCGACCGTTTCGCCGCCATCCCGTTCGAGGACAAGGGCGGCTACTGGCAGGCGCGCTACTACCAGGACATCGCCATCCGGCGCGTTCTGGAGGCCATCGCCGCCGGACAGGACCGCATCCTGCTGACCCTCGCGACCGGCACCGGCAAGACCTTCATCGCCTTCCAGCTCGCCTGGAAGCTGTTCCAGAGCCGCTGGAACCTCGCCGACTGGAAGCGCGAAGCCGAACCCACCCGACGCCCGCGCATCCTGTTCCTGGCCGACCGCAACATCCTGGCCGACCAGGCCTACAACGCGTTCTCCGCCTTCCCGGAAGACGCGCTTGTGCGGATCGATCCCGAGATCATCCGCAAGAAGGGCCGCGTTCCCAAGAACGGCAACATCTTCTTCACCATCTTCCAGACCTTCATGACTGGACACGATGCGGCCGGGCAGCCCGCGCCGAGCTTCGGCGACTACCCGCCCGACTTCTTCGACTTCATAGTCATCGACGAGTGCCATCGCGGCGGCGCGAACGACGAAGGCAACTGGCGCGCCATCCTGAACTACTTCGCACCCGCCGTGCAGCTCGGCCTGACCGCGACGCCGAAGCGCCAGGCCAACGCCGATACCTACGCCTATTTCGGCGACCCAGTTTACATCTACTCCCTGAAGGACGGCATCAACGACGGCTTCCTCACGCCATTCAAGGTCCAGCAGATTGCCACCACGCTCGACGACTACGTCTATACCAGCGACGACGAAGTAATAGAGGGCGAGGTCGAGCAAGGGCGCCGCTACACCGAAAGCGACTTCAACCGCATCATCGAGATCACCGCACGCGAGCGGCATCGCGTGAAGCTGTTCATGGAGATGATCGACCAGAGCCAGAAGACCCTGGTTTTCTGCGCCACCCAGAATCACGCAGGAGCCGTGCGCGACCTGGTGAACCAGATGAAGACGAGCAAGGAGCCGAATTACTGCGTCCGCGTGACAGCGAGAGACGGTGCGCTCGGCGACCAGTTCTTGCGCACCTTCCAGGACAACGACAGGACGATCCCAACGATCCTCACCACGTCGCAAAAACTTTCAACCGGCGTCGATGCGCGCAACGTGCGCAACATCGTGCTGATGCGGCCGATCAATTCGATGATCGAGTTCAAGCAGATCATCGGCCGGGGAACGCGTCTGTTCGACGGCAAGGATTACTTCACCATCTACGACTTCGTGCGCGGTTACGAGCACTTCAGCGACCCCGAGTGGGACGGCGAACCGATGGAGCCGGTCCCTCCACCCGTGCGAGTCCGACCGGAGAACGACGGCATGGCGGAGCCGCCGCCGGAATTGCCCGAGCCGGATCCGCAGCAGCGTCCCGCGAAGATCCGCATCGAGCTTGCCGACGGCAAGGAACGCACCATCCAGCACATGACGGCAACGACGTTCTGGAGCGTCGATGGCCGCCCCATGTCGGCCGCCGAGTTCATCAAGAACCTGTTCGGCGAGTTGCCAACGCTATTCAAGAACGAGGACGAGTTGCGCGCCTTGTGGAGCCAACCGGACACCCGCAAGGCGCTGTTGGATAGCCTCGCCGAGAAAGGCTACGGCCGCGAGCAGCTCCGCGAGATCGAGCGCATGATCGATGCCGAGAAAAGCGATCTATACGACGTGCTCGCCTACATCGCGTTCGCGCTTGCGCCGATCACCCGGCAGGAGCGCGCCGATGCCAGCAGGCCCTTTATCACCGCGCACTACGACCCGAAGCTTCAAACCTTTCTCGATTTCGTCCTGTCGCAATACGTCAGCGAGGGCGTTGGCGAGCTCGACCAGGCGAAGCTGCCGCATCTTCTTGAACTGAGATACCGGGCCATCAGCGACGCAGCATTGGAGCTCGGTGGTGTCGCGAAAATACGCGAAGCTTTTGTTGGTTTTCAGCCGCACCTCTATGGCCGGTGACTTAGGCTCGCGACAGAACCGCACTCGCGAAGGGTCCGCTCTCTGAAATGGCGGATGGGCCGTCGGACGATCGTCATGGGCGCTTGTGGCAAAGTCCAAGGACGCCTGCCGAGGCAGACGCGATGGGTCGCCCTTAGTAACGGTTTAATAACGGACTTCGATCGCGTTCCCACCGTGCCAAATTTCGCCGACAACAACCCATCCGGCACGCACCGAAACTAAACCTTGCCTCTCTGCTAACTCCTAAGTTATAACATCAAACATGGAAGCCGACACAGCCGGTCCAGCCTCCCCTCCCGATCCCCCGCAGGATCACCCCGCCACCACTCTGCCCCACAACATCAGCGTCATCCTCCAAGCCGTCGGCATCCTGCTCGACTACGGCCGCCACCTGATCGACACCGTCCGCGACCGCGCCACCGCCCCCAACTTCAACGCCCTCGCCGCCTGCTTCGGCACCGCCAACCTGGCCACCATCCTCGCCCACCTCAACCGAGGCATCCTGCGCGCCGCCGCCCTGGAGCGCATGCTCCGCGCCCGCGCCGCGACCGGCCGAGACATCGACTTCGTCGAGCGCCGCACCCGCGCGCCAGCACCACAGCCAGCCCCAGCGACCGAACCCGAGCAGCTCGCCGCCGCGCCTCCCGTCCCGCGCAAGCGCGCCTCCCGCCCCGCCGCCTGGGACGATCCCGAACTCTTCATGCCCACCGAGCAGGACCTCGATCGTCAGGTGCGCCGCCGCCCCGTCGGCCGCACCATCAACGATATCTGCTCGGATCTCGCCGTCGTCCCAGGCTTCTGCCACAGCGCCTTCTGGAACCAGCTGCACGAGATGATCCATTTCCTCGGCGGCAGCATCGCCAAACTGATGCAGGAAAAAACCGCCCGCCGCGACGCCTTCATCAAGCAGCAGGACCGCATCATCGGCAGCAACTGGGACTGGGTGAACCTGACCCGGGACGCGCTCCGTGCGGTCCTTGGCTTCTTCATCGGCGAACCCCCGGTAAACCCGCTCGCCCCCGACGCGGCACCCGCCACCGGCCCGCCCTGATCCATCGCACCAATACCGTAACGTTGGGAAAGCTCGACCAGCCCGGGACGAGCTGGCCTCCGCACGCGCGTATGTTCTTGATTTGTTCGAAGCGGTCAACTACCGTCCTGGTATGTTCGACACCAGCCCGTTTGAACCTGCAACCTGGGAGGAAGTCGAGGGCGCACTGGCAGACGCGATCCGATCCTCGGCCGGTGGCCAGATGACGCGCAATGCGGAAGTGTTTCTCGCCGGCATCTGCGCCAAACATCTGAGCGAGCGCCTGGCCCTGGCAGGCTTCGTGGTCATGCGCCGCGCCGCGCCTCTGCCTGAGGCGGCGCAATTGTAGCGCTTCGAAACCACGGACTTACGGAAGTGACGCGTGCTACCCCATTATGCGAAGCGCGAAAAAACCAACTCACGATCCCCGTCATGGCCCGGCCCCAACCCCCGTCATGGCCGGGCTTGACCCGGCCATCGGCTACCCGCACCAGATTACGAACGATACAGTCCCAGTCAGCAACCCGATGGAGCAGACCGGCTCAAGCCCGGCCATCACGAGGCTCGATCGTTGCGAGCGGTACGTGTCAACGATAGGGAGCACTTCCCAGGACTGAACGAGCGATCCGCCGCCCGCAGCACACAAGTCGCTGCCATCATCAGCCGCGGCCGATATACGGCATCTTCGTCGCCATCACCGTCATGAACTGGACATTCGCCTCCAGCGAGAGGCTCGCCATATAGGCAACGCCGCGAGCCACGTCGTTCACGTCGATTCGCGCCTCCGCTTCGACCTTGCCGCTGGCCTGCAGACGCCCTCGCGCCGTATCTTCGTTGCGCGTTGTCGCGGCGTTGCCAATATCGATCTGCCCACACGCGATATCGAATGCGCGCCCATCGAGCGACAACGATCGCGTCAGTCCAGTCAGCGCGTGCTTCGTCGCCACGTACGGGGTCGAATTCCGCCGCGGAACATGCGCCGAGACCGAGCCGTTGTTGATGATGCGTCCGCCGCGCGGCGTCTGGTCCTTCATCATGCGGAACGCATGCTGCGCGCAAAGAAACGAACCGGTCAGATTGACCGCCACGACATTCGACCACTGTTCGAGCGTCAGGTCCTCGATCGGGATATTGCGGGTGCTGGTACCGGCGTTGTTGAACAGCAGATCGATCCGCCCATACGTCGCCTTCACCGCATCGAACAATGCGACGATCGATTCCGGGTCCGTAACGTCGGTCGGCACCACAAGTATCCGCGGCGCCGTTGCCTTCGCGAGTTCCGCCGTCTCCTCCAGCATCGCGCGGCGCCGTCCGGCGAGCACCACCGAGAACCCGTCCGCGAACAGCGCCAGTGCCGTCGCACGCCCGATGCCGCTCCCCGCCCCTGTAATAACTGCGATCTTTCCCGACGTCGCCATACCGCGGCCTCCCAATGCTTCAGGTCGCAGTCACCCCGCCATCGACGACAAGACCAGCGCCATTCATGTAGCCGGCATCGTCCGAGGCAAGGAACACAATGCCCTTGGCGATATCCATCGGCACCCCAATGCGGCCCCATGGCACCGTATCGGACACCGTCTGCCGAACCTGCATCGTATCGTTGCTGCCGGTACGCTGCGCCCGAGCGACGAAGGTCTGCTCGCCCATATCCGTCTGGATAACCCCAGGATGGATCGAGTTAACCCGAATCCGATAGCCCTTGCGCGCAAACTCCAGCGCTGCCGACTTGGTGAACAGCGTCACGCCGCCCTTGGTCATCGAATACAGCGGATCAAGCTGCGAGCCCACGATGCCGGCGATCGAAGCGAGGTTGACGATGGCACTGCCATGTTCGCTGGCCTTCGCCGCCTCGCGCAACGCCGGTGCCGCCAACTTGGTGCCAAGGAACACGCCGGTCATGTTCACTGCGACCAGCTTGTTCCACTCATCCAGGCTGATGTCCTCGATTCCCTTGCCGATGAAAACACCAGCGTTGTTCACCAGAATGTCGAGCTTGCCGAATTTGCTGACGGCGAGATTGACGGCCGCGGTCCAGTCCTCCTCCTTGGTCACGTCCAGGTGCGCGTACTCCGCCCGTGCACCGGCGGCGGTCATGGCAGCAACGGTTTGGCGTCCTCGCTCATCGAGCACGTCGGCGACCACGACCTCGGCGCCTTCCTTCGCCATCAGCCGGGCAGTTTCTCCGCCGATACCGCGCGCGGCACCAGAGATCAGGGCAACCTTGCCATCGAGACGATTCATGGTGTGATCCGCTTTCCGGTCATGATGGACCTGTCCGTGCAACAACGAGCAAGCCTAAGAAGATATCGCTGTCTCGGCAAACAGCCGCAAGGCCAGGGCAATCGGGTGAACAGGCAGCAAAGCAGGAAAGCTTCCACACGGAGCTCACCGAGACGATGGCAAAGCCACCGAGGGCCACCGAAAAGATTCGTGGCACTTCGCGCGAAGCGCCATTTATTCCTCAGTGGCTCTCCGTGGCTTGAATCTCCGAGACCTCCGTGAGGAACCTTGCTTCCTTATTGTTCACCCGATTGCCCTGGCCCCAAGGCACATCGCATCTGTGCGGAAATTGACAGCTTCAACGTGCGGGATCACGGTCCAGCCAAACCGACGATCGAGGAGGATTGCCAATGGTCTCGAAGCGTCAGCCAACGACGGGTGCCAACACGCCGGAGCCCATCGAGGTCGTTCCCCTGACACTCCATATCGGTGCGGAGATCCGCGGCGTCGATCTCACCCAGCCGCTGCCGCCAGAGCAGTTGAAAGCGGTACGGGGCGCCTTCCTGAAATGGAAGGTCGTTTTCTTTCGAGACCAAAATCTCGACCATGCACAGCATGTCGCCATGGCGCGCCAGTTCGGCGAGCCGACCATCGGTCATGCGGTGTTCGGCCATGTCGAAGGCCACCCCGAGATCTATTCGGTCGCCAAGGTCCGCACCGCGAATGAAAAATACGACGCAATGATGGTGACGCCCTGGTTCGGCTGGCACACCGACGTCACGGCCGCGGTCAATCCGCCATGCGCCTCCATCCTGCGCGGCGTGACAATCCCGCCATACGGTGGAGATACCTTCTGGACCAACCTCGCCGCCGCCTACGCCGGTTTGTCGCAACCGATGCGCGCCTTCGTCGATGGACTGCGCGGCATTCACGCATTCGAGCCGCGTGGCGACACCAAGGACAGCACCTACAATGAGCGCGTCAAGCGCCGTGCTCTGAAGAGCGAGCATCCGCTCGTGACAGTCCATGCCGAGACCGGTGAACGCGTCCTGTTCGCCAGTCCATCCTTCCTGAAATCCATCGTCGGCCTGACCCCGCGGGAAAGCGCCAAGATCCTTGAGATCCTGTGGGAACACGTCGTGCGTCCGGAATACACGGTGCGCTTCAAATGGAACCCGGGCGACATTGCCTTCTGGGACAACCGCTCGACCGCGCACCTGGCGCCGAGGGACATTTTCCAATCCGACTTCGATCGTCAGCTCTATCGTATAACGCTGGTAGGAGAACCGCTGGTCGGTGTCGATGGCAACCCCTCCCGATCCATCGAAGGCCTGCCCATCCGATCTGCGGAGGAGGAGTTGCGCATGATGGCCGCGGAGTAGCCCCTGGCGCGCCCTGCCATGGAGCAGCTACCGGGATTGCCACCCACGGCCTTCGACAAGGCAGACCCGTCATCAGACGCAGAGTTCTACGCCTGGCCGCGGTTTGTGACTCACATCGATGATGCGGCGATTGCCAGTGTCACGCACGTATACCGCGAGCGTCTGCCATCCGGCGGATCTGTGCTGGATCTGATGAGCAGTTGGGTGAGCCATTTACCGCAGGATCGTGCCTACGCCTCCGTTGTAGGCCACGGCATGAACGAGGAAGAGCTCGCAGCAAACCCTCGGCTCACGCGTTGGTTCGTTCAGGATCTGAACCTCGACCCGACACTACCTCTCGCCGACGCCGAATTCGACGCTGCCTGCCTGTGCGTATCGGTGCAGTACCTGCAGCGCCCGGTCGAAGTGTTCCGCGAGGTTCGCCGCGTACTACGGCCTAACGCACCGTTCGTGGTGTCGTTCTCGAACCGCTGCTTCCCCACGAAAGCGGTCGCAATCTGGCAGGCGTGCTCCGGACCCGACCAGCAGCGTCTGGTAACTGCCTATATGCAGGCAGCCGGTTTCACCAAGGTCGCCGCACAAGCCCTGACGCCGCAGCGCAGCGATCCGCTCTGGTTTGTGATCGGGGCTAGCTAAACCCCCTCTCCCGCGAAGCGGGGGAAGGTTGGGGAGGGGGTGCCACGGCATGACCTGATCCGCCTCACCCCCCAACCCCAACCAGCGGACGCACCTCCTCCGCAATCATATGCAGTTGTTCGAGCGCCAGGCTGTTCGGCATTCCCGGCCAATGGATGGAAGCGACGATGTGATTGACCCCGAGCCGCCGCTTGAGCCGGATAAGCTGCTCCGCGACCTCCGCAGGCGAGCCCAGCAGAAAGCGATCCTCCAACAACTCGTCGAAGCTGTGATCAAAGTCGTCACCCTCAGGCATCACCTTGTCCTGACCCCAGGAACGGTAAGCCTTGTACTTCTCCTCCAGATAAGGCTGTGCGAGTCGGATCGCCTCAGCGCGGGTCGCAGCGACAAACACCTCGCGGCGCATCGGCACCTCGGCAGGGAACGGCCGGCCATATTCCTCGAGCGCGCGCTTGTACAGATCCATCTGCCGCTCGATCGTCGCCAGCGTGTTGTGCGGGTTGATATACCAGCAATCGCCGATGCGCGCCGCGCGTCGGATCGCGACATCCGCATTGGCGCCGATCCAGATTGGTGGAGTCGGCTTCTGCAGCGGCTTCACCGTACACGTCGCGTGGTCGAGTTCGAAATCCGACCCCTTCATGCTGACGAACTCTTCCGTCCAAAGACGGCGTATGGCTGTTAGACATTCCTCGAACCGCGCACCAAGTTTGCCACGCGGCACGCCGAACGCCTTGAACTCGACATCGCGGTAGCCGATACCCGCGCCGAACACGAGCTTGCCACCGCACAGCAGGTCGAGCGTCGCCAGTTGCTCCGCAAGATCGAGCGGCTTGTGCAGCGGAACCAGCACCAGTCCACAGATGATCCGCAGGCGAGGAGCGATCGCGGCACAATACGACAGAAACGGAATCTGCTGCACCGCCTCGAACGGGTGCGCGCTATAGTGCGAGCCCTTGACAATCCCGTCGAACCCGACACGCTCCGCGCACCGCACCAGTTCCAGATCGTCGCGCAGATGTTGTGCCGTGTCCCCGGGTGGATGTTGCCCGCGAACGATCAGGCTGAACTTCATCGCGTCGGTTCCTCGATCATGCCCTTATCGGCGAGTTCGCGCTTTGCCTTCTCATTCTTGTCGAGCGCCAGCCCCATGCCCCGCAAGACATGCGGAGCCTTGGTGAACTGAATGTTCGAGTATTCGATGATTTCCAGCCGGTTGCCCCATGGATCCAGGAAGTCGAGGAACGGACCCTCCACCATGCGTGCCCCGGCCGCCTGGGCGAGTTCGATGACACGCGAACGCTCATCCACGACGAGACCGATGTGGCGTCGCTCGACGTCCTGTCGTGCGGGCCCCTCCACCAGCGTCATGTTGATGAACTGGTCACCCATGTCGATGAAGGCGTTGTGTTCGCCCTTGCCCCGCAAGGTGAACGCAAATAGCCGCCCATACCATTCAAGTGCCGCATCGATGTCGCCGACTTCGATCGCGACGTGATTGATACCGACCAGCCGTGGTTTGCTGCTTTCGCTCATGTCCAGCCTCCATGAAATATAACCCCGTCATGGCCGGGCTTGACCCGGCCATCAGCCACCCGCACCAATTTGCGAACGATGCAGTCGCAATCGGCAACCATCCCATGGTGACGCGCCTGCCGCACTTCAACAATGAAGCCCAGCGACCAGACCAAAGCCAACAACCCAGCCGCCCTAAGACCGCACCTCGACGACGTCCTGCACGAAGATCATGTCCTCCTGCCCCACCAATCCCGGATCGCCCTCCGACGACAGATATCGGGCGAACAGCCAGACACCGTCGTTCGGGTTGGCGACGATCTCGGCCTCGGCACCGCTGCCCAGCATCACCCGTGTGCCCACAGCAAGATCGCGGATGTTGATCGGATCGCTCATTCCGCCGCGCGCGCGGCTCGCGCGGCGTGGTATGGCGCCACGTCATCAGCTCATCCCAACTATCGGCCTCCATGAACTCCGCCCAGCGGCGATAAAGGTTGCGCATCGGCTCCTCGCTCGCCTGCGCCTTGGTCAGGTCGACGACCCGGCCCGGCATCCGCAGCCCCTCAAACTCGTAATCCTCGACCGCATGACCCATCCCCATCTCGTAGGTGTAGGGGTAGCGCCGCGCGATCACCCCGCGGCTGGCGGCATGCGCATAATTCCAGTTCTCCATGTCGTCCTGCTCGGTCATCCCCGCCGGCCCGGAGTAACGGATGTAGTAATCGCGCAGGAAATTCTTGACCTGTTGCGGCGCATCGCGATCGACAAAGAAGAACCGCCATACCTCGGTCTCATGCGCGCTCTTCGGGTGCCACACCGCCAGCGTGCGCGGCTGCCGGGGCAGCAGGCCACATTGGGAAAAATCTCGCCGGGCGCGCCGATCAGCCGGCTGTTGGCCCCCGGTCGCCGCCGCCGCTCCTCCTCGCAATGGCGGAAATACTTCGGCAACCTCGGGCGAGTTCTGATACGCGGCCTGCGGCTGGTGATCCCTGGGCAGCACGTAGGTGATCGTCTGGTGTCCCGCGATCGGGAATCGCAACGTGCAGCTTGCGCGCCACGTTGAGCTCGCTGTAATCGCGCCGGCTGCGCCCGCTTGGCCCAGCGCCCACCAGATCGACCGAGCGATGCGAGATGTTGTGATAGGTGTCACCGCTGAAATTCTCAGCCGGGAACTTCCAATTGCAGGGAATGATCCACTTCTGCACGCCGCCGATCAGCTCCGCCTGGCCCTCGCGCCCATCCCAGCCGTCGAGGATCAGATCCAGGAACCGCCGGAACTCGCCAAGATATTCAAGGAACGGCGGCGCCGAGGCATCCCAATTCGCCCAAACAGTTCCCTTGTAGCAGCACAGTTGCGCAACCTCGACGAGGCCCCATTTCGCTCTATCGAGTTCGGAATGATACGCCTCGCGGAAGAACGGCACGCCCGACCAGCGCGCCATCGGTGCCGTAGCTCCAGCCGTGATAGGGGCAGGTAAATACCGTGGTGTTGCCATCGTCGTAGCGGCACACCTTCATGCCGCGATGGCGGCACGAATTGAGGAAGACATGCACCGCGCCGGCGCGGTCGCGGCACAGGATCACCAACTCCTCGCCCATGCGCGAGGCTGAAGAAATCGCCCGGATTGGGAATCTGGCTTTCATGCCCGACGAACAGCCAGGACCGGGCGAACACGCGCTCCTGCTCCTGGGCATAGATATCGTCGTTGACGAAGATCTCGCGGCTGATCTGCCCCGATGCGAGATCGACGAGGCCGGGATGATAACCCCGCGTTCCGTTCATCGTCATCGCCGTGCCTCCGCTCAGAAGAAAAACGTCAGGTTCTTCGTCAACAGCACGTTCTGGTCGAGGATGATCTTCCGCCGCGCGATAAGCCAGCCGTCACCCGCCCGGCGCAGCGTGTCCTCGCGCTTGCCGACCAGCAGGTCTGTCTCGGTCTCGACGCGGTTGCGGTAGATCAGGAACCGGCACTTCGCCGTGACCTCGCGCGGCATGTCGGCATCGGGCGTCGATCGCCAGCAACTGCACGTTCGACACCATGTGGGTGATGCGCGATTGCGGCTCCTCCGCCCAATGGATCCCGGTCTGGATCTGGCGCACACGCCGGGTCAGTGTGTCCTTGCCCTCGTCGAACCAGCTGATGTCCTCGCCCTCGCGGGTGAATTCGCGCGTCGGTGTCGCCGTATTTGACGTTGCGCCGCATCGGCATCCAATAGCGGATGTCCTCGGCCAGCAGCGCCAGCCATTCGTCGTGGCGCCGCTCGTCGAGCAATTCCGCCTCGGCATACAGGAACTCGGCGATCTCCTGGGTCAGCAGCAGCCGGGCGACGCGATCATCGCTCATCGCTTCGCCTCCCGGTTGTTGCCAGGGCGCAATTCGATCCCAGCCATCGCTTCGAGCACGCGGGCGACGACCGGAAATCCCTCCTGGCCCCAGCCATGCGCCTGGGCGCGCTTGGTAGATATCGGAGGCGAGCGCACCCAGCGTCGCCGGCGCGCCGACGTCACGCGCAAGCTGGCAGGCGAGCTCAACGTCCTTGGCGACGATGTCGAGCGTGCCGCCGGCGGCGAAGGTGCCCGGAAACACGCCACGCGCGATGTTGTCGAAGGTGCGGCTTTGCCCGGCGCTGACCGGCACGATCCGAGCCAGTGTCTCGAGGTCGATCCCAGCCTTGGCCGCGACCAGCATGCCTTCGATCGAGGCGATGAAGTTGGTGTAGCCCAGGTATTGCGTCACCAGCTTGGCGGTCGCCCCGGCACCGCTCGGGCCGACATGGAAGACATTGGCGGCGATCGCATCGAACAACGGCCGATATCTGGCGAAGGCAGCGTCGCTGGCGCCGATCATCACGGTCATCGTTGGCGGTCGGCCACTGACCGGCGCATCGATCAGTTCGACCCCGCGCGACCGGCAGGCTTCGGCGACGCGGGCGACGGTCTTCGGCGCATTGGTGGTCAGGTCGATGTGGACCGCACCTGGCCGAAGGCCCGGCCAGGATGCCGATCTGCGGTTCCAGCATCGCCGACTCGAATTCGGCCGGCCCGGGCAGTGAGGTGAACACCACCTCGCTGTCGCGCGCCGCGGCGAAAGCGCTGTCGGCCCGCACGGCACCTTGTGCGCACAGCGCGGCGGTGGCCTCCGCGCGGCGGTCATAGACCGAAAGCGAATGGCCGGCGCGGATCAGGCAGCCCGCGATCGGTGTCCCCATCGTTCCAGTGCCAACGAAGCCAATCCGCATTTGCCCTCCCGCGCCGGCCAGCATTGACCAGACAACCAGGAACGACAACCCAGGTGCCAGGGCCACCGCGCAAGCCCTCCCCCTCCCCTTGCGGGAGGGGGTTGGGGGGAGGGGGCGCTTCCATGCGCCTCGCCCCATCTCCCCGCCCCATAGCCTAGCGCCACCCCCACATCGTAAACTCCCGCCCAACGCAATCCACATCCCCGCCCCGGAGGGCACATGACCGACACCACCACCCTGATCGCCCGTCGCGACCGCGCCCTGGGTGCCGGCACCCCCCTCTTCTACGAGCACCCCCTGCACATCGTCCGCGGCGAGGGCGTCAACCTGTACGACCCGGACGGCCGCCGCTACGTCGACATGTACAACAACGTCCCCTGCGTCGGTCACGCCAACCCGCGCGTGGTCGAGGCAATGACGCGCCAGCAGGCAACTCTGAATGTCCACAGTCGCTACCTGCACGAAGCCGTCGTCGACTTCTGCGAGCGGCTCGCCGCCCTGCACGGCCCCGAGATCGAGAGCGTCATCCTGACCTGCAGCGGCACCGAGGCAAACGAGGTCGCGCTACGCATGGCGCGCTTCGTCACCGGCAAGCGCGGCATCCTCTGCACCGACTCCACCTATCACGGCAACAGCGAGCTGGTCGGCTCCCTCTCCCGCCTCGGCAAGCAGCCCTCCGCCAACCCGTCCGTGCGCGCCTTCCCGTTCCCGGAAAAGTACCGCCCGATCGCATCCAACCTCAGCGAAGCCGATCTCTGCGAGGCCTACCTGCAAAAGCTCGCCGCCGCGATCGCCGACCTGCAAGCCTCCGGTGAGGGCGTCGCGGCGATGATCGTCTGCTCGATCCTGGCGAACGAGGGCCTGCCCGACATCCCCGCCGGCTTCATGCCCCGCGCCGCGGCGATGGTACGCGAGGCCGGCGGCTTGGTGATCGCCGACGAGGTGCAGGCCGGCTACGCCCGCACCGGCCATTGGTGGGGTTACCAGGTGACCGGCTTCACCCCCGATATCGTCGTCACCGGCAAGCCGATGGGCAACGGCCTGCCGCTCGCCGCCACCGCCGCAAGCCGTGCGCTGGTCGAGGCCTTCCGCGCCAAGACGCGCTACTTCAACACCTTCGCCTCCTCCCCGCTGCAGGCCGCCGTCGGCATGGCGGTGCTGGACGAGATCGAGCAGCGTGACCTGCGCGGCAACGTCGCGACCGTCGGAGCCGCGCTGAAGGCCGCGCTCACCCAGCGCAAGGGCGCCAGCGACGCCATCGGCGACGTGCGCGGCCAAGGCCTGTTCATCGGCATTGAACTGGTCAAACCCGCCGACAACACGCCCGACACGGACCTCGCGAAGCGGGTGATCAACCAGCTCAAGGACAAGGGCTTTCTCACCAGCAATGCCGGCGCCTTCGCCAACGTCGTGAAGATCCGCCCGCCACTGATGTTCTCGCAGGCCGACGCATCCGCGTTCCTGGTCGCCTGGGACGAGACCATCGCTGAACTGGCGGCATGATGGGTGGATCGCGCCCCCGCATGACGATCGGGTTGCGCCCGGTGGCGGGCCTAAAGCGCCCGGCCGACGTCTGGGGCCACATGTGACCACCGGGACAAGTCCAGTGGCAGACACGGAGTCCGGGACCGCAGAGGCAGCGCGAGCCTATGAACCAGCCGCCCGGGAGGCACTTGCCGCGTTCGGTATCGTGCCAGCCGAACTGCGCTTCGTGCGCCTGAGCGAGAACGTCACCTTCCGCGCGACCGACGCGAGCGACGGATCGCTGCTGGTGCTGCGCCTGCACCGCCCATGGTACCACGACATCGCCGAACTCCGATCGGAGCACCAATGGACCCGCGCCCTCGTCGAGGCCGGCGTCGCGGCTCCCGAACCGCTGCTGACGCAGGCCGGCGAGAACTTCGCCCAGGTCGAGATCGCCGCGACCGGCGAACGCCGCTGGGCTGGCCTCGCACGCTGGGTGGACGGCGAACTGCTCGCCGATGTGGTTGCGCGTGAAACCAACCCCGCCGCCAACGCACGCCACTTCGCGCGCATGGGTGCGATCATGGCGGCGGTGCACGACCAGGCGACCGGTTGGACACCGCCCGCCGGATTCCAGCGCCACGCGCTCGACGCCAACGGGCTGATGGGGGCCGAACCGTTCTGGGGCCCGTTCTGGGACCATCCCATTCTCTCCCCCGCCGAACGCGACACGATGCTCGCCTGGCGCGATCGGCTGCACGCGGCGCTGACCCGCTACGGCAAGCCGGCTCGCACCTTCAGCCTGATCCATGCCGACCTGCATCCGCGCAACGTGGTGATTGACGGCGCGCGGGCCGCGTTGATCGACTTCGACGACGCCGGCTTTGGCTGGCACCAGTACGACCTCGCCGTCGCGTTGGTCGCCTACCAGGAACATTCCAACTTCGCGATGTTCCGCGACGCCTGCATCGAGGGCTATCGCTCGGTGCGCACGATCTCGGATGTGGACCTCGCGCTGCTGCCGATGTTCCTGCTGATCCGCGACATGGCGCAGATGGGTTGGTACGACCAGCGCCCGGAACTGAAGCGGCCACCAACCGTGCTGCCGCGGCTCAAGGAGCGCATCCTATCCAAAGTGGCGGGCTTCGAACTGCTGATCTGAGGCGCCGCTGCTTTCCATGGCCCCGACCGTCGCGGGCGCCGCCACCGTCACGGCACCCCGACCATCACAGCCCCCGTCACGCCTCGCCTGCCAGATCAACCACCGCCGCGCGTCCGGCCGCCATCATCACGCAACCTCGCCCGCAACGAACCCGCTGGCCCAGGCCCATTGGAAATTGTAGCCGCCCAGCCAGCCAGTCACGTCCACTGCCTCGCCAATCACGAACAGGCCTGGCACCGCATTGGATTGCATCGTTCGTTGCGACAGTGCCGTAGTGGCCACGCCGCCCAGCGTTACCTCGGCCTTGGCATATCCTTCGGTACCGGTCGGGCGGACCTGCCAGTTCCGCAACGCTGTCTCCAGATCGGCGAGATCGCGATCCGGCATCTGTCCGATCGGCCGCCCGGCAGCGGCGGGCGGCAGGAAGACGTCGGCCAGGCGCTGCGGCAATACATCGCCCAGCACACCGCGCAATCCCGCCTTCGGACGCGCCCGCTTGTGCGCCCTGAGGAAGCCCTCCTCAGCCTGTGGCAATAAATCGATGCACACCGGCTCGCCTTCGCGCCATACCGAGGAAATCTGCAGGATTGCTGGGCCCGACAGGCCGCGATGCGTGACCACCATGCCTTCGTCGAACCGCGTCTTGCCACAGCTTGCGCCGACGCGGACCGACACCCCCGCCATTCCTGAAAGCGCCGCGTCGCCGAGCAGCAATGGTACCAGTCCCGGCCGGATGCCGGTCAGCTCCAGGCCGAACCGCCGCGCCACGTCATAGGACAAGCCGGTGGCGCCGAGTTTCGGGATCGACAGACCGCCAGTCGCCAACACCAGGGACGCAGCCTCGATCGGTTCGGCATCGGTTTCCACCCGAAATCGGTCGGCGCGCGACACCTCGCCGATCCGCTGCTGCAGCCGGATCTCCGCGCCGGCGGCGACGCATTCTGCCAGCAACATCGCCACGATCTGCCTCGCCGAGCCGTCGCAGAACAATTGTCCCAGCGTCTTTTCGTGCCACGCGATACCATGCCGCTCCACCATGTCGAGGAAGTCGCGCGGCGTATAACGTGCCAGCGCAGAGCGGCAGAAGTGCGGATTCGCTGACAGGAACCGCTCCGGCGCGCAGTGCAGATTGGTGAAGTTGCAGCGCCCGCCACCGGAAATCAGGATCTTCTCGCCGGCCTGGCTCGCATGGTCCAACACCACCACGCGCCGCCCGCGCCGGCTGGCGGTGATTGCGCACAGAAGGCCGGCGGCGCCCGCGCCGAGGATGACGACATCGGTGGCGTCCATGATTCGACCTGCGTGGCCGCAGCCCGGCGACTGGTCAAGGGGAGCGAGTCAAGGACCGGAACCAGCGAGGTCGCCAATCAGGCGAATCGGTTGGCAAAAGTGGCGCGCGGCGAACCCACACAACCCAAGGATTGACGATGCCGGTTTGGCGCTTATGCGCCCCCTACGGCTGTGACGTGACGGGGCCACGGCGCTGCCGCGCCACCAGCCCGAGTGCCTCCGCGATCAGGCGGCCAAAGTTCAGCGCACCCAGCCCATCCACGTCCCGCTCCGGCATGAATTCCACAAACGCCATGCCGATGATGCGGCCCTTGTCCGCTGCACCGCGCAGCAGGTCCAGTGCCTGCCAATACCACAGACCGCCGGGCGACCGCCCGATCGCCGCCGGCATGATTGACGGATCCAGCCCGTCCGCGTCGAAACAGATCGCGATGTCGGTTCCTGCCGGAATGGCTTCGACCGCCGCACCTACGCCGTTCCGGTGTACCTGCTCGGCAAGAAAGAACCGCGTGCCGCACGCTACCGCGTCTTCGTAGTCAGAGGTCGCTGCCGAACCAACCCCTCTCGCGCCGACCTGCACCATCGTTCCGATATGCGGCATCTCGGACGCGCGCCGCATCGTTGACGAAAGCCCCATCCGCTCTCCACGCACCTCGTCGCGCCAATCAATATGCGCGTCGATCTGCAAAATCGTCAGGTTCCTCGTCGCCGCCGCCAGCGCGTCGAGGAACGGAATCGGCACCGAATCATCACCACCAATCAGGTACCGGCACCGCACCTCGCCCGAGCACGACCCGCACCGCCTCACTGATCGCACTGCGATTTGCCTGGGAATCGGATTTGTTGAACGGCAGGTCACCGCAATCGACTGGCTTCGCCGCGTCGCTTGAAAACAGCGGACCGTCTGCATCGAAGTCATGCCGATCCACGCTGGCCGATAAATTCGCCATTCCACGGCGCAACGCCGCCGGGCCATTCCTGCAATACGCGCCCACCGAGGCATAAGGTGTAGCGCCAGGAACACCGATCAGCGCGATCTGCGCTTCGAGCTTGCTCAGGTCGGGGCACGACTGAAAGCCCAGAAAGGTGCTTGTCTCAGCTGCGCCGTACAGCGCAGCCAGATCAGGCGGAGATACCATCCATCGTCTCCAAAGGCCGTTCGATTGCCGACTTGCGATGGGGCCCGGATTTCCCGCGTCTGGTTGATCTTAACAACCGTGCCCGCTCATCAGAACCCCTCCCGCTGACCCATCGGCTCGCTGACGACACACCTGGGAGACCTTGCGTTTCCGTCTCCTGCTCTCGCCGAGAGTATGGTGCCACACCGACGCGAAAGGTGATCAGTCACTGCCCGTGAGATTTAGGATGGTTCGTTCCAATCAGTGAATGCTCGCCCCACCACATCTCCAAGCTGGCGACCGGTCCGCCCTGCATAGCCGGCCATGGCGCGAAAACTTCCAGCCAGAGCGCCGTGCGCCCACCGCAATCGGCGCACGCGCCTCACCGTATCGCGGCCGCAATATCAGCCTCGCTCAGCCGCAGCACCTCGGCGATGGCAGCGCGCATCGCCTCCGCCATCGCCGGCGGATCGTTGTTCGCAAGCTTCACCTCCGCTGTCTCGGTCTTCTGCAGCAGCACCTTGATCGGATTGGGGCGCTGGTCGATCAGCACCAGCGCCAGGGCAACGCGAGCGACCCCGGCATTGCGATCCGCAATGAACGCCAGCAGTTCGCCCTCGAGCACGTACTCTGCGGTCAATCGGCTCCCCGTCGCCACCACCGCGCTGAACAGACCAGAGTCCGCCAGCCATCGCCGCGTGTCATCCTCCACCGCCTCGGCTGGCGGCACCGCCCACTGTTCGTAAAAATCCACATGCACGCTGCCATCCGGCAGCAGCCATCGCAGACCGCGATCGCCAAGCCCCGGCCCCGCCCGCACCGCCCGCACCAGGAGAACGCGCCCCTGCTTCGGCGCCGCCGCTGTTGTCGGACGTCGCACGTCGAGCGGCCAATCGCGACGCTGCACATACGGGGTCTGCGGCAGCACCGAACAGCCGCCCAACCCCGCCAGCCCCGCCAAAACCAGCCGGCGCCTCAACGCCCCGGCTCCACGCCCCGTGGCGGCGGCCCGCTGAGCACGCCCGCCGGATACCGTCGCAACGCCTCGGTCGTCTCGCGCAGGTTCTGCGCCGTCGCCGTCAGATCCCGCAGCAGCGGCACGAGGCTCTGCTCCAGATCAGCGGTGCCATTGCCGGCACGTTGCGCCGTCGCCTGCAAAGCGGCGATCAACGGCGGCAACTTCGCCGCCGCGTTGGCCATCCGATCCGCGGCGAGCGCGGCATTGGTCAGCAGCTTCTGCGTCTGCTCGCCCTGCACCGTGTCGCGCAGTGCGGTGGATGTGCGCCTGATGTCGGCAGTCAGTCCAGGCAGGTCGGCCGCCTGGACCGTATGATCCAGCGTGCCAAGCAGCGTCTTTGCGGCCTCCAGGGCAATATGCACATCGCCCTGTGTCAGCTCGTTGCGAAGATCGCTCAGCAGCCCGGCCGCTTCGATCGCCAGCTTCTCGATATCGATCCGATCCAGCTTGCGCAGCAGTTCCTGTGCCGCGTCCTGCACCTGAAACAGCGTGCTGGGCATGGACGGTATGTATTGGGCCTTGGGGCGCCAAGGCACCTCCAACGCCGGGTAGCGCGACGGATCGGCGAAATCCAGCTCGATGTAGCTCAGGCCGGTGAGACCCTGTGACGCCACACGGCTACGCAGCCCGTTCTTCACAGCCTCTGCGGTCTCCGGCACCGGCCCGATCCTCGAAGTATCGACCTCGAATCGAACGAACACCAGCCGATAGGTCCGCCGTTCAAAACTCGTGGTCAGGCTGCCTCCGTACTCCGCGCTGGCCAGCCCGATGGCGTTCACACGTCCGATGGTGACGCCGCGGTACTTGACCGGCGCACCAACCTCCAGGCCCTGCACCGACTCGCTGAAATACGACTCATACAGCCTGCCTTGCCTGATCTGGTTGCCCGCCAGGAACCAGATGAGAGCCACCAGCAGACCGACACCACCGACAATCAGCACCCCAACCCGGATATACAGCGCGCGCGCTTCCATCAGACCGCCGTCGCTGCCGGCACTTCACGGCGGAAGAACGCGCGCACCGTAGGATGCGTGCTGGTGTCGCGCAGCACGCGCGGTTCGCCTTCCGCGATCATGCCGCCGCCGTCCGGATACGCCGCCCGATCCAGCATGATGCACCGGTCTGCTATCGCCAGGATCGAGGCCAGCTCGTGCGTCACCACCACGAATGTCGCGCCAAGATCCTGGCGTAAATCCAGTATCAGCCGATCGAGTCCCGCGGATGTGATCGGGTCGAGCCCCGCCGACGGTTCATCCAGCATCAGCAGCGGCGGATCCAGTGCCATGGCGCGCGCGATGCCGGCACGCCGCGCCATTCCGCCGGAGATCTCCGCCGGCATCAGCGCCGCCGCATCACCCAGACCCACCAGGCCGAGCTTCACCCGCGCCACCGCCTCGCGCCCCTCCGGCGGCAGGTCGGTGAACATCTCCAGCGGCAGCATGACGTTCTCCAGCAGCGTCATCGAGCCGAACAGCGCACCCGACTGGAACATCACGCCGATGCGGCGCTGCACGTCGCCCAGCCCCTTGTCGCCACCCGGGCCGGTGATCGCTTGACCGAATATCGCGATGCGCCCGGCGCTCGGTTTCAGCAGGCCGATCAGCTGCTTCATCAGCGTCGATTTGCCGCAGCCGGACCCGCCGAGAATGACGAACACCTCACCGGTGAGCACGCGGAACGACACGTCGCGGAAGATCAGGTTATTGCCGAAGCGCTGCGCCACGCCGTCCACGGTGATGACAGCATCGCCGCTCACAGGTTCAGCCGATAGAAGATCAGGGCGAACACGCCATCCAGCGCAACGGTGGCGACAATCCCGCCTACCACCGCCGCCGTCGCGGACTGGCCGACGGCGCGAGGTCCCACACCCGTACCGAGGCCGGCCCGGCAACCAATCGCCGCCACCGCCATGCCGAAGCACACCGCCTTGAACAGCCCGCCATACAGGTCGGCAGCCGACACCCAGACCTGCACCTGCCGGGAGATCGCGACGAACGGGTAGCCGAACCCGCGCATCACGGTCGCCATGCCCAGCAGCCCGGCGATGTCGAGCGTCAGTGTCATCACCGGCATCACCAGCATCGCCGCGAACATCCGTGGCAGCACCAGCATGGTCATCGGGTCGAGCCCCATCGTTTTCAGGGCATCGAGCTCCTCGTTCACCTTCATGGTGCCGATCTCGGCGGCGAATGCGGATCCCGTCCGGCCCGCGAGGATCACCGCCGACAGCAACGGCCCGAGCTCGCGCATCAGGCTGATCGCCACCAGGTTGGCAACAAAGATATCGGCACCGAAGCGCCGCATCGGCACCGCCGACTGAAACGCCAGGATCATCCCGATCAGAAACCCCAGCATCACCAGCAGTGGCAACGAGCGCAGCCCGGCGGCGTCGATATACCGCAACAGGTCCGGCAACCGCAGCATGCGATGCCGCGCGGGCAGCCGGACCACTGCCACCGCTGCCTCGCCGATGAAGCCAATACTGGCGGCGAGCAGCCCGAGCACCGCGCGGGCGAGGTCCGCCAGTGTCCAAGCGGCAGTGGCCGCAGGCGCGCGGCGATGTCCCAAGCGGGTGGCGGCGCGGGCGCGGCGCAGCAGAGCCACTGCGCGCTGGTCACTGCCGACGAACTCCGCAGCCTCGCCGTGCGCCGTCTCGATGGCAGCCAGGAAACTCGCCCCACCGACATCACAGAACGACACCTCGCTCAGATCGAGCACCAGCCTGCCGCCGCGCGCCTGCTCAGCCGCGCGGATCGCAGGACGCCACAGCGCACCGATAGAATTCAGTATCAAGCCGACCAGCGAAGGTCAGCACGGCATTTCCATCCCGTCGCTGGACTGACAGGCGGGCAGCCGCCGTCAATGCGCCAGCCAGCTCTCGAAACGCGGTCGCAGCTTGGCGAGGTTGTCGTGCCAGAAACCGGCATCGACCCTGACCGCGGCGGCGAGGTTGGCCGGCAGGGTCGGTGACGCCTGTGTCAGCTCCGGCGCCAGTCCGTCATTGGCGCCTTTCGCCAAGCCGCCGGCGCCATACTGTCCCACCAGGCGCGCCTGGATGGCCGGCGTCCCCGCGAAGTATAAGAACTGCGTGGCCAGTCTAAGGTTGGGGCTGCCCTTCAGGATCGCCCAGCTCTCCACCTCGTACAGGCTGGCTGTCCACTGCAGGCCGAAATTGCGATGCGCCGCGCGGCCAGCCATGGTGACCTGCGGCGCGTAGGCGCTGGTCATCAGCACGTCGCCGGATGCGAGGATGCGGGCAGCCTCCGCTCCGTCATGCCACCACACGATGTATGGCTTGAGCTGGTCGAGCTTGCGGAACGCGCGGTCCACGCCGTCGGACGTGCCGAGCACCTTGTAGACATCGCCGGGCGCCACGCCGTCGGCGATCAGCGCGAATTCCAGGTTGCCGCGCACGCCTTGGAACAGGCCACGCTTGCCCGGGATTTTCGCCACGTCCCAGAAGTCGGCCCATGTAGGCGCGGCGGCGAACTTGTCGCGGTCCCATGCCAGCACCAGGCTGGCGATGCCGACACCCACGCCACAGTCGCTCACCGCCTGAGGCAGGTAGTGGTCCTTGCCGCCGATTGCCGACCAATCGAGCTTCTCGAACAGGCCCTCGGAACAGCCCGTGGTCAGCGCGTCGCTGTCCACCATGACCAGATCCCACGTATTGTCCGGCGCCTTGGCCTGGGTGCGCAGCGTGTCGATCCCGCCATCCCAGCTGCTCACCTGTGTTGCGATGGTGGTCGCCGCAACGAATGGCCGGGCAAACACCTCCTGGATTGCCTGCTCGATGGACGGCAGCGCGACCACGCTGAGGTCCCGCGCCGCGACCGAACCGGTCGTCATGGCGAGGATCGCCGCGGCGGCTACAAGCGGGCGGGCATACATCGATGGAAGGCTCCGGGTTCCTGCCGTGCGGCAAGCGCTTACCATCGGCGAATTCGGCTGGAAACAAAAGCGGCCCACTAATCACAACTTTATCGCAATGATCCTCCCCCTCCCCTTGCGGGAGGGGGTAGGGGGAGAGGGCGCCGCCAGGGAGGAGCTGCGCTCCCACCTAACCGCTTTACGCCCCCGGTGCCGGGCGCAACACTGCGCCCCATGACCTCGCTCACCGCCCGCCTCGATCGCATAGCCGACACAATCCCCCGCGCCTTTCCCGGACCCGGCGGCGCCATCGCAGCGCTGCGCAACGGCGAGGTCGTGCTCCGCCACACCTGGGGCTGGGCCAACGCCGAACGCCGCATTCCGTTCACGCCGCGCTCGCTGTTCCGCATGTGCTCGATCACCAAGCAGTTCACCTGCGCCGTGGTGCTGGATGCGTTCCCCGACCCCTCGGTGCTCGACGCCGACATTCGCGCCCGCCTGCCACTGCTGGAACAGCCCGCGCCCCGTGCCGTGCACCTGTGCCACAACCAGTCCGGCCTGCGCGATTACTGGGCGCTGGCGATGCTGCACGGCTCGCCTGCCGAGGCGCCATTCGGCGACACCGAGGCCGCCCGCATCATAGCCGGCACCCGCACCCTGCATTTCGCACCAGGCACGCGGTACTCCTACGTCAACCAGAACTTCCGCCTGTTGTCCGACATCGTGCAGGACCGCACCGGCCGCAGCTTCGCCGACCTGCTGCGCACTCGCGTCTTCGATCCCGCCGGCATGGAGACCGCGCTGCTGGCGGCCGACACGCGCGCCATGCCCGACGGCACCGAGGGCTATGAAGGCACCCAAGCCGGTGGCTTCCGCGCCGCCGACAACCGCATCGTGTGGACCGGCGACGCCGGCCTCGGCGCCAGTCTCGACGACATGATCGCCTGGGAGCGTCACATCGACGCGACGCGCGACGACGCAGACGCGCTGTACAGCCGCCTCGCCACGCCGGTGACATTCGCCGACGGCACGCCAGCGGCATACGGCTTCGGCCTGGGTCGGCGCGGTGAATTGGGCCGCCCGGTCACCGCCCATGGCGGCGCCCTGCGCGGCTGGCGCAGCCATCGGCTTTACCTGCCATCGGAACGTGTCTCCGTCGTTGTCATGTTCAACCACCTGTCGGACGCGCACGAGGCTGCGGTGGATGTCCTCGCCGCCGTGCTCGGCGAGGACAAGCCACCGCGTCCGGCTCAAGCCCCGAACCCGGCTTGGCTGGGTGCCTACTCTGAGCCGGAATCAGGCCTGTCAGTACGCATCGAACCCGCAGCCGACTGCCAGATCCGCCTGCGCTATGGCCATGTTCCCGATCTGCTCGACATGAACCCCGACGGCTCCGCCGGTGACGACAGCGTGCGGCTGCGGCCGGGCAGTGACGGCCTGTGGATGGATCGCCCACTCGAGAACCAATCCTCGCGTCTCCAGCCCTGCGTCGCCGCCGCAACGAAGGACGTCGCCGGCCGCTATCACTGCGAGGAACTCGACGCCGAACTCACCGTGACCGATGCCGGCGGTGTGCTCTATGGCGGCTTCTCAGGCTTCCTCGGCCAGGGACGCATGGAGCTGCTCACCGCCGTCGGTGCAGATATTTGGGTGCTGCCGTGTCCGCGCGCATTGGACCACACGCCGCCCGGTGACTGGACCTTATCGTTCCGCCGCAACGAGTCGGGACGCGCCGACAGCGTGGAGATCGGCTGCTGGCTCGCGCGTCGCCTGCCCTACACGCGCATCGGCTAACGAACCAACGCGTCACTCCCCAACCGCACCCATCAGCACGACCCGACGGCTGACGACCCAGTTATAGGCCGCGCCGCAGAACATGATGACCGTGGTCGCCAGGAATACCGACCGCATGCCGAAATGCCCGCCGGCAAAGCCCCCCGCGAGCGGCCCAAGCACCTGCCCTGCGTATTGCGCCGACGTGCTGTAGCCCAGGATCATGCCCGCCCCGCCCGCCGGCACATTGTGCCGGATCGTCGCGTTGATCGACGGCAGCAGCCCCGCCAGCGACATTCCCATCAGGAACCGCAGCCCGATCAGCTGCCACGCGTTGGTGACAAACGCCTGCGGCACCAACAGCAGCCCGCACACCACCAGACTGCCGATGACCAGGTTCCACGGCCCCACCCGATCCGCCAGTCGCCCCAGTTTCGGCGCAGCCAGCACACTGCCGACAGCCGAGGCCGCCATCACCAGGCCGGCGGTGAACACCACACTCTCCGCCGGCACCAGCTGCGCCACGTACACCGTAATGATCGGCTCGATCGACATCGCCGCCAGCATCAGCAGCATGGCAGTTACCAGCATCGCAACGATCGGCCGCCGATCAGGGATCATCGACCACGCGCCCGTCACCCGTCGTGCGCGACCTGGGATGCTGGCTGGATCCTCGTGGATCAGCAGGCACGTCGCGACGAACGCCACGAAGATTGCAGCCCCCGACAGGAAGAAAGTCTCGCGCAGCCCGATCAGCCCCGGCAGCACACCGCCAATCAGCGGACCCAGCAGCGTGCCCGCCATCGTGCCGGTAGACAGCGTGCCGAGTGCCCACGCCGCACGCTCCTTCGGCGTCTGCGTCGCCACCAACACGACAGCGCCCGAGGCATAGCCACCCAGCAGCCCCGCCAGCAACCGGAGCGCGACAAGCTGCCAGATGTTCTGCGACACACCGATCAGCGACATGCAGATCGCCATCGCCAGGCTCGCGCGCATCAGGATCAGCTTGCGCCCATAGATGTCGGCGAAGCGTCCCCACACCGGCGCCAGCACGCCGGCCCCCAGGAAGCTGACGCCGTACGCGATGCCCGACCACTGCACGATGGCTGCGTGGCTCTTCACCCCAAGATGCTCGACGTAAATCGGCAGGAACGGCAGCAGCAGCGTCATCGCCGTGACATTGGTGAACGAGCCGAACAGGCACACGTACATGTTTCGGCGCCAGTGAAGCGATTCCGCCGACATCGGTCGTCCTTCGGAAATGGAATGAGCCGCATGCTACAGGCGTCGCGCACGCCTGGGAAACCGCCGGCTGCCCTAACTCTCACGGGTGCAGCCATCTGGGTCGTCCAGCCTCGCCCCTGTTCCTCCACTTTGATCGCCACGAGGCCGAAGTTAATGCGCCTCACGCGGCTCGAATGCCTTTCTTCCGCGAAGTGCCATACTATTCTTATCGGTGTAATCTGTGACCTAATCTGGGTAATCTGCGCTATTTTGGATTGTTTTTACTTGCCTCGCCGGCCCGTTGCCGATGCCTGACTTCGTCGATAACGTTCGGGCATCGACGACCACAACGCTTCCAATCGCACAGCGCGAGGAGACACCGACTTGGGCGTATCAATCAGGCAACTCACGCCAGTCTTCGCGGGCGAGGTAACAGGTGTGGAGTGCAGAAAGCCGTTATCGCCGGACGAGGTCGCGGCGATTCACGCCGGCATGCACGAATACGCCGTGCTGGTGTTTCGCGACCAGCAGCTGACGGATGCCGAGCAACTGCAATTCACCCGGCATTTCGGCGTGCTGGAAAACAGCCGCGGCGGCACGCCGGGTCACATCCATTTCCGTACCGACCAGGAGGCACGGAAACTCGGCTCCGGCATTGTGGATTTCTCCAATGTGGAGCCTTCGGGCAAGACTTTGTCGCGCGATAGCCGCGCCTACATGTTCAAGCTCGCGGATCAGATGTGGCACTCCGACAGTTCGTTCAAAGCCACACCAGCGTCGTATTCGTTGCTGTCCGGCCGCTCTGTCGTCTCCTGGGGCGGCAATACCGAATTCGCCGACATGCGCGCGGCGTACGACGCGTTGGACGATCGGCTGAAGCAGTTGATCGCAGATCTGGTCTGCCTGCATTCGAATATGTATTCGCGGGGCAAGCTTGGGGTCACGGACTTCACCGACGAAGAGCGTGCCGTGTTCAAACCGGTGCGCCAGCGGCTGGTTCGCCACCATCCGGTCACCGGGCGCACATCGCTGTTCCTGTCTGCGCATGCCGGCGCGATCGAGGGCATGTCGATCCCGGAGGCGCGGATGCTGCTGCTCGACCTTACCGAGTTCGCGACAAAGGAACGGTTCGTTTATTCGCACGCCTGGCGGGTCAACGATTTCGTGATGTGGGACAACCGCTCGACGATGCATCGCGGGCGCCGGTTCGATCCGAACGAGGCACGTGATATCAGGCAGACACGGCTGGCGGGAGATGGTCCGACCATCGCGCAGGATGTGGCCTGAGCATCTAACGGGCGCCGCGATTTCAACCGGCTTATCGTTGCCGATGCCTGACGAAACTGCCGACGGCACTCCATTGAATCGCCGCACGGCGCGGTTGGAATAGCTGCTGCACCTTGAGCGTCCGTAGCGGCACAGACCGAGGGTGAACGGACAGAGGAGGGGCAAGTGATGTGTCGCTGCACTAAATTGATCGGCGCCCTCGGTGGCGTCGCCTTGGTGACAGCTTGCACGATGCCTCCGCCGAGTGGGCCGACGGTGATGGCGATCCCGCCACCGGGTAAGAACCTCGCCGTTTTTCGGCAGGAAGACGGCCAGTGTCGAAGCTACGCGGCGGCTACGATCGGAGCCTTGCCACCAGGACAGGCGACCTCCCCAACTTCCAATGCGACGGCTGAGGACGTGGGCGCAACGATTGACGGCGCACCAGGCTACGTGGGCAACGTCGCGGCTGGTGCGACCTATGCAGCTTCCAGCGTGTATGATGTGCAGACGCGCTATGACATCGCTTACACCCAGTGTATATACTCATCCGGCAATGCCGTCCTGCCAATGCCAGCCAGCGCTTATGGTTATTCTGCTTTTGCGGGCGAGGAGTATCCCTGGTACGGCGATCCTTGGTTCGAATGGGCCGGGCTGGGCTTCGCTGGGGGCGGCATCTTCGTATTCGACCGGAACCACGAATTCCATGATGGTTTCCATGGGGGATTTCATGGGGGATTTCATGGGGGTTCGCACGCGGGCGGTATGCATGGCGGCGGAGGTCACGGACGCGGCTGAACTGCGGCCGTTCCGCGACGCGTGATGACGATTTGGCCTCGCAGCGCGGGGGCCGCTATCCTCGGCGGCAAGCAACCGAGGAGGAATACCGATGGCGCCGAAGATCCTGATGCTGGACAACCCGCTGAGCGCGATGGACATCGCACGGGAGCTGGCGCCGACGGGATTCGATACCGTGATCGCGCGGGCGGGAAGTCCGGAGTTCAACGCAGCGCTGGCTGAAGCCGAGTACATTGTCGGCCTCGGCGAGGTGAAGATGGACGACGCGTTCTACAAGTCCGCGCCAAACCTGAAGCTGGTGCAGTTGCTGAGCGCGGGATACGACCGCGTCGATATCGAAGCGGCGCGGCGCGCGGGCGTGCCGGTGTGCAACAACGGCGGCGCGAACGCGATCGCCGTGGCCGAGCACGCGATCCTGCTGATGCTCGCGGTGTGCCGGCGGCTGACGTGGCTGCATGAGATGGTGAAGTCGGGGCGCTGGCGCGGGAACGATGTGGCGAGCGTGCGGCTCTATGAATTGCATGGGCGGACGCTGGGCATCATCGGGCTAGGCAACATCGGCAAGAAGGTCGCGCGGCTGGCGCAGGGCTTCGGCATGGCGGTGCAGTATTTCGATATCGCCCGGCTGACCGAGGATGCAGCAGATGCGCTCGGGGTGAAGTTCCGGCTGTTCAATGAGGTGCTGCGCACGTCCGACATCGTATCGCTGCACGTGCCGTTGATCCCGAGCACGAAGCACATGATGGGTGCCGCGCAGTTCAAGCTGATGAAGCCGACGGCGTATCTGGTGAATACGTGCCGTGGGCCGGTGGTGCATGAGCCGGCGCTGTACGAGGCACTCACGAACGGGACGATCGCCGGGGCGGGGCTGGATGTGTTCGATCAGGAGCCGCCGCCGGCGAACAATCCGCTGTTCACATTGGACAACGTGATACTGACGCCGCACTACGCAGGTCCGACGTGGGACAATCAGTCTGCGAGATTCCGCAATGGGTTCGATAACGTGCAGCGTGTGGCGCGCGGTGAGAAGCCGCTTTGGGTGATCCCGGAGCTACGGGAGTAATACCAGGCGCCGAAAATACCGACCGCTCGACCTCCGTCATGACCGGGCTTGACCCGGCCATCGGCTACCCGTGCCAAATGCGAACGATGCAATCCCAGTCAGCAACCATCCGATGTAGATGACCGGGTCAAGCCCGGTCATGAGTGCGTCCCGTGAGGACGCTTTGTCTGCACGGTGGAAGTCCGTGCCTGGGATGGTCGCAATCCCAGAAATTGAAGGTAACTGCGTCGCCGCGAGGCGGGGTGGAGAGCAACCGGAGGTGAACCGGCAGTCCGTAGGATGACGAACCTGTTTCGGCGGGATCTCGTGGCGAGCCTGCTCATGAGTGGCGAAGCCTGGAACAACTGGTGGCGCTGAGGCGACTGATACTCAAAGCGACCATCAGGCGGATCACGTGGTTGAGGTCGGAATGTCGGGACGGCAGAGCGGCGTAAGCGGAGAGACCTGACGGTCTGGGTGAGGCTGTCAGGAGTCAGAGCCTTCATAATACCGAGGCCGCTTCGAGCGGTGGAGACGAGCGGCTAGCAAAACCGTTCCGAGGGAAGGGAGGCAGGAAGCTGGATGCGAGAGGTTTGGTTTGGAGCAAGAGAACCCCGGTAGTGCCGTCAAGGCTAAGCAAGGGAGAGACGCCCCCGGTGGGGAACCCCACGGACTGTGGTGGGCGGAAGCATCCATATGGACGGATCGCATGGTGTCGGCGCTGGGTAACGGCGTCAAAGGGGGTAAGTGGTTCAGCCTGATCGACAAGGTGGTTCGTCCGGCGACTCTGGAAATCGCGTGGCAGCGTGTCGCGCGCAACCAAGGGGCGGCGGGCGTGGACGGTCAGAGCATTGAGAGGTTCGAAGCCCAATCGGAGCGATATCTGCGTGAACTCCAGCGTAGCCTGACGGAGGGTCGCTACCAGCCGGACCCGGTGAAACGGGTGGAGATACCCAAAGGAGACGGTAAGACCCGGCCTCTGGGGATACCGACGGTGAAGGACCGGATTGTACAAACAGCACTGAAGATGGTCATCGAGCCGATCTTTGAAGTTCAGTTCAGACCGGGGAGTTTTGGGTTCCGGCCGGGACGGGGCTGCAAGGATGCGTTGCGGGAAGTCGATCGCTTGCTGAAGGAGGGTTACACCCATGTGGTGGACGCCGACCTGAAGAGCTACTTCGATACCATTCTGCACGACAGGCTGATGAGGCTGGTGGAGGGTTCGATCAGCGATAGCCGGATTGTGGCCCTGATCGATGGCTTTCTGCGGCAGGAGATCATGTCGGACGTAGCACGCTGGCAGCCAGCGGCGGGAACGCCCCAAGGGGCCGTGCTGTCGCCGCTGTTGGCCAATCTGTATCTGCACCCGCTCGACGTGCTCATGGAGCAGAGCGGCTACCGGATGGTGCGTTATGCCGATGACTTCGTGATCCTCTGCGCATCGGAAGCGGAGGCGGCTGCGGCACTGCGCCAAGTAACGACGTGGGTGAATGCCAACGGCCTGACCCTGCACCCCTGCAAGACGCGCATCGGCGACGCCGCACAACCCGGCCAGGGGTTCGACTTTCTTGGCTACCGGTTTGAGGCGGGGCACCGGTTCGTGCGCGATAAGAGCCTGCGGGCTTTCAAGGACAAGGTGAGGGCCAGGACGATCCGCAGCCGGGGCGATAGCCTGGAACGGATCATCGCTGACCTCAACCCGATGCTTCGGGGATGGTTCGGCTACTTCAAACACGCCAGGCCACGCTTGTTCCGCAGGATCGACCAGATGATCCGGCGGCGGCTGCGAGCTATCCTGCGCAAGCAGGAAAAGCGGCCGTCAATAGGACGAAGTGAAGCAGACCATGGACGATGGACCAACGCCTTCTTCGCGGATCACGGGCTGTTCACCCTGCTCGCAGCCCATGAAGACGCGAGGTGCTCCCGATGAGGAAACCAGCAACTGGAGAGCCGTGTGCGGGAGAACCGCACGCACGGTTCGGAGGGCGGGGAGACGGTGTCTTCCCGACCCCTATCGGGGTTGGATCGTTGCGTGCGGTACGTCAACAGCAAGGGCCGTTGGTATAATACCCAGAACTGGGGCTGTGATATTCGCAAATTGCTGCGGGTAGCCGATGGCCGGGCCGAGGCCGGCCATCATGCGGGGTTTGTTCGGCGCTTTCAGGCGGGCACGCCGCGCGGTGGCTGGCGGACGAACAGCGCCAGTAGCTCGGCGACCAGCGGGCGCGCGATGTGATAGCCTTGCGCGTAGTCGCAGCCGAGTTCCGTGACGGCCTGAAGTGAGGCCTCGTCCTCGATGCCCTCGGCGCTGACCGCGAAGCCGAGGCTGTGGCCAAGGTCCACTACGGCGCGGACGATCTTGCGGTTCTCCGGGTCTTCGGACATCTGGTGGATGAAGGTGCGGTCGATCTTCAACTCGCGTACGGGAAGTGTGCGGAGATAGGCGAGCGACGCGCGGCCGACGCCGAAATCGTCGATCGCGACGCCGATATTAAGTTCCGACAACTGCTTCAGCACGGCGATGGCGACGTTCGGGTTGACCATGATCGCGCTCTCGGTGACTTCGAGCTGGATCGCCTCGGGGCCAAGCTTGTGGTCGGCGAGAAGCTGCATCACGCGGTCGGGCAGCCGCGCATCGCTCAGATCACGCGCGGAGACGTTGATGCTGATCTCGAGATCGATGCCCCTGGCGCGCCATTGTGCCGCCTGTGCGATGCCGGCGCGCAGTGCCCAGCGGGTGAGATGGCCAATGTTGCCGGTATCCTCGGCCAGTGTGATGAACTCGAATGTCGGCACCAGGCCGCGCTGCGGGTGATGCCAGCGCACCAGTGATTCCGCGCCGGTGATCCGATTTGACGGAAGGTGCAGCTTGGGCTGGTAGACCAGCATGAACTCGCTGCGGCTGAGGCCTTGACGCAGGTCGCTCATCAGCGACAGACGATCCGGGCGATGTGGGTCGCTGGCGTGGTCGTAAACCGCCCAGCGATGTTCGTTGTGTAACCCCACCTGCAGCGCCACCTCGGCGCGGCGCAGCAGCAAGGCGGGTTCGTCGCCATGCACCGGCAGCAGCGCGATGCCGACGGCCGCCGCGGTGTCGATGGTGAGTTTGCCGTCGGTGTAAGGGATCTCGAAGTGGGTCACGATGCGGGATGCGATGGTGCGCGCGCGCAACTCGCCGATGTCGCGCAGGAACATCGCGAAGGTGCGGTCGCTGAGGCAGGCCAGTGGCGGCGGCTCGCCGAGCATGCGCCCCAGCCGCGCGGCCGCGTTCCGCAACACGCGGTCAGCCACGTCGCGGTTGACCGTGTTGGCGATCTCCTGCGCGTTTACCAGACCGACGGCGAGGATGGCGGCACGTTCGGCACCTGGCTGCGATGCGATCTCCTGGAGGAATGCCGCGCGATTCGGCAGGTGGGTGACGGGGTCGTGCAGCACCATCTCTCGGATGCGGTATTCGCGAGCCGCGATCGCCTGGGTCATGTTGGCGAGCGCCAAGCCTAGCTGTTGGCCGGTCGGGTCGCTCGCCGGCGCGGCGGCAGGGAGTTGGTAGTCGCCCTGGCCGATCCTGGTGATTTGAGCCACCAGTTGAGCGATCGGACGTGCGATACCGCGGTCGACCAGCCGCGTGACGACCAGCCCGGCCAGCAGGGTCGCGACGAATCCGCCGATCAGGACGGTCCAGACGATGCGATATCGCGACAGTGCGGTCGTGAGGTTTCGGGTGGCAACGACGGCGGCACGCGGACCGCCAGCCACATGCTGCAGCAATGTCGCCTGCACCAGGAGTTCGTCACTCTCTGTGTGAATGGTGCGAGCCTTGCGCGGCAGTTCGGCGAAGGACGCCGGCAGGTACGCTGTCACCGCCGAACCGAGGTCGCCGGCAACAACTGTCCAACCGTGGTCGCCGTCGGCCACGATCAAGCTGGCGCCGCGCGGCAGCCCCGCAGCCGAACCGGGATGTAGCTGCCACAGGTGAACCGCCTCGTCGATTGTCGAGGCAAGCTGTGCCTTGGCTTCCTTGGTCACGGCCGCACGCGTGGCAACGTAGATCGACACGCCCGCGCCGGCCTGGATCAGTAGGATGAAGCCAATGAGCGGAAGAGCGAGCCTGCGGCCGAAGCTCATGGGTTAGGCGTCCGTTTCGTTGGCGCCCAAATCGTTGATGGAGCGCAACCCCAGCGGATAGCCCAACCGGAATGGTTTTGCCAGTTCGGGTTCTGGAATATTACAGGAATGTCCCCGCGGGCTCGATGCCTAGCATGATCTGGCCGACGAACTCGAAATGCGCCGTGCGGGATTGGATCTGCTGTGACAGGGTGTGGATGTCGCGGAACCGGCGCTCGAAGGTGGTGCCGAGGAAAATCGCATCGACGCCGGCTGATTTGTAGGTGTAGTCGGCTACTGCCTCGGCGGTCTGAATGGCGAGGGCGCAAGCAAGACGCACACGCGCGCGTGAAGGCACGTCGATCACCCAGGAGTCGTCGGCCGACCAGATGGTGGACAGCGTATCCACCAGATAGGCATGCGCCGCGCCGAGCCGCGCCTCATGCTGCGCGACATTCGACTGCACCACGGCGTTGTCGGCGAGCCGTCCCAGGTTGCGCGGGGTCTTGCGGGTCGCCAGTTCCTCGAATGCGTCGAGCATGGCACGCGCAATGCCCATCGCGACGCCGGCGACACCGACGGCATAAATGCCCTGCATGGGATAGGCGTAGAGCCGACCGGGTTCGCGGCGCAGGGTCGGGTCCTCACGGGTGCTGCTGAATGCCTCGGGGATGAACACGTCGTCTAGCCGATAGGCGCCCGACATGGTGCCGCGCATTCCAATGACGTTCCACGAGCCGTCGAGCAAGGTGGCCTGCGAGACGGGGAACAGCAGCGTCCGCACTGTCGGCTTGCCGGCGGCGTTCAGGCGCAGGGAGCCGTCGGATTCTACGACATGGCCGTGCGCGCCCATCCAGGTGGCCTGGCGGCAACCGGAGGCGAAGTTCCATTGGCCGGTGACGCGGTAGCCGCCGGGGACTGCGATCGCCTTCGACTCGTTCGGTGGGCCCCAGGCAACCACCGCGCGCGGGTCGGCGTAGATGGCGCTGGCGGACTCAGGCGACAGGAACGGCGCGATCAGGGCCGCGCTGTTGGCAACGAATATGTTCCAGCCGACGGAGCCGTCGTGGCGGCTGATCTCCTCGATCGCGTTGAGGTAGAGCCACGGCGGCAGTTCATCGCCATCGACGGAGCGTGGCAGCAATATGCGGCAGAGGCGCGCGGCATGGATTTGCGACAGGAGCGGCTCGGGGATGCGCTGCGTGCGCTCGATCTCGTCGGCGGCGGCAGCGATGGCGGGGCCGAGTTCGCGCGCGCGAGCGACGGGGTCGGGTGCGGTCGGGGTCACGAAGTTCATGCGGTGGCCTGTCAGGATATTTGGTGGCGATTAGAGCGTGTTCGCGGTTGGGGGGAAATAGTGGCACCCCCTCCCTGCCTCCCCCGCTTCGCGGGAGACGGGTTTAAGGTCGGTGGACGCGGCGGCTGACACGATCCTCCAGCGCGTGCGCATCGAACGGCGCACGCACCTTCATGTCGTTGTCGAAGTAGACGAACACGTCGCGCCGGCGTTTGCGGCCCTTGCCATTGATGCGTTGGGCATCGGCAGGCTCGCCACCCTTCGACCATGCCGTGATGCGTTCGGCCCATTCATTCAATGACTGGTCGTCATAGCCGCTGGCGTAGAGCACTTCGGATCCGTGCAGACGGCAGTAGACGAAGTCCGACGTGAGATCCATCAACCGCGGCCACTCGACGGTGTCGGCACAGACGAGTGCCACATTGTAATGGCGAAGAAGACTGATGAACTCTGGCGTGCGAAAGCTGTCGTGGCGTATTTCGAATGCGTGCCGCATTCGCCGTTCGGCATCGACCTTCAGCCAGGCCCTCGCCTTCAGCCGATCATCGTGCCTGCGGCCGCATCGCGCCGCCGTGCTGGTGTCGTGCGGCAACAGCTTCAGGAATGCTTCGATCCGCTCGCGATCGAAGCGGAAGTTGGGAGGGAACTGCCACAGGATTGGGCCGAGCTTGGGGCCGAGTCGCAACAGGCCGGAGGCGATGAAATTCGCCAGCGGTATTTCCACATCACGGAGCCGCTTCATATGCGTGATGAAGCGCGGCGCCTTTACCGCATAGACGAAGCCATCGGGCGCGCGCGCTGCCCAGTCCGCGAACGCGTCCGGGCGCTGCATGCCGTAGAAGGTGCCGTTGATCTCCAAGCTGCTGAACTGGCTGGTTGCGTACTCCAATTCGCGCTTCTGCGGCAGTCCCTTCGGATAGAACACGCCGCGCCATGGCGCGTAGGTCCAGCCTGATATGCCGATGTGGACAGTTCCTGCACGCGCCACGTTCGCCTCGCCCAACTATACCGAGATAGCCATAACGACCGCGTAGGTTGAAGGTTCTGGGAGAACCGGCAGGCAAGCAAGGTCCTGACGGATGCCAGAAGATAAGTCATGCATGTTATGAGTAAATTTGGGTTTGGTCCGGGCACGAGCTACGCCGATCTTGCGTCCCGTCCGAAATCGACGCCGAGGCGAATCCCTGGCTATATCCGGACTGATTTTGGCCGCGCATTCCGCTGCCTGCGACAGGACCCACGTGCGGAATGCGGCTGCGCTTGGGCTCGCCTCGTGCGGGGCGCGCTCTGCCAGATAATAGCTTTCGCCGGTCGCGACGCATATGCCGGAAGCGGCGACCAGGCGGCCGGATGACAAATCGTCGCGCACCAACGGACGGTGCGCGATCGCGATCCCAGAGCCATCGATCGCCGGTGCAACAGATGCTCAGGTTTCCGCGGCGTCGGCATGTGCCCGAGGAAGCTGCCTTGCTCAGATGACGGGGCGCATGGGGGTCATCGCATCGCCCTACGTCGTGGTGGCGATCGTCTCTGATGGCTGGGCGGGGCGGCTGGTTTTTGGCGATGCAGTCGTCGCTTGAGCTTTGCGATCCAAGACGCCGCCTGCCATGGTCCCCCGTGGGAACAGATGTCACCAGACAGGATAACGGCTTAATCCGATGTTTGCCCTGCGATGCGCAGAGCTCGTTCGACGATCCGGTGGGGATGTCGTGTGCTACCGAGCCAGCCACACCGTCTGACCAGGCGCCAGGTCCCGCGTGGCAGCAGCCGGATCGAGCCGCAGAAAGAACGTATTCAGATCATGGTCCCCGGTTGCGCGCGCCGCTCGCCAAACTGCAAATTCCCCCAGATCCCGCAGTTCGACCAACTTTGCGTTGACGGTTGCGGCGTTACTGCCTGCGCGAACCGGGACGGCCGCGCCGATCGTAAGGTCGTGCAATCGGTCTTCGCGCAGATTGAAACCGAACCAGAGCCCGTGCTCGGGCACCATGGTGAGTACTGGCTCGCCCGGTACGACGGCCTCGCCGGGCTCGGCTGCTTCGATGGCGATCGTTCCGGCCACTGGTGCCCGCAATAGCATCTTGGCCGCACGCGCTTCGACGACGTCGCGAGCCGCTTCCGCTGCGGCTAGCGTGGCGTCCGCGAGGGCGCGTTCCTCCGCCGTTGGGCCATGCTGCGCCTCGGCAAACCTGGCCTCGGCTATGGCGATGTCCGCGGCACTGCGCGCCTCCTCGGCCTTGGCCTCGTCCAACTCCTGAAGGGATGCGTCCGATCGCATGGCCAGCACGGACTTGCGGTTGAGCTCCTGAACCGCTTGCGCATGCACCGCCTGCGCCTTGGCGACCTCGCGCTGAAGTCCTTGCACCTGTTCTTCGCGCACGCCGGCATAGACCCGGTCGCGGTCAGAGCGTGCCCTGTCGACCTGTGCCCGTGCGACGCCGACGGCAGCCCAGAGCTCCGGGTTGTCGAGCAAGACGACGGCCTGGCCGCGCTGGACTTTGCTGCCGGGTTCGACCAGGAAGCGCGCCAGGCGGCCGCTGATCTCGGGTGCAATGTGGATCTCCGTGGTGCGGACCATGCCGGGCACCGGCTCAAATGCCGTCGCATGCAGCAGACCGCGCCAATGCCAGGTCGCGCCGGCGGCAATCACCAGCACGACGGCAAGCAGCAGCAGGCGCCTAGGCGACGACCGCATGGTCCCGCGTCCGCATGGAACGGAAGTGTGCGCAGGTGGCGGCGAGTGCGAAGTACAGCAGTGTCAGCAGCCAAAGGCGCTCCCAATCGGGTCGAACTTCCGCCAGGCTTGCCCCCATCTGGTTGATCCGAACCATGCCGTCGATCGCATTCACGCTCGGCAGCAGCTCGCGGAGTTGCCGCAACACGCCGGGAAGCGCCTCCGCCGGCCATGAGACACCGACCAGGAAGAACTGCGGCAGGCTGCTCGCGAGTACCAGCAGCACGGCGGTCTCGCGATGGCGGAACACCTGGCCGAGCGCCTGCCCGAGAAAGCTGGTCGCCAGAATGAACGGAATGGAGAGCGCGGCGAGCGCCCAGATACTGCCGAGCGTCGAAAAGCCGTAGATGCGAGGCATGATGACGAAGTAGAGCAGCATGCCAGGCAGGTAGATCGTCCAGTGTGCCAAGCCTTGACCGAGGATCGCAGCGACAGATGCACGCGCTCGTCGCGCGCCACCGCCGCCCTGCTCAAAAGCGACACCGCCCAGCATCGCAGCGCCCATCAGCAATGTCTGATGGATGATCAGTACGAATGCGGCCGGCACCACGTACGCGGAATAGGAGTTGGTTGGATTGAACAGCGGTATCTGGAGCAGCTCGACCGGCTGAATGAGCCGCGACGCGGCCTGCACACCGGCGCTGTCGGACCGCGCACCGCGCGTCAGTGCGTCCGTCGTATACGCCTGCACCGCTTCAATCATTCCTTGCAGCGCACGGTTGAACAGAATGAAGTACGTCGAATCGGCATAGATCGGCAGCCGCGCCGCAACGCCCTTCAGCACGTCCTTCTCAGTATCGACGGGGATGCCCAGGATGGCGAAAGCGCGGCGATCAAAGATCGCGTCCTGCGCCTCCCGGTAGGTGGTCGCCAGCAGGGCCACGCGGATGTTGCCGTGGGCCTGCAACGCCTGGATCAGCCCGCGGGCGAGTTCGCTGTTGTCGTGGTCGACCACTGCGATCGGGACGTTGCGTACGATCTGGCCGAGATAGGGTTGCGGGTAGAACACCGCATAGATCACGGGTGCCAGTACAAACAATCCGAGCACACCGCGATCGCCCAGCACGCGCCGCCACTCAGCCGCAAACGCCCCACTCACGCCGGGCAATGGAGCCGACGGCACGATCTCCTCTTCGTCGGGGATAGCGAGCCGGCGCCGAACCAGGGCGCGGAAGCAGAGCCAGACCAGCACCGTCAGCGCGATCGTCAGTCCGCTCAACATGGCGAACGGTTCGGCTGTGACACTGACCGCCGCACCGCGCGAGGCCTGGTCGAATAGGATCTGTATATACCAGCGTAACGGCAGGATCGCGCCCCAGGCGCGCGGGAATGCACCCATTGCCAGCACCGGAAAGCCGACGCCGGCATAGCCGAACGCAGGCGAGACGATCAGGCCGGTCAGGCTGAGGCCGAGTGCCATGTTGCGCGCCAGCAACTGCATCAGGCAGCCGATCATCTGGTAGGCCACGATGAGCAGCGTTGCCGACGCCGCGACCAGCACAGGGTTGCCGCGGAAGCTGACACCGAGCCACACGTCGAGGATGCCAACCATCAGCACGAACATCAGCATATGAACTACGAAATAGGGCAGCAGCTTGCCGACCAACGCTGTGGCCACGTTGTGCCCCGAGATGTCCCACCACGCGCGCAGGCTCCGCCGCCGAAACTCTGAACCCACGGCGAGTCCCGCGGAGATCGCGACCACCACATGCAGCACCGTCGGCAGCACTGCACGCAGCAGGAACTGGGCATAGTTCAGTGCCGGATTGGCAAGCACGTATTCCTCCGGCACCAGTCCGGGGGGCGCCTCCGCGTGGTCGCCGGTTGCTGCGTGTGCTGGCGCCACGGCGGCGCTGGCAGCCTGCAGAGCATTGGTGATGCTTTTGCCCGCGTTGCTCCCGGGCGTGAAGAATTGCGTGTTGATGAAGGAGACCGCGAGCGGCGCGCGACCGGCCATTACGTCCTTGCCAAACTCCGGCGGCAGGTAGACCGCGGCGATGGCACGACCGGCGCGGATCGCCGATGCGGCGGCGCCAAGGTCGTCGGCACGCGCCGCGACGGAAATGCCCGGCGCAGCCGCAAGAGTCTGCACGAACAGCTGCGAGGTCGCGGAGTTGTCCATGTCGACGACGACGACATCGAGTCCGCGCACTACAGCCGAACTGAACGTGAAGCCGAGTAACACGAAGGCGATCACCGGAACGCCAAACAGCAGGAACCACGTCACCTGATCGCGCAGGATCCAGCGCACTTCACGCGCGGCCACCGCAAACAAGCCAGTCTGTGTTGGGGTCACGAGCGTGGCTCGTGCCAGTCGGTGTAGACGCTCATGCCTGGTCGGAGGCCGTCCACCGGTTGGACCGGGTAGGCTCGGATCTCAAAGGTTCGCAGGTCGAAGTCGCCACTCGCCCGGGTGGCACGCCAACTGGTGTATTCGCCTTTCGAACCTATGACGCGAACCTCCAGCGCCACGACCCGGTCGCCGAGGGCGGGAACCCTTACGTCGATTTTCGACCCGACCTTCAGGTCTCGCAGGAGGTCCTCACGCACGTCGAACTGCACCCACATGTCGTGCAGATCGACCAATGAGATCAGCGGGACGCCGGGGAGCACGAACTCGCCGTCCTCAACGGGGATGCGGAAGACCTGGCTGTCCGCAGGGGCCGTGACCACCATTTGATCGACCAGCGACTGGATCGTCTGCACATCCGCCCGGGCACTGACGACCTTGGCCTCGGCGATCGCCAGGTCCTCGCGGGTGAAGCCTGCAACGGACTCCTGGTAAGACAGGCGGGCCTGATCCAGCGTGCGTTCCGCGAGCGTCAGTGCCGCGCTGTCGCGATCGAGTTGCGATTGCGGTGAATCGTGCGAGACCACGAGCGTCCGCGTCCGGTCGAACGTGCGTTGGGCCAGCGTGAGGTCCGCCTCGGCGCGGTCGATCTCTGCCTTGCGTTCGGCGATGACCTCCTGGCGAAACCCTGCCTTGGCGCGTGCGAGCTCGGCTTCGGCCACGGAAAGATCCGCCTGGCTCTGCCGCTGCTTTGCCAGCAGTTCGGGGTTGTCGATGCGGATCAGCGGCGCGGCCTGCGGCACGTTCTGGGAGCGTGCCACGACGATCTGACCGATCCGCCCGTCGACGCGCGCCGCCATGTCGAAAGTGCGTGACTGCACTTCGCCCTGCACCACCAGCGGCTCCCTGCGCGTCAGGTACCAGATCGACAGCCCGATCATCGTCACGAACAGCACGGCGACGATCAGCACGGCGGGTGCGGGGCGGCGTGGTCTGCGTGGCTCCGCGACCTGGGTTGAAGGCTCCATCTGCGATGTCTGCGACATTCGATCGTGCGATCAGAACGAGATGTGGTTGAATGCTGCCCACACGGCAGCGCCACCCGCGGCGACCGGCGTCAGCGCTTCGTAAACCGACTTGACCGTATCGGCCGTGCTCTTGATCTGCGCTGCCTGGAGGTGCGGCAGCAGGCCACTGCTGCGCGCCGCCGCGGCACTTGCCGCGCGATCCGCGCAACCACGTCGCGCCTGCGCCAGGCCGCTTCCCGCGAAATGGCTGAGCGAAATCGCTGCGACGGTGGCGACGATGTCGGGTGCACTCAGCAAGCGCGGTGTCAGATAACCGAGGGCCATGTCGAGCAGGCCAAGCGCCAGCGTGCCGACGCAGCCATAGGCGAGCGCGGCAATGACCTGTTCGGACACGCCGCTCTTCGTGTAGCGCTCGAAGCGATATCCGAAGGGCAGCGCGACGACCAGCGCCACCAGACGGAACAGCGGGCGGCTGCCGACGGGCAGTGTGGTGGCGAGCCAGTGAGCGGCGACCAGGACAACCATCCCGAGGAAGACGTTTTCCGCCATGTGGGGCCAATTGATCCCTGACGCCGGCAATGGGACAGGCTCCACGCTGATTGCGATCGAGGATGGAGTGCTCTCGACACTCGCAGACTGCGCCAGTTGCAGCTCCGCCAGGGACTGTTCAAGCACCGCGACGCGCTCTTCCAGCGCCACCCGCTCATCCGACAGCCGTTGCAGCGGCACGAGATTGCTTGTGCAATGAGGGCAGATCGACGCGGTTGGGCGAATTTCCTCACAGCAGAATACGCACCGGCGCGCTCCGTGCAGGGCTGTGTCGGCCGACGCGGGCGAAGGACAGACGGTGTCCAAGTGAATGTCACCTTTTCCTGCCACCATGGTCTTGTAGAATTGCGCCGGCTCATCAAGCCGGTCTGGAACGAATACGCTGCCCGGGACAGAGAGCACTCCATCCTGCCCACCTCGGTTTGCCCGGTTCCCGTGTTTGGCATGGGTTCGGCGACAGTAATCATGTCCGAACGGGAAGGGTCAGCCTCGTCAAGGGAAGCTCGCGACGCGGCGACGCCGGAGGATGATCCGGAAGACGGCACGGCGAGGACTGGCGCCAGGGGTGTGCTGCATCAAGAATCACGCCGCCCGCTCCGAGCCGGGATGAAATCGACCCATGCAACGGTGTAACTCGGCTCGGCAAAGCGGCTGTCATCCCGACATTCTCGACGCCATGCGCCAGGGCTTCTTCCGACAACACGGCGAAAGACACGCGAGAAACGACTTTGGTCGGAAATGCCATACATTCCAGCGACGTCGACCAGTGAAATGTCTGACTGCGTCAGGGTCCTTCTGGATAAGTCAATCCGCAGTCCGATGAACCACTTGAGTGGCGAGAACTCCGGTAGAAATCTTGAACGCCCGCGCGAAATGACTTGTGGACAGCCCGCACGCTTTCGCCACGTGGCCCAAACGTAAGTTGAACTCGATGTTCGCGAGCAGCATCTCCTGGGCGCGGCGCAACTGCCATGGCGCGAGACCGCCGACAGGCTGCGCACAATCATGTCGCGGTTTCGTGGTCGTCCATACCGATCCGTCGGCGAACCGTGGTGCCGCTTCGCGGGGCTCGTCCGATCGGGCCGTCAACGCATTGATGGTCCTACCAGTTGTCATATGGGAAGTGACGCGGAAATCCGACATGCTATCAGGCATCTTCGACCGTGCGTTGCGAGTGCCAGAGCCCCTGGCACGCCTGCAAATCGCTATTGCCGCGCGCGGGCACCCTGGATCTCCGGAAAGGCGGTCGCCAATCAATTGCCCTAATGATGGTGCGCTACCCAGGTCATTACCGGACGTCACTACCGGCGGGCATTCCCGAAGGAGGTCGTATCGTGAGCGCTAACGCCGGAGCATTTGCAGCTACCGTGGCCATGGCCGTCGCGCTGCTGGTCGCCGCATGCGACAAAGAGCGGTGCGAGCCCGCTCCCCAGACGGCGAGGGCTCCGGATCAGTCAGCCGAACTGCGCAAAGCGGCTGAGAACAGCGTCCGCATTTCCGCAAGCAACCCGGACTCCGTGCGGTTCCGGGGCGTCCAGGTCTGGCCGCAGGCTGTCAAGAACCAGTTTGCAGTATGCGGTCAAGCCGACGTATTCGGTCCCAGCAGCAATACCTACGTGCTGTTCGTCGTCATCGTCACCCGGAATGACCTCGGCGATGACCCTGCCCGCACCCTCAAAGCCGAGGCCCACGTGGGCAGCACGATCACCGAGGCGACGAAGGTCTACGTCGATACTCTCGTGCACTGCTATGAGAACGGCGGACCGCAGAACATCATGCGTGGGACAGCAGCGCCGGTGCCGCCAATGCCAAGCGAGACGGACACGGTTCTCTCAAGTTCGACACCCGCCTCGACCGGTGCCCCCACCGCTCCCGCACCAGCGGCCCAGCCTCAGCCTTCGGCAATGGTGCAAGCTCCGCCAACGTCCACCCATGCATCCGGCACCGTCGTCATGCGTCAGAGTGGCAACATTCGGACTGGACCGCAGGGCGAAGTCATAAGGGTCGAACCTCAGGGCAAGGAACTGCACGTGTTCGGGGAGGCACCTGGCGGATGGCTCCAGATCGGTGACACCGAGGCCAATGGCTGGGTGCACAGCAGCCTGGTCGAGCGCCGCTGACGATCCGAGCACGCCTCGAGGTTCGCCTGGTTCCCATTTGGCAGTGGTTCGGGTGCCACCCCAAGCGCCAATCCCGTGAAGCGGGTTCGTTCTTCGGTCATCCGTCGTTCTATGTCGGCGGCAGTTACCGAGTGTGCAAGGCGAATGGGTGCGCCGCATGCAGAGTCCGAACGGCGGCGCATCTGTCGAAGGCGTGCCGACACGGTCCATACATCGCCCTGCATCAGGCAACCCTTGCACCAGGGTCGATCAGAGAAAACAATGGGCACCGAGGCAATGAAATCGCGGTCACACCGCCAAGGGGAGAGAATGCCATGGACCTCGGATTGCAAGGCAAGCATGCGATCGTGACTGGCGGCAGTCGGGGCATCGGCAAAGCCATCGCACGGGAATTGGCGCGCGAGGGGGTCGATGTCGCGATCGTCGCGCGGACCAAGGAAGCTCTGGAGGCTGCCGCACGGGAGTTGGGAGCCGAAACGAACCGGCGCATCATTCCCCTCGCGGCCGATGTCACCAGCAAGGAGCAGGTCGATCGCATGGTGGCCGAGGCGGCACAGCAACTGGGCGGCGTGCACATCCTGGTCAACAGCGGCTCCGCACCAGGGGGCTCCGCCACCGCAACCGGCCCGATCGAAACGGTCGTCGATGACGATCTGCTGGAGGATTTCAACGTCAAGTACGTCGGCGCGCTGCGCTGTTCCCGCGCCGTGATACCGTTGATGAAAAAGGCGGGTTGGGGCCGCATCATCAACATCAGCGGTGCCAACGCGCGCAACGCCGGCAACCTCAGCGGCGGAGCACGCAATGCCGGTCTGGTGCACATGTCCAAGACGCTGGCGGTACAACTCGGTCGTCATGGGATCACGGTCAACTGCATCCATCCCGGGACGACCCGCACCGAGCGGACGCCGAGTTTGCTGGCTGCCCGCGCCAAGCAACTGGGCGTGTCGCCGGAAGAGGCGGAGCGACAGGACTTCGCACCCGACTCGCCGCGCGGCAATGCGATCTGCCGCATGGTGGACGCCTCGGAGATTGCGTTCGTCACGGTTTTCCTGGCCTCGGACAAGGCCTGGGCGGTCTCCGGCGAACTGATCGCGGCAACCGGGGGAGCCGGACGGTCGGTGTATTTCTGAGCGACACCGGATCGGCTTCCAACGCATGGGTGGGCTGGCATCACGCATCGTCTGGGCTGCACCTGCGCTGATTGATGGCACCGCAAGGTTTTTAACACGAAGGAAGGGCGGAGGACGCCAAGGGCCACGGAGAAGGGAGGGAATAGCGCTTGGCGCGCACCGCATCTCTCCAGCCTCCGTGGCCCTTGGCGTCCTCCGCTCGTCCTTCGTGCTAAACGCCTTCTTTGATCGTCGCCGCGTCCACCGCTCTCGCCAACCTGGTCGGGATAACGGACGATGCGGAACAAATAGGAGGACGGCCATGCCAATCATCGACGTTCAGGTCCATCCCTTCGATCGCAATCATCCCGGGCGGCCGTGGGCCAGTCCCTCGCACGGACTGGACTCCGCCACGGGCGCGGAGATGGTCGCCGCCATGAACAGCGTCGGTGTGGACGGCGCAATCATGGTGTCTTCGTTTAGCGCTTATGAATACGATCCGAGCTACGCACTCGAGGTTTACAACACGTATCCGGACAAATTCCGGGTCGTGACGCCGGTCGATGCGACCGATCCGGCGATTGACGATGTGGTGGCCAAATGGGCGACGACACAGGGCGCGCGCGGCATTCGCATCCGCATGCGCGACGGCCTGCCGATGGATGCCGACCATCCCGGCCTCAACCGTGCTTTCACTGCTGCCGCCAGACACGGTTTGCCGGTCAACCTGCTTTGCTGGGGCATCCTGGACAAAGGGCTGCCGCACATCCAGCGACACCCGGATACGGTCATCGTGATCGACCATCTCGGCCTGTTGCAACCGGCTCGCCCGCCGGTTCCGGCCGACGTCTGGGCCGATCTGCCGAAGCTGCTCGCGCTGGCGCAATTCACGAACGTACGGGTGAAGATCAGCGGCGCCTGCACGATGTCGCACCAACCGTTCCCGTACGACGACATCTGGGAGCCGGTGCTGCGCGTCATCGATGCGTTCGGGCTGGATCGCTGCATGTGGGGCACGGATTGGACGCGGACGATCGGGATGCTGACCTATGAGCAGGGCGTCGCGCCGTTCCGCGACACCAAACGCCTGTCCGAGAGCGACAAGGCGGCGCTGATGGGTGGAACGTTGCAGAAGGTCTATAAATGGTAATGCGACCGCGGTGATGCGAAAATCACCGTCGGGTTATGGGCCAAGTTCGGCAAGCAGGTGCGTTGCCATCGCCTTCACATCGTAGTTTTGCCCGGCGTTGAAACGTCGCACGGTGCGCGCCTGGCATGGCTTGCCGATGGTAAAGGTGGGTCCTTCTTCCGCGATGGTGAATTCGAGCTGAAACGCGGTGCGGCTGTCGGCAATGACGACCGGCGACTTTCCATTTCGCAACGCCAGCAGGAACGCTTTGGCTTCGTCTATCGGCAGGTCGAGTTTGGGCATCCTCTGAGCGGAATGTTCCCCCGGCGCCTCGCCGGTGATCGAGATCGTCAGGCTCGACCGGTTGATGGCGGGCACCTCGGGAATGCATCGGAATGTGAGGATGCTATCGCCATCGCCGCGAATTTCGACCGGCCCTGGCAGCCTCGCTGCCGACACTGTGGCAGAGGGCGCGGACGGCGTGGGAGATAACGGCGCTGGCCCAACAGGACGGCGGGTAAATCGGGATGCCGGCAGAACCAGCGGACCCGGTTCGCCGGTTGGAAAATCCGGTATCGGCGCGTCGACCGGAGCGCCAGGGATGGGCTTGAGGGTCATGGCAATGCCTCGCGGCGAAAGATCAGATCTGTGCGATGTGGATGGTGAAGCTGACGCACCGCCCGAAACGGACCAACGATAAGCCGCCACGGTACCACGCCGGGCGCAAAGGTCCAGGTCGATGTGGCGACGATGCGATGGGTTCCTGCGAAAGCCCGCGTGTAGGAAAACAGGGAGACTCCCGCTAGAACAGTGATCGAATACCTTCGGAGGCGATTGTGGCGTTGCTCATCGTTGATCTCGACAAGCATATCGGCAACGCCACGGCATGGCGCGACACGTTCGCGGCGCGGCTTCCCGATTTGGAAATCCGCACCTGGCCTGATGCGGGAAATCTGGCGGACATCGAATATCTCGCCTTCATGCATCCCGACTTCGATGCTCTCCCGCATTTTCCAAATTTGAAAGCCATGTTCAGCCGTGCGGCCGGGGTCGAGTCCTTTGTCGGGCATCCAAAGCTGCCCAAGGCCCCGCTGTGCAAAGTCGAGCCACCCGGCGGTGATCCGATGATGACGGAATACGTCGTCATGCACGTTCTGCGTTTTCACCGTGACATGCCCGGCTATCAGGCGGCGCAGGCCAATCGGGAGTGGCGCCGCACAACGATCATACGGCCCGAGCAAAGGCGTGTGGGATTCCTCGGCTTCGGCATGATGGCGAAAGCGCCGGCGTTGGTGTTGAAGTCGCTCGGGTTCAAGGTCTCGGCCTGGGTTCGGCATCCGAGGGACGAAGGTGACGTGCCGATCTTTCACGGCCCGGACCAACTCGAGCCGTTTCTTCAGCAGACCGACATCGCCGTCTGCCTGCTGCCGCTGACGCGAGAAACCGAGGGCATCTTCTGCGCGCGCACCTTTGCCATGATGCCACGAGGGGCGATGCTGGTGAACGTCGGACGTGGCAAGCACGTGGTGGAGCAGGATCTGATCGCGGCGCTCGATTCCGGGCAGTTGTCATACGCCGCGCTCGACGCGCTGTGGCCGGAGCCCCTGCCGACAACAAGCCCGCTGTGGCAACATCCCAAAGTGACCGTGATGCCCCACGTGGCGCGGCGGCCGACCGTTGCGCAACTGGTGACGGAGATCGCAGCGAATATCCGCAGCATCGAGGCAGGCGGGCGGCCTCTGCAGGAGGTCGACATCACGACGGGGTACCGACACCAACGAGGCTCCCGGTCTCCAGGGTCTTGGCGCAGCGGAACAGGTCAGCCCAAAGGAACACGCCATTTGACCCGAATGATGGTCGCTGTCGTGGCGATGTTTTTGCAACAAACCTGCGGCTCCGTTGGACGAGTGCTGCCTGCGGTGCTCGCTCCGCTGATCATCCTCGAATTGCACGCAGATCCGTCGTGGGTCGGCGTCTATTTTGGCCTCACGGCAATAGCCGCGTTGATCGGTCAACTTGGATCGGGCGGGTTCATCATCCGGCACGGTGCCATTCGCATGAGCCAGATCGCACTGCTCTCGACCGGTGGAGGGATGGCCGTCGCGATCATCGGAGGCGCGGCCGGCTTCGTGCTGTCGGCTCTGGTCGGCAACGGTATCGCCGCCGTCGCCACGCCCGCCAGTTCACAGTTGCTCGGCAGGTGGGCAGTGAGACGATACGCACCGTTCGCATTCTCCGTCACCCAGACTGCCATCCCGGCTGGCATTCTGCTCGGCGGCTGGCTTGGCCCAGCTCTTTCCCAATCCTTTGGATGGCGCGGCACCATGCTGTTCAGCGCAGCGGCCTGCTGGCTCTCTGCCCTACTGTTGCAGCCACTGCACGGACGGCTCGATACTGATCCGTCACCGAACCATCCGATCCACCTGTCGGATTTCGTAACCACGATCACCGGCGTACTGGCAGTAGGGGAGCTGCGCTCTCTCTCCTTCGCCTGCTTCGCGTTCAACGGGCTTCAGGCGGTCTTCATCGCCTACTTCGTGACGTACCTCACGGTGCTTGGCTATGACCTCGTGGCGGCCGGTGCGCTGTTCTCCACGGTCATCGCAATCGCCATCCCGTGCCGGATCCTGTGGGGCTGGGTTGGGAGCTTTTATGTCGCACCGCGCTTCGTGATGTCCTGGCTGGCGTTTGGCATGGCGGGGAGTGTCATAATGGTGAGTGCATTCGACAAGACATGGCCCACGCTTGCCATCGGTGTGGCCACCGGCATGCTCAGCGCGACGGCGATGTCCTGGCACGGCATTCTGTTGTCGGAGTCCGCACGCCTCGCGCCGTTCGGACGGGCTGGCGCGGTCACTGGCGGCGTTCTGTCGTTTGGTCAGATGGGCGCGTTCCTGTGCCCGTCGGTGTTTGCATTGCTACTGCGGTTGACGGGTGGTTATGCAGCCGGCTGGGCGGTCTGCGGTCTTCCAGCGGTACTTGTAGGGATCGACCTGTTGCGTCGCCCGAGGGGTGGAACCCCGTCATCGGCTGTGGGTCCACACACTCCATGATTGGCGTTTTCTCCACCGTTTGCTCGCGCGCAATAGGCTGCTGCATGATACTCCACCGTCCAACGAAGCAGGAAAATGCCCATGTTGATGAGCACCGACCGCATTCTGGTCAGTCATGTCGGCAGTCTGCCGCGTGCGGAACGATTGGCCGACCTGCTGATCCGCCAGGAAGCCGGCGAGACGATCGATACCGCCGCACTGGCCCGCGAGGTTGAAACCGCAACCGCATATGTGACCGCCAAACAGGTCGGCGCCGGTGTTGACGTAGGCAACGATGGGGAACAGTCGCGCGTCAGCTTCCAGACCTATGTTCCGCGGTGCCTGTGCGGCTTCGGTGGTGCGTCGAAACGTCCGCCGGCGCGGGATCAGATTGAATTTCCAAGCTGGGTCCGGCAGACCGCCATGCGTTTTCCGCACTCGGCGCGCGTAATAAACGCGCCGGCCGCGATGGCCGATGTGCAGTATGTCAACAGCGCACCGATCAATGAAGACGCCGCGAGGCTCAAGCGCATGGGGGGCCAGTTCAGCGAATGTTTCATGACGGCGCCGTCGCCGGGCATCGTTGCGACGACCATGCTCAATCAGCATTACGAGAGTCACGAGGCCTATCTGATGGCTTTGGCGAAGGCCCTGTCCCACGAATATCGCGCCATCCATGAGGCCGGCTTCATCCTGCAAATCGATGCTCCCGACCTGGCGATGGAACGGCATCGGTTCTTCGGCGGCCTGACTGACGCTGAGTTCCTACGCCAGCTCGAACTGCATGTCGCGGCGATCAATGTGGGCATCGAGGGCATTCCCCGCGACCGCATCCGGCTGCACGTCTGCTGGGGCAACAATGATGGGCCGCATATTTACGACATCGCCATGGCGGCCATTCTGCCGGAGCTGTACCGCGCCAATGTCGGAGCACTCTCAATAGAATTCGCCAATCCCCGCCATCAGCATGAATACAGTGCACTACGCAACAATCCGCTGCCGGCGCATATGCTGCTGATGCCCGGCGTTCTCGATACCACAACGAATTTCGTCGAGCATCCGGAACTCGTTGCTCGGCGGCTCGAGGAAGCGGTGTCCGTGGTCGGCGACCGTGAGCGGGTGATCGCCGGAACGGATTGTGGCTTTGGCACGTTCGCCGGCCGCGAATACGTTGCAGAGGAGATCGTCTGGGTGAAGCTCGCCGCAGCCGCCGAGGGCGCGCGCATCGCATCGCGCCGATTGTGGGGTCGGGCTGGCGAAGGATGACGCGCTTTGGCTGAAAAAAGCAGAGTAGCGCTGCAACCTGTCAGAACCTCTGGCCCTAGTAAAACACCAGCGTCCGAATCTCGATGCTCTCGCGTGGCGGCGCATTATTGGGCGTTTGCGGATCGTCGAACGCGCCGTGTGCCGAAAAGCGTGCCGGGCCCGAGCGCGCTGAGTTGAAGCAGCGGATCAGCACTGCCTCGTCCGGTTGCATTCTGGGAAAATAGTACCAGTGCTGGTTCGGATTGTAGGTGATCGCGTAGGTCTCGCCGATGCGATCGGGGTAGCGCAGCTCGGAGGCGACAAGGTTGTCGGTCTCCAGCGTCTCGGCGTCGCACAGCGCCAAGGGCGAGCGCAGCAGCGGGCCGGCGATCGGGCGCCAGATATTGTTGATGGCGAAGCGGCGCTTCAGAAGTTCCTCGGCCTCGTCGCCCATCAGGTCGCGCACGCGCTGTGGCGCCGACCAGGCGGTGTAGTCGTTGTGGACGCGCCCAGCCGGCATCTTGATGCCGCTGCCTTTGACGGCGGCCTTCGCGGCATTACGCACGATATGGTCGAACGCGACGACCCGCCGGGCTCCGGTTGCCTCTCGCATCAGCCGCTCGCACTCGGGGTAGTAGACCGAGGTGATGATCGTCTCGTCATAGAGATCGGTCGCCGCGGTCTGGTGGTGCAGCAGGACGAAGCCCTCGCGGTCGAGCGACAGCGCGTCGTTGACCGGGCGAGCGTCGTGGACGGCAACGCTGTGTTCAATCTGCTTACCATTGCGGGCAGGCTGGCCCGGCGGCGGGTCGTAATTGTACGAAAAGGGCCTCTCCGCCATGGGTTCCATGAAGTTCAGCGGCGCTAGAACCGCGGGCAGATCCGCGCGCATCATACCATCCATCGCATCCTCCTTTGGCAGACGTTGCCCGTCCCGATTTCGCCGGATTGCAGCTTATTCGCTCAAGCGCCTCTCGGAAAGCCGGCGAGCCACGCGTGTCGTCATTCGTAAGACGGCACATTCCGCCGGCGATTGGCAGAACCCTGCCGTCGCGCCACTAACCGTCGGAAAACGGCAGCTTGATCTTCTCCCAGCCGGAAAGCTTTTCCACCGCACGGCCGATGCGGAACACCATCGGTTCATCAAAGGCGCGGCCGATGATCTGCACGCCGACCGGCAGGCCGTTGGCGGCGAGGCCGGTGGGTACACTCATCGCCGGATGACCGGTGACATTGAACGGAATTGTCTGGATCGGCGAGGCCGACGACATCGCATCCGTCGGTTGATCGAAGCGTGGCGCGGTATCGAGTGCCGACAATGTCAGCAGCGCATCGTACCGGGTGAGTACCGCGTTCACCGCATCGGTCAGTTCGCGACGCGCCCGTTGAGCATGGATCAGATCCGCCGCGGTGATCGCGGCGCCGAGGATGAAGCGGCCGGCGGTGAGTTCACCATAGTCGAGCAGACGCGTCTGCATGTCGGCTTCGTGGATCGCGAAAGCCTCAGCCATCATGATGATGCGGCCGACCGCGGCGAACAGTGTGTAATCTGGGAGTTCGATGTCCTCGACGACGGCGCCGGCATCGCGCAACTGAGCGGCGGTGCGGTCGAATGCAGCGACGACCTCGCGCGTCGTGGCCTTGGCGGTTGCAAAGAACGCGCGCGGGATGCCGATACGCAGACCTGACACGCCCTTCTCGAGATCGGCGCGATAATCGGCGACCGGAACGTCGGCGCTGGCGGGGTCCTGCGGGTCGTGTCCGGCGAGCACCTGAAGCGTTATCGCGGCATCCTCGACGCTGCGGGCCAGCGGTCCGATGTGGTCGAGCGTCCATGACAGCGGGAACACGCCCCGGCGCGAGACACGGCCGTAGGTGGCTTTGATGCCGACAGTGCCGCACCAGGCAGCCGGGCCGCGGATCGAGCCGCCAGTGTCCGAGCCCATCGCCATGCGCACCATGCGCGCGCCGATCGCGGTGCCGGAACCGGATGACGAACCGCCGGTGACGTGGTCGGGGTTCCAAGGATTGCGCGCCGGCGGAAATGGCAGATCGAAGCTCGGGCCGCCGATGGCGAATTCATGCGTGGCGAGCTTGCCAAGCAGTACGCCACCTGCCTCCCGCAAGCGCGCGGCGGCGACGCTGTCCTCTTTCGGCACAACGTTGAGACGCAGCTTGGAATGGCATGTCGTGCGGATGCCGGCGGTGTCGTAGATGTCCTTCAGCGCGTAGGGGACGCCGTGGAATGGGCCGCGATCTTTGCCGGATTTGAGTTCAGTGTCGGCGCGGCGGGCGTCTTGCAGCGCTCGGTCCTCGGTGACCAGGACGAAGGCGTGCAGCGCAGAGTCGCGTGATGCGACGCGTGCAAGTGCGTCGCGCGCGAGCGTTTCGGAGGTGACGTTGCCGGCACGCAGCAGGCGGCCCATCTCGGCGATGGAGAGGTCCTGCGTGTCCATTACTTGTCCCCTGCTGGCGTGAGGCGGAACACGTTGGACGGTTCGGCAGTGTGATCGTAGCGGCCATGCAGCAGCGCAATCTGCTCGCGCAGGTCGGCATAGGCGGTGAGCACGTTGGCACGGCGCGACGGCGGCACGGTGACGCCGGCGCGCTCCATCAGGCAATCGAATTCGGCTGCGAGCTTATCCGGTGGCGGGATGCTGGCCATGCTGCGGTCCTCTGCGGGGGTTCAGCGTCGATCGTGTCGGTGTGGATTATGCACGCGGCGTGCCGGGCGGCTACACTCGGGTGCGAGGAGGCATTGGATGCGAACGCAGGTTGGTATCGTTGGAGCCGGCCCGGCTGGGCTGCTGCTGTCGCATCTGCTGCATCTGCAGGGCATCGAGTCCGTGGTGCTCGAGGCGCGTTCGCGGGAGTACGTCGAGAACCGCATTCGCGCGGGTGTGCTGGAATTCGGTACCGAGCAGTTGCTGAACGACTCAGGAGTCGGTGCGCGCATGCGGCAGGAAGGCATGCTGCATCCGGGTGTGGTCATGCGGTTCGATCGCACGGATCATCGGATCGATTTCGCTGACCTCGTTGGCAAGCATGTGATGGTCTACAGCCAGCACAAGGTGGTGCAGGACCTGATCGCCGCGCGCCTCGCCGCTGGTGGGCAGATCGTATTCGAGGCGGACGGTGTCAGCGTGCACGATTTCCGGGATGGTAAGCCGCGGATTCGCTATCGTCATGATGGTGTCGAGCACGACATCACCTGCGACATCATTGCCGGATGCGATGGGTTCCATGGTGTCTGCCGACCGTCGATCCCGGACACCATCCTGCGGACGTTCGAGCGCGAGTATCCGTTCGGGTGGCTTGGCGTTCTTGCGGAGGCTCCGCCGTCGACCGAGGAGAACGTCTATGTCAGCCACGAGCGCGGCTTCGCACTGCTGGCGATGCGATCGCCGACGCTGAGCCGGCTGTATCTACAGTGCGCGCCGGACGAGGATCTCGCGGCGTGGTCGGACGATCGGATCTGGTCGGAGCTGCAGGCACGCGCGGCACGCGACGGCTTCCGGCTGGCGGAGGGTCCAATCCGGCAACGCGGCATTACACCGATGCGCAGCTTCGTTTGCGAGCCGATGCAGTGCGGGCGGCTGTACCTGGCGGGCGATGCGGCGCATATCGTGCCGCCGACCGGCGCGAAGGGGCTCAACCTTGCGGCGGCTGACGTCGCGGTACTGGCGCGTGGGATTGCCGGGTTCTATCGGGATGGCGCGACGGATGGGCTGGATGCGTATTCCTCGACGTGTCTGCGGCGGATCTGGAAGGTGCAGCGGTTCTCCTGGTGGATGACGACACTGCTGCATCGGTTCTTCGACCACACGCCGTTCGAGCAGCGGATGCAGGCGGCGGAGCTGGATTATGTGTTCGGCTCGCGCGCTGCCTCGCTGGCGTTGGCGGAGAATTACGTGGGGCTGCCGCTGGCGGCGTGAGTCGGTGGTGGCGGACGGCCCCCTCCCCCAACCCCCTCCCGCAAGGGGAGGGGGAGTAGCTAGGAGTAGCTATAAGCAGAAAGCAGAGCACTCCCCCTCCCCTTGCGGGAGAGGGGAAGGGGGAGGGGGCCTCCTCATCCCCTCATAGCCGGGGCCAGCCCTGTGTGCGGTTGACGTTCTGCTCGGGCGTCAACGGATGCGGGACGTCGCCGAGATCGCGCGGATGGTCGGGCAGGCTGGCGGGATAGCGCCAGCACTCGGCCACCCCAAGGGTGCGGGTGCAGAAGGGCAGGGCCTCGGGCGGTGGTTCCAGCGGACGGCAATAGCTCTTGCCCTGATCGAGCCGGACGATCGAGCAGTCCCTGCCGCTGAGGATCGAATAGAGCGCGTCGAATGGACTGCGTTGGATGATGGTGATGCTGCCGATGCTGATCGCGGCGGCGCCAGTCAATGCCTGCTCGGGGGTGGCACCGCATCCGGCCAGCAGCAGCATGATCAGCAGAGCGCGCATGGCGCCATCATGCGCCCGGCAGGTAAACTGATCGTTTGCGGGCGATGCGTTTGCCGGGTGGCGGTCGCGTCGCTATGGTCCGGCGCGCCGAGGAAACCCCCGGATTCCTCTGGCGTCAGCAGCGGGCGGGAGACCACGTGGTCGACATTTTTGACGAAGTCGAAGAGGACCTGCGCGCCGAGCGTGCCCAGCAGCTCCTGAAGCGCTACGGCGGCCTTATCGTCGCAGTGCTGGTCGTGATTGTGGCTGGCGTGGCGAGCTGGCAGGGCTGGCAGTGGTATCAGGCGCGAAAGGATGCGGCTGCCGCAGTCGAGTTCCTGACGGCAATGAACCTCGCCACTCCGACCGCCGCGGGCGCGACCAGCGCGGCCAACCGGACGGTCGCCATTGCCGAATTTGGCAAGATCGCCAGCAGCGGCCCGGAAGGCTACGCGACGCTGGCGCGGCTGCGTGACGCGGCGCTGAAGGCGGACGCCGGGGACCTGCCTGGTGCGACCGTGCTGTGGGACCAGGTCGCGGCCGACGGTGCGGCCGATCCACTGCTGCGGGACCTGGCGACCCTGTCGTGGGCTCAGCATTATATCGACACGGGGGATCCCGGCTTGCTGGAGGGACGGCTGAAGGTACTGGCGAGCCCGGATAATCCGTGGCGCACGCTGGCGGACGAACAACTCGCGCTGCTGGACCTGCGGCTGGGCAAGACCGATCAGGCGAAGACGACACTGCGCAGGCTGGCACAGGATGTCACGGCGCCGAACGGAGTGCGTGGGCGGGCGAGCGGCCTGCTGAGCCGGCTGGGCGGGTGAGCAGCATGAATTGTCGGCGAGGGGATATCGCCAGGAGGACAGCTTTGCTCGCGCCGCTGGCGTTGGGCGGGTGTGGGCTTTGGGACAGTTGGTTCGGCGACAAGAAGACGCCGATACCGGGCAAGCGCGAGCCGGTCCAGACGGGTCGGCAAGGGCTCACGGTGGACGATGGCGTGCCGAAGGTCGTGCTGCCACCGGAAGTGCGCAATGCCGGCTGGCCACAGGCCGGCGGCAATCCGGCGCATACCATGGGTCACCTGGCGACGGGCACGCAGCTGGTGGAGGCCTGGAGCGCGGATATCGGTGCCGGCGGCGGGTACCGGCGAAAGATCCTGGCGCAGCCGGTGGTGGCGGACGGCATTGTCTACGTGATGGATTCCGATGCCGTGGTGTCCGCGTTCGATATCGGCAACGGCGGGCGGGTCTGGCGATTCGACACCAAGAATGACGAGGACGACAGCACCAATGTGGGCGGCGGCCTCGCGGTCGATCAGGGCACCCTGTATGCGGTCAACGGGTTATCCGAACTTGTGGCCCTGGACGCTGCCCACGGGACGATGCGGTGGCGCAGCAATTTTGGCGCCCCGGCGCGTTCCTCGCCCACGGTAGTGGAAGGGCGGCTTTTCCTGGTCACGATCGAGGATCGCCTGTTGGCGCTGACCACCGAGAACGGGCGGCAGCTCTGGCAGTACCAGGCCGCCAATCCGACCACGAGCGTGTTGGGCAGCCCGGCGCCCGCTTATGCGGATGGGCTGATGGTAGCGGGATTTGGCTCGGGGGAAATGGCGGCGCTGCGCGCTGAAAGCGGCACCGTTGTCTGGACGGACCTGCTCGCGACGACCCTGCAGGCGAGCAGCCTGGCGAATTTCACCGCCATTCGAGGGTTGCCTGTGGTGGATGGCGGACGGGTCTACGCCATCGGCATGGCGGGACTGATGGTGGCGAATGACCTGCCGACGGGGCGGCGGCTGTGGGAACGCACAGTATCCGGCGAGGACAGCCTCTGGGCGGCAGGGTCGTGGCTGTTCGTCGTGTCGCTCGAGCAAAAGATTGCCGCGGTCAGTCGTGACGACGGCCGCATCGCATGGGTGACGCAGCTGCCGCAGTGGGAGAACCCCGACAAGCAGCGGCGCCCCATCACCTGGTATGGGCCATTGCTGGTGGGCGATCGGCTGGTGGTGGCCGGAACCAACCAACAGGCGCTTGCTGTCAGCCCGTATACCGGCGACATCCTGGGTCAGCAGGACCTGTCAGGGAAAGCATCGCTTGGCCCGATCGCCGCCGCCGGCACGGTGTTCGTGGTGACGGACGACGGCAGGCTCCTGGCGCTGCGCTGAGGAGCGGCGATGCTCCCCCTGGTAGTCATTGCCGGACGGCCGAATGTGGGCAAGAGCACGCTGTTCAACCGGCTGGCCGGGCGACGCCTGGCGCTGGTGGCCGACACACCCGGCGTAACGCGCGACCGCAAGGAGGCGGAGGCACTGCTGCGTGGCCGTCGCGTACGGCTGGTCGATACCGCAGGGCTGGAGGAAGCGCCGCCGGAATCGCTCGCGGGGCGGCTGCGGGAGGGCGCGAGTGTGGCGACCGCCGGCGCGGATTTGGTGCTGTTCGTGGTGGATGCGCGGACCGGCCTGACACCGGCGGACCAGCATTTTGCCCAGTGGCTGCGGCGGCAGGGGCGGCAGGTGCTGGTGGTTGCCAACAAGGCGGAGGGTCGTTCGAGCCAGTCCTCCGTGTTGGATGCTTTCGCGCTGGGGTTCGGGGAACCCATCGCCGTGTCGGCGGAGCATGGCGAGGGGATTTCCGACCTGATGGCGGAGATCGCCGACCATCTGCCGGAGGAGGAGGCGGAGTCGTCCGAGGAGGACGCTGCGCGACCGTTGAAGCTGGCGATCGTGGGGCGGCCGAACGCGGGGAAGTCCACGCTGCTGAACCGGCTGGTGGGCATGGAGCGGATGCTGACCGGGCCGGAGCCGGGTCTGACGCGTGATGCAGTGTCGGTAGTGCTGGACGACCCCGGCGGGCCGATCGAGCTGGTGGATACCGCCGGGCTGCGTCGGAAAGCCCGCATCGAGGCACCGCTGGAGAAGCTGTCGGTGGGTGCGGCCATCGGCGCGCTGAAGATGGCGGAGGTGGTCGTGCTGGTGGTCGATGCCGTCGAGGGGCTGCACGACCAGGACCTGCAGATTGCCCAGCTGATCGAGCGCGAGGGCCGCGCCTGCGTGCTGGCGCTGAACAAGTGGGATGCGGTGCCGGATCGTCAGGCGGCACGGAAGGCCATCACCGAGCGGCTCGAGGAAAGCCTGGCGCAGATGAAGCAGATCGCCGTGGTGACACTCTCGGCATTGACCGGCGCGGGCATGGACCGGCTGCTGCCGGCGGTGCGACGGGCGCATGAGGTGTGGAACACGCGGGTGCCGACCTCCGGGCTGAACCGCTGGTTCGAGCAGGCGATGGAGCGGCATCCACCGCCGCTGGTCAGCGGGCGGCGGCTGAAGCTGCGTTACATGACACAAGCCAAGGCCCGGCCGCCAACTTTCGTGGTGTTCGGCACCAGGGCGGAGAAGTTGCCTGAGGAGTACCGGCGGTATCTGGTCAATGGCCTGCGGGAAGCGTTCGAACTGCCGGGCACGCCGATACGGATGCATTTGCGAGGCACGAAGAACCCCTACGCGGAGTAGGCGCGGCCATGCTGTCACCCTTCGTGCTCGGGCTGCTCGCACGCGCCGCGGTCAGCGCCAGCGTGGTCGTGACGGCCACGGTCGTGGCGGAGGCATCGGGACCGTTCTGGGGCGGCTTGATCGTTTCGTTGCCGATCGGCGCCGGGCCGGCCTATGCCATGCTGGCATTGCAGCACGACGCCGCGTTCATCGCTGCCAGCGCGCTTGGCAGCTTCGCGTCCAATGCCGCGACGTTCGTGCTGTTGGCTGCTGTGGCGCTGTTGGCGCCCAGGGTCCATTGGGGATGGGCGATGGGCGGCGCGATTTGCGCCTGGGTGTTGAGCGTGCTGCTGATCCGGCAGGTTGCCTGGGACGTGGCCGGTGCGTGCGTGCTCAATCTGGTTGTCGTGCTGGTGTGCCTGGCGTTGACCCGATCGGCGCCGCCTGGCGCGGAGGCGCCACGCGGGCCGATCCGGCGCAGGTGGTTCGAGTTGCCGATGCGGGCGGCGCTGGTGGGACTGATGGTTGGCGGCGTGGTCACCGGCAGCCGGGCGCTGGGGCCGACGTTGACCGGCATGGCGGCGGTATTCCCGGTTGCGTTCACCAGTTTCGCGTTCCTGGTGTTGCCGCGCGCCGGCGGCACGGTGGGGGCGGCAATCATGGTCAGTGCGCTGCGGGCGATGCCTGGGTTCGCGCTGGCGTTGCTGACGTTGCATCTGACAGCGGTGCCGCTCGGCGTGGGTGCGGCACTGGCAGTTGCCTTGCTGCCGTCGCTCGGCTGGTCGGTGATGCTGATGGTGGGACGGGGAAGAAGGCGGCTTCGCGTGGCATGATCGGTTGAGCGGCGTGCGAGGTTGGCGTGAAAGGGCCACCGCGGTCCGAGTGGCCGCCAAAGGAATTAAAAAGTATCGAACCACAGAGGCACGGAGACACAGAGTGAATATCTCGGGTGACCCACTCCGTGCCTCTGTGCCTCTGTGGTGAAACAGTCTTCTTTCTTGCCCACACACAGCACCGCGCATTACGTTTCGATCAGAACAGCAGGCCCTTCTTCAGCATCCCATGGATACCTTTCTCGCCATTCACCGTCTGCGTAACATGGAAGTCGACGGCCAATGAGCAAAATTGATAAGCCTGTTCGCGCGACAAATTGCTGCGCGAGCAGATGAACGAAATCATCTCCCGCAACGCCTGCTTCATCGCCTGATCCAGATCCTCATTCAGGCCCATACTGATGAAGTGCGTCGGCGTCTCGGCCTTCGGCTGCTTCAGCAGTGGACGTGAAGACCCGCCACCTTTGTGCAACACGAACGTGAACGTGCCGGTCAGGCACATTTCCAAGGCGGTGACACAGACCTCGCCGTCGCCCTGCACGCCGTGACCATCGCCCACCGAGAAGTTCGCGCCCGGCACCCACACTGGTAGATACAGTGTGGACCCAGCCACCAGCTCCTTGTTGTCCATGTTGCCGCCGTGGATGCGCGGCTCCTTCGATGCGATGGTGCCGAATGCGGGCGGTGGCGCAACGCCCATCACGCCGAAGAATGGTGCCAGCTTCAGCTCGGTCCCCCAGGGCAGCGTGCACACGCCGCGCGCGCGATCGACCGGTATGTGGCTGATCACCGTCTCGTGGAAATCTTCCGGCAGCGTGCCGGCCAGCGGGCGGATCACGTTGTAGCCCCAGTCCGCGCCTGGCTCGATCTTCTCGATCCGGATCTCCAGCATGTCGCCGGGTTCGGCGCCGGCGATGGCGATCGGGCCAGTAACGATGTGTCCGGCACGCATTGCCGGATTGGCGGCAATGATGGCGTCGAGTTCCGGCGGCGACTTCAGGCCGGCGCTGGGCGGCGGCATCACCTCCTGGCGACCGGAGACGCATTGCACCTCCACCGTATCGCCGGACTCGATGGTCATGATCGGCGGATAGCTCGCGTCGAACACGCCGATGCGGACGGTCTGCGGCGAGGCGCGAAGCTGAAGCTGGGCCATCGGTTGCTCCTACTGGGCTGCGACCAGCGCCGAGCTTAGCGCGGGGCGACGATTACGGAACGGGGTGGCCTTTTCGAACGCATCGGCAATGCGCAGGACGGTGGCTTCCTGGAACGGCTTGCCGACGAGCTGGATCGCGATGGGAAGGTCGAGATCGCCGAAGCCGGAGCAGATCGAGATCGCAGGGTATCCGGCGACATTGAACGGCATGGTGAAGCTGGGTTTCTGTGACACGTCCCACATCGGCACTTCGTCGATCTTCTGCGCCTCGGCGGGGTTGGCCGCGGTCAACACAACGTCGAGGCCCGACATCGCTGCCTTCAGTTCGGCGCGCAGTTCGCGTCGGCGGCGCACGGCCTGCACATAATCCACGCCCGACACCAGCGCGCCCATCAGCAGCCTTTGCTGTACCCGTTGGCCGAAGTCAGAGAGCCGTGTGCGGGCCCATTCGTCGTAGGCGGCCGCGCGCTCGGTCAGTGAAATCAGCGTGCCGCAGGCGTGCCATTCCGGAAGCGGTGACAGCGAGACTTCGCTGATCTCGGCTCCAAGACCGCGGAACGTCGCGATGGCCGCATCGATGCCGCGCTGGGTGGTGGCACTGACCTTGTGGTCCACCTCGTGGAAGTGGTGGATGACACCGATGCGTTTGCCCTTGATGCCGGTGCCAAGCTGCGCTGTGTAGTTTGGGATGAGCTGCGAGGCGCTGGCGGGATCGCGTGGGTCGTGACCGGCGAGAGCTTGCAGCATCAGTGCGCAGTCCTCGGCGGTCCAGGCCATCGGGCCTATGTGGTCCAATGTAAAGGCGGCAGGGGCGACACCCGCGCGGCTGACAAGGCCGTAGGTGGGCTTGATGCCGGCGATACCGCACAGTGCTGCGGGGCCGCGGATCGAACCGCCGGTGTCAGTGCCGATACCACCGAGGAACAGACCTGCCGCGACGCCGGCTCCGGTGCCGCTGCTGGAACCGGCCGTGAAGTGGTCGGTGTTCCAGGGATTGCGCGCGGGTGGCCAGGGCAGGTCGAAAGACGGGCCGCCATCGGCGAATTCATGTGTCGCTGTCTTGCCCATCATGACGGTGCCGGCTTGCGCCAGCTTCTCCGCGCAGGTCGCGTCGGCGTCGGGGACATTGTCGATCAGGAGCTTCGAGTGGCACGTCGTGGCGATGCCCTTGGTGTCTACGATATCCTTCAGGCCGATCGGAATGCCGCAGAGCGGGCCAGGGGATTTGCCGGACATGATGGCCGCCTCGGCGGTGCGCGCGTCGGCCATCGCGCGGTCCTCGGTGGGCAGGATGAACGCGTGCAGCTCACGATCCAACGCGTGCACGCGGTCGTAGCAGGCACGCGTCAGTTCAATCGGCGACAGCTTCTTTGCGGCAATCAGCCTGGCGGCTTCAGCGATGGTGGGGATCTCGCTCATGCCAGGTCCTCCTCGGTGAAGCCGTAGGTCAGCACCGGCTCCGCCATGCGGCCGCGTGGCTTGCGGACACGTTCGGCCATGGCCGCGACATGGGGATAGGCGGCCCTTACGCCGGCCTTCTGCTCAGGCGTCGGAGACAATCCGGCACGGGCGAACAGGTAGTCCAGCGTGGCGTCGTCGATCTCGGGCATGACTGCATCCCCCTATTTCCAGCGGGAAAGATAGAACCGCGGCAGCTCATCCGGCCATGCCCTAAATTCGAGCTGGCGGGAAAAAGCGTAGGTGGTGGAGTAGCTCCATAGCGGCAGGAAGAATGCCTGTTCGGTGATGCGATGGATCGCCGCGCTGTAAGCCTTGCGGCGGGCATCGGGATCAGTGACCGAGCTGCCCTCGCGCACCAGCCGCGTGACCTCGGCATCGCGTGCGTAGTCCACCGCGTCACCGGAAAAGAAGTAAGGCAGGTTCGCGGAGACGTCGTTGATTGAATAGGAGCCCCAGGCGTTGCCGTACATCGGCGAGCTGCCGTCGAGCTGGCGCTTGGTCGCCGCGCCGCCGACCATGACGGTCAGCCGTGCGCGGATGCCCACGGCTGCCAGGTAGTTCTGCATCGCAGTGGCCCATTGCGGCAGCAGCCCGGTGACGAACTCGGTATCGACGCCATTCGGGAAGCCGGCCTCCGCGAGAAGCTGCTTCGCTTTGGCGGGGTCATACTCGTAGTGCACGGCGGCCGCCTGGTCGCAGCCGAATTGCGTGGGATAGCAGGGTGCGTCGAGCGCATGGGCACCCCCTTGCACCAATTGCTTCGCGATGGTCGCTCGGTCGATTGCGTAGAAGATCGCCTGGCGGACTTTCAGGTTGGTCAGCGGATTGCCGGCGCCGGTGCGCCCTGCGGCATCCAGGCTGACCATGCCGTAGCGCATCGACTCGGCGCGCACTGCCTGCAGTGTCGGCATGCGATTGATGTTGTCGAAGTTGTCGGTGTTGAAATACCAGATCCAGTCGGCTTGGTTGCCCAGCAGCATGGCGACCTGGGTAGCCTCCTCGGGGACTTCCTTGATGACGATGCGGCGGATCGCGGGGCGGCCCTTGGGACTGTCCGGGTAATAGTCCTCGAAGCGCTCGAGATCGATCTCGCGCACGCCGTCAACGCGGGTGATACGATAAGGCCCGGCACCGATCGGCTGCTTCGCGTATTCGTCGGCGCCGACGCGCTCCCGGTAAGCCTTGGGCCAGATGGGCAACGCCATCGCGAGGTATTCGACGGCTGCTGGAAACACCGTCTTGCTATGAATGCGGACGGTGTGGTCGTCGATCGCCTCGGCATGGTCGATCCAGGTGGAATTGCTGGGAACGGAGACGCGGGTTTCCGGCGAAGAGATGGTGTTAAGGGTATAGACGACATCAGCCGAGGTCAGCGGATCGCCATTATGGAACTTGACGTTCTGACGGAGCACGAATTCGAGCGTCTTGTCGTCAATCCATTTCCACGATTGAGCGAGCAAGGGCTTGAGTTGGAAGCTGTCCGGATCGCGTTGCAGCAGTGTATCAAAGGCGTGGTGAGCGACGATCAGGCCGGTGCGTGCACTGTTGAAATAAGGATCGACATTAGGGAGCGCATCACGCCAAACGACACGCAGTGTGTCCGCGGATTTTTGCGCGCTCGCGGGATGCGACAGGGAGCAGAGCACGATGAAGCCGAGCAAGGCCGCGATACTCCCCCTCCCCTTGCGGGAGGGGGTTGGGGGGAGGGGGCGTTGCCAACACCGCTCGGCCCCCTCCCCCCAACCCCCTCCCGCAAGGGGAGGGGGAGTATCGTGACAATGGGCATCAACCGCCCTCACTCCGCCGCCACCAACGCGGCGTTGCCGACACGGACGCAACGCGCCATGCGGTGCGGCGACGGATAACGTGGTTCCGGGATCGCGACGCGGCATTCGCTTTCCGCCTTGGCGCAACGGGGCGCGAAGGCACAGCCGGTTGGCAGACGCCGCAGGTCGGGCGGGCTGCCCGGAATAGCCTCGATGTCCTGATCGCGGTGCTGCCCGTGCAGCGTCGAAGCAAGCAAGCCCTGTGTATACGGATGCATGGGCGATCGTAGCACGTCGGCGACCGGGCCTTCCTCCACGATACGCCCGGCATACATGACCGCGATGCGATCCGCGATCTCGGAGGCAACGCCGAGGTCGTGGGTGACGAAAATGGTGCCCATGCCCAGTTCGCGCTGAAGTTTGCGCAGCAGGATCAGCACCTGGATCTGCACCGTTGCATCGAGCGCCGTTGTCGGTTCGTCGGCGAGCAGCAGGCGCGGCCCGCAGGACAGCGCCATCGCGATCATCGCGCGCTGGCGCAGGCCGCCGGAAAGCTCGTGTGGATAGTTGTCGAGGCGGCGCTCGGCCTCGGGGATCTTCACCACCTCAAGCAGTTCCAGCGCGCGAGCGCGGGCGGTGGCGCGGGAGCCCCCCTTGTGCCGCCGCACCGTCTCGGCGATCTGCGTGCCGATGGTGTAGACGGGATCGAGCGCCGTCATCGGCTCCTGGAAGATCATCGACACCAGACCGCCGCGTAAATCGCGCAGCGCGCGCGCGTTGAGGGCGAGAACGTCTTGGCCATCGATATGAATCATACCGTCAATGCGGGTGCGGCGCGGCGGCAGCAGGCGCATCATGGCGCGCAAAGTGACGCTCTTGCCGGAGCCGGATTCGCCCAGGATGCAAAGCACTTCGCCGGGGCGGACAGAGAAGCTGACGCCGTTCACCGCATGCACTGTTGCGTCGCGCGTGACGAAGCGGACGCTCAGGTCATGCACTTCGACAAGCGTGTCGCCCCTTCCGTCATGGCCGGGCTTGACCCGGCCATCCGTTGCGCTACCGGTCTCGCCAAGAGTTGCCGGGACAAGCCCGTCCATGACGAAAGTTGTGGGCTCGCTCATTGTACCGCCCGCGAATGCCCGGATGCCGGCTCGAGCATATGGCATGCGGCAACGTGCGAGCTGCGTTCGTTCCATGCGCCGAGCTCCGGCGATGTGTCGCCACACACCGCTTCGGCGAACGGGCAGCGCGTATGAAAACGGCAACCGCTCGGCGGATCGATCGGGCTCGGCGGGTCGCCCGTGATCGGCGGTTCCTCAATGCGGTTGGTCGGATCCATCGAGGGACGCGAACCAAGCAGCGCGCGCGTGTAAGGATGCAGCGGGCGCGTGAAGATGTCCTCGGACGGGCCAAGTTCGACAACACGGCCGAGATACATCACCAGCACACGATCGCTGACATGCCGCACGACGTTGAGGTCGTGGCTGATGAACAGATAGGTGAGATTGAACTGCTGCTTCAGCGCGCGCAGCAAATTCAGCACCTGCGCTTCCACCGACTTGTCGAGCGCGGAAACCGCTTCATCCAGGATCACCATGCGTGGCTCGATGGCGAGCGCGCGGGCGATGTTCACGCGCTGCTTCTGGCCGCCCGAGAGTTCATGCGGATAGCGCGGACCGAACAGATCAGGGTTGAGTCCGACCTTGATCAGCATGTCGCGTGCGACGCGACGCGCGTCGGGTCTGCCGCGGCCGTGCACGAACGGGCCGAACGCCACAGAGTCTTGCACCGGCATGCGCGGGTTGAGCGACGAGTAGCTGTCCTGGAACACCATCTGCACGTTGCGACGCAGTGCCGAGACGGAAATGCCGTGGGGGGCACCGACCGGCTCGCCGTCGAAGATCAGTTCGCCGGCGTCACGTGGGACCAGATGCAGGAGAAGCCGGGCCAGGGTGGATTTACCGCAGCCCGACTCTCCAACGATGCCGAGCGTCTCGCCCTTGAAGAGCGTGAAAGAGATGCCGTCCACCGCGCGCACGCGTGCGGTTTTGCCGGCGCCTCGCACCTGGAAGTGCTTCGAGAGGTCGCGTGCGATCAGCAGCGGTTGCGCGGGACCGCCGATATCGCGGACTTCGGCTGTCATGTCACTCATAAGCGCACGTCCATGGCGGAACGGATGCCGTCGCTGACCAGGTTGAAACAGATCGAGGTGATGAAGATCGCCGCACCCGGCAGCGCGCAGGACAGCGGCGCGATGTAGATCGACTGGCGCAGCGTGCTCAGCATCAGGCCCCAGTCGGGCGTTGGCGGCTTTACGCCCAGGCCGAGGAACGACAGGCCCGAAGCGAGCAGTATGCTGACCGAGACCAGGCTCGAAGCATAGATGAAGACGGGGCCTAGCACGTTGCCGAGCACGTGGTAGCGGATGATGGTCAGCGTGCCGGCACCGGTTGCGCGTGCGGCCTCGATGAAGTCCAGGCTGCGTACCTGTGCGGTCGCGGTTTCGGCGACGCGGCACATCGCGGGGATGAACACCAGTGCGAGCGCCGCCATGCCGTTCGCCATGCCACCGCCCATCGCGCCGGAAATTGCTACCGCCAGCAGAACGGACGGGAACGCGTAGAACACGTCCATCGTGCGCATGATCGCGGCGTTCACGTAACGACCGGCGAAACCGCCGATGACGCCGAGCGTTCCCCCAAGTGCCGTGGCGATCGCGACCGGCACCAGACCCATCAGTAACGATGAGCGGCCACCGTAGATCAGGCGGCTCAGCAGGTCCCGGCCAAGCTCGTCGGTGCCGAGCGGGTGGCCCCTATAGCCCCACGGTTTCAGCCGCAGAATGACGCTTTCCTTGTACGGATCGAACGGCGCCAGCAACGGGGCGAAGATCGCGCTCAGGACGATCAGCAAAACGATCAAGCCAAAGAACAGAGTGACCGGGTCGTGGCGCAGGCGATGCAGGACGCTGGCCCAGTAGCCTCGCACGCGAAGCGCAGGCGGGGCGTCGTCGTTGAACGCGGCGGTGGGAAGCGTTGCTGTCTGCGACACCGTCAGCTCCGGCGGATGCGCGGGTCGATCATCGATTGCAGCAGATCGACCACGAGGTTGGTGGCAACGAAGATCATCGCCAGGAACAGGATGGTTCCCTGCAACACTGGGATATCCCGGTTGATGATCGCCTTCGACAGCATGAAACCGCTGCCTGGCCAGGTGAACACGGTCTCGACCAGGATCGAGCCGCCCATCAGGTAGCCGAATTGCAACCCCATCACGGCAAGAACCTGGGGCGCGGAGTTCTTCAGGACATGGCGGATGACGGCAATCTCGCCGAGGCCCTTGGCACGCAGTGTGGTGACAAAGTCCTGGTTCAGCACCTCCGACACGGCGGCACGCGTGGTGCGCGCAATAATGCCGACAGGGATCAGCGACAGCGTAACGACGGGGAGCACCAGGTACTGCGCATCTGACCAACGAAAGATGCTGAACTGCGCGGACCCCTTGCTGCCCATGCCGGTGGCAGGCAGCGCCATCAACTCGACTGCGAACAGGATGACCAGGACGATACCAAGCCAGTAATTAGGCAGGCTGACACCGACAACAGCCGCGCCGGTGACGATGCGATCCACGGCACGGCCGGGGAAGCAGCCGGCGATGGCGCCCATCGTGTAGCCGAGGACGAACGCGAGCGGCACCGCGAAGCTGGTGAGCATGAAGGTGTTGTGGAGTGAGTCGGTGACCTCCAGGATCACCGGGCGGCGCGTCGAGATCGAGTTGCCGAAATCACCGGTCAGAACGTGGCCGAGCCAGAGAAAGTACTGAACAGGCAGCGGACGATCCAGGCCATAGGCGTGCTTGATCTGATCGACCATCTCCTGCGTGGCGTCGGATGGCAGGATGGTTGAGAGCGGATCGCCCGGAGCAAGGTAGACCAGCGAAAAGCAGACGATGCTGACGCCAAACGCGATCGGAATGGCGAGCAGGATTCGACGGGCAATATAGCCTAGCATGGGCTGGAAAGCTCCGAGGCACCCCGCGCGAAGCGCACCTCACGCCCTCTGTGGTCCTCCGTGAAAGTCCTCAGTGCTATTCGTGAGGAACCTTCCTTCACTAAACCAACAGTCCTCATGGGTCGATCGTGATCGGTGTCAGGTCCTGGAACCAGTTTTGCGCCTGCACGAAACCATGCAGCTTGGGCGACAGAGCCCGCGGGTTCAGGTCGTGCACGACCCAGATCATCTGTGCACGGTCACTCTCCAACTCGTGCAGCTTGATCAACAGACCAAGCCGCTTGTCGGTATCGAACTCGTTGAGGATCTGGGCGACGACGTCCTCGATCTCAGGATCGTAGAAGTGGCCCCAGTTGGAACCGGCAGGCGACCAGTACCGTTTTGCAACAGGCTTGATCAGCGCGCTGACCGGATCGAGCAAAGCGCGCGAGCCGTTATATCCGTCGATCTCAGGATATTTTACAACGCCGGATCGGCCGATCTCAATCAGGGAATTCCAGTCCATGACCTTGAAGTCGACCTGGAAGCCGACGGCCTCGAGTTGCGATTTCACCAGCTCGTTCATCGGCAGTGGCTGCATCTGACCGGAACCGGAGGTGGAGATCGCCAGCGTGATCTTGCACGGCAGGCAGTTGGCCTCCTTCAGCAGCTCCTTGGCCTTGGCCTGATTGAATTCGTACTTGATCGGATGCCCATACCAGGGCGAGCTTGGAGGCATGGTGGCATAGTCTTCGATCGCGGTGCCCCCAAGCAGTTCGACGAACTCACCCCGGTTCAGCGCGTAGTTGGCAGCCCGGCGCACACGGATATCGGTCATCGGACCGCGCACGAAATTCAGAATATACGGCCAGTTGTGCGGGTAGGTGTTCATGATGATCTGCATGCCCGCGCTCTTCAGCTTCGGGATTGCATCGGGTGATGGCGCCTCGACGAAGTTCACCTGTCCGGTGAGCAGCGCAGCCGTACGGGTCGCGGCTTCCGGCATCGGCAGCAGCACCAGCCGGTCATACTTCGCAATGCGCTTCGGATCCCAGTAGTCCTTGTTCGGCACGAGCTCGAACCGCTCATGCGCAACCAGGTGGTCGGCGCGGAATGGTCCGGTGCCCGAGGGATGCTCGGCATAGGCGTTCCAGTCGTAATGTAGCGCCTCCGCGCGGCAGCGGCTGACCATCAGGATATAGCTGGTCTGATAGGGGAACAGCGATTCCACCACCTTGGTATTGATAGCGATGGTGTGGTCGTCGATCTTCTCGACCGAGTCGAAGTTGGTCGTGTAGGCGCGCGAGAACGCCATCTGCTGCGTGTAGTATTGCGGCGCCTTCGGATCGGTGATGCGGGCGAAGTTCCACAATACGTCATCGGCGGTGAACGGACAGCCGTCGTGCCACTTCACGCCCTCCCGCAGGTGGTAGATCCAGCGCTTATGGTTGTTGGGATCGACCTCCCAGGAGGTCGCAAGGCCGGGCTTGATGTCGGAGGGCTTGTCGCTCTTCGACAGGTCCCAGAGCGCGAGGCCGTCGTAGAGGTTGTAGCCGACGAACCGAAAGCCTTCGAAGCCCTGGTCCGGGTTGCCGGTGGTCGCCGGAATGTCGCCAGCCGTCATGGCCACCGTCAGGGTTGACTCGGCATGTGCTGGGAGAGCGGCGAACCAGGCAACGGCGGGAGCGATTACGCTGGCGAAAGCAAACTTCCGCAGGGTTCGGTGGGACGGTGGGATCATAACTGTCTCCTGCGGCAGCGCTTCGTTCTGTTGCAGTGCAGCATAAGCCTTTGCCTGTTGTCCAGGCGGAAAATTACGACCAATCGCGACTCAGCTTATAATCGGTGCGATTTGCCTATCTTGTAGTCTCATGCCTGTTCAGTATGTGAGCTATCGAGAAAATTCTGACCAGATGATGGCCACAAAAGTCGCGGCAGCGGGCGGCCCCGATTTAGGCACGGAAGGGGCTGTGGGACTGCAAGCACTCAGCCATCGTTGCGCTGGCGTGCAGACAGCGCGCGCCAAGGCTCAGGCGGCAAGACGTCGGGTGCTGGCAGCCGTGCCGCGTTTTGTTGCGGGGCGTTGCCGGCCGCTCACCGTGCCGCGCGGAAACATGGTATGCCATCGACATGGCCACCGGCATCATCCGTGGAGCCGAACACTGATGGACCCAAAATTGCGCGCCATGCTGCCGTTGTTCGCGGCGGTGTTCATCGATCTCTTCTCGTTCGGCCTGATGTATCCAGTGATCATCATCGTGTTCCATCAGCCCGCAATCGAGGCGCTGTATCCACCCGAAAGCCGCAGCATCTATCTCATGCTGGCTTTCTCGCTCTTCCCGTTCGGCATGTTCTTCGGTGCGGCGCTGCTGGGCGATCTGTCAGACGCCTTCGGGCGTCGCCGAACGTTGCTGATCAGCATGGCAGGATTGGCCGCGGCCTATGTGCTGATGTTCGTTGGCGTACAGACGCTCGACCTGAACTGGCTGCTGGCCGGGCGTCTGCTGTCGGGGCTGATGGCCGGCACCAGCCCGATCGCGCAGGCCGCGATGATGGATCGCTCCACCGATGCGGATCGAGGCACCAACATGTCGCACGTGGTTCTGGTGAACTGCCTCGCGCTGGTCTCCGGCCCCGCGGCAGGCGGCATCCTGGCGCACTGGGATCTCCGCGCGCCGCTGCTGTTCGCGGTCGTGATGTGCGGGGGCGCCTTTGCCTGGATCCATCACGGCATGGTCGCGACCCGTACCAGCCGGCAGGCACTGCGCCTGACCTGGTCACAGCCGTTCGAGATATTCCTGCATGCTTGGCGGCATCAGACGATCCGCAATCTCGCCGCTGCGTTCTTCCTGTTCCAGTTCGGGTTTGCGATCTATTACGTTTACATCCTCGTGCGGATGACCAACCGTTACGGCGTGACCCCCGCAGTGCTCGGCTTGTTTTCGGCGCTCATCGGCGTCGGCTTCGTTGTGGGCTCCACCGCACTCTTCGCCGAGGCCAAGCGGCGCGGGATGCGCGATGCAGCCGTAGCGATGTCGGGCCTGATCGCGTGCGGTGGCTTGATCCTGCTCGCCGCGGCGCCGGTTGGCGTAGCGGAGCAGTGGGTGTTCGCGTTCCTCTGCGCGGGCGCCAATACGCTGGCGTTCATCGGGTTGCTGGCCTTGATCAGTGCTGCGGCAGGGGCCGACCAGCAAGGCTGGGCGCTCGGCATCGGATCCGCGATGACAGCGCTGTCGTTCTTCCTGTCCGGCCTGTTTGCGTCGGTGCTGGCGCTGATCTCGTTGCCGCTGCTCATCGGCCTGGGCGGCATTCTCGTGGTGGCAGGAGCATTGCCGTTGCGGGCTGCCATGCGCCAGACGCGCGCCGCACCCATTGCGACTGAACCGCTCGGCTGAATATCGGCTACGTCGTGCTGCGCAGTCCCGCCCTGAACCGCGCCGCCAGTTCCCGATACACCACCGCATTGCGGTCGAACTTCGAGCGTTCCTCGTCGGTCATGACGCGGACCAACTTTGCGGGCGAGCCGACCCAGAGCTCGTTGCGGCCGATGACCTTGCCGGGCGTCAGCAGGCCAGCCGCCCCGAGCATGCCGCCTTCCTCGATCACCGCGCCGTCCAGCACGGTGGCTGAAATGCCAACGAAAGCACGGTTCTTCAACGTGCAGGCGTGGATGACAGCGTTGTGGCCGACCGTAACGTCGTCGCCGATGGTGGTGGAGAAGTCACCGGAATCGACGTGGATGACGGCACCGTCCTGGATGTTGGTGCGCGCGCCGATGCGGATGAAGTTCATGTCACCGCGCACCAGGCAGTGGAACCAGACGCCGGTTTCCGAGCCAATCTCCACGTCGCCGATGACGGCCGCGGTCGGCGCGATGAACGCGTCGGGCGCCACCTTGGGAGTGATGCCGTCGAGCGTATAGATCGGTCCTGGGCCGGCGAGCGAAACGGCCGAACCCAGGTGTAGTTCAGGCATGCGCCAGCTCGACGCGCGGCGCGGTGGCCGGCAAGCCAAGCATCAGGCGCAGGTTCTGCACCGCCGCCCCCGACGCGCCCTTGCCGAGGTTGTCGAGCCGCGCGACCAGTACCGCCTGACGGTGCTTCTCGCTCGCCTGGACTGTAAGCTCCAGCACATTGGTGTCGTTCAGCGCCTCCGGCTCCAGCTTGCCGTCGGCCGCCATGGTAGTGACACGAACATATTCGCAACCGCTGTAGCGCGCCTCGAGCGTTGCCTGCAGGTCGGCCGCAGCCGGCTTGCCGGGCAGCGCGTCCAGATGGAGCGGCACGCAGACCAGCATCCCCTGGCGGTAATGCCCCACCGAAGGAACGAAGATCGGGCGGCGCGACAGACCGGAGTAGAGGTGGAGTTCCGGCACGTGCTTGTGTTCCAGCTTCAGGCCGTAGAGCTCGAACGCCGGGCCGCCGCTCCGCTCGTGGTCCTCGATCATCGAGCGCCCACCGCCGGAATAGCCGCTGACCGCGTTGATGGTGATCGGATGGTCCGGCGGAATGATGCCGGCATCCACCAGCGGGCGGATCAGGCCAATGGCCCCCGTGGGATAACAACCCGGATTGGCGACCTTGCGTGCGGCGGCGATGCGATCTGCCTGGCCGGGCAACATCTCTGGGAAGCCGTAGGCCCAGTCCGGGTGGACGCGATGGGCCGTGCTGGCATCCAGGAGTTTCGGCGCCGCGTTGCCCAATCCGTCCGCGAGCGCGGCAGATTCGCGCGCTGCGTCGTCGGGCAGGCAAAGAATGACGAGGTCCACCTCTGCCATCATGTCACGGCGCGCAGCGGGGTCACGACGGCGCTCGGACGGGATGCTCTTCAGTTGCAGATCCGGCAGCGCGCGCAGGCGGTCACGGATGCCGAGGCCTGTGGTACCAGCTTCGCCGTCGATGAATACGCTTGGTTTGGGGGTCATGATGATCCTCCCGTGTAGGCACGAACCTGTGGGGAGCGGATGGCATGGTCAAGCCCAGCCATGACGCCAGCGCAACCTGAGCGGTGGATTACCGCTTGCTGAACTGGAAGCTTCGTCGGGCCTTGGCCTTGCCGTACTTCTTCCGCTCGACCACGCGTGAATCGCGCGTCAGGAAGCCCGCGACCTTCAGGATACCGCGCAGGTCCGGCTCGTAGTTGGTGAGCGCACGCGAAATCCCGTGACGCACCGCGCCAGCCTGCCCGGACAACCCGCCGCCCGTGACGGTGCAGTAGACATCGAACTGATTGTAGCGATCCGCCACCAGGAACGGCTGGGTCAGCAGCATGCGCAACACCGGGCGCGCGAAGTACTGCACGACCTTCCGATCGTTGACCGTGATCTCGCCCTTGCCGGGCCTGATCCAGACGCGGGCGATCGCGTTCTTCCGCCGGCCGGTGGCGTAGGATCGGCCGAGCGCATCGCGCTTCGGTTCAACCTTCGGACGATCGGACAATATCGGGGTGGTCGCCGTGACGGTGGCCGTCGCCTGCTGGGCGGCGAGCACATCCTTCAGGTCTGCGAGCGTGCGTGTGCCGGACATGCGGTATCAGCCTCGCTTGTTCTTCGGGTTCATGGCGGCGACGTCGAGCGTAACGGGCTGCTGAGCCTCGTGCTTGTGCGTCGCGCCGGCATAGACATACAGGTGCTTCATCTGGCGGCGTTGCAGTGGACCGCGCGTGATCATGCGTTCCACCGCCTTCTCCAGCACGCTCTCGGGATGCTTGCTGTCCAGCCGCTGTCGGATGCTGCGGCCCTTGATGCCGCCCGGATAGCCGGTGTGGTAATACAGCACCGACTGGTCCGGCTTGTTGCCGGTCACGCGCACCTTGTCCGCGTTCACCACGACAACGTTGTCACCGCAATCGACATGCGGCGTGAACTGCGGCTTGTGCTTGCCGCGCAGGCGGTTGGCGATGACGGAGGCAAGGCGGCCGAGTACAACGCCTTCAGCGTCGATCAGCACCCAGTCCTTCTTCACCTCCGCAGGCTTCAGCGAGAGGGTGGTCTTCTGCATTGGGGTGGGGTCCATGCGATTTGGTGGCCGCATATGGCGGGAAAGCCCGGTGCGGTCAAGGGTTTGGCGTTGTGGTATTATTTTACCACAACCTCTTTCACATCGCGGCACGACCAACACGCAGGCCACGACGCTGCGTGCAGCAATGGATGGTTTTCTGGGGGAGCCGCGCGCCGCATGAGCGGGGCCTCGCCGTTCGCCGAATAAACCCGTGCGCGCGACGATCGCGATTGCATAACTCGCCGGCCGCCGGCTCATGTCCCGAATCCGTCTGGCCGCGGCGGATCGCAGGGTTGAAGCTGGCATCGAACGCTACGGGCTCGGCACAATAGCGCGGTCTGGTCACCGTCGCCCCGGCCTGCATAATGCGCTGGCGCGCGAGGGACCTGCCACTATGACAGATGCGATTCCGATCATTGACGTTGCGGACTATCTGGCTGGGCGTTCCGGTGCATTGCAGACGCTGGCGCGGCAGTTGCACGACGCGCTGACGACCGTGGGGTTCATGGTGATCACCGGTCATGACGTGCCGCAACCGCTGATCGCTCAAACCTTCACGGAGGCCGAGCGGCTGCACGACCTGCCCATGCCGAACAAGCTCGCGTTGAAGCTGAACGAGCACAACAACGGCTACATGGCGATGGGCCGTTATGCGGTGTGGACGTCCGACGTGAACAAGAACGACAAGGGCGACCTGAACGAGGCGTTCTTCATCAAGCGCGAGCGCGCGCCGGACGATCCGTTGCGCCAATCGGGGCGACGGTTCGTCGGCGCCAATGTGTGGCCGGACGAAACCGAGCTGCCAGGATTTCGCGCACGTGCCCTGGACTATGCCGACACGATGGATGCGTTCACGCGGCGCATGCTGCCTGCATTGGCGGTGGCACTTGAACTGCCGCCAGGCTGGTTCGACGAAGCGTTCAGGCAGAGCCAGTTCACGCTGCGGCTGTCGCATTATCCGCCGGTCCAGGCCGCTACGAACCAGTTCGGCATCGCACCGCATACCGACAGCAGCTTCATGACGTTTCTGGCGCAGACCGAGATTCCCGGGCTGCAAGTGCGGATGCCGTCGGGCGAGTGGCTGGACGTGCCTTTTGTGCCGGGATCGTTCGCGGTGAATTCCGGTGATATGATGAAGCGCTGGACCAACGGGCGGTTCAAATCGACGCCGCACCGTGCCTTGCCACCGGTCGGGCGGCATCGGTATGCCATCCCCTTCTTCCTGGGCCCGCAGTTCGATTGGGAGATTGCCTGCCTGCCCACCTGCACCGATCGCGGATGATCCGCCGCGCTGGCCGCCGATCACCTATGCGGCCTGGCAGGAATACTGGTACGACGCGAACTACGATCCGAAGGCGCAGCAAGACCTGGTGGCATAAGGAGGCAAGGATGCGACGCAGAACACTTCTTACTGGCACCGCGGCCCTTGCGTCGATCGGCGCGTCGGGTCTTGCGCGGCCGGCGATCGCCCAGGGTGCGACCGCCAAGGTGCTGCACTTCGTTCCTCAGGCCAATCTGGCAAATCCGGATCCGGTCTGGACCACGGCGACCGTGGCGATCAACCACGGCTACATGGTGTGGGACACGCTGTACGGCATCAACAATGCGCTGATTGGCCAGCCACAGATGGTCGCCGGACACGACGTTTCCAGCGACGAACTCACCTGGACGTTCACGCTGCGCGATGGGTTGAAATTCAGCGATGGGGAGCCCGTGCGGGCAGTTGATTGCACGACCTCCATCAAGCGCTGGTCGACCAAGGATCCATTTGGCCAACAACTTGCCGTACAGACCGACGAGATGAAGCCACTGGACGACAAGCGCTTCCAGATCAGGCTGAAAAAGCGCTTCCGTCAGATGACCTATGCGCTTGGTGCGACCAACTGTTTCATGATGCCGGAGCGAATGGCGAAGACGCCGGCGTCTGAGCAGATCAAGGAATACATCGGATCCGGTCCGTTCATCTTCAAGCAGGATGAATGGGTCTCGGGTGCGAAGGCGGTGTACGTAAAGAACACCGGCTATGTGCCTAGGCAGGAGAAGCCTGAGTACTTTTCCGGCGGCAAGGTTGTGAACTTTGAACGCGTCGAGTGGATCGTCGAACCGGACCCGGCGACCGCCGCCGCAGCGTTGCAGACCGGCGAGGTGGATTGGCTGGAATTTCCGGTCCTCGACCTGTTGCCGATGCTGCGCCAGTCGCCGGGTTGCGACGTGGTGCGGTACGATCCGCTTGGGGCGCTCGCGATCATCGCGTTCAACCACCTGTTTCCACCATTCGACAATCCGAAATTGCTCCGCGCGTTGCTGCCGGCGATCGACCAGAAGGAATACGTCACCGCCTGGGTCGGCGAGCAGCAAGACCTCGGCACATACCCTGTCGGCTTCTTCACCGCTCACGCCCCGATGGCAAATGATGCGGGCATCGATGCCTTCACCTCGAAGCGCGATCTGGAGAAGGCAAAGAAGCTGGTGGCCGAGAGCGGCTACAAAGGCGAGAAGATCGTGATGATGGCACCGTCCGATCAACCCTCACTGGTCGCGCCGTCGCAGGTCTCACGCGATCTGTTCATCAAGCTGGGGTTGAACGTCGATTACCAGGTGATGGACTGGGGAACGCTGGTGGCGCGTCGGGCGAAGATGGATCCGCCGTCGCAAGGCGGATGGAACGTGTTCCATACCACGTGGGGCGGTCTCGCGACCTCCAATCCCGGCAGCTCCTATCCGCTGCGCGGCAATGGCAAGAAGGGCTGGTTCGGTTGGCCGACGGATGACAAGACGGAGGCCTTGCGCGATCAGTGGTTCGATACCGCTGATGTCGCCGAGCAGAAGAAGATCTGCGAACAGATCCAGTTGCAGGCGTTCGAAGACATACCATTCATGCCGGTCGGGCAATGGTATTATCCGTGGGCTATCCGCAAGGACCTGACAGATTTCGTGCAGTGCGCCGCGGTACTGTTCTGGGGCGTCAAGCGCGCATAAGGGAGATCACAATGGAAAAGCGTAAACTTGGCCGCTCGGACATCGAACTGCCTCCGGTCATGTTCGGCGGCAACGTATTCGGCTGGACTGCCGATGAGGCCACATCGTTCAAGCTGATGGATGCCTGCGTCGCGGCGGGCATCAACGCGATCGATACGGCGGACGTCTATTCGGTGTGGGCGCGCGGCCATCAGGGCGGCGAGTCGGAAATCGTCATCGGCAACTGGTTGAAGCGTCGCGGCAAACGGGACGATGTGATTATCGCCACCAAGGTCGGAGCGCCGATGGGTTCCGGCGACAAGGGGCTGTCGCGTTCATGGATCATGAAGGAGTGCGACGCGTCACTGAAGCGGCTGCAAACCGATGTTATCGATCTGTATCAGGCGCATCGCGACGATCCGGAGACGCCGCAGGAAGAGTCCGCTCAGGCGTTCGCTGATCTGGTGAAGCAGGGCAAGGTGCGGGCGTTGGGAGCCTCCAACTTTACCGCCGCGCGGCTGAAATCGGCACTGGAGGTCAGCAAGGCGCACGGTCTGCCTCGGTATGAGTTGTTGCAGCCGCTGTATAATCTGGTGGAGCGGCCGGCTTTCGAGGACGAGCTGGAATCGCTGTGCCAGACAGAGGAACTGGGTGTTATCAACTACTACGCTTTGGCTGCGGGGTTCCTGACGGGCAAGTACCGCTCGGAGGCTGATCTGGGAAAGAGCCCTCGTGGCGGCGGCGTGAAGAAGTATCTCAACGAGCGCGGTCTTGGCGTGGTGAAGGCGCTGGATGATGTGGCGGCGCGGCACAAGGCAACGCCGGCGCAGGTGGCTTTGGCGTGGCTGATCGCTCGACCCAGCGTCACGGCGCCGATAGCGAGCGCGACCACTCTTGAGCAGTTGCAGGATATCGTGAAGGCGATGGCGTTGAAGCTGAGTGCGCAGGATCTGGAGGCACTCAACAAAGCGAGCGCGTGAACCGATGGTCACTCGCTTGCCTGCACCATTTCTGCCGACGGGGCCAGGCGCGGACGGCGCATCAGCAACAGGAGCAACAGCGCCGGCAGCGTCGTGAAGATCATCAGCACGTAGTCGTTGATGTACGCGATGATCTGCGCCTGGTGGGTCACCATTTGGTCGAGCACCATGGCGCCATGCCGATGCGTCGGATCCAGCCACTTCCCCGCTGAGCCGAGTGCGTAGAGCGTCCGGTTGAACGGATTGACCGAGGCGCCGATGACCTCGTGCAGCACCTGCGCATTGTGCGCCAGCAGCGATGTCGTTACCGAAACGCCGATGGCCGCACCGATATTGCGGCCGAGACTGAACACTGCCGCGCCTTCGGTGCGATAGCTGGGCGGCAATGTTGCGAACGCCAGCACCTGCAACGGCGTGAACACCAAGCCTAGGCCGGCGCCCTGGATCGCGATCGTCAGGATCAGCTCTTGCGGGGACACGTCCGGCGTCCAGCCCGTCATTGTCCAAAACGACCAACACTGGATCAGGATACCGGTGCCGACCAGGTACCGCGGGTCCACACGGGTCACCAAACGACCGCACAGGGTGATCGTGACCAGATTGCCGATGCCGCGCGGTGCCATCAGCAGGCCAGCACTCGCAACCGGGTAGTTGCCGAGCGTTTGCAACCAGGGCGCCATCAAGGCAATCGACGACACCAATATGGTGCCGGTCGCGAACATCAATACCAGTCCCGCCGAGAAATTGACGTCGCGGAACAGGATCGGATGGATCAACGGCCGCGGCGCCCACATCATATGGATGAGGAAGAGGTAGGTGCAGAGGCCGGCCAGCACCGCCTCGACGATGATCTCACGCGATGTGAACCAGTCCTGGTTGTTGCCACGATCCAGCATCATTTGCAGCGCGCCGATGGCAATGCTGAGCACGGTGAAACCGAGCCAGTCAAAGCGCAGAGTTCTCTGTCCATCGGGCTCGTGCATGAACAGGATCAACCCCAGCGTTGCGAGCACGCCGAATGGCAGGTTGATGTAGAAGACGTAGCGCCAGTTGTAGATGTCGGTCAGGTAGCCACCGAGCGTCGGGCCCAGTATCGGTCCGATCATCACGCCCATTCCCCAGACGGCCATGGCGAAACCTCGGCGTTCCACTGGATAGATATCGAACAGGATCGCCTGCGATAGCGGCACCAGCGCGGCGCTGCACACGCCCTGCATGAGCCGGAACGCGACGATCTGTTCCAGCGATTGCGCGGCGCCGCACAGCATCGAGGTGATGGTGAAACCGATGATGCATGTCACGAACAGCCGCTTGCGGCCGAAGCGTGCGGCCAGCCATCCGACCGGCGCCGTCATGATCGCGGCGGCCGTGATGTAGGCGGTCAGCACCCAGGTGATCTCGTCGTAGCTCGCGGAGAAGCTGCCCTGCATGTAAGGCAGCGCGACATTGGCAATGGTCTGGTCGAGCGACTGCAGCAGCGTCGCGCAGATGATGCACGCCGTGATCATGCCGCGATGCGGCGTCCGCTCCAGCAGAGCGATGGTGCCGGCGGCAGCCAATGGCTATCCGGCCGGATCGCGACGTCATGGCGTTCTCTCCCTGGTCGCGGAGTCTGTGCGATCAGGCGGAGCGGATCAAGGCAGCGACTGCCAGCGATACGGTTCCGTGCGATCTGCTGCGACCGGAATTTCAACCGCGCTGCCCGGCGGGTATGCCACCGCCTGTTCGTCGCGCCGACGCAGGCGATGCGCGATGGATGGCGCCATCAGGTCGTAGTGGCCGGCGTTGAGTTCCTTTGCCGCACGTAACGGCCAATCCGCATGGACCATAAGTTCGCGCGCAATAGCGATCAGGTCGGCATCACCATCTTGCAGAATGGACTCGGCGTGACGTGGTTCGGTGATCAGGCCGACGGCGATCGTCTTGATCCCGGCCTCACGGCGCACTCGGCTGGCGTATGGCACTTGGTAGCCGGGCACGCGCGGTACCAGTGCCATGTCGGAGTCACCGCTGATACCGCCGGACGAGCAATCGACCAGATCAATGTCGCGCGCCTTCAGTTCGCGCGCCAAGGCGACCGTGTCATCCAGGCCCCACATGCCGCCTTTGCCATCCACCGCGGAGACGCGGAAGAACAGCGGACGATCCTGGGGCCATGCGGCGCGCACGGTTTCCGCCACCTCCAACGCGAAGCGCATGCGGTTCTCGCGTGATCCGCCATACGTGTCGGTGCGGCGATTGGATATCGGCGAGAGGAACTGATGGATCAGGTAACCGTGCGCGCCGTGGATCTCGCACACGTCGTAGCCTGCATCGGTGGCGCGCTTTGCGGCCTCGCGCCAGGCGGCGAGCACGGTTCGGATGTCGTCGTGATCCATCTCTATTGGCACCGGGAAGCCGCGCCGTGCGGGAAGCGGGCTGGGTGCCAGGCCTCGCCACGGCGGCATGCCGGCACGGGCGTCGCGTTCATCGAGCGCTCGCCAGTCCTCCATCGCACCGTGCGAACCTGCGTTGCGGCCGCAGTGGCCGATCTGGATCGCTGGTAGAGCGCCCATCTCCTTGATGAAGTCGGTGGTGCGGCGATACGCCTTCACCTGGTGGTCGTTCCAGATGCCGGCGCAATGATAGGTCTTGCGTCCGCGCGCCTCGACCGCGGTTTCCTCGCCGAACACGATGCCGGCGCCGCCCATGGCGTAGCGGCCAAAATGCACGAACTGCCAGTCGGTCGGGGCACCATCCACCGAGACGTACTGGCACATCGGCGACACCACGATGCGGTTGCGAGCGGTGATGCCGCGCAACGTGATGGGCGTGAACAGAAGCGGCGGGCCCGCCATTGGTGGTTCTCCGGCTATGCGATAACGTCCTGCCAAATTCCGATATCGGAGGAAGCGATGCAAGCGACCGCCGCCGTGTTTCGCAAAGTGCACGAGCCGCTGACGATCGAGCAGGTGGACCTGGACAAGCCGTGGGGCCGGGAGGTGTTGGTACGCACCGTCGCGACCGGCGTGTGTCACAGTGACCTGCATGTCGTGGACGGGCTGGGACGGTTCTCGCTCGATCGCCCGTTCGTGCTTGGCCATGAAGGCGCCGGGGTCGTCGAGGCGGTGGGTGCGGATGTTACGTCGGTGCGGGTCGGCGACCATGTCGTTGCGTGTCTTTCCGGCTTCTGCGGCACCTGTCCGCAGTGTCTGAGCGGCCATCCGAATGTCTGCACGGGCGGCATCATTGCTCGTGCCGAGTTGGCGACGCCGCGCGTGTCGCAGAATGGCCAGGCGTTCCAGACCTTTGCCGCCATCGGCAGCTATGCGGATCGCATGTTGCTGCACGAGAACTCGCTGGTGCGGATCGAGCCGGAAATACCGCTGGATCGCGCCGCGCTGGTGGGATGCGGTGTGCTGACCGGCGTCGGCGCGGCGTTGCGGAGTGCCGGGTTGCAGGCGGGGCAAACCGTTGCGGTGTTCGGCTGCGGCGGCGTCGGGCTTTCGATTATCCAGGGCGCACGGATCGGCGGGGCGCGGCAGATCATCGCGGTGGATCAGTTCGATTCGAAGTTGGAGATGGCGAAGGGCGTCGGCGCAACACATACGGTGAACAGCACGCAGGATGATGCGGTCAAAGCCGTGCGCGCGTTGACGCGGGGACTGGGTGTGGACCACGCGTTCGAGGCGGTGGGAATTGCGAAGCTGTGCAGGCAGGCGATCGAAAGTCTGGCGGTGCGGGGGACGGCGACCATCGTCGGTGTGCTGCCCCCCGAGGCGACGATAGAGTTTCCTTGGATGGCGATCAGGCCGGAATGCAAGGTGCAGACTTCGCGGATGGGGTCCAATCAGTTCCGCACCGACATTCCGAACTATCTGGAGTTCTATCGTCAGGGCCGGCTGGACCTGGATTCGATGATCAGCCGGCGCGGCCGTCTGGACGACATCAACGATGCCTTTCGCGCGATGAAGGCCGGCGAGGTCGCGCGCACTGTCCTGATGTTCGATTGAGGTGCTGCAATGCTGACAGTCACACAAGACATGATGCTGCCGACAGCGATCACCGGTTCTTATCCGCGCCCTTTGTGGTTCGATCTCAGTCTGAATGGCCGCTCCTTCAAGTCGGCACTTGGGGAGTTGTTGTTCCGCGAGCAATACCTTGATGCCGTGGCCGCGATCATCAATGCGCAGGAAGCCGCGGGGCTTGATATCGTCACCGATGGGGATAGCCGATTCGATCTCGCCGTCGGGGGGAAGTCGTGGTTCTTCTATCCGATCGAACGGATCAACGGGATCGATGGCCATCGCGACACCTCACGTGGCTGGATGAGTTGTCATGACCTGCGTCCCGGCAAGATCCTGTGGGAGGTGCAGGAGGCGTATCAGCCTGGCATCGTGAAGCGGAAGCTGGAACGTGGACCGTTGGAGTATACCGCGATCTGGCAAGTGGCGCAGCGCATGACCGATCGGCCAGTGAAGTTCGGCGCGATCTGTGCGCCGGCGCTTGCCAGCATGCTGTGGAACGAATTCTACAAGGAAGATCGGGAACTGGTGTTGGACCTCTGCGATATCATGAACGCCGAGTTCCGCGAAATGGCCGATTCCGGCTGCCCGCTCATCCAGGTGGAGGAGCCGCCGCATCACGGACGATCGTTACGTCCTGATTGCACCGAGGAGGAGCTGAATTTCCTGACCGAAGCATTCAACCGCCAGCTTGTTGGCGTGAATGCGGAGATCTGGGTGCACACCTGTTGGGGCAATCCCAATCAGCAACGCATCTATTGGGAGGTCCCCAGCTATGAACGCGCGATGCCGTATCTGCTGCAACTCAATGCGGATGTGATCACGTTCGAATGTGCCAGCAGTGACGGCCGTGATCTGCACCTGTTCGGCAAATACAAGACCGACAAGAAGATCGGCATCGGTGTGGTGAACCACTGCAATACCGTAGTGGAGCCGCCGGAATACGTCGCAGGCCTGATCCGCCGCGCACTGGAATTCATCCCGCCCGAGCGCCTGGTGATCACCACGGATTGCGGCTTCGGCCGCGAGGGACTGAGCCGTCGTATTGCCCACTATAAGTGTGTTTCGATGGTGGAAGGCACCAACATCGTGCGCCGTGAACTGGGACTGCCCGAAGCGCCGGTGCGGGCCGCTGATCCTAAGCTGTACTTTGCCAGCGCCGGCGCCCATTAAGGAGGACATTATGGCCAAACTCGAAGCCATCACGCGTAAGGACCAACTGGCGGCGAAGGATCATGCCGTCTACGACTCAATCGTTGCCAGCCGCGGGGCGGTGCATGGACCGTTTGCGATGTTCCTGCACTCGCCGGACATCGCGGGGCGAGTTGCACACGTCGGTGCCTATGTCCGTTTCGAGGGCTCGCTCGATATGCGCGTGCGTGTGCTCGCGGCAATGACAGTCGGTCGCGAGTATGACGTGCTGTATATCTGGGGCGCGCAAACCAGCGGCGCGCGCAAGCTCGGCGTACCGGAGTCCACCATCACCGCGATCCGCGAAAACCATTCGCGCGGCGTGCCGCCCGAGGACGCGCAGATCATCGAATTCACCCGGCAACTCCTGCGCCAGCATCGCATCGATGACGCAACCGCGACTGCCATGCGGCAGCGCTTCGGCGACGACGAGTTCGTGCAGCTTACCGGTGCCATCGGTTATTATGCGCTGCTGGCGATGACGATGAATGCCTGCGAGCTGGAGCCTGGCGAGGGTAATGAGGTCCTGAAGGTCTAGCGGCAATGACAGATCCCGAGAGGCTCGCGATCGCATTGCAATTCGCATTACGGGAGACCCGACGTGCTACAGACTTATGAGGGCGGCTGCCATTGCGGGCAGGTAAGGTTCCGCTGTCATGGCGATCTGACCAACGTGGCCGAGTGTAATTGCTCGGTCTGCACGATGAAGGGCTTCCTGCACCTTATTATGCCGCGCGACAGGTTCGAGTTGCTGAGCGGTGAGGATGCGATCACCACTTACAAGTTCGGCACCGGCGTTGCCAAGCATACCTTCTGCAAGCACTGCGGCATCCATTCGTTCTATACACCGCGGTCCGCCCCGGATGGCATCAGCGTCAATGTGCGTTGCCTGGATGGCGTAGATGTTGCGGGCGTCCGGGGAAATCCGTTCGACGGACGCCATTGGGAGGACGCAATGCGTGGCCGCCTGGAATTGGGAAACGCGAGCGATGTCACTGGTGTTGCGTGATCTGATCGATCTCTTTCAGGTCGTCGGTCGATAGCACCCAGTCCACGGCACGAACGTTTGCCGCCACCTGCTCGGGCTTTGTCGCGCCGGCGATGATGCTGGAAACGCAAGGCCTTGCCGCGAGCCAACTAAACGCGAGTTCCAACAGCGTCCGGTCATGTGCTGCGGCAAACGCGTCCAGCCGTTCGACAATTGGCCAGTTCGCATCGTTGAGAAAGCGGTCGCCGTAGCGGGCGCCATGAACGGTGAGGCGTGCGCCATCCGGCATCGGTGTGTTCCGTCGGTATTTGCCGGTCAGCGCGCCACTCGCCAACGGGTAGTACGGCAGCAGCCCGATACCATGGGACTGCATCATGGGGATCAGCTCATCATCCGGCCTGCGCATCAGCAGGCTGTACTCGTTCTGGCATGACACGAACGGCGCCAGCCGGAGCGAACGCGACGTCCAACGAGCCTCGACGACCTGCCAGGCCTTCAGGTTCGAGCAGCCGATGTAGCGCACCTTTCCATGCCGTATGAGATCATCGAACGCACGCAGGGTTTCATCGATGGGCGTGTTCGGATCCGGCTGGTGCTGCTGGTAAAGGTCGATCCAGTCGGTGTTCAGCCGCCGCAGGCTTGCCTCCACGCCGGCGATGATCGTGTGTCGCGATGCGCCGCGCCGCCCGTGTTCCATCGGCATGCCGACCTTGGTGGCGAGAATGATGTCCTTGCGCCTCGGGCCCAGGGCTTGGCCGAGGAACTCCTCGGAACCGCCGATGCTGCTGCGATACACATCAGCCGTGTCGAAGAAGGTGATGCCGAGATCGAGCGCCTTGTGCACGACCGGAAGCGACGCCGCGTAATCGATGCGGCGGCCGAAGTTGTTGCAGCCCAGGCCGACGATTGATACGCGCAGCCCTGAGCGGCCAAGCGAACGCTGCTCCATGGATCGCTCCTCTCGTCACGCAATCGACGCCGCGGCTATAATCGAGTCAATCCAACAGGAGAGAACGCCATGCTGCAATCCGGCCGCGTCGTGTTCAGTCACATGGAAGAAGTGCTGTTCGGCAAACCAGCCGCGCCGGCGATTGCTGAACTGGCGAAGGACGCACAGCGCGTGTTCCTGATGGTCAGCGGCACGCTGAATCGTGAGACCGACGAGATAGATAAGGTCCGCCGTGCGCTTGGCAACCGCTGTGTCGGTGTGTTCGACAAGATGCCGCCGCACACGCCACGCATCGCAGTGATTGCCGCGGCGGAACAGGCGCGGGAGGCTTGCGCCGATCTTATCGTAACCATTGGCGGCGGTTCGATCACCGATGCCGCGAAGGCGGTGCAACTGTGTCTCGCCAACGATGTGCGCACGCCAGAGGCGATCGATGCGTTGCGTCCGGTGAAGGGCCCGGACGGTACGCTCGGTCCACCGCCATGCAACGCGCCGACCGTGCGGCAGATCAGTGTGCCGACGACACTCTCTGCGGGCGAGTTCAGTGCCATTGCCGGCGTTACCAATGAGCGTACCAAGGTCAAGGAACTGGTCCGGCATCCGGATATCATTCCGCGCGCCGTGGTGCTGGATCCGGCGATGACGGTGCACACGCCGGAGTGGCTGTTTCTGTCCACCGGGATCCGCGCAGTCGATCATTGCGTCGAGGGGATCTGCTCCAATGAGGCGCATCCCTATGCAGATGCGCAGGCGCTGCGTGGTCTGGCATTGCTGACACAGGGATTGCCTCGCGTGAAGGCGGATCCATCGGATTTGCAGGCACGCCTGGATTGCCAGCTCGGCTCGTGGCTATCGATGGCACCGCTGGCGAGCGGCGTGCCGATGGGCGCGAGTCACGGGATTGGCTATGTGCTTGGTGCCGTGTTCGACATACCGCATGGCCACACGTCCTGCATCATGCTGCCTGCGGTGATGCGATGGAACATGTCGGTGAACGGTGAACGCCAGGCTCTTGTCGCCGCCGCGATGGGGCATCCTGGGAAGGAGGCCGCCGACGTGTTGGAAGCGTTCATCGCCGGGCTTGGCATGCCGGGTAGCCTGGGGGCAGTGAATGTCGGCGTGACTGAATTCGATCGGATTGCGGAGCAGGCGATGGGCACGCCATGGGTGCCACGCAATCCGCGTCGCATCGATGGGCCGGCGCAGGTGAGGGAGATATTGGAACTGGCGGCGTAGTTGTGACGCGCCCTGTTGGTTGCTGACTGGGACTGGACCGTTGGTACATTGTTGCGAGTTGCGATGGCCGGGTCGGGCCCAGCAATGACGGAGTTGGAGGGGGCTATGCAGGATGACAGGACCCAGCTTCGCGATCTCCACCGTGCATCGGAGCGGGACGTGCTCGCACCGTCGCTGGCGCTTGCCACGCTACCGCCGAATGTCGTCGCGCGCATCGATAGTCGTGCACGCTCGCTGGTGCGTGCGGCGCGCGCCGCGCATCGGCCGGGCGCCGATGTCACCGACTTTCTCGCGGAATATGGGCTGGGAACGGCGGAAGGTGTTGCGCTGCTTTGCCTCGCCGAGGCGCTGCTGCGGATACCGGACGCCGCCACGGCTGACGCCCTGATCGAGGACCGCATCGCCACGGCTGACTGGCAGAAGCACCTGGGGCATGGCGATTCGCTGGCAATGAATGCATCGGCCTGGGCGTTCATGCTTTCCGGGCGCGTACTGACCCTGGACGATGCGGCGGGCGGTGTGCAGGCGGCAATCGGGCGCATGGTTCGCCGGTTGGGAGAGCCGGTGATCCGCACCGCGCTGCGTCGCGGCATGCACGTGCTGGCGCGGCAGTTCGTCATGGGACGCACAATTGAGGAAGCGCTGGCGCAGCAGGACAAGCGCTTGCGCTATAGTTTCGACATGCTGGGAGAGGCAGCGCGGACGCACGGTGACGCGGAGCGATATCGCCGCGCGTACCTCGATGCCATTGGTTCGATTGGTCGCAAGGCGGGCGGGCGCGGGCCGATCGAAGGGCCGGGGATGTCGGTGAAGCTCTCGGCACTGTATCCGCGCTACGAACCGTTGCAGGCACAGGTACTGCGTCCCGGCACTGATCGGCACTCTGTTGGGGCTCGTGCTGGTGGCGAAAGACGTTGGTATCGGGCTGACGATCGACGCGGAGGAGGCGGATCGGTTGGAGATCAGCCTCGATGTCTTTGCTGCGGTGCTTGGCGATCCTCGGCTGAACGGCTGGGATGGCTTCGGGTTTGCGGTGCAGGCGTACCAGAAGCGCGCACTGCCGCTGATCGATTGGATTGCCGCACTGGGACGGCGAACGCGGCATCGTGTTCCGGTGCGGTTGGTGAAGGGCGCTTACTGGGACAGCGAGATCAAGCTGGCGCAGGTGCAGGGACACGCGGACTACCCGGTGTTCACGCGCAAGGCCGCGACCGATGTGAGCTGGCTTGCCTGCGCGCGGCGGATGCTGGACTGCCGCGAAACGATCTATCCCGCCTTCGCCACGCACAATGCTCACAGTCTGGCGTTTGTGCTGGAGAACGCGGACGACGATTTCGAAACGCAGCGGCTGCACGGGATGGGGGAGGCGCTCTACCACGATGCGACATGGCCGGTGCGGGTCTATGCGCCGGTCGGTACGCATGAGGATCTGCTCGCGTATCTGGTACGACGGCTACTGGAGAATGGCGCCAATACCAGCTTCGTGCATCGGCTGGTGGATCCCTCGGTGACGGAGGAGGCGATCATTGCTGATCCGGTGGGGAAGCTGGTGGCGCCCCCTCCCCAACCCTCCCCCGCTTCGCGGGAGAGGGAGTTCGGTCGCGCTGGCACCCCCTCTCCTGCGGAGCGGGGGAGGGTTGGGGAGGGGGTGCCGGCGCCCAATCCACGCATTCCCTTGCCACGCAACCTATATCCTGACCGCATCAATTCGGCGGGATTCGATCTGGCCGATCGCGCAGCCATGCCGACGTTGTTGGCCGCGCTGCGGCGCGCGCAGACCGCCACCGGTGCGCGAGAGATCCGCAATCCTGCAGATCGCCGCCAACTGGTGGGTAGCATCGACGATGCTGGCGCCAGCGAGATCGACTCACAGCTGGACACGCTGTCGCGAGGCTGGCGGGACTGGGACGCGGCGGGCGGCGCGCATCGCGCCGAGGTGTTGGAATGCGCGGCCGACAAGATCGAGGCGTCGCGCGATGAACTCCTGTCCCTGCTGGTGCGTGAGGGCGGCAAGACCCTGGCTGACGGCATCTCGGAAATTCGCGAGGCGGCCGACTACTGCCGCTGGTACGCGCTTCGCGCCCGGGCTGACTTCGCCGCACCGCGCGAGCTGCCGGGACCGACCGGCGAACTTAACACCTGGAGCCTCGGCGGACGCGGTGTGTTCGCGGCAATCTCGCCCTGGAACTTTCCGTTGGCGATCTTCACCGGCCAGGTCGCTGCCGCGCTTGCTGCCGGCAATGCGGTCGCTGCGAAGCCCGCGGAACAGACGCCGTTGGTGGCGGCTCGCGCAGTGACACTGCTGTTCGAGGCCGGAGTACCACGTCACACGCTCGCACTGCTGCCGGGCGATGGAACGGTCGGCCAGAGGTTGGTGGAAGATCCACGCGTCGCCGGCGTCGCATTCACCGGCGGAACGGAGACGGCGCGGTCGATCGCACAGGTGCTCGCCGCGCGGCCGGGACCGATCGTGCCGTTCATCGCGGAGACCGGCGGAATCAACGCGATGATCGTCGACAGTTCGGCACTGGCGGAACAGGTGGTGGGCGATGTGCTGGCGAGCGCATTTGGTTCGGCAGGCCAACGCTGTTCCGCGCTGCGGCTGCTATGCCTGCAGGATGACGTCGCCGATCGCGTGCTGCACATGCTGCAAGGCGCAGTTGAGACGTTGCGCATCGGCGATCCGATGGACCCGGCCACCGACGTTGGTCCGGTGATCGACGAGGATGCGCGCGCTACGCTCGAGCAGGCATGTGCGAAGCTTGGCACACCACTGTTTGCGTTACCTTTGCCGCCAGGGACCGAACATGGCAGCTTCTTCGCACCGCGTGCTTACCTGCTGCGCCAGGCGAGCGAGTTGCAGAGCGAGATATTCGGTCCAGTGCTGTGCGTGGTTCGCTACGCCGCGGATCGGCTCGATGACCTGATGGACGCGATTGACGCGACCGGCTACGGCCTGACGCTCGGTATCCACAGCCGCATCGAGACGGTGCAGCGACGCATTTCCGAGCGGCTGCGCATCGGCAACACCTATGTCAACCGCAACCAGATCGGCGCTGTCGTCGGCGTGCAACCGTTCGGCGGACGGGGGCTGTCGGGCACCGGACCGAAGGCCGGCGGGCCGATCACGTTGTATCGATACGCCGAGGAGCGGGTGGTATCCATCAACACGGCAGCGGCGGGCGGCAATGCCGTGCTGCTGGCGTCCGATTCAGAATGATCGAGAGCAGACACGAAAGGATCGCCATGCCATTTGCACATACGCTGACGGCGATACTGCCCTGCAACGATCTCGATGCCAGCGAGGCGTTCTATGCGCTGCTCGGCTTCAGCAAACGCGGCGATTATGGCGACTACCGCATCCTGAGCGACGCCAGCGGTGCCAGCCTGCACCTCAGCAAGGCGCCCGAGGGTTGGCTGATCCCTGGTCGCAACCCTTGCGGGCTGTACCTTTACACCGAGAACGTCGCGGAGCTGGCACTGCGGATGGGCGACAGATTGCTCCACCCGCCGGAGGACAAGCCGTGGGGGATGTTCGAGTTCGCAATATCCGACCCGGATGAGACGCTCGTCCGCGTTGGTCGCCCCAGCGTGAGCCCCGCAAGTTCCTGACCCGCGCCCGCTGCTGGCGGTAAACCGCGAGATGTGGTGAATCATCACCGGATAAATCTGCTTGGAGGGACCGCCCAATGATCGGCGTCGATTGGGGCACCACGAGCTTCCGCGCCTTCCGCATGACGGCGGACGGCACCATCCGCGATCGGCGGTCCGCATTGCGCGGCATCCTGAATGTACCGGACAACCGGTATGCCGACACGCTGCGGGACGAGATCGGGCCGTGGCTCGCCGCTGGTGAGAACCACGTGTTGCTGTCCGGCATGATTGGCAGCCGGCAAGGCTGGAAGGAGGCGCCGTACCTGCCGTGTCCCGCCGGCGCGCCGGACATCGCCGCGGCACTGGTGGAGATCGAGTTCGACTGGGGGCAGGTCAAGCTGGTGCCCGGCCTGTCGGCGACCGATGACGCGGGCGTCGCCGAGGTGATGCGAGGCGAGGAGACGCAGGTGCTCGGCGTGCTGGCCGCGATGGGCGGCAGCGGCCTGGCGTGCCTGCCGGGAACGCATTCCAAATGGGCGCGGGTGGAGGATGGCCGCATCGTCGGCTTCACCACGCACATGACAGGCGAGACGTTTGCCGCGTTGCGCGGGCATACCATCCTGGGGCGGATGATGCGCGAAGGTCCATCGGACGGTGCGCCGTTCGATGCGGGCATCAAGCGCGCCTCCGATGCCGGCGGCCTGCTGCACCACATCTTTGGCGCACGCGCCGAGGTGCTGGCCGGCAAGCTCGCCGAGACGGAGGCTGCCGCCTATCTGTCGGGCATCCTGATTGGCAACGAAGTGCGTGCGGCGATGGATGGGCACCAAGGTGAGGTGGTGCACGTGATCGGCGCACCCGACCTGACCGCGTTGTACGCCCGGGCGATCTCCGCGTTCGGCGGGTTCCCGGAGCGGCATGACGGCGAAGCGGCGGCGCGCGGCTTGTCATTGATCGCCGGGCACGCCTCATGGAACTGACGCCCTGGCTCACGCGCTGTCCGCTGGTCGCGATCCTGCGTGGCGTGAAACCGCAGGAGGCAGTGGCTATCGGCGCCGCGCTGGAGCGCCAGGGCGTGGTAATCGTCGAGGTACCGTTGAATTCGCCGCGGCCGATGGAGAGCATCGCACTCCTGGCGCGGGAATTCGGCGAACGGCTGCTGATCGGGGCAGGCACTGTCATGACGCCGGACCAGGTCGCGGAGATCGCCACCGCCGGCGGCAGGCTGATCGTCACACCACACGCGGATGCGGCGATCGTGCGAGCGGCGAAGCAGCACGGACTGCTGTCGGTGCCGGGGTTCTTCACGCCGTCGGAGGCGTTCGCCATGCTGGCCGCAGGCGCCGATGCGCTGAAGCTGTTTCCGTCCGAGGCCGCGAGTCCAGCCGTGCTGCGTGCGTTGCGTGCGGTGTTGCCGGCGGGGACGGCAGTGCTGCCGGTGGGCGGGATTGACCCATCCAATATCGCTGCCTGGCGGGCCGCCGGCGCCGCAGGGTTCGGCATTGGGTCGGCGATCTACAAGCCTGGCGACAGCCCTGAAACCGTCGGTGCCAAAGCTCATGCACTGGTCGCGGCTACGGTGTAGGTTTGCGCAGCTCAGAGGTAGCCAGAGATTTCGACCTGAGCGATGCCGCGCGGACCAAGTCCGGGAGACTGGAATGCCGTGACGATCAGCGACTTCCCGTCCGGGAAGAACTTTGCGTGCTGCGCATCGTAGGTGACATCGGTGACCTGCACGGGTTTGCTGCCAACCGACACGTTCACCAGGAATATGGCGTAGTGCCTTCCGTCGACACGGTTGGACTCGAAGGCGAGATGATGGCCGTCCGGCGACCAGGAGGGTGCGCGTCCCTGATGGGTTTTGTCGAACTGAGTGATGCTTGCATCTGGCTCCAGCGGCGCGGAGGTGAATGTCGCGGCTGACATTGCGTTCAGGAACACGTAGTTCCGGTCTTGATCGTAGCCGGCTGGCGACGCGCCGCTCCAACCGGAGGCATGCGGTTGGCCAGCATAGGCGATCAGCGCTGGATTGCCTGGCCGGGGGCTGGCGAACCCGCCGTACATCGGCCTGCCGTTGACGTCATTGCCGTTCAAATTTGCCTGTGCGACGGCGCCATTCGGCGAAATGAGCGAGGTCCGAGGATGACCCGCGCCGGTCCCGTTCATGACGACAAGCTGCGTGCCGTCACTCGACCAGGTCGGATAAACCCACCGTACGGATCCGGGCATATTGCCAAGCGGTATGCCGCTGGGCTCAGCGATCATGACATGGAGAGGACCTCGGTCTGATGCCGCCACGTTGAGTGCCACGTGGCCGGTGGCCCAGCACCAGTCGGGACGGGTCTGGCTGGGGCCTGTGGTTGCGTGGGTGCCGGCAAGATCGTGGATGAAGGGTTCAGCGCCGTGGGGCGTCCCAATGGACGTGATGAACAACGTCGTGACGCCATCGCCACGCGGCGTGCGTTCGAATATGACATGGCGGCCGGTTGCGTCCACCACTGGGCGGTAATCGCTTTCCATTGGGTCATGCGTGATGAAGTTCAGGTGCGGGAATGGCATGGGTCGATCTATGCCGGAACTGGCATGGATTGGTAGGGCGAGGAACTCGCTTGCGAGGTCGACCCCCTCCCTACCTCCCCCGCTTCGCGCGAGAGGGATTTGGTGGCGCTGGGGCATTGATCTGGATCAATTGCAGCGGACAGGCCTCTGTGACAGGTTGCGCCCCCTGTTGCGGAGGATGCACGATGACCGATCCGGTGCCGTTTCGCCCGATCTCACCTGGTACGCAGCCGCCGTACGACGCGCCGGCCTATCTCGGTACGACCAAGCGGCACCCGAAACAGAAGCTTCACCCGATGCCTCAGACGATAACCGAGACAACGGGCCCGACTTTCTCGGCATCGCAGTTTCCGCCGCTGGCCGACATGACGATGGCAACCGGCAAGCCGGCTGTGGGCGAGCGCATCATCGTCGCCGGCACCATCACCGATGAGGACGGGCGCCCGGTGCCGCACACGATGGTCGAGATCTGGCAGGCCAATTCCACCGGCCGCTACAACCACCGGTCGGATCAGCACGATGCGCCGCTGGATCCGAATTTCCTCGGAGCGGGGCGCGTCTTTACTGATGAGCACGGGCACTACCGGTTCCTGACAATACGTCCGGGCGCATATCCGTGGCCGAACCATCGGAACGCCTGGCGACCGAACCACATCCATTTCTCCTATTTCGGGCCGGCGTTTGCGACCCGCCTGGTGACACAGATGTATTTTCCGGGCGATCCTCTGCTGGCCTACGATCCGATCTTCCATGCGGTGCCGGACGAGCATGCGCGCAATCGGCTGATCGCCGCATTTGATCTCGATATCACCGAGCCCGACTACGCGCTGGGGTTTCGTTTCGATGTGGTTCTGCGTGGGCGCGACGCCACGCCGATGGGACATTGAGCGATGACGAGCGCGACCGCCAGCCAGACCATCGGACCGTATTGGCACCTGCTGGAGGATCCATCCTGGGCCGATCTGACCCGGTTTGGTGCAGTGGGCGAGAAGATCACGCTGACCGGCGCGGTGCTGGATGGAGATGGTAAACCGTGTGGCGATGCGTGCGTGGAGATGTGGCAGTCCGACCCCACAGCGTCGGATCGGTTCCCGGGCTTCGGCCGCAGCAACACCAACGGTGAGGGCATATACCGCTTCACCACGGTGAAGCCCGGCGCGGTGCCGGGCCGCGGGAATACCCAACAGGCGCCACACATCGCGTTGTGCATCCTCTCGCGCGGCTTGATGCGCGGGCTGGTGACCCGCGCGTATTTCCAGGGCGAGGCGCTGAACGAGACCGACCCGTTGCTGATGTCGATCGACGAACCCGCGCGGCGTGCGACGTTGATCGCGACGCCGGCGGGTACGGCGACGTGGCGCATGGATATCCGGCTGCAGGGCGACGGCGAAACGGTGTTCCTGGACATTTGATGAAGCTGCTGCCGACGCCTTTGCCCGGCGTCATGCTGCTGGAGACAGAGCCGGCGAGCGATGCGCGCGGTAGTTTCGCCCGGTTGTCCTGCGTCACCACACTGGCGGCACACGGCGTTGTATTTGCCGTGCGCCAGACGAGCATGTCGCGGTCGGTTCGGCGCGGCACGTTGCGGGGTCTGCATTACCAGATGGCGCCATCGGAAGAGACCAAGATCGTCTGCTGCGTCGCCGGGGCAGTGTTCGATGTTGCGCTCGATCTGCGTCCGGGGTCGGCGAGTTACCGTCATGCGTTTCATGCCGAGTTGAGTGCTGCGAACGGGCGATGCCTGCTGATCCCGCCCGGCTGCGCACACGGCCTGCTGACACTGACCGATGACGCGGCGGTGCTGTACCAGATCGACCGCGATTATGACCCCGGGCACAGCCGCGGCGTACGCTGGAACGATCCGGCGTTCGCGATCGCCTGGCCGATGCAGCCGATCGAGATGTCGCAGCGCGATGCGGCTTGGCCGCCGTTCGTGCCATGACTGACAGGAGTGAGTGACGGCGATGCCAGTGAACCCCGCCGACAGTCCGATCCTCGGTACGCTCTACGGCAGCGACGCAATGCGTGCGGTGTTCGACGAGCGCGCCTATTTCCAGCGCATGCTCGATGTCGAGGCGGCATTAGCGCGTGTCCAGGCGCGGCTTGGCATCATCCCGGCGGACGCCGCGGCAACGATCACGCGTGCGGCGCGGGTCGAGAACCTGAGCACCGAGGAACTCGCCGCCAGCGCACGCAATGTCGGCTATCCGGTGGTCGGCGTGGTGGCCGGGCTGTCGCGGGCTGCCGGCGACGCGGGTGGCTGGACGCATTGGGGCGCCACGACGCAGGACATCATGGACACCGCCACGGTATTGCAAATGCGGGACGGGCTGTCGCTGATCCGCGCCACGCTGTGCAGCATGGTGCAGGCGTTGATCACGCAGGCGGTTCGGCACCGTCGCACGGTGATGGCCGGACGCACGCATCTGCAACAGGCGCTGCCCACGACGCTCGGCCTGAAATGCGCGATATGGGCACAGCCGTTGATCGCACACGTTCAGCGTCTCGACGCGATGCGACTGCGGGTGGAACAGGTGAGTTTCGGCGGTGCGGCAGGCACACTTGCCTCGCTTGGCGACAAGGGCATCGCGGTGATGGAGGGTCTCGCCACGGAGCTGGGTCTCGCCGCGCCGGCCGCACCATGGCATGTTAGCCGCGATGGCTTCGCGGAGACGGTTGCGTTGCTTGGCCTGATCTGCGGCAGCTTGGCGAAGCTGGCCACAGACATCATCCTGCTGGCGCAGACCGAGGTGGGCGAGGTGGCGGAACCCTATGTCTCTGGCCGAGGCTCGTCATCGACCATGCCACAGAAGCGCAACCCGATCGCCAGCGAGTACATCCTCGCCGCCGCGCGCACCGTTCATGCGCTGGTGCCGGTGATGCTCGGCGCGATGGCGGCGGACCACGAGCGCGCGACCGGACCATGGCAGGCGGAACTGCTCGCGTTGCCGCAGACATTCGTGCTGACGCATGGCGCGTTGCAGCACGCGAGTGCGATCGCCGAAGGCATGGTGGTCGATGCGGAGCGCATGCGGCGCAATCTTGCCATGACGCACGGACTGATCGTGTCGGAGGCGGTGATGATGGGCCTGGCGCCGCATCTCGGCCGCGGCGAGGCGCATCACGTGGTGAAGCATGCATGCGACGTCGCGCTGGCGGAGAAGGTCAGCCTCGCTGACGCGCTGTTGCGTGATCAAAATGTTGCCACGCGGGTCGATCGTGCTGCAATCGAACAGATGACGGATCCGGCGCATTACCTCGGCAGCGCCGACGCCTTCGTCGATCGCGTGCTGCACGCGGCGCGTGCGATCGCGTAGCGCGCCGTTGCCGCACATTTGTGCGGTTTGGCAAAAGTCTAACAAAGTTTCATTTGACAGTAATGCTCCGGGTGGCCCAGCGCGCGGTACCCTGTTAGGGTCCGCGACGCAAGCATGCCGGCGTCAGGCTGGCTAAACTTTGCGCTGTGTCGACTAACAAAAGACCGGAGAAAAGCCGAATGACGAAACGTTCAATATCGCGCCGCGGTGCCTTGAAGCTTGGCGCCGCGGCGACCGCATTGCCACTGGTCCACATCCGCACCGGCCATGCCGCCGGCAAGGTCTCCATCGGTTTCTGGGACCACTGGGTGCCAGGCGGCAATGATGTGATGCAGAAGCAGGTGGATGACTGGGCCAAGAAGAACCAGGTCGAGGCGCACGTCGATTTCATCACCAGCACCGGCAATAAGCTGCAGCTCACCGGTGTGGCCGAGGCACAGGCGAAGGCCGGGCACGACGCCTTGGCGTTCTTCAACTGGGATGTCTACAACGTCGCGGACGCGCTGGAGCCGATGGACGATGTGATGCAGCGGCTGATCGCCAAGAATGGCGCGGTCGATCCCACCTGCGAATATCTGGCAAAGGCCAAGGGACAGTGGGTCGCGGTGCCGACATCATCTGGCACGCAAACCAAGCCGCCCTGCGCGCGCATCGGCTGGTTCAAACAGCATGGCCTGGATCTGCAGGCGATGTATCCAGCGAAGGAAGACCATAACGCGCTGCAGGATGCGTGGACCTGGGACGAATTCGCCAAGTATGCCGAGGCCGCGTCGAAGGACGGCAACACATTCGGACTCGGAATGGGCGGTGGCGTCAACACCGACGCGACCGATACGCACGGCGCGCTGTTCAAGTCGTTCGGTGCCACGCTGATCGACGAAAAGGGCAATATCCAGCTCAAGTCCGACGCAGTCAGGCAGGTGCTCGAGTTCGCCCAGAAGCTGGTGAAGTTCTATCCGGCGGACGCGGTCAGCTACGACGACGCGTCGAACAACCGCGCGTTGATTTCCGGCAAGAGCGCGCTGATCTTCAATCCGCCGTCGGCCTGGGCGGTGGCCAAGCGCGATGCGCCGCAGGTGGCGGCCGACTGCTGGACGTTCCCCGCGCCGGCCGGGCCGAAGGGTCGCTTTGTTCCCACGCTGAGCTATTTCTGGGCAGTCTACAAGTTCAGCCCAAACAAGCCGGCGGCGAAGGAGTTGGTCGAGTACCTGATGCAGCCCGAACAGATAGAGCCGCGGTGCGTCGCAACCTCCGGCTATGATCTGCCGCCCTATGCCGGTCTGCACGATTTCAAGGTATGGGAGGAGGTGGAGCCACCGAAGGGCACGGTGTTCAACTATCCCAACCGTCCGTTCCATAACCAGAAGGGCAGCCTGGCGGCGGCCGAGGCGTCACCAGACATCGCAGTGCAGATCTACAACCGTGCCATTCACAATCAGATGATGGCGCGGATCAAGGAGGGCCAGACGATCCCGCAGGTGATCGCCTGGGCGCAGGACGAGCTGGAGGGGTTCGCACGCTGACAGGATTTGGGCTAAAGCTAGCGTAGTCGGTCACCCCGGTCGGTATCTCTGCCGACCGGGGTTGAGCCGATAAATAAAGAAAGCGCCGGAAACTCGGCGCAGGCTACTACAGGGAGCACGGACAAATGACAAAAGGCAAAAGGATATCGCGACGCAGCGCGTTGAAGCTGGGCACAGCGGCGGCGGCATTGCCGCTGGTGCACATTCGCACCGCGGGGGCGGCCGGAAGGGTCGCCATCGGCTTCTGGGATCACTGGGTCCCTGGCGGCAACGACATCATGCAGAAGCAGGTGAACGCCTGGGCCGACAAGAACAAAGTCGAGGTAACCGCCGACTTCATCACCGGCAATGGCAACAAGCTTATGATGACGGGCGTTGCCGAGTCACAGGCCAAGACCGGCCATGATGTCTACACGTTCTATAACTGGGACGTGTACAATAGCCATGACTCGCTCGCGCCGGTCGATGACGTGATCAAGTATCTGACTGGCAAGTATGGCGAGGTGAATGCCACTGCCGAGTACCTGGCGAAGCAGAAGGACCACTGGACGGCGGTGCCCACCAGCTCCGGCACGCAGACCAAGCCGCCATGCGTCCGGATCGGATGGTTCAAGAAGAACGGCCTCGACGTGGAGGCAATGTATCCCGCGAAGCCGGAGCACACCGCGGCGCAGGACGGCTGGACGTGGGAAGCGTTCATGAAATACGCGGAGTTGGCGAAGAAGGACGGGATGACGTTTGGCCTCGGCATGGGGGGCAACACCAATACCGATGCCATCGATACCCACGGCGCACTGTTTCATGCGTACGGGGCCAACATGTTCGACACGAAGGGCAACATCACGCTCGATACGCCGGAGATGACGCAGTGCCTGGAGTTCATCCAGAATCTGGTGAAGTTCTATCCCGACGACGCGGTGAGCTATGACGACGCCTCGAACAACCGCGCACTGATCTCGGGCAAGAGCGCGCTGATCTTCAATCCGCCGTCCGCCTGGGCAGTGGCAAAGCGCGATGCGCCGGACGTGGCGAAGGACTGCTGGACCTTCTCGGCACCGACGGGTCCCAAAGGCCGCTATGTGCCAACGGCGACGTTCTTCTGGGGCATCTGGCAGTTCAGCCAGAACCAGTCGGCCGGCAAGGAGCTGATCACCTATCTGATGGAGCGCGAGCAAGTCGAGGAACGGGACAACGGTGTGGCTGGTTATGATCTGCCGCCGTTCGCGGGCATGCTCGACTTCAAGATATGGGAAACTGTCGAGCCGCCAGTTGGAACGGTCTACAATTATCCGATCCGGAAGTGGCACGACGCGAAGCCCAGCCTGACGGCATTCGAAGCTTCGCCGGATGTCGCGGTGCAGGTCTACAACCGCGCCATCCACAATCAGATGATGGCACGGATCAAGGAGGGCCAGTCGATCAAGCAGGTGATTGCCTGGACCAAGGATGAACTGGACGGCTTCACCCGCTGACAGTTTCAGGCGAAACTGCTAACGGCCGGCGTTGCACATCGTAACGCCAGCCGCTAGCGTGGCCGAAGAACAATAAAATACCCCGTGGGGCTTTCCGCCGGTGCAACCGGTCGTTGAGGGCGCGGCCGGCGAGCAGCGGAGCACAACCGCGGCGGGCAGGGGTCTGGCTTTATTGCGGTCCGATAATTTTCTCGGACAGCCCTGGGAGGTGTCTGGATGGCGGGACCGCATGGCGGCTCGCAGTATTGTCCGTCACAACCGGTTGCCACGTGCTGGCGGCCGTGTCCGTGCGCTTGCGCGCGTCGCGGACACCGGTCAGCCTGTGTGTGGAATACCCGCCGCTCACGACGGGTAAGGGAGGATACGAATGGCTGATGGCACGAGCGTTCCTGTCGGCGTGATGACGCCAGCGATGGCGGGTGCCCGCCGTGCCGGCAGCATGAAGCGCTTTGCCCAGCGGCGGTCGACGACAGCGTTCCTGCTGTGCCTGCCGCTGATCCTGCTGGTGGCCGGCTTCGTGGTCTATCCCGCCTTCTACGCCATCTGGCTCAGCCTGCTGAACAAGAAGATGACCGCATTCGTCGGTCTGGGGAACTTCGCGTTCCTGCTGAAGCGCAACACGTTCCAGCTGGTCATCTTCCAGAGCTGCCTGTTCGCGATCACCGCAGTCGTTGCCAAGGCAGTGCTGGGCTTCATCATCGCGCACCTGATGCACAATATTCCGGGCAAGAACCAGCGTATCTGGCGCGGCCTTCTGCTGGTGCCGTGGGTGGTGCCGTTGGCACTCTCCACACTCACCTGGTGGTGGATGTTCGATCCGTCGTACTCGGCGTTCAACTGGGTCCTGGAGGAGCTCGGGTTCACCGCGATCCCCTGGCTCGGCGTCGGCTGGATCGCCAGATTCTGCACGATCACCGTGAATGTCTGGTTCGGCACGCCGTTCTTCATGATCATGTATCTCGCGGCGCTGAAGTCAGTGCCGGAGCAACTCTATGAGGCGGCGGCGATCGACGGCGCCAACGCGGTGCAGAAGCTGTTCTTCGTCACCCTGCCGATGATGCGCAACATCATCGCGATCACGGTGCTGTTCAGCCTCATCGTCACGTTCGCCGACTTCGACATCGTCCGCATCCTGACCGGCGGCGGCCCGCAGGACATGACGCATGTGTTTGCCACCTACGCCTTCCAGGTGGGCATCCAGTCAGGCGACATCCCGCTGGGCGCGTCCGTCAGCCTGTTCATGTTCCCAATTCTCGCCGTTGCCGCGTTCTTCGTTCTTCGTGGCGTCACGCGTCGCACCAAGGAGATCGCGGCATGAGTTCGACAACGGCAGTCGCCCACAGCGTTCCTCATACAAGGCGCGCGCACAGCAGCCTGCACCGCCAGCGCACCTGGGCGCTGTGGGGCAGCTACATCGCCCTCACCGTGTTTGTGATCATGTTCCTGGTCCCACCGTTCTACACGCTGATGACCAGCCTGAAGTCCTCGGCGGAAATCTCTGCTCAGCAGGGCAGCCCCTGGATGGTGCATCACCCAACGCTGGAGAACTTCTGGTACCTGATCACCTATCCGAACTTCCAGACCTACTACCTGAACTCGGTGATGATCACGATCGCCACGGTCGTGGTCAGCATGGTGATCTCGGTTCTGGCGGCGTTCAGCCTGGCGCGGATGGGTTTTTGGGGCAGCAATGTACTCAGCACCGGCGTGTTCCTGACCTACCTGATCCCGGCCTCGCTGCTGTTCCTGCCGCTGTTCAAGATCGTCGGCTTTCTCGGCCTGATCAACAGCGTCTGGTGTCTGGTGCTGCTTTACCCGACCCTTGCGGTACCGTTCTGCACGTGGATCATGATCGGCTATTTCAGCTCCATTCCAAAAGAGCTGGACGAGGCCGCATTGATCGACGGCGCAGGCTATCTGCAGATGCTGTGGCGCATCTTCATCCCGGTCGCGATGCCGGGCATCATCGCTGCCACGATCTTTGCCTTCACGGTAAGCTGGGGCGCGTTCCTGTATCCGCTCGCGTATCTCTATACGTCGAACCAGATGGTGCTGACGGTCGGCATCATCAGCGACCTGATTCGGGGCGACGTGTTCCAGTGGGGCAAGATCATGGCCGGGGTTGTGCTGGCGTCGATGCCGCCCATCCTGATCTACGCCTTCCTGATGGACTATTACGTGGCCGGCCTGACCGCCGGCGCGACCAAAGGCTAGCCTTAACCGCAAACCACGAGGGAACGACAAGAAATGGCTGAAGTCTCCTGCCGCAAGGTAGTCAAAACCTACGATGGCGGCGTGCAAGCGGTGAAGGGCATCGACCTGGAAATCGCTGATCAGGAGTTCGTCGTTCTGGTGGGGCCGTCGGGCTGCGGCAAATCCACCACGCTGCGCATGATCGCCGGCCTGGAAGAGATCTCCGACGGCGAGATCTGGATCGGCGGCGATGTGGTCAACGACGTGCCGCCACGCGATCGCGACATCGCCATGGTGTTCCAGAACTATGCGCTCTATCCCCACATGAGCGTGTTCGACAACATGGCGTTCGGTCTCAAGCTGCGGAAGTTCCCGAAGGACGAGATCAAGCGCCGCGTGGACGAGGCCGCACGCATCCTGGACATTGCGATGCTGCTGGAACGCAAGCCGCGCGCGTTGTCAGGCGGGCAGCGGCAACGCGTCGCGATGGGGCGCGCGATCGTGCGCAACCCAAAAGTATTCCTGTTCGACGAACCGCTTTCCAACCTGGACGCGAAGCTGCGCGTGCAGATGCGGACCGAGATCAAGAAGGTGCACCAGACCGTGCGCACCACGACGATCTACGTGACGCACGACCAGATCGAGGCGATGACGCTGGCCGACCGCGTGGTGGTGATGAACCACGGCGTGATCGAGCAGGTCGGTTCGCCGCAGGAACTGTATCACAACCCGACCACGCGGTTCGTGGCCGGCTTCATTGGCTCGCCGGCGATGAACTTCCTGCCGGCGCGGGTGCAGGATGGCACCGGCGGCGGGCTAGCGGTGCGCGTGAACGACCAGATCATATTGCCCGTACCGCCGTCGCGGCTGGATCGTTATGGCAAGTACAAGAACCGCGACATGGTGCTGGGACTGCGGCCGGAACATTTGTTCGAGTACCACGAGACCGGCAAGCCGGGCTGGGCGCGAGTTGATCTTCCGGTGGATGTGGTCGAGCCGATGGGCATGGAAACGATGGTGCATTTCTTCATCGGCCATGATCCGGTGTGCGCGCGCGTCGATCCCGCCACGCATGCGGAACCGGGCGAAATGCTGCCGCTGACCGCGGACCTCAATCAGATGCACCTGATGGAGCCGGACACGGGTCGGGTGGTGTAGCGGCAGAGACTCCTCCCCCTCTCGCGACGAGAGGCGGGACAAGCCTCCGGAACGCGCGCATCACACTGAACGGCTGGCCGCGCCACTGAACCGTGCGGGATCGATGCCGGCGACGATGTCCGCGGCGGCGCCGGGGTCGCGGTCGAGGATCAGGTCGGCGCACAACCGGCCCGCGGCGGGCGAGGTCTGGATGCCGTAGCCCCCTTGGCCGACGCACCAGAAGAACCCCTTGGCGTCGGCGGCCCAGCCGAAGGCCAGGCTGCCATCCGGGGAAAAGGTGCGCAGGCCCGCCCAGCTACGCTCCACGCGGCGGACCTGGATATCCAGTGCCTGCTGCATGCGGTCGATCGCGACGGCGACATCCAGTTCATCGGGCTGGACATCGTGGGCGTGCATCGGCGTCGCATCAGCCGGCGACACCATCAACCGCGTGCGCGCTTCGGGCCGCGCGAACCAAGTCTCGCGAATTTCACACAGCATCGGCCAGTGCTCCACCCGCCACGGCTGCGGATCGATGATCACGGCGGTACGCCGACAGGGTTGCAGGCCGAGCGGCGCGACACCGGCAATGCCGGCGACCTCGTCGCCCCAGGCGCCAGCAGCATTCACCACCACGGGTGCGCGGAACACGTCACCGCTGCTGGTCTGCACGTGCCAGGAGCCGTCATGCCGCTCGATCCGGCCGGCGCGATTGCGCAGTGCCAGGACGCCGCCATGGGAACGCAACTGGCGCAGGTAGCCCTGGTGCAGCGCAGCCACATCGATGTCGGACGCAGTGTTGTCGATCGCAGCCAGCACCGCATAGTCGGGCCGCAGTGCCGGCACCATGGCACGCAGCTTCTCGATGCTGAGCGGCCGCAAGCCGGCGCCCTCGTTCAGCGCCTGCTCGAGTTCGGCGCGCTGCGGCTCCGGCGCCATCAGGACCACGCCCCGGGGCGCCAGCAGCGGCGCTTGCGCGAAGCCGGGCGGCGGGTCCTTGAAGAACGCAAGCGACAGGCCGGTGAGGCGGCGGACATCAGGCGGCCCGTAGTTCGGTTCCCACATCGCTGCCGAGCGGCCGGTCGTGTGGTAGCCCGGAGCTTCCTCGGCCTCGATCAGCGCCACACGGCGATGCGGGGCGAGTGCGGCCGCAGCCGTCGATCCCGCGATGCCGGCGCCGATGACCGCCACGTCGAAGTGATACGTATCCATTCGGTCAAGCATCCTGACAGTGGGTGCGCTCCGGTGCCACAGTGCAATCGATCCAGCCTCGGAGGCACGCCGCCATGCAGTCACGCATTACCGGAACCACCATGCCCGTGCTCGAAGTCGGGCTGGAACCCGGCGACGTGATTGTCGCCGCCCCAGGCGAGCTGTCGTGGATGACGGCCAATGTGCAGTTGCGGACCACCACGGCAACCGCCGGTGCGCGGGGGCTGTGGGGGGCGATCACGCGGGCGGTTTCGGGCGGTGGGCTGTTCATGACCGAGTTCGCCACGACAGGCGGGCAGGGTGCGGTGGCCTTTGCGGCGAAAGTGCCCGGACAGATCATGCCGGTCGAGGTGCAGCCTGGGCGCGGCTATCTCGTGCATCGGCACGGGTTCCTGTGTGCGACGCAGGGCGTTGAGCTGACCATGGCGCTGCAGCGCTCACTGGGCGCCGGCATCTTCGGCGGCGAGGGGTTCGTGCTGCAACGGCTTGGCGGCACGTGCTCCGCCTGGGTGGAGCTAGGTGGCGAGGTCGTCAGCCACGATCTGGGGCCGGGCGAGACGCTGCTGGTGCATCCGGGCCATGTCGGGATGTTCGAGGAGAGCGTGTCGTTCGACATCACGACGATCCGCGGCATCACCAACGCGATCTTCGGTGGCGACGGGCTGTTCCTGGTGCAGCTGACCGGGCCGGGGCGGATCTGGCTGCAGACGCTGACCATGCCGAACCTGGCGCATGCGCTGATGCCGTATCATGGGCCGGAGCGAGGCCGGCGACCGCGCAGACGGTGGAGGCCGGGGCCGCGGGGGCAGTGCTGCGGGACATCTTCGGCGGGCAGCGGTAGTAGCCGGAGGTTAGTCTCTGGGGAGGGAGCTGGGCTCCCGGCACTGCCCCCTCCCCCAACCCCCTCCCGCAAGGGGAGGGGGAGGCGGCGCCACCAGCAGCCGCCAACGCGTGCGTCCAGCAAAGGTCTTGCCCCCATCACCAGTAGCGGCAAACTGCTGCCCCGCGCCACCGGAGGAACCCATGTCCTACGAACACATCCTGGTCGACATCGACGAAGGCGTCGCCACCCTGACGTTGAACCGCCCCGACAAGCTCAACGCGATGAACCGCAAGCTCTCGGCCGAGCTGCATGACGCCATCAAAGGCATGGATGCCGACGACGCCGTGGGCTGCATCGTCGTCACCGGTGCCGGCACCCGCGCGTTCTCCGCCGGCGGTGACATCCACGAGCAGCGTGAGGACGATCGTAGATACACGCCGGAACAGCTGGATGCGATGCGGGAGGGGCGAAGGGCGTACGATATATCCGCCAGCGCCAAGCCCACCATCGGCATGATGAACGGCCTCGCGTTCGGCGGCGCGGCGGTGCTCGCCTCCTCGCTCGACATGCGCATCGGCTGCGAGGGTACCAGGTTCCGCTTCCTCGCCGCCGCCTACGGCCGCATCAACAGCACCTGGTCGCTCGGCGCGCAGATCGGCTGGCCGCTCGCCAAGGAGCTGCTGTTCACCGCCCGCATCGTCGAAGCCGAGGAAGCCTTCCGCATCGGCCTGCTCAACCACCTCGTCCCGCGCGAACAACTCCGCGACAAGACGATGGAGATTGCCCGCATGATTGCCAACAACCATCGCGGCGCGGTGATCGGCGTTAAGCAACTGCTGCTGCAACAGAAGGGCGAAAGCCTCGAGCAGGCCTACGAAATCGAGGCCCACTATACCACGCACGTGATGCGCGGCGCGAAGGCCGAGGACGCCTTCCCCGACTTCATCGCCCGCAAGGGGAGGGCGCTGGCCTGATGGCGATCAAATACGAAAAGCGCGACGGCGTCGCCTACATCACGCTGAACAACCCAGCCAAGGCCAACATCTTCGACAAGGAAACCTCGGACGAAATCTCCGCGGCCTGGATCGACATGTGGGAGGATCGCGACATCCGCTGCGCCATCCTCACCGGTGCCGGTGATCGGCATTTCTGCGGCGGCCACAACCTGGCACCCCGCAAGAATATCACAGAGGAAGAACGCGAGTACCTGCGCACCCAGCGCATCTTCTGGCCGCTCGCCGGCACCGTGAACGGCCAGAAGACCGGCGTCGATGGCCGCTTCGGCGACCACTATCCGCGCGTGTGGAAACCGGTGATCGCCGCGGTCAACGGCTGGGCCGCCGGCGCTGGTCTGTACGTCCTGCTGTCCTCCACCGACATCCGCATCGCCAGTGCCGAGAATGCGCGCTTTCGTTTCTCCCTGCTGTCGCAAGGCTGGATCGGCCACGGCCCCGGCGCCAGCCTGCTGATCAAGCAACTCCGCTACGCCGACGCGATGAAGATTCTGCTGACCGATGAACCGTTCGACGCACAGGAAGCATTGCGCGTTGGCCTGGTGAACGAAGTGGTGCCGCATGCCCAATTAATGGAACGCGCCGAGCGCTATGCCCGCCACATCGTCAAGCTGCCGCCGGTCGCGGTGCGCATGATGAAGGAGTTCGTGGTGCGCTTCGGCGATCTGCCGACCGACCAGGCCTGGCAGGTGCAGACACTGATCAATAACCTGCTGATCCAGGTCACCACGGACGGTGAGGAAGGTCGCGCCGCGTTCAACGCCAAGCGTCCGCCCGACTTCACCGGCGCACTCCGTCGCCGCGGCGAGGCATGGCCTGAGCTATCCGAGGAAGACGCGGAACGCCTGGACGAAGCATATCGCAGCGGCGAATTTTAGCGGCGGGAAGCGAGCAAGCCAGGGAAGTAATTTTGCCGCAGATGTACGCGGATGCCGCAAATGGTTCGTGCCGCTACAATGACCGTTGGCGAAGCGCCGAGTTGCGGGACCGAAATGCGTGCCCAATGGCTCGCTCCGACAGTCGTCGGGGTTCGCTTCATCTGCGAGTATCTACGACATCTGCGGCGAAATTCCTTGCGCTGCTGCATGCCGCACCGACCTCGCGGGCAAGGAACCGAGCGCGCCTGACGTTGCATTGCATCCAGTAGCGGTCCCGCCACAATGCCAGGCCCACCTAAGGCGATTCGATGCGATCGACAATCAACGGGATGATAAAGCGGGGCCTCGACCTCATGAGGATCGGTAGTCCGCAGGCCGATCTGGCTGATATCGACTGGTCCGCTGCCAGTCCCCCGGCAGGCCCGAACTTCCCGGAGAACGACCCGGCAAGTGCGATCTACAGCTTCACCATCCGAGGCATCCGCCTGGATGTTCCGCGATTCATCCTGCAGCCGGACGTGTGGCATAGTCTGGTGCACGGCTACTATGAAGGCAGCGAGATCGACTCGCTCCTCTACGCGATTCGCCCCGGCGACAGGATCCTCGAGATCGGTGCCGGCATCGGGTTCATATCCAGCTTCGCCGCCCGCGAACTCCATGCAGCGCACCTCATTGTCGTCGAGGCGGAACCTCGTCTCATTCCGGTGATCAGGCGCACGCACGAACTCAACAGTGTCATCGCGGACGTGAGGACCGGTGCGGTCACGGCGACGGGCGGCACGGTCGAATTCAACCGCCAGCCGTCATTCTGGGCCTCATCGTTGCTCGATCTGCCGGGCGGCACGACGGTCCGGCTGCCGGCGCAGCGCCTTCAGGCGTTGATTGAAGAAGCAGATCCCGACGTGCTGATCGTCGATGTCGAAGGCGGGGAAGGGCGACTCTTCGAAGGGTTCCAACCGACTCCAAGACTGCGCCACGCAGTTGTCGAGGTCCATAAGCCGCAAGCTGGTCTTATCGGCATCGCGGCCTGTTTTGCGGCCATGGCCGGTGCTTCCATGGCGTATGATCCCGACGGCTCATCCCGCACAAACGTGACCTTCAGCCGGACGTAGGTGTAGCCGGAGAGCGGGGCTCTCCAGCTACACTTTCAGTCGCAGACGTGGATTGCCGAACCCGGCAAGCGAGGCCCTATCCCCGGCGTGAACGCCGTGCCAGCGCCAGGCCGAGCAGACCGGTGCCGAAGATGCTCAGAGTGATTGGCTCCGGTACGGTGGGCGTGCCGCCGCCGCCGATGCTGCAGCCTGTGCCGCAGCTAAGGCGAGCAATGATATCGGAGTAATCCAGCAACAATGTGCCGTTCGGATCCGCCGCTGTATAATCGCCGCGGGTGCCACCGGTGGCGATTGTCGCGAACGAACCCAGCCCGCCGTTCCCCGCCGGATTGATCAGGACAATCGTCCCGTCATTGCCATTCGCAATGATGTCCCCGCTGAGCGTACCACCACTGATGATACCAGTGCCGTCCGGCGAATTGCCGGGGCTGTAGGAGTGAAGCAATGCGCCGGTCGCTATGTCATAAACCTGAACCGTCCCACCGTTCTCGATGATCGCCTGCGTGCCCGCCGCGTTGACCGATACGCCGTCAAATCCAGTGCCAGGCGTTGCGATGACCCTCGCGCTGCCGGCTCCGGCATTCGCGCCCGGGGTGATATCCACCAGTTGGCCACTGTCGGTCGTCGCTATGATGTGCCCGCTCGATGTGGCCGCCATTCCCAGGTAAGGGTGCTGCGCCACGCTGCTCAGGGTGCTGTTGACAGTGCCATCTGCACTGTAGCGGGTGAAACTACCGCCGAAATTGCCATTACCCGGTGCGGCTCCGTAGTAGAAGCCGCCGGTTGCCGTCATTCCAACTGTGCCGGTTGCCGAACTTGCCCGAGTGTGGAGCGCGCTTGCCGGCGTCTGTCCATCGACATCCGAGAAGATGTAGACGTTCCCGCTCAGTGTGTCCGAGACAATGGCCTGGTTGTTGTTGTTCACCGCCAGTCCGAACGGCCCGAACCCGGTGTCGCCGGGATCGATCGTTGCGAACGTCGTCAACAGGAAGCCATCCGAGATGCCCGCTGCCGTCAGTGTCAACGTGGCATGGGCCGCCGTGGCTGACGTGAGCAAACCGATTGCGACCGCTCCGCTGTAGAGTATCCGTTTCATCGCCAAACTCCTCTGTTAAAATTCGGCCACCCCCGATTAAGATCGGCGCAGCAAGTCTTGTGCCATTCGGGCATGCCATTGATTTCACTAGGAACATTCTGTCTGAAAAAAGACGCGCGCCAGAATCTGTAAGAAATCGCGACGAGGCCGAGTAACACGCTTGTGATTATCGGCCGTGGAACTCGCGCCAAATTGAACGCACGCTGACCGATGGACAAAGCGCTCATAGACCATCGCCTTGATATCCTGCGCTCTTCAGCGCCCGGCGGATGGCCTGGCTCCAACTTCGGGCGGATTGTGGAGATCCTCACGCCGCCGTTACCGCGGTTAAGGTGTAAAAATCCCCGACACGATCAGCGGCGAACGCCCGCGGCCGCATGGCATCCATGACAACCTGGTCGCGATAAGCGTCATCACGAAACGCTATCGAACCGAACACGATGCGTCACATCGGCGCGTTCAACGACACATCCCCGCGCAGTCGTTTGCACAGGAACCAGCGTGTCTGGCCCTCGGGATAATTCTCCAGCGCGCCGAATTCCTGGTAACCGAGCGCTCGATAGAATCCGCGTGCCTGGAACGTATCCAGCCAGACCGAGTGGCAGCCCGCTGCCACCGCATGGGCCTCGGCCCGTGCCAGCAATCCGCGCCCAATGCCGCGGCCGCGCCACGTATCGTCAACCCATAGCGCCTGCACGAACAGCCACTGCCAGGCGAGTACGCCGCAGAGCCCGCCCGCCAAGCCGCCATCCTCGGCATGCAGCAACAGCGCAAACCGTTGCGCATCCAGCGGAACCGTCAGCGCGTGGAACGTATTGATCGCGTCGCCAAGCTTACGGAGCGTTTCGACCGACGGCGCGGGATCGAGGGTAAAGCGGAGTTCAGCCGGGATGCCGGTTGCCGTGTCCGCCATCGAATTGTCCGGCCCCTCCTGCATACAGGCGCTTCTTATGGCACAATGCCGGCCGGCAAGCTCTTGCCCTCCTGCCGGAGAGACCAGTCACCGATGTGCCAATGCCTCTCCCGCCGGGTCTTGCTTGCGCTGCCCGTCAGCCTGTCCCTGACACAAAACGACCGCCCGATCGAACCGCACATGCGCCTCCCCAACGCGCCGGCCGATCGACTGACGGTGGCGCTGACGTTCGATGCGTGCCCTGGTGCATTCGACGAACGCATTGCCGACGCGCTGGTGGCGGCCAAGATCCCGGCGACGATCTTCGTAACCGGCGTCTGGCTGCGACAGAATCCAAATGGGCTGGCATTTCTCCTGGCGCATCGCGCTCTGTTCGCGATCGAGAACCACGGGGAGTGGCACACTCCGCCCATTCTCGGCGTCGGTCGGATGTTCGGCATCCCGATCGCCGGCAGCCTCGCGGCGATCCAACGCGAGGTCCAGCAAGGGGCGGCATCCATCGCCGCTGCCACCGGCACCACACCGACCTGGTATCGTGCATCGACCGGCTACTACAGCCCGTCTGCGATACCCCTGATCCAGCTGCTCGGCTTCGGCATCGCGGGCTATTCGCTCAACGCCGACGCGGGGGCCTCGCTGCCCGCCCACAGTGTGGCGCACCGGATCACCACTGCCGCGAGTGGCGACGTCATCGTTGCCCACATCAATCAGCCGACCCGCCCGAGCGGTGCCGGCGTCGTTGCCGGCATCCAGGAGTTGCAGCGCCGCTCTGCCAACTTCGTCCGTCTCGATCAGCTCGCGGCGACCCAGCTCATGTCCGCCTGAGCCAGTCCTGGCGCGAGATCCGAAACAGCACATGCCGGCGCAGCGGATCACCCTCCGGCAAACGTGGATGATCGAAATCATCGGCTGCCGAATATGTCATCCCCAACCGCCGCATCACCTGCTGTGACCTGACGTTCGCGGGCACCGTGACGGCAACAATCTCCTCCAGCCGCAGTTCCTCGAAGCCAAATCGCAACGCCGTCGCCGCTGCTTCGCTGGCGTAGCCGAGGTTCCAGGACCTGCTGGCGAAGCCGCCATCCCACACCGACCGCCGGGGTGAAGTGCGCCTGGTAATTCGTCCGCGACAGGCCGACTGCGCCAACGAACTGTGCCGTGTCACGTGCCTCGACCGCCCAGTAGGCGAAGCCGTCGTTGGCGAACCGGGCACGCTGCCGATCGATCCACTGATCCGGCGTCTCAGGCCTGGCGAGCGAGGACAGGAACTCCATCACCACAGGGTCCGTCGCCAGCTCGGCGTATGGCGCACGATCCCGGTCTTCCCAGTGGCGCAGGATCAGTCTGGGGGACTGCAATGTGGCGGTCATGGCGACCAAGACTCTCAGCAACCGGCGCGGTTGACAATTCCAATTTCGGGCCTTATTTAACCATCAGGTTACTTAACTGTTGAGTTCACAAGCATGCCGCCCGATCACCTCAGCCGCACCTTCTCGGCGCTTGCCGACCCGACGCGACGGGCGATCCTGGCACGGCTCACCAGCGGCGAGGCCTCGGTCACCGAACTCGCCGAACCCTTCGAGATGAGCCTTCCCGCCATCTCCAAACACCTGAAGGTCCTGGAACATGCCGGCCTGATCACCCGCGGCCGAGAGGCGCAATGGCGCCCCTGCCGACTGCACGCAGACCCGTTGAAGGGGGCCGCGGATTGGCTCGAACATTATCGGATCTTCTGGGAGCAGAGCCTCGATCGCCTGGAGAGCTACCTGACGGACCTGCAGAGCAAGGACAAACGCCGTGCCCGCAAGCATTGACACAGTCGAACGCGAACTCGTCGTTACGCGCCTGATCGACGCGCCACGCCCGCTGGTGTTCAAGGCCTGGACCCAGGCCGAGCACATTGCACGTTGGTGGGGTCCACGAGGCTTTATCACCATCGGCTGCGACATGGACATTCGTGTCGGCGGCCGCTTCCGCTGTGGCATGCGATCACCCCAGGGCACCGACTACTGGAAAGTGGGCGTCTACCGCGAGCTGGTCGAGCCGGAGCGTATCGTCTTTACCTTCGCCTGGGAGGACGCCAATGGAAGTCCTGGCCACGAACTTCTCACCACCGTCACACTGTCGGAACAAGGCAGCAAGACCCTGCTGACCTTGCATCAGGCGGGGTTCGAAACCACCGAACGCCGCGACGACCACGTGCAAGGCTGGACGAGCTGCCTCGACCGTTTCGCCGACTACATGGCAACCATCTGAAAGGAGGACCGCATCATGCAACACCAGATCGTATCGCGCGATGAATGGCTTGCCGCACGTACCGAACTCCTGCGCAAGGAGAAGGAATTCACCCGCCTTCGCGACCAACTCAGTGAGGAACGCCGTGCGCTGCCGTGGGTGAAGGTCGACAAACCTTACGTGTTCGACGGTCCCAATGGCAGGCAGACCCTCGCCGACCTGTTCGACGGGCGCAGCCAGCTAGTGGTCAAGCACTTCATGTTTGGCCCTGAGTGGTCGGAAGGCTGCGTCGGCTGCTCGTTCGAGGTGGACCAGGTGCAAGGCGCCCTGATGCATCTTCGCCATCACGACGTTGCCTATGCCGCGGTATCACGCGCACCAATCGAGAAGATCGAGGCATTCAGACGCCGCATGGGTTGGCCGATCAACTGGGTCTCGTCCAACGGCAATGACTTCAACTACGATTTCAACGTGTCGTTCACGCCCGAGCAGATCGACAGTGGCCAGACGTTCTACAACTACCAGCCGGGCGCGCGCGTGATCGACGAAATGTCAGGCCGCAGCGTGTTTTACCAGGACGCGGACGGCCAGATCTTCCACACCTACTCGTCGTTCGCGCGTGGCGGCGAGATGTTCCTCGGCAGTTACGCTTTCCTTGACATCACCCCCAAGGGCCGCGACGAAACCATCAACGGCAACCTCACCGATTGGGTTCGCCACCACGACCGCTACGAAGACAGCGTGAGCGGCTGCTGCCACGATTGAGCCTGGATGTCCTCCCCCTCCCCTCGCGGGAGGGGGTTGGGGGAGGGGGCGCATATGAAACTGTTCTACGGCTGGGTCATCGTCGGCGTCGGCATCGTCGTGTCGTGCGTCGGGATGGGCACCATGATGTCGCTTGGCGTCTTCCTCCAACCGCTCTCTCAGGACATGGGCTGGTCGCGCGCCGGCATCGCAACGGCGGCGGTGCTTAACTTCCTCTGCATGGGCGCCGGAGCCTTCCTGTGGGGCTCGCTGTCCGACCGCTTCGGCACGCGCTTCGTCGTGCTGACCGGCGGCGTGTTGCTCGGCGCCGGCGTGATCGCTGCCAGCCAGGCGACAACGCTGCTGCAATTCCAGCTGCTGTTCGGCGTCGCCGTGGGATTGGCTGTCGGTGGCTTCTATGCACCAATGACCGCGACGGTTACCCGCTGGTTCACCCAGAACCGCAGCCTCGCCGTGGCACTGGTTTCCGCGGGCCTGGCGATGGGCACACTGCTCATCGCGCCGACGGCACGGTGGCTCATCACCAACTACGATTGGCGCACGGCGCTGCTGGTGCTCGGCGCGCTGGCGTGGCTGGTAATCCTTCCCGCGGCCTTGTTGCTGCGTCCGCCGCCTGCGCTATCGCAAACTGCTGCGGCTGGTGCCGCTGGGCACGACTTCACGTTGGCGCAGGTGATCCGCACGCCGCAGTTCGCCGCTATCGGGCTGACGCACTTTGCCTGCTGCACGGCGCATTCGGGTCCGATCTTCCATATGGTCAGCTACGCCATCGATTGCGGCGTGCCGTCGATGATCGCGGCGACCGTGTTCGGCGTCGCCGGCCTCGCCGCGCTGAGCGGACGCATCGTCTGCGGCCTGGTCGCCGATCGGGTTGGGGCCAAACGCACGCTGGTAGTGGGCCTTGCCATCCAGGCACTGGCCGTCAGCCTGTATGTGTTCAGCCGTGATGCTGCGAGCTTCTACGCGCTGTCGGCGCTGTTCGGCATCGCGTATGGCGGCGTCATGCCGCTCTACGCCATTCTGGTGCGCGAGTATTTCGGGGCGCGCGTGATGGGCAGCGCGTTTGGTGCGGTCGCCATGATCTCGACGCTGGGCATGGCGATCGGGCCGTGGGCCGGTGGCTGGATCTTCGACACGTTCGGTAGCTACTTCTGGCTCTACATCGGCTCGTTCGGCATCGGCCTCGGCGCGGTCGCCATTGCCGTCACGTTCCGCCCGCCAGCACCGCGCACCGCGATGCTGGCGGCCAGCGCGGCCTGAAGTTACTTCAGCGGCGAGAACGCCGCGGGTACCACCAGCATGTTCTCCTGCTTCAGCAGCGCGCCGGCTGGTCCACCCGGCGGCCACACGCCCTTCGCGATCGCCTCGGCGCGAATGCGGAAGCGCTCGGCGGCATCCTTATACGCCCAGATGTGGCACCACTTGTTGAGGCCGCCCAGCTCCGAGTACCAGGCGCCGACCAGCGGCGACAGCTTGATGCGCTCCGGCACCTTCTCGGCCCAACGCTCCATCACAGCCGGCAGCGTGCCTGGGGCGTAGGTGTACATGCGGATCTCATAAATCCCGCCGAGCTGGCGCGGCTCCAGCGGCGGTGAGAAAGGCGCAGGCAGGAAGATCTCGCTCTTCTGCTCCAGCGTCAGTTCGCGGGTGTTCGGCGGCCAGCCCTCTGCCTTCGACGCCTCGGCGCGCACGCTGGCGCGCTGGTCGAGGCTGTCATATGGCCACACGTGGATCACCTGGTTCAGCGGCCCGACCTCGGTGTGCCAGAACGCTGCCAGCTTGGAGAACTTCTCGCGGATTGCGAGGGCGCCGCCGAAGCGCTCCTCGAATGTCGGGATGTTGCCAGGCTTCAGCGTGTAGGTGCGCATTTCAATGATCATCGTCGGCTCCCTCCCAGGGTTGCTGCGCCGACGTTAGTGCCCGTGCCCTCGACTCCGCAAGCGAGCCACGATACCCAGACCCACGGATGATCGGCAGATGATCAACGACCCTTTCGTGCGCTACACCACCGCGCTCGATGCCGGATAGGTGGAGACCATCGTCGGCTGCTTCACCGAGGATGGCGCACTGGAAAGCCCCGTCGTCGGTGTGCAGGCCCGACGCTTCGCCCGCTTCCGCGAACGCGGCTCGCAGTTGCGCCACTTCATCTCCAACCTCGCGGTGCAGGTCGATGGGGATACCGCCCGCGCCACCTGCTATCTGCTCAACGTCATCGCGCGCGACGCAAGACCGAGGTGATGGCCGCCGGCCGCTACGACTGCCAATTGGTGAAACTGAGCGGGGAGTGGCTGTTCAAGCATCACCTGGTGATGCTCGACGGCGAGGTCAAACTGGATGGGATCTGACCCACGATAGTCCAGAGCAACCAGAATCACCGGGGCGCAATCAAACAAAAGAATCATGGGTCTTCCGTGATTCGTGTGGGTGATCGTCGAGCGTCAGAGCATCGGAAGCATGAATGACGATAGGCTTTTCACGGCTTGGAGGCAGCCCGGAATCCGGCTTGATGGAGCATGGTCCAAGCGGGCAGGAGACAGCACCGACTGTCGGACGGGTATTGGTTCCCAGGGTTTCGCGCGGGCGCGGCCATTCGCGGGGTGTTCGGTGAGCGGGATGTGCGGATCGTTACGCTCAGCCGGCGCGCAGCAAAACCACCTGCGGCGGCTGTGGATGGCTACAGACGGGTTGGTACAATCGGACGAAGCGGCGTGTCCGCGACCTTTCGAGTGCCGGGTATCGCATGGTGCTGGAACTCGAGGTGCGGGCGCTTCGCATTCTATGTCGGCCGTCGCTGCCGGCAGGCCTCGATCCGCGACCTTGCCAAGCCGCGGAAGCTTACCTGGGACACGGTCAAGGCGCTGGAGATGCAGTACATGCGCGGCCAGATCAAGCGCGCCGGCACACCGGTACCGAGAGCGATTGGCATCGACGAGATCGCGGTCCGCAAGGGTCACAACTATCGCATTATGATCAGCGAGGTGATCCGCAGGCGGCCGATCTGGTTCGCTGGCGATGACCGCTCAGAAGCCAGCATGGCACAATTCCACGATTGGCTGGGGCCGGAGAAGAGCAGCAAGCTCCGGCGCATCGTGATGGACATGTGGAAGCCATTCCGCAACGTGGCGCGGGACAACGCCCCGCAGGCGGCGATCCTGTTCGGCAAGTTCCACATCATGCGCCACCTCGGTGAGGCGCTCGACAAGGTACGCAAGGCCGAAGACGCCCGCTTGCGCGGCAACGATCGGCGCTTCATCAAAGGGCGGACGTACACGCTGCTATCGCATCGCGACACTCTCAGCCTGGATGGCAAGCGGTCGTTGACGCTGCTGCTGGCCGCCAACAAGCGGCTCAACACCGCTCATGCTCTGAAAGAGGCGTTCGGCCAGCTCTGGGGCTAGCGGCGCAAGGGCCGCCACTGGGACGGCGGTTCCTCGACAACTGGCGTGCCAGCCTCAGGTGGCAGCGGCTCAAGGTGCTGTCATTCATGCTTCCGGTGCTCTGACGCTCGACGATCACCCACACGAATCACGGAAGACCCACTATTCTTATCGGTGTAATCTGTGACTTAATCTGCGTAATCGGTGTTACTTTGGATTGCTTGCTTGCCTCGCCGCGAGGTGTTCGACGCCGAATTCGGGGCGCAAGCGGCCGCGCCGCGCCAGGCGACGCGACCAGTCCTCCCGCCATCCCAGCCCACATGCCGTGACGACCGTCTACGCAAGGGCGTCGATCGCAGTGCCGACCGGTAAGACCAACGCCGCGGTGCCATCCGCAAAGGTGCCTCGCCAACCCGGATGAATTTGGCTATCGAGCGCGCCATGCTGTCAAAGCGCCGCATTCATGTGACGGGAGCGTCCGGCGCCGGCGTCACGACGCTGGGTCGGGCGCTGGCCGATGCGCTCGGCCTGCCGCATCACGACGCGGATGACTATTTCTGGCTTCCCACCGACCCGCCCTATCGGCTGCGGCGCGAAGTCGAGTTGCGCCTCCGGCTGATGGGCGAGATGTTCCTGGAGCGCCCTGCCTGGGTGCTCAGCGGTTCGCTCGACAATTGGGGCGCACCGGTTGTTCCGCTATTCGACATGGTGGTGTTCCTGCAGGTCCCCACCGAGATCCGCCTTCGGCGCCTGCGCGATCGTGAGGCGCGCCGAGCCAGTCCCGCCGCCATCGCTCCCGGCGGCTGGCGGCACCAGGAAATCGAGGATTTTCTCGACTGGGCCGCGCACTACGACGACGGCACCCGCGAAGGCCGCAATCTCCCCCGCCACCTCGCCTGGCTCGCCACCCTGACCTGTCCCGTGCAACGCCTCGATGGCACGCAACCGGTGGCGGACCTGGTGCATCAGGTCCTGGCAGGCCCCGATTAGACTCCCCCTCCCCTTGCGGGAGGGGGGAGGGGGCGCCGCCGCCTGGAGCGGGAACCCTAAGCCGCCGGCCGAGCCTCACCCTTCATCTGCGTCCGATGCATGATCCGCCGGCTGGCGGCATCGAACGGGTCCCGCCGGTGCATGGTGCAGCGATTATCCCACAGCACCACATCCCCCACCCGCCACCGGTTGTACCAGGTCAGTTCGTCCCGCGTGGCGTAGTCCCAGACCTCATCCAGCAGCGCCTCGGACTCGGCCAACTCCAACCCCTCGACATAAGCGTTCCGCCGCCGCCCGAGATACAGCCCTTTTCGCCCGGTCTCAGGATGCGTGCACACGATCGGATGATACATCCCGGGCGCCTCCCGAGGATCATCCGTCGGCGTCACCCCCTGCCGCACATACCCGCCGCTATTGAACGTTCCATCGTGCTTCACCCGCCGCCCCGAGAGCCGCCGCTTCAACGCCTCAGGCAGCGCCTCATACGCCCGATACATGCTGGTGAACCCGGTGTTTCCGCCTTCCGGTGGCACCTCGATCGCGTACAGCATGCTCGCCTTGGGCGGGTCCTCGAGGTACGACATGTCGGTGTGCCAAACCGCCTCCCCTGCTCCGAGGCTGCCAATCGCCACGCCGTTCTCGACAACGTTGGAGACGACATAGATCTCCGGATGCCCATCCACGAACCGCCGCCCGTTCTCCTGGATCGGGGCCAAATCCAGCTCGCCGAATCGCCGGCTGAACGCGATCAGGTCATCGTCGCTCAGCACCTGCCCGCGCATCAGCAGCACCGAGTGATCCAGCCACGCACGGGACACCGCCGCGAAGTCCGCGTCGGAGAGCGACCGCAGGTCCACCCCGCCCACTTCCGCGCCTAGCGCCGCACCCGTCGGCGTCACCGTGATCGCCATTCGCCGCCTCCCATCTTGCCAAGTTCTTAACCACCGAGAACTCTACCCGGCGAACCATACCGGGGGAACCACCATGCCGCCCAGCATTCCGTCACTGAAAGCGCCGTCCTGGCTGACTGAATTCCGTGGCTTCATCATGCGCGGCAGTGTCGTCGATCTTGCCGTCGGCATCATCATCGGCGCCTCGTTCACCGGCGTGGTCAACAGCCTGGTGAAGGACGTGTTCAACCCGATCCTCGGCCTGATCATCGGCGGGGTGGATTTCTCCAACCTGTTTGTCACCCTGAACGGTCAGCACTACGCCAGCCTGGCCGACGCGCAACACGCTGGTGCGCCAACCCTCAACTTCGGGCTGTTCCTCAATGCCATCATCAACTTTATCATCGTCGGCTTCGCGATCTTCTGGGTGGTGAAAGGCCTGACCCGGCTGCACCTGCGTGAGGATGCCACATCCGGCCCGAAAGCCGAGCAGATCCTGATCGAGATCCGCGACATCCTGAAGGAGCAGGCGCCTGCCCATCCGGCGCAGGAGTGATGCCCGACGTAACCCACCTGCTCGGCAACTGGTCGGACGCACCCGAGCACATCGTGCACCTGCTCGTAGCGTTCCTGCTCGCTTTGCCGATCGCTTTGGACCGCGAGCGCGAGGACCAGAGCGCCGGCTTGCTCACGTTCCCGCTGGTCGCGATCGCAAGCTGCGGCTTGGTGCAGACCGCGATCTCCGTGCTCGGCCCAAGCACGATCACGCAGGCCAGCATCCTCCAGGGCCTCGTCACCGGCATCGGCTTCATCGGCGCCGGTGCCATCATGCGCCAGGGCACGCTGACCTATGGCACCGCAACCGCAGCCAGCATCTGGAATGTCGGCATCATCGGCGGCGCCGTCGGCTACGGCTACTTCGATATCGGCATCATCCTCGCGGTCGCGAACATCGTCGTGCTGCGCTATCTGGCCCGCTTCAAGCGGAAGTCGCAGCAAGAGCGGGATCGCGACTAAACCGTATGGTAAGGAGCCGCAGGTCAGGCTGCACCGGAAGCGGATCAACGGGAGGGATGTCATGCGGCGTTTCGGATGGCTGCTGGCCACACTGCTCTGGCTCGCCGGTGGTGCCGCCTGGGCGGACGAGTTCACTCTCCCCGGCCTGGAAGCCGACGCCAACGCCTACGCCGGCACGCTGACCGCGCGGTTCCCCGCCGGTGGCACGCCGCAGGCCCGCAAGCAGGCCGAGGCAGAAGCTGCCGCCGCCATCCGCAAGCCCGACTGGCCCGCCGCCATCGCTGCCCTCGAACGCCGCGTTGCCCTGGGCGACGCCACGCCGGTGCAATGGCTGGCGCTGGCCGATGCGCAGATGCACCGCACACCGCCGGATGCACGCCACGCGCTGGACGCCGCCTGGCAGAATTTCTCCAACGTCGAGGACGGCGCCCCCCAGGTCCCTTCGCTCCTGCTGATGGCCGACGCGCTGAAGGCGCTGAACCGCCCCGCCCAGCAGATCCAGGCGCTGGAGGCTGCCGCCCAACGCGCCACCGCCACCGACACCAAGGCCATCGTCCAGAAGTTGGATGAGGCGCGCCGCGCCGCCGGCGTCCTGGTCCGCCGCATCACCACCGAAGCCGAAGCCGAACCCCCGCGCGCTTGCATCGACTTCACCGTCGCCCCCGCGCGCCGCGACGATTTCCACGCCCAGGACTGGGTGAAGCTCGAGCCGCCAGTCCAGGGCGCCAGCATCACCCGCGAGGGCGACCAGATCTGTGTCTCCGGCCTGCCCTCCGGCGCCACCACCCGGATCACGCTGCGCGCCGGCATGCCCGGCGAGGGCGGCCTATCCCTGGTCAAGGACACCACCCTCAACATCGCGATGGCCAACCGCCGCCCGCGCATCGATTTCGACACCCGCATGTTCATCCTGCCGCGTGGCCAGACCCCCGCCATCAGCCTGAGCACGGTCAATCTCTCCGCGGTCAAGCTCACCCTGTCCCGGCTGACCGAGCGCAACGTCATCGGCTTCGTTCGCGACGCCCGTCTGGGCCAACCCGTCGAGACCTGGGACGCCGACAAGATCGGCGAGCAGACCGGTCGCGTCGTCTGGCAGGGCACCGCGGCCGTCCCGTCCTGGCAGGCCAACCGCACCGCCCATACCGCATTGCCGATGCCCGATGCGCTCACCGCCTCCGGCCCCGGCCTCTACGCGCTGATTGTCGGTGCCGGCGACGGCACACCCAACGCCCAGTCCGCGGTGCAGATGATCCTGCACACCGACTTCGCCCCCACCGTTTGGCGTGGCTCCGACGGACTGACCGTCCAGGTGCGCAGCTACACGGACGTGAAGCCCCGCGCCGGCGCCACCCTTCGCCTGCTCGCCGAGAATAATGAAATCCTGGGCGAGACCACCACGGACGCTGACGGCATCGGGCGTTTCGCCGCTCCGCTGCTGCACGGCGAGGGGCCGGCCGCCGCGCGTGCGGTCGAGGTGCTCGGTGGCGAGGACTACACGTTGCTCGACCTCAGCAGCGCCGCGTTCGACCTGTCGGATCGCGGCGTGACCGGCCTGCCCGATCCTGGCCCGCTCGACGCCTATGTCTGGCTGGACCGCGGCATCTACCGGCCCGGCGAGACCGCCCATGTGATGGCCCTAGTGCGCGACGACGCAGGCAAGCCCGCCGACATCCCGGTGCACGTCATCGTCAAGCGCCCCAACGGGCAGGTCTTCCAGGACACCACGCCCGCCCGCACCGCCGGGGCCTCCATCCACTTCCCGGTCGCGCTCTCCGTCGGCGCGCCCGCCGGGACCTGGACGATCGAGGTGAGGGCCGAACCGGGCCAGCCACCGATCGGGCAGGCGAGTTTCCGGGTCGACGCCTTCGTGCCCGACCGGATGGCGGTCGAACTGGCACCCCCAGCCGGCCCCATCGTTCCCGGCGCAGCCGTACGCCCTGCCGGTGACCGCCCGCTTCCTGTACGGCGCACCCGCCGCCGGGCTGACGGGCCAGGGCCAGATGCGGCTCGCTGATCGATCCCGCGCCATTCCCCGCGCTCGCCGGCTACCGCGTCGGCCTGCAGAACGAGACCTACGCGCCCGATGCCAGCGACCTGAAAGTGCCCGACACCGACGAGCACGGCCACACGACGGTCAACGATCGCCATCCCGCGCGCGCCCGACACGACGCACGCGCTGAAGGCCTCGATCACCATCGGCGTCAACGATCCGTCCGGCCACGCCTCGCTGGCGAGCACGGAAATCCCGCTGCGCCCCGCCGGCAACCTCATCGGCATCAAGCCGGCGTTTCGCCGGCAGCGCGGTGGACGCCGGCACCGAGGCCGCGTTCGACGTCGCCGCGGTCAATCCCAGCGGCACCCGCACCGCGCTGAAAGCCAAGCTGCGCCTGGTGCGCGAGCGCCCTGACTGGCGCCTGGTCATGCACGGCAGCCTGGCGCGCTACGAGACGGTCTGGCGCGACGAACCGCTGGAAACCGACGCGATCGACATCCCGGCCGACAAGCCGTTCCACCTCGCCAAGAAGCTCGATTTCGGCCGCTACCGCATCGAGGTGCTGGAGGACGGCGGCATGGCCGCTACCTCGATGCGTGTTCCGCTCCGGCTGGGTCTCGTCGGACAACCCCGACGTGCCCGATCAGGTCGACGTTTCGGCCGACAAGAAGGCCTACGCCCCCGGCGACACCGCCCGCATCCACATCGCCCCGCCGTTCGCCGGCGAGGCCACGCTGCTCGTGCTGACCGACCGCGTGCACCTGGTGCGCAACCTGACCGTACCCGCCAGCGGCACCGATGTCGATGTGCCGGTGTCCGCCGACTGGGGCCCCGGCGCCTATGTCACGGTGCACGTGTTCCGCACCGCCGCCGACGCGAAATCGCGCCCCGGCCGCGCCATCGGCCTCGCCTGGGTCGGCATCGATCCGGGCGTGCGCAAGCTTCCGGTCGCGTTCGACGTGCCGGACAAATACCCGCCGCGAGCGCGCGCCGTGATCCGCGTGCGCGCCGCGCCCGGAGCCTGGGTCAGCCTCGCGGCGGTGGACGAGGGCATCCTGCGCCTCACCCGCTTCGTCTCGCCAGATCCGACCGACCACTTCCTTGGTCGCCGCAAGCTGGGCCTCGATATCCGCGACGACTGGGGGCGGCTGATCGCGCCGCCCGACGGTGCGGCCACCGCGCTGCGCCAAGGCGGCGACGAGGGCAGCTTCGTGCTGCCCGACATCCCGCAGAAGACCGTGACGCTGTTCGTCCCGCCGGTACAGGCGGGCGCCGACGGCGTCGCCGAGTTCCCGCTCGACTATGCCCGACTTCAACGGCCAGGTGCGGCTGATGGCGGTGGCCTGGCTCGGCACCGAGCCTGGGCGCCGCCTCGACCGACGTCTATGTGCGCGATCCGCTGATCGCCGAACCGCTGCTGCCGCGCTTCCTCGCGCCCGGCGACCAGGCGCGGCTGACGCTGCTGCTGCAGAACCTGGAACTGCCGCCGGGCGAGCAGGCCGTCACCTTCTCGGTCGACGGACCCGCTGGCGATCTCCGGCGAAAAGCGTCTGGCCGCGACGCTGGCGCAGGGCGCACAGGCCCTGCCGTTCACCACGCTGACCGCGACCGGCGCCGGACGCGGCATCATCCGGCTCGACGTCGTCGGCACCGGCGGTTTCCACATCCAGCGCGAGACGGCGATCCTGGTCCGGCCCGCCCGCGGCGCCACGACCGTGATTGCCGGCGGCGAACTGGCGCCCGGTGCCGAGATGCCAGCTTGCCCCGCCGCTCGACCAGTTCGTGCCGGGCACCTGGAAGGCCTCGGCCACGTTCGGCGGCGTGGTGCGCTACGACGTGGCCGGGCTGGTGCAGGCGCTGGACCGCTACCCGCTGTGGTGCCTGGAGCAGGCCACCAGCCGCGGCTTCCCGCTGGCGCTGCTGCAGGACGGCCCGATCGCCGGCCCCGACCGGGCCGGGCGGCTGCAACAGGCCGTCGGCTTCGTGCTCGATCGCCAGCGCTTCGACGGCGGCTTCGGCCTGTGGTCGGCGTCCGAGGAGACCGAGCCCTGGCTCTCGGTCTATGCCACCGAGTTCCTGTTGCGCGCCCGCGAAGCCGGCGCCGCGATCCCCGACCAGGCGCTGATCGACGCGCTGAAGTTCATCGCCGGCGCCGCCGACGAACCCGGCGACAAGCCGGAGGATCGTGGCCGCGCAGGCCTATCGGCTCTACGTGCTGGCGCTGGCCGGCAAGGGGCGCCCGGGCGCGGCGCGCGTCATGGCCGAGCGCATCAACGCGCTGCCGACGCCGCTGGCCAAGGCGCAGCTCGGCGCGGCGTTGGCACTGGCGCACGACCAGCCGCGGGCCGAGGCGGCGTTCGCTGCCGCGCTGGCCGCGCCGGCCCGCAAATGGTGGGCATTCGACTACGGCACCGCGTTGCGCGACCAGGCGGCGATCGCCGTGTTGCTGAAGGAGAGCGGCCTGCCCGGCGATCGGCTGGCCCGGCTGATCGAGGCGATGCCTGGAGCCGATCTGTCGCCTGACACTCTGTCCACCCAGGAGCAGGCCTGGGCCGCCGCGGCCGCCGCCGTGCTGAGCCGGAACGGCGCGCCCGGCGCACATCGCGGTGGATGGCAAGGATCTGCCGCCGGCGCCGACGCTGTCGGTCGCGCTGACCGGGCCGATGACGGCGCGCAACCTGGCGGAGCAGGCGGTATGGCGGACCGTCTCGGTGACCGGCGTTCCGGCGACGCCGCTGCCGGCAGCCCGGTCGGGGATGCGGATCACCCGGCAAGTTCAAGACGCTGGACGGCCAGCCGCTGGACCTGGATCACCTGAAGCAGAACACCGTGTTCGTGCTCCTGCTGGAGGGCAAGTCCGAGGACGGCCAGCCGCATCGCGCCATGGTGCAGCACGGGTTGCCGGCCGGCTGGGAGATCGCCGCGAAGCTGGCCGCGGGCGACGTGCCGGGGATGACCTGGCTGGGCAAGCTGTCGGACACCGAGGCGCAGCCTGCGGCGGACGACCGCTACGCCGCGGTGGTGGCGTTGGACGCCGGATCAGCCGGACTTCCGGTTGGCGGTGCGGGTACGGGCGGTGACGCCAGGGACGTTCGAACTGCCGGGGGCGGAGGCGGCCGACATGTACCGGCCTGGCGTGTTCGCCCGTCAGGCGGCCGGGCGGATCACCATCGTCGGGTCTGAATGAATCAAGCGGGCGACGAGGAAGGGCAAGCGCAAAGCCCTCCCCCTCCCCTTGCGGGAGGGGGTTGGGGGGAGGGGGCCGGCGTGGCTTGGCACGGCCCCCTCCCCCCAACCCCCTCCCGCAAGGGGAGGGGGAGGGCTGCTCGTTCTCCTGGCCTTCCTCCCCTCCCTTCTCTGGCTGCTCGCCGCCACCGGCATCGCCCTGGACATCGCCTTCCCGCCCGACCTGACCCGCCTCGCCGCCGTCGGCACCGAGATCCTCGACCGCCACGACCGCCCCCTGGCCCTGCTTCCCGCTCCCGGCGGCGTCTGGCGCTTCCGTGCCGAGACCGAGCCCCCGCTCCTGACCTCCCTGCTGGTCGCGGTCGAGGACAGGCGCTTCTGGTTCCATCCCGGCGTCGATCCGCTCGCCCTGCTGCGTGCCGCCGGGCAGTTGGTCCGCGCGGGCCATGTCGTTTCCGGCGGGTCCACCATCGCCATGCAGGCTGCCCGTCTGCTCGAGCCCCGCCCGCGCACCCTGCGCTCGAAGCTGATCGAGATGGCCCGCGCCCTCCAGCTCGAGCACCGTTTCGGTCGCTGCGGCGTGCTCGACATCTGGCTGACGCTGGCGCCGTTCGGCGGCAATCTCGAGGGCGTCCGAGCCGGCTCGCTCGCTTGGTTCGGCGTGCCGCCCGAGGCGCTGGAACCGGCGCAGGCCGCCCTTCTGGTTGCCATCCCCCGCCGCCCCGAACGCCTGCGCCCGGACCGCCACCCTGCCGCGGCGATGGCGGTGCGCGATCGGGTCCTGGCTGTGGGCGTCCACGCCGGCCTGTTCGATGCCACACCCACCGCCCCCGTCCCAACCGCACGCATCGCGCTGCCGCACCACGCGCCGCAACTCCTCGCCTCGCTGCCCCACGCGACGGTGGTCCACACCACGTTGGACCTGCCGCTGCAGGCCGCACTGGAACGCCTCGCCCAGCAGCGGCTGGCAGACCTGCCCCAGCGTGTGTCCCTCGCGATGCTCATAGCGGACGCTCAGACCCGGGAGATCTTGGCGCTCTACCCCGGCGCCTGGCGCGACCAGGACCGCGCCGGCGCGCTCGACCTGACCCAGGCGGTGCGCTCCCCTGGTTCGGCGCTGAAGCCGTTCATCTACGCCATGGCGTTTGCCGACGGCATCGCCGCGCCGGACACCGGTGCTGCCTGACCTGCCGCGCCGCTTTGGCGGCTATGCGCCGGAAAACTTCGACCGCGGCTTTGCCGGCAGCATCACCGCCGGCGAGGCGTTGCGCCGTTCGCTGAACCTGCCGGCCGTCGCCCTGCTCGACCGCGTCGGACCGTTGCGCTTCGCCGCCACACTGCGCGCCGCGGGTGCGACGCTTCGCCTGCCGCACGGTGCGGACCCGTCGCTGCCGCTGGCGCTCGGCGGTGACGGCATCACTCTCCGCCAAGCCACCGCGCTGTATGCCGCGCTGGCGACCGACGGCACCGGTGGGCCGCTGCACCTGCTCGCCGATGCGGCCCCCAGCCGGCCGGAGTTCCTGCCAGCCTCGGCGGCGCACACTGTGGCCGATGTGCTGACACACCCCATTCCGGACTTCGGCCAAAGCGGCATCGCCTGGAAGACCGGCACGAGCTGGGGCGGCCGCGACGCCTGGGCACTGGGCTTCGACTCGCGCCATGTCGTCGGGGTATGGTTCGGCCGACCTGACGGCACATCGATGCCCGGCGCCACCGGGGCCTCGCTGGCCTTGCCGATGCTGTCCCGCGTGTTCGACCTGCTGCCGAGGGCTCCACGTTCAGTGACACCGACCCAGGACCTGCCCACCCGTTCGGCCACCGTCGCGGTCGACGCGCTGCACCTGCTGTTCCCGCCAACCGGCGCCGTGCTGTCGGACGATGGGCCGGTGACCATCCGGGTGATGGGCGGGCGGCGGCCTCTCACGTTCCTGGTCGACGGCGCGCCGCTCTCGACGGACCGGATCCGGCGCGACGTGGCATGGCGCCCGACCGGTCCCGGTTTCTACCGCCTGACGGTGCTCGATGCCGACGGCGCTGCCGTGCGAGCGACAGTGCAGGTGCGCGCGATGCCATGACCCGCGTGCTTGCCGTGCTTCTGTTGCTGCTCGGGGTGGCAGGATGCGCCCCCGATCCGTACGGGCCGAACGCCGCCGGGGTCTGCCCCCTGGTTCGCGTCGCCGAGATGCCGCTGACGATCCAGCGTGACGTGATGTTCGTCGACGGCACCATAGACAACAAGCCGGTGCGGCTGCTGGTGGACAGCGGCGCCGAACGCACGCTGCTGACCGAGGACGCCGTGAAGCGCCTGCAATTGCCGCGCGACTTCCAGCATGCGACCCGCACCGTCGGCATCGGTGGGCCGTCGACGGGCTTCGACGCGTTGCTGCCACACGGCTTGGTGCTCGGCGGCACAGACCTCCCGGTCGATCGGGTCACTGTCGCTCCGTTCAGCATCGCGCAAGCGGGTGGTGGCGCTGGGGCCGACGGGTTGCTCGGTGCGGACATCCTGCTGGCGTTCGATGTCGACCTGAACCTGCCAGCGCATCGGCTCACGATGTATCGCGCTCGCCGTGAATGCCCCACCGCCGAACCGCCCTGGAGCGCGCAATACCTGGCCATCTCCGGGATCACCACCCATCGCGATCGGCTGATGCTGCCGTTCGTGCTGGATGGCGTGAATGGCATGGCTATCCTCGACACCGGCGCACAGCTCAGCTCGATCAGCGGAACGATGGCCGCGAAGCTGGGGGTCTCCGACAATGGGACGTCCGAGGACGTAATGATCACGGCGCACGGTGCCGCGCCGCAGGAGGTTCGCGTTCGGTTGCACCGCTTCAAAGAGCTGCGGGTCGGTCCAGCGGTGGTGGACGGGCCGCTGATGCCGGTGGTGCCGATGAGCGCCGAAATGGGCGATGCCCTGATCGGTGCGGATTTCCTGCGCGGGCGGCGCGTGTGGCTATCGTTCTCGACCCATCGCGTGCTGGTCACGCCGCTTCCGGGCACGTCGGCGGTCGCGATGACCCGGACGCAACGGTAGGGCGTCCGCGGTTCGGCATTTTGCGGTCAAAATGTGCCGGGTGGACGAGGTAGCGATTTCGGCGGAGCGCCCAAGCGCCTGCTGAGTGAAGTGAATACACCCTGACTGCGTACCGACGGTCGAGCGCGATCGTGGTGATCCCTCGCCCGCGACCAATCGCGGGGCAGCGTTCGTTGTTTTCAGCCGGTGCATTCCGCGTCACGCGATGGCTCTCGCTGCGCGGGTCAGTCGGACGACGCAGCAGGTCTGTGTCATTCTGCGGGCGTCTGCGCATCACACGAGATTGCTATCGCAAATTGCTTGCTTCCGCGGGCCATCGTATTGCAGACAGATCAAACAAACGGACAGCATTGAAGGAGCGCGGAAAATGACCCGACTTATTGGCAAGGACCGCGCTACCATTGGTCGCGCGCTGATTATCGCCGGCCTCGGGTTTGCCGTCGCTGGCCCCGCGCTGTCGGCGGGGAGCTTCGACGGCACATACCGCGGGACTGAGAGTGTCACGCTGACCAACAATTCCAGCGACTGCCTCAGCATCAAGCAGGACCACATGGCGGTGACCGTGACCGACAACAAATTCGTCAGACACTGGGGCATAGCGACCCTGCCAGTCGAAATAGCGCCGGATGGGACATTCTCGTCGAGCGTCGTGGTTTCCAACCGGCCGCTGCGGCAGGCCCAGATCAAGGGGAAGATCACCGGCGGCAATCTGGAGGCCGATGTCGGTACGGACCTCTGCGCCGGTCATATGTCGCTGAAGAAATAGCTACGGGAGCACGCCCGGCTCAGCCGCGTTACGCCGCCTCGGCGAGCACCATCCGCCGGCGCGGCACCGTCTCCACAGGCATTGCGGCATACAGGTCCTTGACTGCCTCGGTGATGGTCACGCCGGCGAAACCGGACAGAAATCTGCGCCCCGTCCGCTCGCACAAATTAGCACCGCGCATCACCAGCCGCCAGTTGGACGGCGGCAGGTACAGCGCGGTGTCGCGCCGCTCCACCCGATACAGCGAGGCCGCGAGCAACCGCCCGACCTGCCCGAACGAATACGGCTGGCCGTGGCCGAACGGCGTGCTCTCCCAGTATGCCCACATGCCGCTGCGGTTAGGCGCCACCACCAACAGCCGCCCGTCGTCCTTCAACACCCGCCAGGTCTCGCGCAGCATGCGCCGGGCGCTTTCCGCCGCCTCCAGTCCGTGCACCAGCAGTACCCGGTCGAACATCAGATCGGCAAATGGCAGCGCATCCTCCTCGGCCGTGCACGAGAGGTTCGGTTCGCCAACCGGCCAGCGCGTCGCGCCCATCTGCGCCGGGGTGACGGCGATGCAGCGCGTCGCCTGATCGCGCCACAGCCGCAGGTATGGTTCGGCAAAGCCGATACCCAGCAGCGATTGGCCGCGCAGGTCGGGCCACAGCAGTGTCAGGCGGTCACGCAACAGCCTTGCCGCCACCCGCCCGCGGGGCGTGGCGTAGAAATCGGCGGCGGCGTGCGTGTCGGCTGCCATGACACGAGTCTATAACACGCGCGCCAGTTTCCGGTCGCGTGGCTTGGTGCTAGGCTGGCGGTATGACAGTCACAGCGCAAACCGTTCCCATCCTGTCCGACAACTACGCATGGCTGCTGCACGAAAGTGGCTCCGGCATGGTTGCCATTGTCGATCCAGCCGACGCGAAGCCGATCATCGCGGCACTGGAGAAAGCCGGCGGGAGGCTGGATATGATCCTGCTGACCCACCATCATGCCGATCATATCGCCGGTGTGGACGAGGTCCGCGCGCGGTTCCCCGGCGCCAAGGTCGTCGGCGCGGCGGCGGACGCGCACCGGCTGCCGAAGCTCGACCAGGCGGTGAAGGAAGGCGACACCGTCGCGTTCGGCAACGCCAGCGCGCAGGTGATCGACACGCCGGGCCACACGCGCGGCCAGATCAACTACTTCTTCCCCGACGGCGAGATCCTGCTGTCCGGCGATACGCTGTTCAGCCTCGGCTGCGGACGGCTGATCGAGGGCACCGCTGCGGAAATGTTCGCCTCGCTGCGCAAGCTCGCTGTGCTTCCGGGCGCCACGAAAGTGTGCTGCGGGCACGAGTACACCGAGAGCAACGCGCGGTTCGCGCTCAGCGTCGATGGCGGCAACGCCGCGCTGAAGGCACGCACCGAGGAGGCCCATCGGCAGCGCGCCGCCGGACAGCCGACAGTGCCCTCGACCATGGCGAGCGAACTCGAGGCCAATCCCTTCCTGCGGGCACCCGATGTCGCGACGTTCGCCGATCTGCGCGCGAAGAAAGACAAGTTCTGAGCCGAGGGGGACATACGCGTGAAACTCTGTTTTTCCCCGACCAGCCCGTACGTGCGGAAGGTGCTCGCCTGCGCCATCACGCGTGAGATCGACGGCCTGATTGAGCTTGTGACGACGGACGCCAACGCCTCCCCGCCGGAGTTCGTCGCGATCAATCCGCTGTCGAAGGTGCCGGCGCTGGTGACCGACGACGGCGTTGCGCTGTTCGACAGCCCGGTGATCTGCGAGTACCTCGACAGCGTCGGTGATGCACTGCCGATGTTTCCCGCACGTGGCGCGGCGCGCTGGCGGGCGTTGAAGCTCCAGGCGATGGGCGACGGGATGCTGGATGCCTCGGTGCCGCGGCGCGGTGAACTGATGAAGCCGCAGGACGAGGGCCGCGTGGCGTGGATCGCACGCCAGAAGGCAGCGGTAGATCGCTCGCTCGATGCGCTGGAGGCGGACCCGCCGCATCGCCACATCGATATCGGCTCGATCACGATCGCCTGCGCGCTTGGCTACCTCGATTTCCGGTTCGCCGGGCAGCCTTGGCGGGAAGGGCATCCGAAGCTTGCCGGCTGGTATGAGGAGTTCGCACAGAACCCTGGCATCGCGCGGACGTCACCGAAGGATCCCGGTTGATCGACCTGCGGGACGCCTCGGCTTCGGCAGCCACGCTGATCCAGGCGCTGGACCTGAAGCCGCATCCCGAGGGTGGACATTTCCGCGAGACGTGGCGTGATGCGCCGGCTGACGGGTCGCGCGGGGTCGGCACCGCGATCCTTTATCTGCTGCGCGAAGGCGAGCGCAGTCATTGGCACCGGGTTGACGCGGCGGAGCTGTGGCTCTGGCAGGCGGGCGCACCGCTGGAACTGCGCATCGGCGCCGAGGCTACCTGGCATCTCGGGCCGGACGTGACCGCGCGCGAACGCCTGCAGCAGCTTGTGCCGCAGCTTCGCTGGCAAGCGGCGAAGAGCCTTGGACGCTGGACGCTGTGCTCATGCGTCGTCGCGCCGGCGTTCCAGTTCGAGGGATTTGAACTGGCGCCCCCCGGTTGGGAGCCTTGAGCCGCATCAGGCGTGTCCTGCCGGCGCGAATTCATCAGCGCCGTCAACCCGCACCACCGCGGCAAACAGTCGCAGCGCGTTGGGCCCACCTCGGTCAGTGAGGCTGCCGCGCTCGATCTCGTCTGCAAGCGCTTCGGCCTGCTCGGCGATCATTGCAACGGCACGGCTCAGTGCTTCACGTGCCAGACCGATCTGCAGGTCCTCGGGCATTTGGTTCCAGTCGGCGAACATCGCAGGGTCCTCGGCTCTTTCGCTGCCCGAAGTATCCCGCACTCGTATTAAGGGAACATTACTGGAACGCGAGTGCCTGATCGATTTGCCGCCGCAATCGTTCGTCAGCGATGGGCGCAGCGGCCGTACTTGGTGATAGCTGAGCGCAACAGCGCGCAGGCTGGAAAGGTGTGCCGGTGCAGCCCCGATAGGCGGTGCTATACGAACTCCACCTGAACGGGGGGCAACGGGGAGAAATCGACCATGACACTGGCAGGGCCGCTCAGCCACACCGGCGGCGTGACGCTGCCCAGCATAACCACCTGGCCTGCCTTCAGCCCACCGAACGCTGCGACAACAGACGAACCCGCCAGCCACGCGAGGCAATTCATTGGATGCCCCATCAAGTCGGCGCCCACACCCTCGTCGCGCTGCTGGCCATCGACGATCAGGCGACCGCGGAGCGTGCCAATGTCGAGCGAATGCCAATCGAGGGTCGGTGCTTCGCCCAATACCGCCGCGGCGTGGAATACCTGGTCGGCGATCAGCGTGGGGACGCCGAGTTCGAGCAACTCACCATAGCGGTTCTCGACGATCTCGATGGCGGCGAACAGGTCGCCAACGGCTGCGGCGGCTTGCTCCGGCGTGCAGGGGCCGGGCGGCAGGTCGCGGGCGAGACGCACCGCCAGTTCGCATTCAACGCCGGGGCGGACGTGGTCGGCGAAGCGCACGCCCGCACCACTGCGGTGCAGATCGCCGATGGCCATGAAGCCGGCGGCGGGGCCGGTCAGGCCGAGGTATTCCTGCATCCGACGTGCGGTGGCGCCGATCTTGAAGCCGCCAGGCGGCGTGGCGCCGGTGCGTTGCGCGAGGGCACGCTGGACGGCCGCGCCCTCCGCCTCCGTGCGGGGCGCGATGCCGGCAGGCAACGGAGCGACCTGGGTGCGCTGCTGGCGCGCCTGATGCAGGGCGGCCGCAGCCCGGTCGGGCTGGTAATCGCTCATGCCCGCTTGGTCAGTTCATACAGCGCCACCGAGGCGGCGGCCGAGACGTTCAGGCTCTCCATCTTGCCCGGCATGCGCAGGCCGGCGATCTCGTCGCAGGTTTCCCGGGTGAGGCGGCGCAGGCCCTCGCCCTCGGCGCCGAGCACCAGGGCGATGCGGCGGTCGCCCAGCGCCGAACCGGACAGGGTGGAGCCGCCGGTGTCCAGGCCGACGGTCCAGATGCCGGCCGCTTTCAACGCGATCAGCGTGCGGGCAATGTTGACCGCGCGCAGCAGGGGAACGGTCTCCAGCGCGCCGGACGCGGCCTTGGCGAGCGCGCCGGTCTCCTCGGGGGCGTTGCGGTCCTGGGTGATCACCGCGGCCACGCCGAACGCCGCGGCCGAGCGTAGGATGGCGCCGACGTTGCGCGGGTCGGTGACCTGGTCGAGCACCAGCAGTGGCCCTGGCCGTTCCAGCGCGGTCTGCAAGCTGGGAGTGCCAAGCGGGTCGGCCAGCAGCGCGGCGCCCTGATGGGCGATGTCGCGGCCGAGCAGATGGTCGAGCCGCCCGCGGTCCACCTGCTCGGGCTGCACCGGCCAGGGTGGCGGCTGGCGCTGGGTGAGGGTCTGCTGCGCCTCCTCGGTCAGCATGAGGTGGCGGAGGCGGCGCGAGGGATTGGCCAGCGCCGCGGCAACCGCATGAAGGCCATAGAGCCAGAGGGCACCGCGCGGCGTGTCCGGGGAATGCGGCGGGCGCGGGGTGTGCTCGCGCTGGCGGTCGGGGCGCTGGTCGAAGCGAGGACGATCGCGGTGCTGACCGTCCTGGTTGGGGCGGGATTGGAAGGGTTTGCCGCCCTGCGGGCGGGGACCGCGATGGTCCGGCTGGCCGTCCGGGTGCGGACCTTGCGGGCGGGCATACTGCGTGGGGGCGCCTTGGCCATGACCGGAGTGGGTGGGGCGCTGCTGGCGGTCGTTGGGCTGGCCGTGGGGGCGCGAGGATCCACCGGGTCCGCCGCCACCCGAGGGAGGGCGCCCGGAGCCCGGTGGACGACCGCCGCCACCGTGGCGGTTGGAATGGGGAGGTTTCATTGGCGGAGGGTATAGACCGGGCGATGGCCGATGGACAGGCGCCAACGATCAGGAGTTCGACACGGTTGACCGGTCATTTGATGTCGCGGGTCGATCACCTACATCCCCGCCGGTGCGAACGGGCGATGGCCTCGGGCGCCAGCATCTGAATGTTATGGAGGGTCCGCCATGGCTGACATCGTCTGCGTTGAACCGGGCGTGGATCACGAGCGAAGCGTGGTGGAGGTGAACGGCAGCGACACGCTGGTGTTTCCCCATGTGGACAGCTGCATGTCGGTGACGCTGTTCGTGCCATCCAGCACGCTGATTGGCGGCCATGCGGGGATGATGGACACCACCACGTATGAGATGAATGCCTCCGGCCTGCTCGATGCCATGCTCCAGCGCATGTTGCGCCTGGTGGGGACGCGAAAGATCATTCGCGCGGTGTTTGCTGGCAACGCCAACCCAAATGCCGGCGGAGGTGAGGACTGGCAGGTCGTTACTCAGATCGCGAAACTCCGGCGGATGGCGGATAACCCGCATCTGCCGTGTCCACTGGTCAATTCATGGGAGACGCCAAAAGGGATCGACGTCTTCTTTGACAACTCCGAACTGCGGATGAAGGTGCAGTTGTATGAATTTGAACGGAATAGAGCCGAACTGGGTGTGCCAATGCGTCGCGCCCCGGTGCTGAACGTGCCATACCATGCGATTCGAAAGACGGACGTGAAATAGCGGCCGCGACGGGTTCATGGGTGGCCGGTGCCCCTTCCGCCGCCGCCCCGCCGCCGCATATACCCTTCGTATGGCGCGCTTCCTCAAGATGCATGGCTGCGGCAACGACTTCGTCGTGTTCGACGAACGCTCCGGCGCGCTCGGCCTGACCGCCAGGCGCGCGGCAGCGATCGCCGATCGACGCATTGGCGTGGGGTGCGACCAGTTCATCGCCATTGAGCCGGCACCTGAAGGTTCCAACGCCGATGCCTTCATGCGCATCCGCAACCCCGATGGCGCCGAGGCCGGGGCCTGCGGCAACGCCACCCGCTGCGTCGTCGATCTGCTGGCTCGCGAGACCGGGCGGCGCATCCAGGTCATCCGCACGGTAGCCGGCAATCTGCCGTCCGAGGCACTCCCCGACGGTCGCGTATGTGTCGATATGGGCCCGGCGCGGCTCGACTGGGCGGATGTTCCGCTGGCGCGGCCGACGGACACGCTGCATCTCGACCTCGCGGCGGGGCCGGTGGCGGACCCGGCTGCGGCCAACATGGGCAACCCGCACGCGACGTTCTTTGTCAACGACGTGGCACAGGTTGCGGTGAGCGAACTCGGGCCGCGTCTGGAGTACGACCCGCTGTTTCCCGAGCGGGCGAATATCGGCTTTGCCCAGGTGCTGGCGCCGGATCGCATCCGTCTGCGCGTATGGGAGCGCGGTGCCGGGCTGACGCTGGCCTGTGGCTCGGGCGCCTGCGCGGCATTAGTGAACGCACACCGGCGTGGTCTGACCGGACGCCGTGCTACCGTAGTGGTGGATGGCGGCGAACTGGAGATCGAGTGGCGCGCCAACGGCCACGTGCTGATGACCGGTCCGGTGGCGACGTCGTTCGTCGGCGAAATTGACCTGACGGCGTATCCGGCATGATGGCCGGATCAGAGCCTGCCTCCAGCGCAGGCCGGGGTCCGGCCATGACCACCGGGTCGAGCCCGGTGGCAAGCCATGAGGATCGGCCTTGCACCCGAACCCAGACATGACCGTCGAGATCCTCACCTTCGGCTGCCGGCTGAACGCGTATGAGAGCGAGGTGATGCGCGATCACGCCGCCACGCTGTCCGATACGGTGATCGTCAACACCTGCGCGGTGACGGCGGAGGCCGAGCGTCAGGCGCGCCAGGCGATCCGCCGCGCCGTCCGCGAACGTCCGGGGGCGCGCATCGTCGTTACGGGATGCGCAGCGCAGATCGATCCGGGCGCGTGGGCGGCGCTGCCCGGCGTCGATCGCGTGCTGGGCAACGAGGACAAGCTGAAGCCGGAAAGCTGGGTGCCTGGCGCGCCGGGGGCAGTGTCCGACATCATGGCGGCGCGCGAGACGGCGCCGCATCTGGTGACCGAATTCGCCGGCCGCGCGCGGGCCTTCGTGCAGGTGCAGCAAGGGTGCGATCACCGCTGCACGTTCTGCATCATTCCGTTCGGCCGCGGTCCCAATCGCAGCGTGCCGATCGGCGCGGTGGTGGCGCAGGTGCGGGCGCTGGTCGAGGCCGGATATCAGGAGCTGGTGCTGACGGGCGTCGACATCGCCTCCTACGGCAGCGACCTGCCGGGGGCGCCTCGGTTGGGTCAGTTGGCGCGACGGCTGCTTGCGCTTGTGCCGGAGTTGCGGCGGCTCCGGTTATCGTCGATCGATCCGGCGGCGATCGATGACGACATCTGGCGGCTGCTCGGCGAGGAGCCGCGGCTGATGCCGCATCTGCATTTGTCACTACAGGCCGGCAGCGACCTGATCCTGAAGCGGATGAAGCGGCGGCATCTGTGCGCTGACGCGGCGGCGGCGATCGAGCGGGCGCGGGCGTTGCGCCCGGGCATTGCGATCGGGGCCGACGTGATCGCGGGATTTCCGACCGAGACGGAGGCCGTCTTCCGCGAGACGCTGGACTTCGTCACTGCGGCCGAATTGCCGTTCCTGCATGTATTTCCCTACAGCGAGCGCCCTGGAACGCCCGCGGCACGGATGCCCTCGGTGCCGGTGACGGTGCGTCGTGAGCGCGCGGCGCGGCTGCGTGAGGCGGGACGCGGTGGGATGCGTGGGTTCATGGCGGGGCAGGTGGGGCGGACGGTATCGCTGCTCACCGAAACCGCTGATGGCGGGCACTCCGAGCACTTTGCCGCGGTCAGGCTTGCCGCTCCCGCGGAACCGGGACGGGTGATGGCGGCGCGGGTGGTCGGCGCCGCGGATGATGCGTTGCTGGCGGAAGCAGCCTGATGGCGCTGGGGTTCTTCTCGCGCCTTAAGGAAGGCCTGACGCGCAGCACGCAGAAGCTGACCGAGGGCATCACTGCGGTCTTCAAGAAGCGCCGGCTTGACGACGAGGCGCTGGAGGAACTGGAGGAGGTGCTGATCGCGGCCGATCTCGGGACCGAAGTGGCACGGCGGGTGATCGCGAACTTCCGGCGCACGCGGTTCGGCAAGGAAGTGACCGACGAGGAGATCAAGCAGACGCTTGGCGAGGAAATCGCCGCGATCCTGGCGCCGGTGGCGCAACCGCTACGGCTCGATCCGGCGAAGCAGCCGCATGTCGTGCTGGTGGTGGGCGTGAACGGCACCGGCAAGACCACGACTATCGGCAAGCTGGCGCAGGGGTTCCGCGAACAGGGCAAGCGCGCCGTGCTGGTGGCCGGCGACACGTTTCGCGCCGCGGCGGTGGAGCAGTTGCAGATCTGGGGTGAGCGCACCGGCGCTCCGGTGATCGCTGGCGGGCAGAACGCGGATGCGGCGGGGCTGGCGTTCGAGGCGCTGACGCGGGCGAAGGCGGATGGCGCGGATGTGCTGCTGATCGACACCGCGGGCAGGCTGCACAACAAGGCCGTGCTGATGGATGAGCTGCGGAAGATCATCCGCGTGCTGCGCAAGCAGGATGAGACGGCGCCGCACTCGGTCCTGCTGGTGCTGGACGCCACGACCGGGCAGAACGCGATTCAGCAGGTGCGCGTGTTCAAGGACATGGTGGACGTGACCGGCCTGGTGGTCACCAAGCTCGACGGCAGCGCGCGCGGCGGAATTGTTGTCGCGCTGGCGGAGACGTTCGGATTGCCGGTGCACGCGGTCGGGGTGGGCGAGAAGGCGGCGGACCTGCGGCCGTTCGATGCAATGGATTTCGCGCGGGGATTGGTGGGGACGCCGTAGCACCCCCTCCCCACCCTCCCCCGCTGCGCAGGAGAGGGAGACGGGTGCCCCGGTGCGGAACTCCCTCTCCTGCGTAGCGGGGGAGGGTAGGGAGGGGTGCTACCCGCCTGCTACAAACCGCTCCAGCCAATGGATCGTATAATCACCGCGCTGGAACTCCGGATCATCGACAATGCGCTGGTGCAGCGGGATCGTGGTCTGGATCCCCACAACGGCGAATTCGTCCAGTGCGCGGCGCATGCGGTTGATGGCGTCGGCGCGTGTCGGCGCATGTACGATCAGCTTCGCCACCAGGCTGTCGTAGTAGGGCGGCACGAAATACCCGGCGTACAGCGCTGAATCGACGCGCACGCCGAGCCCACCCGGTGCGTGGAACGCGGTGACGCGGCCAGGCGTGGGCATGAACGTCGCGGGATCCTCGGCGTTGATGCGGCATTCGATGGCGTGGCCGGTGAACATGATGTCGCCCTGGCCGTAGCCGAGCGCGGCCCCGGCGGCGATGCGGATCTGTTCGCGCACGAGGTCGATGCCACAAACCATCTCGGTGATCGGGTGTTCAACCTGGAGGCGCGTGTTCATCTCGATGAACGCGAACTGCCCGTCCTGGTAGAGGAACTCCAACGTGCCGGCATTTCGGTAGCCCAGCTTCTGCAGGGCCGCCGTAGCGGTGGCGCCCAGTCTGTCGCGGCCCGCGGCCGTCAGTGCGGGTGAGCCGGCTTCCTCCAGCAGCTTCTGGTGCCGGCGCTGCAGGCTGCAGTCGCGCTCGCCGAAGTGCACCACGTTGCCGTGGCTGTCGGCGAGGATCTGCAGCTCGATGTGGCGCGGATGGTCGAGATACTTTTCTATATACACCGCGTCGTTGCCGAATGCGGCGCGGGCCTCGGTGCGGGCGATGCGGAAGGCATCTTCCAGTTCGTCAGCGCTGCGCGCGACCTTCATGCCGCGGCCGCCGCCCCCGGCGGAGGCCTTGATCAGCACCGGATAGCCGACACGGGCCGCCACGTCGCGCGCCTTGGCGGTGTCGGCGACCACGCCGTCGGAGCCGGGGACCAGCGGCACGCCGAGCTTCGCCATCGCCTCCTTGGCAGCGATCTTGTCGCCCATCATGCGGATATGCGCGGAGGACGGGCCGATGAAGGTCAGGCCATGCGCCTCCACCATTTCGGCGAAGCCGGCGTTCTCGGACAGGAAGCCGTAACCGGGATGGATTGCCTCGGCGCCGGTGACCGAGGCGGCGGACAGGATGGCGGGGATGTTGAGGTAGCTGTCGCGCGCCGGTGGCGGACCGATGCAGACGCTCTCGTCGGCCAGGCGCACGTGCATTGCCTCGGCGTCCGCGGTGGAGTGCACCGCGACCGAGTGGATGCCTAGCTCGCGGCAGGCCCGCTGGATGCGGAGCGCGATCTCGCCGCGGTTGGCGATGAGGATCTTCTGGAACATGCGAGGCTACATAGCTCCGGGCGAAGCCCGGGCCTCACGCGTCACGGCCGGGCTTGATCCGGCCATCATTCCACGATCATCAGGACTTCACCGTATTCCACCGGCGTGCTGTTGGCGACCAGGATGCGCGCGACGGTGCCGGCCTTGGGGGCCTTGATCTGGTTGAAGGTCTTCATCGCCTCGATCAGCAGCAGCGTCTGACCGGCGGCGACGGCCTGCCCGACGGTGACGAAGGCCGGCGTGCCGGGCTCAGGCGACAGATAGGCGACGCCGACCATGGGACTGGTGACAGCGCCGGGGTGGCTGGCCTCGTCCGGTACAGCCGGCGCCGGGGCAACCGCAGCCGGAGCGATCGCGACCGGAGCGACGGCCACAGGAGCTATGGCGCGGACAACGCGGATGCGGCTGTCCTTCTCGGCGATCTCGATCTCGGAGAGCCCGGTTTCAACGAGCACAGCGGCGAGCGCGCGGATCGCGTCGGGGTCAAACGGAATACGGGTCATTTACGGCTTCGGGCGACAGCCCGACCTCTATCGCTTGCCACCGGGCTGGCCCCGGTGGTCATGATCGGACTTGAGCCGGCCATCATGCACCTGCCTCGAGCAGAATGTCCGCCATGGCGGTGAGCGCCAGCGCATAGCCCTTCACGCCAAGGCCGCAGATCACGCCGACCGCAGCCTTGGAAACGTAGGAGTGCTGACGGAATTCCTCGCGGCGGTGGATATTGGTGACGTGGACCTCGATCACCGGAAGATCGCTGGCCAGCAGCGCGTCCATCAGCGCGATCGAGGTGGTGGTGTAGCCGGCTGGATTGATCACGATGCCCTGGGCCCGACCGCGGCATTCCTGCACCCAGGAGACCAGCTCGCCCTCACCGTTGGTCTGGCGGAAGTCGATGGCGAGGCCGAGGCTGTCGGCGGTTTCGGCGCACAGTTGCTCCACGTCGTCGAGCGTGGCGCTGCCGTAGAGATGCGGCTGGCGCAGGCCGAGCATGTTCATGTTCGGGCCGTTCAGAACGGCGACCAGGGGCGGAGTTGCGGATTGGGACATGTCAGCGCGCGTAGCATAGGCGGACGCGCCGGTCCAACGAGGGACGGCGGACTACCGGGCGTGGACGTCACTCCGCGGCGAGGTGGTTCGACCCGACCAGCACGGGATCAGCGCGGTACAGGTCAGGGAACGTGAGCTGCAGTTGCCTGATCTTCGGCAGGTCGTTGTACGCGATATACGGGTTGGTCGGGTTTCGCGTCAGGTAGTCCTGGTGATAGGCCTCGGCCGGATAGAACGTCCGATCGGCCTCAACTGTTGTGGCCAATGCGGTGTGGTACGCGTGCGTCTGGTCGAGCTGAGCAATATAGGCCTTGGCGATTTTCGCCTGCTCCTGACTGACCGGAAAGATCGTCGAGCGATATTGCGTGCCGCTGTCGGGGCCCTGACGATTGAGCTCGGTGGGATCGTGCGCGACCGAGAAGTAGATCTGCAGGATGCGTCCATAGCTGATGTGATGCGGATCGAAGGTGACACGGACAGATTCGGCATGCCCGGTCCCGCCGCTGCTGACGGTCTCATACTGAGCGGTACTCTTCGCTCCACCGGCGTAACCGGAGACGGCGCTGGTCACGCCACTGACGTGCTGAAACACGCCCTGCACGCCCCAGAAGCATCCGCCGGCAAGTATTGCGACCTCGCTGGTTGCGGGGCCGGCCGCCTCGTCGAGTGCCGGCGCCGGGATGGCCTTGGCGGTTTCTGCATTGGAGCGCGACACAAGCACGCTCCCCGCGATCGCCAGCAACGCAGCACCGGACAGGATGGGGATCAGGCGGCGCATGAGGTGTGCTCCATTTTAGTGCGCGGAGGTCCGACCTTGTCCGCCGCGCGGCCACACAAGTGATACCGATGCCGCCATCCGCAAGGGCTTGCGATTCGACTCCGGTCACGGCAATCCGATGGGATCGAAGCCGTGTTGCCGCAGGATCGTCTGACCCTGCTCGGACAGCACGAACAATGCGAAGCGGGCAGCCAGCGGTTGGTCGGACAAGACGATCAGTCCGTAGGCGGGTCCGACGGTCAGTGAGGGCGGGAGCGGCGTGTTCGCCAGGCCCGCGATCTCCCGCATGACCGGTTCCGAACTGCTGCAGTAGCCCAGCATCACGTCGGCCTTGTCGCCCAGGAATATGCCTTGCACCGCACCACGCCCTGGCACGAGCGGGGTGCTGTTCGGGCCTCCCACCAGTTTCATGGCCTTTTCCTGCAGGATGGCCTGTGCGCCTGGATGCCCCGCCTCGGCACGCGCAAATACTGCCCATGCATAGTCACCGCCGGGATCAGCGCCTGGGGTCGACGTCGCCAATCGCACCGATGGATCCAGCAACCTGTCGAGCATGTTGTCGGACGTCAGGCCGAGGCTTGCGCGTCCCAGCGCACATAACCGGTTGCGGGTGAACATCACGCCGAATGTTCCGGGCCGGGAGCGTGCCAAGGTCCGCGGCTGTTCCATGTCCGCCGATGCGAGGAGATCGACGCGGTCGCCGTGTTCGATCTTTTCGCGCAGTACACCGGAGGGACCGAACACCGGCGCAGCTACACTGCCTTCGGCTGTGGGGAACGCCTTCACGATATCGGTGAACGCGGCGGTCAGGCTCCCTGCCGCATAGATCTGCAACGGCTCCGCAACGGCGCCGCGTGACATGAGCAGGAACGCGGCAAGAAATGCGCCCGTCAATCGTTTGATGCTGGGCGTCATCTGGACCCTCCCGACCACCATCGTTATATCCCTCCAAGCATAACACGAGCATTCTCGCCAAGCGATCCCCGGGGCATCTGACATGAGGTGCTCGATGGTATTCATGGTTGACAGCGGCACGCAGCGGCAGAACGTGACGGCAAACCCGATACATCACGGCGCACGGAGGCATGCGATGAACAACCATCCCGCTCTTACCGAAGGCCGCGTGGCGGTTGTCACCGGGGCGGCGAGCGGCATCGGTCTTGCCGCGGCAAAGCGCTTCGCCTCGATGGGCCTGAAGGTCTGCCTGGCGGATCAGTCATCACAGGCACTCGAGCCGGCGGTTGCCGAAGTCTCGGCGCTGGCGCCGAAGGGCAGGGACACGGTGCTCGCGGTAGCCACCGATGTCAGCAAGCTCGATGACGTCCACAAGTTGCGTGATGCGGTCTATGCCGCATTCGGCGAAGTTGCGGTTTTGATGAACAATGCCGGCACCGCGCCGGGAGGCGGCCCGTGGGACCACATCGACCGCTGGCGGCGCGTGCTGGAGGTCAACCTGTGGGGCATTATCAACGGCGTGCAGAGCTTCACCCCACGCATGCTGGAGCAGAACACGCCCTGCGCGATCATCAATACCGGCTCGAAGCAGGGCATCACGTGCCCGCCCGGCGACACCGCGTACAATGTCAGCAAGGCCGGTGTGAAGGTGCTGACCGAGGCGTTGGCACACAGTCTGCGCAATGAGCCGCGGCAACGTATTACCGCCCACCTGCTGATTCCTGGTTCCACCTTCACTGGCATGACAAGCCATGGCCGAGCAGAGAAGCCGCCTGGTGCGTGGGTGCCGGATCAGGTGGTGGACCTGCTGATCGACGGCATGCATCGTGGTGACTTCTACATCCTGTGTCCGGATAACGACGTGACGCGCGAGATCGATAGTCGCCGCATCCTGTGGGCGGCGCAGGACATCACGGAAAACCGTCCGGCGCTGTCGCGCTGGCATCCGGATTACAGCGCGGCGTTCAAGACTTTTCTCGGCGGTGGGTGATTTATCGGCTGCGTCGCAGTGTCATAGCAGGCGCCGAGACGACCGACTCCCGACCCCATCATGGCCAGACCTGACCCAGGGTTTGACCCGGCCATCGTGCGTCGCCAAAAGTCAATAATGACCTCGCGGCGCACCATAACACCGGGGTCAGCCGATCAACCGGCATGCGCGGTCAGCAACGCCTGGATCGCGGCAACGGTATCGGGAACCGCGGCGGCGACTGGTTGCGACAGACCTTCACCGAGCTCCGTCGAGGCCACGCCGACGGTGACCATAAACGCGTCCGGCGCACGACCATAGAGTTGTCCTGCGAGCGCCAGCAATTGCGCCGGATCGACGTGATGAACCAGCGCCCCCTGCCCTGCCGCGCCGGCCCCTAGCCTCGTTACGGCGACATTGCCGGGTGGCACGCCGAGCGTGGCATCAACGAACACCGCCAGATCCACCGCGGCCAGACGTTCGGCGAGTTCCGGCATCAGTTGCTGGCAGCAGACAGCACCGATACCGCGAATGCCCACGAACGCGCGGGCGACGACAGGACCCACGCCGTCGTCGCCTCGCAGCGGATTGCCGTAGCCGACGATCAGCGTGTGCGAGCGGCGGTCAGTGGAGCTGGCTACTCCGCGGCCGCCTTCAGGCCGGTGCCGGCGGCATCCAGCGCCTGTCCGAGATCGCCGATGATGTCGTCGATGTGCTCGATGCCGACCGACAAACGTATATACCCTGGGGTCACGCCGGTGGCGAGCTGCTCGGCTACGGTCAACTGGGAGTGCGTCGTGCTGGCCGGATGGATCGCCAGGCTGCGCGAGTCGCCGATGTTCGCCACGTGGTAGAACATCTTCAACGCGTTGATGAAGGCGCGTCCCGCCTCCACGCCGCCGGCGAGTTCGAAGCCCAGCAGACCGCCGTGGCCATGCGGCAGGTACTTCGCGGTCCGCTCGGCCGCCACTCCCGAATGGAACGCGGGGTGGATCACGCGCGTCACCTCGTCGCGTGATTGCAGATATTGGCCGACGGCCAGCGTGTTCTTGCAGTGCTCACGCATGCGCAGCGGCATGCTCTCCAGGCCTTGCAGGAACAGGAACGCGTTGAACGGGCTCATGGCGGCGCCAAGATCGCGCAACAGCACGACGCGCATGCGCAGGATGTAGGCGATCGGCCCGAGCGGCTTGGCGGCCTCCGCCCACACCGCGCCGTGATAGCTGGGGTCGGGCGTGTTCAGCAGCGGCTGGCGTTCCTTGTGCGAGTCCCACGGGAAGTTGCCGCCATCGATCACCACGCCGCCGATGGAGTTGCCGTGGCCGCCGATGTATTTCGTGGTCGAGTACATCACCACCGCCGCGCCGTGGTCGAACGGGCGCACCAGCGTCGGGGCCGCGGTGTTGTCCATGATCAGCGGGATGCCGAACTTGCGGCCGATCGAGGCAACCTCGGCGATCGGGAAGGCGGCCAGCTTCGGGTTGGGCAGCGTCTCGGCGTAGTAGGCGCGGGTGCGATCGTCGGTGGCACGGGCGAACGCCTCGGGATCCGCCGGGTCGACGAAGCGCGCCTCGATCCCCTGGTCCTTCAAGGTGTTGGCGAACAGGTTCCAGGTGCCGCCATAGAGGTCGGTGGAGCTGACGATGTTGTCGCCGACGCGCGCCAGGTTCTGCACGGAAAACGCCGACGCCGCCTGACCGGACGCGAGCGCGAGCGCCGCCACGCCACCTTCCACCGCCGCGATGCGCTTCTCGAACGCATCCTGCGTCGGGTTCATGATGCGGGTGTAGATGTTGCCCAGCTCCTTCAGTCCGAACAGGTTCGCGGCGTGCTCGGCGCTGTCGAACTGATAGGACGTGGTCTGGTAGATTGGCACCGCGACGGCGTTGGTTGCCGGGTCGCTGCGCCAACCGGCGTGCAGCACCAGTGTTTCCGGATGCTTCGTCTCGTTGGACATGGCTTGCTCCCGCCCGACTGTTACAACCGGGGCGGACCAAGCCCCGGCAGAGGGCGCGATGTCAAGCGGCGCGTTGGCGGAGGATTTGATTTCCCTTGCGGAGCGCCTCGACCATGGTTTCTGCCGGCATCGCGCCGGAATAGAGGCTGTATCCGTCGAGGAAGAACGAAGGCACGCCGCTGACGCCCGCTTCGCGCGCCGCGCGATCGGCTGCCAGCATTTCGTTCGCGGCGGTGTCGCCGGCCAGGAAGTCAGCCACCGCGGCGCGGTCCATGCCACCTTCAGCGGCGCAGTCCGCCAGCACGGCGTGGTCGCCGACGTCGCGGCCCTGGGTGAAGTAGGCGACGAACAGCGCCTCCACCACGGCGTCCTGCACGCCTTCGCGGCCGGCCAGCCAGACGAGGCGGTGCGCGTCCAAGGTGTTCGGCGTGCGCAGCATCAGGTCCTGGCGGAAGCTCAGCCCGACATTGGCCGCCGCACCGCCGACGCGCTCGTCTAGTTCCCGCGCCCGCTCCGTGCTGCCGAATTTCTGCACCCGGTAGGCGATGCGGTCGCGGCCTTCCTTCGGCATGTCGGGATTGAGCTGGAACGGGTTCCAATGGACCGAGAAGCGCAGGCCCTCATGCTCCAGCGTGGCCAGCGCGCGTTCGAGCTGACGCTTGCCGATATAACACCACGGGCAGATGACATCCGAAACGATGTCGATGCGCACGCCAGCCGGCGATTGGTCCATAGCTCCTGCTCCTCCGGGTTGCCGTCAAGATGGGGGTGGAAATGCCGTCCGTCCACTATTCGGGTGAGCAGATCGACCGGGAAAGAGGTGCAGGGCGGCGTATTGCAGCAGCATGATGGTCTTGCCGTCGCGGATCTGGCCGCAGGCGATCATCGCCAGCGCATCGTCGATTGCTAGCTCCAGGACCTCGATGTCCTCGCCCTCGTCAAACTCGCCGCCACCGGTCGAGACGCGGTCGCCCGGGGTGTAGCGGCCGATGAAGAAATGGAGCTTTTCGGTGACCGACCCGGGGCTCATGTAGGCCTCGAGCACCGGCTGCACGTCGCACACGCGGAAACCGGTCTCCTGTTCGACCTCGGCGCGGATGCACTCGGCGGGGGAGTCTGCTTCCAGGCGGCCCGCGGGCACCTCGATCAGCAGGTCGTCGTTACCGTTGACGTAGGTGGGGAAGCGGAACTGCCGCACGAGAACCACGGTGCGGCGTGCGTCATCGTAGAGCAGCATCGCTGCGCCATTGCCGCGGTCGTAGGTCTCGCGTGTCTGGGTCTGCCAACAGCCGTCGCTGCGGCGGAACGCGAATGTGGTCTTGCGCAGGACCGACCAGTCATCTGCCAGAACCTGCACATTCTGGATACGCACGCGAGCCGCGACACCCATTTCGTCACCTTTGTACTTTCGGTGGCGGAAGAACCATGCAATATCATGCAATGTCAATTAATATCGTGCAGATAGCAGCATGCTGACCCAGGAACGGAAGGCCCACATCCGCGCCGTGCTGCGGCGGGACGGCCGGATTGTCGCCAAGACGCTCAGCCAGGAGCTTGATCTGTCGGAGGACACGATCCGCCGCGACCTGCGCGAGCTTGCGGCTGAGGGGCTGCTGCAACGGGTGCATGGCGGTGCGCTGCCGGCATCCCCGGCGATGGCTGACTACCCGGCGCGGCAGGCGGTCGCAGCGGGCTCCAAGCGGGCGATCGCGCACGCTGCCGCGGAGATGATTCGGCCTGGGCAGGTGGTGTTCCTGGATGGCGGGACCACAGCCGTGGAGGTCGCCCGCGCGCTGTCGCCGACGCTGGAGGCAACGATCGTGACGCACAGCCCAAGCGTCGCAATCGAACTGGCTGCGCATCGACGCGTCGAGGTTGAGCTGATCGGCGGGCGATTGTTCAAGCACTCGGTGGTTGCCGTGGGCGCTGGCGCGATCGAGGCGATCATGCGGGTCCGCGCCGACATCTACTTTATGGGTGTGACCGGCGTGCACCCGGACGTGGGACTGACCACCGGCGATGCGGAGGAGGCAGCCGTGAAGCGGACGATCAGCCGCCACGCCGCCGAAACTGTCGTGCTGGCATCGGCGGAGAAACTTGGTGCCGCATCCCCGTTCCTTGTAATGGCGGTAAGCGACGTTGCCGCGATCGTTGTGCAGGCGGACACGGAGGAGGCAGTGGTAGCGCCGTATCGCACTGCGGGCGTATCAATTGTGCGGGCTCGGGGGGTTTGACTGACGTGACGTTGGAGGGTGAGAGGCAAAATCTGTTGCGGCGTTTCCTTGCCCCATGGGAGCAACTTCAACCGATGACGGCCAGTCGGCACGACGGTGCCACACCGCATGGACGGTGGCTGCAGGTCGTGGCAGGTCGTTCTGTTGATTGCCGTGATTTACGGGCGGCCGAAATCTGGTCCTGTGTGAGCTGCCTGGGCTGAAGATGGGGCCGCGTCACGCCGCATATAGTGGTGATGTACGTCGGCGTGCGTGGCACGAAATCCTAATCGCTCATAAAATCGGCGAGCAGGGCTGCCCTTTACCACACCGAGGGTGACCGCCTCGCCACACGCCCACGCTTCATCGATCACGTGACGCAATACCTGGCTGCCAATGCCGAGCCGTTGGTAGTCCGGGTCAATACAAAAATGCCGTACGAACACTGCCGCCTCAGCGGGGGCGACTTGGATCCAACCAATCTCCCGGCCTGCTACGATAATGATACGAATCCCCCCCAGATCCCACAGCGCCAGCAGCAGCGCCGCCTGACGCTCGGGGTTGGGTCCCACTGTGCGTAGCAATGTCTCGCCCATCGCACGGAAATATACCACCGTAGCGAAGCTGAAGTCGCTCGCGGTGCCAGGGCGAAGCAAAATTGCCAGAGGCTGCGCCTGTGTCATGCGCATAGGCTACCTCAGAGGAATTCCGACTGGAACGGCCGTTGCGTTTCTCTCTACGCTCAAGCGACGTGATGCGCTGGCGCAGTGCCTCACTGACGCGCACCTCGATATCATATCCCGGCCGCAACCATCGCTATAGCCGTCATGCGGCTTTCCCCTTCGCCTTGCGCGCCTGCGCCGATGATCTCCGGATACTTCCTGGCCAACCCCGCGCCAACCGATCGGCGCACTATGTTCATCGGGTTGACGAGAACACATCAATCAGGTCCGCTTGGCAGGTTCCAGAGGAAGCGGAAGCTTTCGTGTGAACGGAGAGACGGCAAGCTGATAAGTCGTTGAAAACACTATATACCAGGCGGACGCCACTTCCGCCGACCGGAGGAACTATGCCCGTCTCGCCAATTTCGCCGCGGATGCGGCGCATGCAGTGGATCGCGATCGGGCTGGTCACTGCGGCAATCGCGTTGAATTACCTGGACCGATCGACGCTCGCCATCGGCAATGTGAAGATCCGTCAGGAGTTTGGCATCAGCGCCACCGCTATCGGCGCGCTGCAATCGGCCTGGTCGATCACCTATGCGCTGTGCCAGGTGCCGATTGGCTATTTCCTTGATCGGCTCGGACCGCGTTGGCTGGTCGGCATCGCACTGTTGTTGTGGTCGCTGGCGCAGGCAGCTGGCGGATTTGCTGTATCGTACGTGCAATTGCTGTGGGCCCGTGTGGCATTGGGTGCGGCGGAGTGTCCGGCGTTCCCCGCGGCGGTGCGTGTCACCAGCGACTGGTTCCACGTGAAGGACCGCGGTGCGCCGACGGGGCTTTACAATTCTGGCGGCAGCATCGGGCCGTTCATCGCGCCGCCGCTGCTGACCGGACTGATGCTGGCATTTGGCTGGCGCACGATGTTCATCACAATGGGCCTGATCGGCGTGCTGGGCGCAGTGGTGTGGTTCATGCTGTACCGCGATCCGGCGAAAACCGAACTGGCACCGCAGGACGCGGCCTATCTCGCAACGAACCGCGCAGCCGAGGGCAAGGTGGAGCTGCGCAACTGGGGCAAGCTGTTTCGCTTCCAGTCGATGTGGGGGCTGATGCTCGGCGCGTTCTGCACCGGATATGCGGTGTGGATGTACCAGACCTGGCTGCCGGCGTATCTGGAGATGCAGCAGCACATCAGCATCGCGAAGACCGGGTTCCTCGCGTCGATCCCGCTGTTCTGCTCGATCATCGGCGCATGGAGCGGTGGCTGGTTCACCGATCGGCTGAACAGGCGGGGCATGGAACTCGTGGCGAGCCGCCGGCTACCCGCCATCCTCGGCCTGGTGCTGTCGGGTATGTTCACGGTGACTGCGACAACGGCCAGCAGTCCAACGCAGGCCATCGTCTACATTTCGCTGGCGATGTTCTTCCTGGCGGTTGGGATCTCCGGCAAGTGGACGCTGATCACCGCGGTGGCGCCGCAATCGTATTGCACATCGGTCGCGAGCATCCAGAATTTCGGTGGCTACATCGGTGGAACGGTGTCGCCGATCGTCACCGGGTTCGTGGTGGATGTTACCGGGTCATTCGTGATCGCGCTGGCGATCGGGGCGGGGATCACCATCCTCGGCGCTGTGCTGTTGCAGACGCTGGTGCGTTCGCAGATCACGTCAGCCGATCTGGAAGGCGACACCGCTATGGCGGTGCCGGCGCAGTGAGAGGTGAGGCGGCGTAGGCTGCCTCCACCAGGTCCATCGCCGCTGCCATGTCTGCTAGATCGGCGATCGGCTTTTCGCCGTGCGCGACGCGACGCAGCGTGTCGGTGACGAAGGTCGGATAGAAAAACGAATTGGTCAGCGGCATCGTGCGCACCTGCCGTTGGCGGTTGTTGTCGAGGATTTCCAGCGTCTGGTTGTCGTGGGCAGCGAAGTAGTGGCCCTCGGTGCGGATCGAATAATGCAGGTCGAACACCGAATTGGGTGCGGGGTACAGATAACCTGTCTCCACCGAGCACATCGTTTCGCCACCGCGCATCAGCACCATGGCGTGGTCCTCGATGTCGAGGTGCGAGAAGTGGTTGGACATCGCGGCGCCGACGACATGCAGTTTGGTATCGGGCAGCAGCATGCGGCACAGGTCGAGGAAGTGCACGCCGAGGTTCAGTAGCGGCCCGCCGCCGGCGGTGGCACGATGCAGCATCCATTCGACACGCTGCTCGTGATAGCGGTCCACCATGCCGCCGATGAATTTGAACACGATGTATTGCAGCTTTTCGCCGGCGGCGATCTCCCGGATGGTCTCCACCAGGGGGCTGTAGCGAATCACGAACGGCACTGCGGCGAACACGTTGGCTGCGGCGGCACGGGCGGCGATGTCATGCGCATCTGCCTGGGTGACGGCGCAGGGCTTTTCCATCGCGAACGGGATGCGTTCGGCGATCAGGTAGCGGGCCTCCTCGGCCATGTCGGAATGGCGGCCCAACGCGAACACGAAGTCCGGGCGTAGTCGCGCGCACATCTCGCGATAGTCGGTGAAGGCGGGACAACGGGGTTGCGCCGCCAGCTCCTCGGCGCGCTCGCGATTCGGATCGCTCACGCCAACGACCGACACGTCCGGCATCGCCAGCAGCGGGTCGAGATAGAAGGGCGTGTGCCAGTGAGAGACGCCGATCAACGCTACGCGCATTCAGCTCATCCTTGTCATTGCCATGCTTTGCAATGACAGCGTTAGAATGGCGCGGATGTCCAGGAGGGGGCGATGACGATCCGGCTTTCGGAGAACTTTCGCGCGTTGTTCTACGCGCCGTTCTACGCTGCCCACGCTATTGGCGCCTACCAGGCGGAGGGCGTCGACGTGGAACTGGTATCGTCGGCTGATCCCACACGCACCGCCGCGGCATTGCTCAGTGGCGAGATCGACGTGATGTGGGGTGGTCCACTGCGTGTGATGCTGACGCACGCGCGAGACCCGGCGGCGGACAGCGTGTGCTTCTGCGACGTGGTCGCGCGCGATCCGTTCTTCATTGTCGGGCGGGAGCCGCATCCGGGCTTTCAAGTGGCCGATCTGACGGACATGCGGTTTGCGTCGGTGGCGGAGGTGCCAACGCCGTGGCTCTGCCTGCAAGACGACGTGCGGCGGGCGGGCATCGATCCGGAGACGCTCGATCGCGTCAGCGGTCCGACGATGGCAGAGAACGCCGCATCGCTGCGGACTGGCGGCTTGGATGCGGTGCAGCTGTTCCAGCCGTATGCCGAGGAACTCGTTGCATCCGGCGCTGGCTATGTCTGGTATGCTGCGGCGGATCGCGGCCTGACTGCCTATACGACGCTGGTGACGCGTCGTGCATTGCTCGCATCGCGCCGCGACGAACTGTTGCGGATGACACGAGCAATGGCCCGGGTGCTGCGGTGGATTGCGGCGACACCAGGCGATGAGATCGCGCGTGCCGTCGCGGCGTTCTTTCCCGATGTCCCGCACAGCATCTTCGCGGCGGCGATGGATCGCTATCGCGAGTTGGCGCTGTACGCGCCTGATCCGGTGCTGCGACGGGAGGGCTTCGACCGGCTACAGGCGGCTATGCGTTCGGGTGGCGCGCTCGATCGTGCCATGCCGTTCGAGGTCTGTGTTGACAACTCACTGGCAGAGCAGGCGGTCGAGTAATTCGCTGTCGCCCATCGTCATGGCCGGGCCGCGACCCGGCCCCGACCATCGCTAACCCGCACCAAATTGCGAACGTGGCCGCGACGGTGGCTGCCCGTGGGCTGGCATCAGGACGCGTAGGCCGGTTCCTCGGCATCCAGCGTTGCCTTGACATCGTCGAGCAAAAGATCGGCATTCACTGTAAAGCGCGTGAACTGCTCGTGGGTGTCCCGCGCCATAGCATCCGGCATCACATTCAGCTTCTGACCAGTTTGCATGGCCAGGACCTGAACCTGGCAAGCACGCTCCAGATAATAGAAGTCGTCGAGCGCCTGTGCGACGGTCGGACCGACGACGACCACGCCGTGATTGGCAAGGAACAGGATCTTCCTCTCTCCCATGGCGGCGGCCATGCGCTCGCCTTCCATCGTCGCCTCGGCGATACCGTTGAAGTGGTCGTCGTACGCGATATCGCCGAAGAACCTGGCGGCGTTCTGATGGATCATTTGCAGGCGGCCGCCCTGTATTGCGGTGAGGGCGGTTGAATACGGTGCATGCAGGTGCAGCACCACCTTGGCCGCGGGATGCAGTAGATGGATGCGCGTGTGGATGGCGAAGCCGGAGGTCGGCGGCCGCCCGGTGCCCTCCAGCGTCTTACCGTGCTCATCGATCACTAGCAGGTTGCTGGCGGTGATCCGGTGGAAGCCGATGCCCTTCGGATTGATCAGGAAGCGACGCTCCGGGAGCATGACGGTGAAGTGGTTGCAAACGCCCTCATGCATGCCCAGACGGGCGATCCATCGAAGGGCCGCCGCCAGATCAGTGCGGGCCTGCTGCGTTTCGGCTTGGTTGCTCGTCATGTCCGTTGCCTTCTGCGATGTCAGGCAGGAGACATAGCACGGCAATTGCGTGCAGAGTGACCGCCTGCTGCCGGGCAGCCGTTCCGGCGCCGATTTTCAACTTATGCAACACGGAGCACGCCATGACCTTTCGCCCGACACGACGCGCATTGGCGGCAGGAGCCGCCGTCCTGCCCGCAGGCCTGTTCATCAGCGCCGCGCACGCGGATAGCGGAAACGAGAGCACGTTCGAACGCGTCAACCGCACCAAGCAACTGCGCATGGCGGTGGTTTCCGGCAGCCCGCCGTATTTCAAGAAGGATATCACGACCGGTACGTGGGCTGGCGCGGCGGTTGAGATGGCGAAGAGCATCGCGGCCATCTGGAGCGCTGAAGTGGTCTACGTCGAGTCGACATTCGGCAACTCCGTGCTTGACGTTCAATCCAACAAGATCGACATCGCCTTCGCGCTCAACCCGACGCCGCAACGAGCTCTGGCCATTGGGTTCACCCGTCCCTACATCGTCGCGCCGTTCGGCTGCCTCGCGAAACAGGGCTTCGACCCGAAGACCTGGGGCGATCTGAACAAGCCTGACATCCGGATCGTGTTCGACCTGGGATCGCTGCATGAGACCTGCGCGCGCCGCTTTGCACCGAAGGCACAGCTGACCGGCTACAAGACTATCGACGACTGCATCCTTGCGCTGCAAGCCGGCCGCGCCGATGCCCAGGTCCTCGCGGCCACAGTGGGGTTGGGCACTGTCGGCAAGAATCCGAGCTTGGGACCGTATCATTTGCTGAATACGCCTATCGTATCGCTGCCGAGTTGCTACGGAGTTCAGCGCGAGCCGGACACACGCTTTGTCGAGGTCGTCAACGCCTGGATCGACTTCAATCGCGGAATCGGCACGATCCGCGAACAGATGATCGGCGGTCTGGCGCTGAATGGCGTCACTCCGGAACAGGTGCCGGCCGAACTCAGCTTCTGAGCGAAACGGACGCGACGCGGAGTTGACCGGGCTTACGTAGCTGTGGCCCGATCCCTGGCTGCGTCCGCGTCGCGCCCTGACCGGCCGAGAGGAGATCGATGGCACATACGCGACAGATGAAGTTGGGCTTCTCCATCGGCAGCATCGGCTACCACTATGCCGCATGGCGCCTGCCTGAGGCGTCGCCCGATGGCGGGCTCAGCGGGCGTCACTACATCGAGAGCGCGCAACTTGCCGAGCAGGGCAAGTTTGATTTTGTGTTCATTGCTGATGTGATGTCGATCCGCAATTTCGACGATCGGCGCATCGCCCGGGAGCGCGAGCATGCGCTGCTCAAGCTGGAACCGACCTTGGCGTTGGCCGCGATTGCCGCCACCACCGAGCGGATTGGTCTGATCCCGAGCGTCTCGACGACTTATAATCCGCCTTACGCGTTCGCGCGGCGGATGGCTTCACTCGATCACATCAGCGGTGGTCGTGCTGGCTGGAACATGGTGACGAGTTTCAGCCTCGATGAGGCGCGCAACTTCAGCCTCGATGAACCGCTCGATACGGCGACGCGGCATGCGCGCGCGGTGGAGTTTGTCGAGGTTGCCAAGGGACTTTGGGATTCCTGGGACGATGATGCGTTCGTGCGCGACAAGGCATCCGGCATCTACTTCCATCGCGACCGGTTTCACTTCCTGGAGCACAAGGGCGAATTCTTTGAGGTGCGCGGGCCACTCGACACAGCCCGTCCGCCACAGGGGTGTTTGCCGATCATCACTGCCGGATCGTCGGAGCAATCGCAGGAACTGGCGGCGCGGATTGCCGACATGGTTTATGCCGGCCAGCCCGATATCGACAGCGCGCGGCGTTATTACAACTCGGTCAAGCGGCGGTTGGCGAAATACGAACGCGACTGGGATTCGCTGATGATGATGCCGGGCATCATGCCTTTCGTCGGACGGACGCAGCAGGAGGCGGAGGACAAGTTCGCACGCCTGCAATCGCTGCTGCATCCGTCTGTCGGTATTGGCATGCTGATCATCAACCATTTCCCGGATCTGACCGGCTATGACCTCGACAGTCCGGTGCCTGAGATTGCGATGACCAACGACCAGATGGGTCCGGGCCTGAAGACCAGCGCGCGGGAGCCGGAGTTTACCTTGGCACTGATGGATCGGGCGCGGCGCGAGAAGCTGACGATACGGCAATTGTTCGACGTGATCTCGGCTGGCTTCTGGTCGCTCGGTGTGATCGGCACGCCGGCGAAGGTTGCCGATCTGATGGAGGAGTGGTTCACCACCGGTGCGGCGGACGGGTTCAATGTGCAACCACCGGATTTGCCAGGTGCCGGCAAGGATTTCGTCGAGCTGGTGATCCCGGAATTGCAGCGCCGCGGGCTGTTCCGTCGTGAGTATGAAGGCCGCACGCTGCGCGAGAACCTGGGCCTGCCGTGGGTGCCGAGCCGCTATGCCGCACGGCCTCGTGCAGCCGCCGACTGAGGAGACTTTGTGATGCACGAGACCGGGCGACAGATGAGCCTCGGGCTGTCGATCGCCAATCTTGGCTATCATTACGCTGCCTGGAGGCATCCCGATGTGCCGGCTGACGGCAACATGGATTTTCGTCATTTCGTGCACTGCGCGAAACTTGCCGAGCGGGGGAAGTTCGACCTGATCTTCCTCGCCGACTCATCGGCAGTGCGTGATCTCGACAACCTGGCGATCGCGCGCGACATGGAGCACCAGCTGGTCAAGCACGAACCGATGGCGCTGCTCGCGGCGCTGTCTGCCGTCACCAGCCGGGTTGGGCTGGTACCGACTGCCTCCACGACGTACAACGATCCATATACGCTGACGCGGACGCTGGCGACGCTCGACATCCTGAGCGACGGACGCGCCGGGTGGAACATGGTGACCAGCTTCAGCATCGATGAGGCGCGCAACTTCGGCCTGCAGACGACGCTCGATTCGGCCAGCCGGCACGCGCGCGCCGCGGAGTCAGCTGAGGTGATGCTGGCGCTGTTCGATAGCTGGGAGCCCGATGCGATTCCGCGCGACAAAGCGAGCGGCATCTATTTCGACCGCGACAAGATGCATGTGCTGGATCATGTCGGGGTGCACTTCAAGGTGCGTGGACCGCTGGATGTGCCGCGGCCCCCGCAAGGCCATATTCCTATCTTCACCGCCGGAGGGTCCGAGCAGGCTCAGGAACTCGCGGCATATATTGCCGATGGGCTGTACGCGGGGCAGCCGGATATCGAGCGGGCACGCGCGTACTATGCATCGACCAAGGCCAGGCTGGCGAAATACGGACGTTCGCATGACGATCTGAAGATCATGCCGGGCATTATGCCATTCGTGGGGCGGACGTTGCAGGAGGCGCAGGACAAGTTCGACATGATGCAGTCGCTGGTGGAGCCGCGGTTGGGCCTCGGGCTGCTGGTGGTCAATAGTTTTCCTGATTATACCGGCTACGATCTGGATGGGCCGGTGCCCGACCTGCCGGCGCCGGGCGGGCGCAACAGCGAATTCACCACCGTGATGATGCAGCGCGCGCGGACGGAGAACTGGACCATCCGGCAACTTTATGAATTGGTGTCCGGCGGGTTCTGGCATCTCGGCGTGGTCGGGACGCCGACGATGATTGCCGATCTGATGGAGGAATGGTTCACCACGGGTGCTGCGGACGGCTTCAACATTCAGCCGCCGGGTATTCCGACTTCGGCTGAGGATTTCGTCGAGCTTGTCACTCCGGAGTTGCAGCGGCGGGGGTTGTTCCGGCGCGAGTATGAGACCGCAACGTTGCGCGAGCATCTGCGGTTGCAGCCGGCGACCAATCGGCACGTGGTGGCGCGGCAGATGCGACAGGCGGTGGGGTGAGGGGGAAATGGCGTGTGCTCAGTTTGCTGCACCTCCTCCGAATCACCCCCACGCCAACCCTCCCCCGCTTTGCGGGAGAGGGAGTTTCAGATCCAGGGATTGTTGGTCGGAACGGCGGGCGGGTGCGGGGGCGCATGCCGGGCCCGTACTGCCCGCTTCAATGCGGCCACCTCAGCCGAGAGCGACTTAGATCGGCGGTTCAGCAACGCTACCAGCCTGCGCGGGGCGTATGGCGCAACTACCACCACGGCCCATTCCATCATCCGAACCCGAATCACCAATCGGTAGCTCCAAAGCACCAGCCGGCGGTAGTCCGATTCGAACAGCGGGAGCAGTACCCACGACGGCGTCCACGACGGCAATTGAAGCAGGAGCCTGCGCATGCTGAGCGGTGTGGCAGGCAATTCCTAACAGATGGTTAACCGCACCCTGGTGTCAGGACAGGTGTTTGGTCATATACACCCGATCGTAACCCTTCTCACTGACCCGATGCGTCTCTGCGAACCCGATGCGCGTGTAAAGTGCGATGTTCTCAGTCATCATCGTATGTGTATACAGTCGTATCTCGGTAAACCCTCGCCGGCGTGCTTCGGCTTCCGCGAATTCGATCAGCGCGCGCCCATATCCCTTGCCCTGACCCTCCGGCGACACCGCGATGTTGTCGAGCAGGAAGCCCTCTGGCGTTTCCTCCAGCACCAGGATTCCCGCGATCCTGCCGGCAGCTTCCAGCACCCATGCCTGACCATCGGCGATCCGCGCCGCGTAATCATCCAGCATCGGTCCGGGTGGCTTCCCGATGCGCGAGATGTAGTGGCGGTAGGCCGCTTGAACCACATCGCGCAGGGCGCCGACCTCGCCTGGTCTCGCGGGACGGATCATGCTGCGCGGGCGCGTGCCGTTTCGGTTGCGGACTCCAGGCCGACCTCCTGCGCGAGGCGATCGAGGCGGCGCATCACGCTTTCACCCGCGAATACGCCGCTATCTTCCTGGAGACGCAGGATGAGCCGATCACCGGACAGACGCAGGGCTGTTCCGGCCAGGAGATCCGGTGTGCCGGCCGACAACGTGTAGGCAAGACGCAGCGCCACACCCAACAATTCCGCTCGATGTGCATTCGACACATCTAGCAGCAGGCGCGCCGGCCGCAGGAAACCGGCGTCGTTCTCCACCTCGTACCGCATCGCGATCGCCAGCGCGAGGAAGGCGCGCGCGTGATGGTCCAGGCCAATGCCCGGCTGACGCAGCACCCGGAGAAAGGCCTGTTCTGCGCGGAATTCCGGATGATCGTGACTGCCGATATCGGACAGCCAGCAAGCGGCTTCGCGCAATCGGCGCGCCTCGCGGCTCTCGTCGGTAAACAACGGATCGGTCCATGCCAGCAGCGCCTGCGGCAAATTCGGATCGCGACCCAGTCGCCCCGCCAATTCATGCCCAGCCGCGAGCAACGGATCCTGCGCGCGGATCGCTTCCGGCATGCGCTGCATGAACCAGCCTTCGCGCAGGCCGCTTGCACTGAAGACAACGCGGCGCACGCCGGTTGCGCGCAGCACGCGGCGCAGCGCCACCGCGGCGAACGGCAGGTCATCGATGCGGCGCCGAGACAAACCCGGCAGCCGTTCCAGGGCGCGCCGCCCCGCGCCGGCGATCACACCGGTCAGGTCGCGCGCTTCCTCGCGGCTGATTGTGTAGTGATGCACGATCTGCAGCGGATAACCGGTCTGCGCCATGTGGATACGCGCGAGCGCGCGCCACGCACCGCCCACCAGGAACAGATCGCGGTTGGCGCCCTCGATCAGCCAGGGCACGGTGGCCAGATCCGCCTCGGCAATGGCACGCGCGCGTGTCGGATCACCATTGGCACGATCGGCCAAACGGATTGCACCGAGGCTCAGCGTCTGCGACACGCCGCGCACCCCGCGATCCAGGCGCACCAGCTCCAGTGACCCGCCACCGATATCGGCGAGGATGCCGTCAGCAGTGGGGATGCCGCACAGCACGCCCATCGCGGACAGCTCCGCCTCCTGCACGCCGGACAGAACACGGATCGAAACGTCCGGCAGCCGGGCCTTTAATCCCGCGACGAAATCGTCGCCGTTGCGGGCATCGCGCACAGCCGCGGTCGCGAGCACGTCGAGCGGTGACGCGCCCATCGCCTGGGCGACCGCGTGATAGCGATGCATCACGGTGAACGCCTGCGCCATGCCCTCTTCGTTCAGCCGCCCGGTTGCCTGAAGGCCGCGCCCGAGACGCAGCACCGCCTTCTCATTGAAGATCACCACCGGATTGCGGCAGTTCCCTTCATAGACCACGAGGCGTACCGAGTTGGATCCGAGGTCAACCACCGCACAGCGGGGTGCATCGGCGGGCGGCGTAAACGGCATGCGATCAATCCTGTTGTACGCGGTCCTGACGACGATGGTAGGAAAGCGGCGATACAACCGCCGGTCCGTGTAGTGCGGATCCGCGACCGGAGAGTGACGGATTGGTCATGAAGTAATCGTGAGCGGAAACCGGTTTTTTGCCGGGCGCGACTCGGTGCCAGTCGCCGTCGGGCCGCAGCTCCCACGACTGCATGGTATCCTTGAGGTTGACCACCATGATCTGGTCCAGCACCTGTGCATGCACCGTTGGATTGTGTATCGGCACCAGCGTTTCTACGCGCCAGTCCATGTTGCGCACCATCCAATCGGCCGAGCTGATGAAAACGCGGGCATGCCGGCTGGGCAGCGGATGGCCATCACCGAACACCACGATGCGGCTGTGTTCCAGGAAACGCCCGACAATGGATTTGATGCGGATGTTCTCCGAAAGTCCGGGGACACCCGGACGCAGGCAGCAGATGCCGCGCACCACACCCATCACCTTCACACCGGCGCGCGATGCCTCGTAGAGCAGATCGATCAGCGTCTCATCGACCAGCTGGTTCATCTTCAACCAGATGCCGGCAGGCTTGCCGGCGTGCGCGTAAGCGATCTCGCGCTTGATCAGGTCCGACAGCACGTGGCGCGTGGTCAGCGGACTGAATGCGATGGCGTCCATCCGGTCCGGCCGTGCGTAGCCGGTCATGTAGTTGAACAGCCGCGCGGAGTTGCGGGTGAGTTCGGGGTCGGTGGTGAAGAACGACAGGTCGGTGTAGATACGCGCGGTGATCGGGTGATAGTTGCCGGTGCCGAAATGCGCGTAGGAGCGCACGCTGCCGCCCTCGCGCCGCACCACCAGCGACAACTTGGCGTGCGTCTTCAAATCGGCGAAACCGAACACCACCTGGACGCCCGCTGCCTCCAGCGTGCGCGACAGCCGGATGTTCATTTCCTCATCGAAGCGGGCGCGCAATTCCACCACCGCGGTGACAAATTTTCCCGCTTCTGCCGCCTCGATCAGCGCCTTCACGATCGGCGAGTTGCGGCTGGTGCGATACAGCGTCTGTTTCACCGCGATGACATTCGGATCCTGCGCCGCCTGGCGGAGGAATTGCACCACCACGTCGAAGCTCTCGAACGGATGGTGGACGATGATGTCCTTGGCACGGATGGCTGCAAAGCAGTCGCCGCCGAAATCGCGGATGCGTTCGGGGAATCGCGGCGTGTAGGGCGGGAACAGAAGGTCCGGGCGATCATCGACGATGAGCTGCTTCAGATCGACGATGCCGAGCAGGCCGTCGGTAACGTGGATCTCGTCGGGCGAGGCGCCGGTCTCGGCGGCGACCAAGGCGCGCAGGTCCTCCGGCATCTTGGCGTCCGTGCCGAGATGGATCGCGACCCCGCGACGGCGGCGCTTCAATGCGGATTCGTAGGAGCGGACGAGGTCCTCGGCTTCTTCCTCGAACTCCACGTCGGTGTCGCGGATGAGCCGGAACGTGCCTTGGCCGCCGATACGGAATCCAGGAAACAGCCGATCAAGGAACAGCGTGACGACATCGTCGAGCAGGACGAAGTGGATTGGATCGCCGGTTGCCCCCGGAAGCCGGACGAAACGCTCCACCTGGCTGGGCAGCGGAATCAATGCGCGCATGGCTTGCCCGTCCTCCTCGCGCAGGAGCAACAGGGCGATCACAAGGCCCATGTTGGGAATGAACGGGAACGGATGCGCAGGATCGATCGCCAAGGGCGTGAGGACCGGGAACACGCGTTCCATGAACCAGGCGTCGAGCCACTTGACGTCCTCGGCGGACAGTTCGTCGGGCTCGCAGACCTCGATGCCTGCCTCGCGCAACTGGGAGCGTAGCTCGCGCCACACGCGCTGCTGATCGGCCAGTAGGGACTCGGCACGGAGCTTGATCTCGGCGAGTTGCTGCGCGGGGGTGCGGCCGTCAGGTGAGACGGCGGTGACACCGGCCTTGGCCTGACCGATCAGGCCGGCGACGCGCACGGAGTAGAATTCGTCGAGGTTGGAGGCGCTGATGGAGACGAAGCGCACACGCTCCAGCAGTGGATGACGCGGGTTCTCGGCTTCCTCTACGACGCGGTGGTTGAAGTCGAGCCAGGACAGTTCGCGGTTGATGAAGCGGTCGGGGCTGACGGGTGCGATCGGCCCAGGGGAGACCGCGGCCGGCGGTGCGGCTGGGGCGGGCTTGGGCCGGGTCAGGACATCCGTCGCGCCGTCTGTCTGGGACGCCGTCTCTCGGGTGGCTGATTTGTTCATGGCGCGATCCTACAGGAGACGCGGGTCTTCCCGCGAGGGGGGCGGGCGAGTCCCGGAAATTTCATCCGCTGCCACGCCTGCGACATCGCCGAGTGCGGCGCGTGCCAAAGGAATGGTGATGTCGCGACCAAGCTGCAACGATACGGCATCCAGCCGGGCGACGGCCTCGGCCAGGTCGGGCTGGGTTCGCGGCAGCCGCCGCAGCAGCCAGTTGCGCACTGGCTCAAGCAGGCGCAATTGCCGATCGGCCAGCAGCCGCGCGAGCAGCACATGCAGCAGCGCGTCGTCCGGCGGACCGATCTCCACCGCGTTGATCGCGCGTATGCGGCTGGCGAGGTCCGGCAGTTTCAGCGGCCACAGCGACGGTGGCGCGCGACTTGCCAGCAGGACTGGAAGGCCGGCCTCGGCTGCGGCGTTGAGCAGGTGGAACAGCGCTGTCTCGTCGGCCAGGGCGTCAGCGTCGTCCAGCGCGATGCCACCGCGAGCAGGCAGGTCAGGCAGGCCGCTCAGTTCGACCCCCCGCCAGACGACGGCGTCGCGACGCTGTGCCCACATGTGCAGCAGGTGGGTCTTGCCGCATCCGGCCGGACCCCAAAGGGCCAGGCGCAGATCGGGCCAGTCGGGGGTGCGGCTGAGCCATGCGAGCGCGTCGGTGTTCGACGCTGCCTCGTGGAAATTGCCCGGCGCGAAGTCGCCGTTGTGCTGAAACGGCAGTGGCAGTTGACGCAGGTCCTGCATGACGCAACTCGTGCCCGATGCGGGGCTGGCGTCAAGGCTGGCGATTGGCTGTCGCGGGAGGGAGGGCGTTGTCGTTGGCAACCCAAACTCCCCCTCCCCTTGCGGGAGGGGGTTGGGGGGAGGGCCGTTGCTAGCGGCGGTTGCGCGCGGCGGTGCTGCATGTCCATATGTCTCGACTCTTCTCGCAATCAGGACCGATGGACAGCATTTTCCGAGGCGATATCAGCACCGCCCGTGGACGCGCGCTCGCCTGGGTCGATTCGCTGCTGGTCGATCACGCGGTGTTCCGGCTGGCCTGGAGCAACTTTGCGGCGGTCGCGCCGGGGCGGCTGTATCGGAGCAATCATCCGACGCCGGCGCGGCTCATCGCGCTCACGCGGCGCTATGGTTTGAAGACGCTGATCAACCTGCGCGGCCGGAGCGGCAATGGCTCCGACGCCCTTAGCCGTGACGCCGCAGAACATCTTGGTCTGGTGTTTGTCGACATGGCGCTGGAGAGCCGCGGCGCGCCGCAACGGGATCGGATCGAGCGGCTGTTCGAGATCTTCCGGCACATGCGGGCGCCGGCACTGATGCACTGCAAATCAGGCGCCGACAGGGCCGGGCTGGCAGCCGGGCTGTTCGTGATGTTCCAGGGCGGCACCTCGCGAGAGGCGTTGCAGCAGCTGTCGTTGCGGTTTGGTCACATCCGCCAGGCGCGCACGGGGATTCTGGACGCGTTCTTCCATCATTACGCACGCGAGGCAGAGGGGCGGAAGCCCTTCCTCGACTGGGTGCGCGAGGATTACGATGAAGCGGCGCTGCGGCGGGACTTCCACGCCAACGGGCTGGCCAGTTTCGTCAACGACTGGGTGCTGGTACACGAATAGCGATGAATGCGAACGACGTACTTGCGAGCCTGCCGATCGGCGATTGGGCCGGACCGTTCGATGCGGCGTTGCGGGGGCGGGCGGTCGACGCGTTGGAGGCGGGCCGCGTGCTGCTGCTGGCGCAATTGCCGTTCCGGGTTGCGGCCGACGAGAGCTTCCTGCTTTCGCCAACCGTCATGGGGAGCGAGCGCAAGAACATCAGCTTCGATCCCGCGGCTGGAAGCGTCAGCAACACGTCGCTGACCGGTGAGCGGTTGGAGTGCCTGCGGGCCATGTTGCGCCGGTTCGGCGATGGCGCGGAACGGCTGGTGCGGGATTTGCTGCCTGGCTATGCGCAGTCGCTCGAGCGGGCGAGAACCAGCTTTCGCCCGGCGCAGATAGCTGGGCGGGACTACTCGCCGCGACATGATGATCGGCTGCTGCATGTCGATGCATTTCCGAGCCGGCCGATGAACGGACGGCGGATCCTGCGGCTGTTCTGCAACATCGCACCCGATGGCGCGGTGCGTGATTGGCGGGTGGGCGAGCCGTTCGCCGATTTCGCGCAACGCTTCCTGCCGCGCACCGGGGCGGCGATGCCGGGCAGCGCTTGGTTCCTGGAGCGGCTCGGCATCACCCGAGGACGCCGCAGCGAGTACGACCGGATCATGCTGCGGCTGCACGATACCGGGAAGCTCGACGCCGCGTATCAGTCGGGCGCACCCCGGGCCGATGTGGCGTTCGCTTCGGGCACGACATGGCTTTGCTTCACCGATCAGGTGCTGCATGCCGCACTCGCCGGCCACTGTGCGCTGGAGCAGACGTTCCACCTGCCGATTGCCGCGATGGCGCACCAGGAACAATCGCCGCTGCGGGTGCTGGAGACGCTGTCTGGCCGCACGCTGGCCTGAACGCTCTTTCGTTTCGCTACCGACCTCGGTATGGTCGGTGGCATGGCGGAAACAGTTCTGCAGCTTGATGGGCGGCTTGAGTTGAGTTCGGTGCCGTCGTTCCAGAACCAGCTCTTACAAGCGACGCTGCTTGGCAACGAAAGGCTGGTGCTGGATCTGTCACGGGTCAGCTTCATTGGCAGTGCTGCGCTGCGAGTCATTCTGGTGACAGCGAAGCGGCTGCGCGTGTCGGGCGGTCGTCTGGCAGTGTGCGCCGCGCCGCAGATCGCACAGGTGTTCGTGGTGGCCGGACTGGATGCGGTGCTGCCGGTGCGTGTCAGCCTCGCTGAGGCGCGAGCGTCGTTGGCGGGGTAACGCCAAGGGCTCGGTGGGTTGCGCTGATTGGTCCATGATGCCGTGGGCGGGCCTGGACCCTGCAATTAGAAAGAGGGATTCTAACGCAGATCAGAGCAGATGCACGAAGATGGCCGTGTGCGGCTTACGGGCCGAGCCTAACGCGTTTGATCTCCAGGGCTGCTTGGCGAAATTCAGCAACAGGCTCGCGAAGTACTCAGCGCCCACGACACTGTTGGCGTACGGCTTGACGCAGCGCGGATGCAACCGCAGTCAGCGCCGATTGCATTCAGCACATTGTGCACGCTCCCGATGACACGCCAGCCTGTCACCATCTGCGCTCACTTGCGTTCATCTGCCGTGATCTGGGTTACTAGCTTCCTTGAGCGGATCATATAGGCAGCCCAAGCCTATCCATGACCTCGCGCGGCTGCGCCGCCTGCCACTCCGCCTCGAACTGATCCAGGAAGCCGTCGTCGCCGGGGTTTTTGGCCACATTGGTTTGGGCCAATTGCGTGCCTGCCTGCGAGTTGGCCGCGAGTGCCGCGGTAAGGCGCTCATCCAGCTCACTCGGCTTGAGCTGAGAACCCATCATGATCTTGGCCAGCGTCGCCCAGGGATGCGCAACAAGATCGTCGTACCAGATAACCTGCGGCGCAGCCCCGATTTGCTGTAACCGATCGATCGCCACCATTGTTTCGGCGAGAATTCTTGCGATCGCCCTTGGGGGCTCACGGAACGCCCGGTGGCGTGACTGCGCCCATGGCTTGCGGTCACGCAGAAGGAATATCGCCCGAGCATTCTCAACGCCTCCGATGATCCTCTCCGGCGCCGCATTGCACTGGCTGCGGAGCTTGATGATTGGCTCGGGGCCGAGATAGTCAGACAGGTTTGACACACAAGCAGCCACAATCTGCACGTCGAGATTCGTTGATCGTGCCAACGCCGACGGCGCGAGCATGGCCACCTGAGTGAATGCATCCGGTTCCGATGCTGTAGGCTTGCCAATTGCCTTGAACATCGCAGAGAGCAGAGTGGAACCGGCGCGACCCGGGCTGAAGATGAATGTTGGCCGCAGGGTGACGGTCGATATCGTACTGCCGATGTGCTCGATGGGCAGCGAGAGAATTTTTTGCGCATGCTGCAGTTGCGCCACAAAGAGGAATGGCTCCGCGATAGTAACATCGATGTCCTCGGGATCGTGCATAGTGTAGATGACCTGTTGCGTCTTGAAGTCGACACAATACATCAGGGGGCACATAGACTGCTCGGCGGAACTGCCGTTCGATACGGTGGTGAAGTCGTCGGGGCGGGCAAAACCGCGCGTTCGCTTTATCCGACTGACAATATCGAGCAGGCTGCCGTAACTGATTTCCTTCATGACGCGGGGGACTGGGAGTGCGCCGTTAGACTTCACTTCCGGGGAATGGGACGTCTGTTCCGGATAGGGGATCGGCGCAAACCTTACGATGCTGCTGTGCCACATAGTTGTCGTGTCGTCTTCCAAGATGCGGTGACCGCATCCGATGACCAGCGGCCGGATGGTCTCCGGTGTGGTGTCGGAGAATGCCTGGCTGTGCTTTCGGGCTACTTCCTTGTTCTTGTCTGAATACTGGATCAGCGCGCAACCGCCCCGCTTCATGATGCGGTGAATGCTGCGAAAGTAAGCCTCGATCAGGTCAATATCGAGGTGGACGAAGACGCCGAATGAGAACACGAAATCGACGCTGGCATCGGGAATGCCAGGAAAGTCGGTCCCGTTGTTGCGCAGCGTGGACAGATGCGGCGCCCTATAATTCCTCAGCAATTCGTCGAGTAGTTCCTGATGGTAATCGACGGCGCAGAGCTGGCCGAAACCGAGGAGGTAGCGGGTCCACCTCCCACCACCTGGTCCGATCTCCACGGCACTGTGGTCGGGGTTGACGTAGGGCAACAGATAATGGTCGCGCACCCAACGGAGGGCCGGATGAGTCTGTGGATCGCCCCACTGCAATCCGTAAATGCCGTCGCGTTCGATCTGGCCAACAGTGCGCGCGGTCTTGAGCATCGTTACGTGCATTGGGGAATCGAGCTTGGGCATAAGGGGCCTCCGTCACGTTGGCTGAGGGCTGTGTTTCAGCGCTGTTGCGAATGACGCCATTATTGGATATCCGGCAACCACGCCAGTCACCGTCGGGCCACAACCTTTGCCAGTAACCTCGCCGGCTCTGGCCGCTGATGTGTGTGAAGCCCAGAAAGTCAAATGTGTCCGGCGTGCCGAGACCGCGTGCCCGCCGGTTCTTGGCTGCGTGGCGTGCCAACTGATGAGCCGCTGACTGTGGCGCACCCGGCCGTGCTGCCTTCCGCTGCGCAGAAAGCGTCGGCACCCCGGACGATATTTGTTACTTGGCTCGATATCTGGCCCAGCGCTTCGCCCACACCTCGCGGTGTGACACGCATGACTCGGGGTCGATGTGGCTCACTCTACCTCTCATCGTGAAGGGTTCTCACCTTCTCCGCTTGCCGGTCTCCTGGCGCACTTGCGCTTGCCGTGCGATTCTGCGGACGAACGATTGCGGCAGTATTGATGGGCTGTGTGCCCTTCCAATCATCTGCGTCAAGGCTCTATTTAGCCGGCATTGCCCGCGACGGAGGATCACGCAGCAACAGCAGCATCAGCAGCACACCGATCATCGCAAAGCCGATGACCATGAAGCCGTCGATGTAGGCGAGCACGCTGGCTTGAATCTCCACCGAGTGGGCGAGCAGACCGGTGGCACGCGCGCTCGCCGCAGGCGGTCCAACCGATCGTCCGTTCACTGCGTGGGCGTAATCCTGCAGTCGCTGACCGGTGGCCACGGAACCGACGGTGACATGCAGACCAACGAGGTTGGAATACACCTGCTCGCGGACCCGCACGAAGGTTTGCACAAAGGCCGACCCCAGTTCCGCTCCGAACAGGCGGCCGGTCTGCAGCACGGCACCGAAGGTCAGCACCTCGGTCGGCTCCAGATGCTTCAAGAAGAACCAGACCAGCGATGTCAGTAGCAATGACTGCCCCACCGCCTGGACGATCTGCGATGGCAGGAAGTCGGTACCAATCCAGTCTTGCGTGAGCTGGCCCGCCATGAAGCAGGCCGCGGCGACCAGGGCAAAGCCAAGCGCGAGCGGCAGTCGCGGCTCTACGAAACGAAGCAGCGTTGACACCATCGGGGCCAGCAGGAACTGCGGCAGCGCGATCCACATCAGAACGCCACCAACCTCGATCGCACGGTAGCCTTGTACCACGGTCAGGAACTGCGGGATAAGATACGCCGTCGAGAGAATGGCAAAGCGAAAGAACGTGATCATAAGGAACAGCAGGGGGATGTTGCCGCGCGCGGCATAGCGCAGATTGATCCACGGCCGCGGCGTGGTCAGCTCCTGCACGACGAAAGCGATGAGCAGCAGTCCGCCACCGAGCAGCAATGCGTTGATGAGGCCGGAATTCAGCCAATCGAGACGGTTGCCCTGGTCCAGCGCGGCATAGAGCAGACTGAATCCAAGCGAGGCATACAGGATACCTGACCAGTCCGCGTTCCTCAGCAGCTCGCGATTGGTTGGTTGACGTGGCATGCCGAAATGGATGCACGCCATCATGAGTGGCGCGAGAAGCGCTGTGTCCCAGAAGATCCAATGCCACGACCAATTGTCGCAGAACCAGCCTTCGATCGAGGCAGCTATGTTGAGCGACAGCTCCAGGTTGAGGGAATACGCTCCAATACCGTAGACCACCCATTTCGGTGGCAGGTTCAGCACCACGAACCCAATGGTCAGCGGAATGAACGTCCCAGAGGAAAGGCCGCTGATCGTCTGGAACATCAACACCGATGCGAGATTCGGCGAGAACGGCAACAGAAAATTGGACAGTCCGAACACTGTTGCGGAAATCATCAGCACGCGCCGGACACCGAACACCGCGCCGAGCCACGCGGCTACCGGTCCAATCATCATCTGGCCAACAGTGAACGCGGTGGTGATCCACGCGCCCTCATCGAATCCGGCATGTACGGCGCCGCGAACGTCGGCCAATCCGAACACGGAAATGCGGCTGTCGAGTGTCGCTATGATCGAGCCCAACATCACCGCCAACGTGCCGATGAGCGGCCGGACCGAGATGGTGGGTCGCGACTGCGCTGCCTTGTCGGCTGAATCACAAAGTGTGTCCCCCTCTCGGGGATGCCGATGCCAAGGCAACCAGTCCGCGGCGTCGCGGAGCGGCGTCATTTCGTGTCGATGGTGGCAATCACCGACATGCCCGGCCGCAGCAGATTGTCGATCGCGGGATTGGGATCAAGCACGATTTTTACGGGAATACGTTGCACGACCTTGGTGAAATTGCCGGTCGCGTTGTCCGGTGGCAGCAACGAGAACTGCGCGCCAGACGCTGGCGACCAACTGTTGACGTGACCATGCAGCACTGCGCCCGGAAATGCATCTACTGTGACGCTCGCGGGCTGTCCAAGGCGGACGCGAGTCATCTGGGTTTCCTTGTAGTTGGCGACGACCCAGACATGCGGCAACGGCACAATGGTGAACACCTGCGTGCCGACGCTCAGGTATTGCCCATTTTGGACCTGGCGCTGGCCCACCATGCCATCGACCGGCGCAGTGATACGCGTGTAGCCCAGATTGATTGCCGCCAGGTCGTACATCGCCTGCTGCGCCTTCAGCGTCGCGCGGGCCTGCGTCTCCTGGCTGTCCAGCACATTGGACTGCTGGCGTTGTTGATCCAGTTGTGCGTGGTTCAGCGCGAGTGTTGCCGCGGCGTGCTGTTCGTTGTCGACGGCCTGCTCGGTGAGCTGGGCGGTGCCCGCGATGCGTGTCGCCAGCAGCGCCTGCTGACGTACTGTCTCCAGATGGTAGCGGGTCAGATCGGCTTGGGTCGCAGCGATCATCGCCTCGGCTTGATTGATCAATGCATCTTGCAGACGCTTCTGTTGCTCGATGATCGCGATCGCGGCTTGCGCGCCGCTGACGTTGGCTTGCGCCTGATCGAGCTGGGCGCGGTAGTCGTCGTCGACCATCTGGACCAGTACGTCACCGGCTTTGACCTGCTGGAAGTCCTGCACGACGACCTGGCGCACATATCCCGGCACCTTCGCGGCAAGCGGTGTCGTGTCGGCCTGAAGGTAGGCGTCGTCCGTGGTCTGCCACACAGCGGAGCCGACCCACCAGTCCCACTCATGGGCCAGAAAGACAATGAGGGCGCCCACCAGAAGCAGGATGAACAAGCGGATGCCGGTAGCGGCCCAGGGGAAAGCTCTGCGTTGCGGGCGCGACGGCAGAGGCACGCCTGCTGGTTCCGCGGCACGCGACACTGGCATGGTCAGAGCATTGGGTTGATCGCTCATGTCACCGCCGGCAAGCGTTTGACTTCCACCGGCCACTATAGTGGAACTCGCAGAGGCTGGTGACAATCATCACCAGGACCGGCAACGTTGTACCGTCGACGGATTGCTCATGTGGAATGTCCACCGACGGAAGGATATATCCGCTCATGGTGGTCAGGACGGCGACGACCAAAGGCACCAGTCCGAGAGCCATGTCAGCCGACCTCCTGGTTCGTCCCAATCGGAATGTGGCGAGGTTCTGGCGCGCCCGATTGAACGATTGCGCCGTGCCTTGTCGATTTCTGAACTCTGCCCCGGTTCTGCCTTGGACCGGTGCGATAACCCCCGGGAATGCATCGCAACCGTGGCAGATCGGCTGCGAAACTGCTAGCGTTTGAGGTTTCCGCCGTCATGCCGGAGGTCGCCATGAATTTTGCCAACCGCACCGTGATCGTCACTGGTGGCACTGGCGCGCTCGGCCGTGCCGTCGTCGGCACCTTGCTGGACGCAGGCGCGCACTGCTTGATCCCCTACGTTGTGGAGGCCGAAGCCGCGTCGTTCCCCCACCAGGACCGTGTGACACTGATTGGCCATTGCGAGCTGACCAATGAAGCTGATGTCGCGCGGCTGTATGGCGGTGCGACGGACCTTTGGGCCTCGATCCACATCGCTGGCGGATTCGCAATGGGCAGCATCGAGGACACCGACAAGTCTGGTATGTTGGACATGCTGAACACCAACTTCGTGACATGCTATCTGTGCTGCCGCGCCGCGGTGCAAGGCTTCGGCCCCGGCGGCGGCCGCATCGTCAACGTCTCAGCACGTCCGGGGGTAGAGCCACGGCTGGGCGCAGGGATGGCGCCCTATGCTGCCAGCAAGGCCGCGGTCGCCGCATTCACCCAGTCATTGGCGGCCGAGGTGGCGCGACGAGGAATTCTGGTGAATGCCGTCGCACCATCGGTCATCGATACGCCGGCAAATCGCGCAGCAATGCCCAAGGCCGACCATGCGGCGTGGCCGAAACCCGTGGATATCGCGGCGATCATCGCTTTCCTGGCCTCGCCGGACAACAAGGTAACGACGGGCGCGGTGGTGCCGGTGCCCGGACCTACGTAGTCCCGCCCATCAGTACTTCCGCTAGGATGTGTCGTAGCATCGCAAGTAAGAATCTCAGCGCCGATGCAGAAAGGCGATGCATGCCGAACACGCAGGTAAGAGTGAGCTGATGAACTGTCAGGGTGCGTGATCGACGGCGCATCGACTTAGTTCATGCGCTTGATCTGCGTGCATTGCCTTTCTGCATCTGCGCTGAGATTCTAACTTAGCCTCGAGCGCCACAAGGCCCCAGGACAGCAGGATCGCTCACACCCAAATAATGTCCGGCGGCCGGACGAACTGCGGCCGCCGGCCCACACACAACGTTACGCCTGTGCGAGATAGTCCATCGCGGCGTCCACCCCGCCTCGCCCGTGCGGGACATTGTTCATGCGCAGCGCCATCTCGACCGCCGAAAGCGCGCCCAGCACCATCGGTTCGTTGAGATCGCCGAGATGGCCGATACGGAACACCGTGCCCTTCAGCTTGCCGAGACCGCCGCCCAGTGAAACATTGAAGCGATGCCGCGCGGTGTTTCGCACCGCTTCGGCGTCATGGCCTTCCGGCATCTGCACTGCCGTCACCGAGTCCGAATAGCGCGATGGGTTGGTGCAGTAGAGTTGCGGTCCGTTGTTGCCGGCCCATACCTGCACGGCGCGACGTGTCGCCTCGGCCAGCCGCGTATGACGGGCATAGACGTTCGGCAGGCCTTCATCCTCAAGCAGACGGATGGACTCGCGCAAGCCGTAGAACATGTTCACCGGCACGGTGCCGATGAAGCTCTTCTGCTGGCGCTTCTCCATCAGCGTCCAATCGAAATAGAACCGCGGCAGTTTCGCGCGCGCGTGCGCTTCCATGCCTTTGGCCGAGACGCCGGTGAAGCTGACGCCGGTCGGCAGCATCAGTCCCTTCTGGCTGCCGCCGACGACGCAATCGATCTTCCATTCGTCCATGCGGAAGTCGAGCGATCCCAGCGACGATATGGTATCGACCAGGAACAGCGCCGGATGCTTCGTGGCGTCGATCGCGGCGCGAATCTCGTCGAGCGGCAACATCATACCGGTCGCGGTCTCGTTGTGCACCACGCACACCGCCTTGATCGCATGCGCTGTGTCATCGGCAAGCGCGGTCTTGACCTGGGCGGTATCGACCCCATGGCGCCAGTCGCAAGTAGCCGTGCGAACGTTGAGCCCATGCGCCTTCGCCATGGCGGCCCACTCATCGGAGAAATAGCCGGACTCCAGCACCAGGATCGTATCACCCGGCGACAGCAGGTTGGTGAGCGATGCCTCCCAGGCGCCGTGCCCCGACGCGTTATACATGAACAGATGATGCCGGGTTTGCAGCACGCGCTTCACGCCGGCGAACGCCGCGTCGTAGACCTCGACGAACTCCGGATCGTGGAAGTCAATCGACGGCCGATCGAGCGCGCGGAGTACGCTGTCGGGGATGTTGGTGGGGCCTGGATTGGCGAAGAACTGGCGACCGCGGGGTTTCGTCGTGGTTGTGCTCATGGACTGCTCCTCATCGATGCCGCTTCCCCGGGCGGCGGGGCGCGCATCCATGAGGGAAACCGGTAGCTTGTAAAGGTCCAACTCGGCATGCCAGGGCAGTGCAATCGCACCGGACATACACGCAACACAGTTCTCCCCCTCCCCGGCTTTCGCCGCAGAGGATTTGATTCGGCCCCATACAATCCCCTTATGCTGTCCACCGATCCATGATGACCCTGCCGTCCCTCTTCCACCCCGCCGTCGCGGCATGGTTCACCGCCCGCTTCGGCGCGCCGACGCCCGCCCAGGCGCAGGCTTGGCCGGCGATCCAGGTCGGCCGGAACACGTTGATCGCCGCCCCGACGGGATCAGGCAAGACGCTGGCGGCATTCATGGCAGCGATCGATGCACTGGTCCGCCAGGGGCTGAAGGGCGCCCTGCCCGATACCACGCAAGTCGTCTACGTCTCCCCGCTGAAGGCGCTGTCCAACGACATCCAGAAGAACCTGGAGGAACCGATTGCCGGCATCCGCGCCACGCTGGCCGAGCATGGCTTGCCCGACGTGGAGATCCGCGCCTGGGTGCGGACTGGTGACACGCCCCAAGCCGAGCGCAACCGGGCACGCCGCCGTCCGCCGCATATCCTGGTGACCACGCCGGAGTCGCTCTACATCTTGCTCGGCTCCGCGTCCGGCCGCACCATGCTGGCGACCACGCGCACCGTGATCGTTGACGAAATCCACGCCATGGCACCGAACAAGCGCGGCGCGCATCTGGCGCTATCGCTCGAACGGCTGGCGGCACTGTGTGGCGACAAGCTGGTGCGCATCGGCCTCTCCGCCACCCAGAACCCGATCGAGTCGATCGCGCACCTCCTCCGCGGCACCACCACGGGCGACGTCGCCATCGTCGACACCGGCCACCAGCGCCCGCGTGAACTGACACTGGAAGTTCCGCCCTCGCCACTTGAAGCGGTGATGTCGGGGGAGGTTTGGGAACAGGTCTACGACCAATTGGTGCGGCTGATCGAGGCGCACAGCACGACGCTGGTCTTCGTCAACACGCGCCGGCTCGCCGAGCGCGTCGCCCGCCAACTGTCCGACCGCCTGGGTGAGACGGCGGTCACCGCGCATCACGGCAGCATGGCGAAGGAACAGCGCCTGTCCGCCGAGCAGCGCCTGAAGCGCGGCGAGCTGAAGGCGCTGGTAGCTACCGCATCGCTCGAGCTGGGCATCGATATCGGGGACGTCGACCTGGTATGCCAGATCGGTTCGCCGCGCTCGATCGCCAGCTTTCTGCAACGTGTCGGCCGGTCTGGCCACGCCGTCGGCGGCTTGCCGAAGGGACGCCTGTTCCCACAGTCGCGCGACGATCTGGTGGAGTGCGCAGCTCTGCTGGACTGCGTGCGCCGGGGCGAACTCGATCGGCTTACCCTGCCGCATCAGCCACTTGATGTCTTGGCGCAACAGATCGTCGCGGAGGTGTCCGCTCAGGATTGGCCGGAGGACAAGCTTTACGACCGGTTCTGCCGCGCATGGCCGTTCCGCGATCTCTCGCGTGACGATTTCGCCGCTGTGCTGCACATGCTGGCCGATGGTTTCGCCACCAGCCGCGGACGGCGCGGCGCACTGATCCACCACGACACCATCAACCACGTGGTGCGCGGGCGGCGTGGCGCGCGGCTGACCGCGATCACCTCCGGGGGTACGATCCCCGATAACGCCGACTACCAGGTGCTGCTGGAGCCGGAGAACCACATCGTCGGCAGCGTCAACGAAGATTTCGCCGTCGAAAGTCTGGCCGGCGACGTTTTCCAGCTCGGCAACAGCGCCTATCGCATTATGCGGGTCGAGCGCGGCGTGGTCCGTGTGGAAGATGCGCATGGGCAACCTCCCACCATCCCGTTCTGGCTCGGCGAAGCGCCGGGCCGCAGCGATGAACTGTCCGCCTCCGTGTCGCGTTTGCGCGCGGCCTTCGCGACCCGGATACGCCGCGACCCCGAAGGCATACGGCATTGGCTGACCCACGACCTCGGCATTGCCGAACCGGCGGCGGAGCAATTGCTGGAATACCTCGCCGCGTCGCTCGCCGCGCTGCAATGCCTGCCGACGCAGGACACCATCGTGCTGGAGCGCTTCTTCGACGAAGCCGGCGGCATGCAGCTCGTCATCCACTCACCGTTCGGCAGCCGCATCAACCGGGCCTGGGGCCTGGCCCTACGCAAGCGCTTCTGCCGCAAGTTCAACTTTGAACTGCAAGCTGCGGCGACCGAGGACAACATCGTGCTGTCGCTGACCACAACGCACAGCTTCGAGCTGGCCGAGGTCGCCCAGTACCTGCACGCGAACACCGTGCGGCCGCTGCTGGTCCAGGCGCTGCTGGATGCACCGATGTTCACCACGCGCTGGCGCTGGGTGGCGGGCGTGGCACTCGCGCTGCCACGCTTCCGAGGCGGCAAGAAGGTGCCGCCGCAGCTCGCGCGCATGGAAGCCGAGGACCTGGTCGCCACCGTGTTCCCCGACCAGATCGCATGCGGCGAGAACATCGTCGGTGAACGGGAGGTCCCCGACCATCCGCTGACCAATCAGACGATATACGACTGTCTCTACGATGCGATGGACATTGAAGGGCTGGAACGCCTGCTAACGCGCATCGAGTCCGGCGAAATCCGCGTTGTCGCGCGCGACCTGACGCAGCCCTCACCACTCGCGCTGGAGGTGTTGTCGGCACGGCCGTATGCGTATCTTGATGACGCGCCGTTGGAGGAACGCCGCACCCAGGCGGTCATGGCGCGACGCTGGATGGCGCCGGAGAGTGCCGCGGAACTGGGGCAGCTCGATCAGGCGGCGATCGACCGGGTGCGGCTGGAAGCGTGGCCGGACCCGGCCAACGCGGAAGAACTGCACGATGCGTTGCTCTGGCTCGGCTGCCTGAATGCCGACGGAGGTGCAGGCTGTGCCGGAGTGGCCAGGCTGGCTCGCGGCACTGTCACGCGACAAGCGCGTGCAACGTGCAGGTCCGCTGTGGGTTGCGACCGAGCGGGCGCAGCAGTTCCAATCGTTACTTGCAGATACCGAAGCGCTGACCGAAATCGTTCGTGGCCGCCTCGAAGGTCTCGGACCGGTCACGCCGGCTGCGCTGGCCGAACCGCTTGGCCTGACGCCGGATGATATCGCCGGCGCACTGGTCTCGCTCGAGGTCGAAGGCTTCGCGCTGCGCGGCCGGTTTACTCCAGGGACCAACTCGGAAGAGTGGTGCGATCGGCGACTGCTTGCGCGCATCCATCATTACACGGTCCGTCGCCTGCGCGCGGAAATCGAACCTGTCGCCGCGCGCGACTTCCTGCGCTTCCTGTTCGCGTGGCATCGGGTGACGGAGGAGACGCATCTGGAAGGCCCGGACTCGGTGCCGGCGGCGGTCGCATTGCTGGAAGGCTTCGAGGCACCGGCCGGCGCGTGGGAAACCGAGCTGCTGCCGGGTCGCATCACTGGCTACGAACCGACCTGGTTGGATGATCTGTGTCTGGCGGGACGCATTGCCTGGGCACGACTGACCCCTGGCTCCGCCCGTGGCCGCGAGCGCATTGCATCACCGGTGCGCACTACCCCGATCACGCTGCTGCCACGACGCCATGCACAATCGTGGACCTCGCTGGCCGGTGCATCCGATGACGCGGCGCCAAGTGGTCGTGCGCTGGCGGTGCTGGATTGCCTGCGCACGAACGGCGCGTTGTTCTTCGAGGAACTGACGGACGCGACGGGACTGCTGCGGCCGCAGGTAGAAGAGGCACTTGGCGAACTGGTCGCGCTCGGGCTCGTCACCTCGGACAGCTTCGGTGGCCTGCGAGCGCTGCTGGTGCCGTCGGATCGCCGCAAACCATTCGGCGGCGCGACGCGACGCCGGCGCATCATGAGTTTCGGCATGGAGGACGCGGGCCGCTGGGCATTGATCCGCCGCCCTGCAGCCGAACCGAATACGCAACCCGCCACGGTGGAGCACGTCGCGCGGACTCTGTTGCATCGTTACGGTGTCGTGTTCTGGCGTCTGCTGGCACGCGAGGCCGCATGGCTGCCGCCATGGCGCGATCTGCTGCGCGTCTATCGCCGTTTGGAAGCACGCGGCGAAATCCGTGGTGGTCGCTTCGTCGCCGGCTTCTCCGGCGAGCAATACGCGTTGCCAGATGCCATCGGCATGCTGCGCGAGGTCCGCCGCCGCCCACATTCGGACGAATTCATATCACTATCCGGCGCGGATCCGCTCAACCTTGCCGGCATCCTGACACCGGGTGCCAGATTGGCGGCGCTGACCGGCAATCGGCTGCTGTTCCGCGATGGGTTGCCAGTTGCGTGGCTCGCCGGCGGCGAGGTCGAGTTCCTGACGACGCTGGATCCGCCCGCGCAGTGGCAGGCACGCAAACTGCTGCTGCGATCACCCAGCCCAGCGATGCTGGCAGACCTGGCGTAGCCGCATCGCCGGGCCACTGCCATCACGCACGGTTCAGCGCCTGCCGAAGCTTCCTGGCCAGTGCTTCGCGCGTATAGGGTTTGCTCAGCAGATCCACGCCCTCATCCAATCGCCCATCGTGCACGATGGCGTTCTCGGTATACCCGGACGTATAGACAACAGCCAGATTGCGTAACCGCTCGCGAGCCCGGCGGGCCAGCTCCGGGCTGCGCATCTCCCCAGGCATGACCACGTCGGTGAACAGCAGATCGATCTGCGCGCCGCTCTCCACGATAGCAAGCGCGCTCCGCGCATCCTTCGCCTTCAGCACACGATAACCGAGGTCGGAAATCAGCTCGACCACCGTGCCGCGTACATCGGCGTCGTCTTCCACCACCAGGATGGTCTCCGCGCCACCAGTCGCGGTCGTGGTCTCCGTAGTTTCCTCGACGCTCTCCTGCGCACGGCTGCGCGGCAGGTAGATACGCACCGTCGTCCCTTCGCCGGGCTCGCTATACATCTTGATGTGGCCGCCGGACTGCTTGACGAAGCCGTACACCATACTCAGGCCCAGACCCGTCCCCTGCCCTTCCGGCTTTGTCGTGAAGAACGGCTCGAACACCTGTTCGATCACATCGGGGGTCATGCCACAGCCGTTATCGGTCACTGCCAGCATGACGTACTGTCCCGCGGTCACGTCACCATGCCGAAGGGCATAGGCATCATCGAGGTAGGTGTTGCCGACTTCGATTGTGAGCTTGCCATGTCCGCCCATCGCATCGCGGGCATTGATCGCAAGGTTCAGCAGTGCGTTCTCCACCTGAGCCGTATCCACAAACGCATTCCACAAGCCACCAGCGATGATCGTCTCGATGTCGATGCCCTCTCCCAAGGCACGACGCAACATGTCATCCACGTCACGCACCAAACGCCCAAGATTGATCACCTTCGGCGCCAGCGGTTGCAGTCGGCTGAATGCCAAAAGCTGCGAGGCAAGTTTCGAGCCTCGGGTTACGCCCGCCAGCGCGGTTTGCAGCCGTTGTTCCGCGCGCGGACTGCTGCCGGACAAGTCGCGCATCATAAGCTGCAGGTTGCCACCAATGATCTGGAGCACGTTGTTGAAATCGTGCGCCACGCCACCTGTCAGTTTGCCGACCGCCTCCATCTTCTGTGCCTGGCGGAGCTGCGCCTCGGTCTCGGCACGGTCCGCAATCGCGGCGGCAACCCGCTGTTCGAGCATTTCGTTGCTCGATCGGAGGACTTGCTCCGCCGCCTTGCGCTCGGTGATGTCGATGATCGAGCCGATATAGCCGAGGAACGTTCGGTCGTCGTTGATCCGCGGAACCGCCACACTCAGCACCCAACGGTACTCGCCGTCAGCGCGCCGCAGTCTATATTCAGTACGATATCCACGTTCAGCGGAATTGGCAGCGAAAAATGCCCGCTCCGTCTCCGGCCGATCATCCGGATGCAAGGCGTCCCACGCACCCAAGCCAACAGCCGCATCTGGAGTCTGACCAGTGAATTCGTACCAGCCACGATTGAGATAGGTCATGGTGCCCATCGCATCGGACACCCACATCATGACCGGCGCATTGTCCGCCATGTTGCGGAAGCGTGCCTCGCTTTCACGTAGGTCCCGGGTGGCGTCTCGGCGGATACGCGCCAACTCCAGATTGCTGTTGACCCGCGCGATCAGTTCGCGGGCCGAAAATGGCTTAGTCAGATAATCGTCCGCGCCCGCATCGATACCCTCGACCCGTGCTTCTTCACCGGCACGGGCCGACAGAAGAATGACCGGCACGTCGCGAAGCTGCGGTTCGGCACGCAGTTCGCGCAGCAGCGCAAAACCGTCCATCCGCGGCATCATCACGTCGCTCAACACCAGATCTGGTCGTTCCTTGCGGATGGCGTCCAATGCAGCCAACCCGTCAGGAACCGCTTCGACATTCCAGCGGTTGCCCAACAGGCGGCGCAGGTAATCACGCATGTCGGCGTTGTCGTCGGCGACCAGGATGCGCGCCTCGTCGACAGGGGACGCGATGAACAGGTCCTGGGCATCGTCGGCGCGCTCGGCCCGTCCATACGGTTCAGCGCCTGCTTCCGGCAACCAACGCAGTGCCTCCTCGACATAAGCCTCGGCGCGCAGAGATGGAGCCGAACGTGAGTGATCGGCACCGACCCGTCCGGCCGGGAGGTGCGACGTGCCAAACGGCACCGACACGGTGAAAGTGGTGCCTTGCCCTACCGTGCTGTCGACCCGGATCGAGCCAGCGTGCTGCTTCACCAGTTCCTGCACCAGCGCGAGCCCGATGCCGGAGCCTTCGAACGAGCGCCCCTGTTGACCCTCCACGCGGTGGAACCGCTCAAAAAGCCGCGGCAGTTCGCTCTCCGGAATGCCTACGCCGGTATCGCTGACCACCAACTCCGCCGCACGTTCGTCGTCGGAGATTGTCAGCCGGACGGCAATGCTTCCCTCCAGGGTGAATTTGAATGCATTTGAAACTAGATTGAGGACGATCTTTTCCCACATCTCCTGATCGACATGCACCGGCTGCGGCAGCTCATCGCACTCGATTGTCAGTACCAGACCGCCTCGTTCAGTCGCGGAGTGGAAGTTCGAGGCCAGTTCAGTGGTAAGCCTTCCAAGATCGGTGGGTGCGAAGCTGGCCTCGACCCGCCCCGCCTCGATACGCGAAAAATCCAGCAGGGAATTGACAAGTTTCAGCAGACGCAGGCCGTTGCGATGCGCAAGCTCCAACTGATTGCGATGCTCATCCGGCAGCGCCGACAGTGATGCATCGTTCAGCGTGTCCTCGAGCGGACTGATCATCAGTGTCAGCGGCGTGCGGAATTCGTGACTGACGTTGGAGAAGAAGGTCATCTTGGCTCGATCGATCTCGGCCAGCGCCTCGGCGCGGCGGCGTTCTTCCTCATAGGCCTGGGCGTTGGCGATGGCCGCCGCGATCTGACCCGCCACCAACCCCAGGAAGCTTTGATAGTTCTCGTCGTACAGTCGGAAGGGATTGAGGCCGACAACCAGAACGCCCGAGCGCCCGGTTTCGCCCATCGCATGTATCGGCAACACGGCTGCCTGCGTCGGAGGCTGGTGCCACGGTCCCTTCGGCAACTCCGCACCGACGAGATCGCGCAGGTTGGCAACGATGCGCGGTTCATGCTGACTGAGCACGGCATCGAACGGCCACACCGGGTGATCGCCAGTCGGCACGATATCAGGCGCGGCTGGATGATCGCGGTCGATGCCGGATTGGCAAACCAGCTTGACGCCACCGCCATCCGGGTCCGCCATGTAGATCATCGCGAACGGGATGTCGCGCGCATTGGTCGCCAGCGCGTCGGCGGAGCGATCGCAAACCTCCTGCGAGGTGCGGGCATTGGCCGTGCTGGTGGCCAGTTCGCGCAGCAGAGCAAGCTGGCGCTCGCCGATGATGCGGCGGGTGTCATCGCTGTTTGCGCAGATGATGCCGCCAACACTGCCGTCGTCGTTCGGCACCGGACTATAGGAGAAGGTATAGTAGGTCTCTTCGGGGTAGCCATTGCGCTCCATGATCAGGAGCTGCGATTCAACGAACGTTCCCTGATCGCCGCCCATCGCCGTGTCCAGCATGGGACCAATGTCATCCCAGATCTCGTGCCAGACTGCCTTTGTCGGGCGGCCAAGCGCCCAGGGATGCTTGCCGCCGATGATCGACTTGTACGGATCGTTGTAGAGATAGATCAGCTCGCTGCCCCAGCCGATCCAGATCGGCTGCAGCGAGGTGAGCATGATCCTGACCGCCATGCGAAGGCTCTGCGGCCAGTTCGACGGCGGTCCAAGTGGCGTTGCCTGCCAGTCGAAACCGCGCATCAACGCTCCCAGTTCGCCGCCACCCGCCAAGAAATCGGGACCCGGTTTTATGGTGCCGCTTGCCATGTTCATGGGTGCGGCGGCTGCGTCGTGTGCAGGCCTGTAGGCGCCCCCTGCCGGTGCGATGGCATGTGCGACGGAGATAGCGTTAGGTCCACCTGGAGGGCCTTGATGGCAATGAAGTCGTCAGCATCCTCAACGCGGACCGGACAGGCAAGGGTTACAACGGCTTGGGACCGCCGAACACTCACTTTTGAAAGCGTATTGATGCGGTTTCGTCGCTCCCCCGATCGTGCTTGCCCGCATCCACGAAAACGGTAGTCTGGCCCACGGGAACGCACGGGGGCTCACATGAATAACCGAATCTGGACGCCTGGCAGCAAGTCTGGCCTGTCGCGCCGCGAAGCACTCGCGCTTGGACTTGCTGGCGCAACCTGGGCAGCGACGCCGCGCATTGCGGCCGCGCAAGGCACGCCGGCACCGCCCAGCAAACCGACCGGCCAGGTCATCGTCGGTCTGTCGCAGGAACCGACGGTGTTCAACCCGCTGATGCCGCATATCGAGGTGGATCAGGGCGTTCACTGGAACATATTCAGCCCACTGTGGAACGTCGATGCCGGTGGCAATTTCATTCCGCAGCTGGCCACCGAGGTTCCCACCATCGGCAATGGCGGCATCTCCGAGGACGGGCTGGAATGGCGCGTCAAGCTGCGTCCCGGCGTCACCTGGCACGACGGCACGGCGTTCACCGCTGACGATGTGAAGTTCACGCTGGAACTCATCAACAATCCGCATTTCCGTGTTTACAGCCGCAACGGCCACGAGCTCGTCACCGACGTGAAGGTGGTCAGCCCGACCGAGATCACCTGGCGGATGAAGAAAAGCTATGCGCCGTACGCATCCATCCTGTCGTGGACCTTCATCGTGCCGGCGCACATCCTCGGCAAGGCGGACGACCCCAACACGGCGCCGTTCAACAACGCGCCCGTCGGCACCGGCGCGTTCCGTTGGGGCGAGCGGGTACCCGGCGATCACATCACACTGGTGGCGAATCAACACTACTACGGCAAGGGTCCATATCTGGAGCGGCTGGTGTTCCATTACGTGCCTGACCTGACGGCACTGTTCACGCAGTTCCAGACGGGTGCGATCGACCACACCACCATCCAGGGCATCACGGCGGATCACTACAACGAGGCGATCAAGATCCCCGGCCGCGTCGTCACCGCCGGTCCATCAGGATCCTGCGAAAGCATCACGATGAACTTGGGCAACCCGGTGTTTCAGGATCTCGCGGTGCGGCAGGCGCTGTATTACGCGATGGACAAGAAGTCGATTATCGACGCGATCTATTACGGTCTGCCGAAACCAACCGATACGTTCCTGCCGACGCAGTCGTGGGCATACAACCCTGATCTGCCGAAGCAGAGCTATGATCCGGCAAAGGCCAAGCAGATCCTCGATGCTGCGGGCTGGAAGCCGGGTGCCGGCGGCATTCGCGAAAAGAACGGCGTGAGGCTTGCGTTCACCAACTCCACGACCGCCGGCAATCACGTGCGCGAGCAGGCGCAGGAACTGTTGCAGCAAACCTGGCGCGAGATCGGTGCCGACATGCAGATCAAGAACATGCCGGCGGCGGTGATCTGGGGCGACTACTACAATCTCTCGAAGTACGATTCGGTCATGGTCGGGCAGAACGAGATGACCGGCCCCGATCCGGACGTGACCATCTACTACGCGAGCAAATCGATCCCGGCGAAGGGCGGCGCCGGACTGAACACGATGCAGTATGTCAATCCGAAAGTGGACGAACTGCTCACGGCCGGTGCCACAACGTTGGATCAGGCCAAGCGCGTGCCGATCTATCGCGAGCTGGAGTCGGTCATCCGCGCTGACCTCCCGATGTTGCCGATATTCCAGTACGCTCGGATCGAGGGCGTCAAAGCCGGACTCATCGGTTACGAACCCAGCGTGTATGTCGCGTCCAACTGCTGGAACATCGAAAAGTGGTATTGGGCCACCTGACAACGAGGTGGCCGGATACCTTCTTCGCAGGCTGGGGCAAAGTCTGATCCTGCTGCTGTTGGTCTCGGTGATCGGCTTTGCCCTGCTGCATCTGGCGCCAGGCGGACCGCTCGCTCAGTTCACGCTGACGCCCGGAATGACACAGGCGGACCTGCAACGCATCGCGCATCAGATGGGGCTGGATCGTCCGCTGCCGATACAATACTGGGAGTGGTTCCGGCTGATGTTGACCGGCGACTGGGGGCGATCATATCGCGATACCCAGCCGGTGCTCTGGGTCATCGGCTCGCATTTGCCGGCGACGTTCGAGCTGATGATCACCGCCACGCTGATCGCCATCGTGCTCGGCACCTGGGTTGGCGTGCTGGGCGCGCTGCGGCGTTACTCGGTGTTCGACTATCTCGCCACCGTCGGGGCGATGGTGGCGCTGTCGATCCCGACGTTTTGGTTCGGCCTTGTCGTCATCTATGCTTTTTCGGTGAAGCTTGGCTGGCTGCCGGCTGGCGGCATGTACACCATCGGCAACGGCTCGTTCCTGGACTATCTGCATCACCTGATCGGACCGGCGATGGTCCTCGCACTGGTGACGGTGGCGATCTGGAGTCGCTACATGCGGTCGTCGATGCTCGAGGTCACGCACCAGGATTTCGTGCGGACGGCGATCGCCAAGGGACTGCCGCGGCGCGTGGTGATCGTGCGACACGCGTTGCGCAATGCGCTGCTGCCGATGATCACGCTGGCCGGTTTGCAGCTTCCGACACTGCTGGGCGGTGCACTGGTGACGGAGACCGTGTTCACCTGGCCGGGCATGGGGCGGCTGTTCCTGGATTCAATTGGCTATCGTGATTATCCCGTGGTGATGGGATTGCTGATGTTCACCGCCCTGCTGGTGCTCATTGGCAATCTGGCAGCCGACCTGCTTTATGCTGTTTATGACCCCCGCATCCGCCTCGACTGAAGCAGCGCTGCCGATCGCCGCACCGCGTCGCGCCGGCCGAGGCGTTCGGCGGTTTGCACGGCATCGTCTGGCACTGATCGGTTCGTGCACGATTCTGTTCCTGGTGCTGGCGTCAGCGTTCGGACCGTACATCAACCCGTACGACGATCTGCACATCGACATCGTGCATCGCTTCGCACCACCGCTATCGGGCTCGCATCTGTTGGGCACCGATCAGCTTGGCCGGGACATGCTGGCCCGCCTGGAAAACGCCGGTCGCATTTCGCTCACCGTCGGGTTCGCTGCGATGGTGCTCAGCATTGCCGCCGGCACCGTCATCGGCGTGCTGGCGGGATACTACGGCGGTATCGTCGGCGCGGCGCTGATGCGCTTCGTCGATGCCGTGCTGTGCTTTCCATCCATCTTCCTGCTGCTGGCGTTGGCCGCCTTCATCGAGCCGACGCTGCTCACCATTACCGTGATCATCGCGGCGACGGCCTGGATGGAGGTGGCGCGCCTGGTCGAGGCGCAGATCCGTGCACTGCGGGATCGCGATTTCGCTGTCGCGGCGATGGCGTTGGGCGCGCCCGACCACGTGATCATGTTCCGCGAACTGATCCCGAACGCGCTTGCCCCTATCGTTGTCGCCGCCACTCTTAACGTAGCACGCGCGATCCTGCTTGAGTCGTACATCAGTTTCCTCGGCTATGGCATCCAGCCGCCGATACCGAGCTGGGGAAATATGCTGAACAACGCTCAGGATTATCTGGTCACGGCGCCCTGGCTCGCGATTCTCCCGGGTGCCGCGATCACGCTGGCGGTCACCGGATTCAACTTCCTGGGCGACGGGCTGCGCGATGCGCTCGATCCACGGCTCGACATACGATGACGGCAACACCGGTGCTGGACGTGTCGGATCTGCGCGTGCGCTTCAACACCGACAGCGGTGTGGTGCCCGCGGTCAATAGCGTTTCTTTCAGCCTGGCCCGCGGCGAGACGCTGTCGCTGGTGGGCGAATCGGGTTCCGGCAAAAGCGTCACCAGTCTCGCGATCATGCGGCTGACGCCAACGGCGCCAATCTGCGAGGTCAGCGGCAGCGCCGTATTGCGCGATGCCGAAGGTCCTCCGAGGGATCTGCTCGCTTTGCCCGAAGCGGAGATGCGTGAGATCCGCGGCAGCCGCGTCGCTATGATCTTCCAGGAGCCGGCGACTTCGCTGAACCCGGTGCTGACGCTGGGCGAGCAAATTGCCGAACCGATCCGCTATCACCGTGGCACGCCGCGTGCCGCGGCACTGCGCGAGGCGGAACGGCTGCTGGATCTTGTGGGTATCCCGGATGCGCGGCGGCGGCTAAGTAGCTATCCGCACCAACTCTCGGGCGGCATGCGGCAACGTGCGATGATCGCCATCGCGCTTGCGTGCGAGCCGGCTGTGTTGATCGCTGACGAACCGACCACCGCGCTCGATGTGACGGTGCAGGCGCAGATCCTGGAACTGCTGCGCGAACTTCAGGCCCGCACCGGCATGGCGTTGCTGTTCATTACGCACAATCTCGGCGTGGTCGCGGAAATGGCGGACCGCGTCATCGTGATGTACGCGGGCCGCGTGGTGGAGCAGGCACCGCTTCAGACGCTGTTTCAACGGCCGCTGATGCCCTACACCGACGGTCTGCTGCGTTCGGTGCCGCGGCTGTCATCGCTGCATGAGCCGCTAGAGGCCATTCCGGGCAACGTGCCGGATCCCGCGCATTTACCGAACGGCTGCAGCTTCGCACCACGGTGCGAATACGCCGAAGCAGGCCGATGCGACACTGCGGTGCCGGAGCTCGAGAGTGCCACGCCGGATCATCTCGTCCGTTGCGTGCGGTGGCACGAATTGACGCGAACAGCCGATGGCCTGCTGGCGAACCCATGACGAGCGAAGCCATCCTGGCTGTCGACTCACTGTCCAAGGAATTCGCGCTGCCGCGACGTCTGCCCTTCTCGCCGCGCGAAACCGTAAAAGCCGTGGATGGGGTGTCCTTCACAGTCACGGCCGGTGAGGTACTGGGCCTGGTCGGAGAGTCCGGTTCCGGCAAGACAACGCTCGGCCGCACGGTGTTGCGCCTGCTTGAACCCGACGATGGTACGATCCACTTCCGTAACCGCGACATCACGCATCTGTCGCGCAATGCGCTGCGTCCGATCCGACGCGAAATGCAGCTCGTGTTCCAGGATCCATTCGGCTCGCTCAATCCGCGAATGACCATTGGCCGGATTATCGCGGCCCCGTTGCTGATCCACCGCCCGGAGCTCGATCGCAACGAACGGCGAGACCTGATCGCTGCCGCGCTCCGCCGCGTCGGCATGCAACCCGGTTACGCGGAGCGCTATCCACACGAGTTTTCCGGTGGCCAGCGCCAACGCGTCGGCATCGCCCGAGCGTTGATCCTGCATCCCAGCTTCCTGGTCGCCGATGAACCGGTCTCGGCACTCGACGTGTCGATCCAGGCGCAGGTAGTCAATCTGTTGCTGACGCTGCGAGCCGAACTTGGCCTCGCAATCCTGTTCATCGCGCACGACCTGGCGGTCGTTGGCCACATATCCGATCGTGTTGCCGTCATGTATCTTGGCAAACTGGTCGAGGTCGCGCCAACGCAGGATCTGTTCCGCGCTCCGCGGCATCCTTACACCGAGGCGTTGCTGTCCGCCGCCCCCTCCCCAGATCCCGGGCGCGGGCGCCAGCGCATCATGCTGGTGGGCGATCCGCCAAGCCCGATCAATCCACCCTCCGGCTGTCGCTTCCACACTCGATGCCGTTACGCGCTGCCGATGTGCGCCGAGCAGGAGCCACCCCTGCGCGAAGTCTCTCCCGGCCACGTCAGTGCCTGCCTGCGCCCCGAACTTCAATTGCGCGGCTCTGAATAGCGAAGGTTGTAACAGACCGTCACTTGCAGGCTTGTAATCCAGGGCATCTTGAGTTCCTGACTACACCCGATAAGATGATGTCGTGGCGACCCAGTGGTGCTGACACACTGCATCATCGGGACTTGTGTAAGGATTAAGTCTTCGCCGCCGGGACCATGACGTCCGCAAATCAAAGAGAGGCGCGAGATGGCTTATACAATCAACGTGAACGGCGCAAAACGGACCCTTGATGTTGATGGCGACATGCCGTTGCTCTGGGTACTGCGAGACGAGCTTGATCTGAAGGGAACCAAATTCGGCTGCGGCGCGGGCCTGTGCGGAGCATGCACTGTCCATCTTGACGGTGCACCGGTCCGTTCCTGCCAGACACCCGTTTCGAGCGTCGGTCCGGCAGCCGTCACTACGATCGAGGCTATCGGCGACACACCGCTCGGCCGCAAGGTGCAGCAGGCGTGGCTCGATGTCGATGTAATGCAGTGCGGCTACTGTCAGGCCGGACAGATCATGTCGGCCGCGGCATTGCTGGCGAAAACCACGCGCCCGACGGATGGCGACATCGACGACGCCATGACAGGCAACATCTGTCGCTGTTGCACCTACACGCGGATCCGCGCGGCGATCAAGCAAGCCGCGACGATGTCCAACGAAGACGTGAGGGCATTGTGATGAGCACGAAACCAGGCTCGCCATCGCGTCGATCTTTCCTGAAGGTTGCGGCCATCGCCGGTGGCGGACTTCTGTTGCGCGCCACGCTGCCGCCGCTGGCGCGCGCCGCGTCACGGGAAGGCGCCATCAACGCCTTCGTTCGCATCGCGCCTGATGGGATCGTCACGATCACCTCGAAGAATCCGGAGATCGGCCAGGGCATCAAGACGATGCTACCGATGCTGATCGCCGACGAGCTCGATGTTGACTGGAAGAACGTCAGGATCGAGCAGGCCGATTTGGATACTGCCAAGTACGGCGAGCAGTTCGCTGGCGGCAGCATGGCGACGCCCTTGAACTGGACACCGCTGCGTCGCGTTGGCGCCGCGGGGCGGCAAATGGTGATTGCGGCTGCGGCCGCAACCTGGAACGTGCCATCGTCCGAATGCAGCACAGCGTCCGGCGTCGTGCATCACACTGGGAGCGGGCGTTCGTTGAGCTATGGCGAACTCGCGACCAAGGCCGCATCGCAGCCGGCACCAGATCTTGCTACGGTGAAGCTGAAGGACCCGAGCGAATTCAAGATCATCGGACAGCCTTTGCATGGCGTTGACAGCCCGTTGATCGTGAAGGGACGACCGATATTTGGAATCGACGTCAGCGTTCCCGGCATGCGCTATGCCGTGTTCCAAAAGTGCCCCGTATTCGGCGGCAAGGTGGTGAGTGCCAACACTGATGCGATCAAGACGCTGCCGGGCGTGCGCGACGTGTTCATTGTGCATGGCGGCGACGACATGCAGGGGCTTCGCGATGGCGTTGCCATCGTGGGCGACAACTGGTGGCTGGTGAACAAGGCGCGGGAGAAACTGCGTATCACGTGGAGCGAAGGCGCTACCGCCTCTCAGAGCAGCACTGGTTTTGCCAGCACCGCGGCCACGCTGGGCAAACAGCAACCGGCACAGTCACTGCGCAGCGATGGCGATGTGACCTCGGCGCTCGCCAAGGCCGCGCATGTGGTGGAAGCCGCCTACGCGTATCCGTTCCTCGCGCATATTAGCATGGAGCCGCAGAACTGCACCGCGCAGGTCAAGGACGGCAAGGTGGAGATCTGGGCGCCGACGCAGAACCCCGGCCCAGGCGCCACGCTGGTCGCAACGACGCTGGGCGTTTCCCCGGCCGATGTCACGGTGCACATGACGCGATGCGGAGGTGGTTTTGGCCGACGTTTGCGGAACGACTTCATGGTCGAGTCCGCCTGGATCGCAAAACTTGCGGGCACGCCGGTTAAACTCCTGTGGACCCGCCAGGACGATATTCAGCATGACTTCTACCGGCCTGCGGGTTTCCATTTCTTCAAGGGTGGTGTGGATACGGACGGCAAGCTGATCGCGTTCAGCGATCACTTCGTTTCGTTCACCAACGGCAGGGCAATGGCCGACTCCGCGCAACTGCTGCCGAGCGAATTTCCGGCCAAGCTGGTGGAGAACCTCGAATACGGCATGTCGACGATGCCGCTCGGCGTGCCCACCGGCCCTCTGCGTGCACCGCGATCGAACGGGTTGGCCTTCGTATTCCAGTCGTTCCTAGACGAACTTGCGCACGCCGCCGGCAAGGATCCGGTTGAGTTCCGCCTGGCCCTGCTGGGTGATCCTCAGGTCCTACCGAATCCACCCAGCCCGCGCGGGCCGACACCTGGGTTCGACACGGGCCGCATGCGTGACGTGCTCAAGCTGGTGGCGGAAAAGTCGGGCTGGGGAAAGCAACCATTGCCGGAACGATCCGGCATGGGTGTTGCCTTTTACTTCAGCCATCTCGGCTATTTTGCCGAGGTCGTTCAGGCGAGTGTGGCGAAGTCAGGCGATGTGACGATCGACAAGGTGTGGATCGCCGCCGACGTTGGCAGCCAGGTCATCAACCCGAGCGGCGCGGTGAACCAGGTGCAGGGCGCCGCGCTGGATGGTATCGGTGCCGCCCTCGGCCAAGCCATCACGATCGACCGCGGCCGTGTGGTGCAGGAGAACTTCGACACGGTGCAGCCGCTGCGAATGAACCAGGCGGCGCCAGTAGAGGTACATTTCCTGACCACCGACCATCCGCCCACGGGTCTCGGCGAGCCGGCATTGCCGCCGGTCATTCCCGCGCTGTGCAATGCGATCTTCGCGGCAACGGGCAAGCGCGTGCGCAGTCTGCCGATCGATTCGGCGACGCTTAGAGTCTGACCAGCGCTTCGGTCTCGTCGGCCAAACGGCTGGCGAGATCGGCCGACGGGCGCCCGCACGTGGTTGCATAGCCTTGACCGACATTATATGTGCCTGCATAGAATGCATGTGCAAGGGAACTGTGCGACTGTGGACGCGACGTCGAAGAACATCCTGCAGCGCATCGGCGACACGCATCTGCTGGCGTTGCGCCACATCGCCCCTGCCAACGGCGCGCGCATCCTGCTGAAGCTGGAGAACGAGAATCCAACAGGCAGTATGAAAGACCGCATGGCTCTCGCGATGATCGAGGCCGCGGAGACGGCTGGAGGCCTCACGACAGGTGGTTCCGTCGTCGAATATACCGGCGGCAGCACCGGCGTCTCGCTGTCCCTTGTTTGCGCGGTGAAAGGCTACCAGCTGCACATCGTGACCTCAGACGCGTTCTCCCAGGAAAAACTCGATCACATGGCCATTCTTGGTGCCCACCTGCACGTCGTGCACAGCGATAGCGGACGCATGACCGAGAAGCTGACACGCGACATGGTTGAAGCTGCACGTGTGATCGCGACGGAGACCGGCGGCTTCTGGACGGACCAACTGAACAACACTGACCAGCTTGCCGCCTATCATGTGATGGCCGAGGAAATCTGGCAGCAAACCAGCGGACGGATTGACGCATTCGTGCAAAGCGTCGGCACCGCGGCCTCTCTTCGTGGCACCGCCGAAGGATTGCGGCGTCACAATCCAAAGGTGCAGGTCGTCGCCGTTGAGCCCGCGGAATTGCCCGTCCTTTCGGGCGGGTGTCCAGGCGCTCACAAAATTGACGGCATCGGCGCTGGTTTCGTCGTGCCACTCTGGCAGGAAGGCACGGCCGATCAGATCGAGCGGGTTTCCACCGAGCTGGCCGTGACCATGGCGCTTCGGCTGGCGCGAGAAGAAGGCGTGTTTGCCGGAACATCCACCGGCGCCAATGTCATCGCCGCATTGCGGGTCGCCGAGCAACTGGGACCCGGCGCAACCGTCGTCACGGTGATGTGCGACACCGGGATGAAGTACTTGAAGTCCTACGGGGCCACGATCTCAACTCAGTAAGCTGCCGCGAACACCCCGATGACGGACCGCCATTGAACCCAACGCCACGCCGCCCTATCCTCCTGAGGATACTGAGGAGTAGCTCGTGAGCGTTCCCGCGCCTGGGGCGATTGATTGCGACATCCACCCTGCCCTGCCCAGCATGCAGGTGCTGATGCCCTATTTCGACGAATACTGGCGCTCGCACGTCCTGATGCGCGGGTTGGAGCGTGACAACTACACTGCCTCGGCCTTTCCGCCGAACGCGCCGATCAACTGTCGGCCCGACTGGAAGCCTGCGAGGGGCAGCGGCGGAACGGACCTCGATCTGTTGCGTTCACAGGCGCTGGATGCGTTCGGCACGCGGTACGCAATCTGCAACGTATTGCACGGCGCGCCCGCGGTATTCAGCGAGGACCTGTCCGCCGCGATGTGCCGAGCCATCAACGACTGGCTCGCCGCCGAGTGGCTAGCGCGCGATGATCGGCTGCGCGCTTCCATCGTCGTACCGATGCATAGTCCCGAGCTTGCAGCAAAAGAGATCGAGCGAGTGGCTGCCGATCCTCGCTTCGTACAGGTGTTGGTTTGGGAGATGGGCGAGCTGCCGCTGGGCCGGCGCCAGCATTGGCCGATCTATCGCGCAGCCGAACGGCTGGACCTGCCGATCGGCATCCATGCCGGCTCGAGCTATCGGCACGCGCCTACGAACCTAGGGTGGCCGTCGTATTATCTGGAAGATTACGTTTCGTGGTCGACGGGATTTGCCGGCGTGCTGAACAGCCTGATCTCCGAAGGTGTGTTCGTGGAATTCCCCCGGCTTAAAGTCGTGCTGATGGAATCTGGCGTGACATGGCTGCCCGGCTGGATGTGGCGCGCCGACAAGACCTGGCGTGGCATTCGAGCAGAGGTGCCCTGGCTGGAGAAGTCGCCGGCGGCGTATGCACGAGAGCATGTGCGGCTGACCATACAGCCGCTGGACGCTCCACCGCGCGCGGATCAATTGCAGCGCATCATGGAGGAGATCGGCTCCGACGAGATGCTGCTCTTCTCGACCGACTATCCGCACTGGCATTTCGACGGGAAGGATGCGGTTCCCGATGGATTGCCGGAACACCTGTTGCGCAAGATCCTTGTGGACAACGCGCTGAAAACTTTTCCCCGACTATCCCCGTGAGCATGGAGACCGTCCGATGAACGTCACGGTTATCGATCGCCAAGCCGACACATCGTCGCAGACGAAACTGGGCATCGTCGATTGCGATGTGCATCCCTACACGAAGACGCCGGCCGACCTGGATCAATTCCTGTCAGAGCGCTGGCGCAAGCATCGCCAGTCGATTGGCGGGCGTTCGCGGGCGCCGTTCTCCAACGCGCCCAACTATCCGCGGATGTCGCCGTTCACCGGCATGCGCATGGACTCGTATCCCACGGATGGCACGCATCCGGGGTCGGATCTGGAAATGATGCAGGAACAGTTGCTCGATCTGTTCAACGTGTCGTACGGGCTGATGATGCCATTGCTGGGTCGCGGTTCGGACGAACGCAACGTCGAGTTCGGTGCTGCGATGGCGACCGCTGCGAACGAATGGGAAGCACAGGTCTGGTGCGATCGTGAGCCTCGCCTGAAGGCCGGTGTGCAGATTCCGCTGGAATATACCGAAGCCGCAATCAAGGAGATCGAGAAGCGCGCCGGTGACCGACGGTTCACGCACGTGATGATTCCGCCGCGTGGACTGGAGCCGCTGGGACGTCGCCGTTATTGGCCAATCCTGGAAGCATGTGCGGCGAACGGATTTTCGATTGCTTTGCATCTCGGCGGCACGAGCGGGCATCCGTCCACCGGCGGCGGCTGGCCGTCGTTCTATCACGAGGAGCACCCCTCCTATCCGCAGAGCAAGGAAGCGCTGGTCACGTCATTGGTAGTCGAGGGCGTGTTCGAACACATCCCCAATCTGCGCGTCGCGCTGGTCGAAGGCGGCTTCGCATGGCTGCCGTCGCTGAGCTGGCGGCTCGACAAGCACTACAAGCGCCTGCACGAGGAAGTGCCGCACTTGAAGCGTCTGCCGTCCGAGTATATCCGCTCCAACATATGGGTGACGACGCAGCCGATCGAGGAACCGGAGAGGCCAGAAGATCTGCTGGCAACGTGTGAGTGGATCGGCTGGGACCGCATCATGTTCTCCACCGACTATCCGCATTGGGACCAGGACGATCCGCGCTACGCCTTCAAGGCGCCGCTGACCGAACAGCAGAAGCGGATGGTGTTCCGCGAGAACGCACTGTCGTTCTACGGCTTGGAGTAAACGTTATGGCCCGGCACGTTGTCGCACCCGTCAGCGAGATCGCGCCGGGCACCTGCAAGATTGTGTCGATCGCGGGCCGGAGCATCGGCGTCTATAACGTCAAGAACGAATTCTTCGCGTTGATCAATCGGTGCCCTCATGAGGGTGCGCCGCTGTGCATGGGACCGATCCTTGCCCGATTTACCGCCGATCGGCCGGGCGAGTATCGGTTGGAACGGCATGGCGAGATGTTGCGCTGCCCGTGGCATGGCTGGGAGTTCGATATCAAGACCGGACAATCCTGGTGCCATCCGGAGAGCGTGAAGGCGCGGACCTATCAGGTCGAGGTCGTGCCGGGAGACGCACTGGCAAAGGGACCGTTCGTCGCGGAGACAGTGCCGGTGTCGGTAGAAGAGAACTACGTGGTGGTGGAACTGTAAGAAGAGGGAACGACATGGCCGATAGCGCATTGCGAGAGAAGGGCCGCAAGATGCGGCGCAGGCTGCTGGGCGACGCGGCGGTCGAGCGTATCGACAAAGCCGTCTACAGTGACCCGATCATGGCGAAGTTTGCCGAACTGACCCAGGAGTGCATCTTCGGTGCATTGTGGACCCGTCCCGGCCTGGATCCGAAAATCCGTGCGCTGATCTGCGTTATTTCGGACACCGCCACAGGTCGCGATCCGGAGTTGAAGCTGCATCTGCGTATGGCGCGCAACGAGGGCTGGACCGAGGACGAACTGGTGGAATCGCTGCTGCACCTGTTGGGTTATGTCGGCGCGCCACTGGTTCGCGAAGCACTGCTGGTCGCGAAGGACACCTTCGCGGAGATGCGCGTCGAGACATGAGCGGCAGCCAGGCTTGGCGACAGACCATCGCGAAAGCCGAGCTGCAGCTTTCCGAGGGTGAGGCAGCGGAGGATATCTCCGGTATCGCGGACGCGGTCTCCAGCTTCAACGCCGCGCTGAAGCTCGCGCCGCGTGCCGATGCGCCGCTGGAATGGGCGAAGACGCAGAGCCGGTTATCCGCCGCGCTGAGAGCACTCGGCGCGCGGATCGACGATCCGGTGATGCTGCACTCGGCGATGACCGCGTGCGATCATGCGCTGGAGATCTATCGTCAGGATACCACGCCGGAGGATTGGGCACGCACGGTCGCATTGCTCGGTGCGGCCCAGGTAGTGCTGGGCGAACGTGACAGCGATCCGGCGTGGTTGAACGCGGCACTGAACAGCTATCAAGCGGCAAGCACCGTCTATACACGTGAAGCGGCGCCGAACGACTGGGCACGCATGCAGCGCAACTCTGGTGCCGTGCTATCGCTGCAAGGCGAGCGCACCGGAGACACTGCCTCACTGCGGCAGGCGGTGGACCACTACCATGCAGCGCTGGAAGAGTACACGCGCCAGGAATCACCGATCGACGTGGCGGTGACGCAGAGCAATCTTGGCCAGGCGCTGCGGGTGCTCGGCGAGCGCGACAAGGATCGCGACCTGCTTGCCGAAGCGGTGGCCGCATGTCGCGCGGCCCTTGCTGTGTATACACGCGAGGCTACGCCGCTGGAATGGGCGATGGCCAGTACCAACCTGGCCAACGCCCTGACGTCGCTGGATGACGCTGCGTCGATCGAGAAGGCGATCGCGATCTATCGTGAAGCGATCGCCGCGCTCGATGGTCCGGCCCGCCTGCAACAGCGGGCGATCGCGCGTTACAACCTCAAGCGGGCCGAGGAGCGACTGACGGCAGTCCGCCAGCACCCGAGCGCCCCCCATCAATGACGATGTGCGTCCCGGTGATGTCGGTCGCGAAATCCGAGCAAAGGTACATCACCACATTTGCCACTTCCTCCGGCGTCGCATAGCGGCCGGTCGGCGTGCCGCTGGCGGTCATGTCGTGCGACATCTGCGGGTCGGCGGGATTCCGCTGCGCCTCCAGCGAGCGCATCATGCGTGTTTCCACCGCCCCCGGGCATATCGCATTCACGCGAATGCCGAGACGCGCGACATCAGACGATGCCGTCTTGGTCAAGCCGAGCACGCCATGCTTTGAGGCGACATAGGGCGCCATTCCAGGAGCACCGAACAGTCCCGCCACCGAGGCGGTGTTGACGATGGCGCCACTTCCCTTTTTCAGCATCACCGGCAGGACGTAACGCAAGCCGAGGAACACGCCCTTCAGATTGACGCCGATCACCGCATCGAACATTGCTTCTTCGGTTTCCTGGATTGGCGCGACTTTGCCTTCAATGCCGGCGTTGTTGAAGAAGCAGTCGATGGCGCCATAGGCGTCGAGCGTTGCTTTCACATAGGCCTGCACATCAGCAGACTTCGTCACGTCAGCGCGCAGGAACCGTGCGTCACCCCCGCGTTGACGCACGAGTTCGGCACTCGCCTGGCCGGAGGTTGCGTCGTTGTCGACCACCATGACCTTGGCACCGCGAGCGGCAAAGCCGATAGCGCTTGCCCGACCAATGCCGCCGCCGCCGCCGGTGATCAATGCCACCTTGCCGCTGAATTCCATGTACGCTTCCTCCTTAATCGATCAGGAGCACAGCCTTGCCGGCAACGCGGCGATCGCGCAACTGTTCGGCCACCGCTGTAAAGTCACGCCAGCTTCGTTCGACGCCAATTTGCGGCTGCAGCGATCCATCGGCAATCAACGACATGAGTAGTGCGAGGTCTGGCGCGAAGCGATCTTCGGATTCGGAGTAGAAGTAGCTGAAACTCTGCACACGCGAGTTTGGTGCGGGACGGAAGTCGGCGAAGGCGATCGTCGTTGGTTCGCCAGACGAATTGCCGTAGACCACGACTGTGCCCTCCGCTTCCACGAGCTTGATTGCGTGTGCGAGCGATGCGCCGCCCGCGGATTCCAGGATCAGTGCAAAGCGGCCCTGCGCGTCGGCGATGTCCTGCACCACCTCGCCTGCCCCGAGTTCCTTCAATCCGGCGGCGCGTTCCGATCGTCCGACCACCGCCGTCACGCGCGCACCTGACGCCGCCGCAAGCTGCACCGCAATTGTACCGACACCGCCAGCCGCACCGGTGATCAGCACGCGCTTGCCCAGCAGGGGCGCTCCGTGACGCAATGTGCGCAGCGCGGTGAGGCCGGCCACCGGCAGTGTCGCCGCCTGCACAAAACTTACGTTGTCTGGCAACGCAGCCATGCGGTGTCCCGGCACGGCGACTCGCTGCGCCCAAGCGAATTCGTCAGTCAGAGCAACGACCCGCGTGTTGGCGCGCGGACCGCTGCCGTCCTCTGCCTGCCTCAGCACCATGCCGGCAACGTCCTGGCCCGGGATCCAGCCTTCTCCATTGTTTCGGATGGACCGCAGTTCGCCGCGGTTGAGCGAAAAGGCATGCACCACGACGACGGCCTCGTTGCGTTGCGGTTCCGGCTCCGGGACTTCGCGCAATTCCATCGGCGCTTTGCCGTTGGGTGTGGTGACGAGTCCGAGCATCGGTTTGCCCTCCACTGCTGATCCGCGCGATGATACCGGCAAGTCGGGATGGAGCGTTCGCAAATGCGCCAGATGGTCATGGTCGGTTTCCTGCAGGCGCAGAACTGCACGAATCTTGTCAGCTCGTGGCGCCATCCGGAGTCACGCGATGACTCCATGTCTGCCGATTACTATCGCACCATCGGCCGCGTGTTGGAGGAAGGCAAGTTCCACCTTGGCTTCTTCGACGACCGCTTGGCAATGCCTGACCGCTACGGCAATGACCATCGCCACACGGTGGAGCACGGCATCCGCTGCGTGAAGATGGACCCGATCACCGTGCTGACGGTGATGGGCATGGCGACGGAACGACTCGGTCTCGGTGCTACGTGTTCCACGACCTATTTCGAACCGTTCCACGTGGCGCGCGTGTTCGCGACGCTCGATCTGATGACCGGCGGGCGGGCGGCGTGGAACGTGGTTACGTCGATGAACGATGGCGAAGCGTTGAACATGGGCCAGGAGCAGCATCTGGAACACGACGCACGCTACGACCGCGCCGATGAGTTCATGCAGGTCGTTCTCGGACACTGGAACTCGTGGGACGACGACGCCATTGTCGTTGACAAGCAGACCGGGCTGTTCGCGCATCCCGACAAGGTGCGGCGGCTGGATCACCAAGGCCAATGGTTCCGATCGCGCGGGCCATTCACCGTGCCTCGCTCGGCGCAAGGTCATCCTGTGGTCATCCAGGCGGGACAAAGCGGCCGCGGCAAGCATTTCTCCGCGCGCTGGGGCGAACTGGTGTTCGTCTCGACGCCCACCAGCATGGAGCACGGCAAGCAAACCTACCGCGAGATGAAGGATGATGTGGCCAGCCAGGGACGCGATCCCGACCAGTTCTTTATAACACCCTCCGCCTATGTCGTGTGCGCCGCAACGAAGGCCGAGGCCGAGGACAAGATGGCATTGGTCGACACGCTGGCGACCGACGAGGACGCGCTGTCGCTGCTGTCCGAAGCAATGAACTTCGATTTCGCGTCGAAGGGCATCGACGAACCGTTCACCGATGATGAACTGGCGAACATCTCCGGCACGCAATCCATGCGCGACCGTGTGCTGCGCGTCAGCGGCATCACCAACCCGACGCCACGCGACTTCGTCAAGTTCAGCAGCCGCGCGCGACCGAACAAACCGTTCGTTGGTGGACCAAAGGAAGTCGCCGATGGGCTAGAGGAGTGGTTCACGTCACCGGTCGCTGACGGGTTCGTGCTGGCAGCGACCCATGTGCCCGGCACCTACATGGATTTCGTGCAGCACGTCGTGCCCGAGTTGCAGCGGCGCGGTCTGTATCACAAGGACTATGCGGGCACGACGCTGCGAGAGAACCTCGGCTTGCCGAGGCCGCGTGCGACGTGGAGGAACGCAGGATGAAGCTCGGTCTCTCCATCGGGTATTCTCGCGCACAGCTTGACCTGCCCGTGGCGCTGGTGCAGCGCGCGGAGGAGCTTGGCTACGACAGTGTCTGGACCGCGGAGGCGTACGGCACCGATGCGGTGACACCCCTCGCCTTCCTTGCTGCCGTCACGAAGCGCATCAAGCTCGGCACCGGTATCATGCAGCTCGCCGCGCGTACGCCCGCCAACGCGGCAATGTGTGCGGCGACGGTCGATGCTCTCGCCGGTGGAGGACGTTTCATCGCCGGCCTGGGCGTATCAGGCCCGCAGATCGTTGAAGGCTGGTACGGTCAACCATGGGGTCGGCCGTACTATCGCTACAAGGATTACGTCGCGATCATGCGCAAGATCTTTCGCCGCGAAGCTCCGGTGACACATGAGGGTCGCGAGATTTCGCTCCCCTACACAGGCGAGGGTGCCGCCGGCGTCGGCAAGCCGCTGAAGTCCATACTGCATATGAACCCTGACATTCCGATCTACCTAGGCACTGGCAACGAAACCACCGTGAAGCTGACTGCGGAAATCGCCGATGGCTGGCTGCCGCTGGGATTCGTGCCTGGGTCGCTACCGGAATACATGCCCTGGCTCGAGGAAGGCTTTCGGCGCGCCGGCAACGGCAAGAGTTTGCGCGACTTCGCCATCCAGGCGTCGGTACATGTCGCTGTCGACAACGACGTGAAGGGCGCACTTGCGAAGATGAAGCCGGAAGTTGCGCTGTACGTCGGTGGCATGGGTCACCGTGACACGAATTTCCACAAGGACATGATGATCCGCCGTGGCTTCAAGGATGCAGCAGAACGCATCCAGGAATTATATCTCGCGCATCGCAAGGAAGAGGCGATCGAGGCTGTGCCTGACGAATGGGTAGATATGAAATCGCTGGTCGGTCCACCAGAGCGTATCAAGCAGCGCTTCCGCGCCTGGGAGGATTCCGGCGCAACCAGTCTCACCGTGCGCTCACGCCAGCCCGAGGCGATCGAGGTGATGGCACAGGCTGCACGGCTCAACTGAGGGAGGATGGCAATGCGCTTCAAGGACAAGGTTGCGCTTATCACCGCCGTTGGCAGCGGCATCGGACGTGCCACGGCCGACATCATGGCGGCCGAAGGTGCCGTCATCATCGGTGTGGACAATGACGAACGCCGCCTCGCCATGGCGATGGAGGCGATCAACATGTCGGGCGGCCGTGCGATTGGCCGCCCAACCAATGCGCTGGATGAAGCTCAGGTCGATGAGGTGGTTGCCTGGGCCGGGAAGCAATACGGAGCCGTTGACATTCTGGTCAATGCCGTCGGCGGCAGCACGATCATCGAAAGACCCAATGCCACACTGGATGAACTGTCCTTTGACGATTGGCAGAAGCTGATCGCGTTCAATCTGAGCGGCACATTCCTGTTCTGCCACGCCGTGATACCGCTGATGAAGCGGCGCAAGAGCGGCAAGATCGTCAATCTCGCATCGATTGCTGGCCGCGGACTAAGCGTGGCGTCCAGTGGCGCTTATGCGACAGCGAAGGGCGGCATCATCGCGCTGACCAAGAAGCTGTCGCTCGAACTGGGGCCGTTCGGCATCAACGTCAACGCCATTGCGCCGAGCCGAACTCTGACCGAGCGCATCAGGCCGCGCTTCAATCAGCAATCACCGGAAGATCAGGCGGCTGAAATCGAGCGTGTGCCGCTGCGACGGATGGCCGAAGCGTCCGACCAGGCGAAGGTCGTCTGCTTCCTCGCTTCGTCTGATGCGGACTACGTGACGGGACTGACGATCGATGTGACCGGCGGGCTCTGACGCTACTTGCTGAATCGCGGCAGTTTTTCCGCCAGCGCTTGGTACGCGTCTTCGTCAGTCCTGTCGTAGCGGAGAGGTGTGACCACGATATTGCCAGCACGCAGCGCGTCATAATCACTCTCCGGCCCTTGCTGCCGATCGCCGCGGCGGAAATTGAGCCAATGGTAGGACATGCCGCGCGGATCCACACGCGTATCTACGTGCATGCCCGCGACCATCCCCACGCCCTGCCTGGCCAGAGTCATCGGCCCTGCCTCAGCCGCGGGGCCAGCGGGAAAGTTTATGTTCAGACACGCGTCCTTGCTCCAACCGATCGCCAGCAGATCGCGCACCACCTGCGCGCCCAACTTGCTCGACGGCTCCCAGTTGACGTTGTTGCGGTCCTTGTACGCCTGACTCAGCGCGATCGACGGCACGCCCAGCATCATTGCGGTCATCGCGCCGCCAACAGTGCCGGAGAACACCGTCTCCATCCCAAGGTTCAGCCCGCGGTTCACGCCAGACAGTACCAGTTGCGGCGGCGCATCGGTCATCAGATGGCAGATGCCCATCACAGCACAATCGCCTGGAGTGCCAGTGATGCCGAAGCGCCGCTCGCCCTGCTGGCTCACGCGCAATGCGTGATGCAGGCTGATCGAGTGGGACACACCGCTTTGGTCGTGCTCCGGCGCTACCACCCACACCTCACGGGCTAGTTCGGCTGCGACCGCTTCCAGGATCGCCAGGCCAGGCGCATCGATGCCATCGTCATTGGTGAGCAATATTCGGTCCAGCACGCGCCTGCTCCACTCCATCGTTCGCACCTTGTTTGACGTGTTCGGCCGGCCGCGTCCAGCATGGCCCCAATGGGAAGGAGACGAACCATGCAGATCATCGACGCACAGGTGCATATCTGGGGCAGCGGCAAGCCGAGCGACCATCATCGGCAGACATCGATCTACACGGCAGAAGAGCTGATCAAGGAGATGGACGCGGCCGGCGTGAATGGCGCAGTGCTGCACCCGCCGAGCTGGGACAACGGCTCGAACGAGATGGCCGTGGAAGCCGCGAGGAAATACCCAGATCGGTTCTGCATCCTCGGCTGGTTTCCGCTCAACCACCCTGAGGAACGCAAGCGTATCGAAACCTGGAAGCAGCGGCCCGGCATGCTGGGCCTTCGCTGGTCGCTGACGCGCGCGGAGCAGGTGAATTGGCACATGGACGGCACGATGGATTGGCTGTGGCCGGCGGCGGAACAAGCCGGCACGCCGATCGCGACAATGGCTTGGCGCTTTCTGCCGCTGTTCAAGCAGATCGCCGAGCGGCATCCGCATTTGAAGCTGATCATCGATCACCTGGGGCTGGTGCGATCGGCGAAAGGCGATGCGGCACTTGTCGATCTGGATATGCTGTGTTCGCTGGCGAATTGTCCGAATGTGGCGGTCAAGGCGACAGGCGCACCGGGTTATTCCGCCACGCCCTATCCGTTCCGCGATATCCACGACGGGCTGCACCGCATCTTTGATGCATACGGGCCGAAGCGATTCTTCTGGGGCACCGATATAACGCGCATGCCGTGCAGCTATCGTCAGTGCGTCACGATGTTCACCGAGGAACTCCCCTGGCTCAATGGCAACGATCTGGAACTGGTGATGGGTCAGGGCGTGTGCGATTGGCTGGGATGGCAGCGAAAGCCAACATAGCTCTCGCGATGCTGCTCACCGACTACACCAGCTATGCGGATGCACAGCGATACTTTGCATCCGCGCGACTCTGGGACCTGTTCGACGGTGATCGCGAGCGGCTGAACATCGCGCACGAGTGCATCGATCGGTATGCGACTGATCACACCGCGTCGCGATCCGCATCGCCCATGCCGACGGGCGGGACGAAGCGATCAGCTTCCGCACCATCGCCGACATGTCATCCCGCTACGCACATTGGCTCGCCGCGATAGGCATAGCGCCGGGCGATCGGGTTGCGATCATGCTGGAGCCATCTCTGGCATTTTACGCCTCGCTGTTCGGAGCTATGAAGCTTGGCGCGATCGCCGTGCCTCTGTTCACACTGTTCGGACCGGACGGCGTTCGGTTGCGCATCGACGATTGCTCACCGCGCCTCTTGCTGACGACGGCGGATAAGGCAGCAACGTTAGGTTCATTGTCTCTCCAGGTGATCACCCCGGACGACGCCTTCCACGACGTGCTGTCACGGTATCCGGCCGATTTTCGACCGGTGACATGCGGCGATGATCTCGCGATCTATCAGTATACATCTGGCACAACCCGCGAACTGCCTGCGGCGATCCGCCACACGCACCGGGCTATTGTCGTGGTGATGATTGCGGCGCTCTACGGTACCGGCATCCGCCCGGGCGACAGGTTCTTTTGTCCGTCATCGCCTGCCTGGGGCCATGGGCTCTGGCACGGCACGTTGGCACCGCTGGCGCTTGGTGTAGAGACCGGTGTCTATGCAGGGCGCTTCCATGCGGAACGCCTGTTGCGTGCATTGCAGGACTTCGGCACTACGAACGTATCGGCTGCGGCAACGCATTATCGCATGATGCGAACATCTGGCTTGGCGTCGCACTATCGCTACGCGCTCCGCAAGCTATCGTTCACCGGCGAGCCGATCGACAGCGACAGCGCGGACTTTGCCGAACGCACGTTCGGCGCGCGCCTGTGCAGCATGTATGGCACGACCGAGATTGGCGTGATCCTCGCCAACTATCCCGGGGCCGAGGATTTCGCCGGCAAGCCTGGCACCCTCGGTAAGCCGGTGCCCGGTGTGAACGTGCAGGTGCAACGACCCGATGGCTCCATGTGCGCGCCTGGTGAGACCGGCGAGATCAAGGTGTTGCGCCACGGCACGTGGTTTGCCACGAAAGATCGAGGTTGGATCGATGACGATGGCTTTTTCTTCCATGCCGGCCGCGCGGACGACGTGATCATCTCCGCCGGCTGGACGATGAGCGCAACCGAGATCGAAGATGTCCTGCTGCGTCATCCGGCCGTGCGCGAGGCAGCCGCAATCGGCGTGCCTGACACCCAACGCGGTCAGGTGGTGAAGGCGTTCGTCGTGACGGGCGAACAGAGCCAGGATGATGAATTGGCGCGCGACATCCAGGACTTCGTGCGTGCGCGGCTGAGCCAACACGAATACCCGCGCATCGTCGCGTTCGTAGCCGAGTTGCCGAAGACGCCGGCCGGCAAGGTCAATCGCAAAGCGCTGCGCGAGCGCGAGATGCAAGGACAGACATGAGCGACACGAACCGGCTGTTCCCGAAGATCACCGACGACGGGCTGGACGCGCTACGGCGGCGCGTGAATGTGCGCATCGAGAACACCTTGGAACCCTGGTGCCACGAGGCGACACGCGACTCGATCCGCCATTACGCGCATGGCATCGGCGATGACAATCCGCTGTGGTGTGAGCCCGATTACGCAGCGGGCACGCGTTGGGGCGGCATCGTCGCGTTGCCCAGCTTCCTGTTCGCAACCAGCCGTATCATTTCCGGCTATGTCGGCGGCCTGCCCGGCGTGCACGCGATGTGGGCTGGCGCCGACTGGACCTGGCACCTCCCCGTGCTGCGCAACGATACAATCAGCACGGAGGCTTGGCTGAAGGACCTGATCGAACACCAGACCCGGTTCGCCGGGCGCTCGATCCAGCAGGTTTACCATGTCGACTTCTACAACCAGCGCGGCGAGATGGTCGCCTCCGCTGACAGTTGGTGCTTTCGCACCGATCGCGATCAGGCGCGGGAACAGGGCAGCAAGTACGACGGGGTGAAAGGACGCCCACCGCCGCATTACTCGGATGACGATCTGGCGCGGATCTATCGGCTTTATGCCGAGGAGGAGGTTCGCGGGAGGACGCCGCGATACTGGGAAGATGTTGCGGTCGGCGATCAGCTATCGACGATGGTCAAGGGACCGATGACGGTGACCGGATTCATTACCTATGCGCAGGGTTGGGGTGGGCTTTACATTCGCGCGAATAAGCTTGCCTGGCAGCAGGTCAGCGCACATCGCGGGCTGGGCATCGCCAATCGTTTCGGCATTCCCGATTGCCCCGAGCGCGTGCACTGGGAGCCGGAATTCGCCCGCATGGTCGGTGTGCCCGGCGCGTACGACTATGGCCCGGAGCGTTGCTCCTGGATGACGCATCATCTCACCAACTGGATGGGAGATGATGGTCAATTGCGGCGCGCAAGCTGCAAGATCCGCCGGCATAATCCTGAAGGCGACACCGTGCTGATCGACGGCAAGGTCGTGCGTTGCTTCGTCGAGGACGATCGCCATCTGGTCGAGATCGAGCAGGAGGCGCGCAATCAGGACGGCGAGTTGTCGGTGGTCGGATCGGGCGTGGTGCAATTGACGACACGCCACGGCCAGCCATAAGCCGGCCGTGGCAGTCGATCGTTACTTCGCCGGCGCGTACTTGCCGCCGATCTGCGGCGTCGGCGTGTCGAAGCCCTTGTTCTGACGATCCAGCCGAGTCTCGCGTGACCAGGTGCGCTTCAGCTCGTCGCGCACCTTGAAGCTCAGCTTGCCGAGGCCGCCGCACTCCAGTTCGACCGTATCGCCGTCCATGAACGCGTTGAGGCCGCGATGGTTGGTGCCGGTCGCCAGGATGTCGCCCGGCTCCAAAGTGTGGATCGACGTGACCCACTCGATGCAACGCGGGATCTTGTGCGCCATGTCGTCGGTGTTGAAGTTCTGCTTGATCTCGCCGTTGACCCACAGCTTCACCGGCACCTTGTGCGGGTCTGCGATCTCATCCTTGGTCACCAGATAGGGGCCGATCGGCGCGAATGTATCACGCGACTTCATTGCGAAGAAGCTGGTCGGCGGAATTCCGCGCGCCGAGCCGTCGATGAAGTTGGTATAGCCGAACACATAGTCCATCGCATCGGCCGCCTTCACGTGGCTGGCGCGCTTGCCGATCACCAGCGCCATTTCGGCCTCGCCCTCGAAGATTGTCGCGGGTACGTCCGGCAGGATCATCGTGCCGCCCGTACCAAGGACCGCCGTCGGCGCCTTGTGGAATGCATTGATCGGCGCCGGCTCCTTGCGCGTGCCGTCCTCCATGTAGTTCACCGCCATGCAGACGATGTTGCCGGGCTTCGGCAGCGGCGCTTGCAGCTTTACGCTGGACAGCGGCACGCCACCACTGGCCGACGCATCCTCCAGCCGCTTGCGGTAGTCGGCGAAGCGCGCGATCAGCCCGTTGATCAGGTCGGCCGGCCCAAGTTGCGGGATGTCGCGCACTGCGGATGACACATCGACGATGTTGTCACCTTTGACCACGCCCAGCTTGTAGTCGTCGAAAAACGCCAGTTTCATGTGAATTCTCCCCTTCGCACCGACGGCCACCGCCGAAACCGGGCGGCACAATAGGCAGGCGCGCAGCCGAAAGAAAGCCCGTGGGCAGGTTACTCGATCGGCACGAAAATCGAGCGCCGCATCTTTCCGCCAACGGACTTCGACAGATGGCCTTTGCCGGTGGTGTCTTCGACCAGCACCACCTCTCCGGCGCCGATCACCCGCGCGTTGCCATCACTTGCGGTGATCTGCACACCACCGTCGAGATTGATGATGTACTGGCGCCGCGGTGCCGGGTGCCACGACAGGTCGTAATCGCCTGACGTCTCTCGGAAAATGATCCCGGTGGCCGGCAGGCGTGCCGACAACTTGGAGAAGTTCCGCTCCTCAACCCACTCCACTTCGACGTCACGCCAGTGCGATTCACCATTCGCGTCGCAGTACAGATTGTGGATACGCATGGTTTCCCTCCTATTTGTTCTGCCAGTTCGGCTTGCGCTTTTCCGCGAAGGCTTTGGGGCCTTCAATATAGTCCTGGCTGTCGATGTTCTCCTGCTGCGCCGGATACACCGTGCGCATTGCGCGCTCCAGTGACGGTTCGTCGAGGCCACGATACGTTGCCTGCTTCGACGCGCGCACCGCCTTGGGCGAGCATTCCAGGATCTGCGACGCCCAGCGTTTGGCACGTTCGAGTGCCTGGCCTTCCGGCACCACCTCGGTGACGAAGCCGAGTTCGAAGCCCTCGCGCGCACCGACGCGGCGTCCGGTCAGGATCATGCCCATCGCCTTCTTGCGAGGGATCATCCGCGGCAAACGGTGCACGCCACCGCCACCGGCAATGAGGCCAACACGCGGTTCAGGCAACGCGAACAATGCATTCTCGGCCGCAATGATGATGTCGCAGGCGAGCGCGGTCTCGAATCCGCCGCCCATTGCCCAGCCGTTCACCGCGGCAATGATTGGCTTATCGAGATTGAAGCGATGCGTAATGCCGGCAAAGCCGTTGGGTCCATTCGGACGGCGACGGCCAGCGGCCTGCACCTTCAGGTCGTTGCCGGCAGAGAACGCACGCCCACCGGCACCGGTGATGATGCCGACCCACAGGTCGTCTCGCGTTGCGAAGTCGTCCCACACGGTCGCAAGTTCGTCGTTGGCATCGGCGTGAAGTGCATTCAGCACTTCCGGGCGATTGAGCGTGACGATGCGAACGTGGCCCTCATCCTGAACAATGCAATATTGGTGTGTCATGGCCGATTGCTGTTGTTGATGTCCGGGCATTTCAGCATGGATAGCCAAACCGGTCCAGAAAAGGCCGGAATACGCGCGTCAATTCGGTCTGCATGTCTGTTGGCAGATCACGCCATTTCCCACTGAGCGTATCGCCGATGTGCGGACCCAGAATTTGCGTTACGCGATCCATTGGGAATCGGACGACTGTGGTCAGGCGTTCGGGCGGCAATTGCCCAAGCGACTCCGCAAACATGCGCACTGCTTCGGTTCGATAGCGGTCGAAGATCGCATCGATCATCGCCGTAGGAGGTTGCAGAGCCAGCGAGACTGCGATGCGCTTCACCACATCCTTGTCGTCAAAGAAGCGATCTTCGTAACGCAGCAACGGATAATCCTGTGGCGCCAGGCGCAGCAGACGGTTGCAGTCGTTGCCGATCCATTGGGCGCAGTGAGCCAGCGGCGAGCGGAAACGTTGGCACATGGAAACGCAGGCATCGCGCGGGTCACGCACGCTGAGGAAGATGCGCGCCCCGGCTTCAGCTAGCCAACTATCCAGCCCCATACTGCCATGATGCGATTTGATCACCAGACATCGGCCTGCGGCATCGGGAAGCTGCTCCCGTTGGTCGGCATAGAGCGATACGACCTGGATGTCCCCCATGGCCGCAATCATCAACTCGCGGACCACGTTGAACACCCAGGTCGAAGCGCTTCCGTGCATCCCAATGGTGGCGACTACGCGAGGAGGGGAAGAGCCTCCGGTCAGCATTCAGCGATGCGGCGTTGTGATTACCCGCCGATCACCGCTTCACCGCGCAGCCCACCGATCTTGCCCTCGTCCATGCCGAGCCAATCCGCCAACACCTCCGCGTTGTGCTGACCGAGCAACGGCGCTGCCTTTACCGGCGGCGTCTTGCCGGAGAACCGCACTGGCCAACCGCTCATCGTGTAGTCACCGACCTGCGGATGATTCATGACCTGGCGAATACCGCGCTTCACGAAGGTCTCGTCGTTTGCCAGTTCCATCGTGTCCATCACTGCGCCGGACGGAATTGTTGCCTCGCTCACCAGGCGCATCGCCTCGTGCTTGTCATGCTGGCGCGTCCAGTTGGCGACGATGGCATCGACCTCCTCGCGATGTTCGGTGCGCGCGTCCGGGGTGGAATAGTTGGGATCGCCGACCAGGTCCTCGCGGCCCATCACCTTCAGCAACCGGTTCCAATGTTCGGGATTGGCACGGCTGCAATAGATGTAGACGTAGTCGTTCGGTCCGCCGCCCTTGCACGGATACACACCGATCGGCGGATTGCCACCGCCCACCGTCTTCGATCCCGCACGAGGCGCCGGCTTCCCGGTCCGCTCCATGTAGGTGAACGCATTGCGGATGTAGTGCAGGATCGCATCCTGCATCGCGAGTTGCAGATGCTCACCCTGGCCGGTGCGCTGGCGCCGGATATAGGCGCCAAGCACGGTGATCGCCATCAGCATGCCGGTGCCGGTGTCGCCGATGGTGGAACCGGGCTTGCACGGAGGCCCGTCCTCTTCACCGGTGATGCTCATGAGCCCGCCGGCCGCCTGCGCGATCATGTCGAACGCGAGGCTCTTCTCGAATCTGCTGCCGGCACCAAAGCCTTTGGTCTGGCAATAGATGATGGACGGATTGATGGCGCGGATCACATCCGGCCCGAGGCCGAGCCGTTCGATCGCGCCAGGCGCGAAGTTCTCGCAGAAGATGTCGGCCTTCTTCGCCATCTCCTTCACGAGTTCAACGCCGCGCGGGTCCTTCAGGTTGACGGTGACCGAGCGCTTGTTGGCGTTGTATTGCAGGAAGTAATAGGCATCCTGCCCAGGCTTGCCGCCCGCGGTGCGACCTGGATCGCCCAGCTTGGGGTTCTCCACCTTCACCACGTCGGCGCCCATCCAGGCAAGCGCTTCGGTGCAGGACGGGCCTGCCTCGAACTGCGTCAGGTCCAACACCCGAACGCCGGTCAGGCAGGTCTCAGGGCCATTGCTCGACATCGCTACGACTCCCTCCCAGGGGTTTGCGACAGCCTACGACCCTATTGGCGGGGCGTCGAGTTCGGTGGTGCCCGCGGTATTCTATCCTGCGCGGATCGTCCCATCTATGGGTTGTTCAGCGAATAAGGAGCACCCGACATGGCCGCTATTCCCGACCAGTACCTCGACCTGCTGACGCAGAAGAAGGCATTTGCCGACCTGGCCACTGTGATGCCGGATGGTTCACCGCAGGTGACGCCGGTCTGGTTCGACTACACCAACGGCCTCATTCGCGTGAACACGGCAAAGGGCCGCACCAAGCAGCGCAACATGAAGGAAGGCTCGCCGGTGGCGCTGGCGATCCTGGACCCGGACAACTCGTATCGTTACGTGCAGATCCGCGGCAAGGTGACCCGCATGACGGAGCAGGGCGCTGATGCACACATCGACTCGCTGGCGAAGAAATACCTCGGCAAGGACAAGTACCCCTGGGCATCGCCGGACCAGATTCGCGTGATCTACGAGATCACGCCGGACCGTGCTCAAGGCATGGGCTGACAGCGTAACGACCGCACCCCTGGACCCCGGCCGCCATGCGGATGACAATGGCGGCGATGGGGGTGTTGGATGAGCAAGACCGAACAGATCACTGGCGCCATCAGCGGCCGCGTTGAGATCTTGCGGGACCGCGCCGGCGTGCCGCACATTTACGCGTCCACGACGCCGGACCTGTGGTTCGGCGTCGGCCTCGCCATGGCGCAGGATCGGCTATGGCAGATGGACCGCCTGCGCCGCCGCGCACTCGGCCGTCAGGCGGAAATCTTGGGTGCCGCCTACGTCGCCAGCGACATCGCTCACCTGACCGTCGGCATCGACCAGATCGCGACGCGTGAGGCCGCCGCACTGGACGAGAACACCCATGCGATATGCACCGCGTTCGTTGCCGGTATCAACCGGCAGGTCGAGCTCTACGGTCGCGACCTGCCGCCAGAGTTCGGCCGGCTCGGCTACACGCCCGAACCGTTCGCAGTGCGCGACGTCGTTGCGATCGCGCGCGGCATCTGGTGGTCGCTCAACGGACGCATCGATCGCATCGTTGCCGCCGAGGCGGCGCGCCTGCTGCCAGAGCAATATCGCGGCCTCTACCTGACACCCGAAGCGTCCGAGCATCGCGTGCTGCAAACCGCCGCGGGGACCGACGATGCGACCGGCAGCAACAACTGGGCCCTCCACGGAACCCGCACCGCCACCGGCAAACCGCTGCTGTGCGGCGATCCGCATCAGCCGTTCTGGGTGCCGTCGTCGTGGTACGAGTACGCCCTGCATGGACCGGAGGACAGTGCCGCGGGCGCAGGCCATCCTGGTTTTCCCGGCATGTGGTGGGGCAGCAATGGCACTGTCGCCTGGGCAATCACCAACAACATGGCGACGACCCGCGACATGTATGTCGAGGAAGTCGATGCACGCGATTCGTCTCGATATCGCGATGGTGACACCTGGCGCGCATTCGACGAACGACACCTCAGCATCAAGGTGCGCGGCGAGGCAGCGCGTCCGCTGACGATAAGGTCCACCGTCCGCGGTCCGTTGGTGAACGCGCTGGTGCCGTCGCTCGATCCGGCGGGCGATCCACCGTTATCGCTGCGCTGGGTCGGCATGGAGCACATGGACGATATCCGAGCCTCCGTGGCGGTAACTCGGGCAAAGGACTGGGCTGGTTTTCGCTCGGCGTTGCGCGACTGGGCAGTTGCGATCTTCAATTTCGTCTACGCCGATGTGAACGGGCATATCGGCTATCAAATGGCCGGACGCATTCCGATCCGCGGCCGCGTTGTGCCCGGCTTCCGTGATGCCAGTGCGGCCGCCGATCAGTGGCAGGGTTATATTCCGTACGACGAGATGCCGCGGATGTACGACCCGCCGAGTGGCTATGTCGCCAGTGCCAATCAGCGCATCGTGCCGGATGATTGGCCACAGCCCATTTATGGCGCGTATTCGCAAGGCCATCGTGGCGTGCGCCTCGCGCAGGCGCTGGGCGGCAAGGCCACGCAGGATCATGCCGCGAACGTCCGGCTGCAGAATGATGTAAAGAACTGCCGTGCGGAGCGCTTGTGCCCCCACATCATCCGACATCTCGGATCCAGCAGCGATCAGGCGTCGGCGAAGTTGAAGCGTATGCTCGGCGATTGGGACTATCGCTACACGCTCACCAGCGTCGCGCCAACACTATTCGAGGCCTTCATGGCACTGTGGCAACGCGAGGTTATCAGCCAGCACCTGGACGAGCGGCTGCTCGATCTCACGCACCAGCAGACCGGCCTCGGCGCCAGCCTGCTCGAGGATGCGTCCATCGCCTATTTCGCCGACGGCACCACGCCGCATGTTGTGGCTCGGTCGCTCAACGCACGCTGGATACGCTCCGCGCGCGGCTTGGCGATGACAATGCGGCCTGGCAGTGGGGGCGGCTGCATCAGGCGCACTGGCATCATCCCGTCGGTGATGCCGCATTCGACATCGGGCCGAGCGAGGTGGATGGCGGATCGCACACGCTGCGCAACACCGGCGGTGAGCTGCCACCGCACGCCGCGAGCTCCGGCGCCGAGTACCGGATCGTGGTGGACTTCTCCGCCCCAGATTCGTTCCTGGCGGTGCAGAACATCGGCAATTCAGGCGTGCCAGGCAATCCGCACTACAGCGACCAGTTCGAGCATTGGCTGCGCGGCGAGTACCACACCGTGCAGCTTCGCCGTGATCGCGTCGAGGCGGACTGCGAAAGCACCACCATCATTCAGCCGGCGTGATCCGCATGGAACTGATCGTCCCGCCCGCGGCCGAGCACCGGACGTTTCTCTACTCGCGTCTGGTGGAACGGCTGGACCATCTGTCCGCGGACATTGCGTTCCTGGGCATTCCCTATGGCAACGCCTACGACTACCACGCCATCGTCAATGACCAGGCGAACGCACCGGCGGCGATGCGACGTGTCAGCGATCGTCTGATCCGCTCGATGGAGCGCTATGACTTCGACCTCGGCGGAACGCTCTTCGACGGACAGCCGATCGACATGGTCGATTGCGGTGACGTGCGCGCGGACATCGGCGACACCACCGGCCATTTGAAACGCGCCGAACAGGTGGTGCGCCAGATCCTCGCCGCGGGCGCGATGCCGATCGTGTTGGGTGGCGATCATGGCATTCCGATCCCCGTGCTGCGCGCCTTCGAAGGCCAAGGGCCGATCACGCTGGTGCAGATCGATCAGCATATCGATTGGCGGGATGAGGTGAACGGCGTGCGCGAGGGACTATCCAGCCCGATCCGCCGCGCCTCCGAGATGCCGCACATTGGCGAGATCTTCCAGATCGGACTACGCGCCACCGGCAGCGCCCGCCCTGAAGAAGTGGAAGCCGCGCGTGCCTATGGCGCCCATCTGATCACGGCATACGAGCTGCACGATGTCGGGATGGATGCCATCCTCGACCGCATTCCGGACGGTGGGCGCTACTATCTCACGGTCGATTTGGACGGCATGGATCCCGGCGAGGCACCTGCCGTTGCCGCGCCGTGTCCCGGCGGCGTCACCTTCGCGCAGGCGCGTAAGTTGATCCATGGCCTGGTGCACAAGGGCCGCGTCGTCGGGATGGACGTGGTCGAGATCACACCGAGTTCTGACGTCAATCAGATCACCTGCATCACCGCCGGTCGCTTGATCGTCAACCTGATCGGTATGGCGGTACGCGCGGGGTATTTCGGTCGCTAATTCGTCATCACGGGTGATTCCAACTGAAACCGCTTTGTAACCCGGCAGATGATTGCATCGCATTGCGGAAAGGGGTTGCGCAGCGATGAGATTCTATCGGCGTATTCCGTTGCGAATTTATTATGACCAACGCGCCGTCACGGCGTTGGAATATGCGATCATCGCCGGCATCATCGTTACCACTTTGGTCGTCGGCTTCACCTCTTTTACCGATGCTTTATCGAGTAAGTTCAGCGCTATAGGCGGCAGCCTCCAGTAACGTGTTCCAGTCTGGCCGGCTTTGCCCTAGTCTCCCCCTCCGAGGTGAGGAGAGCAGACGCCATGGCGACGACGGAGAAGCTTGAGCATCGCACACTGGGAAAAGGTGGACCGTCGGTCTCAGCCATTGGCCTGGGCTGCATGTCGTTGTCAGGTATCTACGGCGCTGCCGACGATGCGGCCTCCGAGGATCTGATCCGCCAGGCGATCGATGAAGGCGTCGATCATCTCAACTCATCGGACATGTACGGGTGGGGACATAACGAGCAGGTGATCGGGCGCGCCCTGAAGGGACGCCGCGATCGAGCCGTGTTGGCCACCAAGTTCGGCCAGACCCAGAACCCCGGCGGCCCCAACGGGGTGAACGGTCGCCCCGAGTATGTGATGCAAGCGTGCGACGCGAGCTTGCAGCGCTTGGGCGTCGACGTGATCGATCTTTACTACCAGCACCGCGTCGATCCGAACGTGCCGATCGAGGAAACGGTCGGAGCGATGGCGACGCTGGTGCGGCAGGGCAAGGTGCGGCACCTCGGCTTGTCCGAGGCGTCGCCGGCGACGATACGCCGCGCGCACGCAGTACATCCGATCGCCGCCGTGCAGACGGAATACTCGCTGCTGTACCGAACCGAAGCGGAAGAGACGCGCGAAACGACTCGCCCGCTGGGCATCAGCTATGTCGCTTATGCGCCGCTGGGGCGTGGCTTCCTGACCGGCGCTATGCAGACCTTCGCAGATGTGGACGGGCGTCGCGCCGCGCATCCGCAATTCCAGCAGGAGAACTTCAATCACAACCGCGACCTGGTCGCGCGTATCGAGGCGATGGCTAAGGAAAAGGGCTGCACGCCGGCTCAACTCACGCTGGCATGGTTGCTCGCTCAGGGACCCGATGTCGTTGCAATTCCCGGAACACGGTACAAGCAGCGCCTGGACGAAAACGTCGGTGCGCTGCGCGTGAAGCTGACGCCTGACGAGGTGATGCGGATATCGGCGGCGATCCCGAAAGGAGCCGCGGCGGGGACGCGCTATCCGGCCGGCGGAATGAAAGGCGTTTACGTGTAGCTCACGCCGGCGCCGAACCTCGCAGGCAGGTTCGGTGCAGCACGCGCGGATACCGCGCCGCATCGAAATTGGCGTCGGCCCGGTGCAGCAGGCTGCGGTTGTCCCACATCAACAGATCGCCGGCTCGCCAGGTGTGGCGATACATGAAGTGGGGCTGCGTCGCGTGGGCCTCCAATGCCGCGAGACGTGCGCGTCCCTCCGCCATTGGTCGGCCCTCGAAATGCGATGCGTGCACGCCCATGAACAGACACTTGCGACCGCTGTCGGGATGCAAGCGCACCAGCGGATGGCTCATCGGCGGTGCGTCGGCGATCTCCTCCGGCGTCGCGGCGCGACCGTGCTTCTGCTGCGACAACTCCCAGCTATGGATCACGCGCACACCATCCAGCTCCGCCTTCTCCGCATCGCTCAGCGCGTCATAGGCGGCGTACATGTCGGCGAAGCAGGTATCGCCTCCCTTCGGCGGCATGGTGATCGCGTGCAGGATGGTGGCGAGCGACGGCTCGGGCCGAAACGACTTGTCGGTGTGCCATTCCTGCGAGCCGACCTTGCCGCTGGGCTTGCCGTCGGCACCAAGGTTGGAAACCGCGTGCACCATCGGATTGTCGCTGCCGCGGTTGCGCGCGATGTGCCGCTCCAGGGTGCCGAACTGCTCGGTGAACGCGATCTGCTGGTCCTTGCTGAGCGCCTGGTCGCGGAAACACAGCACCTGATAGCGCACGAAGTCGCGATAGATCGAAGCGCGTGTCGCAGCATCCAGTGGGTGCGACAGGTCCAGGCCGACAACCTCGGCGCCGAGCACCGGCGATAACGGACGCACCTCGAACTGGGTCCCAACCTCCAGCACCACGGACATCGCCGATCCCCTACGCTGCGTGGTTGACGCTATCGCAGGGGTCGCCGTCAGACAATGAGCAGCACGATGCTGACGGCCCCGGCGATGAGGCAGTAGTACGCGAACGGATTGAGCGCCCAATCATCGTGCTGACGGAAGTAACGCATCAGGAACCATGTGCTGCACCATGCGGTGATGCCCGCGACGATGGCTGCCAGCGTAGCCAAGCCGAACGTACCGGGAGGCGCGCTCTCATGCAGCAGCTTCGGCACCTCCAACACTGTCGCACCGAAGATGATCGGGGTGGCAATCAGGAAGGAGAAATGCGCCGCGCCTTCATGGCCAATACCTCGCAACAGTCCACCGACGATCGTCGCGCCGGAGCGTGAAATGCCGGGGATCAGCGCGGTGCACTGCCAGCAGCCGATGATGACGGCATCCATGACGTTGAGGCTGGATAACGGTCTGTGGCCGTGGGTGCGCAGCTTCTCGCCACCCAACAGCAACAGCCCGTTGACGATGAGGAACGCCGCAGCAACCAGCGGCGTGCCGAACAGTTCGCGAAAGAACTTCTCCAGCAGGAAACCGACGATGACAGCCGGAATTGTTGCGATCACGATCAGCATGAATACCCGCCGGCTTTCGCTCGTCTGATGCGGCGTTGTCAGTCCCAGGATACCGATCAACAGCGCCCACCAGTCGCGCCAGAAGAACAGCAGCAGCGCCGTCGCGGTGCCAAGATGCAACATCACAAGGAATGGCAGGAACTCCGGCGATCGCTGATCGAGCGACCAATGCAACAGCGCGGGCAACACGACTGCGTGCCCGAGGCTGCTGACAGGGAACAGCTCGGTCGCTCCCTGAGCGATGGCGATGATGATGGCTTGTAATGCACTCATACCGGGTTGGTGACCGAAGCCGGCCGTTTAGGCAAGTGCCACAGTCAGTCGTTCATCGGGTACGACGCCATCAGTCGCTTCTGCCGTTGCCACAGCTTGTAGAGCGTCCGCACGTCGCTCGGCTGGTGGCCTCGCGCGCGATTCGCGGCACCGATGCGAAACGCCGCGCCGTAGTGGAAGAACTGGGCGCGCCACGCATCGAGCAGCCTGGTCCGCGGGTCCCAAACGTGCGTCGCCTCGGATCCGGCGCCATTGATCTCGATGATCCGGAAGCCTTCGCCGCGCAGCAGCGTTGGCAACGACGCAAACCGCACATCGATACGGCCGAAATGAAAGTCCGGCACGGCGCGTGCGATTCGTTCGAACGACTGGGTGAGCGCCCGGGTCACGAGGTGCGTGCCGTCCTCGAAGATCGAGCCCTTGCAATGGTTGCCCACGAAAACCAACCGCACACGTTCGCCCTGCGGTGGGACTTCGTGCAGCCGTGCCTGTAGCCGTGGCAGATACAGATGTGGCACGCGTCCGGCGCGTGGATCGGCAAGCACAAGTTGCTCCAGGGTCGAGCGGCCATCGCCAATCAGCACCGGCGCGTGCTTCAAGGTGATAGACGTGATGCGGCCCACGGGTTCAGCGGGATGGCGCACGTAAAAGATGCCGGCCTCGCCCTCATCGGGCACGAACTCCTGTAGGAGGAGCCGTTCCCCGCGCGGAAACTCTTTGCTGTAGTTCAGCAGTCCGGTGCGGTCTCGAATCAGACGGACGCCGGTGCCATTGCAGCCGATGTCGGGCTTGGCGATCACCGGGTAGGCAATTCCGACTGCCGCCATCGCTGCTTCACCAGCCTCGGCATCGGCTTCGGAACCATGCGCTACGATGCTTGTGTACCGTGCCAGCAGGTCGCGCGGCACCCCCGTCACCTGATCGAGAATCTCGATCTTGGATTCGCCGCACAGTCCCCCCGTGGTGATCGTCGGATTGGCGGCCGTCGGCAGCGTGAAACCGCCATAGCGGAAGCCGAGCGCAAGCCAGTGAGCAACGACCGGCAAATAGAACGCCCAGTCAGGCCAAAACTCGAAAAAGGACAACGGGCGATCACGCGCGGTCCGTCGTTTCGGAGCCGCCACGCGCAGGGCCGTGTCGAGCTTCATGGCCGCCGGGCCACCAAACTGGTGGCAGTGAGCCGTCCGGCTATGATCACGAAGACCGCGAACCCGGCAGCACCAGCCCAGCGCCAGGCGCCGAAGTGATCGATCAGCACCTGGCCGATCCGCAGCGATACACCGAACAGCAAGGTCGTCCAGCAGATCGTGGCGATCACAACGGCCAAGGCGAACTGGCGCAGATTGGCGCCGACAAAGCCGCACGTCGTGTACGTCGGCAGCCGCAGTCCGGGCAGGAAACGGCTGATCAGAACGACCCTGAATACGCGTCCATCCAGCCAGGCCCGAATGGCTTCGGTGCGATGTGGCGGCAACATGCGCGCCACCATCGGCACCTTCGCCGACAGCCGGCCCAGGCCGTAAAGGCCGAGATCGCCCAGGATGATGCCGACATAAAGTGCCGCCAGCGCCAACGCCGAGGAAAGCTTGCCGTCATCCGCCTGCATCGCGGCGATCACCGTCGCGGCATCCTCCAGAATGAACGTGCCGATGACGATGACAGCGGCCTGCAGCAGTGGGTGCTGACCCGCCCAGACAAGTAAGGAGGCGATCGAATTACCGAGCATTCTCTCTGACCGTCAGTCCCTCGATCGCCCGCGTTCGTTCCGGACCATGCCGCGAACCAGCGGTGTCATGTCGTGCGCTTTCCCTGACATGAACAGAGCCATCGCATCACCTGTGCGCGAGCAAGACGGTGGCGGGCCACCGGCGCCATGGCATACTGTCGCGGCCATGGAACATCACCATCACCACCACGGGCACAGCCACGCTGGCGGGCGCGGCTTCGATCGGGCGTTTGCGATTGGCACGGCACTCAACCTTGGCTTCGTGGTGGCCGAGGTAGGATTTGGTGTGGCTGCAAACTCGATCGCCCTGCTGGCGGACGCGGCCCACAATCTCGGCGACGTGCTGGGGCTGCTTCTGGGATGGGGCGCGGCGTGGCTGACCCGCCTGCCACCGACGGATCGGCGCACCTATGGCTGGGGACGCAGCTCCATCTTCGCCGTGCTGGTGAACGCGGCGATCCTGCTCGTCAGCGTGGGCGCCATCGGCGTCGAGGCCATCCGCCGGCTCGTCAACCCGCAGCCGGTGGTCGAGATGACGGTCATATGGGTCGCGGCCGCCGGCATCTTGGTGAACGGCGCCACCGCGCTGATGTTCATGCGTGGCCGCGGCGAGGACCTGAACGTGCGCTCGCAGTTCGTGCACATGGCCGGTGACGCTGCGGTATCCCTCGGCGTTGTCGTGGCCGGGGTGCTTATCCAACTGACCGCATGGTATTGGCTCGACCCGGTGGCAAGCCTCGCGATCGCCCTGGTCATCGTCGTCACCACCTGGGGATTGCTGCGCGAGTCGGTCGATCTGGCGATGGACGCCGTGCCGACGGGCGTGGCGGAGGGTGAGGTCATGGATTATCTCGCCGCGGTGCCCGGTGTTGAGGAAGTGCATGACCTGCACATCTGGGGGCTGAGCACGACGGAAACGGCTCTGACTGCGCATCTGGTATGCTCCGACGACTCGGGCGATCGGCGCCTTCATGAGGTAACCGCCGAGTTACGGCACCGTTTCGGGATCGGGCACGCCACGTTACAAATTGAAACCAGTGGCGACGCCGAGATGTGCCGGCTACGACCGCGCCACGTGGTGTAAGCGATGGTTCGTCAACGTGTCGTTCTCGTGACAGGCGCCGCAAGCGGCATCGGCGCAGCGGGCTGCCGCGCACTCGCTGCGCCCGGCGTTGCGCTGCTGGTGCACACGCGCAAGAACCGCGACGGCGCCGAACGCGTCGCCGCAGCGGCACGGGCAGCCGGCGCGGAGGTCGATGTCGCGCTTGGCGATCTGGTCGACGCGACCGTTGCCGATGCGTTGGTGGCACAGGCGGTGTCGCGGTTTGGCGGATTGGACGTGCTGGTCAGCAATGCAGGCTTTGCGGATCGCACGCCCACGGCGGAACTGAGCGACGCCGCGATGGCTGCTTCAGTGGAGGCGATACAGGGCGCGTTCTTTCGCCTGGTGCGCGCCGCGATTCCGCATCTGAAGGCCGGGCGCGATGCGCGTGTCGTGGCGGTCTCCAGCTTCGTGGCGCATTCGTTCCGCACTGACATGCCGGTGTTCGCTGCGTCGGCGGCGGCAAAGGCCGGATTGGAGGCATTGGTGCGCGCGCTGGCGATCGAACTGGCGCCGGCCGGTGTAACGGTCAACGCCGTAGTGCCTGGTTTCATTCGCAAGGACCCTGGCGCGCACGTCGCGATCGACCCGGAACGGCTGCGGCGGCAGGTTGCCAGTGTGCCACTCGGACGGGTCGGCCTGCCCGATGAAGTGGCGGCGGCCGTCGCGTTCCTGGCGTCTCCGGCTGCCGGCTACATCACCGGCCAGGCCTTGCATGTGGATGGCGGATTGGTGATCTGAGCCTGGGGGTGCCACTCTTCGCTCCCGGCCCCTCGAGCGCATCTATCGCGACGTGCGCGTATGCCAGATCTACGAAGGCACGTCGGATGTGCAGAAGCTGATTTTGCAGCGGATGCTGTGAGCGAGCCATTGCTACCATTCGCAATCAAACAGAGGCCGATACGCTCGCGCTCACGCCGTGGCCTTCGCCTCCTCCCGCAACGCCCGCTCCACCGCCTTGGGCTCCCGTTCGATCACCGTCAGATATGCCAGCATCGCGCTGTCCGGCTGCGTACGGCCCTGCTCCAGATCCCGCAGCCGCGCGACATTGATCCGATACACCTCGGCAAAGCGGCGCTGACTCATCCCTGTGTGCGCCCGCACCGTCCGCACCCGACGTGCCATCCGCACGCGCTCCAGCTCCTCATCGGTCAACGGCGGATTGTCGCGATCGGACTCCGCCGCCGCGGTGATCTGCTCGTCGGTCATCGCCTCCAGCCGTGCCCACTCCTCCTTGCTCATTGTCGGCAGGGTCTTTGGATCAAGAGTGAACCGAGCCATATGCTCTGCTCTCCTTCGCATTGGAACGACGAGCGGATATGATCCGGATCAACCCCGGTCGTCGCGTATAGACAACTGTAAATAACCGTCCATTGATCATGCCGATGACTTTGCGGCGCTCTTCTGCATCCGCCGACCGGGAGGCATCCAGATCGACCCGCTGACATCGACAAATGCCCCTATTGCGAACTCGAACCGCACACCGTGCTTGACGAAGTTGCTTGCCGCTTTGGCGTCGTCCCACTCGAACGCCCTGTTCGGTATCTATACGGGAATTCCGTATAGTTGTCAAGTAAAACCAGAAGCCGACACTCCCGGTGGCTCCGGACGGAGCTGCCCATCCATGCCCACAATCATCTACTTCCCATTAACGCCGTCGGACGCAGCAGAACGCTTGATCCACCACATGAACCTCTGAGGTCACCGACGCGCGACACTCCCAGATACTGTCCCCAGTGTTATTCTTTACCAACTCCCCCACGCAGCTGCCGTTCGTCATCGAAGACGAACATCGGCAGCCGCACTCTAAATCGTCAGTCATTAAAACTAACTATTGTATCCATCCACCATAACCACCACCTGCCCCTTTGCCCGAAGCAAAGGCCCCGGCACACCATGTACCCAATCCCCAACGTCCCAGACCGGCTCGCACGCCAGATTTACGCCGAACTCTGCGGGACCCTGCCGCCACCTTCCCCCGACACGCCCGAGGCACGCGCCATCCGCGACGAGCGCGCCATGGCCGCCGTTGCCGCCCTCATCCCGGAAAACGCCTTCGAGGCCGAACTAGCCGCCCAGATCGTCGCCAAGGACTTCCACGCCAAGCACGCCCTCCGAGACGCCTCCCGCCCCAATCTCTCCGTCGACGCCCTCAACAACTTCCGCAACCAGTCCTCCAGGATGGATCGCGACTCCCAAAGTGGAGTCCGCAACCTGCTCCGCCTCCAGGCCGAGCGCCGCAAGGCCGAGGACGCCCTCCGCCCCGCCGCCATGGAGCGCTCCGGCTACTGGTTCAAGGACAGCTCGCTGATGGCGCCCCAGCCGCCGCCCCTGCTCCAACCCCGACCACCCACCGTGCCCAACGAACCACCCCACCCCGTCTACGAGCAGATGGAGCCGGCCGAACAGTTCGCCGCAATCTACCCGCAGCGGGCCGCGCTGATCCGCGCCCATGGCGGCCTGCCGCCCGACATCGACTTCGGCGCCCCGGAGCCCGACCTGGTCGCCGCCATCGTCGCCTGCACCAGCCCCCTCATGCAGGAGCTGGTCAAGGAGGCCGATTTGCTCCCCGCCATCTCACCCCGCAAGACAGAATCCCGCCAAACAAACCCGCGAGACACCGCCGATACACCGCACCGCGCCACTCAGCCCGTGACCTGATCCAGCGGCCACCGCGGCCGAGGGGCAAAATCCAGCCCATCCATCAGCCCCAGGCGCAACCGCTCGATCCCAGCCCAGGCCACCATCACGGCGTTGTCCGTGCAAAGCCGCACCGGCGGCGCCACCAGCGTGAACCCGTGCGCCTCCGCGGCCGCCCCCAAAGCCGCCCGCACCGCCCCGTTCGCCGCCACCCCTCCGGCCACCACCAGGACACGCCCCGCAACAGCAGCAGCAGCAATTACTGCTCCCCCTCCTCTTGCGGGAGGGGGCTGGGGGGAGGGGGCGCGCATCATCGCCATTGCATGCGACGCTCGATCCGCCAGCACCTCCGCCACCGCGCGCTGGAAACTGGCCGCGATATCGGCCGCCAGCCCCACCGGCAGTGCCCCGGCCCCATGCCGAACCACCTCCTGCGCGACCGCCGTCTTCAGCCCGGAGAAGCTGAAATCGCACCCCGCCCGCCCCATCAGAGGCCGAGGGAACCCGAACCGCCCCGCATCCCCGCCCGCCGCCAGCCGCTCCAGCGCCGGCCCGCCCGGCCAGCCGAGCCCCAGCAGCTTCGCCACCTTGTCGAATGCCTCGCCCGCCGCGTCGTCCAGCGTGGTGCCGAACCGAACATGTCGCCCCACCCCTTCCACCGCTACGCACTGGCAGTGCCCGCCCGACACCAGCAGCAGCAGATACGGAAACTCGACGCCCCCCGGCACCAACCCAGGCAGCCGGGCGGTCAGCGCGTGCGCTTCCAGGTGGTTAACCGCCACGTATGGAATCCGGTTCGCGATCGCGATCCCTTTGGCGAACTGGCTGCCCACGATCAGCCCGCCAATAAGCCCTGGCCCGGCACTCGCCGCCACGCCGCCCAGTGCGTCGAACCCCAGCCCCGCCTGCCGCATCACCCGCCGCACTTGTTCGGGCAGGATCGCCAGATGAGCCCGCGCGGCGATCTCCGGTACCACCCCGCCGTACGGCGCATGCTCCCGTTCCTGGCTCGCCACCGCCTCCGCCAGTACGTGCCCATCCTCATCGAGCACCGCAGCCGCGGTCTCGTCGCACGACGTCTCGATGCCCAGCACTGGCCGCATTCGCACTTCCCACCAACCCGCCAGAGTAATACGACGCCCCCATGACCGCTGCCATGCCACCCCTCCGCGTCGGCACCCGAGGCTCGCCGCTCGCCCTGATCCAGACCCGTTTGGTGATCGATGCCCTGCGACCACACCGAGCCGCCGGACCCACCATCATCCGCACCACCGGCGATACGGTGCAGGACCGCCGCCTCGCCGACCTCGGCGGCAAGGGTCTGTTCGCCAAGGAGATCCACGAGGCGCTGCTCGACGGCCGCATCGATCTCGCCATGCACAGCCTCAAGGATCTGGAAACCGAGCTGCCCCCAGGCATCGTCCTCGCCTGCACGCTGCCTCGCGAGGATCCCCGCGACGCGCTGATCCTCGGCCCGGACTGTCGGACCCCTCAGCCCGCCAACCCGTTCGATTGCATCCCCTTCGGCGCCGTCCTCGGCACCTCCTCGGTCCGCCGCCAGGCGCAGGTGATGCATGCGCGCCCGGACCTCACCATCGCCACCCTCCGAGGCAACGTCGATACCCGCCTCGCCAAACTCGCAGCCGGCGCCTGCGCCGCCACGGTCCTCGCCTATGCCGGCCTGATCCGCCTCGGTCGCGCCGACGCCGCCAGCTTCGTGCTCGACCCGGAGACGATGGTCCCCGCCGCCAGCCAAGGCGTCATCGGCATCACGGTCCGGTCAGCTGACAACGGCCTGCGCGAAGTTCTGGCCGCCATCGACGACCCTGAATCCAACGCCACCTCCACGGCCGAACGCGCCATGCTTGCAGCCCTGGACGGCTCCTGCCAAACCCCCATCGGTGCCTATGCGCGTCTGCTGCCCGCGGGCGACCTCCACCTCATCGGCCTGATCGCCAGCCCCGACGGCCGCTTCCTGCTGAAGCGCAACCTGCAAGGCCCGGTCGCGGACGCCGCCCGCATCGGCGGAGAACTCGGTGCCAGCCTACGTGCCGCCGCCCCCCGCGACCTCTTCGCCTGACCGTGCTGCGGTCCTGGTCACCCGCCCCGAACCGGGCGCCGCCGAAACCGCGGCCCGCATCACGGCCCTCGGCCTGCGACCCATCATTGCCCCGTTGCTGATGATCGCCCAGCGCCACGCCACGCTGCCACCGTCCGCCCGCGTCCAGGCGATTGTCGCCACCAGCCGGAACGCGATCCCGGCTTTGCCAACCAGTCACCGTCACCTGCCGCTGTTCGCCGTCGGCGCCGCCACCGCCCGCCACGCCCGCGCCGCCGGTTTTGAGCAGGTCACCAGTGCCGGCGCCGACGCCATGGCGCTCGCCGCCTTGCTGGCCCATTCCTGCGATCCCCTGGCCGGCCCGCTGCTGCTGGCCACCGGTCAGGACCAGGGCACCGCCCTCGCCAGCAATCTCCGCACAAGCGGCTTCCGCGTCATCCGCCGCGTGGTCTACGCCGCGGTCCCCGCCACGATCTTTCCCGAACCGGTCCACCGAGCCTTCGCCGCCGGCACGCTGTCCGCCGCGCTGTTCTTCTCCGCCGAGACTGCGAGAACCTGTGTCCGTCTGCTCCAGGCCGCCCGCCTCGACCATACCGTCGCAACCGTCGATGCCCTGGCTATCGGACAGTCCACCGCCGTGGCATTACAGCCCCTCCCCTGGCGCCGCATCCGCGTCGCCGCCCAGCCCAATCAGGACGCGATGCTCGCGCTGCTGCGATGAGTGAACCTGGCACCAAACCACTCCCTGAACCGCTCCCCGAGCCGCCGCCGCCCGAGCCGGTCGCGGAGCCGCCGGTTGCCTCCCCGCCGCCACCGCTCCATCTGCTGCCCTGGCTGTCCGGCATCGGCTTCGTCGTCCTGGCCGTCGGCCTGTTCTGGGTGTGGCAGCATCCGCGGACGCCGCCCGCGACCCCCCAGGTCGAGGCGCTCGCCCGACAGCTCGACGAACTGCAATCCCGGCTGGCCAGCCTGGAGCGCCGTCCCCCGCCCGCCACCGCGGCTCCTGACCTTGGCCCAATCGAGGCGCGCCTGAAGGCCCTCGAGCAACGCCCGCCCGACGAATCGACGCCCCCCGACCTCGGCCCGCTCACTGCCCGGATCACTGCATTGGAGCAGAGGCGACTGCCTGACCTCGCTCCCCTGCAGTCGCAGATCGCCGCCCTGACAAACCGCGATCAAACCGCGCAAGGTGACCTCGTCCGCCGGCTCGATGCCGAGGAGGCTCGGCTGACCGTCCTGGAGAGAGCCGCCGGCCGCGCCGCCCAGATCCAGGCCGCCAGGATCGCGCTCGACTCCGGCCAGCCTCTCGGCACCCTCCAGGGTGCGCCGCCGGCGCTCGCCCGCTTCGCCGCCGCCAAGCCCCCCACTGAGGCACAGCTGGTCCTCGCGTTCCCCCCCGCCGCGGCCGCAGCCTTGGCGGCGTCCCGGCCCGTCGCCGACGGGCTGCCGTTGCTCGACCGTATCTGGCTGCGCGCCCAGGACCTCGTCACCATCCGCCAGGGTGACCACGTCATCGTCGGCGACGCCGCCGCGGGCGTGCTGGCCCGCGCGCGCGGATCCCTCGACGCCGGCGACCTGGCCGGCGCGGTAACCGCCGTCGCCAGCCTGACCGGCCCGGCCGCCGAGCCGATGGCCGACTGGCTCGCCCAGGCCCGCGCGCTGCTCGACGCGAGGGCCGCGCTCGCCGCCTGGGCTACCCAAGGCTGATGCGCCGCATCCTGCGCGTGCTGGTGGTTGCCGTGTTGGTGCTCGCCCTCGCCTGGGCGCTGGCCAGCCTGCCCGGCACGGTCTCCGCCCACATCGGCGACATCACCTTCGAGGCCGCATCACCCGTCATGGCGCTTGGCGCGGTCCTGCTGTTCGTCCTACTCTACCTGCTGTTCCGCCTGCTCGGCGCGACCTGGCGCCTGCCGCGTACCCTGCGAGCTCACCGCAACGCCCGCTGGCGCCGCACCGGTGATGTCGCAGTGACACGCACGCTACTAGCCCTGGCCGCCGGTGAAACCGGCGATGCCCGGCGTGAAGCGAGCCGCGCCCGTCACCTGCTTGGCGACACCCCGGCGACCCTGTTGCTCGCCGCCGAAGCCGGGCGCCTCGCCGGCCGCACCGACGAAGCCGAAACCGCCTTCCGTGCCCTGGCGGATCGGCCGGACGCCGCCTTCCTCGGCCTGCGCGGCCTGCTGCGCCAGGCGGTCGAGCGCGAGGACTGGGCCGAAGCCGCCGCGCTCGCGCGCCAGGCCGAGTCAGTCCAGCCCGGCGCCGCCTGGCTGCGACGCGAGCGTGCACGCCTCGCAGTCCGCGCTGGAAATTGGTCGGACGCCCTGTCCCTGGCGGACGCCGACGCCCCCAAGGCCGCGCTCGCCGCCGCCGCCGCCGATGCCGAACCCGATGCCAACCGCGCTCTCCGCCTCGCGAAGAACGCCTGGCAGGACGACCCATCCCTGGCTCCGGCGGCCCTGGCCTACGCTCGCCGGCTCCGAGCCGCGGGACGCGAAAGCCGCGCCCTGGTCACGATCCGCCACACCTGGACCCTCGCCCCGCATCCCGACCTGGCCGAATTCGCCCTGGCCCCGATCACTGGCGCGCTGCCCCGCCTGCAAGCCGCCCAAAAGCTCACCGAGGCCAACCCCGAGCACACCGAAAGCCGCCTGCTGCTCGCCCGAACCGCGCTGGATGCCGGCCTAACCGGCGAAGCCCGCCGCCACGCCGAGGCCGCTCGCGCCACCGGCCTCAACCAGCGCCGTCTCTGGCTTCTGCTGGCGGAAATCGAGGAAGCCGAGGGCGGCGACCAGCGCAACGCGCTCCGCCACGCCGCATCCGCCGACCCGGACCCGCAATGGCGTTGCACCGCCTGCCACACGGCTCACGCATCCTGGCACCCCAGCTGTCCGGATTGCTTCACCGTCGGCAGTCTGCGCTGGAGCACCGGCCCCACCGGCCCCGCCACGATCCAGGCGCTCCCAGCCACCACGCTATTGCCGTAACCCGCCCAGCAAGGACTCCCTCTCCCGCGAAGCGGGGGAGGGTTGGGGAGGGGGCGCCACGGGGAAGGGGGCGCCGCGGAAGAGGGGGCGCCGCGGGGGGCGCCGCTACCTGTCCCGCCGCCCCTCCGGCACGCGAGCCTCCTCGACCGGTTCCCGCGCCAATCGGTTGCACGCCGCCAAAGCCAGGAAAGGCCGCGGGTCGACCGGTTGGCCATCGATCCGCACTTCGAAGTGCACGTGAGCCCCATGAGCCCGCCCCGTCGTGCCGATACGCCCAATCATCGCTCCGGCCGCCACCGGCGTACCCGGCGCGATGCCCGGCGCGAACTCCGACATGTGGGCGTACCGCGTGACGAGCCCATCCGCATGCCGGATATCGACGATCTTGCCGTAGGCGAAATACCACCCGGCATACACCACCGTCCCGCCTGCGGCGGCCCGGATTGGCGACCCGTAGGGAGCCATCAGGTCGATCCCCGTATGCCCATGCCCGAACCCGCGAGAGATCTCGTGAAGCTGTTCCGGCGGCATCAGCATGGCGGTGCAGGCAGACTCCCCCTTCGGGGCGCCGAAGGCGGGCCAAGCGAGGCACAGTCCAATTAACAAGGCTGCCGCACGCATCGCGGCAGATAACAGGATCGTGAATGCAGAGTTGAGTCTGCCCCGCGATTTAGTTCAACCCTGCGTAGTGCCGGGTCGGCGGGATCTTCCCGTCCGACGCGAGCATATCCGACGCACGCCTGGTCGCCCCATTGCACAGCGACAACCCCAGGAATGGCGCAGGATCCACCGGCCGACCAGCCATCAGCATCTCGAAGTAGACGTGCATCCCGTAGGTCACGCCGGTTTGCCCGACCACGCCGATCTTCTCCCCCGCAGTCAGCATACGCTGACCGTCTGCGATCGCCGGGGTGACCATGCCGAGATGGCTGTAGATACCGACAAAGCCGTTATGCTGCACCAGTACCTCCAACCCGCCGGGCCCGTTGTGCTGCACGCGGATCACGGTGCCCGCCGCGGTCGCGCGGATTGGCGCACCCTCCGGAGCCGGCATGTCCACGCCGTAGTGAAAGGTGCCTGCAAGCGGATGGTTCGGCAGCACCCGCGGCCCGAATGGCGACGAGATACACGCAGAGCCGACCGGCGACAGCAACGCCTGCTCGGGCACCATATTCGTTCCTGCTTGTCCGGCACATGGCAGCACCACGAACATGGCAACCCAGTAGCGCAGTCTCATGGCAATCACCCCGGTGACCCAAGCAAACCGGTCATCGGATCAGCCATGACGCGAGGCGCTCGTCCAGTCAGATCGCCGTGTCATTCCTACACGACGCCGTGCGGTCACGCGTCGTGAAGCGTCGGTCCGGCGATCATGTAACGCCGCAGCACATCCATGTCCGGATCGCAGCCGAGACCAGGCTTGTCCGGCACAGCGACCTTGCCATCCTTCGCCACCACGAAATCGTGCAGAGGACTCGCCTCCAGATCGATGAACAGCCGTTCGAACGGCTCGTCCGGTGCGATGGTCGCGTTGACATGCAGTGACGCCAGGAAACCCGACCCGAAATACGCATTGTGCGGCACGACGCGCACGCCGAACGCCTTCGCCAGCGCGGCGATCTCCAGCATTGCCGACGGACCCCCGATCTTGATCACGCTCGGCTGCGCAACGTCGATCGCACCAGCCTCGAACTGGCCGAGGAAGTCGTGCAGGCCGGCCGCATTCTCGCCAGCCGCGATCGGCACGCCGCCCTCCCGTCGAACCCGCGCGAGGCCGGCATGATCGCCGGGCGGCATGACCGGTTCCTCCAGCCAGGTCAGGTCGAACTCGCGCATGCGGCGGGCCATGTCGATCGCCTGCCATACCGTCCAAGGGCAGTTGGTATCGACCATCAATCGTGCGTCCGGACCGATGGCTTGCCGTGCAGCACGGACCTCCGGCACGGTGATCTCGTGCAGCTTGATATCGCGATAGCCACGCGCGACGGCACGCTCACACGCCGCAGCGACCTGCGACGCCTCGCCGTAGCGCAACAGGCTGGCGTACGACGTGAGCTGTGTGACCGGCGTTGCACCCAGCAGCCGCCACAGTGGCAGGCCCGCCGCCTTGCCGGCGATGTCCCACAGCGCGATGTCCAGCGCCGACAGCGCGAACACATGGGCACCGTTGCGGCCGAAACCATGGAACGCCTTCGACAGGCGCGCGCGCAGACCGGCGATGTCGCGCGCGTCCTGGCCGATGAGCGCGGGGGCCAGTTGACCATCCATCACCGTCTTGGTCGCCGCGGCCGAGGCATGTCCAAAGCCCTCGCCCCAGCCTTCCAGTCCCTGATCTGTGAGGACGCGTAGCCACACCGTGTTCATTGATTGCCAGCCAAGGCCGCCGACCGCCGCCGGCTTGCCGCCCATGTCGAACGGAATGCGTGTCCAGTAGGTCTCGACCGCTGTGATCTTCATGAATCCTCCAAACGGATCGCATTGGCAGACATGTGCTTCACTTGCTCAGACTTGCAACATTGCCTTCAATCGAGGAACAAAACGCAGCGCGTTCCTGTCTTCCACCTTTGCGTCCCGCTCAACATCGTAATAGATCGAATCCGGATATGGATGAGCCGCCTGATCCAGCGCGTCGGCCTTGCCGCGGCCGATCTTGGCCAGCCAATCCTCGCGCGACTTGGTGTAATAGTGATTGACTACCAGCACGTCATGACACTCGAGCGGCTGTTGCGCATAGGACAGAACGGTCTGGCCACGCGTATCGCAAGTGGGTCCGCTGACGTTGATGATGTGCGGCGTGGTGCTCGCCGTCGATACCGCCTTGCCGCGCACCAGGGGCTTGACGTGGCGGTTAGATGGCATGTTGTCCGGCAGGCGTGTGGTGTAACTTTCGGTCACCAGCCCGTTCGGCCGGCGACGATGTCCCGACGGCCCAAACACGAACCACTGCAGCAGGATCGATGAGTAAACGGAATAGGCCCGTCGGGTCAGCGGCTCGCGAATTGTATTACCACCGACCGGCATGATGAACTCGTCCAGGTCTATAATCGCCGCCCAGTCGAACTTCGCCGCATGATAGGCGCAAAAGTGCTGATAGGCCGGAATCTGCATGCCGACGCCGGGCCAGTCGATCAATGTCACATGATGCGCGAATTGCGAGCGGCGAATGAGCTCCGGGCCACCGTCGGTGCTGCCGTTATCGTACAGCACGAACGAGTTGACGCCGATCAACCGGTGGAACGCCAGCCATTCCAGCAGATAGCGGGCCTCGTCCTTGAATATGGCGCAGATGGCGATCTTGTCCATGTTCCGTTCTGTATCAGGACGGCAGCAAGGTCCGCAATCGCGGCAGGAAACGCAGCGCGTCGAAGTCCTCGATTGTCGCCGCGCCGGCGACATCAGACAGCACGCGTGGATTGTACGGATTGGCCACCGGGTCACGCGCGTCAGCCTTGCCGCGACGCACCTTGGCCAGCCAGTCCGCACGCGACTTGGTGAAGTAGTGATTGACCACCATCACATCGTGGCATTCGGTCGGTTGGATCGCATAGGGAAGCACCGGGTCCCCGCGCGTGTTGCAGTGCGGGCCGCTGCATTCGGCGGCATGCGGTGTGTAGTCGATGCTCTCCAGCTTTTCAGGCCGCACCAGCGACTTGACGTGGCGGCTGGTCGAGTTGTGGTCCGGCATCCGGTAGGTATAGTTCTCCAGCACCAGCCCATCCGGGCGATTATGGTGTCCCGAGGGACCGAACACGCGCCACTGCATCAGAATCGCGGCGAACGGGTCGTACACCGGTCGCAACACGATATCGCGGATCGAGCTGCCGACGGCAGGCATGATGAACTCGTCGATGTCGATGAATGCGACCCAGGTGAATCGCGGCGCGTAATGGACGCGGAAATGGTTATAGGCGGAAAGCTGCCCGGGCCGATCACTCCACGGGATGACCGTCACGTTCCTGGCGAAGTCAGATCGCCGGATGATGTCGCTGCCGCCATCGCTGCTGTCGTTGTCATACAGGAAGAACAGGTCCACTCCAATCAGCTTGTGGAACGCCAGCCACTCCAACAGGTACGGCCCTTCGTCCTTGAAGATCGCGCAGACGGCGATCTTGAGCATCTTGTCCACTCCCCACCGAAACCGAGGCTAGTTAGCCCAGCTTTGTGCCGACCGCTACGTTCCTGCTTGACATGTTCGGCAACCCCTTGCCATTGCACGGAGTGAAGCGGTAGCCGGGTTCAACCCAGCGGAACTGCCGTTGCTGCCCGGGCGCAGTCCGGTCGTGCTCATGCGCAGCCGCAACGACAACAGATTGAGCCTGACAGGTAACCCATCGGCATGCTGCCTCCTTCAGTGAAGCCAGACGCGATAGCCGGCCTGGGCGATGCCTTCAGCGGATTCTTCGATCCGGAATGGTACACGACCCGCTATCCTGATGTGGTCGTCAGTGGCCTGGAGCCACTGAAGCACTTCGTTCTGTACGGCGCTGCCGAGGGCCGTGATCCGAACCGCTATTTCAACAGTGCCTGGTACGTTTCTCATTACCCGGACGTGATGAGTTCGGGGCAGCACCCACTGTTGCACTACCTCACGATCGGGGCGTCGGAACTGCGCAATCCGCACCCGCGCTTCGACGCGGTGTACTATGCCGATGAGCATCCCGAGGCGGCAGGAAACCCGCTGCTCTACCATCTCATGCACGGCGCCGCGCGCGGGTGGCTCACCGAGAAGCCGATAGCGATACGCGACTATCTGCCAAGCGGTGTCGCGTCGCCGACGCTGCCGCGCGGTGTCGTGGTGGACATCATCATCCCGGTGTACCGCGGGCTGGCACAGACACGCCGCTGCATCACCTCGGTATTGGCCGATACGGATCGGCCGCCGGGGCGCGTGATCGTGGTGGACGACCGCGCACCGGACGCGAAACTGTCCGCCTGGCTCGATCGTCTGGCGAGCGAAGGCCGCATCCAGCTGGTACGCAACCGGCGCAATCTGGGTTTCGTTGCCTCGGCGAATATCGGCATGGAGGCAGCCGGGGCGGATGACGTCGTGCTGTTGAACAGCGACACCGAGGTGGCTGCCGGCTGGCTCGCACGGCTTGGCGGCCATGCCTACGGGGCGCCGCGCGTAGCATCCGTGTCGCCCTTCTCGAACAACGCGACCATCTGTGGCTATCCCAGCATCGACGCGAGCCCAGCGGCGTTCGGGCATGGCGTGGCCTATCTGGATGAAGCCTGCCGCGCGGCCAATGGCGGCCGCAGTGTCGAGGTGCCAACCACAGTCGGGTTCTGCATGTATATCCGGCGCGCCGCGCTCGCCGATGTCGGCCAGTTCGATGTCGAGACGTTCGACCGCGGCTACGGCGAGGAGAACGACTTCTGCATGCGGGCCAGCGCGCGCGGCTGGCACCACCTGCTGGCGTGCGACACCTTCGTGTTCCACGAGGGCGCGGTGAGCTTTGGTGCCGGCGCGAAACCGGCCGAGCGCCATGCCATGGAGCTGCTGAGCCAACGTTATCCGCATTACCTCGGCCTGGTGGCAAAGCACATAAAGGACGATCCCGCCGGACCGTTTCGGTTCTGCCTTACCACCGAACTGTTCCGTCGTTCCAACCTGCCCGGCATCCTGATGCTGGCGCACGACCTCGGCGGTGGCGTGGGACGGCATGTGCTGGAATTAGTGGAGCACGTCGCCGGCAAGGCGAATTGCCTGTTGTTGTCAGCAACCTCCCGTGGAGCCGCCCTGTCGATTCCGGCATTGCCTGGTCACTCGCAACTGGTCCTGCCGACCGAACGCCTGCCGGAGCTTGTGCTGGTGTTGCAGTCGGCACGCGTGACCCGCGCGCACATCCACCACCTGATGGGAATGGACCTTGATGCTGCCGCCCTGATCCACCGGCTCGGCGTCCCATTCGACGTGACCGTACACGACTATTTCGCGATCTGCCCTCAGGTGAACCTGCTGCCATGGCTGCAAGACAACTATTGCGGTGAGCCCGACGCCGCGGGTTGCAACGCCTGCATCGCCGATCGGCCAAGCTTCGCGGCACGCGATATAACCTCCTGGCGCCGCGCCAACGCGTGGCAGTTCATCGAGGCGGAACGGGTGATATGTCCCAGCGAGGACGCCCGCACACGCCTGGCTCGTTACGGGTTCGATCGAGGCACTGTCGTCGCACCATACGAGCCTGTGGCCGCTGCACCATGGAAACTGTCGTTGCCTGTGCTCGCCAAGGGCCGTGCATTGCGCGTGGCGCTTATCGGCGTGCTGGCCAATCAGAAAGGTGCGGTCAGCGTGATGAACGTCGCCGCGGCAGCGGATCGGAACGCGTTGTCGCTTCACCTTATCGGCTATATCGAGAAAGGATTGCCCGGCTGGCTTGCGGACAGCGTTGACAGCACCGGTGAGTACAAGGAAGCGGAACTACCCGCGCTCCTGGCCAAGGCGAAGCCGCACGTCGCGTGGTTCCCCGCTCAGTGGCCCGAGACCTACAGCTACACTCTGTCCGCCGCGATCGACGCTGGCCTGCCCATCGTTGCGACGCGCATAGGTGCGTTCGTAGAGCGGCTGGAGGGACGACCGCTGACCTGGCTGGTTGATCCCGACGCCACGGCCGAGGAATGGCTCGCCACGTTCGACAAGGTGCGCAGCGAACTGATGCGTCAGCGCAAGCCGCCGGTCGGCAAGCCACGCAAGCCAATCGCCGACTTCTATCGCGATCAATACATCCGTCCGGCGTCGCCGCATGTGTCCGGACCGATCGATCTGCGCCGCAAGGATCGGATCAGTGTGGTCGTGATCCCGGAGCGCTTTCCCACTGGTCCGTTGACCCCATGCGCCTATATCCGATTGTTGCAGCCGCTGGATCACCCGAATATCGGCGGCGCGTGGAACATCGTGATCGCCGATGCCGCGGAGGCGTTGCATTATCGCGCCGACATTATCGTGACGCACCGCTACGCGCTGGCAGACATCGAGCATGCCGAGGCATTGATCCGCCATTGCCGCGACCACGGCATTACGCTGCTCTATGACATCGATGACGACCTGCGTCGCATTCCGCGCGACCACCCGGACGCGGCGCAACTACGGCCGCGCGCGAAACTCGTGACACATCTGGTTCGCGGCGCGGATGCGGTATGGGTTTCCACGCCGACACTCGCGGATACGCTGAAGGATCTGCGCGACGATGTGCGCGTCGTGAAGAATGGGCTGGACGAGCGACTGTGGAGCGCGTGGCCACCGCCAACTCCGCAGCGAGAGGGCCCGATACGCATCGTGTTCATGGGCACCGCCACGCATGATGCGGATTTCAAGTTGGTGGAGCCGGCACTGGAGCGGGTCCTCGACGCGTTCGGGCGACATGTGTCCTTCGATGTGATTGGCATCAGCGGACGTTCGGAACTGCCTGACTGGGTGAACCGCATTCGGTTGTCCGTACACGCTACTCATTCCTACCCCGGCTTCGTGAACTGGTTTACGCAGCAGCATTTTGACATCGGGATCGCGCCGCTGGTTGGTTCGACGTTCAACCGCGCCAAATCGTCGTTGAAGGCGTTGGACTATGCGGCGCTCGGACTGCCGGTACTCGCCTCCGACGTTGAGGCATATCGTGGCAGCCTCGCGGACGGCCCCGCGGGATGGTTGCTGCCAGATGACCAGGATGCATGGTTCCTGGCACTCGCGCAGCTGGTGCGCGATGCGCCGTTGCGACAACGCCTGGGCGAGGCCGCACGCGCAGCTTTCAAGCCCAGCACATTGGCTGCTCAGGCAGCTGTCCGGCGAGCGGCGTGGCTGAGCCTGGTATCGCGCGAGCAGGCTGCGCGGGAAACCGCCGCCGCCGAGTGACGCTGGCCTACGCCGCGCTGACTGCCTGCCGCATCACTGACAGTGCTTCATCGACCTGCGCCGCGGTCACATCGAGATGCAGACACGCCCGCGCGCGATATTTGCCGGACGTCGACACCAGCACGCCGTCCTTGCGGATCTTTCCGGCGAACTGGTCCGCCGTCATGCCGGTGCCTTCAGTATCGAAGAACACCAGGTTGGTCTCCGGCGTTTCCACCGTGATGCCCTGGATCTGGGCCATGCCACGCGCGAGCGCCTTGGCGTTGGTGTGGTCCTCGGCGAGCCGGTCGATGTTGTGCTCGATGGCGTAGAGACAGGCGGCAGCATTCATGCCGCCCTGCCGCATCGAGCCGCCCAACCGCTGCTTCCACCGCCATGCCTGGCCGATGAACTCGCTCGATCCGGCGAGCACGGCGCCCAAAGGTGCAGCCAGGCCCTTGGTAAAGTCGAGCCACACCGAATCACAGCCGGCGGTGAGATCGGTCGCCGGAACGCTGAGCGCTACCGCGGCGTTCATCAGTCGAGCACCATCCATGTGCGTGGACAGCCCATGCGCGTGCGCGGCGTCAGTGACCTCGCGCAACGCTTCGACGCTCCAGCACGCGCCGCCACCGCGGTTGGCAGTCTGCTCCACCTCTACCAGACGCTGCGTTGGCGAATAGCGCGAAACCGGGCGGATCGCTTCCTCCAGCGCATCGACCGTGAACATTCCGCGTTCGCCTTGCAGCCCCTTGATCAGCGCGCCCGCGATCGCTGCCGGTGCGCCGCCTTCGCTGGACAGGATGTGCGAGGACTCGTGCGCCAGGATCTCCTCACCGGGCCGGCAATGAGTCGCGATCGCGACCTGATTGCACATGGTGCCGGACGGCAGGAACACCGCGGCCTCCTTGCCCAGCAGAGCGGCACTGCGATCGCACAGTGCCCAGATCGAGGGATCGGAGCCCATCTGCTCGTCGCCGACCTCGGCTTCCATCATCGCTTCCTTCATGCCGCGCGATGGTTTGGTCTGCGTGTCCGATGAAAGATTCACCCGGATCGGAATGGAAAAGTCGAAGCGCTTCGGCTCATACGACATGACAGGTCCTCAACTGATCTTGCGCAGCTTGCGCAGGCATCGAACATCATCCGGTATCGGCTGGTCCGCGAAGTACTGCGGCCACAGCGTGCGCGACACCTCGCCGATATAGATGTCGCCGTGGGAATCGACGCACAGACCGTGCGGCCCGATGTAGTCGGTGGGCCCGGTGCCAGGATGCTGCCCTCCGATGCGCGCCAGCAGGTTTCCCTTGTTGTCGATGATCGACAGACGTGGGCCGAGGTTGGGGTAGTTGCGGTTGGTACGGGTTGCCGGCCCGAGCTCTCCAACATAGCAGATCGGGCACGAGCAGTACGGCATGAAGATGCCGCACGGGCGGTGCAGGTTGTTGAACTGCGTCTCGTACTTGCCGTTGCCGTCGAACACCTGGATGCGATGGTTCTCGCGATCTGCAACGTATACCCAGCCGTCGGGATCGCAGGAGATATTGTGCACCAGGTTGAATTGGCCTGGCTCGGTACCGGATGCACCCCACGACAACAGCAGTCGGCCATCCGGCGAATACTTGTGGACGCGAGCGTTGCCGTATCCGTCCGATACGTAGATCTCGCCTTTCGGCGAGAGGGCGGTGTGCGTGCAGCGATGGAATGGCTCGCCGCCCATGAATGGCGCCGGCTTGCCGGGCGTGCCCAGCGTCAGCAGAACCTTGCCGTCGAGCGTGCACTGCCGCACCGAATGATCGCCGTCGTCGGTGAGGAACACCGTGCCGTCCGGCGCCATGTGCAGGCCATGCGCCCGAGGGAACAGACCTTCACCCCAGGCACGGAGGAAGTTGCCGTCGCGATCGAACACCATCATGGGATGCTCGCCGCGGTTGAAGACGTAGACATTGTCCTGATTGTCGACACCGACAGCGCCGACCTCGGGGATCGACCATCCCGATGGGATCTTCGCCCAATTGTCGATTTGCTCGTAGCGGTAGTCGCCGCTGCCAACAATGATGGCCATGTTTGTTCCCCCGCGTCAGGCCGGGCGTTCGAGTACCGGATATTGCACGCCCAACTGCTCCAGATACGTATCGTATTTGTCGGCGTCATAGTAAAATGGCCGCATCAGCGGGCGGAACTTCTGCATCACCGTTTCATTCAGATCGAGCGGCGGCTTGTCATCCGGACCGATGAACGGCTCGTACTGCTTGTCCTTGGTCTGCACGTCGGTGAAGTAGCGCTTGGTCTCGCTGATCAGCTCTGGCTGCAGCAGCAGATCGAGCACCGTTGCCGCCAATACCTTGGCACCAGCGACGACGCCCTTGTGCGCTATCGGCGTTGCCATCGCCATCGCATTGGACCAGTGATGACCGGGCAGGCTCGCCATGTTTGCCGGATAGCGAAGCTGCACTGTCGGCACCACCCAGGACACATCACCAATGTCGTCGGTGCCGGGACTGAATGGACTGGTGGAGATCTTCGCTACCTGCTTCGTCAGCCCCACCTCCGCGCCACCCGCCGCGCGCTGCACGGCCCTCGCGAAGTTCTCGTCGTCCTCCGTCCAGGTTGGCAAGCCAATGCGTTCGATATTGGACTGCAACGTCTCCGCCAGGACACGATTGTAGTGGCGTGGCCACGACGCGCCGAGCATGCGCCGGCTGACCTCCGTATCCGTCATCATCGCCGCGCCATCGGCGATACGATTGCAGATGTCGAAGTTCTTCCGCACATTCTCTACGTCGGTCTCGCGGATGTAGTACCAGACCTTCGCCAGCGCCGGCACGACGTTCGGCTGTTCGCCACCGTAGGTGATGATGTAATGCGAGCGCTGTTCCGGGCGCAGGTGTTCGCGACGGACATTCCAGCCCATGTTCATCAACTCGACAGCATCGAGCGCACTGCGACCGCGCCACGGTGCGGCCGCCGCGTGTGCCGAGGCACCATGGAACGCGTATTCGACCGAGATCAGCCCACCGGCACCACGCACCTCACCCCAGCCGGTTTCCAGATTGTGGCCGACATGGGTGAACAGCACCGCGTCCACGCCATCGAACAACCCATCGCGCACCTGAAATGCCTTGCCGGCCAGCAGCTCCTCGGCGATGCCCGGCCACAGCATCAGCGTGCCAGGCAGCCCCTCCTTCTGCATCAACTCCTTCAGCGCCAGCGCGGCGGCGATGTTCACCGCCTGGCCGGAGTTGTGGCCCTCACCGTGTCCAGGGCCGCCTTCGACCAGCGGCTCATGATACGCAACGCCCGGCTTCTGTGACACGTTCGGCAGCGCATCGGTGTCGCTGCCGAGCGCAATCACCGGTCCGCCGGATCCCCACGTCGCGACCCATCCGGTCGGCATGCCGGCAACGCCGCGTGTCACTTTGAAGCCGTGACGTTCCAGCGTGGCGGTCAGGAACTTCGCAGTTTCCACCTCATGGAAGCCAAGCTCACCGAATGAGAATAGACTATCGTTGACGACCTGTGCGAGCTTTGCATGTTCCTCCACCAGCTCGATCACGCGCGACTTCAACACGCTGGTGTTCACGTCGTTCATCGATGTCCCCGTCGACGCCTTTTGCAGGATTTGCGCTGTATCATGCTATCAGGGGGTTGGAAAGGCACGCACGGAGGACCTCGGCTTGAAATTCAGCAACTTCCTGTTCCCGGAAAGCCGCGATCCTACCCAGGACGAACGGGTGATCGACGAAACCCTGCGCGAGGCGCAACTGACGGACGAGCTGGGCTTCGAGGTGATCTGGCTCGCCGAACATCATTTCGACGGCATTTGCGCCTACGTCGATCCGGTCAGCTTCGCGGCAATGCTGGCAGTGGCAACGCATCGCGCGAAGATCGGCTTCGCGGTGGCACAGATGTCGCTGCATCATCCGATCCGCATGGCCGAGCAACTCGCGCTGATCGACAACGTCAGCAAGGGCCGGTTGATCGTCGGATTGGGCCGTGGCACGGCCTACAACATCTACGACTACCAGGGATACGGCCTGGACCATCACGAGGCGCAGGCGCGCTTCGAGGAAGCCGAGGCCATCATGTTCGAAGCCTGGCGCGGCGAAAAGTTCGAACATCACGGCAAGTTCTGGGACCTGAAGCTGCCGATGCTGCGGCCTCGTCCCTATACGCAGCCGCATCCGTACGTGATCCGCTCGGCGTCCAGCGAAGAGGGGATGCTGCACATCGCGAAGCACGGCCGACCCTTCATGATGAACGTGCAGTCGAACGAGGTGACGCGGCAGCGCATGGATCTGTATCGGCGCACGTTGCGCGAACAGGGCATGGACGACGCGGCCGTCGCGCGCACTGTCGACGAGTGCTGGGTCTGGCGCAATGTGTTCGTTGCCGAGACGGATGCCGAGGCTGAACGCATCGCAGTGCCTGCGTTCGAGGCGATGCATGAAGAGCGCACAGCGATGCGTCGCCGCGTGTATGAGGAGCAGGGCGTATCAATCGTGCCTATGCCGACACCCGGTTCGGCGCCGGCCGCACGCACAATGATCGAACATTCACTTATCTATGGGTCGCCCGCGACAGTGGCGGAGGCGTTGGCGAAGGTCGACGCCATCGGTGTCGGCGGCGTAATCATGCAGTTTCGGCTTGGACCGATGACCTATGACGACGTGGCGCAGAGCCTGACGCTGTTCATGCAAAAGGTGGTGCCGGAGCTCGCTGGCCGCGGATCAGGTCCATCAGCCCCATAGCATCGTCCGGCTGCGCATTGCCTCGCCAGGCTACATGCTGATCGGGCCGCGACAGGACGAGCTTATGCGCATAGGGCGGTGACGCTTCCACGTCCAGAACTGCAAGTGGCACGTTACGCTTCGCGGCGGCACCGACCAATGCGTCCACGGCTGCCAAGCGATCGAAGCGCAGTAATGTGAAGGCGATACCCATCGCATCGTACAGCGATCGCCCATCGCGTAGCCAAAGGTGTGGCGTACGACATCCGGGCGACGTGGATGGCGTGTAGTCATACATCGAGTACGGCGGTGCCGCTTCACCATCATACGCGATGATCGGCGAACGATCGTAGAAATAGCCGAAATTCAATCCGCCACAGCAGTATTGCGGCACATTCAGATCGTATACCGTTCGACCGAAACGCTCGCGCACCGCGTCGCCCTCCGGGCCTTCATCTTCGATGCCATCAGGCACCTCCGCCCGGGCGCGAGCCAACGATGCGGCGGTGTTCATTGCGTAACGCGACACCTGTTCGGTGATCGGCCAACGTTCCGCCTCGTGTGCATCGAGGATTGCTGGCTCGGCCCAGCCTTGCAGCACACCGGCGAGCATCCACGACAGATTCATCGCGTCCGCGATTCCGGCATTCATGCCGTAGCCGGCGAACGGCACCCAGATATGCGCTGCGTCACCGCAGATGAACACGCGCCGATCACGGAATTTGTCAGCAAGCAAGCGGCGGCCGATCCAATCCTCCTGCGTCAGCACCTGGTATTCGAAGCCTGGGCCTACGCCCAGAATCTGCCGAATGCAGCGATCGCGATCGACCATGGCGAAGTCTGTTTCGTCGGGACGCAGGTAGTTGTGTATCAGCCAGGTCTCACGCCCATCGACGGCAAACATATTGGCGCTCCGCCGAGGGTTCAGTGATTGTGTCGACCACGCGGGTTCTACCCGCATCATCCTGGTGAGCGTGGGTGCGCGAATATAGGTCGACTGGATGCGACCAAGCATGGCGTCGCCGGTAAAGTGCGCATCGATCTGATGGCGAACCGTGGAAGACGGACCGTCGCAGCCGATCAGGTAATCCGCAGTGATCAGCAGCATCTCGCCGGTGTCCAGATCCTGTGCTTCCGCGGTCACCAACTCATCGGTCTGTTGGAAACCGAGCACCTTGATGCGATCGAGATAGCGCAGGTTGGGCATCGCGGCCGCACACTCAACCAGCACAGGCTCCAGATAGATCTGGTTGATCCGGTGTGGCGGCTCCGGCGTCGGCCACCACCCGTCCGGCCCATCCTTCACGGTATAACGATCGCGTCGGCACGGTATCTTGATGCGGGCGAACTCGATGCCAGTCGTGGTGGTGCGAAACGCGACATCATTCGCATGGTCATGCGGCATCCCGGCGTCGCGGACTTGCCGCACCACGCCGAGCCGCCGGAAGATCTCCATCGTGCGCGCCGCCACGTGGTTGCACTTAACACTCGGCAACTCGTCACGGCGACGTTGTTCAGCCACCACGACATCGATGCCGCGCCATGCCAGATCCATTGCCAGCGTGGTACCGACTGGCCCGCCGCCGACCACCAGCACGCGTGTGGTGAGACGCCGCATCAGCGTCAGGGTGGGCAGATCACATTCACCAGCGCCTGCTGCCCGCCTTTCACCGCGGCCGCGGCACGGCGGAACGCACCCGGCAGATCGGTCGGACGTTCGACACGTTCGCCGTGGCCATCATGCGCCGCCATGATCTTTTCGAAGCTGGGAGCCGGCAGATCGGCTAGCAGACGACCATCGCCTTCCGCGGCAAGTCCACTGCCGAACATATCCAGCGTCGCGCGTCGCACCGCGCCGTACAACGCATTGTTGTAGATCACCGTCAGCACCGGCAACTTCTGCATCTGCGCGACGTAGTGGCAAGCGGTCGGGTTGGCGAACATGTAGGCGCCATCACCGAGCACCGACAGAACCAAGCGTTCTGGCGAAGCCAGCTTGGCACCAAGCGAGGCGCCGAAACCCCAACCGAGGCCGCCCGCCGCGCTTACCGCGTACAGGCTGCCGGGTGTTTCCAGCGGGCAGTATTCCTGGCGGAACGAGTATTCCGAAATAACGATGGTATCGCGATCCACGACCTCGCGCAGGCAATGGTTGAGCCAGGCCAGCGTGTTCTTGTTGCCGCGCCCAGCTTGCTCAGTCTCCTGGCGCCATCCTGCGTGAAGCTGACGGGAACGAGTGACCAGCCGCGTCCTTCTTGCATCTAGATGCGCGCCGGTGCGACCTTGCAGCGCCTGTTCCAGCGCTTCCAGCACGGACAGTGCCGTCGCGGTTATTGTCAGGTCGGACGGAAAGCTGCGCATCGGGTAACGTGCGTACAGAGGATCCTCGCCAATCTGCACGACACGCGCGCCGGCTGGTGGCTGCTCCTTGCTCGGCAGCCACGGTACATCGGATTCGATCACGATCACCAGATCGGCGCTCTCCAGCAGATCACCAGGCATCGAGCCTTGGAACATCGGATGGTTCGCGGAGATGGCGAAGTAGCGTGTGTTGTACGGGATGACAGGAAGCGCCCAATCCTTGGCGAGGCGAGCCAGCACGACTGCGTCGCGCGGATCCTGTCCGAGGTGGCCGGTAATGATCAGCGGTGCACGCGCGGCGGCTATCCAGTCAGCCAACTGCTCGATATCGGACGCCGACGGAACCGGTGCACGCGGTCGCGCCCGATGCGCAAGACCGCTCTCCGCTGGCGTCTCCGCCGCCTCACCCAGCACTTCGCGCGGCAGCGACAGATAGACCGGCCCTTTCGGCGATGTCATCGCCAGTTCCAGCGCGCGATCCACCACTGATGCGGCCTGATCGCCGCGCTTCATCTCATAGTCCCACTTCACTACCTCGCGCAGCATGCCGGCCTGATCATACATCTCCTGCGCCCAATGGATGTGCGCACTGCGCGAGCCCGATGCGCCGCCCTCGGTGAACGGCGTGCGGCCAGAGGTCAGCAGCAAAGGAATGCGGTCGCGGCTGGCGTCGATCAGCATGTTGATGGAGTTCGCCGTACCAACATTGGTGTGCAGCATCACAGCCTGCGGCTTACCGGTGACCATGGTGTATCCGTGCGCCATCGACAGCGCGGCATTCTCGTGCGGGACGACCATCGGCCGCGGTACTTTGCGGTTGGTACGCGCCGCGCGGGCAAACGCCTCGACGATCGGCGCGAAGTCGGTGCCGGGATTGCAGAAGAGATGATCGATGTCGTGGGCCGCGAGCGCATCCAGGTAATCCTCGGCCGCGATGCGTGTCTGCGGTTCGTTATCCATGTTGGCTGCTCCAGTCCTCGTTGCGCGCTCGCAAGCAGTGGATCACTGTATCCGCTACCAGGTTTGGCTTCTCAACTGGCAGGGCATGGCCGACGTCGGTCAGTTCGATCAATGTGGCGCGGTTTCCGATCTCTTCGCGCAGCAATCGACCGTTGCCAACCGGTGCACTGACGTCGCTGATGCCTTGTACGATCAGCACATCCGCCTGTCCCGCCGTCCACCAATCCTCCACCGGTGTGGCTTCGGCGGCGGCAAGATAGGCACGCATCACCGGCTGCGACCAGCCATCAAGCCACCGATTGATATCGCTGCCCGGCGCGAACCATGCGTCACGCACCGCCCGCGCGCGCACGTCAGGCGGTGTGTCGATCGCTTGCGCCAGACGAATCGCTTCCGCGATGTCCGCAGTCGGCTGCACCTTGCCGCTTGACGACAGCAAAACGACGAGGCGCACAAGGTCGGGGCGATCGGCGGCCAGGCAGCGGGCAATGCGGTTGCCGAACGCGTGGCCAATGACCACGGCAGGCTCACCACCCACCGCCTCTATCACCGCGGCAATGTCGCGCGCGAGATCGTGCAGGGTCAGGTGCTCCAGCGGCCCCGTGCTCGCGCCGATGCCACGTGGCTGCGGCAGCACAACACGATATCCGGCCTCGACAAGCCGAGCCGCGAACAGATCAAGATCGGAACTCGGGCGGCCCAGCCCCGGCAGCAGAACCAACAGGGGCCCGGCGCCTAGATCGCGCACGTCGAGCTGCGCGTCTCCAGCCGCCAGCAGAAAATCCTGAGCAGTCATCTAGGTCTTCTCGATGTTCCAATACACAACGGTATTGGTCTGCAGGACGCCCTTGACGTTGCTCCGCCACAGGAACGGCTGCTTGAACTGACCGAGTGGCACGTATGGCAGAGATGCCCAAAGTTCGCGATGCATTGTGTCCAATAACGCCCGTTGCTTTGCCGGATCCGTCTCGCGGATGTAGTTCATCCGCATGTCTTCCTCGACCTGGTCACACGGCCAGCCGGGGAAATTCTTGCCATCGCAGGTGGTAATTGTGGATGGGCTGGTGAGCGGGCTCGCGAGTTGCGCACCATTGGCGCTGGTGTGGAACAGGTTCCAACCACCTTTCGTCGGCGCGTCCTTCTTGGCACGGCGTGCCGCCACACTGCCCCAGTCGGTCATCTGCATGTCCACATTCATGCCAATCTGCTTCAGCAGATCAGCCGTGATCAGGCTCATGCGCTGATACGGCAGCACGTCGGAGCCACCGATCAGCACCACCGGTCGGCCATCATAGCCGAACTCACGCACCAGCGCGCGGGCTTTGTCCAGATCCGGTTTGCGGTAATCCTCGGAACCAACTTCGGTGCCGTTCGGACTGCCGCAGACCCAGAAAGCATAGCATTCACGCCAGTAATTCGGATCGCCATAGGCCGCGGACATATAGTCCCGCTGGCTCACCGCATGCGCCACTGCCTGACGTGCCTTCACATTGTCAAAGGGAGGCCACAATGAGTTGAAGCGCAGCACAGCGTAAGTCTCGATCGGCCAGACCTGACCGATGACGATATTCTTGTCACTTGCGACGGTGGGCAGCAGATCAAGCGGCGGCGCATCGAGGAAATCGACCTCGCCCTGGCGCAGCGCGGCGTAGGCCACCGCCGTGTCCGGCAGGATCAGCCATTCCACACGATCAACCAGAACACGCTTGCCGCCGGCAAATCCGCTGGCAGGTTCGGTGCGCGGCACATACTCTGCGAACTTCTCATAGACCAGCTTGTTGCCCGGGCGATATTCGGACTCCACGAAGCGGAACGGACCGGAGCCGATGCGTGACGTTATCGGCTTGTAGGGATCGGTCAGCGCGTCCTGTTCGCGCATGATGCCACCCATCACGCCATTGCTGCCGCACAGCAGGAAGTCGACGTAGTGGAATGGCTCTTTCAATCGAAGCGTGAACGTCTGCTCGTCCTTAACCTGCAGTTCGGCGATCAAACTGGCGAGGATCTGGTTCTGGGTATCGCGCACCAGCAGGCGTCGCAGCGTTGCCACGACATCACGCGACGTCACAGGGCTGAGATCGTGGAACCTAAGACCCGGGCGCAGGGTGAAGCTGTACAGCAATCCGTCATCCGACCTGGTCCAGGTCTGCACCATCTGCGGCTGGGCAACCATGTTGGCGTCCCAGCTGAACAGGGTGTCGTAGATCAGCGCTACATGTTCTTGTGTCGCGTTCACACCAGACTGATGGGGATCGAACACCTGTGGTTCTGCCTGTGGCACGACACGCAACACGTTCTTCGCCTCGTCAGCCCTTGCGACGCGATGGGTGACGGGTGCCAGGGCAAGCGCCGCGGCACCAAGACCTAGTTGCCGCCGTCCGATCATGTACCTTTAACCTCCTTGATCGCGCGCCAGATGCGTTCCGGCGTGGCCGGCATGTCGATATGCGTGACACCGAGCGGCGCCAGCGCATCCAGCACCGCGGCGATGATCGCCTGCGGCGCGGCAATGGCGCCAGCCTGGCCGGATCCCTTTACCCCCAGTGGGTTGGCATTGGTCGGCACGCCGGTCAGCGTGATGTCGAAGTCAGGCAGGTCGCCCGCATACGGCAACGCATAATCCATGAACGATCCACTGAGCAGTTGGCCCGACTCCGGATCGTACACCGTATGCTCCAGCATCGCCTGACCGATACCCTGCGCGACGCCCCCCTGGATCTGTCCCACCGTCAACATCGGGTTGATGAGGGTGCCAAAATCGTCGACGGCGGTATAGCGCTCCAAGGTCATCGCGCCGGTCTCTGGATCGATCTCCACTTCCGCGATGTGGCATCCGTTGGGGAAGGTGATAACATCGAGCAGATTCCAGACATATGTGTCCAGACCTGGAGAAATCCCATCCGGCACATTGGCAGGATCACGCGCGGCGCGTGCCAGTGCGAGCAGGTCGATCGAGCGGTCAGGATCGTCGCGCACGATGAACCGACCATCGATGAAGACCATCTGCTGTTCGGTCGCCTGCAGTAGTCGCGCGGCAATCACACGACCCTTCGCCAGCATCGTGTCCACCGTCTTGCAGAGCGCCGCACCGCCCATGTGCATCGAACGCGCACCGCCATGCCCATTGCCGGCACGCACCTCACTTGTATCCGCCTGCAGGTAGCGAAACGCCTCCATCGGCAGGCCCATCAGATCGGCGGCGATCTGCGCATACGCCGTCTCGTGCCCCATCCCATTGGACTGTGTGCCAACGACTAGCGCCACGCGGCCGTCATCCTGGAAACGCACCTCCGCACCTTCGTTGGGGGCACCGCGTGCCGTCTCCATGAAGCAGGTCACACCGATGCCACGCAGCAAGCGCCGTCGCTTCGCTACATCGCGTCGTTGCGGAAAGCCAGCGTGGTCCGCAGCAACGAGCGCGTCGTCCAGATTGTCGGCGAAGCGGCCGCCATCGATGACCGTGCCCAGCGCCTTGCGGTATGGGAACTCGCGCACCAGATTGCGTCGCCGCAGTTCTATCGCATCGAAACCGCAGTGTCGCGCGGCTTCATCGATCAGCCGCTCGATCATGTAGTTGACTTCTGGTTTTCCCGCGCCGCGATAGGCATCGATCGGCACGGTGTTGGTGAACACGCCGCGCACGTCCATGAAGATCGCCGGAATCACGTAGCCGCTGCCGATGGCGTTGGCCGGCGCGTTGGTAGAACTTCCCGGTCCGCCCGATGAGAGATACGCGCCCAAATCGGCAATAGTCTCGGCATGCAGCGCGAGGAAGTTGCCATCTGCATCCAGCGCCAGCCGAGCACGTGTGACGTTGGCGCGGCCTTGTGCGGTGGTGATGAAGTCCTCGGCGCGATCGCCGATCCATTTGATGGGCCGGGAAAGTTGTCGTGCCGCCCACAGCAGCATCACCCATTCGGGATACAGCGCGTTCTTGACGCCGAAGCCGCCGCCGACATCAGGACATGACACATGCATCTGTTCGCGCGGCACCTGGAACACGTTATCCGCGAGCTGCGATTGCAATTGATGCACACCAGCACCGGAGAACATCAGATGGTACCCGGTCGCGTCGTACTGGCCGATCGCACCGCGTGTTTCCGCCGAGCAGATCACGAGGCGATTGTTGATCAATTCCAGCTCGACGACATGTGCCGCCACGCCCATCGCGGTTTGAACGGCGTCCGCATCGCCCTTTTGGAACCGATACGACATATTGTGGGGCGCCTGCTCCCAAAGCTGCGGAGCATCGCCCTGCATCGCGGTGGTGCTGTCAACGATCGCCGGTAGCTCTCGCCAGTCCACCATCACCAACTCGGCAGCATCGCGCGCGACGTTGCGCGTCTCTGCCACGACGAATGCGACCGGGTCGCCGACATGGCGCGCACGTTCGGGGGCCAACGCGTGGCGCGGCGGCGCGATCATGGGCGCGATACTCGCAACGGGCACCGTGCAAGGCAGTGGTCCAAGGCTGGAAAGCTCCGCGGCCGTGAACACGCCCAGAACACCAGGAAGGGTGTGCGCAGCCGACGTATCGATGCGCTCGATCCTTGCGTGAGCATGGGGCGAACGCACGACATGCATCCAGGCCTGACCTGGAATGTCGATATCCTCGATGTACCGGCCGCGACCGGTCAGGAAGCGCGCGTCCTCGAGCCGAGGCAGCGAAAGGCCACGATTTGACATGCCTGATCCTGAATGTCGCGTCCGTCAGACGCAAGTCCGACGCGCTCCATCCTGCAACGTGATCGGACTCGGGGCAGTGCGCGTGGCGGCCGAAGCTATAGCCCGAGCTTGTCCGACAGGCCGTAGCCCTGAGCCAGTCCCTGCAGCTTCTTCCAGGTGGCGTCTTCCACCGGAATGCCGTTCTTGCGCCGCTCCTGCTCGCGGTTGAATTCGATCTCGCCGGGATACAGCACCTCCGTGAAGCCCTGCGCCGGCGGTGTCGCTTTCAGGTATTGTGCGAACTCCGTCACCTCTTGCTTGAACGTTTCGAGGTCGCGGAATGCGGAGACGTTGAACACGGCGATGAAGCAGCCGTCGTTGTGGCGTCCGGTCGGTTCTACACCGAAGCCCAAGCCGGTCAGCAATCCCGACAGGATCTCCACGATCGTTGCCAGACCGTAGCCCTTGTATCCCTCCGAACCGCCAACCGGCAGTAACGCGCCGCCCTGCCGCAAAACACGCGGGTCGGTTGACGGCTTGCCCTCGGCATCGATGAGCCAGCCCGGAGGCACCTGCTCGCCACGCGCCGTCGCTACGTTGATCTTGCCCGCCGCCGCCGCGGATGTCGCCATGTCGAAGAACAACGGTCCTTCCAAATTCGACGGCACGGCGAAACAGATGGGGTTGGTGCCCAACCGTGCTTTTGCGCCACCGAACGGCGCGACCGCTTTTGCACTGCGGCCGGAGTCAGCAGTGATCATCGCGATCATGCCCTCGCGCGCCGCCATCAGGGGGTAGCTTGCAAGCCTGCCGATATGGCTCTGTCGATACACCGTCGCGGCGGCGACCTGCTGGTTCTTCGCCTTGTCGATCGTGTAGCGCATCGCGCGATCGGTCACGACGTAGCCGAATCCCCAGTTGCCATCAATCACCGTGCTGGTTGGCGTTTCCTGCATGATGGTCCACGGCGCGCCCGGCACGATATGGTTGACCTTGATGCGATCAATATAGGTCGGAATCAGGATGATGCCGTGCGAGTCATGTCCGACCAGATTGGCGCCAATGTTGTAGCGCGCGATCGTTGCGGCCTCATCGGCCGAGGCACCAGCGGCCTGCAACAGGGCATTCGCGATGTCCATCAGACGTTCGGCTGACACAGTCGGCATGGCGGCGCTCCTCCGGCAACATTTGCCATCAGCAAGGCGGCGAAGGCCCCCCACTGTCAACCCCGCCGCCGATGGCGTAACCTGACCCGACTGGAGATGGGAGAAGCGGACCATGGCAAGCCAAGCAAACGTCTATGCCAGCGTGGCCGGAACGGTCGGCCGCAGCGACAAGGACCAGGGAGCCGTCGGCGTGTTCCGCCGCCCGGCCGAAACCGGCACGTGGGAACATGTGCTCAGCGACCACAGCAGCAATACGGTCTTCGTGCATCCGACCGACCCGAACATCGTGCTCGCCGGTACGCATGACGGCGTGTATCGCAGCACCGATCGCGGCAAGACCTTCAAGCGCACCAACTTCCCCGATAAGGGCATGGAGATCTGGTCGTTCCTGGTCGATGCCGGCAATTCCAAGCTGGTCTATGCCGGCGGCTCGCCGATCGCGGTGTATCGCAGTGAGGACAGCGGAGAGACCTGGAAGCGCCTGCCCGATCCGAACATGCCGACGCGCTGCGTGATGCCGTTCGCCTGCCGCGTGATGCGTATGGCGCAGCACCCCAGCAAGCCAGGCACCATCTTCGCCGCATTGGAAGTGGGCGGCGTGATGCGCACCACCGATGGCGGCGAGACCTGGAAGGATTGCAGCCCCGATCTCATTCGTTTGGCGCAGCAACCGCACCTTAAGAGCAAGATCGTCAGCGACACGTCGGATGAAGGCATGCTCGACGGCCATGCGATCGCCATCAACCCCGCAGATCCGGATGCGGTGATCGTTGCGGTGCGCATGGGGCTGTTCCGCACCGCCGATGATGGCAACAGCTGGCAGGACATGGAGGTCGGCCGTTTCTCACCGACAACGTACGGCCGCGATATCAAGGCGTCGCCGAGCGAACCCGGCACGCTCTACTCAGCGCTGAGCGTCGCCGCTGCGAGCAAGGACGGTGCGGTCTATCGCAGTCAGGACAAGGGCCAGACCTGGAAGCGGTTCGACAAGGTGCAGGTGCATGGCACGATCATGTCGGTCGCGTTGCACCAGAGCGATCCGAAGCAGGTGTACCTTGGGGCGCGCTATGATGGTGAAGTGTTCGGCACGCAGGATGGTGGCACGACCTGGCAGGCGATGAACCTGCCGCATGGGGTCAAGGACATCTACTCGCTGGCCTGCGGGTAAGCTTTCTGGTCATGCACCCTCTCTGCCAAGGCGGAGAGGGCTGGCCGATATTTGGCTGGCTCGACACGCTAGGCAGCGCGACAGCTGTGTCATCCCCGTGGTCGCTGGCGATGGCACCACACCGATCATTTGAATAACGATCGCCGCCCAAGCCGAATCTGCATAGCCCGACCCAGCCACGGTATATAGAAGATGGGTGCTGAAGCTCGCCGTGGCTAGCCCCCGCATATCGGCATCGAGACAGATTAGCATCGAAAAACTGCGTGGCCGCAGCAAGCTACGACCGCCTTATAAGGACGACATATCCATGCCAGCAAAGAAGAAGCCGAATGTCCTCCTGATCCTGGCGGATGACATCGGTTGGTTCGATGTGGGTGCCTACCACCGAGGCATGATGGGCGCGCCAACCCCCAATATCGATCGAATTGCGCGCGAAGGCGTCCTGCTGACGGACTGCTATGCGCAGGCGAGTTGCACAGCGGGCCGTGCTGCCTTCATCACCGGGCAACTTCCGATGCGAACCGGCATGACCACAGTCGGACTCCCTGGGGCCCCGCAGGGCCTTCGGCCGGAAGATCCCACGCTGGCAGAGCTGCTGAAGCCTGAAGGTTACATGACCGCGCAGATCGGCAAAAATCACCTCGGCGACCGAAACGAGTATCTTCCGACCGTACACGGATTCGACGAGTTTCACGGCAATCTCTATCACCTCAATGCGGAGGAAGAGCCGGAGCAGGCCGATTATCCCAAGGACCTTCCGGTGTTCCAGAACTTCTTCAAGCCGCGTGGCGTGCTGGACTGTAAGGCCACTGAATCCGATGATCCTACCGAGGATCCGCGATTCGGTCGCGTGGGCAAGCAGACCATCCAGGATACCGGACCGTTGACCCGCAAGCGGATGGAAACGATCGAGGACGATCTACTCGCACGCTCCCTGGATTTCATTGATCGCGCGCATGCCGCGGACAAGCCGTTTCTGCTGTGGCACAACACAACCCGGATGCACGTATGGACTCGTCTGTCCGATCGTTGGCGCGACAAGACGAAGTTCGGCCTCTACGCCGACGGGATGCAGGAGCTTGATTGGGTCGTGGGCGAGTTGCTCGCCAAGCTTGACATGCTGGGCATCGCCGACAACACAATCGTTATATTCACCACCGACAACGGCGCCGAGAAATTCAGTTGGCCTGATGGCGGAACATCGCCGTTCCGCGGCGAAAAAGGGTTGGGCTGGGAAGGCGGCTTCCGAGCTCCGTTCCTGGTGCGTTGGCCGGGGCAAATACCGCCAGAGCAGGTGCTCAACGGAATCTTCTCGCTGGAAGACGTGGTCCCCACAGTGATGGCCGCCGTTGGCGTCCCCGACATCAAGGAAAAGCTGCTCAACGGATACCAGGCGGGGCCCAAGCATTTCCGCGTTCATCTCGACGGCTACAACCAGCTTCCGTACCTCACCGGGGCAAGCTCGGAATTGGCGCGACGCGAATTCTTCTATTACGGGGAGCACAACCTGTTTGCCATCCGCTATCAGAACTGGAAAATCCATTTCCAGATCAAAGACGACTGGTTCGCCGGGCAGTTGATGCGACCAACCGTTCCGCGCCCGGTCAACCTACGGGTCGATCCGTTCGAGCAGCACATCGATGCGCCAGGGTATCCGCTCTACGCCGGGGAAAAGCTCTGGACGATCATGCCCGCCGCCTACATCCTGACTATGCATGCTGCAACCTTCAAGGATTTCCCGCCACGCCAGGCGCCACCTGACTTCAATCCCAGTGAAATGCTGGAACACGCGATGAAGGCGGCGACAAACGGCGTCTGAACTTCCAGGTCAGGCGTCGCCGATGATCGACAAGCCGGTCGGCACGAATGTCGCCAACGAACTTGCAAAAGAGCGCAACCGCGAGGCCGCGGAACGAACGCTGATGGCCTGGATCCGGACCGCGCTCTCGTTGATCGGTTTCGGATTCGGCATCGGCAAGCTCGCTTCCTATATCGACGCCGCCGACCTGCACCGGTCTCGCGATCCTGCCCATACGTCGCTGATCTTCGCTGCAAGCTTTATCGTGGTGGGTATCCTCGGCCTGCTCGCCGCGATTGTTCAGCATGCTCGTATCCTGAAGCGACTCTCGCAGCCGGATTTTGCCTATAATGCAATGCGACCGATCGCCATGACCGTGGCAGTCCTGCTCATGCTGATCGGGGCTTTCGGCTTGTTCGCGATCCTATGGTGATCGCAGTAATCACGGCGCTGGCGATGACCGCGGGGCTCCTTTCTTCGCCAGGCTGCGGATCAGGTCGATAATCTGCGCATGCGCCGCTGTTGCCGGGTCGGCTAGTTCAGCGGTCGTGTGCGTGTCAGCCAACCGGCTTAGCTTTGCCAAGGTGCGTATCCGTTGCCGCCGCGTCTGCTTCAACTCAGTCGAGCGCCACGTGAACATGATACGAGCCAATTCGCCGTCGCCGAACAGCGCATTGAGCTCACTGATGAACGTATAGATCAGGAAGAGCACAAGAATCCAAAGCTGGATGGCGAAAAACCGGTTCCAGGTGAAGTTCGTTTGCAAATAGGCCGGCAGACCGTCCGGTGTCCCGCCATGCACCAGGAACTCGATCAGCTTCTCAAGCAGGCGTACCGCGCAGACCACCGCGAAGTAGATCGCGCTTTTGAACAAGACAGGCTGGATCAGTGGAGCCGTGTCGAACCGTCGGAAGAATGGCAGCGCGTTCGCCACCAACACCGCTTTTCCAATAATCAGCCCGCCGGTCGTTGCAATCATAAAGCTGGAGAATTGGACCTTGTAATCCTCAAGGATCAGGTTCGTCGTCAGCAGGATCAGATTGAAGCCGACCGCGAAGAAAATGGTGGGGGGCACCATTTCCACGAATTCCTTCGTCACGAAGGAGAGGGCACGTGACCTTGGCATCGGACGGCTTCCCAGATGTTTGTTCGTGCAGGACGAATTATACCTGTATTCGATAGGGACTGCGTTAAGTGAAGTGACCGGAGATGCGGGGGCGGAGCCTCCCACTCGCGATACGCTTTCATCGGTCGTTGGCAAACTCACTATGCAGTACTCAGCGTAGCAATGCACGGTCACGCATGCCCACAGGTTCCGCCGCCGGATATCGCTATGCCCCCACGTCAACGGGAGAAGGCAGGTTTACGCCAACACTCCCGACGTCCTCAGCTTCCCGATCTCGTCACCGGAGTAGCCTGCCTCCCGCAGCACCTCCTCGCTGTGCTGCCCGACATTAGGCGCGTATCGAGGCGCGACTTTGGTCTCTCCCTCTAACTGAAATGGTGATGACACCGTCAGCGTCTTCCCGTCGACGAAAGGCACCAGGGCACCATTCGCGCGCATCTGCTCGTCGTGCATCACGTCGTCAGTCTTGCCGACGGCGCCGAACGTAACGCCGACGGCGCCGAGCACCGTGTGCCAGTGCTCCATATCGCGCGTAGAGAACACCGCATCCAATTCCTCCACCAGCGCCCATGCATTCTTCTTCCGCGCTTCCTTCGTGGCGAACCGCGGATCGTCTGCAAGTTCCTCGCGGCCGATCGCGTTGAGCAGCGGGCGCAACTGCCGTTCCTCGTTGAACAGCGCCATGATGAACCAGCGGCCGTCGCGGCAGCGGTAGTGGTTTGCGAGCGCGTTCGGCGCCTGCTCGCGCGGCGGACGATGCGGTACTGCCTCGCCGAACAGGCGCGTCTGCACGAAGCAACCATTCGCCCAGAGACCGTTCGCCAGCAGCGACGAACGCACAACCCCACCGAGGCCGGTCTTTTCGCGACGGTACAGCGCAGTAACGATGGCGGCGTACAGGCCGGTGGCGCTCGGATGATCGCCCATGCCTGGTGCGGACCGCGCCGGCGCGGTATCTACATCCGCACGGACGGCGTCCATCAGGCCGGTGCGCGCCCAGTAGGCGGTGGAGTTGAAGCCGGTCCGGGCGGCTTCCTCGCCGGCCTCGCCATAGGCGGTGAACGACGCGTAGATCAGCCGCGGGTTCAACGGCAGCAGATGCTCGGGTGCCAGCTTCAAGCGGTCACGCACCGGGAGAGGGAAGTTGGTGACGAACACGTCGGTTTCGGCGACCAGGCGATATAGCACCGCCAGGCCTGCCTCGTGCTTCAGGTCGAGCGCCAGACTGCGTTTGTTGCGCGCCGTCAACTGCCAGTAATAGTCATTGGGTGAACCGCTGGCGCTGCGCGAGCGCCATGGATCCCCGACGCCCGGCGGCTCGATCTTGATCACGTCGGCGCCGAAGTCGGACATGATGGTCGCGGCTGCCGGCCCCGCGATCCAGCTTGCGCAGTCGATGACCTTCAGGTCGGAGAACAGGTGATCGGACATTGGCAGCTCCTCATTTCTCCCCCTCCCCTTGCGGGAGGGGGCGGGGGGAGGGGGCGGCGCCCAGATTGGCACGGCCCCCTCCCCCAACCCCCTCCCGCAAGGGGAGGGGAGAGTCCCTTTCGTTGTTTTGCTTATGGTGCCTGGTTGGAAAAGATGATCGTCCCGGACGCCGCGAACATCCCGCCCACGCCGTGGCACACCGAGATCTTCGCGCCTGGGATCTGTGCCGGCGCGATACCGCGCATCTGCCGCACGCTCTCTTGTAGTGCGTACATGCCGTACATGCCGGAGTGCATATACGACAGTCCGCCGCCGTTGGTGTTCAGCGGCAGCTTGCTGCCCGGTGCGGTGTTTCGTTCGGCGATGAAGCGGCCCGCCTCTCCCCGGGTACAAACCCCAGGTCCTCCAGTCCGTACAACGGCAGGTGCGCGAAGGCGTCGTAGATCATCAGGTGATCCACGTCCTTGTGCGTGATGCCTGCCTCACGAAAGGCCGTCGGCCCCGCAACACTGAACGCGCGCGACGAGGTAAAACTCTCCATCTGGCTCACCATCGGCGTCTCGACGCTTTCGCCGGTTCCCAGAATGTAAACCGGCTTGGTCGGAAAATCCCTGGCGCGATCAGCGGAAGTCAGGATCAACGCACCCCCGCCATCGGTAACCAGGCAGCATTGCAGCAGCCGGAACGGATACGCGATCATGCGCGACCCAAGCACATCCTCCACCGTGATCGGATCCCGGAACGTCGCGCGCGGATTCTTTGCCGCCCATTCGCGTTGCACGACAGACACCATGGCGATCTGCTCATGCGTGACGCCATAGGTCTTCATGTAGCGCAGCACCGGAATTGGGAACAGGCTCGGCGGTCCCATCGGCCCGTACGGCTGTTCGAACTGTCCATTCAGGCTCGAAGGCGGCACCGGCCGAGGCACGGCACCAACCCGAGAGCGTCCGCTCTCCCCATGTGTCACCAGAATGGTCTTCGCCAGTCCCGCCTCGATCGCTGCGGCGGCGTGTCGCACGTGGATCATGAAGGAGCAGCCGCCGACCGACGTGCCATCGACCCATGTCGGAGTGATACCCAGATAGTGCGCGATCTGCACTGGGGTTTCGCCGGCTGTGGCGACGCCGTCGATATCCTTGGGCTTCAATCCGCAATCCGCCATCGCGTTCAGCGCCGCATCCGCGTGCAACTGGATCTGTGACATGTCAGGGATGACGCCGAGCTTTGTGGTCTCCGCGGCGCCGACCACCGCAACTGTGTTGTGAGGCATCGGTTCAGCCTTTCGCCGGACGGAAGAAGGGCAGCGTGATGGTATCGTTCTGCTTCGTGAACACCACCTCCAGCGGCATATCCAGCACCAGTGCCTCTGGCGTCTGCGGGCATTCCACGATGTTGCTCATCATGCGCGGACCTTCGGGCAACTTGACCACGGCGATGGCGTAGGGTGGCTCGAAGCCGGGTACCTTGCGGTGATGGATCACGTAGCTGTCCAGGATCGCCTTGCCCGACGCCTTGAACACGCTGACCGCACGCGAGGCGCATTTCGGGCAGAACGGCCGCGGGGGGAAGTACACGTGGCTGCATCCGTCGCAGCGTTGCAGGCGCAATTCGCCGGCTTGCGTACCGTCCCAGAAGTGCTGCGTTTCCGGTGTGGGTTGCGGCAGGGCGCGGCCTGGCTCGGGCATCGGGGCGTTTCCTCGGTTGTGCTGTCTACCGAGGCTAGAGCGGTTTGCGCGCGGCTGGCAACGCGACGCTGTTCAGCCGTCGGTCAACGTGGACCACAGCGCATCAGCGCCGCCTGCACAAACATAGGCGCCAACCTTCGCGGCCCATTCCGTATCGCCGCCGAACTCGTCGCGCCAGGACCACAGCCGGCGCGTGCTGAGTTGCAGCGAATACTCCTTGGTGAAGCCGATGGCGCCGTGCACCTGGTGCGCGATTTCAGCTGCCAACGTCGCTGCATCTCCCACGCGCGTCTTGGCGATCGCGACCAGGAACTCCTGCTTCGCTGGATCGTCCAGCGACAATGCTTCCACACCGGCATCAGCCGCGGCACCGGCGGCGGCGACCTGGCCGGCCATCACCGCGAGCTGTTGCTGGACCGCCTGAAATTTCCCGATTTGCCGGCCGAACTGCTTGCGTTCGCCGGCATATGTCACAGCAGTCTCCAGCGCACGTTCCATGGCGCCCGCCATGAGCATGGCCCTGGCCAATGCACCGCGCCGATACAATGCCGCCCGATCGACGTTACGTCCCGCCGGCACCACCGCATCGCCGGATACGCGCAGCCCAGCAAAGTCCAGAGCATCGCGTGGCTCACCGGCCATGTTGCGACCCGCCGTCACATCGGCTCCCTCACCACCATCTAGCGCCACGGCCATCGCGCCGTCGGGACCATCGGCGAGCAGCACAATCCGTGCGGCATCAGTGGCCCAGGGCAGACGGTTGACGCGACCGGTCAGCCGCCAGGCGTTGCCGTCCCGCTGCAGTGTCAGTCGATCGTCGGTCCGCACCGGCCCGACCGTCATCGGCCGTTCGCTCACCGGTAATCCTGCCGTAGATGCCACCCACGCGGCCAGCATCGTCTCGGCCAATGGTATTGGCGCCGCGTAACGACCTGCGACACGCAACACCGCATAGAGATCGGACCACTCCGCATCCGCTCCACCCGCGCTTTCCGGCAGCGCAGCCAATGGCACGCCTGTCTCGCTCACCGCCTGCCACAGCGCCGTGGGGAACGTGCCCGTTTCCGCCCTATCGAGCACTTCTTTCGTGCAGTGGTCCTCGAACAGCCGGCTCATGCTCTCCAGCAGCATCCGGGTCTCGTCGCGCATGGCCATCTCCTTCAGCGTAGCCCGAGGCCGCGCGCGATGATGCCGCGCAGGATTTCGCGCGTGCCGCCTTGTATAGACAGCCGAGGTGCGTTCAGCGTGGCCCGCGCCAGCATCGATACATATGTATCCACAGCCTCCAGCTCCGGTTCGGCGGGGAACAGTTGCCGCGCGACTACCGGCAGGTCCTGCTCATACCGCGTGCCGAGGTCCTTGGTGACCGCCGCCTCGCTCAACGGCTGCAGACCTTCCTGCAGCATGCCGGCGATTGACAGCGACATCCGGCGCAATGTGGCAAGCTGCGACACCAGCCTTCCGAGTGCCGCGGCGGTCGCGCGATCTGGGGTCGGACCGGCGACGCGCACCATTTCGGTCAGCAGCTTGAACAGCACCAGGAAACGATCGGGACCACTGCGTTCGAACGCAAGCTCGCTCGACACCTGGCGCCAACCGTTGCCTATCTCGCCGAACAGGCGGTTGTCGGGGACGAACAGATCGGTGAGGAAGATCTGGTTGAAGTGGTGCTCGCCCAGCAGGTTGATCACCGGCCGAATCTCGATGCCGGGTGAGTTCTTCAGGTCCACCAGGAACTGCGTGGCACCGGCATGACGGTCGACCTCGTCCTGGCCTGCGTCGGCCATCTTGCAGAACAGGATCATGTAGTCGGCGCGATGCGCGTTCGACGTCCACAACTTGCTGCCGTTGATACGAAAACCGCCGTCGACCTTCACCGCGCGCGTGCGCGTCCCCGCAAGGTCGGAGCCGGAATCCGGCTCGCTCATGCCGATGCAGAACGACAGGTCGCCGTGGGCGATCCTCGGGAGGAAGTAATCCTTCTGCTCGTCGGTGCCATAGCGCAGGATGTTCGGGCCGCTCTGGCGATCGGCGGTCCAATGGAAGCCGACGGGTGCGCCGGCGGCGAGCATCTCCTCGATCACCACGTAGCGTTCAAACGCGGTGCGTTCGTGGCCGCCGTATTGCCTCGGCCAGGTCATGCCGACCCAGCCGCGCTCGGCCATCTTGCGAGTGAATGCCTGGTCATAGTCGCGGCGGTTGCCAAGAGAGGTGCGGTTTTCCTCGAGGAATGCGCGCACGTCCTTGCGCAGTGCCTTCGCGGCGGGCGGTAGTTCAACGGGATCGAAGCGGAAGGCCTGGAACGTCATTGGCGCCACCTGTCTCCAGTGTGCTGCCGTGACGATAGCCTACACCGGACGGCGCTCAACCCCTCATGGCAGGGCAAGTTCTGCTTGGCGCAATCCACCGAAGCGATGTAGTTCATCGTTGCGGCTATCGATGCAGAAACAGTTACATGGAGTTGAGCGCCATGTTGTCGCGCCGTACAGCGATGCTGACTGCCCTGGCTGCCTCCGCGCTGCCGCTCGAACGGGCGAAGGCCCAGAATACACCGGCGACATCGCAGGGCAGTGCGGCGAGTTCGATCACCGTCCTGCAAGTGAAACGTCGGACCATCGAGGTCAATGGCAAGCCGGCCTCGGTGCTCGGTGTGAGCCAGCCGGATGGCACGCAAGGTCTTGTCACCAAGGTCGGCCAGCAGTTTCGTGTCCGTCTCGAGAACCAGCTCGACGTGCCGACACTGATCCACTGGCATGGCATGACACCGCCCTGGCAGCAGGATGGTGTTCCCGGCATCTCCGGTCCTTCGGTCGCGCCTGGTGGCACCGCCGAGTACCGACTTCCCGCTGCGTTTCGGCGGCACGTTCTGGATGCATTCGCATCAAGGCTTGCAGGAGCAGGAACAGCTCGCGGCGCCACTCATCATCCACGACGACCGTGACCGGACAGGTCAGCAGGAGGTCGTGGTGCTGCTGTCCGATTTCAGCTTCACGCCGCCCGAGCAGATTATCGAGTTGCTGCGAAAGGCCGGCCCGATGGCAGGGATGGCCCCATCGCCGACCCCTGCCGCCGCCAAGTCCAGTGCCATGGCAGGCATGAACATGCCGGCCGCCGCCGCCACAGCCAAGCCGGCCGCAAGCGCGACGGGCACGATGGCGGGCATGAACATGCCACCCGCCGCGACCAAGCCAACCGCGAACGCGATGGGCGCGATGGCGCCGGGTGGTAAGGCCGCTCCGCCAGATCTGAACGACGTGAAGTATGACGCGTTTCTGGCGAACGATCGCACGTTGGCCGACCCGGAGGTCGTCTCGGTCGAACCCGGTGGGACGATCCTGCTGCGGGTGATCAACGGCTCGTCGATGAGCGCCTATCATCTCTCGCTTGGGGCGCTGAACGGTGAACTGATCGCGGTGGACGGGTTCAGGGTGAAGCCTGTCATTGCCCGGCGGTTTCCGATCACCGTGGCACAGCGTCTCGATATCCGGATCACCATCCCGCGCAAGCCCGCCGCGCATCCGATCCTTGCAATCCTGGAAGGTGAACGCAGCCAGACCGGTGTGATCCTGAAAGCCGGGGGCGCACCGGTCAGCCGCGTGCCCGACATGGCGGCAGCAGCGTCGCCGGCGCTCACGCTCGATCTGGAACGAAGCCTACGGGCAACCCAACCGCTGGCACCCCGTAAGGCCGATCGCGTGCATCAGGTCGATCTGACCGGGGAGATGGTGGGTTATGTCTGGTCGATCAACGGCGTGCCCTGGACGAAGGACGTGCCGCCGCTGGCCGTCGCGAAGGGCGAGCGCGTCGAACTGGTGTTCCAGAACCGGACGCTCATGCCGCATCCGATGCACCTGCATGGCCACGAATTCCAGGTGGTGGAGATCAATGGCAAGCGCTTCCCCGGCGCGGTGCGAGATACCGTGCTGGTCACGCCGGGTGCCCGTGTCGTCGTTGCGTTCGACGCCAACAATCCGGGGTATTGGGCGATGCACTGTCACCTGCTGTACCACATGGACGCAGGCATGTTCACGACCGTGCGCTATGTGTGACGCCTGATGGGCTCGCCGGCTCGCGCGGTGGCAACCACAGACCGAGCAGCACCAACGCCAACGCCACGAACACAAAGGCTGTGCCAGCCAACGCGGCAAACCCGCCGGCGCCGAACACCACGCCTGCCAAAGCCGAACCCACGGCGGCGGCCAGCGACGTTGCTGCGTTGAACAGCCCGACACTCTCGCCCCGCGCCGTTGGTGCAAGCCGCACCGACAGTGAGTTGGCGCCCACGGCGAGCAGCGGCCAGACGAATTGAATCAGCGCGAAACCGACCAGCACAACCCATGCAACCCAACCAAAGTGCAGCAGGCCCGCGATGGCCAGCACGCCCAACAGCGCCAAGCGGGCGCCGAAGCCGAGCATCAGCATCCGCGCGCCGCCCAACCTGTGCGTCGCGACGCCGGCCGGCGCGTAGAGCACCAGGCTGGCTGCGACGCCGATGGCATAGGCGCCCGATGGCAGAATCGGGGCCATACCGAACTGCCGCGTCATCGCCACCGGGAACAGCGTCGCGAAGCCGTTCATGGCGGGATAGGCAATCAGCCAGACGATCAGGAACCGCCGCAGCCGTCCGGTTGATCACGCTGAGGAAGACGCCAAGCTGCTGCCACGAAATGTGATGGCCGTGATGATGCGGCCCGGAGACGCCGGCGTCGCCACCCATCATCGGCCTGGGCGGTAGCTTTACGTCCGGATCACGCGCGTTCGCGTCCGCGGAGCCGAGGCAAAGGCCAGCGCCCCGGCGAGCAACAGCACCGCCCCGGCAAACACGAAGCCTGTGCTGGGGTGGCCCTGCGCCAATAGCCCCGCGGCGAGCAGGCCGATGACCTGGCCGGCGCTGCCGTAGCGCTGCAGCAAGGCGAGCCGTGAGTCCCATTCGGCCTCGGCAAAGCCCTGGATCGCGAGCACGTTGCCGGCCGTCGTTGTTGCCGTGACGCCCAACCCGGCACCGGCAGCGAGGACGATGCGCGCCAGTTCGGGGACCGCGCCGAACGGTAGCAGCAGCACGCCGGCCGCGATCGAGCCCCAGATCAGCAGGTCACGGTGGCGACCGGTCCGATCCGCCCAGCTTCCGAGCACCGGCGCAAACAGGCCCAGCAGCGAGAACGCCGCGTAGGTCAGGCCGGCAGCGCCCCCACCGGCGGCGACGAGCGGCATCAGGATCGGGGCCAGCCCGTTTTGCGTGAGGCCGAGCAAGCCATAGGAGACAAGCCAACCGTGGCCGCGCATTGTGCCCCATTCTGCTGTGTTGTCGGGAAGGCTGGTCAGACCACCGGCGTCGGTTGCTCCCGTCCGGCAAAATGCGCCGCAAGATCGCCGAGCGCCAGACAGGCCGTGGTGCGGATGAACAAGCCGGGCACCCCGCCAGACTTGATCAGCGCGCCATTGGCCATACTCGAAGGCATCCTCCACTCCGCGCGGCGGCGGCCGCAGCTCGATTGAACCCCCGGCCGGGCATGAAGGCAATTCGCGCCTCGCCAGATGGCCGCGACCATTCGGCAGACCTTCTCAGCCGGTCTTGTAGGTTCTGGGCGTGGCCATGCGTGTCAGGTTAGCCACGCGGCAACTGGATCGCCGTAAGCCAGCCCCCGTAGAGCACCGGGCCAGTCGGCTGACCCGTCGGCGAACCGCCCTTGGGCTCCAGGCTCACCAGGAGCTGCGTGCCCGGCGCAAGCTCCGCGGTCAGCTGACGGCCGGACGCTGGCAACACGCCGAGCGAGCGGGGCTTCGTCTCCCCCTTCGACAGCGCCCATAGTTCCAGGTCCTTGTCTGTTGGCACAGTGATCGATGCGGTTGGTTGAACGATCAGTGCGCCGTTGGCCTCGGCCGTCGCCATCAGCACCGGTGCGCCACCGGTCATTGGCGATAGCACGGCAACACGCTGTGGCTGGGGTTGGTGCAGCACGATGAATGCGGCCAGCGAGGCGGCGATCGCAAGCGCCGCCCCGGTAGTTGCCCGCCAGAACCGGACGCGTCGGCGGAATGGCAGGACGTCGGCCGTGACGGGCGGCAGGATGTTTGCCTCGATCCGCCCCCACAGATCCGCGGGCGGCGCGGCCGGCGCAACCTGCGCCACCAACGGTGTCAGCCGCTGCTGCCAAACGGCAACAGCGCGGGCGAAAGCCGGATCGGTCGCCAGCAAACGCACCGCCTCACGCCGTTCGTCGCCCTCGAGCGTCCCCAGCACGTACTCGGCGGCGAGCAGGTCAATGTCCGGCAGGTCGCTCATGACGCGAGGCATCCACGCAGCGAGATCAGACTGCGCCGGATCCACGATTTGACTGTACCGAGTGGCACCCCCATCCGCTCAGCGAGATCGGTGTGCGACAGCCCGTCGACAAAGGCCAGGACGACCAGCCGGCGTCGATCTTCCTCCAGTTCATTCAGGCAGCGGTGCAGCGCGGCACCCTCCGCGGTGCTGACCAGGCGGGCGAGCGCGTCTGGGCTTTCGTCCTCGCGGTCCTCGGGTTCATAGCCCGGCACCTCGCGCGAGCGGCGGCGCACGATGTCGAGCGCTCGATACCGCACGATGCCGATGAGCCAGGCATCGGGACTGCCACGCTCGGGGTCGAACTGGTGCGCCTGTTGCCAGATCTGCACGAACGCATCCTGTGTCGCGTCGGCGGCGGATGCGCCCTGCCGCGTGATGCGCAGCGCGATGCCGTACAGCCGGCTGCCCCAGCGGTCGTAGAGCAACCGAAACGCCGCACGATCGCCGCCCGCGCAACGATGCAGCAGCGCTTCGGCGTCATCGGCCTCGGAGGTATGCGCGGTGGCGGACATGGGGCGGGCGTTTCCGGTTCGACACTAGCCTATACGCGGCTGATGTCGAAACGGATGCAGGAGGGTTGCCACGCCAGCGGCACCACCAGGTCATCAGCTCCGGGACCGAGGCAAGGCGGGACATCGCGATCCACCGCGTTATCGCAGCGAGCGGCACGCCGGTCCAAGCCGCGACAGCGAATCTGCAGCGCTGCCCTATCAGGTCCGGTCGTCGTTCATCAGCAATCCCGCAGAGGCGACGGGAAGCGGCCCACGGGTGTCACGCTGAAGTATCAGGCGTGCGGAGACTATCGCGACGACGGCCAAGCCCGCTCCAGCCAACACGTCCGAGAGATAGTGTCCTCCCTCGGAAGGAATTGAGGTGATCATCAGACAGTTGATGACAAGGAAGACAGGGAACGACCAGCGACCCCGATGCGCATAAGCAAACAGAATGGCCAGGACGGTGTGATACGAAGGAAACGTCACGATGCCCCGCAATCGCGCCAACGCAAAGCTGGTTGAACCGCCAGCCCTCATGGTCAGGACGTCACGCGCGATCAGTAGATCATCTGACGAAGCATACTGGTCACTCAATGGTGTCCATGGTCCGAGCGTGGGCCACAACGCTGAAATCAATGCGACCAAAACCAGGGAAAGGATCGCACCCAGCAGCAATTCCGCATTGCGATCAGGCCCCGTCCCAGACGATAGAATGACAATAGACGCGACAATCTGTAGACCGAGGCTGTCGTAAGCCGCGCGCAAAATAACGGTCAACAGCATGTAGCGGTGAACGCCGTTCGACCAACTGATCCAGTCGAATCCCAGATAATGGTCGAACGAGGTCAAATACCCGTCAATCAACGGCCGCGATACGGACGCCGCGAGATAGGTGAAGATGCAGCCGACCGCGGTGAAGACAATCCATAGAGCTGCATATGACGCCAACCTGGCAATCGGCGGGGCTGGGCGCAGTTTTCGGTACACGACACTGACCAGCACGCAGAACGCGACAGCCGTCGCGAACCACGTCCAGCCGTTGATAGTCAGGCCGATGTGCCTCGACCAGACGGCGTCGACAATGCCGATGCAGAGGATTGGCAAGATGAGTAAGCCATATCTGCTATGGACAGCTCGGCTTGCATCGGGGTGTCCGCGCGTTGTCGGCGATCCAGCGCGTCGCATTGCTATTGAGAAAGCCGCAATGTCGAGAGGTCCTGGCCAATCTGGTTGAAAGCGCTCTGCAGGTCGGCGTTGGTGGGGCTGAGGAAGAAATCGCTCGGCGCCGATGCACAGTTTTTGAAGAGTGTTTGGGTCGCCGAGTTACTGTTGTTGAACAGGATCGTATAGATGATGATGCCGTTCTGCTTGATGGTTGTGCACATCTGCGACATCCACGTGTTCAGCGTCGTCGTGATGTTCGCTGGAGACACCCCCCGCGTGTTGCTCAGCAGACGACCATAGGCTGTGAAGTCAGCATCACCGTCCGCAGTCCACTTTGGCACGCCAGTTGGTGGCGCCGTCGGCGGCGTCTGTCCGGGCACACCGTCGGGAAAGTCGTACCACTCGTTGTTGCCATCCGTCATCAGAACGATGACCTTCCGCATGTACGGGGTGTTGTAGGCAAGTGGCAGACTTGGATTGCCCCATAGCCCCAGCCAATTCGGACTGAGCGTCCACCAGCCCGCCTGAAGGCCGAGGCTGATGATCGTGCCGCCGCGATAGACCGGCACCATCTTGTTGATGACCGCCGACACCGCGGTTTTGCTCGCTGTCTCCGGCAGGATCGCCAGCGAGGGGCAGGCGAGATTCGGACCGACCGAATTGTTGCTCTGGTCCGGCTCCTGGATGTTGTTCGGCGACACGGTCCAATCGTTGTCGCCGGGATACCAATAGGTCAGCTTGTTGCCGGTTCCGTATTTGATCCCGGCGGCGGTTGGATAGACATGATAAGTGGACGCGTAGAGAAACGGCTGAAGCGCTGCCTGTGCGGGTGGCTTGTCGTTGAAGTCGTCGCCGTCCTTCGCACCGGTCTTCGCGGTGCGTGCCATCACGCAACCCATCCATTTTGACGGTGCATAGGGGGTCTGATTGATCGTCGCCCCAACGAGCCAGGATGCGTGCGCGCTGCCGATGTTGAGCGTTGCAGCGAACGGCACGACCGAGACCCACAGATTGGGCTGCGTATCACTTCCCCCGTAGACGATGGTAAGGAGCTGATTGGCTGCCGAGATCAGCGACGTCATCGATGACCCGGCCATCGAGCCGGTATTGTCGAGCACCAGCGACAGCTCCAATCCGTAGGCCGCACTTTGGGCGGTGGATGCGCCATTCACGGTCACCGGTCCGATGCCGATGATGCCGACGAACGATGGCGTAATGGTTGCACTGCTGGTCAGTTGCACGCTGCTGGACGGGCCACCGGGCGCTGGATAGTGCACGATCGGTGTTGTCGCGGTCGCCTGCAGGTAACCCACGGTGCCGATGCCCGATATGCCGAAGTTTGCCCAGAACAGATTGATGCCATCGACGGATGTGCCACCGATGGCGAGATCGTGCGCCACCACCAGCACGGCGGCATCGAGCGACATCTGCAGCCGCGATTTCACCAACCATATCCTGGTGAGATCGACCGCCGCGCCTGTCATCGCGATCAGCGGCACGGCCAGCAGTCCAGCCATTATCGCCACCGAACCACGATTTTGCAGTCTCGACCACATCATGGCGGACGGTTCCCTGAAGTGACTGTTGCCAACGAGCCGAGCCGTGGCTGGTAGAGGGCGTAGGACCGCAGCGACGAGATGCTGGACGCGCCCATCATCTTCGCGCTGAACACCCAGGGGGTCGCCGTGGTGAACACTTCGACCGCGATCAGCACGCCGCCGGCGGGCAGCGTATAGTTGTTCGGCAACACCGGCGCGGCGCCAACTGTCTTGCCGAACACGCTGTTGAACGTGGCCGACGAGCTGCGCTGCTGCCAGGCGATCGTTTGTTTGCCACTGCTGTTGACGATGCCGGTGATGATCGTTGCGCCGAACAAGCCGGTGACCGTCGTTGTCCCGGCGATCGTCTGTGCTGCGTTGAACAGGTCGGTGAAGTCGCTGGTATAAAGGCTCTGGTATTGCGTCACCACCAGGGCGACGCCGGTCGCGGTTTCATCGATACGCATCGCGGTTCGCAAAAAGATGGTGATATCGGCACCAGCCAGCATCATCAGCAGAATAAGCGGCGCCACCAGTGCGAACTCGATCGCCGCCACACCACGCCGCCACCCGGCGGTCCGTTCAGTTCGCGGGAAATGGTTCATTGAGCACGGTCACAGTCGCGGTATGGACGAGCTGGCTACTGCCGGTAATCGCCGCTGCAATCGGTGTCAGATAAGGTTGGGTGTAGGTGAATTTGTACTGTACGACCTGGCTCGCGCTACCAGCCCCAGGCGCGCTGACACCACCAGCGGCGAGGGCAGCAAAGCTCGCGTAGTTCGCTTCGGTGATCTGCAGCCGGCCGGCGAGCAAAAGTCCCCCGGAGTTGGATATGACGACATCTTCGATCGAGCTGTTTCGGTCTGTCGGTGCCGGAGTGATGCCTGCGGCGACGGTAGTGCCCGTGCTGCCGAAACGGCTCGCTGCCCTGGCACCGGAACTGAGCGCGGAGTCGATCAGCAGTTGCCATCCGGTTTCCATCGCCAGCAGCAGCAGCGAGATGAATGCCAGGCCGACGATGGCAAATTCGACCGACGCCGCGCCTTTGTTGCGGTGTGCGTTCATTTGGCCGAGACCTTGAGCGCGGCATAGCCGGCGAGCGCGGAGGACACCTTGTCCTGCGGCAGATCGGCCGCCAGCAGCTTGCCAGCTTGAATTTCGTCGCCAGCGAGCGTCAGCGCGACCGCAAGGTCCTGTCGGATCTTGGCGTCAGCCATCGGATCATTCGCCAACGGGCGCAGCAGTGCGAGGGCGCGATCGGTGTTTCCCGCCAATGCAAGCGACAACCCCATGTTCACCTGGGCCGGGGTCATCCCTGGTTGGTGCGCCAGGGCAGACTGATAGGCGACTTGCGCATCTTCATGCCGATCCTGCAGATCGAGAGCGATGCCCAGATCATTGAGCGCCGCCGCGTCGGCCGAATTGGAGGCGATAGCCTTGCGGAATGTAGCCTCGGCCTCGTGAACCTCGCCTTTCGCCAGATAGGCGCGTCCGAGGCCTCGCAGGCCATCGGCGGAACGTGCATCGATCTCGAGTACACGCCGGTAGCACTCTTCGGCCGCCTCCGACTGTCCCATGGACATAAGCGCGTAGGCCTGGCGCAATAGTGCGCCGACGTTACGCGGGTCGCTTTGCAGGATTTCGCGCGTCACCGCGAGGGCGGTCTGTGGCAGCCCGCTTGCAGTCGCCGCATCGGCGACCCGGAGGTCAGGCAAATCTCCCATCGCCTTGTTGCGGTCCTGGCCGGCGCATCCGGCAAGCAGGGCAACCCACCCCAGCATGATGAACCATCGCATGGCTGCACTCCCTATTGAAGCATTGCCTGGAGGACATGGATGATCGCGGGGCCACCGACGACCAGGAACACGCAAGGCAGTATGAATACGATCATCGGCACGGTTAGCAGGGCTGGCAGGCGGCCGGCACGCGCCTCGAAGCGGTTGAGGGCCTCCTGGCGCATTTCCGCTGACAGCGTCCGCAACGCCTGACTGAGCGGCGTGCCGTATTGCAGCGTCTGGACGAGCGTGACACCAAGTCGCCGCAGTGACGCGAGGCCGGTGCGCTTGCCCATGTTCATCAGCGCGACACGCCGATCTGCGTTGACGCGCATTTCGCGTGCGACCTGGAGCAGTTCCTCGGCGACGTTGGGGTGCGCGCTTACAATCTCCCGGCCGACGCGATCGATTGCGGGCTCCAGTCCCAGCCCGGCTTCACTGCAGATCACCAGCATGTCGAGTGCATCCGGCAGACCGCGCTCGACAGCCTGGAGATGTCGCTTGTGGAGGAACCGAACGACATAGTCAGGCAGCATCATGCCGGCGAGGGACGCGACGGCTATCCCCATCAACTGCAAGCCCCAGGGCCATTCGGTACGCTCGACCATCAGCCAGCCGAGGAGGGGCATCCCAATGAGCGCCACCAGCTTGGCACCGATGAATGACGCCAGGGCGGTCCGGCCGCGAAACCCGGCGGCTGCCAGGCGCGCTTCGAGATCTTCCAAGGTGTTCGCTGACAACAACCCACCGCGTGTGATCGCCTCACCGATCCCTGCAATCAATCGCAGCGCCCTGGGCAACGATGCCTGTGCCGGCGCTACGACGGCCTCGATGCCGGCGCTGCGCTGCACATCGCGCATCCGCCCAGCCAGGACCGCATCACGCCGCAGACGGCGGTTCAGGATGACGCCCGCCATGACGAACAGACCGGCAGCGAAGGCCATGAGCAGGAGCATTTGCCGGGTCATGCCAGGCTCCGCGACACGATGGTCCGCATTGTCACAACGCCAATCGAGAGCGAGCTGATGGCCGCAATGAGGACACCGCGTCCCTGGGGGTCGGTAAACAAGATGCTGATATAGCCGGGGTTGATCAGCGCGAGAGCCGTACCGGTGAAAACCGGCAGAGCCGCGAGAATGGCGATGCTGGTTCGCGCCTCCGACGCGAGTGCACGGGCATGCTCGCGCAAGGCGACGCGCTTGCGGATGACCTCGGCCAGACGGTCCAGCGTATCGGTGACCGTGCCACCGGTTTCGCTTTGCAGCGCCAGCGCGGTCGCGAAGAAGCCGTACTCCGGCAGTTCATTGCGTTCCGCCAGACCCTGTAAGGCCTCATTCAGCGTCACGCCGAGAGTGATCTGATCGGCCACCTGGGCAAACTCCCGGCCGGTGGGTTCAGGGCAGTCGGCCGCCATGCTGCGCATGCCTTCGGTGATCGGAATACCAACGCGCACCGCACGTACCAGCATCGCCAGCGCGTCCGGGAACTGCTCGAACAGAAGCCTGAGGCGCTTCTGCTCGCACCAGCGATAGAATTGGCGCGTGAACAACGCCCAGACAATCGGAAGAGCCAGGAGCGCGGACGCGCCGAACACGCTTTGGACGAACGCCAGCATAAGGCGTGCCAGCACCAGCGCGGTGGGTACCACGATCCACCAGGCCAGTGGGTAATGCTGCTTGTGCGACGGGACGAAGCCGATCAGACCTGTCAGTATCTTCATGACAATGCGTCTGCTGTTGACGGCACCGGTACTGCCCGTGGTCTCACGCGCATCGATGACGGTGGCGCGCGCATATGGCGCGGCAAAACGCTCAATGCGGTCCTTGACCTTTCGGTAGCGCTGGTCGGCCTGCATCAGCGGAACGGCGATCGCACATGCGAATACCAGGAATAGCGACGCGGCAGCCAATTGGTACATTATTGCGTGTGTCACTTGCAGGCTTCGTCCATGGCGGTGGTCCATGCACGGTCCACGCCTGCGTAGGTTAGGCGTTCATGGAAGCTTGGCCGTGCGCGGGTGCAACGATAATGCCCGAGGATCTTGCCGCTGGGGCTTTCGCCCTCGACCTCGAAATGCAGGATGTCGTTCAGGGTGGCGATGTCACCTTCCATGCCGCAGACATCGGTGATCTGGATCACCCGGCGGACGCCGTCCCGCTGACGCTCGATCTGCACGATCAGGTCCACGGCGCCGATGATCTGGGTCAGGATGGAGCGCGCCGGCAGGCCCATGTTGCCCATCTGGACCATGTTCTCAATGCGGGTGAGTGCGTCGCGCGCACTGTTCGCGTGGATCGTGGACATGCTGCCGTCGTGGCCGGTGTTCATTGCCTGCAGCATGTCGAACGCCTCACTGCCGCGGACCTCACCGACGATGATGCGGTCGGGGCGCATGCGCAGGGCGTTACGGAGCAGATCGCGCTGGTTAACCTCGCCGCGCCCTTCCAGACTGGCGACGCGGGTTTCCAGGCGCACAACATGTGGCTGCTGCAACTGCAATTCGGCCGCGTCCTCGATGGTGACGATACGCTCGTCGATGTCGATCAGACGTGACAGCGCGTTCAGCAGCGTCGTCTTGCCGGAGCCCGTGCCACCGGAAATGATGATGTTGAGGCGGGCGCGGGCGGCCATTTCGAGTATGCGTGAGGCGTTCTGTGTCATCGAACCGAATTCCACCAGCCGGGCGAAATCGATCCTGTTGCGGGAGAATTTGCGGATCGAGACATAGGGACCGTCGAGTGCGAGCGGCGGGAAGACGATGTTGACGCGGGAACCGTCCTTCAGCCGGGCGTCCACCATCGGGCTGCTTTCGTCGATGCGGCGTCCGACGCGGACTGCGATGCGCTGGCACACATGAGCCACGTGCGCCGCGTCGCGGAAGCGCACGCCCGACAGAGTGAGTTTCCCGCGGCGCTCGACGAAAACCTTCTCCGGACCGTTGACCATGATATCGGTGATCGAGTCATCCTCGAGCAGGGGCTCGAGCGGCCCCAGTCCCAGCATGTCGTTGACGAGTTCGTGCGCGAGCTGGCGCTGTTCGCGGCCGTTGAGCTGGATACGGCGCTGCGTTGCGATGTCGGCGAGCGTGCGCTCGACCTCCTGGGTGAGTTCCTCATGTGTCAGCTTTGCCAGTGCGGTCGGATCCATCTCGGCGAGACACAATGGCCGCAGTTCGGCGATCGCGGCGCCAGGCAGCAGCGCTTTTGGCGGTGGCAGAGGTTCGACCTCTTTGATCGGTGCCTCCACGGAGGTGTTGTGCCGGCGGCCGAACCTGATCGTGGTGTTGTCGTTCAGCGACGCGGTATCCACAGACGCCTCCATCCTGATGGCCTCGGCGTGGTTGAACGCTCGGGAGTGCTATCAACGGGAAATGCTGCTGCGGCCTGTGCCGCGAGAGCAACAATTCCCTTGTAAAATCGGCGATTCAAAGCGGCCGGTACACCGACACTCGCCGCGTTCTCCACGAACTTCGGCAGGTCTGGGATTGCGATGTCTACTGGCATCTTCAGCGCATCTTCGACCTGCCGGCGCGACAGTGCCCCGGGCCGGTTCATGCGATTGAGGACAATCAGGCCGCGATGCACTTGCAGTGGACCCTGCGGCAAGGCGAGCAGGCGCAGCGTGTCGCGCACCGCCACCAGTGTCGGTTCGAGCACGAGGATGCGCTGATGACCCTGCATCAGCAGATCGCGATGCAGCGCGGAACCAGTGAATGGCGCATCGATGACGACGAAATTGTAGCGTCGCCGCAGGGTTTCGGTCAGTCGCTCGGCCGCGCCGGTTTCATACTTGATGTTGTCGAGGAGATTCTCCTCGCCGGACAACACATGCAGCCGCTCGGTGACGAGTTGCGCCGAACGCTCGAGGAGCAGGTCATCGATGCGTTGCGGTGTTTCCAGTGCCGTTCGCAAGCCCGAGCCGGGCTTCACGTTGAGCAGGATAGCGCAGCTTCCGCGGTAGAGGTCGCCATCCAACAGCACGGTGTGGCGATTGGCGCGCTTGCCCAGATGCCAGGCGAGATTTGCCGCGATGGTACTGGCGCCGACACCGCCACGAACGCCGGTGATGGTCACGACCCGTCCGCCCTGCAGCGCCTCCGGCCGACGTGAGCGGTTCATGATGACGGGGCCGAAATGCCGCGCCACCATTTCGCGGGTGATCGGTTTGAACAGATATTCCTTGACGCCCAGGCTGCGTGTGGCGTGGCGATAGAAGTTGACGTCGTTGAATTCGCCAATCAGCAGCACTTGAACGTCTGGTTCGACGACCTCTGACAGCGATTCCAGCGCGTTCAGAGGACGGCCTTCGCCGGTCACGTCAACCACCAGCACGCGCGGTGTTGAGGTTTGCCGCAGGATTTCGATGGCACCACGAATATTGGTACGGTGGAACTCGACGCCGTGCGGCGCCGCGTCGCTCAGGCCGTCGCGCAGCACGGTCTCGGTTTCGGCGTCCGAGACGAACGCAACGATATCCTTGCGATCGGGGCGGACAGGTGCCGCCTCCGGCGGCGGTGCCGCGAGCGCAACGACAGATGGCATCAAGGGCCGCCTTGCGACCCGCTGCTGATCGGCACCACTTTGGCGATGCCGCTGTCAGGCAGCGCCCGCAGTCTTGTCGTTTCGGAGACGATCCAGGGCTGCTGCGGCCTGGCTGCCCGTCGCCCGCTGAACTGTTGACGCCTCGCACCAGGTCGGAGGGCGATACCACCATCGCTCGAAGATTGGCTTCGTTGGCGCCGTTCGGACGCCATACACCTTGTCTGAGATAAGGGTCCGTCGCATCGCAGCCAGCGAGTGACAGCACGACCATGCATAGCAGTTGACGTCTCAGCATGGCGGCGTTCCCATCATTGCACGATGAATCCGGCGTTCCCGGGGATTTGCGGCATTGTTGCGCTCGCCGCTGCCGGACCACCGGTGCGGCCGGTCTGGCGCAGCAACAGGATGCGCTCGAGATCGGTCGGAGGCTGATAGCCGTCCGTCGGCAGATGCAGCGGCGGATAGGCTGGCCACCGGACGCACGACATATGGCGTCACGACGATGACCAGTTCCGTCTCGTTGCGCTGGAAGTTGTCCGATCGGAACAACGCGCCGAGTACCGGCACGTCGCCGAGAAACGGCACGCCGTTGCCGGTGACGTTGACCGCGTCCTGCAACAGCCCAGCGATCGCGAAGCTTTCGCCGCTGCCGAGCTCGACCGCTGTTTCGGCGCGTCGGACGGTCAGGGCGGGCACCTGGATGGTCGAGTTGCCGGCAGAAAGCTGCACGGCGCCCTGATTGGTGAGCTGGCTGACCTCGGTGCGGACCTTCATCGTGATCTGGCCGTCCGAAGCAACCGTCGGCACGAACGCCAGGCTTACGCCGTACTGCTTGAATTCGATCGTCACCTGGTTGTTCTGCTGGGCGACCGGAATCGGGAACTCACCGCCGACCAGGAAGCTCGCGGCCTCGCCGCTGATCGGCCGTCAGGTTCGGCTGGGCAAGCACGTGGATCAGTTCGTCCTGCGACAGCGTGTCGATCAGTCCATTGATGTCCACCACATGGCCGGGCGTCGGAAAGTTATAACTGCCGAATGCCTGGTTCGGCGTGCGTGTGAGATTCACCAGCGGATTGTTGGTAAGCAGGCCGATCTGCGCGTACTTGCCCAGCTCTATGAGGTTGGACCAGTTCACGCCCAACTGACGGATCAGGTTGCGGCTCATTTCCGCGATGCGCACGCGCAGGTTCACCTGCAGGCTGGACGGCGACCGACAGGCGGTTGTCCAAGGTTTGTCCGGTTGGCAAATAGCCACGCACGATCTGCATCGCGCGATCCGCGTCGGCGGGCGTCTTCACCTTTCCGCTAACCGTGAGACCGTTCTCCGCGGTCTCGACATGGATTGCTGCGCCGGGGAGTGCCTGTGCGATAGCTGCCTCTGCCTGACCGGCAGCGTAGCTGGAAGGCCGGACGATCACGTCGTATTGCACGATGGCCTTGCCGTTGGCATCAAGTGCGGCGACCGTGGTGCGCCCAGGCGAGACGCCGAATATGAACAGGCTCGTGGCGCTGGCCGGACGCACCTCGGCGATCTTTGGATCGGCAGCGAACACACTGGCCGCACCAGTGGTCAATTGCAGCACACGCCCGCTGCCAGCATCGATCGTAATCACATTCTGCGCCGCCGGTCTGGCATGCGTAGCGACCGGGGACGTGCCGGCAACGGACGTGTTCGTCTGCTCGGTGGCGGGAGCCGCCAGAGCGACGTGATATGCCAAGGCCAAAGCAATCGTCACCGCCATGAGCAGATGCTTCATCAGAAGTGGAGCTCCTTGCTGTCGGTTGGACCCAGGAACAGCCGCACCGTCGCGCCCTCGCCGGTGGGGTCTCCGCGCAACGCAGATGACACATCACCGCCCCACGTGACTGCATTGCCTGCCTGGGGCGACGCCGGATCGGTCTCGGCACCTTTGTTCGATGCCTGAGGGACGGCCACGACGGAAAGGGAGAGATGACCTAACCTGACAGCGACCGCGACACGTTCGGCTTCGGCCGGCGTCACCTCGAGCGTGACCGTTCGTGCCACCGCCGTTTCCGGGCTTTCCGATGTGGCGCCCTGCATCAACTGCCGGTCGATGGCGAGAACCCGCCCATCGTGCAGCACGGTCTCGCCTGATATGCGGCGAGCGGGAGGAACGTTCGAACCATCCTGCGATTGTGTCAGGATCAGATCGACTCGGTCCCCGGGCCAGACCAGGCCTGCCAGGCCGGAGACCGCATCGACCCCGACGGTGACAGCGCGCATGCCAGGTCCCAGCACCGCGGCAAGGAAACCGCGGTCGCCCGGATTGAGCGCGTCAGCCAACAGCAGCGCATCGCCTTTGGTGAGGTTGCGCCTGATCATGGCTCCCAACAGATCCCCGCGGGCCGAGCCGGAATCGATTCGGGCGCCAGCCGGAACGTCATTCGGTGCGCGCTGCTCGGTCGCCAAATCTTCCGGCTTCAATAAGGTGCCTGCGCGCAATGGCCGGGCGGCGGTGAGCACGGGCACTCTGTCGCCGGTCGCTCCACTGGTCTGCGCCGGCGGCGTCGCCGGATGCAAATTGATCCAGGCGACCGCGCCAAAACCAGCCAGCCCGATCGCCATCAGCATGAACAGAGCGATGCGTGCGAACATCGTCCGTCAGCCACCGGCCAGCGTGAGCAGCGTACCAGCTGCAATGGCGCAGCCGTAAGGCAACGCCGGACGACGTTCGATACGCCACCGTTCGACGCGCCAAATTCGAACGGTCAGCGATCGACAACGCGCGACGTGCGTCTGTGCACGCGCGGCGCGGAACACCCAGCGAAGCGTGAGGTAAAGGCACGCCAAGCCACCGCCAGCGATCGCGGTCGTCAAGACGAGGCGGGGCACCAGGCCCGGCGACACCAACCAGGTACAGGCAGCAAGAAGCTTCACATCACCGCCGCCGATCCAGCCGAGGCGCCAGCTCACCGCCGCAAGCAAAAATACAGCCGCGGAAGCGCCGAGCGCGGCAGGCACTTCACCATGTACGGCGCGCAGCACAGCGCCGATGAGCATCAGGCCAAGCGGCGCGAAGTCCGGTATGGTGCGCGTTGCGACATCATTCAGCACCGCAATACCGAGCAGTGCCGTTGCGATGACCAATGTGCCCACGTGCAACAGGCCAACAACGAAAATTGCGTCAGACATCTAAACCTCGCTGAGCGTTCGGCGTCCTGTCCGGATCAACGCGACCGTCACGCGTGAATTCAGAAGAGCGACGCAAGGGTCGCTGCGGTGCAACGGCACCTGGGAAGATTTCGACGACGATCGCAATTGTCTCCTGGCCTTTTGCGAGGGAAACGCGACAGCATTGATTAATCGCTAACGAAGCCGCTTTGCCGTTCTGATGGAGCACGTTGCCCGGTAGGCTGGGTGCGCAACCTGTTGCGCCAAGGTCGCGCCACGCCAGCACCTAGGTTCGTCAGTCAGCAGACGTACGCCCGGAGGGCCTTTGCGTTGATCCTTCGTGGCCCCACGGCGATGGTCATCAGGCTGGTAATGCTGCTGCGATCGCTTGGAATGTCGCCGCAAGCTTGGTTCCGATCGCCGTGACCCCTCCGATGATGACCACTGCGATAAGTGCGGCAATCAGGCCGTATTCCATTGCGGTGACACCGCGCTTATCAAAGCGGAGTGCCAGCCAAGTACGCATATATTCAAGCATGATTCGCTGTCCTCTATCGTGAAAGTCGAGTCCCATGGACGCATGAATTCCCGCTTTCGTTGAGAAGCTTACGCGCCATCGGTTAATAAACGCTTGAATGGTTATTGATTATCGGACACCTTTTTTGCGTCAGGCATTATGGCGGTGGACGTTGCCATACGCGATTGTGTGAAGCTGGCTCAAACCGGGAGGTCGCATCAGTGACCGGGCGTGAAGACGCGAGGCAGGCCGCTTCTCCGCGGGGCGAGTAATATCAACCGTCCTAACTGTTGAGGCACCGCACGCAACGGTCCGACCACGTCATCACTGGGCTCGACCCGGGCTCGACCCGCCATCTCCATCGGATGGTTGCTTACTGGGATTGCATCGTTCGCAAATTGGTGCGGGTAGTCGATGGCCGGGCCAGGCCCGGCCATGACGAGGGAAGTCGGTTTCAGTCGCGGTTGGTATAACCCAACAGATTGCGCAACGGCCCAGGTAGGGAGTTCCACCCGTACGACCGACGCTGCCGCCGCCAGCCTGACAACGACCGGATCAGTCGTGTCGACGGAAGCAGTGTAAGGCAGGCCCAGGATCTTGCCGCCGCTATTCCATGCTGCCAGGACGCGCGCGCCGTAGCGTTGGCCCTCGAAGGGCTCTGCCGAGTGATACAGAGCGATTGCGAGAGGCCAGCTACCGCTCTGATCATGCAGGCGGTTCAACAGGTTCGCAGCGTAGCGCGCGTTGGCGGAAGGATCGAAGGCGTCGGCGAGACTGGCGAAGGCGTCGGGATGGTAGTGCAGATTGACCTGAAAGCAGCCCACATCGATCGACTGGTTGCCCACCGCCTGCTCGGCAGCCACCCAGGCTATCGCCTCCTGCGGCGACGCGAAGAAGTGGCCCTCTCCAGCGTTGTTGGTGGCCCACGGCCACGGGTTGATCTCGCCGGTCGTCGCATCAGCCCGGCCACTTTCCACCTGACCGATCGCCAGCAGCAGGCCAGGTGGAAGCTTCGCGGACTGCTCGAAGGCCACTGCGGCCGCACGGCAATCAACGCCGGGCGCAGTTCCACCAGCACCGGGCATCTGCGCGATCGAAGCAAGGGGGGGCAGCGCGAACAGCGCAGCCAAAAGCGCGAGTGGTATGATATGCACGGAAGCGCCAGCTCTAGCCGCGGCCCATTACACCACGCCGGTACTAATCGATCATGAAGACGCACCGGCACGCATCCGTATGCGGAATTCGCATTATCACGCACATCTTTTTCATGATTTTGCGTTACCACAGTCGGCAGACATCTTCCCGGTGAAGCAGCATGTGGAACGCCGGGTCAGGCAGCACGATCCTCCGCAACTGGTTTGGACAACGGCGACCGCGTGGTGCCGCAGTGCCGTTCGAGGCGCCGGCCCTGCGCATGGCGCGGGTTTGCGATGATGAGCGCGATGGGCTGATCGCAATCCTGCGCGACTTTGCCAACAACGGGACGGCCTACATCGTACCGTGGAAGAGCCTGCCGCTCATGGCACCGATGACGGACCATGACGTCGCAATGCACGCGGCTGTCGGCGAAAGCAATGCATCCACACCCGACCAGGTTCGTGCTGTGGTGGGCGCACTTGCCTTGACGGGCGCTTTAGGACCTGAGGCGAAGTCCCGCGAGGTGGCGCGCACCGAAGCCGAGCGAGGCCGGTTCGCCGACGTGGAACTGTTGCTGATCCTGCATCTGCTGAGCACCTGTGGCGCGGACCTCACGAACCTGGTGGCCGACCCTGCGCGCTGGCGGGACAAAGACGCAAAATCCGCCGTGGCTGCGGCAGCAGTCGCCGTGGGCGTGAAGCGGAAGGACATTCAACCGCGCATCGTGGAATTGACTGCATTGCTGGCACCGGTTGGCCTCGTTGGTAGCGGCGAAATGATCCAGGCGGGTTGGTTGCGCGTTCTGCGTGATGAGGTCGAGGTGTTCAGCCGAAGCGTGGTTTCGTCATCGCCGGAGGCACTGCAGGCAGACGTACATCTGCAGGCGATTGCTGACTCGGCAAAGGGAACCGTGCAGCTCGCAGGCATTGTGATCAACATGCTTGACTACTCCGTGCTTGATATCACCGGCACGATCAGGCGATGGCAGACCGAGCTGCCGATACTGAAGCAGGCACTGGCGCGGCTGGCGCTGATGCTCGACGAATGGCCGGCGCTGATTAAATCGGTTAACGACGTGCTGCGTGGCCCGCCCGATGGCATGGTTTCGGCACTGCGGTCGTTGCGTCATGTTCTGACCAAGTTGCCCGACATGGCCGCTGGCGGGCCGGATCGTGCCTCCCAGGCAGGTCCAGACACAGGATCGGTGGCGGAGGTACTGGCCGCCCGGTTGTCGCCGATCTGGGCGATGCTGCACGCGCCCCGCTCGGCCATTTGATACGCCACCACTGCACACTCCCGGCATTGCGAATGCAACCGTTGCCTGCATGAGGAACCGTGTCTTCGCACCCGCGTTTACCGCGCGCATCGACATAGTTTGCGTCAAGGAGCAGTCACATGCCGCGCGGCGACAAATCTGCTTACACCGACAAGCAAAAGCGACAGGCTGAGCATATCGAGGAAGGTTACGAGCGTCGCGGCGTCTCGGAAGGCGAAGCCGAGCGTCGCGCGTGGGCGACGGTCAACAAGGAGACCGGCGGCGGCAAGAAGAGCGGCAGCGGTCGCGGCAAACCGGTCAATCGCGCACTTTCGCGCAAGGGCGGCAAGATTGGCGGCAAAGCCTCGGCGGCCCGGCCCAAGTCGGCACGGTCCGCGTCCGCCAAAAAGGCCGCCGCCACTCGCAAGCGCAAGGCTGCGCACGGCTGATCGGTGGGTAGGCGCTGACGGCGCATTCGCGGCAGAGCCCGTTTCACGGTTGCCCAACGCCGGAGAGGGCAGGCGATTCGGCGGTCACTGCGCCGTCCGGGCTCGCAAGCGGGTGGGCAAGGCCTCGTAGCAGCGCCTCGACGCTGGCGGACCAGTGCACAGGATGAAAGTCGCGTTGCACCTGTCCCTGCCACCGGGCGAGGTCGGCGCGATCTTCGACCACCGTTCTGATCGCGCGGTAGGCGTCGTCCAGGTCGTCAGGATCGAAGCTGCGCGCCAGTGCACCGCCAGCCTCGGGCAAGGACGTGCGGTCTGCGATCAGACATGGCTTGCCGTAGGACAGACTCTCGGTCACTGGCAGGCCCCATCCTTCGAAGTAGGATGGGCACAGCGTGAACAGGCAGCCCTGATATAGCGCGTCGAGTTCGGCGTCGGTCGGGGACTGAATGACGACCAGCCTGCCTTGGAGATGACCGGTATTGGCGATCTGCTGCATGAGGTCCTGAACCAGCCAGCCGATACGCCCGGCAAAGACCAATGCCGGTACTCGTTCGGCAGGCAGCTCCTTTAACAGACGCTGCCAGACGCGGAAGGCGAGCATGTGGTTCTTGCGCGCCTCGATGGTGCCGACGATGAGGGCGTAGGTGCCTGGCGCGGGCAGTTGACGGTGCGCTGTGGCCGTCGCCTTTGGCACAACGCTGAAACCCGTGCCGATCGGTATTGGCAACACAGGCGTCGCCAATGTGAGGCGGTGTTCCCGCGCGTAGTCCTCTACGTCTGCCGCGGTGGCTCGCGAAATGGCGAACACGTGGTCGGCCAGCGGGAGCGAACCTTCGAACCAAGCGCGGAACAGGCGGATCAGCCCATGCTCGCACCACTCGGGGTGACGTAGCGGCACGAGGTCGTAGACCATCACAGCGAACCGCAGGCCGTACCGCTGGCGGTGGGCGCGGATCAGCGCAGCGTAGTCGGGATGCCACCAGAAGCCACCCAATGCCAGCAGCACGTCGCCGGGAGCAGCATGCGTCGCAAAAGGAGCCAAAGGTTGATGTTCGCGCTCGGATCGTAGGTTGCCGCGGCCAATCGGGTGCGACCTGCGCGCTGAGACCTTTACCAAAAGCCGCAGCAAACGTCCCCATGCGCGCATGGCACTTCGCTGCGCGGTCAGCGCGTCGCGCGCGGCCTCCCGGGTCGCCACCGGGAATCGATACAGGACACGCCGTGCGAACTGTCTCGCTGGTGGATTGGCCAATGTGGCTGAAGGCGCCAGCGACTCTGGATCAGGTGGCGCCTTGCTGAGCTCGTCATAGGCCGCGGCGACCGCGGCCCACGCCACGTCGCGGAAGCTGTTGCGTGCGGGATCGTGGCGCAGGAAGCGCACCAGTCCAGTATGGCCGTGTTGCGCCTGCAACGCCTGCCAGATCTCGAAGGCGAGACGTTGGATGCCGCTGGGGCGCCGGTTGGCGAGGGCGTATTGGAAGAGGTCCTCGACATCGATCCAGATCGTGGGTGCTGGCAAGTCAGACGACCCGGTGCAGCAACGCCTCGCCGGCGGCGATGCGGCGGCAGTTCTCGGCTGCCAGGGCGAAACTGCGATCGAATGTGCCGGTCGTCAGCCAGCCGATGTGTGGCGTCAGCACGACATTGGGGAGGTGGAACAGCGGTTCTGCCGCATCATGCGGTTCGTGGACGAACACGTCGAGGCCGGCGCCAGCCAGCTTGCCATCCGTCAGCGCCTGGGTCAGGGCGCATTGGTCAACCAAGCCGCCACGCGCCGTGTTGATCAGTATTGCGTCGCGCTTCATTCGCGCGATTGCGCGCGCGTCGATCAGTGTCTCGGTTTCGGCGGTCAGCGGGAGGTGCAGGCTGACCACATCGGACTCGGAGAGCAGCGCGTCGAGCGAGCGCCACTCTCCGACGGCGTCCGGTTGCGGCGTCCGCGACGTGTAGATGAGCCGGCAGCCCATCGCTGCGAGCACTGGCGCCAGCAGGCGCGGAATGGCGCCGTAGCCGACGAGGCCAACGGTGCGTCCACCGAGTTCGCCGATGCCGTCCTGCAATACGGGGTCGGACCACTCGCCGCGGCGCATCGCGGCGTCGAAGCGTGGCAGGCGGCGCAGCACTGCAAGCATGAGCACGAGCGTCAGCTCAGCGACCGCGCGCGCGTTGGTGCCGGGAAGGTTGCAGACCGCGATGCCTCGGGCCTTTGCCGCGCCGAGATCGATGGTGTTCACACCGACACCGATCTTCTGGATCAGCCGCAGGCGCGGCGCGGCGGCGATCATCTCGGCGGTGCAGCGTTTGAGCACGTGCCAGAGGATCTCGGTTTCAGGGAGCTGCCTGGCAAGCAGCAATTCGTCCTGTTCGGGACACACGGTGATGTTGAGCCCTGGGATCGCCGCCAACCGCGCCGTGAGATCTGGACCTGACGCGAAATGGAACAGGACATTCATGGGGACATGAGTGCAGGCACTGGACAGATCAAGCAATGGGGCGGCCTGAACGCAAGGCAGCAAGTAAGCCGAAAGCAGAGATTCGCGGAGGGGTTCTTATGCCACCTTGGCACTGATGCAAGGCTCCGCCGCCGCGAAGCGCCGATACAAACCTCTCCGGCGAAGCTTCGTGTCCAACCTGCTCGCCGGCCGAGCATCGGTTCAGCGGAAGCGGACGATCGGGATGTCATGTTGCCGGACTATCTGGAGCGCCCCAGCACGGTGCTACCGGCGAACTTCGCACGCGCGCCCAGGGTTTCCTCGATGCGCAGAGCCTCGTTCCATTTTGCCATGCGCTCGCTGCGGGCGAAGCTGCCGACCTTGAGCTGGCCGACACCCCAGCCGACGGCGAGGTGGACGATGGTGACGTCTTCGGTCTCGCCGGAGCGGGCGGAGACGATGCCGGCGAAACCTGCCTGTTGGGCGGCCTGCCAGGCCTCGAACGTTTCGGTGAGCGTGCCGCGCTGGTTCGGTTTCAGGAGGACCGCGTTGGCGGTGCCGCGCAGGGCGGCCTCGCGGACCCGGGACGCCTGGGTGACCAGGAAGTCGTCGCCGATGATCTGCACCCGCCCACCGACTTCGTGGGTGAAGGCGGCGAAGCCGACGTCGTCGTCCTCGGCCAGGGGATCCTCGATCGACACGATGGGGTAGCGGTGGATCCAGCCGGCGAGCAGCTTGATCATGCCGTCGCTGTCCAGTTCCTTGTCCTCCAGGGCTAGCTTGTATTTGCCGCCGCGGCCGAATTCGGAGGCTGCGACGTCGAGGGCGATGGCGACCTCGGTGCCGGGGGTGAAGCCGGCATGCTCGATGGCGCGGACCAGGGTCTCGATCGCCTGTTCGTTGGTGGCGAAGGCGGGCCACCAGCCGCCCTCGTCCGCGACGCCCTGGAGGGTGCCGGCTTGCTTCATCAGGGCGCCGGCGGCGCGGTATACTTCGGCGGTCCAGTCGAGTGCCTGGGCGAAGGTTTTCGCGGCGGGGCAGACGACGAGGAAGTCCTGGATGTCGACGCGGCGGCCGGCGTGGGCGCCACCGCCGAAAATCTGGATCTGGGGCAGGGGAAGCATGCATACGTCGGGGCCGCCGAGGTAGCGATACAGCGGCTGCCCGGACGCGGCGGCGGCGGCGTGGGCTGCTGCCATCGAAACCGAGGATACCGCGTTGCCGCCAAGGCGGGACTTGCTCGGTGTGCCGTCCAGTTCGATCAGTTTGCGGTCCAGGGCGGCCTGGTCGGCGGCGTCGAGGCCGGTGACGGCTCGGGCGATCTCGCCGTTCACGTGGCCGACGGCGCGGGTCACATCGTAGCCGCCGAACGCTTCGCCGCCATCGCGCAGGTCGAGCGCCTCGCCGCTGCCGGTGGAGGCGCCTGCGGGGGCGATGGCGCGGCCGACGCCGCCGCCTTCCAACAGGATTTCGGTTTCCACGGTTGGGCGGCCCCGGCTGTCCCATACGCGGCGGCCATGCACGAAGGCGATTGCGGTGTCGGTCATGCGGCTAGCTCCCTCGCCCAGGCCTGGCGGATTTGCGCGAGTGTGTCGACGGGCTGCGCCAGCAACGCGCGTGCGGTGCGACGGACCCGGTTCCTGTCCTGGTCCGTGGTGATGTACTCGACCGGGGACTTGCCATCCACCCTGGCGAGAAACAGGCCGGGCAGCAGGTGGGCAGCGCGCGCCTCCAGTTCGGCGGGCGGTTCCCAGGTGGTGCCGGCGGTATAGACGGCGCCCAGCGCATCGAAGCAGGCCAGGAAACCGGGCGTGGCGCGGGGCGTCCACAGGCACTTCAGCAGCAGGTGGTTGAGGCAGAAGGCGAGGTCGAAGGCCGGGTCGCCCCACCAGGCGCATTCAGCGTCGAGGAACACCGGGCCAGCGGGACCGCGCAGGATGTTCTTGGGGCTGACGTCGCCATGCACCAGAGCGTGCTTGTTGGCCTGTGTGGTGCGAACCAGGGCGTTGAGTTGAGGGGCGAGGTCCGGGTGCGCACTGGCTGTGGCAACGAGGTAGGGCTCCAGACGAATGTCGTAGAAGATGCGGTCGGTGGGGAAGTCCGCGGCGACGGTCGCGTCGAGCGCAGTGGCGGCGTGGATACGTGCCAGGGTGGCAGCTACACGGGCGGCGAAGTCGGGGTCTGCGTCACCGTCGCGCAACTGCGCCTTCCACAGGGGATAGCGTTCGGCGGGCAGGAATTGCATCGCCAGGGAGCCGGATGCCTCGTCGCTGCCGAGCAGGTTGGGCGCCGCGCCGGGTTCCGCGGCGACGGCACGCTGCATCCAGCGGGCCTCGTAGCGGTTGCGCTCGATCGGGGCCTGCCAGTCGGCGGCCACGCGCAGCTTGGCCAACGCGCGCTTGACGCAGATCGGGCCGGAGGGAAGGTCGATGCGCCAGATGTCCGAGGAGACGCCGCCGGTCAGCCGTTCGCCTCGGGCAGGTGTAGCCGCGGGCATGAGGCCCATGCGGTGGAGGGCCTGGAGGATCTCCGATGGCGGCAGTTCGGACATGCTCCTGTGTTTGCCAGGAGCGAGCGGGGAAGCAAAGCTACGGCGCGGAGGGCGACGGGTGAGATGCCTGCCGGCTTATACTCAATCTCACGGGCAGTGACGCATCAGCCTTGTCGTTATGGCGGGGCTTGGATTGCCGGGTTGTGGGATGTCGTGCCTGGTGCGCGGTGGCCGAGCGGATGGCGCCACGGCTTCGGATCGGGACGGCGGGGCCGGCGGTTGTTCGGTCCCACCCGCAGTTGCACCCCCTCCCGGCCTCCCCCGCTTCGCGGGAGAGGGGTGGTGGCGGGGGTCGAATCGGGACGGCGGGGCCGGCGGTTGTCCGGTCCCGTCGATCAGGCTCAGGTTAAACTTCGATGGGTCAGGGCGGGCCGGTGGCGAGTGCCTCGGCGGGGGCGGTGAACGGATCGACCGGTGGTTCGCCGATGAAGAAGCCGAGGACCTGGCGGAGTTCGTCTGGTTTCAGTTGCAACCAGTCCAAGGTACTGCCGAGCTTCTTGTCCTGCTCCTGAATGAAGGCCTGCTCGCGGCGGGCCTTCTCGCGCATCACGGTCGCGACGTTGCCGCCGAAGTAATGCATGACCTCGAACAGTGCGTTCCAGAAGGCTGGGGTGCAGAAGCCCGGTACGACGGCGAGATCGCGGAGGATCTCGGCGATGGTGCGGCCGACGGCGCGGCGGCGTACCTGACGCTCGAGCTCCTCCAGTGTGGGCATGAAGAGTTCCGGATCGTCCGAGCCAGGGGGCAGCGACGGGCGTGGCGCTTTGGTCGTAGCGGCGGGGGCGGCTGGCTGTTCGGGTTGGGCATCTGCTGGCGCGGGCGGTGGCTCCTCGTCGGTGCGGGTGCGGCGGATCACGATGTTGATGTCTCGGCCGGTTGCGGCGCGCGCGAGCAGGAAACGCTGCAGCGCTCTGGCGCGCAGGATGCCGCGGTTGAGGTGGGCCATGATGGTGGAGAGGTTGGCAGTGCCGAAGCATGCCGCGATGGCGGGGAATGTGGGGGCAGCGGCGCGTTGCCGCACAGTGCCGAGCAGATGGTGGCCGTAGCCGAGCAGGATGCGAACGACGTGCAGGACGACGGCGATGTACTCGGGCACGGGGATGCCGGGTTGATCCTGTGGCGGATCGGGAGGCGAGGCTGGAGCGGGAATGTCGGCTTCCATATCAGTTATAATAACTAACCAACGGTGGAAAGACAAGGTTTATTGTCGGTGCGTGCCGCAGTCGCTGCGCTGGCGTGGCGCCGTGCCCGGCGGTATCGTTTGCCATGCGGACACCGGCGAGCACCATAGCGAACGCTACCGCCTGGGGCGTCCTCATCTGCCTGATCGCCGCTGCCTTTGTGGTGGTCGTGATCCTGGGGCCGTTCGGGCTGATCGTTCTCGGCCTGCTTACCCTGTTCGTCTGCACCTCCGTCAACTTGCGGGAAGATGCGCCGACCTGGGGAACCGAAGTGTTCAGGTCACGCATGGCGAAGCACAGCTCGCCGGAGCAACGCGCTGCCGTGGAGGAGGCAAGACAGCTCTCGCTGGCGCCGTTGCGGTTCTATCGCTGGTGCGGGATCATACTGCTGGTGGCAGGGATCGCAGGCTTTGCCTGGCAGCAATTGCACTGACCTGCCGGCACCCCCGGAACAATGCGGGCACCCTCGCGCCATGGCGATTGCGGCGCTTATAGTCCCGGCGTCCCCGCGCTGAGGAGAACGAAGATGCCCGCGACTGGATACATTCGCCCGACTCAATCGACACCGCCGGCGAACCCTCCGCTGCTCATGCCGCAGCCGTCGATCGCACCGTTACTCCCGCCGGCGCATGTCGTCGATTTGATGACCGCTCGTGGTTCAGCCGCATTCGACGCTCGCTGGCGAGCGAAGGAAGCGAAGATCGTGGAGTGCCCGGCGCTGTCGGACGCGATGCCCGAATTCCCCACGACCTACGACATCGATCCGCATGCAGAGGTGAGCGGCTTCGATGACTTCAGCCTGGGCGGAGGTTGCCGCGACGGACCTTGGTGCCAGGCGGGGCGGCGGCATGGTGTCGTTCGTCTGGTTCCGCGCGACACTGACGATTCCGGCGAACGCCTTGGGATTCGACACGCAGGGCGCGAAGGCGGTGCTGACGGTGAACGTGGACGACTATGCGGAGGTGTGGGTCAACGGCGTGCTGCCGCGGGCGGCGGGGCGGCCGAGCCCGGCGACCATCCAAGGATTCAACATGCCCAACCGGTTGGTGTTGCGTGATAGCGTCGAGGTTGGCGAGCGTTTCGAGATCGCGGTGTTCGCGATCAATGGACCGATCTCCGCGGCGCCTGCGAATTTCCTGTGGTTTCGCGAGGCGAAGGTCGAGTTTTTCCGCTGACAGGACCTGAGCAAATATGACGACCGTCGCCGACCGCTATTGACGGCGGGCACACGGATTGCGTCGATCGAAGCCCGACAGCATGGCAGGTCCGGCCCGGGCATGACCGGGCCATCGGCTACCGCACGAGATTGCTGACGATGCAGTCCAGTCAGCAATCATCCGATGGTGATGACCGGGTCACGCCCGATCATGACAAGGGTGGATCGAGATCAGCCTTCGGCGATAATGGATTTGATACGTAATGCCAGCTGATCCATCGCGAAAGGCTTGGCCAGCACATGCATGCCGGGGTGCAGGCGACCGCTGCCGATCACGGCATTCTCGGCGTAGCCGGTGATGAACAGCACTTTCAGTTCTGGACGTTTGTCGCGGGCGGCATCGGCCATCTGACGACCGTTCAGGCCGCCGGGTAGGCCCACATCGGTGATCAGCAGATCGATCCGTACATCCGATTGGAGTACCCGCAACCCGGAGGCGCTATCGGAGGCCTCGATCACGGAGTAGCCCAGCTCTGTCAGCACGTCGGTGACCACCATCCGTATGGTTGCTTCGTCATCGACGAGTAGCACGGTCTGGTCTGTTTCGGCATGCGGCACGAGCTCCGGTCGTTGCGGATCGACCTCCTCGTTCATGTCTCCGCTATGTCTCGGTAGGTAAAGACGGACAGTTGTCCCCTGATCCACCTCCGAATAGAGCCGCACCTGGCCGCCAGATTGCTTGGCGAAACCATACACCATGGAAAGTCCCAGGCCGGTGCCCTGGCCCGTTGGTTTGGTGGTGTAGAATGGATCGAGGGCGCGAGCCAGGACCTGCGGCGACATCCCCACCCCGGTGTCCGTCACACAGATCGCCACATACTGACCGGCCTGCATATCGCGGGCGCGCGCATTGGCCTGATCGACCGAACTGTTGGCGGTTTCGATGGTGAGGCGCCCGCCGTCAGGCATCGCGTCGCGGGCATTGATGCATAGATTGAGGATTGCGCTTTCGAGTTGATTGGGGTCGCAGAGTATCGGCCACGTGCTGATTCCGAGGACTGTCTCGAGCCTGATTGCCGGACCGACCGTTCGTTGGATCAGATCCTCCATGCCCGCAATCAGCTTGTTGGCGTTGGTAGGCTTGGGGTCGAGCGTCTGCCGCCGGGCGAAAGCCAACAGCCGATGCGTCAGCGACGCCGCACGCGAGGTTGCGCCCTGGGCGCTCGCGATGTAGCGGTCAAGGTCGGCCATCCGCCCCTGGGCGAGGCGCGTGCGCAGCAATTCGAGACTGCCGCCAATCCCGGTCAGCAGATTGTTGAAATCGTGCGCCAGGCCGCCGGTGAGTTGACCCACGGCCTCCATCTTCTGCGCCTGGAACAACTGCTCGCGCGATGCCTCCAACTGCAGCTGGGTTTCGCGCCGCTCGGTGAGATCGCGGGTGATTTTGGCGAAGCCGATAAGCGCACCGTCGTCGTCGCGGATGGCATCGATGGCGACGTTCGCCCAGAAGCGCGTGCCATCCTTCCGCACGTGCCAGCCCTCGGCCTCATAGCGTCCCTCCTGGCGGGCCTTTTCAAGTGCCTGCCAGGGAAGCCGCTGATCCTGGTCCTCCGGGGTGTAGAATCGCGAAAAGTGCTCGCCGACGATTTCCGCTGCCGTGTAGCCTTTGATACGAGCGGCGCCGGGATTCCAGTTGGCCACGTAGCCGTCTGGATCGAGCATGTAGATGGCGTAATCGGTGACGCTCTGCACCAGCAGGCGGAACCGCCGCTCGCTCTCCAGCGCCGCGAGCTGTGCGGCCCGCTGTTCGGTCATGTCGCGGGTGATCTTGGCGAAGCCGATGAGCTGGCCATTTTCCACGATCGGATCGATCACGACCGCGGCCCAGAAGCGGCTGCCGTCTTTGCGGATTCGCCATGCTTCCGTCGCGAAACGCCCTGTCGTGGCCGCCTTGCTCAGCGCTTCGGCCGGCACGCCCGCGGCGCGATCCTCCGCGGTGTAGAAACGTGAGAAATGTTGGCCGATGATCTCGTCGGCGCCGTACCCTTTGATGCGTTCCGCACCAGGATTCCAACTGACCACCCGCCCATCGGGATCAAGCATGTAGATCGCGTAGTCCACGACGTTACGAATGAGCAATTCATGCGGATGAATAGGCGGCACCTGGGACTCCGATTATCGGAAGCCACCGTCGCCTGCATTGCATTCAACAGTCAAACCCTTCGTCGCCATCGCGCGGTCACGTCGCGGGGTGACAACGAATGAGTGCGCCCAAGAGGCCGGCAATCGCGCAGGAGCCGCCGGCGCTCAGGAAGGTTTGGTGACCTCGGCGGCGGGCGGGTCAGGTCACTCGGCGGCCGTTTGCATCGTATTTGCCGCTGCGGCGGCGTGCTCCGCTTTGCGGGAGGCAATGTCCTCACGCATCCGCAAGACGTCCTCATCGCCGATCCTGCGATCGCCCACGATGGCCTGGCGCCGCGCATGTATCCGCTCGAGCACTGCCACCAGTTCGTCGGCGGTCTGGAGATCGCCGCTCATACAGGCCTCGTGACAGACGTCGAGCACGCGGTCTGACAGCCGCCGGCGCAGCGCACGGTTCATTCGGTCGCGCACCACAGTCCCCATCGGGACCGCCGGCAGGACCGGCACGTCACGCTGGCGGAATTTCTCCTTGATCGAAGTCATCAATCGTCGCACCGCGAACCTCCACACCGAAGCTGACCGGCAACCGCCTCAGTTGGCGGCGCCGTCATCCGTGACACAATCGACGATACGCCAGGTGAAGCCGCGCGGGGCCCTTGGCAAAGGCTCGCCGCGCGCCACGGTGACGCGAACACCAGTCGCGCTACCGAGCACGCTGCGCTGCTCGAATGTGCCGGCCACTGGCGCCTGCATCCCAGGCGGGTACTCGCGCGCCGTCATTGGCTCGGTCCTCGTGCAGCCGACACTGCCTGGCTTGGCAGGATGCCACGTAACTAAGCTCCTCTATGCCTCGTTGCCATGCGTATGAGTACGCATGCGCAGTCCGACCGCCACTGGTTCGTCAATCCGCGCGCATCTTGGCCGGCAGAGGTTACATCATGGTATTGAAATGAGGACCTGCTGCGGGATAATACCGGTGGCCTTATACCAAGCGCCGAAAAAACCGACTCTCGACCCCCGTCATGCACCGGCTTGATCCGGCCATCTCCATCGGATGCTCGCTGACTGGGATTGCATCGTTGCAAATTGGTGCGGGTGGCCGATGACCGGGTCAAGGCCGGCATGACGGCAAACGGATGCGGCCGCTCACGAGCAGGCCGTTATGTGGGTAAGGTCACTGTTGCCCGCAAACCCCCGGTCGGCCGGTTTGCCAGCGCCACGTCGCCACCATGCGCACGAAAGATGTTGCGTGCGATCGGCAATCCCAGACCTACGCCGCCGGTCTCCCGATTGCGCGAAGGCTCACCGCGATGGAACGGCTCGAACACACGCTCCAGTTCGCCGGGTGGAATGCCGGGACCGTCGTCCTCGAGTTCGATGGTCAGGATCCGGTCGACCGGCGGGAGCAGTCGGAACCTGGCGCTGCCGCCATAGGCGACGGCGTTCGCCACCAGATTCGCGAGGGCACGCTTCATCGCCAGGGAGCGCGCGCGTATCGTGTAGTGGGTTGGTCCCTCGTACCGAAGCGTATCGGCCTTGTCCGGCCACGCATCACCGGTTTCGTCCAGAATGGTGCGCAAGAGTTCGGCCAGATCGAGCGGTGACACAGGTTCGGCGGACTGGGCATCGCGTCCGAACGCCAGGGTGGCGGATACCATGGCCTCAAGTTCCTCGAGATCCGCCAGCATCTTGCCGCGCTGCTCGTCGTCCTCGACGAACTCGCAGCGCAGTTTCAGGCGGGTGATCGGCGTGCGCAGATCGTGGCCGATGGCGGTCAACAGCTCGGTGCGGTCCTGCACGAAGCGGCGGATGCGTGCCGCCATGGTGTTGAACGCGGCGGCGGCGGTGGCGACCTCGGTTGGGCCGTTCTCCGGCAGCGGCGGCGCGTTTACATCGCGGCCCAGCGCCTCCGCGGCTTCCGCCAACGTCCGCACGGGCGCCGTCAGGCGTCGCACCGCCCACAGCGTCAGCCCAGCCGCCGCCAAGGTCATCAGCAGGAATGCCGCCAGGAATGTGGGCGAATGCCACGGACGCGGCGGCTCGACCGGCACCATGACATTCAGCCAGTCACCGTCCGGCAGGCGCATGCTGACAGTCAGCTGGTTGTGCGCGTGATCCGGCAGAATCCGGAGCCCACGCCAGTGTGGCACGCCCAGCAGGGGCACCAGGTTCAGGTTGACCCGCAGCAGGCGCTGCGCGAACAGCGGCTCCTCCTCCAGCTCCGGGGACGGTGCCGTCTGCGAGAGCTGCGCGGTGAGGCCCGGGGTGTGCCGCATTTCCTCGAGCAGGGCGCCCTGCCGATCCGGTGAGGTCATGAAGACGGCGCGGTAGATGCTGACCACACGGACGGCGATCTCGCGCGCCTCTGCCAGGCGCTGCACGTCGATGCGGTCGAGCGCATGGATAGTCAAGCCGGCCACCTGGACGACGACAAGCCCCACGATCAGCACCAGCGCTGTGCGGGCGGCGAGGCTGCGTGGCCAGAGGCGGACGATCACATCCGTTCGACCGTCGCGGCCAGAACGTAGCCGCCGCCGCGGACGGTCTTGATGAGCTGGGCGTTGCGGCCGTCATCCTCCAGCTTGCGCCGGAGCCGGCTGATGGCGACGTCGATCGCGCGATCGAACGGGCCGGCCTGACGCCCGCGCAGCAGATCCAGCAGCATGTCCCGCGTTAGCACGCGATTGGCGCGGTCGGCCAGCGCCACCAGCAGGTCGTACTCGCCGCCGGTGAGGGCGACCTCCACGCCATCGGCGTTGAGCAGGCGGCGGCGCGCGGGTTCCAATGTCCAGCCGGCAAAGCGAATACTGCGGGCGTTGGCATCGGCGCGGTTGTCGGCGGTGTCGCCGGCGCGTCGCAGCACCGCGCGGATGCGGGCCAGCAGTTCGCGCGGATTGAAGGGTTTCGGTACGTAATCGTCGGCGCCGAGTTCGAGGCCGATGATCCGGTCAGTCTCCTCCCCCATCGCGGTCAGCATCACAATCGGCACCTCGGACTGGCTGCGCAACCAGCGCGCGAAGTCGAGGCCACCCTCGCCCGGCAGCATCAGGTCGAGGACGACGAGGTGGTAGTGGCCATTGGCGAAGGCGCGGCGAGCTTCCCTGGCGTCGCGCACCGCGGTTACCCGCATGTGGTGCTTCTCCTCCAGGAAGCGGGCGAGCAGATCGCGGATCTCGCGGTCGTCGTCGACCACCAGGATATGGGGTGCATGTTCCATGATTCGTAACATACGGCGTCTCCGCGCGGGACGGCAGTATCGCTTGCACTACGTCGCACTTCGTCGCGCGCCTGACACAAAGGCGCAATGTGGGGTGGCCATTTTGCGACCGTTGGAACGTGAATCGGTATTTGGAGATGACGATGCGAAAAACCATTCTGACCGCGGTCGCCGTGTTGGCCATTGGCGGTACCGCCACGGGCATCATGATTGCCCAGGCGCAACCGGCCCCGCCACCCGCGAACCCGGGTGCCCCACCGCCACCGGATGGCCCGCGCTGGATGGGCTGGATGAACCGGGCGCACGGGTGGCGCGACAACCGTGGGCCGATGCAGACCTTCGGGCTGGTCTACCAGCAGGAGGACCGCAAGCTCACGCCACCGGACGTGCAGAAGATCGCCGAGGCCTTCCTGCTCTGGCGCGGCAACCACACCTGGAAGGTGGTGAACGTGGCGCCGACGTCTGATGACGCCATCGGGTTCTCGTTGGCGACCCAGGAGGGTTCGGTCATCGCCAGCTTCACCATTGACCCGCACACCGGCCGGATCACCCGCACCGGGTAAAGAGCGGTCCAGGCGGCGCCGCCTTAAGGTGATGCGGGGCAACCGGAGCACCCAGGGTGCCGGCACCCCCTCCCCAACCCTCCCCCGTTTTGCGGGAGAGGGAGTGCTTCGCTTCTGCCCGGCCTGCCCAGCCCGCTAGCTAGCAACGCTTCCTTCATGTCCGGCGAGCACGATGGTCTCCCCATGAGGCCAAACCGTGAGCCAGGTTCTATCGCTACCTCCGATCCAAACGTATCGGCCGGCCACGTTCCTGGAGCGTGGCGTGGCCGTGCCGTTCACCACGCCGCTACTGACCGGCGCCCGTGCCCGCCTCGGCGCGCGTTGCAATGTCGAGCTGGTCGTGCGGAACCCAAGTGGCGGGCGGGGTTATTATATCGTCCCCTGTACCAGCGTCCGCGCGCTGTGCCGTCCGACAGTCCATGACAGCAGGCTGAACCGGCTCATCTCCACCCTGCCCAGTCTGACGCCTTCCACCGTTCGGCAGGCGGCATTGTTGGTTGCGGCCCAGGGACTTGCGGGCAGGCCCGCGATGGCAGCCGCGCAGGCGGCGCTCGAAAGGGAGCGCCAGGATCGGATCAGCACCGAATACCTGCTCCTGGGGGCGCTTGCCGAGCAGATTGCGCCCGACGCGTTCAAGGGCCTCGATTGGCGACGGCATCCGTCGATGAAGGTTGAGCGGCAGGCGCAGCGGATCGTCGCGGAGCTTGCCCGGTCACAGAACCAGTCGCCGGATCGCCTCTCGAGCACACTTGAAGCGCTGGCTGAAACCTTCGCGCCGATCGGGGTGATGGGAGAAATGGCGGAGGCACGGTTGCCTCGGCTGATGAAGGCCATCACGGCGATGCACGCCGGGCTGGTCGAACGCAGGCGAGCGCCGTGCGACGACGTCCTGTCCGAACTCACCGACATGGTGGCGTCGCGCGCCGGGCCGCTCACGATGGCGGCGGCAAAGGTCCTCACCGGCACGAAAGCGCTGACCCAGGACGTGACACGCCTGCTGTGGTCGTGGAACAGGTCGCGCGAACGGGTCCTGGAACTCGCTGCCAAGCCCGAATGGATGTTGGATGGCTGGGAGGAGGTGTGCCTGCTCTGGCGGAGCACGCGCAGCCTCGAACAGCAGCGTGCCACCATGATTGAAATGGCGCATCTGATGCCGGTGCTGCCGCGTGAGGTCGAGCAATGGGGGGGCCTGGCCAAGATCCCCAGCGAAGCTGCTGCCGGCCAGCTGATCAGCTTCGACGAGAGCTGGCGGGCAGGCCCGGCGATGTTGAACCTCACCGCCCGCAACGAGCGGCTACGGGCGTCGGCAGCCTGAGACGCGCACCGGAGGACCACAAAATGCAATCAGATAGCCCGGCGGTCCCGTGGCACCAGCTGCGCAGGCTGCATCATGGTTTGTCAACCGCGCCGGACATGCAGATCGCCAAGGTGGTGGCGGTGGTGGACGCACTCGAGGTACGCGGCGCCGCTGACGAAATGATCGAGCCCCTGCGGCCGCGTTTGCCGCAGCTTCGGCTGCCGCGGCCGCTACGGTTCAGCCGGCTGCTGTTCATGCCGCTCGACGTGTTGATCGTGTCCAATCCGGCCTGGCGGAGAGATGCGCCGACAGTTCCGCGCAGCATCATCGCACCGATCGCCGACATGGTGCATGATGCTATGGGCGGCGACGCGGCAGCCATCGAAGAAGCGATCAAGGGCCGTACCACGGCCGACGCCAAGGCTGTCTACGATGCGAGTCGCACACTATGGTCGGCGGCCAGCGGCATTCTCGCTGCTGCAACGCGCCCCCCGCAAAATTGGACGACGACACATCTTCCGCCCGACTGCTTCATGCCGCTGGCACGCCGCCTGGCGAGTTTGTTCGGACAGACCGACACCTTGAACGCCATGTTCGCAGAGGCGGACATCGGCATTTCGTTGCGGACCGATCTGCTCGCGCCGCTGCTGATGGCCTGTTCGCAGGATGCCAGTACGCTTGCGATGATGGCCGCCCTCATCCTGGCGCGATTGCCCGGCCTGCGCCGACTGCTGATGCCCGCTGCCCGGTCGCTCGGCCGCGACCAGGAGGCGGCGATGCAAACCGCAATCGATCAGGCGTTGGAAGTGCTGGTGCATCGCCTGGAGACACGCAACGGCATCGAGACACTGGTCATCGGCGGCAGCCTTCGACAGGCAGCAGGCGAAGTTCACCGCATCCGGACGCTGCTCGATGGGTTGTTGAGGAATCGCCTGCGCGACGACTGGCCCTCACGATTGGTGCAGATGAAAAACCGCCTGGACGTCAGTTGCCGGCTCCGATTTGCTATCGCGCTGGAAGTGGAATTCGCCGACGCGTTGCAGGCGCTAGGCGCCGACGGTCAGCAGGTGGTGATGAATCGATTGGAGGAAGTTGCGGTGCATCTGCGCAATCTGGAGCAGGAAGCGCTCCAGATCGACAGCAGCGAGACCTATGACTCGCTGTTGCGGGAGGCGGCCGAGCACATCAAGGCGGCGGCATTGGCTGGCGCCCTTGGTCTGGTGGACTCTGTCCGCCTGGTTGAAATCCTGGCTGGGTCGGACGAAGCCCTGGCGTTGCTGGACGCGGCGGACGGGATCGAGGCCTAAACGACCTCGCGTGCCTGTTGCTGGCAGGGCGATTCCCCGCCGCGCCGGCCGCTGTGCGAGGGCGCGCCTGCCGACCCTCTCGGCTGCTGCACACGCTGCTGCACACGCTGCGGCACGGCCCCGCCCTGCACCGAAGGCATGTCGCACATCTGGGACATCGGCACGCTGCCGCCCGGCCTGTGCCACGACGTGATGCTCGATTTCGACAGCAGCGGCCAGGTGATTGGATCGACGTCCGGGGCATTCGCCGACGCTCGCGCTCCGTCGAGTTCGGCCGCCCTCCGGCTATCGGCGGCGGAATGACTGCATTCTGCCGCCGATAGCCGCTTGCGCCACCGGACTCTATCGGTGGTCGGTAGGCAGCTCTCTTACTTCAGCCAGCCCGCGAGGATCGCCAACAGCAGCAGAGCGACGATGTTGGTGATCTTGATCATCGGGTTCACCGCCGGCCCCGCGGTGTCCTTGTACGGATCGCCGACGGTATCGCCGGTCACCGCGGCCTTGTGGGCCTCGGATCCCTTGCCGCCGTGGTTGCCTTCCTCGATGTATTTCTTCGCGTTGTCCCAGGCGCCACCGCCCGACGTCATCGAGATCGCCACGAACAGGCCGGTGACGATGGTGCCCAACAGCATCGCGCCCAGCGAGGCGAATGCCGCTGCCCGGTCGGCGATGAGGTCGATCACGATCCACAGCACGATCGGCGCACCGACCGGCAGCAGCGACGGGATCAGCATTTCGCGGATGGCTGCCTTGGTCAGCATGTCCACCGCCTTGCCGTATTCCGGCTTGGCGGTGCCTTCCATGATGCCCGGGATTTCGCGGAACTGGCGGCGAACTTCCACCACCACGGAGCCTGCGGCGCGTCCGACCGCGGTCATGCCCATCGAGCCGAACAGGTAGGGCAGCAGACCGCCGATGAACAGGCCAACCACCACGTACGGATTCTGCAGCGCAAAATCGACCTTCAGCGTCGGGAAGTAGTGCGCCAGGTCCTGGGTGTAGGCGGCGAACAGCACCAGTGAGGCGAGGCCGGCCGAACCGATGGCATAGCCCTTGGTGACCGCCTTGGTGGTGTTGCCGACGGCGTCCAGCAGGTCCGTGGTCTTGCGCACATCGGGCGGCAGGTCAGCCATCTCGGCGATGCCGCCAGCGTTGTCGGTCACTGGACCGTAGGCGTCCAAGGCAACGATCATGCCGGCGAGCGACAGCATCGTGGTGGCCGCCACCGCGATGCCGAACAGGCCGGCCACCATGGAGGCGACGATGATGCCGATGCAGATGACGATCACCGGCAGTGCGGTCGACTCCATCGACACCGCGAGGCCCTGGATCACGTTGGTGCCGTGGCCCGTGGTGGAGCTTTGTGCGATCGAGCGCACCGGGCGGTATTCGGTCGCGGTGTAGTATTCGGTGATCCACACGATGGCGCCGGTCACGGCCAGGCCGACCAGGGCGCAGATGAACAGGTCGAAGCCGGTGACGCTGCCGCCGGTCGAAACGAGCATCGGCGTGCTGAAACCGATGAACCAGGCGATGATGATGGCGATGCCGACGACTGAAAGGACGCCGGTGACCAGCAGGCCCTTGTACAGCGCCTTCATGATCCCGTTGTCCGGGCCGAGCTTGACGAAGTAGGTGCCGACCACGGACGTCAGGATGCAGATGGCACCGATGCCGAGCGGCAGCATGAGCAGGGCTTCGCGCGCCGGGCCGGTGAAGTAGATGCCGGCCAGCAGCATGGTGGCAACGATGGTCACGGCGTAGGTCTCGAACAGATCGGCCGCCATGCCGGCGCAGTCGCCGACGTTGTCACCGACGTTGTCGGCAATCACGGCCGGGTTGCGGGGGTCGTCTTCGGGGATTCCGGCCTCGACCTTGCCCACCAGGTCGGCGCCCACGTCGGCACCCTTGGTAAAGATGCCGCCGCCCAGCCGGGCGAAGATGGAGATCAGCGAGCCACCGAAGCCCAGCGCAACCATGGCCTCCAATATCTGGCGCAACTCGTCCTCGGTTATGGCCGCACCGTAACGGCTGCGCAGGATGAAGTAGTAGATGGAGACGCCCAGCAGCCCGAGGCCAACCACCAGCATGCCGGTGATGGCGCCGGCCTTGAAGGCGATGTCGAGGCCGGCAGCAAGTCCGCGCCGCGATGCCTGTGCGGTGCGCACATTGGCGCGCACCGAGACGTTCATGCCGGCATAGCCCGCGGCGGCGGACAGGACGGCGCCGATGACGAACCCGATCGCGACGTGGATGCCCAGGATAAGGCCCAGGATGATCAGGATGACCACGCCGACGATGCCGATGGTGGTGTACTGCCGGTTGAGGTAGGCGCGGGCGCCCTCCTGCACGGCAGCAGAAATCTCCTGCATGCGCGCCGTCCCGGCGTCCGACGCCAGGACCTGTTTCGCGGTGATGAAGCCGTAGACCAGCGCCAGCAGTCCGCAGGCGATGATCACTATGTAAGCCAGTTGCATGTGGTGGTTCGATCCTTGCTGCGACCGGAGCCGGCGCGGTGCGCGCGGCGGGCGAACGGGGAAAAGTCGGCGCGGGGGTATGCCAGATAGGTGAACAAGTGGCAAATGGCCGTCCATCTTGCGCGCGCCCACCGAGATACAGACGATACAAAGAGGCGCCGCCGCGACATCTCGACAATACAGAAGACGGGCATCCTTCCGCCCAAGAAAGTGGGAGGTCGCATGATGGTCCGCTTCGGCAGCGCGCGTGCCGGGTTCGTCCTGGCGGGTATACTGATGGCGGGTACGGCGCTGGTGGCGCCGGCACACGCGGCGTCGTACCTCGTGGACACCGACCTGGGCACGATCAACGGCATCGGCAGCGGCGGTTCTCTCAACGGCACTCAGTTCGTGGTGCAGCAGTCCGCCGGGGTGACCCAGTTCATCTTCAATGGCGATCTCAACATCGGCACGTCCGACAACATCACCGGGACCGGCAGCAATTTCGCGTCCTTCAAGGCTTTGAACAACGCCAACATCGCGCCCGGCGCGATATTCAACTTCTCCGGGAGCGGCGCGAGCGCGGGAGCCGGAGGCGGGCTTGGCGGCACGGGACAATTGGGCGGTTCGGCAGGACTCGGCGCGTTTGGCGGGCAGGGCGGGTTCGCCAGCTCCAATGCAGCCGGGGGCGGGGCAGGCGCCGGTTTCGACCTGTTTTCGAATCCCCCCGGCAACCCCGGCACCGCCGGTAATGCCGGCGGCACTGGTGGGAACGGTCAGGTCGGCAGCAACGGGTTCAGCGGTACCACCGGTGGCTCGGGAGGTGGTGGGCTCAACAGCAACACAGCCGCCACATCAGGCGGCACGCCCGGCATTGGCGGTCTGGCCGGCAACGGCGGTTCGGCGGGTTCCGGCGGCGGAGGCGGTGCCGAGGGTGCCGGCGGTGGGAGCCGACAGGGCGGCTTTGGCGGGCATGGCGGGCTCCTCGGTGGCACCGGACAGAGCGGAACTTCCGGCAATCTGGGCAAGCCCGGCGGCGATGGCAGCGGCGGCGGCAACGCGGGTGCCGGCACGGCGCTGAGCGGCGGCAATGGGGGCGGCGGCGGAGGTTCGGGCGGCGGCGGTGGTGGTGGCGGTTCGGGCGGCGGCGGCGGCGGCGGTGGTGGTGGCGGCGGCGGTGGCGGCGGCTCCGGCGGCGACACGTTGGGAGCGGACGGGGGCAACGGCGGCAACGGCGGCCTCGGGGGTAATGGAGCTGTCGGCGGCAACAGCGCGAGTGGGGGAGTCGGCGGCACTGGCGGCATCGGCGGCGGGGGTGGCGGCGGCTTTGAGATCATTGCCAATGGCCACCTCGATGCATCGGGGAATTTCCTCGCTATGGGCGGGGCCGGCCAGGCCGGCGGGTTCGGGAGTGGGCCAGGTTCTCCGCAGTCCGGTGCGTTCGGCATTGCAGGGTCAGCCGGAGCGAAGGGTCAGAATAATCCGGTCGGCTTTGGGGGCACCGGTGGCGGTGGTGGCTTTGTCAGCGCGGGCGGCGTCGGCGGTCAGGGCATCAGCGAGAGCGGTGCCCTTGGCAGTGGTGGTGGTGGTGGCGGTGGCGGCGGCGGTGGCGGCACCAGTGGCGCGGGTGGCGGCGGTGGCGGCGGCGGGTCCGGTGGCGGCGGAGGCGGCGGCGCTGGCGGCAGTGTCAAGCTGGACGGCTCCGTGCTGACGGCCGCATCGTCCACGGTCAATGCCTCGGGCGGCGCTGGCGCAGGCTTGGGCAACAACGGCGGCGGCGGGCGGTTCGTGCTCGGCAGCAATGCCGGCACCGGGACTGCTGGGGTGAATCTGACCGGGGCCAGCACGACGACATTCAGCGGCCCGATGACGGGCAATCCGTTCGTCAAGGGCACACCGCAGACGCCCTATATCCCCAACCTGGTGGGCGGCGCCGAGGGCTTTGGCCTGCTCAGCGGCGTCGATGCCACCAGCACGCAGTTCGCCGGTGTCCGGGCTGGCGCGCCGGCCCACGTGGTGGGTGCGATCATCCGCGAACACCTCGGGCCGTCGGCCGGCTACGACATCGACTTCGCCGGCTACGACGCGCTGCTGTTCGTCAACCTGACCGCTGGCGAGTTGGCCGATCCGATGCTGGGAGACGATCCCGCGGGGACGGACAGTGCCTTCATGGCGGCGCTGTTGACCGGGGGCACCGAGGCGCAGTGGCTGGGCAGCGGCGCGGCGACGCTCGGCCTGCTGGACGGCGAGGCGATATGGGAGACGCTGATCCCGACCGACGGCGACTTCATCAACGCCCGCGCGGACGGCACGGTCCCCATCGTCGGTGACGCGCTGGCGGATGGCGGCGTCGCGTATCTGGTTGCCGTGCCGGAACCGGCGCCGATGGCGCTGCTCGGCGTCGGCCTTCTGGGATTGATGCTGGCTGGTGGGCGGTCGCGCGGGCCGCTGGTGTAACCGAGCCTGGCGAATCGGGCACCGAGCGCATCCCCCGCGTCCTCGAGCGCTTCGGGCAAGACCGGAGGCGCCAGGACCCGACGGTGCCCTTGCGTGGATGGCGTGCTCGGTAACGCCATCCACGCTTTCCCCTTGGCGTTGTCGCTCGCCGATGCTCGATCCGCTTGCGCCGGCGGCCACGGTCGGGCAGACCAATACAGGCGTTGCGCCTGTAGCTCAGTTGGTCAGAGCGGGCGGCTCATAACCGCTTGGTCGCAGGTTCGAATCCTGCCGGGCGCATCAGCAATTTCGGCACTGCGCCGTTTGGGCGGTCTGGGATCAGAAGCGCCGTTAACGGATGTGCCGGGGGTTACCACTTGGCCAGGCGCCCTATTCCGCCCTTCGAGCATGCCGCATTGCGCCTGTAGCTCAATTGGTCAGAGTGGTCGGCTCATAACCGTTTGGTTGCAGGTTTCGCTTGCTGTTGGGCTCGTCAATAACGACAGCCGGAGAGCCTGGATGCGGCCCGGCCAGCCCAGGACTATAGTTGCCACCTCACCAGCCCAAGTTATGTCGTCAGCCTTCACGGTTTCCCTCCTCGCACGGTTCGCCAGGCCGGTCCCGCCGGCGCCGCCGCGTCAACTCGTGGCAGGCCCTGACGGAATGCCGCCCGTACGGTTCTGTGCGGGGCGCGCGCAGCAATGCGCGTCCCTACCGCAATTCAATCGGGAGTGAAGTTCATTGCGATGCCGTTGATGCAATAGCGAAGATTGGTTGGCGGCGGACCGTCGGGGAAGACGTGCCCGAGATGGCTGCCGCAGTTGGCGCAATGCACCTCGGTCCGGACCATGCCGTAACTGCGATCGACGGAGGTCTCGACCGCACCTTCGATCGGATCGTTGAAGCTGGGCCATCCCGTGCCGCTCTCGAACTTCAGCCTTGAATCGAACAATGGCTGATCGCATCCGGCGCATGAAAACCTGCCGGTCCGCTTCTCGGTCAGCAGCGCACAACTGCCGGGCGCCTCGGTGCCGTGCCCCCGCATCACGTCAAACTGGTCGGCCGTCAGGATTTGGCGCCATTCGGCGTCGCTATGCGTGACCGGATATACCTTCTCCAACATCGTAAGCTCCGTTCGCTATGCAAATCTCGGCATGACATCCGCCGCGAGCAGTTCGTGGGTTTCCAGGTCGTTCTTGTAGGCACTGCTGACCAGAAGCTGCACACCGGCATCGTGATATTGTCCGACGAGATCGGTGACCTGCGATATAGTCCCGGCAAATCCATAATACGATGCGGGGAGCGCCAGCCGCGCACGCTTTGCCGCCAGCGAAGCCTCGTCTCGCGCCAGCAGAAAGCTGATGATGCTGGTCCGTTCAATCGCGTCATAACTGCGCTGCTCCGCGTCGCAGTGACGGCGCAGCACGGCGAACTTGTGCTTCACCGCGTCAGGACTGCCACCGACGTTGCAGGCATCGGCATAACGAGCGACCGCGCGTAGCGTGAGCTGCTCGCCGCCGCCGGCAATCATGATCGGCGGTCGAGGCTGCTGTATCGGCTTGGGCTCGAGGATCGCATCCTCGGCGTGGAAATACCGGCCATGAAATGTCGTGCGTGGTTGCGTCCACATCGCGATGATGAGCTGGATTGCTTCCTCCATCTGCCGGATGCGGACCGCGGGCCTTGGCGGAAACTCCCAGCCGTACTGGCGGTATTCCGGTTCATGCCAGCCGGCGCCAAAGCCGAAGGTGAGGCGTCCGCGGCTGATCAGATCGACGCCGGCAGCGATCTTGGCCAGAAGCGCGGGATTGCGATAGCCAACCGACGTGGCGAGCGTGGCGAGGCGGATGCGACTGGTCACCGCGGCGAGCGCCGACAGGATCGTCCACCCTTCCATGAACGGTTCGTCCGGCGCGCCGACATTGCCGATCTGGATCAGGTGATCCATCACTGAGAACCAGGTGTAGCCGTGGCTTTCGGCCCATAGGGCCTTGGCCTTTACGCCTTCGAAAATCTCGGCGGGATCCGGACCGAACAGCCAGGAGGGATTGTGAATGCCGAACTTCATGCGGATCGCTCCTGTGATGCTTCGCGCAGCGTTACGGGATGCGTGCGACTGATCCTACTTTGATGAACGGGATCGTTATTTCGATCGCAACTCATTGTCGATCAGCGAGTCAACCCGAACGGCCGGCTAAAGGGTATCAGCGTCCGCGGAGCTTGATCCGACGATCGGCTGGCCGGCCCTCGCGCTGCGAGAGCCCCTTCAGATCGCAATCGCGTACGCCGGCCGCCGAGGATCCGCGCCTGCCGCGATCATGCCCGTCCGCGGGTCGGAAAGCACCGCCTCCACCGACCCAGCCAGCCAGGTCCACTCCGGCCACGCCTTCACCTCGTGCCCGCGCGCTGCCAGATCAGCGCGGACAGAGGCATCGATCCGCCCCTCCACCGCCAACCGGCCCGGGAAATACTCGAACGGCGCGAACGAAGATGGGAACGAATACGACGCCACACGAGGCGCCTCGATCGCGTCCTGCACCTCCATCCCATGCTGGAAGATATTCAGCATCACCTGCAGCATCGCCTGCGTCTGCACATCGCCGCCCGGCGTTCCGAACGGCATCACACCGCCCGCCTCGGTCACCACCATCGCCGGATTTGGCGTCAGCCGTGGCCGCTTGCCGGGTGCCACTCCCGCGGGATGCCGAGGATCCGGCCGGCTCTGCGATCCGCGCCCCGACGGCGTGATGCCCAGCCCCGGCACGACAGGCACATTTCCCGACCCGTCAGACGGCGTCGCGCTGAACGCATTCCCCCACCGATCCACCACGCAGCAATACGAGGTATCCGCCTCCACCTTCGGCAGTTCCGCGCTGCTCGCTTCGTACGACCGGTTGGACAGGTCCAACGGCGCCGGCATCTCGCCGAACGCCCGATCGTCGCGAACCGCGGCCGCCCGCCGCGCCACTGTCGCCGGATCCAGCAGATAATCCACCGGCACATCGACAAACGCCGGATCGCCGAAGTGGTACTCGCGATCCGCCATGGCCAGGTTCACGCACTCCGCAATCCGATGCAGGTACGTCGCCGAGTTGTGTTCCAGTCCCGCGATTCCCACCCGCTCCAACAGTGCCAGCGCTTCCAGCAGCGCCGGCCCCTGGCACCAGGGCCCACAGGTGATCACCTCATGCCCGCGCCAGCCGCGCCGCACCACAGGCTCGATCCGGGAGCGGTACTCGGCCAGGTCCTCCATCGACAGATAGCCGCCCTCCTGCTTCTGGAACCGCACGATCTCACGCGCGATATCGCCGCGGTAGAACGCATCGTGCGCCGCCTTCAATCCTGCCTTCCGATCCGCTCCCGCCGCCCGATCCTGATCCGCCATGTATTGCAGCGTCCGCGCCAGGTCAGTCTGGACGAACTTGTCACCAGACTTCGGCACCCGTCCGTTCGGCAGGTAGATCGCGGTATTGGATTCCCACCGCCGATACTCATGCTCGTGCGATGCGATGGAGGTCGCCAACAGCGGATAGACCGCGAACCCTTCGCCGGCGTACCGGATCGCGTACGAGGCGACATCGGCGAACCGCATCGTGCCGTGCCGCTCCAATGCAGTGATCCACGCATCGGGCGCGGCGGGAATGACGGTGCGCAACACGCCGTCCGGGATCTTCCCGCCGTGTTCGCGCATGAACAGATCGGCCGGCAGCGTCTTCGGCCACCACCCCAGGCCGGCGATGCTCTCGACATGCCCGTTCGCCAACCGGATCATGATTGGCGCGACACCGGCGACGTTCACCAGGTCCGGCTGCAACACTCCCAACGAAATACCCGCCGCGCATCCCGCATCGATCGCATTCCCGCCGGCTTCCAGAACCGAAAATGCCGCTGACGCCGCCAGGTAGTGCCCGGCGGAAGCCGCGTGACGTGTGCCATAGACCGTGGGACGGTGGGACATGGGAACCCTCTAGCGATGCTCGCCGAAGCATCCGGCAATCCGTCCGCACCGTCCAGTGCACCGCCACTCACCCTCTCCCGCAAAGCGGGGGAGGGCAGGGTGGGGGTGTTCGCCAAAGAGGCGCGCCGCGCTACAGGAACTTTGCCGGCCGGATCATCGCCCGCCACATATGCGCCACTGGGCTGTTGTCGAACCCCAGCCCCTGCTCCGGCTGCTTGAACGTGCGGCCGATCACGTCGGTGAATTCTTCCAGTTCGACCTTCGCGTTGGGGTCGAACGAGTAGATGTCGTGCACCGTGATCATTCGCCCCGACATGTACCACTTGTGGGCACGCATCCGCTTGTAGTCTTCCTCGACATACGGATCAGGCCGGTAATCCGCTCCGAAGAATTTGATATACGACTGTGGATACTCATAACCCACCGAGTCATCGGGATAGAACCGCAGCACCTGGTGCGCCCGGATCGCCCAGGTGACTTCCTCCTCAACGTAAGGTTCCACCAGTTGTGCGCCCCAATAGCCATGGTCGCCACGGATGAATCCGATGGTCGAGATATCGTGCAGCAGGCACGCCAGCACCATTTTGTCCGGCAGCCCGGCCTTCACCGCGTGCTTGGCGCTTTGCAGCAGATGCGCGGCCGGGCCGAAGCGGTACTTGAAGAAGTCCATCAGCGTCGGCTGATCCGGCATCGCCGGCAGCCGAGGATCGTCGCCCATCAGCACGCGCGCATTCGGATTGGCCGCCATCATGGCTGCGGTGTTTGGAGGCGGGCCCATGTCACCATCGGCCATCGTGTAGAGCCGCGATTTGACGACAAGGTAGTCGAGTTCGCGGCTCATCTGGTCTTCGAGCGCGTCGGCGCGCTGTGACAAGGTTGGAGCATCGTTCATCGGCTTTCTCCCGGACGATCAGGTGTCGCAGGAAGCTATAGCAGATCAGGGGTCGGTGCGTCGATCGATCGACTCCCGTCGGGACATCCTGTACCGCCGCATTGCCCTGGAAGGCGCGATGGCGCAACTTGCGCCGATAACGCTGCATCACGGGAGCGCCGATGAACAAGCTTATGATAGTCGGCCCTCGGACAGCCTTGGTGGTCATGACGCTGCTGGTATCGGCGTCACACGGCCTGTGGTCGGTGCAAGCGAATTCCCAGGAGATCGGCAACGCCGCCGCTGGCAAGCAAGTTGCCGAACGCTGGTGCAGTTCGTGTCACGTAGTCGGTCCAGGCTCCGTCCAGGGCACCAGCAACGGCGCGCCACCATTTGTAGCCGTCGCGCGCATGACGTCGACGACGCCAATGTCGCTCAAAGCATTCCTTCTGACGCCACATGCCAGAATGCCCGATCTGCACTTGTCTCAGGACGAGATCGACGACCTTACCGCATACATATTGAGCATGCGGGGCTCGTGAGCGCGGACGGGGAGATCCGGCGCCGAGACCAGCCAGATCCGAGCGGGGATCAGTAATACCCGCTGCCGCCATTCACGTGGATCGTCTGTCCCGTGATGAAGCCACCATCGTCGCTGACCAGGAACAGGCATGTCGCGGCGATCTCGTCCGGCTTCCCCTGCCGTCCCATGGGAATGCCCGCAGCGTTCGGCGTCCGTCCTTGGTACCATTCAGGATTGGCCCGCATGGTGTCGATACTTCCCGGTGAAACGACATTCACCCGGATGTTGTGCGGTGCGAACTCCGAGGCGAGCCCGCGTGCAAACCCCACCAGCCCCATCTTCGCCGCCGAGACATGTGCGCGACCGCTGCCGCCGACAAACGCGCCCTCGCCGGTGAAGAACAGGATGCGCCCATACTTGTGCTTCACCATCGACTCGATGATGGCGCGCGTCAAATACACCGCGCCGTCCAGCACCACGCCACGCACCGCTTCCCAATCCTGCATCGTCAGCTCGGTGAAGGGCTTGTGCGGGCGGATTGCGGCATTGTTGATCAGGATGTCGACGCGGCCGAATTCGGTTAACGCCCGTGCCGCCATCGCCTCGACCTGATCCTTGCTGGCAACGTCGGCAACAACGGCAAATGCCTTGACCCCAAGGGCCTGGGCTTCGCGAACGACAGCATCCGCCTCCGCCTGATTGCTGCGCGCATTGACCACGACATGAGCGCCTTCGCCCGCCAGCTTGAGCACCGTCGCGCGACCGATGTTGCGGCCGGACCCGGTGACCAACGCGACTTTGCCTTCGAGCTTACCCATCCGTTCCTCCGTCATGGCAGCCATGGACCGAGCACCTGATCGTCGGCGTAAGCAAGTGTCCCCGGATCAATGCGCCCGTGCTCATTGTAGGCGGCCAACGCTGCGATCGCGGCTGCGCGCGCGGTGGGCAGTTCCTTGCCGATAATTGCAGATAGGGTCGGCCGCAGGCTGGGACTATCGTCGAGCAGGGTGCGTATCGCCGCCCGTTGCTCGATGATCGTTTCGTGCCAGTTGGCACGTGGGTCCGTGGTTGGCGACACTTGCAGCTTGATCAGGTGAGTCAGAATGATCCGCACCCGGTTGGTCAGCTCGCGCCTGTCGCTCCTGCCCAATGCTTCGATTTCTTCCGCGACGTTCTCCCAGTCCACATGATCATTGACCACTTCCCCTGCGGCAACACGACGCAGCAGATCGGCCTGGCGTTCGCTCCAAAGCAGTAGGTCAGTGTCGTAGTCGCTCATTCCACGCCTCCTCCACCGCGGGCGGTTGAAGCAGCTTATCACACTCTTGACGCACAGGTGCCCACAGGCAGACCTGGCGACGTGACTGCGCTCGCTACGTCAGCCCCGGTGCAGCTCCCCGCTACGTACGCTGGCGATCGCGTTGTTCAAGATTTGCACGATCGCCTCGTCCGCCACACTGCGCGCCAGCAGCGCCAGCGCACCACCGAGCAGCGCCGAGGCAATCGACAGCGCGCCAATGTTCTGACCGACCATGTATTCGATCGCCTTGTCCACCACCGCGCCCGCGTGGCTCAGGTCTGCCGGTGCCTGTTCGTCGGTCATCTCCGCATCTCCTCAATCTGCGATCTCGGGTTCCGTCTCCTGCTCGGCTTGCAGTGCCCACATCCGTGCATACAGCCCATCGCGCGCCAGCAGCGCAGCATGGCGCCCGCGTTCTGCCACGCGGCCATCGGCCAGCACGATGATCTCGTCCGCATCGACCACGGTGGAAAGCCGATGCGCGATCACCAGCGTGGTGCGATCCCGTGACACCGCGCGCAGGGCCGTCTGGATGTCCTGCTCGGTGCCGGTATCCAGCGCACTCGTCGCTTCGTCCAGGATCAGGATACGCGGATCCTTCAGGATGGTCCGCGCGATCGCCACGCGCTGCTTTTCGCCGCCTGACAGCTTCAACCCACGCTCGCCCACTCGCGTGTCGTAGCCGTCCGGCAAAGTAACGACAAAATCGTGCACCTGCGCCAGCCGGGCCGCGTGCTCGATCTCCTCCTGCGACGCTCCTGGCCGACCATAGGCGATGTTGTAGCGGATCGTGTCGTTGAACAGCACGGTGTCCTGCGGCACCACGCCGATAGTGGCGCGCAGGCTTTCCTGCGTCACGTCGCGAATGTCCTGCCCATCGATCGTGATCCTGCCGTGCGTCACATCGTAGAAGCGGAACAGCAGGCGGCTGATGGTGGACTTGCCCGCACCTGTCGGCCCCACTATGGCCAGCTTGCGCCCCGCCGGCACCACGAAATCGATGCCCTTGAGGATTTCCCGATCCGGCCGGTAGCCGAAATGCACGCCTTCGAACCGCAGCTCGCCGGCCTCTGCCGCCAGCGTCCTCGCGCCCGGCCGATCGGTGATTTCCTGTCCGACCTCCAGCAATCCGAACATCTGCTCGGCGTCCACGATGCTCTGCTTGATCGTCATATACACAAAGCCAAGGAACCCCAATGGTTGATAGAGCTGCATCATGTACGTGTTGATCAGCACGAAACGTCCGACGGTCATCGACCCGTCGCTCACACCTTTCGCTGCCATCAGCATGATTAGCGTCAATCCCGCCACGACGATGAGCGTCTGGCCGACGTTCAGTACGTTCAGCGACACCTGCACGCGTACCGCAGCGCGTTCATAGCGCGCCAAAGCACCGTCGTAGCGCGCCGCCTCATGCGCCTCGTTGCCGAAATACTTGACCGTCTCGAAGTTCAGCAGGCTGTCGAGCGCTTTGGTGGAGGCGTCGTTATCGTTCTCGTTCATCGTGCGCCGCGCCCGCACGCGCCAACCGGCGAAGCCCACGGTGAAGCCGATATAACTGACCACGGCGACGAAAGTCACGGCGGCGAACCGCCAGTCGAACAGGCGCCAGATGATCGCGGTGACCAGCAGCAACTCGATCAGCGTCGGCACCACGTTGAACACTGCGAGCCGCAGTACCGGACTGGATGCCGGCGGTGCCGCGATCGATCGCACGCGCCAATGCACCGGTCTGGCGATCCAGGTGGAATCGCAGGCTCAGCGCATGCAGATGACGGAACGTGCGCAGTGCCGCGACACGCACCGCGCGCTGCTGCACGGTCGCGAACAATGCATCACGCAGCTCCCCAAATCCCGCGGACGCGACGCGCAGCAGGCCATAGCCGATGACCAGCCCGAGCGGCACCGCCAGCATCGCGGCACCATCCTTCGGCGCCAGCGCATCGACAATGCGGCCATAGACGACCGGCACATACACCGTCGCGACCTTGGCCAGCACCAGCATCACCGCCGCCGCCACGACGCGCACCCTCGCGCCGGGATGGTCGGTCGGCCACAGATACGGCAGCAGCGAACAAATCGTGCTCATGGTGGAGCGCTGCGGACGTGGCAGTATAGGCGCGGGAACCTCGCCTGGCCGGATACGCATCATCGTTGGCATGTGGCATGGGTCAGAGCGGTTTGAAAGGCGACAGCATGGCGGACCAGGCGATTGACGGCTTCCTGCGCCACATTCGCGCATGCAACAACGCGCACCTCCCCGGCGCACGGCTGCCGTTCCGTATCGGCGCAGACTGTGTCGGCTGGGTGATGCCGGACTTCGCAGCGAAACTGTCGGCGTTCCCGGAAATCCACGCTGACGCGGATGGCGTCACCCTGTCCGACGGCGCCGCGCTGCCGGCGATCGCGCGCAGCTTGTCGGACGCGGGTTGCTTCCGCTGGCGGCGGGAAGAGTTCGACATTCGCGCAGACCCTGAGGGTCGCGTGCTGGCCCGCCTCGACCGCGGCGCGCTGCCCAGCTTCGGCGTCATGGCGATCGGCGTGCACGTGAACGGCCTGGTTCATCGCCCCGACGGCCTTCACCTTTGGATCGCCCGCCGCGCCAGGAACAAGCTGCTGGATCCCGGCAAACTCGATCACGTCGTCGCCGGTGGTGTGCCCGCTGGCCTCAGCCCGTCCGAAACTCTGGTAAAGGAAGCCGCGGAAGAGGCCGCCATTCCTGCGTCACTTGCATCCCAGGCAATGCCCGTCGCGGTGATCAGCTACGCCATGGAACGCCCGGAAGGACTGCGCCGCGACCGGTTGCACTGCTACGACCTTGAGGTGCCGGGAGACTTCTACCCTCAGGCCGCCGACGGCGAGGTCGAAGCCTTCGAGCTATGGCCCATCGATGGCGCCCTGCGCGCCGTCCGCGACACGGACGACTTCAAGTTCAACGTCAATCTCGTGCTGATCGACCTGTTCCTGCGCCGCGGCTTGATCGGTGCGCCGGCTGCGGCGGCGTTGCGCGCCGAACTGACCGGCTAGAATCCGTTGTCAGGGCTTTTGCGCAGCAGGAACCGGCGCTGACGCCGGTCACCGAGCGGCTGGTCGCCTGTCACCTGTACGACCGCGCTGTCCACCGAGCCGGTGGCATGGCCTCAGCACTTGTGCGGCAGTGGCGTCAGCTCGTTCAGAACGCCGTTCATCACGAAGTCGCCGAAATCCATTGCCAGGTTGTCGGCGACGCCGTTCTGCCAGTAGCGCATGCCCACCTGGTAAGTCGGGGTCTCGCTAGTCGGCGAATGGTCAAAGAACGCCAGCCGAACGCGCGCGCTCGGTAGGTTGGACAGCAGGGGAAACTTGTTCGCCTCCGGTTTCTTCCAGTCCAGGATCACGATGGAGCTGTCTTCCATTCCGCTGTCATCGGTGCCGTCGAACAGCGGCAGTTGCAGGAACCGTTTATGTTCCTCGGCCGCAGCGAGGATCGCCGAGGTATGCGCCATCGGGAACAGCGTCCCCGGCGGCAGCTTCTTGATGTTGTCCTCGGGTACCGTGTAGTGCACCTCGCCGGGCCCACCGGTCCGTTCCAGGAAAGCGTCGCCATCGGTCTGGTTGGTCACCGCGGTGTCGGTGGTCTGTTTCATATGGAACCGGAACTTCAGTCCATCTTTTGATTCCCAGGTCGCGTAGTCGGACACCATCTCGATGTCCTGCCCCTCGGTATTGGTTAGCGTCATGGACAGACGCTGCCGCACGGCCCAGCCGTCGCACGCATCGATGACTTCGTAGCCCATCGTGCCACGCGCCGAGACCACGTCGCCTCGGCTCCTGTCCAGCGTGAGATTGTAGAACGCCCGGTGTGCCGCGAGCGCCGTATTCAAGCCGGCGGCATCGGCAGGAGGCGGAACCGGAGCGGCGGCGCACAGGACCAGAGCGGCTGCCAACAGGGCAGGGAGGCGCATCAGGGGACTCCACCGGGGTAAGCGCGGAACATAGGGGCGAGCGCCGCGGTTCGCCAGCGACGATAGAAGCTGCGTCCCGAATCGGTCCAGGACTGCCACCGGCCGGATCGCTCTACCCCCTCTCGGGCGACCCGGGCTGGCATCCTAGCCAGGAAATTCGCCTGACCGGTCACCGGCCGAACCCCTGCCTCCTTGATCTCGCGCACGCGGCACGGTAGGCCACGGTATCGAGAGCCGGCCCGGCGCGGGACGGGATAGGGGACCAAAGCGGGATGGTTCGGCGGTACACGCTTTACCAGCGGCTCCTCGCCGCTCTGCTGATGATCGTGGCGCTACCCGGTGGCGCGGCGCTGGCCCAGGCGGTCGGCGCGCCCAAGCCGTGGGAAATCGGCATGCAAGCCGCCTACGGGCCGCTCAAAGAACAGGAAATCTGGCTGCACGACCTCGTCCTGGTGATCATCACGCTGATCACGCTGTTCGTCACCGCCCTGCTGGCCTGGGTGATCTACCGCTACAATGCCACCCGGAACCCGGTGCCGACGCGGACCTCGCACAACACGGTGATCGAGATCCTGTGGACGGTGATCCCGGTGCTGATCCTGGTGGTGATCGCGATTCCGTCGTTCCGCCTGGTCTATTACCTGGATCGCACCCCTGACCCCGAGCTGACCATCAAGGTCACCGGTCATCAGTGGTACTGGGAGTACACCTACCCGGACAAGAACAACATCGACTTCAGCAGCTACATCATTCCCGACGACCAGCTGAAGCCAGGGCAACTTCGGCTGCTGACAGTGGACAATGAACTGGTCGTGCCGGTGGGCAAGAACATCCGCGTGCTGACCACCAGCGGTGACGTCATCCACAGCTTCTTCATTCCGGCGCTTGGCGTGCAGCGCTACGCCATTCCGGGCCGCACGATCGAGACCTGGTTCCGCGCCGACAAGCCCGGTGTGTTCTACGGACAGTGCAACCAGATCTGCGGCACCAACCACAGCCGCATGCCGATTGTCGTGCGCGCGGTCTCGCCCGAGGATTTTGCCACGTGGCTGGACCAGGCCAAGACCAAATTCTCGGACGCCGCGCCGCCGCCGGTGACCGCGGAGAACGGAACGCGCCAGTTGGCACAGGCAGGAGTTCAGCGCTGACCCGGAAGGGCAGTGCGTGAAGGAGAGACGGATAGATGTCGGCAACCACCCACGACGACGCGCATGACCACCACGATCATAAGCCTGGCTTCTTCGTGCGCTGGTTGTGCAGCACGAACCATAAGGACATCGGCACGCTCTATCTGAGCTTCGCCGTGGTGGGCGGAATGGTCGGCGGCATCCTCTCCGAAATCATGCGTGCGCAGCTCATGTTCCCCGCCGGCCGCGTGGTCACCGACGGCCAGGAGTGGAACACCATCGTCACGTCCCACGGGCTGCTGATGATCTTCTTCTCGGTGATGCCCGCGCTGATCGGTGGGTTCGGCAACTGGTTCATCCCGCTGATGATCGGCGCGCCCGACATGGCGTTCCCGCGGCTCAACAACATCAGCTTCTGGCTGCTGCCGCCGGCGTTCTGCCTGATCATCACCGGCCTGTTCATGGGCGAATCGGGCTCCGGCTGGACGCTGTATCCGCCGCTGTCCAATGCGACCTACGAGACCGGCATCGGCATGGACTGCACGCTGTTCTCGCTGCATCTCGCCGGCGCCAGTTCGCTGCTCGGCGCGATCAACTTCATCACCACGATCTTCAACATGCGCGCTCCCGGCATGACGCTGCACAAGATGCCGCTGTTCATCTGGGCGATGCTGGTCACCGCGTTCCTGCTGCTGCTGTCGATCCCGGTGCTGGCCGGCGCCATCACCATGCTGATCTGCGACCGCAACTTCGGCACCGCGTTCTTCGACCCGGCCGGCGGCGGCGATCCGGTGCTGTTCCAGCACCTGTTCTGGTTCTTCGGTCACCCCGAGGTCTACATCATGATCGTGCCGGGCTTCGGCATCATCAGCCACGTGATCTCGACCTTCAGCCGCAAGCCGATCTTCGGCTATCTGGGCATGGCCTATGCGATGGTGGCGATCGGGGTCATCGGTTTCGTGGTGTGGGCGCACCACATGTTCATCTCCGGCATCTAGGTTGATACCCGCGCCTACTTCATGGCCGCGACCATGGTCATCGCCGTGCCGACGGGCATCAAGATCTTCTCCTGGATCGCCACCATGTGGGGCGGCTCGATCGAGATGAAGACGCCGATGTTGTGGGCCGTCGGCTTCCTGTTCGTGTTCACCGTCGGCGGCGTCACCGGCGTCGTGCTGTCGAATGCCGGCATCGATGAGATCGTGCACAACACCTACTACGTCGTGGCGCACTTCCACTACGTGCTGTCGCTGGGCGCGGTGTTCTCGATCTTCGCCGGCTTCTACTACTGGATCGGCAAGATGTCCGGTCACCAGTATCCGGAGTTCTGGGGCAAGGTGCATTTCTGGCTGACCTTCGCCGGCGTCAACCTGACGTTCTTCCCGCAGCACTTCCTGGGCCTGTCGGGCATGCCGCGGCGCTATCCCGACTATCCGCAGGCGTTCGCGGGTTGGAACTTCGTGTCCTCCGTCGGCGCCTACCTGGGCGGCCTCGCGTTCCTGGTGTTCCTGTATGTGGTCTACCGCACATTCACCTCGAAAGAGCACCTGGCCGACAATTACTGGGGTGAGGGCGCCACGACGCTGGAATGGACCGTGTCCTCACCGCCGCCGTTCCACACCTTCGCGGAACTGCCGCGCATCCGCTGACCTGAGATGAGCGACGCAACCTCTGAGCTGACAGGCGTCAACAGGGGGGAGCAATCCCCCCTGCCGGTTTCCGCCCCGCAGGCGGCGGAGCTGTCCGACTGGTTCGCCTTGCTGAAGCCGAGGGTCATGACGCTGGTGGTGTTCACCGGCCTGATCGGCCTGCTGATCGCGCCCGGCCATCTGAACCCGGTGCTGGCCTTCACCGCCGTGCTGTGCATCGCGGTAGCCGCCGGCGCGTGCGGCGCGATCAACATGTGGTACGACCGCGACATCGACGCAGTGATGCGCCGCACCCGCAACCGTCCCATCCCCGCCGGCCGCATCGAGCCCGGGGCGGCGCTCGGCTTCGGCGTCACGCTGGCGGTCGGCGCGGTCATCATGATGGGCCTTGCGGTGAACTTCACGGCCGCTTCGGTGCTGGCGCTGTCGATCGCCTTCTATGTGTTTGTCTATACGATGTGGCTGAAACGGCGCACCCCGCAGAACATCGTGATTGGCGGCGCGGCCGGCGCGTTCCCGCCGGTGATCGGCTGGGCCGCGGTGACCGGATCAGTCGACCTGATGCCGCTGATGCTGTTCGCGATCGTGTTCTTCTGGACGCCGCCGCATTTCTGGTCGCTGGCGCTGTTCGCCAACAGTGACTACCAGCGCGCTGGCGTGCCCATGCTGCCTGTCGTCGCGGGCGCCAAGGAAACGCGGAAGCAGATCGTGATCTACACGCTGCTGCTGGTGCCGCTGTCGCTGGCACCGTGGCTGCTGGGCTTCTCTGGACTGGTCTACGGCCTATCCGCTGCCGCGTTGGGTGTCGGGTTCATCGTCAGCGTATGGCGCGTGGCGGCTGACCGGCAGGATGCATCGGGCGTCAGCCGGACCAACGATGCGCCGGCGCGGATGGCGTTCAAGTTCTCCATCCTGTACCTGTTCGTGCTGTTCGCGGCGCTGGCTGTCGACAGGCTGGCAGGGTGACGGCGGCGTGCCGCTGACCCGGATGACGAGCGCCGGCGGCGCCAGCGCAATTGGGCAATGCTCATCGTGCTGCTCGCCTTGGCGGCGCTGTTCTACGCCATCACCATCGTCAAGATGACCCATTCATGATGGGAGTTTCACCCCCTCCCCAACCCTCCCCCGCTGCGCGGGAGAGGGAGTGTCCCGCCTCCTCTCCCGCGCAGCGCGGGAGAGTTGGGGAGGGGGTGCCCGAAGAAGGGGTGCCGCGTCCCTGACCATGCGCCCATCCAACCGCACCCTCGGCCTGACGCTCGCCTCGATCATCATCGGCATGGTCGGCCTCGCGTTCGCCTCCGTGCCGCTCTACCGCGCGTTCTGCGCCCTCACCGGCTACGCCGGCACGCCGCAGATCGGCGCATCCACCGCCCCGGGCGCCACCCGCCAGCTCATCACTGTGCGCTTCAACGCCAACACCCATCCGGGCCTGGCCTGGGACTTCCACCCAGTGCAGGAACAGATCCGTCTGCCCTTCGGCGAGGAGCACCTTGCCTTCTACACGGCCCGCAACGACGCCGGCACGCCCATTACCGGTGTGGCGCTGTACAACGTGACGCCCGACACCGTGGGCAAGTACTTCCACAAGACCGCCTGCTTCTGCTTCAACCAGCAGACGCTCGCGGCCGGCCAGCAGATGCAGTTCCCGCTCAGCTTCTGGGTGGATCCCGCGATCGCCAAGGATCCGGACACCGCTGACATCCACACCATCACGCTGTCCTACACCTTCTTCCGCACGCTCGACGATGCGGAGAAGTCCGGCGCGCTTGCACAGGCCGGTCCGCATGTCGGCCCGCTACAGCGGCAGACCCCATGAACACCCAGCCCCCTTGAACATAGGGCCAAATTCGCGATGATGCGGCGTCCGCTTCGGGGCGGTTCCCTCGACAGAACGAAAATGGATTCGGCATGAGCGACCACGCGCACGGCACCACCACGATCGAGCACTCGGGGCTCAAGCAGCCGTACCATCTGGTCGATCCCAGCCCGTGGCCGATCATCGGTGCGGTCGGCGGCCTGTGCGTGGTGCTCGGCATCATCTTCGCAGCGCATTTCGGTAGCTACGCCCTGCTGATCATCGGCGCGCTGATCGTGTTCGTGACGATGTTCTTCTGGTGGCGCGACGTGGTGCGCGAAAGCCGCACGCCCGGCGTCCACACGCCGGTCGTTCGGCTTGGCCTGCGCTACGGCATGCTGTTCTTCATCTCCAGCGAGGTGATGTTCTTCGTCGGTTTCTTCTGGGCGTTCTTCAACTTCGCCCTGTTCCCCAGCTTGCAGGGCAATGGCCAGACGGTGTGGCCACCGAGCACGATCCACACGTTCGATCCGTTCCACCTGCCGTTCCTCAATACGATGATCCTGCTGCTGTCGGGCACCACCATCACCTGGGCGCACCACGCGCTGCTGGTCCGTGACAAGAAGTCGCTGGTGCTCGGGCTTGGCCTGACCATCTTGCTGGGCCTCGGCTTCACCACGTGCCAGGCGATCGAATATTCCGACGCGCCGTTCAAATTCGTCGGTGGCGGCGTCTATCCGTCCACCTTCTTCCTGGCCACCGGCTTCCACGGCTTCCACGTCATCGTCGGCACCTGCTTCCTGATCGTCTGCTGGTTCCGCGCGCGCGCAGATCACTTCACACCCGAGCGTCACTTCGGCTTCGAGGCGGCAGCGTGGTACTGGCACTTCGTCGATGTGGTCTGGCTGTTCCTGTTCACCTGCATCTACTGGTGGGGTGCCAGCCCCGTCCTCGCTCCGCACTGACGCGGAGGCTGGTGACGCAATCGGCCCCGTCAATACTATACGTTGCGCTGGCCTGTCGTTGCCCACGCTGCGGCAAGGGTAAACTGTTTCGAGGATTGCTGGACATTCGCGATCGCTGCGAGATCTGCGATCTCGATCTGCGCGCGCATGACGCCGGTGATGGCGCGGCGGTCGGTGTCATACTGGTGCTTGGCGCGGTCGTGGTGACGCTTGCCTTCTGGGTCGAGTTTCGTTTCTCGCCACCTCTGTGGGTGCATGCGGTGCTGTGGCCCGTGGTGACGGTGCCCCTCGCGGTGCTGATGATGCGGCCGGCGAAGGCGGCACTCGTGGCATTGCAGTATCGCCATCGCTCATCCGAGATGGGATTGTGATAGCGAAGGGCACCATAGGCGTCGCACAGATGCAGCCTTGCCTGTGCGCCCCATGACGGCGACGGCACTGGTCATGAAGTCGAAAGTCCATCGCCTGCTGTGGCCGGGCGTAATGGCGGCAGTCATGCTGGTGGTGTTGCTCGGACTGGGTACCTGGCAGGTTCAAAGACTGCGGTGGAAGCTGGATGTCCTTGCGCAGATCGCACGGGCCGAGGCTGCACCCGCCGTGCCGTTGCCCGCGGAGCCTGACCCGTTCGCCAAGGTGGAAGTAACCGGCCACCTACGCAACGACCTGGCCGCGACGTACGGTGCCGACGTGCGCGACACACCGTCTGGGCCGTTGCTCGGCACCTACCTCATCCTTCCGCTGGAGCGATCCGATGGTGATTCCCTGCTGGTCGACGTCGGTTGGGTGCCGGACAAGCGTACGCATCCTCTCGCTGGCATCAGCGGCGATGCGACCGTGCAGGGCTACATCCACCCTGGCGACAAACCAGGCTGGTTCAGTGCCCCCGACAATCCTGCGACGCGCCAGTTCTACACGCTGGATCCCGAGGCGATCGGCCGTTCGCTCGGACTGCAGCATGTCGCACCATTCATTCTGATCGCCCTGGGACCAACGCCGCCGGAGCGCTATCCTGATCCGGCAAAACACTTGCCGCGACCTCCGAACAATCATCTGTCCTATGCGATCACCTGGTATGGCCTCGCGGTCGCGCTCGTGGTGATCTTCGCGCTGTGGGCAAGAAAGGTGCTGACCGCATGACCGCCTATGATCGGCTGGCAAACCGTTTCGCGCGCATCGCGACCATAGGCGAGGCGTCCTCCGTGTTGAGCTGGGACGCGGCCACGATGATGCCGCGGGGCGGCGGCGCGGCGCGCGGCGATCAGCTTGCGGTGCTGGCCGGCCTGTCGCATTCGCTGCTGGTAGGACCCGGTGTCGGCGAGGAACTGGAAGAGGCGGAAGCCTCCCCCGAAACGGATGCCTGGCGCGCCGCCAACCTACGCTTGATGCGTCACGCCTATACCCGCGCGACGGCGATGCCGCCCGATCTGGTGGAAGCGCAGGCGCGCGCCAACTCAGCCTGCGAGAAGGTATGGCGCGAAGCCCGCCGCAAGTCCGACTTCGCCATGGTGCGTCCCCATCTGGAGGAGGTCGTGGGGTTGACGCGCGAGGCAGCCGCGGCGCTGGCACCCGCGCTCGATCTTAGCCCCTATGACGCGCTGGCCGACGGCTACCAGCGTGGCATGCGTGCGGCCAACGTCGCGCCGGTGTTCGCCGACTACGAGCGCTTCCTGAGCCGCGCGTTGCCTCAGGCCGAAGAGCGGCAGGCGCGCGGCCCAGCCCCAATCAAGCCGCAAGGTCCATTTCCGATCGCCAAGCAGGAGGTGCTGTGCCGAACCCTGTCCGAACGTCTCGGCCTGGATTTCGACCACGCACGCCTGGATCGTTCGGCACATCCGTTTTCCGGTGGAACGACGACCGATGTACGGATCACCACACGTTATGACGAGGCGGACTTCACGCAGGCTGTGCTCGCCGTCGTGCACGAGACCGGCCACGCGCTTTACGAGCGCGGCCTGCCCGAGGCGGAGGCACGTCAGCCGGTGGGCGAGGCCGCAGGCATGGCGGCACACGAAAGTCAGTCACTGATCGTCGAGATGCAGGCATGCCGCTCGGATCCATTCCTGACGTTCCTCGGCCCGTTGCTGCACCAGGCATTCGGCGGCGATGCCGCGCCGTACCAGCCGGCCAATCTCGCGCGTCTATGGCGCCGCATCGAGCGTGGCTTCATTCGCGTCGATGCCGACGAGATGACCTATCCGGCGCACGTCATCCTGCGCTTCCGATTGGAGCAGGCGTTGGTGGCGGACACGCTTAAGGTCGCCGACCTGCCCGGCGCGTGGAATGACGGCTTCAAGTCTCTGCTCGGCATCACGCCGCCAGATGACGCGCGCGGCTGCCTGCAGGACATCCATTGGTACGACGGTGCTATCGGCTATTTCCCGAGCTATACCCTCGGTGCGATGGCGGCAGCGCAATTGATGGCAGCGGCGAGGCGCGACATCGCGGGCCTCGATGCCGCGCTTGGCGAGGGCGACCTGTCGCCGCTGCTGCACTGGTTACGCACGAAACTACACAGCCAGGGCAGTCGGCTCGAGTTCAACGAGCTGCTGATCCACGCCACCGGCAAGCCGCTCGATCCCGCGGACTTCGAGGCGCATCTGACGGCGCGATATCTCGCTTGAACGGACAGCAATGATCATCACTCGTGTCGGTGTATTGGCGGTGCTCGGCGCCGCGCTGGTGTCCTGCGCACCATCGCCGCCTGCCGCGCCCACGCCGCCCCCCAAGCCGGCGGAAACCGTTGATGGTGAATACCGCGGCACCAGCACACGGTTTCAGGCCGACAGCCGCGCGTGCCCACACCCTGGCCTGGTCAACTTCCAGGTGATCCAGAACCAGTTCCAGTTCCGCTGGGACTACAAGACCTGGGTCAATGCGGCGATCGCGCCGGATGGTGGCATAACCGGCGGCGCCGAGAGCATCACGCTGGTCGGCAGACAGTCCGGGACAACGATCCAGGCCGATGTCACCAACGGCAACTGTGGCCTGCACTTCACGGTGAAGAAGCGTTCATGACTCCCTCTCCCGCGAAGCGGGGGAGGGTTGGGGAGGGGGTGCCGATATCAAGCTCAATCCCATAGGGTCCACCCGCGGCCTCCACTCCACAATGAAGAAGCACTCCCGACCAATGCCCAGCCGTATCATCGTGGTGAACGACCGGATGCAGCAGGGCTACCAGTACCAGCGCGTCGCGCCCATTGGCCGCGATTTTGATGCCGAGTTCACCCCCGAACTGACACCGCGAGACATGCTGCGGCTCGGCGTGTTCTGCGGAAAGTACATGACGGACACGCGCGACGAATTCCCCGCCAACTGGTTCACCAATGCCAAGCTCGCCCCCAACCGCCGCGACTGTTCGCTGAATCACTTCCGCGTCGATGCCAGCCAGCCACTGTCCGTCTGGCAGGCAAAAGGCTGGATCCATCCAGACGATCCGCGTGGCTGGTTCCAGTGGTATTGCCGCTACTACATGGGTCGCCGCATGCCCGAGGAAGACCGCCGTCAGATCAAACGCTGGAAGGCGATCCGCCGCCATGTCGCGCAGGTCAAACGCAACTGCGAGCCAGGAGACCTGACCTGCCGCCCGCGCCAGCGACAGGCACTTCTCCACTGGGCCTACGACAGCCGCAAGATCTAATTCTCCCTCTCCCGCGCCTTGCACGGGGGAGGGTTGGGGAGGGGGTGCCACTGCACTACTCTCCGTCCCATGCGTTACATCTCCACTCGCGGCCAAGCCCCCGTTCGCGACTTCGCCGGCGTGCTCCTCGCCGGTCTAGCCGACGACGGCGGCCTTTACGTCCCCGAATCCTGGCCCCAACTCACGCCGCCCGACTGGCGCGCAATGCGAGGTCTGCCCTACCACGCGCTAGCCGCGCGCATCATCCAGCTCTTCACCGGCGATGCCGTCCCAGCGGCGACCCTCGCCACCATGTGCCATGACGCGTATGCCGGCTTCGACCATCCTGCCGTTGTGCCATTGATCCAACTGGACTCGAACCTGTTCGCCCAGGAGTTGTTCCACGGCCCCACGCTGTCCTTCAAGGACATGGCGTTACAGCTCCTCGGCCGCCTGTTCGACCACGTGCTGGCCGCGCGAGACGCCCGCGTGACCATCGTCGGCGCGACGTCGGGCGATACCGGTTCAGCAGCAATCGAGGCCTGCGCCGGCCGAAATCGCATCGACGTCGCGTTCCTGCATCCGCACAACCGCGTCAGCGAGGTACAGCGGCGACAAATGACCACCGAGCTGGCGCCCAACGTCGCCAACATTGCGATCGAGGGCACGTTCGACGATTGTCAGGACATGGTGAAGGCGATGTTCGCCGACGAACCGTTCCGGCAGGAGATGCACTTGTCAGCGATGAACTCGATCAACTGGGGTCGCATCGCCGCGCAGGTTCCCTACTACGTGGCCGCCGCATTGACGCTTGGCGCGCCGGATCGCGAGGTGGCGTTCAGCGTGCCCACCGGCAACTTCGGCAACGTTCTCTCCGCCTGGGTCGCGCGCCGCATGGGTCTGCCGATCGCACGCCTGATCATTGGTTCCAATCGCAACGACATTCTAGAGCGCTTCCTGGCATCGAACGACATGTCGGTCGCGACCGTGGAGCCCAGTCTGTCGCCCAGCATGGACATCCAGGTCAGCTCCAACTTCGAGCGCATGCTGTTCGAACTGCTAGACCGTGATCCGGCCGCCACGGCAACCGCGATGTCGGATTTTCGCCGCACTGGGAAGATGCCGGTGCCAGATGGCGCCTGGCACCGCTGCCGCGCGCTGTTCCACGGCTTCCGTCTGGACGACGCCGGCACCGAAGCCGAGATCGCACGGCTGTACCGATCGACCGGCTATATCGCCGATCCTCACACCGCCATCGGCGTTGCGGCCGCACGGGCGCATCAAGCCGGCCACGGCCTGCCGGTCGTCACGATGGCAACGGCGCATCCCGCGAAGTTCCCCGACGTCGTCGAGCGTGCCATCGGTATCCGACCGTCACTGCCGCCACATCTCGCTGATCTGCTCGAACGCCCAGAGCGTGTCAGTGTCCTGCCCAATGATCTTGCCGCCGTCGAAACACAAGTGCGCGCACTGACGCGACGCAACGCATGTTGATCCTGAATGCCGAACAGACCGCTGCGGCGCTGCCGTTCGATCGGCTGATCCCGGCATTGCGGGACGCCTTCATATCAGGCGCAACCGTGCCGCTGCGTCATCGACATGACATGCCGCAGCCCGACGGAACCACGGCCGCCCTGCTGGCGATGCCTGCGTGGCGCGCGCATGGGCTGTTCGGTGTGAAGGTCGTCTCGGTGTTTCCCAACAACGGCGCGCGCGGACTCCCGGCGGTGTCGGCAAGCTACCTGCTGTGCGACGGCGACACCGGCGAGCACCTCGCACTGATCGATGGCGCAGAGATCACCCGGCGTCGCACCGCCGCCGCCTCGGCGCTGGCCGGATCATATCTGGCGCGAGACAACGCCGAGACGCTGTTGATCGTCGGATCCGGCCATGTCGCCGGACTGATGGCCGAAGCCTACCGCGTGGTGCGACCGATCAAGCGCGTGATGATATGGAACATTCGCCCGGCCGGTGCCGAACGGCTCGCCGCCCGGCTCGGCGCCGAACCCGTAACTGATCTCGCCGCCGCAACCGCCCAGGCCGACATAGTTTCATGCGCAACCTTGGCGCGAGAGCCGCTGATCCACGGCGAATGGCTACGAACCGGCACGCACCTTGACCTCATCGGCGGCTTCACGCCGGCCATGCGCGAGGCCGACGATGAAGCTGTGCGCCGCTCGAGCGTGTTCGTCGACACCGATGCGGCGTTGGCGGAATCCGGTGACCTGATCGACCCCATCGCGCACGGCGTATTGCGTCGCGAGGACATCGCCGGCAGCCTGTTCACGCTGTGCCGCGGCCAACCGCCGGCGCGCGAAAGTCCAACGGAGATCACGCTGTTCAAGTCCGTCGGCAGCGCGCTGGAGGATCTTGCGGCCGCCGGCCTGGCCTATGCGAAGGGAGAAACGCCATGAGCGTCAGCCTCGAAGGCGTCCGCGTACTGGAACTGGCGCGCTATCAGGCAGGACCGCGCGGTGGGATGATCATGTCCGACCTCGGCGCCGAGGTGATCAAGATCGAGCGCATCGGCGGCGAGGAAACCCGCAAGCACGCGCCGATGGTGCGTGGCCAGAGCATCTATTTCACTGTGTACAACCGCGGCAAGAAGAGCATCTGCCTCGACATGCGCGCGCCACGCGGCAAGGAGATCTTTGCCGACCTGGTGAAGACCGCCGACATCGTGCTGGAGAATTTCCGGTTCGGCACGATGAAGGCCATGGGCTTCGAGTACGAGCAGCTGAAAGCGCTGAACCCCGGTATCATCCTGGTCTCGGTTTCCGGCTTCGGCCAATACGGTCCCTACACTGATCGGCCGGCGTTCGATCCGCTTGGCCAGGCGATGAGTGGCCTGATGTCGCTGACGGGCAAGCCGGTCGGCCAGCCGCTCGGCACCGCATCGTCGGTGGTCGATCGCTATACCGCGTTGCACGCGACGATCGGCGCGCTGGCTGCGCTACGGCATCGCGATCGCACTGGCGAGGGACAGCTGGTCGACGTGTGCCTGCTCGATTCCGCACTGACCATGGTGGAGATCCCGACATCGTACTATCTCGCCACCGGCGAGGAAGGTGGCGAGGGCGGCCGCCCACCGTACCGCGCGAAGGATGGCTGGGTGGTGATCTCCGCGGCGGGCCGTGAAATGGCCGCACGGCTGATGGAACTGGTTTCAGGCGATACGTCCGGCAAGGCGGAGCCGCTCACCGGCGGCCAGGGCAGCGGTGATGCCCGCAAGGCGTTGGAGGCCTGGTGTGCGGAGCGGCCAGTGGAAATGATCTGCTCGGCGCTGATGGATATCGGCGTTCCCGTCGCACCGGTTCGCACCATCCCCGAGGTCGCGAAAGACCCGCATCTGTGGGAACGCGAGATGCTGGTGAAGATGGAGGACGCTGTCGCCGGCGAACTCTACGTGCCGGGCGTGACGGTGAAGATGTCGAAGACGCCGGGCCACGTTGGCCCGGTGCCGACGCCCGGCCAGCACACCGATGAAGTGCTTGGCCGGTTGCTCGGCTATGACAGCGACACGCTGGGTCAGCTTCGCCAATCAGGCGTGATCGCCTGATCGCCGCGTCGGTATTGGTTACGGCTGCAACGAGACCTTATCCATATCGAAGAACATCTGCGTCGGATTGAGTTCGAAGCCCTTCACGTTCTTCCGCGTCGCACGAACCTGCAGCGTGGAATTGACGAAAACCCACGGCGCGCCATCCAGGATCATCTTCTGGATCTGGGCGTACATCTGAATGCGCTTGGCATGGTCCACCTCCTTGGCGGCCTGCTGCATCAGGGTGTCCACCGCAGGATCCTTGTAGTGCGACGTGTCGTTCACCGGCATGCCGTAGGAGCCCCATAGCTCGCCCACGAAGTTGTCGGGATCGCCGTTGTCACCGCTCCAGCCGGTCAGGAACAGCCCGTGATAGTTGCCGGACCGGACAGTGGCGAGGAACGCGCCCATGTCGTTCTTGCTGGATGTCGGCCTCGATACCGACCTTGCGCAGATAGCCTTGCAACGCCACTGCCAGATCGGCGCCCGCCGGGTTGTAGCCGCGCGGGGTATTGTAGCTCAGCAGTTCTACCTTCAGGCCCGGTTTCACCCCCGCCGCCTCCAGCAACTGCTTCGCCTTCGCCGGATCATACGGATAGCCCTTCAGCGACTTGTCGAAGCCCCACTGCGCCTCCGGCAGCGGTGACGTCATCGTCACGGCGAGGCCGCCATACAGCGCCTTGTTGATCGCCTCCTTGTCCACCGCGTAATTCAGCGCTTGGCGCACGCGCTTGTCGTTGAACGGCGGCGTGTCGTTCGGCATCGCCATGCCATTCACCGTCAGCCCCGGCTGCGTCAACACGACGATGTTGTGGTCGGAGCGCAACGCCGGGATCACCTGCGTGGCGACATCGCCCATGATCTGCGTCTCATTGTGTTGCAACGCCAGCAGCGCCGCCTGCGCGTCCGGATAGACCTTGAACACGATCCGGCCAATCTTCGGCTTGCCCTTCCAGTAGGTTCGGATTGGCGTCCAGCACGATCTGGTCGCGTGACTTCCACTCGCGGAAGATATACGGGCCAGTGCCGACGGGATTGTTGCGGAAGTCCTTGCCGTATTTCGCTGCCGCCTGATAGCTGACGACACCGTTCCACACCATGGCCAGACTGTTGAGGAATGCCGCCGACGGTTCCTTCAACTTGAACTGCACGGTGTTCTCGTCGAGCGCGCTATAAGATGCGACCGTACCGAACGTGAAGTCCTCGTATCCTTGCACCGGGCCGGTGTTGTAGATCGTATTCGGATCGTCTTTCTTGAGCTGCCGATCGAGCGTCTGGATGTACTCCGCCGCATTGAACTTGGAGCCGTCGTGGAATGTGATGCCTGTGCGCAGGTGGAACGTGTAGGTCAAACCATCCGGCGAGATGTCCCAGCTCTTGGCCAGACCGGGGGCGACCTCGGTGGTGCCGGGCTTGTAGCTCACCAGACTGTCGAACACCGTGGCCATGATGAAGCCCGACGTGTTGTTGGCCACAGCTTCAGGGTCGAAGCCGGTCGGGTCCGCGGCGATGCTGATGACCAGCGTCGATTGCGCGCGCGCGGCGGCAGGAGCAAGAAGCAGGCCGGCCGCCAGCATCAGGTGCCGAGCGGCCCGGAGACGACGGTGCTTTGGCTGGCAAATGGCCATGGCGGTTTCCCCTACGCTGATCGGTAGAGCATAGCATTGGGTTAGGACAGGTATGCAAACACGCGCAACCAACAAAAGGGCCACGCCAGCCGCTAAGGGCATAGCGGCAACTGACGCCCCCCATATTCGAGTCGGCATTGGCGGCTGGACCTTCGCGCCCTGGCGCGGCTCCTTCTATCCGCCGGACCTGCCGCAGAAGCGCGAATTGGAACATGCAAGCCGCAAGCTGACCTCGATCGAGGTCAACGGCACCTTCTACGGCGCGCAGAAGCCGGAGAGCTTCATGCGTTGGCGCGAGGACACGCCGGACGGATTTGTATTCTCGCTCAAGGCTCCGCGTTTTGCGACCCATCGGCGCGTGCTGGCCGAAGCCGGGGCTTCGGTCGAACGTTTCTTGACCGGAGGGTTGCTGGAGCTGAAGGATAAACTCGGGCCGATCAACTGGCAGATGCCCGCGACCAAGCAGTATGATGCTGCCGACTTCGAAGCGTTTCTCAAACTGCTGCCTGCGGAGGTCGATGGGCGGCAGTTGCGCCATGTCGTGGAGGTGCGGCATCCGAGCTTCATGCAGCCGGACTTCATTGCGCTGCTGCGGACCTATCGCGTTGGCGTCGTCCTTGCTGATCATGCGAGTCACCCACGTCTCCCGGACCCTACGGCGCCGTTCTTGTATGCTCGGCTGCAATGCGCCTCGGAGCAGGAGGATGCGGGTTATTCTCCAGATGCATTGGCGAAATGGGCCAAGCGTGCGAAGACATGGGCGGCTGGTCAGGCACCGGGCGATCTGCCGCTGATTGCCGAGCCAGAGTCCACACCACCAAAGTCGCGTGATGTGTTCATCTACATGATCAACGGCTTCAAGCCGAAGGCGCCGGCTGCGGCCATGGCACTGATCGAGCGGTTGTCATCCGTGGATTGATGGGACGATCCGTGACGCTGGGGCTTTGCGCGAATGTCGGAGCTTTCAGTCCATGCTACTCCGCTCATGGATGCGCAAGCGGCCAGGGTCGAGGATCCAGAGCGATCCCTTCAGTTCATGCATGTCATACCACGCGCCGAAATGATTGACCCGCAAGAGCGCAATTGCTGAACTTTGACGCGGCCATCTCCATTCGCACAGACAATGCAAAAGACGCAATCTCACTCAGCAAACAAACGCTGAAGATGGCCGGGTCAAGCCAGGTCAAGCCCGGCCATGACGAAATTGGCAGCGCGTACAGTTCGGTCGAGCAGGCGCCCGAACACTGAACAACGGCCGCGCTCGAGTGCTACCATCACCGGGGCGGCGCGGAAGTCCCGCCGCCCGGCTACAGCGGAGTCCGATCAGTAAGCCGGCTGCCCGAAGGGTGCCGGACCGGTCTCGGTAACCAGTTCGAGCTGACCGACGGTTTCCTTGCCGAACAGCAGCGGAATGCAGGCGCCGATGGCGACGACCACGGCGATCGTGCCGAAGAAAATCGTCGCGGAACCGGTGAACGGCTCCAGGAAGAACGGTGTCAGCACGCCGGAGAAGATGCGCCCTGTCGCCTCCCCGAAAAAGTGGCCGCGGCCCCGCAGCGCCGTGGGGAACTGTTCGGAGAGATAGACCCGCACGGCCGGAAATGACGACAGCACGGTGAAGCCCGTGATGATCGCACCCGCGGTCATTGCCACCGTCGCGTAATCACCGAGGTTGTGCGCCATCGCCATCAATACCAGGCCGGGCACCGAGCCGCCGAGGCAATAGGTGATGGACCAGCGGCGGCCGATGACCTCCATGATGTAGCCGTTGAAGAATTTGCCCGGGATCGTCACCATGAACAGCAACGTGCCGAGGCCGAAGCTGAGCCCGACGGCGGAGCCCTGGTCCACCAGTGCCTTCGGCAGCAGGATCGCCGAACAATAGTAAGCGGTGGTTGCGGCAGCATAACAAAGAATACCCACCACCGTCCAGCGCAGTTGGCCAGCGGTAAACAGCGCGGAAAACGGGGGAAGTGCCTCGACCGCGTCAGAGAGATTGGGTCCAAGCTCGGCCACCGTCAGTTTCGGCACATGGTTGCCGGCGCGCACGATCATCCGGTTGACTGTCTCGACCGCGGCCTGCGGGTCGCCACGACGCAGATACCAGCGCGCGCTCTCCGGCAGGCCAAAGTGCACCAGCAACGGCACGATTCCCAACGCCAAGCCACCCGGCAGCGCGATCAGCCGGAATGCGTCGGGGTTGCCGGCGAGCAGGAAGCCGACGAACGGCAGCAACGTGAATGCGCTCGCCAGCATGACCTCGAAGATGGCGCCATAGGTGCGCCGGTGTTGCTTCGGCATCAGTTCGGCCGCGATCGGGAACGGCGCCGAGATGGCAAATCCCAGGCCGATGCCGGTTAGCAGGCGGATGATGATCAGTTGCGTGCCGGTCTGCGCCAGCGGGATCAGCAGGGTGAATCCGGTGCTGATGACCACGCCAATTTGCATCACAGTCTTGCGGCTGATGCGATCCGACATTGCTGAGGCCGTGAAGCCACCGATGACGACGAGGAACGTAGGAGCGACCGCCAGCCAGCGGATCTCCTCGCCGGTGAGGTGCAACGGCCCCTTGGCCAACACCAGCAGCGAACCACCGAGCGCCAGATCGTAGCCCTCGACGAAGCCGACAGCGCCGAGCACCAGGATTATCAACACATGGTAGGCGCTGAACGGAATGCTATCAAGCTTGCGGCCAAGAATATGGCTGGCCGGAACTGTCGGCCTGCCGGCGAAACCGGAACTGCTCATGTCGTTCTCCCAGATTGACCCAATCCGGGTTCGGCTCGGCGGTGGCGGAACAGTGCCAGCTCTTGCTGGGTTCGCATCGACGCAGTCGGAAGCAAGAACGTTCTCGCGCTGATGGCTCGCTGTTTCCAGGACCAGTCGCGTCGGCTGAAGCCGGTAGGGACGTTTTGTTCTTGTACGTTCGAAGGACGGCGTTACGCGGGTTTTCCGCAGGACAAACTCATTCGTCCTCGTCCGAGGGCAGATTAGCTGCCGTTGCGATCATCTTTCAATATCAAATCGCCGGAACCGCGACCGGGAGGTTGGCATCCGGACGCCTGTCCCGTCGAACGGTACAGGGGACGGCGCAAGTGCGAGATCGACGCTGCAGGCTGCCAACCATTTCATGCGGCGGCGCACGGACCGATTCGGGGGCGCGGTCGATGGTCAGTTGCCGCAATCCGGCGAGCGGCGGCACTCGCTCACCTGTGTCCGCGCCTATCTGCTTCCAATCCGTGGTTTGATCATGCCTGCTTCACCTCGATCAGGCTTCGCCTGATCTTCCGCCCCCGTTCCACCTTGTCTTCGATATACGCCGCATCCCCCCAGCGCACCGCCCGCGACATCGCCTGCGCGTCTTCCATGAAGCGGGCCAACATCTCCAGCAGTGCCTCGCGGTTGTTGAGGAAAATGTCGCGCCACATCACTGGATCACTGGCCGCGATCCGGGTGAAATCGCGGAACCCCGAGGCCGCGAACCGCACCACCTCCTGCCGGCTTTCGTCCGCCAGATCGTCCGCCGTGCCGCAGATGGTGAACGCGATCAAATGCGGCAGGTGCGACACGATCGCCAGCACCCGGTCGTGATGCCCGGGCTCCATGCGTTGCACCATCGACCCGCAGCGTCGCCACAGCTCCTCTACTTTCGCAACCGCCGCCTCGTCCGTGCCCGGTGGCGGCGTCAGCAACGCCCATCGCCCCTGGAACAGCGTGGTGAACCCGGAATCCGGCCCGGAGTATTCCGTGCCAGCCACCGGGTGCGCCGGCACGAAATGCACGCCCGCGGGCACCAGAGGCCCGACGTCGCGGATCACCGATTGCTTGGTGGACCCCACGTCGGTCAGCACCGCCCCCGGCTCCAGATGCGGCGCAATCTCTGCGGCAATGGCGGCAAACGCCCCCACCGGCGCGCACAGCATCACGCAGTCGGCACCTTCCACCGCGCGTGCCAAATCCGCCTCGATCCGGTCGGCAAACCCCAGTTCCCGCACCCGGTCCATCGTCTTCGTGGTGCGTGCGTTCACCACCACCTCGCCCGCCAGATCGCCCCGCTCCCGAGCGATGCGGGCGACGGAGCTTCCAATCAGGCCGATACCGATCAGCGCCAGGCGGCGAAACAGCGGCTCAGGCATTCATGAACTCGGTAGCCACCGCGATGACGATGCCGACTTCCTCGGCGGTACCGACGGTGATGCGCAGGCAGTGCGGCAGCCCGTAGCCGCCGACCGCGCGCGCAATGATCCCGCGCGTCCGCATGAACGTATCGGCGGCCTTGGCCCGCTCCGGCGTGCCAAAATCCGCCAGCACGAAATTCCCCTCGGACGGCCAGACCTTGATGCCCGCCGCCTCGAGCCCCGCCGCCAGCTTTGGCCGGTATTCGGTGTTGTGCGCGCGCACCTTCTCCACCCAGCCGGGCTCCGCCAGCGCAGCCATCGCCGCGGCCTGCGAGGCGATCGATACATTGAACGGCGACCGCACCCGGTTGAACACGTCGATCACCGAAGGTGGCGCATACGCCCAGCCAATCCTCATGCCGCCCAGTCCGAAGATCTTCGAGAACGTCCGCAACATTACGGTGTTGTCCGCGGCATCCACCAGCTTGATACCCGGATCGTAGTCAGGACGCTCCACGTATTCGGCATAGGCGGAGTCGATCACCAGCAGCACCTCGGGCGGCAACCCCGCGCGCAGCCGCTCCACCTCGGATTGCGGCAGCAGGCTTCCGGTCGGATTGTTCGGGTTGGCCAGGAACACCAGCCGGGTCGCCGGCGACACCGCAGCCAGCATTGCATCCACATCCGCGGTCAGGTTGCGCTCCGGTGTCTTGATCACCCGGCTGCCGGCATACGTTCCGGCGATATGGTAAATGGCGAAACCGTGCTCGCTCATGACGATGTCGCGGCCGTTGCCGCCATACGCCAGGCAGAGCTGATAGATCAGATCGTCCGACCCGGCGCCGCAGACGATCCGCGACGGATCCAGCTTGAAGCGCGTACCGATCGCGCGGCGCAGTTCGGTGCAGTCGCCATCGGGATATCGGTAAAGTTCCTCCGCTGTGCGACGGTACGCCTCCTGCGCACCCGGCGGCACACCGAATGCGCCCTCGTTGGACGACAGCTTCAGCACCCGGTTGACCCCAGGCACTGTCGACTCGCCACCGACATACGGCGAGATATCCAGAACTTCTGGACGAGGGCGTGGCGCGCTCATGCGGCACCTCCAGCTTCAGGGATCGCATAGGCACCCAGCACGATAGGCTGACGCAATACCCTCGCCAGCCCGATCAGACGCGGGTCATCATCGGCAAGAAACCCCTCGACCTCCACCAGCACATGCGCCACCGGCGCACCCTGGTCCCGCCGCAGGATCACCGTGTCCGGCGTCAGGCCAGCCGCATTCAGCGCCGTGGTCAGCCGGGCGCGGCTCACGTCCAGGTCCAGCTCGCCACCCACGACCGAGCGGTCGCGCTCGCTCGCATCGGGCGGCGTGGTGGCCAGTACCAAAGCCTGCACCCCCGGCGCACCGTCAGGCCGAGGCGCCCAGAACGGCAGCCGCGCCACCACATGCATCCTCGGCTGCTCGTTCTGCAGCATCCCCGTCCACCACGCGTCCCGCGCCGTATCGGTCTCCGACGGTATCGGCATCACGGCCACGGCCGCCGAACCGCGACTAACGTCCGCCATCGCCTGGGCTGCACGGCCATAGGCATGCAGTGGTGTCAGCACGCCGAAATGCTCGCGCGCCACCTGACTGAAGGTCGTCCCGCCATCCGGCTCACACACCGCCACCGCAAACGGTGCCTGCATGGAGGTGGTGCCAGCCAGCATCTCGCGCCACATGCGTACCAATGTCTGCGGAGGAAGACCGCCCGTGTGCTGCCGCAGCAGGCGGCGGATGATCGACGCCTCGCGCCCGGGACGATACGCGCTGCGCTTGCCCGACTTGGCCACCCGTTCCACCACCTGCGCCCGCTCCATCAGCAGCGCGTGCACGGCGTCATCGATGCGGTCGAGTTCGGCACGCAGGCCGGCGAGGCCGCCCGGCCAGCCATCCTCCGCCGGTGGCGGCTCGTCCGCCGTGGCGGAGGGAGGCGACGTGTCGATGGGAGCTGAGCTGGACATTCACCTTGGCCGAAAAGCAGCCGGCACTGATAGCCGAAGCCGGGGGGCCTGCAAACAGTATCCGGGCCGCGCAATTGATCGGCCGGCAGCGTGCCGCTACATGCCCGGCATGACCGCGTCAATCGAGACACTGCCGATACTGGTCGTGCCGGATCCGATCCTGAAGGCGCGCGCGCGTCAGGTGGCGACGGCCGACATGGAAAAGGTCCGCGCGCTGGTCCCGCGCATGTTCGCGTCCATGTATGCGGCACCTGGCATCGGCCTGGCTGCACCTCAGGTCGGGGTGGGACTGCGGGTTGCGGTGGTCGACCTGATGGCCAACGACAAATCCGCTCCGTATGTGCTGATCAATCCCGAGGTCGTCGCGCGCAGCGAGGAACTCGCAACCCGCGAGGAGGGCTGCCTGTCGCTGCCTGGTCAGTATGCCGACGTCACCCGCCCCGCGCGCGTGACCATACGCTACATGGACATCGAGGGCGCCAAGCGGCAGATCGATGCCGAGGGTCTGCTATCTGCATGCATGCAGCACGAGATCGACCACCTCGACGGCGTACTGTTCGTCGATCACCTGTCGGCACTGAAGCGCAACATGATCCTGCGCCGGCTGGCCAAGGAGCTTCGGCAGAAGCGCGCCGAGGCCATGTAGCGCCATGCGCCTGGCTTTCATGGGCAGCCCCGACTTCGCCGTTCCGGCATTGCGCGCATTGCACGCGGGTGGGCACGAGATTGCCGCGGTCTATTGCCAGCGGCCGAAGCCGGCGGGGCGCGGTTATGCGCTGCGGCCATGTCCGGTCCAGGTGGTGGCGGAGGCGCTCGGGCTATCGGTGCGCACGCCAACCAGGCTGCGGACCGACGCGGCGGAACAGGAGGCGTTCGCCGCACTCCGGCTGGATGCAGCGGTGGTGGCGGCGTATGGGCTGATCCTGCCGGCGTCGATGCTGGAGGCGCCGCGGCGAGGTTGCCTGAATATCCATGCGAGTTTGCTGCCTCGCTGGCGCGGTGCGGCGCCGATCCAGGCGGCGGTGCTGGCCGGCGACGCGGAGACCGGCGTCACGATCATGCAAATGGATGCCGGTCTGGACACCGGGCCGATGCTGCTGCGGCAAGCGGTGCAGATCGGGGCAACGACCACGTCGGCGGACCTGCATGACGCATTGGCCGAGATTGGAGCGGGGCTGATCCTGCGGGCACTGGACGAGCAGCCGGCATCGGTGCCGCAGCCGGACGAAGGCGCCAGCTATGCCGCAAAGCTGACGCGTGAGGCAGCGCGGATCGACTGGACGCAGGACGCAGCGCAGATCGAGCGCCAGGTGCGCGCATTCGATCCCTGGCCCGGCACGTTCACCATGCTGCGCGGCGCTGTCCTGAAGGTGCTGCGTGCCGAAGTCGCGAATGGAGGAGGGCAAGCCGCGGCCGTCGTGGACGATCGGCTGACGGTCGCCTGTGGCACGGGAGCGCTGCGCCTGACACGCGTGCAGTTGGCCGGACGGCCCGCGATGGCCGCGGACGTGTTCCTGCGCGGCCATCCGGTGACGGCAGGCACGAATTTGGGTGGCTGAATGACATATCGGGTGGCTGCATGACGGATCTCCCCCTCCCCTTGCGGGAGGGGGTTGGGGGAGGGGGCGTTGGAGCACCTCGGCCCCCTCCCCCAACCCCCTCCCGCAAGGGGAGGGGGAGGTGCGACACGCCGCCCGTGCCGTGACGCGCTGGGCTCTCCTGCTGGAGTACCGATGGCACTCCGTTCGTTGGATGGCAGCGCCAGATCACCGGTCTATCGGTCCAGGAAGTTCTAGAAACCGCGGCTGCGAAGCTGAATCACGACATGCCCGTCACGACCACCGTTGCCGGGCGCACGGACGCCGGTGTCCACGCCGAGGCACAGGTCGCCCAGCTCGACCTCCCGAGCAACATCCCGGCGGCGAAAGTCCGCGACGCCCTGAACTTCCACATGAAGCCACACCCTGTGGTCGTGCTGCGCGCCGTCGAGGCACCGGACGGCTGGAACGCCCGCTTCTCTGCCATCAACCGCGCCTATCGCTTTCGCATCCTCAACCGCCGTTCACGCCCCGCGCTGCTCGTTGGCCGTGTCTGGCACGTACTCGCGTCGCTCGACGCCGCCGCCATGCATGAGGCGGCGCAGACGCTGCTCGGCCGGCACGATTTCTCCTCCTTCCGCGCCGCTGCGTGCCAGGCCAACAGTCCGCTCCGCACGCTCGACAGACTCGATGTGCACCGCGATGGCGACGTGATCGAGATCATCGCCGAGGCACGCAGCTTCCTGCACCATCAAGTGCGCAACATGGTCGGCACACTGAAGCTCGTTGGCGAGGGAAGCTGGCCGATGGAACGCGTCGCCACCGCACTCGCAGCGCGCAACCGCTCGGCAGCAGGGCCGACTGCGCCGCCAGACGGACTGTGTCTGACCGGCGTGCGCTATCCAATCGATCCGTTCAGCAATCTCTGAAGCAGCAGCGCTTCTGCGATACCATCGTCATGCAAAGTCGGCCGCGGGGCCGCGTCACCGAACCCGCGTTGCGGAAGCGTTGACCACGTGATCCGGCCCTCACCATACTCATTGCAAATGGTCAGGGCGGATGTGCCATGCGGGTCTTCGTGTTCGATTTGCTGGCGTACGGCAAACATCTCGACCACTTGAAAGTCGGCAACGAACTCCCGTACCCGCTGACTTCCCGGCACTTCGAGTCTGACGTCGCGGTCCGCACCTACGCCGAGCATCTCGATGCATGGGAAGAGATCGACCGCCTTGGCTACGATGGTCTTGGCTTCAACGAGCACCATTGTTCGCCGTACGGATTGATGAACTCGCCGAACCTGATGGCGGCGTCCGCGGCGCAGCGCACCAAACGGGTGAAATTGCTGATCTACGGCAACCTGTTGCCGCTGCATGAACCGCTGCGTCTGGCGGAAGAGTTGGCCATGCTCGACTGTTTGTCGAACGGCCGCCTGATCTCCGGGTTCGCCCGCGGCATTCCACGCGAATACCAGGTGCACAATGTCGCGCTGCCGGAATCGCGCGCGCGTTTCGAGGAAGCCTACGATATCGTCACCCGCGCCTGGACCGAGGATGTGTTCTCCTATCAGGGTAAGTTCTGGTCGTACCGGGATGTCGCCTTGTGGCCGCGCCCGGTGCAACGTCCGCATCCCGAGATATGGATGCCCATCGTCGGCAGCAAAGAGTCCATCGAATTTGCCGCGAAGCATAACATCCGCATCACGCCAGGGCTCGCGCCCGGCGGGCTGCAGGACGATATCATCCGATACTATGCGAAATGCCTGGCGGCGAATGGCCATTGCATCACGCCTGACCATCTGTCGCTCGGCGTGTCGGTCTATGTCGCCGACAGCAAGGCGCAGGCGGTGAAGGAATGCGGCCCCTACCTGCTGTATTTCAACCGCACGTTGTTCAGCCACGGCAACTTCACCGAGACCAGCATCCAGCGCCAGTTCGGCTATTCGACCGACGCGTCGCTCGACTATGTCCGCCCGGAGAACCGCCGTGCCGGCGAGCACGCGCGCGAGGAGTTCCGCAACACCACGATGGACGGCATCGAGCGCCTGGCCGAGCGGCTGCCCTGGGGCACGCCCAAGGAAGTTGCCGAACGCATCATCGCACTGGCTGACCATACCGGTGCCAACAGCGTGCAGGTCGGCTTCAATCGCGGCGCCATGCCGCAGGAGATGTTCCTCGAGCAGATCCGCCGCTTCGCGCGCGACGTGCTGCCGGTGGTGCAGGCGCACCAGGTCACGCGAGTGCCGGCCGCCGAGGAGACCCTGGCGTAGGGGCGGCATCGGTCCTCGCCAACCGGTTTCATCTGGTCCGACCAACCGAGCGGCAGGGTCTACACAAGACCGTGCGATGACAGGCGATCGCGATTGCGTTACATTCCGAAACCGTACCTGCTTGTCCGGAGATGCTGATGCCGATCCAGGTAGTCAACGGCGCGCAACTGATGTGCACGTTTGGAACCAGTCCGTCCAATCTGGTCGTGCTGCCCCTCAATCAGGTGATGAGCGAGAACCAGCCTGAGGCCACCATCCAGGACTACATACCGATGCTCAACATCATGCCGTTCGGCATGTGCATGAGCCCATCCAACCCGCAGGTCGCGGCGGCGACGGCGGCGGCGATGGGCGTGCTGACGCCACAGCCGTGCATCCCGGCCACCTCGTCACCCTGGACGCCAGGCTCGATCCCGGTGGGCATCTCCAGCAAGGTGGCACTCAACAATATTTCTATGTGCACGTGCATGTGGGCGGGTGTGATCACCATCACAGACGCGGGACAAACAACGACGATAATCCCTTGATCTGATGGGGCTGGGAGTGCGTGAATGCGGACGACACTGACGATCAGCACGATCCTCGGCGACCAGCAGGTCTCCGGTGACAAGGGTCCCCTGTTGCTGTCGGCGATCCAGGGGATGGAGGGCATCTCGATGCCCTATGCCTACGACGTCACCATGTTCCGCGAGATCAAGGACGGCGACATCGATCCAGCCAAGATGATCGGGACTCGCGCGACCATCGGCATGCGCGCCAAGACCGACAACTTTACCTTCCGCCGTGGCATCTTCCAGACCTTCGACAAGGCCGGCACCAACGAACTGAATTTCGAGCGTGGGCTGCAACACGACTATCGGGTGTACAAGGGTCGCATCGTCCCCGCCTGGAAACTGTTGGATTTCGAAAGCCGTTACCGCGTGTTTGAGAACATGACGGTCTTCCAGATCATGATCGAGATCATGCAAGGCTTCCACGGCATCCTGAACGGCTCTCTCGACTTCAACAACTACATGTCGTTCGCGTACCTGGAGAAGATGGATGACTTCAAGAAGATCCCCTACTGCGTTCAATATGGTGAAAGCTCGCTGAGCTTCCTGCATCGCCTGATGTCGCAGTTCGGCCTCTGGTACGCGTTCGACCACGATCACCTGGCTGATGACGACACCAAGCAGGAGGTGATGCTGCTGGGCAACTCGGTCGCGAGTTTCGCCGACTGCGGCTATTCCGAGATGGACATCGTCTACGGTGCCCCCGATGTGAAGGAGATCACCGGCTTCCAACGCAGCTTCCAGCCGCCGCACAAGCGCGTCTGGGTCAGCGACTACGACATGGTCAACCCGACCGACGTGCCACGTGGGAAACAGGATGCCAAGTCAATCTACGACATGATGCCCGGGGCGACGGATCCGACTCCGTTCCTACGCGAGAGCTTCCCGGCCGTGATGAAGGATCCTGCGGACACGTCCGACGTGATGGCCGATCAGGCGAAGGACCGGATCGAGGATGAGGAAGGCAACACCTTCAGCATCCAGGGGCAAACCAAGAACCCGACTTTCATCGCCGGCGGGCTGTTTCACATCGCGCATGACAAGACGAAGGGCAGCAACACAGCGGCCTCGCGCGGCCATCCCGCCGGCGACAAATACCTCATCACCCAGTTGTCGTTTGCCGCGTTTGACAATTCGTATGGACACACCTGGAACCAGGAAGTCGTCAATTGGCTCGACAGTCCGCTGCGCTGGGTGTGGGGCTTGTTCCGCAAGGAGAGTACCCAGTCAGGCAACTACATGGATCCAATGGGCGCGCTGGCCAGCGGCGGCCTCTCCAACTGGGTGCAGAACCAGGCCATCACCAGCACGACCCCACCGCCGCCCCCGGGGTGGCCGAAGGACAATCCGTACCAGGCGAACTTCCTCGACAGTTTCTCCTCGGGCATGAATACCGCCTTCGTGCAGGCGCTCACCCAGCTCTACCTGGTCAACGCGCCAAAGGAGATCCTGGCGCGCTACGCGGACGGCTATTCCAACGCGTTCATTGCGGTGCCGTGGGACGCGAAGGACTACAATCTGACCCCCGGACCCGATGCGGGCAAACCGAGAGCCTACGGCCCGCAGCTTGCCGTGGTCGTCGGACCGCAGGGCAGCAAGAACATTGCCGCGGGCGGCGACAGCGATCTCTACGCCGATGGTCTCGGCCGCGTGCGGGTGCGCTTTCCCTGGCAGCGCGAGGTGCCGACTGGCGCCAACCAGAGCGGCAGCACCGATCCGCTGCAGACCGATCGCCGCACCTGCTGGGTCTCGGTTTCAGAAAGCTGGGCTGGCGCCAACTTCGGCACGCAATTCCTGCCACGCATCGGCCAGGAGGTCATCGTCAGCTTTCTCGATGGCGATCCGGAACGGCCAATCATCACGGGGCGCCGCTACAACGCAGACCACGGCTATTCCAACCTGCCGTTCCCGCCAGACGAGGTGGATGTCGAAGCCTATAACATGGACGACTGGAACGGCCCCGGACCGTCGAACAACTTCCCGTTCAACGGCATCAAGACCGCCAGCACCAAAACGGCGCGTGCGGACAGCAGCGGCGGCAAGTCGCGTTATCACCTGATGCGCTTCGACGACACCTACAACTGCGAACAGTTGCTGCTGCGCTCGCAGGGCCGGCTCGACGTCACCGCCTACGCCAGCAACTTCGACACCGCCTATGGCAACCGCAACCTCAAGACGGCAAAAGGCACCGACAAGGATGGCAAGCCGATTGGCGGCAACATGTTCAATACGATCGACGGCGAATACGACGTGCATGTCGGCGGGAGCCACTACACTCAGGTCGAGAAGGACTACGAACTCACCGTGAAGGGCGACGTCAAGGCCGATCTCAAAGGGGCGCTGACGGCGGTTATCAAGGGCGATGTCAGCATCTCGATGAACTCACTCGTGATCGAGGCGACCCAGAAGATCACCCTGAAGGTCGGCGGGAGCTTCATCGTCATCGATCCCTGCGAGGTGCATCTGAACGGCTGCAACGTTTACAAGACGCCGTCAGGTTCCGCGGGCGGCGCTGCCTCCGTGACGCTGCAGAACATTGCCGATGCCACAGCGGCCGAGCCTGGCGACAAGTGGAACGCGCGCCTGACGCCATGCCAGGCGGCGTCGGGATCCGGCGGATCGCGCGGCACCCATGGCGACAGTCCAACACCGGCACCGAGTTGTGCCTCGCTGCATGGCGGTTCGGTCAACTGCAACTTCCTGCCGCCCGACGGCACCAGCTTCCCCTCGGGTTCAGGAGGCTCGGACGCCGGCAGTTCGGACGGCGGTGGCGGCAGCCCGGACGCGAGTGCCGGCAGTTAGGGATAGGGCCAGGAGAGCCATGTCATGAGCGGAGCGACGACACCTGGCGGCGAGCACAATCCGCAATGGCTGCTGATCGACGCGCCGGGACCTGGCTACGCCGGCAGTGTCGCCAGCCTGGTCGCCAGCATCTCCAGGACGCGATCGGGACGAACCTTGCTGGAACGGCTCCGCGCGAGCGGCAGTCCCATCCGGATCGAGCGACCGTCGCCGCAGACCAATCCCCCGAATGCGTGGGCACGGCTGCGCAACACAGGCGATATTGGCGCCGGGATTGTGGTTGCCTACGACCCGGCGAATTGGCCGAACCCGACACAGCGCGACGCGCCGGCGAAGGACGTTGTGCTGTTCCGCCTGTTCGAGCACGCGCTCGCCCTCGCGAGCGGAACCGCGTCATCTGAAGCGGCGGAGCCAACAGTGTCAGCGATGATGGAGAGCTACTTGCGTGAACGGAATGGTGATGCATAGCGGCGCGGGCGCATGGTCCAGATCAATCTGAGCTGCCGCCCCGGCAAGGAGGGCAACACACTCGTATTCCCCTATACGGTGGAGAACCCCAGCGGCGCCGATGTCTATGTCATGGACGCGATGCCCGCCGTTGATGCCGCAACGCGCGCCGCTGCCGTGAATCCTCGTGTCGTGCCCGTCATCCACGGTCCTGGCACTGATGCGACCATTGGGCGTTTCATCGCGCCACTGCCGACGGATCGTCGGGTGGCGATGCCGGTCATCCCGCTGGCACGTCGCCTGCCGCATGGCGGCACGTTCGAAGGGCGCGTTGAGCTTGCGCTGCCACTGGCGGAGACCAGTCCGTATTTTGCTGATCTGACACTGCGGCAATACGAGGTGGTCACGATCACCGGTGTCGTGTTCACCATCGGCTTCTGGGTGGCCGGCGAGGATGGCCTCGCCGCGCTGCCATGCGACTACGCGCCCGACCTGTTCACCGTGATAACGCGCAACACGGTCCGTAGTGCCCACCGCGTATCGCAACACTTCCCGGTCCGCGCACTGCAATTGTTCCGCCGCACCGACGCGTTCCCGCGTGCTCTCGCGGATGGGGCGGGGGTGGCGATGACTGAGGGCGAACTGCTGGCATCGCGCATCACCGCGCCGGCGTGACGGCTTATAAGCGACGGTTCGGCTGATTGCCGACGGCTGCTTGATCTGACGCACTTGCCGATGGTGTACTCCCCGCAAACGCAGGGAGGAACCATCAATGGAAGGCGCATATGCCTCCGCCAATGAAGCCGCACTGGAAGGCCAGCGCATCGGGCCTTTGCAGCTACGTGTCGTAATCCTCTGCGGCTTTGCTCAGATGTTCGATGGCTACGACATCAGCTCTATTGGCATGGCCGCGCCGTCGCTGTCGCACGCCTGGAACGTCGCACCGGCGGCCTTCGCGACTGCGTTCGTCATGTCCAATGTCGGCGTCATGGTGGGGGCGCTGGCATCCGGTCCGACCGGTGATCGGCTTGGCCGCAAGCCGGTGATTCTTGCCAGCCTGCTGTTGCTCGGCGTGTTCTCGTTTGCAACTGCCTATGCAACGACGATCCCGATGCTCGCCTTGATGCGCTGCATGACTGGCATCGGCATCGGGGCGCTGATGCCTGCCACGGTGGCGCTTGCGTCTGACTACGCGCCAGGCCGGCTGCGCGCCACGGTCACCATGTGGGTATTCGCGGGCAATCCGCTGGGGGGCTTCCTCGGCGGCCAGCTCATCGCACAGGTGTTGCCGATATTCGGTTGGCAGGCGATCTTCTACATCGGCGGAGCCCTGCCGCTGGTGCTGTTGCCGATCCTGCTGTTCTGGATGCCGGAATCGCCACGCTTCCTGCTGGCGCGCGGCGTCCGCACAGCGACCGCACTGCGTATCTTCGCTGTCACCGGCATCAATCCCGATGCCACACCGGCTGCGCGCCGCGTGGATGTCGCCGAGACCAGCAATACGGTCGTTGCATTGTTCACCGACGGCTACGCGATGCGCACCATCCTGTTCTGGATCATGTTCTTCGCGAGCCTGCTGAGCCTTTACCTCATTGGCTTCTGGCTTCCCACGGTGCTGCATCTGGAAGGGCTGTCGCCATCCGACGCAGTGTTTGCTGCCAGCCTTTACAGCGCCGGTGGAGGGCTCAGCGTGTTGTTGCTGGGACCATTGTCCAGCAGGCTCGGCACTGATCGCGTGCTCACCGTTTGCCTGGCGTGCGGCATCGTCGTCATCGCCGCGGTGGCTCTGGGGCGCCTGCCGTATCTGGTCCTTCTGGCGGCGATTTTCATCATGGGCATCTGCGTCGTGGGGGGACAATTGGGCGCCAACGGATTGTCGGCGGCGAAATACCCGGCCCGCATCCGCACGACCGGGGTCGGTTGGGCGCTCGGCATCGGCCGGCTGGGCGGCATTGTCGGCCCTGGTCTCGGCGGCTTCCTGCTCGCCCAGGGCTGGCAGCCACCGCACATCCTGCTGTGTGCGTGCCTGACCGCTGCCGTCGCCGCGATCTGCGTGGTGCTGCTGCAGCTACCTGCGGCGCGCGTAGCGGGCGAACCGATCCCACGGCGGGCGTGATGCGCGAGGCTTCGGCTCTCCCCCGCTGCCGGGCTATGGCGCGGCACCGTCAATCACGACAGCGCCATGGATGGCTGGGTCGTGGCCGTTGCGTAGCGGCGGCGACCGTCACGCCAGGGATTTGTAGTAGTACGTCGTCGCACACGGTCGGCCGTCCGGCCAGAGCGCGTAGCCTGGGATGATGCCGACACGGTTCCAGCCCATGCGCTGGTAAAGCCGCTCGGCATCGCTGCCGGTGGCGGTATCGAGAACCAGCAGTGTCTTGCCGGCGGCTCGAGCGGTTGTCTCGGCGGCACGCATCAGGGCGGCCGCGAGGCCTTGGCGGCGCGCGCGGCGATGCACCAGCATCTTCGCGATGTCGGCTCGATGGGGTTGGTTCTCGGGCTGGTCCAGGATGATCTGGACGGTTCCCTGCACCTGTTTGGTGGCACGGTCCTCGGCGATCAGCAGCGCTCGCTTGCTGGCTGCGACCCCGTCGGCAATGGCGCGCCAGAAACCTTGGGCGTTCTCCGGAGAGAGCGGCGCCATGAAGCTGACAGAGGCGCCGCCTGCGACGCAGTCCAGCAGGATGTCGGCCAGGGAGGCGACGTGCTGATGCGCCTCCTCGGGCGTGAGGGCACGGATGATGGCGGTGCTTTCGGTCATCGTGGGCTGCTCGGTTTGGCGATGGTGGTAAGGGCGACCAGGTAGCGGGCGGCTTCGGTGGCCGGGTTGTGGAAGGAGATCGGGCGATCGACGCGCATGGCAAGGCAATCACCGGCGGCGAGGCGGTGAATGCAGTCACCGACGCTCACCTCGATGTCGCCCGCCAGCAGCCAGACCTGCTGGTCGACGATGGAGAGCCGCGACGCGGTGTCATAGGCGACGCGGGCTCCCGGGGGCAGGATGACCTCGACGAGTTCGATCGGTGAGGGAAAAGCGGGCGGCGAAAGGTTGCGGCGCAGGTAGGCCGTCGCGGGGTCGCGCCACTCGGACTGGTCGGCGCGGCGAGCGACCGGGATCGCATCAGGACGCTCCTGTTCGGCGAACAGCGCGGCCAGCGTGACGCCGAGGCTGGCAGCGAGCCTGTCGAGGATACTGGCGGTGGGGCTGCTTTCAGCGCGCTCGATCAGCGAGATCATGGAGCGGCTGACGCCCGACTGCTTCGCGAGTTCGTCGAGGGTGAGGCCCTGATCGGCGCGAAGCTGCCTGAGCCGGGCGGCGACACGGTGCTCGAGGTCAGGCGTGCCTGATTCCATAATTCAGGAAATTACATTCCAATATGCTGGAATGCAAGTCACACGCACTACGGCGCGCGGCCTCAGGCGCGGGCGCGCAGGCGGGGAGTTTTGCCGAAGGCGTTATGTTCCAAAGAGGTTGTAGATGCTCTCCCACAGGGTGGGTGGCGGTGGCACGTAGGGTCCGCCGGGACCGAGATCAATCTTGAGATCCGGTTGCTCCGGCTCGGTGCCTGGTGCGACCGAATAGCGGAGCTGGCGCCAGCTCATCGACATGGGTGGGGTATTGCCTTTGATTTGGGCGACCTGGGCAGTGCATTCCCGACGATCGCTGAAGATATTACCGGAAACTTCCTGGATGTTATTGAAAAAGATGCTGTCCAGATTGAATTGACTTCGCAACAGCTCGCTCGCGCGGCCCTGAACGCGATCGCTGTCGCAGGAAGGGGCGGCGGCGAAGTAAAAGTAGCCTCCCACCGCGACGATGGCGGCCGCGGCGACGAGGCCGATGTGCTTGATGGACGGCACTTTGATCAATCCCCCGGCTGGCCGGGGCAGACTAGCCGACGGCGGCTCAGGCTTCCAGGAAGTGTCCGAACGCCCGTAGCGGGAGCAGGTCGTCGCAGACGATCTTGATGATCGCCAGCATGGGAACCGCGAGGATGGCACCGGGGACGCCCCACATCCAGTACCAGAAGATCAGCGCAAGGATCACGGCGACGGGGTTGATGGTGAAGCGGCGCGCCAGCAGCATCGGCGTGAAGATCTCGCCTTCCAGGACGTGGACCAGGAAATACAGACCGACCGGAAGCAGCGCCCACCAGGAGACGCCGAGCGAAAGGACACTCGCCATGAGGAACAGGACGATGCCGACCATGGCGCCGAGGATGGGGACGAAGTTCAGCGCGAAGGCGATGACGCCCCAGAGCAGCGGGTTTGCCACGCCGCAGGCTGCCATGATGCCGAACGTCAGCAAGCCGACGATGAAGTTGATCATCGTGACGGTGATCAGATAGGCGGAGACATTGCGCTCTATGTGCAGGGTGATTTCGACGGCCTGGCGCTTCTCGGCGAAGCTGGGGAGGATTTCGACGAAGCGGCGCAGGAACGTTTCGCCGGAGACCAGCAGGTAGAACAGCACGATCAGAGTGGTGAACATGCCGGCGGCGACCGTGGCGGTGCCGCTGAACAGCGCGCCCATAAGGTTGGCCGGATGCAGCGTCGGTCCCTCCGGGAGGCCGGCGCCCCCGCCGGTGACACTTTGCAGTTGGATCAGCATCCATTCCAGCGAGCCGATCGGGCGAGCGAGAAAGGCAAGCTGGTGCTGGATCTGGGGGATGGCGTCGGGCAGCTTGCCGGCCCAGGAGGCTGCGGGACTGGCGATGCCACTGACCAAGGCGGCGAGCGCCATCACCAGCAGGGCGATCGCGAGCACCGAGCCGATGGAGCGAGGCACGCCGACACGGTCGGTAATGCGGACGAAGGGCTGCAACAGCAGCTTCAGGACGATCGCCAGCACGACGGGCAGGATGATCGGCGAGGCGACATAGAGCGCGGCGAGGGAGGCGAGAAAGAACAGGCCACCCAGGAAGATCGTGCGAGGCTCGGTAGGAAGCGGCATGGGTTCGCGCTCCTCACGGACCGCGGTTGCGGGGACGGCGTCACGCACCGTGTCGATGGTCTGGTCGACGAACCCGGCGAGGGCACTTGCGACGGGCTGCGGTTCCACGAGCTGTCCGCTCATGCGTGGGTTCCTTCGGTGCTTTGGCGCCACCCGCGGGAACGCGGTTGGCTGGCATGAGGTTCGCCATGCGATTGAGGCAACTGTCGGGAGGCCGGGAGGATCATCGCACCACAAGAGCGTGCGTGCGCTGGGGGAGGGCGACGCGCGGGCATGGCGTTGAGCATCAGACTACACGATCGGTGCGACCAGCTCGCGCGCCAGCTTGCGGTGCATTGCCGCGGCGAAGGCGGGGTAGTCGGGGCAGACCTCGGCGAAGGCGCCGGGGCCGCCGATGACCTCGTTGGTGTAGGAGGTCAGGAGGTCGGGTTCCTCGTGCAGGATGCAGAGGCCGTTGATAGTGATGCCGGAAGCGGCCATGCGATCGCGGATCGGGCCGGGAGGGATGCCGTCGTTGGAGCGGCCGTCACCGATGACGTTGACCACCTGGCGGGAGGGGAGGTCGGGGAGATGGCTGAGCAGGGTCAGCGCGGCGAGCAGTGCCTCGCCGATGGCGGTCTGCCCGGCGCGCACCACGCGCGGCATGTTGTCCACGGTGTCGGCGAAGGCCTGGGCGTCGGCAGGCGAGGCGATCTGGGTCCAGTTGGCGATCACCTCCTGAGCGCCCGTGCCGGACCAGAGGAGCAGCGAGCACAGGCTGGCCTTGGCGGGGCCGCCAATGAGGCCCGCGATGATGGTGGGGTCACGCAGAGCGGCGGCCATGCCGCCGGCGATCAGGCCGAACTCGTCATAGGTGACGCTGGCGGAGCCGTCGACGGCAAGGACCAGGGCGAGATCGATGGCATTCATGGGGGGAGCCTTGGGTGGTGGTCGCATAAGTCGTGTCGTCGGCAGATGGTACCGGTGGCGTCTCACGGTGGCGGTTGGTGGGATGGTGTCACTGTTTTTTAGATGCGGGCGCGGGAACGGTGTCATTAGTGGCGCCCCCTCCCCCTTCCCCCCTCCCGCAAGGGGAGGGGGAGGATTTGGGACGACCATTAGGGGTGCAAATAGTCTGCGCGCTGTAGGAACCGATGGATGTGGTCGAGGAACGCGGTGCGGAATTCTTCGGCGACCATGGAGAGCGGCCGTTCGGTCGAATGAACGATCGCGGTGCCGATGTTGAAGGATGGCTCCAATGGCCTGGCAATGATGTTCCTGCCGACGAATTCGCTGACACTGAATGGATCGACGATGGCGATGCCCATGCCCTCGGACACGAAGACGCAGGCGATGCTGGAGAGTGAGGTTTCGATCACCTGCCGGGGCTGAGCGGATTGCAGAACCGCCGCGAGGGGATGCTGGCCGCCGGCGAGCCGGGCCAGCAGGATGAGGTTTTCCTGCTGCAGGTCCTCGGGCCGCACGACACGGTGCGCCGCCAGCCGGTGACCAACAGGCAAGGCGATGACAGCCTTGTCCTCGAGGGGCGTTACGGCGAGAGAGCCGTGGCGGAATGGAAATGCGGCGACACCGATGTCGTAGCGGCCGGCGGCCACGCGATCCCTGACCTCCTGCGACGACAGGCCATCGATCGACACCTTGAGACCCGGCAGCCCGCGACAGAATTCGGCGATGAAGCGTGGCGCGAAACCGGCTGCCATGCTTGGCAGCGCCGCGACCCTCAGCGATCCGGTCCGGCCACGGCGAAGGTCGTCCGCAAAGGCACTGATCTGCGCCAGACCGACGAAGGATCGTTCCACCTCGGTCAGAAGAGCCGTGGCCTCGTGCGTCGGCACGACCAGGTTGCCGCGTCGACGGAACAACGTCAGGCCGAGCTCGTGTTCGAGGTCACGGATGAGACGACTGACTGCCGGTTGGGAGATCTGGATCATCTCGGCCGCGGTGGTCATGGCGCCGGTCGACATGACGGCACGGAAGGCTTCGATCTGGCGGGTCTGAATCATGGGCTTGAGTATGACACGGCGGCATACTTGCTGGCGAAATCGGGACGGCGGGGCTGACTGTGTGCCAGTCCCGTGGGGCCGTTCCAGGATATGAAGCGTGGGGTCAGGGTGGGCCGGTGGCCGGTGCCTCGAATGGATCGACCGGTGGTTCGCCGATGAAGAAGCCGAGGACCTGGCGCATCTCGTCTGGTTTCAATCGTAACCAGTCCAAGGTACTGCCGAGTTTCTTGTCCTGCTCCTGAATGAAGGTTTGTTCGCGGTGGGTCTTCTCTCGCATCAGGGTGGCAACGTTGCCGCCGAAGAAATGCATGACCTCGAATATGCCGTTCCAGAAGGCGGGGGTGCAGAAGCCGGGGACGACGGCGAGATCACGGCAGATCTCGGTGACGGTGCGACCGACCGCTCGGCGGCGTACCTGTCGATCGAGATCCTCCGGTGTGGGCATGAAAAGTTCTGGATCGTCGTGGCCGGGGGGCAGTGAGAGACGTGGCGCGGCTTTGGGTTTGGCTGGTTGATCCGCTGATTGCTCGGCCTCAGGCGCTGCTGGGGCGGGTGGTGTTTCATCCGTGCGGGCGCGGCGGGTCACCATGCTGATGTCGCGGCCGGTCGCGGCGCGCGCGAGCAGGAAACGCTGCAGCGCGGCGGCACGCAGGATGCCGCGGTTGAGGTGGGCCATGATGGTGGAGAGGTTGGCAGTGCCGAAGCATGCCGCGAGGGCGGGGAATGTGGGGGCGGTGGCGCGGTGGGGGACGGTGGCGAGAAGATGCCGGCCGTAGCCGAGCAGGATGCGAACGACGTAGAGGAGGGCGGCGATGTACTCGGGCACGGGGATGCCGGGTTGATCCTGGGGCGGATCGGGAGGCGAGGCTGGACCGGGCACGTCGGTTTCCATGACAGTTATAATAGATAACGTCAGAGTGAGAAGCAAGGTGTATTTTCGGCGCGTGCCGGATGGGATTGTTGGCGACGAACTTGGAATTGCGATCCGCCAGATACCGAGAAGGTTCCGGCAAACACTACCTGCCTGGGCGGCTACCGTGCGAGGCAAACTTGACCGTGGAAATGGCGGTCGGAAGCCAGCTTTCAGCGACGGGAAGTTGTGCACAGTCGAATGGCTGCCACGTGCAGACAAACGCACCCCGCTTGGGTTTGAGCCATCCGCAAGCCCGCATCAACTACTTCGATCGGTAACGGCCGCCCGGTTAGAGACGGCCCCGGCGACTGCGGTTCCAGCGATAGGGGGATTAGAAAAAACTTCCGATGCGGAACTGGTGGATGCCGTGGCGAGACCTGTCGTGTCGGCCGCCGAACCCGTTATATTGTTTGTCCGGCAGCTAGCCGAAATGAATTCGGGTGGTCTGGAATACGGCGTCACTGGTTGCAAGCAATGACCGCTTCATGGCCCCTCCCGTTGGGAGATCGAAACACTCGATCCCCCCCAGTGCCATTCGTCAGCGTATTTGCAACCAACGATGTTTGGCAGCGCCAAGGCCAAACAGACCCGCGCCAAGCAACGCCATGGACATCGGCTCCGGCACTGGCGACGTTGCCGGGTTGAATGTCGTTACCAGCCCTGAACTCGGTGCAATAAAGCCGCCGTTGTCCTGCGCGCTGAGGACGTTGCCGGGATCGCGGATATCGAACTCAAGAGCCAGATTGTTGGTGTTGCTTGAATTGGACGACGCAATGTCAAGCATCAGATTTCCCCCGGTTGGATCGTACGTGAACGGGGTTGTCAGGTTGAAAAGCAACATTCCGTTGGCCGACAAAGATGGCAGGGCTGCATTGAACACAACGGTCTTATTGGCGCCTTCATTGCCAGACCAAGCGTTGTTGGAAGGTCCATTGATCGCAAAGGCGGTGGTGGACAGGGTGAGCGTGAACGTGCCGAGATCAGGTGTTCCGCCCGGCGTCGTCAGATTGTTCGCATAGAAGGCGATGGTGTTGATCGGGGTAACGCCCGAAAAATCCGCCTTTGCATAGGTTTCCTGGTATTCGCCGCCCCATCCCAACGAGGCAGGTGCTCCGAACGGAAAATAGTTTCCGGGCGCGTAGTTTGGCGTTCCGATTGTCAGCGGGACTGCGCTCGCCGTGGCGACCGCACATGCAGTTAGGAACGTCGCCCCCAACAGCATTTTGGTGACATTCATGATACTTAACCTCTTTCCCAACGAAGCTTTTGGCTCACAGGGGCCAGAATGACATTCGCCAATTTGAACAAGCATACGCCGTGCCACCAAGAAACATTTAGACTTTCCAATATCTTAATTCCAAGAAAGACATACCACTGTGACACTGTGTAAAATCCTTCGACTACCTTTTCTCTGAAAATACCAGCACAGGTTGCGGTTATAACCGACAGTTGTATTCGCGCCCGGCAAATGAAGGCGAAGCTCTCCTTTTCACACGATTTTGCTATACCTCTCGTTAATGGATCTTCCTGCATAGGGACACATTCAAGGACAATACGCGGCGAACCATACTGAGGTATGCAAGGAAACACACTCAGCTATGCGGGTAGACTTATGTATGTCCAGTCTTGGGGACGTCCCAAATTCATGGTGAGTAAGGTGTAAAGTTTTCCGACAAGCACGGCAGGACGAGCTATGCTATGGCATGCGCGGCAGCATACAATACCATAGCATGGTTCTGGCGATCTCTGCGATTTCACTGGCTAGCTAGTGCTCTGCGTCGTTGATTTTGCAGGGTGTCCTCTGGATAGAAGCCACCATCGGGGCGCCGGCGCTAAAGTCCGCCCGCACACTGAAGTTCGGTAGAGGCCGGACTTGTGGTTGGCTCCCCGAGGTGCACCGTTGCTTAAGATCAAGCATTTAACACGGAGCGCACGAAGAACCACGGAGCAGCACGGAGACAAGTCAAGATGCTGCTTGCGCGCGAATTGACCGAACGAATCATCGGGCTTGCCATCGAGGTGCATAGGCTGACGGGACCGGGCATGCTGGAGTCGGTTTATGAAGGCTGCCTCTGCCACGAGTTGCGGCAAGCGGAAATCGCCTTCCAACGGCAAGCCGGAATTCCGGTTAGCTACAAAGGTGTCCAGTTCGACGAAGGTTTTCGCGCGGACATCCTCGTGGACCGACAAGTGATCATTGAAATCAAGGCTGTTGCGAATCTCCTGCCGGCGCACGATGCCCAGGTCCTGACCTACCTCCGCATGAGCGGGCTGCGCCTCGGTCTGCTGTTCAATTTCCATGCGCGACTGTTGAAGGACGGCCTACGGCGATTTGTCGTCCAAAACCGCTCCGTGCTGCTCCGTGGTTCTTCGTGGTCTCCGTGTTGAATGCTTGCAACAGAACAGACCACACGGCGTTATCGGACATGAACCGGTCCGCGCCAGCACAGCCGGTCCGCGGGCGTCGCCAGTTTCCGCCGCAAACCGTCCGTCCGGCGCGAGCTCCGTAATATGAGCGACGCAGAGCACTAGTTCAACTAAATCAATGCTCGGTTTCATGAGTTCGGAAATGCTCCCGGCCCGAATGGCGTCCATTGATTTGAATCAGTGCCGTGACCATGATTCAATTCGGCAGATAGTCAATGAATGCATAGCTTTCGCGATCAATGACGCCGCACGGGGCGACCCGTTAGAGAGTACTCGGTTACCGAACTGCGAGCTAGGGCATCGCAGTATCGCGATATGGCTGCTTCAGCCCGAACTGCTCAAACAAGCAAGGATTGCTCAAGCTGGCAGAGCGGCTTGAAGCGGTGGCGAATCAAAAAAGGAGGGCGCGCCCACCGCCTAGCTATTGGGATCGGGTTTCCGATTCGGCTCGACGAATTGCCGGCTGAGCGTCCTGGGGAACAGCTTCCGTGCGCAGAAAAGCGTGTGAAGCCTGTTCTCCAGGTTGTCCTCTATGTGCGCATTCCAAGGTGCAAGTGTCAGCCGTCCCCACGCCAGACAACCGAGTGACGGGCTGGCCAGCCTTTCGTTGGGTCAGGACAGCAGAGACGTCGATCGTGGCCGGCATTTGGTCTGGCATGCGCCATGTGGCGTGGTCGGCTCCCGTACACTCTTGAGCCTTGGCCGATTGCGGCAGAGTATCTGGCCCAGACCATGAGGAGACGAGGGATGCCGGAGAGCCCCGCTGACAAGACGATGCTGGCCCAGGCGCAGACACGACTGCCGCTGAACGGGCTGAAGGTGCTGGACCTCACGTTGGCGCGGGCGGGACCGACCTGCGTGCGGCACCTGGCGGACTGGGGCGCCGACGTGATCAAGATCGAGCCGCCCGCGACCGATGGCGAGGACGTTGCCGGCAACCGGCACGGGTTCGACTTCCAGAACCTGCACCGCAACAAGCGGGCGATGACGATCAACCTGAAGTCGCCGGAAGGGCACGCGGCGTTCATGCGCCTCGTGAAGGGCGCCGACATCATTGTCGAGAACATGCGCGCCCAGGTGAAGCACCGGTTGAAGGTGTCGTATGACGACGTGAAGGAGGTTAACCCTCGTATCGTCTACGGCAGCATCAGCGGATTCGGGCAGACCGGGCCGTATGGGCATCGCGCCGGGGTGGATCAGATCGCGCAGGGCATGGGCGGGCTGATGTCGATCACCGGCATGCCGGGCCAGGGGCCGGTGCGCGTCGGTATACCGATCGACGATCTGACGGCGGGAAATTTGCTGGCGCTGGGCATCATGATGGCGATCTTCGATCGCGAGCGGACTGGCGTTGGGCGGTGGGTGACCACGTCGCTGCTGGAGGCGCAGATCTTCATGCTGGACTTCCAGGCGTCGCGTTGGCTCATTGCGAAGGAGGTCGCACCGCAGGCGGGCAACGATCATCCGACGGGGATTCCGACGGGGGTGTTTCCAACGAGCGACGGGCACATCAACATCGCGGCGAGCTCGGGGCGGGTGTTTGCGCGGTTCTGCGAAGCCATCGGCAAGGCGGAGTGGAAGGACAAGCCGGAGTGGAAGGACCAGAAGTCCCGCAGCAAGCATCGCAAGGAAATCAACGCAGCGATTGGTGAGGTGACCAGGCACAAGCCTGCCGAGTACTGGATTGAGTTGTTGGAGGGTGCGGGCGTGCCTTGCGGACCAATCTACTCGATCGACCAGGTGTTTGCTGATCCGCAGGTGAAACATCTGAAAATGGCGACGCCGATGCACTCGCCGGTGATCGGCGACGCGGAGGTGGTGGCTTCGGCGATCAGCATCACCGGGTTCTCCAAGGACATCCGGCTGGCGACGCCGGAGATGGGGGCTAGCACGGACGAGGTGCTGGCCTCGGTGGGGTATTCAGCTGACGAGATCGCCGAGATGCGCAAGAAGGGAGCGATCTGAGATGAACGATATGCCAGGCGGTGGCATCACCCGCGAGTACGCCGCGGGAAAGATGCTGGCGGCGAAGGACGACGGCGTCGGGCTGATCACGTTCAATCAGCCCGAGAAGCGCAATGCGATGTCGTTGGAGATGTGGACCGGGCTGGGCGATATCCTGGACGAGTTCGCCGAGGATTCCTCGGTGCGGGTGGTTATCCTGACCGGTGCCGGCAACAAGGCGTTCGTTTCGGGCGCGGACATCAGTCAGTTCGAGAAGAACCGTTCAAATGCCGATGCACAGCAGGAGTACGAGCGGTTGGCAGGGGTGGGGCGGGCGAAGTATGCCGCGTTCCCGAAGCCGATCATTGCTCGGATCCGTGGGTTCTGCCTGGGCGGCGGGCTGGCGATCGCGATGCAGGCGGATCTGCGGTTCGCGGGGGTGAACAGCGAGTTTGGCATTCCGGCTGCGAAACTGTCGATTGCCTATGCGCCGGATTCGGTGAAGCGGCTGATCGATTTGGTGGGGCCGGCGCACGCCCGGATGATTCTGTATTCGGCACGGCGGATCGACGCGGCGGAAGCGCAACGGATCGGGCTGATCAACAGGATGGTGCCGGATGAAGACCTCAACGACGAGGTGCTGGAGATCGCGCGCACCATTGCCGACAACGCACCGCTGTCGGTGGCTGCTTCGAAGCTGACGATCAACGAGATGCTGAAGGACGAGAGCCAGCGGGATATGGCGGCGATCAAGCAGATGTCGGCGACCTGCTTCAATAGCGCGGACTACAAGGAAGGGCGTACGGCGTTCATGGAGAAGCGGGCGCCTCGGTGGGTAGGGCGGTAGATCCCGTTCCTTGCATCCTGCGTCGACCGACGGCGTCAGCCGGCGAACAGGGGGCTTTCGGGAAGGCGGGCACCGCCGTCGACGACGATGGTTTCGCCGGTGATGTAGCTGGATTCGTCGCTTGCGAGGAACACCATCGGGCCGGCGATTTCCTCCGGGCGGCCGAGACGTTTGGCTGGAATGAAGTGGGCAATCCGGTCGGCGCCGAAACGGGCCTTGAGGCCTGACAGACCGGGCGTATCGATGTAGCCGGGCTCGATGGCATTCACCGTGATGTTGTCCGCGGCGAGTTCAATCGCCGCGGTGTGGATGAAGCCGGTGACGGCGGCTTTCGACGTGGCATAGGCGCCTGAACCTGGCATCGACACTTTTGGGCCAGTGACGGAGGACGTGATGATGATGCGTCCGGTGCCTTGCCTGCGCATGTGCGGCAGCGACGCCTGGGTCAGGGTGAAGCAGGCTTTCACGTTGACGTTGAACAGCCGATCGAGGGTTTCGTGGTCCATCTCCTCGATGCTGCAGCGGCCGAAGGCGGCGGCGTTGTGGACCATGATGTCGAGCCGGCCGCAGGTGGCGGCTGCCTCATTGACCATGGCGCGGGTGGCGTGATGGTCGGCGATATCGACATGTCGGAAGATCGCCTTGCCGCCTTCGGCCTCGATCAGGCGGAGGGTTTCCTCGCCATGCGCGGCGGTACGCGTCGCTATGACGACGATGGCAGCCTCACGTGCGAAGGCGATCGCGATGGCGCGGCCGATACCCTGGCCGGAGCCGGTGACGATGGCGACTTTGCCGGAGAGTCGGGTGCCCATGGGAGTGTCCTCGTTGGTCAGGCGGTGACGTCGACGACCACGCCGCTGGCGTCGAAGCCCTGGTTGGCGCGCAGCAGTTGTTGGGAATAGGGGTCGGTGACGCGGCCCTCGGCGAGTGCTTCGGCGGTGGTCATTTCGAGCAGCCGACCGCTTTGCATGACGCCGATTCGGTCGCAGATGTGCGCGATGACGGCGAGGTCGTGGCTGACCATCAGCATCGTCAGGCCGTGGTCGCGGCGCAGGCGGGTCAGCAGGTTGAGGATCTCGGCCTGGACCGAGACGTCGAGCGCCGAGGTCGGTTCGTCGAGCAGCAGGACCTTGGGCTCGAGGATCAGGGCGCGCGCGATGGCTACGCGCTGGCGCTGGCCACCGCTGAGTTGGTGAGGGTAGCGGAAGCGGTGCTCGCGGCCGAGACCGACCTCGGTGAGGGCGGCCATGATGCGGGTTTCGGCGTTGCCGAGGCGGTGGATGGCGATGGGGGCGCTGAGCGTCTGGTCGACCGTCTGGTTGGGATGCAGCGATCCGTAGGGGTCCTGGAAGACCATCTGAATGATCTTGCGGGATTCGCGGGGACGGCGGTTAGGCAATTCGCGGCCGTTGATCACTATGCTGCCGATGGCGTGCGGGATCAGGCCGGCGACGGCGCGAAGCACGGTGGATTTGCCGGAGCCGGATTCGCCGACCAGGCCCAGCGCGTCGCCGGCCGGGATGCGGAATGCTACGTCGCGTGCGGCGCGCACCAGCGTGGGGCCGGCGCCGTAGGTTACCGAGACGCCCTCGAGTTCGATCAAAAGGCGGCTCCCGCGGCGGCGGGGAGATCGAGCAGCCACTCGGGATCGCGGCGTAACTGCGGCAGTTCGGCGCGGCGGTGGCCGAGTTCGGGGAGGGCGGCGAGCAGACCTCTGGTGTAGGGGTGCTGCGCTTCGTGCAGCCGGCCGGCGTCGCAGACCTCGACGATCTGACCGGCGTACATCGACCAGCACGCGGTCGCAGAACGATGAGACGAGATGCAGGTTGTGGCTGATGAGGATCAGGCCCATGCCGCGGCTCTTCACCATCTCGTCCATGATGGCGAGCACCTGCTGCTGGACCGATACGTCGAGCGCGGAGGTGGGTTCGTCGGCGATCAGGATGTCGGGGCCGGCGATGAGCATCATGGCGATCATGATGCGCTGGCCCATGCCGCCGGAAACCTGGTGGGCGTATTGATGGTAGACGCGCTCGGGATCGCGGATGTGGACGGCGTGGAGCATCTCCAGTGCGGCGGCGCGAGCGGCACTCTTGGTGCTGCGAAAATGGTAGCGGTGGGTCTCGGCGATCTGCTTGCCGACGGTCATTACCGGATCGAGCGAGAATTTCGGATCCTGCAGCACCATGGCGATGCGTTTTCCGCGCAGGCGGCGAAATCCGCGCTCGTCGAGAGCAGTCAGGTCAGTGTCGCCGAGGCGCATCTCGTCGGCCTCGACGCGGCCGGGATAGGGGATCAGGCCCATGATGGCGCGGCCCGTGGTGGATTTGCCGGAGCCGGACTCGCCGACGATGCCGAGGCGCTCACGGCCCAGGGAGAAGGACACGTTGCGCACCGCTCGGAAATCGCCGTCGTCGCCGGGGTAGACGACGCGCAGGTTGCGTATGGTCAGAAGCCGGCCGTCGTTCATCCGGCGCGCGAATCCGAGGCGTCGCGAAGGCCGTCGCCGAGCAGGTTGAAGCCGAGGCTGACAATGAAGATGGCCATGCCGGGGATGGTCGCGACCCACCACTGGTCGAGCAGGTACCTGCCGGCCGGAGGACACCATGGCGCCCCATTCGGGGGCAGGCGGCTGGGCACCGAGGCCGAGGAAACCAAGTCCTGCGGCGGTCAGGATGATGCCGGCCATGTCGAGCGTGAGGCGGATGATGACCGAGGGCAGGCTGAGCGGCATGATCTGGGTGAACAGGATGCGCAGGTGCGAGGCGCCCTGGAGTTCGGCGGCCTCGATGAACTCGGCGTTGCGGCGGGTCAGTGTTTCCGCGCGCGCCAGTCTGGCGTAGGGCGGCCAGGCAGTGAGGGAAATTGCGATCACGGCGTTCTCGATGCCTGGTCCGAGCGCGGCGGCGAATGCCAGCGCGAGCACGAGGCGGGGGAAGGCCAGGAAGATGTCGGTGATGCGCATCAGCACGGCGTCGATCCAGCCGCCGAAATATCCGGCAGGCAGGCCGATGGCGAGACCGACGGGCACCACGATGACACTCACCAGGGCAACGATGGTCAAGGTGATGCGGCTGCCGAAGACGACCCGGGAGTAGATGTCGCGGCCCAACTCGTCGGTGCCGAAGGGATGCGCCCAGGACATCGGCTGAAGGCGGTCCTCGAGCGTCTGGGAGAAAGCGGCGGTGTGGTTGGCCAACAGCGGGGCGCAGATTGCGACCATCACCAGGGCCAGCACGATGATCAGGCCGGTCATCGCGAGCCGGTTGCGGCGGAGGCCGAGCCAGGCACGGTACCAGCGGCCGAACCGGGCCTGGTGACGGCTGGCCGGCGCGGAGTCGAGCAGCCAGCCACGCCAGCCGGTCGGTGCGCCAATGCGTAGGCCGGTCGCACTCATCGGCGGCTCCGGGCGCGCGGATCGACCAGGGGGTAGATGAGGTCGGAGAGCATGTTGAGGAAGATGTAGACGACGCCGATGACCATGGTGCCGCCGAGCACCGCGTTGAGATCTGCGTTGAACAGCGAATTCTTCATGTAGAGACCGAGGCCGGGCCAGGCGAACACCGTCTCGGTCAGCACCGCGCCCTCCAGCAGGCTGCCGAAGGTCAGCGCGATGACGGTGATCAACTGCACCCAGATATTGCCGAGCGCGTGAACCCACACGACGCGGAACGGCGACAATCCCTTGGCGAGGGTTGCCAGCACGTATTCCTGTTTGAGCTGAGCGAGCATGAAACTGCGCGTCATGCGTGCCACGTAGGCGAGCGATAGATAGCCCAGGATGGATGCGGGCAGCACGAGGTGGCTGAGCGCGTTCCAGAACACATCGGTCTCGCCGGCGATCAGGCTGTCTATGGTGATGAGGCCGGTGACGGTGGGCACGATGTCGTCGTAGGACACGTCTAGTCGGCCTGGACCTTCGACCCAGCCGAGCTTGGCGTAGAACAGCAGCAAGCCCGACCAGGCCTAGCCAGAAGACCGGCATTGAATAGCCGAGCAGCGAGCCGAAGCGGACGACCTGGTCCTGCCAGCGACCGCGATGGGTGGCGGCCATCACGCCGAGTGGGATGCCGAACACCGTGCCCACGAACAGCGCCAGGAGGGCGAGCTCCATGGTGGCGGGGAAGACACGGGTCATGTCCTCCAGCACTGGGTGCGCGGTGATCAGGGAGACGCCGAAATCGGCGTGCAGCACCTTCATCAGATAGCGCCAGTACCTGGAGCGGAAGCGGCAGGTTGACGCCGATCTCGTTGGCGACCCGGTCATAGGTCGCCTTCGAGGCCTTGTCGCCGACGATGGCGAGCACGGGATCGATGGGGATGATGCGGCCGATGAAGAAGGTGACGCAGGTCAGCCCCAGGAAGGTGAGCGCAACGGAGAACAGCACGCTGATGACGCCGCGAAGGGGCCGGGCAAGGCGCCGGCCCCAATCGTTGGGCACGCGTTCATCAGGCACCCCATCGTTACGCGCGGGTATGTCCGCAGTCAGGGCGGTCACGGGCGACGGATCATGTCTTCGTTATGGTCCGGTAGAAGTAGAGGTCCTCGATGATGCCGGGCTTGTAGCCATGCACGTTCGCCCGCGAAGCAACCTGGTTGGCTGGCTGGAACATCAGGATGAACGGCCCATCGTCGGTCACCTGCTTCTGCAATGCCTCGTAGTCGGCCTTGCGCTTGGCGGTGTCCGCCTCCTGTGCCGCCGCCCGCATTTTGGCGGTGATGTCGGGGATGAACCAGTGGCTGCGCCACGCCAGCGGGTGCGACTTGGCGCCGTCGGAGTCGTCATCATTATGCGCGAAGGTGTCGGCGTTGCTGTGCGGATCGAGGTAGTCCGGTGTCCAACTGGTCAGCAGCATCTGGTGCTTGCGGCCGCGGTGGATGCCCAGCACCTGCTTGGCGTCGGCGGAGACGATGTTCACCTTGATGCCGGCCTGCCCCATGGTCTGCTGCATCGACTGGGCAATATCGATCGACGGCGAGGTGCTCGGCGTGTCGAGGCGGATTTCGAAGCCGTTGGGGTAGCCGGCCTCGGCCAACAGCGCCTTCGCCTTGGCGACGTCGAGCTTGTACGGGTTGTAGGAAATGGCACCGAAGATGCCGATGGGCAGGAAGACCTGCTGCACCAGGAACCGCCCCTTGAGGAACGTGTTCACCATGCCCTGGTAGTCGACAAGATGTTTCAGCGCCAGCCGGACCTTTGGGTTTTTCAGCCGGTCGTCGGACTGGTTCATCGCCGTGTACCAGGTGCCGGAATAGGGGAAGGACTCGATCTTGATGTCCTTGTCCTTCGCCAGCGGCACAAGCTGATCGGGCAGCAGGCTCAGGGCGATGTCGATGTCGCCCTTCTCCAGCATCAGGCGCTGGGTGCCGGGCTCGGGAACGTGGCGGACGATCACGCGCTTCATGTGCGGCGGGCCGAGATGGTACTGCGGGTGGGCCTCGAGGGAGACCGATTCGTTGGCCTTCCAGGAGATCAGCCGGTAAGGGCCAGAGGTTGCGGAATGCGTCTTCAGCCAGGTGTTGCCGAGATCGCTGTTGGTCTCGTTGGCCATGGCCAACTTCTTCTCGACGACCGAGGCGGCGACGGTGGCCATCAGGTTGAGCACGAGCGAGGGGGCGAAGTTCTCGGTGATGGTGAACTTCAGGGTCGAGGGGTCGGGCGCGGTGATCAGGGTCTTGACGTTGTCCTTGTTCCAGCCGAGCTGGGTGAACAGGAAGGCCGGGGTCTTGTCGAGGATGACGACACGCTGGAGCGAGAAGGCCATGTCGTCCGCGGTCACGGTCGCGCCGCTCTCGAACTTCTGGTTCGGCCGCAACTTGAACGTGTAGGTCTTGGCATCGGGCGAGACCGTCCAGCTCTCGGCGACGCCGCCGACCAGCTTGGTCATGTCCTCGGCTTCGTAGCGGACGAGGCGGTCATAGACGTCGGATAGGATGATCTGCGCCGAGATCTCGTAGGCTTCGCCCGGATCGAGGGTGATCAGGTCGTCGATCTGGCTGGCGAACACCACGGTGTCCTTTGGCGTCGCCGCCCACGCCGCAGGGATGCGCGAGGTCAACGGCAGCACAGCAGCCGACGCAATCAAAGCCCGTCTTTGTAACATGTGAAAGTCTCCCCGACCCTTGGTATTTATCAGACCGCAGTTTGAACTGGGATGCTGCCGATGGCCAGCCCTGGCGGCCGTCTGAACGACGGCGCAACGATGATTTCGAGCATACTGTTACGGTTGTAATCAGGCCCGGCCATGATGGTAGGTGGGTCAAACCCAGCCACATGTGGCCGGGGCCCTCAGCGGCCATAATGGGGATGGAGGGTCAGTCTTTTCGCCGCCTGGTATTGTAGTGACGGTTCGCTCGCCACGAGGTTCTCGCTGGCTGGGGCGGGAGGATTCGAACCTCCGTATGACGGAATCAAAATCCGTTGCCTTACCACTTGGCGACGCCCCATCCGGCACCGCCGTGCATAGGTCGCGCGGGGCGTCAGGTAAAGTCCGCTGAACTGCGCGCAAGGGCGCCGCCCCATTTCCACCAGCCGGGATGCCGGATCTTCGCAGCGGCACGAGCGGCGATCTCGGGGGTGTCGAAGAGACCAAAGCACGTTGCGCCGGAGCCGCTCATGCGGGCCAGGCGGCAGCCGGGAAGTCCGGTCAATACCGCGAGCACGCTGCCGATCACTGGTTGCAGGGCCAGGGCGGCCGGCTGGAGGTCGTTGTGCAGTTGGCAAAGGTGATCGGCCAGCGCCGCCGCATCGGGCCAGGACGGCGGGAATGGTGCAGGCGACGACCAAGTGCCGCGGCGCGCGCGGAAGACATCGGCTGTTGTCACCGCGACGCCCGGATTGACCAGGAGGATGCCGCAGTCCGGCAAGCGTGGCGCCGCGTCGAGGTGTTCTCCGATGCCCGACATGCGGGCCGCGCGACCGGCGAGGCAGACCGGGACGTCGGCACCCAGGGCAAGCGCCAAACGCGCCATCGCGCCGGCGTCAGGCCGCAGGCCCCACAATCTGCTGAGCAGACGCAAGGCGGCTGCCGCGTCGGCGGAGCCGCCACCGATGCCCGATGCGACTGGGAGGTTCTTGTGGAGCACCAGGCGCGCATGGGCAGGCACGCCGGCTTCGGCTGCCAAAGCACGCGCGGCACGCAGCACGAGGTTGTCGGGTTGGTCGGTCAGGCCCGCGACGAATGGGCCCTCGACGCGCAGCGACAAGGTGTCGGAGGGGGCGGCCTCCAGCACGTCGCCAATGCCGGCGAACACCACCAGGCTGTCCAGCAGATGGTAGCCGTCGGCGCGCCGGCCGGTGACATGCAGGTAGAGGTTGACCTTGGCGGGCGCCGCCTCGGTCAGGCTGTCAGGCACAAATGCTACTGGCCGCTGACCACGGTGGGCTGTGGGCCGCTCTGCAGCTTTGCCTCGAGCTTGGCGGCGTCGGCGGGCTCGGGGTTGAAGGTGAGTGCCCGGCGCCACTGGTAGGTGGCCTCCAGCCGGCGCCCGGCTGCCCAATAAGCATCGCCGAGGTGGCCGTTGATTTGCGGGTCCTCTGGCTCGAGCTGGACGGCACGCTCCAGCGCCTTGACCGCATCGGCGGTGTGGCCTTGCCGCAGCATCACCCAGCCGAGGCTGTCGACGATGGCACCGTCGTTCGGACGGCGTTGCGCGGCCTTTTCGATCATGCCGCGTGCCTCGGTGAGGTGCATGCCCATGTCGGCCCAGGAGAAGCCGAGGTAGTTCAGCACGTAGGGCTGATCGGGCGACAAGGTGAGCGCGTGCTTGAAGTCGGCCTCGGCCTTGGTCCACTGATGCGAGCGGTCGTAGCACATGCCGCGGTCGTAATAGACCAGCCAGTCGGTCGCGGTGGGGGACTTGATCCGCGCGATGGCGCGATCATAGGCGGCCACCGCTTCGACGAAGTGCTGCTTGTCCCGCAGCATGTCGCCCTCGCGGATCGCGGGAAGCGGACTGTCGGGAAAATCATGCGCGACGCGCTGCAATTCATGTGAGGCTTCGTCTGTGTGGCCCATCCGTTGGGCCAGCGCGGCGCGTTGCAGCCGGATCACCGGGCTCAACGGGTCGTCGGTACTGACCGGGGCCAACATCTGGAGGGCGTTTTCGTAATGCGCCTCGTTCGACAGGATGTCGGAGGCGACGACTCTGGCGGCGGTGAAGTCGGGACGCAGATCAAGCGAGAGGCGCAGCAGGATCATGGCGAAATCATCGGAGTCCTGCTGCCGCAGGGTCGCGGCCAGGGCCATGTACGCCTCGGCGATGCCGTCCGACGCGTTACGCACGGGCGGGGTCATGGTGGTGGCGTTCAGGCGCGGCAGTGCGATGGCCATCTCGGGCGCATCGCCGGCCATTGTGGTGAGGATGTGCTGCGCTTCGGCGGGATGGCCGTGGCGCGCTTCCCAGCTTGCCAGGATCTGCGCCAGGCGCAGGTTGGTGGAGCCGAACTCGACCTGTGCGATGTGATAGAACTTGGTGGCATCGGCGGTGCGGCCCGCCATGTCGGCGATCAGGGCGGCGTGCAGGGCATAAACGGCGCGGAAGCGTTGCCCGTCGAGCAGCGGACGCAGTGTCGCGAGCGCCGCGTCGGTGCGTCCGTCGCCTTGTTGCGCCCAGGCGACCAGAAGTGGTTGCAGCAACTGGGTGAGGCCCTGGCGGGGCAGCGCCTGGAACTGCCGCTCGGCGGCCGACCAGTGGCCGGCGCGGACTTCCACCTCACCGAGCAGCAACTGCGCGGCCTGGCTGTCCGGCAACTGGTGCGCCAGTTGCACAGCCTCGGAGCGGCCGGCGATCAGGCAGGCGATGAACGCCTGCTGCAGCAGGTCCTCATCATCGGGGCTCGCGGCAAGGGCGCGCAGGAACTGCGTCGCGGCGGTTTGCGGATCCGCGTCCGCGACGGCGAAACGGCCGACCAGGAATTCACCGAACACGCCGGATGCGGCGCTGGAAGTGGTGGGGGTGCTGGCGACCCGGCTGGCGGACGGATCCGCGGCAGCGCATGCCGATAGGAGGGAGATCCCGAGGAGGAATGCGCGGGGAACGCTGCGGAATTGCTGCATCCGCACAATCTACGTCAAGCTGCCGGGGAAGTCATGAGGATTTGAACGGCGGCGGTGCAAGTTTGATCGAGGGCAGATGAAACTTACTACATGCCACCGGGATAGTTCGGCCCGCCGCCGCCTTCCGGCGTTACCCAGTTGATGTTCTGCGCCGGGTCCTTGATGTCGCAGGTTTTGCAGTGGACGCAGTTCTGAGCGTTGATCTGCAGACGCGGATCGCCAGTCTCCGCTCCGACGATTTCATAGACGGCGGCTGGACAATAGCGGGTCTCGGGGCTTTGGAAGCGCTGCCAGTTGAGGGTGATCGCTAGTTCCGGGTCGGCAAGCTGCAGGTGCGGCGGCTGATTTTCCTCGTGGTTCGTGTTGCTGAGAAATACGGAGGACAAGCGGTCGAAAGTCAGCACGCCATCGGGGCGCGGATACTCGATGCGCGGGGCGGAGGCCGCGTCGATCAGGGTGTCATTGTCGGGATGCGCGTGGTGGAACGTCCAGGGTGCCTTGCCGCGGAGCAGATAGGTATCGATCGCGGAATAGGCCATGCCGCCCCACAGGCCAAACTTGGCGAAGGAGGGACGAACGTTTCTTACCAGCGACAATTCCTGCCAGACCCAGCTCTCGCGCAGCTTCGTCTCGTACGGTGCGAGGTCCTGGGCGCCGCCGGCCGCGAGCGCCTCGGAGACCGTTTCGGCGGCGAGCATGCCTGACTTCATCGAGGTGTGGGTGCCCTTGATTTTCGGCACGTTGACGAAGCCGCCGGCGTCGCCGATCAGCGCACCGCCCGGAAAGGTCAGGCGGGGGATGGATTGCAGGCCGCCTTCGTTCAGGGCGCGCGCACCGTAGCTGATGCGGCGGCCGCCCTCGAAGTGCTTGCGGATCTCGGGGTGGGTCTTGAAGCGCTGCATCTCGTCGAATGGCGACAGCCATGGATTGCGGTAGTCCAGGCCGATGACGAAGCCGTAGGAGATCAGGTTGTTGCCGAAATGATAGAGGAAGGAGCCGCCGTAGGTGCCGGTGTCGAGCGGCCAGCCGATCGTGTGCTCGACGAGGCCGGGCTGGTGATTGGCGGCGGGGATTTCCCATAGCTCCTTGATGCCGATGGCATAGGTCTGCGGATCGTGGCCCTCGCGCAGATTGAAGCGGCGGATCAGTTGTTTCGAGAGGGAGCCGCGACAGCCCTCGGCGAGCAGGGTGTAGCGGGCGCGAAGTTCCATGCCGCGTTGGAAGTTTTCGGTTGGCTCGCCGTTCTTGCCGATGCCCATGTCGCCGGTGGCGATGCCGACGATGCGGCCGTCCTCCTCCAGGAGTTCGGCGGCGGCGAAGCCTGGGTAGATTTCGACGCCCAGTGCCTCGGCCTGCTGGCCGAGCCAGCGGCAGACATCGCCAAGCGACACGATGTAGTTGCCGTGGTTGTGCATCTGGGGTGGCGTCGGCAGGCGGAACGCGCGTGTTGCGGTCAGGTAGAGGAAGCGATCGTCGGTGGCCGGCGTGTCGAGGGGCGCGCCCTTGTCCTGCCAATCGGGGATCAGTTCGTTGAGCGCGCGCGGCTCCAGGCAGGCGCCGGAGAGGATGTGGGCGCCAATCTCGCTGCCTTTCTCGACCAGGCAGACGGCGGTCTCGGGGTTGAGCTGCTTCAGGCGGATCGCCGCGGCGAGGCCGGAGGGGCCGCCACCTACGATCACCACGTCGAACTCCATTGCCTCCCGCGGGGGCAACTCCTCGGCCATCAGGTATCCTCCCGGAACTGTCGGGGCAGCGTAGGCAGACTGGCGGCGCCGCGCAAAGCCGGGGGTGGAGGGGGAGTCTCGCTGGCGTCTCAGGTCTCCGTGGGGGAGACGCTTGGGGTGTCGGCTTATAGACGCGGCGCTGGTAGAAGCGATGCACGCAGAACACGCTGATGTTTCCGTGCGGCTCCAAGACCGTCGATCATGCATTCGATATGAACGGACACGCGTTGACAGCATCGAGTCACAGGCGGAGACGCGGTTCTGTCCCCATCCGCTTGTTCTGCGCGCATCGCCTGCATCTGCTGCGAAAATCGCGATCACAGACGCCTGCCCAATCGTCGTGGCCGGGCGACGTCGAAGGGGTTGGGTAGGATCAGTCGCGACGGGCTCTCGCTACGGATGGCTGTGACATGTGCCGGGGGCTGCTTGAATGCGGGGCCATCTGGCACGGCCCCCTCCCCCAACCCCCTCCCGCAAGGGGAGGGGGAGAATGGTACGCTGGCATTTTCACCCAATCCTGGTGCCCGCGCGCGGACTGGGGGACTGCGCTGAAATTCTTGCTTTGCGGTGCCGCGGACCGATGCTGGCGCACCCATTGCGAGGACCGCGCGCCGCACACGCTCCCGGCGCTACGGCTTGGCACGGCGCGGTATGGCACCCCGTCTTGGCTGCGGCCAACGGCTGCGCTGCGTTGACAAAACTGGCTGCTGCCGGTGGGCGGAGGGCGGCTGGATTGGCTCAGGCTGACAGGGCTACGGGCGCTGTTGTGGGGTTTGCGGGCAGGCGATGCTTGGTGCTGTCGGGGGTGTCGAGCGAGCGGAGGATGGGCGTGGTGCCGGTGATGATGGCGTGGACCAGAGCCGGACGTATCGGGCCGCAATCGATGTGGCTCGGTAGACGGCGAAGGCGGCGGATGAGAGACGCGCGCTTGCGGTGCTGGAGCGCGTAGGCATCTGCCTCGGCGGCGAGGTCGGATTGGTGCGGTTCGGCGACGACGGCTGCCGGCGCGCTTCTGACAGGCGCGGAGGGCGGCTGGGGTTCGGCTTCGGGGTGGGCTGGCTCGGGGATTTCGCCGAGGGTTGGGGTGGTATCGGCCTTGGCGCGGGCCGACTGCATGATGCGGAGCGAGCGGAGGGCGCTGTCCGCGGCGCGCATCATGAGGGCCGCCTCGCGATGGCAGCGACGGGCCGTGTCGGGGTCCAAGCGGATGCGCTCGGCGGCAAGGTGGAGGCAGTCCATGGCCCAGGCGTCGGCTGCGACGGAGCGCGCGGCGAGCCGGGCTTCCTGGGCATCCACGGGGTGGAGCGCGACGACCGCGGCGATGGCCAATTCATCGCGCGGGGTGCGCTCTTCGGGGAGGTCGCCGAGTGGCGGCGGAAGTGCCTCGGTCAGGATGAACAGGGTGTGGCGGGCGATGGGGCGCGGGAGGAGGGGCAAGGCGTCGATGAGGGACACGGGGTCGCTGCTCCGGCCAGGGTTAGGGGACTAACATGGATGTTAGGGAGTGAGAATGTCAAGGTATATTTTCCCAATTATCCCTTTCGCAAAGTATGGGATGTGAAACCTTTCTTTTCTCACTACATGCTGCCCCATGTTGGAGCAGAGCACACTGGCATCGGCACGCCTGATTCAAGGCACGTCAAACATCGCGATGGCGGATTGCACGATCGACGCGAGTTGCCGCAAGGCGAAATACACTGGCAAAGTGCCGTAGTACCCGGCTTCATTCAGCGCTATAAAGAAGGTGCCGTTGAACTGGCCTTCCGCTGCGTCGGGAAAAAGGATGACCAACAAGGTTTCGCCATTCGCGCCGACATGGCCTTTTGGCAGAACAAAATGCTCGCGCTTGATGCCTGTGATAGAGAGCCACGCTGGCGAGATGGTTACATTCAGCAGGCGCCGATGCTTCCGCATGATATCAAGCTGGTGGAGAGTTCTCAGGGCGTCATTCCCTCCCGGATAAGGCTCCAAGGATTTGATGATAGCTCTCTGATCCTTGGTCAGCCACTTTATGCTTTCCAGTCCACATTTCGGATCAAGCATGTGCAGATCGGAACGAAACATTGGGAAGTGCGCCTCAATGTTCCCTGTTTTGCCGTTCCTTGCGGAGAGGGAGGAGGCGAGGATATCGAGGCCACTCCTTATGACGTTGATGTAGGCGCCAGCTTCTACGCTGAAGGACGGCGGAAGGACGGCTCTTTCCTTGGCTATCACCAGTTTATTAGGGGATGGAGGATCAGCATTTTTGACGATTATGTCGATGTTGCTGTCGATCCAATCTGTAGAGTCTCTGCTGGAAGGCTGGCAGTTGGGCTACGGTCCAGTTGACGCACTCCTGGGCTTCCAAGAGGTCTAAACGCATGTCGCCAGCTCCTTTGGGTAGCCGATCGTGACTCGTTCAGCGCCACGCCCGATCGAATTTATGGAGCGTGGCTATACGCTCCGCCAAATGCGCGAGATTTTGGCAGAATGGCAGGTGCTGTCCGACAACGAATTGAGGCAGTTGGGTTTTGACCCTACGACTTGGCCAATTGGCGATTCAGAGCAGCCTGGACCTGTTTTATCTCTGCCGCGATCCTGCCGCCAGCTTCGGGCTGCTGATCTGCAAGTCGTTGAAGGTGGCCTTCAATCCGATCGAGGTAGTGGGCAATGAACTCCAGTGCGTTTGCCACCCTAGCTTCACTGTTCATCTGATCGGGGAATAAAAAAGCCTTGCGCTCTGCTGGCATGACATTCGCTCCTAGTCTGTGTCCCAACTACTAGGATAGCGAAACGAGCGGCGGGAGTGGTAGTGGGTCAGTTTGAACGCCCCTGAATTTCTTCCTAGCGGTTCGGCTTTGGGCATGAGGCTGCGGGTATGCCATATTAGGGGCATGACAGATTACCAGATCATCCCGGATGATTCCGGCAGGTTCGCGGTGAAGATCACCTTTGCCAGCGGCCACAGCAGAGTTCAACGCGGATTTCGGACAGAGTCCGACGCGAAGGGGTGGCTTGAAAGCGAACGCGATAAAGAGAACGAGCGCGTGGCCAAACGCGGTCAGACGCCCTGATGGCTACCAAGCGCCTCCCCCGCCCCCGCGATCCGATCCAGCTCGGCAAGCTAATGGTGGACATAGCCACAGGGCAGGTCGTTGACGCGGTGGAGGATGGCAAAAACCAAGCGGCGTCAGAGTTGGGGAGGCTTGGTGGCCTTAAGGGTGGGGAGGCTCGCGCAAAGTCTCTGACACCAGAGCGGCGGAAGGAAATCGCGCGGAAAGCAGCCGCCAAGCGGTGGTCTGAGGGTTAGCTGGCTTCTGTCTGGAGAATCCCATTGACCAGACGACCAGACGGGCATATCAAGCGCGTCTGATACTGATGATGGTGACGCGACTCCAATGGCCCAAGACATTCTCCCGATCCTCCGCGAGGAAGAAGGTCAGCTCCTAGCGCAACTGAGTCAGATGCCTCAGTTCCAGAAGCTGGAAGCTGTCAGGCGCATGATCTCCCTTTATTCGGGAACGTCTGTTCGCGAAGTGACCTTCAGCACTCGCAAGAATATTCCGGCATTGTCTCAATTTCCAGAGTTAAGGCAGAGAGGAAAAGGCGCGCGCATTCTCGACGCGGCAGAAGCATACCTAGGGACACTCGGGCGGCGCGCTCAGGTTAAAGAGATCACCGATGAGTTAATCCGTCTCGGTCTGCCTCCTGGCGACAAGAACCCGGTCAGCGCCACGTCTGCTTATCTAAGCGCGGCGAAAGACCGTTTCGATAACAAACTCGGCGAGGGCTATGGACTGGTTAAGTGGGCAAACCAGAAACCAGACCAGAATCAAGCCGAACGCTCTTCCTCGGAAGAGGAAGCCGGGGGGTTGGCTCCCCCGGTCGCCTCAGTCGCTTAACCCATCAATGACAAGCGTGCCGTTGCAAGCGGCGTATGGAGGTAGGTGGTACATGAAATAGACCATAGGCCCATGCCATGACTACCAGCGCCCCGAGCCATCAACTCGGGGCGTTTGGCTTTATAGCGCATTAGCGACAGGAAGGGAATCGCCTTCCTTAATTGAACATTATGCTTGACCGCTCAAGCATAAAAGGTCATATCATGCGCGGCATGAACAAGCTCCCCTCCGCCAAGCGCGCTGAAATCCTCGGGATGATGGTCGAGGGCGTGTCGCTCCGCGCGATCTCCCGCCTGACCGGCGCCAGCAAGAACACTATCGTGAAGCTGCTTGAGGATGCCGGGAAGGCATTCGGCGACTACCAGGACAAGACACTGCGCGGCCTGACCTGCAAGCGCATCCAGGTCGATGAGATTTGGGCGTTCGTCTACTGCAAGGCGAAGAACGTCGCGACGGCCAAGGCCGCGCCGAAAGAGGCTGGCGACATGCTGGACCTGGCCCGCGATCGACGCGGACACCAAGCTGATCCCGTCGTTCCACGTCGGCGCGCGCGACGGAGAGGCTGCACAGCACTTCATCGGCGACCTGGCGCTGCGCCTTGCCAATCGCGTGCAGCTCACCAGCGACGGCCACAAGGCGTATCTGGAGGCCGTTGAGCAGTCCTTCGGCGCCGACATCGACTACGCCATGCTGGTCAAGCTCTACGGCGAGACGCCCGGCGCAAGGCCGCTACAGCCCGGGCGAGTGCATCGGCGCGGAGAAGCGGCGCGTTGAGGGGCGCCCCGATCCGAAGCATATCAGCACCAGCTTTGCCGAGCGTGCCAACCTTACGATGCGGATGGGCAACCGGCGCTTCACGCGGTTGACGAACGCCTTCTCAAAGAAGGCCGAAAACCACGCTTCATTCCGTGGCGATCCACTTCGATGCATTACAACTTCGTCCGCATCCACCAGACGCTGCGCTGCACCCCCGCGATGGCCGCTGGCGTCACGCACGAAGCTTTGGGAACTGTCCGACATGGTGAAGGTGCTGGAGGATTGGGAGGCCGGGCAACGCTAATCGGCACACGTTTCCCGCTCGGCGCCCCGGGGAGCGCGCCAAGGCGAGCCGCTTCCTATCTCAATCCAAAGCACTTTCGGAACCTGATAATACGCTGCTAAATCATCTAGGTTCCCTGGCACAAACATAACGACAAAGCACGAAAGCGCATTCTTAAATCTGATATTCGTGTACTGATCTCGGATGTCTACCACATGTTCTGCGCCATGAATGATGACTCCTCTCTCATTCGTTTTGGGAATTCTGGGAGCATCAACATTCTTCTGGTAGTCTGGTGCTGGCAAAACCCTCCCTACTGGCCCGGTTTTGAATGTCCTTGCTCCGTCAATCATTGTGCCTTGAATAATTCGTAACGCGTCGTCATTGGCGCGGTCATCGTTCGTAAACAAGATGGCGGTCCCAGGCGAGAGATAATTCCAAAGATCGCCCGCCGCTGAAATGGCATTTGTTATGTTGTTCGGTCCGATGTTTCGTTGAGGCATGGGAGCGCCGCTACTCAACGGGGCGGTTTTCAGCAGGCCAGCGTATGCGCCCGCCCAAAAGCCAGCCGCCAGCCCGACTAGAAGCACCATGGCCGTCGCTGCCCCGCGAAACGCCAACCGGTCAGCCGACCTCATACGAAGCCAGGACGGCACCTCGGGGATACCGAACGTTTCTGCCCACTTCGATAAATTGGAGCGCGCTTCATCTGGGCCTGTCCGAGCCAATGCCATTACAATTGCCGCCAGAACACCAAGCGCGCCCCAGGCCGCAAAAATAATAGCCAAAGACGACATCCCGCTCCCCCTTGCGGAACATCATGGTTGACTGCCGTCGCGTGTCGAGTCGGACTAGAATTCCTTGCTCATTTTTCAAACTGACCCACTACCGCGGGAGTCTCCTGATTCCCGTCGCTCGGCTTTCGGTGCTATACTCCCGACATGGCAGAAGAACTGACCAAAGAGGAAGTCGATCGAAAGGCGCTGGAAAACCTGCGCCGCATGATCGCAACGCGCCCCGATCCGACCTGGAAACCGCCGGTATCGTCCAAGCGATCAGCGTCGGCGGCGAAGCGGAAACCGCAGCCGGGCCGCAAGGTCTAGGACTTCCGACTCGGGTACGTAGATCTGGTATTCCAGGCCGCCGCGACGGGCGACGATAACCACGCCCTTGTTCGTCGCCTGGACGTATTCCAGCCTGTCGATGTTGACGGCCCTATGCGGAACCCAGGGAACCGCGTCAGATGGCGCGGGACCAGCCTCCCAGACCCTCGGACGCACCAGTCCGCCGATACGTAAGGCGCTTGCCTACCGTCCCTTGCAGGGCGAGCGTGGCGCGGTCCGTGTCGCTGTAGCCTAGGCGGACGCGGTTGGAATAGCGGAAGCCGAATTCGTCCAAGTAGCGCTGCAAGTGCTGTTCGCCGCAGTGCTGATACACGCCCACCATGCCGCGCTTGAAGATACCGAAGAAGCCTTCCACGGTGTTCGTGGTTACGTCGCCACGGGCGTATTCCTTCATGCCGTGGTTGACCGTCTCGTGGCTCGGCAAAGTCTCTTGCCAACTGTCGGGTAGAGGTTACTTTCGTCGGTGTGCAGACGGCTCCTACGATCGGCGTGCTGGGCCAGCTTCTCGCGGATGTTCTTCGCAGAGACTGTCGGCATGGAGAACGCGCGAGCCGCGCCACCGCGCTCCACCAGCGCGAAGATCGGGCGCTTCTCTGCTGCCTTACCGGCCTTGAGGTAAGGTGCGCCGCTTGACGGTGCTTGCTTGGCGTCGGGACGGCCTTTCTTGCCGTGGTAAGCTTCGTCAGCCTCAATCACCTTCCCCTCGCCACCGAGGACCACTGGCGACGCATCGCGCATAGCCTCGCGGATGCGGTGTGCATATGAACCACGCCGTCTTGTAGCTGACCTTGATCGTGCGATGGAGCTGGTGCGCCGAGACGCCCTTCTTGCTGGCGTTCATCAGGTGGTTGGCCAGGAGCCACTTGTGCATGGGGACGTGGCTGCACTCGAACACGGTACCCGACTGTCGCGCTGAACTGCTCGCGGCAGTCGCGGCAGTTGAACAGCGCCGTTGCGGTGCGCCTCGCCGCCCATACGCACGACGTTGAACGATCCGCAGTGCGGGCAGTAGGGACCATCCGGCCACCGGGTCGCCTCGAAATGGGCACGGGCCGCTACTTCATCGTGGAAAATCTCGTTAGTGAGGTCGATGGACATGGGACTGTTTTCCAGGGAGCGGCCTGTTGCGATGGCCTAACCCTATGGAAATGGCTATACTTTGTCAAGGGGATAATTAGGTATATTTTCCCTAATGATCCCTTTGGGTAAAGTCGGGCTGCGAAAGTATTCCCCTCCGTAGGGTATAGTATTACATTGGCGCCCATGCCGGACCCTCCGGAGCATGTCGCCGCTGTCGCGCTCAGTTCAGTGCGCGTCGAACGCCCTGACAACGGCAGTCGCTGCCTCGGCAAGGGCGCCACTGGTATATGTTTCAGTCCCAAGGTCGGTTCATTGAACGATATTTGGACGGTGACCCTCCAATCGGCTTTCGCCGGGCAGAACGCGGTGCCAGCCGGGCAGCGGAGCAGGATGGATTTGTTCCTAAGGTAGCGCCACTCGGGGCGGCTGCCGCCGATTTACATGGGCATATCGAGGGTGCCTGGAAGGGGGTGGAAAGTAAGCCAACTCAACACAGATTACACAGATTAAGTCACAGATTACACTGAAAGAAATTGAATGCCCTTTGCAGGATATTGAAATGCCTTTCTTGTGCGAAGCCCCATAATATTCTTGTCGGTGTAATCAGTGACTTAATCTGTGTAATCTGTGTTATTTGGATTGCTTTTTTCCTTGCTTCGCAGCGCCCATGGCCCACAAATCCCGCATCCCCGAAGGAGCGAGGCCGCGCCGTGATGCCTATGATCAGTCGCCGTTGAAGTATTTATTCCGTGGTCGAATAGGTGAAACACCACCGGATGTGTTAGCTATTCGCCGCATGAGCGCACCTGCCGAACGCGATCAGGAGATCGAGACGCTGCGGCGGCGGCTTGGCGCGCTGGAGGCGCAGGCGGCCGGGCTCGGTCTGGCGCAGGTGATGACGCGCGAATTTGGCGGCGAAATTCGTTTCTGGTCGCGCGGCATGGAGCGGCTTTACGGCTTCACCTCCACCGAGGCTGTCGGCAGGAATTCCCACAAACTGCTGCGTACGGAGTTTCCGCAATCGCTGGATGCGCTCGACCAGGAGCTGCTGGAGCGCGAGGCATGGACCGGCGAACTGCGCCATCGCCGCCGCGACGGAAGCGACATCGTCGTTGTCAGCCATCAGTCGCTGCTGCGTAATCCTGGTGGCGGCGTGTCGCTGGTGACCGAAGCCAACAACGACATCACCGAAGAGCGGCGGGGCCGGGAAGCGCGGCTGTATCTGGCGAGTATCGTCGAATCATCCGACGACGCGATCATCGGCAAGACGCTGGATGGCGTTGTCACGAGCTGGAACCATGCGGCCGAGGCTATCTTCGGCTATACTGGTTCGGAAATGATCGGGCGGCCGATCACGCTGCTGCACCCGCCGGACCGGGTGGACGAGGCGGCGATGATCCTCGAGCGCCTGACCCGCGGTGAGCGGGTCAGCCATCACGAGACGGTGCGGGTGCACAAGGATGGCCGCGAGATCGCGGTGTCGCTGACCATCTCGCCGATCCTGGGTTCGGCGGGCACGATCATCGGCGCGTCGAAGATCGTTCGCGATATCACCGGCGAGCGGCGCAGTCAGGTGCGCATCGTGGAACTGCAGGCCGAACTTGTTCATGTGGCGCGGCTGTCCACGATGGGGCAGATGGCGTCGGCGATCGCCCACGAACTGAACCAGCCGCTGACGGCGGTGGGCAACTACGCGGGCGCGCTGGGGCGCATGCTGTCGACTGCGAACGCAGATCCCGAGCGCGTGCGCGACATCGTCGAGCGGATCCGCCAGCAGACGACGCGGGCGGGGGATGTGATCCGGCGGCTGCGTGACCACGTCGCCAAACGCGGCGCGACGCGTCGGCAGGAGGCCATCAACGCCGTGGTCACCGAAGCGGTCGAGCTTGGATTGGTCGGCACGCGCTATCAGGGCGTGCGTACCGACATCAGGCTGGATGCGACTGTGGGAAGCGCCTCACTCGACCGGATCCAGATCGGCCAGGTCATCATCAACCTGGTACGCAACGCGGTGGAGGCGATGGAAACGAGCGAACAGCGCGAGCTGGTGGTTGCGACGCGGGCGGCTGATGGGGCGGTGGAAATCATTGTCAGCGACACCGGTCCGGGGATCGCCTCGGAAATCGCCGGACGGCTGTTCCAGCCGTTCGTTACCACGAAGCCGACGGGGCTGGGGCTTGGTCTGTCGATCTGCCGAGAGATCGTCGAGGCGCATGAAGGGCAACTGACGGCCGCGCCGGGTGCGGCAGGCGGGACCGTGTTCACCATGCGATTGCCACTTACGCCGGACGGTTCAGATCGCGATCTTCCAGGGCGATGAAGATGCCCGCGCCCAGCACGGCAACGTAGAAGCGGAACGCCGCCTGCTGGCCGTTCCATGTTGGCGACTGCCACATGCAGAACCATTCGCCGCCGATCACCATGAAGCCGAAGAACCACACCAGGAAGCCGAACGCGGTCGCGAGGTAGACGAACCGCTTGGAGCGGTTGAACATTGCACCGCTGGCGCGAAGGCTGCGGAGCAGTGCGATGCTGCCGATGGTGTAGGCGGCACCGGTGAGCGCCTCACCGAGGATGATGATGCCGTAGGCCACGTGCCAGAGCATCGGCTGGGTGATCGCGCGCCAGCGGAGGGCGTTGTCCGGAAAGGTCGTGTCCATGCTGAGGACGTGGCTGACGAAGGTGTAGTTGGAGCCGTAGTCGAGGACGTTGTCGATGGCCACAAGGTCGGCGAACAGCGCCAACGATGCCGCGATGAGCACTTTGCAGAGTCGCAGCTCGATCATGCTGTCAGACTTGCGCGGCTATGCCAGCGCTGTTTTGCGGCGTTCCAGGCTGGCGGCCGGCCATAGCGTGGCAGAGCGGTAATACGCCTCGAACGCAGGCACGCCGTCGGGCAGGGCGACCCATGGCAGCTTCGAGCGGGTGTAGATGTGCACGTCGGGCGGTAGCGCTGCCGGTTCGTCGAGTGTGCCGACACGGACGAACCGCAGTGCGGCGAGGCCGCCGTACTCGCTCCATACCGCCGTGCCGCACTTGGTGCAGCGGAAAACGCTGTGCGGCTTGCCACTGTCGGTGGGCATCGAGGTCGGTTGCGGGTCACCGGACATCAGCTGCACGCGATTTGTCTCGATGAGCGCATTCAGCACGAATGCCGAGCCGGTCTGGCGCTGGCAGTCCTTGCAGTGGCAGCAATGGACGAACATCGGCGCGGACTGCATGCGATAGCGCAGCGTTCCACAGGCGCAGCCGCCGTCGAAAGTGCTGGTCATGGGAGTGCTCCGGGGATGGGATGCGAGGTGGGGGTTACTTGAGCCCCTGTGCGGCCGCCAGCACGTCGGCGGCGTGGCCGGTCACACTGACCTTGCGCCACGCCTTGGCGATCTTGCCCGCCTTGTCGATCAGGAACGTGGTGCGTTCCATGCCCATATACTTGCGTCCATACATCGACTTCTCGACCCAGGTGCCGTACTTGTCCGCCACCGCGTGACCTTCATCCGAGGCGAGCGGGAAGGTCAGCTGGTATTTCTCGGCGAACTTCTCGATCGGCTTGATCTTGTCGGGCGACACGCCGATGACGTCGATGCCGATGTGGCCGAGCTGCGGCAGCGCCTCCTGGAAGGCACAGGCTTCCTTGGTGCAACCGGGTGTGTCGGCCTTGGGATAGAAATACAGCACGAATGGCTTGCCGTGCAGCGCCTGCTTGCTGACGGTGCGGCCGTTGCTGGCGGGCATTTCGAAATCGGGTGCCGCCTCGCCTTCCTGAACGCTCATGATGGGATCTCTCCTATATATCGCACGAATGCGGCACGGACCTGCTGGGCCATAGCATCCAGCGTGCCGCGCAGCCACGCCAAGTCAACCGGTCCGGTGTAGTCCAATGCCTCGGCGGCAGCGCGCAGCAGGGCGTGCGCGGAGGCGTCGGGCAACTTGTCGTGCACACCGCGCCCCACCGTGATGCGCAGCATGCCCTGTACCGTGCGCCAGACATGGTCGGCGCGGATCAGCAGCGTCGCGTCCTCGGCCGCCAGTGCGCCCGCCTTGGCGAGCTGCCTGAGCGCGATGCGCGTGGTGGGCGAGCAAAGCCCTGGTGCCTGTTTCGCATGCAGCAATTGCAGCACCTGGGAGATGAATTCCACCTCGATCTGGCCGCCCGCCCGCAGCTTGACGTCCCATGGCCCATCTGGCGGCAGGTCGCGCAGCATGCGGGCGCGCATTGCGGCTGCATCGGCTCGGGTTTTCGTCGCATCGCTGTTGGCGGCGAGGGCTTCGGTGATCGCGGCCTCGATGCGCGCGCGCAGTGCGGCGGGGCCGGCAACGACACGGGCGCGGGTCAGGGCCATGCGTTCCCACGTCCACGCTGATTCCGCGTGGTAGCGCTGGAACGAGCCGAGCGAGACCGCGACCGGTCCCTTATTGCCCGATGGCCGTAACCGCATATCCACCTCATAGAGCGCGCCATCGACGCCGGGCGCGGTGACCGCCGCGACATAGGCATGCGCGGCACGCACGAACCATTGGCTGACGGGGAGGCCACGTTCTCCGCGGCTGGTGCTGATGGCTTCCGGATGGTCGTAGACCAGCATGAGATCTAGGTCGGAGCCGGCCATCATCTCACGCCCACCGGCCTTGCCCATCGCCACCACCGCCATGGCGCCGCCCTGCACGCGGCCGAAGCGGGAGGCGAAGTCGGCCAGCACCGGCGTCAGCAAGGCAGCCAGCGCCGCGTCGGCAATGGCGGTGCGGCGCAGGCCGGCAGCGTCGGCGTCCAGCCGGCCTTCCATGGTGGCGACCGAGACGGTGAAGTCTTCCTCGCGCACGGTGCGGCGGGTGATCTCGATGACATCCTCGAGCAGGCGCGCATCGCGCAGGCGCGCGCGTAACAGGCGGGCTGGATCGGGGTCGTCCTCGGGGCTCAACAAGCCGTCCAATGCCGCGGGGTGGTTTGCCAGGTGGTTGGCGAGCGAGGGAGCAGCGCCGAGCACCGCGGCGATGCGGTCGATCAGCGGCGGATTGCGCTGGAACAGCGACAGAAGCTGCACGCCGGCCGGCTGGCGCGCCAGGAACGCGTCGAAGCGGTTGAACACGGTGTCGGGCTGCGGTTGCCGGGCGAGCGCGGCCAACACGCGCGGCAGCAACTGACCGATCAGCTCGCGTGCACGGGCTGAGCGCAGGGCGCGGATGTGCCCGGCCTGCCAGCCCCGCACCGCCGCCACGATGCGATCGGCGTTCTGGAAGCCGAGCGAGCGCAACGTGGCCGTCGTGTGGTCGGGCGCTACACCGACGCCGCTGAAGTCCAGCTCCAGATGGGCGTCGCCGGAATGCAGGAGCTCCGGCACCAGCTCGAACACGTCGGCATAGTGCGCGCGGACCTGGGTGAGATGGTGCAACAACTCGTGGGCGAACTCGGTGGCGTCCGTGTAGCCCAGGAAGGTTGCGAACCGGGCCAGTTCCGCTGGCCGCTCGGGTAGTTCGTGGGTCTGGCGATCCGCGATCATCTGGAGGCGATGCTCGACACGGCGCAGGAAGCGGTAGGCGGCGGCAAGCTGGCGCGCGGCGTTGCGCGGGACGTGCCCAGCTCGCGTCAACAGACGCAGCGCACCGAGAGTTGTCGGGATCCGCAGGTCGGGGTCGCGGCCGCCCCAGACGAGCTGCAAGGTCTGGGCGAGGAATTCGATCTCGCGAATGCCGCCCTCGCCGAGCTTCACGTTGTGGCCGGCAATGCGCAGCAGCGGATCCGGCGCATCGGTCAGCGCGCCGCCCTTGTGGTCATCGATGCGGCGCTTCATGGCGTGGATGTCGGCGATGGCCGCGAAGTCGAGGCCTCGGCGCCAGACGAAGGGGCGGATTGCCTCCAGGAATTCCGCGCCGAGCGCCAGATCGCCGGCCACCGGGCGCGCCTTGATCATCGCGGCGCGCTCCCAGTTCAGACCCATGCTTTCGTAGTACATGATGGCGGCGGGCAGGGCGACGGCCGGCGGGGTGACGGCGGGATCGGGGCGCAGACGCAGGTCGGTGCGGAATACGTAGCCATCGGCGTCGCGCGCCTCCATCAGGGAGACGAGGTTGCGTGCCAAGCGCGATGTGAACCCGCTCATCGCATGGCCTTCAGTGGCTTCCGTGTATATTGGGGCCGCCGGATCGTAGAGCAGCACGAGGTCCACATCGGACGAATAATTCAGTTCACGGGCACCGAGCTTGCCCATGCCGAGGACCGTGAACCCACCGCCGCGAGCCGGATCCCGGGGATCGGGCAGGCGAAGCTCTCCTGCGTCATGCGCGGTGCGCAGCAGGTGCGCCACCGCCAGTGCGAGCGTGGCCTCGGCCAGGTCACTGAGCGCGCCGGTGACGCGCTCCAGCGGCCAGATGCCGCCGATATCCGCGATGGCGGTGGTCAGGGCTGTTACGCGCTTGGCGCGACGGAGCGCGGCCGCGACGCGATCCCGACGCGCGGCAAGCGGTGTGGCGGCCAGTTCGTTGAGCGCCTCGGCGGCGACCAGGTCGGGGCCTGTTGCTACGATGGCGCGCACCGTGGCTGCCTCTGCGTACTGCCAGGTCGGCCAGGTACGGGCTGTTGCCACCCAGCGCGCGCAACATCGCCGCGACCGCGGGCTGCTTTGCCAGGCGTGCCTCGGGGCGGCCGAGTTCGGCGAAGCGTTCGATCAGCCGCTCGGCGGCGCCGGCGTCATGCGGGCTCGGCCAGAGCGGGGGCAACTGGAAGGGTGCGTCGTTCATGTGCGGGAAGGCTGTGCGTGAGGCGGCTTGCCGGTCAAGTCGCGCTCGGCTGCGCCATGCTGTTGCACCGGCTGGCGACGCTGGCGATCACGGTTGCGGTGTTGATCAGCGTCGGTCTGTCGGCGATCGCCTGGCGATTGTCACAGGAGCCGATCGACCTGCCGTGGCTGACCGGGCGGCTGGTGGCAGCGGCGAACGCCAGCAGCGGCTCGACACAACTGTCCGTTGGTTCTGTGGCGCTGGCCTGGGAGGGATTCAACCAGGGCGTAGATCGTCCGCTGGAGCTCCGCGTCACCAACGTCGTGGTGACGGACCAGGGGAGCGGGCGGCAAATGTCGATCCCCCGCGCAGACGTGTCGCTGTCGCTGTATCAGTTGCTGCTCGGGCGCGTTTTGCTGCGTTCGGTTACTGTCGATGAGCTGAAGCTGACGGTGTACCGCTCGGCCGACGGCGCACTCAGCCTGGATCTTGGTAATTTCGGCGACACCGGCGGCGGCGGGGATCAACCGTCGGGCCAGGCGACGCCGCTCGCTGATCTGCTCGCCAGCCTGGCGCGACCTGTGGGCAGTGATCGCGATCAACGTGATTCGTGGTTCGCGCAGCTCCGCGCCGTGCACGTGCGGGACGCGCATGTTGCGATGGTGGATCGGCAGCTCGGCGTCACCTGGCAGGCGCCGCGCGCGAATATCGATCTGACGCGTCTGGCGGTCGGCGGTGTGGACGGCACAGCGGAGCTGGAACTGCTGCTGGGCGAACAGCACGCGCATCTGGCGCTGTCCGCGAAGCTGTCCACCGATGCGCGCGAGACCGATGTGCGGGCGCGGATCACACCGGTGGTGCCAAGCGTGCTGGCACGGGCGGCGCCGTCGCTGGCATTCCTGTCGGTACTTGACGCGCCGGTGGATGCCGATGCCGCCGTCATGCTCGATGCTGGTCTTGGCCTGCGCGAGGCACGGTTCAGTGTCCACGTCGGTACCGGCACGGTGCGTATCGGCCCGTCCGATGTGCCGTTCGTCGATGCCGCGCTGGTGGCGTCGAGCAATTCGAACACGCTCACGGTGCAGACGTTGCGCGTCAGCCTGCTCGGACACCAGGGCGGCGCTGCGACGCACATCGAAGTACGCGGTACGGCGGAACGCGATCCGGATCATATGACCGCTGCGCTGACGGTTGGTCTCGATCAGGTGGATTTTTCCGATGTTCATCGCTTCTGGCCGGAAGGTGTCGGGGGTGGTGCGCGGGAATGGCTGCTGGAGAACATCACCGCCGGCACCGCGCGGAATGGGCATGTCACGGTTGGACTGGCGGCGACCTCTGATTTTTCGTCAGTGGACCTGACCAGGGCCGATGGCACGCTGGACGGCGACGGGCTTCAGGTGCACTGGCTGCGTCCGGTGCCGCCGATCGACAACGGCAAGGCGCAGTTGCGCATTATCGACCCCGATACGCTCGAGATCGTCGTGGCCGGCGGACATCAACGATCAAGCTTGAAGGACACGAAGGGCGGCGGCCAGCAGATCCGCAGCGGGCGAATGCGCATCACCGGGATCATGCAGCCGCACCAGGTCGGCGTCATCGACGCTGACATCAGCAGTTCAGTGCCGGAGGCCATCGCGCTGCTGCGCGAGCCTCGGCTTGGGCTGCTCGATCGTCATCCGATCGACCTGAAGGATCCGGCCGGCCAGGCGAGCGTGAAGCTCGCCGTCACGGTGCCGCTGGAAGCTAAAGTTACCATGAACGACATTGCCATTCGTGCGCAGGCGCATCTGGAGGGCGTGCATCTTGCTGGGATCGTTGCGGGGCGTGACCTGGATCAGGGCGTGTTCGACCTCGACGCGAACCCCGATGGATTGAAGCTGAACGGCCAGGCATCGGTGGCGGCCATTCCGCTGGACCTGGCTGCGACGATGGATTTCCGTGCCGGTCCGCCCACACAGGCGTTGCAGACAATAACTGCGTCGGGGCAGCCGAACTCCGACCAGCTTGCCGCGGCGGGATTGAACGCGACGTGGGTGCTGAACGGTCCCACGCGGATGAACGCGACGTTCATTGAACGCCGCAATGGTTCCAGCGATCTCTCGGTCGCGGCCGATCTTACAGGCGCGGAGCTGAAGATTGCGCCACTGGAGTGGCACAAGCCGCGCGGCACCGCAGCCAAGGCGAGCGCCCGGCTGGTGCTGGACCATGATCGGATGACGCGGATCGACAACGTGCAGCTCGACGGCGAAGGCCTTGCCGTGCGCGCGCAAGGCACGTTCAACGACGGCGTGCTGACGCAGCTTCAGGTGAGCCGTCTGGCGCTTGGCGCCACGGTGGCGCAGGGCAGCGTGCGGTTTCCGCAAACGCCGGGCGGCGGGCCCATTGTGGTGAACTGCACCGGTTCTACGCTCGACCTCGCGGCGTATTTCGCGCGGCCGGCGCAGGCGCGGAAACCGGAGCCCGCCCATCCGGAACCGCCGCCCGGGCCGCGCTGGTCAGTCGATGCGAAATTCGACCGGGTGCTGATGGCGCATGATGTGGTGGCGAGCGGCGTCACGGTGCGCGCGCAGAATGATGGCCGTCTGTTGCAACAGGCGCGCATGGACGGCGACACGCGGGCGCACGCGCCGTTCTCCGTGCAGATCAGCCCCGAGAAGGGCGGGCGGCGCGTGATCGCCAATGCGGCCGACGCGGGCGATGTGCTGCGGGGCCTGGACTATGTGCGGATCATGGAAGGCGGGACGCTTTCGTTGCAGGGCAAATACGACGATACGCTGCCGGAGCGGCCGTTGAGCGGCACGCTGGATATCGAGAATTTCCGTATGCACAACGTTCCGGCTCTGGCGAAGCTGTTGCAGGCCATGACGCTGTACGGGCTGGTGGATGCGTTGGGTGGATCAGGCCTTGGCTTCACCCGTCTCGAGGCACCGTTCCGGCTGACCGATAGTGCGTTGGATCTGGGTGAGGCGCGGGCATTCAGTTCGTCGCTTGGGTTGACCGCGCAAGGGCACATCGACCTGGATGCGCTGCGGGTCGATATGCAGGGGACCATCGTTCCTGCGTATTTCTTCAATTCACTGCTCGGGAATGTGCCGCTGGTGGGGAGGCTGTTCAGCCCGGAGCGGGGCGGCGGTGTGTTTGCCGCGAATTATACGGTGCGTGGGGCGTTGGACGATCCGTCGGTGTCGGTCAATCCGCTGAGCGCGCTGACGCCGGGTTTTCTGCGCGGGCTGTTCCGGCTGTTCTGATACCGGTGGCCGGAAGTTCCGGCTCTTGATCGATGCCCCTTTATCATCATGCCGACCTCCGAGGCTGTGAATTTTTCGGCTGGCGACGTTTGATATTGCTCGAATCGGCAAAGAAGAATTAGCCACGATCGGGCTCTGATGTAGCATTGCGTATTATGCTCGCATGGCGACCAGAAAGTATCAGTTGCCGGTGGCGAACGGCTGCAAACAAATCACTTCATAGCCTCCTCCGTCGGCATGACGGTGAGGCGCATCGATCACGAGTCGGAACTTCTGGCTGTCGGTATAATCTGCTTGATAGGACGCGGTCGCGGCCGCCCGGCTCAAGCAAGCAAGCAAGCAAGCAAGCAAGCAAGCAAGCAAGCAGCGGATTCACCACGGAGGCACAGAGAAGCGGAGACAGAGACCCTCCACCGGTAGGTTCGTTGCTGAAGTCATCTCCTGGCTTCTTCTTCGTATCTCTGCGCCTCTGTGGTAAATCCTGCTGTCTTGCTTGACAGCTATTGGCAACCGGGGTCCTACAGGGTTGAGCAGTTACGTCTCGCCGATCAGTCGTTATCCCGCCATCAGACCACCGTTTCGAATACCAGTTCGTTGCCTCTGGTCGTGGTGACTTGCACTGTTCTGATCAGTGTGTCCGCGCCTGGAGGAATGACTGCCGATCCACGTCGCGTTCGATGTGCGTCGCCAGGGTTTCCCACAGATCATCGGGGGAATGCGCGGTCGTTAGCGCCCGCTTCACCAGCACTCGGGCGATCGGACCGAGGCGGCGCGTCAGTTCACGCTCGGCGTGCTGCACTTCGATCGGCGCGATGTCGGTACGCGGCGTTGCGGCCGTCGCGGGTTCTGCACGGAACCTGGAGCGGAGTGCCGGTTGATCGATGCCCTGGGCGAGCATTTCGCGCAGTTCCTCCACCGAGCCTGCCTTTTGCGCCGCGCTGCGAACCAGGTGGCGTGCGATCGGGCCGATATGCGTCGCGAGTTCGCGCTCGATCGTGCCCAATGTCGCATCGGTGAACACTGTCGGCGTGCGGCGCAGCACCACCGTGTGGTCGTCGACCGCGGGCGACGCCGGTGCAGTCTGGCGCAGGGCCGCCGCCATGTCCTTGGCGGAACTGAATCGATCGCCCGGCTGCTTGGCCAGCGCGCGATGGATTGCTGCGGCCAGCGATGGCGCCAGGCCCGGGCATTTCGCGACGATATCGGGAGGCTCGTTATTGATGACCTTGAATGCGACCTCGGTCAGGCTGCGGCCGGTGAATGGCCGCTCGCCGCTGAGCATTTCGTACAGCACGACGCCGGTGGAAAAGAGGTCGCAGCGCGCATCCACGGCGTCACCGCGGCATTGCTCCGGCGACATGTAGCTTGGCGTTCCGATCACCGAGCCGGTCTGCGTCAAGGCGGAGTTGTCGAGGCGGGATATGCCGAAGTCGGTCATCTTCACGCGTGCGTCCGCCAGCAGCAGGATGTTCGCTGGCTTCACGTCGCGATGGACGATGCCGAGGCCGTGTGCGCAGGCGAGCGCATCCAGCACCTGGCCGATGATGGCGACCGCCGCGTCAGGCATGAACCGGCCGGTTCGCACGAGCACCTGGCCGAGGTCCTTGCCCTCGACATATTCCATCGCGAGGAACGGGTTCCCCTCATGTACGGCGAAGTCGTAGATTGCGACGATGTTGGGGTGCGTGCAGCGGCCGGCCGCCTGCGCTTCGTGCTGGAAGCGGGCAAGGTAGTCGCTGTGGTCATCGCCGCTGAGCAGATCGGCGCGGATCAACTTGATCGCAACGTCGCGGTCGATCACCGGATCATGCGCCTTGTAGATCACTCCCATGGCGCCGCGCCCGAGCACGCGTTCGACGCGGTAGCGGCCGATCGTGGCGGGGAGCGCCTCGGAGATTTCAGCTCTCCAGTAGTTTCATTGCGTTTGCGAGGCTGCGCCGCATGCGGTTGAACGAGCCGGCCAGCGAGGCGATCTCGTCGCGTCCGCGCTCGGGGAACTCCGGCGCGTCCATGTTGCCGAGACTTACCTCACTGGCGATCGCCGACATCCGGCGTATCGGCTTCACGATGACGAAGTGCAGCAGCAGGTTCATCAGCACGATCGTGACGGCGAACACGGCGATCAGCGCGCCGACATAAACCTTGAATGCCTCGTTGGCGCGGTCCAGCGCGACGCTCATCGGCACGGACACGATCTGGGCGCCGATCACGTCGCCGAGCTTCCAGCCGAAACCATTGGCGGTGCCGTAGAGGTCGATCATCGATGCGGGCGCCGCGCTCGGCGTCGAATGGCAGGTCAGGCAGTTCTTGTCGGTGATGCGGATCGGCCGCGAGATCGACAGGATGGGACCGCCGGACGTGTCGCGTGTCGTTACGAGTTCGTGCAGCGAGGGCTTGCCGTCGAACTCGGCGATGATGTTGCTCTCCCAATCGGTCGCCTTGTCGGCGGGATTGGTCGGATTGAGCGCGGCTTCCTTGTAGGTGTAGTCGGGGAACTGCTTGGCGAGTTCACGCAGGTTGGTCTGCGCCGCCCACGACGGCACGGTGTGCGGCAGGAAGCGTGTCTTGATCTGATCCGCCAGCAACGGCGCGATCTCGTTGTTGGTGTAGTCGCGGATGGCGGACGCCTGCGCCATCATGATGTTGGCTTCCTGCAGCACGTCGCGGCGCGCTTCATCATGTACGATGCGCCAGGACAGGGCGGCGGCGAGTGCCAGCCCGACCAGCAGCGCCAGCAGCATCATGAGGTTGAATTTGGCCTTGAGGCCCATCTGCGTGTTCTCCCCGGACGTCAGCCGCCGCGTGCGAGCCTGGTCGCCTGCTCGGGCGTCAGATTACCGGTCATCGGCGCGCCCAGCTCATGCTGATAGCGGCGAATCGCTGCGTGCGTATCGGGACCGAACACGCCATCGACCTGGCCCGAGTAATAGCCCAGCTTTTGCAGCGCGCCCTGGACGAATCGGCGATCCCCATCTGACAGCTGACCGCTGCCGGGCAGCGAGACGGCGGGATCGGTGAGCGGCGGCGGCGCGACGCCGGCAATCGTTGTCGGCGGCGCTGGCGTACCGGCGGGCGCTGTCCCGACCAGATAGCCGGGCGTGTTTGCCTGATGCAGTGCCGCGGCCGAGACTGCCCGCATCGCGAGCGCCTGCTGCAAGGCCGCAAGCAGGTCCGATGTCTGAAGCTCCGGGTTCTTGAATTGCTCGACCAGCGCAGTGGCGAGGATGCTCGGCGCGTTCGATTGCCGGATGTCACCCGCGACGATCAACGAGGTGCGGTCGGGCAGGTTCTGCACCGCGGCATTGAGGCCAACCGCCAGTGGAGCGCCGGGTATCGGCGCCGCCACAACGTCGATCGCCACCAGGGTCGGACCCGCGTTGCCGCGCCGCAACGCATCGATCAGCGATTTGGCGAGAACGCCCTGGGTGAGCACGTCAGCCGGTCGGGTGATGTTGGCGGAGACCGGCAGCATGAATGGGCGGTTGTTGTATTCGGTGCCGTAGCTGCACACGTAGATGACGGCCGCGGCATCGGGCGCCTGCGTCAGCTTGGTAACGAACTCACCGACCGCGGCATCCATGGCGCCGCTGGAGGTGTCCTCGCGCTCGACGACGTCGAAGCCGGCACCATGGAGCGCTGCCGCCACCGCGTGCGCGGACTGCAGGCAGGCGGGGAGTTGCGGTAGTGTGGCGTAGGTGCCATTGCCGATCACCAGCGCAACGTGCGCCGGTCCGGCGGCCGATGCTGGAGCGGCCAGTAGGTAGCTCCCGAGGATGGCCCCGAGCAGCGCCGTGTTGAATTTGGCGGACATCGTGGGTTTCCGTTCGCAGGATGATGGAGGGGCACAGGCCCCGCTTGACCGCGCCTTGTCGCACCGCTTGGCTATGGGCCGCAACCCAGGGGAGGAAGATATGGCGAACAAGCAGCCCGTGGCGATCGTGTTCGACACGTTCGGCACCGTGGTGGATTGGCGCAGCAGCCTGATCGCCGACCTGACGGCGTTTGGGCGCGAGCGCGGGGTGAGCGCGGATTGGACGGCGTTGGTGGACGCCTGGCGCGCCGCCTATCACCCGTCGATGGATCGCGTGCGCAAGGGTCTTGAGCCGTGGACCACGCTGGACAACCTGCATCGCGCCTCGCTGGACACGCTGGTGGCGGAGTTCGGCATCAAGGGCCTGAGCGAGGCCGACCTGAAGCACATCAACCTGGGTTGGCATCGGCTGAAGCCGTGGCCGGATGCGATCCCTGGCCTGACGCGGCTGAAGCGGAAGTTCATCATCGGCCCGCTGTCGAACGGCAACGTTGCGCTGCTGACCAAGATGGCGAAGCACGCAGGCATCCCGTGGGACGTGGTGTTCGGGTCCGACCTGTTCCAGCACTTCAAGCCGGATCCGGAGACTTATCTCGGGGTTGCGAAGCTGCTGGACCTGGAGCCGGGGGAGCTGATGATGGGTGCGGCGCACAACAACGATCTGGCGAACGCGCGCAAGGCCGGGCTGATGACGGGGTTCTTCCCGCGTCCGACGGAATACGGACCGCATCAGAAGCGCGATTTTGCGGCTGATCAGGAATGGGACGTGGTGGCGACCGACCTGGAGGACATGGCGACGAAGCTGGGGTGTTGACGTCAGTCATTACGACACCGAAGCAGTTTCTTCCGGAAAGCGGATGTCCTGATAGAATTCAGCGATCGGGATTTCGATACCGACTTCGGGCATGCGGAGGGTGTCGCCAGTGGTGAGGGTCGCCGCGATCCAGGCGTCGTTAGCGGCCTGGCGTTCGAGGACGGTCAGTCCGACACCGGTTGATTCGAGGATGACGTAGCGCCGGACCGAATCGATCGCCGCGTATTCGCGAACCTTGATGATGCGGTCGGTGCGGCCGGTGGTTGCACTGAGAACCTCGAAGAGAGCGACCACGCCGGGCACGGTAAGGGCTTCACCATCCAGAGTGCCGCTGCATGTTACCAGAGCATCGGGATAGCGAATCGCATTGCCAACGGTGGTGACGCCGGCGTCGGGTCCGAGTGGCTGGCATTTGCTGCCACGCAGCCGCGCATCCAGGGCGCGGTGCAGATTTCGAGAGATGATCGCGTGATTGACCGTTCCTCTGGTCATGGCGACCGGTTGGAAACCGTCGAACTCGTAACGGCCTTCCTGGGTGGTGGCCCAGGTGAAGAACTCGTCCCGCGTGTAGGGCCGGGGAAGAGATATGCTCATGGGCGTGAGAGTATCACGGGAGGCGTGGTTCTCTCCAGTCGGCGGAGTGGTGCGTGAACCCCCTGTTCCGCAAAGCGGGGGAGGTCGGAAGGGGGCGGCCAAACGTGGCACCCCCTCCCTGCCTCCCCCGCTGTTGCGGGAGAGGGTAATTAGGGGGAATCGGGTGAAAGCCGCGCAAGGCACCAATCCCTTGCCGCGTCGCATGGATCGCGTGATGCTGCCGCATCAGTGTTCAGGGGAAACGCTATGGCGTCCGATCTTCAACAGATAGAGCAAGCGCTGCAGACGTATTTTGATGGCATGTACGAGGGTGACACGGACAAGCTCGGCGGCGTGTTCCACGAGGTCGCGCACCTGTTCGGCGTGGCGGACGGCAAGATGACGGACTGGTCGCGCGCGCATTGGTTCGACATGGTGCGGAGCCGCAAATCGCCGCAGACCCAGGACCTGAAGCGGCACGATTGGGTGGTGCAGATCGATCGATCGGGCCCCACCACAGCCTTCGCCAAGGTGCACTGCCAGATCCCGCCACGCTACTTCACCGATTACCTGACGTTCGTGAAGCTGGCGGAGGGCTGGCGGATCGTCTCCAAGACCTTCCATACTGAAACACGCTGACCTGCGCCGGCGAGGTGCAAGCTTGCCAGCCACGTCGCGCGAATGACACATTGCGTGGATGGCAAACGTAGACGACGCTGTCCGCTATGTGGTGGGCGGCCCCGCAATCATCGCCAAGGACTTTGGCGATGAGGCGATTGTCGCCAATCTCGATACCGGCTTGTTCTACAGCCTCGGTCAATCTGGAGCCGCGGTTTGGACCGGCCTTGCATCGGGGCGCACTCTGTCGGAGATCGTTGCGATGCTGGCCGGTGCCGACGAGGTGAACGCTCGCGTCGCGGTGGCTCGCTTCATCGGCGAATTGGTTGCTGAAGGGCTGTTGAAGCCGGGCGAGGCCAGCGCCGAAACGATGTGGGCGCCTCGCATCGATGCGGACTTCCAGGCGCCAACGATGGAGAGATTTGACGATCTGCAGGCGTTGCTGCTGATCGATCCGATCCACGATGTGGGCGAACAGGGTTGGCCGGTGGTGGCGCCGGCGCGGTGACCGATGCCGTTGGCGCCGCCATCGAGGCGCTTGCGTTGGCTATGCCACCGGATGCTCCGGTTCGGACGATCCGGGTAGGCCCGTACGCCGTCGATCTGTGTTTTGGTGCACGCAGCCTGGAAGCGAGCTTCGCCGATGCATTTGCCAGGCCTGGACAATGCGATCCGTCGGAATTCCGCATCGATATCCTCGCCGCCGGGTCGGGCGCGCCGCGGCCGACGATCCTGCCGGCAACGACGGCTGGCGATATGCAGTTCAGCGCCGAGAGCGATTTCGTACGCGTTGTGGATGGGGCGCTTCCTGCCTGCACTGCACATGTTGCACCGGCCGCTGCGCCGCGGCGCGTATTGGACCGAAAGTCCCGCCACGGTACCGGCCTGGGAGCGGTCGCGTCCGTTGCTGCCATTGGTGCAAGCAATCCTGCATCCGACGTCCTGGGTTGCACTGCATGGCGCGGCCATCTGCCGCGACGGCCGAGCCGTCCTGCTTGCGGGTCGCGGCAAGGCCGGGAAGACCAGCCTGGCATTGGCTGCAATTCGGGCCGGCTGGAGCTATGCCGGGGATGATTTCGTGCTGGTCCGCAGCGGTCCGTCACCTTGCGTCGCGCCCCTCTATCGCACGGCGCGGCTGCGTTCAGACATGGTGGACCGGTTCGGCGACATGCTGCATCTTCGTCGCGAGGTCTCAGATGACGAAGGCGAAATCCGCCATGAGCTGGCATTCGGCGCGGGCGACCGGTTGCTCGGTGGCGGTAGCCTTGCCGGCATCGCGTTGATCGAGCGTAACGGTGCTGCGACGCCGAACCGAACCCAGGTCAGTCGGGCGCTGGTGGTCTCCACATTGGCCACCACCACGACCGTTGCGACGCCGGGCTATGCCGACTCGCGACTGAACAAGCTGTTCGACATTGTCGCGCGTACACCTTTGTGGCGGTTCGATCCTGGATCTGATTCCGACGCCGCACTCGATTTGCTTGCCGGGATGATCTCAGCGTGACTGCCATTCGGCCAACGGTGTCTGCCGTGATCGCCGTGCACAATGGGGCCGCGCAGATTGGCGCCGCGCTCGCCAGCGTGCATGCGCAGACTGTGCCGGTGGCCGAGATCATCGTCGTCGATGACGGATCGACCGATGATACGGCCGATGTCGTGTGGCGAGCGGCGCCGGGTGCCCGCCTGCTTCGGCAGCCTCAGCGGGGACCGGCGGCAGCACGCAACGCGGCGGTAGCGGCGGCGCAGGGCGAGCTGATCGCGACGTTGGACCATGACGATACCTGGCCAGCTGACCGCACCGGCGCCTTGCTGGAGGGGATCGGTTCGGCAGCGTTCGTCTGCGGCCGTGTGGCAATCGAGGCGAGCGGAAATGCCGATCCTCGGCTGGTGCGCGCGGATCGCACTCATATTCCGTTTTTGCTTCCCACGGGACTGATGGCTCGGTCGGCCTGGCTCGCATTGGGCGGGATGGATGAGGCGCTGACCCGTGGCGAGGATATCGACCTTTACCTTCGCTTTATCGAAGCGAAATTGGAGGTGGCCTATGTTGACGCGGTCACGCTGAACTATCGCCTCGGCCCGGATGGGTTGTCGCGCAATGTGGAGACTTCGCAGTCTGCGATGCTGGAAGTGATGCGCCGCAGTGTCGCCCGTCGCCGGCTACGGACGAACGCCGCGCGATGAAGATCTCGGTGGTGATACCCTGCTACAATGCCGCCGCCTATGTCGGCGAGGCCGTGCGCTCCGTGCTGGCGCAAACCCTGCCGCCATACGAGGTGATCGTCGTCGACGACGGCTCCACCGATGCGAGCGCCAGGGTGCTTTCGGAGTTTGGTTCGCCGGTGACGTTGCTGCGACAGACCAATCAGGGTGTGGCTGCGGCGCTCAATCATGGTGTCTCCAAAGCGAGCGGAGAGGCGATCGCATTCCTTGATGCTGACGATGTTTGGATGCCGGATAAGCTGGAGCGTCAGGTCGCCGGCCTCATGGCGGAGCCGTCGTTGGATGCAGTGTTCACGCATCTCACGCAATTCATCAGTCCTGAACTGTCGGCACATGAACGTTCCCGCCTGAAGGGAGGCGGCATGGTCATGGCGGGGCTGGTGAAGGGCACGATGCTGATCCGGGGTACGTTGTTGCGGCGGCTGGGTGGTTTCGACGCAGAGCACAGGCATGCCGATTTCATCGCCTGGTTCGCGAGTGCCACCGCTCAGGGATTCAGCTGGGTGATGCTTGACCAACCGCTCTACCGGCGCCGGCTGCACGACAGCAATCTCAGCCGTCGCGAAGCGCTGCAGCAGCGCGACAATTACCTCGCGGTGATGCGGGAGTATTTGCAGAAGCGTCGGCTCAGTCCATCGGCGTGATGCGGTGAAGCATCACGCCGAGCATTCGGAAGTCATCCGTTGCGATCAACGTCGCTGCGATGAACGGACGCGCGATGGTGAAGGTAATCGCGGTCAACGCGTCGGGCCGTTCGGCGTGCGGCAGGACTATATCGATCTGCGCTGCCAAATGAGCCGGCAGGTTCCAGGTGCCCACAGACGTGCCGTCCACGGCAATTTCGATGTCCTGCCCTGCCATGTCGCCGAGGACATAAGAAATGTCGAACCGCAATCCGGCCGGCCGCCGCTCGGACAGATTGAGCAACAGCGTTGCGGAACGACCGATCGTCCAGCGGCCGTTCGCTTCGGCGTTGCTCCAACCTTCCCAGAACGTGGCCTCGCACGAAGCTGGTCGTTGCGGCAACGCTGCCTGCGGTAGCGCGACATCGAGGCCGTCACCGAGCGCGGGAATGGTCGCGGGCGTCGCGATGTCGATGCGCTGCAGCAGCATTCCTAGGGCTCGCGCATCGCCGCCTACACGACCGCGTCCGCTTGGGTCCATCTTGCGGTCGAAGCGGAAATAGAGCGCCAACAGCGGACCGCCGGCGCTGACCCAGGCACTGCCCAAAATAGTGCGCGTATGGGTCTCCGGCTGGTCCGCCCTGAACCGCCATTCCTCCAGCGCCTCCCCGGCCCAGACATTGACTGCAAGATCCGGGCAGGACGGCAATGTGTACAGCTGGAACGACAGACGGACTGGAAATGGCGTTGCGGGCGCGCAGGGAAAGGCCAGCAGCAGCCAGGCAAAATTGCCGTCGGTCCAGCGGCCGCAGATTTCCGGTATCGACCAGCCGGCGCAGCATGATTGACTGGCTGGATCGCGAGCTGGCACAAAACCGTGCGGTCCTATGCATGCGAGCGAGGCTGTTCCGACACTGGCGATCTGCCGGCGGCGGAATCGCAAATCCAGCACGCAAGCTGCCGCCTCCAGGATTGCGGGATCGCGGAATGCGGTGCGATGCGGCCGGCGAGAACCGGAGCGCCGCTTCGACCGCGCCCTGCCGACAAGGGAGCCGAAGAGATCGCCGTCGACGCGGGCCTTCTGTTCAAACCTGTCGAGCGTCCGCGCCCACGGGCGAACCCAACGCCGGGATTCCGATGGCGGCGTTTGACCGGAAATGTCGCAGGCCAATGCAATGGCGTCGGTGCACCACGCCGTCATGCGGTAGGTCGCTGCGAGACCGTGCAGCACGCGCCAATCAATCATGGCCCGCGCAAGACGCAGCAGGATCGCGGCCTCGGCGATCCAATCGAAGCGACCATTGCCGGAATTATGAAAAGCGTGCGCGAACAGAACGAACAGATGGTCGGCGATGCCGGCGACCCTGACGGGACAGCCGAGCATCGTGGCCGCCTGGGATCGGACAATGAGGCCTGCCGCGTGGGCAGGATCGGCGATCGCTTCCGCCGGACGCCAATGCACATCGATGGCGATATCATGCGGCCGCGACACGCAGAAGGCGTGAAACGCATCGAATGCAATATCGTCGATGGTACTGATCGGTGGACCTGACCAGCCGGCGTTGGTCAACGTGGTCAGGGCATCGAACGCGTGATCGCGCGGGACCAGCAGGTCGAAATCGCCCATTGGCCTGGTATCGAATTGGTCTTGCCAGCGCGCGAGCAGGGCGGACCCTTTGACCAGCACGATCGGAATTGATGCCGCGGCGAGTTGATCGAGCGCGCTTCGCACAGCGGCTCGCCGTAGCATCCCGGTGAGCCAGACATGCTTTGCCATCCCGCGGAGCCACGGCAGCAGCGGATCATCAACACCAAGCCGCGTCAGGTTGGCGAGCAGCATCGGCATCATACGCAGCTCATTGCCTTGCAGCGTTGCCGGCGTGATCCCGGATCTCCAGGTGGCGAATGCCTGCTGAGCCGGTGCGCCGCTTAGCAGACAGGCTCGCAACAAAGTCCGCGCGGAGGTGTCGATCACATAAGGGCTGATGCCCGATCGCGTACCGGATGACAACCGATTGAGCATTTGATCTGCCGAACCGCAGTTAAGACGCGAATGATGCACGCGGGGCTTGACGCAGGCTCGGCGGCCCCAAACGATCCTGGTTCAAGCGGCCAAGTGCCGACGCGGCAACCGGGGGAATTGAATGGACTACGACTACATCATCGTTGGGGGCGGGTCAGCCGGTTCGGTGCTGGCCAACCGACTGTCCGCTCGTTCGGCCAACAAGGTGCTGCTGCTGGAGGCCGGCCAGGATACGCCGCATGGCAAGGTGCCGGCGGCGATCCTCGATTCGTATCCGGGTACCGCGTATCTGAACCCCGCGTATACGTGGTCGGCATTGAAGGTGACGACCGAGGTCATTCCGCATAACCGCCCCGACGAACCTCGCCCGAAGCTGCGCACCTATGAGCAGGCGCGCGTGCTGGGAGGCGGTTCGTCGATCAACGGCCAGCTGGCGAACCGCGGCGCGCCGACCGACTACGACGAATGGCATGCGCGCGGCGCGACGGGATGGAACTGGGACAACGTGCTGCCCTTCTTCAAGAAGGTCGAGCGCGACATGGACTTCGATGGTCCGTGGCACGGCAAGGAAGGCCGCATTCCGGTGCGGCGGATTTTTCCGGATCTGTGGCCGGAACATGCCAAGGCCGCGGGCGAAACGTTCAAGGCCGCCGGCTACAAGTTCCTGATCGACCAGAACGCGGAATTCGAGGATGGCTATTTCCCGATCACGATTTCCAACGTGTATGAGCGTCGGGTGTCGGCGGCCATCGGCTACCTCGATCCCGGTACGCGGATGCGGGAGAACCTGACGATATCGACGGACACCCAGGTGAGCACGCTGCTGTTCGACGGGATGCGCTGCGTCGGCGTGAAGGCAAGAGTTGGAGGGCGCGAAACCGAGTTCCGGGGGCGCGAGTTGATCCTGTCATCCGGCGCGATCCATTCGCCAGCGCATCTGTTACGTGCAGGCATCGGGCCAGCGGCGCACCTGCGCGACATGGGCATCGAGGTGCGCGCGGCGGTTCCCGGCGTTGGCCAGCGATTGCAGGACCATCCCGCGGTCGCGGTTGCCGCGTTCATCAAGCCGTTCGCGCGTATCGTCAACGACTATACGCGGCGGCATATCTATCTGGCACTGCGGTATTCGTCGCAGCTCGACGGCATTCCACCGGGCGACATGTTCACCGTGGTCACCAACAAGACGTCGTGGCACGCGGTGGGCGAGCAGATCGGTTCGTTCATCGTCACGGTGTACAAGATGTACTCCGAGACGGGCGAGGTGAAGCTCGCCTCGGGCGATTGGCGTGAGGAACCGATCGTGGATTTCAACCTGCTGTCGGATCCGCGCGACCTGGAGCGCATGATGGACGGGGTGCGCCGGTTTGGTGCCATGCATCTGACGCCGACGATGCAGGCCGTGACGGCTGATCCGTTCCCCGCCAGCTATAGCGACAAGGTCCGCCAGGTCGGCCTGGTGAGCAAGAAGAACAAGTGGATCACGGATGCGCTGGCGAAGGCGCTGGACGGGCCGGCAGCGCTGCGCAGCTACCTGATCAGGAATTTGGTGATGGAGGGGTTCACGCTCGAGGGCCTGATGCGTGATGACGAGCAGTTGGAGGCGTTCGTGCGCAAGGCGGCGGTGGGTGTTTGGCACGCCTCCTGTACCTGCCGGATGGGCAGCGAGGACGATCCGATGGCGGTGACCGATCCTGCGGGGCGCGTGCGGGCGGTGGACGGGTTGCGTGTGGTGGATGCCTCGATCTTCCCGGTCGTGCCGTGTGCCAACACGAATTTTCCAGTGCTGATGACCGCGGAGAAGTGTGCGGATGCCATTCTGGCGGGGTCTTGATCGGACGCGGCGGCGATGACGCTGGTCCGAGCCCTTTTTGTAAGCGTTGTTGCTGGGCGATATTGTGGCGGATCGGGAGGCGAGGCAGGTGGGGCAGTCGGCTGCGGTTGGGTTCGTTGTTGTTATGCAACATGTTAGATAGAGACAGCAGGTACGCGTGCCAGACGGGTCGCCGCTGGTAGAGACCCAGCAGCGCAAGACGTGGATGGCGGGGCCAAGCCCCGCCATGACGGGGGATGAGGGGGTGGCGTAGGCTGGGGTGGGGCCACTCGGTCCTTCGTTATCCAACATCCTCGTGCCACGTCCGCCCGTCTCGTTCGATCAGTGCGATCGCGGCCGTTGGCCCCCATGTGCCAGCCGGATAATGCCGAGGCTGGTCCGGCCGGCTCCCCCACGCCTGCAGTATCGGCTCCACCCAGGCCCACGCCGCCTCCACCTCGTCCCTTCGCATGAACAGCGTCGCATTGCCGCGCACCGTGTCCATCAGCAGCCGCTCATACGCGTCCGGAAAGCGCATGCCGAATGTCTTCTCAAACCGGATATCCAGCGCCGTCGGCGACAGTCGCAGCCCACCTGGCCCAGGGTCCTTGGTCATCATCGCCAGCCGCATGCCCTCTTCCGGCTGCAACCGGATGATCAGCTTGTTCGGCGTCCACTCCGCCGCGTCTGGCGGAAAGATCGAGAACGGCAGCGCGCGATACTGAATGACGATCTCTGAGACCTTCTGCGGCAGTCGCTTCCCGGTGCGCAGGTAGAACGGGACGTTCGCCCAGCGCCAGGTGCGCACGTCCGCCTTCAGGGCAACGAACGTCTCCGTCTGGCTCGCTTCCGGCCCGTCGAGATCCGCGATGTACCCCGGCACCGGCTTCCCGTCGATCGCGCCCTGTATATACTGCCCGCGTACCGTCTGGGTCAGCGCCTCATGCGGCTCGAATGGCCGCAGCGCACGCAGCACCTTCAGCTTCTCGTCGCGCACCCGGTCAGCGTCCAGCGACACCGGCGGCTCCATCGCGATCAGGCACAGCAGCTGCAGCATGTGGTTCTGGATCATGTCGCGCAGTGCGCCCGACTTGTCGTAGTAGCCGCCCCGCTGCTCGACCCCCACCGTTTCCGCCACGGTGATCTGCACGTGGTCAATCACGTCGGCATTCCACAACCGCTCGAAGATCGTGTTGGCGAACCGCAGCGCCATCAGGTTCTGTACCGTCTCCTTCCCCAGGTAATGGTCGATGCGGTAGATCTGCGTCTCCTCGAACACCGACCCCACGTCGTCGTTGATCTGCCGCGCCGAGGTCAGGTCGTGACCGATCGGCTTCTCCAGCACCACGCGCGACTGTTCGGTCACCAAGCCATGCGCGCCGATGTTGCGGCAGATCGGCCCATAAAGATCCGGCGAGGTCGCCAGGTAGAACACCCGCACGCGCTCCGCATCGAGCACGTCCGCCAGCGCCTTCCAGTCGCCCTTCGGATCCGTCGCATCCAGCCGCACGTAACTTAGCCGGCGGCAGAACTTGTCCGCCGTGTCCGTATCCAGATCCTCGCGCGCGACGTGTTCCTTCAGTGCCTTGCTGGCACGCTTGCGGTACGCCCCGTCGTCCAACTCCGAGCGAGCCGCCGCAATGACATGCGCTTCCGGCGGCATCTGGCCATCGCGAAACCGGTAGTAGAGCGCCGGCAGCAGTTTCCGCAGCGTCAGGTCGCCGGTGGCGCCAAACACCACGCAGTCGAACGTCTCGACAGGGATGATCTTCGCCATCGGTTCGGTCCCCAATCATGCAACGAGGCGGCACCATAGCCGCCTCGCGAGCCATGACGTCAGACCACGGGGCTGGCGCCGCCGTCCATGTTGATGGCGGTGCCGGTGGTAAATCCTGCATGATCCGAGCATAGGAAGCACGCCATTGCGGCGAACTCTTCCGCCTTCCCCATGCGCCCAATCGGCACATTCGCCCCCATCTTCGCGCGGAAGTCCTCATAGGGCGTGTTGGCGCCCTCACGCTTGTGCCGCCGCACGTGCTGATCCGAGTCGATCAATCCTACCAGCATGCCGTTCACCAGAATGCCATGCGGGGCGCCCTCGCTCGCCAGCACCTTCATGAACGCCATGCCCGCGGCGCGCGACACTGCCGTTGGCGCACCATTGGCGCGCGGCGCCTTCGCACCGGTGTTCAGCACGTTGATGATGCGCCCCCACTTGCGCTCCTTCATCCCCGGCCACACCAACCGCGTCAGCCGGATCGCCGCGAACAGCTTCAGTTCCAGGTCGTCGCGCCAGATTTCGTCGGTGATCTGGTCCGACGGCATCGCCATCGACTGGCCGGCGTTGTTGATCAGGATATCAGCCTTGCCGAACGCCTTGATGACACCGTCGAATGTCTTCTGGATGTCTTCGGCCTTCGACACATCGCACACGAAGGTGGCAACCCGCCCGCCCTTCGCGGTGGCGGAGACGGTCTGCTTCGCCTCCTCCAGCACTTCTGGCCGCCGCGCCAGGATCGCGACATCGGCACCCGAGGCGGCGAACTCCCTCGCCATGGCCAGGCCGAGCCCGGTGCTCGCACCGGTGATGATCGCGCTGCGGCCGTCGAGACGAACTTCCATTGAAACCTCCCCTTGCTGGTGCGGCCAGTGTGCGGGAGGCACCGCGTGACGACAACCGGGGACGCTAATCAGCCGAGGCCAACTCCATCTTCTCGGTCGTGCCCATCTTCTCTGCCAGCGTGGGCATACGCCGCCGCCCCGGCGACAGGAGACGTTGCAGCCGATCCAGATACAGATAGACGACCGGCGTGGTGTACAGCGTCAGCACCTGGCTGAGCGCCAATCCGCCCACCATGGCAAACCCCAATGGCCGCCGCAGTTCAGACCCGGTCCCATGCCCCAGCATCAACGGTAATCCGGTCAACATCGCAGCCATCGTCGTCATCAGGATCGGGCGGAACCGCAGCAGACACGCCTGTCGGATGGCGTCATGCGGCGACAGCCCATCGCGTCGCTCGGCGTTGATGGCGAAGTCGACCATCATGATGCCGTTCTTCTTCACGATGCCAATCAGCAGGATCACGCCGATGAGCGCAATGACCGAGAGGTCCTGGTGCACCAGCAGCAGCGTCAGCAGCGCGCCAACGCCAGCCGAGGGCAGCGTGGAAAGAATGGTCAGCGGCAGGATGTAGCTTTCGTACAGGATGCCCAGGATGATGTAGACGCTGATCATCGCCGCGGCGATCAGGTAGGGCTGGCTAGCGAGCGAAGTCTGGAACGCCTGCGCGGTCCCCTGGAACGAGGCGACAACGGTGATCGGAACACCCATTTGCCGCATCGCGGCCTGCACCGCGTCCACCGCGTCACCAAGTGCCGCCCCCGGCGCCAGGTTGAACGATATCGTCACCGCCGGGAACTGGCTTTGATGGCTGATCGACAGCGGCTGCACCGGCATCGTGCTCCAGTGCACAAAGGTCGACAGTGGCACCGCCTGGCCGGTCGATGACTTGACATACAGCTTGTCCAGCGTCGTCGGGTCGCCTGCCAAATTTGGCGGCACCTCCATCACCAGGTGGTACGAGTTCACCTGCGAGAAGAACTGCGCGATCTGCCGCTGGCCGAACGCATCGTACAGAGTGTCGTCAATGACCTGCGGCTGGATGCCAAAACGTGCCGCGGCGTCTCGGTCGATCAGCAGGGTCGCGGTAGTCCCGCCATTCTGCTGGTCGCTGGTCACGTCGCGCAGCATTGGCAGCGACTGCAGCTTGTTCATGATCTTGGGCGCCCACTGGTACAGTTCGTCCAGGTTCGCGTCCTGCAGCGTGTACTGAAATTCCGTCTTCGCCAGCCGGGCGCCGACGCGCACGTCGGGTATCGGTTGCAGGAACAGCTTGCCGCCCTTCACCTTGGCAATCTTGGGCCGCAGCCGGTTGATGTAATCCTGCAGCGAGCCCCCAACCCGCTCGTCCAGCGGCTTCATCGCGATGAACAGCCGCCCCACGTTGTTGGGCTGCCCGCCAAATCCGCCGCCCATCGATGAAACATAGGCCGCCGTATCGGGATCCTGCGCGATGACGTCGGCCAACTGCTGCTGCACATTCATCATGTCCTTGAAGGAGATGTCCTGCGCCGCCTCGGTAAGCCCTAGGACGACCCCGTTGTCCTGCGGTGGGAAGAACCCCTTGGGAACGATGATATAGAGGTACACGCTCAGACTGACCGTGCCGAGGAACACCAGCAGCGTGATGAAGTGGAACCGCAGCGCGATGTCCAGCGTGCGCCGGTAGAACGCGATCAGCCCGTTGAAGAACGCCTCGATGGCTCGATAGGCCAACCCATGCTTGCTGGTGTCGTGGTGCAGGAACCGCGAGCACATCATCGGCGTCAGCGTCAGGCAGACGAATGCCGACACCAGCACCGCCGCGGTAACCGTCACAGCGAATTCGCGGAACAGCCGCCCGACGATGCCGCCCATGAACAGCAGCGGGATGAACACCGCGACCAGCGAGAAGCTGATCGACACGATCGTGAACCCGATTTCGCCGGCGCCCTTGATCGCCGCCTCCATCGGTTTCATGCCCTCTTCCACGTGGCGGAAGATGTTCTCCAACATCACGATGGCGTCGTCGATCACGAACCCGACTGCCAGCGTCAACGCCATCAGCGACAGGTTATCGAGGCTGTAGTCCAGCAGGTACATCACGCCGAACGTACAAATCAGCGCCACCGGCACAGTCATGCTCGGGATGAGCGTCGCCCACACGTTCCGCAGGAACAGGAAGATCACCATCACCACCAGACAGACGGCCAGCAGCAGCGTGAACTCCACGTCGGAGACCGAGGCCCGAATGGTTATCGTGCGGTCCATGATCGTGCTGACATGGATCGACGGCGGGATGGATGCCTCGAGCCGAGGCAGTGCCTGCTTGATACGCTCGACCGTGTCGATGACGTTGGCGCCAGGCTGCTTGAAGATGATCAGCAGGATGCCGCGCTTGCCATTCTGCCACGCTGCCACCAGCCGGTTCTCCGGCCCATCGATCGCGCGGCCGATATCGCGCACGCGAACCGCCGCGCCATTGCGATAGGCCAGGATGACGTTGTTGTATTCGTTCCCGCGCGTGAGCTGGTCATTGTCGTAGACCGTGAACGACTGGTGCTCACCGTCGATCGCCCCCTTCGGCGCATTGACCGTTGAGTTCACCAGCAGATTGCGCACATCCTCCAGTGTCATGCCCATGTTGGCGAGCTTGTCCGGCTCAACCTCCACCCGCACCGCGCGTTTCTGCTGGCCACCAATGAGCACCTGCGCCACACCGGCGATCTGCGAGATCTGCTGCGACAGCACGTTCTCGGCGTAGTCATCCACCTCGATCAGGGGCATCGCATCCGACTGTGCCGCCAGGATCATGATCGGCGCGTCGGACGGATTGACCTTCCGATAGGTCGGCGGCCCCGGCATGATCTTCGGCAACTGCGCACTGGCCGCCTGGATCGCCGCCTGGATGTCGCCCGCCGCGCCGTCGATATTGCGATCCAGGTCGAATTGCACCGTGACGCTGGTGGACCCCAGCACGCTGACCGAAGTGAGCTGCGACACCCCCGGGATCTGGGCGATCTGGGTCTCCAGCGGCTGCGCCACCGTCGCCGCCATGGTCTGCGGACTTGCCCCGGGGAGGCTTCCGGTCACCACGATGGTGGGAAAATCCACGCGCGGCAGCGGCGCGACTGGCAGCAACGGATAAGCGGCAATCCCCACCAGCACGAGCGCCGCCATCACCAGCGAAGTGGCGATGGGTCGCTTGATGAACGGTGTCGAGATGCTCATGCGTCGCTCACCACTTCATGCGTCCCTCTCAGCCGCCGGCCGGCCCGGACGCCACCGCTGCCGGTGCCGCCGCGCTGATCAGCGTTCCCTCCTGCAGCCGCGACTGGCCGTCCAACACAATTGTCTGGCCGGCATCCAGTCCCTTCGTAATCACCATCAACGTACCACGATCTTCCGCCACAACCGGTTGCCGCTGCACCGTTGAGTTCGGCTTCACGACGTAGACGTACAGGCTGTCCTGCCCGTGCTGAACCGCCTGCGACGGCACCGCGACAACCTGGCGCTCGGTGCGCAGCAACAGTCGCGCGCTGACGAACTGGCCCGGCCACAGCCGGTCTTCCTGGTTGGCGAACGTCGCCTTCAGCCGAATTGTGCCGGTGGTGGTGTCGATGGCGTTGTCCGGCGTCAGCAACGTGCCTTGCGCCAATTCCCTATTGTCATCGCCCGACCATGCCGTGACCGTCACCGGGCCTTTCGCCATTTCCTCGACGATTGGTGGCAAATTCCGCTGCGGCAGCGTGAACACGACCCCGATGGGACGCACCTGGGCAATCGTCATGATCCCGGCCGTGTCGGTCGCGTGCACCAGATTGCCGGGATCGAGCTGACGCAACCCGAGCCGCCCGTCGAACGGGGCGGTGATGTAGCAGTAGCTGAGGTTGAGCTGCGCTGTCTCGATTGTCGCGTCGTCGCCCTTCAGCCCCGCAGTCAGCTGGTTCACCTGCATCTGCTGGGTATCGACCTGCTGATGCGAGGCGAAGCTCTGCTTCGCCAGCGAAGTGTAACGGTCCAGGTCCAGCTTGGCGTTGCCGAGGGAGGCCTCGTCCTGCGCCTTCTTCGCGCTGGCCGCGTCGAGCGCCGCCTGGTACGGCCGGGGATCGATCACCGCGAGCACCGTGCCCTGCTTGACGACCTGCCCCTCGGCCACCGGAACCTGCATCAACGTCCCGTCGACCCTGGCCCGCACCGTCACCGTGTTGAGAGCCTGCACAGTGCCGATGCCGCTCAGCCAGACCTGGACGTCCTGCCGTTCGGCCTTGGTGACGCTGACTGGTACGGCGGAGGCAGTCGGCGACGGTGCCGGCTGGGCAGCAGGCCGTCCAGAGAGGGACCACAATCCGACAACCCCGAGCAACAGCGCTGCAGTTGCCGATGCGCCAATGCGATACGTCGCCCTGGCGACTTTCGGTCGCCCATCGCTCACATGACTCGCCGCTGCCGAGCCGTCCTGATCAAGACCTTGCCCCACGAATTCTTCGCCCCTCATACGCAAGCGCCATCCCGTGACGGCCCCATTGGGACGGGCCCGCCTTGTCCCGATCTTTCCATTCTCCGCGAATTTGGCGGTGACTGCCAAACTCAAATGGCGTGATTGGCCGATGATACACTATGAAATAACAACAGCCGGTTTAACGGCCGGTTACAAACCCTCAACGCCCAGCGCCCGCCGGAAGCGATCTGCCAAGTGGGCACCGTCACGTGGCGGCAGGTGCCGCGGCTCTTCCTCAGGGGAAATGCGCAGTACGGCGAACAGAGGTTCGCGGCGAAGCCGAACGCGCAGGGCGTCGACCTCGTCCATGCCGCGCGCGGTCGCGGTGGCCCGCCAGCCGCACGCCGCGGCAACCGCCGCCAGATCAGTGGTCAGCGCGGTGTGGCTATGCTGTGCACCAGTCTCGCCATAGCGGCCGTTGTCCAGGACCGCGATGGCGAGGTTTTGCGCACCCGCCGCGGCAATTGAGGCCAACGAGCCCATGCCCATCAGCATCTCGCCATCCCCGGTCAGCACCAGCACGCGGCGCCGCGGCTGCGCCAGCGCCAAGCCGAGCCCGACCATCGCCGCACCGCCCATGGCACCCCAGAGGTAGAAGTTCAGCGGCCGATCACCGGCGGCGCCCGCGTCGTAGCTCGGCGCGCCGAGGCCGGTGACCACCAGCAGGTCGCCCGGTTCGCGCAGCAGCACGGCGGCGACCTCGCGGCGGTTCAGCGTGCCATCATTCCTCATGTAAGTGTCCGGACGCGGGCCCGGTCCTCATTCGTCATGGCCCGATCTGATCCGGCGATCATTTCGTGAACACCTTGGCGCCGATGAGCCGTTGGGACAGCAGCACGGCGACCGGGACCGCACTGTCGAACGCCAGTGCCGCCGAGGCGGCAACCAGCTCCGCCACATCGTCGGGGTGGTCCGCGCGGCGGACGTGCACGCCGACGGTGGTCAGTACGGTTGGTGTCGCGCTGCCCATCGGCACCTGCCACGGATTGAACTCGGCCCATTCGCCGCGCATCGTGATCAGGGTGAAGAACGGCATCCGGCAATTTACCGGCAGCGATAGCATGTTGATGCAATTGCCCACGCCGGAGGACTGCATCAGCAGGACCGCCCGCTGACCGCCGAGCCATGCACCGGCAGCGAAGGCTATGCCTTCCTCCTCGGTGGTGAGCACGACGGTGCCCATGTCCGCGTCGGCGTGGGCCGCCGAGATCAGGTGCGCATGGCCGGCGTCCGGCACGTACGCAAGCTGGGTGATGCGCGCGGCCTTGAGCGCCGCGTAGACCTCCGCCTGCCAGGAAGCTGATGTCATGGCGCTATTTCAGAATTGCCAGTGCCGCGAGGCCACAGGCATAGGCGGTCAGGAGCGCGGTCAACCCGCCCCACATGTACGTCTTGCTGGGCTTGTCGGCGAGCCCGGTCTTCAGGTCGGCGCGCATATCGGCCACCTCCGTCCGCAGTTGCGCCAGATCGCCTTTCCATTCCGCTCGCATGTTCGCCGCTTCAACCCGCATCTCCGCTCGCATGTCGGATAGTTCGGCCTTCGTCGCCAGATGCGGCAGGGTCGCGTCCAGGGTCGCCTTGATCTCGGTGACCAGGAGTTCGAGCCGGCTCATCGTACCCTTCATCTCATGCACATCGCCCTCCAGCCTGGAAACGCGCATCTCCAGCCCAGGGTAGGGGGCGTCAGAGTTTGGTTCAACAGGTGTATCGGGCATCAGGGCGTCTCCACGGCTCCAGGGGAAAGGAGCCGTGGTAGCCGCGAGTGGTTAAGGCTTCCTCGCCGGCCGATCAGGCAGCGGCGAACTGGCCGCGACCGAAGACCTTGTCCAGCATCTCCGGTTGCGCCTTGTCGAACTGGGTGGTCCTGGCGCGCACGTCATCGACCGCCGCGAGCGCCCGCTTCACCGCCGGACGCTCATTGATAGTACCCGACCCAACGCATGACGTTCTGGTATTTCTCCGCCGAGTCCGCGCCCAGCAGGGCCGGAATGTTGCGCGCCCACGGGTAGGTGGCGATGTCGGCGATGCTGTACTCGGCGCCGCCCAGCCAGGCCGTCGAGCCAAGCCGCTGCTCCATCACCTCCAGCACGCGATGCACCTGGGTGGTATAGCGGCTCTTGGAATAGTCATTCCCGGCAGGGGCGAAGCGGACGAAGTGAACGTGCTGCCCGAACATCGGCCCGAGCGTCGTCATCTGCACCATCATCCACTCGATGGCCTCGTATTTCGCCGCCATGTCCTTCGGCAGCAGCTTGCCGGTCTTCTCGGCGAGGTAGAGGAGGATGGCGCCAGACTCGAACAGCGTGCATGGCTTGCCGCCGGGAGGCTCGCTGTCGGTGATGACCGGCACCTTCGCCATCGGATTGAGCCGAAGGAACTCCGCGTCGAACTGTTTGCCGGTGAACACGTCGACCGGATGGACATTATAAGGCAACTCGAGTTCCTCGAGTGCGACGTAGATCTTCACGACGTTCGGGCTGCCCATGCCATAGAGCTCAATCATCGTTTCCTCCTGGTTGTATGGCGACAGGTTCGCATACCCGAGGCATCCGAGGAAGTCGGGCGGCCCCGGCAACGGATACAATTGCAGGCGGCTTTAGGCCCAACGTCCCAGTCGACGGCGTGCTGCTTCCGTTACTCTGAACATACAGTTGTGTGACAAAAGTTTGTCAACTTCGTTAAAAGGATTAAGGCACAACCTGGCGAAGGTAAACAAACTATATTTTGACGCTAAGAATGGCATTCTCCATGCAGAACTACCGGATAATTAGCGGGCATTCCCACTGGAATGACGCATTGCTTCTGATCGCGTGCGGCAAGCGCGCGAGAGTGGCTCTCAACCGTCCTGGCGCTGATGACAGGACTTCCGGGAGACCACAACATGTTCACTGTCACCGTTGCCGGCGCACACGGACATGCCGTGACGCTGAGTTACGATAGCGCGGCCAATGCTGCCCTCGCGCAGCAGCTAGCCAACGCGATCACCGCTGGCGTGCAGAACGGCAGCATCATCCCGGCGATAGATACTGATGGCCCGCCACCCATGGTTCCAGTGGGCAAGACTGGTGAATGGGTGCAATCCAAGGATGGCTTCACAATACTACCGCACGGTTATGATGCAGTCGTTAACACTGCCGATCAAGCGATCATCTTCGGCTCGGGCGATGCGGGTGAATCGATACTGTCCAGCAAAGACGATCTGAATTTCTTCGCGACGGGCGGTTCCGGTACGGTGGCAGCTGGAGGCGGCGACAACCGCATCATCATACCTGGCACGGACGGCGGCAGTTGGTCGATCAATACCGGCAAGGGCGATGACGTCATTTCTGCACTGGGCAAGGGCAACGATACGATCAACGCGGGAGGCGGGAGCAACGCCATCACCCTCGGAGACGGCCGCGATATAGTGACGACCACTGGTGACGATACGGTGGTTGCCGGCAGCGGGCATGAGACGATCGGTGCCGTCGGACGGACCAGTGACGTTATCTACGGCAACGGCAGCACTTTATTCTTCGTCACTTCCGACGGTGCGGCAACTGTGTTCGGTGGCTCTGGCACCGACACGTTCTTCGGCGGCAAGGGACCGGACCTGGTGTACGGCGGCAGCGGCGGCCATAACTTCCTGATGGCCGGAATGGGGACGGCGACGCTGTTCGGTGGTGGCAGCGGCGATCAGTTGTTCGCCGTGGGCGGCATTGGTCAGGCATTGCACGCTGGCGCTGGCAACGAGACCTTGTCCGGCGCGTTCTCCTCGGGCGCCGACACATTTTACGGCAGCGCGGGTGCAACGTCGATCATCGGAGGCTCTGGCAACGATACGTTTGTATTTACGAACGGCGAGGCCGGCGGCAGTGCGACCATTCAGGGCTTCAGCCACGGCAGCGACGTGGTCGATCTGCAGGACTATGGCAAGAACGCCGTGGATGACGCTTTGAAGTCACAGCACAAGATGGGCGGCAATGACACCATCACGCTAGCCGATAACACGACGGTCACATTCCTCGGCGTCAGCAATCTGACCGCGAGCGACTTCATCACAAGCGGTGGTGGCAGTGGTGTGTGGTGGTGGTGGTGGTTGCGACGATGGCCATGGCGACGGTGGGCACGGCGGCCATGACCATAGGGATGGCGATAACAGCAATCTCCGCGACTCCGTGTTCGACCATCATTGATGCACGTCGCCATTGATGGAGGCTGATTGAACGTCCGCGCGGAGGATCAATGAGGCGGGCTGACGCGATGTGCGGCTCCCCCTCGGCGATCCTCCGTGCGGCGCCCTCTCGCCCCGCTGTTGACGACACCGCCGATGACGCCGTAGGTTCCGGGCCGCAGGAAACCCTGCCCTCGTGATTTGTCCGGCCGGATTGCGGCGAGGTGAAACAAGCGCGCTAAAGAGGCCAGCGAACAGCCCAGCTTCCAGGGCTCAAGCTGCTCCACCGGTCGGGCCAACTATCGCGAGGGCCCTGACAGTGACCAATCCCAACAACTACCGCACCGCCACCCGCCTCGTGCAGGGCGGCATCCAACGCAGCCAGCACGGCGAGACCGCCGAGGCGCTGTACCTCACCTCCGGCTACGTCTACGACGACGCGGAACAAGCCGAGGCCACGTTCGCCGGCACCGTCGAACACTACCAGTATTCCCGGTTCGCCAATCCCACCCTGACCATGCTGGAGGATCGGCTCTGCCTGATCGAGGGCGCCGAGGCCTGCCGTACCACCGCTACCGGCATGGCCGCGGTGAACGCCGCGCTGCTCGCGCACCTGAAGGCCGGCGATCGCGTCGTAGCCTCGCGCGCGCTGTTCGGCTCCTGCCACTGGATCGTCTCAACACTGCTGCCGAAGTTCGGCATCACCACGGAGTTCGTCGATTGCGCCGATCTGGCGCAGTGGCGGACGGCGCTGTCAAAGCCGGCGCAGCTCGTGTTGCTGGAGACACCATCGAACCCGATGCTGGAGTTGGTCGACCTGCGCGCTGTCTGCGACCTGGCACATGCGGCAGGCGCGATCGTGGTGGTGGACAACGTGTTCGCCACGCCACTGTTGCAGCAGCCACTGACGTTTGGCGCCGATGTCGTGGTGTATTCCTGCACCAAGCATATCGACGGCCAGGGCCGCGTGCTCGGCGGTGCGGTGCTTGCCAGCAGGAAGTGGATTACCGAGACGCTGCAGCCTTTCATCCGCAACACTGGGCCTGCGATGTCGCCGTTCACCGCGTGGGTCTTGCTGAAAGGCCTGGAGACGCTCGCGTTGCGTGTCGATGCCGGATGCCGCAGCGCTGTCGCACTCGCCGAATTCCTGGCGGCACAGCGCGAGGTGACACGCGTCTGGTATCCGACGCGCTCGGACCATCCGCAACAGGCGCTCGCGCTGAAGCAGATGACTGCTGGCGGCACGGTGGTGACGTTCGAGGTCGCCGGCGGCAAGGAAGCTGCGTTCAGCGTGATGAATGCGTTCGGTCTGATCGCCGTATCCAACAACCTTGGTGACTCGAAGTCGCTGGCCACGCATCCCGCGACGACGACCCACATGCGGATCGGCCCGGAGGAACGTGCAAAACTCGGGATCACCGATGGTGTGATCCGCTTGTCGGTCGGTCTCGAGGACGTGGAGGATCTGAAGGATGATCTCGCACACGCGCTGAGAACGCTACGCAACACCACCGCGCAGGCCGCCGACTAATCCCCCTCATGGCCGCGCTTGACCTGGCTTGACCCGGCCATCGGTCACCACATCGATTTGCGAACGATGCAATCCCAGTGAGCAACCATTCCGATCGAGATGGCCGGGGCAAGCTGGGCCATGACGGGATTGGCAGCGCGTGCCGTACGTCAACAGCAAGGGCGGCTGGGTATTACATAATGGTGGGACTTGATGGTCATCAGAACAGCTCGGTCGCGCAGATGACCGAACACGTCGCCGAAGCTGCAGCCTGCACAAGTTTCTAATTGCGGCATATCTCATCGAAATCCACAAGACCGAATGCGTGCAAGACGGCGGCGACAGTCGCCACCGTTTCCGGCACTCAATCTGCCGCGCACTGGACAAGCGCCGCTCTCTCGCCTTAAATCGGGGTTTCCAGGCGAACGGGTCAATCCTGCCATGCCAGATGATGATACCAAGGCCAATCGCGGCAACCGAGGCGCAGCCTCGCAGGCTCGGGTGGAAGCGCGCAGTGGTGCTCCTGCGCGACGCGGCAATGCGCGCGACAAGCAGGAGGGTTACTCGAAAACAACCCGCAACGTCTGTGTGACGGTCCGTTCGTTCTATCTCGCTGACAAATCGGAGCCGGACGAGAACCATTTCGTCTGGGCGTATCGCGTGAAGATCGAGAACCACGGTCGAGAACCCGTGCAGCTCCTGCGTCGCACCTGGCAGATCACCGATGCGCGCGGCCGTACCCAGCACGTGCACGGCGCCGGCGTGGTCGGCGAGCAGCCTCTGCTGGAGCCTGGCGAGAGCTTCGAGTACACCTCGGGCACACCGCTCGACACGCCGTCCGGCTTCATGATGGGCGCCTATCACATGGTGCTGCCGTCGTCGGGGGAGAACTTCGACGTGGCCATTCCGGCGTTCAGTCTGGACAGCCCGCACCAGAGCGGTAGGGTGCATTAACCGATCACTGGGTTGTGTGCCCGAGGACCGGGCCTATATGCCGGGCGGCGGCGTCCGTAGATATCGCCGCTTCCAATGATCCCACGGGGAGGATTTTGCGCGGTGAACATCGTCACACCCGCCCGCGTTGCCGCGGAGACCGCGGCCTCGACCGATCGGCCATCCCGCGCGGAGGCCGAAGAGGCCGTGCGTACCTTGCTGCGCTGGGCCGGCGACGACCCGACGCGGGAGGGATTGGTCGATACCCCAGGCCGCGTCGCCAGGGCGTACGAGGAGTTCTTCGAGGGCTATGATGTGGACCCGGTCGCGCTGCTCGAACGAACGTTCGAGGAGACCGACGGCTACGACGAGATCGTGCTGCTCCGCGATATCCGTCTGGAAAGCCACTGCGAGCATCACATGGTGCCGATACTCGGTCGCGCACACGTGGCCTACCTGCCGCATCGCCGCGTCGTTGGCATCAGCAAGCTGGCGCGCGTGGTCGATGCCTATGCACATCGGTTGCAGATCCAGGAAAAGCTGACTGCGCAGATCGCCAACACGATCCAGCAGGTTCTGGAACCGCGCGGCGTCGCGGTGGTGATCGAGGCGGCGCACCAGTGCATGACCACACGCGGCGTGCACAAGCCTGGCGTGACGATGGTGACCAGCCGGATGCTCGGCGCCTTCCGCGATGACCCGACAACGCGGCGCGAGGTGTTGTCGATGATCGGCATTGGCCGGGGCTCAAGCGGGGACGCCTGACGGACGCGTGGCGACGTAGCGGCACACTGCGCGCTTCCGGGAAACGCGTGGCCGCTCGGCGTTGACCGTGGACGTCCCTTCTCGGCAGGATAGCGCGGCGTGAGAGGGGGAAGCCGATGACCAGCCAGCAGAACGTGGATCGGATCCTTACCACGCATGTCGGCAGCCTGCCGCGACCGCACGACGTGCTCGACATGATGAAGGTTCGGCTGGCCGGCCAGGCGCACGACGAGGCCGCATATCAGACGCGGATCCGCGCCGCCGTGGGGGAGTGTGTGCGCAGGCAGGCCGAGACCGGCATTGATATCGTGTGCGACGGCGAGCAGTCGAAGTCGGGTTTCTTCACCTATGTCCACGAACGGCTGGACGGCTTCGAGCCGCGGCCGCAACAGCGCCGCGCAAATTTCGCGGCCGAGCTCGCAGCATTTCCCGAATACTACGAACAATACTTCCGCACCGCGATGACCGGTGGTGCGGTCGCGCCGGTGGTGCCGCTGGTGTGCACCGGCCCGATCCATTATCGCGGTGAGAGAGCACTGCAGCGCGACATCGACAACCTCAAAGCCGCACTGAATGGCGTCACCCATGTCGCCGCCTTCATGCCCGCGGTAGCGCCGAGCGGCGTTGGCGAAAACGAGTACTACAACACCGACGAGGCGTTCTTTCACGCCGTGGGTGCCGCACTGCACACGGAATACCAGACGATTGTTGATGCCGGATTCATCTTACAGATCGACGATCCTTTCTTGTCCGATCTGTTTGGCGATCCGTCATTCGATGCGGCACAGCGCGCGGCGCGGGCGGAGATTTATGTCGCGGCCTTGAATGCCAGCCTGGCTGGAATTCCGCCCGAGCGTGTGCGCTATCACACGTGCTACGGCATCAACCATGGCCCGCGGATTCATGAGGCGGCGCTCGCCGATGTCGCGGGCCATATGATGCGGGTGAACGCCGGCGCCTATAGTTTCGAGGCGGCGAATGCTCGGCACGAGCACGAGTACCATCTGTGGGAGACGGTGAAGCTGCCCGAGGGCAAGGTGCTGATCCCCGGCGTTATCACGCACTCGTCCAATATAGTCGAACATCCGGAATGGATCGCCGAACGTCTGGTGCGGTTCGCGCGCCTGGTTGGGCGGGAGAATGTGGTGGCTGGCGCCGACTGCGGCTTCTCCTCGCAGGCGACATATACGCCGGAAGTGCATCCAACGGTGATCTGGGCCAAGTTCGAAGCGCTGCGCGACGGTGCGCGGGTCGCCAGCAACGCGTTGTGGAGTCGCGGCAGATCGTGACTGAAGTCGGCTTCTATCACCTGACGCGGACCGGCCCGGATCAGGCGCTGCCGCAACTCCTTTGGCGCACCTTGGCAGCGGGCCAACGCGCGGTCGTGTTGTGCGGCAACGCGGAGCGGATGACTGGCCTCGATACCGCGTTGTGGCTATGCAAGGAGCCGGATTGGTTGCCGCACGGAACGCCCGCCGACGGCGATGCCGAGTTGCAGCCGATCTGGCTGACAACGGAAGATGGGGCTCTGAACGGAGCACGGTTCCTGTTCCTGATCGATGGTGCACAGAGCACGAGGCTCGAGACGTTCGACCGGGTATTCGATCTGTTCGACGGCACCGATGAAGCGGCGGTGGCGTCAGCGCGCGAGCGGTGGAGTGCAGCGAAGGCTGCCGGTCACGCGCTTACATATTGGCAGCAAGGCGCACGCGGCTGGGAGAAGAAGGCGTGAAACGCGGCCTCACGCTGTGCGTGGATGCTCGCTGTCATGCCCGTGCTTGACCCAACCACCCCAATGGGATTCCTGCTGACCGGGATTGCATCCTTTGCAAGGTCGGTACGGGGTCGAGATGGCCGGGTCAAGCCCGGCCATGACGGGGTTGGCGGCGCGTTCAGTGCGTCAACAGCAAGGGCGCCTGGTATAAGGCGGCATCAATTAATGGGCGCGAAGGTGCAAGGAAGAAGCTACCCGGTGAGGCGCGGGCCCAGTGGCTTCAACACGCGAATGCCCGGCGTATCCGATAGCATATCGGCGGCTGCCGGCGGCATCACCGCCAGCCCGCGCCTGCGCACACTCTGATCAAGCCCAACCGACTCCAGCCAGCGCAGATCTACGTCACGCGGCATCGAGCCCTCGCACCCGCGTTCCACCAGCACCAGGCGTGAATCCAGCCCCACATCGGGGGTGTGGTCGAGACCACGGAACACGTTACGGTGCCAGTTGCTCATCTTGTCCTGCCATTCGCCGGTGTTGCTCGGACCGGCGCTGGCGCGATAGGCGTCGGAGGTGAAGACCTGCGGCCCGACCACCTCATGCAGCGCGACGAACGGAGAGGCGGCGGGATGGATACACTCAAAACGTTGCGATGCATGAATGCCTGGGATGGTCAGCAGGTGATGCTGATGCGCGACATACCAAGTCTCCCATTCCGTCCGACGCTCTGTTGCCAGCAACGCCATTTCGACCATGTAGATCATTGCGTTTCATTCCTCCCTGGCGGCATGAGGTCACAGCGCGGCTTCCAGCGCCTCCTCCGCGGCAAGCCAATCAGCTTCGGCGGCTGCGGCCAACTTCTTGATCGCCGCCAGACGAGCATTGGCTGCCACAACCTCCGCCTTCCGCGCCGGTATATACAGGGCCGGGTCGGCCAGCGTCTGTTCGATGGCAGTACGTTCGGCGGCAAGCCGTGCCAGCCGCGCCTCGGCATCGCGGGCCTGCTTGCGCAACGGCGCGAGCGCGGCGCGGGCGTCGGCACGTTCCCGTCTTTCATCGCGTCGAGTGCTGGCGTCCTGCCTGATCGTCGGGCGCGCGCGCTCCGCCAGCAGTGCGCGGTAATCGTCCAGATCGCCGTCGAACGGCCGTACGGTTCCGTCAGCCACCAGCCAGAGACGTTCTGCGATCAGTTCGACCAGATGCGGGTCGTGGGTGATCAGCAGCACCGCACCCTGGAAGTCGGCCAGCGCCTTCACCAAGGCCTCGCGGGCATCGATGTCGAGGTGGTTGGTGGGTTCATCGAGGATCAGCAACTGCGGCGCATCCCGCGTGGCGAGCGACAAGAGCAGCCGCGCCTTCTCGCCGCCGGACAGGTTGGCGATCGGTGTCTCCGCGCGGTCCGCGTCGAGGCCGAAGCGGGCAAGCTGCGCGCGCACCTGCGGCGGCGAGGCACGCGGCAGCGCGCGGGTCATGTGGTCGATCGGGTTGTCGGTTTCAACCAGCTCCTCGGTCTGATGCTGGGCGAAGTAGCCGACACGCAGCTTTGGTCCGCGGCGCAATTCTCCGGACAGCGGCGGAAGCCTGTTGGCCAGCAGTTTCGCGAGCGTGGACTTGCCGTTGCCGTTGGCGCCGAGCAGCGCAATGCGATCGTCCATATCGATCGACAGCGACACGTTGCGGAGGACAGGTGTGCCGTCATAGCCGATGGCGATGCGCTCCAGCGTCAGGATGGGTGGGGCGATGCGCGCTGGCTCGGGGAAGTCGAAGCGGGTGGGCGCGTCCTCGATCACCGTGTCGATCTGCGGCAGGCGGGCGAGGGCCTTGATGCGCGATTGCGCCTGGCGCGCCTTGCTCGCCTTGTAGCGGAAGCGGTCGACGAACGACTGGATATGGGCGCGTTCGGCGGCGATGCGCTTGGCGGCACTGGCCTGCTGGAGGGCACGCTCGGTGCGGATGCGGACGAATTCGTCGAAGCCGCCCGGGGTGACGGCGATGCGGCCTCGGTCGAGGAAGGCGATCGCCTGAACGGCGCGGTCCAACAGGCCTCGGTCGTGCGAGACGAGCAGCACGGCGCCGGGGAAACGCGCGAGCCACGTTTCCAGCCAGAGCGTGGCTTCCAGGTCGAGGTGGTTGGTCGGTTCATCGAGCAGCAGCAGGTCGGGGGCGGCGAACAGTGCGGTGGCCAGCGCGACGCGCATGCGCCAGCCGCCGGAGAATTCTTCCACCGGCCGCGCCTGGGCGGCCTCATCGAAGCCGAGGCCGGCGAGGATGGCGGCGGCTCGGGCGGGGGCCGACTCGGCGCCTATGGCGCGCAGGCGTTCGTGGATCTCGGCGAGGCGATGGGGTTCGGCGGTGTCGGCTTCCTCGAGCAAGGCGAGGCGTTCGGGGTCGCCTCGCAGCACGGTGTCCAGCAGGGAGGCGTCGCCGGACGGGGCTTCCTGCGCGACGGTTGCTATGCGGGCGCGGGCGGCAAGGCGGATCTCGCCGCCGTCCAGTGGCTGGTCGCCGATGATGGCGCGCAGCAGGGTAGACTTGCCGGCGCCGTTGCGGCCGACCAGGCCGATGCGGCGGCCTTGGTCCACGGTGATGTCGGCACCGTCCAGGATGGCGCGCCCGCCCAGACGGACGGAGGCGTCGGTGATGGTCAGAAGGGACATGGCGGCGCGTGATGCGGCGGGTTGGGGCGGGCGGTCAAGAGCGGCGTCTTGTCGACGGAGCCCGTGTTGGATCCCGATCGCGAGTGCGCGGCAATGACAATCATGTTGGGCAAGGTCGATGCTGCGTTGAAGGCGGCAGGTGATAGCGCAACGGCCGCCTACGGCAGCCGTCGGTCGTAATGCAGAAGCTGCAATCGCGGGACCGCGCGCCGGACGTGCTGAGCCTGGCCCCAGGCAACGACGAGGCAAATTTCAGCTTCTGGATTCCGCCGACCAGAAGCGGACGGATCGGAATCCTGACGAGTTTCGGGCACCCTGCCCCCGCGAGGACCCCGCGAGGGGAGGGGGAGAAATTGCGCGGCTACGCCTTGACCTGCTCGCCGAGCCAGGCGATCGCGGCCTGGGTGCCGCCCTTGCCGTGCGGGATGTGCAGCGCGGCCAACGCCATTTCGATCACGCTGAGCGTGCCGAGGATCATCGGCGCATTGACGTGCCCCATGTGGGCGATGCGGAAGGCCTTGCCGGATAGGTCGCCGATGCCGTGGCCGAGCACGACGCCGCATTTCTCGTTGCAGTAGGCGCGGAGAGCGTCGGGGTCGTGGTTGTTGGTCAGCACGGGCGTGACGGTGTCGCAGCGCTCGCTGGGCTCGATGACGTTGAAGCCGATGACCTGGCCCTCCGCCCAGACGGCGATGGCGCGGCGCACGGCCTCGGCCAGTAACTGGTGGCGGCGGAAGGCGTTCTCCAGCCCTTCCTCGAACAGCAGGTCGAGCGCCTGGCGCAGGCCGAACAGCAGATGCTCGGGCGGCGTGCCGGCGTATTTCTGGTAGTGCTGGTCACCCTCGCGGTCGGTCCAGTCCCAATAGGGCGTGCGCAGGCCCGCCTTCTTGTGGATCTCCCGCGCGCGATCATTGGCGGCGACGAAGCCGAGGCCGGGTGGCGCCATCAGGCCCTTCTGCGAGCCGGACATCGCGACGTCGACGCCCCAGGCATCCATGTCGAAGGGCACGCAGCCGAGCGACGCCACGGCATCCACCATCAGCAGTGCGTGGTGGCCGGCGGCGCGGATCGCCTGGCCGATGCCCGCGATGTCGTTCACCACGCCCGAGGCGGTGTCGATCTGCACCACGAGCACAGCCTTTATGGTGCCGCCCTTGTCGGCCTTGAGGCGTGCCTCGACCTCGGCCGGGCGGACGGCGTGGCGCATGTCGCCTTTCAGGACCTCCACCTCGAGGCCCATGCGGGCGGCGTTGTTGCCCCAGCTTACGGCGAAACGGCCGCTTTCCAGGACCAGGATCTTGTCGCCTTTGCTGAGCACGTTGGTGAGCGCGGCTTCCCAGGCGCCGTGGCCGTTGGCGATGTAGATGTAGGCATGGCCCTTGGTGTTGAAGACGCGGGCGACGTCGCGCATCAGGCTGTCGGTCAGGGCCAGCAGCGCGCCGGAATAGATGTCCACGGCGGGGCGATGCATTGCCCGCAGGACCTCGTCGGGGACCGTTGTCGGGCCGGGGATGGCCAGGAATTCCCGGCCTGCACGTACGCTCATTCGGATGTCTCCTCCGCGCCAACGGGGCGCGCTGCGGAGGGTAGCACGATTGGGGATTTGAGCACGGGGGGCGGCTGTCTGATTGGCGCATCGACAGCAGCCCGAACCGACGGGCAGTTCGGGCGGGCGTTCTGTCGGTCGCAGCTTAAGGCGCGTGGCTTGCGGGCGTGCTGGACGCCATGCGCGAAGCGCGGCGTTGATACAGGTTTGCTAACCCGGTCTCTGCTGCTTGGACCATTCCACGAGATCATCGACGATGCGCGGCGAAAGCAGCCGCTTCGGCGCCGGCATGACGGCCCGCGGTCGCGACCCAACGACAGCAACGCCTTAGCCCTTCGAGGCACCAGCCAGCCTTAAGCAAATCCTATGCCCGTCGGCCACGACAGCGATGGCAATTATACGCCCTGCCGCCGATGTTCCGCGCTGCCATGAACAGCGACCATTCCGGTCCGCGCATTGCCCTCCCTAGGAGCCGCCTGCCATGCTGACGCACGCCCGTGCGGCGGTCGCGCCTCGCCGCGCGCCGCCCAGCCTATCGCTGCAACCTCCAGAACCCTGGGCCGCCGTGCTCGACTGTCTGGGCAGTATCGAGGACGAACCAAACATCGTCGTTCTCGGCAGGGACGGCCCCGATCTGATGTGCGCACTTCTGCGAGTCGGGGCGCCGCAGGTGATCCACCTCTGCTCACACGACCACCTGGAATCTGACAACGCCAGCCTGGTGATCGTGCCGCGCGTTCCGTCACTGGACTGGCTCGACAGCGCCTTGCCGACGATCCGTCGCGCGCTGATCATGAACGGCCGCCTGGCGGTCTGCGTCGATCCTTTGCCCGCCACGCAGCAACGCGTCCGCCGCACGCTGGCACGACTCGGGTTCACCGCGATGCATGCCACCCGCGCAGCAGGGCGCCTGGTGTGCACCGCCGAGATACCCACCCTGAGACTTCGCCGCTGCGCCTGACAGGAGCCATGACGATGCACAAATCCCTAAGTGATATCGGCGGCTCGTTGACCGCGCTCGTGACGCCATTCCGCGATGGCGGGATCGACTGGACAGCACTCTGCCGCCTGGCCGAGCGGCAACTCGCACGAGGCACCGCCGCTTTGTCATATGCGGCAGTATCGGTGAAGCCGCCTCGCTCATCCTTTCAGAATACGCCCGCGCCGTGCGCTCGGTCGCGTGCATCGCCTTGCTGCATCGGCGCTATGATTCTTCTTTGGCCTGCCGCACCGCAAGGCTGCCAATGCGGACCGAGACTGGACGCGATTGCAGCCCATCCAGATCTCGACCGTAGCCTGCCCAACCGGTCGAAATCACTGCCCCGAGGTAGTGGTCCGTGGGTTGGTCAGCGCACCAGGGGGCTGGCCGCAGTCGCTCGCTCCTTGCGAGCAGCTGGCAAAGCCACATCGCGCACACGTTCGACGACCGGTATCGCAAGCTCGCAACTATCCGCGAACGGCAGCAGCGAGCCAGGGGCGTGAATCCGCATTACTACAGGGCCCGAGACAATCCAGCGAGTGTGCTCAAGGGCAGCAGCGACTATCGCCTCGGCGCGTGCAATTGCCTGTTCGCACGGTCCGCCATTGACCTTGACGACCGCCAGAGTTGCCGCGTCCTGCGGCACGACCCTTATGCTCGCTCCCCGAGGTGCCGGCGCCGCGGCCGCGTGTTGAATTGCGGGTAGCCGAACGGATACCAACCACTCTCCCGGAGCGTTGCGCTGCTGCACAACCGGCCGCTCCGCATCAAGCGCCAACCCGTCGCGATTGTCGCCGCTCAGGTACTGGGCAAGCCGGGTGAGCGCAATGCCGCGCGCGGTATCCATGTCGCCCTCGGCGCGGGTCTGGGCCATGCAGCCTGCCGGTAACCGCCGGAGTTCGACCGCTCCAAGCGACTCAACGACGACCTCGTCGGTTTCCATGCTCCACTGCAGCACGCGCCAATCTCTGGGCAGTAGCCGCTCGCAGTACCTTCAGGAAGGTACTCGGTAGTTTCCCGAACCGCCGTATTGGGATGCCATCGTCGTTCGCTGCCGCGTCCTCCGACGATTGTCTGGTCACTTCGGCCGCTTGATCGATCATGGGTGACCCCGTTGTGGCCCTGCGATCTGTCCAATCACTCGAGGAAGGCGCTGCGCCAACCTGACAGCCCTGCTGAACAGGAACCAAAGCCCTGGCCACAACACACCGAAGATCAGCAGCAAGCCCGCGAGGCGGACCAGGAGAACCTGATGATAAACATTGAACCCGTTGTTCATCGGCCGAACATCGGCACAAGTTCATATAAAATCGATGTAGATTCGGAGCCGCGGAAATAATCCCGCCCTGGAGCAATCTATATGCCGCCTATATGCCGAGGCAGATGACCTCGACATCGATTTTATACAGATCGCGGCGCTAGACACGCCCGTTGACATCGGGGCAAGGCGCGCTTTGCGCGGAGGCTGACGTGAAACAGGACAAGACTCTCTGGGATACGCAGTCGAGTGCATTCGGCGGTGTGTATGAGGCCGACCAGGAGCCTGAGACCTCATTCACGCCCGGGGATTTCCTGCGACAGACCGCGGCGATCATCTCAATCTGCCTCGGCCTGGCTCTGCTCGCCCACGTTCTGATCGCGGTGCCTGCAATGCAGTGACCGCGCGGGCCGCGGGCGGCGCGCAGTTTCGACTGATCCATATCAATGCGCGTGTTGCCGGCTAAGCCGATTGTTCACCGACGCCGGCCCCGCGAGCTTGCACAGGGGAATGCATGACTCAGACACCAGGACTTAGCCGTCTGGCCGCCACATCGCGCAGTACGCCGTTGCTCGTCATCGCTTGCTTCGCGGTCACCGGTGCGATCGTCAGTGCACGAGCACAGACGGCAGCACCTCCGCCACCCGCGACGCCTGCCCAGGCGCCCGCGGCACCCGAAGCACCGCCGCCCGGGTTGTGGATCAATGGCATCCACCTGTCCGCGCAGATCGAAGCCGGGATCATGGGCAATCCGTCCGGTCCGGCCGATGGCCTCAACTTTGGCCACCTGTTCACTGACCACGCCAACCAAGTCCAGCTCAACCAACTTCTGCTGACGGCAAACAAGCCGCTCGATCCGAAGGATCCCAATTATCAGTTGGGCTTCAAACTACAGTTCATGTATGGCTCCGACGCCCGCTATACCCAGTTCCTCGGCGAACTGAACCGCGTCGATCCGAATCAGCGCTACCAGCTCGATGTGGTCGAGGCGAACGTGTTGGCGCACCTGCCCTGGCTCACCGAGGGCGGCATCGATCTCAAGGTCGGGCAGTACCCGACGCCGCTTGGCTATGAGACGATCGATCCTTCCACCAACCCATTCTATTCGCACTCGTACATCTTCCAGTTCGGCCTGCCCTTCAAACACACCGGCGCGCTGACCGTCACGCATGTCAACGGCACGCTCGACATCTATGCGGGCATCGACACCGGTACCAACACCACGTTCGGGCCGCTCGGCGACAACAACGGAGCGGTCGGCGGCCTCGGCGGGTTCAACCTGACCTTCCTGGACGGCAACCTGACCATTCTGGCGCTGACCCATTTCGGTCCGGAGCAGCCGACCCGGTTGCTGTCCCCCATTGGGTTCAACGCCAACGGACAATGGCGCTATTACAATGATGTCATCGTGACGTGGAAGGCCAGCGACGTACTGACGCTGGTCAGCGAGGCAAACCTGGTGCGCGACGGCTTCGGCACCGACGATAAGCCGGTGAATGGCTTCGGCTTTGCCCAATATGCGTCCTATGCGCTGACCGACACAGTCGCGCTGAACGGGCGCGCTGAATACTGGCGCGACGACAATAACTTCTTCGTCGCCTCCTTCCCGAGCAACAACGCTCCCATCCTGGCGCAACAGGGCTTTGCCCCGTTTGTCCATACTGCCCCGGGCACCAGCACAACATATGGTGCCCTGACCCTCGGAGTGACCTGGAAGCCCGCGCTTCCCGCGCCGGTCACCGGGCTGCTGATCCGTCCCGAAGTTCGGTGGGACCACGCCTTCACCGACAACCATCCGTTCAATGGCCAACAGGACAACAATGCGGTCACCATTGGCGCCGACGCCGTGCTTACGTTCTAGCCGCTTATATACAATCTATATGCCCGCGAGCCTCCCCTACCATCGAAACTATATGTCGCGCCGCTTAGTTTGTGTGCAACGCAACATGCCGGCCGCATGCAGCGGCCTCGTTGCTGACCAGGGAAAACCATCATGCTCGACGTCATCTACATCCTGATTGGTGCCGCCTTCCTCGGTGGTTGCGTGCTCTACGCAATCGCCTGCGACCATCTGTGAGGCCAACGCCATGTCCATCGATTATGTCCTCGGCGCGATCGTCTCGGTCGGCCTGCTTGTCTATCTGGTCTACGCCCTGATCCGACCAGAGAAATTCTGAGCGCGATCACTAGGAGTAATGTGAGATGACCTTCAATGGTTGGCTACAGATCGCGCTGTACGGCGTTCTGATAGTCCTGATTGCCAAGCCACTCGGCGGCTACATGACGCGCGTGTTCAACGGCGAGCGCACGTTCCTGCGCCCCGTCGTGCGTCCGCTCGAGATTGGCATCTACAAGATCTGCGGCGTCCGCGAGGACGACGAGCAGCACTGGGTGACCTACGCCGTCGCGATGCTGGCGTTCAGCTTCGCCGGCTTCGTCCTGATGTATGCGATCCAGCGCCTGCAGAATGTGCTGCCGCTGAATCCCGCAGGCCAGGACGCGGTTTCACCCGACCTGGCGTTCAACACGTCGGTCAGCTTTCTGACCAACACCAACTGGCAGTCGTACGTGCCCGAGACGACGATGAGCTACCTCACGCAGATGATCGCGCTGACGGTGCATAACTTCGTCTCGGCGGCCACAGGCATCGTGTTGGCCATCGTGCTGATCCGCGGCTTCGCGCGACGTTCGATGCAGACGCTTGGCAATTTCTAGGTCGATCTGACGCGCTGCGTGGTTTACCTCCTGTTGCCGATCTCTATCGTGGTTGGACTGGTGCTGATCGCGTGCGGCACGACGCAGAACTTCTCTGCGTATACCGATGTCGCTACATTGGAAGGCGCCAAGCAGGTCATCGCGCAGGGTCCGGTGGCTTCGCAGGAAGTCATCAAGATGATGGGCACCAACGGCGGCGGCTTCTTCAACGCCAACTCGTCGCATCCGTACGAAAACCCGACCGCGCTGACCAACCTGATCCAGATGGTGCTGATCTTCTCCATCGGCGGCGCGCTGACCAACGTGTTCGGCCGCATGGTCGGCAGTCAGCGCCAAGGTTGGGCGATCTTCGCAGTGATGGGCGTGCTATTCCTTGCCGGTGTCACCACAGTCTACTCGGCTGAATCGGCGGGCAATCCTGCCTTCACCGCATTCAACGTCGACCAGTCGGCCAGCGCGTTGCAGGCCGGCGGCAATATGGAAGGCAAGGAGGTCCGCTTCGGCCTAGCCAACTCCGCGCTGTTCACCACCGTCACCACGGATGCCTCATGCGGCGCGGTCAACAACATGCATGACAGCCTGCTGCCGCTCGCCGGCATGGTGCCGATGGTCAACATCATGCTGGGCGAGATCATCTTCGGCGGTGTCGGCTCCGGCCTCTACGGCATGTTGCTGTTCGTCATCGTCGCGATGTTCGTCGCCGGGCTAATGGTCGGCCGCACGCCGGAATACCTCGGCAAGAAACTCGAGGCGAAGGAGGTCAAGATGGCCATGCTCGCCATCCTGATCCTGCCGTTGTCGATCCTCGGCTTCACCGCGCTTGCCGTCGTGTTGCCCGTCGGCACCGGTGCGACGGCCAACGCCGGCCCGCACGGCTTCTCCGAGGTGCTGTATGCCTACGCCTCGGCCACCGGCAACAACGGCAGCGCGTTCGCCGGCATCAGTCGCCAACGTGCCGTTCTGGAACGACACGCTCGGCCTCGCGATGTTCATCGGCCGCTTCCTGATGATCATTCCGATGCTGGCGATCGCCGGCTCGCTGGTGAGGAAGAAGATCGTGCCGGTTTCCGCCGGGACGTTCCCAACCGATAGCCCGCTGTTCGTTGGCCTCGTCGTAGGCGTGATCGCGATCACCGGCGGTCTGATCTACTTCCCCGCCGTTTCACTTGGGCCGGTCGTCGAGCACTTCGCGATGCACGCCGGCACCCTCTTCGATACAGGTAGCTAGTCATGGTCATGGAAATCCGAAACAAAATGCGCGGTTCACAATCCTCTGTGCTGGATCCGGCGATCCTCGTCCCGGCGATCTGGCAGTCGGTCCTCAAGCTCAGTCCGCGGGTTCTGATCAAGAACCCAGTGATGTTCGTCGTCGAGATCGTCGCGGCACTCACCACGATCATCCTGCTGCGCGAGCTGATTTCGGGCGGACCGCTCGGCTTCACCGTCCAGATCGTCGTCTGGCTGTGGATCACCGTGCTGTTCGCCAACTTCGCCGAAGCCGTGGCCGAGGGCCGCGGCAAGGCGCAGGCGGCAACCCTGCGCAGGGCGCGCACGGAGACGCCGGCCAAGCGTCTCGCAACGCTGAACGCCGCTGAGTTTCAGACGGTGCCCGCACCGCAGTTGAAGCAAGGCGACATCGTGTTGGTGGAGGCAGGCGACCTGATCCCCAGTGACGGCGACGTGGTCGAGGGCATTGCATCGGTCGACGAGTCGGCGATCACCGGTGAATCGGCGCCCGTCATCCGCGAGAGCGGCGGCGACCGTTCCGCCGTCACTGGTGGCACGCGCGTGCTGTCCGACTGGATCAAGGTGCGCATCACCGCGGCGCAAGGTTCCACCTTCCTCGATCGCATGATCGCGCTGGTAGAAGGTGCCGAACGGCAGAAGACGCCGAACGAGATCGCACTGAACATCCTGCTTGCCGGCCTCACGATCATCTTCGTGATCGCGGTCGCGACCATTCCAAGCTTCGCCACCTACGCCGGCGGCACGGTCTCGGTGGTGATCCTCGTCGCGCTGTTCGTCGCGTTGATCCCCACCACGATCGGCGCGCTGCTGTCGGCTATCGGCATCGCCGGCATGGATCGCCTGGTGCGGTTCAACGTGCTGGCGATGTCCGGGCGCGCGGTGGAGGCAGCGGGCGACGTCGATACGCTGCTGCTCGACAAGACCGGCACGATCACGCTCGGCAATCGCCAGGCCACCGAATTCCTGCCGCTGTCCGGCGTGACGGAGCAGGAACTCGCGGATGCGGCGCAGCTTGCGTCGCTGTCCGACGAGACGCCGGAAGGCCGCTCCATCGTCGTGCTGGCGAAGGAGAAGTACAACATCCGCGGCCGCGAAATGGCGCCGATGGGTGCGCACTTCATCCCGTTCACCGCGCAGACGCGCCTGTCCGGTGTCGATCTGGATGGCTCCAGCATCCGCAAGGGCGCGGTTGATGCGGTGCTTGCATTCGTCCGCTCGGCAATCCCCGAGGGCAACGGCGGCGGCGTCGCCACTGCGGTCCGGCCCACCGTATCGGAAGCCGCGGTGCGCGAGCTGACGCTGAAGTCGGAGGAGATCGCCAAGGCGGGCGGCACGCCGCTCGGCGTCTGCAAGGACGGTCGTCTGCTCGGCGTCATTCATCTGAAGGACATCGTCAAGGGCGGCATCCAGGAGCGCTTCGCCGAGCTGCGCCGCATGGGCATCCGCACCGTGATGATCACCGGCGACAACCCGCTCACCGCTGCGGCGATCGCTGCCGAGTCTGGCGTCGACGACTTCCTGGCGCAGGCAACCCCCGAGACCAAGCTCAAGCTGATCCGCGACGAGCAGGCACAGGGCAAGCTGGTGGCGATGTGCGGCGACGGCACCAACGACGCGCCGGCGCTCGCTCAGGCGGATGTCGGCGTGGCGATGAACACCGGCACCATGGCGGCGCGCGAAGCCGGCAACATGGTCGATCTCGACAGCGATCCCACGAAGCTCATCGAGATCATCGAGATCGGCAAACAGCTATTGATGACTCGCGGCGCATTGACCACGTTCAGCATCGCCAACGACGTGGCGAAGTACTTCGCCATGATCCCGGCGATGTTCATCGCGTTCTATCCGCAGCTTCAGGCGCTGAACGTCATGCATCTGCACAACCCGCAGAGCGCCATCCTGTCGGCGATCATCTTCAACGCGCTGATCATCGTTGCGCTGATCCCGCTGGCGCTGAAGGGTGTGACCTACAAGCCGATCGGCGCGGCGGCGATCCTGCGGAGCAACCTGCTGATCTACGGCGTCGGCGGCATCATCGTGCCGTTCGTCGGGATCAAGTTGATCGACATGCTTGTAACCTCTATTGGTTTGGCCTGAAGGGGCCACAGCAAATGAAACACATTCGCCCCGCGATCGTGATGATCATCACCATGACGGTGATCACCGGTCTGATCTATCCGCTGCTGATGACCGGCATCGCCCAGGCCGTCTTCCCGTACCAGGCGAACGGCAGTCTGATCGAGAAGGACGGCAAGGTGATCGGCTCAGCGCTGATTGGCCAGAACTTCACCAGCGACAAGTATTTCCATGGCCGCCCGTCGGCGACGACCGAACCGGATCCGAAGGATCCCAGCAAGTCGGTCTCCGCGCCTTACAACGCGGCAAACTCGTCAGGCTCCAACCTCGGGCCGACCTCGAAGGCGCTGGTTGATCGCGTGAAGGGTGACGCGGAGGCACTGGCCAAGGAGAACCCCAACACGCCGATACCGTCTGATCTGGTGACCACGTCGGCCAGCGGCCTCGACCCCGACATCACCCCGGCCGGCGCGCTGTTCCAGGTGCCGCGTGTCGCCAAGGCGCGTGGCCTGCCGGAGGACCAGGTGCGGCAGCTGGTTGAGGCCCACACCACCGGCCGCACGCTCGGCATCATCGGCGAGCCGCATGTGAACGTGCTCCAGCTCAACCTCGCGCTGGATGCGATGAAGGGGTAGAGAAGCGGCTGGAAGTAAGACCAGTTCTACCAGTTCTCCCAGTTCTCCCCCTCCCCTTGCGGGAGGGGGTTGGGGGAGGGGGCGCTGCGGTGTGCCCCGACCCCCTCCCCCAACCCCCTCCCGCAAGGGGAGGGGGAGGAGTGACATCGTGGACGATCGAGGCTCACGCGAAGGCAGACCTTCCCCTGACGCGCTCTTGCAGGACGCGGAGCAGGCATCGCGTGGCCGTCTGAAGATCTTCATGGGTGCGGCACCTGGCGTCGGCAAGACATTCGAGATGCTCTCCGCCGCGCAGGCCCGCCGTCGCGAAGGTGCCGATGTGGTCGTGGGCGTTGTCGAAACCCACGGCCGCAAGGAAACCGAGGCACTGCTCGAAGGCCTCGAGGTCATCCCTCGCCGTGCGATCGAATATCGTGGCCACGCATTGCAGGAAATGGATCTCGACGCCCTGCTGGCACGCCGCCCGCAACTGGCGTTGGTGGACGAACTGGCGCACACCAACGCACCAGGAAGTCGGCACCCAAAGCGCTACATGGATGTCGAGGAACTGATCGCCGCCGGCATCGACGTCTATACAACGCTCAACGTGCAGCACGTCGAAAGCCTGAACGATGTCGTGGCCCGGATCACCCGTATCCGCGTGCGCGAGACGGTTCCTGACTCCGTCATCGACAAGGCCGACGACATCGAGGTCATCGACCTGACACCAGACGATCTGATCCAGCGCCTGCGGGACGGCAAGGTGTATGTGCCGCAGCAGGCCGAACGTGCTGTCCGGCACTATTTCTCCCAAGGCAACCTCACCGCGCTCAGGGAACTTGCGTTGCGCCGCACCGCGCAACGGGTCGACGCGCAGATGGTGCGCTATATGCAGGCGCACGCGATCCCTGGCCCGTGGGCGGCCGGTGAGCGCGTGCTGGCATGCATCGGCGGCGCAGCCTCCAGCACAGATGTTGTGCGCCTCGCCAAGCGCATGGCCGATAACCTGAAGGCGACCTGGACAGCGATCCACGTCGAGACCGGCCGCAATCTGAATCTCAGCGACGCAGAGCGCGATCGGATCGCCGAGGCCCTGCGCCTGGCCCAGCGCCTCGGTGCGGAGATCGTCACGCTGCCCGGCCAGGACGTCGCGGACACCATCGCGGACTACGCGCGCGACAACAACTTCACGCACATCATCGTCGTCCAGCAACCACGTTCAAGCTGGCGGGAACTGTTTCAGGGCACACTGGCACAGGCGCTCATCCGCAAGGCGGGTGGAGCAAGCGTGCACGTCGTCGGCCATGCACGCGAAGCACAGAACCGTGCGGAGCAACTGAGCTTCCGCGAGATGGCGCTCGCACGTGCCGGCAGTCCCAGCGCGTATCTCGGTAGTTTCGCCTTGGTCGCGGTCTCGCTCGGTGTCGCGCTCTTCCTGCACCAGATGCTGAGCCTCGCCAGTGTCGCCATGGCGTTCCTGACGGCGGTACTGGTCGCGTCCGTCGTTTACGGCCTGTGGCCGGCGCTGTTCGCCAGCTTTCTTTGTGTCCTGGCCTACAATTTCTTCTTCCTGCCACCGTTTTATACGTTCACCATCGAAGATCCGGAGAACGTCGCGGCGTTGTTCTTCTTCGCCGTCACCGCGGTGATCGCCAGCAACCTGACAGCCCGCGTGCGTGCCCAGGCGATCGTCGCCCGTCAACGTGCGCGGACTACGGAGGAATTGTATCAGTTCAGTCGCAAGCTTGCGGGCGTCGCGAATCTTGATGACCTGCTCTGGGCCACGGTGCATCAGATTGCGCTGATGCTGAAGGTGCGCGTCGTCATCCTGCTGCCCGAGGGTGGTACGGTGACGGTCCGCGCCGGCTTCCCGCCGGAAGACACGTTGGATGCCGCTGACCTAGCCGCGGCACGCTGGAGTTGGGAAAAGAACCACTCGGCCGGTCGAGGTTCCGACACGCTGCCAGGCGCGAAACGTCTGTTCAAGCCAATGAGCACCGGCCGTGGCGCCGTCGGCGTCGTCGGCATAGATAGCGATGAACCCGGTCCGATCCTGGCGCCGGATCAGCAGCGTCTGCTCGATGCCTTGACCGATCAGGCGGCGCTGGCGATCGAACGGATCAACCTCGTGGAAGACGTCGATCAGGCACGCCTCGTCGCCGAGACCGATCGGCTGCGTTCAGCGCTGCTGACGTCGATCTCGCACGATCTGCGCACACCGCTTGCCTCCATTCTCGGTTCCGCGACCAGCCTCACCACGCAGGGCGACACGCTGGACGCGGAGACACGGCTTGATCTGACGCGCAATATCCAGGATGAGGCGGAACGGCTCAATCGTTTCATCGGCAACCTCCTGGATATGACCCGACTGGAGTCGGGACCGCTGCGCCTGGATACCGGGCCGATCGAAGTGTCGGACGCCGTCGGCACGGCCTTGCGCCGCGTTAGGAAGATCCTCGCCGGCCACCACACGCAGATCGATTTGCAGCCTGACCTGCCGATGCTTGACGTCGATGCGGTATTGTTCGAGCAGGTGCTGTTCAATGTGCTCGACAACACCAGCAAGTATGCACCGGCTGGATCGCTCATCACGATCCGCGCCTGGCGCGACGACGGCCGTGTGGCGATGCAGGTGATGGACGAGGGCCCAGGCATTCCGCCGGTCGACCTGGAGCGCATCTTCGACAAGTTCTATCGCGTCGGGGGTGCCGATCGCAGGCGTGCCGGCACCGGCCTGGGATTGGCGATCTGTCGTGGTTTCATCGAGGCGATGCACGGCACGATCACCGCAAGCAATCGCACTGATCGATCGGGCGCCATATTCACCATCAAGCTGCCGGCGTTCGTTGCGGCGGAGCGTCCATCGGAAATGACCGAGTGACCACGGCATCGGGTCCGTTACGCATCCTCGTGGTGGACGATGAACCGGCAATACTGCGTTTCCTGCGCGCCGGCCTGGGCAGCCAGGGCTATCTGGTGGCGGAAGCCGCAACCGGCCAGGCGGCCCTGGATGCAGTTAAGCAGCGCCGCGCGGACCTGATCGTTCTAGACCTCGGACTGCCCGACATGGACGGCCTGGACGTGATCCGGCGTATCCGCGAAGGTGGTGCGATGCAGCCGATCATCGTGCTGTCCAGCCGCGACAATGAAGCCGCAAAAGTTGCGGCGCTGGATCTCGGTGCCGACGACTATGTAACCAAGCCGTTCGGTATCGACGAACTGCTGGCCCGTATTCGCGCCGCCCAGCGCCATCGCCTGCAAGAGCAGGGCGAGAAGCCGATATTCCGCACCGGCGATCTGACCATGGACCTGGTGCGCCGCGTTGTGACGGTGCGCGGCAAGGAGGTGAAATTCTCGCCGCGCGAATATGAACTGCTGCGTCTCCTGGTGGCGCACGCAGGCAAGGTGCTGACGCACAACATGTTGCTGCGCGAGGTCTGGGGTCCCAATACCGACGTCCAGTACCTGCGGATCTACATCCGGGCGTTGCGTCAGAAGATAGAGCAGGATACCGACAAGCCGGAGTACATCCAGACGGAGACCGGCGTGGGTTATCGCCTGAAGGCGCCAGACTGATGCGCATCAGCGATGTCATCAGCCCGGATCAGGTCGTTGTGGGTCTGCGCGTGGGTGACAAGACGCAGGTGCTGCAAGAGGTGGCGAGCCGGGCCGGGGCTGCGTTGGACATCGACCGGCGGATCATTCTGGACGCACTGCAGGCGCGCGAGAACCTGGGATCGACCGGCCTCGGCAAAGGATTTGCCCTGCCGCACGCAAGGCTCGATGCAGTCGCCCGGCCTTTCGCTTTGTTCGCCCGGCTTGCGAGGCCCATCGATTTTGCGGCGATCGACGGAAAACCGGTTGACTTGGTGATCCTGCTGCTGACGCCGGCGAACGGTGGCAATCAGCATCTGGCCACGCTGGCCGCGTTGTCCCGGCCGTTGCGCAACGAAGCCCTTGTGCAGCGTCTTCGGCGGGCCTCCGATGCGACCGAGGCGTACAATCTGCTGGCCGGCGCAGACGCGTAGTACCTGGTTATCGTATATAGTCTTGGTCCACATGCGTCAGCATTGTGGCGCCGCAGGCAAAGCCATGCGGCCATCTATAGTGCAACCGCCGTGGTCAGGGGGCAGCCCTTGCCACGGACGGTCGAGCCGATGATGAGGGATGTCAGAGCACGGGATGAAAGGCGGGCCTCGACGAAAATGGTGACTGGGACTTTGTCCGCGATCGGAATAACTTGATATTTTCGATCATCCAGGACGTCAACGCGGCCGTTATCTACCGGACAGTTTGACCTGGTCGGGAACGACGATGAGCACAACTAATCGATGCATTTTTGACCCTCACAGCATCCGCTGCAAAATCAGCTTCTGCACATCCGACGTGCCTTCGTAGATCTGGCACACGCGCACGTCGCGATAGATGCGCTCCACGGGATAGTCGGCCAGATAGCCATAGCCACCGAGCGTCTGGATTGCTGCTGTGCATACCGCCTCGGCTGCCTCGGAGGCGAACAGCTTGGCCATGCATGCGGCTTCCAGTGAGGGCTGGCCCTCGGCCTTGAGGCGGGCGGCGTGGAGCGTCATCTGGCGGGCCGCCTCGAGCTTGGTCTTGGCATCGACCAGCCGGAAGCCTACGGCCTGGAAATCGATGATCCGGCCGCCGAACGCCTGGCGCTCCTTGGCGTAAGACACCGCGTACTCCAGGGCGGCGCGCGCCATGCCGACGCTTTGCGCGGCGATGCCGATGCGGCCGCTCTCCAGGGTGGAGAGTGCGATGCGGTAGCCCTCGCCTTCGGCGCCGATGCGTTGGTCCTCCGGCACCTCCATGTCCTGGAATGACAGGGCGCATGTCTCGGATGCCTTCTGGCCGAGCTTTTCCTCCTTGCGGGCGACCACGTAGCCTTGGGTCGCCTTGTCCACCACGAAGCAGGAGATGCCCTTGCGGCCGGCGGTCGGATCGGTGACGGCGAACAGCACCGTGGCGCCGGGGATGCTCGCCGAGGAGATGAACTGCTTGGTGCCGTTGATGATGTAGCGGTCACCCTTCTTCACTGCGCGGGTCTTGAGATTTGATGCGTCGGAGCCGGCCTGCGGCTCGGTCAGGGCGAAGGAACCTACCGAGGCACCGGTCGCCAGGGGACGCAGCCAGCGGTCCTTCTGCGCGTCGGTGGCGTAGTGGTCGAAGATGATGCAGGTGGGGGAGTTGTGCACGCTCACCATGGTGGAGACGGAGCCGTCGCCGGCGGCGATCTCCTCCAGCAGCAGCGCGTAGGTCACCGGATCGATCTCCGAGCCATCCCATTGCGCTGGCGTGGTGGCGCCGAAGATGCCGAGCTCGCCGAGTTCGCGGATGATCTCGGGCTCGATTGCGCCGGATTTTTCGCGCGCGGCGGCGCCGGGGGCGAGGCGCTCGGTGGCGAACCGGCGGGCCATATCGATGACGAGGGAGTCGGTGCCGACTGGGGTATGATCGGGCATGGCTGGCCTCCTTGCGGGGGGCAGGATACCAAGGTTGGCTGTTAATCGCGAATGGTTGGGGGTGGCGCCGTGGTGCCGGATGTCGATGTCGTTGTGATCGGAGCCGGATTGGCGGGGCTCGGCGCCGCGACCGCGTTGCGCGCGGCGGGCCGCACGGCGGTTGTGCTGGAGGCGTCGGCGCGTATCGGCGGGCGGGCGTTGACCACGTATCCGGTGGAGTTGGGGGGATTGTGGTGGGACGTCGGAGCGGTGTGGCTGCACAACGCCGAGACCAATCCGCTGGTGCCGATCGCCCGGGAGGCGGGGGATGCGCTGCTGCGGTCGGATGAGCTGCGGGTGGAGCGCACGTTTGTCGGGACGCGCGAGGCGACTCCGGAGGAATACGCCGATTACGCGGGGGCGTGGCAGCGGTTCGAGGACCGGGCCGCCGAGATGCTGCGCACGCGGGATGATGTGGCGTTGGCCGAGGTGGCTCGATCGATGCCGGACGATCAGTGGGCGGTGACGGTGGAGACGTGGGAGGGGCCGATCATCTGTGTTGCCGATGCGAAGGAGTTCAGCGCGCGGGACTGGCTGCGCAATGTGCTGTCGGGCAGCAATCTGGTGCCGGCGGGCGGGATTGGAGCATTCGTGGCGCGGCGGTTGGGCGAGGGGCTGGATATCAGGCTGTCCACGTCGGTGACGCGGATCGCTTGGGATGGCGGCGGCGTCGCGGTGGAAACCTCGCGCGGCACGATCACCGCGGGTTCGGCGATCGTAACGGTTTCCACCGGCGTGCTCGGGGCTGGGACGATCGTGTTCGATCCGCCGCTGCCGGACGCGGCGCAGGCTGCGATCCAGGCGATGCCTATGGGGCTGGCGATGAAGGTTGCGTTGCGCGCCACGGGGCCGGATCGGCTGGACCTGCCGCTGCATTGTTCGGTCGATCGGCAGGTGCAGCGCAGCGGCGATCCGACCATGGGGTTCCAATGCTGGCCCTACAAACGTGACTACATACAGGGTTGGGTCGGCGGGCCGGTCGCGTGGGAGCTGGCGCGCGCGGGTGAGGCGGCGGCGGTGGACTTCGCGCTGGGGCAACTGCGCTCGCTGTTCGGCGGGCGGGTGGATCGGCTGTTTGGTGGTGGTACGCATCTGGTGACACGGTGGGATGCCGATGCGTTCGTGCTGGGAGCTTACTCGTTCGTGCGGCCGGGTGATGCGGACGCGCGGACGGCGCTCGCGGAACCGTTGGCTGATGGGCACCTGCTGTTCGCTGGCGAGGCTTGTCACAACGGGATGGCTGGAACGCTGGCGGGTGCCTGGATCAGCGGACAGGACGCGGCACGCATCGTTGCGTGATAGTTGACAGGCGATCCGGCCATCGGCGAGTGTTGGGTCAATCCAAAACGTTTTGGGACGAAGCGTTCGAGAATGTCGATCCGCCGCCTGGCGAAGCACCTGGGCCTGTCCGTCACCACCGTTTCGCGCGCGCTCGCGGGTTACTCGGACGTGGCGGCGGCGACGCGGGAACGCGTGCAGCAGGAGGCTGACCGGACCGGCTATCGTCCTAATCCGGTGGCGCAACGGCTTCGTGTTGGACGGCGCGGCACCGTGGGGCTCGTGGTGCCGGCCGAGCAGGGGACGTTCGATCAGTTCTTCCTGGCGATGCTGGGCGCGGTGGGTCCGTTGCTGTCGCGCGCCGGATTGGACCTGGTGCTGATGGGGGCGCCGCCGGGTGAGGCGGAGCTGCACGCGTATCGCCAGCTGGTGGAATTGCATCGCGTCGATGGGATCCTGCTGGCGCGGACGCGGCGGGACGATGCGCGGATTCGTTATCTGCTCGATCGGGGTGTGCCGTTCGTGGCGCATGGGCGGAGCGAAACGGCTGGGGTGTTTGCGTATCTCGATCTCGATGGTGAGGCCGCGTTCGCGGAGGCTACCGAGCGGTTGGTGGGGTTTGGGCACCGGGATATCGCGCTGATCAATGCGCCCGAGCACTACATGTTCGCTCAGCATCGGGCGGCGGGGTGGCGGCGTGGGTTGGCCGCCGCTGGGTTGCCGGACGGGCCGGTGCTGCAGGCGGAGGCGACCGAGGAGAACGGCCATCGGCTGATGTCCATGCTGCTGGCGCGCCGGCGGCGGCCTACGGCGGTGCTGTGTGCGACGGATCGCATGGCGGTGGGGGCGTTGCATGCGCTGGCCTCGGCGGGGCTGCGCGCGGGGCGGGATGTGTCGGTCATCGGCTACGACGACCTGCCGATGGCGAGTTATACCGATCCGCCGCTGACCACACTCGAGCAGCCGATATCGCGCATGGCGCAACGTCTCGTGGATATGCTGCTGGCGTTGCTGGATGGGGCCGATGCGGCGTTGTTCGCAGAGGTATGGCGAGCGCGACTGATTGCTCGGCAGTCCGACGGGCCGGTAGTACGAATGATGCAGCGCGCGGGGAAGCCGCGTGTGTTGGGAGGAAACCATGCAGAAGACGCTGGCGACGCTGTGCGGCGTGATGTTCCTGGGCCTGGCGGCCGCGGGGGCGCGCGCCGATGACCTGACGTTCCTTTCGACCCAGATGCGGCCGCTGGAGGAGGCGACCAAGGCGCGCACGCTGATCCTGAAGGGCGCGCCGATGCCGGTGACGTATGTGCCGGAGGAGCCGCCGCAGTTGCCGATACATTTGCAGGCGGATGAGCAGGGCGCGCACTCGATCGGGCTGGTGGGGGCATTGCACGGTGAGCTGGCGCCGCTGTCGGCGATGCTGCAGCCGATCGACCAGGAGGGTGCGCTGGTGTCGCAACGCGGCATTCCGGAGGATATCGCGAAGCTCGCGCGTCTGGGGACCGAGCATTTGATGTACGTGCCATGGATGCAGGCGACCTACATCATGGCGGCCAATAAGAAGGCGCTGCAGTACCTGCCTAAGGGCGCGAACCTGAATACGCTGACCTACGCGCAGCTTGGCGAGTGGGCGGAGAATGCCGAGAAGGCTACCGGGCAGCGGGTGTTGGGATTTCCGGCTGGGCCGACGGGGCTGATGGCGCGGTTCCTCGAGGGGTATCTGCTGCCGTCTTTCACCGGCGGCGTGGTGACGCAGTATCGGTCGGCGGATGCGGTGGCGATGTGGGAGGCTTACAAGGCGCTGTGGAAACACGTGAACCCTAATTCGACCAACTATAATTTCATGCAGGAGCCGTTGCTGGCGGGTGACGTGCTGATCGCGTGGGATCATGTGGCTCGGTTGCAGAATGCGTTCCGCAACAAGCCGGACGATTTCGTTGCTTTCCCTGCGCCGGCGGGACCGAAGGGGCGCGCGTTCATGCCGGTGCTGGTTGGCGTCGCGGTGCCGACGACGGCGCCGGACAAGGCTGCGTCGCTGAAGCTGATCGATTATCTGCTGACGCCGGAGACGCAGATTGCGACTTTGCGCGCGAGCAGTTTTTTCCCGGTGGTGAAGGTTGCGCTGCCAGACGATCTGGATGCGGGGCTGAAGCTGGAGGCCGGGGCGGTGCAGCAGCAGCAGAGTGCGCATGATGCGCTGCCGACATTGTTGCCGGTTGGGCTGGGGTCGCATGGCGGGGAGTTCGACAAGATTTTCCTCGATACTTTCCAGCGTGTGGTGCTGCGGGATCAGGCGGTGAAGCAGGTGCTGGATCATGAGGCCGAGGATATGCAGCGCGTGCTGGACGCGGCGAAAGCACCGTGCTGGACGCCTGATCCGGCTAGTCAGGGGACTTGTCAGGTGAAGTAGGGTGGCGCTGCTCAAAGCACTAAGCACTCTCCGTCCCCTTGCGGGAGGGGGGAAGGGGTCGCACCGCCCCCTCCCCCCAACCCCCTCCCGCAAGGGGAGGGGGAGACTGTAAATGCGTGGTCCCGCCCTCCGGCCATACTTGTTGATTGCACCCTCGGCGGTGTTCCTGTTGCTGCTGTTCGGGGTGCCGCTGGTGCAGACTGTGGCGCTGGCGTTCACAACGCCTGACGGCGCGGGGTTCGGCAACTTTTTGCGGATGCTGAACGACCTGGATTTCAGCGATTCGGTGCGCAATACGTTTGAGTTGGTGATCTGCGTGGTGCCGTTGCAGTTGGCGGCGGCGCTGGGCATGTCGATGATGCTGCGGCACATGCACTGGGCACGCGACCTGGTGCTGTGGATCTGGACGATCCCCCTGGGGATTTCGGATCTTGCCGCGGGGCTGGTCTGGTTGGCGATCCTGACCGACAAAGGTTATCTCAACACGGTGCTGTATGAACTCGGTGTCATTCCGGGGCCGCAAAGCTGGCTGACGTATGAAACACCGGGGGTGCTGTTCCTTGCCATCCTGATTGCCGAGTTCTGGCGCGCCACGGCGATCGTGTTCGTGGTCATCGTCGCGGGCGTGCAGTTGATCCCGAAGGAATACGAAGAAGCAGCCAGCGTGTTCGGCGCGACGGCATGGCAGCGATTCCGGCGTGTGACGCTGCCTCTGCTGCGGTCGTCGATCCAGACCGCGCTGATCCTGCGCACCGTGCTGGCGTTCGAGGCGTTTGCTGTCGTGCTCGCGATCGGCGGACGGAATTTTCCAGTGTTGGTCAGCCAAGCCTATCTTTGGCAGTTCACCAACCAGAACTACAATGTGGCCGCTTGTTATGCGGTGCTGGTGACGCTGGTCTCGCTGGCGGCGACATTGGTGATCCTGCTGGCGCTGCGGCCGCGGGCGGGAGAACCGGCGTGAGTCGGATTCGCCGCATGCTGTTCGTGTCCGGCATCCTGCTGGTGTGCGCCTGGACATTGGTGCCGATATATCTGGTGGCACTCGGCGGCATTGGTGGCGCGACGACCGTGTATGCGTGGCCGAAGCCGTTCTGGCCGGCGGGCTTGTCGTTTGGCAACTTCGCGGCGTTTTTACAGATCGAGGGACTGTGGCCCGCAATGTTGCGCAGCGTCGAGGTGGCGGTGATGTGCATGGCGTTGTCGCTGCTGCTCGGCGCGCCAGCAGGTTACGCACTGGCGCGCTTCGCGTTTCGTGGCGCCAATGTGTACCGGCTGATGATCCTGATGACGCGGGCCTTTCCTGTCGGCATCCTGGCGTTGCCGCTGGCGGTCGGGTTCGTGCGGCTGGGTATTTACGACACACCGTTGGCTGTTGCGCTGATGCACACGGCGTTGGCGCTGCCGTTCGCCGTGCTGGTCACGTCGAGCCTGTTCCTGGGCATTCCTCGGGAGCTTGAGGAGGCGGCTTGGGTGTTCGGATGCTCGGGCCCGGGGGCGTTCAGGCGCGTGGTGCTGCCGCTGGCAGTTCCCGGCATTGCGGCGACGGCGATCTTTGCATTCGTGATTTCGTGGAACGAGGTGTTCGCCGCATCGGTGCTGACGGTGCGGAACAAGACTCTGACGGCATATCTGCTGACGCTGTTGTCCGAGGCACCGTTGCAATCCCAACTTGCCGGAGGGTTGCTGCTGATTCTGCCGTCGGTGTTGTTCATCTTCATCGTGCGGCGCTACCTGTTTGCCATTTGGGGAGTCGGCAACCGATGAGAGGAGGTCGCTGATGGCGGATATCCGGATCGAGTCCGTCTCCAAGCAATTCGGTGCACAGGTCGCATTGCGTGACGTATCGCTGGACGTGCGCGACGGCGAGTTCGTGGCGCTGCTCGGACCGTCCGGTTGTGGCAAGACCACGTTGCTGCGCGCGGTGGCCGGGCTGGACCCGCAGAGCAGCGGGCGCATCCTGATTGGCGGGCGGGATGTGTCCAACTTGCCGCCTCGGTCGCGCGGACTGGCGATGGTGTTCCAGAACTATGCGGTGTTCCCGCATTTGCGGGTGCGCGACAACATCGCGTTCGGGCTGGTGATGACGGGGGCGGCGAAGGATCGCATCGAGCGCCAGGTCGCACGTGCCGCGGCGCTGATGCATATCGAGATGCTGCTCGACCGCTATCCGGGACAGCTGTCCGGCGGACAGCGGCAGCGGGTTGCGGTGGCGCGCGCACTGGCGGTGGAACCGGCGGTGCTGCTGATGGACGAACCACTGTCCAATCTCGATGCTCTGCTGCGGCTGGAGATGCGGGCGGAGCTGAAGGGGGTTTTGGCGGAGGCGCGCACCACCACGCTCTATGTCACGCACGATCAGACGGAGGCGATGGGTCTGGCCGATCGCATCGCGATCATGCAGGACGGACGGATCGTGCAGATGGGAACGCCGATGGAGATATATCGGCATCCGCATTCGATGTTCGTCGGCGGGTTCATCGGGAATCCGCCGATGAATTTCCTGCGGCTTCCTGTGACGGATGGGGTGGTGCGGCTGGGCACGCTCACGCTGACGCCGCCTGTCAATGCACGCCGCGCGGTCACGTTGGGGATACGACCGGAGGATCTGGACGTTGCCGACAATGGGCTGGGCTTTACCTTTCGCATCCACGTGCCGGAGCCGCTTGGCCCGCACGTGCTGCTGACCGGCGATGCCGACGGGCAGAGCATGCGCGTTGCGATCCCACCGGATCACGTCGTGCAGGCCGGCGAGACAGTGACGCTGCGGCCGCATCGCGGATCGGATTGCCTGGATGGATGCTGACACGGGCCTCGCATTGGAGGGCACATGACCGAAATGATCGAGCAGGCACGTGCGATCCTGCGGCGGAACGATCGCGGCGGTTATACGGTGCCGACGGATCGGCTGTACCCGTTCCAGTGGAACTGGGATTCCGCATTTGTCGCGATGGGCTGGGCGACGTTCGACGAGGCGCGTGGGTTCACCGAAGTGGAGCGTCTGCTCGAGGGTCAGTGGGACGACGGGCTGGTGCCGCAGATCGTGTTCCATGCGCCGTCCGACGACTATTTCCCGGGTCCGTCGGTGTGGGGCGTGCAGCATGTGCCGCCGACGTCCGGCATCACGCAGCCGCCGGTGCTGGCGAGCGCGGTGCGGCGGCTGCTCGATCGCGGCGCGCAGACAGCACGGCGGCCGAGGAGCGGGTGGCGGCGATCTACCCGCGACTGGTCGCCTCGCATCGCTGGTGGCAGCGGCGCGCGATCCGGCGGGCAGCGGATTGGTGTCGACGCTGCATCCCTGGGAGACGGGCATGGACAACAGCCCTGCCTGGGACGTGGCGCTGGCGCGCGTGCCGACCGACCACGACCACGCCGGTGCAGCGGCGCGACACTTCGCACGTCGATGCCGTCGATGCGGCCGCGCGCGGAGGAGTATCAGCGCTTCATCCATCTGGTGGATCTGTTCCGCGATGCGGGATGGCAGCCGGACAAGATGCTGGCGGCGTCGCCGTTCCGCGTTGCGGATATCGCGACCAACGCCATCCTGCTGCGTGCCGAGCGTGACCTGCTGGTGCTGGCTCGGCGGTTCGGCGGGCCGGGCGAGGCGGCGGAAATCGCGGGTCGCGCCGATCGGATGCAGGACGCGATCGGGCGTCTGTGGAACGGTCGCGCCGGGCCTGTTCCGGTCGTTGGACCAGATCAGCGGTGCGCCGATCGAGGTGGCGACGTCCGCCGGGCTGCTGCCGCTGTATGCCGGGGCGGTAGACGCGGCGCGCACGCAGGCAATGGTCGCGACGTTGCGGCGTTGGGCTGAAGTGGTGCGCTATCTCGTGCCATCCACCGCGCCGCGATGAGGCGTCGCTTCGATGCGCTGCGCTACTGGCGTGGCCCGATCTGGGCGGTGGTGAACTGGATGATCGCGGAAGGACTGGCGGAGTCCGGGGAAGCGGGCGTGGCCAACCGAGGTGCGCAGCGTCACACGGGAGCTGATCGCTGCCGCGGGATTCAGCGAATATTTCGATCCGCGCGATGGGTGCGGTATCGGCGGCGCGAATTTCTCGTGGACTGCCGCGATCTATCTGTTGCTCCACTGACCAGCGGGCTCTTATATCAGCAGCCCCAGCAGTTGACGGTCTGCGCGCGCTGCCATCCATCGTTGGATGGTCGCTGAGTGGCACTGCGTCGTTTGCAAATTGGTGCGGGTCGAGATGGCCGGGTCAAGCCCCATCGGCGCTAACATAAGCGCCTCGGGCACTGAGGCTCGTCCTAAGCTGGGCGACCGCGGCGAAAGCAAGAAAACTCAACGCAAAGAACGCAAAGGGCCGCAAATATCGCGAATGACTCAGGAACATGCCGACAGCGCCGAGCACCACGTTGCAGACAGGGCGCCAGACCATTCGCGTTATTTACGGCCCTTTGCGTTTTTGCGTTGACCCTATGCTTCTATCGCCTGACAGCCGCGATGGCCGAGAAACTGGGCTATGTTGGCGCACATGGGGCTTGACCCGGCCATGACGAGGTGCTCGGCGTGACGGCGTCCTCGGCCGTGACGAGGGCGACGGCCCGGTCGTGATAGGGACGGTGAAGCTGGTAGCGGCGGTGGGCATGCTCTGCCTTGTGCTGCTGGCGCCGCTGTTGTTGGTCGACGTGCCGCCACTGCTGGATTATCCGAACCATCTCGCCCGCGCCGTGTTCCTGGCATACGGGGCGAGCGATCCGTTCATGTCGCAGTATTATGCGGCGCACTGGGCGATCATTCCGGATCTTGGCACGGATCTGGTGTGGCCGCCGCTGATGCATGTGCTGCCGATATACGTCGCCGGCAAAGTTGTCGTCGGGTGCATTGTGGTCCTGCCTGTGCTCGGCACGATCGCCTATAGCCGCGCTGTGTTCGGCGTGCGCTCCGCGTGGCCGCTTGGTTCGGTGCTGGCGGCCTACAACGGAACGTTGCTGCTGGGCTTTCTGAATTTCGTCGCGGGCGCCGGGTTGGCGTTGCTGATGGCCGCGGCATGGATCGCGTGGCGCGATCGATATCCCTGGCGCACCGTCATGTTGGCGTCGGTCGGTGCCGTCGCGCTGTTCTTCTGCCATCTGATGGGTCTGGCGTTCTGGGTGATTCTGATCAGCGGTCACGAGGCGGCATGGCTGTGGTCGCACCGTCGCAGCGGCATGGCGATGGCGAGGCGTGTCGGCGCCGGCATTGTGGTGATGGCGGGGCCGGTGCTGCTGTATGCTGTCTCGCCGCTATCGACGGTTGCAACGGTTACGGCGTGGCCGTCGCTGGATGACAAGTTCCGCGAATTGTTGATGCCGTTTGCGAACTATGTGCTGCCGCTCGACATCGGGATGCTTGGTGCGGTTGTCTTGTTCCTGGGCGGCTGCGCGATCATTGGGCGGTGTCGCGTCACGATCGCCTCGGGGGTTCCGCTGGTGGTGCTGGCGTTGCTGTTCGTGGTGTCGCCGAACGCGGTGAAGGGGACGTATCTGTTCGATACGCGCTTCTCGGTCATGTTCGGGTATCTGCTGTTTGGCGCGGTTCTGCCGGCGCCTCTGCCGCGCTGGGCTACCGTTGCGGCGGTGACGGGGTTCGGCGCGATGTTCGCCGTGCGCATGGCAGTTGTGGGTGTTGCGTGGGCGGAGCATCGGGAGGAGGTGGCGGACCTGCGTGCCACGATCGCTGCGGTGCCGCCTGGGGCGCGCGTGTTCGTTGCCACGGTGTCGCAGGAGGAAGCGCCGCAGGTACTGGCAATACGGCGCGATGAGCCGTCGCCTGTCGCTGGGGCTGCCGCTGGATGGCCACCTTGCGGCGCTGCTGCTGATCGAGCGGCGCGCGTATTGGCCGTTCATGTTCGATGACCCGTCGCAGCAGCCGATCGAGACGCTGCCACCGTATCGCGGGCTGGCGGCGCGGGCCGATGCGGCGGTCGGCGCGCGCGACCTGGAGATGTTGGACAAGGTGGATCTCTGCGGCTTCACCGACCTGCTGTTGCTGCATGCCGGCGCGGTGGACGCGGCGCGGCTCGACCCTGGCCGGCTGGCGCTGGTCTCGCAGACCGACATTGCCGCGCTGTACCGGGTGCGGAAGGACGCGTGCCAGGGCGGCGGGTGAAGCCGGCATTGCCCGAGATCCCCCTCTCCCGCGAAGCGGGGGAGGGTTGGGGAGGGGGCGGCCGAACGTGGCACCCCCTCCCTGCCTCCCCCGCTTCGCGGGAGAGGAGTTTCGGGCTTGGTCTACGTCCTTGCACCGCTCGACTTGAGACGCTACGGTCGAATTGGACCAATGCTGAGGGTCGTGTGGCCATGTTTACGCCAGACCAAAATCGCCAGCAGGCAGTGTTCGATCGACTGAGGCAGGGCATTCTCGCCGGTACACTGCCCGCCAATGCGCGGCTGCCTCCGACGCGCGTACTCGCCGAAGAACTGGGCGTGGCGCGCCAGACCGTTGTCCTCGCGTATGAGCGGCTTGCGTCGGAGGGGTACGTGCGCGCCCGCACCGGGAGCGGCACCTTCGTGGCGCCGGAGCTGCCGGATGCAGCGCCGGTCGCGGTGATGCCACCGCCGAATGCGGCCAGTCCGCTGTCACGGCGCGGCCAGCGCGTGGCAAGCATCCCGGTTTCGCCGACACTGCCGGACCGGAGCCTTGGCACCTTGCTGGCGGGCGGCATTCCGGCACCGGATCTTTTCCCTCGGGAAGCCTGGGCGCGCTGCGCCGCGCGGGCGCTGAAGACGATGTCCAACGACCTGACGCGCTATCCGTCGGCGCAGGGCCTGCCGGAACTGCGCAGCCAGATCGCGGCGCACCTGGCCGCCACGCGGGGGCTGCTGGCGGATCCTGCCAACATCGTGGTCACCGGTGGCACCCAGCAGGCGCTGCGGATCGCGGCTGACCTGCTGCTGGATCCGGGCGATTCGGTATGGGTGGAGAACCCCGGCTACATCGCCGGCCGCGGTGCGCTGCTTGCCGCCGGTGCCACACTGGTGCCGGTGCCAAGCGACGAGGAAGGCATCGATGTCAGCGCGGGCATGGGGATCGAGGCCACCGCGCGGCTCGCCCTGGTGGCGCCGTCACATGCGACGCCGCTGGGGGGCGCGCTGCCGGTGCGGCGGCGGTTGGCGTTGCTCGATTGGGCGGCGCGCGCCAATGCCTGGGTGCTGGAGGACGACTGCGACTCGGAATTCCGCTGGAGCGGGCATCCGCTGCCACCATTGGCCACGCTCGATCGCGGCGGACGGGTGATCTACTGCGGCACGTTCAGCAAGACACTGGCTCCGGCTTTGCGATTGGGCTTCGCGGTAGTGCCGGCGCCGCTGGTGACTGCGTTCGTGCGGATGGGCGCGTTGATGAGCCGTGGCACCGATACGCTGAACCAGGCGATCCTGATCGAGTTCATGCGCCAGGGGCTGCTGGCACCGCACATCCGTCGGGTGCGCACGGAATACGCCCGCCGCCGTACCGCGCTGCTGGCCGCGTTGGCACAGCATGCGCCGTCCATCACGCCGCTCGCGGCGCCGGGCGGGTTGCATATGGTGGGGCGGTTGGCCGATCGCACTGATGAGGCGGCGGCGGCGCAGGCGTGCCGATCACGCGGCCTCGCGGTGTCGCCGTTGGGTGCGTACTATCTGGGGACGCCGCGCATGGCGGGGCTGGTCATGGGCTTTGCTACCGTGCCTGCGGCGTTGGCGACGGATACTGCGCGGCGACTGGAAGCGGCGCTGCGGACCGTGTCGGGCGGTCAGGTCGCCTGCGCCAAACGGCACGCTGCTGCTGGGTAGACGCAGGTCGGCCGCATGTGGGCCGAATATTCTCACCGCCGCGACGCCCCGCAGGCAGCGCTGTCGATCTGCCGACCCCATCTGCGCATAGTAGCTGTCTCACCGGCTATCCCCACTTCTCGGAGTACGCGATGCCGGCCGCTTCCACGCTATAGGGGATACACACATGGCGGGCTCTTGCGCCCGGCCAACGAGATCCAGGCATCAAGCATTGGCTGGCCGGGGCTGGCCGTTGTTGTATGCGGCTTTCCAGCGAGAGATGCCGTTCGAAGATCGTTTCGATGTCGTTGACGACCCGCTGATCGCACATCGACGGCCCCGGTTACAGTGCATTGCCGAACCCGCAAGAGCGAGAGCAGCCGTCCCATTCCCCCGGCGTCATAATGCCAGGCGGCATGGGCTATAAATCCGGCTCGGCGCCACCTGCAGCCGACGGATCATCACCAACTTTGTTCAGCGATCTCGGATTCAGGCAGGCCTCGCACCTCCCACGCCTCCCGTCCACCGCGATACCAATAAACGTTGATGTACCCCATCGCCACGAGACGTAGCGCGAGGTTTGGTCCATCAAACCGCTCCGAATTAGTACCGATCGCAACTATGGGCCGGGTAAAATCGGCGCCAGTCAGAGTGGCGATTTTGTGCCGCAGGCGTTCTTGAATGACATCGGAAAAATACCCTCCAGTTCCAGAGCCTCGCAGGATCGCGCCCCCCGGAACGGATCGCTTTACCTTCCAGCGCCCGGCTTCGATGATGATTGGATTGGAGCTTCTAATGAACGTCAACAAGGCATCGGTTCGAATTGTCGTTACGCGGGGGACGGTCTTCGGCGTGAACCCATAAAGGTCGTCATGCAAGGTACCCTCGGGGGGGACACCAAAGTCGGCATCCTCGTCCGCATGGTCCCGCTCTCCAGCCGATCGCAGCGCTTCCACATAGCGATCATATTGGGCCGCGTACTCATGAGTCGATTCAAAATCAACACTTGCCGACAAGGTCCGAAGAGTACCGAACGGCCATATTCGTCTGGCCTCGACTAGAGCGGTGTGGGCTTCGTCAAGCCGTCCATTCAATGCATATGCCCCGGCTATCATACGATATGCCTTGCCGCGTATGATCGCGGGCGCGTCAGGGTAAGCTGCTTGCGCGCGCCTCTGCCAAACGATCGATTCCTCATAATTGCCGATCAGTAGTTCGGCGAGTGCCATATACCGGTAACGATCGAATATCTGCGGATCGCGGGGGTTGAGCTCAATTGTCCTCGCCAGTAACGGAACGGCCTCATCGGGGTGGCCGGCAAGGATGCGGCCTCGCGCAAGGTAAGAATAGGCGAAGGCACTGTTCGGATACATTCCGATGACGCGCTGAACGGCTGATGACATCTCAGGCCATTTTTCGCGGACGTAAAGCAAACGCGCGGCGTCCTCCATGACTTCCTGGTCGGCCGGTGCCACCGCCTCGGCGGCGGCTTGTAGTTTCATCATCCGTTTTGGTTCATCTCCGCTCTGCCAATAGCCTTGGACAGACCGTTGCGCGAATATCATTCTGGATAGCCCGGTCATGGCGCGCACTGACGAGGGGTCCAGCAGGAGTGCCTGCTCGTACAAAGCCCTCGCCCGGTCGAGACGGGGGAGACTTGTTGGCTGGTTTTCGATTGAACGGGCGCGAAGGATCAGATCGAGCAAATCCGGGTTATCAGGTCTTTCCCGCGCGACGCGGACGCCTTCCGCATCGACCACCTGTATTCCGAGCGCAACCGCGATGCGCTGCGCGATGGCTTCCTGGCCGGCCGCGAGATCGGTCACCAACTCGTCGAACCGGTCGGCCCAGTGATCGGTGGCGGTATCGGTCGCTACGAGCCGCACGTTAACCCGGAGTACCTTATCAATTTTCTGTACACTGCCCTCGACCGCATAGCGGACATTCAATTCCCCGCGAATTTGTCGCATGTCCGCGATCTTGCCCTGGTAGGTCTGGGCGGATCCATGAGCGATGACCAGTGATTCCGGTAGCCGGGAAAGCGCGGACGTCAGGTCGTCGGTGACGGCGTCGGCCAGATAGTCCTGGCTCCGGTCGGCTCCGACGTTCACGAACGGCAACACGACGATCGACAGGCGAGGAGCCGGAACTGTCCCAGCCAGCCAGCCGCCATGCCACGCCGTTCCCATGGCGGCGGCGAACATCCCACACATCGCGAGCGCCAGCCAACGCACGGATATCCATTTCTGGGGTGGCCGCGGCGTCGCTCCGGGCCGGTGGGGCGCGTCAACGGCGTCAGGGGCATCAAGGGCGGAAGCGACGGGCGGCTCGTCCATTTCGCTAACAGAACCGACGAAGCGATAACCTCGCCCGGCGACGGTCTGAATGCAGCTGTCGCCGGAACGGCGTTCGTCAAGGATCCGCCGCAATGCCGCCATTTGCACCGTGAGATTGTTCTGCTCCACGACAACCCCCGGCCACACACTGGCCAAGATGGTGTCCTTGGAGACCAGGGTCCCCGGCTGATTGAGCAGCAGCGCAAGTATCTCGGCCGCGCGTGAACCAAGCGCGACCGGCTCCCAGGTGCCCGCCACGCCCTCTCGGCTCAGGCTTCGCCTCTGACGGTTAAACCGCCAAATGTCGAATTTCAGGTCTCCTTCGGACCCGAGCGGATCCATGCGTCACCTCTGATCGCGCTGACATCGCGACCCTTGCCGTTGCCCGTCTCTCAATAACTCATTGATAAAACGCGATTTAGCCAGATTTAGCAACACTTAGGGAGCCGTTTGCTCGCCCTCGCCCCAGCCACCGTGTTTTGCAGGCGTTCGCTTATAGGCTGCTTGCGGAATGACCCCGCTCAACGATCCCGCATCGAACAGTCAGAGGAACTGCTTCGCAACAAAAGACTTTTTGCGAAAAAAAGGAGAGCGCTATGGACGAGCCGCGCAAGTCATTGAGGCGACATATTATCGGCTTCGTGGGGGCGGTCAGCATAGGGTGCGCCGCGCCATTGTATCCTTCGGACGTCGCCGCCGCTTCCACGCTTTACGGCCTCGTCATTGAAGCGCAGGGCGCCCCTGTGTTTGGATCGGTAGACCCCGCCACGGGCAGCTTCACGCGGATTGGCAGCGCATCCGTGCCGGAGGGCCATTACGCCCCGGTCTTCGATCCGGCGCGGAACGCGTTTTATCTCACCAGCGCTCCCATCGACAAATCGTTGTTCTCCGCCCGAATCGATGAGATCGATGCCACCACGGGAGCGCTCACGCAGATTTCGCTGCCGCCGCTCGGTGGCCTAATCGGACAATTCGTTGCCGGTGTCGGGGTGGCAAGCGCATCGACATCCACTCCTGAGCCAACGTCGATCATGCAACTTCTCAAGTATATTTTCGGAATGGCCGTTGTCATCCGCAGAGCACCGCGTGCTGCCATGACGGAAACAGAACACGCATAACCTAAAGGGAGATCTCAATGCGCATGTCAAAGCTTCTTGCTCATGCAGTCGCCGCATTGGCCGCCGCTGTTCCGGCCCATGCAACGGTGTTTACCGGAACCTTCGGCTTAACGGATATTCAGCCGGGAAGTGTCCTGCACCTCGTGGCCCCCGTAGCGCCCTTTTCGGTTACCTTAAGTCCGGGTCAGACTGTAAGTATGCCGTTTGTCAGCTTTACGATAAATAATCTTGGCATGCCCAATGGAACTTATTTGGATGCATTGAATGGACAATTCGCCTTTACAGGACCATCTACCAAGACGCCTTCATCGGTCGGCGGACAACTTCAAGACAGCCTTTATTCCCCTCCGACGGTGAACTTTCTGAACGAACTCGAAATCGATCCGAGCACGATTACGTTTCCCACAGGGGAGACGTTGGCCATAAGTTTCGATCTGTTTGACACAGGGACGAATTCTAATGGGGTTAGCGGAACAGCGAACGGCGGCACACTCACAGCCCATTTCACTGATATGACCGCATCTCCTCCCACGGTCGACGAGCCGCCCACCATTCTGCTGCTTGGTGTGGGACTCATTGGATTTGCGCTCTGCAGCGGCGGATGGATGACCCATTCCCGGCGGTTGAAAGAGGGCAAGTTGCCAGTTGTTGGCTGATCTACTGCAGGCGGAATTTGGCGCTCAGATCGCAATCTTCTCGACTTTGTGGTGCGAGGTGATGCATGGTTGGCGATGGTCTGCGCGTGCTCCAGCAGCCCCTTGTTCTTCAGATACGCAGTGATCCCGGCGGCGCGGAATGGCCGTGCCGATCTGTCAGATCATGCGCAGGAGAGGTGCACTATGCCTGACTTTCCAATAGTAACGCAGTACGGCGAACAGTCCTGGTATGCCTTTAATGGCAACGTTACCAGTATGGAGGTCTTTGTATTCAAGGTACAAGATCACAGCGCTCTCGGTATCGATAACGGCGCAAAAATTTTAGGAGTGGCCTCGTTCGGCTCTCCGATTGTCGTGGACGGCCAATCGAGACTGCCACCGGTTTATTTGGTCGATGTCGCCGTCGTTGACGTGGACGGAATAGCTATCGATGGTCCGATAGTCGGAAATCTCAAAAGTAACCAGGTAGGTTGAGAAGAACCATGAAAATCACTTTGATCAAGAATGCGGACGGGAGGGTAATCGCAACTTTTGAGCGCGCTGAGGCTGGTCGACCTTCCATACACCCAGCCCTAAAACCTGGACATACCATACATGAAGTAGAGGTGGACGAAAACTATAGGGAAAAGCTGAGATCTTTATACGAGCATCACAGTCACCGTTAGTTGGGTCGCAAGACAGCTCGATTATGGGACACCCTCCGCAGAGTGGGATGAGACAGCGACGGCGTTCGAAGGCGCTTTTAAAGCTCGGCTTCGTTGTGATCGTCCCGCCGTGCGGTGTAACTCGAACGATGGCGCATAAGGCCCTCACTGCGCAACCAGGCGCGCACGGCGTCCTTAGCGGGCCTATTCGCGGTGCTCTTGAACGGGACTGACCTGTATGCGGCGTGCCTGCCCGGCCGTCGCTACCCAACCCCTTGCGTCAAGCGGAACGGCGCCGCCGGATAGACCCCGAGCACCCGCACTTCCGAGGAGAAGAACGACAGTTCCTCCAGCGCCAGCCGCAGGCCGGGCTGTTCGGGGTGGCCGTCGGCGTCGCACAGGAATTGCGTCGCGACGAAATGGCCGCCGAGCATATAGCTCTCCAGCTTGGTCAGGTTGACGCCGTTGGTCGCGAAGCCACCCAGCGCTTTGTAGAGCGCCGCGGGCACGTTCCTGACGCGGAACACGAACGTCGTGACCAGAGGCGCCTCGCCCGGCGCCGGCGTGCGCGGCTGGCGCGCCATCACGTAGAACCGGGTCGTGTTGTGCGACGCGTCCTCGATGTTGGCCTGCAGGATCTCCAGTCCGTAGATCTCGGCGGCCAGCGATGACGCGACCGCGGCCTCCTCCTTGCGGCCCCACTCCGCGACGAGTTGCGCGGCCCCGGCGGTATCCGCCTGCACCACCGGTTTCAGCCCGAGCCGGCGCAGGCTGTGACGCACCTGACCCAACGCGACCGCGTGGGAATGCGCGCGTTTCAGGTCCTCGATGCGGGTGCCGGGCAGGCCGAGCAGGCAGTGCTCGACGCGATGGAAGTGCTCGCCGATGACGAACAGGCCGGACTCCGGCAGCAGATGGTGGGCGTCCGACACGCGCCCGGCCAGGCTGTTCTCGCACGGCAGCATGGCGAGGTCGGCGCGGCCGTCGCGCACCGCGTCCAGCACCGTCTCGAACGACTTGCAGGGCAGCGTCTGCATGTCCGGATAGGCGACGCGGCAGGCGAGATCCGAGTAAGCGCCGGGCACGCCCTGGAACGAGATCGTGCCGGTCATGCTGCACTCCCGGCGGGCGCGAGTTCGCGGCGGGCGCGCTCCAGATCGTCCTGCGTATCGACGCCGAACGGCGCGTGTTCGACGCGGGCGCAGGCGATGCGCATGCCGGCCTCCAATGCGCGAAGCTGTTCGAGGCTCTCGCGACGTTCCAATGGTGCCTCGGGCAGCGCGACGAACTGCGCCAGGGCCGGGCGGCGGAAGGCGTAGATGCCGATGTGATGCCAGCGCGGGCCGTCGCCCCAGGGTATCGGCACCCGCGAGAAATACAGCGCCGGCGCGACCGCACGGCCGCGGTCGAACGCACAGGCCGCCTTCACCACCGAGGGGAGCGCCGCCTCCTCTTCAGTATCGATCGGCGCGACCAGGGTTGCGATGTCGATTCCCGGATCCGCCAGCGGTGCCAGCACGGCACGCAGGTAAACCGGCGGAATAGTCGGCAAATCGCCCTGCAGGTTGACCACCACGTCGTGACGGCCACGTGGATCCAGCTCCGCCAATGCGGCGTGCACCCGGTCCGAGCCGCGTGGCAGCGTCGGGTCGGTCAGCACGGCGGTACCGCCAAAGCTGCGCACCACGTCAGCGATTTCAGGATCGCCGCAGGCGACGGCGACGGGACCGATATCCGCCTCACGGCCACGATCCAGCACGTGCACGATCATCGGCCTGCCATGGATGTCGGCCAGCGGCTTGCCTGGCAACCGCGTCGACGCCATGCGCGATGGAATGACAACGATAGGATTCACGTGCGTGCGCCGCTGCGGGTGGGTTGATGGGTAATGGTCGTTTCCCTATGGTGCTCGCAGCTTATGGAGACGCACGGGCACGCGCAATGGCGGCCCGAGAGGCTCCGCGCGCGCTTGGATGGTAGGACGGGGAAGTCACGCCGCATGGATAGTATGGAGGTCAACAAAGGCATTGCCGCGCTTCTTGTCGGCGGCATTGTCTTCTTTCTCATCGGCCTGCTGGGTGACCTCCTGGTTCGCGAGGAACTGCCGCTGAAGCCGGTGCTGAACATCGCGGCGGCGCCGGAAGCGGGGGCTGGCGGCGGCGAAGCCAAGCCGGCGGGGCCGGGTCCGATCGCAGCGCTGCTGGCGACGGCGGACGCGAAGACCGGCGATCAGTTCGCGCATCGCGTCTGTGTGGCCTGCCATACGTTCGACAAGGGCGGCAAGAACGGCGTCGGCCCGAACCTATATGGTGTCGTCGGCGGTCCGCACGACCATGAGCCCGGGTTCAACTACTCGGCGGCTATGGAGAAATTCAAGGGGCAACCCTGGACGTTCGATGCGCTCAATGAGTGGTTGTTCAAGCCGAGCGCTTATGCGCCCGGCACGCGCATGTCCTACGCCGGCATCACGAATGACAAGCAGCGGGCCGATGTGATCGCCTATCTGCGGTCGCTGTCGGACAACCCGGTTGCTTTGCCGCCGCCCGAGGAGGCGCAGAAGGCGGCCGCGCCGGCGGCTGGGGCTGCACCGGCTGCTGCTGGGTCTCCCGCTCCGGCGGCAGGCGCCCCGGCCAAGCCTGCTGCGGCTCCAGCGGCTGGGGCTCCGCCCGCCAAGGCTGCAGCAGCGCCCGCTACTCCGGCCCCGGCCGCAGGTGCTCCGGCCGCTCCGGGTGCTCCGGCCCCGGCGGCGCCTCCAGCGCCAGCCAAGCCGTAGGGGCGGCGCCGGCTTGCCCGGGTCAGCGGCCAGTCCGGCGGAGCTCGATCGGTTCATTGCCGCCGCCGAGGCCGCGGCCGATGTGGCAGGCGCGGTGGTGCGGCCGTTCTTCCGCGCCGATATGGCGATCGATACGAAGTCCGACCGCTCGCCCGTGACCATCGCGGACCGCACCGCTGAGCTGGCGATGCGCGCAGTGCTGTCCGAGCGGTTCCCGGATCATGGGGTCCTGGGGGAGGAATTCGGCCTCGAGCGGCCGGAGGCTCGGCTGCGCTGGGTGCTGGACCCGATCGATGGGACGCGCGCCTTCGTCAGCGGGAGGCCGACGTTCGGCACGCTGATTGCCCTGCTGGATGGCGAGACGCCCATCGTCGGGGTCATCGACCAGCCGGTGTCGCACGAACGGTGGGTGGGTGCTGTCGGGCGCCGGACGATATTCGCCGGTTCTTATGGCGGCCGGATCGGTTGCCGGGCATGCCCGTCACTGGCCGAAGCCGAGCTATCGTGTACCAGTCCCGAAATGCTGGGGCCCGACATGCCGCGCTGGCAGCGCCTGGTTGGTGCAGTGCGGCGTAACTACTGGGGCGGCGATTGCTATGCGCATGGACTGCTGGCACTTGGCCAAATCGACGTGATCACCGAGAGCACCATGCACCTGTGGGATTGGGCAGCGTTGGTTCCGGTGGTAGAGGGCGCTGGCGGAAAGGTCACTGATTGGTCAGGTGGAACGTTGCGGTTGGACGGCGACGGCCACGTGCTGGCGGTGGGCGATCCGGCGCTTTTGCCGCAAGCTGTCGCTCTGCTTAACTAGTCTTTAGTTGTAACGCCCATCCCCGGCGGCACACTATCATAACAAATGCGCACACTCATTCTCCTCCTGCTACTCGGACTTACCGCTTCCGCGGCACACGCTGACGACACGGCGGTGACGCGCAGCAGTGCAATAGCCATTCTGGCGAAGCCGGCGTTGCCGCCCGACTTCCCGTATTTCCCCTATGTCGATCCGAACGCCCCCAAGGGCGGCGAAGTCGCGCTGTCGGTCGTCGGCACGTTCGACAATTTCAACCCGTTCATCCTGCGTGGCAGTTCCGCGATGGGCCTGACCGGATCATTCGTGATCCTGCCGGGCGGCTCCGGGTCCGGGTCGACTGTCGGGCATGTGTGGGAAAGTCTGCTGACCTCGTCGGCCGATGAGGCGGATGCGGGCTACGGCCATCTGGCCCAGACGATCGAAATCCCGGCCGACAAGATGTGGGTGGCGTTCGACCTGCGGCCGGAGGCGAAATTCTCAGACGGCACGCCGGTGACCGCCGAGGATGTGGCGTGGACCTACAATACCCTGATCGAGAAAGGGCGGCCGAGCTTCAAGATCCAGATGGCCGACGTGAAGGACGTGGAGGTCGATGGGCCTCGACGTGTGGTGTTCCACTTCAAGTCCAACAAAAACCGTGAATTGCCGCTGATCCTGGGCGGTATCGCCGTGTTGCCGAAGCACTTCTTCGAAGGGCGCGATTTCTCCAAGCCACTGACTGATCCTCCTATCGGCTCGGGGCCGTATCGCATCGCAAAGTTCGAGCTGGGGCGCAGCATCACATTCGAGCGGCGGCCGGACTGGTGGGCCGCCAACATGCCCACCGGCAAGGGCACCAACAACTTCGATCGCGTTCGGATCGAGTATTTCCGCAATTCCACGGTTGCGATGGAGGCCTTCAAGGCGGGGCAGATCGATCTGCGCAGCGAGAATATCTCGAAGAACTGGGCGACCGCCTATGATTTTCCGGCGGTGACGCGCGGGCTGGTGATCAAGAAGGAATTCATCCATCAGCTGCCGACGGGGATACAGGGCTACGCGATGAATACGCGCCGGCCGGTTTTCGCCAATCCTTTGGTGCGCCAGGCGATGGATGAAGTGTTCGACTTCGAGTGGGAGAACAAGAACCTGTTCTATGGCGCGTACAAACGCACGAACAGCTATTTCGCCAACAGCCCGCTGGCGTCGTCCGGCATTCCGCAGGGCGATGAACTGAAGTTGCTGGAACCGTACCGCAAGGATCTGCCGCCGGCGCTGTTCACCGAGCCGTTCAAGCTGCCGGTGACCGATGCGTCGGGCAACAACCGTGATCAGATGCGCCACGCGCTGGAGCTGCTGAAGCAGGCCGGGTGGACAATCCAGGATCGCAAGCTGGTGAACAAGGACGGCGAGCAGATGGCCTTCACCATCCTGCTGGATGAACCGTCGCTGGAGCGTCCGACGCTGCCCTACGCTCAGCTGCTGGAGAAGCTGGGTATCGACGTGAAGGTACGGACGGTCGATCCGGCGCAATACCAGCATCTGACGGATGATTTCGACTTTGACATGCTGATGATGATCTATCCGGAAGGCGACCTGCCGGGGAATGAGCTGCGGGATTACTTCAGCTGTGCCTCGGCGAAGGCACAGGGCAGCTTCAACGCTCCCGGCATCTGCCAACCTGCGGTCGATGCACTGGTGGAGAAGGTGATCAACGCGCAGGATCGCGAGTTGCTGACGACGGCGGCGCGCGCGCTGGATCGAGTGTTGCTGTGGAGCTGGTACCTGGTGCCGAACTGGCACAGCCAGGACTTCCACATCGCGTATTGGAATCGCTTCGGCTATCCGGACAAGCCGATACGCGAGGGGTTCGACTTCGACACGTGGTGGATTGACCCGGCCAAGGCGGCGGCGCTCGAAGCGGCGAAGCAGCAGTGAGGCGGGGCGTGGCCTGGGTGTCGGGATGCCTCATGGCTGGGCTGAACCCACCTACCGTCATGGCCGGGCTTGACCCGGCCATCGGCTTCCGTGAGCCACGGTATGGCGGGCGCGAGCTTCGCGTTGTCGGGGAAGCGGTACAACAGCCATGATTGGAATCTCTAGGGGAGACCAAAGAGCGCAAGGTCTTCCCACCCTGGATTTGACTGCGTGATCAGGTCCACCTTCCACGTGCGCCGCCAACGCTTGAGGCTGGTCTCGCGTTGGATGGCGAGTTGGATCTCTTCGTGATGCTCTGCCCAGACCAGGATCTTCGGGCCGTACCGCGCGGTGAAGATGCTGCCCACGCCGTCTTTGTGCTCTGCCACTCGTCGCGCCAGATCGTTGGTCACGCCAATGTAGAGCGTGCCATCGGGTCGGTTCGTCATGATGTAGACCCATCCACCACGCATGTGCCGCTCGCTTCTGATGGCCGGGTCAAGCCCGGCCATGACGGTGGGCGGGTCAGGTGCGGCCGTGACGGTAGTGACCGGATCGCGCCCGGCCATGACGATGGGCGGGTCCGGCGTGGCCTTGACGGTGGTGGCCGGGGCAGGTCCGGTGCAGACGGTGCCGGCCAGATCAGGCTTGGCCCTGACGGAATAGCCGGTCGGGGTTAATGACCGCCTATCTCATCCGCCGCCTGCTGCTGGTGATCCCGACACTGTTCGGAATTATCGCCATCAATTTCGTTGTCATCCAATTCGCGCCTGGCGGTCCGGTCGAGCAAATGGTCGCTGAACTGAAGGGCAAAGGCGATCTCTCGTCGCGGCTTGGCGGCAGCACGTCGGAGTTCGGCGGTTCGGGATCGTATCGCGGCGCACGCGGGCTGGATCCGCACATGGTCGCCGACATCCGGAAGATGTTCGGCTTCGACAAGCCGCCGCTGACGCGCTTCCTCGACATGGTCCGCGGCTATCTGCGCTTCGACTTCGGCAACAGTTTCTTCCGCGACCGGAGTGTGCTGCAGCTTATTCTCCAGAAGATGCCGGTCTCCATCTCCCTCGGGTTGTGGTCGACGCTGCTGGTCTATGTCATTTCCATCCCACTCGGCATCGCCAAGGCGGTGCGCGACGGCAGCCGCTTCGACGTCGCCAGCAGCGCGGTGGTGCTTGTGGGCTATGCCGTGCCGAGCTTCCTGTTCGCGATCTTGCTGGTGGTGCTGTTCGCCGGCGGCAGCTTCTTCCAATGGTTTCCGCTGCGCGGCCTCACGAGCGAGGGTGCGTCCGACTGGAGTTTTGGCGCTCGCGTGCTCGATTACGCGTGGCACATGGTGCTGCCGACGATCGCGGTGGTGGCGGGCGGTTTCGCCAGCCTGACCATGCTGACCAAGAACTGCTTCCTGGAAGAGATCCGCAAACAGTACACCGTGACCGCGCGCGCCAAGGGCGCGAGCGAGCAACGCGTGCTCTACGGACACGTCTTCCGCAATGCCATGCTGCTGATCGTCGCCGGCTTCCCCGCTGCGTTCATCAGCATCCTGTTCACGTCTGCGCTGCTGGTGGAGATCGTGTTCTCGCTCGACGGGCTCGGCCTGCTCGGGTTCCAGTCGGCAATCCAGCGCGACTATCCGGTGATGTTCGGCACGCTCTACATCTTCACCCTGCTGGGGCTGCTGATGCAGATCGTCGGTGACACGCTCTACACAGTTGTCGACCCGCGTATCGACTTCGAGGCGCGAGGGTGAGACTGACCCCGGTCACGCGCCGGCGCATTGCGATCTTCCGGCAGCACCGGCGCGGCTATGTCTCATTCTGGGTGTTCCTGGTGCTGTTCGTCCTCAGCCTGTTCGCCGAATTCATCGCCAATGATCGGCCATTGCTGATCAGCTTCGATGGGCATTGGTACGCGCCCGTGCTGCACGGCTATAGCGAGGACACATTCGGGGCTGACTTCATGCCCACCGAGGCGGACTACACGGATCCCGAGGTGCAACAGGCGATCCGGGCGCACGGCTGGATGATCTGGCCCGCGGTGCCGTACAGCTACAATACCGTTGTGAAGATGCTGCCGAGTCCGGCGCCGTCGCCGCCGACATGGCAGAACCTGCTTGGCACGGACGATCAGGCACGCGATGTGCTGGCACGCGTGATCTACGGGTTTCGACTGTCCGTGCTGTTCGGCTTCGCGTTGACGATCATTTCGTCAGCGGTGGGAATTGCCGCTGGCGCTGTGCAGGGCTATTACGGTGGTCTGACCGATCTGCTGTTCCAGCGCTTTATCGAGATATGGAACGGCATGCCGCAGCTGTATCTGCTGATCATTCTCGCCAGCATCATCACGCCTGGGTTCTGGGTGCTGCTGATTTTCCTGCTGCTGTTCTCCTGGATGAACCTGACCGGCGTGGTGCGTGCCGAGTTCCTGCGCGGCCGCAATCTGGATTACGTGCGCGCGGCGCGGGCGCTCGGAGTGTCTGACATCGCGATGATGTGGCGGCATATCCTGCCGAATGCGATGGTCGCGACTCTGACGTTCCTGCCGTTCACCCTATCCGGTTCGGTGACCATTCTGGCGAGCCTGGATTTCCTGGGTTTCGGGCTGCCCCCTGGATCGCCGTCGTTGGGAGAACTCGTGGCGCAAGGGAAGAACAACCTGCAGGCGCCGTGGCTGGGGTTCACCGCATTCTTCGTGCTCGGCGGCGTGCTGACGTTGCTGATCTTCATCGGCGAGGCGGTGCGCGATTTGTTCGATCCGCGGCGGTTGCCGGTATGACGTTGGGATTCCGCCTGGCTGCACAGTCACGCTGGTGCCCGACGTTTGACCGCCCACCGGCATGGTCGGGCCTGACCCGGCCGTCAGCTACCAAGAGGCGCAGTGTGCCTCGCGTTGCCGATGGCCGGGTCAAGCTCGGCCATGACGTGGATGGGCACGGCCATGACGTGCACGAGCACGGCCATGGCGTGGATGGGCACGGCCACGACGGACATGGACACTGCCGTAACGTATTGGGGCGTTCCCCATGAGCATGGTCGAGGTCAACGACCTGTCGGTCGCGTTCGGCTGGAAGCGCGTCGTCTACGGCGTATCGTTCACGATCGATCGGGGGGAAACGCTGGCGCTGGTGGGCGAATCCGGTTCGGGCAAGTCGGTCACGGCGCTTTCGTTGCTCCAGCTGCTGCCGCAGGGATGTAGCAATCCGACCGGCAGCATCCTGCTCGACGGACGCGAGATGATTGGGGCCTCGGGCCCCGATCTGCACCGTGCGCGCGGAGAGATTTCGGGCATCGTGTTCCAGGAGCCGATGACCAGCCTCAATCCGCTGCATCGGGTCGGCAGGCAGATCGCGGAGGCGATCACGCTGCACCGGCCGATGCCTGCCGCGAAACTGCGTAAGCGCGTTGTGGAAGTCCTGGACCAAGCTGGCTTTGCCGACGCCGAGCACCGGCTGGACGCTTTTCCGCATCAGCTTTCCGGCGGGCAACGCCAGCGCGTCATGATCGCGATGGCGCTGGTGAACGATCCGGTGCTGCTGATCGCGGATGAACCGACCACCGCGCTCGACGTGACGATCCAGGCGCAGATCCTGAGGCTGCTGGCGCGATTGAGGACAGAGCGGCAGCTGGCGATGCTGCTGATCACGCATGACCTACAGATCGTTCGCCAGTACGCCGATCGGATGTGTGTCATGAAGGACGGCGTGATCGTCGAGGCCGGACGCGTCGCCGAGGTGTTCGCGGCGCCATCACATCCGTATACACGCATGCTGCTCGCCGCGGTGCCCAAGGGGGGGCCGGCGTCGCTACCCAATCACTCGAAGCCGCTGCTGCAGGCCGACGACGTGAAGGTGCATTTCCCGATCCGGCGGGGTGTGCTGCGCCGAACAGTCGGTTACGTGCGCGCGGTGGACGGCGTATCGATCTCGGTGGGCGAAGGCGAGACGGTCGGGCTGGTTGGCGAATCCGGTTCCGGCAAGACCACCATGGCGTTGGCGTCGCTGCGACTGACTGAAGCGACGGGACGCGTTGTGTTCGACGGCACGGATATCGAGACGCTGGATCGTCGTGCGATGCGCCGCTTGCGCTCGAGCATGCAGGTCGTATTCCAGGACCCGTATGGCAGTTTGTCGCCGCGCATGCCGGTGGGCGACATCGTCGCCGAGGGCCTGCGGGTACACGAGCCGAGCCTCAGTCGCGCCGAACGCGCGCAGCGGGTCGCCGCGGAACTCGAGGAGGTCGGGTTGCCTCGCGATGCCGCGGAACGCTATCCGCACGAATTCAGCGGCGGCCAGCGCCAGCGCATCGCCATTGCGCGCGCCATGGTGCTGAAGCCGCGGTTCGTGGTGCTCGACGAACCGACCAGCGCGCTGGACATGTCGGTGCAGGCGCAGATTGTCGATCTGCTGCGCCGGTTGCAGCAGGTGCACGGGCTGGCGTATCTGTTCATCAGCCACGACCTGAAGGTCGTGCGCGCGCTGGCGCATCGTGTGGTGGTGCTGCGTCACGGCCGCGTGGTGGAACAGGGCGACGCGGATGCCGTGTTCGCCAACCCTCGCGAGGACTATACGCGAGCGCTGATGGCGGCGGCCTTTGCCTTGGTTGACAGCCCTGGCGTGGGCGACGAGTCAGATACCTGACTACAATCCGGCAAACACGTTACCCGGGAGGATGTCATGCCGATTCTGTCTCGTCGCCAGGCCATGTTCGGTGGTGTCGCGTGCAGCATTGTTCTGGCGACGCGCCACGCAACGTTCGCCCAAACAGTTAGCGGGCCATTCACGTTGCCGCCGTTGCCCTATGCGCCCGACGCTAACGAGCCGCATATCGATTCTCAGACCATGCAGATCCATCACGACAAGCATCACGCCGCCTACGTTGCCAATCTGAATGCGGCGGTGAAGGACTATCCGCAAGTGGCCTCCATGGGCCTGTCCGGCATGCTGGCGAAGCTTGGAGAACTGCCCGACACGATCCGCACCACAGTGCGCAACAACGCTGGTGGGCATGCGAACCATTCGATGTTCTGGCTGGTGATGGGCGGCAAGGGCGGGTCGCCGAGCGGCGAGCTTGCGGCGGCGATCGATCGCGACTTCGGCTCGCTCGACAAGCTGAAGGAGGCGGTCAATCGCGCCGGGCTGACGCAGTTCGGTTCAGGCTGGGCAATGGTGAGCGTTGATCGCACCGGGAAGCTGGCAGTGGTGAACCGGCCCAACCAGGATACGCCATTGATGGATGGCGGCCGGGTGCTGTTCGGCAACGATGTCTGGGAGCACGCGTACTATCTGAAATACCAGAACCGTCGCGGTGATTACCTGTCTGCCTGGTGGAACGTGGTGAACTGGCCGGAGGTGGCGAAACGCTATGACGCTGCGCGTGCGGGGACACTGGACGTGTAGTATCCGTGGCCTTTTTGAACGTTCAGTCGGTCGTTGTCAGTTCGATATCTCCTCACCGTCATGCCGACCTGCTGCGCGGCATCCACGTCTTCGCTGATAGCGTCGCCGCAATCTGCGACTTTTGTCGGGCGATCATCGGTCGGTTGCGGTCGGCATCGATGTGACCCGCACCGCGGAGGGGGTCGTTTGGATCACCCGTTCTGCGGGCAGGCGGATTTCGGCCACGGTTCCCTCGCCCGGCATGCTGCGCAGCGTCAGTTCGCCGCCGTGGCCGACGACCAGCGCGCGTGACACATAGAGGCCGAGGCCGGCGCCCTGGAAGCGGCGCGCCAGACTGGCGTCAAGTTGGGTGAACGGCTCGAACACGCGGTCGAGGTCCTGTTCGGCAATGCCGATACCGCTGTCGCGCACAAACAGCAGCAAGCCGCCGCCGGGTTCCTGCGCGGCGCCGACGATGACCGTGCCGCCGGGTTCGGTGAACTTCAGTGCATTGGAGAGCAGATGACCGAGAGCCTGCCGGAGACGCCTTTCGTCGGCACGGATCGCCGGTAGTGCGTCTGGCACTTCTGTCAGCAGAACGATCTCGGCGGCCTGGGCGGATGCGTCGGACAGGCGCGCGGCGCTTTGCACCAGGCGCAGGACGTCCACTGCGTCGGCGGCGAAGTCGAAGCGGCCTGAACTCGATACGCGCGACGTCGAGGATGCTGTTGATCAATCCGAGCAGATGGTGGCCGGCTTCGTTGATCTGTTGCGCATAGTCGTCGATCTGGGCGCGGGACGGATTCGCCGATTCGTGCAACAGAGCGTCGGAGAAGCCGATGACCAAATTGAGAGGCGTACGCAGTTCATGGCTCATGGTGGCGAGGAAGCGTGATTTGGCCTGATTGGCGGCCTCGGCGACTTCCTTCGCGCGGCGCAATTCGTTCTGGACGGCTTCAGCCTCGGTCACGTCGGTGAACGTGGTCACCCAACCGCCGCCCGGCGTGGGATCGGACCTTGTGTCGAGCACCCGGTTGGCCGGGGTGACCAATTGCCGCCGATAGGGCTTGGAACGGTCGAGGGTGGCCAGCATGGCGACTTGAGCGCGGGCCTGCTCACCGCTGCCGAAGTGGCCGCGTGCCAGCATGTCCTCCAGGACCACGGCTTCCGACTGTCCCGGCACCAACAGTCCGGGCGGATAGGCGAGCAGGTCGGTCACGATGGCGTTGCTGGTGCGCAGCCGCTTGTCCGCGCCCCACAGCATCACGCCATGACGGATGCAGGACAGCATCACGTCGAGTTCCTGTGCGCGGCGGGATACTTCCTCCTCGGCGGCGTTGAGCTGGGTGATGTCGGTGACGACGCTGATATAGCCGCCGTCTGGCAGCGGCGAGGTGCGGACGTCCAGGGACATGCCGTTTGGCCGCCGCCGCTTGCGCTGCTGTGGTTGGTTGACGTTGAACGCCACCTGCTGGCGGTAGATCTGCTCCGCATCGCCAGGGCCGTATTCGCCCAAGGCGGCACGACGGCGGATCACGTCGGTGACATGATCTCCCACGTCCAGGGGCGCGCCTGTCATGACGTCCGTATAGGCACGATTGAACATGGCGACACGGCGATCGGGCCCGTAGACGCAGACGCCGTGGGGCACGGCGTCGAGGATCGAACTGAGCAGCGTGGCGCGACGGCGCGCGTCATTCTCGGCACCGGCAAGTGCGCTGATGTCGGTCACCGCCATGGTCCAGCCGCCGTCCGCGAGCGGATCCGACGCGATGTCGATGACCTGACCGCCAGCGCGAACCCGGCGTGTCGCCGAGGGATGCGAACGGTCTGCCTCGCGCTGCGCGGCGATGAATGCGGCGCCGTCGAAGCCGGCAAATTCCTCACGCTCCGCCAGCAGATCCAGCAGAGCGGAGAATGCGATACCGACAGGCGGCTGGTCGGGGGCTAGCCCGAGGAGTTCGGCGAAGCGGCGGTTCGCAAACAACAGCCTGCGGTCCGGGCCGAAGGTGGCAAGTCCGGTGCGAAGCGTGGCCAGTGCGGCGTTGATCCGCGTGAGGGCGGTTTCGGACTCGGTGCGGGCGGCGACCAGTGCGGTGGTCTCGACCGCGCAGACGACATAGCCGCCGTACGGCAGCGGCGCCTGAAGCACGTCGAAGCTGCGGCCGTTGAAGGTGCGGCGGCGCAGCCGTCCGGCACGCGAGCGATCGGTCGCCATGAAGGCGGAGACCTGCCCTTCCGGGTCTCCCGGTCCGTAGACGCCGCGATAGGCGGAGACACGCAACGCGTCGGCGACCAGCATGCCAGGGGGGAAGCTGTTCGGCGCCAGGTCGAGCGAGGCGCAGTACGCCGCGTTGAAGAGGACGATACGCTTGTCGGCATCGACCACGGCGACACCGATTGGCATCGCCTCCAACACGGCTTCGGTCAGCAGCGAAGCCGGGACAATCGACGCTGTCATGGAAATGGCGGTGGTCGGAACTTCGGGGTCATGCGCGGCGCGCGATACGCGCTGGACGGATCGTATGCAACAGTACGACCGCGGCGGTGAGCAGGATGGTGGCGACGGCCTGGTGCATGGCTGCCAGGGCGACGGGCACGACGAGCAGAAGTGTCGCAACGCCGAGCACGTACTGACACGCCGCAAGGCTGCCCAATGCCACGAGGGTTCGGCGTGACGCAGTTGGCGGGCGGCTGATGAATCCGATGATCAGAGTGCAGATCACGACAATCACGGTGAATGTCGCCAATAATCGATGGTCAAACTGCACTGCGGCGAGATTGTCCGTGAAGTTCAGCCAGAACGGCTGGAGCGACGCGTAGCCGGACGGCAGCAGGCTGCCATCCATCAGGGGGAACGTGTTGTAGGTGAAGCCGGCGCGGGTGCCGGCGACGAAACCACCGGCCAGAATGGTCAGGGCGATGGATGTACAGCAGAGCCAGGACATCCGGCGCAGCAGCGGGCTGGGTGCAGGGCCATGTGGCAGCGGGCGCAGCACCGTCAAGCCAGTCCACACCAGGGCGACGTACAGCGCCAGCGCGAGAGCCAGGTGGATAACCAGGCGGTAGGGTGACACGGCGGTGGTGTCCGGCTGGAAGCCGGAGGCGACCATGAACCAGCCGACGGCACCTTGCAGTCCGCCGAGAACGAACAGCAGCACGAGGCGCGCGCGGAGCCGGTGCTCGATGCGGCCGGTGGCCCAGAACCAGATCAGCGGGACCAGGAAGGCGAAGCCGATCAGGCGGCCCCACAGGCGATGGGTCCATTCCAGCCAGAAGATCTGCTTGAAGCCGGCGAGGCCGAAGCCCTGGTTCACCAGGGCGTATTGCGGGATCTGTTGATAGAGATGGTAGAGGCGCTGCCAGTCCGCCTCGTTCATTGGCGGCAGCGCGCCGGAGAATGGCGCCCATTCCATGATCGAGAGGCCCGAGCCGGTCAAACGGGTGACGCCACCGAGCACGATCATCACCAGAATCATGAATGCGACGAGGAACAGCCAACCGGCGACGCGACGTCGATTGCCGCGGCCTGCAGCGCGGTCTTCGGGTGGGGCGCCCGGGAAATCGCGAACGTCGAAAGGCATGGTCGGGCATTATAGGCGTGGCGCGATTGCTGGTGCTAGGCGACGCGGTCAAGCATCGGTCACACAATCTGCAGACCATTACTCCGCGCGGTGGGTGCACATGCCCCACGCACGAGGTCGGGCCGTTGGTTCCGAGCGTTCAGTGCACCGCGTAAGACGCGGTTTCGTGGCGCCACCTGGCTGGCTGGATCAGCGGCGCGGACGCGATGCGGACCGAATGCAGCTTGCCGTCGAGCGATTTCTTCCAGAACTCCAGGAATTTGCGCAATTCTGGAAACTCCGGCGGCAGGTCGGTTGCCTGCCAGACGTAGGTCTGCAAGACATCCGGATAGTCGGGCATGTGGTAATAGATTCTGGCTGTGGTCAGCCGATAATCCCTCATCTGCAAGGCGAGGCTCATCGCGATCTCCGTCTGCTGTCGGCCGGCATTTGCGACAACAGCATGACATGACAACCGGTTGCTTAGGCAAGCATAAATCGCAGTGAATTCAATACTTTAGCACTCATCAATACGAATTGCTGCCGAACGCTTGACTCTGCACGTCGACGCGCCTAGATCGCTGGCACTCCCCTGGGGGGAGTGCTAACAGCAACCATCGCGGTGCCCATTGCAGGGGCCGCGGCGGGATTCGTTGGCATAATCCGTTCATCCGATTGTTGATCACTCAAGGAGCGATCCGAATGAAGTTCCGTCCCTTGCATGACCGCGTCGTGGTCCGTCGGCTTGAAGCCGAAGAAAAGACCTCGGGCGGCATTATCATCCCTGACACGGCCAAGGAAAAGCCGATGGAGGGCGAAATCGTCGCCGCCGGCCCCGGCGCCCGCGACGAAGCCGGCAAGCTGGTGCCGCTGGACGTCAAGGCCGGCGACCGCATCCTGTTCGGCAAGTGGTCCGGCACCGAGGTGAAGCTCGATGGCGAGGAGCTCCTGATCATGAAGGAGTCCGACATCATGGGCATCATCGAGGGCCAGCCCGCCGCCAAGCGGAAGGCCGCTTAATCTCAACGACATAAGGATACCGAATACATGGCAGCCAAGGACGTAAGGTTCGGCGGAGAAGCCCGTCAGCGCATGTTGCGCGGCGTGGACATCCTGGCCGACGCAGTGAAGGTCACGCTGGGGCCGAAGGGCCGCAACGTGGTGCTCGACAAGAGCTTCGGCGCGCCGCGGATCACCAAGGACGGCGTGACCGTCGCCAAGGAGATCGAGCTGGCCGACAAGTTCGAGAACATGGGCGCGCAGATGGTGCGCGAGGTGGCCTCGAAGACCAACGACATCGCCGGTGACGGCACCACGACCGCGACCGTGCTCGCCCAGGCGATCGTGCGCGAGGGCGCCAAGGCAGTGGCCGCGGGCATGAACCCGATGGACCTGAAGCGCGGCATCGACAAGGCAGTGGCCGCCGTCGTGGAGGAGCTGAAGAAGAAGACCAAGAAGATCACCACCCCGGCCGAGACCGCCCAGGTCGGCGCCATCGCCGCCAACGGCGAGACCGAGATCGGCAAGATGATCTCCGAAGCCATGCAGAAGGTTGGCAACGAGGGCGTCATCACGGTCGAGGAAGCCAAGGGCATCCAGACCGAGCTCGACGTGGTCGAGGGCATGCAGTTCGACCGTGGCTATGTGAGCCCGTACTTCATCACCAATGCCGAGAAGATGGTCGCCGACCTGGATCAGCCGTACATCCTGATCCACGAGAAGAAGCTGTCCGGCCTGCAGCCGATGCTGCCGCTGCTGGAGAGCATCGTGCAGTCCGGTCGTCCGCTGCTGATCATCGCCGAGGACGTCGAGGGTGAAGCACTGGCCACGCTGGTGGTGAACAAGCTGCGCGGCGGCCTGAAGGTCGCGGCCGTGAAGGCGCCTGGCTTCGGCGATCGCCGCAAGGCGATGCTCGAGGACATCGCGATCCTCACCGGCGGCACGGTGATCAGCGAAGACCTCGGCATCAAGCTCGAGAACGTCAAGCTGAACGACCTGGGCAAGGCGAAGAAGGTTCTCATCGAGAAGGAGAACACCACCATCGTCGAAGGCTCCGGCAAGAAGAACGACATCGTCGGCCGCTGCAACCAGATCCGCGCGCAGGTCGAGGAGACCACGTCGGACTACGACCGCGAGAAGCTGCAGGAGCGTCTGGCGAAGCTGGCGGGCGGCGTCGCGGTGATCCGCGTCGGCGGCTCGACCGAGGTCGAGGTGAAGGAGCGCAAGGACCGCGTCGACGACAGCCTGCACGCGACCCGTGCGGCGGTCGAGGAAGGCATCGTTCCGGGTGGTGGCGTGGCGCTCGCGCGCGCGTCGCTGGTCCTGGCGAAGCTGAAGGCGGACAACGACGATCAGCGGTTCGGCGTGGAGATCGTGCGCAAGGCGATCATGATGCCGCTGCGGCAGATCGCCGAGAATGCCGGCGAGGACGGTGCGGTGATCGCGGGCAAGATCCTGGATCGCGACGAGTACAACTGGGGCTTTGACGCGCAGACCGGCGAGTTCAAGGACCTGGTGAAGTCCGGCATCATCGACCCGACCAAGGTCGTGCGGACGGCGCTGCAGGATGCGGCCTCGGTCGCCGGCCTGCTGGTGACCACCGAGGCGATGGTGGCCGAGCGTCCGGAGAAGAAGGGCCCGCCGATGCCACCTGGTGGCGGCGGCATGGGCGGCATGGGCGACATGGATTTCTGATCCAGGCGTTCATCACAGAGATGGGAAGGGGCGGGCCGCAGGGTCCGCCCTTTTCTTATGTCTCACCCATACGGATATGTAACGTCTGGGAACTCGGCAGCGCATTCGCAATGTGATGTGGAAGTGCCGTTCGGCAATCTGGCTCCGGCCGTGTTAGAAAGCGGCAAAGCAGGCGCCGATTATTTGGGTTCGATATGCGCCGTCAGCGTCACTCCGAGCGCGCGCGCAACCCCTAGCAATGTGGTCAGTCGGGGATCGCCGTTCTCGCTGAGCGCCTTGTACAGGGCTTCGCGGGTTACACCAGCCGTCCGCGCAACCTCCGTCATCCCACGGGCCCGAGCGATCACCCCGAGCGTCTGCGCCACGTAGCCGGCGTCGCCGCTTGCCAGCGCATCGTTGAGCAGTTCCGCTTGCGACTCGGGCGCGGTCAGATAACGCGCAGCATCGAATGGTTCGGTCTTGACCATCACTCAACCTCCAGTTCCGCCGCCAGCGTCCTCGCCAGGGCGATGTCCCGCCGCTGCGATCGCTTGTCGCCATCGCAGAGCAATATGATCAGAATCTGGGCTCGCTGTACCAAATACACCCGATAGCCCGGTCCATGGTCGATCCGTAGTTCCGAGACTCCACTGCCAACAGGCTTCACGTCACCCAGCAGGCCGGCTTGCAATCGCACGATCCGCTGCGCGATGCGTGTCGCAGCCCGTTGATCCACCAAGCCGTCCAGCCATTCCCTGAAGATCGTCGTCTGGCGAACCTCGATCATATGTGAACTATAGGATACAAGGCGCTGATGTGCAATTTGTTTGCGTCGCTAATTCTGGGCAAGCTGAAGTATGCCCTCGGACTCGCGCCCAGGAGACATCGATGACTGAAAAGACACCACTGCTGGCGTTTGCTGATCTGCTCTACCGGCACGAATACTCACTCGCGCAACGGTCGGAGCGGATGGGCCGGTTCCTTACATCCAGCAGCATCAACCTGGCGGCGGCGCGCGCTCTGATCGACGAGGAGGCCCAGACCAATCCGTACGCGCAGTTCCACGCCGTGCGGTTCCTGGACCTGTTACGGGCGCTCTCGGCGATATGCGACAGGCTCGGGGTCGCGTCGCCGCGTGTTCTCGACTGTGGTATCGGCCCCGTCACCCGGATTTATGGAAAAGTCATCAGCGGCATCAGGCTCCAGACCGCCAGCCTGCCGCGGCGGCTGCCAGCGGAGGAGACAGCACAAAGGTTCGGTTCATCGTATCACCGATACGTCGATCTCGACTTTGAGTCCCTTGGCCAAGCGATGCCGGAATTGCAGGGCGAATGGGATGTCGTCGTGTTTGCCGAGGTCATTGAACATGTTCGTGCATCACCGACCGAACAGATTGCCGACCTGCTGTCGATGTTGCGGCCTGGCGGCTACCTGATTGTATCTACACCCAATGCATTGAGCCGCGGCTACGTGGCCCGACTGATGACCGGGCGCCTGCTTGCCACGATCTATCAACGAGACAAGGTGCGTGAGGGGCATGCGCACGACTTCCATGTGCGCGAATATACGCCGATGGAATTGCGCGAGGCTGTGGCCGCGGCGGGCGGCGAAATCGAGCAGGAAGGGCTGTTCGACTGGTATGAGGGAGGCGGCGACCGTGCGATTCAGCATGTCAGCGGCCGTGACGCCATGATGTTCATCATCCGTCGGCCAGAATAGCGCGCATCTCGCACCTGCTGTCGTGCGGTGCTATGCCGGCACGGGAACGGGAGAAACAGCCGCATGGCCACCGGAACGACCGACTTCGACATCGCCTTCTTGCGCGCGCGCCGCACCAACAAGTGGCACAAGTTCCCCGACGACGTGTTGCCGGCTTGGGTCGCGGATATGGATTTCGGCGTTGCACCGCCGATCGCCGAGGCGATGGCGCGGCTCGCCCGCAACCAGGAATATGGCTACGCCGCGCGCGAGGGTGCGTTGCAGGCCGCGTTCTCCCGGCGCATGCAGGGCCGTTTCGGATGGGCGACCGATCCCACCAACGCGCATCCCATCGGCGATCTGGTGCAGGCCAGCTTTTCCTCGGTAATGGCGTTCAGCGAGCCGGGCGACGCGGTACTGCTGCAACTGCCGTCCTATCCGCCGTTTATGGCGGCGATCACCGACACCGGCCGCCGGCTGATCGCCAATCCGATGCGCGACAACGGCACGCGCTGGGTGCTCGATCTCGCCGCGTATGAGGCGGCGCCCGATCCGCGCGCTCGGGTGTTGATCTTCTGCCATCCGCAGAATCCCACGGGACGCGCCTTCAACCGCGCGGAGCTCGAAGATGTGGCGGCGTTCGCCATCCGGCACGACCTGATCGTGGTGTCCGATGAGATCCACGCCGACATCGTCTATCCCGGCAACACGCATATTCCGCTGGCATCGCTTTCGTCCGAGATTGCCGCGCGCACCATCACGATCACCTCGGCGACCAAGAGCTTCAACATTCCGGCGCTGCGCTGTGCGGTTGTGTACTTCGGTTCGGCTGAGCTGAAGACGCGGTTCTTTGCGCGCATTCCATCGCGCCTGCTTGGCTCGCCGGGGGTTACCGGCGTCGATGCAACGATCGCGGCGTGGGATGATGGGCAGCCGTGGCTCGACGAGATCATGGGGCAGTTGAAGGCAAACCGCGACTGGCTGGCGCAGACGATCGGTGCGGAGTTGCCAGGCGTAACGATGCGGCAGCCGGAGGCGACGTATCTGGCGTGGCTCGATTGTTCCGCGTTGGCGCTGCCGTGTCCGGCGGGGCAGTTCTTCCTGGATCGCGCGCGCGTCGGGCTGAATTCAGGCGAGAGCTTCGGTGCGCAATTCGCGAGCTTCGCCCGGCTGAATTTCGCGTCGCCGGCGCCGGTGCTGCGGGAGGTCGTGGGTCGTATGGCGGAGGCGGTCCGGCGGATCTGACCACCGGTCTATCTCGCGGCGGTGACGGGGCGGCCGTCGAAAGCTGACGCAGATTGCACGGTCACGTCGATCGGATTTGCTTGGCGTCGGGAGACTTGCGACCACCACGCCGAGTAGCCGTCCGTATGGTCATCGCTCGTCTCCCCCCGAAGCTTCGGCGGCAATGCCTCAGAACGCCAACCAGGCAAACAGGAACAGCGTGTTGTTATCCCCAGCGTTGCGGCCAAACCCATCATAGTTTTTGTTGCCGCCGTTGAACTGGGTGTAAATGGTGTACTGGACGCCGAGCTTCAGATTGGCCCACGGTGACATCCACGAGTCCGCTTTGCCGAATGGCACCCAATCGGCCTCGATGATGAACGCGTTGCTGTTTGGCTTACCGTTGGCACTGTTGGTCATGTCGGAGCCGGTCGTATAGAGCACCGGATTGGCTGGACCCCAGGTGTTTTGCCAACCCAGCGTCAGCCCATAGGTATTCTGATACCAGTACCAGACATTCACCCGGATCTGGTTCAGGCTAGATTGCGGTCCGAAGGTTGTGTCGTTCGCATTGTTGAAGTTGGTCGTTGTGCCTTCGAGATTCTGTGCCTCGTGCGTGAAGATTCCTTGCGCTGTCACGATGTGGGTGCCGTCGCCCAAGAACTGGTAGCCAGCATCGAGCGCGTAGTCGCGGTAATGGTCGCGGCCCATTGATCCGTCGGTTTGAAACACACCGGAGACCGGATTGACATTGGACTGCATATACAGCGCGCCGACGTGGAATGCCTGGGCATTCCAGTCCCATTCATAGGCAGCACGCAGATAGGGCATCGCACCCTGCGTACTACCGACGCCGAAATCATTACCGAGCCGCGCCAGCGACCATGTTCCTACCGTCGTGTAGGCCCCGCCCTCCAGATACAGACTGTGATCATACCACGCATAGACCGTGTAGCCGATGGAGTTGTTGTTGAACCCGCTTGCCAGAACAGGCGACGCCGTAGGCGTTGGCGCCAAGCCCGACTGAACATAGGGATAGCCCCACGCAAAGGTGGAGTTGTACGGATCCTGCACCGTGGGATTGTTGTTGATCGTGGTGCCGACACGCAGCTCATTCCCGCCGACATCGAATGTGGTCGTGTATGGCCGCAGGTCGGTATTGTCGAGGTGCGATGCATTCGGGATGTTCGAGTAGGTGAATTGAACGAATCCACCTGTGTGCTCGCCGATCCCCCCTGCGAGGAACGCGCTAACCTGGTCAAGCGCGACGTTGTTGTTGTCGTTGTAGTGCGGCGTAATCTGGTCGGCCGGCACGTTGGCGCCGGTGTGATTGAATGAGGTCAGAACCATCGCCGATAGCGGCACGTAGGACTGCCAACCTTCGCCGCCTTGTTGGGTGTAGCCGCCAATTTTGAAGGCCCGGCCGAGCGGCGTGAGTTGTGGCCCATAGCCGCCGATATGGCAGGCGGTGCATGGCTGCCCAGTCTGTGCCGCGAAGTTCGGCACTGCACGAGCCGGCAGACTTGTGAGAAAAAGCACCGCAGTGGCCAACAGTAGGCTTACGACGGCTTTCATCGTTGCGGGCATGAGGCAATTCCTCCCCTTCCCGACCAACCGTTGGCCGTTTCAGTAGCGTTGTCGTTGATCTAGATCAACTCATGGAAGGAATATGTTACCGAAGTACTAACGTGAGACGAGCGGGCTCACTTAAGCGTCGCCAAATAGGCGATAAGATCGGCGCGCTTCGTGTCGTCCTTGAGGCCGACGTACGTCATTGTCGTCCCAGGAACCATCGTGCGGGGCGACTGCAAGTACTTGTCGAGCGTCGCCTCGTCCCATGTGAGGTTCACTTTCTGGTTGGCTGGCGAATAGTGGAAGCCGGGCACAGTCCCGGTCTTGCGGCCGACGACACCCGCCAGGCTTGGGCCAGTCATGTTCTTGCCAGGCTGCACCGAATGGCAGATGGCACACGTCGAGGTAAACACCGCCTTTCCCGTGGTGGGGTCGGCCGCCATGGCCGCAGAAGGCAGATTGGCCGCAACAAGTCCGACCATCACAATAGCACACCGTAGTGCAGCTTCACCGTGCATGATCGCCTCTCCTGATTGCCGCGCCAGCCCAACGTGTTTTGCCTCGGCCAGGAAGCACGATAGCCGGGACTGCGAGTGAACACCATAAGGTCAACAGCCACAGCTATATCAACGATCCGGGTCCTCGCAGCGATCGCATCATGCGGCATGGTTGTGTCTGCAGCGGCGCCGACACATCGCACGCGGGTGATTCTCCTAGGCCGCTGCACGTTGTGCGTGAAGCTACCCTGCGACAACTCGACGGGCGGCACCTGCGACGCCTCCGATCGGTATGCAACACGATGCAATGCACGGTGAGCGTTTTGTTCTAGTTTCGGTCGATGGTTTCAGGTTGAACTATCACTGGGTCACCAAACCATATTGGACCGTGACCGAGACTAGGTAGCTGCAAACCCACCTCCTCGCCCAAGGACACGGTCACGCGACCAACTCTGGCTAATGCCAATTCCGAAAGTTAAATGTCCCCGGGGATCTGCTTCATGCCGTAGCAAAAACGAGCAAGATCGAGCCGCAAAAACTTCCCTATTATGTCGTCACTGCCGATGCAAAAACGTACAAGGAGGATATCGAAATGACCAAGGTAAAATATACGGCACTACTCGGTATCGCCCTCCTCGCCGCCATTGCGCCCTCAACAATCGCATCGGCCAGAGCAGAGACCCCGATCGAGGCCGCCGTCATCGTCACCCACTACAAGACAGCGATCGTCGACGGTGTCAGCATCTTCTATCGCGAGGCAGGCCCCCCCGACGCGCCCGTGGTGCTGCTGCTACACGGGTTTCCAACCTCGTCGCACATGTTTCGCAACCTGATCCCGGCGCTGGCGGATCGCTATCATGTCATTGCTCCTGACTATCCGGGCTTTGGGGACAGCGCCGCGCCGGATCATACGCAATTTGCCTACACATTCGCGCACTACGCGGACCTGGTGGATGGCCTGGTCGAACAGCTCGGCGCGAAACGGTATGCGATGTACGTCATGGATTACGGTGCACCCGTCGGGTACCGCCTGGCGCTTAAACACCCCGAGCGGGTTAGCGCGCTGATCGTGCAGAACGGCAACGCCTATGAAGAGGGCCTCAAGGCATTCTGGGATCCGATCAAGGCGTACTGGGCGGATGGCTCGCAGGCCCATCGCGATGCACTCAGCTTTCTCGTTCTCCCCGCCACGACGAAGTTCCAATACACCGATGGTGTCAGTGATCTGACGCGCATCGACCCGGACAACTGGCTGCATGACCAGGTGCTGCTGGATCGGCCCGGCAACAAGGACATTCAGCTGGATCTGTTCCACGATTACGGCAGCAACGTTCCTCTGTATCCTCAGTTCCAGGCCTTCTTTCGCGAACGCAAACCACCGACGCTGATCGTGTGGGGCAAGAACGACAAGATATTTCCCGCTGATGGGGCCGGGCCTTATCTCCGGGATCTGCCGAATGCCGAGCTCCACCTTCTCGACACAGGCCATTTCGCGCTGGAGGACAAGCTCGACGTCATGGCGCCGCTGATCCACAACTTCCTCGACCGCAATCTGGAGCCGAGTTGATGCGCGGCGACTGCCACGTTGCTCCGGCATGTCGTGGACCGGGGAACATTCGCAAGCCCCCGCGCACGTAAGACCGGAACAGCCGATCGTGGAGGCATCTCATGAGGCACCGTTTCTTTGATCTCGCCTTTACGCCGACCGTTCAGGCAGAGCAGGCGCGCCGTGGCTCTCGTGCTGGTTACGCTGCCTTATCGGCGCGCAGAAGCGATGGCGCGACGGCGGACGTGCTGGAGGAGCAGGGGTTCGCTTTCATAGCGGAGCGGGACAGCTTCTACCTCGCTACCGTCTCGGAAACCGGCTGGCCGTATGTTCAACACCGCGGCGGTCCGGTCGGCTTCGTCCGACGCGTGGATGAACGAACCATCGGGTGGGCCGAGTATACCGGCAATCGCCAATACGTATCAGCAGGCAACGCTGCCGCGGACGATCGCGTTGCGATGATCTTCGTTGATTATCCGCATCAGGAACGACTCAAGATTCTCGGCCACATGCAGGCTCATGATGCTGCAGACCGGCCGGACCTGGCGCGCCTGTTGAGCATCGACCACTACGAGGCAAGGGTTGAGCGTTTTGTTCTGGTCACAGTCGAGGCGTTCGATTGGAACTGTCCCCAGCACATCACGCCGCGCTTCACCGTTGAGGAAATCGACAAGCTGGTTGCGCCGCTTCACGCAAGGATCGCCGAGCTCGAGGCACGCCTGAAGGAGGCGAACGCTACTTCAACGACTGGGATGCTGGGGTGAGCGACAGCTGGCGTTCCCAAGGTAGCAATCGACTGCGGACGCGTACGTTGCGCCAACGCGGCACGCGACCTGAATCTGGCAGGAGGATCAAATGACCCGTGCACAACACCACCGGCTGTCACGCCGCGGCTTCTGTCTGTGCTGCATGTCCGCATCGGCGCTCGCAGCAACTGGCGCCTGGCTCACGCCCGGTCAGGCCTTCGCCGAGGCGCTTGGCATTGTGGAGACCATCAAGTCGGCGGCGGCGACGGCGCCAATCGCGGTTCATCCGATCCGCGGAAATATCGCCGTGCTGGAAGGATCGGGTGGCAATGTAGCGGTCCTTACGGGGCAGGATGGGAAGGTAATGGTTGATGCTGGCATCGCTGTTTCTCGCCCACAGATGGCCGCCGCCCTGGCGGGACTCGGCCCCGAGCCTGTTACGACTCTGATTAACACCCACTGGCACTTCGACCACGCAAATGGCAACGAGTGGCTGCATGAGCTTGGCCCGCGCATCGTGGCGCACGAGAACACACGCAAGCACCTCGCAATGATGCAGCGCGTGGAGGACTGGGAATTCGATTTCCAGCCACTGTCCGTCGCAGCCTTGCCGACGGATCTCTTTGCAACGGAGCGTACTTTGAAGTTGAACAACACCACGATGGAGCTGAAGTATTACGGGCCCGCCCATACCGACAGCGACATCGGGGTGCGCTTCGCCGAGGTCGATGTCCTGCACACTGGCGATACCTTCTGGAACGGGATCTACCCGTTCATCGACTACTCGACCGGCGGCAGCATCGACGGCTCGATCCGGGCGGCGGACGCCAACCTTGCCGCGACGACCGACAAGACCATCGTCATCCCCGGGCACGGACAGCCGATCAGCAATCGGGCTCAGCTACAGGACTTCCGTGATATGCTGGTGGGCATTCGAGAGAATGTCGCCACGCTGAAGCGGCAGGGTCGATCAATGGATGAGATAGTTGCCGCCAAACCGACGGCTGCTTACGACGAGAAGTGGGGCAACTTCGTGATCGGGCCAGCCCTTTTCACCAAGTTGGTGTACGAGGGCGTCTGAGTCTAGACGGGCCGTTGCGACCATACCGGGATAGCCATCGTCCTCGGCCACGTGACGAAGTAGGATCGTCTCACCCAGCAAGGGGAGCGACCGTCATGCCGGTGATCGACGTCCAGGTGCACGCCTACGAACGGAACCATCCAGGACGCCCCTGGGCCGGGCATCTGCATGGACCGCAATCAGCCAACGGCGAGGAGATGGTGGCGGCCATGGACGCGGTTAGCGTCGATGCAGCGATCATCGTCTCCACGTTCAACCTGTATCGATACGATCCGAGTTATGCTCTGGAGGTCTACCGCAAGTACCCGGAGCGGTTTCGCGTCGTGAAGCCGATCGACGTCACTGATCCGGCGATTGATGAGGTCGTTGCCGACTGGCGCAAGACCAAGGGCGCCGCCGGCGTTCGGATCATGCTGCGCGACGAGCTGCTGTCGGACCCGGCCGATCCTCGCCTGAAGCGGGCTTTCGCCGCCGCCGGGAAACATGGCTTGCCGGTGAACTTCCTGTGCTGGGGAAGGCTGGATGACGGCGCGGAGCTGGTGAAGCGCAATCCGGATACGGTTGTCGTGATCGATCACCTTGGCTTGCTGCAACCGAACGAGCCACCGCCGCTGGCCGAGCCGTGGGCCGACCTGCCGAAGTTGTTGGCGTTGGCTGCGTATCCCAATACGCGGGTCAAGATCAGCGGCGCATGCACGCTGTCGCGCGGGCCGTATCCCTATAACGACATCTGGGATCCTGTGCTCAGGATCATCGAGGCATTCGGTATCGATCGCTGTATGTGGGGGACCGACTGGACGCGAACGAGCGGCATGCTGACCTACCAGCAGGGCGTAAGACCCTTCCGCGAGACAGCACGCCTGTCGGACAGCGACCGGACGAAACTCATGGGAGGCACGCTGGAGAAGGTCTACAAGTGGTCTGCCTCGGGCTAAGTCCAACCGCCCTTGCTGCTGGCGTACCGCACGCAACGATCTTACGCCGTCATGACCAGGGCGGAATTTACATTGCGGTTTCCCATCAAGGGCCACATCAGCATGACCGACACGCCATCTGCCCCACGCTTCGGCTCGAACGATCTGGCGATGCCGGACGATCTGCGCGGCCCGTTGCTGGCGCATCTGCGCGACCTGCGCGCCGCCTATGTCCGACGTGACTGGGCCGGGCGCGTAGGCTTCGGCAACAATCCGGCGGTGATCGTGATCGACCTTGCGCGGTATTGGCTGGACCCTCAGCAGATCATCGGATCGCGGCTGGACGTCGTCGTAGATGCAACACGCGAGGTCCTGATTGCAGCGCGTCGCGCCGCCGTGCCGATTTTCTTCACGACCTTCGCTGCTGACGCAGCGGACCCGCGCAGTCCGCACGACAGCAAGCAGGCGGTGACGTTCCCATCCGACGACTCACCGTTGTGGGACATCGATCCGCGCCTTGAGCGCCGCGCCAGCGAGAAGCTCGTGCGCAAGCGCTACGCGTCGGCGTTCAAGGGCACCAACTTGCTCGACATGCTGACCATGTTGCGAATCGATACGCTGATCGTCACCGGCGTCAGCACCAGTCACTGTGTCTACGCCACATGCCGCGACGCCACCGACTGCTTTCGCGTCATAGTGCCGCGTGAGGCGGTCGGCGAACGGTGCGAACTGATGCATGAGGTGTTCCTGCACGATATCGACATAGATCTCGGCGACGTGGTCCCGCTTGCCGATGTGACGGCCTATCTGGCCAAGCCGGTGCGGAAATGATTGGGACAACGGAGGGGGGCATGCGGTGGTTGCTACGAACGTTCGCGTTGCTTGCATTCGCCACCATTGGCGCGCCGGCATATGCGCAGGCCGATGCCACTCCGCTCCGCATTGTCCTCGCCGGCGAGCTCCGCAGCATCGATCCGGATTGGACCGCCGCGGCGCTCACGCGGTACCACGGCTTCATGGTCTACGACACGCTGCTCGGCCTGGATGCCGAGCAGACCATCCGCCCGCAGATGGTCGATAGCTGGACCGAGAGCGACGACCACCTCACCTACACCTTCACGTTGCGCGACAAGCTGGCATTCTCCGACGGATCGCCAGTCACGGCAGAGGACGTGCTGGCCTCCTGGACACGCTGGGCGGAGACCGACGGCGCGGGACAGATGATCAACACGTTCCTCGCGGGGCTCGACGCGGTCGATGCGAAAACGTTCCGTGTACGTCTGAAAGAGCCGTTCGGGCAACTCACCTACGTGCTGGCCAAGCCGATGGCGATGCCGCTGTTCATCAAGCCGGCCAGGATCGTGAAGGGACTGCCGGCGCGAACGCAGTTCACCGATCCGCTCGGGTCTGGGCCGTTCATCATGCTGAAGGATCAGTGGGTGGCCGGCAGCAAAGTGGTGTATGGCCGCAATCCCAACTACGTGCCACGCGCTGAACCGGCATCCGGCATCGCGGGCGGCAAGCGCGCGATGTTCGAGCGGGTGGAGTGGCTGGCGATCCCCGATCCCGCGACACAGGCGGCCGCATTGAGCCAGGGCGAGATCGACTTCATAGAATCCCCCACGCTCGAACTGGTGCCGATGCTGAAGGCGCGGAAAGGCGTCCAGGTGAGGGCGCTATGGCCGACCGGCAGCGAAGGTACGATGCGCATCAACTGGACCAATCCACCGTTCGACAATCCCATCGCGCGCCGAGCCATCTATAACTTCGTCAACCAGCCCGACATGATCATGGCGGTGCTCGGCGATCCCGCGCTGGGCCAGGTCTGCGGCGCGCTGCTGGTGTGCGGTTCACCCAACGGCAGCGAGTACGGATCCGAGTTGCTTACCTCGCCGGAGCCCGAAGCCGTGCGCCTGAAGCGCGGCATGGAGATGTTGAAGCAGGGCGGCTACACCGGCCATAAGATCGTGATCATGGACCCGCAGGACCAGCCGATCATGCATCGCGCGACCCAGGTGCTGGCGGCGGCGATGCAGAAGGCCGGTGTCAATGTCGACCTCCAGACGATGGACTGGGCGACATTGGTGACGCGCCGGACGGTGAAGGGCACCGGGCCGAATTCGTGGCATCTGTTCCAGACCATGGGTGGTCCGCTTGGGCCAGCGAACCCGGTGTTCCACGTTCAGATGTCGGCGTCCTGCGACAAGGCGTGGTTCGGCTGGCCATGCGATGCGGAGCTGGAACGGCTGCGCGCGGCGTGGATACGCGAGACCGATCCGATGAAGGCGCGCTGGCTCGCCGAGGACATCCAACTCCGCGGCGCACAAGTGGTTGTTTACATCCCGTTCGGACAGTACCTCACGCCTTCGGCCTGGCGCGACTATCTGGACGGGCTGCTGACCGTGCCGGAGACCGTGGTGTTCTGGAACGTGCGCCGTAAGGGGTGACGCCCGGTTACTCCGCCGCGGCCTTTCGCTGCGCGAGGCGATCGATCTCCACCTGCACCGCGGCCGCCGATTGGCCGCTGAATTCCTCGTGGTGATCGCGCGCATAGGCGTAGCTGTCGCGTCGCAGTTCGCGTGAGCGCTGGAAATGCGGATGGACGAAGCGAGCCATCAGTTCATAGTGCCGCTTTGTCGCCTCCCAGTCCGCCCAGTTGTGCGCCAGTTCCATGATCGCACCGAATCCGCCTGCGCCATTCAACAGGTTCTCGATGTAGGCGATCGCGTCGTCCGGGCGTGCCGATGCAGCCGGCGCCGGTTTCAACGAAGAACGCGTAGGGATCCTTGATGTCGGGCGGCACGATCGGGAAGGTCCCCACGTCGGAGAAGTAGTCGCGGAATGCGTCGATCCCGAACCGCACATTCTCGCGTGCCTTCTCGCGTGTCTCGGCGACATGGATCAGCGTGACCAGCCGCCACTTGTTACGGTCCGCCACGTGTCCGTTGAGACGGGCCTGCTCTTCGTAGAGGCTCCAGTTCAGTATGTGCTTCGCCATCGCCTCGGGGCTGGTGCCGCCGATCGACAGCATGCCGATGCCGTGACGCCCCGATGCCAATGCGCCCGACGGAGAGCGCGACGCCGCAACCGCCATCTCCATGATCGGCTGCGTATAGCAGGGAAGTTGCAGTTGCGCGTCGACCAGGTTGTACCAGTCGGTCTTCTCGTTGACGATCTCGCCGCGCAGCAGACGCATGATCACGTCGAGCGACTCGTTCATCATGCGTCGCTGATCGGCCGCCTTGATGCCGATCTTCAGTGCGTCGTGCACCAGCGCGCCGGGGCCGACGCCGAACATCGCGCGGCCGCGCGTCATGTGGTCGAGCTGGACCATGCGGTCGGCCAGCATGAACGGATTGTGGTACGGCAGCGATGCCACGCCGGTGCCCAACCTGATATGCCGCGTGCGTTCGGCGGCGGCGGCGATGAACATCTCCGGTGACGCGATGATCTCGAACCCACCCGAGTGATGCTCGCCGATCCACGCCTCGTGGTAGTTCAGTTTGTCGATGTGCTGCAGCAGCTCCATGTCACGCTCCATCGCGAGCGTGGGGTTCTCGGGCAGGTTGTGGAACGGCGCGAGGAAGATGCCGCTGCGCAGGTAGCTCATGGGTGGCCTCATGGGGTTACTGGGCAGTAGGATACGCCGGCAACAATCATTCGACCATCCCAGGAGGAACCATCCATGGCTATCCGTTTCGACGACCGCGTTGCCATCGTGACCGGAGCGGGGGCCGGGCTTGGCCGCTCCCACGCCATGCTGCTGGCGAGCCGAGGGGCGAAGGTGGTGGTGAACGATCCCGGCGGCGCGGTGGACGGGCGTGGCGGTCAGCATGCCGTGGCCGACACGGTGGTGGCAGAGATCAAGGCGGCCGGCGGCCAGGCGGTGGCGAACTATGACTCCGTTGCCGATGCCAAGAGCGCGCAGAATATCGTGGATACGGCCGTCAATACGTGGGGGCGGCTGGACATCCTGGTGAACAACGCCGGCGTGCTGCGCGACAAGGCGTTCAACAACATGACGCTGGAGGATTTCGAGTTCGCCGTACAGGTGCATTTCTATGGCACGGTGTACTGCACCAAGGCGGCGTGGCCTGTGATGCGCAAGCAGCAGTATGGGCGGATTGTCGTTACCACTTCGGGGTCCGGCACGGTCGGCAATTTCGGCCAGAGCAACTACGGCGCGGCGAAGATGGCGGTGAATGGGCTGATCAACGTGCTGCGGCTGGAGGGGGCGAAGTATAACATCCTGTGTAACGCGATCTCGCCTTCGGCGCACACGCGGATGACGGAGGGGCTGTTGCCGCCGGATATGGTGAAGTTCATGCGGCCGGAGTTTGTGTCCCCGGCGGTGGCGTGGCTGTGCAGCGAGGAATGCGATGCCAACGGCGAGATCATCGCGGCGACGGCGGGAAACTATGCGCGGGTGCAGTATTTCTCGTCGGAGGGCGTGCAGTTCGATCCCGACCAGCCGGTGACGATCGAGATGCTGGCGGAGAAGATCGGCACGATCCGCGATCTGTCGAAGGCGAAGCCATATACCGGGTTGATGGGGACGGTGGAGGCGAGCCTGCGGAAGATGGGGAAGATTCAAGTAAGAGAAGCAGGTTTCACACGGAGCGCACGGAGGAAGATAAAGCCACGGAGTGCCACAGAGAAAAGCAATATGGCGCTTCGCGCGAAGCACATTTGGCTCCTTCTCTGTGGCTTTATCTTTCTCTGTGCGCTCTGTGTGAAACCTTGACTTACTTGCCTACTTTTCAAACATCCAACCGATAAGCCGCCCCATCCCGCACGATCCGCCCCGCCGTCGCGCCGGCGAAATGTGTGCCGATCACCAGCACCGGCGTCCCCGCCAATTCCGCGAACATCCGCTCCCGCGTCCGTCACCCCCATCTCCGGATCGGTATCGGCCGTCGATGCCCACTCGGGATGCGCGATCTGACACGGATGATGCAGGAAGTCGCCGGTGATCAGCCCCTCCTCGCCGCGCGAACGGATGCGCACGCTGACATGGCCGGGCGTATGGCCAGTTGTAGGCACAAGGTCGATCTCCTCGCACAGCCGCGCATCCATCTCGACCAGATCGACCAGGCCTGCATCGACACACCGGCCGCACTGAATCGCCGAACACTGCGACCATGTCCTCGCGCCCCTGTGGCTTCGACCAATGCTGGTATTCGACGCGCCCCATCAGGTAGCGTGCCCGAGGAAACGTCGGGACCCATTTGCCGTCCACCAGCATGGTGTTCCAGCCGACGTGATCGACGTGGAGATGCGTGCAAAGCACCGTATCGATCGACTCGCGCGGAAACCCAGCCGCTGCCAGGTCGGCCAGAAACGGTCCCTGCAGATTGTTCCAGTTGGGAATGCGACGCCCCTGCTTGTCGTTGCCCAGACAGGTATCCACAACGATCCGCCGCGTCGGCGTCTGCACCACGAAGCTGTGGATGCTCATGCGCAGGCGACCGTCCTCGTCGGCGAAATGCGGGCGCAGCCAGGCGATTGGCTGGATCGCCTCGCGCGTCGCCTGCGGCAGGATGAAGCGGCTGCCGCCGGTCACTTCGAGTTCGACGATCTTGGTCACCGTCACGTCGCCGATACGCCACTGCACCGCATCCTCCCGTCTTGTGCCGGACCACCCCGAGTATCACGATTGGCTCGAACATGGGAGCAACCGCCGTGGCCCAACACATCGACTACTACGCCTCATTGAACTCGCCCTGGACCCATCTCGGCGCCGCGCGCATCGAGGCGCTGGCGGCGAAGTACGGCGCCTCGATGCGGATCTACCCGGTGGATTTCGGCACCATCTTCCCTGCGTCCGGCGGCTTGCCGTTGCCGAAGCGCGCGCCGCAACGCCAGGCCTATCGCATGATGGAGCTACGCCGATGGCGCGACTTCCTCGGCGTGCCGATCAACACCGAGCCGAAGTTCTTTCCGTCCAGCGAGGCGCTGACGTCATCCTGCGTCATCGCGCTGCGTGAAACCCAGGGCGATGCACCGGCCATCAAGCTGGCGCATCGCGTGCTGAAGGCGGTGTGGCAGGACGAATTCAATCCCGGCTGATCCCGCCACTCTCGCCAGACTTATCGCTGAAACCGGTGTCGACGCCGATGTGGTGATGAAGCTCGGCGCCGAACCGCGCTGGAGCGAGCGGCGCACGACCGACACGCAAGGCGGCGCTGGATCGCGGCGTGTTCGGTGCGCCCAGCTACGTCATCGGCGAAGAGATCTTCTGGGGCCAGGATCGGCTTGATTTCGTCGATCGGAAGCTGGCGCGCGGCGGTTGAGCCTCAAACTCCTCTTCCAGCAATGCGGGGCGGGTTTGAGGGTCTTGCTGATGCTCGCGATACCCCCTCCCCGCCCTCCCCCGCTTTGCGGGAGAGGGGGAGTGGCGGATTATAGGATGAACCGGCTCAGGTCGCCTTTCTGTGCCAAGGGCGCGACGCGCTCGTTCACATAGGCGGCGTCCACCACGATCGTCGTGCCTGCCTTGTCGGTAGCGGTGAAGCTGATCTCCTCCAGCAGCCGTTCCAGCACCGTGTGCAGCCGACGCGCACCGATGTTCTCCACGCGATCGTTAATGTCGGACGCCAGCTCGGCCAGCGCGTCTACCGCATCGTCGGTGAAGCTCAGCGTCACCTTCTCGGTCGCCATCAACGCGGCGTACTGCTTCACCAGAGAATGCTCCGGCTCGGTCAGGATCCGGCGCAGGTCGTCGCGCGACAGCGGTGCCAGCTCCACGCGTATCGGCAAACGTCCCTGCAATTCGGGCAGCAGGTCCGACGGCTTCGCCAAGTGGAACGCGCCGGAGGCGATGAACAGCACGTGGTCGGTCTTGATCGGCCCGTACTTGGTGCTGACGGTGGTGCCTTCGATCAACGGCAGCAGGTCGCGCTGCACGCCCTCACGCGAAACGTCGCCGCCGCGGAAGCCGCCTTCGACGGTGCGTGCCGCCACCTTGTCGATCTCGTCGATGAACACGATGCCGTTGTTCTCGGCGTGCGATACCGCTTCCTTGGTCAGCCGATCGTTGTCGAGCAACTGATCGGCTTCTTCCTGCTCCAGGATGCGGCGTGCGGCCTCGACGGTCAGCTTGCGCTTCTGGGTTGGGCGATTGCCGAACATGCCTTTCATCATCTCGCCGATATTGATCACCTGGCCGGGCGGCATGCCTGGGATGTCGAACTGGCCAATCGGGCTGCCGCCGGATTGGGTGACCTCGACCTCGATTTCCTTCTGTTCGAATTCGCCGTTGCGCAGCATGCGGCGGAACTTCGAACGCGTGTCGGCGGCGGCACCGTCGCCGACCAGGGCGGTGATCAGGCGTTCCTCGGCGGCGAGTTCGGCCTGCGCCTGGACTTCCTTGCGCGAGCTTTCGCGCAGCATGTTGATGCTGGCCTCGACCAGGTCGCGCGCGATGCTTTCGACGTCGCGGCCGACATAGCCGACTTCGGTGAACTTGGTGGCCTCGACCTTGAGGAACGGCGCCTGGGCGAGCTTTGCCAGGCGGCGGGCGATCTCGGTCTTGCCGCAGCCGGTGGGGCCGATCATCAGGATGTTCTTGGGGACGACTTCCTCGCGCATGGCCTCGGGGAGCTGCTGGCGGCGCCAGCGGTTTCGCAACGCGATGGCGACCGCGCGCTTGGCATCGTTCTGGCCGACGATGAAGCGGTCCAGCTCAGAGACGATCTCGCGCGGGGAATAGGTGGGGACTTCCATTTTACAGAGTCTCAAGGATGACGTTGGTGTTGGTGTAGACGCAGATTTCGGCGGCGATCTTCATGGCGCGGCGGGCGACCTCCTCGGCGGACAGATCGGGGACGGACATCAGCGCGCGGGCCGCGGAAAGCGCGTAGTTGCCGCCGGAGCCGATGGCGATGACGCCGTCCTCCGGCTCCAGCACGTCGCCGGTGCCGGTGAGGGTGAAGCTGCGGTCCTTGTCGGCGACCGCCATCATCGCCTCGAGCCGGCGCAGGTAGCGGTCGGTTCGCCAGTCCTTCGCCAGCTCGACGCAGGCGCGTTCGAGCTGGCCCGGGAAGCGTTCCAGCTTGCTCTCCAGGCGTTCAAGAAGGGTGAACGCATCGGCGGTGGCGCCGGCGAAACCTGCCAGCACCGTGCCTCCGGCGCCGATACGGCGCACCTTGCGGGCGTTGCCCTTGACGATGGTCTGACCCATGGAGACCTGGCCGTCGCCGGCCATGGTCACGTGTCCATCCCGCCTGACGCACAGGATGGTTGTGCCGTGCCACCCGGTCGGGTCGGCTGCGGCGTTCATTATGTTCTGCATGACGCGCCTAGATGGGCCGCCGGAAAGGCAAGGGCAAGGTGGGCAGGGAAGGACCGGGTTGTCGTGTCTGCCATGCGCAGCTCAGGAACGATCACGCCCTTGCGGGTGCTGGCCCGCTAGTCAGCGTAGAGTTCCTCGACGGTGACGGCGATACCCGGCGGCTGGAGCGCGGTCTCTCCGCTCGTCAGCATCGTCGTCTCGATTGCTCCCGCGTCATTGCGGCGATGATGGACGACCTGTTCCCTATCGGCCCAGATGATCAGGTAGTGGCTGACGGACGGGAGTCGGAAGTACTCGCGCAGCTTCCACGCCCGGTCCGTGGTGCTGGTGCTCGGAGAGAGCACTTCCACGATGATCAACGGATTGGGAACCGTCGTGCTCCCGGGAGGCAATTTCTCGCCGCAATACAGGATGGCATCAGGCTCGTAATCGCTGTCGCCGATTTCAACCGTCATGCCATCACCGTTGACGTGGTATGGCGCGTTGGCGTCCCCGGACCGCACGCCGCAGCCCGAGCCACGCCTGCATCTTCCGATCATTGTGCTCCACCCGCTCGGGAGCCATTGCCACAACGACGCCGTCGATGCGCTCGAAGCGCCCGACGGGCTGCCGCTGCGACCAGGCCTGGTCTTCCGCGCGCGTCATGCTCTGGACCGGTTCGACGATCTGCGCCTTTGCCATGGCATGGTCCTCATTGGTCGCTTCGGCCGCGGGGGTTGATGGCCGACGGCGACAGGTCTGGATAATGCCGCTCTGGCGAGGCGCCCGTCGATAGCCTGGCCGGCTTCACAAGGCCGCGCAGGACTTGACGCATGGCTGACACGCGGAACTCGATGGGTTTACGTGCTGACCGATTCGGCCAGAGCCTGATGACGGGGAAAGAGGATAACCTGATGGCGACACCAGCGGCAGAACTTGCGGCACGGCTCGATCGGCTGCCGATGACCAGGCACCTCTGGTACCTGGTCACACTGATCTCGCTCGGCGGCTGCTTCGAGATTTATGACCTGTTCCTCACCGCGTATATCGCTCCCGGGCTGAACAAGGCGGGCTACTTCACGCCGGAATTGCTGGGCGTGTTCAACGTGCTGGGGCCGATCGGCGTCGCGGGCATCGGCACGTTCGTGTTCTCGCTGTTCGCGGGCCTGTTCGTGGGAGCGATCTTCCTTGGCCACGTGGCCGACCAGTATGGCCGGCGCACCGTCTTCACGTTCTCGCTGATCTGGTACTCGATCACCACAGCGATCATGGCATTTCAGGGCACGGGTTTCGGCGTCAACCTATGGCGGTTCATCGCGGGCATTGGCATCGGTATCGAGCTGGTCACCATCGATACCTACGTGGCCGAGTTGGTGCCGCTGACCCATCGCGGCCGGGCTTTCGCATACAACCAGTTCTTCCAGTTTATCGCCGTGCCGATCATGGCGTTCATCGCTTACCTGCTGGTGCCGAGGGCGCCGTTCGGCTTCGATGGCTGGCGCTGGGTGGTGCTGATCGGGTCGGTCGGCGCCATCGTGATCTGGTTCATCCGGCTCGGGCTGCCGGAGTTGCCGCGCTGGCTGGCGCGTCATGGGCGGATGGCCGAGGCCGAGCAGATAACTGCGTCGATCGAAGCCGCCGTCGCTGCGGACATCGGCGGCGCATTGCCTGCGCCTGGTGTGCCGCTGGCGATGGAAGAGGGCGAGGGCAGCTTTAGCGAGATCTGGCAACCGCCCTACGATAAGCGTGCGATCATCCTGTCGGTGTTCAACTTCTTCCAAACGTTCGGCTACTACGGGTTTGCCGCCTGGGTGCCGACGCTGCTGATCCACAAGGGCATCACGATCACCACCAGCCTGCTGTACGCCTTCATCATTGCGATCGCCAATCCGGTGGGGCCGCTGATCGGCACGCTGATCGCCGACAAGATGGAGCGGAAGTGGCAGGTGTGCGGCGGCGCCATCGGCATCGGCGTGTTCGGCATGTTGTTCGCCAACGCCACCGACGCAACGCTGTTGATAGTGCTCGGCGTGCTGGTGACGCTATGCAACAACTGGATGTCGTTCAGCTTCCACAACTACCAGTCGGAGCTGTTCCCGACGCGCATCCGCTCACGGGCCATCGGCTTCGTGTATTCGTGGAGCCGGTTGTCGGCGGCGCTGTCGGGGCTGGTGGTCGCTTACCTGCTGGGGTGGGGCGGGGTGAGCGCAGTATTTACGTTCATCGCCTTCTCGATGCTGATCGTGGTGATCTCCATCGGCGGGTTTGGCCCACGCACACGAGGGTTGGCGCTAGAGGCTATTTCCAACGCCTGACCGCAGGTTCGCCTGTCGGTTCGGCTGTTGCCAGGAAGCGCCGCTGCCAGAACCAGTGGTGCCATCGTCAGAGTTTGGCCATCACTTGCCGCGCGAAATCCTCGGCGAAGCGCCATTTGGCATCGTTGCCGGTGGCGAAGGTCAGTTCCTGAAGGCCGTCGCGCTCCAGTTCGCGAATGCGCTCGATCAGTTCGTCCGGCGTGCCAACCAGGCAGGTGTCACGGATGAGCTGGGCGTCGATCAATTGCGCCTCGCCGGGATGCAGCTTCGTGTAGTGGAACTCGTGGGTGCGGAAGTGCCGATGCTCGGGCGAGGTTGCTTCGACCAGGGCGCAGTAGTGTTTCCAGATCCGCTCCAGGAATGGCGGCGGGTCGATGCGGCGTTCGTGCACCTCGTCGTAGAAGTAATACACGCTTGCCATCACGTTGGGACCGATGGCCGCCTTGATACGATCAGAGTCGATGGGTTCGCCTGGTTGCAGGATCGCGACGTTGGTCAGGGCGGCGTTCCTGAAGCCGGAGAGGTCGCGATTGGCGCGGCTGGCGCCCTGGCGCACGTGCCCCAATGCGTCGGCCACCGGAACGCCGCGCGGTGGGATCGCGAATATCAGGCCGTCACCGTATTCGCCCGCCAGTCCCATGGCGCGTGGGCCAAAGCCTGAGACGTAGAGCGGAATCTTCGGCTCGAGGTTCATGTACTTCCAGTCATGCATCAGCATGCTGATCGGCCGGGTGATGCCGTTGAAGGCGTAATCGACGATCTCTCCACGCAGCAATGCAGACAGGACGCGCAAGTACTCGGCGAAGTCGGTGATCTTCATGGGGCGCTGGCCCATGCTGCGCATCGCGGTGTTGCCGGTGCCGATACCGAGGAACACACGGCCGGGTGCCAGGCGGTTCAGGGTCGCCATCGCCGCGACCTGGACCGGCGGGATGCGCGTGCCGCAGATCGCGGTACCGGGTCCGATGCGCAGCCGCGTCGTCTGTCGTGCGGCGAGGGCGAGCACCGCATAGCAGTCGGAGTACAGCATCTGGCTGTCGGTGACCCAGACGGAGTTGTAACCGAGCGCCTCGGCGTGACTGAAGAAGCCGATCTCGTCGATGTCGGCCATCATGGTGAAGCCGAATTTCATGGATGCTCCGATGGGTTGTCGTGGCGACAATCGCGATTGATGTCGGTGAGAGTTTCTTGCCGTCTTATATTATTGGCTTGACTGGTGACCTACTGCACGCACTGCCGATGGGATGGTTGCTGAGTTGGACTGCATCGTTCGAGAGGTGATGAGGGTCGAAATGGCAGGGTCTGCCGCAGCCTGTGCTCCTGCGGAATGAGCGCAGCCGCCTGTCCGAGGTCATGACCTGATCGGCCGCGTGAATATGGGATACGCAGCGTGACCAGCACCGCCTTGGTGAGTTTCTCGACTGCTTGCTGGCAATGATGGTTGCGTCAGTCAGATTGGGGGCTCGGCGAGGCAACGCCGTACCGCATCTATGTCGGTGTCCGCACCCGCAATCCAACGCGCGGCATCGTTCATGCGGCCCGCTGCTAGAGCACTACGCCGTCACGCGCGACGTCGTGACTGAGGCTGTTCGGATCGTTTCGCTTCGCCTCGAACACGCCACGGCGGCAGGCCACCGCGTGGACAGGCAAATCGGCTATCGCCGCTGCGCGCCAGAGCGTCGAGGGTGTTGCGATGCCCGGCGGTGCATTGTCGGGCAAGACGACGAACAGATCCCAGTCGCTGGCATCGTCAGCGTCGCCACGTGCACGGCTGCCGAACAGAAAGACTGTCTCTGGTTGCACCTGTCGAACGATACCCTCTACCGCCGACCGGAGCCGCGGATCCGTAGTGGCCATGACCGTACCGATCGAAAAGATCTTGTTGAGATAGGTGCATCGGCTCGGCCTGGTGCGCAAGTGGGCGGCCGATCGCGTACGGAACCGACTTCCGTTGTTGCCGGCGTCCCTTTGGATTGGCCCGGCTCGCTGCCGGGATTGTGATCCTGACCCCTTGGGGTTGCCGCCGCAAATCCATGCCCCTATAGGCGCCGGCAGCCCAGGAGACCTCATGGCCGCACTCGACGCCCCCGTCACGGAAAACCCCGCCCTCGCTCGCCAGGCGGAGATCCTCGCACGGCCACCAACCCAGGCCTGGCATATGGCGAACGCCATCCGCGCCCTCGCGATCGATGCGGTGGAGGCGGCCAAGTCCGGCCATCCCGGCATGCCCATGGGCATGGCCGACGTCGCCACCGCGCTGTGGACCCGCTTCCACAAATTCGACGCCGCGGATCCGCGCTGGCCGGACCGGGACCGGTTCGTGCTGTCGGCCGGCCACGGCTCCATGCTGTTGTATGCGCTGCTCTACCTCACCGGCCACGACGGCATGGGCATCGAGCAGATCAGGCAGTTCCGCCAGCTGCATTCGCCCGCCGCCGGTCATCCGGAGTTCGGCATGCACCCGGGGATCGAGACCACCACCGGCCCGCTCGGCCAGGGCATTTCGACCGCCGTCGGCATGGCGCTCGCCGAACGCCTGCTGGCGGCTCGGTTCGGTCGGTCGCTGGTGGATCACCGCACCTGGGTGATCGCGTCCGACGGCGACCTGATGGAAGGCATCAGCCACGAGGCCGCCGCCCTGGCCGGCCATCTCGGCCTGTCCAAACTGACCGTGCTGTACGACCAGAACCATATCTCGATCGATGGCGACACTGCGCTTGCCTACTCCGACGACGTTCAGAAGCGGTTTTCCGCGTATGGCTGGGCGACCAAGGCGATCGACGGCCACGACCCGCAGCAGATCAACGCCGCGCTGTCGTTCGCGACGCGGTCCAGGAAACCGACGCTGATCGCCTGCCGCACGATCATTGGACTGGGCGCACCGACCAAGGCGGGCACCGCGGCGACGCACGGTTCGGCGCTCGGAGCGCAGGAAGCCGCCGGCGCCAAGGCGGCGCTGGGTTGGACCGAACCGCCGTTCAGCGTGCCCGACGATCTGCTGACAAGCTGGCACGAGGCGGGCAACCGCGGTGCCGGCACGCGCCGCGCGTGGCTGAAGCGCCTCGCCCACAGCAACATGCGCGCCGAGTTCGAGCGCGTGATGGCCGGCAAGCTGCCCGACAACTGGCACGAGGCGGTCGCGGCCCTGAAGCAGGAATTCCTCGACACCAAACCCAAGATCGCCACACGGCAATCCAGCCAGAAGGCGCTGGAGGTCCTGGTGCCCGCCACGCCGGAGCTGATCGGTGGCTCCGCCGATCTCACCGGCTCCAATCTCACACTGGTGAAAGGCATGGGGCAGGTCAGCGCCGGTAACTTCGCCGGCCGCTACATACACTACGGGGTACGCGAGCATGGCATGACCGCCGCCGCCAACGGCATTGCGCTGCACGGTGGCCTGATCCCCTACACCGGCACCTTCTTCGTCTTTACCGACTACATGCGTCCGGCCATTCGCATCGGCGCGATCACCCGCGCGCACGTCATCCACGTGCTCACCCACGATTCCATCGGCCTCGGCGAGGACGGCCCGACGCACCAGCCGATTGAACATCTGGCCAGCCTGCGGGCCATGCCGCACCTGCATGTCTATCGCCCGGCCGACGCAATCGAGGTGGCGGAATGCTGGGAACTGGCGATCCGCCGCAACGACGGCCCCAGCCTGCTGGTGCTCACCCGCCAGGCGCTCCCCACCATGCGCACGGAGGTCACCGAGAACTGCTGCTCGCGTGGCGGCTATGTCCTGGCCGAGGCTGACGGCCCGCGCGCCGCCACCCTGATCGCCACCGGCTCGGAAGTATCGATCGCGATGGACGCCCGCGCCGCGCTCGCCGCCGAGGGGATCAGCGTGGCCGTCGTCTCCCTGCCCTGCTGGGAGTTGTTTGAGGTGCAGGACGAAGCGTATCGTGCCGCCGTGCTGGGCAGTGCGCCGCGCATCGGGATCGAGGCCGCCGGCGGGTTCGGATGGGAGCGTTGGCTCGGCACTGACGGTGTCTTCATCGGAATGACCGACTTCGGAGCCTCGGCGCCTTATGAGATTCTTTACCGGCACTTCGGTATCACACCTGAGGCCATCGCGGCCGCGGTGCGCAAGAAACTGGGGTGAATTCGCCAGGGGCGCCGCAGCATCGGGTTGATCGAGGTCAATGCCCTCGGCGCAACTCCGCGTCACAAGGGGCCAGGAAAGCAAGGAAAGGATACTGACCATGCCCGTTAAGGTCGCCATCAACGGCTTCGGCCGCATCGGCCGACTGGTGTTGCGCGCAATGATCGAGAGTGGCCGCGACGACATCGTGCCCATCGCGATCAACGATCTCGGCAGCACCGAGGCCAACGCGCACCTGTTCCGCTACGACAGCGTGCATGGCCGCTTCCCCGGCCAGGTCGAGGTCTCCGGCGACACCATCACCATCCGCTTCGGCGGCCGGGTCTGGGGCCCGATCAAGGTGTCCGCCGAACGCGATCCCACCAAGGTGCCGTATCAGGGCGTCGACGTGGCATTGGAGTGCACCGGCATCTTCACCTCGAAGGAGAAGGCCTCCGCGCTGATCTCCGCCGGCGCGCGCAAGGTGCTGATCTCTGCCCCCGGCGAGCACGTGGACGCGACTGTTGTCTATGGCGTGAACCACAAGATACTGACGCGCGACATGACGGTGGTGTCCAACGCGTCGTGCACCACGAACTGCCTGGCGCCGATGGCCAAGGTGCTGCACGACAATTTCGTCATCGAGCGCGGCTACATGGTCACCATCCACGCCTACACCGGCGACCAGAACACGGTGGACACGCTGCACAAGGACCTGCATCGCGCGCGTGCCGCGGCAGTATCGGCGATCCCAACGTCCACCGGTGCCGCGCGGGCGGTGGGGCTGGTGATGCCGGAGTTGAAGGGCAAGCTGGACGGCACCGCGATCCGCATCCCGACGCCGAACGTGTCGCTGGTATCGCTCGACGTGAACCTGAAGAAGCACGCCACCAAGGACGAGATCAACGCAGCGATGCTCGACGCGTCGAAGGGCGCGCTGAAGGGTGTGCTGGACTACAACACCCAGCCCCTGGTCAGCGTCGACTTCAACCACTGCCCGGCGTCCTGCTCGTTCGACGCGACGCAGACCGCGGTGGTGGACGGTGCGCTGGCCCGCGTCATGGGCTGGTATGACAACGAGTGGGGCTTCTCCAACCGCATGTCCGACACTGCGGTGTTGTTCGGCAGCCTGTAGCCCACTACACCAGACACCAATCTACCCTCTCCCCTTGCGGGAGAGGGTAGGGAGAGGGGGCCCTGGGTCCGGGCGCCGGCCCCCTCCCCCAACCCCCTCCCGCAAGGGGAGGGGGAGTCTTTAGTTCCTTGGCTCCTTGCCTCTCCGGCTGTTTGGCACTGTGATTCTTTGCCTCTCCGGCATCGCCGCGTCATGCCCTCACCGTCATGCTAGTTGGGAATTACCGTCATGACCTTCCGCACGCTCGACAACGTGGACGTCGCCGGCAAGCGCGTTCTGTTGCGCGCCGACCTCAACGTGCCGGTGCGCGACGGCAAGATCTCTGACCTCACCCGGCTGGAACGCCTGACCCCCACCATCCGCGAACTGGTCGGCAAAGGTGCCAAAGTCATCGTGTGCAGCCACTTCGACCGCCCAAAAGGCAAGCGCGTGCCATCGATGTCCCTGGCACCCATCGCCACCGCGCTCGGCGAGGTGCTCGACCAGCGCGTCCGCTTCGCCGAAGACTGCGTCGGTCTGCCCGCCCAACAGGCCTCCGAACGCATGGCCCGAGGCGACGTGCTGGTGCTGGAGAACACCCGCTACCACGCCGAGGAAGAAAACAACGACCCCGGCTTCGCCGCCGAACTCGCGAAGCTGGCCGATCTTTACGTCAACGACGCGTTCTCCGCCGCCCACCGCGCGCACGCCAGCACCGAGGGCGTGGCGCACAAGCTGCCTGCCTACGCCGGCCGCCTGATGCAGGCAGAGCTGGAGGCGCTGCACGCTGCCCTCGGCAGTCCCGTGCGCCCCGTCGCCGCCGTGGTCGGCGGCAGCAAGGTTTCGACCAAGCTGGAGCTCCTGGGCAACCTGGTCAGCAAAGTGAACGTCCTGGTCATAGGTGGCGCCATGGCCAACACATTCCTTTCCGCCCAGGGCCATGCCGTCGGCAAGTCGCTGCAGGAAGCCGAGATGCACGGCATGTGCAGCGACATCCTGGCACGCGCGAAATCAGCCGGGTGCGAGATCGTGCTGCCCACCGACGCCGTGGTCGCCAGCGAACTAAAGGCGGGCGTCGCGACGCGCATGGTCGGGATCGACGCGGTGCCGGACGATGCGATGATCCTCGATGTCGGCCCCGCCACCGTCGGGGTTCTCATCCAGAATTTAGCGACGCTCAAGACGCTGGTATGGAACGGACCGCTGGGCGCCTTCGAGACGCCTCCGTTCGACGCCGCGACAACTGCCTTCGGCAAGGCCGTCGCAGCCGCCACGCAAGCGGGGGCGCTGCGCAGCGTTGCCGGCGGCGGCGACACCGTCTCGGCGCTGCGTCACGCCGGCGTGCTGGACAAGATGAGCTACGTGTCCACGGCGGGCGGCGCGTTCCTCGAATGGCTGGAAGGCAAGACGCTGCCGGGTGTCGCCGCACTGGGGTGAGAGACTGGGCGAGGTGCCGCCTGAATTGCTGCTGGTGCGCGCATGACACAGTAAGCGGCAATTCGGCCGTGTAATAGCGAGTTGTTACTCAAATGATTTGCTTGCGGAACTGCCGCGCGGGCCGCAGACTTCTCGGATGGGCCTGAAGGTTTTCCTCAGCTACGGGCTCGACGGCAACAGGCGCGCGTGTCTGGAAATGGCGCGACGGCTGCGCACTGGCGTCCTGGATAACGGCAAGCCGCCGGTTCATGACCACACCGCCAGAATGCCATAACGCCGGGCGGCACATCGGTAATTGGTGCCATGCAGATTGACCCGACGCACGATAGGCAGGCGTCGACGTTTCCCCTGATTGTCGGCGTGACCGGCCACCGCGACATTGCACCGGAAGCGCGCCAAGCTGTTGCCGCTGCCGTTGGCACGCTGCTGTGCCATCTGAAGCACCGGACCGGTCAGGACGCTCTGTACGTGCCGTCGGCGCTCGCGCAGGCAGCGCGACGAACTGGGATGGGTGCAATTCGCCCTGCGTGGACCGGCTCTATGGGCTCTATGGGCGGCAGCCTTGTCCCTGGGCCTGATTATAATCCGCGCGAGATCTGATCAACGAATGCTGGATCGAAGCCCAGAGGGACTGTTTCGTCGGACCGACCGGGACGGCCGGGAGAGCATTGGGGCACAGCAAACCGTTTGCGGCGATAGCGAGTGCAAAGAGCAAATGGATCGCCTGAGGCATGGACGCGAAATCCGTGCGGCGGCCCCCTCCCCCTAACCGACTTTCGCAAGGGGCGGGGGAGGATGTGTTCAGCAACCCCACCATGCGTCGCATCATCACGCTTCGCCTGTGATGCGCTTCATCAGTTCGGGCGCCAACCCTTTCGCCGGCTTGCCCGGCGGCCGCGCGAAGCTGCCACGCGTGGGCGGCCGCGGGTGCAGGCCGACGAGTGCCTCGGCCATCCGCACGGCGCAGCTTACGCCATCCAACGTCGGCACCGGGAGGGCGTCGCGCAGTTCGCGTGCGAGGCCGGCGATCGGGCCGCCACCGAAGATAATAACCTCGGCCTCGTCCTGCTCGATAGCGTCCAGGCACGTGCGCAACAACACGTCGCGGAATTCCTCCTTGGCACGCGTTATGTCGGCGATTGGCGCGTCGAGCGCTCGGACGCTGGCGAGCCGTCCGGCCAGGCCGTGGTCCTGGGCGCATTCGATATACCAGGTGCGCAGGCGCGGGGTCAGGCAGATGATTGAATAGCGCCGCCCGAGCATCCAGGCGGCGAGGATGGCGGACTCCTCGATGCCGACGATGGGGATGTCGGCGAACTCGCGCGCGGCGCCGAGGCCAGGGTCGCCGAACGCACAGACGATGGCAGCGTCAGCACCCGCCGCGTGCTTCGCCAGCGCGTCGAGTACGGCGTGGGAGGCGATCGCGGCCTCTGCACGGTTCTCGACATACTGCGTGCCGAATGCGGCAGTGACGGCGGTAATGTGGGTGCCCGGCGAGGCGAAGCGACGCGCTTCGGCTGCCATCGAGTTGGTCATCGCCTCGGTGATGTTGGGGTTGATGAGCAGCAGGTTCATGGCAGCTTCATGCCACGTCTTGCGCCGCAACGCGTAATCCGGCGATTTGCTGGCGACGATGCCTGCAGTTACTTCAGGGCGCCGGTGGTAAGCCCGGCGACGATCTTGCGTTGCAGCAGCAGGAACAGGATCAGGACCGGCAGGGCGAACACCGACGCGAACGCCATCACGTGATCCCAGTCCGCGTATTCCGCGCCGATGAAGCTATAGATGCCGACCGTTGCGGGCTGCAATTCCTGCTTGCTCAACAGCGTCAGCGGATAGACGAACTGCCCATAGGCCTGCACAAAACTCAGTACACCGACGACAATCAGCGGCACGCGCATGATCGGCAGCACGATACGCCAGAACGTCTGGAACGTGTTGCAGCCATCCACGCGCGATGCTTCCTCGATTTCCATCGGCACCTGCCGGTACATCGGGCGGAGGATCACCAGGGCAAAGGCCACCGACTTGGCGCTGGTCGCCAGCACGACGCCGGTGAACGTGTTCAGCAGATTGAAATGCCGGAACATGATGAACATCGGCGTTGCCAACAGCGCGTCCGGAAAGATCTGCAGGATCAGCGCGACGACCAGCGCGACATCGACCAGCGACGTGCGCAGCCGGCTGAGCGCGTAACCGCCACTCGATCCGAGCACCAGAGTCACCACGGTGACCGGGATTGCGATCGCCAGGCTGTTACGCATGTAACGCGCGACGTTTTCGCGTTCGAAGACAAAATGAAATGCTGCGAGCGTCGGATGCTGCGGCACCATGCCTGGCGGGTCCGCGAAGATCTCCGCCGACGTCTTCAGGCCGGAAATGAACATCCAATAGACCGGGAAAAGATAGCCGATGACAATCGCGATGCCGATCGCGCAGCACAGCCACTGAGTCCCGCGCGATCCGAGCAGGCGGCGAAGGCTTCTGGTCATTCCCGAGCCTCACGCCGCAACGTGCGCACATAGATCACCGCGACGGCGAGCACGATAATGAAGGAGAAGCTGCCGACCGCGGCGCCGACACCGAAATGGAACCGTTGGAACGACAGTTGGTAAGACAGCAGAGGCAGCACGTTGCTGGCGTCCAGCGGGCCGCCCTGCGTCATCGCGAAGATCAGGTCGAAGGCGCGCATCGTGTATATCGTCACCAGGCAGGCGACCGCCACCAGCGTCGGCCACAAGGCCGGCAGGGTGATGTAGATGAAGCGTGCGATCGGGCCCGCGCCGTCGAGCGACGCTGCTTCGTATTGCTCCTCCGAGATGCTGGTCAGCCCTGCTGCGATCAGGATCATGGCGAATGGTGTGCCGAACCAGACATTGGCTATCGTGACCGAACTGAGTGCGACTGCCGGATCGGACAGCCAGTGGATAGAAGCGCTCATGACATGGAGACGATGCAGCACGAAATTGGCGACGCCATAGTCAGTGGCGAACATCCACTTCCACAGCGCACCGACGACCAGCGCGGGCAGAATCCAGGACGCGAGCAGCAGGCCCCGCATGAAGTGCGCGCCAGGAAAGCGCTGGGCGAAGAACAACGCCAGCACCAGGCCGATGCCGACCTGGGCAATCACGTTGACGGCGACGAAGATCGCTGAATTGAGCAGGACCTTTCGGAACGAGGGATCAGCGAATGCGTCCCGATAGTTATCCAATCCGATGAACGGCCGCACGAGATCGACAATGTTGCTGAGATCCACATCCTGGACGCTCATGACCAGATTGTAGATGACCGGCAGGCCGATGAACGCCAACAGGTAAAGCATCGAGGCAGCCAGGAACACGTGCAGCACGACGGGTGAACCTCGCCGCGCGCGCGAACGCGCCACACCGCCTCGCCGAGACAGCGTCAGCGCGTTCCCTCCAACTGCCGTCGAGCCGCGGGTCAGAGCGGGACCTTCGCCAGGATCGGCTGAATTTTCGCGGCAGCTTCCTTCAATGCCTCGGCCGGTGGCTTGGCACCGGTGATGGCCTGCTGGATCGCCATCTGCATCGGGCGCGAGATATCGGGCCATTGCGGATGCGGTCCACGTGGGCGCGCGTACGCCATTTCGCCGCGATACGTTGCATAGGCCTTCGGCCAGAGTGGGTCCTGCACCACGACGTCCTCACGCGGTGCTATGCGGCCGCTCTTCCAACCTTCGTTGAGTACATCCGGATTCGACATGAACTCGATGAAGCGGAACGCTCCATCTACCTGCCCGGCGCCCTTCGGTATCAGGAAATCATAACCGCCGAGGCAGTCGGCCTTGATCTGCTTATCATCCTTCACCGGCAACGGTGCCAGACGCCATTCGAATTTCGCGGTCTTCGACATGCGCGGCAGCTCCCATGGACCGCCTTGGATGATCGCGGTATTGCCAGCCATGAAGGTGTTGGTGACCTCGTACTGGCCTTGGTTGATGACGTCTTTGGAGGCGATGTCCTGTTGCACCATATCGGCAACGTATTGCAGTGCCGCCGCCGCTTCCGGCTGATCCAGCTTGTCGATTGAACCGCCAGCCTGCCAGAGGAAGGGCAGCCACTGGAACACGCCTTCCTCGCCCTGGGTCGCAGAGAAGCCGAAGCCGTAGACGTTCTTCGCGGGGTCGCGCAGCTTCTGTGCCGCTGCCTTCAGCTCCGACCACGTTCCGGGCGGCTTGTCCGGATCCAATCCCTTCGCACGGAACAGGTCGGCGTTGTAGTACAGTCCAAGCGTGTTGGCATCGCGCGGAACGGCGTAGGTCTTACCGCGCCACTGTCCTGATGCCCACGGTCCCTTGAAGTACACCGCCGGCTTGATGAACTTCGATTGTGCCACCTTGTCAGTCAGGTCTGTGAGAGTGCCCTGCGCTGAGAAGCTGGCAACGATCGGGCTGTCGATCGTCACCAGGTCGGGCACCGAACCAGTCGCGATGGCGCGGATCAGCTCCGTCACCATCTGGACACTGGGTACCAGTCGCGGCTCGATCCGATATTCGCTCTGCGATGCGTTGAACGCCTTCATGCCCGGGTAGATCATGTCAGTTTCGAGATTGAAGACGTGCCACAGCGAGACCGTTGCCGGCTCCGCCTGTGCGGCAGTCGCCGAGAGACCAGCGGCAGCGGCGGTGCCAGCCAGGAATGACCTTCTCAGCACGGTGTTTCCTCCAATGTTGGGGCGGTCAACTGCCTGCCCGGAGTGCCGAGGATGCACACCGCAGGCGCCGCGCGCAATTCGTTCGCTCCCACGCGTTGGGAAAAATTGGGTAATGCGGCCGCGTTGCTCAGGGACGCAGCAGGCGTTGTTCCAGCCGGATGCTGAGCAGCGACAGTGGCCAGCACAGCGCGAAATAGATGCCCGCCACCATGCCAAACACGATCAGCGGTTGGAATGTGACATTGTTGATCATCTGGCCTGTCCAGGTGAGTTCGGTAAACCCGATGACCGAGGCAAGCGACGTGCTCTTGAGCAATTGCACCATGAAGCCCACCGACGGCGGCACGGCGATGCGCGCGGCCTGTGGCGCAACCACGAGGCGAAGTCGCTGGGTGAATGACAGCGCCAATGCGACCGCCGCGTCACGCTGTCCTCGGGGTACGGCTTGCAGGCAGCCGCGCCAGATCTCGCCAAGGAAGGCACTGCCGTACAACCCGTAGCCGACGGCGGCGGCGGTCCACGGGTCGATGCGCAGGCCCAGGATGTTGGCGCCGAAGAACACCAGGAACAGCAGGATCAACAGCGGGATCCCCTGCAGCATTCTGATATACGTGGCCGCGATTAACCGGACGAAACGCAGTGGCGACACGCGAGCGACCGCGACAATCGCTCCCCCGATGCCGCCACCAACGAAAGCTGTCAGCGTCAGCAGCACGGTCCATCGCGTGGCGAAGATCAGCAGCCAGGCTTCATCGATGCTGAAATGGCGCATTATATTGGCGTGTCTTCCGACGCCGGCGCGGAGGGAAACGCAACACGCTGGATGCCTGCGAAGATCGCTTGGAAGCCCAGTGACATCGCAAGATAAATGCCGCCGACTACGAAATAGATCTCGAACGGACGAAAGCTTTGCGATTGCAGGTTGTTGGCGACGGCTGTCAGTTCCTCGGCCGAGATGGTCGAGATAACGCTGGAGCCGAGCACCACCAGAATGAACTGGCTGGCCAATGCAGGAAACACCGTTTGCAGGGCTGGCACGATGATGATGCAGCGGAAGATCGGCCATGGCTGCAGACCGAGCGCACGGCCCGCCTCGATCTGGCCGCGCGGCACTGCTTCGATACCGGCACGCACGATTTCGGTGGCATAGGCGCCGAGGTTCACTACCATCGCGAGCAAGGCCGCACCGTCGGGTGTAAAGCGCAGCCCGAGCCTCGGCAGACCGAGGTAGATCAGGAACAGCTGTACCAGGAACGGCGTGTTGCGGATTGCCTCGATGTAGACCTGGACGATCCCGCGCATTGCCTTGTGCCGCGAGGTCTTGGCCCAGGCGCCGAGGATGCCGAGCAGCAGACCGAACAGCATCGTCTCGGCGGACAACTGCAACGTAAGCAACGCGCCGCGCAGCAGTTCATCCCGACTTTGCCAGATGAGGTCGAAGTGGAACACGTAGTTCACGGCAACGCCTCCCCGTCGGACTTTGCGCGCCCGCCGTTGCGCCGGAACGCTTCATGCGGGCGCCGGCTGGTGGCAAGGGATAAACACACGCCGTGCCGCCCCGTTGGCGGACAATTACTCAGTTCTACCCGGATCGACGTGGATATGTTTTGCCGCACCGGCGGTCTGCACGGTACGTCAGCGCAGACGCCCCGCAACAGAACGGGCGCGGTCAGGAGGGAAAATGTCCAGGTTCCGGGGTAGCGTTATCGGGATCGTCGCAGCCTGTGCGTTCGCCGTAGTGCTGGCGATCGTGGCACGGCCCGCCGCGGCGCAAAACGTCGACGACATCATCAAGCGCGGCAAGATCGTGTTCGGATGCGATACAGCCAATCCGCCGTTCGGCTCGCTCGGCAAGGACGGACAGCCGGAGGGCTACGAGCCCGACGTGGCCCGCGCGGTCGGCAAGTATCTCGGTGTCCCCGTGGAGTTCGTGCCTGCCACTCCGCAGAACCGCATCGGCTACCTGCTGACCGACCGGGTCGACGTGATCATGATGGGGATCACGCCTGAGCGCGCCCGGCAGGTGTGGTACACCATGCCGTACGCCGTGGAAGCCGCGGTGCTGGTCGGACCTTCCAGCGTCAACGTCAAGACGTTGGCTGACCTCGCCGGCAAGCGCATCGGCATTCCGCGTGGCGCGATGCAGGACATCGTGCTGTCGAAGAGCGCGCCGCCGGGTGCACAGATCATGCGCTTCGATGACCAGGCAACCGCCGTGCAGGCTTTGATCGCGGGCCAGGTCGATCTCGCGGGCACCGGCCTGTTGCAATACCAGATCATCAATCGTGACGATCCGGGCAAGGGCTACGAGACCAAGCTGATCCTGCGGCCGCTGCATTTTGGCATGGCGGTCCGTCGCGGCAACATCGACCTGTTGCAGTTCCTCAATACCGTGGTCTACGCGATCAAGGCGAACGGCGACCTGGAGGCGATCAGCCAGCAATGGCGTCACCTGCCGCTCGGCGAACTGCCGCCGCTGTGACCGCTACGATGGAACTGATCACTACGCGAGGTCTGCGGATGCCGCGGCTCGGTCTGGGCACCGGCCTGCTGCGCAACGCGCCGGGACAGGCGTCGATGGAACTCGCGCTGTCGCTTGGTTTCCGTCATCTCGATACGGCGGAGATGTATACCAACGAAGGCACTGTCGGAGCAGCCATCGCTGCGTCCGGCGTGCCACGTGGCGACATCCATATAACCACCAAGATGTTGCCGGAGCACATGGAGCCGGCGGAATTGCGCCGCTCAATGGAGCGCAGCCTGGCGGCGCTGAAGACGGATTATGTCGATCTGCACCTGATCCATTGGCACATGCCCGATACGGATCTGGGAAAGACGCTGGCAGCGATGATGCGGTTGCAGGAGGAGGGTTACGCACGCGCCATCGGTGTCTGCAACTTCAATGTGGCGCTGTTGCGCCAGGCGGTCGAGGTCATCGGCGCGCCGATTGCCTGCAACCAGGTCGAGTATCATGTGTTGCTGGATCAGTCGGCGGTGCTGCGTTACGCACGAAGCAAGGAGATTGCGGTGATCGCCTATGCGCCGTTGGCGCGTGGCCGGTTCCTCGGGTTGCCGGAGATGCAGCGGATCGCACGCAAGCATGGCGCCTCGCCGGCGCAAGTTGGGCTGAAGTGGTTGTTGGACCAGGAAGGTGTAGCCGCCATTCCGCGCGCGGGACGCCGGGAAAGCCAGCAGGAGAATCTGGACGCGTTGCGGCTGACGCTGGACGACGACGACCGCGCGGTCATTGCGCGGCTGCCGAAGGATCGGCGTGTGGTCAATGTCGATTGGGCGCCGGTTTGGGATTTGCCGGTGCCGCTCAGCTGACCGTGGTCAGCAGTTCCGCCGCGCTGATGACCGGTGGGCCATTCGCGAAACGACGCCGGAGGCGGTTGGCGGAGACATGACTCGGATCTGCCAGGCCCGGCTGCGGTGGGCCGCCATGTGCGATGATGAAGTCTGCGCCGGCCGTAGCAAGCTGGTCAGCCGCCTCGGCGGTGCCGACACAGCCGGCGATCCGAAATCCAGCGTCATGGGCACGTCGCAAAAAGTCGACCTCGCGGTCGATGCCGAGATTGAAGCTACCGAGAATGGAGCCGAGCTCGCCATCGATTACCGACACTGTCGGCAGGTTGATGACGCCATCGATGCGGGCTGCACGGAGAGCGGCGAACACGTCGTCGTCCCGTCGGAACGGATCCACGCAGAACACTCCGGCATAAATCCGATGGCGACGCTGCGCCGGCGTGCGGATGGCGTCGAGCAGGCCGGCATTTGCATCGTGCCATGCCAGGCCGCCGATCCAGAACGCTACGGCCGCATCCAGTCCGGCGAGGAATGGGCACAGCACGAGCGTCGCGCGGGACGCCCGCGACGGCGGCCACGCCGTGATCAGGCGGAGCGTGGGTTGCTCAATTTTACCCCTCTGCGCCACGCTGCCGCCTTTCGCCTCGGGCTGCCTCTGATAGCTTGCGGCAAGCGGGCTAACCATAGGCGCCACGCGAGAGGGGAGTGAAATGCCCAGGGCCTATGTCTGCGGCACGTTCGACACCAAGGGGCCGGAGCTCGACTTCATCGCCGAGCGTCTGCGCGATGCCGGCGTCGCTACCTGCACGGTTGATGTATCAACCCGCCAGCATGCCACGCCGTGCGACGTAACCGCGGCAGAGGTCGCGCGCCACCACCCACTGGGCGAATCGGCTGTGCTGGGGCTCGATGATCGTGGTGTGGCGATCGCGGCTATGATTGTGGCGTTCGAGCGTTTTGTCGCCAGCCGTGACGACATCGCCGCGATGATCGGCGCGGGCGGCAGTGGTGGTACCGCGCTGCTGGCGCCGGCTATGCGCACGTTGCCCGTCGGCGTGCCGAAGGTGTTGGTGTCCACCGTCGCGTCCGGCAACGTCGCGGCCTATGTCGGCGCGACTGATCTGTGGCTGGTGCCGTCGGTGACCGACGTCCAGGGGCTCAACCGCATCTCGCGTCGCCTGCTTGGCAATGCGGCGCACGCGCTTGCCGGCATGATCCGCTTCGCAGGCACGGACGCCGCCGCGCAATCGCGACCAGCCATCGGCCTGACCATGTTCGGTGTCACAACGACCTGCGTGCAGGCCGTGTGTGCTGCATTGGAGCTGACCCATGACTGCGTGGTGTTCCACGCCGTCGGCACCGGCGGCCAGGCAATGGAAAAGCTGATCGCGTCAGGCCTGTTGACCGCCGCGCTCGACATCACCACCACTGAGGTATGCGACCTGCTTATGGGCGGCATCTTCCCCGCCGACGAGATGCGGTTCGAAGCGATCGTTCGCACGCGTATCCCCTACGTGGTCTCATGCGGTGCGCTCGACATGGTGAATTTCGGCCCGCTGGAAACGGTGCCAGAGCAGTATCGCGATCGGCGGCTCTATGTGCACAACCCGCAGGTCACGCTGATGCGCACGACACCGGAAGAGAACGTGCGCATGGCCGAATGGATCTCCGCGCGCATCAACCGCATGCAAGGGCCGGTGCGCCTGCTGATCCCCGAGGGCGGCGTGTCGGCACTGGATGTGCCAGGCCAGCCGTTCCATGACCCGATCGCCGACACGGCGCTGTTCGACACACTGTCGACGCGCATTGTCGCGACGCCATCACGGCGCGTGACCCGCCTGCCGCACGCGATCAACGATCCGCAATTCTCCGCGGCGCTGGTAGCGGCGTTCCACGACATCGCGGATTAGGAGAAACGACATGCCTCGCTTCCAGCGCCGCGATCTCTTGGCGAAGTTTCAGGACATGGTTCGTCGCGGCCAGCCAATTGTCGGCGGAGGTGCCGGCATCGGACTGTCGGCGAAATGCGAGGAAGCGGGCGGGATCGATCTGATCATCCTGTACAATTCCGGCCGTTACCGCATGGCGGGCCGCGGTTCGCTTGCCGGGCTGCTGGCCTACGGCAACGCCAACGACATCGTGCTGGAAATGGCGCACGAGGTGCTCCCCGTGGTCCGCCAGACACCCGTTATCGCCGGTGTGAACGGCACCGATCCGTTCCTGCTGACCGAGGCCTTCTTCACCCAGCTGAAGGAAATCGGCATAGCTGGTGTGCAGAACTTCCCCACGGTCGGCTTGATCGATGGAATCTTCAGGCAGAACCTGGAAGAAACCGGCATGGGCTTCGCGTTGGAAGTCGAGATGATCCGCACTGCCGGAGCGATGGACCTGCTGACAACCCCGTACGTCTTCTGTACCGCCGACGCGACTGCGATGGCCGGGGCAGGCGCCGACATCATCATCGCGCACATGGGCCTGACCACCGGCGGCGCCATCGGTGCGCAAACTGCACTGAAGCTTACGGACTGCCCCGCACTGATCGATGAATGGGCCGAAGCGGCGAAGCGGGTGCGCCCCGACGTCATCGTGCTATGCCATGGTGGTCCGATCGCAACGCCGGACGACGCGCAGTACATCCTCAACACAAGCCGCCATTGCAACGGCTTCTACGGCGCAAGCTCGATGGAGCGGCTGCCGGTGGAAATCGCTATCACCGAACGCACGCGGCAATTCCGGGCACTGACCTTGCCATCCGCCGCATCCAGGAAGGACACCGCCGCATGACCTTGTTTCGCAGCGACACTGCACCGCCGTCTTGGTGCGAGCTCGAGCATTTCGAGATTATCACATTGCAGCGCGACGAAGCGACCACACGCACGCCGTTCGCGCGCACCGAACGGCTGATCGGCGCTGCCGGCACGTGCCAACTTCGCCGCGGCAACACCAGCCTCCTGCTGAAGGAGGCGCAGTTCATCGATCTCGATCCTGACGATGGCGAGTGGACCGTGCTCGGCGCATCCGACCCCGCGCAATTCGTGCGGCTGACCGGCCGCTGGGGCCACGACATGGCAGGCTGTGGCATCTTCCGCGTCCAGCGGTCGGACGCCGGCGACAAAGGAGATCCGGTGACCTATCCCAAGCACACCGCAATCGATCGGCACTACCACGATTGCGACGAATACTGGATCATCCTGGAAGGCACTGGCGAAGTCGTGGTCGATGATCGTCATGCCAAGGTCCACCCCGGCGACTGCCTGTGCATCGGCACCGGCCATCCGCACGATTTCCCGCTGATCGATACGCCGGTCAAGGCGGTGTTCTTCGAAACAACGCTGTATGGCCGCAAGCGCACCGGCCATCTCTGGAATCATACCCATGGTCCAGCCGAACCCATGCTGGGGCGTGTGTGATGAAGCAACGCGTCATCCATGTCGGCATCGGCAGCTTCGGCAAGCGCTGGTGTCGCGAATTCCTGCGCGCCAATGTCGATGACGGCACCATAGAGGTCGTCGCGCTGGTCGATCTCGACCCGAATGCGCTCGCGTACGGAGCGCAGGTTCTCGGGCTGCCCGACAGCGCGTGCTTCACCGATCCGCACAAGGCATTCGCCGCGGTGCCGGCCGACTTCTGCACCGTCGTCGTGCCACCGAACTACCACGAGGCGATCGTTGATATCGCCATCGGCCACGGCGTTGATGTGCTGAGCGAAAAGCCAATCGCGGACTCCATGGCGGGCTCGGTGCGGATCGCCCGGAAGATCAAGGCGGCAGGCCGCAAGATGGCGGTGACAATGAGTTACCGTTTCGATCAGGACAAGACCACGCTGCGGCGGATCATTCGGTCCGGCAAACTGGGACGCGTGAACAATATCTCCTGCCGCTATCAGTCGGACATGCGACAGCACATGGCCTGGGGCGCGCTGTTCCGCCATACGATGGACGACCCTATGCTGATCGAGGGTGCGATCCATCATCTGGACATCGTCGCCGATCTGGCGGGAGGGAAATGCGACACGCTGTTCGCGTCCACCTGGAAACCGGAATGGGCGGAATATGCCGGCGATACCGATGGCGTCGTCACGATGGTGTTCGACAACGGTGTGCGCGCTGTCTACGAGGGTTCCAGCAGCACGGCGGTCGGGCTGAACGACTGGTATCAGGAGTATGTCCGCGTCGATTGCGAATTTGGCACCGCGATTCTGAACCATCGCGAGATTGAGATATTCACTCGCCAAGACCTGCCGCGGCAGAAGCACCGCGAAGGCACCGGGCAAAAGATACCGCTGCTGGTGCAACCGAAATGGATCAACATCTGGCTGATCGAGAAGTTCGCGCAGTGGCGCGACGGCGGAGCGCCGATGGAAACCGAGGTACAGGCAAATGTGCAGGCCTCCGCCCTGGTTTTCGGATCGATCGAGTCCGCGCGCACCAACTCGCTGGTGAAGGTGCAAGACTACATCGCCAGCTTCGGCTGACCGATGACGCAGCCGGCGGACCGCGTGCGGACGGCGCTGCGGGAGGCACAGGCACGCAGCGGAACGTTCCTGGTGGCGGCGGCCATCGGCACCGGCATGGCGGCGCAGGCTGCTGCTCGTGGTGGCGCCGATTTCCTGGTCGCGCTGAATGCGGGCCATCTACGCAGCATGGGCGAACCGTCTGTAGCATCGTTGCTTGCATTGCGCGACACCAATCGCTTCGTCATGGAGTTCGCCACCGCGGAGATCCGTCCGCGAACCAGGCTGCCGGTGTTCATCGGCCTGGCCGCGTTCGATCCCAGGCTGGATCTGGACGCAATGCTGCATCAGGTGCGCGACGCGGGTTTCGAAGGTGTGACGAATTTCCCGACCGTAACGTTGATCGACGGCAGGTTCCGCCGCTTCCTGGAGGCCTCCGGCTGCGGCATGTCGCGTGAGGTCGCGTTGTTGCGGCGCGCCCGCGCGCAAGGTCTTGCGACGCTGGCATATGTGCACACCCACCCGGAGGCCCGTCAGATGGCGATGGCCGGCGTCGACATCGTCAATATCGATCTCGGTTGGAACACGGGTGGTGCACTCGGCGTTGCAACCAGGATGCCGATCGCGGAGGCCGCCGAGATCGCTGGGCGCATGATCCGCACGGTCCGCAAGATTTCCGCCGGCACCATTTGCGTGGTGGAAGGCGGACCGATCGTCCGCCCAGAGGAAATGGATGAAGTGTGTCAGGCGGCCCACGCCGATGGTTACATTGGCGGATCGACGATTGACCGCGTTCCGCTTGAGACAGCTATCGAACTCGTGACAGCAGCATTCAAGACGATGGGTGCACTGCGCCGCCGCGTCACTCGGCTGGAGCGTCGTCTGGATCCGCGTCGCATGCCGGTCTGCGTCGTCGGTGGCGCGCCGTCGGTGATCCGTGCGCGCGCGGGGTACGAGCGGGCGCTGGCGACCGACCTGCCGGTGCTGATCATCGGTGAGCCAGGTTCCGGCCGGCGCGATCTCGCGCGTGCCGTGCATGCCGGCGGGCGACGTCGTGCGCGGCGGCTGACATGGTTGACCTGTGCCGCCGGACAGGATCGCACCGATGCCGACCTGTTCGGTTGCGAACCCGGTGCGGCACTCGGCGTGGTGCGCCGGCGCATCGGCTGGCTGGAACTCGCGCGCGGTTCCACATTGGTGCTGGATGATCTCGGCGAACTGGATCCGGCGACGCAGCGCAGACTGTGCGCCGCGATCGAGAGCGGTGGCTTCCGTCGTGTCGGCGGCGCGGATCACCTCCCGCTCGACGTGCGGTTGGTCGGCGTTACCCGGTTCGATCCGCAGCATGACGCTGCACGCTTCGATCCGCGCCTGCTCGACGTTCTCGGCGTGCTGCGCATCGAACTGGCGTCGCTGCGCGAGCATCTCGAGGACCTGCCACAGATCATCGAGCACATCCTCGATGTGCTGACAGTCGGCAAGCTCCCGGCCAAGCTTGATCCGGCAGCGTATCGCATGCTGCTCGGTCATGATTGGCCAGGCAATGTGCGCGAACTCGGCGATGTGTTGCGCCAGGCATTGCTCACCGCCGGCGGTCTGGCGATCCTGCCTGCCCATCTGCCGCCGTTGCAGCCGCAACAGCCGCGCGACGCACGCACTGGCTTCGCCAGTGAGCGCGAGTGGATCCTGGATGGGCTGCGCCGCAATCGCTTCCGGCGCGCGGAAACCGCCCGCTTCCTTGGGGTGTCGCGCAAGACGCTCTACAACAAGATGCTGGCGTTGGGGCTGCTGATGTCGGCCGCCGGGCGACAAGCGCATTGATGCAATCAGGGAGGTTGTCATGACTCGTATCTATGTGAGTGACGTGATCGACGCGCCGATCGAAAAGGTGTGGGCGCTGATCCGTGATTTCAATGGCATGCCGAAATGGCATCCATTCATCAGAGACAGCCACGTCGAGAACGGATTGCCCAGCGATGCCGTCGGCTGCGTTCGCAACTTTCATCTTGCCAACGGGGGACATCTGCGCGAGCAACTGCTATCGCTGTCGGATCGCGATCATGAATGCATCTACTGCATCCTTGAAAGCCCGTTGCCGGTGACCGGATATGTCGCAGGATATCGGCTGCTGCCGATAACCGAGGGTAATCGCAGCTTCATCGATTGGTGGGCGGAGTTCGAGATCGCGCCGGCGGACGAGGAGCGTATCGTCGATCAGGTCAAGAACGGTACGTTCAGGCGAGCCTTCCAGGCGATCGCGGAATATCTCGCGAAGTGAGGCGCGGCTGGGCGTTGCGTTGCGGCAACGGCGCAAGGGCATTCGCATACCGTGTAATTGCGCGGGCGCATTTGACGTTGCCCCGTGCCGGTTCCACGCTGCCGCCATCCAGAACGGGGGATGTCGTGCGGTCGCGTCTTGCTTTCGCGCTATTGGCGATGTTGGCTACGGCGGCTCCGGCTGTGTCAGCGGACCTTCGCCTCGGCCTCACCGTCGAACCGGACACCATTGATCCGCACTACCATAATTTCGGCGGCAACAAGGGGTTGATACCGAACCTGTTCGAGGCTCTCACCTCGATCGATGCCAACGACAAACTGCAACCGGGCCTCGCTGTGTCGTGGCACCTGGTGGACGACGCCACGTGGGAGTTCAAGCTGCGTGACGGCGTAACGTTCTCCGACGGCACGATGCTGAGCGCCGACGACGTCGCCTTCACCGTGGAGCGCGTTCCGAACGTGCACAGTCCGGTCACCGACATGGCAGAGTACGTGAAAGCCATCGATCGCGTCGAAGTCGTCGATCCGCACACCGTCCGCTTCCACACCAAGGGACCGTTTCCACTCGCGCCGGAATATCTGTCGGCCATTGGCATCGTGTCGCGCAAGCATGGCGAGAGTGCCAGCAACATCGATTACAACACGGGCAAGGCGGCCATCGGCACCGGGCCGTACCGCTTCGTGTCCTGGGCGCGCGGCGACAGGATTGTCCTGGCGCGCAACACCACCTGGTGGGGCGGCCAGGTGCCGTGGGACAACGTGACGATCCGGTATATCAAAAATCCAGCCTCACGTGAGGCTGCGTTGCTGGCTGGTGATGTCGATCTGATCGACAAGGTCTCCGTGCAAGACTTCGCGCAATTGAAGGCGAATCCTCGTTTCACAGTTGCTTCCGGGCTGTCGGATGACATCGTTGGTTTCGTGTTTGATGTGCAAGACCATGCCTCGCCGAAAATCTCCGGTGATGACGGTAAGCCACTGGCAACCAATCCATTCCGTGATCACCGCGTCCGCGAGGCCGTCAATCTCGCGATCGACCGCGACGCCATTCGTGATCGACTGATGAACGGTCAGTCCTCACCGGACAATCAGTACATGAAGCAGGGGCAGTATGGCTACGATCCCGCACTGTCACCCGTTCGCTTCGATCCGCAACTTGCAAAGAAGCTGGTGGCGGAGGCGGGCTATCCGAACGGTTTTCGTCTTGAGATCGATTGTCAGAACGATCGTTTCGTTAACGATGCTGCGATCTGTCAGGCGATTGCACAGATGCTCACACGTATCGGCATCGCGACCACGCCTGAGGTGATGCCGCACGCGGTCTGGGTGCCGCATGCCAACAAGCATGACTTCAGCTTTTTCACCTACTTCTGGACGATCGACACACCGGAACCGTCGATCATGCTGATCAGCCAGCTTGCGACACCCGATCCGTCGCGCGGCCGCGGCGCTTTCAATCGTGGCGTCTACAGCAATCCGGAATTTGACTTAGTGCTCGACAAGGCACTGATCACGCTGGATCGCGATGCGCGGGAGTTGTTGCTGATCAAAGCGACCGATCTGGCATTCCGCGACTACGCTGTTGCGCCGTTGCATCACCAGTTCAACATCGAGGCGATGGTGAAGACCATTCACCACACCCCGCGTATCGACGGTTATATCCGCGCCGTCGATCTCACTCCGCAGGAAGGACCGTAGAGATGGCTGATCAATATCGCATGCCGACGCACCACCCGCGCGTTATTGGGACGCGACACATGGTGGCGTCGGCCAACTACCTCGCAGCGCAGGCGGGTTTTGAGATCCTTGAAGCCGGCGGCAATGCGATCGACGCGGGCGTGGCGGGTGGTATCGCGCTCGGGGTCCTGCAGTGCGAGTACGTGCATTTCGCCGGGGTTGCGCCGATCATGATCCACATCGCCGAGACGGGCGAGACGGTCTCGATCAGCGGGCTGGGGTGCTGGCCGAAGCTGGCATCGGTCGACTGGTTCAGACAGCATCAGAACGGCCGGATCCTCGCCAACATCAAACGTTGCGTCGTGCCAGCCGCGCCGGATTCATGGATCACCGCACTGGAGCGCTACGGTACCATGAGTTTTGCCGACGTTGCCGCTTCGGCGATCCGCTTTGGGCGTGAGGGCTTCGGCTTCCAATCGATTTCACATGAAATCATCTCGGAGAGTGCCGACACGATCGCGCGTTGGCCACAGAATGCCGCTATCTATCTGCCTGGTGGGGAGGCACCGAAACCCGGCCAGCGCTTCCTGCAAACCGACTTGGCGAATTCGATTCAATACATGGCCGATCAGGAGGCCGCCGCGGCACGTACGGGGGGCCGTGCCGCGGGTCTCGCCGCCGCGCGTGCCGCATTTTACCGCGGCGATATCGCGCAGAAGATTGTCGCGTATCACAAGGCAAACGACGGCTGGCTGCGCGAAGACGACCTGTCGCAGTTCAGCGTTGACGTGGAAACACCGCTTTCCATTCGCTTCCGTGACACCACGGTGTTCGGCTGCCGACCGTGGTGCCAGGGACCGGTGCTGTTGCAGACCCTGAAGATCCTTGAGGGGATCGACGTGAAGGCGCTCGGCCACAACACCCCAAGCTATATCCACACACTGATCGAGGCACTAAAGCTGGCCTTCGCCGATCGCCATGCCTATTACGGCGATCCGAAGTTCGTTGACGTTCCGATCGATGCTTTGCTGAGCGACGCGTACACCGCTCAACGCCGTTCGCTGATCAACGCGGACATTGCGTGGTCGGATATGCCACCTGCGGGTTCTGCCGAGGAACTCGGTATCGGCGCCCGCGCCGCAGTGACCGCGAAGGCGGACAAGGAATACGTCGAAGGTGATCCCGACACGTCCTATGTCTGCGCGGTCGATCGGCACGGCAACTGCTTCTCCGCCACGCCGAGCGACGGTGCGATCAATGGGCCGGTGATCCCGGGTACCGGCATTGCGCCTTCGTCACGCGGCATGCAGTCATGGACCGATCCCACACATCCGGCGTGCCTCGCGCCGGGCAAGCGGCCGCGCCTCACGCCCAATCCATCGATCGCGATGCGTGACGGCAAGTGGATCATGCCGTTCGGCACGCCGGGCAACGATGTGCAGCCACAGGCCATGCTGCAGGTGTTCCTCAACATGGTGGTGTTCGACATGACGCCACAGCAGGCGATCGAACAGCCGCGCTTTGCGTCGTCGAGTTTCCCGAGTTCCTCCGACCCGCACAGCTACACGCCGCGGCGGATGAGCATGGAGCGCCGCTTCACCGACGAGACGGCGGAGGCGCTCGGCGCCATGGGCCACAACGTCAACTGGTGGCGTGAGTGGGAATGGCGGGCCGGCTGTGTCTGCGCGATCATGCACGACCGCGAGACTGGCATGTTGGAAGGCGGCGCCGACGTGCGCCGACCAGGTGGCGTGCGGGGGTGGTGATCGAACTTACGCCTCAACAAATGCCTTGAGACGGGCCAGCGCATCGTCCCACTGACGCGAGATGCCATCGAGGTATGCTCGCATATCGGCGATGGTGCCGGGCCGGAGTTGATAAAGGCTTTCGCGACCCGAGCGCTGCCTGCCCACCACACCGCTGCTCTCCAGCACGCGCAGATGCTTGGTGACCGCTTGGCGTGTCAGGGCGGAACCTTCCGTCAACCGCGCGATAGACATCGGCGTGCCGACGCTTAGCCTGCGGACAAGCGACAGACGCGTCGGATCGCCCAGTGCGGCGAATAAGACGGCCGGATCGAAGCGACGAGGACGTGGCCTAGCGCGTGCTGCCAACATGTCGCGCGATGTTCTCCATCTGGACCGACCAGCCGCTGTCGTTCATGCGGAACGCCTCGTCACGCCGATGCGCCGGCAACGCCGCGAAGCCGGACTCGACCACGACCAGCCGCGTCCCGCCTGGCGCCTGCGTCAGCGTGAACTCCACAAGCGTCGGCGGCTCCGCGGTGTAGTCGGTGTGCGGGTCGATGGCGTAGGGGTGCCAAGTGAACGAGAACAGCCTCTCCGGCTCCATGCGCTGCACGGTCACGGCCATGATGAGATGCTCATAACCCGGATAAGTGATGCGTCCACGCACATCCTTGCCGGGCACGAATGGATCTTCCAAAGCGACCCGGAACCATGTGCCGAATTCACGGTAATCCGTCAGCGCTCGCCAGATACGCGACAGCGGCGCCTTCAGCTCTATCCGTTTCTCGATGCGATCTTCCATAAGCAACCTCCTGGTTGCGCGTGAACATACCCGGCTTTGCGGAAGATGCAACCCAAAGGTTGCTTAATGGGAGCCCTCGCATTACCTCGTGACGTCGAGCCTAATCACAGTCCAGGAGGCTGGAGCCAGCGTCGCGTACACGCGCTCCCCTTCGATCCGCACATCATCCAATGATTTGGGGCTCACCTGCATCGGATCATCCCGCGTGTTCACCGCTTTGAGGTTGGCATGATACAGCTGCCGCGCCGCCCGCAGCCGCAGTGTGCCAAACCCACCGGTGACGACCTCCAGCGGCATCGCCTCATCGAGACTGCGATTGAGTGCGAAAAGCGTCAGGGCCTTGCCATCTTCCCGCAACACCGCCGCGATCTTGAGAAGCGGCGCAGTCACCGGAAACCAGAAGTCCTGCGAACCGCGCGGATCGAAGTAGTGCGCCTCGTACGTCGGCGAATCCACCATCGTCCGCAGCACATGACCCCGCCCGAAATTGCTCCACTGCGCGAACGGCCAGAAGATCGTCTGGCGCCACGCCGGACCGCCGGTCTCCGTCATGATCGGTGCGATCACATTGACCAGCTGTGCCAGGCACGCACACGTCACGCGATCAGCATGATTGAGCAACGAGATGCACGCACCGCCAAACGCCAGCGCATCCTGCATTGTATAGACTTCCGCCAGGATATCCGGCGCCACCGGCCAACCAGGCTTCACCCGCTCCTCAGGGCGCCGTCGCGTGCGATACCAGACATTCCATTCATCGAAGCTCAGCTTGATCCGCTTGCTGGAACGCCTCCGTGCCGCGACGGCATCGGCGATCGCCACCACTTCCTCGATCATGCTGTCCATCAGGTCCGCACTTGCGAGAAACGCCGGCGTGTCGTCCGCGTAGTTGTTCAGATACGTGTGCAGCGAGATGAACTCGACATGGTCGAAGGTATGCTCCAGCACGGTGTTCTCCCACGCGCCGAATGTCGCCATGGAACGCCCCGAAGAACCGCACGCCGCAAGCTGGATCGAAGGGTCGATCCAGCGCATCATCTTCGCGGCCTCGGTGGCGATACGGCCGTACTCGTGCGCAGTCTTCGCTTCCATCTGCCACGGCCCATCCATTTCATTGCCGAGGCACCAGAACTTCACCCCATGCGGCTGTTGCCACCCGTGCGCGCGCCGGAGATCCGACAGCGCGGTGCCGCCAGAGTGGTTGCAGTATTCAACCAGCGCCCGCGCCGCATCGCCGCGGCGCGTGCCGAGGTTCACCGCAAGCATCGGCTCGATATCGGCAGCGCGGCACCAGTCGATGAACTCGTTGGTGCCGAACTGATTGGTTTCAGTGGACATCCACGCAAGGTCGAGCCGCCGAGGCCGCTCCTCCACCGGCCCCACGCCATCCTCCCAATTGTAGCCCGATACGAAATTGCCGCCCGGATAGCGCATGATCGTCGGCGCCAATTCGCGCACCAGCGCCAGCACGTCACCGCGAAATCCGTGCGCATCAGCGGTCGGATGACCCGGCTCAAAGATGCCGCCATACACGCAGCGCCCCAGATGCTCGATGAAAGCACCGAACAACCGGCGATCGGTGGTGCCTATGTCATCGTCGGCACGAAGATGAACGGTGACTGTGCGCATCGGATTCTCCCCGCCTCTGGAATCGCCACGGACCACTGTTGACACCACCATCCGCCCCCCGTCACGTTCCGCGCCACCGCAGCAGAGACGCGAACAGGGGGCATGACAACCAGCAGCAACGCCATGCCGCAACAACGCAGCGGCCGTGACGGCATCATACGCACGGCGGAACGCATCGCCGTGCTTGCGCTCGTCACCTGCGGCATCATCCTGATCGCGGTGCCACTGATCCTGACGCTCTACCTCTCGCTCTTCGACGAGAAGCTGATCCTGTTCCCGCCGCGCGGCTATACGCTCGACTGGTATCCCGCCATCCTGCCCAACTTCGGCAGTGCCATCCTGACCAGTCTCGAACTGGGCGTGGCGTCAGTCATCGGCAGTCTGCTGCTGGGCGTTCCCGCCGGCATCGGCCTCGCGCGCCACCGCTTTCGCGGCCGCGGCATCATCGCCACACTCTTGCTCGCACCGCTCACCGTGCCCGGCATCGCGCTCGGCCTGGCGATCTACGTCGCCCTGGTCGCCGTTGACGAGCAGCTTGGCTCCGCCGTCACCGGCTCCATGATTGGCCTCGTGCTCGCACATATCATGATCACCACGCCCTGGGTCGTGCGGCTTTGTCTCGCCAGCCTCACCAACCACGACCGCGCCGCCGAGGAAGCCGCTGCCAGCCTCGGCGCCAACCCGCTCACCGTGATCTGGCGCGTGACGCTGCCGGCGATGCGGGCCGGCATCATCGCCGCCGCCCTGTTCGCCTTCGTCATCTCGTTCGAAAACCTGGAGCTCGCACTGTTCCTCACCAGTCCCGGCGTCACCACGCTTCCCGTCGCAGTATTGCAATACCTCGAATACCACATCGACCCGCTGGTCTCCGCTGTCGCTGTCGCGCAGATCGTCGCGGTGGCGGTGCTGTTGCTGGTGCTCGATCGTTTCATCCGTCTCGGCCAGCTCGTGCGATGACCGCCGCGCACGCGCTTGCACTTGACGCGCTGACGAAGCAGTTCGGCGCCCATACCGTCGTAGATACCGTCAACCTGACCGTGCAGCCTGGCGAGATGATCGTCTTGCTGGGTCCCTCCGGCTGCGGCAAGACCACGACGCTGCGCATGATCGCCGGCTTCATCCCGCCAAGCGCCGGCGACATCCGGCTCGACGGCAATAGCATTATTGCCTTGCCGCCGCATCGACGCGAGATGGGCATCGTGTTCCAGAGCTATGCGCTGTTCCCGCATCTCACTGTTGCGCGCAACGTCGCGTTCGGCCTCGAGATGCGGCGCCTGGCTTCACATGCAATCGAGTCGCGTGTGGCTGATATGCTGCGCCTGGTGAAGCTCGAAGCGTTCGCCACACGTCTGCCGCGCGAACTGTCCGGCGGCCAGCAACAGCGTGTCGCGCTGGCTCGCGCGCTGGCGATCCATCCGCGTGTGCTGCTGCTCGACGAACCGCTGTCCAATCTGGACGCCGCGTTGCGCCAGGAGATGGCGCGTGAGATCCGCATCCTGCAGCAGCACGGCGACATCACCACCATCATGGTGACACACGACCAGACCGAAGCGATGGCCATGGCCGATCGTCTGGTAGTGATGCACGAAGGGCGCGTGCAACAGATTGGCACGCCCGAACAGGTGCACACGCAGCCTGCCAATCCGTTCGTCGCGCGCTTCATCGGTGGCAGCAACATCGTCGCCGGTCGCGTGCACGACAATCGCCTGATGGTGCACGGGGCGCAGATTGCGCTGGCCGCCCGCTACGCGATCAATGGCGAGGCGAAGTTGGCAGTTCGTCCCGACAGTCTTCGCCTCGCCTTACCCGGCACGGCGGCATGCATCGAAGGCGAGGTCGAGTTATGCACCTGGCTCGGCTCCGTCGTGGAGCACGCCGTCCGCATCGCTCCTGACATCACAATGCTGGCGCGCGCCCCAGCGCTTGGCCGTGACGCGACACCACGCCACAGTGCGGGAACGCGGGTGGCGCTGTACTGGGAGGCAGGCGAAGAACGGCTGTTCGATGCGGATGGCCACGCGATACAACAATCGATCATCGGGGAGACCAATCATGCGTGACCTCACCCTGCCACGCCGCGCCCTGTTGGGTGGCGCGGCTTTGCTCGCAGCGCCCGCCATCATCCGTCCGGCGCGCGCGGACGAGCAATGCATTGTCGGCACCTGGGGTGGCGACTATGCGAGATTGCTGCGCGAGAACATTGACCAGCCGCTGCTCAAGCCGGCGGGTGTCAACGTGGTGCAGGACGTCGGCGACGAAACCCCGCGCGTGTCGAAACTGTACGCGCAGAAGAGGCTGCCGCGCGGCACGCAGGATATTGCCTGTGTCGGCGCGTTGAACGGCTATCGCGTCAACGATGCCGACCTCGTCGAGAACCTGACGGAACAGGAAGTGCCCAACCTGAAGCACGTGCAGCCGGACCTGCGGATGAACGGCTTCGTGCCGCACATCTACAGCGCACAGGTGCTGGTGTACAATCCGGTCAAGGTGCCCACTCCTCCCAGCAGTTTCGGCGATCTGCTGGACGACAAGTGGAAGGGCAAAGTCGGCATGGTCAGCACCGTCGCACCGTGGGTGATGATGGGCGCGAGCCTCTACGCATCCGGCAAGGGCGACGATTTCGACAAGGCCAAGGAGTTCATGCTGAAGCTGAACGCCAATGGCCTGCGTCTGTATCCCGAGACCGACGCACTGGCGCCGGCGTTCAAGTCGGGCGAGATCGACGTCGGCGTGATCTGGCTGGCGCGCAGCTTCATGTGGCAGAACTCCGGCTTCCCGGTGAAGGGGGCCTTTCCAAAGGAAGGCGCGGTGCTCTACGTCTCCGGCATGGTGGTGCCGAAGAACGCACCGAACAAGGCAGCCGCCTACAAGTACATCAACGCGATGCTGGACCCGGCGGCGCAGAAGGGCTTTGCCGCGAACATGGGCTACCTGCCGACGATCGACAACGCGGCGCTGACCGGAATGGTCGGCCAGCAACTGGCATTCCCCGATCCGAAGCCGAAGCTGGTGACGCCGGATTATTCGGTATTCGCCAAGGCGATCCCTGACCTGAACGACTGGTGGCTGAAGAACATCCAGCACGCGTAGCGGTGAGCACCGAAGCCCCCTCCCCCTCTCCCGCAAGGGGAGGGGGACAACGTACCGCACTCCCCCTCCCCTCGCGGGAGGGGGGAGGGGAGGGGCCGTTGAGCCGGTATTTCTCCTCGGCCCTGCAACAATGCTGATGCTGTTGACGCTGATCGCGCCGCTGGCCCTGCTCGCGCGCGATAGCCTGAATCGCTTCGACGCCACCGAACTGATGATCGCGGCCATTACTCCGACAAACTATCTTCGTTTCTTCAACGACCCGTTCTACTGGAACGTGCTGCTTACCACCATCCGCGTCTCCGTCATCGTCACAGCGATCTGCATGTTGCTCGGTCTGCCGATGGCCTGGCGACTGGCACGCAGCACCAGCCGCTGGAAATCCGCCTTGGTGGTCCTGACGGTATTGCCGCTGTTCATCGGTTCCACCACCCGCACCGCAGGCTGGATGATCCTGTTCGCCCATGGCGGCATGCTGGACATGCTGACCGGCCTCAACCTGATGTATGCCGAACCGGCCGTGATCGCCGGCGTCATCGCGATCAATCTGCCCTTCACGGTGCTGACAATGCAGAGCGTGTTCGAGGGCATCGACCCACGGCTCGAGGAAGCCGCCGCCTCGATGGGCGCCCCGCCGTCTCGCGCGTTCTGGCGCGTGATCTTCCCGCTCGCGCTGCCAGGCATCGCCATTGCCGCGGTGCTCTGCTTCATCCTGTGCATGAATGCTTTCGCGACGCCCGTGCTGCTTGGCGGACCGCGCTTTCAAATGATGGCGCCGCTGCTCTACTGGGCGTTCAACAACGACAACAACTGGCCGTTCGCCGCTGCTATCGCATTCATCCTGATGACAACGACATTGCTGCTGACCGCTGCGGCCAGTCATCTGGTACCGCGCCGATATCGCGGTTAGGTGCTACTGCGCTTCCTGATTCTGCAGTTGCACCGCGACCTCGGCGAGATGCTCCGGCACGCCGGCGAGTTGAAGCCCCTGGGCATAGTGGTCGCGGTCGCTATCGCGCTCCAGCGGCGATGTCGCGATGAAGCGCGCGATGCAGAAGTCGGGCTCGATCGACAGAAGCCGCCGTCGCACCACCGCGGCTTCCTGCGTCCGGCCCAGGTGTCCCAGCGCGGCAAGATACGGCTTGTACGTCGCGGAGAACGACGGGTTCATCTCACTCACTGCACGACCGACCGCCACCGCGCTCTCATAGTCGCGCTTCATCAGGTGGATCAGGATGAAGAACGCATCGAAGAAGAACGCATGCGGATCCAGCGGCGATAGTTTCTTGTAGCGGTTGTTGCGCCGTTCCGCCTCTTCCGGTTCGCCCATGTAGGCATAGGTGATTGCCGACAGGGCCCACGCCATTGCCAGGTTCGGGTTCAGCGACAATGCCCGCTCATGCAGTGACGCCGCTTCGTGCAGGCGACGATGCAGGAACGCCCGCACGTGGCCGGCGATGGTCAGTGCGCGCGCATCGAACGGATCCTGCACAATGGCACGCTCGGCCAGATCGCCTGCCTCCTCCATCATGGCCCGCGGGTCGTCCGCCCAACCCTGCCCGACCAGGAAAATGTGCCAGTAGGCGTACCACGCCTGGGCTGCCGCATAGTCCGGTTCCAGCTCGATCGCCTTCACCAGATACTCGCCCGCCATCATGTAACGGCCACGCTCCATCCGCCCGATCAACGGGATTGCCCGCAGCACCAGATCGTACGCGGTAGCGTCCATCGGCGGCCGGCTGGCACTGCGCTTGGCCTCGATCAGCAGGATTTCCGGATCGATCTGAGCCACCACCTCGGAGGCGATCTCGTCCTGCAAGGACAGCAGATCGTTGGACTGCCGATCGAACCGTCGCGCCCAGACCACCTGATTGCCGGCCCGCAGATCGAGCAGCCGAACCGTGATGCGCAGCCGGTTGCGCACCCTCTGGATCGACCCATCCACCAGGAAGTCGATGCCGAACGTGCGCCTGATCGCAGTCTCGTCGCGTGATTCGGCGGCGAAGCGTGCCAGCGAATTGGATGCGATGACGAAGATCCAGCGGAACCGGGCGAGCGCGGTGGTGATCTCGTCTGCCAGGCCCGGCGCCAGATGCGACTCTTCCTCGGATGTGCCTACCAGTTGCAACGGCATGACGCCGACATGGGCACCGCCGCGCGCTGGCATGATATCCTGGTGTTTCGGATCCAGCACCGCCGGCGGTTCGTCGTACTCTTCGACCGCCACCGCGACGGGCTTTGGTGGGGGCGCCGGTGGCCGCAGCGGCATCCGACTGCCCGACGGCCCGCGTATTTCCGCCAGCAGTTTCTGGGTCTCCGGCGACGGCGAGGCATCCAGCAGGTCGGCCAGCACGGAACGGCAGCGATCGTATGCCTGGATCGCCATGCCGCGCTCACCGCGCTCCGCGTGCGCACGCATCAGCGCCCGCCAGGCCCCTTCATGGGCACGGTCGATCTGCAGCAGCCGTTGGGCGGCCGGGATCGCCGCCTCCGGTTCGATCTGCTCACGCAGCAGCGACTCTGCGACGGTGCGGGCGCGGTCGCGCAGGCGCTCACGTTCCGTGGTCAGCCACGCGTCGAACGTGGGATCGATGCCGTCCAGATCCTCCAGCAGATCGCCATCCAGAAGGGACAGTGACGCTGGCTGGTCGGTGGTGGCCCGCATCACTTCTTCGACATCGATCCATGCCACACCGGGACGAAGCGACAAATGATCGCGAGTGACGACCAATACCTCAGTGCCTGTGGGGGCCAGCGATTCCAGCAGCCGGTGGATCTCTTGTCGTAACGATGCCCGGGCCTGTTCTTCCGGCCTGCGGCTCCAGAGCAACTCGGCCAGTCGGCCCCGCAACGCGGGACGCGGCGATGACAGCGCGATAACGGCCAATAATGCTCTGGTTTTGCGCCCCGCTGGCAGCACATTCTCGCTGGTGAGCGTCCAGGCTTCCATCTGGCCGATCAGGCGCATCCTCAAAACGACCTGACCGGCTGAGTTTGCCGGGACTCCAGGGGCCGCGGGTCGGTGTGAAGCACCAGCCATCATTGCGTCATTTATGCCTGCATGAGCAGTCTAGGCGAAACCCTTGAGCATGCGAAAGGTTTCAGCTTCCTTTCAGATCGCGCCCTCAGAATAGATTCGGCGCACGTCACCCTGCCACGCCTGATGGAAACGCGCCAGCCAATGTTCCGCCTGGTTGTGCTCGCCGGCCGCGATCGCAACCAGCGGATCGAGATAGACGGCTTCATCCTGTCCATTGGCGTCGAGCCGAGCACGCGCATGCAGTCCGCCCGCTGCGATGGCGATCACGTCCCGTGCCAGGTCTCGAAGGTTGCCGCCACGCCAGGACGCGGCCAATCCTTCACGCGGAACCGCGGCCCGCAGGGCGACCGCATCCTCCCATGAAACGTCCCGTACCAACGCCTCAGCGGCCGAAAGCGCAGCATCGTCGTACAGCAGACCCACCCAGAACGCTGACTGCGCCACCATCATGTCAGCCCGACCCGCATCGGCACCGCGCATTTCCAGGAACCGCTTGATCCGCACGTCGGTGAACACGGTGGTGACGTGGTCGGCGAAATCCCCCACGGTCGCGATCGCCCCCGCAACGTTGTGCAGGCGCCCCGCCATGAAGTCGCGGAACGATGCGCCGGCCACATCGATATATCGTCCGTCGCGATAGACGAAGTACATCGGCACCTCGTTGACCAGCCACTCAGCGTAACGCTCGAAGCCGAAGCCGGGCTCGAACATCACGCGAGGGATGCCGGAACGTTGGTTGTCCGTGTCGGTCCAGACCTGGGCACGGTAGGACTGGTAGCCGTTCGGTTGCCCCTCGGTGAACGGCGAATTGGCGAACAGCGCCGTCGCCAGCGGCTGCAGCAGCAACGACACCCGCAGCTTGCGCAGCATGTCCTGCTCGGACGCGTAGTCCAGGTTCACCTGCACGGTGCAGGTGCGCGTCATCATGTCGAGCCCGAGCGTGCCGACCAGCGGCATATACCGCCGCATGATCGCGTAGCGCCCCTTCGGCATCCACGGCATCTGCTCGCGTGTCGCGATTGGATGGAAGCCCAGCGGCAGGAAACCGAGTTGCAAATCGCGTGAGACGGCACGCACCTGATCGTAGTGCGCCTCCAGTTCCGCCTTGGTCTGATGCAGCGTCTCCAGCGGTGCGCCCGACAGCTCGAGCTGCCCGGCCGGCTCCAGCGAGATCGCCGCGTCGCCCTGCTTCAGGCCAATGATGTTGCCGCTATCGAGGATGGGTGAACCGCCGTAACTGTTCAGCCCTTCCAGCAGCCCACGGATCGAGCCAGGCTGGCCATCCGCCGGTTGGTACGGTGGAGTCGCGAGATCGCCGAGACGGAAGCCGAACTTCTCGTGCTCGGTACCAATACGGAACTGCTCCGCCGGTTTGCAGCCGGCAGCGATGTGGTCGGCGAGCTGCTTTAGCGTGGTGATAGGCGTTGAATCGGCGTCTCCGGGATTGGACATGTCGCTCCCAGGCGTAACGGGTTAAATTGGATGGTACTAGGCGCCACGCATCCCCTGCAACAAGGCCAGCCCGGCAATGCAGGCGGTCTCCGCCCGGAGGATGCGCGGGCCAAGCGAGACCGCAGTAACAAAGGGATGCGCGCGCAGCACGTCAAGCTCTGCCGGTGCGAAGCCGCCTTCCGGACCGACCAGCAACGCCGCCGGAGCTAGATCCGGCAGCAACGGCGCCGGCGAAAGGGGCGGTGCATCGCCGCGCTCGAGCGTTGCGAACAGCCGCCTACCGCTGGGCCAATCGGCCAGTCGCGCCGTCATGGGCAATAGCGGATGCAGCCGAGGGATGGTCAGGCGTTCGCACTGCTCGGCAGCCTCGATGGCGATCGCGGACAGCCGTTCTGCATTCATCCGATGCGTATTGCTGCGCTCGGTGATGACCGGATGGAGGTCAGCTACGCCCAGTTCGGTCGCGGCGCGCACCACGAGGTCGGTGGCATCGCGTTTCAGCAATGCGAACAGTAGCCAGATGTCGGGTTCCTGCGCCTGCACTCGCAACTGCTGTTCGATGCGCAAAGCGGCGCGGTCACGCCGTATGCTTTCGATGCGCCCACTGAACTCCCCGTCGCGGCCGTTGAACACGCAGACCGTATCGCCGGCGGAGCGGCGCATGACAGTTGCGAGATAATGCGCTTGGGCGGCCGAGGCCTGGATACTTTGGCCGACCGCGAGTGGCGCGGTGACGTAAAGGCGGATTGACCCGGTCATGTCGTCGGGCAGAGTAGCAGCGATGCAGGCGCATACCGACATCGTCGCGACCGGCTGGGTGACCAGGCTGCCCCGCTCCTGGCTGCCCTATCTCCTGCTCGCCCGCGTCGATCGGCCAATCGGCACCTGGCTGCTGTTCCTGCCGGGGCTTTGGGGCATCCTGCTTGCCGGCCCTCCGCCCGCCGAGGCGATACGGCTGATCCTGCTGTTCGGGATTGGCAGCCTGGTGATGCGAGCCGCCGGATGCGTGGTCAACGACCTCTGGGATCGTGACATCGACCGGATGGTGGCGCGCACGGCCGGCCGGCCCCTGGCCTCCGGCATGCTGCGGCCGCGCCATGCGCTGGTGTTCCTGGGCGTCCTGCTGCTGGTCGGCCTGGCGATCCTGCTGCAGCTGAATCGTCTGGCACAGGCGCTGGGCGTGGCGTCGCTTCTCTTGGTGGCCCTGTATCCGTTGGCCAAGCGCGTCACCTGGTGGCCGCAGCTCATGATGGGGTTCACCTTCGGCTTCGGCGCGCCGCTGGGGTACGCCGCCGGTGCCGGGCATCTGTCGGTCGCCTGGGCGGTGCTCTACGGCGCGGCCATCCTCTGGGATCTGGGCTTCGATACGATCTACGCGCATCAGGACCGCGAGGATGACGCGCTGGTCGGCGTGAAGTCGACCGCCCGGCTGTTCGGCGATCAGACGGCGCCATTCCTTGCTGCGTGCTACACGGGGACGGTACTATTGCTGGCGCTGGCCGGCTGGCTGGCCGAGCTCAGCGCCTGGTTCTATCCAGCCCTGGCATTGCCGGCAGTGCTGCTCGGGTGGCAGGTTGTGGCGCTGGATATCAACGATCCGGCGCTGTGCCTCAGGCTTTTCAGGGCGAACCGCGAGGCCGGGTTGGCCGTCGCCCTGGCAATATTGGTGGGCTGGATCTGAAGGTTACTCAGACGCTCACGGGATGTAGCGGGATGCCACAACGGCGGCGATCGCGATCCCAAGGGTGACGAACGCCGGCCAGATCAACCATACGATCGTTTGATCCCAGGTCATTGCCGCAGCCTCCCAAGCACCAGCTAGCCCGCCAGATGTAGGGTGATTCCAAGCGAGGCCCAAGCCAACATCACGAAAATGGACCTGTTGCCCAGGAACTGTCCACCAATAGCGGGTGCGATAAGTGTGGCAACAATCACCGCCAGGCCGAGATTGTTGCAGGCCGTTGCCAGCAGCTGGATGCGTGCGTTGTGGACGGTGTGCATGGCTCGGCGCATCTTAGCTCGGTGTGCTTAAGCTGAGGTGAAGTTGTCCGCACGAGATGATGCCGCCTTCGTGCGTGACCAGACGGCGCTCGGGCATGCGGCGCTGGTGCCAGAGATCACCCTGCATCTCGCCACCGAGATCACGCCGATATGGCAGGCGACCGAGGCTTGGTGCAGCACCAACAACGTAGAGCCGCCGTTCTGGGCGTTCGCCTGGCCCGGCGGCCAAGCTTTGGCGCGCCACGTATTGGACCATCCCTCCGCCGTCGCCGCGCGCCGCGTGCTCGACTTCGCCGCCGGTGGCGGGATTGCCTCCATCGCCTGCGCGCTGGCCGGCGCGGCTTCGGTCGAGGCGGCCGACATCGATCCACTCTCGCGCACCGCGATCGCGCTGAATGCCGCACTGAACGGCGTGTCGATCGCGACTCCAACCACCGACCTTGTCGGCACCGGTTGTCGCTGGGACCTGATCCTGTGCGGCGACGTCTGCTACGAGGCACCGATGACCGCGCACATCCTGCCCTGGCTCCGCGGCATGGCGCGCACGGCCGACGTCTGGATCGCGGACCCCGGCCGCGCCTACCTCCCGCATGAGGGGCTGAACGCCTTCGCGAGCTACCGTGTGCCGACCAGCCTGGAACTCGAAGACCGCACCGAGCGGCAGGTCACGCTCTACGGCTTGACTCCCTGACCGGGCTTCGCTCCCGGACCAGGCTTCGTTGCTTGTGGCTTTCCCTTGGGCTTGTCCCCGCCGGTCAACGCCGACATGTCCATACCGTTCACCGTCAGCTTCGGACCGTCGCTCACGATGTCCCACACCAGCCGATCGCCAACCGGCTTGGCCATCCCCCGCAGCATGATCATGACCGGCAGCGCCTGCGCCACATCAGGATCATCGTGTGCCTGCTTCATGAGATCGTCGAACCCCGTCGCCGTGACATGCGCATCGCCGTGCCACTGGCTGGGTGACGTCGCGGTGAAGTGCCCGGTGCCCTCCACTTTCGCCGGTCCCAGGTCGAACGACAGGACCTCCAGGTTCGCATTGGCCCCGCCACGCGAAAGCATCGCCATGAAGTCGGCCGTAGCGAGGTCCTTGTCGCCGTTTTCCGCCACTGAATCTTGGGCGAGCTTCTGCAGATCGGCAGTCTTCACGCCGGACAGGCTCGGCTTGATCTCGAAATGCTTCGGCAGGTAGCCGGCAATTTGTGGCGGCATGCTTGGGCTGTCCAACCCATCGAGGCCGATATCAAGCCAGGCGTGCAGCAATCCGTCCGGTGCCTCGCCGCCAAATCCCATCTTCAGGTGCTTGATGGTGCCGCCGCCCATGCCGGCGACCTCGACCTGCACCCCATCCAGCGTCTCCTCCATGCCGACCGAGCTTACCAGGTCCTGCATGGCCGCCAGCATCAGACGCACCTGCGCCTTCGCCGAGGGCGTCAGATCGCTGCCCTTCGCGTGCTCCGGCATCGCGCCGAACAGCGCGCCCGACGCGGCCAGCAGGTCGGCGACGTGCGCACGATTGATGCCATCGACATGGCCGGTGGCCTGGACCTTCTCGGCACCGAAGGCAATCGGCGTCTGTCCGTTCACTTCGTTGGCGGACTTCCAGCCTTCCAGTGTGCCGGTCGAGGTGAAATTGAGCCGTCCGTCCTTCTGCGGTTTCAGGGAGGCATCCGTCACGTAGCGATCGATGCGCTGCTCGCTCGTCTGCTTCGGATTCTCGGACTGCATGACCAGCGCACCGAACTCGGTATGGAAATTCGAGTCGGTGGCCAGCGTGGGGTCGATCACGCCGTGCGAGTCCTGCTTGCCGATGGTGAAGTGCATCTTCATCGGCCCACCGGAATCAGGTTCGTCCGTTTTTGGCAGCGTCACCGTGAAGCTGCCCGCATCCGGCGCCTTGACCGAATCGATCGACCAGCGGCCGCCGTCGAGCGGACGCACATTGGCGGTCGAAGCCACGTCGCCATCCGGACCCTCGAACCCCGGCACGTGCACTGCGAACTTGTAGTGATCCTGTTCGCCGGTGATTTGCACTGGGAGATCCGGCACCTTGACCGTCGGCCCGAAGAGGCCGCCTAGCCAGTCCTTCAGTTGCTGCTGCAACGCCTGTGCCTGCTCCGGACCAATGGTCTCGGCGTAGCCGGTCGCCGGGGTCAGCAGCGCTGTGCACAGCGCAAGTCGGATCACCGAACGCAAGAGACGGTCCTCCAGCACATTCAGCGGCGAGTATAGGCGCCCGGCGAACCTCTGTGCCATCGCGTTCTGCGGGCATGTCCCTTAAGGTGTGCAAAGGAGCCTCCCCCTCCCGTCCAAGGAGGGGGCGCTCACTTTCAGCCCCGTGCGCGTTACACCGCCACGTCGACCAGCACGAGTTCGGTGTTCGCGGATGCGGTGATGGTCAGCTCGGACTCACCCGAGATTGCCGCGCCATCGCGCGGACCGACCGGCATGCCGTTGACCTCGACCGAACCCGTTGTGGGCACCAGGTAGACGCCCCGCCCCGGCGCGAGGGTCAGCTTTGCGGTCTCGCCGGCCTGCAAGGTGCCCGCCAGCACCGCGGCATCGGCGTTCAGTGGCAGTGCGCCGCTGTCCGCATCCGCCGCACGCCCGCTCGCCAGCACTGCCAGGCCACCTTCCCGCGGGAATTGCCGCGTCCCCCAGCCCGGCTCCGCACCATGCCGATCGGGCTGGATCCAGATCTGGAACAGCCGCGTCGGCTGCTTCTCCTGGTTGTACTCGGCATGCACGATGCCGGTGCCGGCATGCATCACCTGCACGTCGCCCGCCTCGGTGCGACCCTCATTGCCGAGGTTGTCGCGATGCGTGATCGCGCCCTGCCGGATGTAGGTGACAATCTCCATCTCGCGGTGCGGGTGCGGGTCGAAGCCAGTCCCCGGCGCAACCTCGTCGTCGTTCCACACGCGTAGCCGCCCGAAGCCCATGCGCTTCGGGTCATGGTAGCCGCCGAAGCTGAAGTGGTGGTGCGCGTTCAGCCACTCGTTGCGGAAAGCGCCCAGCCCGGTGAACGGTCTTACCTCGATCATCTCGGTTCTCCTATATCATTCGGTATCGAATGATTTGGCGGTGAAGTAAGCAACCCGCGGCCTGACTTCAAGAGCACCTCCTGTGGCGACGTATTGGCGGAATGTGCTGCGCCATTTCCGTTGCGCAGCTATGCGGCCTGTTCCGGTTCGCGGACGGTCCGCCTATTGTCGCGTGATGACCCTGCCGAGACGACTGAGTGCCGTCATCTTCGACATGGACGGGACGTTGCATGATACCGAGGGCGTGTATCATGCGTCACTCAAGCAGGCGGTGCGTACCCTCGGCTTCACCATCACGGATGCATTCTGTCATTCGATGATCGGGATGCCCGGCCCGGTGTGCGACGCGATGCTTTGCGACCATCTCGGCCCCGGATTCCCGTTCGCCGATTTTGACCGGCTATATGGTGAGTTCATCGACAGTGCCTTGCGGACGGTGGTGCCATTGAAGCCGGGAGCGGCGGAACTGCTGAATGCACTCGGACAGCAAGGGCTGAAGAAGGCCGTCGCCACATCAGCCGGCCGGCATGCCGCCGAACTGCATCTCAGCCGTTCCGGCCTGCGCGCGCACTTGCCGATAGTCGTCACACGCGATGATGTCGCGCGCGGCAAGCCTTATCCAGACCTGTTCCTGCGCGCCGCCGAACTGCTCGATGTCGCTCCGGACGAGTGCCTCGCCGTGGAGGATTCGCTCAATGGCATTCGCGCGGCACATGCCGCTGGCATGATGCCGATAATGGTGCCGGACCTGCTGACGCCGACCGACGAGATCAGTGCCATGTGTGTGCGCGTCCTGCTCGACCTGCACGAGGTCCGTGCCCTCGTCGCGGAACACCTCCGCGCGGCGGAACCGGGTTCGTCAGTCGAAGTCAGTCGGTAATGCGGGATTGCGCGCATGTTCGAACATGCGCCGGAGCTGCCCCGGGTGAACGCGCCCGAGCGAAAGATCATCCGGCAGCTCGTGCTCGCCGAACCAGCCGACTTCCGAGGTCTCCAGACTGGTCGCTGCAGCTCCGCCGACGATGTCACAGATGAAGAACAATCGGTAGCACGAGAACACGCGCCCTGGATGGCCCTGACGCGACCGGTCCCACACGGCCGCGAGCTTGCGCACCCGCACCTCGAAGCCGCTTTCCTCGCGCATTTCCTTCACGACGTTTTCCGCCGGCGTCAGGTTCACCTCGGCCCAACCTCCGGGCAGCGTCCAGCGGCCGCCGTCGACCACTTCGCGCACCATGAGCAAGCGGTTTCGCTCGTCGAACGCGGCCCCGCGCACGCCGACTTTCGGGGTCGCGTAGCCGGTTTCACCAACGAACAGGGCGTCGATCTGTTCGGCGGGCGCCGCCGTGTGGGCAGCCATGATCTTTGATGTGAGGGCACGCAGCGTCTCGTAGCGCAAGCGGTCATACGGATCACCCGTGAAGGCAAGACCTGTCTGAGCGATCGCCTGGAGTTCCCGCGTCCAGATCAGCCAGTCCGGTTCGGTCATCGCTGTCGTTCAACTCCGGCTGCCGCAGATGGCCAGGTCGTGGACATTCAAATGCGTATCGTCGTCATCAATGAGCGCCAGGATCTCGATCCAGTGTCATCCAGTGATCGTCTGCTTCGCCCAGGCGGAAGCCGTACTGAGCATAGAGCCCCTGTGCATCCGACGTCGCCAGCGTCCACTTGGAAACGGTCGTGAGCTCGGGATGTGCCAGGACGGTTTCGACCAACGCCTTGCCCAGGCCAAGCCCGCGCACGGCCGGTATTATGAAGATGTCGGCAAGATGCGCACGAAACGTATAGTCGGTAAGCACCCGCCCGGAGCCGACCTGGGCGCCGTCCGGCGCGTAGATACCGAAGCACAGACAGTTGGCCCAGCTACGCTCGGTCTGCTCGCGTGGCCGGCCGACGGCCCAATAGGCATCGGCGAGCAGGTCATGAACGAGCGCCATGTCGAGGCGCATGCGATCATCGCTGATCACGTACCCATTCGGCAGGCTGACAGTGTGGATCATCAGAACGACTTCACCATGAATGAATGCCCAGTGTGCATATCACGCCACAGCTTATCTGGCGTGTCTCGGTGCGGCATCACCAGTCTAGGAGACAAAGAGATACGACGTAACCGCCTACTATCGTCGGCAAGCGAGTTCTTGACGCACGGGTGGTTCGGTAGCGGCACGGCGCCGGAGAAGTCCACGGACCCATCTGGCACCGCCGCCGTCTTCGGCCCAGGCCAGCTTGTCCAGCGCATCGAGGCGGTCGCCCGTGGTACGATTGGCGCTCTGCCGCAGGCGCTCCGGGCGCGCGCCGCGGCTCAATTTGACGCGGGCAATCTGGCGCGACTGACCGAGGCGATGACTGCCTGGAGCGATGGCACCAAGTTATCCGAGGGCGAGTTCGCTGACCGCTTCTTTGGACGGACAGCAGACCCGGTAGCCGAGATGCTGCACGGCGCCACCCTCGACGTCGGGTTGGCCACTACCCACGCCGACCTGCGGGAAGCCGCCGAGAAAGTCGCGAATGCCATGCAGGCCATTGGCCTCGACCGCTGGCCGCGCTTCCTCGCCGATGCACAAGAGCGCGCTCACGACCCCGCTACCGTTGCGGCGATCGAGAAGAGCGGGCAGCCGCCTGATCTGGGAAAGGATGCGATCCGACCGGTCTATCCGGTCGAGATCCTGCTCGGGATCGGCGCTGCTGGCGTTGCGGGAGGCGTTGCCGCCGTCGCCCGCGCTGCTGGTGGCGCGATCCTGCAGCAGGTCTTGCCCGAGCAGCCAATCCCGACCGTTACAGTAACACGAACGAGACCCCCGCCTGCCTCCGGGGAGATCGACGCTGCCATTCGGACCGCCCGGGAGTCGGGCAACCCCGGGACGCAACTCGAAGGACAGGCTGCGCAGCACATCAAGGATGCCGGAATTGATGTCATCAGTTTCAACAAGTAAGTCGGCCCGAATGCCTCGATCGGGGAGATTGATATTGAAACGCCACACGCCATCGTTGAAGTAACTACTGCGGTGCGCGGCAAACTGACGCAGGTCCGGGAATTGATGCATAACCAGCAACTCAATCCGACCGGGAAGCCGGTTATCCTGTATGCTCCGAACTATCTCCGAATGGCGGGAAAGGCAGTCAGCGATGCCGGCGGTTCCGTCGCCCGCACGCCCGAGGAATTGATCAACCTGCTACGCTCGAAAGAGACACCTTGATGTCCGATCCCTTTTTCATTTTCACCACGGAGGCCATCGGAAAGAGCGAGTTCGCCACCTTTCTGGAGAAGGCGGGCGGTGTCCTCGATCTGAACAACCCCGAACATGGGCGTGTCTCGCAAGGGCGCCGCCATGTCTGGATTTTTCTGGGTGACCTTGGCCTTGACCCCTTGCCGGAAGATGTCGTTGCCCGTGTCACGGGTAGACTGGGGGCGCGGCCGAGCAGCGAGGTCATCCTGGAACTCAGCAGCGAGCCGGGCACCGAGGTTCTGGTAGTGGATGTCGCGATCGCGCTTGCGGAGCTCTGGCCGGCGGTTCTTTCAAATTCGGACAAGATGACACTTACACTCGACGATCTCCGCCGCGTGCAGCGCGAGGGGACAAGTCTATACGCACTTTCCTGCGGTGCCGGTTGATCGAGTGAACGATCGCTGATCCGACCGTTGGTCCCCGCTTGTCCAGCGCATCGAGGCGGTCGTTCTGCCGACGTGACAACTCGCGATCGGCTCGAATTGGATCACATGCCGGTGCGCGCGCCAGTACGGGACGCCGTTTGGCTGGCTGGTGTTGCAGGGCAACAGCATTTCGGCTCCTTGCTTCTACCGGGCGATGACGCTTTCTGCGATACGACGCATGAGCGCAACCGCCCTGCCGTTATGCTGAACGGTCTCGATCGTTTCCCATCCGACCCGGGCGTAGATCCGTTCAGCCTTGCTCGTATACAGCCAGATCATCGGGATACCCGCGGCAGCTGCTGCTTGTTCAACCGCCGCAACCAACCGGGCCGCATAGCCCCGGCCTCGCGCGTGCGGGACCACGAACACGCCGGCGAGCCATGGCGTAAGGTCAGGCCTCGCCTCGAGATCGTGCGCCACCAGGCTGGCCGTACCAACGGGTTCGCCCTCGATCAGCAGCACGAACGTCCGCGGCATGAGCTGAGCCGCCGCCGCTGTCTTTTGAGCATCCGCGAGAATGTCGTCGAGCGGCCTGCCTGAATCGCGAAAGAACGCCTCCCACCTCCAGCGCGCCGTCAGTGCAGCCAGATCGGGACGATCTGCGGTGGTCACTACCGACAGAGACATACGAGCGCTCCAATCATGGGCGGCAGGTTAGTAGCTTCCGCGCGCCGCGGGATAGCGTTTCAGATCCAAACCGGCACACTGCTCATCATTGACCCACCCATCGCATTCGCTATGGTGCCGTTATGACCACCACGCTGAACGTGCGCCCTAATCCGTATAATCGCCCGACGGGCGGCGGCGTGTGCGCGCGGCGGTCACGGACTGACATCTGATCAGCACCTGACAACCAACAGCGCAACGCCCCGCCCCACTTGCCGTGCGGCGGGGCGTTGCTTTGTGTCGCATGGCTCTCTCAACCGAAAGCCACGCCAATGCACCTCGATCTCTATCTCGGCTTCGTGCTCGCCTCGACGATACTGATCCTGATCCCAGGACCGAACGTCTCACTGATCGTCGCGAACTCGATCGCCTATGGCACGCGCTATGGCCTGCTCACCGTGGCCGGCACGTCGTCCGCGATCGTGGTGCAGCTTGCACTGACCTCGCTCGGCCTGACCGCCACGCTCGGCATGCTGGCAGACTGGTTCGAATGGATCCGGTGGGTCGGCGTCGCCTACCTGCTGTGTCTCGGCATTCGCCAATGGCGCGCGACGCCGGTCGATCTGACGCGCACCCGGCCCCAGCCGCGCTCGTTCCGATCGATCGCACTACGCGGCTTCCTGATCTCGCTGACCAACCCGAAGACGCTGCTTTTCTACGGTGCGTTCTTTCCGCAGTTCCTCACGTCCGACGCCGCCATCGGACCGCAGGTCGCGCTGCTGTCGCTGACCTTCTTCGTCATCGCGGCCGGGCTCGACGGGGCATGGGCACTGCTGGCGGGACGCGTGCGCGGCGTGCTGGCGCTGCGCGGCAGGTTACGCAACCGCCTATCGGGTGGCTTCCTCATCGGCGCCGGCATCGGCATCGCGCTGGCGCACCGGAAGTAATGGACTACGGGTGCGGCATGTACCGCATCGCCGCGAGCGGCATGCCCACGGCGATGAAGATCATGCCACCCAGCTCTATCGTCATGTCGCGCCCGAGCAGCTCCAGATCAGCTCGCACGCTGCTGATCTCGCGGTGCAGGTCACTCTTGGTTGCCAGCTCCATCCCTGTGATCGCCTCGGCCAGCGCCTCCGACGCGCCAGCGGCGGCTTGATTGCCTGAAAAGCCCGCTGCCTCCAGGCGTTGCGCCATCTTCAGCGTGTCGAACGGGACCGCGTTCATGTCGTCATCCTACCGCACCGGTTTCCGCCCAGTCCAGCAGAGGCACCCTAACGATCAGTCGCCGCCGGCATTCTGCATCGCTTCCTGCGCACGGCGCTTCAATTCCGCTGGTGACACATCCTCGATGTGTGTGGCGATGTACCAAATATTGCCGCACGGATCCTTCACGCCGCCACTGCGGTCGCCATAGAAGTGATCCGTCGGCGCCTGCACCGAGGTGGCGCCCGCAGCCAAGGCACGCTGGAACGAGGCATCAACATCATCGACATAGACATAGAGCATCGCTTGCATCGCCTTGTGCTCACCATGCGCGTCACCCAGCATTACCAGCGAATCACCGATGCGCATCTCCGCATGGCCGACGCGGTTTCCGGGCGCGGCCAAGCGCTCAACTTCCTCGGCGTCGAACGCTTGCCCGAGGAAGTCGATCAATCGCGCTGCCCCATCAACCACAAGATATGGCGTCACCGAGTGATAGCCGTCCGGCTTGGCCTTGACTGGCATCGTTGCGCTCCTTTTGTAGGGACAGCATCACGCTGCGACCATCCGGTGCTCACGTGCAAAAGACATCATCGTGAACGGACCCGGCGCGGCGCACTTGTTCGACACAGGCACGGGCGCTACGCAGTGTCCGGCTCACGGGAGGCGTTCACCCATGGCGCAGGCGATTCGGCCAGTGATGCTTATGATCCTCGACGGCTTCGGCTGGCGTGAGGACAGCGCTGACAATGCCATGCGTCAGGCACGCAAGCCGAATTTCGACCGGTTGTGGCAACGCTGCCCGCACGCCTTCCTGCACACATCAGGCAGCGATGTCGGTCTGCCCGACGGCCAGATGGGCAACTCGGAAGTCGGCCACCTCAACATCGGTGCCGGCCGCGTCGTGATGCAGGAGCTGCCGCGCATCACCAAGGCCGCCAAGGACGGCAGCCTCGCCCGCGCCGCGGCGCTGACCGAACTGATCGACAAGCTCAAGCAATCCGGCGGCACCTGCCATTTGATGGGCCTGATGTCGCCCGGCGGCGTTCACTCGCATCAGGAACACGCAGTCGCACTCGCCAAGATCCTGCACGAGCGCCGGCGTGAAGACGGTTGTCCATGCGTTCACTGATGGCCGTGACACGCCACCGCGCTCAGGCCTCGACGATCTACGCTGGCTACAGAAGAACCTGCCGGATGGCGTGCCGATCGCCGTGGTGTCCGGCCGCTATTACGCAATGGACCGCGACAAGCGCTGGGATCGGGTCGGCAAGGCGTACGCAGCAGTCGCCGAGGCCGACGCACCCCATTTCACCGACGCGGCAAAAGTGATGGAAGATGCCTATGCGCACGACGTGACCGACGAGTTCGTCGTCCCCGCCGTCATTGGCGATTACAAAGGCATGAAGGACGGCGACGGCATCCTGTGCTTCAACTTCCGCGCCGACCGCGTGCGCGAGTTACTCGCGGCGTTGCTGGAGCCGAAGTTCGATGGCTTCGCGCGCAAGCGCGTCATCAGGTTCGCCGCCGCCGCCGGCATGTCACGCTATTCGGACGAACTCGCACCATACCTTGGCGTGCTGTTCCCGCAGGATAAGCTCGACCACATCCTCGGCCAGGTGGTCGCCGAAGCCGGACGCGCCCAGCTCCGCAGCGCGGAGACCGAAAAGTACCCGCACGTCACCTACTTCCTGAACGGCGGCCAGGAGATCGCGTTTCCCGGCGAGGACCGCATCATGGTCCCCTCGCCGAAAGTCGCCACCTACGACCTGCAACCCGAAATGTCCGCGCCGGAACTCACCGACAAGGTTGTCGCGGCCATCGACTCAAAGAAGTACGACCTGATCGTGCTGAACTTCGCCAATCCCGACATGGTCGGTCACACCGGCAGCCTGCCGGCGGCGATCAAGGCGGTGGAAACTGTGGATGCGGGCCTCGGCCGCATCGCCGCCGCGGTGGAAAAGCAGGGTGGCGCCCTGTTGGTGACCGCCGATCACGGTAATTGCGAGCTGATGCGGGATCCCGCGACGGGCGGCCCGCACACGGCACACACCACCAACCCGGTGCCGGTGTTGCTGATGGGCGGTGACGCGAAGGCGTTGAAGGACGGCATCCTGGCCGACGTGGCGCCGACACTGCTGGCACTCATGGACCTAAACCAGCCACGCGAAATGACCGGCACCTCGCTGATCCCTGCCCAAGCGGCGCGTGCGGCGGAATAGCCTCCTCGCACTGATCGGCCTGCTCACGGTCGCCGCGCAACCCGCACGACCGACCAAGGAGGACATTGCCCGCCAGCAGATGGAGCAGGCGGAGAAGGCCCGTGCCGCTGAGCAAGCCGCGCAGCAAGCTGCCACCGCCCGCGCCGTCGCAGCCGCGGCAGAGGCGCAGCGCCTGGCGGCGGATCGCATCGCGGCGGCGGCGAAACTGCGGGCGGCAGAAGCCGCAACGGCCGACGCGGCAGACCAGGTGGACAGGCTCGCGGCACAGCAACGTCAGGCGCGGGCAAGCCTGGACGCACGGGCCGAGACCATGCAGCCGTTGCTGCCGGTGATCGAGCGCCTCTCGCTGTTCCCGGCTGAGACGCTGCTCGCGATACCGGGCCAGCCGGAAGACACGCTTCGCGGGGTGCTGGTACTACGTGGCTTGGCGCGGCAGCTCGGCGAGGACGCGGTGGCGTTGCGCCAGGAGCAGGCCCGGCTGGTGGACGCGACGGCAGCAGTTCAGGCGGAGGTGCCGAAGCTAGCGGCGGCGCAGGCGCAACAGCAGCAGCAGGCGGCCACGCTCGAGCGGCAATTCGCCAGCGCCCAGGCCAGCCAGCACGCGGCCGAAGGCGAGGCAACTGAAGCCGCCCGGCGCGCCGCCGACAATGCCGCCCAGGCTGACACTCTGCGCGGCATGCTGGCCGAACTGGATACCGAGCGGCGCGCTGCCGCGGCCCAGGCGCGCGATGACGCCGTCCGGGCCGAACGCCAGAAGCAGGCTGACGCAGCCACGGCGGCGCGGGCGCGGCAAACCGAACTGGAACGGCCGGCCGGCGCCGGCACGATCGCCAGCACGGCGCAGCCCCGTGGGCAACTGACCGCGCCGGTGGCCGGCAAGATCGTCCGGTCCTGGGGTGATGCGACGGTCGGCGGACCCGCCAGCGGGATTTCCTATCAGGCGCCGCCAGAGGCGCGGGTGGTGTCGATATGTAGCGGCCACGTGGTGTTCGCCGCCCCTTTCCGTAGCTACGGGTTGCTGTTGATTGTCGATTGCGGCGGCGGCTACCATGCCGTGCTGGCCGGTTTCGATAAGCTGGACGTCAAGGTGGGAGAGAATGTCTCGGCGGGCGAGCCGGTCGGCTTGATGCCGAACTGGCAGCCCGGCGCCACCGGCGAGCGACCGACACTTTATGTGGAATTGCGCCGTGACTCCCAGCCGGTGAACCCGGCGCCCTGGCTGAAGGCAAGCGGTTAACTATCTTGGACTTAAGATTTGAATACTGGACGCCGGGGCCTGCAACGCGCGAAAAGATGATCACCAACTTGACACATACGCCCACTCGGACTTGGGCGTTCAGAGGATGAAGCGAATGGATTTCCGCTCCCGCCGTTTCCGCACGGGTCTGCTGCTTGGGACGGCCTTCATGGCTGGCATCGCCATCGGGCCCGGCTCAAACCTGATCGCCCGGCATTTTGGCTACGATTTCGGCATCTCCTCGGCATTCGCCCAGGACAGCAACAACCGCGCCGATACCTACCGCCTGCTCACCCTGTTCGGCGACGTGTTCGAGCGGGTGCGCGCGGAGTATGTCGATCCGGTCACCGACAAGGACCTGGTCGAGAACGCCATCAACGGCATGCTGACCGGGCTCGATCCGCATTCCAGCTACATGAACGCGAAGCAATTCCGCGACATGCAGGTGCAGACCAAGGGTGAGTTCGGTGGCCTGGGCATCGAGGTGACCCAAGAGGACGGCTTCATCAAGGTGGTCAGCCCGATCGACGACACGCCGGCGTCCAAATCGGGCATCAAGGCGGGCGACATCATCACGGCGCTCGACGGCAAGACCGTGCAAGGCATCTCGTTGCAGGATGCCGTGGACAAGATGCGCGGCGCGCCCAACTCGAAGATCACGCTGACCATCAAGCGGGAGGGTGTGGACAAGCCAATCGACATCTCGATGCTGCGGGAGGTCATCCATATCCAGGTGGTCAAGGCGCGGATGGAGCCGGACGGCATCGCCTATATACGGCTGACCCAGTTCACCGAGCAGGCCGACGCCGGCATCAGGGACGCGATGAAGAAGCTGAAGCAGGACTCCGGCGGTAAGCTGAAAGCGGTGATCCTGGACCTGCGGAACAACCCCGGCGGCCTGCTCGATCAGGCCGTGGCGGTGTCGGAGGACTTCATCCCGCGGGGTGAGATCGTCTCCACCCGCGCCCGCCACTCCGAGGATGGCCAGCGCTGGGACGCCAAGGGCGATGACATCACGGGCGGTCTGCCACTCGTGGTCCTGATCAACGGCGGTTCGGCGTCCTCCAGCGAGATCGTCGCCGGCGCCTTGCAGGACCACCATCGGGCCGTGCTGCTGGGCCAGCGGAGTTTCGGCAAGGGATCCGTGCAGACGGTGATCCCGCTGCCGGGCAACGGAGCGATGCGTCTGACGACGGCGCGCTATTACACACCGTCGGGCCGCTCGATCCAGGGGCTGGGCATCTCACCCGATGTGCCGGTGGCCGAGACGCGGGAAGAGACGCCGCATTTCGGGCCGGAACGCGAGGCTGACCTCAATCACACGCTGAAGAACCAGGGCGGCACGCCAGCGAACGCACAGGCGGCTCCGCGGAGCGATCTGCCACCGCTTGCGAAGGACATTCCCAACAAGCCACCGGAGGGCTTCCCGAAGCCTGATGCGGCAAAGCCCGACACGACTGATTTCCAACTCGTGCAGGCGGTCGCCCTGGCGAAGGCGATGGCGGCGCAGACCCCCATCGTCACCGCCAACTAATCGTTCGCTGCCTTGGCCTTGGCGGCTCGCGACGCTGAAGCGGGGCCAGGGCAGCGTCCAGGTCCGCTCGCCGGTGAGTGGCGGGCGTTTGGGCTGTTCTGGGCGCTGGTTGTCATTCTGCTGGTCGTGGCTGGCGGCACTTTGCAGATGCTCGGCCCCCCGCGGGAGTTGCAAGGTCCACGAGCAGCTATCGCAACGGCATCCGGAGCCTCGGCAACCGCAGGCGAGCCGGCACCGGCGGTGCGATCTCCGCCGACCCAGGCCGCCGCGGCGGTGCGTTCTGCCCAAGCGCCGCCGGCGAACCAGCCAGGGCGTGCCACGCCGGGCCCGATCGCAGACCCAGATCCTGCGCTGCAGGAAGCCGTTGAGGGATCGACCACCGCGTTCCTACCTCGGATCGCTGAGGACGGCCGTGCGCCGATGCAGGTCTATGCCGCCGGGTTCGATCGAAGTTCGCGGCGCCCACGGGTCGGTCTGCTTGTCGCCGGGATGGGACTGAACCAGGCGGACAGCGAAGCCGCGATCCGCGCTCTGCCGAGCGGCGTCACACTGGCCTTTTCGCCATATGCTCCGGACACCACGAAGCTATTGGCAGCCGCTCGCGCGACCGAGCACGAATACCTTCTGTCCATCCCCATGGAACCGCAAGGATTTCCGCTGAACGATCCGGGGCCGCATGCATTGATGACGACGCTTTCGCGGGACGAGAACCGGCCTCGGTTGGACTGGGCGCTGTCGCGCATCACTGGCTATGCCGGGGTCACCGGTGCGCTCGGTAACATCCGGGGTGAGCGGTTTGCTTCGGTGCCAGATCAGATGCAGCCGGTCCTTGCGGAACTCGCGCATCGCGGCCTGTTGTATGTGGATCCCAGGCCCGGCGCCACACCGCTGCCGCTGGTATGGGACAGATCCATCGACCTCATCGTGGATGAACCGGATGGCGCGGCTGATATCGACGCCAAGCTGACGCAACTGTCGAAGCTGGCGCGCGAGAAGGGAAGCGCGCTGGGTCTCGTCATGGCACCTCGGCCGATTGCCATTCAGCGGATTGCCTCCTGGGCGAACGGACTGATGGCGGACGGCCTCACACTCGCACCGGTCAGCGCACTGGTGCAGGAGCCGGCGAAGCAGGCGATGCAGTGACCGGTACATCACTGCCTTATCGTCCCAATGTCGGAGCCGTGCTGTTCAATCGGTTCGGCCAGGTATTCGTTGCGCGGCGCGCCGATTTGCCGAACGCCGAAGGCCCAGCCGGTGGCTGGCAGTTGCCCCAAGGCGGCATCGATGCCGGCGAAGACCCGCGCGCCGCCGTACTCCGCGAGCTGGCGGAGGAGATTGGTACCGATCGTGCCGAGATCATCGGCGAGCATCCCGACTGGCTGATCTATGATCTGCCGACCGATCTGATTGGGGTCGCTCTCCGGGGACGGTATCGTGGGCAGCGCCAGCGGTGGTTTGCGCTGCGGTTCACGGGGGACGACAGCGACATCCGGCTGGACCTCGATCCGCATCCGGAATTCGATGCCTGGCGGTGGACCGAACTGGCTGAACTTCCCAAGCTGGCGGTGGCGTTCAAGCGGCCGATCTACGAGGTGCTCGCGGGGTCGTTCGCGCGATTTGCAACCGCGGTGTGACGGCAGAAACGCCATGGCTTTAGCCCGTCGATAACTATTCGGGCGTAGCCTCTCATGCGATCACCCTGATAGGAGCTTTCCGCATGAGCATCAGCAGCGCCACGTCGGCCGTCGCCGCGGCAGTAGCAGCGCAACAGAGCGCCACGAGTGCAGGGCCGTCGAGCCAGGTTCAGCGGCCGCACCATCACCACCAGGCAGAGGGCCCGCCGGCTACACCTCCGTCGGAGCCTGCTCAGCCGACGACGACGACCGCGGGAAACGGTAGCAAGATGAATAAGATGGCATGATCGTTCCGGGACGGGGCACGGCTCCCGTCGACGGATCAATCAGCGTTACCGGCACACCTTCTCCGGAGGACTTTGCCACAATATTCCGGGGTCTGGATGAGGCCACTGCTGAGGTGGTGGGGCATGCGAATCTCCTGCCACTAGCGGTGCTGCTTCGCGATGACGCGGGCACTCCCGTGGGGGGGCTTTGGGGACGCACTGTCTATTCGTGGCTGATGATCGAGATGCTGTTTGTCCCGGCATCATTGCGTGGGCGCGGTTTGGGTTCGGCGATCGTCCGAGCTGCCGAGCATACCGCCCGGGCGCGCGCCTGCATCGGCATCCGCGTTGAGACGTTCGATTTTCAGGCGCCGATGTTCTACCAGCGGCTTGGCTTCGTCCTGGTCGCAGTTCAGGAGGATCTGCCGCCAGGGCATCGCTGTTATAGCCTGTGCAAGCGGCTCGATACTCAAGCGCCCTGCGAGTAGCTATTGCTTCGCCGCCTTTTGCAGGGCGATCTCATCGAGCCGAATTGGCTGCCGTTTCACCAGGTCGTCGATCACCTGCCGTTCCAACGCAGCCGCGCGTTGCTGACGCATGGCCTGCACGATCTGCGCGCGCACATCGGAGAGTGATGCCGGCGCCGGCGGTTTCACCCCCAGCAGCGTGACAATATGCCAGCCGTCGTCGGTACGCAGCGGGTCGCTGATCGCGCCCGGCTGCATGCCGACGATCGCGTCGCGAACCGGGGGGCGTATGCGATCCTCGGCCAGCCAGCCTAGATCGCCTCCTGACGGCGCTGAGTTCTTGTCGTCCGACTCTTTCTTCGCGACAGCGGCAAAGTCAGCGTGCGGTTTGGCAACAGCTTGCCGCAGCGCGGCGATGCGCCTTTTTGCGTCGGCCTCCACAGCGGGGGCGGCATTGGCTGGCACGGCGACGAAGATCTGCGCGACGTGGAATTGCCGCGGCAGCATCAGACGATCCTTTTGCGCGTCGTAGGTGGCCTGGATCTCGGCGTCCGATGGATAGTCGGCGGGCGGTGTCGCCAGTGACGCAAGATACGAACTGGCGATCGCCGAATCGTGCGCTTGCCGCGCGAGGAACTCGATGTTTGGCTTGGTGTCCCACTGCTTGTCGTGTGCTTCCCGAAGCACCAGCATCTGCGCCATCTGAGCGCGGATCACCCGATCGAGCAGGGCCGGATCACTGGCGAGCTTCGCCCGCAGGTCGGGGTTCGATGCCGCGAGCAAGGCGGCTACGTCCGCCTCACTCATTTTTATGTCGCCGGCTTCCGCCACCACCGGGCTCGGTGCCGGCGCCTGCGCGCTGATCAGCAGTAGCGCTGCCAGCAGCAGGATTAACCGCATCAGCGCGCGCTCGCGAGGCGTGCCGACAACCGGCTGTACACCCGGAGCGCGTTGCCCTGGTAGACTTTCGCCTTGTCCGTTGGTGAGAAGGGAAGCTGCTCGATATAGCGTTTGGTGTCGTCGTAGTGGTGTCCGGTCTCCGGATCGATGCCCCGCACCGCGCCAATCATTTCCGATGCGAATAGGATGTTGTCGGCGGGTATCACCTTGGCGAGCAACTCCTGCCCCGGCAGGTGGTAGACGCAGGTATCGAAGAACACGTTGTGCAGCAGCAACTCGGTCAGCAGCGGCAGCTTCATGTCCTGCGCGATGCCCCGGAAGCGGCCCCAGTGATATGGCACCGCTCCGCCACCGTGCGGAATGATGAACTTCAGGGTCGGGAACTGCTTGAACAGGTCCGAGGTGAGGCATTGCATGAACGCAGCTGTGTCGCCGTTCAGATAGTGCGAGCCGGTGGTGTGGAACGCCGGATTGCACGCCGCACTGACGTGGATCATCGCCGGCACGTCGAGTTCGACCAGCTTCTCGTACAACGGATACCAGTAGCGGTCGCCCAGCGGCGGATCCTTCCAGTAGCCGCCGGACGGGTCGGGGTTCAGATTGCAGCCGACGAAGCCGTATTGCAGCACGCAACGCTCGAGTTCTGCGATGCAATTGCGCGGCGATATACCGGCGCTTTGCGGCAGCATGCAGACCCCCACGAAGTTGCGCGGGAACAGCGTGCAGACGCGGTGGATCAGCTCGTTGCAGGCGCTGGCCCAGGCCTCGCTGGTGGTCGCGTCGCCCAAGTGATGGCCCATGCCGGCGGCGCGCGGGGAGAATATCGTCAGGTCGGTGCCACGCTCCTGCTGCAACTTCAGTTGGCCATTGACGATGCTGTCGCGGATCTCATCATCGCTGATCGAGGGACGCGGCGGCGCGGCCTTGCCCTCGGCGTGCGCCGCGATCTGTTCGGTGCGCCACGCCTCATGCGAGCGCGGCGACGTCGTGTAATGGCCATGACAGTCGATGATCATGGTTCCCTCCCAGTGCCCGTGCCGACTGTAAGGGAAAGCGATCAGCCGTCCCAGCCCGGATGGCGTTCAGCTCGCAGTGGCAACGTATGGTCGGACCATCTTCGATGGGTCCACGACGCGGTCGAACTCCTGTTCGCTGACGAAGCCAAGCTCCAGGGCCGCCTCCTTCAGCGTCTGGTCGTGATCCATCGCATGATGCGCGATCTGCGATGCCTTGTCGTAGCCGATGACCGGCGCGAGCGCCGTTACCAGCATCAGCGATTGGCTCACGTACTCCGCGATCTTCTTCTCGTTCGGCCGGGTTCCCTCCACCAGGAACTTGCGGAAGTTGGTGCAGCCATCGGTCAGCAAGGTGATGGACTGGGCGATGTTGGAAATGATCAGCGGCTTGTAGACATTCATCTCCAGGTAGCCGCTGGCACCACCGAACCCGACCGCCACGTCGTTCGCCATGACCTGCACGGCGAGCATCGTCAGTGCCTCGGCCTGGGTCGGGTTCACCTTGCCTGGCATGATGGACGAACCGGGCTCGTTTTCCGGGATCAGCAGTTCCGCGAAGCCGGCACGCGGCCCGCATGACATCAGCCGGATGTCGTTGCCGATCTTGTAGAGCGAGGCAGCCAGGGTGCGCAGCGTGCCGGAGAGCTGCACCAAGGCATCGTGGGCGCCCTGCACGGTGAACTTATTGGGTGCGGAGACGAACGGCAGGCCGGTGTAGCGTGCGATCTCGGCGGTGGCGGCCTCGGCGAAGCCGGGAGCGGCGTTGATGCCGGTGCCCACTGCGGTGCCGCCGAGTGCCAGCCGGTAAACGCCCTTCAAAGCATCGGTGACGCGCTCCAGGTTGTCGGACAGCATTCCCGCGTAGCCGGACCACTCCTGGCCGAGCGTCAGCGGCGTCGCGTCCTGCATATGGGTGCGGCCGATCTTGACGATGCCATCCCACTCCTTGGCTTTCGCCGCGATCGCATCGCGTAGCGCGGTCACCGCGGGCACCAGGCGGCTGGTCACGTTGACCGCGGCAGCGATGTACATCGTGGAGGGAAAGCTGTCGTTGGACGACTGCGACATGTTGACGTGGTCGTTGGGATGCACCGGGGTCTTGCTGCCGAGCGCGGTGCCGGCAAGCTGGCAGCAGCGGTTGGATATCACCTCGTTCACGTTCATGTTGAACTGCGTGCCACTGCCCGTCATCCAAACGTGCAGCGGGAACATGTCGTGATGCTGGCCTGCCAGGATCTCATCGCACGTCTTCACGATCAGGCCGTGCGCGGTGTCGTTCAGACGGCCGCCGGCGTGGTTCGCGACCGCGGCCGAACGTTTCAGTATGGCATAGCCGGTGATCATCTCGCGCGGCATCAGATCGTGCCCGATGCTGAAGTGCTCGAGCGACCGCTGCGTCTGCGCGCCCCACAGCTTGTCGGCTGGAACGTCGACCGCTCCCATACTGTCGGTCTCGCGGCGGAACTCTGTCATGTGCAGGTCTCCTGCTCAGATATGCTCGATTTTCAGGACGTCCGCGGTCTCGGCCCGAATGCGTTGGCAGAAGTCGGCATCATCGATGAGCGAGACCCCGTACGACGGAATGATGGCCTTGAGCTTCGGCAGCCAGGCACTGGCCGTCAACTCGTTGGCGAAGCACTTCTCGAGCACGCTGATCGCAATGTAGGCGGCGGTCGACGCGCCCGGCGACGCCCCAAGCAGCGCCACCAGCGAACGATCGGCTGCGGCAACCAGCTCAGTGCCGAATTCGAGCAGGCCGCCTTTCTCCTGATCCGGCTTGATGATCTGGACGCGCTGCCCGGCCACTGCCAGTTGCCAGTCCTTCGCGGGAGCCGTGGGGTAGTATTCCTTCAGCATCGCGAGACGATGGTGCGGGGTCTGCAGCAACTGCTCGACCAGATATTCGGTAAGCGGGATATTGTCCCGGGCGACCGAGAGCAACGGGATGACGTTGCTGGTCTCCACCGACTCGAACAGATCGAGCAGCGAGCCATGCTTGAGGAACTTGCTGGAGAAGCCGGCATACGGGCCAAACAACAGCGAGCGCTGGCCGCCGATGATGCGTGTGTCGAGATGCGGCACCGACATGGGCGGCGAGCCAACCGCGGCTTTGCCGTAGACCTTGGCATGATGGCGGTTGCTGATGTCGGTGTTGTCGCAGCGCAGCCAGATGCCGCTGACCGGAAAGCCGCCGTAGCCACGTCCCTCCGGAATGCCGGATCGCTGCAACAGGGGCAACGCTCCACCACCCGCGCCTATGAAGACGAATTTCGCCTTCACTGTGTAATCAGCGCCGGTCTGGGCATTTTGCATTTTCACCAGCCAGCGCGCGTCCGGCTCACGGGTGATGTGAGTGACGCGGTGGCGATAGTGCACCGCAAAGCCGGGCTGGCTGGCAAGACGATCGACCAGGTGATGGGTCAGCGCGCCGTAGTCCACGTCGGTACCGGTGATGATGCGCGTCGCCGCAACCTGCTCGTCGGGGGGGCGGCCTTCCATGACCAGCGGGGTCCACTCCGCGATCTTCTGATGATCCTCGGTATATTCCATGCCGCGGTAGCAGTGGTGCGCTGACATTGCCGCGAAGCGTCGCTTGAGGAACGAGACGTTCTCGGCACCGCGTACGAAACTCATGTGCGGCACCGAATGGATGAAGCTCTGGGGATCGGCGATGGCGCCTTGCCGCACGAGGTACGACCAGAGTTGCCGTGACAGGTCGAACTCGACGTTGACCTGAAGAGCCTTGGAGATGTCGATGCTGCCGTCGGGCCGCTCCGGCGTGTAGTTGATCTCGCAATTGGCAGCGTGTCCGGTGCCGGCGTTGTTCCACGCCTGCGAACTTTCGAGCGCGCAGTCTTCCAGCGCCTCGACCATCGCAATGGTCAGCGTGGGCTCCAATTCCTTGAGCAGAACGCCAAGCGTGGCGCTCATGATGCCGGCGCCGATGAGGACGACATCCTGTGTATCGCCAGGCGAGCTCATAGCGTTATCTCCGAATGAAAGGTCATACCTTGCGGGGCTGGAACGGAACGTGAGCGTCAGGCGCAAGGATCACATAGGCGCGACGCCAGGGCTGATCGTCGGTCAACTTCCAGCGGTGCCCTCCGCCCGCGGTGTCCTCCGCGAACAGGATATCTCCTGGATTGATGACAAAATGCTCGCCCTCTCGCGTTTCGAAATCCAGCGTGCCGCTCAACGTGATGACGAACTGACGGGCGGGCGCGGTGTGCCAGGCAAAAGCGCCGCCCTGTTGCGTTTCCTGAAAGGAGACGGTCGTCGCCGCCAGCTTGCCGGTCAACAAATCTCCCCGCTGGCCGGATTCGAGATCAAGGATACCCTCCTCAAAATGCGAGTTCTCGTCATCGCCGGTCCATAAACGTACACATCGGATCATCGGCTGTCTCCGTGAAGGCTGTTTCTCATGACCTTGGCGTGTCGGACTTGATAAATCTGCATTGTGTTGATTGTGCCAATGGCAGCCTCCGGGATCGACCGGCTCCGTGCAAGCATGATTCAGCTCTATTTGCACCCGGCGCGCATCAGGCGCGATGCGGATAGAAATACCCCAGGCACATCCTGGGGACGATCAGTCCGAAGGTCATGGCGATGATGATGAGCATGGCCGTGCTGCCATCGGAGAATGTACCGGGCAGCAGCTCCGGCGGGGCATGTTCGCCGAGCGATGCCACCGCGACGAGGCCGCCAGCCATGCGGAACAGATAGACGCCCGGGATCAAGGACACCACCGAGGCGAAGGCGAACGCCGCGAACGGCATTCGCAGCCGCTCCGCGATGGGCGTGACAATCGTGCCGGCCAGCAGACAGGCGATCAGGGCGGCGAGCGGAACGCCGGTCCCAGCCACGGTAATGGCCGTCCAGCGCGAGGCGTGTGCCAGCATGCCGATGGCGACCGGTATCGGCAGCATCCGCCATGGCATGGCGAAGAAGGTGCCAAAGGCGGCGACGGCGACCCCGGTCGCCAGCACATCGTAGGCGAGCGGGACGGGGGCCATTGGACTGGACACCAGCAGGTTCGCCCCGCCGACCGAGAGGCCTGCGAGCAGCCCCGTGCAGATCACCAGGACGGTCATGCTGGCGTACAGCAGGCGTGCGGCTCCGAGCGCGATCCGCGTCCGCACCAGGTCGATTGCGCCATTCAGCAGATGTGCCCCCGGCACCAGCACCATTGCGGGACACACAGCGATAAGTTGTAGCGACGCACCGCTGAGCGGAAGCCGAGGCGCCATTGTTGCTACCAGCCCCGCGATCAGCGAGGCGGCGAAGGGCTGCACGAAGGCGTTGCTGCTGAGTTTAGCCAGCCATCGGCGGACACAGGCACCAAAGCCGGCGCTGATCGCGATCACCAGCAGGGAAAGAGGTTGCGTGGCGCCGAAGATGACAGCGAGTGCGGCGGCTCCGGCTGCCGCCAGGACAGCGAAACGCAGCAGCGACACGGGAGGGTGTCGCGCAACGGCCGCGAACGCCGCGTGCGCCGCGGTGGCATCGATGCGGCCATCGCACAGGTCATCGATAACGGCGTTCGTTGCGGCGACCTTGCCCATGTCGACGCCGGTTGGAGCGGCTATGACGATCTCGTTTCGAGCGTCGGCGCCGTGGGGGAAACAAACGATCAATTCGCCCCAGCGCGGAATGATGGTGACCTGACGCCCCAACGCAGCGGCGAGCCGTTCCACGGCGGCCACCATGCGTTCCGTGGTCTGGCCATTGCTGAACAGCAGCGACGCGCTGGCGGAGATCAGGGCGAAATCATCCATCGCGGCGACGTGTTCCTTCGAGTCTCTGTCGCGCCGGTTGTAGGGGAAACCGATCAGCCCTCCCAGCCCAGATGGCTGAGGAAGTCGCGCGTGCGCTCCACCTGTGGCGCGTCGAAGATCTGCGTGGGTGGGCCTTGTTCGATGATCGCACCGCGCTCGAACACCACCACGTGGTTGGCGACGCGACGGGCGAAGTTCATCTCGTGCGTGACCACGAGCATCGTCATGCCTTCCTCGGCGAGGCGCTTCATCACGTTGAGCACCTCGCCGATGGTTTCTGGATCCAGCGCGGACGTGGGTTCGTCGAACAGCATGATGTCGGGTTGCATCGCCAGCGCACGGGCGATCGCGACGCGCTGCTGCTGGCCGCCCGAGAGGTTTGCCGGGTAGCTGTTGGCCTTGTCGGACAGGTCCACCTTGTCCAGCAGGACCATCGCACGCTGTTCAGCTTCGGCACGCGGCAGACGTAGCACGGTCAGTGGCCCGCTCATGATGTTGGCAATCGCGGTGCGGTGGGGGAACAGTTCGAAATTCTGGAACACCATGCCCATGCGCTGCCGCACCGCGCGAATGCCGCGCGGATCACGCGGGATCGGCTGGCCTTGCAACCGGATCTCGCCGTCGTCCAGCAGCTCCAATCCGTTGGTACAGCGCAGCAACGTGGATTTGCCGGAACCGGAGGGGCCGATCAGGCAGACGACCTGGCCGCGATGCACCTGCATCGACACGCCGGCCAGCGCTGTGAAGTTGCCGAAGCGTTTCCATACATTGTCGTAGTCCAGCATCGGCGCGGTCATTCGCTGATCCCGTAGCGGCGGTTGAGCCAGTCCACCAGCTTGGCCTGCGGATAGCCGAGCGCCCAGTAGATCGCCGCCATCGCGGTCAGCATCTCCAGCACGCGGAAGCTCTGCGAGCGGATCCGCATCGAAGTGTAGGCCAGATCGCCTACCGCGATGACCGAGACCAGCGACGTGTCCTTGAACAGCGATACCCAGGTGCTGGCGAGTACCGGCATCACGCGGCGCACCGCCTGGGGCAGGATCACCTCGCGCATCGCCTGCCAGTTGCTCATGCCGAGCGCGAGTGCCGCCTCGCCCTGGCCCTTGCGGATCGAGACGATGCCGGCGCGGAACGTCTCGCCGTTGTAGGCGGAGACATTCAGCGACAGCGCGATGATGGCGGTGACGATGGGGGAAAAGCCCACGTCGAAGGCGAGCGGCAGGATGTAGTAGGCGGCGTAGATCACCAGGATCAGCGGCAGGTTGCGGAAGAACTCCGTGAAGCTCGCGCTGGCTCCGGCGAGGGCGCGGGAACCGGAGAGTCGCAGGAGTGCCAGCAGGATGCCGCCCGGGACGGCGATCAGCATGGTGACGACGGCGAGCAGCACGGTGATCTCGGTGCCTTGCGCCAGTTCACCGGCGTGGTTCCAGACCACGGACCAGTCGAAGTTCATGAGCGGCCCAGATGCGCCAGGCGCGTGTAGAGCATGTCCACGATGCGCGTGGTTGGGAACAGGATGATGAAGTAGACCACCATGGCGACGACGAAGACCTCGACGGGGCGGAAGCTTTGTCCGGCCAGCGTCTGCGATCGGTTCATATATTCCGGCACCGCGATCACGGAGGCGATGGCGGTGTCCTTGATGGTGATGGAGATGATCGAGCCGAACGCCGGCAGCATGCGGATGATTGCCTGCGGCAGCACGATCTCGCGGATCGCCTGGGCGTGCGACATGCCGAGGGCGAGGGCGGCGCGCGTCTGCCCTGGCCTCACTGAGGTAACGCCCGCGCGGACGATCTCCGCGACATAGGCGGCGATGTGCAACGACAGCGCAACGAGCGCTGCCCAGAACGGCGGCAGTGTCAGGCCGGTGACGATGGGGAGCGCGAAGTAGCCCCACACCAGGACCACGAGGACGGGCACAGCACGCATCGAGTCGATGTAGAACACCAGTGGCAGACGCAGCCACGCGGGGCCGTAGACGCGCGCCAGGCCAACCGCGCTGCCTACCAGCAAGCTGCACAGCACTGTGAGCGCGGCGAGCGCCAGGGTCAGTTCCAGCCCGCCGAGCAGGAACTGCCAGCTATCGATCAGTGGGGAAAAATCTAGGTCCATACCGGCGTCCATGCCGCCGCCGATGCCGTCATAGCTGGGCTTGGAGCTAACATGAGCCTAGTTGCTCCGCCATCGCGCCGGGCGGGCGATAGAAGCAAGGGGTCAACGCAAAACACGCAAAGGGCCGCAAATAACGCGGATGGGCTGGCGCTTAGACAAGTGGCACGGTGGCCTGCTCGTCCAGCCGGGCATGGGTCGCGCCATTGACGGCTCGCCCTCTGCGTCATTCGCGTTATTTGCGGCCCTTTGCGTTTTTTGCGTTAAGTCTTGCTTGCTCGCTTTTGACGCTGTCGCCCAGCCGCGACGAGCTCGGTGTCGGAGGCGTCAGGCCCGGGCATCCACGCCTTCTTTGATACGCCGCCCGGCGGCTGGCCGCGACCAGCGTGCCTGTGACGGCTCGGTGACGGCATCACTATTTCATCGTCGCTACGACGTCCTGTTCTGCCGAGTCCAGCTTGGGGTGGACAGACTTTTCCACCGCGCGCAGCCAATCCAGGAATGCCGGCTGCTTCTTGTCGATCGCCATGCCAACGGGCTGCGCCTTCTCCATGCTGCCCTGGCAGTTGTTGTCCGCTGGCAGTACCGCGAGTCCCTTCACCTTGTGGCTCATCGGCACGTACGGAATCCGATTGATCGGCGCCGCATCCGCTCGCTTTGCCATGATATCCTCCAGCGGCGCGGTGGCACCGGAATTCGCCACACCAAGGAACTTCGCCTGCGGGAAGCGCTGCTTCACCCAGGGCTCCTCGGCGCCGCCGATGAAGTAGGCGATGGTGATGTCGGGCTTGTTCAGATCATCCACGGTCTTCGCGGCGGTAAATTTCGGATTGTCGGCGCGGCCGAACATGCAGACCGAGGTGTTGGAATACAGCACGAAATCCACCACCGCATCGCGCTCCGGCGTCTCGGCGAGCGCGGTGATCGAGATGTCCACCTGGTTCGCGGCGAGCACGGGGATCTTGGTTTCATGCGAAACCAGCACCGGCTGTACCTTCACGCCGAGGCGCTTGGCGTATTCCTCGGTCAGCACCCAGGCAGGGCCGGACCAATGTTCGCCGGAGCCTGTGGTGTTCTCCACCAGCCAAGGCGCATTTGCCAGCACCGCGACGCGCAGTGCGCCGGCCTTCTTGATGGCGTCGATCCGCGGACTGGTCCCGGCGGCTGGTACGTCCTGCGCCGCCGCGGGCAGGGCTGCCAAGAGTCCTGTCAGCAGCAGGCCCGGTGCGAATAGCCGTTGCAGTTTCGCCTTCATGAGTTTCCTCCCCAATGTCATCAGTGTTTGTCTGACGCCCCGCGTCGCGAGGCTGTTCAATGCCGTCAGCACGTCATCGCGGAATGGCCGCAGCGCGGGCGGAACGATGTCGGACATGGCGAACACCGCATCGCACAATCCGGGCAAATCCGACGCTGCCGCGGCGCGAAGCCGCTCCGCCTGCGGGTCATTCAACTGCAATGCCGAACCGTCCTCGGCACGCCCTTGGAGGAAGCGCAGCCAGGCAGCGACACCCAGAGCGATGCATGGCGAGCGCTGTCCCGCTGCAAGCCTTGCCAGTGCCGGTGCGAACAGCCGTTGCGGCAGTTTCTGCGAGCCATCCATCGCGATCTGCGCGGTGCGATGGCGCAACGCCGGATTGGCGAATCGTGTCAGTAATGCATCGCGATAGCCGTCGAGATCGACCGTCCGCGGCAATGTCAGCGTGGTCGCCACTTCGGTCATCAACGCGGAGATGTGCGCGCGCAATTCTGGCACCGCGATCGCGTCGGCCACGGTTTCCCAACCGACAAGCTGGCCGAGATACGCAATCGACGAGTGACTGCCGTTGAGCAGTCGCAGCTTCATGTCCTCGTATGGCCGCACATCGCTGACGAGTTCGGCGCCGGTGCGTTCCCATGCCGGGCGACCTTGCGGGAAGCGATCCTCGATCACCCATTGGGTGAACGGCTCGCACACCACCGGCCACGCATCGTGCATGCCGAGTTCGGCGTCGATGCGCGCGCGATCTTCTGGGGACGTCGCCGGCACGATGCGATCCACCATGCAGTCAGGGAACGCGACCTCTTCCGCGACGAAATGGCCTAGCGAACGATCGAGCCGCTCGGCAAACCGTGTCACTACATCGCGGGTTGTCTTGCCGTTGGCCGGAAGGTTGTCGCAGCTCAGCACGGTGAACGGTGCGACACCCGTTGCGCGCCGGCGATGGAGCGCTACGGCCCGCAGTGCCGGCACTCCGGCCGCTCGTCCCGGATCGCGGGATCGCCGTCGGCATCGACATCGCGCCAGTAGCCCTTTTCCGTGACCGTCAGGGTGACGATCCGCACGGCGGGATCCAGCAGATGCTGTAGGGCGGCTTGGGCGCCGACCGAGACACCGGTCAGCGCTGACATCACGTCCAGCCGTTCGCCGCTGCCATCGCGTTCGGCGCGGCAATACAGCCAGTCCTGTGGCGCCAGCGCATCGTGCGTTTCAGGGCTGCGCAAACTGACGCCGCGGATGCCCCACGATGCATCATCAGCCAACAACGGCTGTGTATACGCAGCGAGATGCGCGCGCGCGAACGCACCGATGCCGAGATGCACGATGCCGGTGGTCAACCGCGCCGGATCGAAGTCCGGCCGCCGCACCTTCTTCGGCAACCGATCCAGCGTCGTTCGCGACAGGCGCGTCACAGCGGCAGCTTCTGCACCGAGGCCAGCGCCACCATCACACCGCGCAACTCCGCCAGTCCGCGCATGCGTCCGATCAGCGGATAGCCCGGATGCGTCTTGCGCTGGGTGTCATCGAGCAGCTCGTGGCCGTGGTCAGGGCGGAACGGCAACCGCCAGTGCGGATCGCCGGCGTCGTGCCGCCGCACTTGTTCATGCAGCAGCGCTGACATGACTGCGACCATATCGACGTCGCCGCCCAAATGATCGGCTTCCTGGAACGAACCGTCCGGTTCCTTGCTGACATTGCGCAGGTGCACGAAATGCGTGCGCGAGGCGAAGCGCCTCGCCATTGCTGGCAAATCATTCGCTGCGCCGGCGCCGAGCGAGCCAGTGCACAGCGTCAGACCATTGGCGTTGCTGTCCACCGCACCGAGCAGGAAGTCGATGTCGTGCTGGTTCGATACGATGCGCGGCAGCCCGAACAGCGGCCTCGGCGGATCATCCGGATGGATGCACATGCGTACGCCGGCTGCCTCGGCCGCGGGCACGACCTCGCGCAGGAAGCGCGCGAGGTTCTCGCGCAGGCCGTCCGCGGTGATGTCGGCATAGCGGTCGAGCATGGTGCGAAGGCCGGGCACGTCGTAGCGGGCATAGGCGCCCGGCAACCCTGCCATGATGTTGGCCAGCAGCCGATCCTTGTCGCTTTCGGAAGCGCGTTGAAACCAGGCACGGGCGCGGGCCAATACGTCGGGTGCGTGTTCTGCCTCGGCTCCCTTGCGGGCCAGCATGAAGCAGTCGAATGCGGCGTATTCGTGCGCGTTGAAGCGCAGTGCCGTGCCACCACCGGGTAGTGGTGCGGCGAGTTGCGTGCGGGTCCAGTCCAGCACCGGCATGAAATTGTAGCAGACCGTGGTGACGCCGAGCGCGCCGAGGTTGCGTAGCGACTCGCGGTAATTGTCGAACAGTTCCGACAGGTCGCCGTCGGCCAGCTTGATCGGTTCGGCGACCGGCAGGCTTTCCACCACGGTCCAACGCAGGCCGAGCGACGCATCGGCCTCGATCATGGCCTTGCGCGCGGCGATCTCGTCCTGGCTCCAGACCACGCCGTAGGGGATGTGATGCAGCGCCGTCACGATGCCGCTTGCGCCGGCCTGGCGGATCTCGTGCAGCTTCACTGCATCGTCGGGGCCGAACCAGCGCCAGGTCTGTTCCATCATTCGGTCTCCGTTGGCTGTTCGAAGAACTCGGCGTGCGTCTCGGCGATGCGGTCGATGGCGGCGAACACCGTGCGCAGGTGAAGCTGCATGGCGCGCGACGCAGCAGCACCGTCATGCGCTGCGATGTGGGCGACGATCTGTTCGTGCTCGTGGAAGATCATCGCCAGCCAGTCGCGGTCCTCCAGCGAGAGATGGCGCACCCGATCGAGCTGCGCCTTCACCGAGGCGATCAGCTCCCAGACCTTTGCGTGTCCGGCGATCTGCAGGATCACCCTGTGCATGGCCTCATCGAGGGCGAAGAAGCCGATCTGGTCGCCGATGGCGACGCGCCGCTGCTGCTGCGCGAGTTGGCGTTGCAGCGAGCGAAGCTGGGGCTCGGTGGCGCGTTCGGCGGCACGGGCGACGGCGTGGCATTCCAGCGCCTCGCGGATGAATTGGCTGTCGGCAACCGCGGCCAGGTTGATCGGTGCGACGAAGCTGCCGATCTGCGGGACAACGCGCAGCAGGCCGTCTTTGACCAGGCGCTGGAAGACCTCGCGGATCGGAGTGCGGCTGATGCCATGCTGGGCGGCGAGGCGGGTTTCCGACAGCGCCTGACCCGGACGCAGGCGGCCGGTCAGGATCTCATCGTGCAGCCGCGCGTAGAGGCGATTGCCTACACTGCGCGCCGGCTCATAGCTGTCGATGCGGACAGCGGCGTTGGCGCCGTCGTGCATGCAGGTTTCCTCCGGGCGGAGGTTGTAGACTTGTATACAAGTATTGGCAAGTGTACGGCGGGTCGCGCGCTCCTTGCCGGGGGTTGGCTGAGGCTATCACATTTACCTTGGCATTACGGAGGCACCTGCGCTGATTGGTGGCACCGCAAGTTTTTGCCGCGTACGACGGACATGCCCACAGCGGCGATTCAGAACTCGGCACCAAGCCCCTGGCGCAGGATCCGGGCTGGGGCATGCCGGGTGGCTTTTGCGCGAGGATCGCGAGTAGTGTTGGCACATTCGACCCCTCCAGGTGTCGGAGATCGAGTTGCTGGTTTGCCAGAACAGGATGCAGGCGCTGAACCGCCGTCATGCATGGCGGGGCGATGACTAGGCATGATGCTGAGCCTGCGGCACAGCAGCGACCGCCTCGATTGCGATTCGACCGCTTCATCCTGGATTTGGATCGCGGCTCGCTGCTGCTGGACGGTAGCGAAATTGCGCTTCGGCCGAAGACCTTCGCCGTTCTGCGTTATCTCAGCGAAAATTGCGCACGACTTGTCTCGAAAGACGAGCTGTTCGCCGCGGTTTGGCCGAACCTCGCGGTCACGGACGACACACTGGTGCAGAGTATCGGCGAACTCCGACGTGCGCTCGGAGACGACGGTCCACGCCTGATCAAGACAGTCCCACGCCGCGGCTATCGATTTGACTCCGACGTCTCAGTTGTTGCGTCGACCGGTCGACCGTTGGCCGAGGGGGTACCGGCCTTGACTGCGCTCAGCGATGCGACCGCTCGAGTGGAGCCGGACACTGCCGCGCCCTCGCTGCGCCGGCCCGTCACATCGGTCGGCGCCAGCCCGCGCATTGGGCGGACTGCTTCGATCACGCTTGCCGTCGTGCTTGGCGCCGCGGTGCTCTCGGGCGGTCTCGCGACCGCGTGGAAGCTTCCGACCTTCTGGGAACACGTTGGCCTGGCCAGGAGCCAGAGCCTGGAGATCGGGACGAATCCCACGATCGCCATTCTTCCGCTCCTCAATCAGAACGACGAACCGGAGCAGGCGTATTACGCCGATGGATTGACGCAGGACATCATCAGCGCATTGGGCCGCTTTTCCGAGCTGACGGTGATGTCATGGAACGCCGTGTCGCCATACCGAGGAAAGCCTGGAAGCCCCGGGGCGATCGCCCGCGATCTAAGGGTACGCTATCAGGTCGAGGGCAACGTCCGCCAGATTGCCAACCGCGTGCGCGTGAGTGCGCAACTTGTCGATGCGGATGGAAGGGTGCTTTGGTCTGCTCGTTTCGACGAAGCGTTGGCAGATGTTTTCGCATTGCAGGACAAGATCACCACGCAAATCGCTGGTGCCCTGGCGATCCAAGTGGCGCAGGTCGAGCAACGCCGTGCGTCGGATCGACCAACCGAAAGTCTCGAAGCCTACGACTATGTCCTGCGAGCCAGGCCAGCACTGCAGCGTCCGAACTCGCGCGAACAACGTGGCGGCACGCGCTTTCCTCCGGCATGCGATCCAGCTCGACCCGAACTATGCCGCCGCGTATTCCGGGCTCGCCGATACGTATCATATAGCTGTATCGATGGGGTGGGCAGAGTCACCGACGGACTACCTGGGTCGTGCGGAGGAAATGGCTAACAAGGCATTGACCATCGACGATTCCGATGTGCGTGCACACATTATCCTGGGCCGTGTTCATATCTTCTATCACCGGTACGAACGGGCGATGGCGGAGCTGGACCGCGCGCTTGCGATCAATCCGAGCGATGCCAACGGCCTCGCCGGTCGCGGCAACACCTTGATGTGGATGGGGAAAACGGACGCCGCGATCGAGGCGCTCGAGGCAGCTGAGCGTATCGACCCTGAGATGAATGCAGTCGATCGGTTCGCCCTCAGCCTGGCCTATTACCTGCAGCACCGCTATGACGCGGCGATCGAACAGGCGGAGCTCAATCTTCGCGATACTGTGGACGCGAATTTCAGCCGCGACGTGCTCGCGGCGGCCTTTGCACAGAACAATCAACCCGAGGACGCCGCCCGTATCGTGGCCAAGATCCACCGCGTTGATCCGTCGTTCGATCCGCGGACTTTCGGCAGCAAATTTCTCAATCCGGCCGATCTCGATCATCTGCGCGACGGATTTCGCAAGGCCGGCCTGTATGCTGACAAGGGTATCCCCCCGTCACCGGTGAATGTCCCCTAATCCTTCGGCAGGATCGCGCGGTTCTGATTCGCTTTGGCGATGTTCGCCGACAGGTCCTGCTGGAACATCGCTGGCCCGAACGGAGGTGCCTTGCCGAACACATAGAGCTTGCCGTCACTGATCAGCCAATTTTCAGGGTCGGCCTCCACGACTTCGCCGTTGGCCAATGCCATTGCGCAGAAGTTGCCGAACTGTGGTGCGTAGTGCACGGGATCTGCCCGGAAAAGCTCGCGATGCGCCTCGCTTGAGAATCGGTAACGGTGCTCATCCCACTCATATTCGATCTCAGGCAGGCCGTGCGTCGGTTTGCCATCGGCGAAATAGGCGACCGGGTCGTAGCCCTTGATCGCCAGTGGCACTTCCTGCGCGGCGACGCACCGGGAAGCGCTTGCCAGCCGCGAGCTTACAGCCAACAGAGAGAAACGAATGGTGCTTCGCCGCGAGATATCGTGCATGGCGAACTCCCTGCGGTGTTTCCCGAGGACCGACGAGATCATGGGTAATTGCACTGTCATCGTTCTGCCTCCGGGGCAAGCCAGCGGCGATTTGCGGGCGTGCGTGCGGGCTGGGTACCGGCGGCCCGTGATGGCCGCCGGGTCCACGGCTCACTCGAACTTCGCAGGGGATGCGAATGGTTTGGTGGCGTCCACCACGAACATGACGAGCTGGTCAAGATCAGTCGTGCCAGCACTGAAGACCTCCATCGGCATGTCTCCGCCGTGGCCATTCATCAACTCGCCGGCCTCCGCATAGTTGACGCCGTGCGGGGTCCTTTGGCCCATCCGGCCACTCAGCACATAGAAGGCTTCGGCACCAGGATGCGAGTGCACTGGCGTCTTGGCTCCCGGCGGGCCGCCGCTATGCGTGATGCGGAGCAGATATTCGGGCGCAGTGATCGATGGCACGGGGCCGACCTCGGCGACCTTGGTTCCACCAGGGATCGTGCCGTCCTTCGGGCCGAGCGTTAACAGCCAGGCCCTGCCGGCGGCTTCGGCGGCAAGCGACGTCGGACCCTCAGCAGCCTGCGCCTGCGCGAGCGTGGGGAAAGTCTCGACCCACCAATACAGCGGCCCGGCGGGAAGCTGTGCGAGCCTCTTCTCCGCGATCGGCTTTATCACGAACTGCGGTTGCGCTGTTGCCGTGGACGGGATCAGCCACAAGCTCGTCGCACACAGCGCCACGACCAGGATAGCGAGCGGCCGGATGAGGCCCATTCGAGACTTCATTTTGTCCTCCGGGGAAAGACTGTTCATTTGCGCTGACACAAGGCCAACCGCACCGTTGAGCAGACCTGAGCGGGCTTGCGCCGTAACGAAAGAAACCGAAGGAAACACCGAAAAATGGCGATATTCGAAGCCTCGAGTGAGCGAAAATCGGGATCGGAATGCGTGTGGAAGTTCCTTGGGCCGTGTCGCACTCACTGCGGGCCCACCCGCACACGAAGGGACCCCGCCGGCGGCCTTGACCCCGCCCCACTGCCGTCCCCATAGTCCCACGCATGGCCCAGGTGTATAGGCAGGCACGAATTACCGGCCCGGCGGCTCGCTGAGCCCCGGGACCACTCGCGCGCCCGACCACCCCAAAGCGGCATTTGCCGTCTGGACACGCCATGAACGACGCACCGACCGATCCTGCCCAACGCGACTACCGCGATACCGTGTTCCTGCCACGGACCGATTTCCCGATGCGCGGCGACCTGCCGAAGCGGGAGCCGCAAATTCTGGCGCGCTGGGGCCAGATGGACCTCTGGTCGAAGATCCGGGAGAGCTCGCGCGGGCGGCCGAAATTCATCCTTCACGACGGGCCGCCGTATGCGAACGGCAACATCCATATCGGCACCGCGCTGAACAAGATCCACAAGGACGTGATCAATCGGACCCGCCAGATGGCGGGCTACGACGCCGACTATATCCCTGGCTGGGACTGCCACGGCCTGCCGATCGAGTGGAAGATCGAGGAGCGGTACCGCGAGGCGAAGAAGGACAAGGACGCGGTGCCGGTGCTGGATTTCCGCGCCGAATGCCGTGCCTATGCCGAGCATTGGCTGGCGGTGCAGATGGCGGAATTCCGCCGCCTCGGCGTGGAGGGCAACTGGCGTGAACGCTACGCCACCATGGATCACCCGTCCGAGGCGGCGATCGCGGCCGAGATCTGCAAGTTCCTGCTGAACGGCGCGCTGTACCGGGGATTGCGCCCGGTGCTGTGGTCGCCGGTGGAGAAGACCGCACTGGCCGAGGCTGAGGTCGAGTATCACGACCATACCTCGCACACGGTGTGGGTGCGCTTCCCCGTGGAGCGTGCCTCGCGGGCGGAGCTGCGTGGCGCGTCGCTGGTGATCTGGACGACCACGCCGTGGACCATGCCGGGCAACCGCGCGATCGCTGCCGGCGGGACGTTCGACTACGCGGTGCTCCATGTCGATGCGGTCGAGCCGAATTCCCGCGCACGCGTCGGGGAGAAGCTGGTAGTGGCGATGGAACTGCTGCCGCAGTTCATCAAGGATGTCGGTATCGCCACGCACCACCTCGTCCACGTGCTGAAGGGGGCGGATCTGCCTGGCACGATCTGTTCGCATCCTCTGCGTGGCCGCGGCTACGATTTCGACGTGCCGGTGCTGCTGGGCGATTTCGTGACCCTCGAGGCTGGCACTGGCCTGGTCCACATCGCCCCCAATGCCGGTGCTGATGACTTTGAGCTGGGTCGTGAGCACGGTCTGGAAGTGGCCGACACGGTGGGCGACGACGGCACCTTCAATGCTTGGGTGCCGCTGTTCGCTGGGCTGCATGTCTACAAGGCGCACGACCAGGTTGCCGCCGCGCTCGATGAAGCCGGCGGCCTGCTGGGGCGTAGCAAGCTGGTGCACTCCTACCCGCATTCCTGGCGGTCGCGGGCACCGCTGATCTTCCGCGCCACGCCGAACTGGTTCATCCGGTTGGATGGGCCGGAGCGGATACGCGAAAAGGCGCTGGATGCGATTGCGGCGACGCACTTCGTGCCGGAGGCCGGGCGCAACCGGCTCGGCTCGATGGTCGCCAGCCGCCCGGACTGGTGCATCAGCCGCCAGCGCGCCTGGGGCGTGCCGATCACCGTGTTCGTGGACAAACGCACCGGCGAGCCGCTGCGCGACGAGGCCGTAGTGGCGCGCATCGTCGCGGCGTTCAAGGCAGAGGGGGCCGATAGCTGGTACTCCTCGCCTGCCTCGCGCTTTCTTGGCAACGACTATAACCCGGACGACTACGAGCAGGTGATGGACATCGTCGATGTCTGGTTCGAGTCCGGCTCGACGCACGCCTTCACGCTGGAGGCGCGCCATCTGCCTTGGCCGGCTGACCTGTATCTGGAAGGCTCCGACCAGCATCGCGGCTGGTTCCAGTCGTCGCTGCTGGAGGCTGTCGGCACCCGCGGCGTGGCGCCGTTCAAGGCGGTGCTGACCGACGGCTTCGTGATGGACGAGCAAGGTCGGAAAATGTCGAAATCCCTCGGCAACGTCACAGCGCCGCAGGAGGTCGCCGACAAATACGGCGTCGATATCCTGCGGCTGTGGGTGATGATGTCCGATACGTCCGAGGACCTGCGCATCGGTCCGGAAATCCTGAAGCAGCAGGTCGAGCTGTATCGCCGTCTGCGCAACACACTGCGCTGGCTGCTCGGCAGCCTCGCGGACTTCACCGACGGCGAACGGTTGCCGTACGAAGAGATGCCGGAGTTGGAGAAGTGGGTGCTGCACCGGCTTTCCGAGCTGGATGCGCGCGTCCGGGCGTCGGTGCAGAGTTACGACTGGACCGGCGTGTATCCCGAGCTGCACAACTTCTGCGCCACCGATCTCTCGGCGTTCTACTTCGATGTGCGCAAGGACGCGATCTACTGCGATCGGCCGGACTCGCTGCGGCGCCGCGCGGCCCGCACGGTGTTGGATCATTTGCATCGCTGCCTCACCACCTGGCTCGCGCCGGTGCTGTGCTTCACCGCGGAAGAAGCCTGGACCGCACGGTTCGGCGAACAGGACAGCGTGCATCTGCAACTCTTCGCTGACGTGCCGGCGGAATGGCGGGACGATGCGTTGGCCGCGCGTTGGGAAACGATCCGCACGATACGCCGCCGTATCACTGTGCCGATCGAGGAAGCTCGCCGGGCCAACACCCTCGGCTCCTCGCTGCAGGCCGCAGCGGTGCTGCCGCTGAAGCCCGACCATGAACTGTTGCTGACGGAAGATCAGTGGGCGGAGATCGCCATCGTGTCCGATCTGCGGATCGTGGCGGATCCGGAAGAACCGCCCGCAACCATCAGCCCGGCGCCAGGGGAAAAATGCGTGCGCTGCTGGCGGGTGCTGAAGGAGGTGGGTCAGCAGCCAGGGCATCCAACGCTTTGCGTGCGGTGTAGCGATGCGGTGGAGTCGGGGTTGGTTTGCCGGCCCGCAGCATGACCACGATGGGTTCCAAGGTTTCCAGAGTTCTCCCCCTCCCCTTGCGGGAGGGGGTTGGGTTGGGGGAGGGGGCGTTGCGGCGGCTCTATCCCCCTCCCCCTTCCCCCCTCCCGCAAGGGGAGGGGGAGGGCCTTCATTCTGGCCTTCGTTGCGCCCCTCTCCACTTCCGTTGTGCCCACCTTCGTAGTGCTCTGCCCCATCGTATGACCCGCAACCATCTCACCTTTCTCGGCTTCCTGGCCGCCGTCGTCGTCCTGGTCGTCGACCAGGCCAGCAAGTGGTGGATCCTCAACGTCCTCGACTTGCCGGACCGTCCGGATGGCCAAGTCGTCCTGCTGCCAATACTTAAGTTCACCATGGTGCAGAACCGCGGCGTGACGTTCGGCCTGCTGAATGGCTTCGGCCAGTGGAGCTACCTGTTCCTGGCGGGCGTCGCCCTTGTTGTCGTCGTCGCCCTGGTGGCCTGGCTGCGGCGCGCCGAGTCCCGTCTGGTGGCGATCGCCCTCGGTGCCATTGTCGGTGGCGCGATCAGCAACGTCATTGACCGCCTGCGCTTCGGCTGGGTGGTCGACTTCATCCATGCCGACATCGGTTTCTGGCCCTACGTGTTCAACCTGGCCGACTCTGCCATCGTTTGTGGCGTCGCGGCCCTGGTGCTGGACGGCCTGCTGTCGCGCGGGCGCCGCACGGGACCGCCGGAGGACGCGTCCGCTCGATGACATTCTTGCGACCCCACCCAGTCTCCGGGTAAGATTTCGCCCGATGACGCCTACGATCCGACGTTGGACGACGCCGATTATGCTGGCCGGCTGCGCCACGATGCTGGCCGGCTGCGATAACCTCAGCAAGAACCTCGGTTTCAGCCGCGACGCGCCGGACGAGTTCACCGTGACGACCCGCGCACCGCTCGCCATGCCGCCGGGCTTCAACCTGCCGACACCGACGCCTGGCGTGCCACGGCCACAGGAACTCTCCGACGCCCAGAAGGCGCAGGAGGCGCTGGTGCCGCAGACGGCGCTGGGCGGGCCGCCGGTGAGCAACAGCGCGGGCCAGCAGGCGCTGGTGCAGGCGGCCGGACCGCCGGTGACGCCTGACATCCGCGGCGAAGTGGATCAGCAGGCGATCAAGGATCGTCCCTCGAACGGCTTCTTCACGTCGCTGATGTTCTGGCGGAAGCCGCGGGAACCCGGGATCGTGGTTGATCCCGCCAAAGAGGCGCAGCGCATTCGTGAGAACTCGGCGCTGGGCCAAAGCCAGGACACCGGCGACACGCCGATCGTGCAGCCCAAGCAGCGGGCGCTGCTGGAAGGGCTGTTCTAGCAATCGAACCGTCCGCGGACGCACCGCACTTCGTGCAGGCTGGCACCGAACCGGTGTTTGCGGGCACAGGCAGCGGGGATCTTCGCTGCGAGTGCGGCCAGTCAGTGCTTGTTCGTGGATATCTGCCGGCCAACTTCCTGTCGATCCGAATCCAGTGCGCTCGATGTAGCGCGGTCACGGTCACACCGGGACTGCCGGAGGGCGAAATCCTGCGGCGTACGGCCATCGCCGTCGGTGCGAATGCGACGGCCTCCGTGAAGCCATATGCCATAGGTCCGGAGACGGTGCTCGCTGGCCAGGACGCGATGGCACGCTGCTTTGCCTTGACCTGTCCGCGCGAGCCGCCGAGCGGGCCTATCCTGCTGTCGCGGGAACTGGTGGAGGCGACGGCCGCCGGGTACGATCGGCTGACCGGCGGACGGCTCGCCGAACACGCAGCCGCGTCACCCCCGGCGATGGAGGCGGAGCAAGGCCCGTACCCGTTCGCGTGGTCGGTGCTGCGCTTGCGCGAGCAGATTGGCCGACCGGGATGGAGCTGGCTGCATCACAACGACGATGCGATGGCGGCGATGCATGTCGCGGCGATGCATGAGCTGCTGCAAACCTGGCAGCACCATGCGCTGCTGGAACGTCTCGCGGCGGTGCTGGCCGAGCCCGGCAAGTTCCTGCGCACAGTCGCCGCCTTCGCGACAGCGAAGAAGCTGTTCGATGACGGCAACCGCGTCGGGTTCGACCTGCCGGCACAAGCGGGCACCGATGTCGAGCTGCATTTCACCACGCCGGCCGATGATCCGATGACGCTGGCGCTGCTGGCTCCGGCGCCGCTGCAATGGCCGGAGCGCGACCGTCGCAACCCGCGGGTGCTGCGCGCCGCGGTGACTGATGCGATGACGTCGGTGCAAGGCCGGGTGAACCGCAATCGGCCGGGGATCGTGGTGCTGCTGACCTCGATCCTGCTGCCGGATTTCGACCAGATGCTGGTGGATACGATCCAGCTAAGCTTTCAATCGGTTGGGCGGAAGAATCGCGGCGTCGCCGCGGTGGCGGCGGTGGTGCCGAAGGTTGTGCCGACGGAACACCTCGACCATCTCGGCTTTGGGTTTGCGTACTATCCGCTGCTCAATCCGCATTTCGACGGCGAGAACCCGATCCGGCTGACGCCGGCGCCGGGTATCGCTGGGACCACGATGCACTGAACGTCCGCTACCAAAGTTGCCTGGTGGCCAGTGCGGCTCCCTGCGCCAGTGCCTCGAGCTTTGCCCATGCGATGTCGGCATGCACACGGCCGCCGAGGCCGCAATCGGTGGATGCGATGACGCGTTCGCGGCCCACCTCGTTGGCGAAGCGGACGATGCGTTCCGCCACCAGTTCGGGGTGCTCGACGACGTTGGTCGCGTGACTGACGACGCCGGGCAGGATCAGCTTGCCGTCCGGCAGCTTTACGTCCTGCCAGACTCGCCATTCGTGTTCGTGGCGGACGTTGCCGGCCTCAAATGAGTAGGCGCGGCAGTTGATTGCCAGCATGACCTCGATGATGTCCTGCATCGGAATGTCGGTGCTGTGCGGGCCATGCCAGCTTCCCCAGCAGAGATGGAAGCGAATGCGATCCTCCGGCAATCCCTTGATCGCCGCGTTCAGCGCTTCCACCCGGAGCATCGCGAAGTTCTGGTATGCCTCGATCGTTGGTTCGGGATTCACCTGATCCCAGCTCTCGGCGATCGATGGGTCATCGAGTTGCAGCACCAGGCCGGCATCGATGATCGCTTTGTACTCGTGGCGCATCGCGTCGGCGCAGGCGAACAGGAATTCTTCTTCCGTCGTGTAGTAGGCGTTGCCGATACGCGAGGCGCTGCCTGGGGCGATGGAGGTCATGAAGCCTTCCTCGGCACCGCAGGCGGCGAGACCGGTCTTGAAGTTGGCGATGTCGCGCGCGATCGCGTCGTGACCGATGTAGCTGATCGGCCCCACGCAGATCGGCCAGTTGCTGGCGCGCGGGCCCGTGGTGATGCCGGATTCCGGGTCCGCGTAGGCGGCGGCGAAGCGTTGCCGATCACGACGATTGGCGAAGCTGGTCAGCACCAGTTCGCCGGGTTTGGCGTGGGGAGCGGGCATGTCGTAGAGGCCAGGCCCGTTCGGATCGAGGCCGCCAAGCCGTTGGAACGAATAGTGCCACCAGGCCCCGTAGTTCACGCGGTGTCCCATTGCCTTGCCGTATTCGCCATCACCGGGGACATCGATGCCGAGCGTCTGCTGCCGGTGCACGACCTCCACCACGGCTTCCTGGAGCTGTTGCTGGAAGCGCGCTTCGTCGCTGTCGGTTCCTGCCAGCCGCGCCTGGTTCGCGGCGATCAATGCGTCGGGGCGGGGCAGGCTGCCGGCGTGGCTGGTCAGGATATGATCGCGGCTGTTCCGCATGATGTTGGCTCCTTTTGGGTGGCCGTGGCGGGCCAGCCCTGGTCGCGCTATGATCTTATCCCTGGTCGATACGAAGGAAACGTCGAAATGGCGAACCAAGCAGTTACCCCGGTCGGTTTGAACCACCTCGTGCTCAACGTGCGGGACATCGAGGAGTCGCATCGGTTCTGGACCGAGACCATTGGCTTCAAGCAGGTGGGCGAGATCCACGCCACGCCGAAACGCCCGAACCCGCCGAAGATGCGATTCTATAGCGGCGATCATGGCGACGGGGCGCTCAGCCACCACGACATCGCGCTGATCGAGAACAAGAACCTGCCCGCCCCGCCGGCCGAATGGTCGATGAGCGGCGGAGCGTGCGCGATCAGTCACATTGCCATCGCCCTGCCGAACCGCGAGGCGTGGCTGAAGCAGCTCGCGTATCTACAAGAGCGCGGGGTGAAGTTCGATCGCCGCGTCGAGCATGGCATGACGCATAGTTTGTATATTCATGATCCGAATGGCTATGGCGTCGAGCTGCTCTATGAATTGCCGCGCGAGGTTTGGGAAGGCGACATCGACGGCGCGTTGAATTTCGCCGAGCAGGTGCCGACCGAAGGGCCGGAGGCATTGACGGACCGCACGGAGGACGTGCCGGTGTTCAAGGCCAAGCAATCCGTCAACGCCTGAGGTCCATCATGGCAAAGCGTCAGAGCATCAACGGGTCGCGTGCGCGGCACGAGAACCCGATCCCGAACGCCAGCCGTGTCGGCAACATCGTGATGTCGAGCATCATTGGCGGTTCCAATCCCGGCACGCGCGAGCTGCCTGCGACGTTGGAGGCGCAGGTCGCCAACGTATTCGGCTACATCAGGCATGACGTGGAAGCTGCCGGTGGGACGGTTGACGACATCATCAAGATCAACTTCTGGGTGAAGGATCCGGTGAAGCAACGCGCCGCGTTGAACGATGAGTGGGTGAAGATGTTTCCGGATCCGGATGCTCGGCCGGCACGGCACACGCAGACGCTGCCGCCGGATAGTCGGGCGCTGGTGCAGGCGGACTTTGTTGCTGTGATTTCCTGACTGATGCGGGTGGCACCCCCTCCCCAACCCTCCCCCGCTGCGCGGGAGAGGGAGTTTAGCAGCGATGGTGCTCCCTCCCCCGCTGCGCGGGAGAGGGTTGGGGAGGTGGTGCGATGAAGTTCGGCGTCGGCCAGCCGATACGCCGCGTGGAGGACCTGCGGCTGTTGACGGGCAAAGGTCGCTACCAGGACGACCAGACGCTGCATCGGCAGACGTGGTGCGTGTTCGTGCGGTCGCATCATGCGCACGCTCGGATCAGGTCCGTCGATACGGACGCGGCGGCGCGGGCGCCTGGGGTGGTGGCGGTGTTCACCGGCACCGACTATGCGAACGACGGCATCGCCATGCCGAAAGCTGCGATGCCGCGGAAGAAGCGCGACGGTTCGCCGATGTTCGCGCCGCAACGTCCGGCACTGGTGGTGGATCGCGCGCGCTATGTCGGCGATCCGGTCGTCATGGTGATCGCGGAGACGCTGGCGCAGGCGAAGGATGCCGCTGAACTCGTGGCGGTGGATTATGAGACGCTACCGTCGGTGACCTCGGTCGCGGCCGCGGCGGAGCCGGATGCGCCGAGGCTGTGGGACGAGAACCCGGACAACATCTCGCACACCACCGAGCGCGGCAACCGCACGGCGACCGAGGCTGCGTTCGCGCAGGCGGCGCATGTCGTAAAGCGGCGCTATGTCATTACACGTGTGCATGCGCAGTATATGGAGCCGCGTGGCGCTCTTGGGGTTTATGACCCGGCGGAGGGGCGATACACGCTGTACGCCGACGTGAACTACCCGCACCGCGTGCGCAACATGCTGGCCAACATGGTGTTCAAGGTGCCGGAGAGCTCGGTGCGCGTGGTGTGCCATGACGTGGGTGGCGGCTTCGGCGCGAAGGGGTGGCAATACGTCGAACACCGGCTGACGCTGTGGGCCGCACGCAAGTTGGAACGGCCGGTGAAGTGGCGATGCGAACGCTCCGAGGTGATCCTCGCCGACGAGCATGGGCGCGACAATGTCGGCGAGATCGAGCTGGCATTTGATGCCAACGCGAAGATCATCGGACTGCGGCTGCATATGCTGGCCAGTATCGGGGCCTACATCGCGTCCGATCGGCAGTTGCTGACGCCATTCGGTCAGATCGGCACCGTCGTCGGCATGTATGACATTCCGGCGGCGTACGTGACGATCGATGCAGTGCTGTCCAACACCAGCCCGACGGCGCCGTATCGTGGCGCTGGTCGCCCGGAAGCGAGCTACCTGATCGAACGCGCCATGGAAGCCGCGGCGCGCGAGCTGAACATCGATCCGATCGAGCTGCGCCGGCGCAATATCATTCCCGATGCGAAGATGCCGTACAAGACCGCACTCGGCCCGTTCTATGATTGCGGCGCGTTCGCTCGGAATATGGAGACGGCGCTGGAGGCGGCTGATCAAGCTGGCTTTGCGTCGCGTCGCGAGGCTTCGCAGGCGCGCGGCATGCTGCGCGGCTTCGGCTTCGCCAATGCGATCGAGCAGGCCGCTGGGCCGACACCAGAATATGCCGAGATTCGTTTCCAGCCGAGTGGCAGTGCGATCCTGCTGATGGGCACCAAGACGCATGGCCAGGGCCACGAAACGGTGTTCAAGCAGATCCTGTGCGAACGCCTCGGGATGGACCCGAAAGAAGTGCAATTCATCGACGGCGATACCGACCGTGTCGCGTTTGGCATGGGATCAAATGGGTCGCGCTCCATGGTGGTCGGTGGTTCCGCGCTGACGCTGGCCGCCGGCAAGATCATCGACAAGGGCAAGCGTATCGCCGCGCATCTGCTGGAGGCCGCGGAAGCTGATATCGAATTCGCCGACGGCCGCTTTAGCGTGGCGGGGACCGATCGGGGAATGGCGCTGAAGGACGTGGCGCGGGCGGCGTTCCAGCCGGCTCGGCTGCCGGACGGGATGGAGCCTGGGTTCTACGAGCACGCGACGTATGCGCCGACGATGAACACGTTCCCCAACGGCTGCCATGTCTGCGAGGTGGAGATCGATCCGGAGACCGGCGTGGTCGATCTGTTGTCGTACCTGGTGGTCGATGATGTTGGCACGGTGATCAATCCGCTGACGCTGGCCGGGCAAATCCACGGCGGGGTGGCGCAAGGTGTTGGCCAGATCCTGATGGAGCAGGTGGTCTACGAACCCGGTTCCGGCCAGTTGCTGACTGCAAGTTTCATGGATTACTGCATGCCGCGCGCTGATGACATGTGCAGCATGCGCATCGTCTCCAACCCTATACCGACGGCGGGCAATCCGCTCGGAGCCAAGGGGGCGGGTGAGGCCGGCTGCGTGGGTGCCATGCCCGCGGTGATGAACGCGATCATGCACGCGCTGGAGCTTGTCGGTGTGCTCGAACTCGACATGCCGGCCAGCAGCGACCGCATCTGGCGCGCGATCCGCGACGCGAAAGCCGCGTAGATGCGTGGCCTGCGCACCGGCGCCGAGTACCGTGGGTCGGTGCGCGACGGGCGCAAGGTGTGGGTGCTCGGCGAGGGGGCGGTCGATGATGTCAGCACGCATCCCGCGACGCGCGCGATGGTGGATGAGTATGTCGCGTGGTACGACCGCCACTTCGATCCCGCATGGCAGGGTACGCTGCTGAACGATGGTGTGCCCTGGGGTTATACGCTGCCGAAAAGCGCCGATGATCTCGTTGGCATGGGGCGCTGCTTCGCCGCCACAACATTCCTCAGCGCGGGCAACATTACGCATACACCGGCCTATGGTCATCTGATCGCACTCGGCATTCTGGGCGAGGTGCAACAGCGGAATGTGTCGCAACAGCAGATCGACAACGCGGAGGCCTACCGACAGCACATCGTCAGGACCGGGCGCTTCCTGACGTTCTCGTCGGGCTCGGCGACCATCGGCTATCGGATGCGGTCTGATCCGGCCGAACGCGCAGCGCTGCGCATCGTGCGCGAGACCGACTCCGGTCTGGTGATCAGCGGCAAGATCGGTATGCATACCAGCCCAGCCTACGCCGAGGACATCTATATCGGCGGGCTGTGCGGCGTGGATTACCAGGGCCATCGCGCGACCTTCATAGTTCCGGTGAACGCGCCCGGCATCCGCGTCATCTGCCGCCGCATTGCCACGCGTGATGCCAACCCATTCGTGTCGCCACTCAGCAGCCGCTACGACGAACTCGATGGACAGATGTGGCTCGATGACGTGCACGTGCCTTGGGAGCGCGTGTTCCTGGTGGATGCCTCGCCGGAGCTGATCGCGCGATGGCTGTTCTGGCATCAGCTGTACTGCTGGCTGGCGAAGGCGGAGGTGACACTGGGTCTCGCGCTCGCCTGCACCCATGCGATGGGGTTGATGGCGGACGCGGGGACCAACGGCTACCTGCTTGACCTGATCACCGACGTGCAGACGGTGCGCAGTTGCCTGGTGGCGGCGGAGCGCGATCCGCAGTTCACCGCGGCGGGGTATTGCTATCCCAATATTTGCCACCTGGCGGCCGGTAGCATCGCCATGCTGAAGGCGCGGCCGGGCATGAGCGAGTTGTTGCGCATTCTACCGGGATCTTCGCTGGTGGTCGCCCCGACGGACCGTGATCTTGCCGCGCCTGAACTCGCGGCTGGATTCGAGGAGTCGTTCGGGGGTGGCGGATACACCGCGTTGCAACGCTCGGCGCTGTTGCAGATGGCGTGGGATCATGTGTCGTCGGCACTGGATGGACGAGAGTCGGCATTCGAGCTGCATGCCAATGGCGGCATTCCGCGGTGGCGGGAGCGGCTGCGGCAAGGCTTCAGCAGCTACAACGAACTCGCGAACGGCGTGCTGCGGCAATTGGGCGTGGCGATGCCGGAGATCGACCTGAGCAGCTTGCGCGCCGCGCCGGCGGTGCCTCGGCGGCAGGTGGATTTGGGAGGAAAGAGATGAGCGAACTGTCGCAGAAGACGCGTGATGCACTGCTGCGCGTGGGTACCTCGACGCTGACCGGCGTGCTCAATCGGCGCGGATTGCGTAGCATGTTCATGCAGGATGTGTGGCCGATCCGTCATGACATTCCGCGCATGGTCGGGATTGCTTTTACGATGCGGTTCATTCCTTCGCGTGAGGACAAGGACGGGCCGAATGCACGGGGGCCTCGGGCGCCGATACAGAGCCAGGCGATGGAGACTTGTCCGCCGGGGCATGTGCTGGTGGTGGATTCTCGAGGGGATGCTCGCGCGGCATCGGCGGGCGATCTCTATGTCGGGCGGCTGAAGGCGCGCGGCTGTGCGGGCATCGTCACCGATGGAGGGCTGCGCGATACCGACGGGGTCTTCAAGACGGGGCTGCCGGCGTATCATCGCCGGGCGTCGTCACCACCGAGCCCGATCGCACATCATCCGTGCGATCTGAATTTGCCGATCGGGTGCGGCGGCGTGGCGGTGTATCCGGGCGACATTATCGTTGGTGATTGCGATGGGGTCGTGGTGATACCGCCCGACATCGCCGATGAGGTGGCGGAGGAAGCGCTTGCCACGACGCTGTATGAGGAGTTCGCTGAGGAGGAGGTGGCGCGGGGGCGGGCACTGCCAGGGTTGTTCCCGGCTACGAGTGATGAAGCGAAGCGTGACTTCGAGGTTTGGAAGAAGACGCGGCCTGGCACCTGAGCACAGCAGTTTTAATCGAGCGTCTGGGCGGACGCTCGATGCCTGGCGGCGCGGGCGGCTCTGCGCTGGAGGGATTGCCTTGGGTGGAAAGCTGCCGTTTGATTTGAAGCACTCGAGCCAGGACTGACCTAGGCTTGCGGGATTGGTTCCCGCTCGACAAAAAACATCCGCAGCAGCCTGCCCTCGCCCAGCGCCTCACTGATCACGCGGATGGTGAAGTAGGGTATCAGCACCATGAATAAAATGACGATGCCAGCCAGGGTCTCATCAAGCCTGGCTCCGGTGAGCTCGCCGAGCGAGGCAGCGACCGTTTGGTGGTTGAACAGGCCAACGACGACTTCTTCAACGATGGTCAGCACGACCAGCAGCACGAGGAAGGCGAACGCCTTATGCAGCGTCGGCCAGATCAGCGGACGGCTCGAGTAGCGCTCGCCAATCTTCATTGCACGACCGAGCAGCATGAATTTCGCCAGCAACGCCGCTTTGACGATGGCAACACCCCACAAGGCGAATCTGATGTTGTGGTCCTGTAGGACCGACGCCTTCATCAGGATCACTGCCCCGAGAGTGATGTAGAGGTATGCGGTGAGGATTGCGAACTCCGTGAGTTCGTGCATCGCGCGCTGGCGTAGCGTCGCTTTTGCGTAGGTTTCGGTTGCCACGGTGGTCTCCTGCGGCCTGGTTATCTCTTGGCGGCTGACACTGTTGATAAATCGGATGGCTCACACGCACGGCGTCATAGGCAAAATCAGGCCGTGATAGCCGCTTCAGGGACTCGGGAGTGAGCGTACGCTCTGCCGCCTCGCGGTTTGCGTTCCCTCGCGAGTTTGTTGGCAAGGTTGGGGGTAAGCGGCTTGTCAGTCACTGGATATTCCCCCGGTTGCCCGACGCACCGCGTTGTTGAGTGAACTCGAGCAGCACTCAGGTTTGGTGATGGAGCCACTGTGCCGTCGGGCCCCATCACCGCCCCGCATTTCGATTACTGCCGTGCCATTGCGATGCGGACGGCATCCTCCACCGAGACGAGGTGGTCCAGGCTCTCCGCCGCGTCGTCGATAGCGAGCTGCACGCCTTTGACCGTGCCGTTGAATCCGTTACCACGCGATCCATAGTCCGGGGAAACAGGTGCGCCGCTGTCCTCACCTACGTCGCAACCGTCATCGGCGGAGAACACCATCGCCTGCGTCATCGGGACGGTTCCTTCACCGACCTGTTTGCCATCAACATAGAGCGTGACCTGTCCGCCCTTGCCGAGGCCGCCGCCGGCATAGGCGAATTCCATGCGCACCTGATGCTCGCCTCTCGGCATCGCTTCCTTCGATTCAACGTAGAAGTGGTGCACCCCGGCCACGTTGTAACAGTATTTGAGCTTGCCGTTCTTCGCGTAAAGGCTCCAGCCGCCGATGTTCGCGCCCTGAGCGATGATAACGCCTTCCGCACCGGTTGCTGGCACCTCGATCTCCGCAGTAACGGAGTGCGACTTGTTCTTGATATTCAGGACGCAGTTTTCCGACAGTCGCCCCATGCCACGGAAAAGTAGCTGTGTCTTTCCCTTGATCAGCACAGGGCGACCCGCGGTATCCGGATTCATCTTCTCGATAACTCTATCGTCAATGGGCAATACGTTGTAGCGCGTCGCCTCGATCAGCCATAGTCGTTGCAGCTCGCGCAGCTTGTCCGGCATTTGCGTGGCCAGATCATTGGCCTGGCTCCAGTCTTTGCTGGTGTCATAGAGTTCCCAGACGTCATCGTCGAGCGGCACGGTCTTCCTGCCCATGAGCACCCAGGGCGTGCCGTGCTTCGTCACCGCGGTCCAACCCTTGTGGTAGATCCCGCGGTTGCCGAACATCTCAAAATACTGCGTCTCATGCCGCTCGCCGGCACTGGCGTCATCGAACGAGTAGAGCATGCTGACGCCTTCGATGGGCTTCTGCTGCACGCCGTTAACAGATATCGGCTGAGGCAGCTTGGCAGCCTCAAGGATTGTTGGCGCCACGTCGATCACATGGTGGAATTGGGAACGGATTTCACCTTTGGCCTTGAAGCCGTTGGTCCAGTGCACAACGGTGCCATTCCGCGTGCCACCCCAGTGGGAGGCAACCTGCTTGGTCCACTGGTATGGCGAGCTCATGGCATGAGCCCAGCCCACGGCGTAATGGTTGTAGGACTCCGGCCCGCCGAGCTTTTCGTATCGTTCCATAAGAAATTCTGCGGTCTCCAAAGCGGCCAGCCCGTTGAAGTTGGCCATCTCGTTGTAGGCACCGTTCAGTGTGCCCTCGGCGGAGGCGCCGTTGTCGCCGACGATGTAGTAGACCAGCGTGTCGTCAAGGATGTTGAGCGTCTTCAAGCCGTCGAGCAGGCGTCCGACATGATGGTCGGTGTACTCCAGAAAGCCGGCATAAACCTCCATCTGGCGGCGCAGTATCGGCTTCAGTGCTTCCGGCATGTCGTCCCACGCCGGGATCTCGGCGTGGCGCGCGGTGAGCTGGCAATCCTCCGGGACCACGCCCAGGACCTTTTGCCGGGCGATCGTCTCTTCACGCAGCTTGTCCCAGCCTGCATCAAACTTGCCTTTGTACCTGTCGGCCCACTCCTTCGGCACGTGGTGTGGTGCGTGAGTGGCGCCGGGTGCGAAGTAGACGAAGAAGGGCTTGTCCGGAGCCAGCGCCTTTTGCTGCGAGACCCAGGCCATAGCCTTGTCGGTCATGTCCGCCATGAAGTGGTAGCCCTCTTCCGGTGTGCCTCTGGGCTCGACCGGCGTAGTGCCCTCGTAGAGCGTGGGGTACCACTGGTTCGCCTCGCCACCGATGAAGCCATAGAAGTACTCGAAGCCGCCGCCCCCGGTGGGCCAGGCGTCGAACGGTCCGACCGGGCTGGTTTCCCACACCGGCACTTCGTGGCATTTGCCGAATTGCGCGGTTGAGTAGCCGTTGAGTTTCAAGGTGCGGGCAAGCGGCGAGATGGTGTTGGGCAACACCGAGCTGTAGCCCGGCGCGCCGGTGGCGATTTCGGTGATGCCACCCATGCCCGCCGAGTGGTGGTTGCGGCCGGTCAGCAGCGCCGCCCGTGTTGGAGAGCAGAGGGCGGTGGTGTGGAAGCGGTTGTACTTCAGCCCGCCAGCCGCCAGCTTTTCGGCATTCGGTGTCTGACACGGTCCACCGAATGCGCTCGAAGATCCGAATCCGGCGTCGTCGATGAGAATGAGCAGCACGTTCGGTGCGCCCTTGGGCGGGCGCAATTGCTCGATGGGCGGGAAGTGCGTATCCGGATCCTTCGCATCATAGGTGATCAGCCCGGTTCGCTCGGGAGTTGGGATCGGCAGATGCGAACGATGTTTCTTGTCTTCGCTGCTCATAGCCTGATTGTCCTCATTGCATCGTAGGAACGGGCCGTCTCGTTTGCTCGGCCGGGCCAAGGGAGCTCAGCCTACACGGATCACACAACCAAGTCTTATGTTGCGAGCGAGATTGAGCGCAGAGAGGACATTGGGTGCCACTCGTACCTTATGTGGCACGCACCCGATAGCTCGTTCCTTGGTCAGAGCGGTTGTGCAGTGCGCGCCGTCGCACGCGAATCGCATCACCAGCCAAGCGATGCGCGCACCTTTGCCATCGCCTCCAGGTGGTGCTGGTGATCACCGGCAAAGCGCAGCACGAGATCCGTGGCGCCGGCGCGGGCGAAGCCGTCGAGCCATTCGGCAACGCCTGACGCCGGGCCGGAATACACCGCCTGCCGCTGTCGCAACACTGAAGCGGGCGCACCGTAGTATTCCTCGAGGAACCCATCCATCCGAGCGGCCGCGCGCTCGGCGTCATTATCGACCGTCAGGGTCAGATACATGGCGGCTGACAAGCGCGATGCATCGCGGCCCGCGGCAGAGGCGATCGCTCGCACCTGCTGCCATTGCTCGGCGAATTGGGTCGCGTCGGGGGCGTTGGGGAACCAGCCGTCGAAGTGCTTGCCTACGCGCTCCAGGCTGGCGGCTGTGTTGCCGCCGACCCATATCGGTGGGCCACCGGTACGATGCGGTGTTGGTGCAAGTATGCCGCCTCGGACGTCCCAGCGGCCTTGCCAATCCACCGCTTCGCCACTCCAGAGCGCGCGGCACAGTCGGAGGCCTTCCATCATGCGGCCGACGCGCTTCTCGAATGGCACGCCACAGGCGGCGAATTCGGCGCGGATGTTCGGCACGTCGCGCGCGATGCCGACACCGAGGATGAAGCGGCCTTCCGACACCTGGTCCAGCGTTGCGACCTGGTGCGCCAGCAGCACTGGATTGCGCAGCGCGGGCAGTAGCACGGCGGTGCCAAGTGCGACGCGCGGCACCCGACCTGCGACGCCGGCGAGCAGCGTCAGCGGATCGTGCCGCGGCCGTGCCAGCACCGAATCACCGACCCAGATCGAGTCGTAGCCGAGCGCCTCGGCACGGGTCGCGAGCGCCAGCAATGATGCGGCATCGGGGCGTCCCTGCATGATCTGTTCGCGCGTTGGCAGCAGATAGCCGAGCTTTGGCATGATGCGGATTTCCCTATCGTGTGGGGCGGCGGCTGACGGGTTCGAACAGGCTGGTGGTGCCGGGCGTGCGGCCGATCAGCACCAACCCGTCACCTTCCTTGATGCGCATGCCGGGCTCCGGTTGGGTTATCGCCGCGCCATCACGGTGGATGGTCTGCACGATGAAGAATGCGCCTTCCGCGGCACGCTCGATTGCTTCGATCGTCTCGCCGATGGCGGGACTGCCGGGTGCGGCGGTTACCACCTCCATGTTCAGGCCTAGCGTTTGCAGCACGCGTTCGAAGTCGCGCGTCTGTTCGGAACCGTGGACGAAGGCGGCGGTCTTCTCGTAGAGGATGATCTCGGCGATGCGTTCGGCACCTATGTGTGTCGGTTGCACGACGCGATTGGCGCCGGCGTGCAGCAACATGCGTTCGGTGCTGTGTGCTTCGCCGCGCGCGATGATCTCGACCTCGGGATGCATGTTGCGGGCGGTGAGCGTGATGAACACGTTGGCGGCGTCGTTCGGCAGTACGGTTGCGACTACTCGTGCGCGCGTCACGCCAGCCGACTGTAGGGCAAATTCATCGGCTGCATCGGCTTGGATGCACAGGTGTCCGAATCCGCGCGCACGCTCCGCGCTTTCCTCGTCGCGCTCGACGATGACGAACGCGGCGCCGGCGGCTTGCAGGATCTGCGCCAGCATGGCCCCGATACGGCCGAAGCCGCAAATGATGACGTGGTGCGACAGCTTGTCGATCTGCGTGTTCATGCGCTTGATGCCGAAAACCTGGTTGATCTGGTTGAGCGTGATGAACTGGACGAGCGCGCCGGTGAGGAAGATCACGCCAGTGCATCCGAGCACGATGGTGGAGATCGTGATGGTCCGGAGCAACGCCGTGTCGAGCGGGTGCACCTCCTGGTAGCCGACGGTGTAGACCGTGATGATGACCATGTAGAGTGCGTCGCCGAAGCTCCACCCTGCGAGGTGATAGCTGATCGTGGCTGCGGTCATGACGACGGCCATGTAGAGCAGGCCGACGATCAGGTTGCGCGACGGCGAGGCGAGCAGACCAGGGGATTGCACGATGCCGGATGGGCGCGGTGGCATCAGGCGTCCGATTCAGATGCGATGAGTTGGCGCGCCGTCCACACATGCAGCAGCCTAGCTGTGTCCGGTGGCATCGGTCATCTAGGTGAGGAATTGTTCCATCGCCGCCAACTCGGCGTCGAGCGCGTGCTGGAATTCCGCATCGCGCGGGCGTTTGCCGACGAAGCCGAGATCGACGTCAAGTTTCCCGCCGGCCAGCTTCACATTGGCCCAGCCGATGATGTCATGGCCCCACAGGAGGGGCATCGCATAGTAGCCGAACTGGCGTAGTTCGGGCTTGGTGTAGGCCTCGAACCGGTATTGCCAACCCCATAGATGCTCGAAGCGGCGGCGGTCCCAGACGATCGGATCGAATGGCGCGAGCAGTCGCACCGTGCCGCCACTGTTTCGGCGCTTCGATGTCGCCGCGGGCCAGAGATAGCGGATGCCATCGACCTCGCTGCTTTCGAGTTCGCCGGATGCCAGCAGCGCCTCCACAGTCGGGCGCCATCCGCCGAGACCGGGGGCGCCGCGACCCAGCAGGCCGAACGTGGCGGCCAGACTGACGTCGGGCAGCGGGGCGAGGATGCTGACGACCAGGAGGGCGATGCGGCGGCTGCGTTCCTCGCGGGCCAGGGGTTCGTCGAGGGGTGGTGCGGCCTCGTAGACGCGAATGCCGTCGCGGCGGCCGGCGACGCGGAGGAGGCCGTAGTATTGGAGGGTTTGCAGGGCGCGGGTGGTGGCTTTGGAGAAGCCGCCCCAGCCGTTCACTGCGCGCTCGCGTCCGAAGCGCTCGGCCAGTTCGGCGGGATGTGTCGGGCCGCGATCGCGCACGAAGGCGAGGACCTCGGCGGCGAGGCCCGTGGGGATGTGCGTGCCGTCGTCGGCCTCCGGATCGTGGCGGGGGTGGAGCAGCCGGGCGGTGTCGCGGGGCATGAAACCGTAGGCGTAGAGGAAGTCCTCCTCCAGCCCGAGGCGGGTGAACCGCCGTTCCAGATCGCCTGCGCGGTAGTTGGCGACGCGATGGCGCAGGATCAGGTCCTGGGCACGTGCGGGCGCGCGGATTGGATCCGCCTGCACGAAGCCGGGGCTGGCGAGCGCTCGAGCCAGCGTTGTCGGCGGCGTTAGCGAACCCAGCACGGCTTGGCGGCGTAGCGCCGCGAGTGTCAGCTTCGCGGCCATTCAGCTTGCCGGCAGTACGTCCTGCACGCGATCCGGCGGACGGCACAGGCGGACGCCGCGCGGGCCGACCACGACCGGGCGCTCCATCAGGATGGGATGTGCCAGGATGGCGTCGATCAGTGCTTCGTCGGTTTTGGCGGGGTCGGCGAGGCCGAGTTCGTCGTAGGGGGTGCCTCGCCGGCGCAGCAGTTCGCGCGGCTTCATGTTCATGCGGCTCAGCAGGTCGAGCAGTTCCGACCGGTTCGGCGGCGTCTTCAGGTATTCCACCACGCGCGGCTGCACGCCGGCGTCGCGGATCATGCCGAGCACCTTGCGGGAGGTGGTGCAGGCGGGGTTGTGGTAGATCACGACCTCAGACTTCGCGGGCGCCATTGGGGACTCCTCCTTGCGTCGCAGGATAATACGGTTCGGCGTGGTGCGACGATGGCTTTGGAGCATGATCGTTTCAGGTAGAATTGCTCGGCGGTCAAAGTTGATGTCTCGATACGCAGGGGTGCCTTCTCGACGTCATCGCGATCCCGGGCTAAACCCCACCGAGGCTAACACGACGAGCGCCTCCGGCACCGAGGCTCGTCATGACCGGAATCCATGACGCGGCTGCCCGAGTTCCTACCCCGTGGGGTGTGATAAGCGCGACGAATGCAAGCAAGACTCAACGCAAAAAACGCAAAGGGCCGCAAACAACGCCGATGACGCGGGGACGAGCCGACAAACCTTGTTCAATGTCCGACCCGATGAACAGGGGGCCGGTCTGGCAGGTGACCGGCAACATCCCGCCGGTGATCTGGTGGAACAACATGGAACGCCTGCTGCTGGCGGTGTGGACGACCTGGGGTGCCGCGACCTGCTGGACTGATACCAAATTTCACTGGCAGTGGCTCATCAGCTGTCTCGGCAGGGCCGTCATCAGGACGAGCCGGAGGACGGTAATGATGGCCTGATCGAGCCGGGCAGTGACGATCAAAGCCCAGGCTTGTGCCCGGAACGACACATGACGGGAAGTGGCACGAATTCGGGACGGCGGGGCTGGCCGTTGTCCAGTCCCGGGCGTCCGTGCTGCGTCATTCCGGAGGGGTCAGGGCGGGCCGGTGGCCAGGGCCGTGTCGAGAGCGCCGAATGGATCGACCGGTGGTTCGCCGATGAAGAAGCCCAGGACTTGGCGGACCTCATCTCGTTTCAACCGTAACCAATCCCAGGTGCTGTCGCGCTTTTTGTGCTGCTCCTGAATGAAGGTTTGTTCGCGGTGGGTCTTCTCTCGCATCAGGGTTTCGACGCTGCCGCCGAAGTAGTGCATGAACTCGAAGAGCCCGTTCCAGAATTCGGGGGTGCAGAGGCCGGGGACGACGGCGAGGTCGCGACAGATCTCGGTGATGGTGCGGCCGACCGCGCGGCGACGCACCTGACGATCGAGATCTTGCGGTGTGGGCATGAAGAGTTCGGGATCGTCGTGGCCGGGGGGCAGCGACGGTCGGGGTGCGACTTTGGGCCTGGCTGGTTGGTCCGCTGGTTGCTCGGGTTGGGGGGTTGCTGATGCGGGCGGTTTTTCATCGGCGTGGGGGCGGCGGGTCACCATGTCGATGTCGCGGCCGGTTGCGGCGCGCTCGAGCAGGAAGCGCTGCAGGGCGGCGGCGCGCAGGAGGCCTCGGTTGAGGTGGGCGATGATGGTGGAGAGGTTGGCGGTGCCGAAGGCGGCCGCGATGGTGGGGAATGTGGGGGCGGCGGCGCGGCGGTGGACGGTGTCGCGGAGATGGCGGCCGTAGCCGAGCAGGATGCGGACGACGTAGAGCAGGGCGGCGATGTACTCGGGCACGGGCGCGGTCTCGCCGGGTTGATCCTGGGGCGGATCGGGAGGCGAGGCTGGACCGGGTGTATCGGGTACGTCGGTTTCCATTCTAGTTATACTAGGTGACACCCAGTTAGTTAGGCAAGGGTTATTTTCGGTGTGTGCCGGGTGGGTTCATTGCCAACGAGGCCATGGTTTGACTGCGCTGTTGCGGGAGCAACTGCTCAACTCTGTAGGGCACGGCGGTTTCCAATGGCGGCGAAGCAAGCAAGCAGGATTTACCACAGAGGCACAGAGAAGAAGCCAGGAGATGACTTCAGCAATGAACCTATCGGTGGTGGTTATGGTTCTCCGTGCCTCTGTGCCTACCATGCAAATAGCCCGGGACGATCGTGTGGCCCGCCTGATGTGAGCCATTTCCAGCCATCGCGGTGCGGCCACGGCCGCTGGCTAACTCTGTGGTGAATCCTGCTTGCTTGTGCCGATCCGGTCCGGTTGCGACCGCGCCTTATCAACAGATGGGTCCGCCGCCCACAGGGGTGAGCCGTGACCAAACCGGATGAGCAACTACCTGCGGGATGCGCTTGCCTCACCGTAGAAGCCGTGACCCGGCTCTTCCGTACAGTGAACCTGGTTGCTACATTGCGGCATCTTATACCGGTTCTCATTGATGGTGACCCATAGCAAAAGCAGCGAGCCTCTACTCGGCATTGCCGGCAGCAACGGAATCAGTAAAAAATCTTCAACCACAGATGCACACAGATAAACGCAAATAATATAACTCGGCTCCAGGGAAGCGCGGCTAGCCCGCTTTGAAACATTGCGTCTGGGACTATCTGTGTCCATCTGCGTGCATGGTTGAAAATCCTCATTTGCCTCGCAGTCCGACTCGCAATGAGTTGTGCCGAATGTCATCGCCGGCCCTGACCATACAAGTGGGAAGATAAGTCGCGTCAGTGAGTGTTGGTATTACCCTTTGCGTCGATCTCCTCGGCGCCGTTCTTCGCAAGCGAGCCGATGGCGGCGATGCGGTTGCCCTTGATGCCGACGTCCGCCTCGATCGGAGCGCGCCCCGTGCCGTCAACGACGGTGCCACCACGGATGACCAGGTCGAATTAAGCCGCCATCGCACTTCTCCCTTTATCGTTTGCCGGCATAGTGCGCCGCCCCGCCCGTTTCGTCACGACCCCCTCTCCCGCGAAGCGGGGGAGGGTTGGGGAGGGGGGCCATCGCGGGTCTCCGGTTATCCTTATATCCTTTGACCCAGATCAATGCGCCCAGACACCAAACACATAAACTGCGCCGAGACCCACCCGCAGGTGATCCATGCGTATCTACAAAACCATTAACAAAGTGCCCGGTGGCCTGATGGTCGTGCCATTGTTCACCGGCATGGTGATCAACACGTTCTTCCCGAATCTGCTGAAGATCGGCGGCTTCACCGAGGCGCTCAGCAACGTCGGCTACCCGACCATCCTCGGGATGTACCTGTTCACTGTCGGCACCAAGATGACGCTCAACGCCGCACCGCGCATGCTGAAGCGTGGCTTCGGCATCATGGCAGCGAAGGTTGGTGTCGCTACGCTGATCGCCGTCTCAGTCGGGAAGTTCTTCGGTGGCGACATATTCGGCTACAGCACCCTGGCGCTGCTGGTCGCGATGAGCGACACCAACGGCGGCATGTTCATGGCCCTGACCAGCGTGATGGGCGACAAGGACGATGCTGGCACCTACGTGCCGCAGAGCATCGAGACCGGTCCGTTTCTGACCATGGTGATCCTGGTCGGCGCCGGCCTGGCGACCATCCCCTGGCTGACCATTGTGTCGGTGATCGCGCCGATCGCCGCCGGCGCGGTGTTCGGCAATCTGGACAAGGATCTGCGCGACTTCTTCGGTTCTCATGAGCCGATCATCGTGCCGTTCATGGGCTTCACGCTGGGCCAGACGATCAACCTTTCCGCGGTGGTGACCGCGGGCCTCCCTGGCGTGTTCCTGGGCGTGTTCGTGCTGGTCGTGACCGGCACGGTCTGCATCCTGGTTGACCGGCTGCTCGGCGGCACCGGCATAGCAGGCGCCGCGGCGTCCAGCACGGCCGGCAACTCGGCGGCAGTGCCGAAAGCGGTCGCTATGGCGGACCCGAGCTACGCCGCGATCGCGCCAATCGCGACTGTGCAGGTAGCGGCGTCAGTCATCGTGACCGCGATACTGACACCGATACTGACCTCGTTCGTCTACAAGCGGGTGCAACGGCAACGCGCGCTGGAAGCGCAGACCGCGTTGCCGCCAGTATCGGCCGCTGTCGCCACAGGCGACGACTGAACGCTAGCTAATGCCTCGCCGCCTGATACGCGGCGAGGCAGGCCAGATCGACGATCTGGCTGACGGAAGCGTCCATCGGCATGACCTGCACGGGCCGCTCCATTCCCATCAGGAGCGGCCCGATCGTTGTGCCGCCGCTCAGGTGATGCGCCAGCCGCGCCGTGATGTGCGCCGAGTGCAGTCCCGGCACCAACAGCACATTCGCATCTCTGGTCAGCCGGCAGAACGGATACAGCGCGCGGATCGAAGGCTCCAGCGCCACATCCGGGCTCATTTCACCGTCATACTCGAAGTCGACCTTGCGTTGATCCAGGATCGCCACCGCATCGCGCATCGGGATCGCACGGTCGTGCGGCGGATGCCCGAACGTGGAATGCGACAGCAGTGCGACACGCGGTTCATGCCCGAGATGCCGCGCCGCCCGCGCCGCGCCAATCGCGATATCAGCAAGCTGCTCCGCGTCGGGGCGGAAATGCACCAGCGAATCAGCGATGAAGATGGTCTTGCCGCGATTGCCCACCATCAGCGTCAGGCCGAACGCGATTTCGCCCTTGGCCGGTTCGATCACGTGGCTGATGTCGTCGAGGCTCACCGCGGCCGACCGGGTGAGGCCGGTGATCATCGCATCGGCGTCACCCGTTGCCACCATGCAGGCGGCGAACACATTGCGGTCCTGGTTGACCATGCGTTGGCAGTCACGTTGCAGGAAGCCACGCCGCTGCAAGCGGTTATAGAGAAAGTCCACATACTTTTGGTTGCTGCCCGACAGCCTCGCATTGTGGATCTCGATCCCCTCGACGATGCCGAGGCCAAGGCTCGTCATCGTTGCCTTCACCCGGTCCTCGCGCCCGATCAGCACAGGCCTGCCATACCCAGCATTGCGGTAGGCGACGGCGGCGCGCACCACCTTCTCCTCCTCGCCCTCGGCGAACACCACGCGGCATGGATCCGCGCGAACGCTCTCCATGATCGCATCGAGTGCGCCGGCGGTCGGGTCCAGCCGCCCCGACAGGTCACGTGCATAGCGTCGCAGATCCATCAGCGGGCGCCGCGCCACCCCACTGTCCATCGCCGCCCGCGCCACCGCCGGAGGCACCCAGGAGATCAGCCGTGGATCGAACGCGTTGGGGATGATGTATTCCGGCCCGAAGGTCAGGCGCCGCCCGGCGGAAGCGGAGTGCACCTCGTCCGGCACGTCCTCGCGCGCCAGCTTCGCCAGTGCCTCAGCCGCGGCGATCTTCATCGCCTCGTTGATGGTGGACGCCCGCACATCCAGCGCGCCGCGGAAGATGTAGGGAAACCCGAGCACGTTGTTGACCTGGTTGGGATAGTCGCTGCGACCGGTGGCAATGATCGCGTGCGGACTGGCCTCGCGCGCCTCCTCCGGCGTGATCTCCGGATCAGGATTCGCCATCGCGAAGATGATCGGCTTGTCCGCCATGCGACTGACCATGTCCTTGGTCACCGCGCCCTTCACCGAGAGGCCAAAGATGACGTCCGCGCCATCCAGCGCCTCGGTCAGTGTGCGTGCCTTGGTGACGGCGGCGTGCGCCGACTTCCACTGGTTCATCCCGTTGGTGCGGCCCTGGTAGATCACACCGCTGGTGTCGCACAGCACCACGTGCTCCGGCCGCATACCCATTGCCTTCAGCAGCTCGACGCACGCGATGCCGGCCGCGCCGGCACCGTTCACCACCAGCTTCGTGTCCCGCAGTTCGCGGCCTGTAAGGTGGCAGGCATTGATCAGCCCGGCCGCCGCGACGATCGCGGTGCCGTGTTGGTCGTCGTGGAACACTGGGATGTCCATCAACTCGCGCAGCCGCTGCTCGATCACGAAGCATTCCGGGGCCTTGATGTCCTCCAGGTTGATGCCGCCGAACCCGGCGAGGAACCGGACTGCATTGACCACCTCGTCGACATCCTCGGAGTCGATCTCCAGATCGATGCCGTCGATATCGGCGAAGCGCTTGAACAGCGCGATCTTGCCCTCCATCACGGGCTTCGAAGCGATCGCACCAAGATTGCCGAGCCCCAGCACGGCAGTTCCATTTGAAACCACCGCCACCATGTTGCCCTTCGCCGTGTAATCGTAGGCGAGCGAGGCATCGCGCTGAATGTGCAGGCACGGTTCCGCCACGCCTGGCGAATACGCCAGCGACAGGTCGCGCGCCGTGGCTATCGGCTTGGAGATCCGCGTCTCCAGCTTGCCCGGACGCCCGGACGCATGCAGCGCCAGCGCTTCTTCCGCCGAAATATGAGCGGTTCGCGTATCAATGCTGCCGTCGGCCATGGTGGTTTCCCCCGATTGCCTGCTTTCCGAGACTCAGCGTCATCATGCAGGGCGCGGGCGCCGGATGGAAGCCGGGCACGGCGTTGATGGCGGACACGCCTCATCACCGCCGTTGATCGCTAAGATCTGCGCCACGCAGCGCTTGCCCTGCGTCTGGTGCAGCCCGTTCCGGAGGCAGGCAGTCGCCGGGTCATCTGTCAGGCTTGTCGCCACGGTAGCGGCGTGTCGCGTGCGGGACACGCACAATTGCTGCGATGTCGCTCTATCATCGCGCGCATGCCGGGGAGTATCTACGGTTGTCCGGACCGCCGAGCTGGCGGATTGATTAACGTGTTGGTAACCTGCTTCAATTCTATTGGATCAAATAGCGGAGATCGTCTCGGCATCACACTGTCGTCGATGCTTTGACCGCGTCAACGTCGGAGTTGCCGGGCTGACGATGAACCAGGATCCAGGCGTTTCCGCCGCAGTATCGGCTTCGGCGGCGGCGTGTTGCCATTCGGCTGCCGATGCGGGCCTTACACGAACAGGAGGAACCCAACATGGATGCGAGTACCTCAACTCTGCATTCAATCGAGCCGATCGAACGGGAGACCATCAAACGCGTGACCTGGCGGCTGATGCCGCTGCTCATGCTGGGTTACTTCTGCGCATACCTGGACCGGTCGAACGTGGGCATGGCCGCGACGACCATGGTCAAGTATCTCGGGTTCACCAACGCGGTGTTCGGCTTTGGCGCCGGGCTGTTCTTCCTTGGCTACTTCCTGGCTGAAATACCGAGCAACCTGATCCTCAATAAGGTGGGCGCACGGCGCTGGATCGCCCGCATCCTGTTCAGCTGGGGCGTCGTCGCCGCCCTGACCGGCCTCGTGTGGAACGAGTGGAGTTTCTACATCAACCGCGTCCTGCTTGGGCTGGCCGAGGCTGGCTTCTACCCGGGCGTCCTGCTGTATCTGACCTGGTGGTTCCCCTCCTACTATCGCACGCGGATGATGGGCGTGTTCCAGTCAGCCAGCGTGATCTCCCTGTTCGTCGGGCCTCCGGTCGGCGGACTGTTGCTCCTCCTGCAAGGTTGGCTGGGCCTGCAGGGCTGGCAGTGGCTGTTCATCATCGAGGGACTGCCGCCGATCATCATGTGCTTCGTGATATGGCGCTTTCTGACGGACCGGCCGACGGACGCGGCCTGGCTGCGGCCGGAACAGCGGACCTGGTTGCAGCAACGGCTGGACTCAGAGTACGCGCAACGCGAGGCAGTGCGGAAGTTCTCACTTGGCCAGGCGTTCAGCAATCCGAAGTTGTGGCTGCTGACGCTGGCCTATGTCGGCCAGAACGGGTCGGGCTACGGGCTGGTGTTCTTCCTGCCGCTGATCGTCAAAGGGCTGGGAGTACCCACCGATTGGATCGGGCTGGTCAGCGCGCTGCCCTATATGTGTGCCTTCGTGGCGATGATTTACTGGGGCTACCATTCCGACATCCACGGCGAGCGGACCTGGCACGTGGCCAGCGCGGCTCTGGTGGCCGCCGGAGGGCTGGCGGCTTGCGTCCTCATCGGCGTCGGCCACCCGGTCTTGACCATGATCGCGCTTTGCATAGCGATGATGGGTCAGCAATCCCTGGTTCCGACATTCTGGTCGCTCCCCAGTGCGATGCTGACCGGCGTCGCGGCAGCGGGCGGTCTCGCCATGATCAACGCCGTCGGCAATCTGGGCGGATGGCTCGGACCATCCGTCTATGGGTTGATCAAGGATGCCACCGGCAGCGCCGACATCGGGCTGCTATGCCTGGCGATAGGGCCATTGGTTACCGCCATCGCGGTGGTGCTGGCCGGCCACGATCGCCGTCTGGAACGCATGATGGTGCGGACCTGACGAATGCCAGGGGGAACTGCGCCTGGCGTGTCATCGCGCCGCTGATATCAGCGGCGCGATGACGGTGTCGCAGGCGACCGGACTTACCGATAGCACTTCCGATCGCGGACGGGCCTGCCGTGATTTGGCCATCGAGTCCGCCGGGCTCGTCATCGTAGCAATCAAGACGCAGCCCGCATAACGGCGCCGCGGCCGAAGACGAGCACGGCGAGCACGGCGAGGGGGGCGGCGGCTCACGTACCTATCCATTGCGGCGCCTGACACGATCAATCTCGCGCTGAAAGCCGAGTGCGGCGATAGCGAAGCAACAGCCGACCATGATCGCGAGCAGGCGGTCCTGCACGACGTGGATCGCGCCAGCGTGAGAGGTCGCGAGCAGATCGGCCACCAGCAACGCGAAGGCGGTGATGCACGCGGTTCCCAAGGTGAGGTGAAGATGCATTGCCGGCAGGCGCAGTGCGGCGATGATGACCATGGCGCCGAACAGGATCCCGGTCCCGGGTCCCCAGGTGATCAGCGCCGCGACGACGCCGACGCCGAGCAGCGTGCCGGAGACGCGATGTGAAATCGCGTCGGCGCTGTCGATCATGTCGGCGCGGAGCACAACGAGGATGGTGAGCGTCGCCCAGTAGGAATGGCCGAGACCGATCCACAGTCCCACGAGGTTCGCGGCACCAATGCTCAGGCCCGCAGACAGCGCGAAGCTCCAGCGGGTGCGCCACGTGCCGATGGCATGTGCGAGCGATTGCCATACCGGCTCGACGGCGAGCGGCCGCATTGCGGCGCGGGCAATGTCCCAGGCAAGCGAGACGAGCCATGCCGACAGCATCGCGGCGCCGGTGGCCATTGCGTCGACTGGAGTGATGTGGGCGACGGTAAAGCCGAGCACGAGGCCGTAGCCAGAGAAGCGTGCGATCAGCAGGGGATGCGGCGGACCGCCCTCGACCAGGCCGTAGTACAGGCCGAGCAGCACGGTTACCGCGACGAACGCAGTGTCACTGCCGACGATGCCGCCGAGCGAGGCGCCGATGACCAGTGCTGCGGGGCCGATCAGCATGTAGCCTAACCGGGTGAGCGGCTTGCCGCCTTCGTCCCCGAGGAATGACACAATCGCGCCGAGCACCGCGTAGACCAGCCATGGCCTGGCACCCGTCACGCAGGCGACGCTGATTGGCAACATCACAGTCACGATAAAGCGCGCCGATTGATGCAGCAGTTCGGTTCGAGCCGACAACGTTCGAGCCGGTGCGGAGTTCCGCCAGGGCTATGCTCCGATTCAAGGGTGGCGCTGGGTAGCATCTCATGATGGCCGTGTGCACCTGGGCCCGATCACCCGCGGCACCAGCGCGCCTATCAGTTCAGCCGATGGCCTCGGCGTGATGGCAGGCGACCAGGCTGTCGGCGAACCGCCGCACGATCGGACGCTCGCGCACACATAGCTCCGTCACGTGTGGGCAGCGCGACGCGAAAACGCATCCCACCGGCGGGTCGATTGGCGAGGGCGGTTCACCCCTCACGATTGCCGCCTTGGTCCGATGCGCCGGATCCAGGGACGGCGTCGCCGCCAGCAGCAAACGTGTATACGGATGTCGTGGCGTCGTGAAAATCGCCCGCTTTGGACCCTGCTCCACCGGCTGGCCGCAATACATCACCAGCACGTCGTGCACGATGTGGCGCACCACCGACAGATCGTGGCTGATGAACAGATAGGCCAGACGGAACTCATCCTGCAGGTCCATCATCAGGTTCAGCACCTGCGCCTGGATCGAGACATCGAGCGCCGACACCGGTTCGTCCGCCACCACGATCGCGCGGCCGCAGCATCAACGCGCGAGCGATGGCGATGCGCTGCCGCTGGCCGCCCGAGAACATGTGCGGATAGCGGTCGTACTGATCCTGCCGCAGTCCCGACCTTGGCCATCATCGCCCGCGCCGCGGCCTGGCGTGCCGCGCGGGTTGCCGCGATGGTTGATAGCCAGCGGCTCCTCCAGGATCGCGCCTACGGTCTTGCGCGGATTGAGCGAACCGTACGGGTTCTGGAACACCATCTGCACCGACAGCAACAGGTGATGCCGTTCCGCGCGCGCCGATCCGTGCTGTCGGCTTGCCGTCGATCAGCAACTCTCCCGCCGTCGGCGGCTCCAACAGCGTCGCCATGCGCGCCAGCGTCGATTTGCCGCAGCCCGATTCACCGACCACGCGCCAACGTCTCGCCCTCGCGTAGCGTGAACGACACGCCATCCACCGCGTGCACGACGCGTCGCCGCATGAACAGGCCGCCGCCGCTCGCGATAGTGCCGGCGCAATTCCTGCGCTTCCATCAGCGCTTGCATGGCACCACGCTCCGCCAACGGGAAGTGGCAGCGCACGCGCTCCAGCATGCCATGCGCGACGATCGGCGGCTGCGTCAGCGCACAGGTCCGTCGCAAAGCCGCAGCGCGGATGGAACACGCAACCGGCCGGACGATCATCGATGCCGGGCACGACGCCGGGAATTGTCGGCAGACGACGCTGGTCGACCGCGCGCTCCGGCAACGCCGCCAGCAGCGCCGCGGTGTAAGGGTGCCGCGGCGCACGCGAACAGGCGCTCGGTCGGCGCCTCCTCCACCATCTGGCCAGCGTACATCACCACGCACGCGGTGCGCGGTTTCCGCCACCACGCCCATGTCGTGCGTGATCAGCACCAGCGCCATGCGCGGTCATGCTGCAGCGACACCAGCAGGTCGAGGATCTGCTTCTGGATGGTCACGTCCAGAGCCGTGGTCGGTTCGTCGGCGATCAGCAGCAGCGGATTGCAGGAGATCGCCATCGCGATCATCACGCGCTGGTTCATGCCGCCAGATAACTGGTGAGGAAAGGCGCCGAGCCGTGTTTCGGGCGCCGGAATGCCGACCTGGTGCAACAGGTCGATGACCCGCCCGCGCACCTCGCGCCGTCGCCACCGCATGGTGCGCGCGCAGGCTTTCGGCGATCTGCCAGCCGACCGGATAGCAGGGGTTGAGCGAGGATGTCGGCTCCTGGAACACCATCGCCATGTCCTTGCCGATCAGTCGCCGGCGCTGGCGCGGTGACAGGTACAGCAGGTCGATGCCGGCGAATCGCAGCCAATCGGCGTGGACGCGGCCGGGCCAGCCGATCAGCCCCATCACCGCCAGCATCGCGACGCTTTTGCCGGAGCCGGACTCACCGACGATGCCGACGATACCCGCCTGCGTCCAGGGTCAGGTCGAGCCCGTCCACTGCGCGGAACACGCCCGCGTGCGGTGGTGAATTCGACCACCAGATTGCGGATTTCCAGCAGCGGCATCAGTGCTTCAGCTTCGGATCCAGCGCGTCGCGCAGCCCGTCGCCGAACAGGTTGAACGCCAGCACCGTGAGCAGGATCGCCAGGCCAGGGAACGCCAGCACCCACCAGGCGCGCTGATAGTATTGCAGCGCGCCGGCCAGCATGGTGCCCCACTCCGGCGTCGGCGGCTGCGCGCCAAGCCCGAGGAAGCCCAGCGCGGCCGCATCGAGGATCGCGGTGGCGAATCCCAGCGTCGCCTGCACGATCAGCGGCGCCAGGCAGTTCGGCAGCACGGTGTCGAACATCAGATGCAGCGGGCCGGCGCCGGCGCAGCGCGTCGCGGTGACGTAGTCGCGCGCCAGTTCGGACAGCGCGGCAGCGCGCGTCAGCCGCGTGTAGCTGGGCAGCGTGACGATGGCGACCGCGATCATGGCGTTGAACAGGCCGGGACCCAGGATCGCGACGATGACGATGGCCAGCAGCAGGCTGGGGAACACCAGCACGATATCCATCAGCCGCATGATCGCCGTGTCGACCATGCCGCCGGCGAACGCGGCGGTCAGGCCGAGCACGATCCCGCAGTTCAGCGACAGCGTGACCACCGCGATGCCGATGAGCAGCGACAGTCGGGCGCCGTAGATCAGCCGCGCCAGCATGTCGCGGCCGACATCGTCGGTGCCGAGCAGGAACTCCGCGGTGCCGCCCGCCTGCCATACGGGCGGCGTCAGGAAGTGGTCGCGGAACTGCTCGGATCGGCGAGTGCGGCGACACCACGTCGGCGAACACCGCAAGCAGCAGCAAGCAGCAGCATGACGCCAGGCCGATCACGGCGCCACGTTCTCGGCGAACGAGCGCCAGAACAGCCGCGCCCTGCCCGGCATCGGGGGTACGGAAGGCGCGGAAAGCGCTGGCCTCGGACATCAGCGCCGGATCCTGGGATTGAGGAACCCGTAGGTCAGATCAACGCCGAGATTGACCAGCATCACCAGCGTCGCGATCAGCAGCACGCCGCCCTGCACCACCGGGTAGTCGCGCCGCTGGACCGATCTCCACCAGCCAGTGCCCCACGCCCGGCCAGGCAAAGATCGTCTCGGTCAGGATCGCGCCGGACAGCAGCGAGCCGACCTGCAAGCCGATGACCGTGACCACCGGGATCAGCGCATTGCGCAAGGCGTGGACGACCACGACACGCGGCGCAGTCAAACCCTTGGCGCGGGCGGTGCGGATGTAGTCCTCATTCAGCACTTCGAGCATTGCCGAGCGGGTCATGCGCGCCACCACCGCGAGCGGGCACGGTGCCCAGCACGATCGTCGGCAGGATCAGGTGGCGAACCGCCGATACGCAGGCGCCGGCATCGCTGGAATACCAACAGTCGATCAGCATGAAGCCGGTTACCGGCTCGACGAAGATCGCATCGCTGATCCGTCCCGACACCGGCGTCCAACCGAGCGTGACGGAGAACAACAGGATCACCATCAGCCCCCACCAGAATATCGGCATGGAGGCGCCGGTGACCGACAATGCCCATCAGTCCCGTAGTCGAACGCCGGTGCCGCGTCGCACCGCGGCCATCACGCCGAGCGGGCATGCCGATCAGCACGGCAAACGCGATGGCGCAGAGCGAAAGCTCGATGGTCGCCGGAAACAGCTGGAGGAATTCGCGCCAGACCGACTCCTGCGTCACGATCGACTTGCCGAGATCGCCACTGGCGACGTCCCGTTCATAGTGCAGGAACTGCTGCCACAGCGGCTGGTCGAGCCCGAACTGATGGCGCAGTTCGGCAAGCCGCTCTGGCGCGATGCCATGCTCGCCGGAGCGCATCTCGATCGGATCGCCTGGCACCAGGTGGATCAGCAGGAAGCTCAGGAACGTCACCGCCACGAATGTCGGCAACGATCAACGCCGAACCGCGTGATGCAGAAGCGCAGCACCGTCCCGCGCCGTCTGTGGCCGGCACGCCGCCTACTTCAGGTCCACCGTTCGAACTGATGCCGGCCGAACGGGCTCATCTTGTAACCGATGACGTCCTTGCGCATCGGCATGAACACCACGGAATGGGCGATCAGGAAGAACGGCGCGTCCTGGTGCATGATGACCTGCGCCTGCTCATAGAGCTTCGCGCGTTCGGCCTGATCGGTCAGCGTCGCCGCCTTGTTGATCAGCGCATCGAACTCCTGATTGCACCACTTCGATGCACTGCCGCCGCCGGGTCGCCCCGCGGCACAGCTGGCCAGCGGCACGAAGAAGTTGTCCGGATCGCCGTTGTCGCCGGTCCAGCCAAGCTCCGCCATCTGATGCTCGCCGGCCTGGACGCGCTTGCGATACTCACCCCACTCGTAGCTGACCACCTTGGCCTTGATGCCGACCTTCGCGAGATCGGACTGCATCAGCTCGGCGATGCGGCGTGCGTCGGGATTGTATGGGCGCTGCACCGGCATCGCCCAGATGTCAGTCTCGAAGCCGTTGGGAAAACCGGCCTCGGCCAGCAGCTTCTTCGCCTGCGCGGGATCGTACGGGAAATCCTGGATCTGGTTGTTGTACGCACCACATGGTCGGCGGGATCAGGTTCTTCGCCGGCTGGCCGGCTCCCTGATACACCGCTTGCAGGATCGCCTGCTTGTCGATCGCCATGTTGATGGCAATGCGCACACGCTTATCGGTGAACGGCGGCTTCTGGTTGTTGAACGCCAGGTAGCCGATGTTCAGCCCCGGCTGCTCCATCAGCTGCAAGCCCGCGTCCGCCTTGATCGCCGGCAGATCGGCCAGGTTGGGAAACGCCATGACCTGGCACTCATTGGCGCGCAGCTTGGCCAGCCGCACCGCGGGATCCTTGTTGATCGAGAACACCAGCGCATCGATCTTCGGCTTCGGCCCCCAATAGCCGGGGAAAGGCGCGATAGCGGATGGTGCGAGTCACGTTGGTACTGCACCAGCTCGAATGGCCCGGTGCCGATCGGCTCCTGGTCGATCAGCTCGGGCTTGCCCAGCTTGAGCAGCGCGTCGGCGTATTCCTTCGACTGGATGGAGGCGAAATCCATCGCCAGGTCCGCCAGGAACGGCGCCTGCGGCTCCGTCAGCGTGAACCGCACCGTATCGGGTCGACAGCGCCTCGATCGACGCCAGCAGCTTGTTGAAGCTCATGTCGTTGAAGTAGTCGTAGCCGCCACCGGAGACCTTGTGGTATGGGTTGCTGTCCTTCCACTGCCGCTCGAACGAGAACAGCACGTCGTCGGCGTTGAAGTCGCGGGTCGGCTTGAAGGTCTTGTTGGACTGCCACTTTACGCCGTGGCGCAGATGGAAGGTAAAGACCTTGCCGTCCGGCGAGACCTCCCAACGTTCGGCGAGGGCCGGCGCGATCTCGGTGGAACCCGGCTTGAATTCCACCAGCCGGTTGTAGATCGGCGCGTTGGCGTCGAAGGTGGTGCCCGTGGTGTTGAGCATCGGGTTGAAGTTCTCGGGCGAGCCCTCGGAGCAATAGACCAAGGTCTTCGCCTGCACCGCCGCCGGCGAACAGGCGACCAGGATGACCGCAGCGAACGCTGCCGTTCGATGTATCAGGTGCATTCGCAACCTCCACGCAATTGCGGGAGATTGTCGTCATCTTCGTTAATCAATCCCTTACCGGCAGGTGAGGATCGCCATCGCGATTGGGTTCAGCGATCGCCCTGCTCGCGAACCTGTTCAGCGGCCAGCTCCTCACGGCAAACCCGATCAAGCGGAGGCAGATCATCCCGCACCAAAGCCCACATAATCGGGGCCGAGACCGCCTGGTAGTCGTGTCGCAGCACATTGCCGATGCCTGCCACCTTCGACCAGGGGATTTTGGGACGGCGCGCCTTCACCTCGCCTGGTAGCCAACGACTCGCCTGGGATATGATTTCGGCGCCACGCTCGACCACCCAGTGAGCCTGCCAATCCGTTGCGAACGTCGTCAGCGGCACGTCGCGAAGCACGCCCTGCATACGCTCGATCGCGTCGATAATGTCTGTAAGGCGTGCGATCGGCGACCGCGTAACCATCAAAACACGCGAAGCGCAGATGAACTCGATGCGAGCCCGCAGCGCCTTGTGCAAGCTATCGCGGGTCATGATGTCCGCCTTGCGGCCAAGGATTTCCGATGTCCTCTCTTTGACGTCCGTCAGCCCGAACAGACTGAGCGCCCCCTGCTCGTAGTCGAAGAACAGATCGACATCAGAATCATCCCGCGCCTCATCGCGGGCGGTCGAGCCGAACAGGTAAAGATGCTCGACGCCGAGCCGCCTCAACTCGGCCTCGTGCTGCTTCAGCCTGGCGATGACATCCTCGCGCTGCATGGCCGCCATTTAGTCCGTCGGCCCCTACATGGCCACCCGTCGGCTTTCGGAATCGTGCCGCCCACGGGCTAAACCACGTCGATGGCCGCGTCCTCCCGCACCCTGAACGCCTCCGGCGCCACGCCTGCGATGGCGCAATGGTTCGCCGCCAAGGAGGCGCATCCGGACGCGCTCGTGTTCTTCCGCATGGGCGACTTCTACGAGCTGTTCTTCGCCGACGCGGAAGCGGCTGCCGCCGCGCTCGACATCGCGCTGACCCACCGCGGCGAGCACAATGGAACGCCGGTGCCGATGTGCGGTGTGCCGCAGCACGCGGCTGAGGCGTATCTCGCGCGCCTGATCCGCCGCGGGTTCCGCGTCGCCGTGACCGAGCAGATGGAGGATCCGAAGTCCCGCATTGGCAAGGCGCCCATCCGTCGGGAGGTGGTGCGCCTGGTCACCCCCGGCACGATCACCGAGGAAACGTTGCTGGAAGCCGGCAAGGCCAACCTGCTGCTGGGTCTGGCGCAGCAGGGCCGCGACGACATCGGCGCCGCCTGGCTCGACGTGTCGACTGGCCTGTTCGAAACCGCCGCGCTCCGGCGTGCGGATTTGCCCAGCCTGCTCGGCCGGCTGGAGCCGGCGGAGATCCTGGCGCCGCCCGGACTGGTTCCCGGCGACTGGGACGACAAGCGCGCGCCCGAGGCCCCGCCGTCCCCGCCGTTGGTGGCGCGGCGGCGTCTGGCGGAGGCATTCAACGTCGCCAGTCTCGACGCGTTCGGCAGCTTCACCGATGCCGAGGCCATCGCCGGCGCTGCTGGCGATCGACTACGTCCGCGCCACCCAGGCAGGCACGCTGCCGCGCCTTGCCCGCCCGGTGCCACAAGGTAGCGCCGGGTTGCTGGCCATGGATGCCGCGACGCGCGCCAGCCTGGAAATCCACCGCGCGCGCGACGGCGGGTCGTTGCACACGCTGTTCGGCACGGTGCAGCGGACGCTGACGCCCGCGGGCGCTCGGTTGCTGGGCGCCTGGCTTGCCGCGCCGCTGACCGACCCGGCAGCGATCGCGGCACGGCAGGATGCGTGGGGCTGGCTGCTCGTCGAGCGCGACGCCGCTGCGAAGACTGCGCGCCGCGCTCCGGACTGCCCCCGATATTGCCCGCGCGCTTGGGCGGCTGTCGGTTGGGCGAGGTGGGCCGCGCGATCTGGCGGCGGTCCGTGATGGGTTGGGTGCCGCCACCGTGGCACGCGAGGCGCTGGGTGAAACGGTGAGCGAAGCGGGGGGCGAGGTGGTGGAGAATACTCCCCCCCCTCCCCTTGCGGGAGGGGGTTGGGGGGAGGGGGACGCAGCCGCACCGGCGTCGCCCCCTCCCCCCAACCCCCTCCCGCAAGGGGAGGGGGAGTCCTCGCAACCTCAATCTCGATCGCAATCTCGAGCTGCTTCGCAGTCCCTGGCGGTTATGCAGCCCAACCTGCTCCAATCCGCCCGCGACGCGCTCCGCCTCGATCCCGCCCTCGCCGCCACCCTGACCGCCGCCCTGGCCGACCCGGCGCCGCACCGCCTGGACGATGGCAACGCCATCCTCCCCGGCTTCGACCCGGAACTGGACGCCGAACGCGCGCTCCGCGACGACAGCCGCCGCGTGCTCGCCACCCTCCAGCTCGACTGGGCCCAGCGCTACGGCGTTGCCAGCCTGAAGATCCGCCACCACGCCCAGCTCGGCTACATCATCGAGGCCCCCGCCGCCGCGGTGGAAAAGCTGCGCGCGTTCCCCGAATTGACCCTCCGCCAGGGCATGGCCAACGGCGCCCGCTTCACCACGCCCGAACTTTCCGAGCTCGACCGCCGCATCGCAGAGGCCGGCGAACGCGCGGCCGCGCGCGAGCGGGCGATCTTCGCGCACTTGGTCCAGACCACGCTGGCGCACGCGGACGCACTCGCGGCGTGCGCCGACGCGCTCGCCTTCCTCGACGCCATTCAATCCGCCGCAAGGCTCGCCGAATCCGGAACCTGGTGCCGCCCCCGGATCACCGACGACGACGCATTCGCGGTGAAGTCCGGCCGCCACCCGGTCGTGGAAGCCGCCCTCGCCGGCCACGCGCAATTCGTGCCCAACGACTGCGACCTGTCGCCCGAGCAGCGCGTCCTGCTGCTCACCGGCCCCAACATGGCCGGCAAATCCACCTTCCTGCGGCAGAACGCCCTGATCGTGGTGCTCGCCCAGGCCGGCCTGCCGGTGCCGGCGGAAAGCTCCACCATCGGCGTGGTCGACCACCTGTTCTCCCGCGTCGGCGCGGCCGACGACCTGGCGCGCGGCCGCTCCACCTTCATGGTCGAGATGACCGAGACCGCCGCCATCCTGCATCAGGCCGGCCCTCGCTCGCTGGTCGTGGTGGACGAGATCGGCCGCGGCACCGCCACCCTGGACGGCCTCGCCATCGCCTGGGCGGTGCTGGAGGCGCTCCATTCGGCGATCCGCTGCCGCACCATTTTCGCCACACACTTCCACGAACTTGCCGAACTCGCCGATCGGCTGCCGCGACTGAAGCCTCACACCATGCGGGTCAAGGAATGGAAGGGATCCGTGGTCTTCCTGCACGAAGTCGCTGCCGGTGCCGCCGGCCGCTCCTGGGGCGTGCATGTCGCCGAACTCGCCGGCGTCCCGGCGCCGGTGGTGCGGCGCGCCGCCTCCCTGCTGGCGACGCTGGAGAAGCATGGCGGCCCTTTGGGCGCGGCCGGCGCCCCGCTCACCGCATTGCCGTTATTCGCGGCGACACCTTCCGCGGCGCCCGCCGACACGCCATGTTCCGAACTCGATCCATTGACCGAGGCGCTCGCCGCTTTGGAACCCGACCAAATGTCACCCCGCGACGCGCTCGACGCGCTATACCGTCTGAAAGCGTTGCTGACGGTTCCCGATAAGGCCGCGATCTAGTACGCTGACCGACCCATGCCCGCCATGACGAGAAGATGCTGAGCCCCATCACCCAGCCGAAACCGCCCGAAGCCGCCATCACCGCACTGACCGCGGCGCTCGCCGCGCTTGCCGAGGACGGCACACCGATCTCGCGCGACGCCGCGCTCAACGCGTTCCGCCGCCATCTCGCACGCATCCAGCAACACGTGCAGCACGCCTTCGAGCAGGAGCAGATCAGCGGCCTGCAGGCTGCGCGCCTGCTCGGCAAGCTGACCGACGGGCTCATCACCGCGCTCTACGAGCACGCCACCACGGATACCGGCCTGGGCGAACCCGAGCATTTGTCGGTTGCCGGCACCGGCGGCTACGGCCGCGGCGTGCTCGCGCCGTTCAGCGACATCGACCTGCTGTTCCTCACCGCCACCGAACCGTCCCGCCAGACGCTCCAGGTCGTCGAGTACATGCTCTACTTCCTATGGGATCTCGGCGTGAAGGTCGGCCACGCCACCCGCTCGATCGAGGATTGCCTGGTCGAAGGCGCCAAGGACACCACCATCCGCACGGCGCTGCTCGACGCGCGCCTTATCACCGGCGACGAAGAACTGTTCGCAGATTTCCACACGCGGTTCCGCGCCGCATGCAAGGACGCCGGCGTTGCGGACTACATCGCCGCGAAGCAGGCCGAGCGTGCCGTCCGCCATCGCCGTTACGGCGACAGTCCGTTCGTCGTCGAGCCGAACGTGAAGGAAGGCCGCGGCGGATTGCGCGATCTGCAGACGCTCTACTGGATCGCACGCTACGTCTACGATACGCAGACCATGGGTGAACTCGCGGATGTCGGCGAAGTGCTGACACCGTCCGAGGCCAAGCATGGCCGCCGCGCCTGGGAATTCCTCTGGACCATACGCTTCCACCTGCACTACGTCGCCGGACGCGCCGAGGAACGCCTGACCTTCGACCTCCAGCCCGTCGTCGGTGCCCGCATGGGCTACACCCGCCACGGTCGCCAGGACGGTGTCGAACGTTTTATGCGACACTACTTCCTGACGGCGCGCGAAATCTCCCGCCTCACCCGCATCCTGGAACCCGCCATCCTGCGCGAGGCACTCGGGCCGCCGGCCATCGCGCCGGAAACCGACCAGCCGCTACTCAAATGCGGTTTCCTGCTGGCCGAGGGAAAGTTGCTGCCGGTGCCAGGCCGCGATTTCGATACCGAGCCGTTGCAGATGCTTCGCATGCTGCAATTGGCACGAGATCGCAACTTTGAATTGCACCCGCTCGCCATCCGCTCGCTGATCCAGAATGAGCGTCGCGCCATCGACCTGCGCGGCGATCCGAAGGCGGCGGACATGTTCATGGACCTGCTGTGCGGCAAGGAACCGGACCATCACCGCGCCAGCCCGCATCCCGACGGCGCGCGCTGGCTGTCGATCCTGAACGAGACCGGGTTCCTCGGCCGCTTCATCCCCGACTGGGCGCGCATCGTCGGCCAGATGCAGTTCGACACCTATCATGTGTTCACCGTCGACGAGCACACGATCGAGGCGATCCGCGTACTGAACACGCTGGAACGCCGCGAGTTGTCGGAGGTCGCGCCAGTCGCCACCGGCCTGGTCGATCATCTGCAATCGCGGCGTGCGCTGTACCTCGCGATGCTGCTGCATGACATCGCCAAGGGCCGTGGCGGCGACCACTCGGAAATCGGCGCCGAAATCGCGTTGAAGGTCGGTCCCGCGCTCGGGTTATCGGCGGAGGAGACCGAGACGGCGTCGTGGCTCGTGTTGCACCATCTGCTGTTGTCCGCCATCGCGTTCAAACGCGACATCGATGATCCAAAGACGATACTCGACGTTGCAGACACGATTCAGTCTCCGGAACGGCTGCGCCTGCTGCTGGTGCTGACCGTGGCCGATATGCGTGCCGTGTCGAAGAAGGTCTGGAATGGCTGGAAGGCGACCCTGCTGCGCGAACTCTACGCCCGCGTGGCCGAAGTCCTGGCAGGCGGTCTCTCCACCACCGAGCGCGACGTTCGCGTCGAACGTGCCCGGCACGCCGCTGCGGCGCTACTGTCGGACTGGTCGAAGCAGGACATCCAGCACTTCACTGAACTCGGCTACCCCGGCTACTGGCTGTCGTTCGATCCAGAGACGCATGCGCGGCACGCCCGCCTCGTGCGCGACGCGGAAGCACGCGAGGCGCCGCTGACGGTCGATACCCAGCCGTTGCCGGCACGCGCGGTCACCGAGGTCACGGTATACTGCGCCGACCACGCCGGGCTGTTCAGCCGGATTGCCGGTGCGCTGGCGGTGGCCGGAGCCTCCATTGTCGACGCGCGTATCCACACCATGACCAACGGCATGGCGCTCGACACGTTCTGGATCCAGGACGCCGCCGGTGGCGCGTTCGATGCGCCGCATCGGTTGGCTCGCCTCGCCGTCCTGATCGAGCAGGCACTCTCCGGGCGCATCCGGCTGCGCGCGGAAATCCGCAAGATGTCGAAGGTGCTTCTGGGTCGCCGCATGCGCGCGATCCACGTGCCGCCCCGTGTCGTAATCGATAACCACGCATCCAACACCTACACGGTGCTCGAAGTGAACGGCCGCGATCGGCCGGGCCTGCTGCACGATGTAACCGCTGCGATCAGCGAGCAGGGACTTCAGATCGCATCCGCCCACGTCACGACATACGGCGTGCGCGCTGTCGACGTGTTCTACGTGAAGGACGTGTTCGGTCTGAAAGTGGAGAACGAACGCAAGCTCGCCGTGCTGCGCGACGCGTTGTTGCGGGCATTGGATAATCCGGAAGAACCGGTGCAGGCAGTGCCGGCTCCGCGCAAGCGCCGGCGCGTCGCAGCGGGAGCGTAACAACAAACGGCCAACCGCGTTACGGCCGGCCGCCCCCGTCATGGGGATACCAGACGGTTTATCCGAAATGGTACGCCAAGAGACGGGGCGTTTCGGGAGAACCGGCATGCGTGGCTCCCTGGGAGAGAAGATCGGCGAAGGCGCCTCGGCGGACATTCATGTCTGGGCGCCCGGTCAGATCGTGAAGCTATTCAAGGTTGGGGTCTCGCCACGGTTGGGCCGGCACGAGGCGCGAATGACCCGCGCAGCGTTCGCCGCGGGGGCTCCGGAGGTGTTCGACGAGGTGACCCTGGAGGGGCGCTTTGGCATTGTGCTGCAGCGTCTTGACGGACCAACCCTGCTACAACTGTTGCGGACTCGCGCGGTGACGTCCGAGCAGGCGGGCGCGATTCTCGCGACTCTTTACATATCCGTTCACAAGACACCGCCACCGCCCGGCGTTCCCTCTCTGCGCCGTTGGATAGAAGCCGTATCACAGACCTCCCGCGACATACTTCCGGAGAGCATTGCTACCGGCGTCCTTACCCTGATTGATCGTCTGCCGCCGGACGATGGGTTGTGTCATTCCGATCTCCACCCAGGCAACGTAATCATGGCGGCGGATGGTCCGAGAATCATCGACTGGGCCTGTGGGCTCCGCGCGTCCGCCGTATTCGACATTGCGCGCGTACACGTCAGTCTTTCCGAGCTCGTCCCGGAAGACGCCGATCCGGAACCGCCGCGCGCAATCAACGCCGCCGTGCAGTCCGAGTATGCGAGGCTGGCCGGCATGTCCCCCGCGGCGCTGACGGAGGCGATGCAGCCATATCTCCCCATCCTTCGCGCCTTCGTCCTTCTCCAGCGGCGACCAGCCGCCCCTGTCCAGCGGAGGCGGCTGATCCAGCGTATCGAAGCAACGTTGCGCTCAGAGAGTTAGTTTCAGTGAGCTTTCATTACCATTTGCCTTTGGACTTATACCAGCCGCCCTTGCTGTTGACGTGCCGCACGCAACGATCCAACCCCGTCATGGCCGGGCTTGACCCGGCCATCGTGCGTCTACAAGCGTGTCACATCAGAGAGGTGCAAGTCCCCTTCAGAGATACCTGTTTCCGTTCTGTAGCCGACCGTAACTGCGTCATCGTGAGGTGGGGTGGGGAGCAACGCGAGGCGAACGGGCCATCCGTAGTCACACAAACTCAATTCGGCCGTGCCGACTGGCGAGCCTCCGATGGAAAGGTGAAGCCCAGACCCGTGATGAACGGGGAGCCTCCGACGCTGACAGGACAGGTGACAAAGCGATCGGGGGAGGCGGTGGGGTGATTGGAGACGGAGAGCCTGGAAGGTGAGACCCGTGAAGTGGAGAGACCTGCGCGGCGTCGAGCAGGGGATGTGTGCCAGGTCGAGCAGGCCACACGCACATCCACGCGCAGGAGTCACAGCACTCATAGTAGCGATGAAGCCGGGTAATTCCGGTGGAGCCAAGGGGTGCAGGAAGGTGGAGACGTGATGTCTGGATTGGACGGAAGACCACCGGCGACAGTCCTGGGGACGCAGTCCGCGGGTAAAAGAACCGGAGAGGCACGGCAACAACAGCCCAGGGCCGAACCTACCGTTTGGACGACACGGATGCTGGCGACCCTCGCACAGGGGGTAAGAGGCGGCAGATGGCACAGCTTGATCGATAAACTCTACCCCATCCCCACGTTGCGTGCGGCGTTTGCCATGGTATCGGCAAACGACGGTGCGTCGGGGGTGGATCACGTGACCATCGAGCGATACGCGAGCGATCTGGACGCAAATCTGGAACGCCTGAGCGCTGCCCTGCGGACCGGAAGCTACCGCCCGCAGGCGATACGAAGGCACTACATTCCCAAGTTGGGAAGCGAGGAGATGCGTCCATTGGGCATACCGACGGTCCAGGACCGGGTGGTACAGACGGCGCTGCGCATGGTGCTGGAACCCATCTACGAGCGGGACTTTGCTGCACAGAGCTACGGCTTTCGTCCGGGTATGGGATGCAAGGACGCGCTCCGACGTGTGGATGAGCTGCTCAAGGCTGGCTACGTCCATGTGGTTGATGCCGATCTGAAGAGCTACTTCGACACGATCCCGAAAGACCGCCTGATGGCCCTGGTGGTCAGTAAGGTGGCTGATGGCCATATCCGTGCGCTGGTCGAGGCGTTCCTCGGCCAGAGTGTGCTGGAGGACACCCAGGAATGGGTGCCCGAACAGGGCACGCCGCGGGGCGCGGTGATCAGTCCGCTACTCAGCAACATCTATCTTGACCCGCTGGATCACTTGATGGCGGCGAAGGGCTTCGAGATGGTGCGGTATGCGGATGACTTCGTGGTGCTGTGTCGAACCCCACAAGAAGCCGCCGAGGCATTGGCCGTGGTGCAAGGATGGACGGTGCAAGCCGGACTGACGCTGCATCCGGACAAGACGCGGCTGGTGCACGCCTGGAGCGAGGGCTTCGACTTCCTCGGCTATCACTTCGAACGCGGCCGACGCTGGCCACGTCGGAAGAGTATGGGGAAGCTCAAGGACACGATCCGTGCGAAGACCAAGCGGACGGTGGGACAGGCCCTGCCCAGAGTGATCGCGGACATCAACCTGACGCTGCGTGGCTGGTATGGCTACTTCCAGCACAGCTATCGTCCGACGTTCCGCATGATTGACGGCTGGGTGCGCCGTCGGCTGCGGAGCATCCTTCGGCGGCGGCTGGGAGCGAGAGGGATCGCATCGACACACGGCGCCGATCAGACACGCTGGCCGAATGCCTTCTTTGCCAAACTTGGGCTGTTCAGCTTGCAGGACACCTATGATGCGGTTCGCCAGTCCTCTCGCAGGTAATACCACCAACTGGAGAGCCGGATGCGGGAGATCCGCCTGTCCGGTTCGGAGGGAGGGGGAGGCGATGCCTCTCCCTACCCCTATTTCATCGGATGGTTGCTGATTGGGATTGCATCGTTCGCAATTGGTTTCGGGTAGCCGATGGCCGGGTCAAGCCCGACCATGACGGAGATCGAGAGTTGGTTCCAGCGGCGGCTGGTATTAAATCTGAACGAGGGTTTCGAAAAAAAACTAAGATTTGCCGTCCAATTTGTCGCATTACACAAACCCTCGTTTGCGAATGGGCTTTCCCACGATCGCCAATCGGCTAAGCGTACGATTTTGAACAAGCCGTCTGTTAACCGCATCATGGCCGTCCTCACGCTCGACCCGAGGATCAATCAAGCCATATCGGACAAACGGTGCAGTTCCAGTCATCAACTATCCTGCGCTGCATCGCAGCGCAGCTCCTAGGTCCTGGTCACTCCTGCAGAGCCGGCAGCCCGGGCTCGCAACCAAGCAGCGCATCGAACTCCGCCATGTGCTCATAGGCTGGCATCAAACGACGCAGCGCCGCATCGCGCGCAACAGCCGGATGGAAGTAAATTTCGTTGTCTCCGTCTGGCAATTCCCGCAGCAGGCAATCCAGTCGCGCGCGCGTCATGTGCCCGCTCCATGCAATGCCGAAGCAATGATCGGTGCTCGCCATGCCTGCCGCACGGACCTGCCGCCGTAGCAAGCGGGACCACTGACACAACGCTTGACCGCCAAGGCCAACCCGCGTGCCGCACCGCGCAAGCACCGCGGAAGGTTCAGTCGGCACACGCACGCGAGACAGTCCGAACTCACGGCCGATGTCGATCATCAGTCGCCCAACAACCGGATGCAGATGCATATGCTTGTGAGCATCCGCATGGCTCAGTGCGAGCCCTGTCGCCGCGAACGCAGCGAACTGCGCGCGGATCTCCGCTGCGAGCTGACGACGCACCTGGGGACGAGCGAAGTAATTGATGCCAAGCCCAAGCTGGTCGGATGGGAATTGACCCTGCGCATCCACCAGGTCCGGAATTTCCGACGGCGGCAGTACGGCCGGTCCTTCGATCACCACGAGATGCAATCCTACTCGCAAATTCGGCAACGTTCGTGCGCGGCGTACAGCATCAGTGGCGGCGTCGCCCGCGACCATCAAACTCGCGGCGTGCAGCGTGCCGGTTCGATGCGCCCGTTCGACCGCTTCGTTGACCGATTGACTGAGACCAAAGTCGTCCGCCGTGAAGACAACGCGCCGCATGTCGCGATAATTCCATCCATCTACACGGACATGTGACCCTTCAAGGTCAACCTCCGATCACCCGGGCTTGTACAGTCGGCAACTGACAGTTGCACCATATCTGGACATGCCGCCGAAGAGCGTCATACATGAGCGCCGCCCAACAGTCTGCACCACCCGAAGACCGCAAGATCAACGCCATCAATCAACGGATCTTCGAAACTTCGCTGGACCTGATCATGGTGGTCGACAAGCACGGCAACTTCATCCGGCTCAGCCCCAGCGCGCAGGCCATCATCGGCTATGATCCCGCGGAACTGGTCGGGCGCAGCGCCGCCGAAATCCTCTACCCCGAGGACCTCGACAGTACACGCGACGAGATGCGGCGTGCCCGCCGGGGCGGAGTGATCCGCCATTTCCCATGTCGCTACGTCCACAAGGACGGCCATATCGTGACACTGACATGGACCGGCGTCTGGTCGCCGAACGAACAGCAGCATTTCTTCATCGGCCGCGATGTCACCGAGTTGAACGAAGCCGAACGGCGGCTGCGCGAGGCCCACGCGGCACACGAGCAGGCAGTCAGTGCCAGCCTGGCGAAGTCGCGCTTCCTCGCCACCGCCAGCCATGACCTGCGTCAGCCGCTGCATGCGATGAACCTGTTCATCAGCGCGTTGCGGCGCCGGGTGAATGGCGACGAGGCAACCCGCCTGGTGGACGGCATGGCCGCCGCCACCGCATCGATGCAGGCAATGTTCAACGCCGTGCTGGACGTGACCAAACTCGAGGCAGGCGCCGTCACGCCGGCATTTACCGACTTTGAGCTGGAGGAGGTGCTCGACCGATTGCGCGCCTCGTTCGTCGGTCCCGCGGCGGCGAAGGGGTTGGAGCTCGACATCCCACCCACCGTGGCACTGGTGCGCTGCGACCCGGTGCTGCTGGAAAGCATCCTGCGCAACCTGCTGTCCAATGCGGTGCGCTACACCAGTCACGGCGAGATCAGCCTCAGTTGTGAAACCCTCGGCGCGCTCGTGCGAATCGAGGTTTTTGATACTGGCCCAGGCATTCCCGTCAGCGAACGCGAGCGCATCTTCGAGGAGTTCCAACGCCTCGACGGCGTCAGCTCCACCGAGCGTGGTCTCGGCCTCGGCCTCGCCATCGTGCGGCGGCTTGCGGAGCTGCTCGGCGTCGGCGTCGAGCTCGCGTCGGAAGTCGGTATCGGCAGCGTGTTCGCGTTGACCGTGCCGAGCGCGGCAGCGGCCATTGCAGCGGCGGAACGCCCGATCGACACTGCGAACGTGCTGGAGGGGCGCTGCCTGTTGCTGGTGGAGGACGATGCGCTGGTACGCGACGCCCTGACCCGCGAGGTTACCGATTGGGGCACTCATCCCCTTGTCGCGACGAGCGCCGAAGAAGCCTTGTCCCTGTTGGCCCAGCCGGCACAGCAACGGCCCGAACTCGCCATCGTGGACCGCGACCTGGGCGGCACGATCGACGGACCCGCCCTGCTCGACCTGCTGCGCGAACATCTGCATCTGGACATCCCTGCCATTATCGTTACCGGGGCCACCGATCCGGCGGCGCTGACAGCGCTGCGGGAATCAGGCTATCTCTGGGTTACCAAGCCAATCGATGCCGGGGTGCTGCAACGCATCGCCGGCGAACTCCTGACGGATACCACACGCCGGTGAAACTGCGCCTTCTTAGCGGACTGGTCCTGGTGACGCTGCTCAGCGCGTGCGTGCAGCCGCTCGCCGCACAGCCGCATGACGACAGCACGGCACCCCGCAACAAGCTCTTCTACATCGGCCTCGCGCTCTATTCGGAATCCTGGTCGGCGTATGACGTGACCGATCTGGGAGATGAGTTGCAGAAGAGTGCCGACCTCGACGTGATACCGCTGATCGCCAGCAACTTCGCCAGCCGTCAGGCCAAATTCCCGGCCGCCGACACCGCCACCATCAACCGATTGACCCGCATGGTGGCCGAACGCGCGGGCCCCGGCGACCTTGTTCTGGTGCATATCAGCACGCATGGCGGACGTGGCGTGCTGGCCAGCAAGATTGGCAATCGGGAGCCGACGGCGCTGCCCGGCAGCACCTTGGCGCGTCTGCTCGAACCGCTCGCCACACATCGCACGGTGATCATCATCTCCGCCTGCTATTCGGGCTCGCTCATCGGCAATCTCAGCTCGCCGGACCGTATCATCATCGCCGCGGCGCGCGCCGACCGAAGCTCTTTCGGTTGCGCCGCCGGCAATCGCCATACCTTCTTCGGCGAGGCGGAACTTCATGCCTTCGCACAGCCGAACCTAAGCCTGCATCAGGCATTCACCGCCATTCGCGCCGACGTCGCGCAGATGGAGCGGGAGAACGACTATACCCCATCGGAGCCGCAAGTGTCGGTCGGCGCCAACGTCGAGGAACTTTACGACGCGCCGCTGTTCTGAACCGTCCGCCTCAGCGCAGCGATTTGAAGAACGCACGTATCTCCGCGGCCAGTGGCTCAGGCTGTTCCATCGCCGCGAAATGTCCGCCGCGTGGCATCACGGTCCAGCGCCGTATGTCGGTATAGGTACGCGCCGCCAGCGACCGCGGCGGTAGCAGGATCTCGCGCGGGAACTCGCTATAGCCCGTCGGCACCGCAATCGTGCCGCCCTCCGGGATCGGCCAGGGACGGTGCACTCGGAAATAATACGGGTAGAACGATGAACCGATCGCCTCGGTGAACCAGTAGAAGCTGACGTTCGCCAGCAGTTCGTCACGGCTGAACACGCTCTCCACGTCGCCGTTGCAATCGGACCAGGTGCGGAACTTCTCGATGATCCAGGCGGCGAGGCCGGCCGGCGAGTTGGTCAGGCCGAAACTCAGTGTCTGCGGCTTGGTACCCTGGATCGAGATGTAGCCGGTCTCCTCCTTCGCCCAGTAGGCGAGCTGGTCACGGAACCGCTCCTCCTCGGGCGTGGGATTGGTGATGGCGGCCGGATCCCGCCGCACGCCACCCAGGAAGTTCACGTGGATGCCGATGAGTTTGGCGGCATGGGCGTAGCCAAGCCGAGCCGCCGTGATGCCGCCCCAGTCGCCGCCCTGCGCAGCGAAACGCGGGTAGCCCAGCACCTCGGTCATCAGATCGGTCAGGCAGTCGGCGATCTCCTCGATGCCGAAGCGTTTCTGGCCCGGACGGAACGACAATCCGTACCCCGGCAACGATGGCGCAACCACGGTGAACGCGTCGGCCGGATCGCCGCCAAAACTCGCGGGATCGGTCAGCCGCGGGATCATGTCGATGAACTCGAACACCGATCCGGGCCAGCCATGCATCAACAACAACGGAAGGGGTTTTGGCCCCTTCCCCGGCACGTGCAGGAAATGCACATCGATATCGTGCAGCGGCACCTTGTATTGCGGGAAAGCGTTCAGCCTCGCTTCCTGCGCGCGCCAGTCAAAGCCGTTGCGCCAGTATTCGATCAGCCCGTTCAGGTAAGCGACGCTGGTGCCATACTCCCACGGATCTCCAGGCGCCTGGTCCGGCAGGCGCGTGCGGAACAGCCGTCCCCGTAGATCGTTGATCGCGGTATCGCTGATACGCAGCGTGAATGCTTCTGGTTGCATGATCGCGCCTCAACCCTCTGACAGACCGGATTTGATGCTGTGTGATCCACGCTGGCAACCCGGTTGCCAACGACGCATTGAGCGTCGCGCCACGCGTTAGCGTCGGCGCGCACCATACAGCCAGCCGGCCGCCTTCTCACGGTCGATCTCGATCGCCACTTCGCTCGGCACCACGATCTTCCCAACTGGCGCAATCGCGGCCGCCGCAAGCTTCAGATGCGCCCATGCGAATGGCAGGCCGATGATCGTAATCGCGCAGACGCAAGCTGCGGCGACATGCATGATCGCCAGCCACCATCCCGCGAACACGAACCAAAGCACGTTGGCCAGGATTCCCAATCCGCCGGTGCCAATCGACTCGCGCCCCGTCACATCGGAGCGCGATGCCAGCTCGCGGCCGAACGGCGCCAGCGTGTAGCTGGCCAGCGTGAAGCACGCCTTCGCCCAGGGCAGGCCGATGATCGTGATCGCCATCAGTATGCCGCACAGCGCCCAGAAGAACGCGGCAACAAAGCCTAGCCCCGGCACGTTCCACAGGATGTTGAGCAGCGTTCGCATCAGACCCTCGGATGCAATGATCAGAGACCCGGGCAACCCGGGTGATCGAACAGCGCGGTCATGCCGCAGGCGGAGGTGAACATGCGCCGGGCCTGGTGCGCAACACCCGGGACCAGCGCCAGCCGTTGAGCAAATCCGTCGCGGTACCGGGCCTTGAGATAGGCGAAATAATTCGTGCCTCGCACCAGGCGATACGCACCCTCGGCTTCAGCGGCACAGTTGGTCGCCAGATCGCTTTGGTGGGGATCGACGTCAGCCGTGCCGAGCAGATAGATCACGTCGCGCGCGGCAAACGGCGCGTCCAGCGCAGCGGTGCTGGCGACATAGGGCGGTGGATCCAGCAGACCGTAGCGCCAGTGATTGAACTCCGGGCACGTCGCAGCATCCACCGGTTCCGGACGCTCGGCTGACAAATACAGATACGATGAGGGATTGGCGACGACGTACCGCACGTGGGCACCGCGGCTGAGCAGCGCGCCTGCGCCACGGCCGACGATGCTGTAGCGGTTCACCACCTGGCCGCCGGCGGAATGGCCCGCGATCACCACCGTGGTCAGCGCAGGCAGCAACGCGCGATCCGCTACACGCTGCAGGAGCGCATCGAAAACATCGAAGGTGGAGAGCGCCACCGGACCGTGCGCCGGCTGCCCTGCCTGCCAGTTGTCAGCGTCCCAATGCAACACCGTCGAGGGCAAATGAAACGCCGCCACGTCGACGTCGGCAAGAAACTGGGGCGCGATCAGCAGCGTCGTCTGCGGGTCCCCGCCCGCTGCATCGCGCGCGGCTCGCACGGAGCGGAAATAGGAATCCGCGTTGCGACCGACCCCATGCACCATGATCACCACGCGGCGGATGCCAGGCAACGGATGCGACCAATCAGCCGACACATATATCGGCACCGCACCGCTACCTGCCGGCGTCGTCACAGTGAAGCGGTCCGTCGCGACCACCTTGACAGGACGGTCCCAGGACGCCGCCGAGGCAGCACGCGCGACGCACAGCAGAACGCCAAGCAGAGTCGCAATGCGGCGCGGGCGCATTCAGTGCCCGAAGTGGGGCATCACGTCGGCCGTCACGCGGCGATACTGATCCAGCATGATCGATTGTGGCGTACCCATCGGCATGGACAGATTGACGTGTTCGAGACCCGGGTAGCGCGTCTCGAGGTTCTTCAGGAATGCCACCAGTTCGTCCGACGTGCCGGCAAACCAGCCGCCCAGCTTGATGTAGTGCTCCACCGTGGGTACGCCCGCGCCATACCAGCCGCCACGCCGGGCAACCGCCGCGACCTGCTCCTTGGTCATGCCCGGCATGAAGCCCAGCGGCGCAAACATCTTGGCGTGCTCTTCATAGAGCGGCACGATTTCCTTCAGCGCCTGCTGCTTCGAATTGGCCAGGTGGATCACGATGCCGATCATCAGGTTTTCGCCGAGCTTCCAATCCTTGCCGGCACGTTGCCCCGCGGCCTGGAACGCGGTGATCGGGCCCTGCTCCATGGTCGCGGCGCCACCGCCAACGGCGCCCTTGATGTTGTGCTTCACCATGAAGTCCAACCCGCGCGCCGAGGCGCTGACCACCGGCTGCCAGGTTTCCACCGGCAGGTGCACCGGCCGCGGCACCAGCGTGAGGTCCTTCAGGGTATAGCCGCGATACGGCACCTCGGGCGGCAGCGTGTAGTGCTTGCCCTGGTGCGAGAACCGCTCGTTGTCGAACGCCTTGAAGATGATCTCGACCTGCTCCTCGAACAGTTCGCGGTTGGCGTTCTGGTCGAGCATCGGTGCGCCGAATGTTTCGACCTCGCGGGTATGGTAACCGCGGCCGACACCGAAGATCGTGCGGCCCTTGGTCATGATGTCAGCGCAGGCGAAGTCCTCGGCCAGCCGCAGTGGATGCCACATCGGGGTAATGTTGAATCCCGTGCCGATGCGCAGGGATTTCGTCAGATGGCAAAGATGCACAGCCGCCATCAGCAGATTTGGGATAACCTCATAGCCTTCCTGCTGGAAGTGATGCTCGGCGAGCCACAGCGTGTCCCAGCCGCCTTCATCCATGACGCGGGCGATCGCCTCGGTCTTGTCGAATACGCTGGCAAGGTGTGCGTTCGAAAAGCGGCGTTCATTCGCGGGCGTAGCGTCCTGGCCGCGGTCCGGCAGATCGACGTGGCCGGCGTAGACGGTGGCAAACTTGGTGATCATGACAGGCTCCGTTCAAAAAATACTCCCTCCCCCCACTCTGCGGGGGAGGGTTGGGGAGGGGGTATATCGCCCACCCATAGCGCGAATCATCCCGCGCGGCGTCATCCCCCCACCGCGTCCCTCGCCGCCGATCAAACCGCCTGCAACGCCAGCATCTCTTCCGCCAGCGACTGCCATTCCTGCTCCAGCGCCACGGCCGGCGGCTCACGGCCCGCGCGGCTGTACCATCCGCCGGCGTTGCGCATGTCACCTTCCTTGCGATGCAGATAGGCGTGCACGGCCGAACCGGTCTTGCCTTCATCCTTCTGGGCGCACTGGTGCGCGCGATCCCAGTCGCCCTTCGCGTCCCACCACAACGTTTGCAACGCGAAGCTCATGCTCTCCGGCGGTTCACTCTGCGCCAGGGTTCCACGGAATTCGCCAAGGTCCATCACTGCCTCCCGTAATCGTCCTCGATCCGCTCGATGTCATTCTCATCGAGGCGCTCGCCATGCTGCACCTCGATAAACACCAGCTCATCCGGGCCGGGGTTCTCGATGCGGTGCACGTCGCCGAGCCCGATGGCCGCGTGCCCGCCCGACGCGACAGGAAACGTCGCCGTCCCGCGCGTCACGAGGCCCACACCACCGACCACGACCCAATGTTCGGCACGGAACGCATGGCGTTGCAATGACAGGCGCGCTCCGGGCTTCACCACGATGCGTTTCACCGCGTAGTTCGCACTGGCGGCGATGATCTCCCACGAGCCCCAGGGGCGCTGGTCACGCTCGCCGACCAGATACTCATTTGTCACGTTCCATCCTCCCAATCCACCGCAGGGCAGCGTATTCCCGGAATGCCGGCGAGTGTTAGTATCTATCTGTTTGTGCATGTCAGGCGCTCCAAGGCAACGGCGCACAGCAATCCGATCGCCCGCCATTGCATACCTCAGAAACAAGCACACCTGAGCCCCGTGATGGGCTTGCACAGCGCAGCGGTGACATCAGGCGTAATGCTGCCTGGCGCACCGGTTCGGCGCACGTCACTTAGACCATACCGCTGGTGCTGGCCTGCATCTCCAGGATTGTCGGACCGTCGGACGCCGGCAATGACGGCGCCGCGTGGCCGTTGGTCCAGCGCTCTGTCACTGCGCTCGACATCCCGCCCCCCTCTGCACAGAGTCCCGGACAGTCGAGCGGCAACTGCCGTGCGTCGTTCGCATTACGCACCCAGGATTCGCTCGACATACACCCCCAGCCGGCGGCGATGCGCAAACTATGATCATTGCTGCCCCAACCACCGCCATGACAAGATGCGACAGGGAGGCACCCAACCATGACGATCCAGGCGCTCGGCTATCTCGGCATCGGCACGGACAAACTTGACGACTGGACGAACTACGCCACCCGTTGGCTGGGCATGCAGGCGGTGGACCGTGGCGCCGGCGTGCGCGCGTTCCGCATGGACGACCGCAAGCAGCGCCTGGTGGTGGACCGCTCCTTGCCCGAGGGACAGCGCTATTTCGGCTGGGAGGTCGCCGACGCCGCGGCACTCGACGCGCTGGCCGCACGCTTGGAACGCGCAGGTGTGTCGGTGACGCGCGAACCCGCGACTCTCGCGGACCAGCGTTTCGTCAGCGCCCTGATCTCGTTCGCCGACCCGTCCGGCAATCGTCTCGAGGCATTCCACGGCGCCCAGGTAGCCGATGAACCATTCCGTCCCGGCCGCTCGATCTCCGGCTTCCGCACCGGCCCGCTCGGCATGGGCCATGCCGTGCTCATGGTCACCGACATTGAGCCTGCGCTGGCGTTCTACCGCGACCTGCTGGGCTTCCGCATCAGCGACTTCATCCGCACGCCGCTCACTGCGTATTTCCTGCACACCAATGCGCGCCATCACAGCGTGGCATTGTTCCAGGCGCCGCATACCGGCATGCATCATCTGATGGTGGAACTCTATTCGTTCGACGATGTCGGCCAGGGCTACGACATAGCGCTCGGCGACAAGGAGAAGATCGTTGCGACGCTCGGGCGACACCCGAACGACCTCGTCACCTCGTTCTATATGCACACGCCGTCGGACATCCTGGTCGAATATGGCTGGGGTGGCGTCGAGGTGGACGATGCCACCTGGCAGCCGCAGGAGATGAAGACCGTCGCCAGCTTCTGGGGCCATCACGGACTGTTCGACGGCATGGGGCCCAACGGTCCGCCGCCAATGCCACCGCTCGACGTGATCCGCGCGCCGGTCCAGGTGATGCCAGGCAACTTCCACCGCATGCACGGTGTCTGTCCCTGGTGGGATTCACTCCAGGCGAACGACTGAGCCGCTGACCCGCCTCAGCGCTTGCCCGTCGCGTAAGCGCTCTGCTCCAGGTCATTCGTTGCCGGCACCGAATTTGCCTCGGTCGGCGGCGCGTTCTTCCGTCGCCAGTCCAGTATCGGCTGCCACGGTCCATAACGGTTCTGCGCCGCGCTGAAATGACCCACCCATGGCGGATACGCCGTACCGATCGGCTTCAGCCAGAGGTCCGGATAGTCCTTCGACAGATCCGCCTTGTGCGGCCGCGGCTGCGTATCCACAAACGCCATGACGTCGTAGGCATCGTCAGCCGACAGCAGCGGGTACTCGAACGTGACGCCCTTCGGCATGTTGGCATGCACGAACCAGGCGCCCGCTATCACGCGGGCCATGCCGGCCGCGTCGTTGTAGCTTTCCGGCCCCCACAGCGGCGGATAGACGTAGCGCCGCTTCTCGATCAGCTGATCGCCCTCCTGCAACATCATCCCCAGGCCGTTGGACTGATGACAGGCCGCGCAGTTGTTCCGGAACACCGCGGCTCCATGCTGCGGACTGGCGGCACGCGTCGGCAACGGCAGCGCCGGCGCACCGCGCCCAATCGGCGCTTCACCCGCAGGTTGCTCCGAGCCGAGGAAAGTCAGGTAGGCCAGAAACGCCCGCATCTCGTGACCGTCGCGCGGCAGCCGACGCCCATTCATGCTGCGCTCCATGCAGTCATTCACCCGGTCGGCCAGGTCCTGCTGTGCACCGACGCGCGCACTGAACCTGGGATACAGGCCGGCGATGCCAACCAATGGCAGGGCAAAGCGCACCGTGCCGGAATCGATGTGGCAGTTCGCGCATGCCAGGCCGTTGCCGGTGAAGCGCTGCGCCGCATTCGACGCCTGGGGTCCGATCAACGCCCAGGTGTGGTCGATCAGGTCCTTCCCGTAGCGCACCAGCTTGCCGTTCTCATCATCCGGCAGGCTGGCGACGTCAGGCACTACCCATGGCGGCAATTCGTGGGAATTCGGAGGTGTCGCGGCAACCTTCGCCTGCTGCGGTTGCGCATTTGCGCCGGTCGCCAGCACGCCGAACACGACCAACACCAGGAACGCTGAACGAACCATGCCGAGCGGGCTCCCCCCATGCATTTCGATGCACCGCCGCAAAGGGACCACGCGCACCTGACTCCGTCAATTTGCCCGGACCGCAGGCGTCAAATACCCTGCCGATACTGGATGGAGACCCAAGATGGACCGCGACCTTGACGCCCTGCTCGGCTTTGCGCCCGACTACGATGCGCCGATACCCTACATGCGGCGCACCCGCGAATACTACGCGGCCATCGGCTACACGACGCCGTACCGTTGGGCGCACCACATCGAGGCGCCATTCGCCCCGCTCCGCAAGCCTCTGCGCGAGGCACGCCTGACCATCATCACCACCGCCGCGCCCTATCGCCACGACAAAGGCGACCAAGGTCCCGGTGCCGCCTACAACGGTGGGGCGAAGTTCTACGAACCCTACTCCGGTGACACCGCGCAGACGCACGATCTGCGCATCTCGCACATCGGTTACGACCGCATCCACACCGCCGCAACCGACAGCGGTACCTGGTTCCCGCTGCCCGCACTGCTCCGCGCCGTGGCCGCCGAACGGGTGGGTGCCGTGACACGACGGTTCCATGGCGCGCCGACCAACCGCAGTCACCGCGTCACCGTGGAGAGCGACGCACCGGAAATCCTGCGCCGCTGCCAGGAGGATGGGGCCGACGCCGCGATCCTGGTGCCGAACTGCCCGGTGTGCCACCAGACCTGCAGCCTGGTCGCCCGCCACCTGGAGGCGTTCGGCATCCCCACCGTGCTGATGGGCTGCGCCAAGGACATCGTCGAGCACGCCGCAGGTGCCGCGCTTCCTGTTCAGCGACTTCCCGCTCGGCAACAGCGCCGGCAAGCCGCATGACGTGGCCTCGCAGGACCGGACGCTGGAACTCGCGCTGCGCGTGCTGGAGTCGGCGCCCGGCCCGAACACCACGATGCAATCTCCGCTGCGCTGGAGCGAGGACGCATCGTGGAAGCTGGACTACCTGAACATCGAGCGCATGCCACCCGACGAACTCGCACGCCGCCGCCGCGAGTTCGACGAGCAGAAGGCTGTCGCCCGCACGCTCCGCGTGGAAAAAGCGGCGTGACGCGGTGAAGCTCGCCGTCGCCTCGCTCATCCGCAACGAGATCGACATCATCGGTGGGTTCCTGCAGCACCTCGATGCCCTGTTCGACTACGCGCTGCTGATGGACCACGGCTCGATCGACGGCACCGATCGCGCGATCGCGGCAGCCTGCGCCCGCCGTCCCGGTTGGGACATGTGGCATGTCGAGCCGGTGGGCTATCACCAGACGGCCTTCAACGGCTTCGCGCTGCGCCACCTGTTTGACCACACGGATGCTGACCTCGTGATGTTCCTCGACGTCGACGAGTTCATCAATGTGCCCGACCGCGCCAGCGTGCTCGCGGCGTTTGCCCGACTGACCGATGCCGACTGCATCGGCGAACTAGGATGGCGCAACGCCGTGCCCGGTCGAACCGATACGCGCGCGATCAGTCCGGGAGAGCCGATCTGGTTGCCGTTTGCCGCGGGGCGCTTCGGCAAGGTGGTGATCCCGCGGCACTTCTACGCTCGCCATGGCACCGAGGCGGAATTGGGTATTGGCAATCATTTTCTCTACTACCCGCCCGCAAAACGTGTGCGCGCCGAACGTGTGGGAGAGATTCTTCACTTGCCCATACGATCGCATACACAGCTCCGGAACAAGGTGCTGGCGGGCGTCTTCTCGGTCATGGCTCAGGTGCAGCGCCGCCCGGCGCAGTGTTGGCACTGGTATGACATTCTCGATCGCATCGGCGAGGGCACGTTTCGCGATGACGACCTCATTGGCATCGCGGTGCACTATGGCGAGCATGGCAGTCAGAGCTCAACCCCCGTGTCATGGACCGAGCTGCCGGACAACGGCTTCACCCTCACAGCACTGAATGTGGCATTCGGGCGTCCGCTGCCGCAGATCGCCGAACCGCCGGCAATGGATCCCGTGCGCCTGATCGCAAGTGTCGCGCGGCGGTTCCAAATTGAGGACCTGAACAACGGCGATCTGGTGCTTGAGGCGGATCGTCTGCGCCTCGTCCCCCGAGAGAGTCGAACATGACCCGCCCCTTCACCAACGTACACGTTCTCGACTTCACCCAGGTGCTCGCCGGCCCCTATGGCAGCTACCAGCTCGCGCTGCTCGGCGCCGACGTCATCAAGGTCGAACGCCGTGAGGGCGAGGACATGCGCCGCACGCCCCTCTCCCGCGAATGGGCCGACCGCGGCATGGCGCCGTCGTGGCTGGCGATCAACGGCAACAAACGCAGCCTCACGCTCGACCTGCAAAAGCCTGCCGCGATCGACATCGTCAACCGGCTCGTCGCGCGCGCCGACGTGGTAATGGAGAATTTCCGGCCTGGCGTGATGGACCGGCTTGGCATCGGCTACGATGCGCTGCGCGCTATCAATCCTCGCCTGATCTACTGCACCATTTCCGGTTTCGGCAGCACCGGTCCCTACCGCAACGAGGCCGGCTACGACGGCAAGATCCAGGCGCTGTCCGGCATCATGTCGCTGACTGGCCATAAGGAAATGGGCCCAACTCGTGCCGGCTTCGCGGTCTGCGACGTGCTGTCCGGCATGACCGCTGCCTTCGCCGTCTCGTCCGCCCTGTTCCAGCGCACTCACACCGGTCTGGGCCAGTTCATCGACGTCTCGATGCTGGAGGCGAGCCTCGCCTTCCTCTCCACCCAGGTCGCCGACTTCACCGTCGCCGGACCATCGGCAGGAGCAGTTCGGCAACCAGGCCATCAGCCGGAAGGTCACCGCCAACCTGTTCCGCGCCAAGGACAGCTGGCTGCTACTTGCCGTCAACAGCGACCGCCAGTACGAGGCGTTGATGACCGGCGCTCGGTCGCGCCGACGTGCTGGAAGATCCGCGCTTCGCCGACTGGTTCATGCGCAAGGAAAACGAAGCCGCATTGCGCGCGATCATCGAGGAAGCGCTATCGACCGCCGACGCCAAGACCTGGGACAAACGGCTGAACGACGCCGGCGCCCCATGCTCCAGCATCTGGCGCGTCGAGGACGCCATCGACCACTCCCAGATCGCTGCACGCAACGCGGTCCAGACGGTGGACACGGAATACGGGCCACTCCGCCTGATGGGGTCCGGCTTCCAAATGGCGCATGGCGGAGGCAAGCTGGACCATGCGCCGCCGCCGCTCGGCAAGCACACCGACGAAGTGCTGCGCGAGGCCGGCTACAGCGCAGAGGAAGTGGCCGGGCTGCGGCGCGATGCGGTGATCTGATGGACCTGCTGCTCAAGGACAAGGTCGTGCTGGTCACCGGTTCCAGCCGCGGCATTGGCCTCGCCACCGCGAAGGCGTTCGCTGCGGAGGGCTGCCGCCTCATGCTATCGGCGCGCTCCGCGGACGCACTGCGCGACGCCGAGAACGCGTTGCGCGCCGACGGTGCCACGGTGGCTGGCGAGGTCGCGGATGTGACCCAACCCGACGATGCGGCGCGCCTGGTGCAGGCGGCGGTCACGGCCTTCGACGGCATCGACATTCTGGTCAACAACGTTGGCGGGGGCGGCGGCGGCCGTGCGATCGCCGACAGCACAGACGAGGACTGGCGCACCACACTCGAGATCAATCTGCTGCAGACCGTTCGCATGATGCGGCTCGCCCTGCCGCACATGAGCGGACGCGCTGGCGCTGCGGTGATCAACGTGTCGTCGATCTCAGGTTGGTCGCCGCAGCTCGTCGGCTCCGGTCAGTACGGCGCGGCCAAGGCAGCGCTCATCTTCGACGCCGAACGCTGGGCTCTGGAATTCGTGCCGCACGGCATACGGGTGAACACGGTCTCCCCCGGCTCGATCCTGGTGCAGGGCAATGGCTGGGATCGCTATCGCCTCGCCAACCAGGCGAACTACGATGACTACGTCCGCCACGGCTTCCCGATGGGCCGGCTCGGCACCGCCGAGGAGGTCGCCGACGTCATCGTCTTCCTGGGGTCGCCCCGCGCGCACTGGATCAACGGGCGGAACGTCCCGGTGGACGGTCTGGAACAGCCCTACGCAGCGCTCGACCGCAGGCCCTATTAGAGGCCGCTGCACGGAACGGGCTCTTCATTCCTCGAGCGCGGGGTCAGAATGCCCCTCGGACGGACCGCTTCGGCTGGAAGCAGCCGTAGAGATTTGATGCATGGACGCGAAAGGGTCGGGACGAACATGGCGCCACATCCTCAACGACTGACAGTCGCCCGCCGTGCGTGGCCGCTCGCGCGGCCGTTGATGACCGCGCACGGGGTCGAGACCACGGTCGATGTCGTTGTTGCCGAAATTGCCGACGGCGAGGGACGCGGCCGCGGCGAAGGCGTGCCGCTACGGCGGTACGGCGAGAGCATCGACAGCGTCGTCGCCGCGGTTGATGCGATGAAAGGTGCGGTCTTCTCGGGGCTCGACCGCGACGCACTACAACATGCGCTGCCGCCGGGCGCGGCGCGCAACGCTCTCGACTGCGCATTCTGGGACATCGATGCGAAGCGCGCTTATCGCAGCGTGGCGGAGCTGGCTGGGCTCGGCGCGGTCCCGCCGCTCATGACGGCGTTCACGGTCGCCTTCGATACACCGGACAAGATGGCAGAACTGGCGGCGGCCAATCGCACGCGGCCGCTGCTCAAATTGGAACTGGGGAACGACGGCGATCTCGAACGGGTGCGGGTGGTGCGGCAAGCGGCGCCGGCGGCACGCCTCATCGTCGATGCCAACGAGAGCTGGAGTGAGGCGCAACTGAGCGAATACCTGCCGATGCTCGTCGATTTGAGGGTTGCGCTGATAGAACAGCCGCTGCCGGCCGACGCTGATGACGCGCTGGCGCGGTTGCAGCATCCGATCCCTCTCTGCGCTGACGAATCCTGCCGGACGGTTGCCGATCTCGACCGGCTCGACGGGAAATACCAGGCCATCAATATCAAGCTCGACAAGGTGGGCGGGCTGACCGAGGCGCTCGCGCTGGCGGCGGAAGCGAAGCGGCGGGGCTTGCGGATCATGGTCGGTGGCGTGATCAGCACGTCGCTTGGGATCGCGCCGGCGCTGCTCGTCGCGCAGCACGCCGATATCGTCGATCTCGACGGACCATTGCGCCTGGCGATGGATCGCGGGGCGGGGCTGCGCTACGACGGCAGCACGATTTGTCCGGCTGATCCGAAGCTGTGGGGCGGACCAGGTTGATATTAGAAGGACCGCAGAATGGTTTGGTTTATTCAAACTTGGGCTGGTTATATCCCAACGGCCTCCGCGCTACTTCTGGAATCGCCTTCGAGCGCGATGTGCGGGGTCAAGCGTTGGAACTCCTCACACGCACGTTCAATCAAGCCGCAAAGTCCGCCGACCTCAATCGAAGTCGACCCCGGAATAAACTTCGTCTATCGTCAGATCGATGCCAAACTCCGGCAGGCGGATTGGTCCGGCCGCGTCCGGAGCTTCCCGGTGCCACGCCTGCTCACCAGGTTCGCGCCAGAACGCACGGAATGACCTACTCTCGGATTCAACGACAACGTAGCGGAGTATCGAGGGGACCAATTCATACTCATCGACCTTCTCCTCGTCCCGTCGCCGGTTACCCGCACCGGGCGAGACGACTTCAAATATAACGATCGGCGCCGGCACGGCGACCGCGTTCCGGTGCGGCCTGGAACACGCGATGAATGCGTCCGGCTCTCGCATGGCGCCGCCGACTGTTTCGATCGCATCCTGCGGTCCATAGGCGTCGCAAGGTGCCCCTGCGGGCAACCTGGGGCGGATAGCCTCCCTGATGTTGCGCCCGATCCGGTTGTGGCCAACCGTGGCTGGGGCCATCGCGACTGGCCGGAAACCGTCGAACTCGTATCGGCAGCCTTCAGGTTGGGTCTCAGCCCAGTCGAGGAACCGGCTCTGGCTCCAGGCTTCCCAATCGATCTGTCGAGCGGCGACCGTCATGACTTTGCGACCTCATATGGCGGCAACCGCATATAATGAGCAAGGGCAATCGATGCATCAGCGGTCATTATCGCCGGGGTCCGTAACTTAATGCGCCGAGGGCGAGCGGGCAATCTGCGAGTCGGCAAGCCTCTCATCGCCGTCATACCGCCATCCACGAACAGCAGGGTGCCGGTCACGTAGGAGGCATTTGTCCATGGCCGGAAACAGGATTGTGGCAGTGACCTCCCCGGCCCTGCCCGGGGGCTCCAGTGTGGTGCAAATCACACAAAACACGCAAAGGGCAGCGGTGCAGTCCAGGTCATTCGCAAGCGTCGCCCCCGTCTATTTCTTGGCCGGGCGCGGCATTGGCCTCACCCCGACCTGCTCCTCCGCCGTATACGGCGCTCCATAATACGGGAAATCCTTGCGAATGCGCGCGCGGTCGGGAGCAAGTCCATCGACCAGTGGCGTGTTGGCAGCCAACGTCAGCATCACATCCAGCGCATCGTCGCCGAGCGCGCGTCCATTGCCCTCCTCGTCCTCCCTGCTTCCTCCGTGCTGAAAACCTTCCTGGACTGCGGACGGCACATGTTTCCCCGGTTGTTGGAAGCAACGGCGGATTCAAGCGATTGCCCTATGACGGCTTGATTGTCTGACGATCATCGGGGTTTCGCGCACGGCGATGAATTAGCCAGCCAACCTGGGGTAATTCCCGCGCCTTTGCGCTCGGGGAAGTTGGCCAGCGAATCCAGCAGCGACTTTTCCGTGTTATGGACCGCTCGCGTGACTTCGGGTGCTGCCCGCCAATCGTCCCACGCGGATACTTCCTGATTGTTGACCGCGTAATGGTCGCGGATCAGGTTCACCTTCAGGAACCACAACCCTTTTGTCTCGCCGTGACCAAACCGGTTCGGATCGGAGCGACCTGACCGGCAATCCAGCCAGGCAACGCCTGCCGTGACAAACGATTGGCGCGGCACATCGGTTGGATCGAACAAGACATTGCACCTCGTTGCGATCAACTCATCCATTTGTGGGTCACTCAGGCGCCAGATCCGAGCGGAGCGGTCCCAATATTCGCAAACCCAGTGATCTTCCCAATCGTCGTGGAAATAGCAGGCGAAACCGCATCGCACGCGGGCCGCTATACCCTTGCTGCGCAGAATCGAGCAAAGCAGCAGTGCATAGTCGCGACACGTGCCGACGGCACGCTGATCGGGCAGGCGTTGGACGTCCAATGGCCGCGCATCCCTGCCAAGGATGGCTGCCAAACGCTTTGCAACGGGAAGCGTTTGTCGCGATTCCGCGCTGAACGCTCTTTCATCCATGCCATATGCGGTCAGCCAGTCGGAATGGATGAGCAAACCCTGGATAGTCCGGTTGATGGCATCGATATCGGACGGAAGCCTGGTCAGGGTGGAGGCGAAGTCACCGGGATCGGACATGGCGCCATGTTCGATCCAACGCTCGACGCCGTTCATTGCGATGCTTCCTTCGCGAGGGACGTCACGTAACCATTGGCGCGGGTCAGAAGCAAACCGCGCGATGCAGTGGACACAACTCTATCAAGCAACATGCCAGCAATATGCCCGTGCTAGGTGTCGGTGATTGCATCGGACACGTGGCATGCGGTCCTTGATTCTCGTCGTGATGATCGTGGCTGGTTGCTCGACAGGAGCCTCGGGCCCTTGCCGGTTGCAGACAGTCGCTGACCTGCCGGTAACACTTGCTCACAACAGCATCGAGGTGAAGGGAAGCGTGAACCGTTCCGATGCCTGGCTGACGATCGACACCGGCGCGGAGCGCACGGTGCTTGCGACAGCGGCGGTGAGAACTTTTCTGCTGGCCCATAGTCAACGCTCGAGAACGCAACTGACCGGTGTCGGCGGGACCACCAGCGACGCCGACGTCTATGCCGATGTGCAACTCGGGAGCGCGGACTTTCAACAACGGTTGGCAGAAGCTGACATACCGGGCATCAGCGCGTTGGTCGGGGCAGATATGCTGAGCGACTATGATGTCGAGTTCGATCTGCCGCATGGTCGCTTCCGGCTTTGGCATGCCCCGGGCTGCGGAGCCGTGGACCTTCCCTGGGTTGGGCCGCGATCCACGATGGCAATCCAGGTGACTGGCAGGGGACAGCTGCGTGTGCCCGTTCTGGTCAATGGCAAGGCGGTCAATGCCATGTTGGATAGTGGCAGTGGCGTCACCCTGCTGCGAACCGATGCGGCGCAGCGTCTCGGGGTCACCGCAGCGGACATGGCGGCTGATCCGCAAATACTGGTGCGTGGCATAGGTACGGGAAGGGTCAGCGTGCGGCTCCATCGTTTCAATACCCTCGACGTTGGCGGAGACCGAACCGTCGCGCCCGAAATCGGCGTGGGAGAGATCCAAATCGGGTCGGAGGAAATGATTCTCGGGCTGGACTATCTGCGGAGCCACCAAGTCTGGGTGTCCTATCGGACCGCACAGATCTTCGTTCAGTAGACCCGGATCAGGCGCGCGCCTGCCTGTCTCGCCTGCCCGATCGGCGACGACCGCGCGGCGTCACTTTTCGGCTTGCTCCAGCGCGTAGCCTTTGCCCTGCATGCACGTCCGTATCGCGGCACGCACGGCTGGGGGCCCGGTGAACGGGGAGATCACCCAACTCTGTAGCGTCGCGGCATTCTTGAGCCGCACGGCTTCGGTCGAGGTGGATCGACACTTCTCGAGATCCGCCTGGTCCTTCTCGGTGGTGTGATCGCCCACGATCGGTGGATCGTAGGAACCACCACACGCGGTAAGACCCAGCAGAGCCAGGACAATCAAAAGGGCACGGAACAATTGCATGCGTGAATTCTAATCCAAGAGCCAGAGGTGGCGAGAGTATTCATCGAGGTTCCGTCGTTTCCCAGGTGCTATCAGCGCAGACGTGGATGCCAACCCGGGCTATCCTCTGGGATAGGGCAATCGCTTGAACCCGCCGTTGCTTCCGATAACCTGGGAAGCACGTGCCGTCCGCAAGAGAGGAAGGTTTTCAGCACTGAGGAAGCAGGGAGGACGTCGAGGGCCA
>CAVSBG010000004.1:0-195877 GCA_963726125.1 uncultured Alphaproteobacteria bacterium | reverse complement strand
TGGCCTCGACGTCCTCCCTAATCTTCCTCCGTGTTGAAATTCTTCCTTGCTTGCGGACAGCACGTGTTTCCCCGGTTGTCGGAAGCAACGGCGCATTCAAGCGATTGCCCGATTGCCCTGGCAGGGAGCGGATGAAGCTGCCCCTATGCCCGACCGTTCGCCCCGCAAGCCCCGGTGTCACCGTGACCGCCGGACCTGGTATTGCCCACGTCCAAAGCCCAAACGGTCTCACACCCTGAGTGTTGGTTGCACGGATCGATACTCTGAGACGATCGCGAGATCGCAACCCGTCCGCCAAGCCTTCAATCCAGGCTCCGCCGCGCGACTCTCAACTCCCGGATTGTCTCACCCACGCTACCACGCCCTCGTAAACCAACCCAACGAGACAGCCGCGAGACTTCCATGATCGCGGCGCCCCGCAACCCGCTCCACCGGTCCCCTCCCGCCCACCATTGCCAAATCCCGCAACCTCCCCAACTCTCCGCCCATCACACCCACGGGGAGGGAAATCCGCGATGAACGACGTGACCGAGATCACCGGCCTGCGCCGCTATCCGCTCGCCCGCCGAGGCTTCGTCATGACCAGCCTGATCAGTGGCTTCACCCTGGCCACCCAGCGCGTGGAGGCCCAGGCGATCCAGACCGACACCACCGGCCTCGACGCCGGCGAGGTCCAGATCCCTGTGAAGGACGGCCACATCCCCGCCTACTACGCCCGCCCCGCCAAGGGCTCCAACTTCCCCACCATCCTGGTCAACGAGGAAATCTTCGGCGTCCACGAATACATCAAGGACGTCTGCCGCCGCCTCGCAAAGCTCGGCTACATGGCGGTTGCCCCCGAGATCTACGCCCGCATAGCCGACCTCTCGAAGATGACCGACAGCGCGACGATCTTCAAAGAGGTGATCAGCAAGAAGCCCGACGCCGAGGTGTTCAGCGATCTCGACGCGACCCTCGCCTGGGCCGCCAAGAACAAAGGCAGCGCCAGCGCCATCGGCGAGATCGGCTTCTGCCGAGGCGGCCGCAACACCTGGCTCTACGCCACCCACAACCCGCATTTGAAAGCCGCCGTCGCGTTCTACGGCCCCGTGAAAGGCCCCAGCACCGACATCCAGCCGAAGATGCCGTTCGACGTCGCCGACCAACTGAAGTGCCCTCTGCTCGGCCTGTATGGCGGCAAGGACACCTCGATCCAGGTTCCCGACGTCGAGGCCACAGCGGACAAGGCGAAGGCCGCGCACAAAACCGTAGAAATCCACGTCTATCCCGACGCCGGGCACGGCTTCCACGCGGACTACCGGCCGAGCTACAACGAGGCCGACGCGAAGGACGCCTGGGACCGGATGCTCGCCTGGTTCAAGCGCTACGGCGTCGCTCCGAAGGGTGCGGCGTAAAGGATCGGTGCACTGGCAGGCGGCGGCATAGCCCGCCCCGCCGCCGGCAGGTCCCGCCACACCCGCCGCAGGCAAAGCACCAGCACCGCACACGCCGCGATCGGTCCGAGCGGGACGTGGTAGGCGACACCTATGGCCCAGGACAGCAGCGACAACGGATAGACCGTCAGCAGCACCAGCTTCTCCCAACCCAGGAAGCCGCCGCGGTCACGCGCCTCGCGCACCAGCCAGCCGATCGCAACCAGCACAAGCAGCTTGTCGTAGAGCAGCGCGAGCGGCACGGCGAGCACCGTTGCCGACAACAAAGTGGCAGCACGCAGGTTCAGGCTGACGTCGCGACGACGCCAGAGCAGCGCGACCAGAACGGCCATCACCACTGCGGCGACACCTTGCACATAATAGGCCGGCCAGGGACCGAAGCCGAGCAGCCGCGCCGCGCCGAACGGCGTGATCATGCCGGCGAAATCGATTGCGCCGGAGACATAGACCTCGTCGGAGTGCGCGAAAGCGGTCAGATAGGCGTCCCAGGTCTGCCAGCCGAACAACGTGATTGTCGCACCGACCAGCCAGGCGACGGTGCCGGCAGCGGCGGCAAACACGGTCCAATGCCGGCCGGCGAGCAGCGCGCCAGGCACCAGCAGCCCAAAGTGCGGCTTGTAGCAGAGCAACCCCAGCAGGATGCCGGCAGCCACCGGTCGGCGCTCCAGCAGAAATGTGAAGCCACAGAACAGCGCGGCAGTGAGGAACGAGTTCTGCCCCAACCCCAGTGTCCAGAACACCGCAGGAAATGCGAGCAGCGGTGCCAGCCAGCCAACACCGCGCTCACGCAGCAGGCGGCGCATCGTCACAATGAACAGGCCCAGCGAGCATGCCTGGAATGCGGCGAACGAGACCAGATACGGCCCAGACGCCAGAAGCGCACACAGGATCAGATAGACCGGAGGATAGAAGAAATACTGGTGCGGCGCACCGACGGCCGTCGCTTCCTGCTGCGCCAGATAATGCGCGACCTGATCATACGCGAGCTGCGGGGCACCCGCTACAACGAGCTTGCCAGCCGCATAGAAACTGACGAAGTCGGACGCGGTCGTAGAGGTGACCTCGACGAATACCCCACGTTGCCACAGTGCAAGGAACAACAGCAGCAGCAGTTCTGTATAGAACAGCACGATGCCCCAGGCGATGATGCGCTCGCGCACGAGCCAGTCGGCCTGCCTGAGCTGCCCGACTAGCCGATTGATCCACAATTTGCCAAATGCCATGCTGCCGGTATGACCCGGCGAGTTTTTTAAGATCGTTGCAGTTCAGCGATCGATCGTGATCAGCCAGGATGCGTCAGACGGTGATAGCCGCGCGCGTAGTAGATCAGTCCTTCGTTCACGGTGCCGACCTCCACCGCCTCGACCGAGCAGATGAAGACGTCGTGGGTGCCGACCTCGATGATCTGGTCGATGCGGCAATCGAACGCGACCAGCGAGCCGTCCAGCACGGGAGCGCCGGTCAGCATCGTGTGCCAGGTGGCGCCCTCAAAACGGGCCTCCATGGTGTGATTGGTCATACCGGCGAACACCGGTGACAACCCCTCATGCGCCCCGGCAAGCGTGTTCACGCACAGCACTGCGTTGGTCTTCATGGCGGGGTAGGAGTTGTTGGTGCGGTTGGCGCAGACCAGCAACGTGGGTGGTGTATCGGTGACACTGCACACGGCCGAGGCGGTGAAGCCGGCGCGCCCACCGGATCCATCGGTGGTGATCACGTTCACCGCGGCGCCGAGGCGCGCCATGGCCTCACGATAGGCCTTCTTTTCCACTGCCACGGTCCGCTCCATCCCGGCTGCCTCGATGCGAGACTATGCCGCTATCGCACCGCGGAGGACAGAGGTGCCAGGTCTCGCGGTTTCGTTGCGACCGTGCTGCCCGGTCGAAGCCGTTCTGTCGACGCGCCCCAGCCTTACGTGTTCGCCCCGCAATTTGCCGCGCAGCTGACAATCAGGCCAGAATTGAACGTGGTCTTCTCGTAGCGCGGGTCAATTCCGACATTGTGACCCAATGGATGGTAGCAGGTGGGATGCGCACTAAAATCATTCGCCTTCGTAGCGTTGCATCTGCAGCGCTGACATTTGCTTGCTTTGCGATGTTCTTCGTCGCTGTGGGCGCGTTGGCGGATACATCGGAGCCATCCGGCGGCGAGCTTGTGGTTGGCACGCGCGTCGCTCCGCCCTTCTCCATGAAGAACAAAGATGGTGCGTGGGAAGGCATCAGTATCGACTTGTGGCGGCGTGTCGCTGAACGACTGCATCTGCGCTATCGTATCGAGGAGCGAGGCAGCGTTCAGGACCTGGTTGACGCGGTCGCATCGGGGCAAGTGGACGTTGCCGTGGCGGCGCTGACGGTGACAGCGGCTCGACGCGGTGCAATGGATTTCAGCCAGCCGTTCTTCGAGACGGGTCTCGGCGTGGCCGTCCCCAGCAGCGGCATCACTGCGTGGCTGCCGGTGCTCCGCACCTTTGCGTCTTTCCGCTTCCTGCAGGCCGTGTTGACACTGTTGGCAATCACGTTGCTGGTCGGCGCATTGATCTGGGTCTTCGAGCGACACGAGAACGAACACTACAGCGGGGGTACACTGCGCGGCCTGGTCGCCGGCGCGTGGTGGTCTGCCGTGGCAATGACGCAGGCTGGCGCGGCGCAACATGGACCGCGGTCAACGCCAGGCCGCGTGCTCGCGGTCCTGTGGATGGTCGCCTCAGTGGTCACCATTGCCGTGTTCATCGCTGGCATCACTTCGGCGCTGACAACCCAAAGGCTGATGGGGGTCGTGCGCAACGATAACGATCTTCGTTCGGTCAACGTCGGGGCTGTTGCCGGGTCGTCTACGTTGGACTTTCTCACAGAGCAGCGGATAGCTTTCCGGGCTTATCCGACGGCGGCGGACGGACTGCGCGCTGCCCAGTCCGGGCAGATCGATGCCTTCGTCTATGATCGGCCATTACTCGCCTGGATGCTGCAACAGGACTTTCCCCGCCTGGAGCTGACACCCGTCACGCTTGATATCCAGAATTATGCGTTCGCTCTGGCCCTCGACAGTCCGATCCGCAAAGCTCTCGATGTTGCGCTGCTTGACGCGCTAAGCAGTCCTTGGTGGGAGGAGACGCGGTACCGTTATCTTGGCCGCAACGCATCGAACTAAGAACAACTGCCTTAACTAATACCAACGCTCACTGAGCGCGACTCGTCTTCCCACTTGTCATGTTCGGGGCGTGGTCCGGCGATGACATTCGGCACAACGCATTGGTCACTATTAAGATTTGGCAGCAACGCGGCCAACTTGTGTTGGACCTCTCTGATCCCCTCATTTCAAACGACCGCAAAAAGCCCACTGAACGACCGGCACTGCGATATGGTCTCGGCGAACCGGGCCATGAGCGGCGATAGTCTGTGCTCTGGCATTGTTGGGATGAGTTCGTAGAGCATGCAGCCTTGCCGGAACAATGAGTGCGTGCGGGTCTTCGACGTATTGGACTTCAGCAATCGATCCATGCCGAGGCTTTCGCCGGCGGCGCCCAGCATCGTGAGCAGTACCATTGCAAAGGCGTTGATGAGGAGCAGCGGTCGCGCCGGGTTGGTTCGCCGATGCGCGTGACGCCGAGCCCCATGCCGAAGCGCAAATCCTTGATGTCGCGAAAATTGGGCTCGATCGTCCATCGCTTCGCGTAATAGTTCACCAGCATCGCGCTCGATGCCTCGGCGTTGCTTGCGGCAAGACACCAAGGCTCCTTCATCGCTTTCGCATGGACACACACCACCGCACCGATCTTATACCCATGCGACGCCGTCACCCGGGCATCGCGTAACTTGCGTGCGCGGCCTGACTTGCCAACCCATTCCGCGGCCGGGCGGGTCTCGCCCGTGGCATCGGTGACGTGGATATTGCCGCGGAACCGGATGACATAGTCGAAGCCCAGATCATCAAGAAACGCGAACAGCTTGTGGTCGCCAAAACCCCGGTCGGCGAGGATCGTGACGGCACAACCGGGCGGCACGAGTTCTTGCAGCCGCCTCAGGCAGGCATCCTCGAAGTCGTTCCGCTGCTCCGTAAGTTCGTCTTTCCAGACTGTCAGCCACAACAGTGGCGTGGCCCGGCCATGCCCAGTCACAAGATTGAGGGCGAGCGTCGCCTGTCCGTCGCGATCGAAGTCGGTCCAATCCATGGCGACGACGATTTCCTTGCGCGCGCCGATCTGGTGCGGAATCCAGCGGGCAAAGCTGTCCCACACGTCGATATTCTGGTTGCTGAGAAGACGGTCAACCTGCTTGATCGCATGCTTGGTCACCAGACCGCGCGCCTGCGCCAGCGCCTGCCCAATTACCGCAACGGCCAGCGACGCGCTGGTCATCACTCCCAACGTCGCGTCCGCCAGGCTATCGACCCTTTTGGCATGAAGGTCATGCTCATACAGGTCGTCAATGAACGCGCGAATGTCCTTCCGGCGTCCACCAAGCCAACGATCCACCTTCTCCACGACACCCTCATATCCGCCAGCACTCAACATGCTGTAGGAAATCGCGCCGTGTTCACGCCAGATCTAGGGCGCGGAAATGAGGGGATTCGTGAGGTGTTGGACCGCGCATTGGCAATCGGACTGCGTAGCAAGTAAGGACTTTCAACCACAGAGGCACAGAGTCCACAGAGTAGTAGCAGAGTCATTTTTAATAATACTCTATGACTACTCTGTGAGACTCTGTGCCTCTGTGGTTGAATATAATTCTACCGTTTTCTCTGTTGCCGGCAACGCCGAGTTCGGGCTCGCTGATTTTGCTATGGGTCATCATCGATGAGTGTCCGCCCGGAAGGATTGCGAGTCATTAGAATCGGTTATGCGAGGGGCTTGAGCGACGCGAATCGCATGTGATTCTATCTCTGGCGCCGCTTCATGAGGTGCCAAATGTGGACGCCGAAAAACCGCCCCCGCTACGACCGTGACAAGCTGCGTTACCCGAGCGACCTGACCGACGAGGAATGGTCCCTGATCGAGCCCCTGATCCCGCCGGCCAAGCATGGTGGCCGCAAGCGAGAGGTGGTGGTGCGCGAGGTGGTGAACGGTGTGATGTATGTTCTGGGCACAGGATGCCAGTGGCGTTACATCCCCAAGGACTTGCCACCGAGAAGCACGGTACACGACTACTTCACGCGCTGGAATTACGATGGGACGATCGAGAAGATCCACTATGCGCTGTATGTGCAATGCCGCGCGGCGATGGGCCGGGAGGCCAGCCCGACCGCCTGCGTGATTGACAGCCAGAGCGTGAAAAGTGCCGAAAAAGGGGGGCCTGCATCGATCCACCGGGGTATGACGCGGGCAAGAGTGCGCCTCGAAGGCGCGCATCATCTATGGAGGAAGGTTCCATCCGGAGAGTTGTCGATTGATCCGGAAGCTGACGAGCGGCGCGGCTGGGCAACTGGCCTCGTCGAAGCCTCGTGACAAAGGTCGCCTTGGGCGGCCGAGCGATCCAACGGGCCGTAACGTGAGTGAAGTTCGAGCAGGCCTCGAAAAAGTCGATGCAGACGCCGACCCGCCTTTTGCTCGGGGAAGGCCGCGCGGACAGGGAAGCAATCGACAAACGCACCTGTCTGGTCTGCCGGGGTATTGGACACAGCACGTTGGAATGGTGATGCGGGTAATCGAGGGAGACCCGTCCGGGTCGGAGGTCGCGGCTTCAACACCGCTTCGGAGCGGTGGATCGGGCGGGTGTCGGACAGGGTCGTATGACCGTCGAAGCCGGGTAACGCCGGCAGAGGAAAGGACCCTGACTTCTGGTGTGCTTTCGAAGTTGGCAAAGTGGGGGTGATTGGCGATGAGCCTCGAAACACCCGATAAGATCAGGAGCCTTCAGAGAAAGCTGTACTGCAAGGCGAAGGCGGAACCCGCTTTCCGTTTCTACATTCTCTACGACAAGATTTGCCGTGCGGACATCCTTCTGCGTGCCTATACGCTTGCCCGCGCCAATGCGGGTGCGCCAGGCGTGGACGGGGTGACCTTCGGACAGATCGAGGCGGTTGGTGTAGACGCGTGGCTGGCGGGCTTGCGCGAGGACCTCGTCTCGAAGACCTACAAACCTGATCCAGTGCGGCGGGTGATGATCCCGAAGCCTGGCGGCGGCGAACGTCCGCTCGGCATCCCGACGATCCGGGACCGGGTGGTTCAGGCCGCAGCCAAGATCGTGCTGGAGCCGATCTTCGAGGCGGACTTCGAGGACGGTGCCTACGGCTATCGGCCGCGTCGGAGTGCGATCGATGCCGTCAAGGAAACGCACCGGCTGCTATGCCGGGGCTACACCGACGTCGTCGATGCCGACTTGTCGAAGTATTTCGACACGATCCCGCACGCGGACCTCCTCCGATCGGTGGCCCGCCGCGTCCTCGACCGGAATGTGCTGCGGCTGATCAAGCTGTGGCTGCAAGTGCCGGTGGAGGAACGGGATGGCGACGGGAAACGGCACATGACCGGCGGCAAGAGCAACACTCGCGGCACCCCCCAGGGCGGTGTCGCCAGTCCGTTGCTCTCCGTCATCTACATGAACCGGTTCCTGAAGCATTGGCGGCTGACGGGGCGCGGCGAGGTGTTCCACGCACACGTCATCTCCTATGCCGACGACTTCGTCATCCTCAGCCGCGGACACGCGGAAGAGGCTCTGACCTGGACGAGGGCGGTGATGACGAAGCTTGGGCTGACGCTCAACGAGGCGAAAACCTCGGTGAAGGATGCCCGGCGTGAAGGCTTCGACTTCCTTGGCTACACACTGGGACCGCGCTACTTCCCCAATGGAGGTCGCTGGTACCTGGGGGCGAGCCCGTCCAAGAGGAGCGTGCAGCGGGTCAAGGTGAAGATCGGCGAACTTCTGGTGCCCGGCAACAAGGGCGCCTGGGACGAAGTGCGAGCACGGTTGAACCGCGTTCTACGCGGTTGGTCGGCCTACTTCTCCTACGGCGCCCTCGCGTCGGCATACGAGGCCGTCGATCAGCATGTCTATGACCGAACGCGGCACTTCCTCCGTCAACGACACAAGGTGCAGGGGCGCGGAGCCGACCAGTTCTCCCGAGAATATGTCTACGGGGAATTGGCCGTCCGATGCCTGCGACGCGAGCGCAGTCGGTCGTCGCCGTGGGCCTTGCGGTGAAGCCAGTCGGAAAGCCGGATGCGGGAAATCCGCACGTCCGGTTTGATGAGCGGGGACGGGAAACGGGGCGATGCTACCGCGCCCGTCCTCGACTCTACAGATCAAGGGTATCAAGCGGCATATCCTGGTCGACACGGTAGGTCTTCTGTTGCATGCCATGGTGCATCCAGCGGACATCCAGGACCGTGACGGTGGTGTGCTGCTGCTGGCCACCCTGTTCGGGATGTATCCCTTCCTGAAGAAGCTGTTCGCCGATGCTGGCTACCAGGGACCGCAGTTCGCCACCGCGGTGGCACAGATCCTGCCGGAGCTTGCCGTCGAGATCGTGAAACGATCGGACCAGGCGAGTGGCTTCGTCGTCCTGCCAATGCGTTGGGTCGTTGAACGCACTTTGGCCTGGCTCAATCGCTGCCGCCGCCTCGCCAAGGACTTCGAGAACCTCAGTCACAACGCGCTGGCATTCCTCCGCTTGGCATCAATACGCCTCATGCTGCGAAAGCTCTGCAATCCCACATAGACTTTCCGGACGGACTCTGAGCTGAGAACTGGTATAACTGTTGGCGTATCACTGGCCGTGATTGGAGCATTCGCAAGTTCAGCGCAGGTAAAGATCGCCGAACCAAGCCCGGCCATGACGCGGTCGGAGAGTTCGATCCCATGCGGATTGTCGGGGTTCTTATTACGGTCGCTGCGCCTGATGCTCCAGACCGCGTGAATGCAGTCCGGCCGGCGAGCTATGGCGGCGCACGCCAAATCGGCGAACCAACGTATAGAATGCCGGGGTAAAAATCAGTCCGAAGGTGGTAACGCCGAGCATGCCAAAGAACACAGCGGTGCCAAGGGACTGCCGCATCTCCGCCCCGGCGCCGGTCGCGACAACCAGCGGCGCAACACCGAGGATGAAGGCGAACGACGTCATGAGAATTGGCCGCAGCCTCGTCCGTGCGGCATGAACGGCGGCCTCCGTGGCGCTGCTGCCCGCGTCCTGCGCCTGTTGCGCGAACTCGACAATCAGGATCGCGTTCTTCGCCGCCAATCCGACCAGGACCACAAAGCCGATCTGTGCCAGGATGTCGATTGACATGCCGCGGAACAGCAGTCCGCTGACCGAGGCAAGCAGGCACATCGGCACGATCAGCACGACCGCCAGCGGCAGCTTCCAGCTTTCGTACTTAGCGGCCAATACCAGGAACACGAACAGCGCCGCCGCCCCGAACACCAGGACCGTCGGCGTGCCCTTCTGTTGCTGCTGATAAGCGATCTCGGTCCATTCGAAACCAATGCCGGGCGGCAACACCTGCTGCGCCAGTTCCTCCATCCGATGCAGTGCCGAACCCGTCGCGACGCCCGGTGCCGCGACGCCCTGAACTTCCGCCGCCGGGAACAGATTGTACCGAGGCACGCGATACGGGATCGTCGTATCCTTCAGCCGCGCCACGGTTCCGATCGGCACCATCTCACCCACCGCATTACGCGCCTTGAGCCCGGTGAGATCCTGCGTTTCGCGCCTGAACTGCCCGTCGGCCTGCACGATCACCTGGTAAGTGCGGCCCAGCAGGTTGAAGTCGTTCACGTATTGCGAACCGAGATAAACCTGCAGCGTGTTGAACACGTCGGTTGGCGTCAGTCCAACCTTCTCGGCCTTCATGCGGTCGATGTCAGCGTAGATCGACGGCGAACCAGTGTTGAGCAGTGTGAATACGCCGGCGAAAGCGGGGTCACGGTTCGCCGCACCGACCAGGACCTGCGCCGCCTTCACCAGCGCCTGCGAGCCAAGGCCCGCGCGATCCTCCAGCATCATCTTGAAGCCGCCGGCGTTGCCGATGCCCTGCACCGGGGGCGGCGGGATCGTCAGCACATACGCGCCCTGGATCACCGACAGCCGCGCCCGCAGATCGGCCAGCACCGAGTTGGCAGTCACCCCCGGCAGAGAGTGATTGTACAGCGACGGCAAACCAGAGAAGATCGTACCGGAGTTTGATCCGACCGTAAACGTCGTCGCATCCAAACCCGCGAATGGCGCCACATGCTCGATGCCGCGCGTTTTCAGGATGATATCTGTGGCCTGTTTCACCACCTGCTCGGTGCGCGCCAGTGTGGCACCCGGCGGCAACTGCACAACGGTGATGAGATAGCCCTGGTCCTGCTCGGGAATGAAGCCCGTCGGCGCGCGTCCGAGCTGGAACCCAGCCACCGCGATCAGCCCGACATAAACGACCACGACCACGGCGAGACCGCGCACCAGACGCCGCGTCAACTGGCCATAGCCGCTGGAGAGACTATCGAAACCCCGATTGAAGTGGTCGAAACCAAACGCAATCAACCGGCTCAGCAAGCTGCCTCGCGCCGCATGTTCCGGTTCATGCGACTTCAGCAGCAGTGCACACAGCGCCGGGCTCAGCGTCAGCGAGACGAAGCACGAGATCACCGTTGACGCCGCGATGGTGATCGCGAACTGGCGGAAGAACTCGCCCGAGATGCCGGACAGGAACGCCGAGGGGACGAACACCGCGCAGAGCGTCAAGGCGATCGACACCAGCGCACCGCCGACTTCATCCATCGTGCGATGTGCCGCCGCGATCGGCGTCATGCCTGCCCGAATATTGCGCTCCACATTCTCGACAACGACGATGGCGTCGTCGACCACGATGCCAACCGCCAGCACCAGCCCGAACAACGACAGGTTGTTGAGCGATATCCCAAGCGCAAACAGCACCGTGAAGGTCCCGACGAGCGAGACCGGGATGGCGATCACTGGAATGATCGAGGCACGCCAAGTCTGCAGGAACAGGAAAACGACGCCGACGACCAGCACGATCGCCACAAAAATCGTGGTGACCACCTCGCGCACGGATTTCGCCACGAAGATCGTCGGGTCATAGATGACAATGGACCCGACGCCGGGAGGGAAATCCTTCTTCAGCGCATCCATCGTCGAAAGGACTTCGTGTTCCACCGCCAGTGAATTGGCGCCCGGCTGCGCAAAGATCAGCAGCGGCAAACCATCGCTGCGGTCCATGTAGGCGGTGGCGCCGTAGTCAGACGCGCCGACCTCGACTCGGCCGATATCGCGGATGCGCGTCACCCGCCCCTGATTGTCGGCCTTGACGATGATGTCGGCGAACTGCTCAGGCGTCGATAGACGCCCAAGCGTCTGCACATTGAGCTGGAACGCCGCCTGGCCTGGCACCGGCGGCTGGTTCAAAACTCCGGCCGAGACCTGCACATTCTGCGCGCGCAGTGCGCTGAGCACGTCGGTGGCGCTCAGCCGGTAGGCGGCCACCTTGTCCGGATCGAGCCAGATGCGCATCGCATAGTCGCGCGCACCGAACAGCTGCACATCGCCAACACCCGGCAGCCGCGCCAATGCATCCTTGATGTGCAGCGTTGCATAGTTCGACAGATACAGCAGGTCGCGCGATGCATCCGGTGAGTACAGATGCACCGCCAGCAGGATGTTCGGTGTCGCCTTCCTGACCTGGACGCCAAGCCGCTGCACGTCCTCGGGAAGCCGTGGCAGAGCGTCCTGCACGCGGTTCTGCGTCAGCATCTGCGCCACGTTGAGGTCTGTGCCGATACGAAAGGTGACGGTGATCGTGAGCTTGCCGTCGCCGGTAGACTGGCTCGACAAATAGATCATGTCCTCGACGCCGTTGATCTCCTGCTCGAGCGGCGTCGCCACGGTCTGCGCGACCACGTCGGCGGAGGCGCCCGGATAGCTGGTGGTTATCTGCACTGTCGGCGGGACGATCTCGGGATATTGCGAGACCGGCAGAATAGCCAGCGCCCCGAGGCCGATGAGTGTGAGGAACACGCTGACCACCGTCGCCAGGATCGGACGGTCGATGAAATTGTGGGTGAAGCGCATGGCGATGGCCCCCTAGCCTTCGCTACGGTCCGCAACCGACGCGATCGTGCCGGTGATCGGCGTGACCTTGGCCCCCGGCCGCGCCCGCACGAGGCCGTCGATGATCACCAGATCAGTCGGCGCGATGCCTTTGCGGATCACCCGCAGCCCATCGTGCAACTCCCCGGTCTCGACAACCTTCGGCACCACCGTGCCGTCCTCCGCGACAGTCATCACCATCTGGCGCGATTGGTCCGGCACGATGGCGGCAGCCGGCACCAGCAACGACAGCGCAGGCTCGCTGGTGGCGATACGCAGTCGTGCAAACTGCCCAGGCGTGATCGCGAGATCCGGATTGGCGACCGTGGCGCGCGCATGGATGGTTCCGCTGCTGCGGTCGAGCGCGTTGTCGATGAAGTCGAGCGTGCCATGGCGATCGAAATGACCATCCCCATACAGGCTGATGGCCACGTCGTCCTGCTGGGCAGTCCCCCGGCGCGCATGTTGATAGGCTAGGTAATCCGCCTCGCTCATGTCGAAGTCCAAATGGATCGGATCGAGCGAAACGATCGTGGCGAGCAGCGTCGTGTTGGCCGTGCCGCCACGGCTGCCGCTGACCAGGCTGCCGACAGAGACGAGATGTGCCCCCATCCGACCAGTGAACGGTGCCACCACATGCGAGAACTCCAGGTCCAGCTGGGCATCGCGGATCGCCGCCTGGGCGGTGTCGATGGCCGCCAGCGCACCGCTTTGCTCGGCGGCACGCTGGTCGACGTTCTCGGCGGTGCCGAATTCGGTTTGTTTCAGTTGCCGCGCCCGCCAGAGTTCCGCCTCGGCGAGCGCCTCACGCGCCTGCGCCGTGTGGAACTGGGCGACCGCCTGATCGAGCCTGATCTGGAACGGCCGAGGGTCGATGGTGAACAGCGGATCGCCCTGCTTGACGATCTGCCCGTCGCGAAAGGCGATGTCGGTCAACGTGCCACCGACTTGTGCGCGCAGTTCAACAGTGTCCACGGCCGAGAACTGGCCGAGAAAGCCGGTCGCGCCAACCACCGTCTGCCGCAGCGGCGTGCTGACGGTCACCTGCGGGGGAGGGGGAGGCGGCAGCGCCGGTTTCGCGCTGTTGCGCCATGCATGCTCGCCGGCGAAGGCCGCAAGCACCACCGCAATGGCAACCACGCCAGCCGCGCGACCCCATCGCTTGCGCGTCGCCGCCGGCTGGGTTTCGCTGGACGTGAGCGTCTGCTCGGAGGCCGCAGCCTCCTCAATCCTGAAATTCGTCATCGGAGCAACCTTCCTGACGGCCCCTCGTCGCACAGCGAAGGGAGCACGCCTTGTCGATTTTGGTGGCAGCCGAACCTGGCGAATGTCAGCGTGCGGCGGGTGGATGGCAGACGAGTCAGATGGCAGCCGGCGGATCGGAACTTGCGTTTCGGCTCCGACACACTATTTGCACAGTGGCTTTGATAGCGATCACTATCATCGAATTCAAAGATAGCGTTCGCAATCAATGGTTCAAGGGAGGCGAGTGTGAAGGTCTCTGGCGCGAAGGCCGCGGAGCACCGCTCCGCGTTGATCGCGACGGCCCGGCGGCTGCTGCAGGAGCAGGGCTTCGAGGGGGCGGGGGTTGCCGAGATCAGCCGTGAGGCGGGCCTCACGCAGGGCGCGCTCTACAGTCAGTTCAAGTCGAAAGATGCGCTCGCGGCAGCGGCGACCCGCCAGGCGTTCGCGGATGGCTTGGCGGCGTGGGGCAGGCTTCGCGAAACCGCGCCGGATAAGCTGCGTGCCTACATGGATGCCTACCTCTCGCCTGAGCACTCACAAGATGTGGGTGGCGGCTGTCTGCTGGCGGCCTGTCTCTCCGACGTCAGGCGTCAGGATCCTGCAATCTGCGATGCGTTCGGCGAGGGCTTCGCCAAGCTCGCCGAGCTGATCCAGGGTGCGCTGCCGGAGGAAGTCCCGACCGAGGAGGCTCGTCGGCGTGCGCTGGCGCTGCTTTCGGCCATGGTCGGAAGTGTGGCCATGGCGCGTGCTGTCGAAGCGACAAATCCGGACCTTGCAAAGGAGATCATTGCGGCCGCCAGGGCGGAGCTTGAAGACCTTGCCGTCAGGCGGTGAGGGTTGATCAGACCAACCCGCGGTCACCGAAGAACTGAGGACAGCGGCGGCGCAATATCCTCGAGCGCCCGGCGTTCCGCCGGCACCGCCAGAAAGGCCGCCACCACCGCCGCGCCGAGCATCAACCCGCCACCGAGCAGATATCCCCACAGGATCGACACGCGCGACCCTGTATCGATCAGAGCGCCGAACAGGGCCGGCCCTGCGACACCGCCGACGCCGGTGCCAAACGCATAGAACAGCGCGATGGCGATGGCGCGCATCTCCAGCGGGAAGCTCTCGCCGACGGTCAGATAGGCGGAACTTGCCGCGGCGGAAGCGACGAAGAAGATCGCGGTCCATGCCGCCGTTTGCTGAACCGCATCGAGCACGCCCAGCACGAACAGCCATCCGGTGATCGCCATCAGGATGCCGGAGATGGCGTACGTGGCGGTGATCATCAGGCGACGGCCGAGCGTATCGAACAGCCTGCCCAGCAGCAGCGGCCCCAGGAAGTTACCCGCGGCAAACGGCAACATGAACCAACCTATACTACCCGACGCGATCCCGTAGAACCGCGTCAAAATCAGCGCGTAGGTGAAGAACACGGCGTTGTAGCAAAACGCCTGCGCGGCCATCAGCGCGATTCCCAGTGCCGCGCGGTCGCGATAGTTGGCGAACAGCGCGCGCGTCGCGGGGCCGAACCATTCACGCACGTCGGTTCGCAGCAGCAGTTTCGGGCCAGGCACCGGTGGCAATGGCCGGCCGGTTTCGCGCTCCACGCGTCGTTCGATTTCCGTGACAACGCGTTCGGCTTCCTCGGGCTGACCGTGCGTCATCAACCAGCGTGGGCTCTCCGGCAGGAAACGGCGCAGCAGCAGCACGATGAGGCCCAGCACGCCGCCGATGATGAAGGCGAAGCGCCAGCCGTATTCCGCTGGCATCACTGCCGGGTCCAGCACCACCAGTGCTCCAATGGCACCGATCGCGGCACCGATCCAGAAGCTCCCGTTCACCACCAGGTCGGTGAAGCCGCGGCGGCGCGCGGGGATCAGTTCCTGGATGGTGGCGTTGACGGCGGCGTACTCGCCGCCGATGCCGGCGCCCGTTAGCAGGCGGAAGCACGCGAACGATGCGAAATCCCATGACAGGCCGCAGGCGATCGTTGCGATCAGATAGACCAGCACCGTGATGCTGAACAGCTTCTTGCGCCCGAGCCGGTCGGTCAGCCAGCCGAAGAACAGCGCGCCAGCGACAGCGCCCACGAGATAGGCACTGGCGGCTAAGCCCACCTGCGCGCCGGTAAGATGCAGCACCGGGCTTTCTGTGAGCGCCCCGGACAGCGAGCCGACGATGGTGACCTCCAGCCCATCCAGCACCCACGCGATGCCGAGTGCCACGATCACCAGCCAGTGGAATCCGCTCCAAGGCAACCGATCCAATCGTGCCGGCACGTCGGTCGCGAACACCCCCCTCTCCCGCGAAGCGGGGGAGGGATGGGGAGAGGGTGTGCCGGCCCCGGGGCACCCACTCTCCACCCTCCCCCGCTTTGCGGGAGAGGGGGTTTGTGCACCCGGCTGCGGCCGTGCCTCGCTTTCCGCCATGTCGCTTGGTCCCTCTCCCTGGCATACTGCTGCGATAACAGCGGGGAGACCGAGCATGGACGACTTCGAGGCCGAGGTTGAGGCAACAATTGCGCGATGGCATGGCGTCACTGCACCGAATGACCCGGCGCGGCGCATGGCGGCCGACCTGATCTCGACCATCTGCGCGTTCGAGGCCCTGCGTGGCACGCTGGTGTTCGAGGACGAACCATCCAGCTTCGAGGCCGCCCTGATCGAGTCGAAGGAGTAGCCGCCATGACCGATCTCGCCGATCTCTCGATGGTGGAGGCAGCGGAGGCGGTGCGCACCGGCGAGGCCACCTCGATGGAGCTGCTCAACGCGTGCTGGCGCAATATGGAAGCCGCCAACCCCAAGCTGAATGCGACGATATGGCTGGACCGCGCGGGCGCCGAACGTGCCGCGCACGCCGCGGATCGGGCGGTGCTCGAGAAAGCATGGCTCGGGCCGCTGCACGGCGTGCCGATGATGCACAAGGACATGTACTACCAGGCCGGCAAACTCTCGACCTGCGGTTCGGCGCTGCGCAAGGAGTTCCGGCCGACCATCACCGCGACGGTGATCGAGAAGCTGACCGACGCCGGCGCGTATGTGTTCGGCGGCCTCAATATGGCGGAGTTCGCGCAGAATCCGACCGGTCACAATCGCGCGTTCGGTGACTGCCACAATCCGTGGAACCTACCCTACATCACCGGCGGTTCGTCGTCCGGCTCGGGTGCGTCGGTGGCGGCGCGCTTCAACTACATGGGGCTGGGTTCGGACACGGGCGGCTCGATCCGCCTGCCCGCCGCGGCGTGCGGCGTGACCGGGATCAAGCCGACGCAGACCCGCGTGTCGCGCTATGGCGTGATGCCGCTGTCGTTCAACGCCGACAACGTGGGGCCGCTGACACGCACCGCGCGCGACTGCGCCCGCGTCATGACGCTGATCGCCGGACGCGATCCTCGGGACCCGACCAGTTCGCACGAGCCGGTGCCGGACTATGAGGCAGCGCTCGATGGCGACGTGCGGGGACTGCGCATCGGACTGCCGTCGACGTGGTTCTTCGATGGGGTCGATCAGCCGGTGCTCGATGCGCTGGAGCACGCCGTCGCAGTGCTGGTCGCGCGCGGCGCCACGGTGCAGCAGATAGCGTTGCCGTTGATGGACGCGGTGACCACCTATGGCGGCATCGTATCACGCGTCGAGGCTGCGACCATCCACTCGCAATGGATGCGCGAACGCGCCGGCGAGTACGGCATCCACATCAGCGGCCGGATGTATGGCGGCTACGCGATCCCGGCGACCTATTACGTCGAGGCTTTAAGCCGGCGCGGCCCGATCCTAAAGGCGTTCGCCAAGGAGGTGTTCGCGAAGGTCGACGTGCTGATCACACCAACAATACGCACGTGCCTGCCGACGCTGGCCGAGACCGATATCGATCACGGGCCGGCCGGCACAGAGCACACTTTCATGGCGGTTTCGTCCAATACACGGCCGTTCAATTACCTCGGCCTGCCCGCGGTCAGCGTGAATTGCGGCTTCGATCCGAACGGCTGTCCGATCGGATTGCAGATCGCGGCGCGCCCGTTTGCGGAAGCGCGCGTGCTGAAGGTGGCCGACGCGTACCAGCGCGACACCGACTTCCATACACGCCGGCCGCCGGTGCTGGACATGACGGACGCCGGCGGGTTCATCGTCGCATGAAGCCGAAAGTCGCATTCATCGGGACGGGCGGCACGATCGCGTCGCTGGGTGCCGGCCCCCTCGATCTGCAGAACTACGGCGCGACTGGCAACGTCATGCACGCCGACGAGATCATCGCGCGTTGGCCGGAGACGGCGCTGGTCGCCGACGTACTGCCCATCCGTTATCGGAACATCGCCAGTACGGCGATCGACTACGCCGATTGGAAGGCGTTGGTCGGCCTGTGCGAGCAGTTGGTCACGGAGCACGCCGACCTCGCCGGTATCGTCATCGGTCACGGCACGGCGACGCTGGAGGAGACCGCCTATTTCCTGAACCTGACGCTGAAGGTCGCGGTGCCAGTGGTCCTGGTCGGTTCGCAACGTCCGTCGAGCGCTCTGATCCACGGATTCCGGCCTCAACCTGGTGAATGCCATTCGTGTCGCTGCCAGTCCGGAGGCGCGTGGCATGGGCGTGCTGGCCGGTGCTCAACGACGAGATCCAGGCCGCGCGCGACGTGTCGAAAACCTCCACGCTGCGGCTGCAGACTTTCCGCTCGCGCGATTTCGGTGTGCTGGGCCACGCGGACGGCGACGCGATTGCGTTCTATCGCCGCCCGCTGCGGCGCTGCTATCCCACGACCGAGTTCGACATCCGCACCCTGGATGCGCTGCCGCGGGTGGATATCTCATATGCCTACGCGGGTGCCGACGGCGCTGACGTGCGCGCGTTCATCGCCGCCGGAGCCCGAGGGATCATCTCCGCCGGTTTCGCTCCCGGCTTCGCCGCACCTGGCCAGGCGGAGGCCTTGCGGCAAGCCGTTGCCCAGGGCATCACCGTGGTGCAATCAACGCGCGCTGGCTCGGGCCGCACATTTCGTGGCAAACGACTGGCCGATTACGGCTTCCTGATCGCCGACAACCTGAATCCGCAGAAGGCGCGCATCCTGCTCGCGCTGGCACTGACCGTCACGACTGACCCGGACAGCATCGCGCAGATGTTCCGGACCTACTGAGGAGGAGCTTTCCAATGATCCATCACGTATCGATTTCCGCGCACGACCCGAAGCATGTTGCCGAGGTCCTGGCCGAACTGATGGGCGGACGCGCCTATCCGTTCCCCGGCGGGATCGCCAAGTCGTTCATGGCGGTGAGCGAGGACGGCCACGGCACGCTGATCGAGGTCTATCCCGAGGACGTCACCCTGGTGCCCGGCGGCAGCGACGATCAGCAGTGCCGCTCCGGGCAGACGACGCCCGGCTACGTGGCATTCCATCTGCTGCTGTCGGTGCCGATCGATCGTCCGACGGTCGAGCGTCTCGGCGAACGCGAGGGCTGGCGGACCAAGTATTTCGGCCGTGGTGCGCCGGGGCAGAAGCCGTTCTTCCACGTCATCGAGTTCTGGGTGGAGAACCGGATCATGATCGAGGTCGCCACCCCGGATATGGTCGCCGAATATACCGACACGATCAGCTTTGCGCGGCTGGACGCGATGTACGGCAATCGGGCGGCGGCGTAAGTAAGGCAAGCAAGAAGCAAGGTTCCACACGGAGCTCACGGAGAACCACTGAGGCAGTCGTCAGCGCTTCGCGCGAAGCGCATTTTTGGATCCTCCGTGCGTCTACGTGGATTCCTCAGTGCCCCTCCGTGTGGACACTTCTTGTTCAGCCCAGACCCTACTCAATGCCATGCGACCCGGAAGCCGTTCGCGCCTTCGAACTTGCGCGATGGCAGCAAGCCGCCTCCGCCTATGAAGCCTCCTTCGCGACGGCAACAAAACAGTTCATCGACTCACTGCTCGACGCAGTGAACATCGGCCCCGGCACTCGCCTGCTCGACATCGCCTGTGGTCCCGGCCTCGTCACCGGTCGCGCGAAGCTGCGCGGTGCGCTGTCGCGCGGGCTGGACTTCTCGCCCGCTATGCTCGCCATCGCCAGGCTTCGCAACCCGGCGATCAGCTTTGACGAGGGCGACGCCGAGGCCCTACCGTACCCGGACCACGCGTTCGACGCGGCAGTTTCCAACTTCGGCATCCACCACGTGCCTCGGCCACAACTCGCGTTGCGTGAGGCGCACCGCTTGCTGTGCGACGGCGGGCGGCGACAACATCGGCTGGAAACTCCTGTTCGACGCAATTGCGAGGCATGGTGACCCATCGGCCTCGGATGCCCCACTACCCGGCGGTGGTTTTCGCGGCGCAGAACAATGTGCCGAGGCACTACGCAAGACGGGCTTTGCCGATTGCACGACCCAGCTTGTCAATGCGACCTGGCATCATGCGGACGCACGCACGTTGGTCGCGGCCCTGCAAGCGGGGACAGCACGCATGGCAGCGATGATTGAGGCTCAGGATCCAACGGCGATGCCCGTCATCGTCGCGGACATCGAAGCGAATGCGTCCAGCTACCGCACCGCAGATGGCATTGCGGTACCGATTACCGCGGTGATCGCCGCTGGAACCCGGGACTGAAGCGCCCCCCACGTCATGGCCGGGCTGGCCAGATCATCAGTCTCCAAAAGGTACAACGCGAGCGGCCAAACCCCGCATGTTGGAAAGTGCCGTAGTGCCTCGCCTGGCCGAGCAGATCCCCGGCGTCACCCGCCGGGGACCAACCCGCCGAAATCATGCAGCGAGATCGTACCGATCGAGGTGCATGACCTTGCCCCACGCCGCTACGAAGGCCTTCACGAACGCCCCCGCGGCGTCGTCGGTCGCGTAGGCTTCCGCAAGCGCCCGGAGCTGCGAGTTCGAACCGAAGATAAGGTCCACCCGCGACCCGGCCCACTTCTTCTCGCCGGTCGCACGATCGCTCGCCACGAACACCGCGCCATCGCCGGAGGCGGCTTGCCACTTCATGCTCGTGCTCGTCTTGAGCAGGTTCACGAAGAAGTCGTTGGTCAGGGTCTCCTTCCGGGTGGTGAAGACACCAAGCTCGGACCCACCGAAGTTCGCACCCAGGACACGCAGGCCACCGACGAGAACCGTCATCTCGGGAGCGGTCAGCGTCAGGAGCTGCGCCCGATCGACCAGCAGTTCCTCAGCCGAACGGGTTTGTTCGCCGCTCGTGTAGTTGCGGAACCCGTCCACCTTCGGCTCCAGCACGGCGAAGGACTCGACATCGGTCTGCTCCTGCGACGCATCGGTCCGGCCCGGCGTGAATGGAACCGTCACGGTGTGGCCGGCATTCTTTGCCGCCTGCTCGACCGCCGCACAGCCGCCGAGCACGATCAGGTCGGCCAGCGAGACCTTCTTGCCGCCCGTCTGCGCAGCGTTGAACTCCTTCTGGACCTTCTCCAGTTGCGCCAATGCGACGGCCAGCTGTTGCGGTTCGTTGACCGCCCAATCCTTCTGCGGCGCGAGGCGGATGCGCGCGCCATTGGCCCCCCCGCGTTTGTCGCCACCGCGGAACGGCGCCGCCGAAGCCCAGGCAGTCGCGACCAGCCGCGAAATCGACAGCCCCGAGGCGAGGATCTTCGCCTTGAGTGCCGCGATGTCCTTGTCGTCGATCAGCTTGTGATCCACGGCAGGAACTGGATCCTGCCAAATGCGCGGTTCGGCGGGAACTTCCGGACCGAGGTAGCGCGAGAGCGGGCCCATGTCACGATGGGTCAGCTTGTACCACGCCTCGGCGAAAGCCTTGGCGAACTGGTCGGGGTTCTGGTGGAAGCGCCGTGATATTGGCTCGTAGATCGGGTCCATCCTCAGCGCGAGGTCGGTCGTCAACATCGCCGGGGCGTGCCGCCTCGACGGATCGTGCGCATCAGGAACGGTACCCGCCGCCGATGGATCCTTAGGCGTCCACTGATGGGCGCCCGCGGGGCTCTTCGTCAGCTCCCACTCGTAACCGAACAGGTTATCGAAGAAGCCATTGTCCCACTTCACCGGATTCGTGGTCCAGATAACCTCGAGCCCACTGGTGATCGCGTCGTCGCCCGCACCGGTGCCGAAGGTGTTGGCCCAGCCTAAGCCTTGTTGCTCGATCGGAGAGCCCTCCGGTTCCGGTCCGACATATTTGGCCGGGTCGGCGGCGCCATGCGTCTTGCCGAACGTGTGCCCGCCGGCGATGAGCGCAACTGTCTCCTCGTCGTTCATCGCCATGCGCGCGAAGGTCTCGCGGATGTCGTGTGCCGCGGCCAGAGGATCCGGCTTGCCGTTGGGGCCCTCGGGATTGACGTAGATCAGTCCCATCTGGACAGCAGCCAGCGGATTTTCGAGGTCCCGGTCACCGCTGTAGCGCTCGTCTGCCAGCCACTTGCCCTCGGAACCCCAGTAAACGTCGTCCAGCGGCTCCCACACGTCCACGCGTCCGCCGGCGAACCCGGCGGTCTTGAAGCCCATCGATTCGAGGGCGCAGTTCCCGGCCAGGATCATCAGGTCGCCCCAAGAGATCTTCCGGCCGTACTTCTGCTTGATCGGCCAGAGCAACAGGCGCGCCTTGTCCAGGTTCGCGTTGTCGGGCCAGCTGTTGAGGGGAGCAAAGCGTTGCGTGCCCGCGCCGCCACCGCCGCGGCCGTCGCTGATGCGATAGGTGCCCGCGCTGTGCCACGCCATCCGGATGAAGAGCGGACCATAATGGCCGAAATCGGCCGGCCACCAGTCCTGCGAGGTGGTCATCAGCGCGAAGATGTCCGCCTTCACGGCTTTCAGGTCGAGGGTCTTGAACTCCTTGGCGTAGTCGAAGCCCTTTTCCATGGGATCCGACAGGGGAGAGTTCTCGCTGAGGATCGACAGATCCAGCCGGTTCGGCCACCAGAGCTGGTTCGACATGCTCCGGACAACGGCTTCCCTGGTAACCTTGCCGCCCATCGGGCACTGGCTTACGGCGTCCATGCAATCTCCAATCGTGGTCTGCGCTATGTGATCCTCACGTGGGCAGATAGTGGCCCGGTGTTTAGCTGTCCAATCGATTAAATTTCTCGGAATGATTGATGCGTTCAATGAAGCGGGACGCTGCCGCGGTGTCGCGTCCGACAGTGTGGCCGACCTGCGTGAGGGGCGTCCGGCGAGGACCGTCGTATGCGAGCGGCGGCCCGTAGGTGCTGCCGCAGCCACGCGCGCGTTCAGCCCATCGTAGGGAGCGAGGATGCTGCGCAATCGCTGTTCGGCACCCGTTCAGCGACGCACGCGAATATCGTAGGGTATTACTTGCCGATGCAGAAGCGGGCGAACAGGGTGTCAAGGATATCCTCGACCCCGACGCTGCCGGTGATGCGGCCGAGCGCGCGCAGGGTGAGGCGAAGATCCTCTGCGCGAAGCTCCGGCAAGTCGGCGGTTTGAGCGGCGGCGAGGCGGGCCGCGGCTTCCTGCAGCGACGCTCGGTGGCGGGCCTGGGTTAACGGCGGCGGTCCCTGGGCCTGGGTCAAGGCGCGGGCCGCATCCCCAAGCGTTGCGCGCAGCGTTTCGAGGCCTTCGCCGGTTTTGGCACTGACGCCGAGGGCTGACTTCGGAGCTAGACCGCCGAGATCGAGCTTGTTGGCGATGACAATGGTCGTTTGGGGTGACACCCCCTCCCCCTTCCCCCCACCCGCAAGGGGAGGGCGAGGCTGTAACTCCAGCCCCACCGCAATGTTCGCCCCTGCGTCCACCACGACCATGACCAGGTCGGCGGCGGCGGCACGGGTGCGGGCACGGCGCACGCCTTCGACCTCGATCTCGTCTGTGGCATCGCGCAGGCCGGCCGTATCGACCAGCGTCACCGGCACGCCGCCCAGCACGACGCGGGTTTCCAGGGCATCGCGCGTGGTGCCAGGGGTGGCGGAGACGATGGCCACGTCACGTTCCGCGAGCGCATTCATCAGCGACGATTTGCCAACGTTCGGCCGGCCGGTGATCGCGAACACCAGGCCCTCGCGCAACCGCTCGCCGCGGCGATTGTCGTTCAGGTGTGATGCCACCTCGCGCCGCAGCGCCTCAAGTTCGCCCAGGACCAGCGCTTCGACTTCCGGCGGCAGGTCTTCGTCGGGGAAATCGATCAGCGCCTCCTGCTGTGCGAGCAGCAGGCGCAGGCGGTCGGACCAACCACGATAGAGTGTGCCGAGTTCGCCATCGAGCTGCCGCAGTGCCTGGCGCCGCTGGGCGTCGGTCTCGGCGGCAATCAGATCGTGTACCGCCTCGCACTCGGTGAGGTCCATGCGACCGTTCAGGAAGGCACGCCGGGTGAATTCTCCGGGCTCAGCCGGCCTTGCGCCGAGCGCCACCAGGGCGTCGGCGACATCGTGCAGGACCGCGCGGCCGCCGTGCAGGTAGAGTTCGGCCGAGTCCTCTCCGGTGTAGCTTCCTGGACCGGGCAGCCAGACGACCATGGCCTGGTCGAGTTCGGCCCCTTCCGCGTCACGCAATCGACGGTTCGAGGCGCGGCGTGGTGGCGGCACCCGGCCGCACAGCGTGCCGAGCAGTGCGTGGCTGCCCGGGCCGCTGAGCCGCATCACCGCGATGGCGGCCTGGCCGCTTCCCGAGGCGACGGCGAAGATGGTGTCGGCGTCCATTCCTCCCTATGTCACGCCGACACCCGAGGAGCGCAACGCCATGGCCGCGCCGGAAAACCTGCTCCGCCACCAGAGCTCGCCGTATCTGCTGCAGCACGCCGACAACCCGGTGCACTGGCGCCCGTGGGGTGCTGCGGCATTGGAGGAGGCGCGCGAGGGAAACAAGCCAATCCTGCTGTCCATCGGCTATGCCGCCTGCCACTGGTGCCATGTCATGGCGCACGAGTTGTTCGAGGATCCGGACACCGCAGCCCTGATGAACGAGCAGTTCGTCAACATCAAGGTGGACCGGGAGGAGCGCCCGGACATCGACCATCTGTACATGTCGGCGCTGCACGCACTGGGCGAGCAAGGGGGCTGGCCGCTGACCATGTTCATCGCTCCGGATGGGGCACCGTTCTGGGGCGGCACGTACTTTCCGCCGGAGCCGCGCTGGGGGCGGCCCTCGTTCCGCCAAGTGCTGCAGGGGGTCTCAGAGGCGTACCGCACTGACCACGAGATGGTGACGAAGAACACCGCGGCGTTGCGCCAGGTGCTGGCCCGGATGTCGAGAGCCGAACTGGGCGATCTGCCTGCACCGGTGCATCTCGATGCGGTAGCGGCGGCGCTGTTGCGGCTGAATGATCCGGAGCATGGCGGGTTGCGTGGCGCTCCGAAGTTTCCCAACCCACCGATATTCCGCTTCCTGTGGCAGAACGCGTTCCGTACCGGCGCGCCGGAAGGACAGGAAGCGCTGCACCTGATGCTGCAGCGCATGTCGCAGGGCGGCATCTATGACCATCTGGGCGGCGGCTATTCCCGCTACTCCACCGATGCGATCTGGCTGGTACCCCACTTCGAGAAGATGCTGTACGACAACGCACAATTGCTGGAACTGCTGGCGCTGGCGCACGCACATCGGCCTGACCCGTTATATGCGGCACGGGCGGACGAGACTGTCGGCTGGATGGTGCGCGATATGACCGCCGAGCGTGTGGCCGGACGGGCCGCGTTCGCGGCGTCGGAGGATGCCGACAGCGAGGGTGGGGAGGGGCGCTTCTACGTTTGGACCGAGGCGGAGGTAGACACGCTGCTGGGCGATGCCTCGCCGGCGTTCAAGCGTGCCTATGACGTGACGGCCGGCGGCAACTGGGAAGGCCATACGATCCTGCGCCGGGTCACCGACCTTGGTTCGGCAGCGGAGGAAGCGGCGCTGGCGCGATCGTGCGCGGTGCTGTTCGAGGCACGGACGAAGCGGGTGCGGCCGGGACGCGACGACAAGGTGCTGGCGGACTGGAACGGGCTGGCAATCGCGGCGCTGGCGCGGGCTGCCGTGGTGTTCGGCCGGCCCGAGTGGCTGGCGCGTGCTGAGGAGGCGCAGGACTTTATCCTGGCCGAGATGTCGGCGGCGGATGGACGGGTGCAGCATGCCTGGCGGCTCGGGCGGGTGACGGCGGCGGGTCTGCTGGACGATCAGGCGGCGATGGCGCGGGCATCGCTGGCGTTGTTCGAGGCGACCGGGCAGCAGCGGCGCCTCGCCGAGGCGATCCGGTTGGCGCATGCGGCCGAGGCGGCGTTCGCGGACGGACATGGCGGATATTACATCACGGCGGAGGATGCGGCCGATGTGCCGCTGGCCCGGCCTCGCACGGCGGCGGACAACGCGACGCCGGCCGCGAATGGGCTGCTGGCGGAGGTCTTCTCCCGCCTCTGGCACCTGACCGGCGATGCGGCGTGGCGCGAACGGGCGGAGGGGCTGCTGCGCGCCTTCACCGGCAACCCCGATCAGCTGGCTTCGATGCCGACATTGCTGGCGGCGGCGGATCTGCTGGAGGAGGCAGCGACGGTGGTGATCGCAGGCGAGCCGGCGGGCGGGGTGGGTCTGCGGCGCTCGGTGCGGCGGACCCGGCAATCGTTGTGCTGCGCACAGACAGCCTGGAAGCGCTGCCGGCCGAGCATCCGGCGTTCGGCAAGTCGGCGGCAGCTGGTGAAGCGACGGCCTATGTCTGCCGACGCAGCGTTTGCGGCCTGCCGATCAGCGGCAGCGATGCACTGGCAGCCGCGCTCTCAACGCGGCAGGTGTGACCCCCTCCCCCAACCCCTTCCCGCGAGGGGAGGGAGTTCTGCCCAATTTCCGTGGGCTTATGCCTTACGGTTTCAGACATCGTCCGGACTGAGCGTGCCGATCAGCTCAGCCGATCGCTTATGCACCTCGGCCTCTCGCTCCAGGTTCTTCGGGAATCTGCTGCGCCGCGCCTGGATCAACGTCTTCTTTGCCTGCGACTCGTGCCAGTCGCGCACCGCAAGGAGAGCCGCGTCCCAGCCCCGCTGGAACTCCGGCGTGATCTTGGTATCAGACATCGTGTGCCTCTACGGGCCTTTGCCGAGCGCTCGCCAGCCGATGTCCTGGCGGCAGAAGCCCTCCGGCCAATCGATGCGGCCGATCGCAGCGTAGGCGGCATCCCGCGCGGCCTGCACATTCGGGCCGGTGGCGCAAACGTTCAAGACACGTCCGCCCACGGCACGGACGTGACCATCGGCGTCGGCCTCGGTCCCCGCGTGGAAGACTTGCACATTCGGCACCGCGGCGGCGCGGTCCAGGCCGCGGATTTCGCTGCCTCGCTCCGGGGCTTCGGGGTAGCCGCGTGCGGCCATCACCACGGCGATCGAGGCGACATCGCGCCAGCGGATGTCGAAGTTGGTCAGCTCGCCATCGTAGGCCGCCTGCAACGCGGGGAGCAGGTCGGACATCAGGCGCGGCATAAGGGCCTGGCATTCCGGGTCGCCAAAGCGGACGTTGAACTCGAGCAGTTTGACGCCCTGGCTGGTGAGCATAAGACCGGCGTAGAGGATGCCGCGGAACGGCGTGCCGCGGTTCGCCATCTCGCCGAGCGCGGGGAGGATGATGGCGTCCATTACGGCATCCTGGAGCGCCGGCGGGAAGGACGCGGTCGGCGAGTAGGCGCCCATGCCACCGGTGTTCGGTCCGGTCTCGCCCTCGCCGACGCGCTTGTGGTCCTGCGCGGCGCCGAACGGCAGCGCGGCGGTGCCGTCGCATAGCGCGAACAGCGAGACCTCCTCCCCTTGCAGGCATTCCTCGATCACCACCGAAGCGCCGGCTTCGCCGTACACGCGAGCGTCCATTATCGCATCGATGGCGGCCAGTGCCTCATCATCGGTGGCGGCGACAACCACGGCTTTGCCGGCGGCGAGGCCGTCCGCCTTCACCACCAGAGGTGCGCCACGGCGGCGGACGAATTGTCGTGCGGCGTCGGCATCGTCGAAGCGTTCCCACTGCGCGGTGGGGATGCCTGCGGCATCGCACAGCTCCTTGGCGAAAGCCTTGCTGCCTTCCAATTGCGCTGCCTGGCGGGAGGGGCCGATGCAGGGAATCGACGCGGCTTCCATGGCGTCCGCGAGGCCGGCGACCAGCGGGGCCTCGGGGCCGGGGACGACGAGGTCGATCTCGTTGTCCTGCGCGAACGCGACCAATGCGGAAAAATCCATCACGCCGATCGGCACGCATTCGGCGACCTGGCCGATGCCGGGATTGCCTGGAGCGCACCAGAGTTTCGTCAACAGAGGGCTGGCGGCGATTGCCCAACAAAGCGCGTGCTCACGTCCACCCGATCCAATCACCAGTACGCGCATGCAAGGCTCCTGCCAATTTGGCACCACACCGGTGCGCGCTGTAGCATAGGCTGCCTTCCACTACGATCCGACGCACCGATCAGCCCAGGTGTCAGCTGGCGATCTACGCGGACAGAACCTCACCGAGCCAATCCAGCACCCGGGCGTTCAGCAACGACCGGTTGCGCATCTCACAGTGCTCTCCCGCGCCTTGCGCCGCAGTGAAGCGGATCAGCGTCTTTGGACAGCGCAGTGCATCGAAGAACGCCCGCGCACCGGCTGAGAGGGGATCGTTCTCCGCTGCGGTCAGCAGCGTGGGACAGGTTATCTGTTCGGCACGCCCGTCCATGGTGAACGGCTCAGCAACCCGGAGGAAGCCGCGCAGGCTGCTGACACCGTGAACCCAATAGCCACGCTGGATGATGCTCCAGCGCAACTTCGGTGTATTCACAATGACCTGCTCCATGCGGTCGAGCAACTGCTGGTCGAGTTCGGCAAGATTGCTGACGGCATCGGAGGCTGCACCCAGCTTGATGGCGAAGTCACGGATGCCGCCAGCGATGCCCCATGCGCCCGGGTCAGCGACGCAGGCCGCGAGGCGGTGTTCGCCAGAGGCAGCGCGCGGTGCAAGATGACCCCCAAGGCTCCAGCCGTAGCTCGCGATGCGTGCCGGATCGATCAGCGGCAGGTTGATGGCAAGTCGACAACGGCACCGATGACCGTTTCAGAATCAGGGCGCAGGCGCAGCCCCTGCTGATACAGCGCCGCCCCTTGCCCGGGACCATCGAAAATCAAGCAGTGATAGCCACATTGCGTGGCCGCGACGGCGGAGGCGAAGTACGTGTCGGTGATGGTCGCGTCATAACCATTCGTGAGGATCAGCAGGGGACGAACCCGATTGGCGAGGTCGGTGGCCGGGATGAAATAGGCCGGCAGTGACGTGCCCTCAAACGGAATGCGCGGCGGTTCGATCGGCGGCTCTGACAATGCGAGGCCCTTGTTGAACGCGTCGATTTGCTGCCTGAACGCTGTGAGCAGCCGCGGATCGACCGGCTCGCCGAACAGCGGATGGTAGGACGCGTCGTAGGCGCATTCTGCCTTCAGGAAGAACTCGCGCGCGGTGATGGGGCGGCGCTTTGCAATCGCTGCCTCTGCGTCGGCCGCGAGCGCGTCCCCCATTGCTGTCCAGGCTGCGTGGAAGGCGCTGTCGTCGCCGTCACCGACACGCTGTGCCACTGCCACGATCTCGCCGACGTCGAGGCCACCGTAGCGGATATATGCGAGCGGCCAGGTGCCGAATTCATCGTGCAGATCATTGGCGAAGAACAGCCCCATTGGTTCCTCCGGCGTTGAGAACGCGAACCGGGCAGATCGGCTCACGCAACATTCTGGGTTGCTGCGCGCACCCGGGAAGCCGAGCGTCACGTAATCCAGCATGTGGAACAGATCGTAATCGACCAGGGCGTAAAGCCAGAGCCCGATGATGCCGGCTTGCAGCGAATGGGTAGAGCCGCCGGGAGAACAGACACATCGCGATCGGCAGCTGTAGCCAGCCGACCCATCGAGCGTCGGTGAGGAGTTCGGGAGTCAGGATGGTCGTGCCGGTGGCGAACAATGCAACGAAAAAGCCGCCCACGATGCAAACTATGAACTGATCGGCCCGTGCGCGCAGCGGCGCTGTCAACCGGTCGAGGCGCGTGGTCACGGAGCGGCCGAGTGACGTCCGCTCGGCCATCACGGTGGCGAGGAACAGTGCGAGCACGAGCGCAGTTGCGATCCAGAAGGCAGGTTGCGACAGGGCCTCCCCCGTCGGCACCGGCTTGATGGAGATTTCACACGGCTCGAACCATTTGACGTGCGCCAGCGATGGCGTGGGGCTCGCGACGACACCTGCGATGAAGGGGAAGACCCACAGGGATCGGTGGAACTGCATTACGAAGCCTGCTCCACCGGTGGGCTTGCCCGCCGCTCGTGGGCGGCGACGTCAGGCTCCAACATCATAAGACGATAGCGATCGATCGACCATGCCGCACGCGTGGCGCCAATCGAACGTGCGATAGCTGTGGGCGGTGGTGACAAAGCGAGCGCCAGCGTAGAACATTTCGAATTGCGTGTGACGCGAAGCGAACTCCGAGCCGATGGCATCCCAGGCAGCTCTCAGTAGCTTGACCTTCTGGTCCGAACTGAAGTTCGGCGAGCGTTACGATTTATGGATGATCGCGGCGAGTGCAGGGTTTGTCCAGTCCCGGAACGACGACGGCAGCGTCTCGCGGAGCCGATCGATCCTGCGTACGCGCGCGATAGAATCCGTGCGCAGCTCGATGCGTTGAACCGCGTGGTCAGTCGCAGCGCGGGACAGCTTCGCTGGGCGAGGACTGTAGACGAGATCGGGACCGGAGTGCGGGACGGCGCCTTCGTGATGGTGCTGCACATGGAAGGTGCCGAGGCAATCAATTCCGACCTTGGGAACATCGAGGGCTCTTATGCAGTCAGGTTACGCTCGCTCGGACCGGTGTGGAGTTGGCCCAACATTTTCGGGCACGGGGTCAGTTTGCCTATCCGCGCTCGCCCGACATCGGACCTAGGCTCACGGCGGCGGGGAGGAACTCGTGCGCGCCTGCAACCGGCTCGGCATCATGATCGATGTGTCACATCTCAACGAGCGAGGGTGCCGGGACGTTGCGGCGCTGACCAACGCGCCGATCGTCGCTACGCATGCCTGGGCGCACGGGATCTGCGCATCCACGCGTAATCTGACGGACAGGCAGCTTGATGCTGTTCGTGAATTGAACGGGGTAGTCGGATTCAATCTGAGTGTGTGCGACGCGCGGCCTGACGCCCAACTCGATGCAGACACACCGCTTGATACCGTCGTGGACCACTTGGCGTATTTGATCGAACGGCTGGGCGAGGACCATGTGGCTCTCGGCTCTGACTTCGATGGCGCGATGAATTGGCTGCGGGTGTTCAGTGTCATCTGGCGGGTGACACGCGGATCAGTGAAGATTGCGTAGACGCGGTCCTGGCCCTCGGACAACCGAAAACCCTAGAAATAGCCATCGATCGTGATACGTTAACGTAAGCAATCCTTAAGTGGCCCGCCCGTCTGCAACCCGCCACAGATAAGCGATTAAAACGTCAGTCCCACTTTACGATTGTATGCCGCACTAACAAGTTATTTTATGGGTGTTCCATGATTCGTGTGGGTGATTCAGCAGCATCATGGCACCGGAAGCATACATGGACATTGGGTTTCCGAGGCTTGGAACTGTCCCGGAATCCGGCATGATGAAGCATGAGGCAGTCGGGCAAGACACAGCGGCGTCTGTTAGACGGGTATCGTTTCGATTTTCGCACGCAGGCGGCCCTCCTCGGCGTGTTCGCGATCTTTCGAGCGCGGGGTTCCGCATCGTCCTGGAGGTCGACGTGCGTCGCGTGGCGTGCCGCACATGCGGAACCGTGAAGCGCGAACGGCCAGATTTCCTGGCAAACAATCCGCACTTCACCAGGCGCTTTGCGTTCTATGTCGGCCGCCGCTGCCGGCAGGCTTCGATCCGCGATGTCGCCAAGGAACTGAAGCTCACCTGGGACACGGTCAAGGCGCTGGAGATGCAGTACATGCGCGCCCAGATCGAGCGCGCCGGCACACAAGGACCCAAGGCAATTGGCATCGACGAGATCGCAATCCGCAAGGGCCACAACTACCGCATTGTGGTCAGCGACCTGGTTCGCAGGCGGCCGATCTGGTTCGGTGGCGACGACCGCTCGGAGGCCAGTATGGCGAAGTTCTATGCCTGGCTGGGACATGAAGAGCAGCAAGATACGGCTCATTGTCATGGACAAGTGGAAGCCGTTCCGCAACATTGCGCAGGACGAGGCGCCGGAGGCGGCGATCCTTCGACAAGTTCCACATCATGCGCCATCTCGGCGAGGCGCTCGACAAGGTGCGCAACGCCGAATATGCGCGGCTGCGCGGCAAGGACCGGCGCTTCATCAATGGGCATAATTCCTCGTGCGGCTTGACCGACGCGGGTTGGTTCAGATTCAAGAGTGGCGAACGTAGGAGGTTCGTCATGCCGATCCCGCTCCGAGGCGATTTCGATGCGACGCAAGTGCGGGCTGCGGCGCTGCACAGCAAAGATGCGGCACAGGTGAGGCGACTGCTGGCACTGGCGGCGATCTACGATGGCGCGAGCCGCACTGTGGCGGCCCGGATGGGCGGCGTTACGCTGCAGATCGTGCGCGACTGGGTGATCAAGTTCAACGCTCACGGCCCTGACGGGCTGATCGATCGCAAGGCGCCCGGCCAGCCGTCTCGGTTGAACAGTGGCCATCGCGCAGCGCTGGCGGCCGTCGTGGAGAGTGGTCCGATCCCCGCTATCCACGGCATGGTTCGTTGGCGGGTTGTCGATCTATGCCAATGGGTCTGGGACGAGTTTCAGGTCAGCATCGCCCAGCAGACCCTCAACCGTGAACTTCGCGCGATGGGGTACCGCAAGCTTTCCGCGCGTCCTCGACATCACGCACAGGCCGAGGGGGCCATCGAGGCTTTTAAAAAAACCTCCCCGCCAAACTGGAGGAGATCGCACGCGAAAACGGTGTCGATGTCGGTGACATAGAGATCTAGTTCGGCGATGAAGCCCGCATCGGGCAAAAGAACAAGATCACACGCCGCTGGGCAAAGCGAGGCACCCGGCCATCGGCTCCGCAGGACCAGAGCACGGCGTCCACCTATATATTCGGCGCCATTTGCCCGAGCGAGGGCAAAGGCTGCGGCCTCATCCTGCCCGCCTGCAACACTGAGGCAATGACGCTCCACCTGGCAGAAATCTCTACAAAGGTCGCGGCCGGGCGGCACGCAGCCGTGCTTGTCGATCAAGCCGCCTGGCATCTCTCCGGCCATCTCGTCGTGCCGCACAACATCACCATCCTGCCTCTGCCCGCCAAGTGCCCGAACTCAACCCGCAGGAAAACGTCTGGCAATTCATGCGCGACAACTGGCTCTCGAACCGCGTGTCCACTTGTTATGACAACCTTGTCGATCATTGCTGTGATGTCTGGAACAACCTCATCGCTCAGCCCTGGAGGATCATGTCGCTCGGACTCCGGACATGGGCGCATGGGTCTTAATCATCGAGCCTTGGTAAGCCGAGCGCGGCGGCAACGTGGCCGTGTGGCAAGCTGCGGATGACGGTGAAGGCCTCACGCTCGGCGGGAATGACCGTGCCGCCCTTCAACACACGGCGCAGACCTTCGATGTGGGCTATGGGCCAGTCGGACAGGTTGCACAGCTCGAGGACGGTCAGGATGCAGAGCAACCCTTGCTCGATGCCTTCCGAGATCGCGACCTCTCGAGCCACCGCCTCCTTGCTGGTGCCGCTCGATTGCAGATATCGGATCGGCCGGCCGGTTCGCCGCGCCAACGCTCCGGAGGCCTCTCGCAGCCATTGGGTCAGCGCCTCGGCGTGCGCCGCGAAATCCTTCAGCAATACCCCGCCGCCCACAGGTAGCTCATCATCTCGCCGCGGTGCGCCAGCATCCGCAACGTGCTGCGAAACACCAACGGGTCAAAGCCGCTCAACGTCCCGATGACATTCCCTGCGTCCCTTGATTGGAATTGCTCCACGGCGTCCCCTCCTCCCGTCTGTTTCTGTTCACACCAGACAGACTGCCTCAGGAGATCGGGACGCCGTACCGCGTTTGCCAATGGTCGCGCTGCGAAATCTCTGCGTGAAATTACCCGACTGCGATCACCACAGGCCGCACTACCGTGATCTCGGCTCCCTACTCCGCTGCCGGCTTCAGATGCTCCTGCAAGCGCGGCATCAGCTCGACCAGGTTGCAAGGCCGATGGCGATTATCGAGCTGCGCCTCCAGGATGTCGTCCCACGCATCCTTCACCGCCCCAGTGCTCCCCGGTAACGCGAACAGATACGTCCCGCCTGCCACGCCGCCGAGCGCGCGCGACTGCATCGTGGACGTGCCGATCTTCTGATAGCTCAACATGCGGAAGAGCTCGCCGAAGCCTTCGATGCGCTTCTCCAGCACGTGGTCGAAGGCTTCTGGCGTCACGTCGCGCCCGGTGATGCCGGTCCCGCCGGTGGTGATCACCACGTCGATCTGAGGATCTCCGATCCACCCGCGAAGATGGCGTTCGATCGCGCCGGCGTCATCCTTCTCGATCGCGCGGGCAGCAACACGATGGCCCGACTTGCCGATGCGTTCGGCAAGCGCGTCGCCTGACGTGTCGTTCGCCAGCGTGCGCGTATCCGATACGGTGAGGATGGCGATGTTCACTGCGATGAACGGACGGGTCTCGTCGATGCGCGCCATAATGCGGCCTCCTGTCAGCCAGGTCCTGTTGAGTTAGTCCTCGGCGTTCGCGCGTTCAAGCAACGCATGACGACGGTCCGGGTAATGGGCGCGGTCTCGTCAACGCATGCACGTCAGGAACGCCTGTAGCGCGCTCGAGGTGAAGCGGTCGCGGCGGCGGATGAAGACGGTGTCTACCATCGCGTCCTCCGGCGGCAACGCGTGCATGCTGACGCGCCCCGCGTCGCACACGCCGCCCACCAATGCGCGCGGCAGCAACGTGATGCCGAGGCCGGCGCTGATGCAGCCGAAGATCGCCTCCAGCGTGCCGAACTCCAGTAAGCGCTGCACAACGATGCCGCGGCGCGCCAGCAGGATCTGCAGCATCTGTCGATAGGAACAGCCGGCACGGAGCACGACAAGGCGCGCCTCGCCGGTGGTCAGCGCGGCACTGAGCGACGCAACATCGGGCGCTGCCAGCAGGACCAGTTCCTCCCTGAACATCACCTGCTCTTCGAGTTCCGGGTGCGCCACCGGCCCGCACACGAACGCGCCATCGACACGCTGTTCCAGTACATCGCCGACCATCTCGCAGGTGGTGCCGGCGCGCAGCACCAGATCGACTGCCGGATTGTCGGTCGCGTAGCGCGTCAGCAGCGGGGTCAGGCGCAACGCCGCCGTCGTCTCCAGCGAGCCGATGGTGAGCACGCCACGCGGAGCCCCATCGTCGCGCGCCGCTCGCATGGCATCGTCCAGTAGCCGCGCCACCTTGTCGGCGTAAGGCAAGAGTCGCTGTCCCGCCTGGGTCAGCGTCACGCCGCGGCTGTGCCGTTCGAGCAGCATGCTGCCGATGTCCGCCTCCAACGCCTGGATGCGAGCGGTGATGTTGGACTGCACGGTGTTCAGCTCGACCGCCGCCCGGTTCATGCCGCCTAGCCGGGCGACCGCCTCGAACACCTTCAGGTCGGCGGCGTCCATCTGGTGCCTCCTTGGGGCATCTGAAAAACCGATGGGTATCTGAAAAACCGATTGATCCTATCAGATCAAATCGCTTCCGGGAATTGCCTGAACGTCTTACATCCGGCTGGCCATGTCGGGCCAATCCACCACCGTTTTGCCCCGGACCGATGCCTTTCCGACCGCGCTCGGGGGCCTGATCGCCCTGGCCGCCGCCATTGGCATCGGCCGCTTCGTCTACACGCCGATACTGCCGGCGATGATCGAGGCGTTGGGCCTCAGCAAGTCGGCCGCTGGACTGATCGCCTCGGCCAATTTCCTGGGCTACCTGCTCGGTGCCTTGCTGGCCGCCTTGCCAAGCCTGCGCGGATCGCGCCGTGCGTGGCTGATTGGATCGCTGCTGGTCAGCGCGCTGACGACGGCGAGCATGGGACTGACGCAGACCATGGCGCCATTTCTGGCGCTTCGCTTCGTCGGCGGGGGCGCCAGTGCGATCGTGCTGGTGCTTGCCTCGGCGCTCGTGCTCGAGCGATTGACCGAAACGCGCCGCACCGGTTTGTCGGCACTGCACTTCGCGGGCGTCGGCAGCGGTATCGCGGTGTCCGCCGTGCTGGTTGCGGCGATGCTGAGGGCCGGCCAGAGCTGGCAATCCCTCTGGCTGGCCAGCGGCGTGGTGTCGCTGATCGCAGCAATCGCGGTGGCGGTGCTGGTCAACGAGGGCACCGGGGCGGCAGTTCGCGCGAGTGCGCGGCCTGGCCGAACCACCGATCGACATCTGGTGCGCCTCGTCGTCGCCTACGGTCTGTTCGGCTTCGGCTACGTGATCACGGCGACGTTCCTGGTCGCGATCGTGCGCGGCGCGCCGGCGATCCGCGCGCTGGAGCCGGTGATCTGGGTGGTGTTCGGCGTGGCCGCGGCGCCATCGGTCGCGTTGTGGGCACGGATCGCAACAAGGTTCGGCATTCCAGCGACGTTCGCCGCCGCGTGCGTGGTTGAGGCGGTGGGCGTGTTGGCCAGCGTCGCCTGGCCGAGCGAGATCGGCACGTTCCTGGCAGCGATCCTGGTGGGCGGCACCTTCATGGGTTTGACCGCGCTTGGGCTGGTGCGGGCGCGCACATTGGCAGCGGGTGATCCCCGGCGCGTCCTGGCACTGATGACGGGCGCGTTCGGCCTTGGCCAGATCATCGGTCCCAGCTTCGCCGGTCTGGTGTCCGATCATTTGGGCAGCTTCACCGTGCCCTCGGTGACCGCGGTGGTCGCATTGCTGGTCGCGGCACTTCTTGCGCTCAGGTAGCGGCGTCGGCATCCAATGTGCGCCGGAGCAGCCGCAGATCGGCCCAGGCAGCCCGCCGGTCCTTGGGCGAGCGCATCAGCTCCGCCGGGCTGAAAGTCGGCAGCGTGGCTATCGATTGCGGCACGCCGGGTATCGGTGCGTCGATCCACGCGCCTCGCGGTCGCCGGCGCGATGCGGTCTGCGGCAGCAGGGCGCGCGCTGGCAAGGCACCAAACAACACGATGCGGCGCGGCCCCAGCAGCGCGATCAGCCGATGCAGGAACGGCAGGCAGATGGTCAGCTCGGTCGGGCTGGGCGGTCGATCGCCAGGCGGCCGCCAGGGGATCAGCGGGGCCAGCATGAGCCGGCTGCGTTCCAGCCCGATCGATGCCAGCATCCGGTCCAGATAGGCCCCGCCAAGTCCCGCGAACGGCGTGCCGCCCCGATCCTCGTCACCACCGGGCGGCTCGCCAATCAGCAGCAGATCGGCCGAGGGATCGCCCTCAGCGAACACCAGATGGCTGGCGGTATCGCGCAGCGCGCAGCCGTCGAACGCGGCGATGGCGGCGCGAAGGTCGTCCAGCGTCGCCGCGGCGGCGGTGGCAGCCAAAGCGCGTTCAGCTGTGATGGCGCGGGGTGGCGTGGGGGTTGGCGACGCCCCCTCCCCCCGCCCCCCTCCCGCAAGGAGAGAGGGAGTGTCGCGGTCGCGGCGCGTGTTCTCCCCCTCCCCTTGCGGGAGGGGGGCGGGGGGAGGGGGCACGGCCCGCAACTCCCGCAACCGATCAACCGGCGCCTCCTCCAGCGCCTCGTCAGCCCCCCATTCGATCTGCAGCCTTAACGCGCTGAGATCATCCATCCGAGCCTGCTACTCCGCGGCTTCCGCCCGCTCGTAGTCGATCGCCTCGCCGCACCATCCCTCGCGCCTGAACCGCCAGTAGGCATCGTGCAGCTTCTCCGTCGTCGGCCCCGGCCGATCGTTGCCGAAGATACGATCGTCCAGCCGTGTCACGCCCATCACACCGCCGGCGGTGGACGAGATGAACACCTCGTCGGCATTACGCAGCTCTTCCACCGGCACCGTGCGCACCTCGCAGCGGATGCCCAGCTTCTCGCACATCTGGATCACCGACAGCCGCGTGATCCCCTCCAGCACGCCGCGGTCCGGCGTCGCCACAACACCGTCGGTCACTGCGAATACGTTGAATCCCGGCCCCTCGGTGACATTCCCGTCCATGTCGAGCAGCACCGGGTTGTCCGCCCCCTTGTCCTGCGCCTCAAACAACGACTGCGTCATATCCGCCCAGTGGAAGTTCTTCGCCCGAGGATTGACGCACACCTCCGGAATACGCGGCGTCGATGCGATGATCAAATGCGCCCCGCGCTCGATCACCTCCCGCGGCATCAGCCACACATACGGCGTGCAGAACGCCAGCAGATAGTTCCGCGCATTCGACGGATGCCGGCGCAGGTTCGCCGGCGCTGATCCACGCAGGCAATCCATCGCGACATACGCCTCGCGCAGTCCGGTCCGCCGCACCAGTTCATGCAGCACGCCGCGGATGTCGTCGTCACTCTCCTTTGGATGCAGCCGGAAATGCTCCATCGAATTGCGGAACCGCTTCAGATGATCGTCCAGCTTGAAGAACGCGCCATCCCACACACTGACCACGTCATAGGTTACATCCGATCGGCGATACCCCCATTCTGTGACCGGAATCATCGCCTCGGCGATCGGCATGAAGCGGCCATCGATATAAGCGCCCCCGGTGGGCCACATTGCGGTACGTGGCGGACATGGTGTCGGCTCCTTCCCCTGCGTCAGAACCGAATGGAGACACGCATGAACGATTTCGCCAAGGGCAATGTCGTGGTGCTCGGCCCGGACGAGGGCGACTCGTTCTGGCAGCCGCTCCCCTCCGTGGGCTACATCACCAGCAAGCTGACGCCCTACAACACGCCGTACGACAGCTTTTCCATGGGCATCCAGGTGCTGGAGCCAGGCGCCCACGTCCGCCGTCACGGCCACGAGCGCCAGCACGAGGTGCTGTTCTGCTACGAGGGCGAAGGCTGGGCGGAAATCGGTGACCAGCGCCACGAGATGCGGCCCGAGACCATGGTCCTGATCGGTCGTGGCGTGATGCACAAAATCCAGAACACCGGCGCGGGCCAGATGCGCATGCTGTGGATGATCGCGCCGGCGGGGCTGGAGGATTGGTTCCGCGCCATCGGACGCCCCCGCCGACCGGGCGAGCCAATGCCCCCGCCGTTCGATCGGCCTTCGGATGTCGCCGAAATTCAGGCGCGGCAGCGGTTCATCCGGTCGGATGAGGGGTGAGAGGTGGTTGGTATCGCGGTCGCATGCCGTGCCAGGGCCCGTCATCAATTAAGCCAAACGACGCTTGCGACGAGCCGGACGGCGGCCAGGAAGTTGCGCGCGGTTTTCTCGTATCGGGTGGCGATCGCACGAAACTGCTTGATCTTGGCAGCTTGCCAGATAGGGAAGCAGCACCGCTGGCCTCAGCCGGGGATTTCGAGATCCAACAGTGGGCCGTATTGCTGGCTGCCGAAGATGTCGCCATCGCCAGGACTGCCGCTCGAAAGCGTACGGCGGATGGTGAACTTGATCGCGAGCGCGGGATCGAACTCGACGCAATCGGTGATGCGGTCCGGTGCGATGCCGAAGATCCGGCAGATCGCATCGCGCGAGAGTGCGCCACTGCGACGCACTCGGTCGTAGTTCGCCGGATCTGAGAAGATCACGTCGAAGGTGATCCGATCCACGCCGGCATTCTTGCTGCGGATGGTCTTGGCCAGATCGAATAACCTTGTGTTCATGCCGGCACTCCCGCTTCGGTCAAGCCAGTGCGGAACAGCGACATCGGATCGTCGACGCGCATGGTGTGATTGAGCGTCCAGCGATAGGCGGGGCTGGCGGGCATCACCTCGTCCAAAGCGAACGCGACGCCGCCGGCGGTGCCCTTCACTTGCGGCAATCGTGCGTAGAACATCTGGCGCAGGCCGGTCATGCAGACTTCCTCGGCCATTTCCTTGGTTGGGGCCACGCCCTGCACGACAATGCAGAGTTCGTGGCCAGGGCGGTCGCGCAACGGCTCCAGCTCGCCCATCACGCCGTCGCGGCCGTAGACGGTGTAGTGAAGCTGGTACCCGACATCGCCGAAACGCTCGCGGGCCTGGCCGCGCGCCCAGGCGATCACATCATCGATGTGCGCGATGGTGTAGGGGTCGCGGACGCCGACCATACCGAGGTAGCGTTCGCCGATCTTGCCAGCGCCTTCGAGTTTCACTTGCAACTTCTTGGCGGGGACGAAGCGCGGGCCAGTGATGCGGCAGGTACGATCGTCGTATTGTTGGTAGACACAGTTGCTCATGTCGAGTTCGCCGCCAAGCACGTATTCGCTGAACGGGTTTGCGCGTTCATACATGGCGTGGCTGGCGACCGAGGCGGTGGTGCAACGCTGCGTCGGCAACAGCGCAGTCACCTTCACATCGTCCATGGTGATCTCGCCGAGCACGGATTCCTTGCCGGCATAGGGTTCGGCGCAGAACGATGCGCACTCCAGGACCTTGCCGTAGTAGTACGCGAGAGCTTCTGGAAAGCCGGCGCGGATGGCCGGCGCGGCGAAGATCGCGCAGTCGCTGCTGCGGCCACCGATGATCACGTCGGCACCCGAGTTGAGCAGCGAGATATATGGATGCACGCCGGCCACTGCGACGATGCGGTCGGTTGCCGCCAGCGTGGCGGCGTCGAGCGCCGGACGATCATCGAGACCACTGATGACCTCGCCGGCGTTCATGCGGCGTTGCAGCTCCGATTTAGGTAGTTCCGAGTGAAACCAGCCGATGCGGAAGGCTGGCAGCGCATGCTTGCGTGCGAGCTCCTGGATGATCTGCACGAACAGATCGACCCGGCTATTGGTGCCGGTGTCGCCGGCCGAACCGATGATCATCGGCACGCCGAGGCGGCGTGAAGCAAGCAGCATGTGTTCCAGATCGTGAGTTTGCCATGCCAGAGGGCTCGACGAGGTGTCGGTGCCGAGCGGCCCCGGACCGATGTCGCAGGATCCAGAGTTGGCGCAGATCAGGTCCGGCTCGGAACCGGCGCCGATCTCGAAGCTGCCGGTCTTAATCGGTGCAAAGCCAAGATGTCCGTTGGGGCACACGATCCGGAGCGTTCGATTGGCGGAGCGCTGGTGTTGGATAGAGACTGGCATGGCTGGGTCCTTCAGACTCAGGCGGCAACGAGGAAGCAGGCCTCGGGCGCGACGGACCAGAACACCGTGGCACCCGGGGAGAGTTCAGGGTTCGGCAGCCCGCGTGCGCAAATTGCAAGGTCGCCACTGCGCAATTCGTATTGCATGAGGTCGCCGAGATAGCTTGCGCTGATCACAGTCGCCGCCTGAGCCGCCGGATCGGGGCACGATGAAAGACGCACGTTGATCGGACGGAAGCAGACACAGGCGCTGCCCGTAAGTTGTGTCGGGCGCACGGGCAATTGCACGCCGCCTGGCACCACGGCTATCGGTGCGCCGTTCCGGGCGATCACGTCGCAAGACAGGATGTTGCTGACGCCAACGAATTCCGCAACGAAACGCGAGCTCGGTGCATCGTGGATTTCCACCGGTGTACCTGCCTGCTCGATAATGCCGTCGCGCATCACCACGATGCGATCGGAGAGCACAAGGGCTTCCTCCTGATCGTGGGTCACATAGATCGCGGTGAGTTCGAGGCGGCGTTGCAATGCCTTGAACTCAACGCGCATCGCCAAACGCAACTGGGCATCGAGATTGGACAGCGGCTCATCCAGCAGGATCACAGCGGGATCGCCGGCGATGGATCGAGCCAATGCCACTCGCTGCTGCTGCCCACCGGACAGCCGTGTCGCCGGACGATCGGCGAACGCACCAAGGCCCACCAGATCGAGGCTACGCTGGACGGCGCCCGGCAGTTCCCCGTTGGCCACACCACGGGCACGCAAACCGAAAGCCACGTTCTCAAACACCGTCATATGCGGCCAGATGGCGTATGACTGGAATACCATCGAAAGGCCGCGCCGCTCCGGTGGAACATTGTCGCCGTGAACCGCGTCGAACGCCGTGCGGCTGCCGATGGTGATGCGGCCTTGACGTGGCGTCTCCAGTCCGGCGATCGCGCGCAGCGTTGTAGTCTTGCCGCAACCACTTGGCCCGAGAAGCGTCAACACCTCACCGCGCCGCGCCGTGAAGCTGACATTGCGCACGGCGGGCACCGAGCCATGGGCGACCGTCAGTGCCTCGACCGTGACGGCACTGCTCATGACAGCGCCCGCCGTTGGCGCAGGCCCAGAACGCCGCCGACAACCGCGAAGCTGACCGCAAGCTGGAGAAACCCCAGCGCGGCCACGTCACTCGGGTTGCCATTCTCCCACAGGTCGAACACTGCGACCGATAGAACGACGCTATGGCTGGTATAGAGCAGGATGGAGGAGCTGACCTCCTGCATCGCCATCACGAACAGCAGCACCCACGCAGCGAGCACCGCAGGCTGCACCAAAGGCAACGTAATCCGGCGCATGGTGCGGAACCAGGACGCGCCGGCAACGCGCGCGGCCTCTTCAAGCTCCGGATGCAGTTGGCGCAGTGCCGCACCGGTGGTGCGCACACCAAACGGCAAATAGTGCGTTGCGTAGGCAATCAGCAGGATGCTGATGGTGCCGTATATCGGCAGCGGCACGCGGACATAGACCCATAGCAGGCCCAGGGCGAACACCATTGCCGGCATGCTCAGCGGCACCATGCTAAGTTGATCGAGCACACCGGTGGCGCGATGTCGTGCGCGCAGCACGATCCAGCTTACCGCCAGCCCGAGCAGGGAGACAACGCTCGCGGTCAGAATGCCGAGAAGGACGGAGTTGCTGACGGCGAGCCAGGTCTTCGGATAATCGAACAGCACGTAAGCAAAGTGCTGCGTGGTGAACTGCATCAGCGCCAGGTTGGCGGTGACGAACGCGCTGCTTGCCGCCCACAGCAGCGCCATCAGCGGCAGCACCGTCGCCAACATGATGTAGCTCCACGCAACAGCGGCGCGCAGCCGGCGTGCCCGCGGCGGATGCTGATTGGCGCGGAATGCCTTGCCTGTTATGGTGATGAATGATCGGCGCCCGAGCAGTATGGATTGCGCCAGCATCATCAGCACGGTGATTGCCAGCAGGAGTATGCCCCAGGCGGTCGCATCGGCGGTGCGCGGCGGGTAGCTCTCCAGCAACTGGTAGATTTCCGTGGTTGCGACATTGAAGCCGGCTGGCATGCCGAGCACGGCGGGTACGCTGAACATGCCGATGGCCTGGACAAAGACCAGTACGGCGGACGCCAGGCCGGCCGGCAGCAGCAAGGGCAGCACGATGCGACGCAGCACCAGTTGCGGCATGGCGCCATGCACACGCGCCGCTTCGAGCAGAGAAGGATCCAGCGCCCGCAATGCATCGGATAACAACAAAAACGGCACTGGTGCGGCGGCGAGAGCGGTCACCACGATAGCACCTCCGGCCGAGATGACGTTGATCGTGGCCCAACCGCCAAGTGATGCGTGCAGCAGCAAATTGAGCAGCCCGCTCTTGGGCGAGGCGAGCCAACTCCAGCCCATCGCAGTGAGCAAGGGTGTGAGATACAGCGGCATGACCACCAGGCGTTCCAGCAACGATCGGCCCGGGATGCCGGGTGCCAGTGACAGCGCGAGTGTCCCGCCCAGCAGCAATGCGCAGATCGTCGTCAGCACGCCGAACATCAGCGTGTTCAGTACCACGCCCGGCTCGCGCAGTGGCGCGAACCCAGCGCCGGCGCCGCTCAGGACAACGGCGCAAAGAGGTGGCAGCACAAGGGCCGCCACGACAATGGCGACGCCTACGCCGAGGACCGTCTCGGCGCGTGGCAGACGGAATGCCGGCGTACCACTGCCGACGGCGATCCGGTCAGTGGAACAGTTCTTCGAAATGCCGAGGGAACTCACGACTTGCCTTCATGTAGTCATCAATGTCTGTCGGCAGCAGCGGGTGAACCTCCGCCAGTGGTTTCTGCCCAGCCGGCGGCGGCACATCGGGCCGCATCGAGTACATCCCGTACAGTTCGGTATCCAGCAGTCGTTGACCTTCCTGCGACAGGATGAAGTCCATGAACAGCTTCGCTGCATTGGGATGCGGCGCGTCGGTCAGCATTCCGACGGGGGCCAGCGTCAGCGGCATGCCCTCGATCGGATAGACCGCCACGAGGCCGGTCTTTGCCGCCTCCGGTGTGAAGCCGCGCCAATGATCGAGTGCGGCGGCGACCAGGATTTCCCCGCGCGTAACGGTGTCAGTCAATTGCGCACCTGTCGCCATCACCGCGGGTTGCTGCGCGGCGAACTTCTTGATGAAGTCCGGGCCAATCGCCCGCTCCAGAAGGTAGGTCCAGTTGAACTGCGTGCCGGCGGCCGCGTTCTGAATGCCGAGCTTGTGGTTGGCGAACTCTGGCCGCAGCAGATCGGTCCAGGATTTCGGCACTTGGTCTGGCGGCAGCAGGTTCTTGTTGTAGACCGGGATTACGCCAATGGCCTGGGCGGCTGCCCAGTAGCCGTCCATCTTCGCGCCGGCAGGGTACGCCGCATATTCGGGCGAGTCATATCGCGCGATACGACCTTGCTGGGTCATCTCAATCCAGGCTGCCGTGTTGGCCGCCAGCATCACGTCGAACGTCACGCGCTTGGCATCGATCTCGGCGTTGACGCGCGCGAGCACGCGGCCGGTCGGAGCAGCATAGAAGCCGGTCGTGATATCAATGAACGGATACTTCGCCTTGAAAGCCGCCATGAACTTCTGGAAGTTCTCACCTGGTGCGGAGCTGGCCACGGCCAGGGCGGCTTCCTTGCGAGCCGCTTCAATCACCGCAGGTTCGGCGGCACCTGCCAGTGTCGGGACGAGTGCAAGGACGCAGAGCAGCAGGATCAATCGTATCATGCTTCCTCCGTTGTGGTTCCGATGGTGGTGCTGCGGAATTCGATGATCTGCCGGTAGCGATCGGGGCGGCAGAAGACTTGCGCATGCTCCAGCGGGATGCCGTCGCGGGTGAGGAACGTGCGCTCCAGCAGCAGCACGGGTGTGCCAACGGCCAGGTCGAGTATCGCGGCAATCGGCTTCGGCGCGGCGAGCGCCTGCGCCACCTGGATGGCCTTGTGCACCACGAGCGTGTTGGCACCGGCGACCAGGCTGACGAACGGTTCCGTTGCCAACCGCTCTTGCCAATCGGACGGCAGGTGTTGAGCCAAGGCGCCGGGGATATGGATGATCGAATGCGCATAAGGCTCACCCTCGGCTTTGCGCAGGACCCGAATGCGCAGGGCTCGAGCCTGGTCATCCAGACCGAGGGCGCCGGCGACATGCGCGGGGCATTTCGCCTCGACGGCGTCCAGCACCACGGGAGGCGTTGGGAAGCCACTCAGGACGAGGTCATCCAGCGAGGTCAGCATCCAGGTGCCGGCCCCTTGTGGACGCGCAACGACAAACGTGCCGCGGCGGCGGTAGCGCTTGATCACACTGTCGGCAACAAGCACGTCGAGTGCCGCGCGTACGGTGAAGCGGCTGACGCCGAATTGCTGGGTCAGTTCTTCGTCGGTTGGGATTTGATCGCCAACGCGCCAGTCACCGTTAGTAAGGCGGGCGCGGAGGGCCTGGAGGATCTGGAGATAGGCTGGGAAACTCATGCGGCGGGTTGGTTGGTCGATGGTGTGCTCGCGTTTTGTCATTTTGTCCGGACAATTGCAAGCGGACTGAGATGATGGTTTTGATGGCAGCCAGACCCAATCCCGACCCTCCCCCGCGCAAGGCGCGGGAGAGCAGGTGGTGATTGCGCGGCCAGCCGCCTCCTGCCACAGTCGCGACAATAGCTACTGGTCAGTAGGGAGGATCCCGCCAATGGACCTGCGCTTCACACCCGAAGAGCAAGCGTTCCGCGCCGAGGTGCGTGCGTTCATCCGCGACAATCTGCCGGCCGAGATCCGCGAGCGGATGCGCCTCGGCTACAGCGCACGCAAGCAGGACATCGTGGCGTGGCAGCGCATCCTCAACAAGAAGGGCTGGGCGGCGGCTTCCTGGCCGAAGGAGTGGGGTGGGCCGGGATGGTCGGCGATCCAGCGCATGATCTTCCTGGAGGAGAACCAGATGGCGCCGGCACCGGAGCTGTCGGGGTTCAACATCACGATGATCGGGCCGGTGCTGATCCAGTTCGGCACCGAGGAACAGAAGAAGCGCTTTCTTCCCCGCGCCGCCAATCTGGATGACTGGTGGTGTCAGGGATTCTCGGAGCCGGGTGCAGGATCGGACCTCGCATCACTGAAGACCGCGGCGAAGCGCGATGGCGACCACTACGTGGTGAACGGGCAGAAGATCTGGACGTCCACTGCGCATCATGCCGACTGGTGCTTCGTGCTGGTGCGCACCAATCCGAATGCGGCGAAGCGGCAGGAAGGCATTTCGTTCCTGCTGGTTGATATGAAGACGCCAGGGATCACGGTGCGGCCGATCATCTCGATCGATGGCGCGCATCATCTGAACGAGGTGTTCTTCGACGACGTGCGCGTGCCGGTAGAGAACCGCGTGTATGAGGAGAACCGCGGCTGGGATGTGGCGAAGTTCCTGCTCGGCAACGAACGTACGGGCATCGCGCGGCTGGGCAAGTCGAAGGAGCGCGTGCGGTCGGCGAAGGAAATGGCGCGGACGGTGCGTGAGAACGGCAAGCCGTTGATCGAGGATGCGGCGTTCAGGCAGCGCGTCGCGCAGCTCGAAGTGGATATGAAGGCGCTGGAGATCATGCAGTACCGCGTGGTGTCGGCGTATGATCGGCAGAAGGATGGGCGGCCGGATCCGCTGTCGTCGGTGCTGAAGGTCAAGGGCACCGAACTGCTGCAAGGCACAACGGAGCTCGCGATGGATGTCGGCGGGCCGATGTCGATGCCGATATGGGCCGAGGAACTTGCGGCGCTGTCGAACGAGCCGGATGTCGGGCCCGAGTGGGCGGCGCAGGCGACGGGGAGCTACCTGTTCCTGCGCGCCGCGTCGATCTATGGCGGGACGAACGAGATACAAAAGAACATCCTGAGCAAGGCGGTGCTGCGACTTTAACATCGCCCTCTGTTAGGGGCCGGTAGGCCGATCTGCGCCCGGTAGCCCCACCGTCATGACCGGGCCTGACCCGGTCATCAGTCGCGGCGGAATGCCGCAACGGGTGGCCGGAACAGGCCACGACGAGGAGAGCCGGAATGGCAACGACAGTCACCGCGTGAACGTGGAAATTGGGAACGCACGATGGATTTCACACTCTCCGATGAACAGCGCCTGCTGAAGGACAGCGTCGATCGGCTGATGGCCGATCGGTATGCGTTCGATCAGCGCAAGAATTACTTCAAGGAACCGGGCGGCTGGAGCACGGCGCTGTGGTCGCAATACGCGGAACTCGGGCTGCTGGGCTGCCATTTGCGGAAGAGTACGGCGGGTTCGGCGGTGGCGCGGTCGAGATCATGCTGGTGATGGAAGCATTCGGCCGCGCGATGATCCTGGAGCCGTATCTGGCGACAGTCGTGCTCGGCGGGACCGCGGTCCGGCTGGGTGGCAGCGACACAGTGAAGTCGCGCGTGCTGCCGGCGGTCGCAGAGGGCAGCATGAAACTGGCATTCGCGCACGGCGAGCGGCAGGCGCGTTATGACGTGACCGACGTGATGACCACGGCGAAGCAGAGCGCCGGCGGTTGGGTGCTGGATGGTGCCAAGAGCGTCGTCACGCATGGCGACTGCGCCGACGCGCTGGTGGTGAGTGCTCGTACGTCGGGTGAGCGCGACGATGCCGCTGGCATCACGCTGTTCCTGGTCGATGCCGGCTCCAACGGGGTGGCTCGCCGCGGCTATACGATGCGCGATGAACAGCGCGCGGCTGAAGTGTCGCTGTCAGGCGTGCAGGTTGCTGGCGATGCGGTGCTGGGCGAGGTCGGCAAGGGCCTCGCGCTGATCGAGCGGGTGATCGAGGCGGCATCGCGGCGACCTCGGCGGAGAGCGTCGGCGCGATGGAAGCGCTGCACACGATGACGCTGGAATACAGCCGGACGCGCGAGCAGTTCGGCAAGCCGATCGGCACCAATCAGGTGGTGCAGCACCGGCTGGCGGAGATGCTGATGTCGCTGGAGCAGGGACGCTCGATGGCGATGCTGGCGGCGATGATGGTGGACGAACCGGACGCCGATGAGCGCGCGCATAACATCGCGCTGGCGAAGGTTGGCATCGGCCAGGCGGGGCGGTTCGTGTCGCAGAACGCGGTGCAGTTGCACGGCGGCATCGGGATGACCGAGGAACTCGCGGTGGGCCACTACTTCCGCCGGTGCATGGTGATCGAGCGGCTGTTCGGCGATACGGCGCACTATCTGGCGAAGCTGGCGGCGGAGGTGGCGTAGCGAGCGGTGCGCCTGGCCCCCTCCCGCTAGCCCCGAGTGCAGCGCGGATTGCCTCTGGGTTGGCCCATCGTCGGGCTTGAGACGCTGGGCCGCTCCGCCCACAATGGGCGTAGACACACAGCAGGCGGACGCATGACACGAACGATCGCCGTCGCCGGGGTTTCGCTGGAGTTGGAGGAGCTTGGCAGTGGCCGGCCGCTGCTGTTCCTGCACCCGGGTGAGGGGCTGCAGCCGCGACGTCCATGGCTGGACCTGCTGGCTCGGCGATATCGTGTGATTGCCCCGCATCATCCGGGATGGGGGAACTCGACTCTGCCACGTTGGCTCAGCAGCGTCGACGATCTGGCATACCTGTATCTCGATCTGGCCGACACTTTGGATCTGGGCAATGCGGCGCTGGTCGGCGTTGATCTTGGCGGCTGGATCGCCGCGGAAATGGCGGTGCGCGCCACGCAGGATTTCGGTTGCCTGGTGCTGGCCGATCCGCTGGGCATCAAGGTCGGCGGTGTGATGGACCGGGACATCGCGGACATGCATGCCATGCCGCGAGAGGAATACATGAGGCTGGCGTGGGCCGATCCGGTACGGGGTGAGATCGACTACACGCAGTTGCCGGAGACCGAGCTTGCCGCGATCGCGCGCGGCCGCGAAGCATTCGCCCTGTTCGGCTGGAAGCCGTATATGCACAACCCGCGCCTGAAGCATTGGCTGCATCGCATCGATGTGCCCACGCTTGTGCTGTGGGGTGAACAGGACGGCATCATCAGCAGTGAATACTGCCAGGCTTGGTGCGCCGAAATTGCCGGATCGCGGTTCGAGACCATCGCGGATGCCGGACATTTCCCGCACTGGGAACAGCCGGAGACGTTTGCCGAGACAGTGTCGAGCTTCATCGACACCCACTGAGGAGAGTGCACCAATGCGCTGCTGGTATTTCTCCGAGATGGCGTATCACCCGGCATGGGAAGCCGGCCTCGCGCGAGGCACGCTGCGGGTCGTACTGCCGTCGAGCAACTTCGATCCACCAACCGCGCACGGCCTGCTGCACCGCTATCTCGACGAGTTCGCGCTGTGCGACGAGGTCGGGCTCGACATCATGGTGAACGAGCACCACAGCACCGCCACCTGCATGACCGTGTCGGTGCCGATGGCACTGTCGATCATTGCACGCGAAACCAAAAAGGCGCGGTTGCTGTCGTTGGGCTCGCCGATTGCCAACCGGCCGGATCCGGTGCGTGTGGCGGAGGAGATGGCATGGCTCGACGTGCTATCGGGTGGCCGGCTGGAGATGGGGCTGGTCAAAGGCGCGCCGTACGAGATCCAGCCGGCGAATTCCAATCCCGCCACGCTGATGCGCCGCTATTGGGAGGCGCATGATCTGATCGTCAAGGCTTTGTCCACGCATGACGGGCCGTTCAACTGGGAGGGCGAGTTCTTCCAGTATCGCAGCGTCAACATCTGGCCAAAGCCGGTGCAGAAGCCGACCCCGCCGATTTGGATGACCGGCATGAGTGTGGATACCGGCAAGCTTGCCGCGGAGCGCGGCCACGTGGTGGGAACGCTGCTGTCGGGCGGCACTGCGAAGCCGATGTACGACGCATATCGTGCGCGAGCACGCGAACTTGGTTGGGAAGCCGGGCCTGATCGCATGGCCTACGCCGCAGTTGTCGGCGTCGGCGCGACACGCGAGGAAGGACTGCGCCGCGCGGATCAGATCGCGGACTATGTGCGCACCGCGCCGGTGGTCGCCGAACCGTTCACCAATCCTCCCGGCTACAATTCCATCGGCGCCAATGTGGCGATCATGAAAGCAGGGCCTCGCGCACATCGCATCGTCAAGGATCGGCAAGGCAACCCGATCGATCATCGCAAGGCGACGGTGCAGCAGTTCATGGATACCGACACGGTGTTCGCCGGCACCCCAGATGACGTGTTCGGTCAGATCAGGGATTTCAGCGCACGCATGGGCGGTGTTGGGCACCTGTTGTTCTTTGGCCAGGGCGGGTTCCTCGACCATAAGGACACGGTGGAGAATATCCGGTTGTTCGGACGCGAGGTTGCGCCGCGACTGAAGGAGTTGGAACAGGCGCCGGTATCGCCAGACGTTGCGGCTGCCGAATAGCCGTCCTTACAAGTTGGGCTGCTATAGCTCCGCGGGTGGATAGTAAGGCCGCTCGCCGAGCGCCTGCACGCGCTGCCAGAACGCTTCACCGCTTGCCTTTCCGACCTCGTCCAGATCCGCGGCCTGCCGCCACATGTTCCACGACTCCGGATGCAGCCGGCTCGCCTCTGCCAGGTGCGCATCGCCCTCGGCCGCGTTGCCGTGTCGGCGCAACCACACGCCGAGGCGGAAATGCGCCTGTGCCATAGCAATGTCCGGCGTGACGCGTGGCAGCACCCGCGCCGCTGCATCGGCTGGCAGTGCATGGCGTCCGGTCAGCACCCAATCCCTCACCGCGTCCAGGTACGCCGTGCGCGCCGCGAGACGAGCCGCCTGATGCTCGGGCGCCAGCGTGCGCGTTGCACGATCCATCAGCCGGAAATGGTCGGTGGAGCCGGCGTTCTCCGGCGGGCGGACGATGCGCCCCGTTTCATCGATCCACACCGCCTGCGGAACATTCACCATGCCATACAGGTCGGCAACGCGGTGCTCGGTATCGATCAGGCACCAATAGGTCGCACCGGCCTGCTCGATCCATTGACGCGCATGTTCACCGCCGCGGCTTTCCTCCGCGACTGCTACGATCATGAATTCTTCCGTCTTCAGGCTGTCGGACGTTTGCTGCCACACGGGCAAGTCAAAGCGACAGCCTCACCATGAGGCCCAGGTACATAGGAACACCTTCTTCCCCCGCAACGTCGACAGCGTATGCGGCACACCGGCCAGATCGGGCAAAGTGAAGTCCGGCGCTAGCAAATCCGCCAACGCCTCGTTGCGCTGCGCCGCGCCGGCGCCGAGCGCCCAGGTCTCGCCGCCGGCATCGTGCACCACCGGCTGCCCGAGCCGCGCCCAGAACGCCGCCACGTCGATGCGATTGTCGCGCACTGGCATCGGCACGCAAAGGTCGTCGCGGCACATGCCCTCCGGCTTCAGCGTCCATCCGGTGGCGCGTTCGGCATCCTCGGCCGACAGCCACAAGCCGTCCGCCGCCGCGACTGTCAGTTCGCCCTGTTCGCTCAGGACGGTTGCCATTGCTGGCCTCCTCTCTTGCCCGCCCTCACGCAACCACGTTCAATGCCGCCTACGCAAGTTTGCAACGAGGAGGGAACGTCGATGCCGAAGCTCGCAGGCAAGATCGCCTGGATCACTGGCGCCGGCAGTGGCATCGGCGAGGCCGCCGCGCTCGCATTGGCAGAGGAAGGCGCCACCACCGTGCTGACCAGCCGCACGCGTGAGAAGCTTGAACGCCTCGCCGAGCGCATCAAGCAGCAGGGCGGCGAGGCGCATGTGCAACCGGCCGACCTGATGGACTCCAAAGCCGTGCGGAAGATCGGCGAATACATCCAGACGACATTCGGCCGCCTCGACATCCTGGTGAATAACGCCGGTCTCAATATCCGCGATCGCCACTGGGACAAACTGACGCCGGAAGGCATCGACGAGCTGGTGCACGGCAATCTGTCGCAGGCGCTGTACTGCGTCACTGTCGCACTGCCGCTCATGCGCGCGCAGAATGATGGCGTGATGATCCACACGTCCTCGATCGCCGGCCGCTTTATCGGCGGCTTCTCCGGGCCAATCTATGGTGCGGCGAAGCACGGCGTGGTGGCGATGAGCCACACGATCAACATGGAGGAATGCCTGAACGGCATCCGCTCCACTGTGCTGCTACCTGGCGAGGTCGCGACACCGATCCTCGACAAGCGTCCCAATCCGGTCGGGCCGGAAGAGCGCGCGCGCATGGTGCAGGCGGAAGATTGCGCCGACCTGATCCGCTACATTGCCTGCCTGCCGAAGCACGTGGTGATGAGCGAGGTGATGCTGGCGCCGACCTACAACCGCACCTACGTCGCAAACCTGCAACGCAAGCTCTGAGGGGATAATGGCGTCGAATCGCAAGAAGGTCCTGGTCCCCCATACGATGGGCCAGGAAGGCACTGAGCTACTCCACGCGCGGGATGATATCGAGGTGGAAATCTACTCCGCCACGATCAGCCAGGGGGAACTGCTGCCAATACTGTCGGACGCTGCCGGCATTGCATTGTCGGGCACGCCCTACAAGCAGGCCGAAATGGATGCATCGCCCGCGATGCAGGTGGTGGCACGTATAGGTGTCGGCTATGATGCAGTGGAAGTTCCTGCACTGACCGTGCGTCGCGTGCCTCTTATGGTCGCGGGCACGGCGAATTCCACTTCCGTCGCGGAACACGCATTCCATCTGATGATGGCGCTCGCCAAACGCAGCACCGCGTTGGATGGATTGGTACGCAAGGGCACCTGGGCCGATCGCCATGGTGGCCTGCCGATGGAGCTGTCAGGCAAGACTGCGCTCATCGTCGGCTTCGGCCGCATCGGCACACGTTCGGCGCGGCGCTGCCAGGGCTTCGACATGAATGTGCTGATCTATGATCCGTACGTGCCGGCGGAGAAGATCACCGATGCCGGCTGCGAACGCGTCACCGATCTCGACGCCGCGGTGTCGCATGCGGATTTCGTGTCGATCCATTGCCCGAAAAACGCCGAGACCATCGGCATGTTCAATGCGGCGCGGTTCGCACGCATGAAGCGTGGCGCGCTCATCGTCAACACGGCGCGTGGCGGGATCATCGACGAACCTGCACTGCACGCGGCGCTGTTGTCCGGCCATCTCGCCGGCGCCGGGCTGGACGTGTTCGACATGGAACCGACGCCGGTCAACAATACGCTGCTTCAGCTCGACACGGTGATCACCTCACCTCACATGGCCGGCGTTACCACGGAGTCTGTCGCCGGGATGGCGAAGGTGACGGCTGAGAACATCCTGAGCGTGCTGGACGGCACGCCGAACCGGAACAATGCGATCAACCCGGAAGTGTTGGACTGACGCGACACGCGACACGACAACAATCTCCCCCTCCCCTTGCGGGAGGGGGTCAGGGGGAGGGGGCGTTACCAAATGGGCGCGGCCCCCTCCCCCCAACCCCCTCCCGCAAGGGGAGGGGGAGAAAGGGAACACCTATGCCCCAACCGGACCACATCTCTAAACTCGGCGTTCCTGATCCTGCGACGCTGGACAATGATCTCCAGGCCATCTGGCAAAAGTGCGTCGACAAGCTGGGCTTCGTGCCAAACGTATTCAGCGCCTACAGCCTGAAGCCGCAACGCCTGCGTAACTTCATGGCGATGTACAACGAGATCATGCTGTCCGATTCTGGTCTCTCGAAACTCGAGCGTGAGATGGTCGCCGTCGTCGTGTCGTCCGCGAACCGCTGCTACTACTGCCTGGTCGCGCATGGCGCAGCAGTTCGCGCTTTGTCGGGCGATCCAGACCTCGGCGAGATGATGGCGTTGAACTACCGCGTCGCGAAGCTCGATCGGCGCCAGCGGGCGATGCTGGACTACACCTGGAAGCTGACGACGACACCCTGGCTGATCGATGACGCGAATCGTGCGGCCCTGCGCAAGGCCGGCCTCAGCGACCAGGACATCTTCGACCTCTCGGAAACCGTCGCGTTCTTCAACCTCTCAAACCGCATGGCGTCGGCAACCGACATGATGCCGAACCGCGAGTACCACCAAGCCAATCGCTGACCCCGCACCGGTCATTGCAACTCCCGTGTAGACGGGTTGGAGCAATTTCCAACCCGTCTACTCGTCGTCCGAGCGTTCATCGCATCCGCAGCACCCAGGCCTTCAACGCCACCAGATGCGCGCTCATGAAATCGCGCGTCTGCTGATCGGTCAGCTCGCCCTCGGCATCGAACTTGCTTTGTGCTGCCGGGATCATGACCTCTGGCCGGTTCATCACGAACCCATTCAGGAACACGAACATCTGCCGCAGATGATACTGCGCGCGCGCAGTCCCCAGGGTGCCGGCACTCGCCCCCATGAGCCCGATCGGCTTGCCTTCGAACGGGTGCTCCGGTGGACGCGACGCCCAGTCGATCGCGTTCTTCAACACCCCCGAGGTCGAGTAATTGTACTCCGGCGTCGCGATCAGGAGGCCGTCCGCGGCCTTGATTCGCGCGCGAAAGTCAGCCACCGGTCGCGGATATCCTTCCAGCCGCACGTCGTCGTTGTACAGCGGTATTGGTGCCAGATCGAAAATCTCGATCGTCATGCCGTCGGGCGCCAGGTCCCGCGCCGCCCGCAAGGCCGCCGCGTTGAAGGACCCGCGCCGCAGGCTCCCCGCTATCCCGAGAATGCGCACAGTTCCGCTATCGCTCATGGGACTACCTCCTGGTCATGCCAACGGCCGCATAACACAGGGGCGCTCCACCGCCTACCGGACGGCGGGTCCGGCGCCAAACGGTTCGTCCAGCATCTCGCGCACCACGCGGCGCAGTTCCTCCTTGCGGTAGGGCTTGCTCAGCAGTCGTCCGCCCGTGCGCATGGTGGACCCGCTCCACCGTGCATCTGGGAAGCCCGACGTCAGCAAGGTGCGCAGCAACGGACGACGCCCGACCGCTGCCTGAATCAGATCACGGCCGTCCATCTCCCCAGGCATGACGACATCCGTCAACAGCAGCTCGATCCGTTCCGGCGATTCAATGATCGCCATCGCCGTCGCGGCATCGGGCGCCTCCAACACGCGATAACCCGCCTCGCTGAGCTGGCGGACCACAATGCGACGGAGGCCGGCATTGTCCTCCACCACCAGCACCGTCTCGTTACCGCCGCGTGGCGCACCCTCCTCGACCCGCTCCTCTTGTGCCGTCACTGTCTCTGGCACCTTCGGCAGGTACAGCCGGAACGTGGTACCGTTATCGGGCTCACTGTACACAGTGATGTGGCCTCCCGATTGCTTCATAAAGCCAAACACCATCGAGAGCCCAAGGCCAGTGCCCTTACCCTGCTCCTTGGTGGTGAAGAAAGGTTCGAAGATGCGCGTCAGAACGTCCGCCGGCATGCCGGTGCCCGAAGTCGCTGACCTCCACCACAACGTACTGACCCGCCGTGACGTCAGCATGAACTGCGGCATAGGCCTCATCCAGCCTGCCATTGCTCGTGGCGATCGCCAGCGCGCCGCCACGCGGCATCGCATCCCGCGCGTTCGTGGCGAGGTTGGCGATTGCCGCCTCGAATTGCGCCCGATCGATCAGCACCGGCCAAAGGTTCGGTGACAGCGCCATTTCGATCGAGATGTTCTCGCCCAGCGTCCGGGTCAGCAGTCGCACGATGGCGCCGACAACCTCGTTGATATTGGCGCGCTCCGGTTGCAAAGGTTGGCGGCGGGCGAATGCGAGGAGCCGCCGAGTCAGGTCCGCGCCGCGCAGTGCTGACTCAAGGGCATCCCGCACCAATTCATTGGTCACCGGGTCCTCGGCCCGTATCTCTCGCAGCATGTCCAGATTGCCGATGATGATCGCGAGGAGATTATTGAAATCATGCGCCAGCCCGCCGGTGAGTTGACCCACCGCTTCCATTTTCTGCGACTGGCGCAGCTGATCGCGCTGGGTCTCTGCCTCACGGCGCTCTGTCAGATCGCGGACGATGCCGACGAATGCGTGGTTGCCACCCTGCAGCGACTCGCCAACAGCGAGTTCCATCGGAAAGGTGGAACCATCCTTGCGCCGACCCATGACCTCGCGGCCGATGCCGATGATCCGTGGCACGTTGGTTTCGACATACGCCGAGAGATAGCGGTCATGTTCACTGTGATATGGCTCCGGCATCAGGATGCGGACGTTGTGGCCTAGGATTTCCTCTGGCGCATAGCCGAACAGCGTGGTGCAGGCCTTGTTGTAGGATTGCACCACACCTTGGCGATCGATGGTGATCAGACCATCGACCACGGTGTCCAGCACGGTCGCGATCAGGCTGCGTAGTCGCGTCTCAGTGACTTTGGCCACTGTCGCGGCCGCCGTGCTCGCGGTGATATCGCGGATCATCTGGCCGAACCCCAGCAATGCATGATCCGGATCATCGATCATGCTGGTGACAGTATGTGCCAGGAAGCGAGTGCCATCTTTCCGCAGTCGCTCGCTGATGTCCTCGCGGCGGCCCGTCTTCGCAGCCTCAAGATCACGGGCCGGCTTGCCTGTGGCGACATCGTCCGGCGCATAGATGCAGGAGAAGTGCCGCCCGATCACCTCATGCTCCGGGTAGCCACTAAGCTCTTCGGCACCACGGTTCCACGACAGGATAAAACCACCGGCGTTAAGCAGCAGCAGCGCATATTCGGGAATGTCGGCGGCAAACGATAACAGCAGGTGCTCTGGATCAGAGCCGCTCGTGGGAGTGCGTGCGTATGTCGGCATGGCGATCCCGCGGCGTGGTTGCGTGGGAATGGGAGAAGGCGCCAGCGAAGGTAAGGATTGGTAAATGGAAGCGAACTTGCCGCTGCCGACACCCGTCAGTCACGGCGGCATAGGCCATTATTTCTATCATAGCATCAATAACAGGCGTCACACAGCATCGGCACCTTGTGGACCGGGGTGGGCGATGATTTCTATTCGTGCCCGCTATCGGTTGACTTATTCTGGAGAGCACATTTCGCCTCTGACTCCTCGTGGCAAATGAATGGCGGCTCAATGCTTTTTTGCTGCATCTTCACTCATTGTAGCCATATACACGGCTACCCGCGGCGACCGCCGGCCGTCCGGCGCACGGCCTCGAGGGGAGGGGGGTTCGATGGCGAAAAAGCTGCTCGTGGTCGATGATCAGGCAGGCATCACCAAGGTCGTGGAAATGATCGCGCGACAACTCGGCATCACCACAAGGACGCTCAACAATTCATCTCAGGCTACCGAAACCTTCATTGCATTCAAACCCGACATCTTGATCCTCGACATGATCATGCCGGAGAAGGATGGCATCGACGTGCTGAATGAGGTCCTGCTCACCGGGATTCCGGTAAAGGTCGTGCTCACGTCGGGCTTCAGTGAACTCGTACCTGCGCCTGGCTGAGGGTGTGGCAAAATTCCACGATAATCCGGACGTTTCCGTGCTGCGCAAGCCGTTCCGCCGCGACGAGCTGATTGAGCTTCTGCGGCGCCTCACAGCGGACTGAACCGCGCCGTCACCACGCTGCATCTAGCAGTGCACGCACATCCGTGGGTCCGGCAAGCTTGCGCGGGTTGGTGTGCACCCAGCGATCGTGCATCGACCCTTCGGCGATCTGATCGAGTTGCTCGGCTTTCACCCCCACTTCGCGCAGCGTTCCCGGCAATCCCAGACTGGCGATCAGATCGGCTACCGCGTCAGCCGCCGGCACGCCCGGCCGGCCCAGCGCCTCACTGACCCAGGCCTGACGTTCGGCGTTCACCGGTTCATTGAACCGCAGCACGGGTGGCAGCATGACGCATGAGGTGTAGCCGTGTGGAACGCCCGCGGTGCCGCCGAGCACGTGGCCAATGCCGTGGCTCGCGCCCTTCGTCACGCCATTCTGCGATCCCATGATCGACATCCACGCGCCAAGCTGGCAGTCAAGCCGCGCCTCCAGGTTGCTCGCGTCCTGCTTCACCGCTCGCAGCCCATGCGAGAGCAACCGCAGTGCGTGGATCGACGTTCCGTCCGACAGGGGCTGCGGATTGATCGAGCAGATGTCCTCCACCGCGTGGTCCACTGCACGGATGCCCGTCGACAGGAACAGCCATTCGGGCGTGTGAACCGTCGCCGCCGGATCCAGGATGACACTGCACGGCATCATCAGCGGATGGCCGAAGCTCTCTTTTACCTGGCGCACGGTGTCGGTGCAGCCGGCGAACCAGGTGAACTCGCCTGCCGACAACGTGGTGGGCACCGCTATCGACCGTGCGCCCGGTGGCCTCACGGGTGGTCGTTCCGTGCGGCCATCGGGATGGATCGTGGCACGGAATGCATCCAATTGCTCCGGATCGCTTACGTCATTCCCCAGGCACAGGCCGACCATCTTCGCCGCGTCGGTGACCGAGCCGCCGCCGACGGTCAGCAACGCGTCGGCCCGGGCCTCACGCGCCGCATTCGCCGCCGCGACAACGTCAATGCGCGGCGTGTGCGCGCCAATCTTCGTGCACACGCCTGCCAATTTGTTGCCGAGCAGGGCACGCACCTGATCGATCACATCGGTCTGCCGTGCCAACGTGCCGCTGGCCAGGACATAGACCGCATTCGCTCCGATCCGTTCGATCTCCTGCGGCAATGCCTCGGCGAGCGGCGTTCCGTAGATCACACGCTCCATCGGCGGGTAACGATGGATCCCGCGCTGCATGGCAGTGCTACCCCTGCGGCTTGCAGAAAGCGTCCAACGCGGCAATCTCCTTGCGCTCACCGTCGTAATCTGCGGCGAGGCGTTGGTAGAGGCGGGCCGCACCCTCATAGAACTTCCGTGCCGCCGGGTCCTCCCCGACGAATTGCGCGATCTCCTCCATCTCGGCGACCCAACGATATGCCTTGGAGTACATGCCGGGAGTTTGCCGTGTCAGCCAGCTGAACAGAGCCGGTTGGCTGGCAGAAAGCTCCGCCTTCAGAGCCTCCGCCGTGCCGGCACGTGATGCTGCCAGCATCATGGCCGCACCAAGCGCAGTGAAACCCTTGGTGATGCCGGCATATGACATTTTCATCGCCGAGGCCGCGCCAATCGGTCCCGGCTGTATCGGCATGTGCAGACCATAGTTTGCCAGTTCCGCGACACGCGGCGCGGCTTCGCCGGAGAGGTAGATCTTGGTCGCTTTCGATCCTGGCTGCGGCGGTCCCCCGATGATGCCGCCGTCAACGAACGTCGCGCCGGTTTCCTGCACCACGCGCGCGATGCGCAGCACCGTCGCCGGATCGAGTGCGTTGCAATCGACATATATTGGTTTCTGCGGAGCGGCGAGCAGGGCGGGGGCCAGGCGTTCTGCCAACCCGAGCGCGTCGCCAGGCGGCAGGATCGACAGGATGATGTCGGTGGTGGCGATCTCCTCATCGGATGCGCCGATCATGCCGGCCGCTTTGGCGCGTGCGAGCGTCGACTCACTACGGCCGCCGAGCGCGGTGCGCACCTCGATGCCATTCTCCACCAGGCGCGCGGCGACGGCGCTGCCCATCATGCCGGGTGCAATCACTGCGACAACTGGCTGCATGGTTGGCCTCCTTAATTTTAGGGTGACTGTTCTGCAAGCGGCGACGGAAGGCAAGAAAGGAAGCAAGGTTTCACACTGAGGACACCGAGAGTTAAAGGCACCGAGCACCGCTAAGATTGAACATGGTGCGCCTGGGCTTCGACGCCGTGGTACTTTCGGTGTTCCGTTCGGCTGTTAATTCTTTCTCAGGCTCCGGCGCCCCCGGCCATCGTTTTGCAGATGTCGAACTTCCATAACCTCGCGGAAGGGGAAAGCTGAGCCAGCGCCGGCGTTCAGTTCGCCAACGCCGGCTCAGCGATTTTTACGCCCTTGAACGCCGGCATCACCTCGCGGGCGAACCATTCCAACTGCTCCAGTGCCTCGGACAGTGGTACGCCGACGGACAGGCTGACGGTAACGCGGTCGAGCCCTGGGTAACGCTCCTCCAGCTTTTTCAGCGCCTCGATCACGTCGGCGGGGCGGCCGGTCAGGAAGCCGCCGGCCTTCACCGCATCCTCGATGCGCGGTAGCTTTGCGGTGGGGGCGCGTTTCGGATCGCGCATGATCTCGATCTGCTGGTCGGTAAGTGCGCGCACCAGACGCAATTCTCCAAACATTTTCATGTTCTCTTCGTAGTATTTTCCGGCGACTCGCTGGCCTTTTTCGACACTGTCGGCGAGGTAGAACTGGAAGCCCAATGCCATGCGTTCGCCGAGTTCGATTGGTTGACCGGCGCGCGCGTATGCCGCCTGGAAGTCCACCATCGACTTGTGCACCGCGCCGCCTTCGGCCGAACCGCCGCCGATAACGCCGCGAATGCCATGCTTCGCCATGAAGTCGAGCGCGCGTGGCGTACCTCCTTGGATCGGCTGCCAGCATTCCACCGGCAGGCGTGCGGGGCGCGGCACGAGCGTCAGTTCCTTCAAGGTGTAGCCGCGATATGGCACCTCGGGCGGCAGCGTGTAGTGCTTGCCCTGGTGGCTGAACGACTCTTCGTTGAAGGCCTTGAAGATGATGTCGACCTGTTCCTCGAACAGTTCGCGGTTGGCGGCCTGGTCGAGCAGCGGAGCGCCGAAGGTTTCAACCTCGCGGGTGTGATAGCCGCGGCCGACGCCGAACACGACGCGGCCGTTGGAGAGGATGTCCGCCATCGCGTAATCCTCGGCGAGGCGCAGCGGATGCCACATCGGTGTGATGTTGAAGCCGCAGCCGATGCGCAGGCTGCGGGTCAGATGCGTGAGGTGCAGCGCCATCATCACCACGTTGGGGATGCACTCGGTGCCTTCTGGCTGGAAGTGATGTTCGGCCATCCAGAACGTGCCGTAGCCGAGGCGATCCATCAGCTTCGCCATGGCTTCGGCCTTGCTCAGCGCGGTTGCCAGCATTGCGTTTGGATAACGACGATCGTTGACCGGGATGCCAGCGTAGCCGACGTTCTCCAGGTCGATGTGGCCGGCGTACGAGCTGTCGAATTGCTTGAGCATGGCGTGTCCTCCGGGAGGACCGCATGGTAGGCGCGCACGCCGGCTTGGCAAGCGCGGCCGCGCTCACGCGCCCGCGTCATCGCGAACCCGGGTCGCCACATCTTCGTCGCCCTGGGCAGGCGTAATCAACAGACGCTTGGCGCGATGGAGTTTCTCGTAGCTGGTACCTTGTTCCGACCACGCAAACCGAACCCGCGGAAGTGGGCAGCATGGCCGTCGCCGCGCGCGATGCGATAAGGTGGACCGAGGTATTCATTGGAGCGCCATTGCCGACGTTGGCACGGTGATTTCGGCAGGGCTGGCGGTTGCTGCGCGACCGCCTGGGACGACCGATGTCGGGCGACAATGGGGCTTACCAGCCCTGCCTTCGCGGGGGCTGCATTCCATTGTATCGGAACGTCAGGTGCACAATTCGCTGCACACCTTGGCTGCAATCATCCGCTCGACCTGAGGTTAGAGACCGGCATGCTCATCCTGGCAAGCCGGAGAAAGCCAGCACCACCGCACCCGACACCATGAAGATGCAAAGCGCGACCAGGAATGGCGCAAGCTGCGGGTGCCTTCCGGCGAAGTCGCTCGGATGCGCCGGGGATATGCGTGCGTAAGGGTGAGTGACGCTCATGGGATGTTGCCTCGGTCGGAGTGTACGAGATTGAGGCTGACCCGGATCAGCGGGCGTCGTCGTTGATGCAGATCAAAAGGTCAGTGCTGTTGAACGATCGTGCGTGCTGCGATGCGAACGCTGTGGCCACCTGCAACCCCTACGAGATGCACGGATGCTGGCGTTGTGATCGGCCGCCCGTCGCGCACGTCCGTTAGCGACGGCAAATGCCTGCGGCAAGGACGTCCAGCGGTGTGCCGACGAGAGGGGAGAGTGGCTATCCCGGCTTCACTACTGCCACTGCCGCTCCGGTGATTCGCGCCAGCTCCGATGTCGATGTTTGGAACACGTGGCTCGGCGAGCCCGCCGCAGCCCAGATCGGATCCAGCACCATCAGATCCTCGTCCAGCAACAGCAGCGGTGCGCTGACATGCCCCACCGGCGCTACCCCCCCAATGGCGAAGCCCGTCACCTGCCGCACCCAGTCCGCGTCCGCCCGCCCGAGCTTTACACCCAACGCCGCCTCGGCCTTCGCCGTATCCACCCGATTGGCTCCAGACGTAATAACGACCGCCGCCCGCATCCCGCAGCGGAACACGATGGATTTCGCGATCTGCGCCACGGTGCATCCAACCGCCGCCGCTGCATCCGCGGCTGTACGCGTGCCGGCCGGAAACTGGCTGATGGTGTCAGCGTGTCCCGCAGCCAGCAACGCCGCGCGCACACGTTCCACCGATCCGCCGGTTTCGGGTCCTGACATACTAACTCTGCTAGCGCTTCCTTCTCCGTTCGCCAAGTATCGTGAGCGCCGCTCCGTGCAGCGCGGTCGTGGGCGGCTCGGGCAGCGGCGATTGCCCGCCGAACTGCCCACCGTGCTCGTCATCGAGGCAAGCAGGCCTCGTCGCCCACGCAGCAAAGTTGCAGGAGCGTGATCAAAGCGCTAACCCGGATCCTGCCGCAATACGGTGGTTCCCTTGCGGCCACAATAACGCAATGCAGGATCTGCAATTCTCCCCATGGAACCGTTGTCACTCTACATCCATTGGCCGTTTTGCCTGTCGAAGTGCCCGTATTGCGACTTCAATTCGCACGTACGTGAGAATATCCCGCAAAGCCGCTTTCGCGCTGCATTGCGCCGTGAGCTGGCCTGGGAGGCGGAGCGGCTAGGGCGCCGCCGCTTGACCTCGATATTCTTCGGCGGCGGCACGCCGAGCCTGATGGAACCGGACACCGTCGCCGAGTTGATCGCCGACGCCACCCGCCTGTTCGACCCGGCCGACGACATCGAGATCACGCTGGAAGCCAATCCCACCAGCGTCGAGGCAGGCCGCTTTGCAGCCTACCGCGCCGCCGGCGTGAACCGCGCATCCATCGGCATCCAAAGCCTCGATCCAGATGCGCTGGGGATGCTCGGCAGGCAGCATTCCGCCACTCAGGCAATCAACGCACTAGAGACAGCGCGCGCCACCTTCCCGAGGATCTCATTCGATCTGATCTACGCACGCCCTGGCCAGACACTCGACGCCTGGCGCTCGGAACTGCGTGAGGCGCTCGCCATTGCGGCAGATCATCTGTCGCTCTACCAGCTCACCATCGAGCCGGGTACCCAGTTCGCGACGTTGCACCAGCGTGGCGCCGTCAACCTGCCAGACGACGACATCGCAGTCGCGCTGTACGAGGCGACCGCCGAGGAGGCAGCGCGCAAGGGTCTGCTGGCTTACGAAATCTCCAACTACGCACGGCCCGGCAGCGAGAGCCGGCATAACCTGGCCTACTGGCGCTATAGCGACTATGCCGGTATCGGCCCCGGCGCACACGGCAGGCTAACCCTTCCTGCATCATTCGCGGGAGAATTGAAAGCTGATGCGCCGCGCGGTCAGGGGGACCATGCGAGCATTGTCGCCACCCGCCGTCACAGGGCGCCCGAAGTGTGGGCCGAGCGGGTGGAACGCGACGGCCACGGGATGGTCCAACAATCTCCGCTCGAGCAGCTTGAACACGCCCGCGAAATGCTGCTGATGGGTCTGCGGCTGACTGAGGGCATTGATGCCGCGCGTTTCGCCGACCGCACCGGTGTATCGCTCGGCGATGCAATTGATCAGGACATCCTGCAACAGGCGCTCGGCGAGAACTATCTCGCCTGGCAGCAGAACCGCCTGATGGCATTGCCGGCGGGTCGGCTGCGTCTGGACGCGCTACTCGCGGCGCTGGTTCGCTGAAGCTGCCGTCGGCGATTGGCAGGCGAGCCAACCCTTGTGAAAGCCTCAGACCGTGAATTGCTCGGCGATGATCCGTTCGGACAGCACGCGGTCCGGGTCGAACAGGACGGTGATGCTGGTCGAGCGGTCCTCCTTCACCGCGACTGAGATCACATTGCGCACCTCGGTGAAGTCGGCGACGGCGGCGGTGGGGCGTTTCTCGGCCTCCAGCACGTCGAAGCGGACCTCGGCGGTGCTGGGCAGCAGTGCACCGCGCCAGCGCCTCGGACGAAACGCCGATATCGGCGTCAGCGGCAGCAGGTTTGCCGACAGCGGCACGATGGTGCCGTGGGCAGACAGGTTGTAGGCGGTCGAGCCGGCGGGCGTGCTGATCAGGATGCCGTCGCACATCAGCTCCGGCAGTCGCACCCGCCCGTCCACGGTGACGCGAATCTTGGAGGTCTGGCGGAGCTGGCGAAGCAGCGAGACCTCGTTGAATGCGAGCGCCTCCGACTGTTTGCCGTCGGCGCTGACGGCGTGCATGCGCAGGGGGTAGAGGACGGCCTCCTGCGCGCTTGCCAGGCGGGCAGGCAGGTCGTCCTCGCTGAACGTGTTCATCAGGAAGCCGACGGAGCCGCAGTTCATCCCGTACACGGGCACGTCCAGCTTCAGGACGCGATGGATCGTCTCCAGCATGAAGCCGTCGCCACCGAGCGCCACCACCACCGCGGCGTGGTCCAACGAGCAGTCGCCATAGCGCACCACCAAGCGGTCGCGCGCCTCATTGGCCAGCGTTGTGGGGGAGGCGCAGATGGCGATGCGGCCGGGGACGAAATCCCGCGACCTGAGCAGCTGCGGGACAGGCTCGGGAGCGTTCAAACGCGCTTCCGGTGTTCCAGCACCGGCATGTCGCGACGCACCCTGGTGGTGACCTTGCTGTCGATGCGCGCGGTGGCCCAACCGGTACCGTCAGAGACCTGCGCGGTGACGTGGCCCCAGGGGTCGACGACCATGGAATGCCCGTAGGTGAAGCGCGGTTCGCCTTTGCCTTCCAGGTGTTTGCCCCAGGTGGCGGGGGCCGCAAACCAGCACTGGGTCTCGATCGCGCGGGAGCGGATCATCACTTCCCAGTGGTCCTTGCCGGTGGCGAGCGTGAAGGCGGAGGGCAGGAAGATAATCTCGGCACCTTGCTCGCGCAGCTTCCAGAACAGGTCGGGGAAGCGCAAGTCGTAGCAGATCGCACAGCCGACTTTGACGCCGTCGGCTTCGTAGGTCACGACCTCGTCGCCGGCGCCGTAGGTGTTGCTTTCGCGATAGCCAGGTACCGTCGGGGGCGACGATATCGAACAGGTGCATCTTGCGGTAGCGGGCGATCTCCTGGCCGTCGGGGTCGAACACGACGGTCGTGTTGAACAGCTTTTCCGGACCTTGCTCGATGATCGAGCCGCCGTGGACGTGGGTCTTGGTGGTGCGGGCGGTCTCGCGGAGGAATTCGTAGGCGGGGCCGCCTGGCTCATTGGAGCCTTTCGCTGGCAGGAGTTCGGCGTTGGCGGTGCGCACGCTGCGGTCGCCGCCGAGGCTGTCCCAGACTTCCGGCAGGCAGACGATATTGGGGCGGTCTGCTTCGACTGCCTCGCCGATCAAACGGCGTGCCTGGGCGATGTTCTCCGCCTTGTCGGCGCCTGGGTTCATCTGGACGACGCTGACACGCATCGGTGGCTCCGAGTCAGTGGATTGGGGTGAGAAGAACCGAAGCGCGGGACGGACGCAACATCCGGCTACCGTGGCCAGTCCAGGCGGGGTTCGGCGCGGTTCGTCCCGGCTCGCCGGTCGCCGTCCATTCGGGGGCCGCGCTGCGGCAGGTCGCGGGGATCCTGACCTTGGAGATCGTGCGTGGCTGGCGGGATCGGAGGGCGCGATATCACCGGCGGTGAGCGGCCTGGCTGCACCGTCGGCTCAGGCGCGTAGATCTCGTCATAGTCGGCGGCCCGGCTCATTTCGGGCAGGCGGAGCGCCAGGTGCCGGATCTCGCCCTGGATTTCGTCCAGGCGGGCCTCGATGACCTCCAGCCGGCTCTTCACGCCGATGACGCTGAACGGCATGAACAGGAAAGCCAGCGCGTATAGCAGCGCCGGCACAAGCAACACGATCGGCACCCACCAAGGGAGCCAGTCCGGCAGAGCGAAGGGCAGCGTCATGATAGGAGCCTAATTAGCATCAGGACGGCGATGCAATCCATGCGTGTCGTGCTGTAGGGCAGAGGGCCTGCGTGACCGGTTGCTGTCCCATCGTGGAATTGGCTGGCGGCGCGGTACGCAGACACCCATTCAGGCGGGCAGGTGCAGCAGGCGATCTGCATTGCCGTGGGCGATCTTCGCGCGATCCGCTGGCGATATCGGCAGCGCGTCGAGGAACGCTCGAGCGCGTGCGTTCGACGCGAACGGGTAATCGACCGAGAACATGATGCGATCGACGCCGAACGACATCAGCGCCGCCATGAACGGCACCATGGTGAAGAACCCGCTGGTTGTGATCCACACCTGGTCAACCATTGTCTGCCGTAATGAACGCCGAAGCTGGGTCTTCGCGGTGGCGGCGGTTGTTTCATCGATACGGTCCAGCATGAACGGCAGCGCCTCGCCCATGTGGCCGATGACCAGCTTGAGGCCGGGATGGCGGTCGAGGGCGCCGCTCAGGGCGAGGCGGAGTACGTGAATGGCGGTATCGGCGTGCCAGCCCCAGGCGGACAGCGCCAGGGTGAAGCTGAAATTGGCCGGCAGCCCGTCGTAGTAGGCGTTCCGCACAGCCGCTGTCGGGATGCCGGGGTGGAGGTAGATCGGGACATCGAGCGCCTCGGCGCGGGCGAGGATTGGCGCGAACGCGGGGTCATCCAGAAAGCGGCCATCTGTGGCGCCGTTCACCAGCGCGCCGTGAAAGCCGAGGTGCTTGACCGTGCGCTCCAGTTCGTCTGCCGCTGCCTCCGGGGCGAGCATGGGCAGGTGGGCGAAGCCACGATAGCGCGTGGGGTGGCGGGCGCACGCCTCGGCCAACGCGTCGTTGTAGGCGCGCGCCAGGTCGATGCCCGATTGGCCGGGCACCAGGTCGGCACCAGGTCCGGCGACCGACAGCACCTGCACGCTGATTCCGCTGGCGTCCATGTCCGCGAGGCGCGTGTCGCTGAGGTCGGCCAGTTCGTTGCGCTTGGTGGTCTGCGCCCAGACGAAGTCGGGGCCGGGGAAGCCGCGGCTGGCGATTGCGTCGGGGGAGATGCCCGCGACGATGCGGGGAACGGTGTAGTGTTCTTCCAGGGCGACGATGCGCATGTGGTCCTGTCCCGGGTGATCACGCGGAAGGGTCGCATGTTGGTGGCGAGGGCGCTACGCGTTGAGACACAGGACAGCTGGCATGAAGCACGGTGCGGTGATCGCTGCCCATTGTGTCGTTTCACCCTCCAATGCGCGGCAGCACCTTGTCGGTCAATAGCCGGAACGAACGGCCGCTGAGCGGAGCCGCCATCAGGTAAGTCATGCCAATCCCTGAGGCTAACGCCTGGATCTGGTCGACTACGCTCTCCGCAGTGCCATGGATCATGACGTCGTCCAGATAGAAATCGATCGGATCCTTGCCACCGAAATCCCGTGGCGGGCCCTGGCGCACATTGCCGCTGTGCTGCGGGCCAACATAGGAGGCAACCGTCCATTCGGCCACGCGCTTCGCCACGGCGCGCGCCTTCTCTTCCGTCTCGTCGACGGCGACAAGCCGCGCCATCGGAATGGTGCGGCCGGTGTCGCTGTGGCCCGCCTCGGCAAGCTTCGCCCCGTAGTGCCGGCGCTTCCTGTTGAGATCGGTGCGGGATGCATGCGGGTCCATGAGGATCGAGTGGCCATGGCTCGCTGCCCACTCGATCGCAGGTATGGATGACGCCGCCATCCATATTGGCGGGTGCGGCGCCTGGAGCGGTTTGGGCAGCACCTCGACACCGTCGTACTGGTAGAACCTGCCGTGGTGCGTAACACGCTGGTTGGTCCAGGCCTTCAGCACGATGTCGACGGTTTCGTGGAAGCGGGGTGCACTCTCGTCGCCCGGAATGCCGAAGGCGGCGAACTCGCTACGCTCGAACCCGCGCCCCGCGCCCCAGTTGACCCGGCCGCCCGAGAGCACGTCCAGCAGTGCCACCTCCTCGGCAAGGCGCAGCGGGTTGTAGAATGGCGCGAGTGAAACCGCCGTGCCGATCCGCAGGCGTTTCGTGCGTGCCGCCGCCATCGTGCCCATGATGTGGACCGATGGGCAGACGGAGAAGCTGGAGAAGTGGTGCTCGGCGAGCCAGACGGCGTCGTAGCCGGTCTCATCCATGATGGAGAAGCGCTCGAGTGCGGATTGATAGACCGACGTGAGTGGAATGGAGCGGTCGCGCCAGCCGAAGAACTGCAAAATGCCGACTTGCATTGTTGCTCCTCGCATCGGTGAAACTGTTGGGTCGAACATGGCCGCGGCTCGGACGGGTTGGCCGGGCGAACGCGAGCCCGAAGTCGCGAGCTGATGTTGTGTCCCTATTGGGCGAGAGTCCAACCCTCGGATGAGCGGTCAGGTGACTCTGGTTAGTCGCAACTGCCCAGCCGGCATCGAGATGCTGCGCGAGAGCGCTAAAGCTGCACAGATGAAATTTGATATGGCTGTCACGTTCCATGAGACGTGGAAGCCGGCCGCCTATGATGAAGATCTGCATGCCCGCATGGGCACATCCTATGCGACCCAGACGTTCCGAGTGATTCGCACGGCACTCCGCCGCGAGATGGTTTTGGCCCTCATGCGAATCTGGGATCGGAGCAAAGGCACCCTGCGGATGGAGGAGATGGCGCGCGCTATCAGGACCGACGAGGTGATGAAGGCGCTGGTGTCCGAGCGTGCCAAAAATATGGGGTGGCCGAGCGCGGAGCCCGACATCCGCAAGACGTTGAACCGCCAAGCGCTTCAGGTCACCGGCACCATCGCCAAGTATGCCCCAGGCACGCCAGGACACCCGTTCTTGGAAGATCTTCGCTCCCTGCGGCATGGGCAGCTCGCTCACCGCAATCTCTCCCTTGGTGCTACCGAGGGCGTCAGTATCGCCGATGCCGATATCGAGACGTTCTACCAGGATAATTTGGCGATATACCCTGACTCTGCGGGAACCCGAACGAATTGATTGCCAAAGCGTGAGATTGGGATTCTGCTAACCGAGTGATCCGACCGGGCTTCCTGGATAGCGAATCGCGGCAAGACCTGATCGAGCTGACGCGGGACGGCTCGGCGGCACACCGTTTGGCGCGCCGAGCCAATGCGTTGCTTTTATTGGACGACGGCATGAGCTGTCAGGCGGTGGCGAAGGTCCTGTATCTGGACGACGACACGATCCGGACCTGGCATCAGCTGTATCAAGAGGATGGGATCGAGGGCCTGGCGAGTTTTGGCTACGAAGGCGGCGCCTGCCGGCTGACGGCGGAGCAGCAGGAAAGGCTGGCGGCATGGGTCACCGCGACGCTGCCCCGGACGACCCGTGAGATCGGGGCATGGATCGCGCTGGAATGCGGCATCGAGTACGAGGGACGTTCAGGTCTCATCGCCTTGTTGCATCGCCTGGGGATGGAACATCGCAAGCCGACGGCGATCTCGCGCAAGCTGGACCCGGCGAAGCAGGCGGCCTTCATCAGGAGCTATGAAGCACTGCTGAATTGACTGCCGGCCGATGAAGCGGTGATGTTCGCTGATGCGGTGCATCCGACGCATGCTGTGCGAGCCGTCGGTTGCTGGGCACCGAAGGACATCCCGGTGGCGATCACGCAGAGCAGCGGGCGGGACCGGCTGAACATCCACGGCGCGATCGATCTTGAGACCGGCAACACCCGCATGTTGGACGTGCTGGTGGTGAATGCTGCGAGCACCATCATGCTGCTGATGGCGATCGAGGCGATGTATCCTGGAAAGCGGCTGATCCATGTATTTCTGGACAACGCCCGGTATCATCATGCGAAGCTGGTGCAGCAATGGCTGGCGCGGTCGGAATGCCGGATCCGACTGCACTTCATCCCGTCATACTGCCCACATCTGGACCCGATCGAACGACTGTGGGGATTGATGCACCGGCACTGCACCCACAACAAATGCTACGCTGGGTTCAAGGATTTCACTCGGGCGGTACTAACTTTTCTGCGCGAGAAGGTGCCGAGGAACTGGCATGTCTACTGCGACCAGGTCACCGACAACTTCCGCGTCATCGATCCCGCAGATTTTCGGGTTCTCGCGTGAGCTGAGTATAATTAAAGCCCTGCTACATCTGGTGAACGATCACGCCTACGATCCAGCAGAGACTGCGGGTGTGTACCGGCACTACGCTGGGCATTTCTGGGCCGGCGTTCGGGGCGAGCAGACAGAAGGCCGCCCGAACTATCGTGCCCGAAGGCCACCACCATCCGTTTGAGCGAAAGCGCGCTCCCTATTTCAGCTTCCACCGATCTCCGCCACCAAGTGCCTGCGCCTGAATGTCCGCTCAGGAGCATCTGCGAGGTAATGCTGATCGGCCGCCACGGGCGCAGGGCCGCTACCGGGCTGCGCGGTGGAATGACTGCCGGCGGGACTGGCGGCCCTCCATCCTAATGACTCGGTAGAGTTGACAGCTGCCGTTGCGCTATCTGTCTCAGAGATAGTTCGTGACAGGTGAGACGCCGTGCGCGGCAGGGCAGATATCATTGCTCTCCTGGCCAACGGCTTGCCTGCGCCGTCGGTGCGGTAACACACTGTCCGTGGACACCGGGCGGCGCTGCGATAACCGCGCACCCACAAAGACGGGAGATGGTTCATGGAGCTAAGAGGTGCGGTTGCGCTGGTGACAGGTGGCAATGGCGGACTCGGGCAGCGCATCTGTCATGCGCTGGCGAAGGAGGGGGCGCATGTCGCTGTCATGTATGCGCAGAGCCGCGACCAGGCGGAGAGCGTCGCCCGCGAGTTGACGACCAGCTACCAGATCAACGCTGCGGCGTTCGCCTGCGACATCACCGATGGTGCGGCAGTCGAGAAGCTGATCGGCGACGTGACCAAACGGCTCGGACGCATCGACATCCTGGTCAACGATGCCGCCTACAACAAGTCGATCGCGTTCAGCGATCTCGACAGTCTGACGCAGGACGTGTGGGACAAGATCATGGCGGTCAACCTGACCGGCCCGATGCGGCTGACCAAAGCGGTGGCGCCGGTCATGAAGGCGCAGGGACGCGGGCGTATCGTCAACATCGCATCCGTGGCGGGGCTTGGGCCAACTGGTTCATCGATCGCCTATGCCGTGTCGAAGGCGGGGTTGATCCATCTGACGCGCTGTATGGCAGTGGCGCTGGCGCCCGAGACGCTGGTCAACTGCGTGGCACCCGGGCTGCTGGAAGGCACGCGCGCAACCGCCAACCTGCTGCCCGATGTGGTCGTGCGCAACGCCGCAAGCTCGTTGCTGAAGAAGCCCGCCGACAAGGACGACTGTGCGGATATGGTGGTCACTATGTGCCGCACCGAGACGATGACCGGTCAGACCATCGTTATCGACGCCGGTCGTTTCTTCCATTGAGAAACGACCAGCGGCAAGGGCAAGAACAACGTTTCGCGAAAGCATGCGCTGTAACGACCACAAGCACGGCAACAATAAACGGCGTGGCGTTGATGAGCGGTGACGGCAATGGCAGTGCGATTGCCAGGGCCATTGCCGCGATTGCGATCGATGAGGCGGCAGGCTCGTCCAGGGATCCGGAATAGTGATGGTGGCATGGCGTCCAAGAAGAGCCTGAACGCTGACAATCTCGAAGCTCTCGGTGCTGCACGGTTGGCGGCACTGCTGATCGAGATCAGCGACGGCAACGCCATTGCCAAGCGGCGGCTGCGCCTCGAACTTGCTGGCGCGGATGGCCCTGCCGAGCTTGCCAAGGAGATCCGGAAACGCCTCGCGACCATCGCGCGGTCGCGTTCGTTCGTCGAGCGGCAATATGTGAAACCGCTGGTCAACGATCTGGAGGCGCAGCGCCGAGCCATTGTCGACCAAGTGGCGTCACGCATGCCCGCCGAGGGGTTGGACCTGACGTGGCGATTCCTGTATCTCGCCGGTTCTGTGTTCGCGCGTGCCGACGACAGCGACGGGGCGATCAGCGGTGTTTTCCATGCCGCGGTTGCCGATCTGGGTGAGATCGCCCGGGCGGTCGGACCCGACCCGAAGGCACTCGGGGACCAGGTATTCAGTGCATTGACGCAGAACGATTACGGGCAGTTCGACGAGATGATCCGCGCGCTGCAGCCTGCTCTCGGAGCCGCGGGATTGGAGCACCTGAAGCAGCGCATGATCGCGCTGTCGGCAGAATCCGTTCCGAAACCTGCGGCGAAAGACCGCAAGGCCGTGGGGTGGAGCTCCAGTGGGCCGATCTATGCTGACGAGATTGCCGAACGCACTCGCGTCAATACTGTCCGATGGGTGCTGCAGGAAATCGCGGACGCGCTTGGCGATGTCGATGCGTTCATCGCGCAATATGACGAACCGGTCCGGAAGGCGCCGAAAATCGCCGCAGCGATCGCGCGACGGTTGCTCGCCGCGGGACGTGCGGACGACGCGTGGCGGACGCTGGAGGCGGCCGAGCAGCGACGTAGCGGCTGGCCGGATTTCGAATGGGAAAATGCGCGGATCGATGTCCTCGACGCCCTTGGGCGTGGTGACGAGGCACAGGCAGCCCGCTGGTCGTGCTTCGAACGATCGCTGTCCGCACCGCATTTGCGCGATTACCTCAAGCGGCTGCCGGACTTTGACGACTTCGAAGCCGAGCAGCGCGCGCTGGCGTTTGCCGAGCAATTTGGCAGCCTCAGCCAGGCTGTGTCGTTCCTGGTGTCTTGGCCCTCGCTCGACAGAGTCGCGCGGGTGGTGACGCATCGGGCAAGAGAGTTGGACGGCAATCTCTACGAGATTCTGACCCCGGCGGCCGAGGCCCTTGCGGGCAGGTATCCTCTCGCGGCGACGCTGATGCTGCGGGCGATGATCGATTTCGCGCTCACGCAAGGCCGCGCCAGCCGGTATGGGCACGCCGCTCGCCATCTCCGGCAGTGCGCCAGTCTCGCGTCGGCAATCTCGGATTACGCGGCCTGGGAGACGCATGATGACTACGTCGCCAGGCTCCGCCGCGAGCACGGACGCAAGACAGCGTTCTGGAATGCGGCCGCCTGAGATTTGTGCCCCATTCAGCAGGCGGCCTCGATCTGGTGCCGGCAATGCCGCCTTCGGGAACCGAAGGATCAGGGGCGACGGCGTCATGGTCTGCCGGCGGGTGGGTGGATTTCCGGCTCGCGCCGTGGCAAGCCTGCCCGATCGTTCGTTCCAGGTGTGCTCAATGCTGTTGCTGATTCCCGGCCCCGTCACTACCCGACCTGAGGTGCGCGAGGCCCTCCGCTACGACTTCGCCCCCTGGGACAACGATTTTCGGCCGCTATATGCCGGCATCCGCGAGCGTGTGCTGCGGATCGCGGGTGGTCTGCCGGGCGAGCACGCGACTTTGCCGCTGCAAGGGTGCGGGCACTTCATCACTGAGGCGGCGGTGCGGACCTTCGTGCCGCTCGGTCACAAACTGCTGATCCCCGGGACAGGGTCCTACGCGGATCGGATGATCCGGCTGGCGCGTGAGGCGGGACGCGTGCCGGTCGTGCTGCCGGTGTCGCCCGTCGCGCCGACGGATCCGGCGGCAGTGGGGGCCGCCCTGGAGGCTGACCCCGAGATCAGCCACGTGGGGCTGGTGTACAGCGAGACGGGCAGCGGCATCATCCACGATCCGGCCGCGATTGGCGCAGTCGTCCGGCGGCTGGGGCGGCGAATGCTGGTCGACGCGGTGTCGGCGTTCGGGGCGCTGCCGCTCGATTTGTCGGCGCAACCGGAGATCGACTGTGTCGGCTTCACCTCCAACAAGTGTCTGGAGGGCGTGCCGGGCATGGCGTTCGCTGTCGCGCGGGTCGACAGCGTCGAGACGTGTGTCGGCAATGCCGGAAGCTGGTCGTTCGATTTGCAGAGCATCTATGCGCATGCGCTACGGAGTGGCTGGGGAAGCTTCCGGTTCACCCCGCCGGCGCAGGTGCTGAACGCGTTCAACACGGCGTTGGATTTCTACGATGCCGAGGGTGGCCAACCGGCACGGCTCGCCCGCTACACAGCCAATATGCGCACGTTCTACGACGGCGTGCAGGGGCTCGGACTGACGCCATATCTGCCGGCCCATATCCAAGGTCCGGTGATCGTCAACGTGCATGCCCCTGCCGACCCTGCATGGGATTTGCAGCGCTTTGTAGATGCACTGAAGCGGCGCGGCGTGCTGATCAGCAACTTCTTCAACACCGAGCAGCCGAGCTTCCGGGTGGGCTGCATCGGCGCGGTCACGCCGGCCGACATGACGCGCGCGCTAGGCGCCATGAGTGAGGCACTGGCCGAGATGGGGATCGAGCGGCGCATGGCCGCATAGTGTTCACCGTCGTCATGGCCGACCTTGTGCCGCCCATCGCTAGCGACACACGGCCACCAAACCTGGCCGGACGAGCCCGGCCATGACGATGGATTGGGACGATGGAGGAGACAAGACCGATGCCAGAAGGCACGCGCGCGCCGTACATCTACATGGTGCAGATGGACATTCCCGCCGAGCATGAGGCGGATTTCAACCGCGTCTATGACACCGAACACGTGCCGGAGATCATGAAGGTTCCCGGTGTTCGCGGCTGCACACGCTACTTGTTGGAGAAGACCAACAAGGACGGCATGGCACGCTACCTCGCACTGTACGAGATAGACGCCGCCAATACGATGGAGAGCCCTGCCTGGCTGAAGGCCGCCGAGATCGGCGACTGGGCGCCGAAGATCCGACCGCACACGACCAACCGTTCGCACACGGTGATGCGCAAAATCAGCTGAGGGAACCGAGAGAGATGAAAAGCGACCTGGAGATTGCCCGCGAAAGCAAGATGCGTCCGATCGCGGAGATCGCCGCGAAGCTGAGTATCCCTGACGATGCGCTGGAACCGTACGGCCGTCACAAGGCCAAGATCGGCACCGGTTTCATCAATTCGTTGGACAGCAAGCCTGATGGGGCACTGGTGCTGGTGACAGGCATCAGCCCGACGCCGGCTGGCGAAGGCAAGACCACCACAACCGTCGGGTTGGGTGATGCGCTGAACCGGATCGGCTCGCGCGCGGTGATCTGCCTGCGTGAGCCGTCGCTCGGGCCAAGCTTCGGCATGAAGGGCGGCGCGGCCGGGGGTGGCTACGCGCAGGTGGTGCCGATGGACCAGATCAACCTGCATTTCACCGGCGATTTCCACGCCATCACGTCGGCCAACAACCTGCTGGCCGCGATGATCGACAATCACATCTACTGGGGTAATTCGCTCGGCATCGATGCGCGGCGTGTGTCGTGGCGGCGGTGCCTGGACATGAACGACCGTTCGCTGCGCAGCATCGTCGGCAGCCTCGGCGGCGTGGCCAATGGCTTCCCGCGCGAGGACGGCTTCGACATCACCGTGGCATCCGAGGTGATGGCGGTGTTCTGCCTGTCGCGCAATCTGGATGAACTGCAGGAGCGGCTGGGCCGGATGATCGTGGCGCAAAAGCGCGACGGGTCCGCGGTGACGGCGAAGGACCTGAAGGCCGACGGCGCGATGGCGGTGCTGCTGAAGGACGCGCTGGCGCCGAATCTGGTGCAGACGCTCGAAGGTTCGCCGGCGTTCGTGCATGGTGGGCCGTTCGCCAATATCGCGCATGGCTGCAACTCTGTGATTGCGACGCGGCTGGGCCTGAAGCTGGCCGACGTGGTGGTGACCGAGGCCGGTTTCGGGGCTGACCTGGGCGCCGAGAAGTTCATCGACATCAAGTGCCGTTCAGCAGGGCTGAAGCCGTCCTGCGCCGTGGTGGTTGCGACGGTACGCGCGCTGAAGATGCATGGCGGCGTGGCGCGCAACGCGTTGGGCCCGGAAAACGTCGCGGCGGTGCAGAAGGGCGTGGCCAATCTGGCGCGACACGTTGAGAATCTGGGAAAATTCGGGCTGCCGGTCGTGGTGGGGGTGAACCACTTCACCTCGGACACAGAGGCCGAGTTCGGTGTGATCCGCGACGCGATGGCGAAGCAGGGTGTCGAGGCGATCTCGTGCACCCATTGGGCCGACGGCGGCAAGGGTGCCGAGGCGTTGGCCCGTGCGGTGCAGCAGAAGATCACCCTCGGTGAGGCGAAACCGGCGCCGCTGTATCCGGACGCGATGCCGCTGGCCGACAAGATCCGCACCATCGCGCAGAAGATCTACCGGGCGTCGGATATCGCCGTGCCGGACGCGGTGGCGCGTCGGTTGGAAGGGTTCGAAAAGGCCGGCTTCGGACACGTGCCGGTCTGCATTGCCAAGACGCAGTACAGCTTCACTTCCGATCCAACCGTGATGGGTGCGCCCGAAGGCCACACCATTCCGGTGCGCGAGGTTCGACTGTCCGCCGGTGCCGGCTTCGTGGTGGCGATCTGCGGCGAGATCATGACCATGCCGGGCTTGCCGCGCACGCCATCCGCCGAGGCGATCCATCTGCGGGAGGATGGGGAGATCGAGGGGCTGTTCTGACCGAAGTGGCTGTTCTGGGACAGGCCCTCGCTCCTCCGAGGCGCCTGGGCCTGGATCATGCCGCCACAGGGCTTCCTCAGGTGATGATGGTGTCCGGCATCTCCGGCGGCCACGTCCAGATATCACTGTCTCCAGCTCTGGCTCTGGCGTGCCAATTCTGCACCGTATCCAGCATGGCCTTGGTGATGGTCAGAACCGGCCATCCCACGTGATCCGGTGAAGTACCGCCAATCGGGCGTATCCAGCGTGCGCAGGTATTCTCGATCGAGCGAAACCGTAGCGATTCGCTCAGCACGAAGATCAGCACCCAAAGGCTTAGTCGGGCATCGTAACCGGTGATCTTGCCGTCCCAGTGGCGAATGAAGCGCAACAGCGCCGCGGGTTGGTGCGCATAGGTCACCTCGCCGATCGCGCCGGGCTTCTCGCTGATGTTCCAGCTGAGCTGCAATCCGCGATAACTGGAGAGCGCTTTCAGCGGCCCGACCATGATCCAGCGCGAACCTGGCAGCCTTGGCCGCGGGTCGCCGGATGGGAGTGGCGATGACGCCACTGCATCGGGCGCGAACTCGAGCCATGTCCCTCCGACGGCACGGACCCCGATCAGGTAGAGCGAGCCGCTCTCGATCGCGACTTCGATCACGTCCGAGGTGATAGGCGCACTGACGGTCACGAACACCAGTGGTTCGCCCGCGTTTCGCGCAGCGGTGACACGCTTGCGCAAGTCCCACAGGTTTGGCTGGTAGGTGGGCCCGAGCGTGACTCGGACTGATCCGCTCATGATCAACCTCACTCATGGTGCCGTGCTGCCATAAGCGTCGCCTGTTTGCGGCGTGATCCGCCATACCTGATTGTGTCGGTCAAATTCCCGGAGTTTGCTGGGCTGCGAACCGCGTGGGCCGCCGCGCCATGGGCTGGCGAAGCCGGTCGTGGCGATCAAGACGCCGGCGCGCCGCCCGCCACCGCTTGCCGGACCGACCGATCCCGCCATGTCGCGAAGAGTGCGCGGAGCCAGCGTTGTGTCGGCCGCTCGATCGTCGCAGAGATGATCCAGGCAAGCAGGACCGCCGCCGCCATGGTGATCGCCACGCCGAGGTTCAGGTCCAGTCCCAGTCCATGCAGCCGATCGAGCAGGACGAAGCCCGCTGCCTGGTGTACCAGATAGAGCGGATAGGAAATCCGGCCGAAGAAGCGCAGCGGCATGACGCACAGAAAGCGCCCGTACCGGGTCGTCGCCAGCCACACCAGAAGGGACAGGCCGGCGATGATGCCGACGTATTCGAGCCTGAACATCGGCCCAATCCCTGAGGCCGGGCCGTACAGCGCCATCGCAATGGACAGCATCAGCAGCGGCACGCTCAGAGCCGTCGCCTGTCCGGCACGCAGGCGGTAGAGCATGACGCCAATCACGAAAAGATGGGCGAAGGAGGTCTGCGTTACGGTCATCAGCGGCCCCAGCGGGACCCCGTGGAAGACGGCGCGCACCAGCAACTCCGCCGTCAGCCATACCGCGCACGGCAGTTCTGGCGCCCGCCAGCCGAAGGCGATGCTGACCAGGGCCACGAGTGCATAGAACCCCAATTCGTACAGCAGGCTCCAGTAGGAGCCGTCGAGCTGCGACTGGCCGAACGCGGCGGGCACCATCGTGAGATTTGCGAGCACCTTCACGCTGGCGATCGGCTCTCCGATCAACAGGGTCGTGGCCACCATGGACACGAGGAACGCCGGATACAGCCGGGCGAAGCGGGCGAAGCCGAAATCAGCCAGGGACGGCCGGCGCTCGAGCGTCATGAAGATCACGAACCCACTGATGATAAAGAACAGCTCCACCCCGAAGATCCCGTAAGGGAACCAGAGGATCGATCCGTAGGGCTGGTGACTGGCGCGGCTGAGCTGATGAAGCCAGACCGTATAGTGGAACAGCATCACGGCGACGGCGGCGAGGCCGCGTAGGCCGTCGAGGCCAGGCAGCCGACCCGGACGTTCCGCAAAGCTGGGTCGATGTTCCACCGATACAGTCTGCGCGTTGACCGGTTTCGAGAAGGTGACAGCCTTGCCTCGCCATTCCGCCATCGCTAACTGATCGCCCACGCGCACGAGGAGAGGTCGCATGGGCTATAGGGTCGCTGTCGTCGGAGCCACCGGGGCGGTGGGGCGCGAGATGCTGAAGACGCTCGCCGAGCGGCAGTTCCCGGTGGACGAGGTTGCCGCGGTCGCCTCCGGCCGCTCCACCGGCCAGGAAATATCGTTCGGCGAGAAGCGGGTCCTCAAGGTGCAGAACCTGGACAGCTTCGACTTCCGGGGGTGGGACATCGGGCTGTTCTCGCCTGGGGCCTCGGTCTCGGCCGTGCACGCCCCGCGCGCCGCGGAGGCCGGCTGCGTGGTGATCGACAACACCAGTCAGTTCCGGATGGACCCCGACATTCCCCTGGTGGTGCCGGAGGTGAACCCGCAGGCGCTGCGCAATTTCGGAAAACGCAACATCATCGCCAACCCGAACTGCTCGACCATCCAGATGGTGGTGGCGTTGAAGCCGCTGCACGACGAGTTCAAGGTCAAGCGGGTGGTGGTGGCGACCTACCAGTCGGTGTCGGGCGCCGGCAAGGAAGGCATGGACGAGCTGTTCAACCACACCAAGTCGTCCTTCGTATTCGAGTCCTCACCGCCGCAGCAGTTCACCAAGGAGATCGCGTTCAACTGCATCCCGCACATCGATAAGTTCCTCGACGACGGCTCGACCAAGGAGGAGTGGAAGATGGTCGTCGAGACGCAGAAGATCCTCGACCCGAAGATTGCGGTGTTTGCCACCTGTGTGCGGGTGCCGGTGTTCATCGGGCATGGCGAGGCGGTGACCGTGGAGTTTGAGAACCCGGTGACGGCGGGCGAGGCACGCGCCTGCCTGCGCGAGGCTCCCGGCGTCGAGGTGGTGGATGTGCGCGAGGACGGCGGCTACGCCACGCCGCTGGAATGCGCCGGTGACGATGCTGTGTATGTCAGCCGGATCCGCAAGGACCCGACGGTGCCGCATGGGCTGTCGTTCTGGTGCGTCTCCGACAACCTGAGGAAGGGCGCGGCGTTGAATGCGGTGCAGATCGCCGAAACGCTGATCGCGCAGAACATGCTGGCCAGGCAGGCCGCCTGATACTCGCCGCAATTGGTGCGCGCCCGGTCCTACTCGGCGGGCGCGGCTGCCGCGGCTGCTGGCCTTCCGCGTGGCAGGCGCGTGGTCGTGTTCAGCCGTCGCTCTGTCCAACGCGCCAGACGTACGAACGGCAGGCCGATGAGCAGGTAGACCGCGCCCACCAGGAGGCCGGTGCCGAAATAGTCGTAGTAGGTGGTGGATATCTGTTCGTAGGTGCGCGTCAGCTCCGACATGGTGATGACGGAGACCAGCGATGAATCCTTCAACAACGAAATGAAATCGTTGGTCATCACCGGCATGACGATGCGGAACGCCTGCGGCACGATCACGTAGCGCAGGGCCTGTGCCTGGGTCATGTTGAGCGCGACCGCCGCCTCCGTCTGACCGTGCGGGATAGCGCTGAGGCCAGCGCGGTAGTTCTCGGCTTCATACGCGGCGTAGTTCAGCCCGAGCGCCAGCACACCGGCAACGAATGGATCGAGTTTGATGCCGATATTGGGCAATCCATAGAAGATGAACAGGATCTGGATGAGCAGCGGCGTGCCGCGGACCGTCTCAATGTAGCCTACCGTCAGGGTGGCGGCGAACGGTGGGCCATAGCGGCGGATGATCGCAAGGGCGAGGCCCACGACCACCGCGACCACCATCCCGAGGATGGAGACTTCCAGCGTGACCACAGCAGCCTCGGCCAGCAGCGGAAGGAAGCTGATATAGCGAAGCAGTGTCGCGCGCCAATTCTTGGCTGGTGCGGTGTCCCGCATGAACTGGTCGTACATCACCGGCGCGACAGTGGAGGGCGAGAAGTCGTTCAGCTCCGCCGCCATTGTCGGCGTCCATAGCTTCCAGCGTTCCAGAATGCGACGCAGCTCGCCGTCGTCCATGATCGCCTTGAGCGCCGCGTTCACCTGCCGCAGGAGTTCGGTGTCGTCCTTGCGCATGGCTATGCCGTAGCGGATGCGGCCGATGGGATCGCCGGTCAGTCGCAATGCGGGGTTCGGCACAGCGTAGTACATTGCGATCGGATAATCGAGCAGCACGCCGTCAGTGCGCCCATTGGCCAGATCGCTGTAGGCGGCAACCTCCTCATCGTAGGTGACGACGACGACATTGCCGGCGGCCTGCAGGATGCGTTCGGCGAGGGATGCTTTCAGGGTGCCGACCTTGCGGCCGTGGAGGTCCGCAAGATTGTGGTATGGGTCGTCCGTACGGACCGCGAGCTGTTCGAAGGTCGTATAGTAGGGGGTGGAGAAATTGACCACCTCCTCATGCTCCGGGGTGATCTCCAGACCGTTCATCACGACGTCATACAGGCCGCGGTTGAGGCCTGGGATCAATGCATCCCAGTCGTTCTGTACCAGCCGCGCGGTGCGGCCCATTCGCTTCGCAACCGCGTCGATGATTTCCTTCTCGAATCCGATCAGCCTGCTCTGATCGGCGGGGTCGGCGAAGGCGTAGGGCGCGTTGGATTTCGCGTCGGCGCCGAAGGTGAGGTCCGGCGTTTGCTGCGCCAGCGCCGGTGCTGTCGACAGCAGAGCGATGATCAGAGCGACATAACGAATCATGCCCGCGCCTCCGCGGCGAAGCGGCGCAGGAAATGGCGCGTGCGAGGATCCTTGGGGTGGTCGAAGATCTCGTCCTCGCCGGAGATTTCGACGATCTCGCCGGCGTCCATGAAGACGATGTAGTCCGAGGCGTCGCGCGCGAAACGCATCTCGTGGGTGACGACGATCTGGGTCATGCCTTCGGCGTCGAGATCGCGCATGACCTGGAGGACCTCATCCACCAAAGCCGGGTCGAGCGATGAGGTCGGTTCGTCGTACAGCATGACCTTTGGTGCCATGGCCAGCGCGCGGGCGATGGCCGCGCGCTGCTGCTGGCCGCCGGAGAGTTGTGCGGGATAGCGGTGTGCGAATTCGGCCAGATGGACTTTGCGCAGCAGCTCTTCGGCGCGGTCCTGCGCGGTCTTGCGGGGTTCACCCTTCACCACCATCGGTGCGAGCATGACGTTGTCGAGCACCGTGCGGTGCGGGAACAGGTTGAAGCTCTGGAACACCATGCCGACCTGAGCGCGCAACGTTCGCGCACGGCTGGCGGCGGCACGGTCCCACGGTTCGGATGCATTTTTGCGGCTGATGGCGACGCCGTCGACGGTGATCGAGCCGCTGTCGGGGATTTCGAGGAAGTTCAGGCAGCGCAGCAGCGTCGACTTGCCGCAACCGGACGGGCCGATGATCGACACCAGGTCGCCCTCGGCGATGTCGAGGGATATGCCCTTGAGAACTGTTCCTTCACCGTAACTCTTTACCACGTCGCGGGCCGCCAGAATGGGCGCGCCGCTCGCCTCGGTCTGCATCCGTGCACTCCCCGACTTTGAGATGAATGATCCGATACCTGAACCATTCCCGCCAGTGTTCATTCGATTTCGCCAGGAGCGCCCGCGGGAAGGGAATGCGGCGGTGTTAACTGTCCGTTCAGAACTTGAGCGTCAGCCTGCGACGTGACCGAGTTGGAACGTGCGGACGTCCATGCGGTGGACAACCGCAAACTGCCTGTAACCCGAATGATGAAGGAGGACCAACGCCGTCATGGTGCAACGCGCCGAGCGCGAGCCATCGATGGAGGAAATCGTTGTGGCGCTGCGCGAAACAAGACGGGACGCGGACCGGATGCAGCCGTTTGGCGGCGCGACGCAGTCACGCGGCTTCCGGTCAGCGAAAGGCATGCCCGGGTCAACCGATCTTACGGACCTGCGCGACGACGAGATCGAGCGGTTGCTGCAGGAGAATGCGCGCCTCAATGCGCGGGTCGTGGCGCTGCTGAAGGTGATCGAACAGGAACAGGCGATCCATGCCGCGGAGACGGCAACCGAGACAGCGCCGGCGGAGGTAAATCGGGACGCCATCTGCCGCGAGGTGAGGACGGCACTTGAGGCAGAGCTTGGCCCGGTCCTGGTCATCCTGTTGCGGCTGCTCCAGAAGCAGCATGCTGAAGCGGTCGCCGGCGATCGTGACAGCGGGCCAGTCGCGCGGCTTTCCGCCGGGCCGGAGAGTGCCGCCTCCGATTGGATCGTGGACCTCATGCACAGGCTGGATGGCAAGGCCTCTCCGCCGGATGAAACCGGAACGGAGGAGGAGGCCGCACAGCGACGACCGAAGTTACGACAATGCGTCGCCGACGTGCTCGGTGCGTTCGGCATTGAGTCGCCTGCTGTCGCGTCACGCCGGCGCTTTACGTCCCGTGAAAGACCGTCTTGATCGTTTTCTCTCAGGAGACTTCACGATGAGCACCACAACACAACAAGCTGTCAAAGGGCTCGATATTGGAACGAGTCGCATCGTCCTCGCCACGCTGAACGGGGAAGACGTCGACTTCAACCCGCAGCTCAATGCCTTCGTGGGCATCCCCTATAGCAAGATGACAGAGCAGATGCTGTCGCGCGAGCGCATCCTGCACCAGGTCGAGGGGTCGCATATCTACGTCTATGGCAACCGAGCCGACGAATTCGCGAAATTCCTCGATGGCGACACGCGCAGGCCCATGCAGGGTGGCCTGCTCAACCCGGCCGAGCCGAAGAACGTGCAGATGATCGAGCTGTTGCTCGGGCGTTTGTGCGGGAAAGCGTCGAGCGGAGAGAAGCTGTGCCTCAGCGTGCCGTGCGCGCCGGTTGAGCGCGGCTCCGACCTGATCTTTCATGCGCGCTCGGTGCAGACCATCTGCGAGAGGCTGGGCTATCAGGCGAAGGCGATCAACGAGGGCCTTGCTGTGATCTATTCCGAGTTGAAGGACGCCAACTTCACCGGCATCGGCATGAGCTTCGGTGGTGGCATGTGCAACATGTGCGTCGCGTATCTCGGGCTGCCGGTGCTGACGGTCGCGACCAGCCGCGCTGGTGATTATATCGATCAAAGCGCGTCCTCGGTGACCGGCGAAACGCGGACCACGGTGCGGCTGCACAAGGAGAACGGCTTCAGCCTCGACGACGATGTCGGCAGTTCGATCGACCGGGCGCTGTCCGCCTATTATATCGACGTGATCGAGACGGCGGTGAAGGCATTGCAGAGTGCGATGGCTGAGTTGAAGAAGCTGCCGAGCTTTCCTCGGCCGATACCGATCGTGTGCGCCGGCGGCACGGCGATGGCGCGCAATTTCCTGCCGCGGCTGCAGTCAGTGATCACGGCGACCGAGCTGCCTGTCAGGATCAGCGACGTCTATCTGGCCAAGGATCCGCTGAACACGACGGCCAAGGGCGCGTTGGTTGGGGCAATGCTGAATATGTAAATGTGGTTTGGTGGTTCGTTAGCCCCGCAGCGGGGTCGCAAACAAGGGCGCCCCCTCCCCCTTCCCCCTCCCGCAAGGGGCGGGGGAATATAAAAGTTTGGCCAAGCGGTCGGTTGCCGCCGGTGCTTCTGTTGCCGGGATGTTGGTGAAGCCAAGAAGCAGCCCTGTGCCGCACGGATGCTGCACGGTCAGGCTCGACAGAGCGACGGGTGCGAGGCCGCGAGACACAGCACGGCGCGCCAGTTCGGTGTCGTCGATGTTGTCGGTGAACCGTGCGATCAGGTGCATGCCACCGGCTTGCAGCTGCAGGTTGATGCGATCTCCGAACGCCGCGCCGAGCGCCTCTGCCAAAGCGTGACGGCGCGCGGCGTAGAGTGATCGCATGCGGCGCAGATGGCGGGCGAAGTGGCCCTGGGCCATGAAACTCGCCACCACACGCTGCTCCAGGCCCGACTGGCCAAATTGCAACAGACTGTTGGCGCGGGCGATGTCTTTGACCAACGGGTCCGGCACGACGAGATAACCAAGGCGCAGCCCAGGAAACATCACTTTGCTGAAGCTGCCCACGAACAACACGCGATCGGCGTGATCGAGGCTCTTCAGCGCCGGCAGCGGGTACCCCGTGTAGCGAAACTCGCTGTCGTAATCGTCTTCCAATATCCAGGCGCCGGACTGCGCCGCCCACGCGAGGAGCGACAACCGCCGCTCCAGCGTCAATGTGACGCCAAGCGGGCTTTGATGGGTGGGCGTGACCAGCGCCAGGCGTGCTTTCGGCGCCTGTTTGATCGCCGTTTCGACGCGCATGCCATCATCATCGACCGGTACCGGCACGAGCCTGGCCCGCGAAGCCAGCAGAGCGTCGCGCGCCGGCGGATATCCGGGGTCCTCGACCCAGACCGCATCGCCGGGACGCAGGATGGCGCTGATGATCAGCGACAGGGCACCCTGGAAGCCGCCGGTCACCCGCACCTGCTCCGGGCTGATGGTGATTCCCCGGCTGAGGCCAAGGTAGCTCGCAATCATCTCCCGCAATGGACGGTGGCCGGCGGGATCCGGATAGGCCAGATCGTCGCCGGTTATGCGACGGATTTCTCGGGCTGCCAGCGTCGACCAGAGCTTGCGGGGAAACGCATCGAGGGCGGGCAGACCCATGCGGAATGGCAGGACGTGCTGCGGCGTTTGGCGGTCCACTGCTGCCGGCGGGACTGGCGCCGCACGATATGTGCGCGAGCCCCCCCGTGCGGCCATGTGCGGCGAGACCACTGTGCCAGCCGAGCCACGCGACAGCAGCACGCCCTCACCGGCGAGTACCGCATAGGCGGCTTCCACCGTACCGCGGGCGACGCCGAGCTGACTGGCAAGGCTGCGCGAGGATGGCAGGCGCACCCCAGCGGGCAGCGTGCCGGAGAGAATGGCGTCGCGTAGGCGCGTGACGATCTGCCGATAAACGGGACCCGTGGCGCCTGGGTCCAGGATGATGGGTATGTCTGGCATGGCCCAGTCAGTTTGCAGCTTTTTGGCCCTCGCCTCTAGGCCAAAGAGCGCCTACCTGCGTTGCGTCCTCTTGCTCATAGGAGACGAACCCATGCACGCACCACGCCTCAATGCGCTTGAACTTGCTCCCGAGGGTTACGCCGCACTTCGCGCCGTGGAGGGTTACTTCCAGCACTGCGGCCTGGAAAAGCCGCTGATGCATCTGGTGAAGATGCGGGCCTCCCAGATCAACGGCTGCACCTACTGCCTCGACATGCACAGCCGGGATGCACGGCGCGAGGGCGAGACCGAGCAGCGGCTTTATCTGCTCAACGGCTGGCGCGAGTCACCACTATACAGCGACCGCGAACGGGCCGCTCTTGCCTGGACCGAATGCCTGACCGAGATCGCCACGCGCGGCGCACCCGACGCCGAATACGAGGCGCTGCAAAAGCACTTCGCGCCCAAGGAGATTGTCGATCTCATCGCGCTTATCGGCATGATCAACCTGTGGAACCGTGTGGCGATCGCGACGCGGATGCCGCACCGTGTCGAGGCGAACGCCAGGTCGAAGGCGGCGTGAGCATCACGTTCCGTCACGCGGAAGCGGAACCCGAGCTCGTCGCCTGCTTTCCGGTGATGCGCGAGCGCCGGCCACAACTGGCCGATGTGGCGGAATTCCTGTCACGCGTGCAGCGGCAGTTCGCCGAGGGCTATCGGCTGCTGGCCGCGTGGCAGGACGCACAGCCGCTCGGCGTGGCCGGCTATCGCGTGCAGGAGAACCTGATCCGCGGCCGGTTCTGCTACGTCGACGATCTGGTGGTCGCGGCGTCCGCGCGGCGCGGGCAGATCGGCGCGCGATTGCTCGATGCGGTCGGGAGGCGAGGCGCGTGCGCTCGGCATCACGCGGCTCGTGCTGGATACTGCGATCGACAATGCGCTCGGCCAGCGGTTCTATTTCCGCTATGGCATGTTGCCGACCGGGCCGCACTTCGCGATGCCGTTGGCCTGAGGTTTGACGATGCGAACGATCCTGCACCTGACCTGTAGCCCGCGTGGCCCTTTGGCGCACAGCCGCACGATGTCGGGCGAACTGGTGGCGCGGCTGCTGGCGGCATATCCCGCAGCCCGGCTCATCGAACGCGATCTGGTCGCAACGCCCCCGAGTTTCGTGGACAGCGGCTTCGCGACGGGCATCCTGGCGACGCCGCCTGACTTTGGCATGCCTGCGCTGGCAACCTCGGAGGCATTGATCGCCGAACTGGAAGCCTGTGATGCGGTGGTCATCGGCACGCCGATGAACAACTACACAGTGCCCGCGACGCTGAAGGCCTGGATCGACCAGATCGTTCGCATCCATCGGACGTTTCGCAGCACACCACAAGGCAAGGTCGGGCTGCTGCAGGATCGTCCCGTCTACGTCGTGATTGCGTCGGGGGGCTATTTCACAGGTCCGTCGCCGAGCGGCACCCCCGCGCAGCCCGATTTCCTGACGACATATCTGCGCGCGATCTTCGGCACCATCGGCATCACCGATCTGCAATTCATCACGCTGGAGGGTCTGTCGCGCGGGCCCGAAGCGCTGGCGCAGGCACTTGGAGCCGGACGCGGCCGGATCGATGCTCTGGTGCCACTCGGGGCAAGCGCCTGAAGCGAAGCGGACGCCGGGACGGGCGGTCTGCCTACGAGCGTGTGCCGTTTGCGTTCCATGTGTCGTCGCGTTGACCCTCCCGCCACGGAAGCGTAAGCAACCGCAACGGCCAAGGGCCAGTCGGCCGGCCGACACTATGGAGCGATCCGTTGAGGGACGTACGCGACGCGCTGATGGTGGCGCGCAATTCGGACGACAAACTGGTTCGCCGCCCGCTATCCCCTCACCTTCAGGTCTACCGCTGGCCGCTCAGCATGGCGCTGTCGATATCGCACCGTGTCACCGGCGTGGGGCTGGCCTTGGGCACACTGCTGTTCACCTGGTGGCTGGTGGCGGCAGCGATCTCGGATGACGCGTTTGCGACGGTGCAATGGTTCCTGGCGACACCGATCGGGATGCTGCTGCTGTTCGGCTGGTCCGCGGCGCTGTTCTTCCATTTCTTTGCCGGCATCCGGCATCTGGTGTGGGACGCCGGCTACGGGTTCGACCAGCCTTGGTACAACCGATCCGCTTGGGCGGTGGTGATCGCAACGATCGTCGCGACCCTGCTGCTGTGGCTCGTTGGCCTCGCGGTCTGGTGAGGGTCGTCATGGCAAAAGTTCCACACATCGACATCATGCGTTCGCCGCTCGGCCGGGCGCGCGGGCTGGGGTCCGCGAGGGCGGGTGCGACGCACTGGTGGATGCAGCGGCTGACAGCGCTGGCGCTGGTGCCACTGACGCTTTGGTTTCTGTGCGCCATGATCCGCATGCTCGGCGCGTCGCGCGACGATGTCGTTTTCTGGATGTCTGGTCCGCTTCCAATCGTGTTGATGATCGCGCTGGTGATCGCCACCTTCCACCACCTGCAGGCCGGGCTCCAGGTGGTCATCGAGGATTACGTGCACGATGACCGGCTGCGTATCGGCTCGATCCTGCTGGTGAAGGGATTATCGCTGCTGTTGGCGCTGGCCTGCATCATCTCGGTGCTGCGGCTGGGCCTCTAGGCGGAAAGGACAACGATGAACGCGATTACGCTGCCTTCGTCGCGCGCCTACAACATCATCGATCACACCTATGACGTGGTCGTTGTGGGCGCCGGCGGCTCCGGTTTGCGCGCCACTTTCGGTATGGGCGCGGCGGGACTGAAGACCGCCTGCATCACCAAGGTGTTCCCGACGCGCAGTCATACGGTTGCGGCGCAGGGCGGCGTTGCAGCGTCGCTGGGCAACATGGATGAGGACGACTGGCGCTGGCACATGTACGACACCGTGAAGGGGTCGGACTGGCTCGGCGACCAGGACGCGATCGAATACATGTGCCGCGAGGCGGTGCAAGCGGTTTACGAGCTGGAACATTTCGGCGTGCCGTTCAGCCGCACGGAGGAAGGCAAGATCTACCAGCGCCCGTTCGGCGGCCACATGACGGACTACGGCAAGACGCCGGCCCGCCGCGCGTGCGCCGCCGCCGACCGCACCGGACATGCGATCCTGCACACGCTGTATCAGCAGAGCCTGAAGCACAACGCCGAGTTCTTCGTTGAATACTTCGCGCTCGACCTGATCATGGACGACGAGGGCGTATGCCGCGGCGTCACCGCCTGGTGCCTGGAGGATGGCAGCATCCATCGTTTCCGCGCCCAGCTCGTGGTGCTGGCGACGGGCGGGTATGGCCGCACCTATCTCTCGTGCACCTCGGCGCATATCTGCACTGGCGATGGCAACGGCATGGTGCTGCGCGCCGGTCTGCCGTGCCAGGACATGGAGTTCGTGCAGTTCCATCCCACGGGGATTTTCCCTGCGGGATGCCTGATCACCGAGGGCGCGCGCGGCGAGGGCGGCTACCTGACCAACTCGCAGGGCGAGCGCTTCATGGAGCGCTATGCGCCGACGGCGAAGGACCTGGCCTCGCGCGATGTGGTGTCGCGCTCGATGACGATCGAGATCAACGAGGGGCGGGGGTGTGGTCCGAACAAGGACCATATCATGCTACACCTGGAGCACCTTGGCGCCGATCTGCTGCACGAGCGGCTGCCAGGGATTTCCGAGACCTCGCGCATCTTCGCCGGGGTCGATGTGACAAAGAACCCGATACCGGTGCTGCCGACGGTGCACTACAACATGGGCGGCGTGCCGACCAACCATCATGGCGAGGTGCTGCGGCCGACCCGGGACAATCCGGATGCGGTCGCGCCTGGGGTGATGGCGGTGGGCGAGGGCGCGTGCGTCTCGGTGCACGGCGCCAATCGGCTGGGCTGCAACTCGCTGCTGGACATCGTGGTGTTTGGCCGTGCCGCGGCGTTGCGCGCTGCTGAACTGATCAAGGCGGACGCCAGCCAGCCGCCGCTGCCGCCGAAGGCGGGCGAGCAGTCGCTCGACCGGTTCGATCGCGTGCGTCATGCCAAGGGCGGCACGCGCGTCGCCGACCTGCGGGCCGACATGCAGAAGACGATGCAGACCCATGCCGCGGTGTTTCGCAACAGCAAGACGCTGACTGAGGGTGTCAGCGAAATGCAGCGCGTCTGGCGCGGGCTGTCCGACATGTCGGTGTCCGATCGCAGCCTGGTGTGGAACAGCGATCTGATGGAGGCGCTGGAACTACAGAACCTGATGGGCAATGCGATGACCACGATGGTCGGCGCGGAGGCGCGGCACGAGAGTCGCGGAGCCCATGCGCACGATGATTATCCCGACCGTGATGATGCGAACTGGATGAAGCACACGCTTGCCTGGTGTGACGAGAACGGCGCGGTGCGTCTCGATTATCGGCCGGTCAAGTTGCAGACGCTGACCAACGAGGTGTCATCTTTCCCGCCGAAGGCGCGGGTTTACTAGTGGTTCGGGCGCGAAAGGATTTTAACACGGAGGACGGGCGAGGGCCACTGCGGGCCACGGAGGCCCTGCTAAACCACGAAGCGGCGGAGGCCGTCAGTCAGACGTGCGGTGTTGAAGTTGAAGATGAAGCCGATAGGGATTCCGCTCATTCGCAGGTAGGTTTGCAGTTGGGCTTCGTGTGCGGGGATGATGGTGGCGATCGCCTTGATCTCGAGAATGACCTTGCGGCCCACGACGATGTCGGCTCGGAAGCCTTCAGCAATGGCTTTGCCTTTGTAGGTGACGGGGATGGCGACCTGCAGTTCGAACGGCAGGTTGGCTTGATGGAACTCGTAGCAGAGACACTCCTCGTAGACCGATTCCAGCAGGCCTCGGCCAATGTTTCTATGAACCTCGATGGCAAGAGCGATAATGCGTTTCGTCAGAGCTTCCTCGAGAAGCATGGCTGTATCTCCGTGGCCCGCAGTGGCCCTCACACGTCCTCCGTGTTAAATGCTTATGAAACATAAACGCACCGATCGAGGGTAACGAACCCCATGGCGAACTTCTCTCTCCCCGCCAACAGCCGCATCGGTCGTGGCAAGATCTGGAAGGCGCCCGCCGGTGCGAAGCGCGTGCGCGAGTTCCGCATCTATCGCTGGAGCCCTGATGACGGGCAGAACCCGCGCACCGACACCTACGAGGTTGATCTGGATGCATGCGGCCCGATGGTGCTGGACGCGCTGATCAAGATCAAGAACGAGATCGATCCGACGCTGACGTTCCGCCGCTCCTGCCGCGAGGGCATCTGCGGCTCGTGTGCCATGAACATCGACGGCGGCAACACGCTTGCGTGCCTGAAGCCGATCGAAGAGATGAAGGGCGCGGTGCGGATTGCGCCGTTGCCGCACATGCCGGTGGTGAAGGATCTGGTGCCGGACCTGTCGCAGGTCTACGCGCAGTTGCAGAGCATCCAGCCATGGCTACAGGCGGACAGTCCCGCGCCACCCGATGGCGAGCGGCTGCAAAGCCACGAGGAACGCGCCAAGCTCGACGGGCTCTGGGAGTGCATCCTGTGCTTCTGCTGCTCCACCGCGTGCCCGAGCTACTGGTGGAACGGCGACCGCTACCTGGGCCCTGCCGTGCTGCTGCAGGCGTATCGCTGGATCGCTGAATTCGCGCGACGAACATACCGGCGAACGGCTGGATGCGCTGGAGGATCCGTTCAAGCTGTATCGCTGCCACACGATCATGAACTGCACGGAAACATGCCCGAAGGGGTTGAACCCGGCGAAGGCGATCGGCGCCATCAAGCAGTTGATCGTCGAGCGGCAGGTGTAAAATACGGCTGGCTGCGACCCCGATTCAGGGTTGCCACAAGATCGTCACAATAATTGCCGGCAAAACAGGCAAATATTGCCTGGCGCTCTGTCATGGCGCACGGTCCTTCGTGCCTGAAGCGTATTCTGGTCCAGGCTGGTGGAGGTCAGCATGGCCGGTAGTACCATTGGCTCGAAGCTAACGATCGGTGTAACGCTTGGCAGCACGGCGGCGCCCGGAATTTATCTCAGCCCGCTGACGATCACGCCGACCGGCTACATCGCTCCGTCCAGCCATGGTGTGAGCGGACTCTCCGCCAGCATTACCGCGGGCTATGTCCTGAACCAGGGGGGGATCTCTGGCGGCGTCGGCACGCAGGGCGAAGCAGTTGGGGATGGCGGCGCTGGTAGTGGTGGCGTTGGTCTCAGTGCCGGCAGCCTGATCAACGATGGCACGGTCACTGGCGGAACAGGTGGAGGTGCCGGAGGCGGTGGAGGGAATGGTGGCCATGGCGGCTACGGGATCGATCTCGCTGCGTCGCTGGTCATCAACAGCGGGAAGATCGCGGGCGGCGATGGAGGCTTCAGCGAAGTCAATTATGTCACTGTTAACACAGGGACGGCTGGGACGGGTGGAACGGGAGCCGTTCTTGCGAGTGGCATCCTGATCAACGGCGGCACAATCAGGGGCGGCATTGGCGGGTCAGGCGGATTTGGCGGTGCCGGCGGCATCGGCCTGATTCTCGATGGTGGGAGTCTGAGCAACCAGGCGGTTATTATTGGAGGCGAGCCCGGTCATGGGAGCGCTGGAGTTTTTTATCAAAATCTCGGCGGTGGGGTCGGTGCTGCCGTCTACGCTGGCACCCTGACCAACACAGGCACGATCAGCGGCTGGAACACCCCCCAATCCACCAGCTATGCCGCAGGTGCCGACGGCATCGTAATCTCCGGCGGCAACGTCGTGAACCACGGTACGATCAACGGTGGCAACGCCGGCGGCAATATTGCTCACGAAGGCCCTCGTGGCGGTGCTGGTGTCGCGCTGGCTGCCGGCAGTCTGATCAACTACGACATGATCAGCGGCGGCCGAGGGGCTGGCGGCAGGACCTATGTAGGTCCCGGGGGCGCTGGCGTCACGATCTCTGGGGGTGTGCTCACGAACCATGGAACAATCGCGGGCGCCACTGACGTTGCGGCGGCGGGGCCAGGGGGCATTGGTGTCGATCTTTCAGCCGGCAGCCTGATCAATGATGGTACAATCACCGGCGGTGACGTCGGTCATCGGGCAGGCGGCGGCGGTGTCAGCTTCCAGAATGGCGGGACGTTGACCAATGACGGGCTTATCTCCGGCGGTGCGAACCCCTACACCCATATCAATGCCGATGCGGTGGATTTCGGCGATGGCGCGTCGCGTCTCATCCTCGGCAACGCTGCTGTCTTGTCTGGTGCTGTCGTCGCGAACGCCGCTTACAGCAACGTCCTCGAACTGACCTCCGGCACTGGTGCTGGAACCATCATGAGCCTGGGGGACACCATCAGTGGTTTTCAGGCAGTCACAATCGACCCGGGCGCCCCGTGGTTCATTGGCGGTAATACCGCAGGTCTTGCCACCGGCGAGACGATCGACGGCTTTACTGTGGGTGACACAATTGAACTTACCAGCATCACTGCCACCGGTTCGAGCTATGTTGGCGGCGTTTTGACACTCGCTTCGGCTGGTGGCCCTGTCATGCTCGACCTGCCGGGTGATTTCACGACCGGCGACTTCATTGTCCACAATTCTGCGGCAGGGGCGGACATCAGCGTCGTATGCTTCAGGGCCGGTACGCGCATCCGCGTCGCTGGCGGCACTGTGCCGGTCGAGGAGCTTTGCATCGGCCAACCAGTGCTTGTCCTGTCGCCTGACGGCCGATTGGTGCCGAAAGCCATCGTTTGGATCGGCCATCGCTCGGTCGATTGCAGGCACCATCCAAGCCCGCATCTGGTGTGGCCGGTGCGCATTCGTGCGGGGACATTTGGTGGCGAGGTACCGTGTCGCGACCTGTTTCTGTCGCCCGATCACGCCGTTTTCGTGGACGGCGCGCTGATCCCCGTGAAGTACCTGATCAATGACGGCAGTATCGAGCAGATACCGATGGACAAGGTGACGTATTTCCACATCGAATTGCAGGAACACTCCGTATTGCTGGCCGAAGACCTGCCGACGGAGAGTTATCTCGAAACTGGCGACCGCAGCAAATTCTCCAATGGGGCAAAGCAGTCGACGCTGCTCCCTGATTTCGCCACCCGCATGTGGGAAGCAGCCGGATGCGCGCCGCTGGTCGTCACAGGCGCAACACTCGATGCGGTACGTCGGCGCATCAATGGCCCCGAACGAGTCAACGTGCGGCCATCACAACAACAGCGGCGCCAACCGACGCGGGCAGCGCCGCTATGCGATCAACCGGCGCTCGGGTGACTTCGTCGCCAACCGCACCGAGCAGTTCAGTGCACGGTCCATACCATCCTACCACATCGCACGCGGCGGCTCGCGAGGCGTAGCAGTTGGAAAGCGATAAATCAGCCCAGGTGCGAGATTACCGCCGGGGCAACTCGGTCACGTCCGCGGCGATGCGGTGTGTATCGCCACTGGCCGCGCCGGATAACTGACGTGCCACAGGCGGTTCTCTGGCGAGGTTGCGGTTGCCGGCGGAACCGTCTGCGGCGCCGGTGCGGTCTGCGTCACGCCAATGGGTCCGTTCGAGGTGACCGCTCCGCAGGCGTTGCCAGTCCGAGTCAGCTTCACCTGGGGCAAGCCATCGACCCCCTGTGGGCCATACACGATCGTTTCGCTGCACGTGCCAGCGCCGCTGGTCATCTGGGTCAGCACCACGCCAGATCCCGCCAGAGTTTGCGGCATGCCGTCCATCACCGAGCGGATCATCTGCTCCGGGTCCGGCATCGGCGTTGCCATCAGCGCGTCCATGTTGGCCATCATCTGCTGCATCATGGCCTGCTGCTGAGCGACCATTCGGGCGACCGGGAAATCCACCGGGACCGTGGGTGCCGCCGCCGGCAACAGGACGATGGTGGCGCCGGGGGGAACGTAGACATAGCGGCCGCCCTCAGGCTGCGCGGCCATGGCAGGCGCTGCGAGCAACAGGCTGGTGGCAAGCAAAACGCTTCGTGTTCCGATCATGCATCCCTCCGTCGCGAGCGCTTGGATTGTTCTGCACGCCGGCTTGCCGCAGCATTTCCCGCCGGATGAAGCTTTCGTAAGGCTGGCGCAGAAAGCGTCAGGCGGCGCGGGTCAGCCGCTTCATGAACGCGGAGATGCGGTGGCGTCGGAGTTCGCTGCGCGCCTTGGCGTCGGTGGTCATATAATTGAGCTGCACCGAGTAGCGCTGCCCAGTGAACCGCTTATGGCCATGCCAGGCGTTTGGCGCATTCGGAAACACCAGCAGTGTGCCATTCACCGGTGGCACTTCCACCGCGTAGTTCTCCACATCGTCGGGGCCACGCAGCAGGCGGAGGCAGCCGTCGTGCTGCGCCCAGGCGTCGGTGGCCGGATTCAGATACAGCAGAATGGTCACTCGCTTGGCGGTCGAGTCGGTGTGGACATGGCCATCCCGCTCATTGGTCCAGCCGCGCAGCGTCACCATGGTGGGCGCGTCGGTGAGGTCGAGATCGAACCGCGCGGCAATTGCATCACGTAGGCGCGGACCTTCCAGTTCATCCATCAACGCCTGTGCATTCGGGCCGAGCGACAGCGCGTCGAGCGGGAACGACCCCCGCTTGCCCAGCGGCGGCAGGTCGGCGAGCAGCGCGGGCAGTGCCTCGGGCGGCACGAAGTTCGGCACCACGAGGTGGGGGAAGGGGGCGCCTGCTACCGGCGTGGCGCGCAACGCGGCGTAGTCGAGCTGGATCATGCGCGCTTCCTTAGCACGACCTGCGGTGCGTTGAACCCCGGCCGCCGACACGCTATTTGCGACGGCGACATGGATCACCCGGGCGCCGACACACCTGCGCAGCGCGGGCCGCTGCCAGCCTTCCGGGCGATGGTGGCGGCCGGCGAGTTGGCGCCCGACCCGGCTCAGGAGTTGGTGGCGGAGAGGCTGCAGGGGTTGTGGCAATCGCTGCTCGGCTACGATCCGCGCCCACGTCCGGCAAATGGCAACGGGCTGCTCTCGTGGTTGCTCCGCCGTGGCGAGGCGACCGAGATCCGGCTGAACGGCCTCTACATTGTGGGCGAGGTCGGGCGCGGCAAATCCATGCTGATGGACCTGTTCTTTGCCGCCGCCGATGTGCATCGCAAGCAGCGCATCCATTTCCATCGCTTCATGCAGAACGTCCACGCACGCTTTCACGCGTTCAAGCGCGCGCATCCGGAGATCGACGATCCGATCCCGCCGCTGGCGGACTCGATCGCAGCCGACGCGGCGTTGCTGTGCTTCGACGAATTCCAGGTGAACGACATCGCCGATGCGATGATCCTGGGTCGGCTGTTCCAGGCGCTGTTCGAGCGCGGCGTGGTGGTGGTGGCGACGTCGAACGTGGCGCCGGATGACCTGTTCAAGGGACAGCCGGGGCGCGACGCGTTCCTGCCTTTCATCGCTCTCATCAAGCAGCGGCTGGACGTGGTGATGATGGATGCCGGCCGCGACTTTCGGCGCGAGCGGATGCGCGGGATGCGCACCTGGCTGGTGCCCGCTGACGCGCGCGCCGATCGCGAACTGGACCGCGCGTTCGCCGAGCTGACCGGTGGAGCGGAGGGCAAACCGGACGCGCTCTGGGTGATGGGGCGGAAGTTTGTGGTGCCGCTGGCAGCCGACGGTGTCGCACGCTTCGATTTCGAGACGTTGTGTGGGGCAGCGTTGGGGCCGGGCGACTACCTTGCGCTGGCAACGCAGTTTCATACGCTGATCCTGGACGGCATCCCGCGCCTGTCGCCGGACAACTACGACAAGGCGCGGCGGTTCATCGTGCTGATCGATACTTTGTACGATCAGCGCGTGAAGCTGGTCGCTTCCGCCGATGCGACGCCCGACCAGCTCTATCAGCGCGGCGAGAATGCCAGGATGTTCGAGCGGACCGCTTCGCGATTGGACGAGATGCAGAGTTCCGATTGGCTCGAACTGACGCATTTGCCGTCATAAGGCACCGCGTCATCTGGCGCGGCTAGCGCGAGTTCCGCCGTGGGTCGAGCTGATCGCGCAGTGCGTCGCCGATCAGGTTGAAGCCGAGCACCACCAGGAAGATCGCGAGGCCGGGGAAAGTCGCGATCCACCAGGCGGTGAGGAAGTAGCTGTGCCCGTCGGCCAGCAACGCGCCCCAGTCGGGCGATGGCGGCTGCGCGCCAAGCCCCAGAAACGACAGGCCGGCGGTCTCCACCACCACCGAGCCCGCCTGCAATGTTGCCATGACCAGCACCGGCGAGAAGCTGTTGGGCAGCACGTGCCGCAGCATGATGCGTTTCTGGCTGGCGCCGACCGAGCGCGCCGCCCAGACGAAGTCGGCATTCTGGATCGCCAATACCTGGCCCCGCATCAGCCTTGCATATTGCGGTGTATAGATGATGCCGATGGCGATGATGGAGTTGGTCAGGCTTGGTCCCAGGGACGCAACGATGATCAGCGCCAGCAGCAGGTACGGGAACGCCAGCAGCACATCGACCAGGCGCATGATCGCGCTGTCCACCTTGCCGCCGACGAACCCCGCGATCAGTCCCAGCGCGCCACCGATTGTCAGTGCCAACCCGCCGGCGACGATGATAGCAATCAGCGCCGTGTGCGTGCCGTATATCACCCGACTGAGCACATCGCGGCCGTATTGGTCCGCGCCGAACAGATGATCGGTCGAAGGCGGTGACAGCGCGCTCGACAGGTCCTGGTCGTATGGGTCGTACGGCGCGATCCACGGCGCAGCCGCTGTCAGCACGAGGAACAGCAAGGCAATCGCCAGTCCGATGCGCGCGCTGGTCCGTCTGAACGCATGCCACAGGGCGCGTTCAGGCGGTGCGGTGACGACGGCGACAGTTGTCGTGCCGCTCATGTGTGGTTCCGGGCGCAGGCCCGGCCTTCCATCGTCATGACCGGACTTGACCCGGTCATCATGGCCGCGCGATCCGCGGATCGAGCAGCGTATAGCTGAGATCGACCACCAGATTGACCACGACGAACAGCGCGGCGATGAACAGCGCGCCCGCCTGCACCACCGGATAGTCGCGAGACAGGATCGAATCGACCATCAGCCGACCGATGCCCGGCAGCGAGAAGATCGTCTCGGTCAGCACCGCGCCCGACAGCAGCAGCCCAAGCTGCAGGCCGATGACGGTGACGATGGGGATCGCCGCGTTGCGCAGCACGTGGCGCAGGATGACGCGCGGGCCCGCCAGGCCCTTCGCATAGGCAGTGCGAACGTGATCGAAGTTGGCGGCGGTCATCACCTCGGCGCGGGTGATGCGCGTGATCAGCGCCAACGGCACCGTGGCCAACGTGCAGGCCGGCAGCACCAGATGATGCAATGCCTCCCACACCATCGCTGGATCGCCTGCCAGAAGCGCTGTCGATGACGCTCATGCCGGTGATGCGTGGCGGCTCCATGCCGACGGGCATCAGTCCGCCGACGGGAACCCAGCCGAGCACCGCTGCGAACAGGATCAGCAGCATCAGGCCGAGCCAGAATATCGGCATGGACACCCCGAACAGGGTGATCGCCATCATCGCCGCATCGAAGCGGGTACCGTGACGCACCGCGGTCAGCACGCCGAGCGGTACGCCGACCAGGCTGGCGAGCGCGAGCGAGGTCAGGGTCAGTTGCAGCGTTACCGGGAACGCCACGACGACGTCGTCGAGTGCGGGATGATTGGTCGCCAGCGAGGTGCCGAAATCACCGCGCAGCGCATCAGCCAGGAAGCGCAGGTATTGCACCCATACCGGCTGATCGATCCCGAGCTGTTGACGCAGTCGCGCCAGCGCCTGTGCGGTGGCATGATCGCCCAGCATAAGCTGGGCGACGTCGCCGGGCAGCAGGTGCATGGCGATGAACACCACGACGCTGACGCCGAACAGCACGAACACAAGCTGCAGCAGTCGCTGCACCAGATACTGTGTCACGGATTGGCACCTCAACCTGCCGCATAGCTTGGTCGACGCCGCGTAGCAATTTCGCCCGGGCGCGTGCGGCCGTCAGGCCGAGTGTGGCGTGCGGCGCGGACGATGGCATGCGGCGCCTGACATGCTTCGCAAGAATGTCACTTTCCTGGGCGCCCGGGCGCCGCGAATTTCCTCTGTCCGGTATGGTTTCAGAAGAATTGACCTTCCCGTCATGCCCCCGTAAGGTGCGCATGCTCAAGCTGGGACCACTATAACGAGCCACCGCAAAAAGCGGCGGCGCAACAGGGAAGGAGAAACGGCCATGGCTAACATGAGCCGGCGTTCAGTGCTCGGGACACTCTGGGTTTGGCGGCTGCCGGAACCCTGGGGATGCCGTATATTGCCAACGCTCAAGCGAAAACCGCGGTCTGCTGGCTGAACCAGGGGTTCATCCCGCAGGAAGACGAGGCGATGCGCAAGGTCTGCGAGGACTACATGAAGGCCAGCGGCAACAAGCTCGACTACAGCATCATGCCGTTCATGGCGCATGAACCAGAAGACGATCTCGGCGCTGACCAGTGGCGACGTTCCGGACCTGGTCTTCATGGATGCGCCTTCGTCGATCATCCCGCAGAACGCCTGGGACGACAAATCTGGTTGACGTCACCGACGTCGTGGCGCCGTTCGAGTCGCAGCTTTCAGAGACCGCCAAGCTTGGCTCGACCTTCTATAACAAGGCCACCAAGAAGCGCAGCTACTACCTGTGCCCGATCAAGCAGGGCGCGACACCGTTCCACGTCTGGGGCGACCTGGTCGAGAAGGCCGGGCTCAAGATGTCGGAAATCCCCGAGAATTGGGACGGCATCTGGACTTATCTGAAGCAGGCTCAGGCAGCCGCTGCGCGCCAAGGGCATGCGCAAGCTTTACGCCTGCGGGTTGCAGATCACCACGGTGGGGCCGAACGACGGCAACAACGTGTTCACCCACTTCCTGATCGCCAATGGCGGCGAGGGCATCATCACGCCGGACGGCAAGCTGCATGCCGACGATCCGAAAGTTCCGCGAGGCGGCGATCAAGTCGGTCGAGTTCATGACCAATCTCTATAAGGAAGGCGTGGTGCCCCCCGAGGCGCTGAGCTGGAACGATGCCGACGACAACAACGGCTATCACGAGAAGCTGTTCATGATGGACTTCGACGGCACGCTGTCGACCGAACTGGCGATGATCAAGGACAAGCAGGCGTTCTACCACGACATGCAGACGATCGCGCCGCATCAACAAGAATGATGGCACGCCGATGAAGACCCAGGTCAACGCCGGTGGCGGCTATATCCCGAAGGGTGCGAAGAACGTTGAGGTTGCCAAGGACTTCATGAAGTATTTCATGCAGCCGAAGGTGATGAACGAAAACCTGAAGGGCGGTCTTGGTCGCTGGGTGCCGGCGATCCCGCAGATCGTGCATGATGACCCGTTCTGGCTCAGCAAGGACGAGCCGTGCCTGATGCCCTATGTCGAGGAAGGCGGTTCTCAATCCGACCTTGCCGGTCTATGAGGGTTACTCGCCGGCCTGGGGTCAGGCCAACGCCGAGCAACTCTGGGGCCAGGCGCATGCCGACGTTATCAAGAACGGCATGAAGGTGTCTGACGCCGTGGATAAGGCGTTCAAACGCTGCAACGAAATCTTCGCAAAGATGGTCATGTAATTCGAGCGAGGCGAACATGAGCGCTACACAGCAGACACTTGCCGTCGGACGAGGCTTGTCGGCAACGCGTCCGGTGCGGCGCGCTTGGCACGGCGGTCTCCAAGGTTCGGAATTCACCTGGGCGGTCGCCTTCGCGGTACCTTACGTGGTGGTGTTCTTCGCCTTCGTTATCTATCCGATCTGCTACGGGCTCTACCTGGGTGGCCAGGTAGAGCTCTACGATCAACTGTTCGCCGACCCTCGCTACCTGACCGCCGTGCTCAACACGGTGATCTACGTCGGGGTTGGCGTGAACCTGAAAATGGGCCTCGCCTTCCTGCTGTCGGGTTACTTCATGCGCAAGGGCTGGATGTACAAGGCCCTGCTGCTGGTCTTCATCCTGCCATGGGCGACACCGGCGTTGCCTGCCTACATATCGATCCACTGGTTGATGAACGGCCAGTGGGGCATGCTGAACAATCTGCTGTACCTGCTGTTCGGCATTGACGGCCCGGTCTATCTCAATGACCATTGGACCGGCCTCGCCGCCAATATCGGCGCCTACATCTGGAAGAACATGCCGTTCTGGACGATCATCCTGCTGGCTGGACGGATGGCGATCCCGCAGGAACTGTATGAGGCGGCCGAGGTCGATGGCGCCGACCGGTCTGCTCCGGTTCAAGCATGTCACCGTACCGCTGATGGCGAATCTGTATCTCGTCTGCGTACTGCTCGATACGATCTTTGCCCTTGGCGACTTCAACTCCACGTTCTTCGTCTCCGGCGGTGGGCCGGCGATGTCCACCGAGGTGCTGGCGACACTTGGTATCCGCTATGCCTTTACCACCGCACTGCCGCGTCTTGGCGTGGCGACGGTGATGACCGCGCTGCCGCTTGCTTATCCCGCTGGTCTTCATCCTGATGCGCAAGCTCCGCATGAAGGAGGGCCAGCTATGAGCGCGACCACTGCCGGCCATCGCCGGATCGCATCGCCGCTGAGCTATCGGTTGCGTCGCTATTCGACCGAACTCCTTTGCGCAGTGATCGGCTTCATCATCCTCGTCTGGTCGGTCCTGCCGATTTACAACATGGTCATGATCTCGCTGGACAGCCACGACGACATATTCAGTGGCCAGATCTGGCCGGAGCATCCGTCGCTGGAGAGCTTCAAGGTCGTGGTGACCCAGGATTTTTGGTACCTCGCACGCTTCTGGCATCAGTTCGGCAACAGCTTCTTCGTCGGCCTGATGACGATGTTCCTGACATTGGTCATCGGTTCGCTGGCGAGCTTCACGGTTGGCCGGATGCGTCTGCGGCAAGGCTGGATGCTGAGCAATGCGGCGCTGATGACCTACGTGATCCCGGCGTCGTTCCTGGCGATCCCGCTCTACCGGGTCATGCAGATCTATGGTCTCACCAACAGCCTGTGGGCGGTGATCCTGTCGATCGTCACGTTCTCCACGCCATATGCGATCTTCATCTTCTCGCAATATGGCAAGTCGATCCCGATGGAGCTGGACGAGTTGGCACGTATCGACGGGGCCAACCCGCTGCAGATCTATCTTCGGATCTATCTGCCGTTGATGGCGCCGGCATTGGTCGCTGTCGGCACCTATGCGCTGCTGCTGGCATGGAACGAGTACCTGTACAACTTCTTGATGCTGTCCACACCCGAAAGCATGACCGTTGCCGTTGCGCTGGCGCAGTTCCTCAACAGCGATGAATCGCCGTGGAACTATATGATGGCCACTGCGATCATATACGCGCTGCCACCATTGATCCTTTACTACGGGTTCCGTCGGTACATGGCGGCAGGTCTGACGATGGGCGGCGTCAAGGGGTAAGTACCACCGGCCGCGGTTCCGCGGAGGCAGAACGATGAGCGGTTCGCAGCAAGCGCTTGGGTTCAGCAGCGCGATTGGCGTTGGCCGGTTGCGCCAGCCGCCGTGGCGCATCCGGTTCCAGGGTTCGGATACCACCTGGGCGATCGCATTCCTGGTGCCCTATCTCGCGGTGTTTGCCGCCTTCGTGGTCTATCCGATCGCCTTCGGCCTCTGGATGGGCAGCGATCCGGCGCTGTACGACCGGCTGTTCTCGGATCCGCTCTATCTCACGATGGCGGTCAACACGCTGCTGTTCGTCGCCGTCGGCGTGAACGTGCCGATGTTCCTGGCATTTCTGCTGTCGGGCTTTTTCATGCAGCGGAGCTGGTGGATCAGGTCGCTGCTTGCGATCTATCTGGTGCCATGGGCCATGCCCGCGCTGACTGCCTTCCTCTCGATCCACTACATGACAGTCACCGAGTACGGCTTCCTCGACAGCCTGTGGCGCTCAGTGACCGGCGGGGACGGCCCGTTGTTCCTGGTCGATCGCTGGCTGGCGACGGCGACCAATCTCGTGTCGTACATCTGGAAGTGGATGCCATTTTGGACATTGATTTTCATCGCTGGCCGCATGGCCATTCCACAGGACATCTACGAGGCGGCGGAGATCGACGGGGCAATCGGCTGGCGCAGGCTGGTCCACGTTACCTTCCCGCTCTTGGCGAACGTCTACCTGGTCTCGACGCTGCTGTTCACCATCTGGACGATCGGTGACTTCAATACGGTGTATTTCGTCTCCTACGGCGCACCGGCGCGATTGACGGATGTGCTGGCAACGTATGGCTTCCACATGGCGTTCGACTTCGGTTATCCGAACCTCGGTAACGCGGCGATGATATCGGCGCTGCCTGTCCTCATTCCGTTGGTGCTGCTGCTGATGCGGCGGATCCGCACGACCGGGGTCCAGCTATGAGCATCGCACTCACTGCAATCGAGGCGGAGTATCGGCCGCGTCTGCGCCGACGCCGGCGGTGGACCAGAATTGGCAGCATATTCCTCGGCATTGCGCTGCTGATCTGGACGCTACTGCCGATATACAACATGCTGCTGATTGCGCTGAGCGATGACGGCGACGAGTTCTCAGGCTTCGCTTGGCCGGAGGACTGGAACTGGGACAGTTTCCGCGTCGTCTTCCAAGAGGATTACTGGTACCTCGAACATTTCTGGCACCAGTTGGGCAACAGCTTCTACATGGCGACGGCGACCATGGTGCTGACAGTGCTGATCGCTTCGCTGGTCAGCTTCGCGTTGGGTCGCATGCGCATGCGCCGCGCCTGGCTGGTCAGCAACATCGCGCTGCTGACCTATGCACTGCCATCAGCGTTCCTGCTGATCCCGTTCGTGCATCTGATGCGCGTCTACGGCCTGACCGACAGTCTGTGGTCGGTCATTGCCGCTGAGGTGACGTTTGCCACGCCATACGCGATCCTGGTTCTGAATGGCTATGGCAGGCTGATCCCGCTCGAGCTGGACGAGTCGGCAAAGGTCGATGGTGCGACACCGCTGCAGATGTATTTCCGCATCTACCTGCCGCTGATGGCGCCGGCGCTGGTCGCCGTCGGCGTCTATGCGCTATTGCTAGCATGGAACGAATATCAATATCAGTATCTGCTGATCAGCTCGTCGCGCAATGCGACGGTGGCGGTGGCGATGACCCAGTTCTTCGACAGCGACGAAGCGCCGTGGAACCTCATGATGGCGACCGCGCTGATCTACTCGTTGCCGCCGGTCGCGATCTATTTCGCGCTGCGCCGCTATATGGTGGCCGGCCTGACCATGGGCGCTATCAAGGGGTGAACTCTGCCGCATCGGGCGCAGGCATTCAGATCAAGCACATGTGCAGCCGAGCGCATTCGTCATCGGGAACTTGGCCGGGGATCTGCTCGTTGTTCAAACGCTTCACTGAACAATCTGGGAGATTGCCACCGATGTTGTCACGTTTGCTGATTCCGGCCGTGCTCGGGCTTGCATTTGCGCTGCCCGCTGCCGCCGCGCCCGCCACGCCATCGTCATCCGCCAATGGCGCTGCTACGACGTCGTCATCCGCCAATGGCACCTATGCGACACAGAACGATCCGAGCAGTGCACAGCAGGGCACGCCAAAGATCGCCGCGAAGCTGCGTCAATCGCTGGCGCAGGCAGGCTTCACCGACGTCCGTATCATGCCACGCTCATTTCTCGTCCATGCGAAGGACAGCGACGGCAACCCTGTGATGATGGTCATAAACCCGGATTCGGTGACCGCCGTCACCGCCATGGGCGCGATGCAGGGCAATGGGTCGTCCAAGGGGACCACCTCATCGGCGCCGCCGTCCACCGGATCAGGCACAGTAACGAAAGAGTAGCTGCCGTTGCGTTTTGCCGGGCGGCTTCAGCAGCCGCCTGGCAGCGCGATCGCTTACTGATGGTGTATCCCGCAGCGGAACAATCTTCCTGCGTCAGGCACTGCATCGCTAACGCCGGCCAATCGCAAGCAATGCCAAGCCAGCGCGTGATCGCTGGAGGTGACGGGAATGTCCACTTCCGCCTCGATCGCTGCCACCCGTTCCGCGAGCCGTAGGCTGGTGCACGACACGAACACAGCGTCCAGCGAGGTGCGGCGCACCATCGCGGCAATACCTTCAGCAATCGAATCCACCGCGATTCGCGCCGCTTCACGGTCGTCGCGTTTGTCGAACGTCGCGAATGCTGCAACCTCGGCGCCGTGCGCATTGAGATACGCGCGCACCACCGCGTTCACTTCGGGTGCATACGGCGTCATCACCCCGATGCGTCGCGCGCCAAACGCCTTGAACGCAGCAAAAGCGGCGGTGATCGGCGTGGTGCACGCAACCCCTGGTCGGGCGCGACGGATCTGGCGGAACACCTCTTCCTCGCCCAGTGCCATGCTCGCCGAGGTGCAGCCGAACGCAACGACATCGAGTCGGGCTTCCCGGCAGGATCAGTTCCGTCGCCGGCGCGATCAGCGGACACATCGCGCGCAACGTCTCCGGCGTGATGTTGGCGTCGTTGTAGAGCCGCGCGCCATAAACCGCGACGCCGGGCAGGCGGATCAGGTGACGGAACTCGTGCTCCATCGTCTGATCTGTTGCCAGCACCAGCAAGCCGATCGCGGCGCGCGAGGCAATGCCGCCATCCAGCGTGCATGGCAGCACGCCGAGATCGGTGAAGCTGGTGACCGCGTTCATCCCTGTCTCCTTAAGTCGCCTGGTAGAGCTCGGCCTCCCATCCGGCCGCTGTCAGTGGGAACGTCTTCAGAGTATTGCGCACTGCGAACTGGTAGATCGGCTGGAAGAGGATCAGCAGGCTGGCCTGGTCGAGCAGCACCTTCTCATAATCCAGGTAGAGCGCGGCCCGCTTGGCTGGATCCGGTTCGGCAGCGGCCTTGTTGACCGTCTGCCGCAACGCATCGTCGGGCGTCCAGTGGATTCGCTTGGCCACGCGATTGATGCTGGCCTGCGCCCACTGGTCGGTTTCGACGCCGGATGGATTCCAGAACGTCAGAACGCCGCCGGGTATTTTGCCGGTGGTGTATTGCGTGCGCAGGTTCACCTGATCGACCGGATCCAGCACGGCCTTGATTCCGACGCGAGCCAGGTCCGACTGCATCTTCTGCGCCAGCACTGAGTAGGTCAGGCCGGAGACCGCCGCATCGCCGTATGTCAGCTTGAATTCGAACCCATCCGCGAAGCCGGCTTTCTGCAGCAGTTGCTTCGCGCGATCCAGATCCTGGTGCCACCCGTACTGCTTCGTCGTCTCCTCGGTGGAACCGAAAAGTCCGATCGGAATGAAGCTGGCGCAACGCATTGCCTTGCCGCCAAGCAGGCTGTTGATGATCCCGTTGTAATCGATGGCGCAGGCGATCGCCTGCCGCGCCTCCTTCACCGCGAGCGCCTTGTTGAAGGTGGGTTCGTTGGTCAGCGCCATGTAGACGTAGTCAAGGCTTTTCAGCCCCTCGACACGCACGTCCTTGTCGCCCTTCAGCGTCGCGATCTGTTCGGGTATGAGGTTGAACGCAGCACCGATGTCGCCACGCCGGATCGCCAGCAGCTAAGTCGCGCTATCGCCCATATGGCGCACGATCACATGCTCGAAGTGCACGGGCCCACGGAAGTAGTGCTCGTTGCGCGTCAGCAGGATCTGCGCGCCGCGGGTCCAGCCGACCATGGTGAACGGGCCGGCGCCGGCCGAGTGCTGATTGAGCCACTGCGTCGCCTTGTCGGTGGTATTGGCGTCGGCGGCCGATGTGCCACCCTGGGCTTCCACCGCCTTGCGCTCCATCACGCCGAAATTCGGCCCGGACAGGATGGTCAGGATCGGCTGCGTCGGATCGACCAGCATGATATCGACGGTCTTCGGATCGACCACGTTGATCGACGAGACATTCGTTACATACTGCGACGGCTGATCCTTGATATTGATCAAACGGTCGAACGTCCACTTCACGTCGTCCGCGGTGACCGGATTGCCGCTGTTGAACTTCGCGTCGGCCAGGGAGAAGCGCCAGCCCTTGCCATCCGCCGTGTGTGCCCATGACTTCGCGAGCGCCGGCTTGACCTCCAGGTAGTCGCCCGGCGACATCGTCACCAGCGACTCATAGGCCGCGCGCAGGCTCAGCGGCGCTGTGTATTGTGCCTCGCGTGCCGGATCGAACGTGATCGAATCGCTGATGTCGATGCCCAACACCAGGGTGCTGCCACTGGCCGCCGCGTGCACGCGCTTCGGCAGACCCGCAGCCAACGCTGCTCCACCGATACCCAACAGGCGCACTACGTCGCGCCGGCCAATCCAGCCAATCTCGGACACGTATTCCTCCCCGCATTCATCGTTCTGCGGAACTATCATAGCGGTGGCACCGGCCAAGACAACTTGGCGCCCCGCCGTCCATCGTCTATGCGACAGCGCAGGGGGGAACATCTCGCTTGCTGCGCTACATCGTCTCGCGTCTGCTGATCGCCAGCGTCATGGTGCTGGCCTCGACGCTTATCATCTTCCTCATCGCCAACACCGTGCCCGGCGATCCGATCCTGACGCAGCTGGGCGACGTCGCGGCCAGCAACCCGGTGATCGTCGCCGCGTATCGGCACAAGTGGGGTCTCGACCTGCCGATGTGGGACCGCTACTGGCTGTTCCTGCGTGGCCTGGCGCACGGCGACCTGGGCGTCTCCATATCTTCGCAGCGTCCGGTGCTGGAGGATATCGAGCAATACGCCCCTGCCACGATCGAGCTTTCCACCGTCGCATTTGTGCTGTCCGTTCTGGTCGGCCTGCCGCTTGGCGTGGTCGCGGCGATGCGGCGCGATTCCTGGGTGGACAACCTGGCCCGTGCGGTCTCGCTCATCGGGGTGTCGGCGCCGACATTCTGGCTCGCGTTCATCATGCTGGCGGTGTTCTATGGCTGGCTCGGCTGGGCACCAGGACCCGGCCAGATCGGCGCGGATCAATTCCCCCCGCCGGACGTGACGGGGTTCATGCTGATCGACGCACCACTCGCCGGACAATGGGATACGTTCTGGGACGCCATCTCGCATCTTATCTTGCCGGCGATTGTGCTTGCCGCATCGACGCTGGGGCTGATCACCCGCACCACGCGCGCCGCCATGCTTGAAACGCTGTCGCAGGATTACATCCGGGTCGCCCGTGCCAAGGGTCTGTTGCGCCGCGTGATCATGCTCGGCCACGCGTTGCCGAATGCGCTGTTGCCGGTGATCACGCTGGGCGGTCTTGCCTATGCGCAACTGCTGACCGGCACGGTTCTGACCGAAACGATCTTCTCTTGGCCGGGGCTCGGCCGCTACACCTTCCAGAGTGCGGTGATCCTGGACTTTCCGGCGATCATGGGCATTACACTTGTCGTGGCAATCGTCTATGTCTTCGTCAATCTCCTGGTCGATGTGTCCTACGCCATGCTGGACCCGCGGGTGATGCGCCGATGAGCCAATCCGTGATCGACGCGCTGGCGGCTGACGGTACCCGGTCGGCCACCGACCGTCGTATCCGCTGGCTGCGCCGCTACGGTCTCGCAGTCATCGGTGGAGCGGTGATCGTCGCGTGGCTGCTCGCGGCATTGCTTGCACCCTGGGTCTCCGGCTACCCGCCGAGTATCGTCGATGTTGCCGGCCGCCTGGCGCCACCGTCGGCTGTGCATTGGCTCGGCACCGACGAACTCGGCCGCGACGTGTTCAGCCGCATCATCTATGGCGCGCGCACCTCTCTGACCGTCGGCTTCACCGTTGTGCTGGTGGGTGGAGCGATTGGCACGCTGATTGGCGCGGTCGCGGCCTATGCACGCGGCTTAGTCGAGGAGGCGCTGATGCGCGCCACCGACCTGATGTTCTGCTTCCCGCCGATCATTCTGGCGATGGCGATCGCGGCGGCGCTGGGCATTGGCACGAGGAACACGGTGATCGCAATGCTGGTGGTGTGGTGGCCGAAATTCGCCCGCCTCGCGCGGAGTCTCGTGTTGGGCCAGCGATCGTTGGAATACGTCGCGGCCGCCCAGACCATCGGCTTCGCACCGTCGCACATCTTGTTTCGTCAGATACTACCGAACGCGGTCGGTCCGTTGGTGGTGCTGCTGACGCTCGATCTGGGGAACGCGATTTTGGTGTTCGCCGGCCTCTCGTTTCTCGGCCTGGGTGTCGTCCCGCCGACGCCCGAATGGGGATCGATGGTCTCCGAAGGCCGCGAACTCGTCGCGCAATGGTGGGTCGCGACATTTCCCGGTCTTGCCATCTTGACCGTTGTCATCGGCTTCAACTTCGTGGGCGACGGCCTGCGTGACTGGCTCGATCCCCATGCAAGACGACGCTGACCTGCTGCTGCGGGTCACTGACCTCCGCACCTGGTTCTTCACCGACGCGGGCGTCGTTCGCGCGGTCGATGGTGTCAGCTTCACGCTGCATCGGGGCGAAACTCTGGGCATCGTCGGTGAAATCCGGTTCGGGCAAGAGCGTAGCCGCAAAGTCGATCATGAACCTGCTGGAGGAACCGGCGCGCATCGTCGCCGGTTCCATTGAGTTCCGCGGCCAGGAGATCACCAAGCTTTCCGAGGAGGAACTCCGCGAAATCCGCGGCGCTGAGATCGCAATGGTTTTCCAGGACCCGATGGCGTCGCTGAATCCGGTGTTGCGCATCTCACACCAGCTGATCGAGACGATGACCGCGCACAAGCGCTTCACATCCACCGCCGCACGCGGCCGGGCAGTTTCGCTGCTGGGTCGTATGGGTGTTCCCGGTCCGGAACGGATGCTCGATGCTTTTCCGCATCAGTTCTCCGGCGGCATGCGGCAGCGCGTGATGCTGGCGATGGGCTTCGCCAACGAACCTGCGCTGATCCTGGCGGATGAACCGACCACAGCGCTGGACGTGACAATCCAGGCGCAGATCCTGGACCTGCTGCGTGCGTTGAACGAAGATCTCGGCACCGCGGTGATCCTGATCAGCCACGACCTCGGCGTGATAGCCAACGTCTGCTCGCGTGTGTTGGTGATGTACGCAGGCGAGGTCGTAGAAGAGGGCCGCCCCGAGGACCTGCTGAGCGATCCACGCCATCCCTACACCTGGGCGCTGCTGCATGCCGCGCCACGACTGGATGGCGATGCCGGTGATCGGCGTCTCGCGACGATCGAGGGTCAGCCACCGGATGCGCGCGCGTGGCCTGAGGGTTGCCGGTTCCGTGCGCGCTGCCCGTTCGCGATCGATACTTGCAAGCAACATCCGCAGCTGCTGCCCATCGGTGAGGCGCGCAGCACGCGGTGCTGGGTGACGCAGAATGGCGAGCATCTGCATCCGCCGCAGCGCCAGCAGTCCAGCTCCGACGCGCGCGCTCAATCGGCGCCGACGCCGCTGCTGGATGTGCGAGGCCTGGTCAAGCATTTCGAAATGCCGCGGGAGAATTTCCTGGATGAACGTCGTGTGCTGCGGGCGCTCGACGGCGTGGATCTCGATGTGCTGCCTGGCGAAACGGTCGGCCTGGTTGGCGAATCCGGTTGCGGCAAATCAACCCTCGCACGCCTGGTGATGCGGCTGGAGGAACCGACCGCGGGCCAGATCGTCTTCGACGGTCAGGACATTTCGCACGCGTCGCAGTCGGACATCAGACCGCTGCGACGGCGCATGCAGATGATCTTCCAGGATCCATACGCCTCGCTGAACCCACGCATGACCGTCGGCACGATCCTCGCGGGCCCGCTGCGTCTGCACGGCCTCGCCAACACAGCGGCGGATGCGCGCACGCGGGTTGCCGAACTGTTGAACCTGGTTGGCCTGCCTCCGGCTTCGGCCGAGCGGTTCCCGCACGAGTTCTCCGGCGGCCAGCGTCAGCGCATCTCGATCGCCCGCGCGCTCGCGGTGGAGCCGGTGTTCGTGGTCGGCGACGAACCGATCTCCGCGCTCGACGTGAACATCCAAGCGCAGATCATCAACCTTATGATCGGCCTGCAGGAACGCCTGCACCTGACCTATCTGTTCATCGCCCATGATCTCGCGGTGGTGCGGCACATCTCTGATCGGATCGTAGTGCTCTACCTCGGCCGTGTCGTGGAAACGGCGAACGCGGCAGAGCTGTTCCGCCGCCCACTGCACCCCTACACGGCGAGCCTGATTTCGGCGGTGCCCCGGCCGAGCGACGTGCGATCGGCGCAACGGATCGTGCTGAAAGGCGAAGTCCCCAGCGCGTTCAACCCGCCGTCGGGCTGCCACTTCCGCACGCGCTGCCCCGCTGCCGAACCGCGCTGTGCCGCGGAGGTGCCGGTATTGGCCGAGGCCGCGCCAGGCCATCGCGTCGCTTGCCATTTCCCTGGTTCGGTGGTCGCTGCCTGAGTCACCGCCAGAGGCTTCGAGCATTTCGTAATCGGGATAGGTCCAAATATACGAATCTTCCCAACAGCGGCCAAGAATATCAAGATACTGACGCCGCCAGGGATGTTGGTGCATCGTCACGCTCAGTATCGTCCGGTGCACCATTAAATCGAGCGTTGCATCACTTTGAAAAGGTCGTCCATAACAAAAGATGACCCAATCGCCTGTCGCGCCACAAATCCCCACCAGCATTCCCGCCCTGGTGCCGCGTGGTAAGGGGCATCAGTTCGTACTGTATGGCGATTCCTGCTCAGGCATCCCGGGCGCCCTTCACGCGCAGACATTCGCGCAGGTCAACGCAATCGTTGCGCGCATCACACCGCAGCCGGATTTCATCATTTTTCCGGGCGACGAGATCGCAGGCCTCACCGCGAGTGCGGACGAACTTCGCGCACAGTGGCGTCATTGGCTGGATGTCGAAATGCGCTGGCTGGACCGACAGGCGATCCCACTTTGGCATGCTACGGGAAATCATACCGCCTATGACACGATGAGCGAGGCAGTATTTCGCGAGATGCTCTCGTTGCCGTTGAATGGCCCTCCCGGCCAGCAGGGGCTGTCATACTGGGTACGGCGCAACGACCTGCTGCTGGTTTTCGTGCATACGCTGTGGACTGGCCTGGGTGGTGAAGGCCACGTTGAGACTACCTGGTTGCACAGCATCCTCCAGCAACATTCCGACGCGCAGTACAAACTGGTCATCGGGCATCATCCGATATTCCCGGTGAATGGATTTTCAGGCGCGTATGTGCGCGAGGTCGGTGCGGAGCACGCCCAGGAGTTCTGGGATCTCTTGGCGATGCATGATGTCCTCGCTTACGTCTGCAGTCATATCCTGGCCTTCGATGTGCAAGTACATCGCGGAGTCCTGCAGATCACGACAGCCGGTGCGGGAACCGCACACCGAATGCCGGAACAGATCGAGTATTTGCATTGCGTCCAGGCCGCCCTCGATCCGGCCGGACTGCGCTATCAGGTACTCGATACGGCCGGGCGGGTTCGCGAGCGGCTCACATGGCCACTCGAATTTTCATCGGTTCGGCGCTGGCGGCCGCTCCATGCTGGCGTGACCGGAGCGCCAGTCGAAGGGCGATTAGAAGCTGGATCGATGGTCGCATTCCATTTCAGCGGCCACTCCGCCCCACGCGGCACATCGGGCGTTCAGACGTTGCTCGCCGCTTTCCACCCGGGCGTGCTGGCGCCGCTTTGGGTGGGACTGCGAGGGCGCGACCAGCGATTGACCGTGACCATTGGCCCCATCCCGCGCCGCAGTCCGCAATACTGGCTTGGTCCGGCCCTGCGAGCAGGCGAGCCATTCGACATCCAAATCCTGCTGCATGCCGACATGGGACCGGGCGGCATCATGTATCGTTCCGTTTCCGATGCCGCATGGTCGTCACTGGAGTCGGCGTCCGCCTGGGGCGTCGAACAGATAGACTGGCCATCGCAATGGAGTGTTGGTCACGGCCAGGCCGGTTCGGATGACGCGCCGTTCAAGGGTTCTGACCTGATGGTCTCAACGAGCGTCGAATAGCGTGTCCGTCACCAGCCGATATCCACTCAGCCGAGGTTGACGCACGTACTTATACCGCCATCCTGTGCGCCCTCGGCCACTACCACAAATCAGGAGGAGAACCATGGGCAGCACGATCAACCTCAAGGCCGCCGACGGCTTCACGCTTTCCGCCTACACCGCCGGTTCGACCAGCGCGACCAAGGGGATCGTGGTGATCCAGGAGATATTCGGCGTCAACCACCATATGCGCGACATGTGCGATCGTTTCGCCGCCGAGGGTTATGCAGTCTGCGCGCCGGCACTGTTCGATCGTGCCGAGAGGGGCGTGGAGCTGGGCTATACCCAGGCGGATATCGACAAGGGCCGCGCCTATCGCATGAAGCTCGACGACGCCAAGGTGATCGCCGATGTCGAGGCAGCCGCGGCACAACTCGGCGGGAAGAAGCTTGCCATCGTCGGCTATTGTTTCGGAGGCACCGTTGCCTGGTGGGGCGCGACGCGCACCGACAAGTTCGCTGCATCCTCCTGTTGGTATGGCGGCGGCATTGCCGGCACCAGGGATGAACGGCCGAACTGCCCGGTGCAGATGCACTTCGGCGAGAAGGACGCGTCGATCCCCATGACCGACGTTGAAGCGATCCGTGCCGCCCAGCCGAAAGTGGAGAGCTACGTCTACATGGGCGCGCAGCATGGCTTCGGCTGTGACGAACGCGGCAGCTTCAGCAAGCCGGACTATGAACTGGCGCAGAAGCGTACGCTGGACTTCTTCGCCAAACACCTCGGCTGACGCTCCGACGGACGCGCGCCGCTGGGCACGCGCGCGTCTCGTCACACGGCCGTTGGCAGCGCGAACCGACGTGGCGGCTCGGCGTTCTATCCTCTGATGGATTGGAGGCCGATATGTTGCGAGCAGGATGGGTGGCAGCGGCGGCGACGTGTATGCTGTGGTCGGCGCTGTCGGTAGCGGCGACGTTGCCTGCAGACAGTCCCGCGGCGCATCAGGAAGCGGGGAGGCTCGCCCAACTGCCGCCAGTCGTGGCGAATGACCGACACATCGATCATTCGGGACGCGAACAGAAAGGGCGCGTGTCCTATTATGCTCACTACTTCGTCAATCGAAAGATGGCGGATGGCAGGCGGTTTGATCCGAACACAGCTATCGCCGCGAGCAAGACGCTGCCTCTGGGCACCACAGCGAAAGTGACCAATCTGGAGAATGGGAGATCAGCCACCGTGACGGTGGAGGACCGTGGGCCGTGGGCACGGGGCCGTGTTGTGGATGTCACGCCGACGGTCGCGGAACAGCTCGACATCCGCAGGGATGGTGTTGCGCCGGTCATCGTAGCGCCGATCGTGGTTCCTCAAGCAAATGGCGGGGTGAAGTTGGGGGCAGGCGCGGCTGATGCCAGCCCGCAAGCGCTCGCGAAGGCCACCCAGGACACAGCGTCCATTGCGCGGTAGTCGTTTACTGAAGCACTCTCCCGGCAATCGCATGAAGCTTCGCCACCAGCAGCGGATCACGCATGTGACTAGTCGTGATGATCGCATTGTCCAGTGACCGATCGCAGCCAGCGGGGCATAGCTCGCGCGGTTTGCCGATCTGCGGCACTACGCGCTGAACCAGCGCGCGGGCCTTGTCGGCGTTGTTCAGCAGAACGCGCACGACGGCCTCGACTGTGACGTGATCGTGGTCGGGATGCCAGCAGTCGAAGTCAGTCACCATTGCGACTGTCGCGTAGTTCAGCTCTGCCTCGCGCGCGAGCTTGGCCTCCGGCATGTTGGTCATGCCGATGACGCTGCAGCCCCAGGAGCGGTACAGTTCGCTCTCGGCCTTGGTGGAGAACTGTGGGCCTTCCATTACCAGGTAAGTGCCGCCGCGCGTCACCGGCAGGCCGAGGTCGCGTGCCGCTGTTTCCAGAGCGTCGCCGAGACGCGAGCAGACGGGATTCGCCATTGACACGTGCGCGACGACGCCGTCGCCGAAAAAGCTCTTCTCGCGGGCGAAACTGCGATCGATGAACTGATCGACGATGACGAAATGCCCCGGTGGCAGCTCCGGTTTCAGGCTGCCGACCGCAGAGAGTGAGATCACATCGGTGACACCGGATCGCTTAAGAGCGTCGATGTTGGCCCGATAGTTCAGATGCGTCGGCGACAGCGGATGACCGCGACCGTGACGGGGCAGAAACACGCACTGCACGTCACCGAGCCGGCCGAACAGCAGCGCGTCGGATGGCATGCCCCAGGGCGTGGCAATCTGGCGCCACGCCTTATCCTCGAGCCCCTCGATGTCGTAGATGCCGGAGCCGCCGACGACGCCAATGACTGGTTGGATCATCGTGGGCGACCAGCGGTCAATGATCCACGTCGGCCCAGACCGTACGCTTCACCGCATAGGTCAGCCCGGTCATGATCACGAAGAACAACACCCAGCGGATGCCCATCTGCTTGCGTTCCGCCAGCTCCGGATTGCCCGCCCAGGCGAGGAATGTCACCACGTCGTGCGACATCTGCTCGACCGTTCCTGGCGTGCCGTCAGCATAGGTCACCTGCTGATCGTGCAACGGCTGTGGCATGGCGATCTGATGGCCGAGGAAGTACTTGTTGTAGTTCATCCCGTCTTGCAGCGTGAAGTCGGCCGGCGGCGTGACGTAGCCGTTGAGGATTCCATACACGTAGTCGCCGTGTCCCTCACGCGCGTTGACGATGAGTGACAGATCGGGTGGCAGTGCGCCGTTGTGCGCGGCACGCGAGGCTTTCTCATTGGTGCGAACGACGCCCAGGATCGGATCGTACAGCGGATACGGGTTCTTGAACTGGTCCGCCGGCGTCCCCGGACCTTCCTTCACGTTGCCATCGTCATCGAGTCCCTTCGGCACGGTCACTGCCGCGGCAACCGATTTGATCTGGCCCTCGGTGAGGCCGATGCCGGCCAGGTCGCGATAGTGCAGGTACTGCAGTGAATGACAGACCGAGCAAACTTCCGAATAGACCTGAAAGCCTCGCTGCGCCGACGCCAGGTCATAGGTGCCGAACAGCCCGTCGAAGCTCCAGTGCTGCGGCGGCGGTGCCGGAGCCTCCTCCTGCGCCATCGCAGGCGCGGCAGCCAGACCGGCGGCGAATGCGCCGAGCAGCAGACAACGCAATGTGCGCATCATGCCTTCTCCATCGGCTTGGCGGTGGCGCCCGATGGCATCGGGCCACCTCCGCCGATGACCGGACGACTGATGCTTTCCGGCAGCGGCAGCGGACGCTCCAGCTTGCCGAGCAGCGGCAGGATCACCAGGAAATGCAGGAAGTAGTATAGCGTGCAGACCCGGCTCAGCAGCACCCAGATGCCTTCCGGCTTGTGGGCGCCGCAGATGCCCAGGACCACCACTGCAAGCAGCCAGACCCATATGATCTGGCGATAGATCGGCCGGAATCGTGCACTGCGCACCGGTGATGTATCCAACCACGGCAGCACAAGCAGGATCAGGATCGAGCCGAACAGCATGCACACGCCGAGCAGCTTATCAGGCACCGAGCGGAGGATCGCGTAGTACGGCAAGAAGTACCACTCGGGCACGATGTCGGCGGGAGTCTGCAACGGGTTGGCCGGGATGAAGTTGTTCGGATCGCCGAGCATGTTCGGCGCGAAGAACACGACCGCCGCGAAGATACCCAGGAATACGCACACGCCGACGCTGTCCTTCACCGTGTAGTATGGGTGGAACGGCAGCGTGTCCTGCGGTGACTTCACGTCGATGCCCAGTGGGTTGTTGGATCCCACGATGTGCAGCGCCGCAACGTGCAGGAACACCACACCAATCAGAACGAACGGCAGCAGGTAGTGCAACGAGAAGAAGCGGTTCAGGGTGGGATTGTCGACGCTGAAGCCGCCCCACAGCCATGTCACGATGGGATGGCCGACGATGGGAAAGGCGGAGAACAGGTTGGTGATGACGGTGGCGCCCCAGTAGGACATCTGGCCCCACGGCAGCACGTAGCCCATGAAGGCGGTTGCCATCATGAGCAGCAGGATCACCACGCCGATCATCCACAGAAGCTCGCGCGGCTTCTTATAGGAGCCGTAGTAGAGCCCCCGAAAGATGTGGATGTAGGTGACGATAAAGAACATCGACGCGCCGTTCTGGTGGATGTAGCGGATCAGCCACCCGTAGTTCACGTCGCGCATGATGTGTTGGATGGAGCCGAACGCGAGCTCCGTATTCGGCTGGTAGTTCATCGCCAGGAAGATGCCGGTGGCGATCATGATCATCAGCGTGACCATCGCCAGCGCGCCGAAGTTCCAGAAGTAGTTGAAGTTCTTCGGCGTCGGGAAGGTACCGTATTCCTTCTGCATCATCGTGAAGACGGGCAGACGGGTATCGATCCAGTTGATCACCGGATTGCTGAATTCGCTTTTGTGCTGTTCGGCCATCGGGGGGGGCTTCCTTGTCAGCCGATCTTGATCTTGGAGTCGGATTCGAACGCGTAGGGCGGTACCGTCAGATTGGCGGGCGCCGGCCCGTGGCGCACGCGCCCGGACGTATGGTACTGGCTGCCGTGGCAGGGGCAGAACCAGCCGCCCCATTCGCCGCGCGGGTCGGACGACTTGTTGCCCAGAGGGACGCAGCCGAGATGGGTGCAGATGCCGACGAGCACGATCCATTGGTCGTGGCCCGGCTGGACACGCGCGTTATCAGGCTGGGGCTCGATGAGCTGGTTCAGCGGCACGTCGGCGGCTTGCTTGATCTCCTGTGGCGTCCGATGGCGCACGAAAATGGGCTTGCCCTGCCAGAGCACGGTGATGCCCTGGCCTGCAACAATCGGGTTGAGGTCGACGTCGACCGCCGACAGCGCAAGCACATCCTGGGCGGGGTTCATGTAGTCGATCAGGGACCAGGCGACGGCGGCGACACCAATTCCTGCGGTGGCGCCGGCAACCAGTTTCAGCATATCGCGTTTGGTGACATCGGGTGGATGGCCATGGTGGGCGACACTTGCGGCAGACAACTCAGCCATCATTCCCCTCGATGCTCGACGGCATGCCGCGGACGCGCCAAGCCGCGGGCGGGCCTTCCAGACCGCCCAGATTCAGCCGAAGCGGCCGGGGACACCGGCCGCGCGGGCGCATACTAGGGACGCTGCTGCCCCCCTGCAACACGGGGGGCCCAGGCGCTAATGTGGCAATGCACCAGAAAGCTCCCGTTGATGTCGCAACCCGCCCAAGAAGCCGCCACGCCGGTTCCGCATGAAGCCCTGAAGGACCGCGCGCGCGCCTGGTTCGAAACGCTGCGCGATCGGTTGTGCGCCGAATTCGAGGCGATCGAGGATGCCCAGGATGGCCCCTTGGCCGATCGGCCGGCCGGCCGATTCACGCGCACCGCGTGGCAGCGGCCGGCCGAGGGTCATGATGGTGGCGGCGGCGTCATGAGCGTGATGCGCGGACGGGTATTCGAGAAGGTCGGCGTCAACGTCTCCACCGTGTCGGGCGAATTCAGCCCCGAGTTCCGCTCGCAGATCCAGGGCGCCGAGCAGGATCCACGGTTCTGGGCGAGCGGCATCAGCCTCGTCGCGCACATGCAGAGCCCGCTTGTACCGGCGGCGCACTTCAATACGCGCATGCTGATTACAACCAAGGGTTGGTTTGGTGGTGGCGGCGACCTCACGCCGATGCGGCTGGATACGCCTGAAGCCGAGGCCGACGCGGCCGACTTCCACGCGTCGTTCAAGGCGGCCTGCGACCGGCACAACCCGCAGTACTATCCCGACTTCAAGGCATGGTGCGACCGCTACTTCTTCCTGCCGCACCGCAACGAACCGCGCGGTGCCGGCGGGATCTTCTATGACCATCACTTCAGCGGCGATGCCGAGGCCGACTTCGCCTTCACGCGCGACGTGGGTCTGGCTTTCCTCGACGCTTTCCCCCGCATCGTGCGCCGGCGGATGGGCGCGAGGTGGACGATGCCGACCGCGAACACCAGTTGATCCGGCGCGGCCGCTATGTCGAGTTCAACCTGATCCACGATCGCGGCACGCTGTTCGGGCTGAAGACCGGCGGCAACGTCGAGGCCATCCTTATGAGCCTGCCGCCCGAGGTGAAGTGGCCGTAGCGGCGATCACTCGTCCGGTTCGTCTTCCTCGTCCTCTTCCGGTTCCAGCACGGCCTGGGCTTCGTCAGTTTGCATCAACGTGGTCTGCTGCGCCTCGGTCATCAGGTTCCACGCGGCGCGCAGCAACTCCTGCAGCGCGTTGATCTCCTCCTCCGGATCTTCCGTGCCCAGCTCCCTCGCCGCGTCGAGCAGGTTTTCAATGTCGGTCTCGGCGCTGCCGCTCATGATCACATCCCCCTGAATCGATCACTCCGAAGCGGCCATCATCGCACGCCCGGCGGCGCTGACATAGGCGGCGCGAGCCAGTCGGTGGGCGACACGTTTCAGCGCGCTGATGGCCGGCCGGCCACGCCAGGGCGGAACAGCAACGTCAGGGGCACCAAGGCAGAACGCGGCCACCGCGATATAGGCATAGAGGTCCATATATGACAGGATCGCCGCCTGCTGGTCCAGCGTGCGATTGATCAGGCCCATGGCCGCATCATGGGCGTCATGCGCGGTCTGCCCCATGGCCTGCAAGGGCATGTGTGTGGGCCGAGAGCAGGTCCTGGTACGGCTGGTCGTACGGCGTCAGATGGCCTGCCATGTAGGCTCGATGCACCTGCTGCCGTTCGGCGCCGAGTGCCGTGATGACCGCGATACCGACCGAGCCGGAGATATTACGGAACATCGAATAGAGCGCTGCCGCGTCCGCATTCAGCGAACGCGGCAGTGTGGAATACGATAACGTGCTGTTCGGGACAAACAGGAATGCCAGACCGACGGTCTGGAACGCCCGGAACATCGCGAGGGTCCAAAAATCCAGCTGCGGCGTCAGATGGTTGGCAAACGCCGCCGAACAACCCAGCACGAAGAAACCGAACGCGATCACGTAGCGGGTCTGGACATTCGGCAGCACGACCCTCGCGACGATGGGTATGAACAGGATCATCACGGCGGCGCCGGGCGATAGCAGCAGACCGGCGAGCAGGGCGGTGTAGCCGAACCATTGCTGTGCCATCACCGGGATCAGTACGTTGCTGGAATAGAGAATCGCCCCGATACCAGAAACCATGACCACGCCGATGCCGAAGTTGCGGTCCTTGAGGCAGCGCAGGTTCACCACGGGTTTCTCGACCAGCAACAGCCAGGCGATTCCGCCAACGATACCCACGGCGGCCAGCAGACCGAACAGCTTGATCGTTGGAGAAGTTGAACCAGTCGTTGTCCTCACCACGGTCGAGCATGATCTGCAGCGAACCAAGTCCCAGCGCTATCAGCCCCAGGCCGCCGTAATCGATGTCGCGCAGATGCGCCCGGTCGCGTTGCACCCAGGGTGGATCCTCGACCAGTTGCAACACCGCGATGAACGCGACGATGCCCACGGGCACGTTGATCAGGAACACCCAGCGCCACGTGTAGTTATCGGTGATCCAGCCGCCCAGCGTCGGGCCGATGATCGGCGCGAAGATCACCGCGATCGCCACCAGTGAAAATGCCTTGCCGCGCTGCGATGGCTCGAACGTGTCGAGGATCACCGATTGCTGGCATGGTTGCAGCCCGCCACCGAACAGGCCTTGCAGCAGGCGGAACATCACAAGCTGCGGCAGGCTGGTGGCGATGCCGCACAGAAACGAGCATACGGTGAACATGGCGATGCAGGTCAGGAAATAGCGCTTGCGCCCGATCAGCCTTCCCAGCCATCCGGCGACCGGCACCACAACACCGTTGGCCACCAGATAAGAGGTCAGCGTCCAGGTCGCATCGTCATTGCTGGCGGACAGCGTGCCCGCGATGTAAGGCAGGCTGACGTTGACGATGGTGGTGTCGAGGATCTCCATGAACGGCGCCAGCGTTGCGGCGCCGGCGACGAGCCAAACGCTGCCTCGTGGCCGCCAGGTCGCGTCATGCAGTTCGCTCATGGAATGTGGCTAGCGGGCCGGTGCTTCAGCCAGCCGGACGGTCGGCTCGACGGATACGCCGAGCGGAAGTGGCAGGTTGGGGTCCATCCCGCTGTCGATCACGATCTTCACCGGCACGCGCTGCACTATCTTCACGAAATTGCCAGTGGCGTTCTCCGGCGGGAACGCGGTGAAGCGCGAGCCGGAGCCGAGCTGAATGCTGTCCACATGCCCCTTCAGCTTGAGCTGCGGATACGCATCCACACTGATATCGACCTGCTGCCCTGGCCGCATGCGACCGAGTTGCGATTCCTTGAAGTTGGCGGTGACCCAGATGTCGGGCGTAACCAACGACAGCACCGATTGACCGGCCTGCGCGTAGTTGCCCTGCTCGATGTTGCGCTTGGTGATCCAGCCGTCCTTTGGCGCAACGATCTTGGTCCAGGAGAGGTTGAGGTCCGCCTGGTCAAGCTGCGCGCGGGCCAGCGCCACCTGCGCCTCGAGCTGGCGCACCCTGGCTTCGGCCTGGCCGATGAATTGCGGCACGAGATCGGCCTGCTGCACCGCGGCCTGTGCCGCGTCCACCTGCGCATCCGCCGAGCGCAGCGCGGCCTCGGCATTGTCGACGTCCTGTTGCATCGTGGCCTGCTTCGGCAATCCCCGTTGCCGGCGCGCATCGGCGTCCGCCTTGAACCGCGTCGCCTTTGCTGCGGTCAGTTGCGCCTGCGCGGCCGCGAGCCTGGCCGGATAGGTCGCCCGTGCAAACTCCAATGCGATACGTGCGTCAGCGAGCTGTGCTTCGGCCTGCTGCAAGCTACCCTGCGCCTGATCACGCGCGGCAACGTAGGCGCGCGGATCGATCTGGAACAATAGGTCACCGGCCTTCACTCGTTGATTGTCGTTCACGTCGAGGGAGACGACGGTCCCCGCCACCTGGGGCGCGACTGTGATCGCGTGGCCGTCGGTGTAGGCATCGTCAGTGGTGGCAATGTCCTTCGTCAGGTACCAATCGGCGACCGCGCCCGCGGCTGCGATCAGCACAATGAGCGCCAGAACCAGCTTGGCGCGCGTGGCACCTCGGATCTTCTGCCGGGCCGACAGAAGATCCGGTTCGGGACGCACCGCACCCCTGACGGACACGACAGGGGGCGCAAGCTCGGTTGTGGTGGTTTGGTCGTTCATCCCCGTCGCCTGCCGGGAGGCTCACAATGACCTATACGCCGCCCGGGATACAGCATTAATTTGATATTGAAAGAACGTTACGAAAAGCTATTAGAGCGGACTCGCCAGATCCACAAGTGTTTGGCTCCGCACGAGTCTGGCGTAAAGACCATCCTGCTCCAGCAATGTGGCGTGACTTCCCTGTTCGACCGCCCGCCCCTCCTGCATGACGACAACCAGATCGGCATCGCGGACCGTGGAAAGCCGGTGCGCGATGACTATTGTCGTGCGACCCCGCCGCAGCCGGCCGAGCGCGACCTGAATGGCCGCCTCGCTTTCGGTGTCGAGAGCGCTTGTTGCCTCATCCAGCAGCAAGATCCGCGGGTTGCGCAACAGCGCGCGGGCGAGTGCGATCCGCTGCCGCTGTCCACCGGATAACCGACGCCCCCCCGGACCGACGCGCGTGGCATAGCCATCCGGCAGCGCCTCGATAAACGATGCGGCGGCGGCGTCCTCGGCGGCGGCGGCGATCTGTTCATCCGTCGCATCAGGATGCCCCATGCGTATGTTGGACGTTATGCTGTCGTCAAATAACAGTAAATCCTGTGCGACATATGCAATCGCATCGCGCAGGCTCGCCAATGTCACGCGACGCACGTCCGCGCCGTCGATGCGCACCGCGCCGGCGGTGACATCGTGCAACCGCGGGACCAGTCCGAGCGCTGTGGACTTGCCTGCGCCGGACGGTCCGACCAGCGCAACCGTGGTGCCTGGTTCGGCAGCGAAACTGAGGCCGGAGAGGCCAACGCGACCGTCGGGATAAACGAACCGCACATCGTCGAACGCGACATGACCATGCCCTACCGGCAACGGTTCGGCGCCCGGCGCGTCGGCGATGCCTGGGGGTTCGTCCACCACGGTGAACACCCGGGTCAGGCCGGCCAGCCCTTCCTGCAACGCGGCGTTCAGTGACCCAAGTGCGCGCAGCGGTCGCGCGGCAATCAGCAGTGCGGCGACGAAGCCGGTGAAGTTGCCGATGGTCTGCGAGCTGACGGCGGCGCGCCAGCCGGCAAAACCGATGACCGCGGCGACCGCGGCGCCACCCAGTACCTCCAGCACCGGATCGACGCGGGCGCGCCCCTTGGTCATACGCATCAAGGCGCGATACAGCTCGGTGAACGCACCCTCCGCGCGGCGCGTCTCCGCCGCTTCCAAGCGGTAGGCGCGAACGATGCGGGCCTGGGCGAAGCTTTCGTTCAGCAGCGCCGCGGTCTCGCCCATGCGCTCCTGCATGCCGCCCGACGCGCGGCGGATGCGCTTGCCGATGCGCTGTATCGGTACCGCCGCCAGAGGATACATTGCCGCGGCGATCACGCTGAGCAGCCAGTCCAGATACAACATCGACGCGACCAGTCCGATCACGGTCACCGCATCGGCGATGCCGTTGACCGCGCGGGTCAGTGCATCACGAATGATGGTAGCGTCAGTGGTGAAGCGCGCCGCCAGCTGCGCCGGTGCCTCGCGTTCCAGTCGCGTCAGGTCGGCCGCCGTCAGATGCGCGAACATGCGCCCCTGCAGTTCTCGGATCACCAGCAGCACGACTTGCTGAACCTGCACGTTCTGGAAGTATTGCGCCGCCGCCTTGATCGACGTGATGGCCACGACCAACGCCGGTATCTGGTACAGGATGCGCTGGTCACGATCAGTGAACATCTGAAACGCGTGATCGATGACGACAGGATAAAGCGCGGTGGCGCCGGCCATGAGGGCAGTGAGCACCAGCACCAGCAGCAAACGCGGCTTGTAGTGGCGGACATGGTCCCGCCATAGCCGCATGAGCAACGCACGCGTACCGTCCTGGCGCGCCGTGACGTCGGCGCGGGGTGTCGTGGCATCCATCAGCGGCGCTTAGCAGCCGAACGGCGCGATGTCATGGTGGTCCCGCGTCGATCCCGAGTTCGCTGCCTTAATGTCCGCAACAGCTCGGTGTCGTGGAATGCGTTGAAAATTGCCGCGGGGACAGCACCGCCCACGGTTATGCCGTGGTCCGTGGTGAGCACAAGGTCGGATGCTGATGCCTGGAAGAAGATCTCGGCACCATTGGGATGCACGACGACGGGGAACGGCAAGCGACTGCCATGGCACACCCAGTTCACGGCGCCCTGTATACTTTTGTCGAACCGCAGCAATTCCGCACGGCCTGCGTACTCCGTCAGGATACGGCGATAGAAATCGCGCAATATCGCGAGTGCGCCACGCAGCACAGCGGACGAGATGATCGGGCGGTGCCGAAGCGCCTCATCGGTTTCACCAAGATGCGCCACCCTGTGGAGGTTGAACTCCGACTCGCCAATCCGTGTCGAACCTTCGCAGAATACCGACAGCCCGATCGTCTGGCCAATGAAGGGATCCCGCTGGAAGACCGCGTGCACGGACTCGAACAACATGATCTGTCGGTCATGGCCATCCCCGGTCAACGCGAGCTCATCGAGCATCTGGCAGAAGCAGAAATGCGCGAGATTGTCGGCGCCGATGGAAAAGTCCATCTCGAACAGCCCGTGGACTGCACAGCGATATTGCGAAAGGGTTGCGCTTTCACGTTCATCGAACGAACCGATGCAATGGATCGGACCGGCGAAGCCCACCATGCGCATACTGGCGACGAACGGTTCGAGCCAGCCCGCGTCACGCTCGCGATGGTAGAAGCAGATGACGGTGCCCTGATCCGGTGCATCGGGCAACGGCGACCCGGGCAGCGAGCGGCCCGATGACACCGGTGGCAGCGCAGCAAGGCGAAAACGCGGACTCGATCGCACATGCGCCGCCAGACGTGGGTGCTTTTGCCACTGATGCAGGACTGGCACCTGCTTGGCGTCGATCAACACCTCGTCTGCACCAATGGCAACCGATTCTTCGGGAGTGTGCTCTATATTGGAGACGGCGCCATCGCTCGCGTCCAGCCACGCTCCACGCAGGGCCCGCAAATGAACGATGTGGTTGTGTATGACCTGATCGGTGTGAAACGCGAGCGGCACCGGCAGGGTGAACAGCGACTGGGTCATGGCCAGGAGGTATCGGACAATGCCAGGCACTGTCCCGAAAGTTGCGCCACAACACGATAGCGGGAAGTCCCGCAAATTATGCGCAGCGTCGTCGCCGTATTTATGCGCAATCCGCTGGCGCACAATCGGGTTATCGCCGATCAGGCAACGTTCATATGTGTATACAATGTCCGCGGGCAATGGCCGCTCGAACGGGTTCGACTGGAAGACGACGTCTCGTAAGTCCGCCAGCAAGACTGCGTCGTATCGATCAGCGTGCCGCGTGATGAAATCCAGATAGCCGCAGTAGCGGGCGTATCGATCGACAGTCATCCCCGCGCCAAAGCGGCGCAGCCGGTCGACGATGACGCCGTGCGCCAGCAGAACTTCGATCACGTCCTCGGGGGCATCACCAACGAGGACGCATACGTCACCATTGAAGGTCGTGTGCCGGAGCGAGCCCAGGAATGGTTCCAAATCCCTGGCTGGCAAGTACCACCAGGCGCCAATGATCAGATCGGTCACAAGCGGAGGCTCGTCCTCAGCATGCCCATCAATGGCGATCGCAGGAACGGGTTCACCACGATGGCGGGGACTGTGCCCCCCACGCGCAAGCCCAGATGGTCGTCGATACGAAGGCGCTGCAGAGAGACCTCGAAATACACTTCGGCCGCATTCGGATGAATGATCACCGGATAGCCCAAAGTGCTGTCATAGCAGAGCTTGTTGACCGCTCCCTGCACCATTTTCGGGACACGCAGCCCGTGTTCCCGCCCAACGAACTCTGTCAGCAGCCTCATATAGAACGCGCAGACGATGTCGAGCTTTCCCCGCAGCACAGCCGACGAAATGATGGGGCGCTGCTGCCAGGTCTCGTCAATCTCGGTGAAGAATTCGAGACGCTGGACGTTGAACTCTGACTGCCCCATCGCCACGGGTCCTTCGCAGAACACCGACAGGCCGATGGTCTTGCCGAGGAATGGATCTCGGAGGAACCCCGCGTGCATGGTTTCGAGCACCAGGACCTGATCCGGCGGCGCGGTGCCTGCGGCGATTTCATTGAGCACACGACTGATGTGCAGGTGCGCGATGTTCTCGACGTCGATCACACCGTCACCGGCTTCGACCGGGTGTGCCAGGCCGCCGTGCTGCTGGACCACTGCCAGTTCAGCGGCATCCAGGGTACCAATGCAATGGACATCACCGCCATAGCCGACGGCGCGGAGTGTCGCGAGGAAGGGATGCAGCCAATCGGCATCCCGATCGCGATGATAGAAGCAGACGATCGCATCGAATGTCGCCATCGACACCTCCGGCTCGGCCGCTGCTCTGCTGCCACGCCGGCGAACAATCGGATAACTCGGCTCAAGCTTCGGGTCCAATCTGAATTCGGGTGTCGCTTCGACGTACGCCTTAAGCGCGTTGTGCCGATCCCACTGGTGGATCACCGGTACCAGCCGGCCGTCGATAAACACGCCGCGTGGCTCGACATGGATCGCCTCGTCGGGCACATAGGTCATGGTGGCGACGATCGAGTCCGTTGCGTCACACCAGGCGTTCCCCATAGGGCGCATGCGGATCACATAATTATGGACACCCTGGTCGAGTTCGCCGACTATCGGGATTGGCCGACTGGCGAGTTCGTTTATCATCAACGCCAGATATCGTTGCATTGCGTTCACGGTGCCGAACGTGGTGCCTGAGCAGGAGATCATGCAGAAGCGCAGATTGTCGGCCATCGCCTCGCCGTACGCTTGGACAATCCAGCCCTGATTGATCTTGCAATCGCTGACGCGGCGGCGTTCCTGCGCGAATACCAGATCTGCGGGCCATGGCGTGGCGAACGGATCGGACTGGAACAGGACGTCGCGCAGGTCGGATATCATGACTTTTTCGTAATTATCTCCGTAGCGGCCAAGGAATTCCTGGTAGTTGTGATACCGGCTAGCCTGAAAGCTAAGTTGCGGCAAAGCGAAACGCGTGGCCCGTTCCACAATCACCCCATGAGCCATCAGGGCCTTGACCGTCGCCGGGGGCACTGTATCGACGAATACGCACACATCTCCGTCGAATGATGTGCGACGCAGAGAGGCGATGAATCGTTCGAGGCCTTGAAACGGCAAGTTCGTCCAGGTTCCCATGATCAGGTTTTTCGATCCGGCCACGTTCAATTCCTGGCAAAACCAAGTTCGGTCCGTAGGCTGACCATCAGCGGGGTCTCTTGATGCCCGGCGAGTATTATTGATGGCGCAGCGCCGTTGATGCGAACGCCGTGCCTGGTATCGATGGAGAGCACCGGCTGGCCCCCGCGGTCGAAATAGGCATCGGCCCCATTGGGATGCACGATCACCGGGAACCGCAATCCGCCGAAATAGCTCAGCTTATTGAACACGCCTTGTACCAGCCCGATGATAGAAAACGTATCCTCGTGGCCGGTCAGCTCGGCGAGCATGCTTCGATAGAATTCCTGGACTACCGGCAATGGACCTCGCAGCAGCGCGGACGATACGACGGGCAAGGGCAACCGGCTGGACACTTCCGGAACGAAGCAGGCCAGCCGTTTCCGTTGGTCGTCCGAATCAGCGATGCGGTGTGAGCCTTCGGCAAATAGGGATAATCCGATTGTCCTGCTGTCGAATGGATCGCGCATGAACACCATTCGCATGTTATCGAGTATCAGCACCTGGGCAGGTCGTTGCGCCGGGTCGGCTGCCAACGCCTCCAGCGCCTGATTCAGATGGAAATGTGCAATGCTTTCCACCATCAGCCGCTGCATGGGGAGTGTCCGGGTCAACGTGCAACCCGCATCTGCCAGGGCGCGCTCCGCCTGCTGGTCAAAGTCACCGACGCAGTGCAGCCGGATCCTGTCCATCACACAACGCAGGCTGCCAAGAAACAGCGGCAGCCACTCAGCGTCACGCCCGTGATGGTAGAAAGCAATGATTGCATCCCCTGCCGGGGACAGACCTCGGTTCGGCGGCGGTGGAAAATCGGCCGTAGGAAACGCACCGCGCATGGAGTCGTCCAAGCGGCATGATTGCGATACGTGGACATAGGCCATCGTCCTGAGGTTTTCCGTCCAACCGATCAGCGCGGGCGGCTTTCTGCCATTGATCAGTACGCCTTGCTCGGAAACCGCCACTGCGGCATGCGGCACGCCCTGCATCGATACGGCAAACAGTTCACCTGTGTCGCACCAGGCAAAGCTCAGCGGATGCATCCGCACGACGTGGTTGTGCACCCCGCGATCGATCGTACCGCCGATAGGCGTCGCAAGGCTGGCCAACTCGTGCGTCATCATTACGAGGTAGCGGAGTATGCCAGGCAATGTACCAACGGTGAGCTCGGGGTTCGATACTTGGCAATCGCGAATATTGTCGGCGGTCGACTCGCCGTAGGCCTGCACGACGGCATCATGGTCGAGCTTTGAATGGCCGATCAGGCGCCGGTCGCCGGTGTAGACGATGTCAGCGGGGAGCGGCACGGCGAACGGATCGGACTGGAACACGATATCGGTCGGATCGACCAGCATGACCAGGCCATAGGCGTGTCCGTGACGGACCAGGAAATCGAGGAAACCAAAGAAGCGGCTCGCCATGCTGGTCATGCGCGGCTGCGCTGAGCGCGTCGTCCGCTCCACCCTGATGCCGTGGGCGCGCAGGCGGTCGATATCCTCGGCTGTCACGTCCTCGATCAAGAGGCAGACATCACCAGCGAACGCGGTATGTCGCAACGAGGCAATGAACGGCGCCAGCAGCCGGAACGGCTTACCGGAGCAAAAGCCGAGGATCAGGTTCTTGGAGCCGTTCAAGCGGTTGTCCTGGCGATGGTGACTGCGACATCTCGTCAATCCGGTGCGCTGGCTGGTTCCCACGACCTGGATGAACGCAAAGACGTGGGCGGCGAGCCCACGCCCGCCATGACGAGCAGACACTAACCGCGCGAACGCCTTTGCACCAGTTCCACCAGGCACTCGGCTCGGCTGGCCGTGCACCCGTTGTCCAGCCACCACCGGCGGACCTCGCGGAGCAGGGCGCCGACGCGAGGACCTTCCGGCTCGCCGAGTGCCAGCACATCGCGCCCCTCCACTGGGAACACTGGTCGCGGCAATGCGGCCAGTCTTTGGCGTAGTTTGGCCCACCGGGGAGCGTTGCCACCGGACAGCCATGTGCGATCGATCAGCACGGCATGGTCCTCATTGGCCAACAGCCGCCGCAATTCGGCATCGTCACAGTCAGGCTGCGGAACAGGGCCGCCGCGCAGTGCCAACAGCCGGTCGCGCTCCCACCCCGCCAGCCGCAGCCGCGTGGCCAGTGCGTGCGCGTCGCCGGCCAGCAGCGCCGACAAGCGGAGCAGCGGATCAGAGGGCGCACCCGCTTCGACCAATCGTGCCAGTCGAGCCGCATCGGCACCCTCGGACACAACCGCGTCCAGCACTCCCAGTTCCGCCATCAAGGCAACCGCGCAGCGCGGATCCGGCAGGGCCAGAATGCGCGACAGCTCGCTCCAAACTCGTTCGGGTGACAGGTTGCCGAGGCCAGAGGCGCCGGCGCGGATCGCCGCAAGAGACGCAGCGTCGGCGGGGCCGGACGAATACCGCGCGAAGAACCGGAAATAGCGCAGTATGCGCAGGTGATCCTCGGCGATGCGTGTCGCCGGATCGCCGACGAACCGCACAACACCCGCCCGCAGGTCGGCGATGCCGCCGAAATAATCGAACACCTTGCCGTCGCGCGCCATCGACATGGCGTTGATGGTGAAATCGCGCCGCGCCGCGTCCGTTCGCCAGTCATCGGTGAACGCTACGATCGCATGGCGTCCGTCAGTTTCGACATCGCGCCGGAGCGTGGTGATCTCGAAGCTCCGTTCTCCGAGGACCGCGGTCACGGTGCCATGGTCGATACCTGTCGGCACCACGCGAATGCCGACCTCCTGCAGCGCTTTCGTCACCTCCTCAGGCGTGCGCGACGTGGCCAGGTCGATGTCGGTGATGGGACGGCACGCCAATGCGTCGCGCACGGCGCCGCCGACCACGCGCGCTTCGGGCAGTGTCGCCATCACCGCGGCAAGCGCCGGTTCAGCCAGGAAAGACGGCAACTCGATCATTGGGGTGCGGCGTGACCGGCGACGATGCGGCCATTCTCGAAGCGAGCCGGGGCGTAAGCGGCGTTCGGCGGCAGCGCGCGATCCTCGCTGAGCCATACAAGCGCCCCTGCAAGTGCCAGCAGCACGCATCCGGCGCCGACCACGAGACCGAGTGAAGGCGGCCCGCTCCGCTTCCCCACAGTACGCCAGACAATGAATACAGCGAACGGCGCGAGGAACAGTGCCAGTTCAACCAGACGAAGCATGCGGCCCCACAGTCCGCAGCTTCTGCGCCAGGTGCACCAGGATCGCCGCGGTCGCTCCCCAGATATAATGATCCGGGTGCGGCCACACCCAATATTCGCGCCAGATGCCACGCACGTAATGCCGCTGCCGCTGCGGGGCGTCCTGATCGAGCAGCACGTCCAACGGCAGCTCGAACACGACATCGACCTCGTTCGGAGCCGGATGGAACACCATGCCCGGCGGCAGCAGGCCAACAACGGGCGTGATGCGGAACCCGGTACCGGTGACGAAATCCGCCAGCCGCCCCAGCACGTCCACCTGGGCTGGATCGAGGGCGATCTCCTCCTCCGCCTCGCGCAGCGCGGCCGCTTCGGCATCCGCGTCGGTTGGATCGATCCGGCCGCCGGGGAAGCTGACCTGGCCGCCATGCTGGTTCAGGTGCGCGTTCCGCTTGGTCAGCAACACGCCAGGATTGGCACCCAGGACGATGGGCACCAGGACCGCAGCCGGAACCGGCGGCTTCTCCAGCAGCTCGAGCACATCCTGGCCGTGCGCAACCCCGTCCGGCGGAGGCTCTGCAACGATCCCTGTCAGCCGTGCGCGCAGCTCTTCCGACGTCATCCCGGCAGCATCAGCGTTTTCGGGATCACTCTTCGCCGGGTGGCAGTTCGCCCAGCGCGAAGAATTTGCCGCAACTCCAGACGCCGAGCATTCGCCGGCATCCGACCCATTCCGGCACGGCAAGTGCCACGAGCTCGTAATACACCGCGCGATTGATCCGCGCCTCGACAGCCGGCGTGCCAACGCCTGGACGCACACGGATATATGGTGTCGGTTCGCAGGTCAGGATGTCATGCGCGACGCGGATCGGATGATCGGGACCGGCGGTTATCACCTGATCGACGTTGGTGCGGAATGACAGGATCTGCTGGCGGTCATCGCCGTTCCAATCCAGCTCGACAGCGACGAACGGCGCATCCTCGACCTCGATGCGGCCGCGTTCGGCGGGCGTTTCCAGCCAGAATGAGCCGTCACCCTCGCGCTTCAGCACACCGGCGAACAGGCACACCAGTTCTTTCCGCAGGATCGGACTGCCGCGATACAGCCAGGTGCCGTCGCGGCGGATCAGGAATGGCAGGTCGCCACATTCCACTGGGACGCGGCGCGCGCGCGGGCGTGCCTCCGGACAAGGCGATGGCAGTGTGGGTTTGGCAAACGCGAGCGCAGACCGCGCTGCGGCGTCACGGCCAAGGGCTCTGGCAACTGAAACCGAGGAATAAGCCTCATCCACGTCTGCGTCTCCGTCCCAGACAAAGTTTCCCCGCCCCATCACGATATAGGTAGCATCCCCCTTCGCGCGAAAGTGCCTATATGACTGCTTGGTAAGATTTGTCAGAGGTGTATTGCTGTATGTCGATCAGTATGGCCCCGACGCCACAAGGCGCAATTGACCCGAGCACGATCCTGTCCGAGGTGGAGGCGCTGGGTGCGCGCATCGCCCGGGTGCGCGCAGCCATCGGACGGGTGATCTTCGGTCAGGACGAGGTGGTCGATCAGACGTTGATCACGCTGCTGTCCGGTGGGCACGTGCTGCTGGTGGGCGTTCCCGGCCTCGGCAAAAGCCGGCTTGTCGAGGCGCTTGGGATCGTGATGGGGTTGGCCACCAAGCGCGTCCAGTTCACCCCGGACCTGATGCCCGCCGACATCATCGGCAGCGAGGTGTTGGATGAAGCGGAAGGCCGCCGCAGCTTTCGCTTCGTGCCTGGGCCGGTATTCTGCCAGCTGCTGATGGCGGACGAGATCAACCGCGCCAGTCCGCGCACGCAATCCGCGTTGCTGCAGGCGATGCAGGAGCAGCGCGTCGCGGTGGCGGGCGTCGAGCACATCCTGCCGCGCCCGTTCCACGTGCTGGCGACACAGAACCCGATCGAGCAGGAAGGCACCTATCCGCTACCGGAAGCGCAGCTCGACCGGTTCCTGCTGGAGATTGATGTCGGCTACCCGGCGCTGGACGCTGAACGGACCATGCTGCTCGCCACCACCGGGACGCCGGAGGCGCCTGCGGAGCAGGCCATGACCTCGGAGGAACTTCGTGCGGCCCAGGCGCTGATCCGCCGTGTGCCGGTGGGCGATACCGTGGTGGACGCGATCCTTTCGCTGGTTCGCGGCGGGCGTCCGGAAACCGCCGACGAGGACAGCGTGCGCCGTCATGTCGCCTGGGGGCCTGGCCCACGCGCAGCCCAGGCGCTGATGCTGGCGTCGCGGGCGCGGGCACTGCTTGGTGGCCGGCTCGCACCGAGCATCGACGATGTCATAGCACTGGCCCGGCCGGTGCTGCGGCACCGCATGGCGCTCAACTTCTCCGCTCGCGCCGATGGCGTGGTGCTGTCCGACGTCATCGATCGCCTGGTGGAGCGTCTTGCCTAGCACAATTCTGCAGCCTTCCGCCGACGCCCGTCGAGCCGAGGCTCTTGGCGCGCGCCTGCCGCCGCTGCTGGTCGCTGCCGAACGCGTGGCGGCAACAGTCGCGCAGGGCGTGCATGGCCGTCGCCGGGTCGGCCAGGGCGACAGCTTCTGGCAGTTTCGCCGCTTCGTCTCGGGTGATCCGATCAGCCGCATCGACTGGCGGCAATCAGCGAAGTCGGGACGCCCAGCGCCCGACGGCTGGTTCATCCGCGAGACCGAGTGGGAGGCGGCGCAGACCGTGTGCCTGTGGCGCGATGCCTCCGCCTCCATGCGCTGGCGTTCGCGCGGCGCTGAAGTGGAGAAGCGCGACCGGGCGGGACTGCTGCTGCTGGCGCTGGCCTCCCTGCTGCTGCGGGGCGGCGAGCGCGTGACGATGATCGCCCCTGATGCACGCCCGATCGCCGGTCGCGCCGGATTGGACCGGTTGGCCGAGGTGATGGCTGCCGGTGGCGACGACGATGCCGGGTTGCCGCCTCGCATGCCCTTGCCGCGGCATGCTCGCGTGGTGTTGCTCGGTGATTTCCTGTCGCCGCTGAGTGAAATACAGGCAGCGATTGGTCGTCTCACGGCAATTCCGGTCAGTGGTTACCTGGTTCAGGTGCTCGATCCAGCGGAGGCAGACCTCCCGTACTCCGGACGCATTCGCTTTCGCGGGCTGGAGCATGAGGGCGATACGCTGATCCCGCGGGTCGAAGGCGTACGTGACGAGTATGGCCGCCGACTGCAGGCACAGCAGGATGGGCTGGCCTCGATCTGCGCTGCCGCGGGCTTCGGGTTCGCCATCCATCGCACCGACCATTCCCCCGAGGCTGCGTTGCTTGGCCTGTACGTTGCACTGACCGCCAAATGATCTTCGCCGCTCCCTGGGTATTGCTCGCATTGCCGGCGTTGCCGTTGCTGTGGTGGCTGCTGCGCGTCACGCCGCCAGCGCCGCGCAGCGAGACCTTCCCGGCGATCCGGCTGCTGATGGGACTGCATGCGCGGGAGGAGACGCCCGCGCGCACACCCTGGTGGCTGTTGCTGCTGCGCATGACCGCTGCGACTCTGGTGCTCTTGGCTCTGGCGCGCCCGGTACTGGATGCCGGCTCGACACTGCCGGGTCGCGGGCCCGTTCTGCTGGTGGTGGACAATGGCTGGGCGTCGGCCGGTGATTGGCCGCGCCGGATGCAGGCGGCGAACACGGTGCTCGACCGTGCGGAGCGTGCCGGGCGTCAGGTGGCGCTGCTGCCCACCGCACCGGACGAGTTCGGGACCTCGCCGCACACCGTCGCGCCGCTGCCGGCAGCTGACGTGCGCCCGAGGCTGGCGGCTTTACACCCCGAACCCTGGCCGCCGGATCGCACCGCCGTCGCAGCCGCGTTGCGCGACTGGCACGAGGCCGCCACCGCGGTCGTTTACCTGGGCGACGGACTGACACATGGCGAGGACTTCGCCGCCTTTGCCGGTGCGTTGGCGGACGCTGGATCGGTCACCGAATTGCGCAGCGCCGCCCCGCCGGCGCGCCTGCTCCTGCCGCCGCGGGCCGAGGCTGACCAATTGGTTGCCCAGGTCGAGCAGGCGCCACAACCACTTGCGGGTGCCGCGACGGTGCTGGCGCAGAGTGGCGACGGCCGCACTCTGGCCCGTGTCCCGATCGATCTTCCGGCGGGTGAGCGCAACGGCAGTGCCGGGATCGTGCTGCCACCTGAGCTGCGCAACCGGCTCAACAGGCTGGTGCTGGAAGGACCGCCCACTGCTGCCTCAGTCGTGCTGCTGGACGAACGCTGGCGACGGCGCCCCGTCGGCATGATCGCCGGCGACCTTGCGACGGCCGATGTCCCGTTCTCCGGCCCCCTCTATTATCTGCGCCGCGCACTGACGCCCTATACCGAGGTGCACGAGGGCGATCTGGCCACGCTTCTGCGGAGCGATCTGTCGGTGCTCATCCTGGCCGATCGCCCACTGCCTTCGGGCGCGGAACGCGACGCGGTTGCGAAATGGGTGGCGCAAGGAGGGTTGCTGATCCGCTTTGCCGGCCCACGCACCGCGGAACAGCCGCTCGGCGAGATTGATCCACTGATGCCGGTCAAGCTGCTCGGCGGCGATCGTCAACTCGGCGGTGCGCTATCCTGGTCGGAACCCGCGGGTGTCGCGCAATTCTCGCCCGACTCGCCGTTCGCCGGGCTTGAAGTGGCTGGCGAGGTGAAGGTCAATCGGCAGGTCCTGGCCGAACCCTCGGCCGACCTTGCCAGCCACACCTGGGCGGCATTGGCGGACGGTACCCCTCTGGTGACCCAGGCTGTGCGCGGCGCGGGTCGCGTGGTGCTGTTTCATGTCACCGCCAACGCCGATTGGTCCAACCTGCCGCTGTCCGGCTTATTCGTTGACATGCTTCGCCGGCTGGTCGCCCTGTCGGCTGGCGTGGCGACCACCGCCGACAACACGGTGCTGGCCCCCGCGGAAACGCTGGATGGCTATGGCCTGCTGTCGGCACCCCCACAGGCAGCCATCGGCGTGCGCGCCAGCGAGATCGCCGGAACTGTCGCGTCGCCACGTCATCCGCCCGGGCTCTATGGTCCGGAGAATGGCAGACGCGCACTCAATCTCGGCGGCAACCTGCCAGCCTTGACCGCGGCGCCCGTGATCCCAGGCGCACGCGTGGAGGATTACGCCTCCGCGGTGCCTGAACGAGCGCTGGGGCCGCCTTTGCTGGCGGCGGCGGTTGCCCTGCTGGCGCTCGACCTGCTCATTTCGCTTGGCCTCCGCGGGCTGCTGCGGCCCAGCCGGGTCGCCGCTGGTATGTTGCTCACCCTGCTGATTGCGCCGGCGGCGCACGCGCTCGACGCCGATACCAATCCGGCCCTCGCGACGCGGCTGGGCTACATCGCAACTGGCGACCCGCAGTTGGATGGGGTGTCGCGTGCCGGGCTAGAGGGGCTGTCCGAGTACGTGAACCGCCGCACGGCCGCGTCATTGGTTGAGCCCGATGCGGTGCAGCCTGGGAAGACCGATCTGAGCTTCTATCCGCTACTGTATTGGCCGATCAGCGCGGATGCTCAACCGCTTGCGTCCGACCAGACGACTGCGCTGAACGAGTACATGAGCCGCGGCGGCATCGTCCTGATCGATACGCGCGATTCCGGTTCGGGGAGCGGATTCGCGCCGGGCACGGAGTCGGCATTGCAGCGGGTTGCCCGCGGACTGGTAATTCCTCCCCTGGCGCCGCTGACGACGGAGCATGTGCTGGCGCGCGCCTTCTACCTGCTGCAGGACTTTCCCGGGCGCTACACCGGTGAGACCGTGTGGGTACAGCGCGACCAGGATCGTACCAACGACAGCGTCAGTCCGGTGATCATCGGCGGCAACGATTGGGCCTCCGCCTGGGCGATCGACGACAGCGGTCGCAATCCCTACGCGGTGATCCCCGGGGGCGCCCGGCAGCGGACCATCGCGTATCGGTTCGGCGTCAATCTGGTGATGTACGCGCTGACCGGGAACTACAAAGGCGATCAGGTACACGTGCCGGCTATCTTGCAAAGGCTGGGGCAATGAGACCGGAAGAAGTCATCGCCGCCTTGCGCTTCGAGCCGCTGCTGCCGGTTTGGCTGATCGCATCGCTGGGCGTGCTCGCCTTGCTGGTGGTGGCCGTTGCCGCCTTCCGGCGCGCGCGCGGCACGATCTGGCGACTGGCTGGTTTCGCTGTGCTGCTGCTGTGGTTGGCCGGACCCCGACTGGTGCAGGAAAGCCGCGACAATCTGCCGGATGTCGGCCTGTTGGTGGTGGACCAGACCGCCTCGATGCAGATCGGCGACCGCGCCCGTCTTGCCGAGGCCGCCCGCGTCGCGCTGACCCAACAGGCTGCCAAGCTGCCCAACCTCGAGCTTCGTACCATCACGGTGCCGGAAAGCGGCGATTTCGGCACGCGGCTATTCGCCAGCATCGACCGCGCATTGGCGGACATTCCGCGGTCGCGGCTGGCCGGCACTATCGCGATAACCGACGGACAGGTGCACGACATCCCGGACACCGAGCCCGGTGGCGCACCGCTCAACGTGCTTATCCCGGCGCAGGGCGAGGAGACTGATCGCCGGCTCCGCGTGATCGAGGCACCGAGCTATGGCATCGTCGGCAAGACCGCGACGATACGTGTCGCCGTCGAGGATCTCGGCACGTCTCACCCGACGGGTCCTGCCAGTCTCACGATCCGTCGCGATGGCGAGCCTGTTCGGGTCGAAAGTGTGCCGATCGGTGTCGAGCAGACGATCGACGTCCCGATCAGCCGCGCTGGCCCGACGGTGGTCGAACTGTCGGCCAATCCGCTCCAGGGCGAGGTCTCCACAATCAACAACCGCGCTGTGGTAGAGATCAACGGCGTGCGTGACCGTCTGCGCGTGCTGCTGATTTCCGGTGAACCGCATCCCGGCGAGCGCACCTGGCGGCGGCTGCTGAAGGCGGATCCGTCGGTGGATCTGGTGCACTTCACCATTCTGCGGCCGCCGGAGAAGGACGATCTGACGCCGCTGAATGAACTTGCGCTGATCGCGTTCCCGGTACGCGAACTGTTCCTGGACAAGATCAACGAATTCGACCTGATCATCCTGGACCGCTTCCAGAACCGCGGCCTGTTGCCGATGCCCTATATTGCCAACATCGCCGAGAGGGTGCGGGACGGCGGCGCGCTTCTCCTGAGCGTCGGGCCGGAATTCTCCGGTGCAGCCAGCCTCGCGGCCACACCCATCGGCCGCATCCTGCCCGGCGTACCTGCATCGACCAACGCGGTGGTGGATGGGCGCTTTCGGCCGCGCATAACCGACCTTGGCCAGCGTCATCCGGTGACCGAGGGCCTGACCGGCGCGAACCCGCCCGGCGATCCTGGCGCCGCGCCGAACTGGGGCTCGTGGTATCGCCATATAGATCCCGCGAATGTGCAGGGTGAAGCCCTGATGGACGCACCCGATGGCGACCCGTTGCTGCTGCTCAACCGCGTCGGCAAAGGACGCGTCGCGCTGCTGCTGTCCGATCAGATCTGGCTATGGTCGCGCGGTCATCAGGGCGGCGGTCCGCAAGCTGAACTGCTTCGCCGCGTGGCGCACTGGCTGATGCAGGAGCCGGAACTCGAGGAGAACGCGCTGACCGCACGCGTTGCCGCCGGGCGCCTGACGATCGAGCGTCGATCGACCGATCCAGCCCCACCGGGCCAGGTGACGGTGACGGATCCTGACGGCAAGACGCAAACCCTGAACCTGACACCGACAACTCCCGGGCGGGCGACGGCGAGCCTTCCGGCGGTCACTCCGGGGGTATGGCAGGCCAGCGATGGGACTCGCGCCGCGTATGCCGCGGCGGGCGCGGCCGATCCGTTGGAGTTCGCCGACCTGCGTGCGACCGGGACGTTGCTGCGGAAACTGGTGCGCGCCTCGGGCGGAGGTGTGCATTTCATCGGCACCGGCAAGCCCGGTGCGCCACCGGACGTCCCAGAGTTGCAGCGAACGGAGCCAGATCGGCCCGCGTCCGGCAGTTCCTGGATTGGCCTACAGCGGCGTCACGATCATGTGGTGACTGGCATTGCCTCGCTGACGCTGCTGCCATCATGGGTGGCGCTGCCTCTCATGCTTGGCGTGTTGGTCGTTGGATGGCGGCGAGAGGGGGCGTAGCGAAACCCCAGCAGGTTCAGGCAGCGACCGCCAACGCGACGTCCGCCTTGCCTTTCCGCCGAGGAGGTGGCGCCACGGGTGATGCGATGTGCGCCACGCCCCGTCCGACCAGTCGCTCGTAGAGCGCTTCGTACTCTGCCGCCGCCCCCGACCAGTGGAAGCACCGGGCCATGGCAGCCTGCCGCATCTCAGCCAGCACGTCATCATCGGCAAACACATCGAACGCGCGACGGCAGGCGGAGAACAACCCGTCGCCCGACAGGTCCGAAAACAGGAATCCGGTTTCGCCGTCATCGATAGTGTCTGCCAGTCCGCCGGTCGCGTGCGCGATAGGCAGCGTGCCATAGCGCTGCGCCTGCATCTGCGTCAGCCCGCAGGGCTCGAATCGGGAGGGCATCAGGCAGAAGTCGCTTGCCGCGACGATTCGGCGCGCCATCGGTTCGTTAAAGCCGATGAGCAGGCCGATGTTGTCGCGATGACTGCGCGCGAGCCGGCTAAGCATGTGCTCCGTGTCCGGATCGCCGAGACCCAGGATTGCGATCTGCCCGCCCTCGCGCACGATGTCGCGGGCCGTGTCGGCAACGATGTCGAGGCCCTTCTGGTGTACCAGTCGGGATACCACGCCGAATAACGGCCCTTCGGACGGCGTCAGGCACAGGCCGGTTCGCACAAGATCCGCATTCTGCTGCTTGCCCGACAGATTGTCCGCCTCGAAATGATGTGGCAGGTGCGGATCACTGGCGGGGTCCCAGCTTTCGTCGATGCCATTGACGATACCCGACAAGCGGCCTTCGGCGGCGATGCCTCTGGTCAGCCCGTGCAGGCCGCCGCCATGCGCCTCCGTGGTGATTTCGCGAGCATAGGTCGGGCTGACGGTCGACACGTGGTCCGCGCAGATCAGCCCGGCCTTAAGGAACGACACGTTGCCGTGAAACTCGACCCCATTGATGTCGAAGGCGCGCTCGGGAATCGCGAGCCGCGCCAGGCGATCCTTCGGGAACAGACCCTGATAGGCGATGTTGTGAATTGTCAGCACTGTCGGCACGCGCACACCGCGCCAGCGCAGATAGGCCGGCGCGAGACCACCTGGCCAGTCATTGACATGCAACACGTCGGGCCGCCAGGCCATGCCGGCGCGTCCGGCGGCAATTTCCGCCGCTGCCAGTGACAGGCGCGCAAAGCGCAGGTCGTTGTCGGGCCAGTCACGCCCCTCCTGGCCGTATGGGTTTCCTGTGCGTTGATAAAGTGACGGCTCGATTACCAGTTACAACGTGAGGCCGTCGGCAGTCTGGGCTTGACAGATACAGCACGGAGCGATGCCGGCCTCGCCGGGCAAATGCGCGACCACGGTAATGTTGATGGCTTTCGAGAGCACAGCCGGATATGCAGGCATCAGCACGCGGACGTCGACGCCACGACGACACAATGCGCGTGGCAAACCGGCGGACACGTCGCCCAACCCGCCGGCCTTGGCGAAGTCGGCGAACTCGCTCGACACGAACAATACTTTCATTGGCACTGGCTTACTGGCGGCCGCTCGTTTTGGGGCTCATCTGGTTAAGGCAAGTTTAATAGAAAGGCCGGCAAAGAATCTTCACTTGGATCGTTCACGAACCGGTCATTGTCGTCACAAATGATTGTTACACGGGGTTGCGATCGTACCCTGGAGAATTCGGCGAAAATGTATCGATTTCGCCTTGAAATTCACAGCTCCGCATTCGATGGAATGCTCTCCGGCTTGACCCCCATCGCGAGCAGCGACTGCCGCATCCATGCGCCCACCTGCCGCGTGCCGTTGTTGTAGTCGGTCCAGCTGTCAAGAAAGTCACGCCAACGGTGGTCCGGCTCGGTCTGCACGCCCATGGCGCTTGGCAGGGCGACGGGCGGACCTTGCAGCAGCGTCACCTGTTCCAGCATTGGCGCCTTCGCGCTGACACCGAGCGCCTGGATCAGCGCATAGATGATGCAGTCGGCGCGGCCCGCCTGCATCAACAGGATCGCCGCGTCACCGTCCTTCGCCCCCATGATCTGTGCTTTTGGCGCATAGCGCGCCAGCAGCACATCGGACAGCGAACCGATCAGCGAGACCACCCGGATGTCGGGCTTGTTCAGATCCTCCCAGGTCTTCGCGGCAAAACCGCGGCGGGCGACGTAGCCGAACGGATGCATGAAATAGGCGCGGGTGAAACCAATCGCCATCGCGCGCTGAGGCGTCGGGTTCAGCGCGAACGCCAGATCGACCTTGTTGGCCTGAAGATCCAGCACCGAGTTTCCGTAGGTCGAACTCGACGTATTCCAGCTTGGCGTTGAACGGTGTCGCGATGCTCTTTGCCATGTCGATCGCCACGCCGGACCATTCGCTGGTAGTGAGGTCTTTGTGGAAGAACGGCATCTCGCCGGGGAGTGCCGCGATGCGCAGCACGCCGGTTCGGCGGATGCGGTCGAATGTCGCTTCGTTCGATGGCGTCTGCGCCACGGCGGCGCCGCTCATTGCGATGGCGGTCGCACCAAGCGCCACCCCAAGCGTGCGTCGTGTCTGCATGCTCAGCCCCCGTTGTTGTTGTAGTGCCGCGGCTTCAGTCCGGCATGGAACCATTCGACGAGGCCGATGATGTCGTACACCGGAACTCCGAAGGTTGCTTCGATCTTCGCCGAGTAGGGCGGCAGATTTGTGCATTCGCTGACGATGGCGCCGACATCGGGGTTCTCGCGAAGCAGTTGCTCGGCCATGCCCAGCACTTCGCGTTCCTGCGCCGCATAATCGACCACAGGCTGGCCGGTGCGATTGTTGTAACGGAAGATGCCGTCGGGCGGCATGCCGACCACCGGCAGATCAGTCGGACATCCGACGGCGCGGAAATGCTCCGGTGACAATGCGGCCTTATCAGCGGTCAGCACACCGACGCGTTTGCCCTTCGGCAGGATGCTCTGCACCAGCGGAATTTGCAGCAGGCTGGAGGTGGCCACCGGCACCGGGCAGTGCGCGACGAGCTGCGGGTGCAGGATCGCAAGGAAGCCGCAGCTCGTCGTGATGCCATCAACCCCCAGTGCGACCAGCTCATCGGCCGCGCGCAGAAAGAGATCCAGCATGCCGTCCGCATTTGGCTTGACGATGCGATCGGGCGTAGCGCCCCGCACCACGGCGAATTGGACCGGAAATCGCCAGGTTGGCGCGTAGCCGATGTCGCCGGGCAGTCGCTGGAAGCCGGTATCGAGGACCATGATGCCGACGCTCACGCCATGCACTGGCTGGCGGCGGTGCAACTTGCTCGGCGCAGTGCCGGGCGCGCGCGACAACGCGATATCGTCTGCCATTTTTCTGGTCCCCGAGGATACTCCTACTCCCAGCGTGCCGAGATGGAGGCTGGGGTCAACCCCTCGATCGTTGTCGCGGCGGTCAGCCTTGTAGCACTTGCCGGATCACCGCCTCATACTGCGCGCGATTGTTCTCTTTGCGGATGCGCTCCATCGCATTGTCGCGCACGCGCTGCCATAGCTTCGCATCGCGGTACAGCGTGACAACTTGCCGCGCGAATTCCGTTGGATCATCTGGCTCGGCCGACAATAGGTCGCTGCCGTCCTCCCAGCCGAGCTGGCGACGCAACAGTTCAGTTACCACCACTGGAATACCGAACGACGCCGCCTCATGAACCTTGTAAGGAGTGCCTGCCGCAAAGCGAGTTGGTGCGACGAAAATGCGATGAGTGTCATACAGCCGTTCCGTCTCCACCACAGGCCCACGCAGCGTGACACGGGGATGATTGTGGAATTGCTCCAACGACACGTCGACGCCGGTGTAGCCCACGACGGTCAATCGGGTCTCCCAACCCAGGGCATTCTCGATCAGCGGCAGGACCTTCTCGATGAACCAGACCAACCCATCGTAATTCGGACTGTCCGCGTGATGCATGGCGCCGATGAACAGCAACCCGGCTCGCTCGGTGAAGGTGCGCGGCGTCGGCTGCGGTTCACGCAGATGGCCCAGCACCGCAACATTGGAGAACCCCAGGTCGCGTATTGCCTGCGCCTCATCCGGGTTCACCGCGATGATGTTCTGGCAAATGGTCGCGTTGCCGAACTCCCCGGTGATCGCCGCATCGACCTCGACAGGCTTCTCTCCGGTCAGCGCAGCGCGAGCTGCATCGCGCAGACTGGTGATCGCCTCTGTATCCAGGATGATCCGCGGGAGCCGACGGGTGACGCCCGCAACGCGTTCAAGCAGCGGCTTGACGCGGTCCAGATTATGCGTGCGCGCAATCCAGATTGCGTCGTAGTAGCCGCGCCGCGCAGTCAGGAATTCCGCAAGAGCGGAGAAGTCGCCATCGTGCATCACCTCCGCCGTGTCAGGCATGTCGGCATAGACATTCGCCAGACCGAAGCTGCTGCGATTGATCGGATAAATGGTCACGCGATATCCGAGCGACGCCATCGTCTGGATGATGTCGGTTGAGCGTACGAAGCCCGAACCAATCATGCGCATCGGGATCGTGTCATCGATGAACAGCACGCGCCTGCTGGCGTCCGCAGAGCGCGCGAATACCGCGACAGAACGATCAGAGATATAACGAAAACGAAGGGCGCTGGCGTGTTTTCGGGAGAATCTTTGATATGCCGATTCAAGAGTGGCGCTTGCCGCACGACCGTTCGGGCGTTCGTCATGGCAATACACGATAACCGCGGGATCGTAGACAACGCGCCGACCTGCGCTCGCAATCCGTAAACAGAGATCCGCCAACTCATTGTCACGGTCGGCCAATTCATCATCAAAACCTTCGAGTTCACGCAGCAAGGCGGCGCGCGTGAGGAGGAAATCGCTCGAACAGAAATCGACTTCACGGACGAAGTTCGCCTCCGGTGCTGTAGGCGATGCGTCGCTGAGATAGTTGCACACCATACCGTCGCGCCAGACGATGCCGCCCGCCTGCAGCAGACGTCCGTGTCCGCGAACCAGCTTGCCGCCGACGGCGCCAATGCGTGCATCGGAGCCAAGGCGGCACAACGCAGCGGCGATTGCGCCCGGCATCAGTGCGGCTGCGCTGCTCAGGAACAATACAATATCCGAGGTAACGCAATTCAGCGCCGCGTTGCATGCACGAGCGAACCCGATGTCCGCGTCGAAGCGCAGACGGCGCGCGCCCTTCATATACCGGCCAAGGGTCGTCGTCTCATCGGTAGAGCCGTTGTCCACCAGGATCAGCTCCATTGGGCCGGGATAATTCGTCCGCAACCCGGCCAGCGCCAGCAGCGTCCGCTCGAACCCATTGCGCAGCACCATCACGACACTGACGGAAGGCGGTCCGTCGCAGGTGAAGTCCTGCGGAGCGCGGCTTGCTGTTGGCAATCGATCGTAGGTTGTATGGAGGAACAGCGCATTCGCCTGCTGCTCGGTAATCTCCCGTTCGGAGGAAAGTGCCAGCCCGCGATCGCGGCCGATCGTCAGATAGTGCGTGAATGCGTCGCGCGTAAGCCCCGCCGCCAGATCAGCCTGTACCGAGCGGTGCGCGTCTACATAGTTGCGAAGGTCGATACGTTCATTGGGTGCTCGCAGTTCGACCGCACCAATGTCCAGGAAGTGCTCATAGCCGTTGCGCCAGCTGTTTGGTCCCGTCATCGCGGCAACATCCGGGTGGTGCAACAAGTAGTAAGCCTCGGAGAATTCCTCGAGTGGATCAAATTTGGCCGGTGCGTCATTGCCCAGGTAGTGGTGCAGCGCACAGAGCCAGTCGCCCTTTGCCACCGATTCGGCAACCGTTGGATAGCGGCGCAAATACCAAATCGGGCTGAAGTATGGTGATACGGGCAGCTCCGATCTCTGCGCCTCGATACGGCGCAGGTAATGGATGAAGGCTCCTTCCGAGTCAGCGGCCATCGCCTCCGTGGGGTCCAGCTGTGCGCGATACGTGGCCGGGTCGAACAGCCTATGTCCGATCCGGTTTTCCTTGCAGCCATATCGTAGATAGTGATCGTAGCCATTGGCCGCACTGTCGTTCGCCAGCACCTCATCCGTCAGGTCGTATCGCTGGCGATAGGAGGCCTCGTTGAACAGCCAGTGCGGCGAGGTGTGATGGAAGAAGCCCAGGCAATAGGCATCGAAGCCGGAGTGCGCGCGTCCATCGCGTACCGCGACTGCCGCGTCAGCGTTCTGCCTCATGTACCATGTCTCGTCGAACCAGATGTTCGGCGAATGGCCAAGTTTCTGGCCTCGCTCAAGATAGAAACACAGAACTTCTGAACCCTCGGCATCGCCAATTGCGGCGCGCACGTCGGGATAGCGCGCCAAGTACCAGGCCGCGTCGAACACCGCCCAGGCAATGGCGGTCTGGCCCGGCGGCTGCAACATTTCGCCGGCCGGCTTCGCAGTCGGTCTGGGCATGCCGGTGACGCGTTATCCGCGCCGTTCAGTCAGCACCACGCCGTCGCGCTGCAACGCCGCGATCTCATCAGCCGAGTAGCCGTGCTGCGCCAGCACCTCGGCGCCGTCCTGCGCGAATTTCGGCGGCGGCCGACGCGTGCCGCCCGGTGTGCGGCGCAGCTTGATTGGAGTACCGAGGCCGCGGTACCAGTCGAGTTCGGTCACCATTTCGCGGTGCGCGCTATGCGGCGCGGCGGTTGCTTCATCCACCGGCAACACGGGGCCGGCAGGAACGCCGCCTCGGATCAGCTTCGACGCCAGTTCGTTGCCGTCATGCTCGGCGAACGCGGCGGCCAGCGCTTCGGTCAGCGCCACGCGATTGATATTGCGTTTGCCGTTATCGGCAAACCGAGGATCATCCGCAAGTTCCGGTCGACCAATGATCTCCGCAAGCTTGCGGAACTGACCGTTATTGCCGGACGCAATGAATATATCGCATGTCCTGGTCGCGAACTTGTCGTACGGCACCAGGTTGGGATGTGGATTGCCTGTCCCTGCCGGACGCTTCCCGTTGAGGAAGAAGTTCGCCGCCTGCGGATGCAGCAGCGCCATGCCGCAATCGTACAGCGTCATGTCGAGGTACTGGCCGTGGCCGGAGCGCTCGCGTTCATGCACCGCCATCAGGATGCCGATGGCGGAATAAAGCCCGGTGCCCATGTCGACGATGGCGGTGCCGAGACGCATTGGGCCGGTGGATGCATCGCCATTGACACTCATCAGGCCGGTCATCGCCTGCAGGATCGCGTCGTACCCGGGCAGGCCACCGAGCGGACCGTCCGCGCCGAAGCCGGAGATGCGGCAGTGGATCAGGCGCGGAAAGCGTTCCGACAACGTGTCGTAGCCGAGGCCCCACTTTTCCATCGACCCAGGCTTGAAGTTCTCGATCAGGATGTCGGCGCCTTCCAGCAGGCGCAGCAGCACCGCCTTGCCCTGCGGCTTGCCGATGTCGAGTGCGATCGCTCGTTTGTTGCGGTTGATGCCGATGTAATAGCTGGCGTCACCTTCGTGGAACGGCGGGCCCCAGTCGCGCACCTCGTCACCCTGAGGTGGCTCGATCTTGATCACGTCGGCGCCATGATCGGACAGGATCATCGTGCAGTACGGACCGCCGAGGACGCGCGTCAGGTCGATGACTTTCAGGCCGGCCAGCGCGCCGGGCGATTTCGCCAGCCCCTTGCCCTGGGTCGCCGGCTTGTGTGTTGCGTCGTTCATGCGGCCGTTCGCTCCTTGGTGTCGCGAGACAATTCAGCACGCCGGGCCGGGACACGCCAGATCATTGGTCTTGCTTGAGGACCTCGCCCGCAAGATACAGACTACCGCAGATCAGGACACGCGCGGTGCGGTCACTTGGCAGCGCGCGGAGCGCATCGACGACATGCGGACCCGGCCGGGCAACGCCGCCCGACGCCTCGATGATGGCCTCGACTGGTCGTGCATCGTGCTGGTCCACTTCAGCGACAGCCCAGACGGTCGCGGCTAGCGGCAGCAGCGGCTGCAGGAATTCGGCTGCGTCCTTCGACTGTTTCATGCCGACGACCAGATGAATTCGGCCGATCCGACCACGTGCGAAGATGCTCGGCCAGAGCCAGCCCGCCACCGGGATTATGGCCACCGTCCAGCCACAGCTCCCAGCCCGACGGCAGCAGTCCTGCAAGCCTGCCGTGCAAGCGTTGCAGCCGCGCCGGCCACTCCGCCGAAGCGATGCCCGCGACGTCCATCGGCAGGCCGGACGCGCGCAGTGCCGCGATGGCGATGCCGGCGTTGTCCAACTGAAAGGCACCCGCCAATGACGGCTTGAGGGTGAGTCGGCACCCGCCAGTCGCGGCCGCGCAGCAGCACGGGCGCTCCCACGCGCTCGGCCGACGCCAGCAGAACATCGAGCACCTCGGCGGGTTGCGCGCCGATGGCAACGGAGACACCGGGCTTCATGATGCCGGCCTTCTCGGCAGCGATCTGCGCCAGCGTGTCGCCGAGCATTTCGCGATGGTCGAGCGAGATCGAGGTGATCGCGCAGGCGGCCGGTCTTGCAATCACGTTCGTGGCGTCGCCGCGGCCGCCAAGTCCAACCTCCAGCACGCAGATATCGGCGGGCGTTCGCGCGAACAGATGGAAGGCGACCGCGGTCATGACCTCGAAGACCGTGATGGCGGTGCCCGCATTGACGCGCTCCACGTGTTCGAACGCATCCTCGAGAGCTGCATCGGAAACCAACTTGCCCGCAATGCGAAATCGCTCATTGAAGCGCACCAGGTGCGGCGACGTATAGACATGCACGCGCTGTCCCGCTGCCTCGGCCATGGCGCGCACGAAGGCGCATGTGCTGCCTTTGCCGTTGGTGCCCGCAACATGGATCACCGGAGGCAGGCGTTGCTCCGGATGGTCCAGCTTTGCCAGCAGATCCTGCAACCGCTCGAGGCTGAGATCGATCAGCCGCGGATGCAGTCCGTGGAGGCGCGCGACGATGCCTTCGATGCGGGCGGCCATCACGCTGCCGCTGGAATGTCCTTGACGCGCAGCAGCGAAATGACGCGCGCAAGCGTTGCCTTCAGTTCCGTGCGTTTCACAACCAGGTCCACGATGCCGTGTTCGTGCAGGTACTCTGCACGCTGGAAGCCTTCCGGCAGTTTCTCCCGCACCGTCTGCTCGATCACGCGTTGACCGGCGAACCCGACAAGAGCACCCGGTTCAGCGATGTGAATATCGCCCAGCATTGGGAAGCTGGCTGTTACGCCACCGGTGGTGGGGTCGGTCAGCACCACGATGTACGGCAGTCCCGCCTCCTTCACCAATCGCGTCGCGATGATCGTGCGTGGCATCTGCATCAGGCTGATGGCGCCCTCCTGCATGCGCGCGCCGCCCGAGGCGGTGAAGACGATGAATGGCGCCTCCTGCAGCACGGCCAGCCGCGCCGCAGCCACAATGGCTTCGCCGACGGCCGCGCCCATCGAACCGCCGATGAACTCGAATTCCATTGCCGCGACGACCGCCTGGTGGCCTTCGATCCTGCCGTGCGCGACCACGATAGCATCGTCGAGATGCGTTTTGTCGCGGGCGTCCTTCAGTCGATCGGTGTAGCGCTTGGTATCGCGGAAGCGCAGGGGATCGAGCGGCACCTTCGGCAGCTCGATGCGCGTAAAGCTGCCTTCGTCGAAGGTGATATCGAGGCGTTCAATCGCGCCCACACGCATGTGGTGGCCGCAATGCGGGCAGACCTTCAGGTTGGTCTGCAGATCGCGGTGGAAGATCATCTGCTGGCAGGCGGGACATTGGTGCCAGAGATTCTCGGGCACCTCGCGTCGCGCGAACAGCGTGCGGATCTTCGGACGGACGAATTCGGTGAGCCAGCTCATGCGACGAGGGCCTATGGCGTCTCCAGGGCACTGTAAAGTGCCAGGACAACCGAGGCGGCACTAGCCCAGGACATTTGTGGCGTACTGACGCACGCACCGCAGCGTTGACTTCTACACCCTATGGAAGAATAGTCACCAGAAGTGCAATCAGAAGTTGAGTTGACTGGAGTGAGCCGGTTCGCTGATTCGAGGCTGAAATGGAGGGTTCCGCGTATGGGGCAGTTGGCTTTGGCGTCGAGCCGAACCTGCAAGTGCCGTCGTCGATGACGAGATGAATTACGTTGTCGTCCCGGTTCAGGATCCCTTGCTTCGAGAGAGGCGCGTCAACGCAGGTGGTCTGCTGTTTAGCGCGGCACAGCTCGAAATACCCGCGGTCTCATTTGGCGATACGGACCCACTGCGCCTCGATCTTCCGAACCGCGAGAACATTGGGGAGTGGTCAGCAGCTACCGTGGACCTGCCAGATGTATACCGGTATCGGATCACCGATGCGGTAGTGCATCCACCGTTCGGCATTGTTACGATCGACAATTATGTCGTGCGGGAAACGCTCGATCACGCTCCTTTTCATCTGCCAGGATATGCTCGCGCTGGAGACGAAGTGACGCTTCCTGCGGTCGAAGTTGGCGCAACGCTGGATGAGGCGATCCACGTTATGGGAAGTAACTACGACAATCATTTTCACTTCATGGCGGAGGTCCTGCCCAGACTTCAGATCGAGCCTCTTGCCCCTTATCCCTTCGACGGTACCATTTTGTTCCCACCGGTGACCACGTTGCCATTGCAAGAGATGCTCGTGCAGATGGTGCGGACCGGTCGCACCGTTTGCTCTCTCGCGGGACCACGGGCAGTTCATGTCAGGTCGCTGGTCTTTTTGCCTAACCTTGCGGGCGCCGGGTACGCGCCGCATCCGAGGCTCGCGACATTCTTCGATAATCTGAAACGGTTCCTGAATGTGACCGGAGCACCAAATCGAAGAATTTATATAACTCGCAGGGATACTGAACACCGTGTGCTGGTTAATGAAGATGAAGTCATTGCCGCCGTTGTGAGCGCTGGATTTGAAGTTGTTAATTTGTCGGGCCTGAATCTGGTCGAGCAGGCGCGGCTCTTCACCTGTGCATCGCATGTCATCGGACCGCACGGAGCGGGTCTGACGAACTTGGTCTTCTGCGGCCCAGATACCACGGTTTGCGAGCTGCACATGAACACTTACCTGAATTGGTGCTGTCGCCGGCTCGCGGCCGTCAGGAACGCCAAGTACGGTTGCATCGTCGGTGAAACCGTGTCCGAGCATGGCGCAGCCGAACCATGGGTGCACAGCCAACGCTGGCGGCTCGATGTGAGCAAGCTTCATGATGTCCTTGCGAATACCAGTCTTGGCACCGAGCCGGTCCGAAGCTTGCCAGCCACGAGCAGGCATCCCGGAGAGTCCAGCGAGATCGGTGCAGCCAGCGGCGAGCAGGAGCGTGCAAGCGTGCGAAACAACAGGTTCTTCGAGACTTTCTTTCCGAATGGATATTGGCAAGAACTGGCTGGCAATACGTATCGGACGTCCGACCATTCACTCTGCACGGACGGCCCGGTCTTCTCGTATCTGATCGAACGAACCCGCCCTCAGACCATCATCGAGGTCGGCAGTTGGCACGGACACTCGGCTAATGCCATGGCCGACGCCTGCCGGGTGCTCGGCCTGACGACGCGGATTTTGTGCATCGATACGTTTCTGGGTTCGGTGGAGCATTGGGTAGACCCGTCATACCGAGCTGCGTTGCACCGTGAAGGCGGCAGGCCAACCATATATGAAAGGTTCATCGGCAACACGATTGGCCGCGGCAACCGGAACATCGTCTTTCCACTTCCGATAGATAGCGTGAATGCGGCCCTGTTGCTGGCAAATTTCCGTTTCGATGCGGATCTTATATACCTGGACGCTTCGCACGATTATGACAGCGTGACCTCGGACATCACCCGATTCTCTGCCCTGCTGTCGCCGAATGGGCTGATATTTGGCGACGATTATCAGTATGTGCCGGTCGCGAAGGCAGTTCACGCGTTTGCCGAAGCAAGGGGGCTCTCAGTATTTGTGTCATCGCTCAAATGGATTCTTGCGGGACCAACGGTGACAGCCACACTCTTGGCGTCACCGGGGTATGAGCAGCGAATTTCGCGTGACGGCTGGGTCCATCCCGATGAACGGCGCGACTGCTGTGTCGTGTGACGGTCGTTTCACGCGCTCGGCAGCTTCCTGGCGGCGCGCACCCCCGCAGCGAGTTCGCCCACCTGCTCGAGCACGCGTTCCACCAGATCGGGCTTGCCGAGATTCACCTCGATGGTGCTGCATAGCGCCGACCCCACCACCGCCGCATCAGCGACACGCACTGCTTCCGCTGCCTGCGCCGGCGACCGCACGCCGAACCCCACGGCGATCGGCAGATCGGAGGCCTTGCGGATGCGCGGAATCGCCTCCGCAAGGTGCTCGGCTGTTGTGCTGCGCGTGCCGGTAATCCCCGTGATACTGACATAATAAATGAAGCCCGAGCTGCCACCGAGCACCAGCGGCAGGCGCTTGCTGTCGGTGGTCGGCGCAACGAGGCGGATTATGTCGATGCCATGCGCAGTTGCATGCGGCACCAGCATGTCGGCTTCCTCGGTCGGAAGGTCGACCATGATCAAGCCATCGACGCCCGCCGCAGCGGCATCCGCGCAGAAGCGCTCGGTGCCGTACGACAATATGGGATTCAGATAACCCATCAGGATGATCGGCGTTGCGTCATCGTCGCGACGAAAATCGCGCACCATGGTCAACACATGCCGCACCTTCACGCCTGCAGCCAACGCGCGCTTGCCGGAGGCCTGGACAATCGGGCCATCCGCCATCGGGTCGGTGAAGGGTATGCCGATCTCGATCAGGTCGGCGCCGGCACCTGGCATTCCACGCAGCAGTGCCGCGGAGGTTGCAGCGTCCGGGTCCCAGGCTTCGACGAACGGGATGAAGGCCCCACGGCCTTCGTGCTTCAGTGCGGTGAATCGAGCGGGGATGCGGCTCATGGCAAGATCCTCCCCCTCCCCCAAACCGCCTCCCGCAAGGGGAGGGGGAGACTCTGATGCCATCGCTTCGGCGGGATCACAGCTTCACCCCCAGATGCTCGGCCACGGTGAAAATGTCCTTGTCGCCTCGCCCGCACAGATTCATCAGGATGATGTCGTCGCGTGCCATCGTCGGCGCGAGTTTCGTCACATGGGCCAGCGCATGCGCCGGTTCCAGTGCCGGAATGATGCCCTCAGTGCGGGTGCAAAGCTGAAACGCCGCCAGCGACTCTTCGTCGGTCGCCGACACGTACTCGACGCGGCCGATATCATGCAGCCAGGAATGCTCTGGGCCGATGCCCGGATAGTCGAGCCCGGCGCTGATCGAGTGCGCCTCGATGATCTGCCCGTCATCGTCCTGCAGCAGGTAGGTGCGGTTGCCGTGCAGCACGCCCGGCCGCCCGCCGGTCAGGCTCGCGGCATGCTCACCGCTTTCAATGCCGTGCCCGCCTGCCTCCACGCCGATAAGCCGCACCGACGGATCGTCGAGGAACGGATGGAACAGGCCCATCGCATTCGATCCACCGCCGATGCACGCCACGGCAGCGTCCGGCAGCCGGCCTTCCGCCTCCTGTAATTGCGCCTTCGCTTCCTCGCCAATCACCGACTGAAAATCACGCACCATCATGGGATACGGATGCGGGCCGGCGACCGTGCCGATGAGGTAATAGGTGTCCTCGACATTCGCGACCCAGTCACGCAGCGCCTCGTTCATCGCGTCTTTCAGGGTCGACGCGCCGGAGGTCACCGGCTTCACCTCCGCGCCCAGCAGCTTCATGCGGAACACGTTGGGAGCTTGCCGCTCGACATCGGTCGCACCCATGTAGACGGTGCAGGGCAGGCCGAACAGCGCGCACATCGTCGCGGTCGCTACGCCGTGCTGGCCGGCGCCAGTCTCGGCGATGATGCGTGTCTTGCCCATGCGCTTGGCCAGCAGGATCTGGCCCATGCAGTTGTTGGCCTTGTGGCTGCCGGTGTGATTCAGCTCGTCGCGCTTGAAGTAGACTTTCGCGCCGCCGAGATGCCGGGTCAGCCGCTCGGCGAACCACAGCGCACTGGGCCGTCCGACATAGTTCTTCAGATAGGCGTCCAGTTCGGTCCGGAACGCTGGATCGGCGCGCGCGGCGAGGTAGGCCTGCTCGACCTCCAGGATCAGCGGCATCAGCGTCTCGGCAACGAACCGGCCACCGAACTCGCCGAACCGGCCGCGCCCGTCCGGGCCGTTGCGGAGGCTGTTCACGCCGAAGGGCTTGTTCACGTCGAGCGGTCTCCTTTGGTCGTGTCATAGCGCAGGTGGGAGCAAGGGTCACGAGCCCGGACCGAGGCGATACTCTGGTTATTGGAAAGCTACCAGCTAGTATGTATCCTGGCGGTGTATGATCCGACGCGCGCATTCAGGAGCGATTTTATGGCCGAAACCTTCGACGCCATCATCATCGGGGCGGGCATCTCGGGCCTCTATCAGCTCTATCGTCTGCGCAAGCTGGGAATGCGGGTGCGCGTGTTCGAGGCCGGCACCGGCGTCGGCGGCACCTGGTACTGGAACCGCTATCCAGGTGCACGCTTCGATTCCGAGAGCTACTCCTACAGCTACTCGTTCTCGCAGGAACTGCTGGATGAATGGAACTGGTCGGAGCATTTCGCCGCACAACCAGAAACGCTGCGCTACCTGAACCATGTCGCCGACAAGTTCGACCTGCGCCGCGACATCCAGTTCAGCAGCCGTGTGACGGCGGCCCACTGGCAGGAAACGACGCGGACCTGGCACGTGACGCTGGAGGATGGCAGCCGTCACACCGCGCGCTTCCTGATCACCGCGATCGGCCCGCTGTCCGCACCGACCATGCCGACGATCGAGGGGGTGGAGACATTCCAGGGCCAATCCTGTCACAGCGCCCGCTGGCCGCATGAGCCGGTGCGCTTCGAGGGCAAGCGGGTGGCCGTCATCGGCACTGGCGCGACCGGCGTGCAGACGATCCAGGAGGTGGCGAAGACCGCAGGCCACCTGACGGTGTTCCAGCGCACCCCCAATTGGTGCGCGCCGCTGCACAACAGCAGGATCGACGCCCAGGAGATGGCGCAGATCAGGGCCGGCTATCCGGAAATGTTCAGGCGCTGCCAGGAGACTTTCGCCTGCTTCCTGCACACGCCGGATCCTCGGCGCACGTTCGACGTGACACCGCAAGAGCGCGAGGCATTCTGGGAGAAGCTGTACGCCGAGCGCGGCTTCGGCATCTGGCAGGGCAATTTCCGCGACATCCTGGTGGACCGCGAGGCCAACGCTGCGCTCTCGGATTTCGTTGCGCGGAAGATCCGTCAGCGTGTGAAGGACCCGGCGATCGCCGAGAAGCTGATCCCGAAGAACCACGGCTTCGGCACGCGGCGGGTTCCGCTGGAGACGCGGTACTATGAGGTTTACAATCAACCCAACGTTCGGCTGGTGGACATCAACGAAACGCCGATCGAGCGGATCACGCCGACTGGCATCAAGACCAGCGACTCCGAGTACGCATTCGACATCATCATCTATGCGACGGGGTTCGATGCCATCACGGGTAGCTTCGATCGTATCGACATTCGCGGCGTCGCTGGGCTGCGGCTGACGGACAAGTGGGCAGGCGGGCCGCAGACCTATCTCGGCGTGCTGGTGGAAGACTTCCCCAACATGATGATGCTGATTGGGCCGCACACGGCGCTGGGGAATATACCGCGCAGCATCGAATACAACGTCGAATGGGTGACTGGCCTGGTGCGGTTTGCGCAGGAGCAAGGGCTGACCCGCGTGGAGGCAACGGAAGCCGGCGTCGCCTCCTGGACTGATCACGTCAAGTCGCTGGGCGTGGGGCTGCTGTCCAACGAGATCGACTCCTGGATGACCGGGATCAACCGGAATGTGGAGGGGAAACAGACCCGCATCATTGCGCGCTATAGCGGCAGCGCACCCGCATATCGCGAGCGGTGCGACGAAGTGGCGGCAAATGGATATCGCGAGATGGCGCTGGGATAGCGGCATTGGGAGCTATGCACATGAGCCCTTCCATCACTCTGTTGGGCACCGGCGGCCCGCGGCCCGACATTGCCCGCGGCGCCACCTCGCTCCTGATCGAGGCCGGCGATGATGCCATCCTGATCGATGCCGGCCGTGGCGTGGTCCGGCAGCTCGCCGCGCTGGATGTGCCGCTCGCGCGGATCGATCCGGTACTCATCACCCACCACCACTACGACCACATCGGCGAACTGCACGACGTCATCCTGTCGTCCTGGCTGATGGGTCGCACCCGGCCGCTCCGCCTGTTCGGGCCGCCGGAAACCCGGCGCATCGTCGAGACACTGATCCATCAGGTCTACGACAAGGACATCGAGTTCCGCGTCCACGAAGCGGGCAACGTCCCTTGGCAGCCAACCGAGACAACCGACGTCCTGGCGGGCCCGGTGTGCGAAGGCAGCGGCTGGCGGATCACCGCCGAGATCGTGGACCACGGCAACCGCCTCGCCTTCCCCGACGCCTTCCGCCAGCGCTGGGTGTGTCTCGGCTATCGCTTCGAATGCCCGCAGGGCGTGATCGCGTTCAGCGGCGACACGGTCGATTGCCCCGGACTGCGCCGGCTGGCGGCAAATGCGGATATCCTGGTGCACTGCTGCTACCTCGCGCGCAGCGAGATCGCATCGCCACAGATGCGCCGCCTCGCCGACTACACCCTGGCCTGCGCCGACACGGTGGGACGCATCGCAGCCGAGGCGAATGTCCGCACCGTGGTCCTGACCCACCACCGCCAAAAGCCTGACGCGGTATTGGAGGAGATGCGGCAGGATGTCGCCAATGATTTCCCGGGGACCGTCCTTTTGGGTTACGACGGCCTGCGCGTCACGTTGTGAAACTGGCTCTCCCGCATGCTGCGATGCACAATTCGAAGTTGTGTCAAACGGCTGGATCGCTGCTTAAATTTGCTGTTATCATCCCGGCTATCCTTCCCTGACCAATCGTAACGAGAGCAGGAGCCACACAGTTGACCCTTGCGGCCGACATCGCGCATTCCCGGCATCAGAACTGGAAAAGCCTTGCTGCCGACGCACTCGCTGGGACCGGCGTCCACGCCTCGCGTGCCGTGCATGCCAACCTGACCGCCCCCGCCCTGGTCGCCGAGGCGCTGCGTCGGAATGAGGGCAATCTGTCGGTCGATGGCGCACTTGTGGTGGCGACCGGCGTGCACACCGGCCGCTCGGCGCGGGACAAGTTCGTGGTGGACGAGCCAGCGGTCACCGGTGAGGTGTGGTGGGGCAAGGTCAACAACCGCCTCGCGCCCGAAAAATTTGCGGTACTGAAGGCGCGGGTGCAGGCTTACCTTCAGGGGCAGGAACTATTCACCCAGGACCTGTATGCCGGCGCCGAACCGGAGCATCGCGTGCGGGTACGGCTGGTCAGCACCGGGGCATGGCAGACGCTGTTCGCGCGCAACATATTCATCCGCCCACGGCCCGAGGAACTGGCCGACTTCCAGCCCGACTACGTCATCCTGCACGCGCCGCACTTCCAGACCGATCCGGCGATCGACGGCGTGCGCAGCGGCACCTCGATTGCGCTGTCGTTCGGACAGCGGGTCATCATCATAGCCGGCACCGAGTACGCGGGCGAGATCAAGAAATCGATCTTCACGGTGATGAACTGGATCCTGCCGGAACGCGGTGTGTTGCCGATGCATTGCAGTGCGAACGTCGGTAACCAGGGCGATGTCGCCCTGTTCTTCGGCCTATCCGGTACCGGCAAGACCACGCTGTCGTCCGATCCGCATCGCAAGCTGATCGGTGACGATGAGCATGGCTGGGGCGACAACGGCGTCTTCAACTTCGAAGGCGGTTGCTACGCCAAGGTGATCAATCTCTCGGCCGAGCACGAACCGGAGATCTGGTCTGCCAGCCATCGCTTCGGCACCGTGCTGGAGAATGTCGTCGCTGACGCGCATGGCCGCTTGGACCTGACCGATCAATCACTGACTGAGAACACCCGTTCGGCTTATCCGGTCGAGTACATCCCCAACATCGAACTCTCGCTGCGTGGCGGCCAGCCGCGCAACGTGGTGATGCTGACCTGCGATGCATTCGGCGTCATGCCGCCGATTGCGAAGCTGACGCCGGCACAGGCGATGTATCATTTCCTGTCTGGCTACACCGCGCTGGTCGCTGGTACGGAGAAAGGCCTCGGCGCGGAGCCGCAGGCGACGTTCAGCACCTGCTTCGGTGCTCCGTTCCTGCCGCGCCGCCCCGAAGTGTATGGACGCATGCTGGCGGAACTGATCGCGCGCCACAATGCGGATTGCTGGCTGGTGAACACCGGTTGGAGCGGCGGTCAGTACGGTGTCGGTCAACGCATGGGCATCCAGCACACGCGTGCGCTGTTGCGCGCCGCGCTGGATGGCAGCCTCGCCCGGATGCGGTTTCGCAAGGAGCGCTTTTTCGGACTGGCGATCCCCGAGCACGTGCCGGGCATCCCCGACGAGGTACTGGATCCGCGCGATGCATGGTCTGACAAGGCGGCGTACGATCGTGTCGCCAAGGACCTGGTCGGCCGGTTCGAGAAGAACTTTACTGCATTCGAGGCCGGCGTCGGCGACGAGGTACGGGCGGCGGCTATCCGGGTGGCCGCCTAGGCGGGCTCTGGCTCTCCCGCCGGCGAACCCTTTGCCGCAAGATTGGCACCACATCGCGCCAGGTATTGGGCCTTAACGAACAGTCCAATTCAGTCCATGTTGCGATCGCTGCGTCCTGGAGCCCGGCTATGTATACCCCACCACTGTTCAAGGAAGAACGCGTCGATGTGCTGCACGACGCAATCCGTCGGTGCGGCCTCGCAACGCTGGTCACACTGACCGGCGACGGCCTGATTGCCAGCCACGTCCCCATGCTGCTCGATCCGGATCCCGCGCCCTACGGGACGCTGGTCGGTCACCTCGCGCGCCCCAATCCACAGGCACGCGGCGCCATCGGCGAGGCGCTGGCGATCTTCCAGGGCGCCGACGCCTATATCACGCCGTCCTGGTACGAAACCAAACGCCAGACCGGCAAGGTCGTGCCCACGTGGAACTACATCGCCATCCACGCCTACGGCACGATCGAGTTCTTCAACGATGCCGAGCGGCTGCGTGAGGTGGTCACACGCCTGACCGAGCGCCAAGAAACACCGCGCGCCGAACCGTGGGCGGTAAGCGATGCGCCCGCTGACTTCACCGACATGATGCTGAAAGGCATCGTCGGTTTCGCGCTGCCGCTCACGCGCCTCGAAGGCAAGTGGAAGATGAGCCAGAACCGCCCCGCCGAGGACCGTGCCGGCGTGGCCGCCGGTCTCACCGCGGAAGGTCGCGAAGACGTGGCGGCGCTAATTCCGTCGTAACCTGGCATCGACGCTCCAGCAGCCGCCGCCCACGACGAAGATGTAGAAGAAGATGAAGCAGTACAGCACGGCAGCGTCACCGCCGTTCAACAGCGGGAAGAAGCCCCTGGGGGCGTGCGAAAGGAAGTAACCCACAGCCATCTCGCCCGACATGACAAAAGCCACGCACCTCGTGAACAGGCCGATGGCAAGCATCAGGCCGCCCAAGGCCTCGATGATCCCGGCAAACCATAGGAGCTGGAACATCGCCGGATGGTTCGCCGCAGTGGGAAAGCCGAACAGCTTCGCCGTGCCGTGCTCCATGAACAACAAGCCCACCACGATCCTCAGGACGCTAAGCGCGCGCTGTTGCCAAACCGTCATCTGTCCCCCAATGCCCGTGATCCGACGCGCGGCAGCATGAACCCTATGTCCATTGACGCCAACGCCGCGACAATAATCCGCGTCGTCGAGCAGGGTTGCCTGCCAGCAAGAAAGCCCGCAGTCTTCGTGCCAAGAAGACTTCAGGGAGGAAACCATGCAGTCGCTGCTGTTGAAGCACTGCGTCGCCGCGAGCCTTTGTCTGTTCGCAACGACCTCGATCCAGGCCACCGCCGCGCCTTATATGATCATCGGCAATGACGAGAAACCCGGCACCGATGCACAGGGCAAGCCTGTCATCAATCCGACCGGCCAGGACACGGTCCTGATCGTCGATCTGGCCCAGCCCGAGGCACCGAAGATCGTTGCCACGCTGCAGCTCGAAAACTCCATTGTCGGTCCGCCGGTGAACCTCGCCATTTCGCCGAATGGCAGCATCGCGCTGGTTGCCGAACTCGATGACCGTCGCGGAGGAAAATGGCGTCCGCAAGCTTGTCCCAACCGACAAGGTCTTCGTCATCGACATGCAGGCGAACCCGCCGAAGCTTGCGCAGACGGTGACCGTGGGTAAGCAGCCTTCGGGCCTATCATTCAGTCCCAAGGGCGACATGGCGCTGGTGGCCAACCGCGGCGACGGCACCATCAGCATTCTGAAAATTGACGGAACCAATGTGACGCAGACCGGCACCGTCGCGATCAGTCCGGGTGTCTCGCATGTCGTCTTCACGCCCGACGGCAAGCACGCGCTCGCCCTGAAATCACCGGACAACAAGGTGGCGGTACTCGACATCGACGGCGACAAGGTCACCTACAACAAGCTCGACATCCCCACCTACGCGTTCCCTTACAATATTGCCGTCACGCCGGATTCGAAACTGGCGATCACCGCGGACAACGGCAATGGCGGTTCATCCGACGGCAGCGCTGACGCGGTGACGGTCATTGATCTTGAGGGCGCGCATCCGCACGCCATCGGTCACGTCACGGTGGGCGATGCGCCCGAGGGCCTCGCCGTGAGCCCGAAAGGCGACCTCGCCGCGGCGCTGAACGTCGATGGCTCCAACATGAAGCAGGCCTGGTTCTATCAGCCGACGGGCAGCGTCACGATCCTCCACATAGACGGAAAGACCGTGACACCAATCAAGACAATACCGGTCGGCGCGTTCCCCGAAGCCATGGCGTTTACACCGGATGGCCGGTACCTGTTCGTCGGCAACTACACGGACCAGACCTTCTCCATCCTGAAGGTGGACGGCACCAACGTCGTGGACACCGGACAGGTGTTCAAAGTGCCAGGCCATCCGGCATCGATGCGCATGGGGCCCTGATCGCTCAGTTCCCCACCGACTGAACCTGAGAGAAATCGACCGACAGCGCGCCCAGTTCCAGTTGCATACCGGTGGACTGGCTCTGCACCCCGGTCGCCGTGCCGATCACGCTGGCGGTCAGCGCCGTCGTTGTGCCATCGGCATTGGCGCCTGTCACGGCGAACTTGTAGCTGCCGTCGGGCACTGTGCCGCCGGAGCTGTTGGTGCCGTTCCAGGTCCAGGTGTTGGTGCCGGCACTCGACTCCAACATTGCATCGCTCAGCTTCGCGCCGTTCGCGTCGTAGATGGAGATGTCCACCGGCTGGGCCGTCGTCGTGCTGAACTGGATGGTGCCCTTGCCGTTCTGCAACGGCACGTGATCCGAACTGGCGGTCACCTGCTTGCCGGTCATCGCCGAGGCCTGCATCACTTCGCCGCCCTGCGTGAGCTGGATCAACTGCGTCAGGCTTGTGTTGGTGTTGATCTGCTGCTCGACGCTGGAGAACTGCACCAACTCGCTGGTGAATTGGTTGGTGTCCATCGGACTGGTGGGGTCCTGGTTCTGCAACTGCGTCATCAGCATCGAGAGGAAGTCGTTGAAGTTCGATGACAGTGAGGCGAGGGGGTTGGTGGCAGCGGCTGCGGTGCCGGATGCCGCAGTGGCTGCGGCTGCGGTGCTCTGCTGTGTGGCGACGGATGCGATGCTCATGATGCGAATACCTTTCCACTCAAGCGGTGATATCGAGACCGACGCGCGACCAACGCGCCCATGGCGGCGGTGCGGCGTCAGCCAGCGCTGCCTCGTCGGACCCGTCTGCGGCAGTCTGTTGCTGCGGCGCGGAATTGCCACCCTGCCGTGACGCGCCCTGCGAGTACTCGCCGGCAAGGCCGTTGGAAGTAGCACCGGACGGTGACGGAACAGATGTGGCGTCCATACGCGCCGTCGGTTCCGGCGCCACGACATGGAAGGTCACGCTGCGCCCCTCGGGGGGCACGCCGGCCTGATCCAGCGCATGCAGCAATTGCGGCTGGTCGCGTAACAGCAGGGTCAGCGTTGCGGTCTTCTCGACAGTGATGTCCACTCGCGCCGGCGCGTCGGGTGGTCGATCAATACGAATCTCCACCTGTCCGAGTTCGGGCGGGGCGAGGCGCATAGTCAGCCGCTGCGCGCCATCCGGTGCATGGCCCATTGCGACCAGCGCCGGCGCAACCTGGGCTGCAGGCGATGCCACTTGCGCGGTAGGCGTTGATGCGGGCGCTGTGCTGGCGGGCGCTGCTGCTGGAGCCGTCGCCGTGTCACCTGTCAGCGGGTGCAGCGCCAGTAGCGCGGCGGCCGGCGTTGTTGCCTGCGTCGCTGTGCTTTGGCTGGTGTCGGGCTGATCGCTAACAGATTGCATCGAGGCGGGGAGTGGCGGTGGATCGGCTCGATGTGGCGTGGCATGAGTGCCAGCAGCTTGCACATAGGAAGACGTTGTGTCGGTGACGGCCGGCTTCGCCCCGGGGACATGACCAACAGCCTGTGCGGCGATGGACGAAGTCGCCTCGGCGTCGCTGGCGGCCGTGGCGCCCCCAGGACCCTGTTGAGTCGGAAGCGGCGTTGCATCGATGGGCAGCGGCAGCGCCAAGGGCAACGGCTGCATCGCGATCGCTACAGGCTGATCGGTCCCCGCCGCATCGTCCGTCGTCGAGGCCGCGCTCGTGTCCTTCGACTCACGGCGGTCCGCGTGTGTCGGCCTCGGACGTTGCGCAACGCCATCCGGCTGCTGCTGGGTCACCACTGCCGGCGGCAATGGTAAGGCCCCGACTGCCGGAACCAGCGCAATTTGAACGGGATCTGGGACCGACTGCACGCAGGCGACCTGCACTGGCGCGATTTGCACTGGCGCGATCCGCGGGGCGACCTGCTCGGGAGCAACTTGCGCTGCGACGACAGGCGCGGGCGGCGTCGGCTGCCCTGCTGCCACTGCAACTGCCGGCCTGGCTGTCGCGACATCCGCGGCAAGCGCCTTAGCAAGCCTGTCGCCAAATCCCGTCAAATCGGGCAACGCCTTCGACTGCGCGGCAGGCGCCGGTTGGCCTGCCAGCAACCGCGGAGGCGCGATTTGGTTCGTTGGGGCGAGTTGTGGTGCTGGCTGCATGGCTACGGTTCCTCGATGCCCGATAGCAGCAAGCCGCATGCCACTTCATATCGTCGCAAAGTACGGCGGCGATAACTGGTGTATTCCGATAGCGCCACGACGAGCCGTCCTGTCAGGTTGGCTGTAGCGGCAATTCTTGCCGGGCCGATCCTGCCGCCTCACGCCACGCGGTACAGCAATGCCTTGCAAATCCCGCTGAATCCCGTCCTCGGCGATTGGCACAGTTCCTGCGACCGCTCAGGCGAACGAACCAGTGGAGCGATTCCCCATGTCATTGTTCGGCGCAATGAACACAGCCATCAGCGGGCTGAGTGCCCAGTCCGCCGCATTCAGCAACATCAGCGACAACGTCGCGAACAGTCAGACCGTTGGCTACAAACGGGTCGATACCAGCTTCATCGATTACCTGACCACCAGCAACGCCACCGAGAATGACTCCGGTGCCGTGGTCGCCACGCCCGACTATGTCAACAACGTCCAGGGCACCATCACCCAAACTGACAATACCCTTGGTCTTGCCATAGCCGGCCAAGGCTTCTTCGCTGTGTCGCAACAGGACGGCGAGGTGAACAACATACCGACCTTCAGCCCGCAGCAGTACTACACGCGCGCCGGTGACTTCCAGATGGATAAGAACGGCTATCTGGTGAACAGCGCAGGCAATTATCTCAACGGTTGGCCGGTCAATTCGCAGACTGGCGCGGTCAATCAGAACACGCTCCAGCCGATTCAGGTGACACAGACCGTCTATAATCCCGTGTCCACAACCAGTGTGACTCTGTCCGCCAATCTGCCGGCAACACCGACTGCCGGCACGGCAACACCCACCGCACCGATCTCCTCGGACATCGATGTGTATGACGCGCTTGGCACCATGCACACGGTCACTCTGAACTGGGTGAAGACCGCACAGGATAATTGGTCGGTGCAGATCAGCTCCCCGGACGACAAGGCCTTAGCCGACCGCGGCACGGCCGATGTCGGCTTTGGCGCGAACGCCAACGGCGTACCCTCGGGCACCACAGGCAGCCTGCAGCCCGATCCGGCCGACCTCGGCACCATCGTCACCTCGCCGTATGCTCCCAACACTGCGGCAACCGTTCAATTCACCACCGACTTCGGCTCCGGCCCGCAGGCCATCACCATCAATCTCGGCACCTACGGTCAGACCAACGGCGTCACGCAATTCGCCGGCTCGACCTACAATCTGCGCGGCTTGACGCAGAACGGCGTGCCGCCGGGAGCATTCTCCTCAGTCACCACGCAGACCAACGGCAACATCGTCGTGAACTATGACAACGGTCAGTCGCGCACGATCGCGCAGGTTCCGGTGGTGACGTTCAACGCACCGGATAAGTTGCAGCGACAGAATGGCGAGGCATTCACCGCCAGCACGGATTCAGGCACTCCGCTTGCGGAGGCACCAGGAACCAATGGAGCCGGCAACCTCGTCACCCAATCGGTCGAGAGCTCCAACGTCGATATCGCCGCCGAGTTCTCCAAACTGATCGTTGCGCAGCAAGCCTATTCGGCCAACACCAAGATGGTGACAACGGCCAGTCAAATGCTGCAGCAGACGATCGACATGAAGCAATAGGACCGGACCGGTGGGCCTCAGCGCTGCACTATCCATCGCGTCAGGCGGACTGGCCAATGTCCAAAGCCAGTTGGCGCTCGTGTCGAACAACGTGGCGAATGCGAGCACCCCCAGTTACGCGGCCGAGGTCGGCACGCAGCAGAGCCTCGATGCCAGTGGCATGGAGCTTGGCGTGCGCACCGGCCCAGCCACGCGCAACATCGACGTGGACTTGCAGGCGCAGGTGTTCAGTCAAAACGCCACTGTTGCTGGCCTGCAGACCCGTCAAAGCGCCTTGCAGGCGATCGACGCGGTACAGGGCACGCCAGGCCAGAACACTGACATTGCAAGCTTGCTCACCAACCTGCAGGGCCAGTTCTCCACACTGTTGAACGACCCCAGCAACCAGGCGCAGCAGAGCCAGGTAGTGGCGTCCGCCACCAACCTGACGCGCAACATCAACACGCTCAGCAGTGCCTATACAGCACAGCGTCAGTCGGCACAGGACAATATCGTCGCCGAGGTCGGTGTGCTGAACACCACGCTCGGCACCATCGGCGACCTCAGCAACCGCATCGTCGCGGCGAAGGCCTCCGGTCAAAGCACCGCGGACTTTGAAAACCAACGCGACGCGGCGGTGGCGACGTTGTCGCAGCTCGTCGATGTGAAGTTGCTGCAACAGCCCAATGGCGACGTGGTGGTCACAACCTCGGCTGGCCTGCAGCTGCCGACACACAACGTCGCCAACCAGCTCAGCACGAGTGACGCGAACGTGCAGCCGGGTGCGACTTACCCGGCAACAATCCCAGCAATCATGCTCGGCGGGGTCGACGTCACGAATCAGCTCCAGGGGGGGCAGATCGGCGCCAACATCACGCTGCGCGATACCACACTGCCGACCGACCAGGCGGAGCTCGATGAGTTCTCGCAGAACATGGCGGCCCGCTTCAGCGCGAACGGGCTGACGCTGTTCACCGACCCTGCGGGGAACGTACCGGCGCAGAGCGCGCCGCCACTGGCGGTGCAGAACAACTATGTGGGGTTCGCCGCTACCATTCAGGTCGATCAGGCTGTGCAGCAGACACCGTCGCTGGTGCGCGACGGCAACCCGCAGGTCAACCTGCCGCCCACGCAATACGCCGGATTCGCCGACGTCATCAACGCGGTACTCAACACCACCTTCGGATCGACGCCGGTGCTTGGCACCAACACCAATGGCCTTGGTCCGTCGGGCACGCTGAGCGCGCCGTACAGCGCGCCATCTACGCTGGTTGGATTGGCTGCCACCATGACCGCCGCGCAAGCGCAGGACAGCGCCGGCACATCCAACCAGCTCAGCACGGAGCAGGCGGTCCAGACCACGCTCAGCGGCAAGCTGTCGTCGCAGAGCGGTGTCGATATGGATACCGAAATGTCGAACATGATCGCGCTGCAGAACGCCTACGGCGCCAACGCCAAGGTCATCGCCGCCGTGCAGGCGATGTGGACACAATTGCTGACCACGGTCTCATAGGGAAGCTGTCATGAGCGGCATCACCAGTGCGGCACTACCTTCGGACTATGGCATGATGAACAGCCTGGTCACGAACGCAGCGTCCGTGAAGCAGCGGCTCGACCAGCTCATCAGCCAGGCAAGCTCGGGACTGATCGGCAATACCTATGCCGGGCTGGGAGAGGGCGCCTCCATATCGCTCAATCTGGAGCCACAGGTCGCCAACATGCAGACCTTGCAGAACAATGTGGATGTGGCCACGGGGCGCATGAGTGTGACGCAGACCGCCATGACGGCGATTCAGTCGATCGCCTCCGGCTTCTATGCGCAGCTCAACAACGTGGAGGGGATCAACAGCAGCGAGGTCGATACCATAGCGGCGTCGGCACGTGACGCGCTGAGCCAGGTCGCCGGGCTGTTGGATACCCAGGACGCGGGAGTCTACGTGTTCTCCGGTCAGGACACCGGCAATCCGCCGGTGCCCAACCCCGACAATATTGCCGATGGAACCGCGGGTACATTCTTCGGTCAGATCCAGGCGGATGTTGGCCAGCTCGGCGTCCAGACGGCGGCACAGGTTGCACAGGCTACCCAAGGCGTTGCCAGCTTCGGCGGCGGGCCGTCACCGTTCTCGGTCTACCTGTCCAGCAACGATCCGCCGACCCTGCCGACGATTCAGACCGGCCAGAACCAGAGCGAAATCATCGGCTTGTCTGCCAGCCATAATGGACTGATCCCGCAGCCGCCGGCCGACCTGACCAACTTTACCACCACCGGTTCCTACATGCGCGACACGCTGCGCGCGTTGGCCACGATCGGCTCGCTGAGCAGCGCGCAAGTGAACACGCCGGGCTTCCAGGACCTTGTGCAGAATACCCGTACAAGCCTTATCGGCGCTGTGAGTGCCATGGGACAGGACGCGGGTGTGCTGGGCAACGTTCAGTCGTCCCTCACGGCAACGCAGACCCAGCTTGCTGACACGCAGACAGCGCTGAACACGCAGGTGTCTTCAGCGCAAGACGTCGATATGGCGTCCACGCTGTCACAGCTTTCGCAGGTGCAGACCCAGATGCAGGCCTCGTACCAGCTTATTTCCGGACTGAGCGGCCTATCGCTCGTGAAGTTCATGCCGGTTTGATGTAAAAATTCGGTTTGGCTTCATCGACGGTTAACTCAGAGGCGTCAGTATGATGTCAAGTGCACAAAACGCGGCACATACGTAATTCTTTGGGTAAGAAGGGTAAGACACCATGTCTCTCAATTCCGTAAATACCAACATGGGCGCCATGATCGCGCTCCAGTCGCTCGACCGGACGAACTCGCAGCTGGCTGCCACTCAGAAGCAGATCTCCACCGGCTATCGCGTGGCTGACGCCACGGATGACGGCGCTGCCTATGCCGTGGCACAGTCCGTGCGTTCCACTGTTGGCGCGCTGACCAGTGCAAACCAGCAACTCGGCACCGTGCAGGGTCTGCTGTCCACCACTGAATTGAGCTTGAACGACGTATCCAACACCATGGCGAGCATGCGTGATGTGCTGGTGAAGCTGTCTGACTCGGACGTGTCCGGGACGCAGCGGACCCAGTATCAATCGCAATACAGCTCGCTGCTGGCGAACGTAAAAACGTTCATCCAGGATGCTGGCTACAACGGCAAGACACTGATCGGCAATATAACCGGCTCCACCGGAACCTTTGCTCGCGTCGCGACCGTCCGCAACGAAACGGGCTCCTCCTACGGCATCGCGACGTTCGGCGGCTCAGAACTATATAACGCGATCAGCTTCAGCTTCGGCGGGGCCACGTATGGCACAGCCGCAGGGGTGGCCACCCTGATGACCGCGACCGGCACGTTTCTAACACAGATGAACACTGTCGGTACTGGGCTGAACACGGTCGGCTCCGAGGTGAACTACGTCAACAACCAGATCAGCTATAACAGTGACAAGATAGATGCGCTGAACACCGGTCTTGGCTCAATGGTGGATGCCGATCTGGCGAAGGAATTGGCGGCGTTGCAAGCGTTGCAGATCCGTCAGCAGCTGGGCACGCAAGCCCTGTCCATGGCGAACCAGGCACCGCAGACGCTGTTGAGCCTGTTCAAGTAACACACCGAGACCAACCATCGGTCCCGGCCAGGCTAAAAGCCTGGCCGGCGATGGTGTCAGCTGACTGCCCGGCCAGTCGCCGGTAACGCTGTCAAGGGCTGTCGCTTGTCCATGCCGGACTATGCACGCCAGGGAAGGGCGCATGTCGAATTTAGTTCTGGAGTTGCGCCAGGGCGAAGTAATGATCGTCAATGGCGCACCCATACGCTTCCGCACAAAGTCACGCATAGAGCTGACTGCCAAGGCCCGCTTCCTGTTCGGCAAGCAGATCATGCCGCCGGACCAGGCGGACAGTCCCGCACGACGCATCTATTTCGCGCTTCAGTGCGCCTATATCGGTTCCGAAGAAGAACGCGCCGACGGCCTCATATCAGCCCGCGAACTGATCGAGGCATTCAAGCAAGTGACCACATCGACACTTGCGTGCGAAATCCTCGATCGCGCGCTGTGTGCGGCGGAAGCCGACGACTGCTACCAAGCCCTCAAGCTCACCCGGCGGATCATTCGCCATGAAGATTCAGTGCTGGGCCGCGAGCCGAAACCTGCCAGGGCGGTGGTTCCACAATCCACCCCACACCAGGGAGACCATCGAGAGCCATGCCGACAATGAGCCAAGCAGCAACCCGCGCCTATCAGACGGCAGCAAGTCATCGGAGTCTGCGGGAACAGGAAGCGGACGTCTTCCGCCGTGCCAGCGGTGCGCTGAAGACGGCGCGCGGTGGCGGAACCACCAATCAGGTGCAGGCGATCGCCGACAATCGCCGCCTGTGGGTAACGGTCAGCGATCTGATGCGCGATCCGGCAAACGCATTGCCCGCGGATTTGCGCGCTTCGATTATGTCCGTCGGCATTGCCGTGCAGCGGGAGATGACGCGGGACAATCCCGATTTGGATTTCCTGATTTCGATCAATGACAACATTGCCGCCGGGCTTGCCGCACCAGTCTGACGTTCGGTGCGCCGTGTGGCCACTGGATTCACCGCCGGCTCAAAAGGAGCCCTTCAATGGAAACACTAGAGACCACTGCCAACGCGGAGGCGTTGACCGCACGGGTAGCGGCGTTGCTGTTCGCCAATCGTCCGACAGCCGCCCGTCACCTCATGTCCGCAGTGCGTCGTCTCGCACCGCCATCAGCGCGAATCTGGGAGCTCGCTGCCCGCGTCGCGTTGGCAGAAGGAGCACTTGACCAGGCGCTCAGCGAACTCAACACAGCTGTGGCGCAGTTTCCCGGCGACGCGAGCCTGCGCAAATGTCGCGCCGACACGCTGCTGCGCAAGGGTGATCCGCAAGCCGCACTGGCGGACGCCGCAGAAGCGGTCATACTCGACCGATCAGACCCGGCGTCGAAGGCCCTGCTCGGTATTCTGCTGCTGGAAGTCGGGCGACCAAAGGACGCCGCGGCGTGTCTCAGCGAGGCGCTGGCCGCCGAACCCACCAATCCTTCCTACCATCAGGGCCTTGCCGCGGCACAGGAAGCCTGTGGCGACGTGGATGTGGCGCTGACCACGCTCCAGGCGGGCATCGCCACCCAGCCGCACCATGTGGAATTGCGCAATACCGCCGTCCTCATGTCGTTGCGACGCCGTGACTTTACGGCCGCGTACGAGTTCGCCGAAGCGGCGCGCGTCTTTGGCGTGGCTGACGCCTGCTGCTTTGGGATGATGGGTCACGCGCTGTCCAGCCTGGGCCGCCATACGGAAGCCGCAGACGCTTATAGCGAAGCCTTCAAGCTTGGACCCCACGACCCTTACGTGCGCCATCTCGTGGCGGCATCAGGGATCTTGCCAGGCGCATCCCGCGCCCCGGTCGAATATGTGCGCACTGTATTCGACGGCTACGCGGATCGCTTCGAGTTGCACCTGGTGTCCCTCGGCTATCGCATTCCTGGCCTGATCCGGACTGCGCTGCTACAGCACCCGACAATAGCCGCCGGCGAACGGCTCGATCCGGTGCTCGATCTCGGCTGCGGTACCGGACTGGTCGCGGTTGTGCTCTCCGACCTGCCGATAGGTCCGCTTGTCGGTGTCGATCTCTCCCCTCGCATGCTCGAAGTCGCAGCCGCCAAGAAGATATACGCCGAACTGCACGAGGCCGACCTGCTGAACCTGCTTTCCGAGACTGCGACGTCGTGGCCGCTTGTCATCGCGGCCGACGTATTGATCTATTTCGGCGCACTTGACCAAGTGCTGGCCGCGGTTCACGCCGCGCTCGAACCCGGTGGCTGGTTCATCTTCTCGCTCGAGGAGCTACTGCCACATTTCGACGGCACGGTGCCGGGAAACGGCAATTGGGCATTGGGCTGGCAGGGCCGCTACTCGCACGCGTTCGCTTATGTCGCCACCGCTGCCCAGGCCACCGGTTTTGCCATTCGCACCATCGAGCACCAGACCGTGCGTTTCGAGGCGGACGCCACGATCGCCGGCATCTTCGTCGTACTACAACGTGCGCAACCCAATGCCTGACACAGCGCTCGCTCTGCTGCAGGCCGGCGACCCTGCCGGCGCACTCGCATTCCTCGAGTTCGGCCGGCGAGCCCCGGCACTCCAATGCCCAGGCACTCGTGGTGCGAGGCATGGTGCAACTCGCCAACCATCGCCCCGAGCAGGCCTTACCCGCGCTCCGCCAGGCGGTCGCGCTCGGCGATACCAGGCCACCGACACTTCTCAATCTTGCCCTCGCGGAACAGCAGGCAGGGGACGCGGCGCACGCATTCCGCCTGATGCAGGAGTTGGAGCGGCTCCTTCCGGACTGGGACGAGCCGCCGCTGCGCCGCGCGGAAGCGCTGCGTGCGACGGGCCAGCACCAGGAGGCCGAGCAGGCCTACCAACATGCTCTGGAGATCAATCCGCGCCGCGAGTCGGCGTTACTCGGCCTGGGCGGACTGCTGATCCTGCGCGGTGATGGCGAGGGCGCGTGCGAACTGCTGCTGCGCTGCTGCGGCATCGCGCCAGGTCGAGGCGACACTTGGGATACGCTGGGCCTCGCATTGCTGCTGACGCCCGACAAGAAGCTGGCGGAAGCGGCGTTCGCCAGGGCGCAGGAACTTGCGCCACGAATCCTGAGTACGGGGTGCACCGCGTCAATGCCGCGACCGCGGCTGGCACCGAGGACGCCTTGTTGGCGTGGCTCGACATGGCCAGCGAACGCGATCCCCTGAACCCCGTGCTCCCGGCAATGCGCGGCGTACTGCTGGAGCGTCTCGGCCGTGTTCCTGACGCGATCGATGCACTCGAAGCGGCAACTGCCCTCGCCCCCGACGCACCGTTGCCCATGAAATTCCTAGCTGACCTGCTGGCGCGTTCGTATCGCCTGCGCGAGGCGGAAGTCGCACTGCGTCGCGCCATCGAACTCGATCCCACGAACCAGACCTTGCCCAATGCGCTTTCTACTGTGCTGTTCCGCATGCATCGCCATGCCGCGGCGCGCACCGAACTGCTGGCTTCGATCGAGCGCGACGGTAAGCAGACGCACGTGCTGTGCAACCTCGCCATCGCTACTAGCTGCGTCGGGCTGCAGGAGGAAGGCATCGCACTGGCACGCCGTGCCATCGCACTGGCACCCGATGAGACATTGCCGAGGCGGGCGCTCTGCAACACTCTTCCCTATGGCGACGGCATCACAGCCGAGGAACTCCTGGCAGCGCTGCACGATTGCTCCGACCACCTTTCCCGCGATCCACCGCCAACATTCACCAATGCCCCGCATCCCGAGCGTCCGCTGGTCATCGGATTGCTCTCAGGTTCGTTGCGAGCTCACCCGGTGGGTTGGTTGACCGTTGCAGGCTTCGAGACACTGGATCCCACCGCCTTCTCAATCGTTTGCCTGGCACAGAACGGCAGTCAGGACTGGATGGCGCGACGCTTTCGCTCCCTCTCACGGGAATGGCACGATGTCGATACGCTGACCGATACCGCGCTGGCCGCAAAGGCGAGGGCGCTCGGCATCGACATCTTGATTGACCTTGGGGGCTACGGCGATGCCGCGCGCATGACCGCCTGCGCCTACCGGATGGCGCCCGTGCAGATCAAATGGGTCGGCATGCAAAGTCACGGCTCCGGTCTGCGGGAGATGGACTGGTTCCTCACCGATCGCTGGGAAACGCCGCCCGCGTTGGCCCACTTCTATTCCGAACGGCTGCTGCTGCTGCCTGATGGCTACGTCTGCTACAGCGCGCCGCCTTATGCACCGGACGTCGGACCGCTTCCCGCACTCGCCAATGGACACATCACGTACGGCTGCTTCAACAACCTGGCCAAGATCACGCCACGTGTGATCGCCACGTGGAGTGGCATCCTGCAGCGTGTGCCGCACGCGCGGCTCGTGCTCAAGGCGCATCAGTTCGTGGATGCGCCCACCGTCGAACGGGTCCGCGCAGCCTTCGCCGCGCACGACGTCCCGCTCTCCCGCCTCGAGCTCCGCGGCCCATCCAGCCACCGCGCATTCATCAGCGAATACAACAACATCGACATCGTTCTGGATCCCTTCCCCTACACCGGCGGCCTGACGACCTGTGAGGCGCTGTGGATGGGCGTTCCAACGGTCACGCTACCGGGCGAGATCTTCGCCTCCCGCCATTCCATGAGCCACCTGAGCAATGCTGGCCTGGGCGACTGGGTCGCGGCGGACCTCGCCGCCTACACCGAGCTCGCGGTTGCCAAGGCCTCCGACATCCCGGCGTTGGCTGCGCTGCGATCCGGGCTCCGCGCACAGGTCAAAGCCAGTCCGCTATGCGACGCGCCAAGGTTCGGTCGCAACCTCGGCAATGCGCTGCGCCACGCCTGGCGCGACTGGTGTGGTCGCACCGCCTGAAGCGGTGAGTTCCGCCTCAATCCTCGTAGTGCTCCGCCACCAACCGATCCAGCATCCGTACGCCGAACGCCGTGGCGCCCTTTGGCACACAGGGCGAGTCCTTGGTGCTCCACGCCACGCCGGCGATATCCAGGTGCGCCCACGGCTTCTGGTTGACGAACCGCTGGATGAATTGCGCCGCGCTGATCGATCCCGCGGGACGCCCGCCGATGTTCTTCATGTCGGCGATGTCCGACCTGATCAACCGGTCGTAGGCATCATGTAGCGGGAAGCGCCACACCTTCTCGTCCGTCGCCACGCCGGCAGTGATCAGCTTCTGGGCCAACGCATCGTCATTGGAAAACATCCCGGCATATTCATGACCGAGCGCGACAATCATCGCACCCGTCAGCGTCGCCAGGTCGACCATGAACCGGGGATCGAATTTCTGCTGGCAGTACCAAAGAACATCCGCCAGCACCAGTCTTCCTTCGGCATCCGTATTGATAACTTCTACAGTCTGCCCGGAATAGGTCTTCACCACATCGCCCGGTCGCTGTGCGTTGCCTGACGGCATATTCTCCACCAAGCCGACGAGGCCGACGGCATCGACCTTCGCCTTGCGTCCAGCCAGCGCAGCCATAAGTCCGACGACGGTGCCCGCCCCGGCCATGTCCCACTTCATATCCTCCATGCCGCCCGCGGGCTTGATGCTGATGCCGCCGGTGTCGAACGTGACACCCTTGCCGATGAACGCCAGCGGCTTGCTCCCGTTGCTTCCGCGCTTGCGACCGTTGCCGCCGCCGCCGTTCCACTGCATCACCACCATGCGCGGCTCGTTAACGCTACCTTGCGCGACGCCGAGCAGCGCGCCAAAGCCGAGGCGCGTCATCTCCCGCGGTCCCAGCACCTCCACTTTCAACCCAAGCTCGCTGAGTTTCTTGCAGCGATCTGCCATCTCGGCAGGGTTCAGCACGTTGGGTGGTTCGCTGACCAGGTCACGTGAGATAAACACTCCCTTCGCGATTCCCTCCAGCGGCTCCCACGCCGACTTCGCACGCGGCGGTTCACCGGTCAGCAGTGTCAACCTGGCAAGCTTCGGCTTGTCCTCCGGCTTTTCCTTGGTGCGATACCTGTCGAAACGATACGCGCGCAGCACGGCGCCCAGCGCCACCTCGGCTGCCTGCGCCGGTTGCAAGGAGCCGGTCGCCACGGTGGCGGTTGTCTCGCTCAGCACAGCGCCGGCGGCATGCCCACCGGCCTCGTTCAGCACGTGTGTGGTCAGTTCGGCGGGCTTGCCGATGCCAACCGCCACGACGCGCGACAAGCCCGCGCCGGGGGCCAGGATCGTGCAGGTCTTGCCCTTGCCGCCCTTGAATTCAGCAGCCGCAAGTGCACGTGCGATCGCACCACCGGTCGCCTCATCCGTCTGTTGCCACACGCCCGACGGCATCTCGCCTTCACCCATCAACAGGATCACGGCACCGGACTTTGGCAAAGCCGGCTTGGCGAAGGCGATGTCGAGCATGGTGTTGAAACTCCCCTGGGATACCGCTTGCGATACGGCGTTTCCAGACTGTAGCAGTGCGCCCAATCTTTGCCACACCCCAAGCCTGTGGATATTTCAATCTACCATGACGGAACTGTTGCAAGCGGATTTCAACGGCATTGATCGCGCGGCTACGCTGCTGCGCGACGGTGCGCTGGTTGCCTTCGGTACCGAAACGGTCTATGGGCTTGGCGCGGATGCGACGGACGATCGTGCCGTCGCGGCCATCTTCGCCGCAAAGGATCGGCCGCGTTTCAATCCCCTGATCTGCCATTATGCAAGCACCGAGGCAGCATTCGCCGATGTTGTCGCCAACAACGACGCACACCGCCTTGCCGCCGCTTTCTGGCCGGGTCCCTTGACGCTGGTATTGCCGCGCACCGCTGGCTGCCGCGTGAGCCTGCTGGCAAGTGCCGGACTGGACACGATCGCGGTACGCGTGCCGGCGCACAATGTCGCACTGGCGCTGCTGCGAGAGTGCGCTCGGCCGATCGCCGCGCCATCGGCAAACCGTTCCGGCAAGGTCAGCCCAACAACGGCGTGGCACGTCATGGCCGAACTGACCGGCCGCATTGCCGCCGTGCTCGACTGCGGCCCTTGTGGCGTGGGTGTCGAGTCCACCGTGGTGGATCTATCGAATGCGCCGACGCTGTTGCGACCTGGTGGTGCAACCGTGGAAGCGATCGAGGCTGTTATCGGGCCGCTACGTCGCATCGATCACACGGCATCAGCGGCTACGCCGCGATCTCCGGGAATGCTCGTTTCGCACTACGCGCCGCGGTTGCCAATGCGGCTCGATGCCCACAGCGTGCAGCATGATGAAGCGCTGTTGTCGTTCGGTACGCCGCTGCCGGGATCCGCAATCACATTCGATCTCAGCGCGAACGGTGATCTGACCGAAGCTGCCGCGCGGCTGTTCGATGGCTTGCGGAGGCTCGACGAAGCGGCCGTTTCGCGGGGGCTTTCGCGGATAGCAGTGATGCCGATACCGCATCACGGACTCGGACTCGCGATCAACGACCGACTGCGCCGCGCGGCCGCACCGCGCGTCTGACCTGGATTGCGTGCGCGTGACCGCCATCAGATGATCGCCTGACAGATCCGGAGGGAACATCATGCGGCTAAGGGACAAGGTCGCCATCGTCACCGGTGGCGCCCATGGCATGGGCGAGGCGGAAGCGCGGTTATTCGCGCAGGAGGGCGCCAAGGTGGTAATTGCCGACGTGCTGGTGCAGCAAGGCGAGGCGGTTGCCGCCGACATTTCCGCCAGCCAGCGCCAGGCACGTTTCGTGCGCACCGACGTCACGTCGGAACTCGATTGGAAGCAACTGATCGCCGACACGATCGCAGCCTATGGCCGTCTCGACATCCTGGTGAACAACGCCGGCATCAGCGGCAGCGCAGTCGGTGAGGCGGACGATCTTGCCGGCTGGCAGCGCCTGCTCGCTGTGAACGCCACCAGCGTGTTCCTCGGCACCAAGCTGGCCGCGGCCGAGATGGCAAAGACCGGCGGCGGTTCCATCGTCAACATCTCGTCGATCATGGGCATCGTTGCGAGCGCGGAAAGCCATCCGGGCTATCCGGCATCGAAGGCGGCAGTACGCAACTACACCAAGGCAGCGGCATGCCGTTATGGGCCACAAGGCGTGCGGGTGAATTCGGTGCATCCCGGCTACATGCCGCCAATGCTGAACGCGACGAATGCCGCCGGGCGCCAGGCAAAGATCGAGCAGACGCCGCTGCGCCGGTTGGGCGAACCGATCGAAGTGGCGTATGGCGTGTTGTTCCTGGCATCCGACGAAGCGTCGTTTGTCACCGGCGCAGAGCTGGTGATCGACGGCGGTTACATAGCGCAGTGAGAGAGACCCAAATGATCCAGCCACCGACACAGCAAATTCCTGGCGTCTATCATCACCGCGTCGGCGACATCGTCGTGACCGCGTTATCCGACGGTTATCTCGATGGCACGGTCGATGTGCTGCAGAACATAACCTCCGACGACGCGATGCGGGTACTCACCGAGAACTTCCGTCCCGGCCGACGGACCTCGGTGAACTGCTACGCGATCCACTCCGCCGGGCGTCTGGCGCTGATCGAGACAGGATCGGGTGACTACCTGCTGCCAACCGCCGGCAAGCTGCAACGGAACCTCGCCGCCGCAGGGATCAATCCGGCGGATATCGAGAAGGTCATTCTGACCCACATGCATCCCGACCACTCTGCAGGCCTGACCGATCCCAAGACCGGCACGAAACTGTTCCCGAATGCCGAATTGGTGGTGCACGAAAACGAGCCCCGTCACTGGCATGACGACGCCGCAATGGCAAAGGCGAGTGAACGGGCAAAGAAGCTGTACTTCCAGTGCGCGCGAGACCAGATGGCGCCTTACCACAACGTGATGCACACCTTCTCGCGCGCCACGGAAGTCTTCCCCGGCGTCATCTCGGTCCCATTGCATGGGCACACGCCGGGACACAGCGGCTACATGATCTCGTCGGGCAAGGACACGCTGCTGATCTGGGGCGACATCGTCCACGTGCCGGACATTCAGATCCCGCGCCCCGAGGTAACGATAGAATTCGACACCGATCCCCATGCGGCCGCCGCGACCCGCAAGCGCGTGCTCGACATGGTGACAACCGATCGACAATTGGTCGCCGGAATGCACATGCACTTCCCCGGCTTCGCGCATGTGGTGAAGCGTGGCGGCGATTACATGATGCTGCCGGAGCCGTGGGATCAGGCGTTCTGAAGCGCCTCATCCACGATAGCGAACGCCGCGTCCAATTCAGCGCGGGTGATGGTCAGCGGCGGGCATAGTGTGATCACGTTGCCGCCGCCGATCTTGAAGCTAAGGCCGTTGCCAAGGCACCGGTACATCACACGTTCCGCCTGCGACGCGCTCGCGACCTCCACGCCAAACGATACCCCGAGGCCACGCACGGCGCGTGTCGATGCCATGCGTCGTAGCACATCCAATCCATAACTGCCCATTTCACGTGATCGCACCAGTAGATTCTCATCACGGATCACATCCAGAGTGGCGAGAGCCGCCGCGCACCCCACAGAACTCTTCTCATGCGTGTAGTGTCCCAACGCACGTTCGGCCGCGACATCCAGGTCCTCGCGCGCGATCAATGCCGCCATCGGAAACACGCCGCCACCGAGGCCCTTCCCCAGCACGAGCATGTCCGGCACACAGCCGAACTGCTCGCAAGCGAACATCGTTCCGGTGCGACCCAGGCAGCTGGGGATTTCGTCAAAGATCAGCAGCGCGCCATGCCGATCGCAACTTGCCCGCACACGCGGCCAGAAGTCCACGGGAGGCGCTTCCAACGTGGTCCAGCGCACCGGTTCGGCGATCACCGCCGCCACGTCGCCCTGCACCTCCAGCACGTAATCGATGTAGTCAGCCAACCGCTCGTGCGCGCGCCCATCCTCGCCAAAGAACCGGGCGGCCATCGCCGGCGGCGGCACGTGTTCCGTCCCCGGCAGTAGTGGCCCCGCATCGCGACGAAAGATCGCCTCTCCACCCACGGAAATCGCATCGAGTGATGCACCATGGAACGCGTCCCACATTGACAGCGTCTTGTGCCGTCCGGTGGCATGCCGCGCCAGCTTCAACGCCATGCCAACGGCAGCGGTGCCTCCCGGCGCGAACAGCACCTTGTTCAGTCGCCCTGGCGCCAGTTCGGCCAGTCGCCGCGCCAGGTCGATCGCAGCACGATTTGTGTAGCGGCGCGGCGAGAACGGCAGCGTGGCAAGTTGCCGGGTCACGGCCTCGACCACACGCGGATGGCCGTAGCCGACCTGATGCACAGTATTGCCGTGGAAATCCATGATGTGGCGGCCGGCGCTATCAATCAGATAGATGCCCGCGGAGCGCTCAACCACATTCAGGCACGGCGTCGACAGTGCCTGATGCAGGAACCACCGCGAGTCTTCCTCCAACTGCGCGCGCGTCTCGGCGTCGATGTAATCGCGCTGCCATGCGGCACGAGCACCACCGAGATTGATGTCACCTTCGCTGCGGTCCTGCATGCTCACATGCTGGGCGGTTGGCGCCGGCTGGGCAAGCGTGGTGGAATGGCTCCATGAAACTCCAGGCAGCGATCCTCGACTGGGCCGGCACCGTGGTCGACCATGGCAGCCGCGCGCCAATGGGTGCGTTCGTGCGCGCCTTTGCGGAATTCGGCGTGCCGATCAGCATCGCCGATGCCCGCGGGCCGATGGGCATGGCGAAGTGGGACCACATCCGCGCCGTCGGCCAGACACCATCAGTGGCGGCGGCCTGGCGCGCCAGGCATGGCCGCGACTTCAACGAGGCCGACGTCAACGCGATCTTCCAGGTGTTCGAGCCAATGAACATCGCGGCAGTGCGCGACCATGCCGACATCATTCCGGGCGCGCTTGCCGCGATCGAGGCGTTGCGCCAGCGCGGGATGAAGATCGCAGGCACGACCGGTTATACCCGACCGATCCTGGCGGTGCTGGAACCAATCGCTGCGGCGGCAGGCTACCAGCCGGAGCTGACCGTGTGCGCCGGTGACCTGCCGGCAGGGCGGCCATCGCCGCTCATGATGTGGTACGCGATGGCGAAGCTCGGCGTGTGGCCGGCGGCAACTGTGGTCAAGGTCGATGACACGGCGCCCGGCATCGGCGAGGGCAAGGCGGCCGGCACGTGGACCATTGGCATCGCGCTGGCAGGCAACGTCGTCGGGCTGTCCGCCGAGGAACTTGCCGCGCTATCCGACGCTGAACGCACCCGCCACCGGGAACGCGCAGCTGTCGAACTCCGCGATGCCGACATGGTGATCGACAGCATCGCCGATCTGCCAGGAGCGGTCGCGGCGATCGACGCACGTCTCGCCGCGGGCGACCGACCTATTGCTGTCGCGCCGGACTGATCTCAGCAATGTAGATCACATCGCCTGAGGCGGTGTCGGGGCTGCCGGGAGGTGCCATCGCGACCACGTGGCCGTTGCCCTGCATGGCAATCCAGCTCGGCTCCGTCTTGGCGGCCCGCTTCGCCTCCTCGATCACCTCGCCGGGGACGTTCTTCCACAGCGACTCTTCGAGCACCCGAACGCGATCCATGATGGCCTCCATTCCATGTCCGCTCATCAACGCCACAGCAGCCACAACGTTCCGACCACAAGCGTCAGCAGCGTCAACGGCGCGCCGACACGGAAATAATCCCAGAAGCCGATGACGATGCCGCGCCGCGCCGCTTTCTCTACGACGATCAGGTTGGCGATCGAGCCCAATACAGTGAAGTTGCCTGCCAGCGTCGATGCCATGGCGATCACGAGCCAGGCTCGGTCGTGATCCTGCAGCGTACTGACGAAGGGCTTCAGCAACAGCACGGCCGGCACGTTGCTGACCAGGTTCGACAAGATCGCGGTGATGCCGGTCAGCACAGATATAGTGTCCAGATGCATCGCGCCGACGGCGGCGACCGCGCGCGGTGACAGCAGTTCTCGCTCCGCGCCGTCGACGATGATGAACAGCCCGGCGAACATCAGCAGTAGCGACCAGTCGATCTCGGCATAGACGCGCGCGCTCTTCACGCGTCGCGTCAGCAGCAGCAGGGCGCCGACGATGATGGCCGCCTTCGCGGGCGGCTGCCCGGCAAAGAAAAGCACCACGACCAGCGCGGTTGCGATCAACGACCGCGCCACCAGCGCACTGTTGATCCTCACGCGCGGCAATCGCGGCTGCACCGCGCCACCGCGCAGATCACGCCAATGCAGCAGCGCCAGCAGCGCGATGGTCAGCACCAGACCGATCAGCGCGATCGGCGCCAATGCCGCGGCAAATTGCGCGTAAGCGATCCCCGAGAAACTGCCGATCATCATGTTCTGCGGATTGCCTGTGATCGTCGCGGTCGAGCCGACGTTCGACGCCATCGCCACGGCCAGCAGATAAGGGATCGGATTGCGATCCAGACCGACGGTCAGCTCGACCACCAGCGGCGCCATCACGAGGCAGATCGCGTCGTTGACCAGAAACGCGGAGAACACCCCCGACACGACGACGATGGCCATAAGCAATAGCAACGGCTGACGCATGCGACGCGCCACCCAGGCGCTGACCAGAGTGAAGAAGCCTGAGAGGCGCAGATTGGCCACGATGATCATCATGCCGAGCAGCAGCGTGATCGTGCCCATGTCCACGGCTCGATATGCCTGATCCAGGGTCTCCACACCGGAAGCTACCATCAGGCAGGCACCCACCAACGCGACGCCGGCGCGGTCGATCGAGAGACCCGGTACCTTGCCAATGGCCAGTGCCACGTAGCTCGCCACGAATATGCACAGTGCGGCCAGGTGGCGCGTCGCACCGTCCTCGCCGGGCATGAGCCAGGAGAACGATGCAGCGCCGAATGCTAGCAGGAGCAGCAGTCCGACCGCGGCCAGACTCGCCAGACGGCTCATTCAGTGGTTCGGCCAGAGCCCAGGCGTCGCCACCTCCAGCGAATTGCCGTCGGGATCGCGGAAATACAGGCTGGTGCCGCCGCGCGCCCAGTGGATGCGGCTTTCCACCGCGATGTCCTGCTGCCTCAGATGCTCCTCCCATGCCGCCAGTTCGCCGAACGGGATGGCGAAGCACAGGTGAAGCTCGCCGCTGCCGTGATGCGGCGGGATGAAGCCGCCAGGTACCGGCGCGGGTTCGTTGGTGCTGCCATGGTGGAACAGCAGCAGCACCTGGCTGCCCGGGACGCCGAGCGCGCACATCCGCCCATCGTGCACGAACCGCTCGAAGCCGAACACGCGCTGATAGAACGCGCACGCCCGATCCAGGTCGGTGACGTACAGCGACGTCTCCAGGACGCCACTCACCCGTGGAACGGTTGTCGTCATCGGTTTCTCCAGCACTGGGTCTCTCGTAGAACTGGTTCCGGTGCTACGCTGCGCCAAGCAAGGGAATCGGGCCATGCCAGCTCATTTCGACCTGTTGATCCGCAATGGAACCTGCGTGTTGCCATGGGGCATCGAAGCCACCCATGTCGGCGTGCGGAATGGCCGCATCGCCGCACTGGGCGTCGCAGCCGATGCGACCGCCGATGCGACGATCGACGCCAAGGGTCTGCACGTCCTGCCTGGCTTGATCGACCCGCACGTACATTTGCGTGATCCGGGGGATAAGACGGTGGAAACCATCCCCACCGGCACCAAGGCGGCTGTGCTTGGCGGGCTGGCGACGGTGTTCGACATGCCCAACACGGCGCCTTCGATCACCGACACCGAACGCCTCGCGTGGAAACAGGACTACGTCGAGCGGGAATCATGGTGCGACATCGGCCTGTATGTCGGCGGCACCAAGCAGAACATCCCGGAGCTGGCGAAGCTGGAGCTCGGTCGCGGCGTATGCGGCATCAAGATCTTCGCCGGCAGCTCGACCGGCGATCTGATGGTCGAGGACGACGAACACCTGGAGCAAGTGATGCGCTCAGGCCGCCGCCGTATCGCCTATCACTCCGAGGACGAATACCGCCTCCAGGATCGCAAGCACCTGTTCAAGTCAGGCGATCCCTACGCGAAGCACATGGAATGGCGCGATGAGGAGACCGCGTTCCTCGGAACTCGCCGCCTGATGGCGTTGGCGAGCAAGACCCGCCGTCCGGCGCACATCCTGCACGTCTCGACAGAGCAGGAGTTGGACTACCTGAAGGATTTCCGCGACCTCGCCACCTGTGAGGTGCTGGTGAACCACCTGACCCAGGTCGCACCCGACTGCTACGACATGCTGAAAGGCTTCGGCGTGATGAACCCGCCGATACGCGGGCCGCGGCATCTGGAGGCGGCGTGGCGCGCCATCAACGACGGAACCGTGGACACTGTCGGCTCCGACCACGCGCCGCATTCGCGTGAAAAGAAGCTGCTGCCCTGGCCCGATTGTCCCGCCGGCCTGACCGGCGTGCAGACGATCGTTCCCGTCATGCTGAACCACGTGAACGCCGGGCGGCTGTCGCTGACCCGTATGGTGGACCTGATGTGCGCGGGGCCGGCGCGGGTGTATGCCGCGGTTGGCAAGGGCCGGTTGGCGGCGGGCTACGACGCCGACTTCACCTTGGTCGATATGAAGCGGCAACGGCGGATCGAGAACTCGTGGATCGTCTCGCCCTGTGGCTGGACCCCGTTCGACGGCATGGACATCACCGGCTGGCCGGTCGGGGTGGTCGTGCGGGGCAAGGCCGTGATGCGCGACGATGAGGTGCTCGGCGGACCGATGGGGAAGCTCGTCCGCTTCGCCTAGCTTCACCCCCCAACCCTCCCCCGCTTGGCGGGAGCGGAGGTGCGGCAGGGCCAGCGACAGCCCTCCCTCTCCCGCAAGGCGGGGAGGGTTGGAGAGGGGGCGCCTCGAATAGCAAGGTCCCCTGCAACACACTCGCTTGCTGCGTCGCAGCATTCGCCGCAGAATGCAACATAACCCTTCAGGATGACGGCTATCCGATGTCGATCGCGGTCGCACTCACCCACCACACCGGCTATCGTTACGACCGTGCGGTGGCGCTCGGCCCGCAAACCATCCGTCTGCGCCCCTCGCCGCATACCCGCAACTCCATCCTATCCTACGCGCTGTCGATCTCGCCGAAGCAGCACTTCATCAACTGGCAGCAGGATCCGCAGGGCAATCACCAGGCGCGTGTCGTATTCCCCGAGCGCGTCACGCATTTCGATGTGACAGTCGATCTCGTCGTGGACATGACGACGAGCAATCCGTTCGACTTCTTCCTCGAGCCACAAGCTGAGCAATGGCCCTTCGCCTACGACGCGGTGCTGGAGCAGGAGCTTGCGCCATTCCGTCGATCGATCCCGATGGGCCCCCGCCTCCAGGCGCTACTGGCCGAAGTGCCGCGCCACGAACGCCACACCGTGGATATGCTGGTCGAACTGAACCAGATGGTCCAACAGCGTGTCAGTTACGTCGTGCGAATGGAGCCCGGCGTCTGGACGCCCGAAGAGACGCTCGCCGCGGGCAAAGGCTCCTGCCGCGATTCCGCCTGGCTGCTGGTCCAACTGTTGCGCCGGCTCGGTTTTGCGGCGCGCTTCGTCTCTGGCTACCTGATCCAGCTCGTCGCCGACGTGAAGCCGCTCGAAGGCCCCGAGGGCCCAACCTCCGACTTCACCGACCTGCATGCCTGGGCAGAGGTATACCTACCCGGCGCCGGCTGGATCGGCCTCGACGCGACATCCGGCCTGCTGGCCGGCGAGGGCCACGTTCCCCTGGCCGCAACGCCCGACCCGCAATCGGCGGCGCCGATAAGCGGACTGGTCGAACCATGCGAAACCGAATTCGCGTTCAATATGCGCCTGACGCGCGTGCGCGAAACGCCGCGCGTCACCAAGCCGTATACCGACGCGCAATGGCAGGACATCCTCGCAATGGGCGCGTCGGTGGATCGAGCGCTGACCAGCGGCGACATCCGCCTGACCATGGGCGGTGAGCCCACCTTCGTCTCTGCCACCGACTTCGACGCCGAGGAATGGACCACCGACGCGCTCGGTCCGACCAAGCAGCGCATCGCAAGCCAACTGCTGCGCCGCTTGCAGCCATTATGGGCGCCGGGCGCCGCATTGCAGAACGTGTTCGGCAAGCATTACCCGGGCGAGCAGCTTCCACGGTGGGCACTCTACGCCCATTGGCGCGCCGACGGTGTGCCGGTGTGGCGCGACCCGGATCTCCTGGCGACCGAAGCAGACACCGACAACGCCACCCAAGCCGACGCCGCCCGTTTCTGCGCCGCCCTGGCCGAACGCTTGCAGGTCGATCCATCCTTGATCCAGCCGGCCTACGAGGACATCCACTACTACTTGTGGCGCGAGCATCGGCTGCCAGCGAACGTGGTGACCGAGGACGCCAAGCTTCGCGATCCCGCCGAACGCGAACGGTTGGCGCGCGTGTTCGGCCACGGGTTGGATGCGTCGGTCGGCAGCGTGCTGCCGTTGCGTCGCGCGCTGCACGACGGCGTTCGTATCTGGCAGAGCGGCAAGTGGTTCCTCCGTTCCGGCGGATTGTTCCTGGTGCCCGGCGATTCACCCATCGGCCATCGCCTGCCGCTCGAAAGCCTGCCCTGGGCGGATCCGGATGCGATCGAGCAGCAAACCGAGCCCGATCCATTCGCGCCGCACGGCCCGCTGCCACCGCGCCAAAGCGTTCGCATCGCCACCACTGCTGAATTCAGGGGTGCCGCCGCGGAAGCCTTCCGCCCGGTTCCCCAGGAGCCGCCGGCCATCGGCCGAGACGAACCGGACCTGGTACGCACCGCGCTCGCCGTCGAGCCGCGCAACGGCATCATCCACGTTTTCTTCCCGCCATTGTACGACGCCGAGGATTGGCTGGTCCTCGCCGCCGCGATTGAGGACACAGCAACGGAACTCGGCCGCAAGGTCGTGCTGGAAGGCTACCTGCCACCGCACGACCCCCGACTGAAGCGCTTCTCGGTCACCCCGGATCCCGGCGTGATCGAGGTCAACGTGCACCCCGCCCATTCCTGGCCGGAGATCATCCAGCGCGGCGAGCAACTCTACGAGGAAGCCCGTCAGGTCGGCCTGGCCACGGAAAAGTTCATGCTGGACGGCCGCCACACCGGCACCGGTGGCGGCAATCACGTCGTCATGGGCGCCGCGGAACCAACGGACAGCCCGTTCCTCCGCCGCCCCGATCTGCTGAAATCGCTGCTCGGCTTCTGGCACAACCATCCAAGCCTCTCCTACCTGTTCAGCGGCCTGTTCATAGGCCCCTCCAGCCAGCATCCACGCATCGACGAGGCTCGCCAGGACAGCCTCGCCGAACTGGAAACCGCATTCGCCCAGATCAAGCCGAAGCACGAAGCACCGCCCTGGCTGGTCGATCGCCTGTTCCGCAACCTGCTCGCCGATATGACTGGCAACACCCACCGGACCGAATTCTGTATCGACAAGATGTATGCACCGGAATCCAGTACCGGCCGCCTCGGCCTGGTCGAATTCCGCGCGCTCGAGATGCCGCCGCATGCCCGCATGTCCGCCGTGCAGCTTCTCCTGATGCGCGCCGCGCTCGCCGCGTTCTGGCAGCATCCATATGAGCGCCGCCTGATCCAGTGGGGCACCCGAATCCACGACGACTTCATGCTGCCGCATTACGTGGAGCAGGATTTCTTCGACGTGCTGGAAGACCTTGGCGCACAGGGCTTCCAGTTGGATTCTGCATGGTTCGCGCCCCACCTGGAGTTCCGTTTCCCGCGCATCGGCGAGGTCTCCGTACGCGGCGTGTCGCTGGAACTGCGCCACGCGCTCGAACCATGGCACGTGCTCGGCGAAGAACCTGGCCTAGGCAGCGCCGTCCGTTTCGTCGACAGCTCGGTGGAGCGTGTGCAGGCGCGCGTGTCAGGTTGGGTCGATGAACGCTTTGTGCTCGCGTGCAATGGCCACGCCGTCCCGGTCACACCGACCGATCGTGCCGGCGAGCACGTCGCCGGCATTCGCTTCAAGGCCTGGCAACCACCGAACGCTCTGCATCCGACCATTCCCGCGCATACGCCGCTGATCTTCGACATCTACGACCGCTGGACTGGCCGCAGCCTCGGCGGCTTGACCCATCACGTGTCCCATCCCGGCGGCCGCAACTACGAGCGGTTCCCGGTCAATGCCAACGAGGCCGAAGCACGCCGCCGCGCCCGTTTCTTCCCCATCGGCCACACCCCCGGCCCGATGCCCGAGCCAAAGCCGACCAGATCGCGCGAACATCCCCGCACATTGGATCTGCGCCGCGTCGGGTAATCCCCAGAGTCTTTGTAGAGATAAAATCTCCCCCGCCCCTTGCGGGAGGGGGTTAGGGGGAGGGGACAACCGACTGTGGGCGAAACCTGGACGAGAATGTGCCGGCTCACCCGCTCCCCCCAACGCAAGGGGCGGGGGAGAGATTTCCAAATTCACCTCTCGACCACTTTCTTCAGTCACTCGTGTTGACCTTCGTCCATCGCGATCTGAACCGCGCGCCCCGCCGGACGCTTCAGCAAGACACAAAGCGAAAGAGAAGCGACCCAATGTCCAACATATCGGCTGCCCAGTCGCCCGAAGTGCCTCCGCAGGGTCCGCAGCCGCCCCCAATGCCAGGCCCGGAGCGCCCCGCGCCCGACATCATACCGCCCGCCACACCTGGCCCCGATATCGTGCCTCCATCTGGTCCGGAGCAGCCCGCGCCTGATCCCGCACCGGACGTCCCATTCATCACGCCCCCCAGCCCACCAGGCATGCCGCCACCAATCGCCTGACGCGCACAACCGCAAGCGGCGGTTCCTCAATGATCGCGCACGCGCTACCTTGCCCCGGTGAGCGCAACAAGCCAGCCTCGGTGATATGGCATTCGACGAAATGGTGGATGGCAACCGAGGCGTCCGGCCAGGCTGGCGCGGCCTGCTCGGTGTGCTCGCCGGCCTCGGTCGTGACGTGCTCACTGAACGTTCTCAGCGGCTGGACCGCCTCGCCGCGGAAGAGGGTCCACCGAGTCTGCTGCCCGGCGCGCCCGAGACTTGGCGCTTCGATCCGATCCCACTACCGCTCACACAGGCCGAATTCAGCACGCTCGAAGCCGGCCTGACCCAGCGCGCACGTCTGCTGGATGCAATTCTGGGCGACATCTACGGCGAGCAACGTCTCCTATCCACCGGCGCCCTGCCGCCGGCTCTGGTTTACGCCAACGCTGGTTTCCTGCGTGCCTGCTGTCGGACGGGGGAAACGGCGCCGCGCGGACTCCTGCGCTACTACGCCGCCGACGTGATCCGCGCGCCCGATGGTACGTGGCAGGTTGCCGCCGACCGGACCGATTGGGCCGACGGGCTGGCGCATGCGCTGGAAAATCGCCGGCGCCTGGCTCGCGTGGTGCCAGAGGTCTTCGCCGCACAGCAACTGCGCCCTCTCGATCCGTTCGTGGAGCATTGGGCCGATATACTGCAACGCCTGACGCCCGAGGGATCAGGTGGCACCGCGTTGCTGACCCCGGGCCACGCCGACCCGGGTTGGTACGGCCACGTCCTACTCGCGCGCGAACTGTCCTGCGATCTGGTCGAGGGCGGCGATCTCACCGTGCGCAGCGAAGGGCTGTACTTGAAAACGCTGCGCGGATTACAGCCAATTCGCGTTCTGCTGCGAGGCGTTGCCGGCCGCCTCGTGGACCCGCTCGAACTCGCCGCTGACGGCAATGGCGTTCCCGGCCTGCTCGCTGCCGCGCGCGCCGACGTGCGCATCGTAAACGATCCGGGAACCGGCCTCACCGAAACAGCCGCGTTGCCGGCGTTCCTGCCGGAACTGGCGAAGACGCTGCTCAGCGAAGAGCTGAAGCTGGCCAGCGTCGCCACCGTCTGGCTGGGTGATCCGAAGCAGCGCGACATGGTGCAGCGCGACACGACGGAATGGCAATTGCGCCCGGCCCTGGACGGCGCAGCGTCGCCGGTGGCGGCAAGGGTCGCGGCCGCGCCGTGGCGCTACGCAGCCAACGCTCCGATCAGCCCGTCAACCACGCCATGTCTCGGAACCGGCGCGTTCGAGCCGCGTCCGATCATGATCCGCATGTTCCTCGTGTCGGATGGCGTCAACTGGCATGTCATGCCAGGCGGGCTCGGTTGCGTATTGCCGGAGGATCCGACCGCCTGGTCGAACGTCACGCGCATGCTCACCAAAGACGTCTGGGTCATGGCCGAGGATGCCGCCGCCATCATTGGCCCTGTCGAACGCCGGGCAAGACATCTGGAAATCCGCCGCACATCGGGCGACCTGCCAAGCCGCGTTGCCGACAACTTCTTCTGGCTCGGCCGCTATCTGGAACGATTGGAGGGTGCGGCGCGTCTGATCAGCATCAGCCTTGCCCGCATCGTCCGCCCCGCCCCAACGCAACATGAACTGGCCGAACTCGAAGTCCTGACCGCATGCCTGGCGAACGCCGGACTGCTGAATGCCGAAACGATCGCTGGGCTCAGCCTGGCCCGTCTGGCGCAGGAACTGCGCCGAACAGCGTCGAGCTGGGGATCGATCCACGCCCTGCTCGGCCGGGTCTCGCGCGTAATGGGACTGCTGCGCGACCGCGTGACCGGCGAGATGCAAACCGTCACCGCGCGCGGCCTGCACGAACTCGAGGAAACGCTGTCGCGCGTCAACCTCAAGGACGAGGCACAGGCGACCGACGCCACGACGCGCGCCATGTCGCGCGTGCTTGCCTTCGCCGCGACCGTCGCCGGCCTCGCCGCCGAGAACATGGTGCGCGGCGGTGGACGTCTGTTCCTGGATCTCGGTCGACGCGTGGAGCGCGCACAGGCGATCGCGGACAGCATCGCCGGTTGCCTGGAATTCCCCGGCGCAACGGACCAGGCCGCGCGGTTGGAGCAAGGCCTGCGCCTGGCGCTGGAACTGTGCAACTCAACCATCACATATCGCAGCCGATATCTTGCCGTCGTCCAGCCCGCGCCGGTGCTCGACCTGGTGCTTGCGGATGAGGGCAATCCCCGCGGCCTCGCGTTCCAGTTGGCCGCGATCGGCCAGCTTCTGACGGAGATCGCAGGTCCGACAGATCAAGCGCTTGTCAATGCAGCGGCCGTCCTGCGCAACGATGTAGAGGTCATGCTGCACGACGTAACCCATGCACCGGATCAGGCGAGAGCCGCGCTCGCCCTGCCCGATCAACTGCGCACCGCGCGCGATGCCGTCGCCGATCTGTCCGATCGTCTGTCGCGTCGTTACTTCGCGGTACTGTCAACCGCGCGGACGGGTGGTGCCGATACGCCCGACCACGAATTGCGCGGCGCGGCATGATCTATCGCGTGCGACACATGACTCGCTACGACTATCGCTCGCCGGTCAATCTTAGCGTTCACCTCGCGCATCTGCGGCCGCGCCAATTGTCATCGCAGCAGGTGTTGAGTGCGGAAGTGCGTGCCGCCCCTGCGGTGTCATGGCGGCGTGAAGGCAGCGACCATTTTGGCAACGACGTCACCTGGCTGTCGCTCGACGCGCCTCACGCGGTGTTCGAGGTCACGGCCGAGGCGACGGTCGATGTCCGCTTCCCCGATCCACCGGATCCTGCGGCGACGCCATCGTGGGAGATGGTTGCGCAGATAGCGGCAGCGGGTGGACCCGACGGCTGGCACGCTGCGGAATTCATATTCGACAGTCCGCTCGCGCAGGCACCGGAAGAAGCACACGCCTACGCCGCATTGAGCTTTACACCAAAGCGGCCCATTCTCGCGGTGTTGTTGGATATCAACGCGCGTATCAAGCGCGATTTCACCTTCAGGTCTGGCGTGACAACGACGTCCACGCCGATCCGGGAAGTGCTGCGGCGTCGGCAGGGTGTCTGCCAGGACTTCGCCCACCTGATGATCAGCCTGCTACGGAGCTTCGGCATCCCGGCGCGGTACGTGTCCGGATACATTCGAACATTCCGCTCGCCCGGGCAGCCACGCCGTTTGGGCGCGGATCAGTCACATGCATGGGTCGGTGCGTGGCTGGGTCCGCAACATGGCTGGGTTGATCTGGACCCAACCAACGGCATCGTCGTCCGCGACGAACACGTCATGCTCGGCTGGGGCCGCGATTACAGCGACGTCGCACCATTGATCGGCGTCATCCTGGGCGGCGGCAAGCAGACCCTCTCCGTGGAGGTCGAACTGGTCGCCCTGGGCGATGAGGCACCATGACTATTCTCTCTGTCCGGCACCGGACCGAATATAAATATGCCGCGCCGGTAGCGTTCGGCGAGCACCGCATGATGATGCGGCCACGCGACAGCCACGATCTTCGTTTGCTCGATACGTCGTTGGCCATCTCGCCAACCGCATCGGTCCGCTGGCTGCACGACGTGTTCGGCAATTCGGTGGCAATCGCGAACTTCACCGAACCCGCTGCGGAGCTCATTGTCGAATCCTCGTTCCACGCCGAGCATTTCCCGCTTTCCGAGACCGCGGTGGCGATCGAGGAGTATGCGCGCCACTACCCATTCAGCTACGATTCGTCCGAGGTCCCCGATCTGGTCCGGACCGTCGAGCGACATTATCCTGACCCTGATCACCGCGTGGATGCATGGGCCCGCCGCTTCGTCGACGAACAGCAGGATCATGACACGCTCGCGATCCTCACAACCATGATGCAGGCCATCAACTCAGAGTTCGCCTACAACCCGCGCGACGAGATGGGCACCCAGGAGCCGCTCGTTACGATGGAATCAGGCACCGGCACCTGCCGCGATTTCGCACTGTTCATGATGGAGGCGGCACGCAGCCTCGGCTTCGCCGCGCGCTTCGTCTCCGGCTATCTCTACGACGAGGACCGGCTCGGCGGCGAGGACGGAACCATCGGTGGCGGCGCAACCCACGCCTGGGTGCAGATATATCTGACCGGCGCTGGATGGGTCGAATTCGACCCGACCAACAAGCTGATCGGCGGTCGCAACCTGATCCGAGTTGCGGTCACGCGTGACCCGAAGCAGGCAATTCCGCTTGGAGGTACATTCACCGGTGCAGCCACCGATTTCCTTGGCATGGACATTCAGGTCGAGATCACCGCAGATGCGGACAGTCAGGAGAAATGATCCAAGTCTCGCTTGTGTTGATCCTCAAGAATTGACGCCTATGCCGCCGCCCGCACCGGTTGCGTCGCCGCCTTGATCATATCGGCGCCCTTCTCCGCGATCATGATCACCGCAGCATTGGTATTACCTGACACCAGAGTGGGCATGATCGACGCGTCGATCACCCGTAGTCCGCCAATCCCATGCACGCGCAGTTCATCATCCACCACCGCCATCGGGTCGTGTCCCATCTTGCACGTCCCCGTCACGTGGTAGGTCGTCTGCCCATTCATCCGAGCGAAATCCAGCCACTCATCATCGGTCTGCACCTTGTCGCCGGGGTTCATCTCATACGCACGGTACATGTCCAACACCCGATTGTTGATGATCCGCCGTCCGATCTTCATCCCCTCGACGATGGTTCGCCGATCCAGCTCCTCGGCTAGGAAGTTCGGCCGGATCGCTGGCGCCGCCATCGGATCCGCCGATTTCGCATGGATCGAACCCCTCAACTCCGGACTGCACTGATAAACCGTCAGCGTCATGCCTGGTTCACGATCCAGAATGCGCGTCTGTGCCGTGGAGTAGCTCGCGTGCGCGAAATGATACTGCACGTCCGGCTCTTCCAGCTCAGGCCGCGTCTTGACAAACCCATAGACAATGCCAGCGGTAAACGTGAGAATCCCGCGCCCCTGCGTGTAGTACTTGATTATCTCCCTCGCGAACGCCAGACCACGCGTCTGCTCGTTCAGGGTAATCGGCAGCTTCACCCGCCAGTTCATTCGCGGCGCGAAATGGTCACGATAATTCTCCCCCACCCCGCGCAGCTCGTGCTTCACCTCGATCCCGAGCGATTGCAGCAACTCCGGCTGCCCGATCCCCGAAACCTCCAGCAGATGCGGCGACTTCACCGCGCCCGCAGCCACGATCACCTCACCGCCACACCGCGCCTGATGCGTCTGTCCGTTCTGCAGGTATTCGACTCCGACAGCGCGCTTGCCCTCCAACAGGATGCGCGTCGTATAGGCCTCGGTCTCCACCCGCAGGTTGGGCCGCCCACGCGCCGGGTCGAGGAACGCCCGCGCCGTTGACCAACGCCGCCCGCGTTTCTGCGTGACCTGGTAGTAGCCGAACCCTTCCTGCTTGCCGTTGTTGTAGTCCGGATTGCGCGGCCATCCCTCCGCGGCGGCCGCATCGATGAACGCGTCCAGCAGCTCTGCGCGTTCGATCATGTCGGCGACATTCAGCAATCCACCGCGCCCGCGCGTATCGTCGCCACCCGGCTCGAAGTGTTCCGACTTCCGGAAATACGGCAGCACCGAGTCGTACGACCACCCGCGGTTCCCGAACTGCGCCCACGTATTGTAGTCCAGCGGATTGCCACGCACGTACAGCATCCCGTTGATCGAGCTCGACCCGCCAAGCGTCTTGCCACGCGGGATCGGGATCGATCGCCCCTTCACGTTGTCTTCCGGCTCGGTGGCAAAATTCCAGTTGTAGCGTGTGCTGTTCAGCAGCTTGGTGAACCCGACCGGAATATGGATCCACATCGAGTCGTCCTTCGGGCCGGCCTCCAGCAGCAGCACCTTGTTCCTGGGATCCTCGGTCAGCCGATGCGCCAGCACGCAACCCGCCGAGCCGGCACCGATGATGATGTAGTCGTAATCCGCCATGCCCATTCCCCCTTGCGCGCGAATGCTACCGGCTGACGCGCCTTGCCTCAACACGACGCACGGCAGAGGATGCGCCAGGGGTCACGTCGCGGGGGAAAGTTGCGATTCTCGTTCGTCAATCTACTGCGCAACGCGCTGGGCGGCGCCGAGTGGCCTGAACAGTGGCGTTCGCCAGAACCGAAAGCCGCGTATGATGTGGTGATCGTCGGCGCTGGCGGTCACGGCCTCGCCACTGCCTACTACCTCGCCAAGGAACACGGCATCCGCAACGTCGCCGTGCTGGAACGGGGTTGGCTCGGTGGTGGCAACACCGGCCGCAATACGACGGTCATTCGCTCCAACTACCTCTGGGACGAAAGCGCCGCCCTCTACGAGCATGCGCTGAAACTATGGGAAGGCCTGGCGCAGGAACTCAACTACAACGTCATGTACTCGCCGCGCGGCGTGATGATGTTGGCACATTCGACGCATGACGTGCAGGTGTTCAAACGACACGTCCACGCAAACCGCCTGAACGGCATCGACAACGAGTGGCTGGCGCCCGCACAAGCGAAATCATTCTGCCCGCCCCTGAACGTTTCGGCAGAGATCCGCTATCCGATCCTCGGTGCGGCCTTGCAGCGCAGGGGCGGTGTGGCACGACACGACGCCGTTGCCTGGGGCTATGCCCGCGGTGCCAGCGTGCGCGGCGTCGACATCATCCAGAACTGTGAAGTGACTGCCATCAGCCGCGGGCCGACAGGCGCGGTGAACGCCGTCGAAACAACGCGAGGACGCATTGCGGCGAAGCGCATCGCCGTTGTTGCAGCCGGCCACACAAGCGTGGTGATGGCAATGGCCGGAGTGCGTATGCCGCTGGAAAGCTATCCGTTGCAGGCACTGGTATCGGAACCCATCAAGCCGGTCCTGCCTTGCGTGGTCATGTCCAACAGCATCCACGCCTACATCTCCCAGTCAGACAAAGGCGAACTGGTGATCGGCGCCGGCACTGATGCCTATGTATCGTATAGCCAGGCCGGCGGCCTGCACATCGCTGAGCGCACATTGGAAGCGATCTGCGAACTCTTCCCAACATTCCGCCGTCTGCGCATGTTGCGAAATTGGGGCGGCATCGTCGATGTCACGCCCGATCGCTCGCCGATCATCGGCCTGACACCAGTGCCAGGCCTCTACGTGAACTGCGGCTGGGGCACCGGCGGCTTCAAGGCGACGCCAGGGTCGGGCCACGTCTTCGCCGCGACCATCGCACGAGGCGAACCGCATCCGATTGCCGCGCCGTTCTCGCTGGACCGCTTTCGCACCGGCCGCCTGATCGACGAAGCCGCCGCCGCCGCGGTGGCGCACTGATGCTGCTGATCCCCTGTCCTTGGTGCGGCTCACGCCCGGAGAACGAATTCCACAACGCCGGTGAGGCGCATATCGCGCGGCCACACGACCCAGCCTCGATCGATGACGCGGTCTGGGCCGACTTCCTCTACATGCGCACCAATCCGAAAGGCATGCACGCGGAGCGTTGGCGTCATATCCACGGGTGCGGCCGCTTCTTCAACTGCCAGCGCGATACCATCACCGACCGCATCGCCACCACCTACAAGCCCGGCGAGACTCCGCCGCGATGACCGGGTCGTTTCGCACGCCAACCGGGGGCCGCATCGATCGCGCCCGTCCGCTCGAGTTCGAATTCGACGGCAGGCGACTGGTTGGATATCAGAACGATACGCTCGCCTCGGCATTACTGGCCAACGGCGTGCATCTTGTCGGCCGATCATTCAAGTATCATCGGCCACGCGGCATCCTGTCGGCTGGTTCGGAGGAACCCAACGCCCTGGTCACGATCGATCGTGGCGCTGGTTGCGTCACGCCGAATCTGCGAGCCACGCAGATCGAACTTTACCGCGGTCTACGGGCCCGCAGCCAGAACCGCTATCCGTCATTGGCGTTCGATTTAGGCGCGGTCACGAACGCGCTCGCGCCGCTGTTTCCGGCCGGCTTCTACTACAAGACATTCATGTGGCCGCGTGCATTCTGGCGCCACGTTTATGAACCGGCGATTCGTGCCGCCGCCGGCCTCGGTCGAGCACCCAGCGCCGCCGATCCGGATCGGTATCTCCATCACTACGCGCATTGCGACGTGCTGGTCATCGGTGCTGGCCCCGCCGGTCTGTCAGCGGCGCTCGCCGCCGCTACGGGTGGCAAGCGCATCATCCTCTGCGATGAACAGGCAGAGTTGGGTGGATCGTTGTTGGCTGAGACCGGCAACATCGAAGGCAAACCCGCGTCCGCATGGTTGGACGGCTCGCTCGCGACGCTTCGTCAACAGGCCGACGTGACTCTCTTGCCACGCACCACAGCCTTCGGCTGGTTCCCCGACAACATGATCGGCCTTGTGGAAAGAATAACCGACCACATCGCCGAACCCGATCCGGGTCTCCCACGCGAGCGGCTTTGGCACGTTCGGGCGAAGCAGGTGGTGCTCGCCACCGGGGCGGTGGAGCGACCGCTGGTATTCCCTGGCAATGATCGTCCGGGGATCATGCTCGCCGACGCCGCGCGCAATTATCTGCGCCGCTACGCCGTCAAGGCCGGCACGCACGTCGTCATTGCGACGACTAACGATTCCGCCTACTCGGCAGGCACGGCATTGCGCGATGCAGGTGTGGTGATCGCAGCCGTCGCCGATGCGCGCCCCGAACCGAGCGCCGTCGCACGCACCTCCGGTCTCCCCATTCTTCCTGCCACCACAGTTATCAGCACCACTGGCCATCTACGCGTAAGTCACGTGATGCTATCGAATGGCGAACGAATCGCCTGCGACGCACTGCTGATGAGCGGCGGCTGGACGCCGTCGGTGCATCTCTACTCGCAGTCCCGCAACAAGCTGCGCTTCGACGAGCAACTGGCTGCGTTCCTGCCGGACGAATGGACCCGGGATATTCGTTCAGCCGGCGCCTGCAACGGCACGTTCCAACTGGCAGCGTGCCTGGAGGAAGGCCGCGCCGCCGGCGAAGGTAACAGCCGGCCAATCGTCCAACCCAACACTGCCGTCGTCGTCGCGCGTCCAAACACCACCAGCCGCACGGCGTTCGTCGATTTTCAGAACGATGTCACCGCGAAGGACCTCAGAGCAGCAGCGCGCGAGGGCTTCCGTTCGATCGAGCACGTCAAGCGCTACACCACCACCGGCATGGCTACCGACCAGGGCAAGACGTCGAACATGAACGCCCTGCGCATCGTCTCCGATGTGCTGCAACAATCGATTCCCGATGTTGGCCACACAACATTCCGTATGCCCTATACGCCCGTGACCTTTGGTGCGTTCGCCGGCAACGCGCGAGGCATGTTGTTCGAGCCCGTCCGCCAGACCCCGATGCACGGATGGGCCGCCGAGCGGAACGCGGTGTTCGAGAACGTCGGCACTTGGCAGCGCGCCCACTACTTCCCGCACGCTGCCGAGGCTATGCACAGCGCCGTTGCACGCGAATGCCGAACCGTTCGCACCGCGGTCGGCATCTTCGACGCCACGACCCTCGGCAAGATCGAAGTTATCGGCCCCGACGCAGGAGAATTCCTCGACCGCATCTACACCGGCAACCTCGCGCGCCTGCCCGTCGGTCGCTGCCGCTATGGCGTGATGTTGAACGAGGCAGGCTTCGTGATGGACGACGGCGTCGTCGCCCGCCTGGCGCCGGACCGCTTCCACGTCACCACGACCACGGGCGGCGCCGCGAGTGTGCTGAACCAAATGGAGGACTACCGTCAGACCGAATTCCCGGAGCTTCGCGTGTGGCTGACATCGATCACCGAGCAGTGGGCTGTCATCGCGGTGCAAGGCCCGCGCGCCCGTGACGTGATCGGTCCGCTGGTGCGCGACATCGATATCACGGCGGCAGCGATGCCGCATATGAGCGTGCGAGAGGGACGAGTCCACGATGTCCCCGCCCGCTTGTTTCGCGTCAGCTTCACCGGTGAGCTGGGATACGAAATCAACGTCCCAGCCGACTATGGCGACGCGGCGTGGCAGGCCGTATATACCGCGGGCGAACGATACGGCATCGCGCCGTACGGCACAGAGGCGATGCACGTGCTCCGCGCCGAAAAGGGCTACATCATTGTCGGTCAGGAGACCGACGGCACCGTCATTCCGGCCGACCTCGGTCTGGATTGGACGATCGGTAAGGCGAAGCAGGACTTTGTCGGCAAACGGTCGCTGACGCGGCCGGACATGCTGCGCGAGTATCGCAAGCAGCTCGTGGGACTTGTGGCCTCGGAACAGCTCGAGGAAGGCGCGCAACTGGTCGAGCATCCGTCGGGCGGACCGATGCTCGGACACGTGACGTCCGCCTATTGGAGCGAAACTCTGCACCGTCCGATCGCCCTCGCATTGCTGTCCGCCGGCCGCGCACGAACGGGACACGCACTTTACGTGCCGATGGGCGATCGAACGATCGCAGTGCGGGTGGTGGATCCCGTGTTCTACGACAAGCCGGGGAAGCGCCTCGATGGCTGAGCGCATGCATCCTCTCGCGGCCATTGTGGCAGCGTCGTTGGACGCGGCCGATGTACAGCTAACGCTGTCGCCACCAGCGCAACGGCTGATCGTCCACGGCGACGCGTCCGGCTTGGGGCTCGCCATTCCCGATGCGAGTTGTGCCACGGTCGGAGGGGAGCGCGCACTGCTATGGCTGGGGCCAGACGAATTTCTGCTGTTAAGCCCGGAAGGAGTTGAATCGCTGCCAGCGCTCGGAGCCGTGGATGTATCTCACCGGGATGTCGGTATTGGCGTCACCGGCACTCGTGCGCCGTGGGTGATCAACGCGTTCTGCGCCCTGGACCTGCATCATTCCGTCTTTCCCATAGGCATGTGCACCCGCACCGCATTTGGCAAATCGGAAATCATGTTGTGGAGGACCGCGGCCGACACATTCCGCATCGAAGTCGCACGCTCATTTGCGCCATATGTCTGGGCTTGTCTCGACGAAGCACGCCGGGAATTTGCCCGCAAGGGCTCATGACACCCCGCGCGCAGCCGCATCCCGCGGCCGTCAGCGCATTCCTGAAGCCTGACCCATCGCAGGATCGCCAGGCAGCCTTCCCAGAAGCTGCTCGTAAAGCTTGTCCACTGTGGCCGCATTACGCTGCTGCTGGGCCGAGTTCCAGCCCGAGGCCCTCGGCGCGTTCGCGATCCTGCACCTCGGATTGTGTCGGCTGGTGATCCAGGCCACCGTAGATGTTGTCGATGCGTACCGGAGGGCCGCCAGGTTCAGCGCTCGCCAGGGTGCGGCATGACACCGCGAAAAACATGAGCGTCCACAGGGCGAGCAGCGCCACCGTCGCGGCCGGCTCGCTACCGAATGGCGATATGCTCCGACGCAGGACGTAGGCCATTGATGTCACCATGAATTGCTGACCGCAAATATGGGCACCGCTCCCCGGGCGATCTTTTCCATTTGCGCCGTTGCTTTTCCGATTCGCTCAATTCAATGCCCTTCATCTACGTGCGATCATCCACACCCTTCGCCAGGGATTGCCTCGCCTCCCCCGAAATGACAGTGTTCAGCAACGGAATTCCCGGAGGAAACCATGGATTTCAAGGGCAAGGTTGCGCTGATCACCGGCGCCGGTAACGGCATTGGCCGTGCTGCGGCCCTCGGCTTTGCGCAAGGTGGTGCGAAAATCGTCGCGGTCGATCGCGACACCGCCGGCGGCGAAGGCACCGTGGGCATCATCCGCCAACAAGGCGGCGAGGCGATGTTCGTCGCCGCCGACGTAACCAAATCGGCTGACGTTCAGGCTTACGTGAAGGCTGCGCTCGACGCCTACGGCTCCATCGACTGCTTCCACAACAACGCCGGCAT
>CAVSBG010000003.1:0-7214 GCA_963726125.1 uncultured Alphaproteobacteria bacterium | reverse complement strand
GCCTCATGTCGTGGACACGTGGTCGACGGCCTTCGGCGTCCAACACGTCCGCGGCGACCAACAGGCGGTTGATGGCCTGACCCAAGCCAGCACCCGTGTACCCGCGATGACCGTGGCGTCCGCAGCACAGCAACGCTGCACTTGGATCGGTATCGAAGGGTGCAGAGAGGCGTTGCCGCAGATAGGCACGCAGCGCGTCGTTGGCGGTCAGCGATAGCGGCACCAGCCGGGATTTGTGGAACTTTGACGTCCGGATGCGCAGAACCCCAGTCTGAGGCTCGATATCTTCGAGGACCAATCGGGCCAACTCGCCGCGACGCAACCCGGCAGTGTAGAGAATGACGACCGCCAAGTGCATGACTCCCGGCAATAGCGGCGAGTTGGCCGTTGGTACCAGGCTGTCGGCAACCGTGAGCATTTGCTCCACCTGCGACGGCTCGATGATCACGGGGCGCCGGTAAGGGCACAGCCGAACGAAGTAGAGCGGGTCCGGCACGAAGCAATCCGGTTCTGTTCGTTGGCGAAAGAGGCAGAACTTGCGGACAGCCAGCTGACGACCGCGGCGCGTCGTCGTCGACAGGTTTGCGAAGGATGCACACCAGCGGTCAAACCCGGCCTGGTCAAGATCCGCGGCGTTGGTACTTGCGACAAAGCGCCGGAGATGCGCGAGAACCCATTGCTCACCGTCGTAGCCACGGCCCAGTGAGCGTTGGTGCGTCAGCCACGCGGCGATCCACTGGCCCAGCGGTGTCGGGGAAGCTTCACGCATGGTCGCCTCCTGCGACTGATGCGATGCCCGGTACCGGCAGCCCGACCGTCCGCAACATGTCGATGTCAACCCGCAGGTACACACAGGTTGCTTCGAGGCTTCGATGTCCAAGCAGGTCGCCGATCACCTTGATGCCGACGCCGCGGCGCAGCAATCGCATGGCGAAGGCATGACGCAGTGAATAGGACGACGCGCTGTCGAGCGGGAGACCGCTTCGGGCAGCCCGGTAATTGAAGATATCGATGATCCCGTAATGGTTTATCGCGCGGATCGGGCTGCGGATGCGCAAGAAGAGTTGTGGCAGGTCACTATCTGCTCTGCCAACCTGCAGGTAACGGCGCAGCAGGCACAAGGTCCGGGCGGCCAATGGTAGGATAAGAATCGATCGTGTCTTCCGCTGATCGACCCTCAGCGTTCCTGCCTCCCAATCCACCGCATCCAGCCGAAGGGCTGCAACCTCGGACGGGCGCAGGCCGTAATAGGCCATGAGGTGCAAAACGGTGTAGTCGCGCCAATCGCGGGGGCTCCGCCGCCAGATCGATGCGAGCAGGCGTCGAACGGTCGTCCAGTCCAGTGCTCGTGGCGGCAATTCTCCCCGATAGACCCGCGGCGTATCGATGACGTCCAGGCCGCCCGGCGCTTCGCCATGGTCCCCGCAGTAACGCAGGAACGCCCGCAGCTGCGCGACAATGTGCTGGAGCGACTGGCGATTGTTCTCCTGGCTCTTGGTCTGGACGAAGGCCTCGACGTCCGCGGCGGTCAATCCCGAGAGACCGCGATCGGGCGACAATCCTCGAGACAGAAAGTCGGCCACGGTTGTCCCGTGCTGCTTAAGCGACTGCTGCGAAAGCCCGCGCACCTCGGCAAGGAAGTGGCGATAGCGGCAACGCAACAGGCTCAGCGCGTCAGTGCGTTCAACGGGGACCAGGCGTCCTGCAGCGGCCAAGAAGCGGGTGAAGATGCGACCGGTGCAGAGATACTCGTAGGCACTCGGAACGGAAACAATGAACGCTTGCCGTAGATCCTCTTCTTTGAACATCCCTCCGGGTTGAAATCTGTCGCATCCGTCGAGCACCTTCCTGACCCGGTGCAGATGCAACCGAAGTGGGTGACGCAGATGGCCTTGCGCCGCCAACCATCCGGCGAGCGCTTCGAGTTCGCCCCCAAAACGTGATCCTTCGTACCTTCTATGGTCCCTGGGAAACAGATCTTGCAGCATGGTGACCCCTCTCGGTGAGCAGAGGTGCCAAGCTATGGCCACTTATTTATGTTGAGTCAGACGTGTGACATACCGCGTCAAAGACCAACTTCATGGGGCAGCTCCACATAACTGCCGACTTCACATGAATTCGATTTATGTTGCGCGCGACATAAATCGATGAGCTCGGCTATTTGCCGCTATTCCAACCGCACGCTGACATGTTGTTCCAACTGGTCTCCGACGCTATCAAAAAAAAGCACGCTGATCACCACCAACCGTAATGCGGTGCACCGCATTAACGGTTTAATGCGGAGAGCATTGTTATGCGGACCCCAGAGTTTGAGGGGCCCGCATTCCATGCTTTTGCTCGTGTAATTCACCGCATAAAAGAGGAGCCGCTCGTCAGCGAAGCGATCAGTTTGTCGCTGGCCCGGAAACGCCCAGAGCGCAGCGAGGGTGGCGTGACGGCATCGAGGGCTTCCAGCTTGATCGACGGATCGGCTCGCGTGTAAATCTCCGTGGTCTGCATGTTGGCATGACCGAGCCACAACGAGACCTTACGTAAGTCTCTTGTCGCCTTCAGTATCGTTAGGGCACAGCTGTGCCTCAGTACGTGTGGGGATATACGTTTGGTTGCCAGCGACGGACACCGCCGGCCTGCGGTGCGGGCGTGCTTCTCCAGGATGTACTCGAAGCCCGAGCGGGTCAGAGGTTCTCGGCGTGCGTTGACAAAGATCTCTGGCACCGGCGCGGCGCCACGAACGGCCAACCAAGCGCGCAGTGCCGCGACGGTCTGCTTCCAAAGTGGCAAGCAGCGCTCCCTGCGACCTTTGCCTCGTACCACAACGGCTGCATGCGGATGCAGCGATAGGTCTTCAAGGCGGAGGCCTACGAGCTCCGAAACACGCAATCCGGCAGCGAAGCACAAGTGCAACATCGCACGGTCCCGAATGCCTGCCCAGTCGACGGGTTGGGGTGCATCCAGGAGTGCCTGTATCTCCTCGGTCGACAGATGCCGCACGAGCCGTGAGTCAGTCTTCTTCATTGGAATAGCAAAAATGCGTTGGGTCTGCTCCAAGGCTGACGGTACTCGGTACTCGATGAAGCGCATGAACGATTTAATTGCCGCAAGGCGTACGTTTCTGGAACTGGCACCGTTTGAGCGTCCGGCCTCGAGATGGTTCAGGAAGCTGACAACCATTGGGGCGTCGATTTGTTCCAGCTGCAGCTTGGATGGCACGGTCTTCAAGCGCTTGCTCGCATAGCCCAGAAGCATCTTGAAGGCATAAGCATAGGAATCGCAGGTGTTAGCGCTGACGCGGCGTTCGAGGGTGAGGCGTTGGTGAAAGAATGCGGTTACATGCGGTGCGATCGCGGTCATGGCGTGGCTCCGAAGACGTACGTTTCGGTATGCTCGGCGATGCCGCGCATCAGGGTCGGTACCGCCTCGAGGTACCAGTATGTGTCCGCTGCCTTGCTGTGCCCAAGATAGGTCGACAGCATCAGCATGTGCTGCGTGATATGATCCCTTCTATCTGAACAGGCCTGTAACGCACGCACAGCGAACGCGTGTCGGAGTGAGTGGGGCGTAGGCCGCCGTACCCCTCGGCCCCGCGGCAATTCCATCTTTGCGGCCACTGTCCGAAATGCCGTGTCAACATCTCCGATCAATAGCGGCTTGCGTCGCAACGATATGAATACGTGGTTATCGAGAGGCGCATACGGGCGCCGCTGCTGCAAATAACGTTCGAGTCCGGCACGTGCCGTCTCATGCAACGGAACCAGCCGGCTCTTCTGGAATTTGGTTGCACGGATCACCAGTCCGTCTGGCGTGATGTCGTCGTAGCGTAGTCGAACGGCCTCGGAGACACGAAGACCGGTACAAGACAGTAGTGCGAATAGCGTGCTGTAGGTCTGACGGCGAAGGGTACGGTATCCCGACTGCGCCGCTAGCTGAACGAGACGGCAAATCTGCTCGTCGGAGAGGATATAAGGGGGCCGTCGCGGGCGGCGCTCACGACCGAAGACAGCGGTCGGGATCTCATGGCGTGCATCTTCGGCGCGCAGGTAGCGCGCAAGGCGTATGACATCGCCTAGGCGACGAGCGCGCTGCTCCACCGAAGACGCCTGCCGCGCCCATTCGATTGCGGTCTCGCAGTTCACGCAACTCTGGCCCTTCGCATCCGAATAGGCGGCGAAACTTCTCAGGTGACGCCCTACCTGCTTGACGTGGAAGCCGGTCGCTTGGCGCACAGACAAATAGGTTTGGACCGCATGAATTAGCATGGCTGCACCTCCGGCCAGCATTGGGTTATTTGCTGCAATCCTGTGACATCGACTTTGGCATAGATTTGCGTGGTTTCGATCGAACGGTGGCGAAGGATTGCGGAAATGTCCTGCAATGACGCACCCTGCCGCAGCATTGAGCTCGCAAAGGAGTGGCGCAGCAGGTGTGCCGCACCTCGGCCCGGGCGCTTCACCCCGGCTCGACGAAATGCGCGATCGACGATCATTGAGACGGCACAGTGGGATCCCAAAGCCCGGAACGGAGCACGAGAGCGGAGGAACAACGCATCCGTTTGCGCCGGATACCGACCTATTTGCATATAGGCAACGATTGCCTGGCCGATCTCGTGAGTTAGCGGCAATCGTGTCTGACGGCGGCTCTTGCCGCTGACTTGAATCCACGCGTTCTTCCAGTCAATATCCGTCAGACGCATTTGCACGATGTCGCCTGCGCGGAGGCCAAGTCGGGCGAGCAGAAGTAGTATCGCTCGATCCCGCGTACCAATGCGCGAAGTCGCGTTGCAGCAGGCAATGATGCGCTCCACATCCTCAGGCGGGAGATATCGCGGAAGCGAGGTCAGACGCCAACACGGCACGACCGGAATAGCGCCCAGCAGCCCCGCATGGCAGCGACCCTCTGCGATCAGAAACCGCAGGAACATACGTAGCGCCGTCCTGCAGAGCCGCGCTGCCCATCGGCCACCTTGACTCTGTCTCAAGACAAACTGCCGCAGGCTGGCAGCATCCAACGCACTCGGGTCTCCGCCGATACATTTGATCAGTTCACGGATCGGAATGCTGTAGTTGTAGAGCGCTCGATCGCATGTTCCGCGTCGCTCCCGCATCCAAGCACAGAACGACTTCAACAAATCAGGCTCTGCCGCGGCAGGCCGATGATAGCGACTGGGCGGTTTATCGATTCCTTGCAGATAGCTGATAAACAGTCTCGCGCCGGCAACAACTTCAGCGGAATTGGTGCAAGCCCTGGGGCACCGCCTGAGGTGATCAACGAAGCTTTCGATAACTTGTTCACCCAAATCATGAGTGGACAAGCCCTGTCGGACGGCCCACCTAATGATTCGCTTTGCTGATCGAGTGTGGCGGCGAACGGATATCTTCGATACCCGTGCTGAAACAGCTCTTTAGCGAAACCTTCTATTGATCCTCCTGTAGGAGCACCGCCGACCGCACAGATACGCGCGGGTGTGTCAGACGACCCGGATAGCATGACTTCCTCCTTCGTTAAGCCTGTCGCCAGGCGAAGGAGATCATTTTTATGCGGAGTACCCAGTCCATCGGAACATTTGACGGGCCGCGGTCGCCTAAGCCGTCCGCGTCCTCAGCATCGGCAGCGGCGCATAACAATATTCTCCGCATTAAATCGTGCCTTCGGAGAATGGAACGAAGTCTTTCCGAACGCCGCCTGCGTCGTCTCGCTGGTCGACCGTCTAGTGCACAACGCCGAGATCGTCGCCATCGAGGGCGATTCCTATCGGCTCAAGGAAGCCCGCGACCGCGCCGATGCCCGGGCACGCAAGCGCCGCGGCACCAAGTCATGAGCACAATGCCCGACCATCTGCGCCCGATTATGGTCGAAATCCCCGTCACCTGGACAGCCGAGCAGGCGCTTGCCGTCTGCGAGATGCTCGACGAACTGCGCGAGAAAATCTGGGCCCGTTACAGCTGCCAACTGCAAGATCTGCTGGCCGAGCAGCAGCGATGCGCAGGCGTCGACGACGGTGACACGGGTTCTTGGACTATCGACTTCTAACCACCCGATCGTCCAGCGCCTGAACAACCGACCGCAACGACCATCCTGTTGTTCGATCAAGACGGCCATCCCGCCGTCCCGACCTGCGCCTGCCAACGCTGTCGCGCGCAGCGGCGGTCCAGGATGCCCGCAGGGCATCGCCGAAGGCGGCGCGTAGCGTCCTGGACGGCTGCGAGCACGACGGCATCCTCATCGCAGAGACGGACGACGATGCCACCCCCGATCGCTACTGGCTTCCACGGGCAGATCAAGACGCGCCGTTTAGACGCGGATTTGCGCCGCCGCTAACAGGAATACGGCTTGGCCGTGATGAAGGATGCGCGATCTGGCGCTCTCATGCTGGCACTGGCGATCGTGTGATCGTGTCTCCGACCGGCCAGAAAATTCATACGGAGCGCGGCACTCGGCCGGTCGCATTCTCGAGTGAATAGAACGGGAGGAGAAGACGCTGAACCGGCGAAATTCCCGGACCGCGGTGTCGCCTGCTCAACCCGCGACTGGAGACGAACTGAGAGCGAGACGCGGCGGAAACGGCGGAAAGGCGAGCGCGATTGCCACTGCGCCCAGCCCAATGACGAACGAGCTGATATAAAGCAGGCCGTAGCTGCCTGTGGTGTCGGAGATCCAGCCGCCGACCGCAGGGCCGAGCGCCATGCCCAGCTCCGAGACCATCGAGGCTGCACCGAACACGGTGCCCATGATGCGCAACGGGAAATACTCGCGCGCAATCACGGCATAGAGCGGCATCACGCCGCCATAGGCGAGCCCGAAAACCAGCGCGACTGTGTAGAACTGGTCGAGCTCTCGGGCAAAGAAATAGGCACCCGCCGCCACGGCCTGGATCAGGAGGCCGACAACGAGCGCGTGCTTGGCACCGAACCTGTCGCCCGCCAGGCCGAAGATCAGCCGGCCACCGAGGCCCGCCAGGCCTTCGGCGCTGTAGATCGTTACCGCTGCTAGAGGGGGAAGCCCGTAGGCCATGGCGTAGCTTACCGTGTGGAAGATTGGTTTGGAGTGCGTTGTGCAGCACGTGTAGAGGTGGCGGCCAGCACGATGAACTGCGCGAACGCGACGCCTGACCGACGGCTCATACCGGGATCCCGCCACCGGAGCCCGAGGCCACGCCGACTGGCGTTGTCACAATAGGCGCACGGCGCACCAGGAAGGCCGTCGGCACCAGCAGCACC
>CAVSBG010000002.1:0-997766 GCA_963726125.1 uncultured Alphaproteobacteria bacterium | reverse complement strand
CGAGGGCAGCATCGCTCCGACGTCTGAATACGACGAAGCCATGTTCGATACTGTCATGGCGGTGAACGTGAAGGGCGTATTCCTCGGCCTCCGCCACGTGCTACCGGTCATGCTGAAACAACAGCGCGGCGCGGTGGTGAACATGGCGTCCGTCGCGGGCCTCGTCGCGTCACCCGGGATGCCGGCTTACGTCGCCTCGAAGCACGCCGTCATCGGCCTGACCAAGACCGCGGCCGGCGAGGTGGCGCGCGCCGGCATCCGTGTGAATGCGGTTTGCCCCGGTCCCATCGATACGCGCATGATCCATTCGGTCGAAGCCATGCTGAATCCAGAAGATCCAGGCAGCGTTGGCGATCGCTACCAATCCAACATCCCGCTCGGGCGCTACGGCACGGCCGAGGAGATCGCCAACCTGGTGCTGTTCCTCTGCTCCGACCTCGCCAGCAACATCACCGGCGCTCAGTACGTCGCCGACGGCGGACGCACCGCCACGGGCGGCGCGGTGACCAACAGCATCGTTCGCTGATGCAGACCGTCCGCACCCCAACGCTCGAAATCGCCTACCAGGAAAGCGGGCCGACCGACGGCCAGCCGGTCATCCTGCTGCACGGTTGGCCGTCCGATCCGCATGATTGGGATGGTGTCGCACCACCACTCGCCAACCACGGCTTCCGCGTCCTGATGCCATGGCTGCGCGGCTACGGGCCCACGCGCTTCCTCGATGCCGCCACACCGCGATCCGGCCAGCAGGCGGCGCTCGGTGCCGATGTGCGCGACTTCATGGATGCACTCGGAATTCAGAAGGCGTTGCTCGCGGGCTATGACTGGGGCGGACGCGGCGCCTGTGTGACCGCGGCGTTATGGCCCGAACGTGTACGAGGGCTCGTCTCCATCACTGGCTACAACATCCAGAACATCCCCACGTCGGGAAAACCGGCCTCCGCTGCGCAGGAAAACCGCTACTGGTACCAGTGGTATTTCCAGACCGAACGAGGCCGCGCTGGCCTGCAGCAAAACCGCCGCGACATCTGCCGCCTGCTCTGGCAACTCTGGTCGCCGAACTGGCAGTTCGACGACGCCACGTTCGAGGCAACCGCGCGAAGCTTCGACAACCCCGACTTCGTCGATGTAACGATCCAGTCGTATCGCCACCGCTACGCCAACGCGCCAGGCGATCCGACATTGGAGCCACTCGAGCAACGCCTCGCACAGCAACCGCCAATCACGGTGCCCACCATTGTCCTGCACGGTGCCTGCGACGGCGTCGGCCCCGCCGCCCAATCCGAATCCCACGCGCGGCACTTTACCGCGCACTACGAACGCCGCGTGGTCCCCGTCGCCGGCCACTTCCTATCGCGCGAAACGCCGGACGCCATGGTGCAGGCGATACGCGATCTGGCTGGCCAGGAGCCAACATCATGACCGGCAACAGCGCCTATCTGTCTGGCCTCGACCGCAACCAGGCCAACTACACGCCACTGACGCCGCTGACATTCCTCGAGCGCGCCGCCTACGTGCATCCCGATCATCCGTCCATCATTCACGGCGTGCAGCGATTCACATGGCGAGAGACCTACGCACGCTGCCGCCGTCTCGCATCGGCGTTGGCGCGGCGTGGCATCGGCAAGAACGACACGGTCGCCGTCATGGCCCCCAACATCCCCGCGACATACGAGGCGCATTTCGGGGTGCCGATGTGCGGCGCCGTGCTGAACACGCTCAACACGCGCCTTGACGCCAACACCATCGCCTTCATGCTGCGCCACGGCGGCGCGCGTGCGCTCATCACCGATCGCGAGTTCTCCGCCACGATCGAACAGGCGTTGGCACTCCTGGACGAACGCCCACTGGTCATCGACATCGATGATCCGAACTACACGGATGGGAAAGCGCTCGGCGACATCGGCTACGAGGCATTCCTCGCCGAAGGCGATCCCGAATACGCGTGGCAAACGCCGCCCGATGAATGGGATGCGATCTCGCTGAACTACACCTCCGGCACCACCGGCGACCCAAAGGGCGTCGTCTATCATCATCGCGGCGCGTACTTGAACGCGCTCAGCAACATCCTCGATTGGGACATGCCGCAGCACGCAGTGTATTTGTGGACGCTGCCAATGTTCCACTGCAACGGCTGGTGTTTTCCCTGGTCGATCGCCGAGCGTGCCGGCACCAGCATCTGTCTCCGCCGTGTCGAGGCGAAAGCAGCGTTGGACGCGATCCGCGAACACCAGGTCACCCACATGTGTGGCGCCCCGATCGTCTATTCCATGCTGATCAACGCCCCAGAAGAGTTACGCCACGAGATCGACCACAAGATGTTCGGCCAGATCGCCGGTGCCGCGCCGCCCGCCGCGATCATCGAAGGGGCGGAGAACATCGGCATCGAATTGACCCACGTCTACGGTCTGACGGAAACCTATGGCCCTGCCTCGGTCTGTGCCAAGCACGCCTCCTGGAGCGCGCTGCCAATCGAAAAACGCGCGGAACGCAACGGCCGCCAGGGTGTACGTGTGCCGATGCAGGAAGCACTGACAGTGCTGGATCCCGAAACGATGGAGCCCGTGCCCTGGGACGGCGAGACAATGGGCGAGATCATGTTCCGCGGCAACATCACCATGAAGGGCTACCTGAAGAATCCCAAGGCCACGACTGCGGCTTTTGCCGGCGACTGGTTCCACACCGGCGACCTCGCGGTGATGCAACCGGACGGCTACGTGAAGATTCGCGACCGGTCCAAGGACATCATCATTTCCGGCGGCGAGAACATCTCCTCGATCGAGGTGGAAGACGCGCTGTACAGCCATCCCGCCGTGCTCAGTGCCGCGGTGGTCGCGCAACCAGACGAGAAATGGGGCGAAACGCCCTGTGCCTTCATCGAACTGAAGCCCGGCGCCAGCGTCACCGCCGATGAGCTCCGCGATTTTTGCCGCGAGCACATGGCACGCTTCAAAGTGCCCAAGACATTCGTGTTCCGCGAACTCCCCAAGACCTCGACCGGCAAGATCCAGAAATTTCTGCTGCGCGATCTCGCCAAATCCGCTAGCGCAATCGACCCCTAACATCTGCTCCCTCTCCCGCGAGCGGGGGAGGGTCGGGGAGGGGGTGTCACCAGCTGCCCGAAAATCCCACCACCCGGTTGACGCCGCCGCCGCTGTGCCTGTCCACTCACAACCATGACAACCGCCGTGATCTACGAAGCCCCGCGCGCCGAACCGCGACCGGGCGAGACCATCATCACCAGCACCTGCGGCCATAACTGTGGCGGGCGCTGTGTGGTCAACGCGCACGTGCGCGACGATCGCATCGTGCACATCTCCACCGATGCGCGCCGCTGGCAGGCGGAGCACCCGCCGCTCGCCGCCTGTGCGCGCGGTGTCGGCCAGATCGAGCGCACCTATCACCCCGATCGCCTGCGATATCCGCAACGCCGCGTCGGCCCGCGTGGCTCCGGACAATTCGAGCGCATCTCCTGGGACGAAGCGTTGGACACCGTCGCGCGCGAATTGCGCCGTGTCCGCGATACCTATGGCAATGCCGCGATCCTCGATGCATCGCGCACCGGCTCCCAGTCCATGCTGCATGGCCGCGTCGCCGCCCAACGATTCCTCAACATGTTTGGTGGCTGCACGGACCTATGGTCGAACATGTCAGCCGAGGCTGAAGTATTCGCTGTGCACATGACCTATGGCACCAAGGCCAATTACAAATCGTCCGGTCGCGAACCCACCGACTACGTCAATTCAAAGTTGATCCTGATGTGGGGCTGGAGTCCCGGCGACGGCACATTCGGCACCGGCACCATGCCGTACCTCAAGGCCGCGAAGCGGCAAGGCACGCGCGTCGTCTGTGTCGATCCACGCCGCACGATGACCAGCAGCCAACTCGCGGACGAGCACATCTTCATCCGCCCAGCCACGGATGCAGCGGCGCTGATCGCCATGGCCTACGTGATCGTCTCCCAAGGCCTCCACGATCAGGTCTTCTGCGACCGTCACGTGCTTGGCTTCGACGAGCACCATCTGCCATCCGATGCACCCAAACTTGCGTCCTATCGCTCCTACTTGCTGGGCCTGTCGGATGGCATCGCGAAGACTCCCGAATGGGCGGAGGCGATCACCGGCATCCCGGCAACGACACTGCGACGCCTCGCGATCGAATTTGCCAGCACGAAGCCGGCAGCATTGCAGACGGGCTACGCGCCAGGTCGCACGGCCTATGGCGAACAGTTCCATCGGGCCGCCTACGCGCTCGCCGCGATCACCGGCAATGTTGGCATCGCGGGCGGCAGTTCCGGCACCAGCAATGGCGCCACCGGGCGGGCTGGAATCAACAGTCTGCCCATCGGCCGCAACCCAACCAGTGCCCGCGTCGCGACCCCGTTGCTTGCCGATCTCCTCGCGCGCGGCAAGCGAGGTGGTTATCCGGCCGACATCAAGCTGATCTATTCGTCGGGTGGCGATCTGTTCAATCAATGCCCAAACGTCAACAAGATGGTCGCATCGCTCAGCGAAGTGGAATTCTTCGTTGCGCAAGACCACTTCCTGACGCCCACCGCGCGTTACGCCGACATCGTGCTCCCCGCCACTACCTTCTGGGAAAGAAACGACGTCCACACCCCATGGGCCGGCGCCGGTCACTATGCGATCTTCATGCGTCAGGCGATCGAGCCGATGTATGAATGCCGCAATGACATCGACATTTTCAGCGACCTCGCGCGTCGGCTCGGCATCGAAGGCTATAACGACAAGAGCGAACTCGAATGGCTACGCGAATTCACCGGCGATGTGATCGACGATTTTCCGCGCTTCATGCGACAAGGCGTCGCGCGTTTCCCAGCGCCCGAAGACGCGGTAGCGTTTGCCCGCGAAATCCGTGACCCCGAGCATCACCGCTTCTCAACCCCTTCCGGAAAGATCGAGATATACTCAAAGACTCTTGCCGCCAATCCGAACCCTTGTGGCCTCGGCAACATTCCTCCAATCCCTACCTGGATCGCACCGACTCCGGCACCCACGCGTTATCCGCTAAGCCTTTGCACACCGAAATCGCGCGCCCGCACGCATTCCATCCACGGCAACCAACCCGGTCTCGCGCGCGTCGATCGCGACGACGTCTGGCTGCATCCCATTGACGCATCATCGCGTGGCATCTTCGACGGCCAGCGCGTGCGCGTGTTCAACCAACGCGGAACCACAGAGCTCCCCGCCAAGGTGACCGACCGCATCGCGCCCGGTGTCGTGTCGATCAAGGAAGGCGCGTGGTTCGTCCCCGACCATACAGGCGTAGATACGAAGGGTTGCGCCAACGTGCTAACCGATGATCGGCCGGCACCATGCGGTGCGACGACCTACAACAGTAACTGGGTGCAAGTAGAGCCGATCCAGATCGAGTAAATCCCGGACATCCTTATCGTATCGGATGCGAGGCAGAACCCCATCTGCCCCCCGAGCGCAGTGGCGTTCACCCAGCTGTGATGATGGTGATGGATGCCTTCAGGCATCCGCGAAGCATTGCGCGACGCGACGCATCGTCGCGCGAGCATCGGTTGCTATTGCCCTGCTGCCCATAAAGGGGAAAGCCCGCATCACAATCTCGGCAAAGTGACAGACGATGCCTACATCGCTGCCGTCTCGCTGAAAATCCGCGGCCACGGCCACACAGCTTTGAACGCCACCGGCGCGCAGTTTCGCCTGCACGTCCCGGCCATTGCCGACACTCGTTGCAGCGGCACGCAATATCTGCGTGCATCCGCGTAGATCTGTGGCCAGAATTCCTTGCTTGCCTGATGTGATGCGGCCCACCGGACCCTGCGTGGACATCCCGCTGCCGCGGCTAGCGGCTCGCGCTCTGCTGCCGGCAAACGCTGCCATCGGCTGTCCGCGCCGTCTCGCCCGCACGCACCAATCGGGGGTAGTGACCAGCCGCCAGCGCGTCGAGGCTCGTCGCCGGAAGGTTCAGCGCGGCCGCATAGTGCCAGGACCATACCAGGGCATCGCGGACCGACCCGCGCGTGTGCGCATTCGGGATTGCCTCGATGAACATCAGCGGATCGCCGTTGTCCCTCACCGCATCCACCCACTTGCGCAACCCGCCCTGGCCTTGGCCATACGCAGCCAGGATGCGGATCAGGTCGCCGTCCACGGCCTCGTCGTCCGCCAATGCCAGCAGGTACTCTTGGCCGATCGCCAGATTGACCGCCGGATCCTGCAACCGTGCTGCCCGCGCCCCAGCCACCGCGTGCGCGGTTCGCGGCATGATCTGCATCAGACCGCGCGCGCCCGATTGCGATACAGCACCGGGCTTGAAGCCGGACTCATGATGCACCAGCGCGTAGACCAGCGGCGGGTCCACCACGAAGCCCCCGGCGGGCTGCAGCCGCGCCTGTACCGGCTCAAGCGGCCGCACCGAGCCGCCCCGCTCGATTTCCGCCGCCAGTGACGTGAAGCCGACCGCCCGGGCCGCGAGCAGAACGGACCGGTCGAATGTGCCGTCCTGCGCAGTATCCACCCATAGCGCCCGCAATTCCGCCTCGGCGTAGCGCTTCTCGCCCACCTGCAACAATGCGAAGGCACGGCGCCCCTGCGGCGTCGCCACCAGGGCGTCGGTATCCGCATTGCCGATGGTGCCATCCGCCGCGCAGGCGATCGACGGGCCCAGGGCCCGCTCAGCGATCAGCCCGTAGAACGTGTCGCCCTCCGAGGCAGCGCGCCGCATCCACACAGCGAAGCCGCCACGATCCGACAGCCGCTGCTTCACACGCCCCGCCCAGAACGCGCTCGCCGCCCGCAACCAGGATGTCGATGCGCCGTTGTAGGCGGCATCGAAGAAGCCCAGGGCAACATCCCCCAGCGACAGCCGCCACGCCGCCAGACCGGCGACGAACAGCGCGTCAGTGGCGCTCTCCGAAGGAGATGCAAGCGTCAGCAACGGGGTCGCGGCGTCGATCGCCGCCTCGTCCTGATTGCGTGTGAACAGAGACCGAACATCGCCCGGTCCCGCCGCGCGCCGCGTGCCTCGCGCCAAGCGTCGGCCTGTAGGTGGCGTTCCGGTGGCGGGAGCTGCCGCAACCGGCGACAGCCGCTCCAGCAGCTCGCGGATCCCGCCTGCCTCGGGTTGGTCCCCGTAATGGGTCAGCCAAGCCGTCAGCTCAGTCGGAGCCGGGCGGTAGGAGCCACGCAGGAAGCGGTCCGCCAAAATCGTGCCCAACAGCAGATCATTCTGCAGATTGAGCGTATCGCGCTGGGCTTCCGCCAGCGACCCCGCCGCTTGCAGTGAAAATATCCTCCGGACCAGCGCAGCTTCGCTGGGTGGAAGTGGTTGTGGAAGCGCCACACCTGCTGCACCGCGCAGCCCTACCCGCGGCACCGCCAACGCAGTCTGGTCGCCCGTTTCGCCCGCACTCTGCGCTTGAGCAACAGAATAGTTCCCCGATGCTGCAAGAACAGCGCCGAGCATCCCCGCCCAAATCGCCAGAGCACGGGTCCGTAGTGACCCTCGCCCTCGCATGATTATCCAATACCCAGTTCTTCCTTGGCTGGCAAGACTGGCTGTGAATGCGTCAAAATTGGGGCAGCCGGCCCGGCATTGCAGACACGCGATCCGCCCGCCCCCGGATGACCAACCCGGGTCAGCCACATTATTTGCAGTTACTTCATGCGCCGGAGAATTACTGTCATAACCCGCGCCGCCCCTGTATTAACCTTTCCAGCGATTGACGTTATGTAGAACCCGCCGCAGATCAGCACATGCGCCTGCAACGCCTGACCCTGACCGACTTCCGCAGTTACGCCGCCATCACGTGGCGTCCTTCGACACGCATCAGCGTGCTGTTCGGACCCAACGGCAGCGGTAAGACCAACCTGCTGGAGGCAGTTTCTCTCCTGGTGCCGGGCCGTGGCCTCCGCGGCGCGCGCAACGCGGACATGCCCCGCCACGGCGGCGCCGGCGGATGGGCGGTCGCCGGCCGGTTCACCACCGCAGATGGCGAGGTCGATATCGGCACCGGAACAGCCCCGGAAGGTCCACCTGACCGCCGCGTCTTTCGTCTCGACGGTGCAGCGCCACGCAGCCAGGCGGAAATCGCCGCCCGCGTCGCCGCGGTCTGGCTCACGCCGCAGATGGACGGCCTGTTCCAGGCCAGCGCCTCCGGTCGCCGCCGCTTCCTCGATCGGCTGGTGTGGGCACTGGAACCCGGCCACGCGCGAGAGGTCGCCGCGCATGACGCCGCCATGGCACAGCGCAACCGCCTGCTCGCCGAGGGCCGCCACGATCCGTCCTGGCTCGCCGGCCTGGAGGATGCCATGGCCCGCCACGCTGTCGCTGCCACCGCGGCGCGCATGAGCCTGGTCACCCGAATGAACGCCGTGCCACCTTTTCCCGGCTTCCCTGTCGCCCGCATGACGCTCGCCTGCCCGATCTCCGAACGCCTCGAGGCGACACCCGCCCTGGCAACCGAAGACTGGCTGCGCGCCAGCCTCGCTGCCGCCCGCAGCCGCGACGCCGCTTCCGGTTCAGCCTCCGTGGGCGCGCACCGCACTGACATGGCGCTGACCGACGCTGCAACCGGCGTCACTGCCGCGCTCGCCAGCACCGGCGAGCAAAAGGCGCTGCTGACCGGGGTCATCCTCCGCCACGCAGCACTGATCGCCGAGGCGCGTGGTTTCGCGCCCATCCTGTTGCTCGACGAACCGGCCGTTCACCTCGATCCCGACCGCCGGACCGCGCTGTTCGCGGCACTCGTGGAACTGCCCGCGCAAACGCTGATCACCGGCACCGACGCCGAGACTTTCCTCCCGCTGGCAGGCGTCGCCGAGGGCCTGCGCGTGCATGGCGGCGAATTATCCCCCGACACACGATTTCCCACCGCAAAATCGACCGCTGCCCCTGTGCCCGGAGCCCTGTAACCGCTATATGCTGAGCGCATCCGAACAAACTTACGGAGTTGCCCGTCGGCATGTCCGAAGACACCGCGCCGCAACCTGATTCTGATCCCTATGACGCCGCATCCATTTCGGTCCTGCGAGGCCTCGACGCGGTCCGCCGGCGTCCTGGGATGTATATCGGCGACACCGACGATGGCTCGGGCCTGCATCACATGGCGTTCGAGATCATCGACAACGCCGTCGACGAGGCGCAGGCCGGTTTCGCCGACTATTGCGAACTCGTGCTGAACGGCGACGGCTCCGTCACCGTGCGTGACAACGGCCGCGGCATTCCCACCGATATCCATCCCGAGGAAGGCGTCTCCGCCGCCGAGGTCGTCCTGACCCGCCTCCACGCCGGCGGCAAGTTCAACCAGAACTCCTACAAAGTCTCCGGCGGCCTGCACGGCGTCGGCGCCGCCGTGGTCAACGCGCTCTCCGAATGGATGGAGGTGCGCGTCTGGCGCCAGGGCACCGAGCATATGATCCGTTTCCGCAACGGTGATGCCGAGGCTCCCCTCGCCATCGTCGGTCATTCCGATCATCGCAGCGGCACCGAGGTCACCTTCAAGCCCAGCCCCGCCACCTTCACCCACATCGAGTTCGACTTTGCCCTCCTGGAACGCCGCCTGCGCGAACTGGCGTTCCTGAACTCCGGCCTCACCATCGTGCTGCGCGACGAACGCCACGTCCCCTCGGTGGAACGGACGATGCGCTACGACGGCGGTCTGGTGGCCTTCGTCGAGTGGCTGGATCGCGGCAAGACCGCGGTATTCACCCCGCCCATCAACCTGCGCGCCTCGGATGACGCGCTCGGCATCAGAGTCGAATTCGCGCTCGCCTGGAACGACAGCTTCCACGAGACCATGCTGTGTTTCACCAACAACATCCCGCAGCGTGACGGCGGCACGCATCTCGCCGGATTCCGCCAGGCGCTCACCCGCGTTGTGACAAAATACGCCGAGGGCATGGGCAAGAAAGACCAACTCCAACTGGTCGGCGAGGACATGCGTGAAGGCATGACCTCAGTGCTCTCGGTCAAGGTCCCCGATCCTAAATTCTCCTCCCAGACCAAGGACAAGCTGGTCTCGTCGGAAGTGCAGCCCGTCGTGCAGGCCGCCGTCGCCGACGCCGTGGCCCACTGGTTCGAAACCCACCCCAAGGAGGCCAAAGGCGTCGTCCAAAAGGTGATGGATGCCGCCGCCGCGCGCGAGGCCGCTCGCAAGGCGCGCGAACTGACCCGTCGCAAGGGCGTGCTCGATGTCTCGACGCTACCCGGCAAGCTCGCCGATTGTCAGGAGCGCGATCCGGCAAAGTCAGAAATATTCATCGTCGAGGGTGACAGCGCCGGCGGTTCCGCCAAGCAGGGACGCGACCGCAAGAACCAGGCGATCCTGCCGCTGAAAGGCAAGATCCTGAACGTCGAGCGCGCCCGCTTCGACCGGATGCTCGGCAGCCAGGAGATTGGCACGCTAATCACCGCCCTCGGCACCGGCATCGGCCGCGGTGAACCCGAGCAGGGCGGCTTCGATATCACCAAACTGCGCTACCACCGCATCGTCATCATGACCGACGCCGACGTGGACGGCTCGCATATCCGCACGCTGCTGCTGACCTTTTTCTTCCGCCAGATGCCGGACCTGATCTCGCGCGGCTATCTGTACATCGCCCAGCCCCCGCTGTTCCGCGCCAAGCGAGGCAACGACGAACGCTATCTGAAGGACGACGACTCGCTGGAGCGCTTCCTGCTCGACAAGGCGCTGGCCGATGCGCGCCTCACCTACGCCGATGGCACGGTGTTCGAGGGCGACGAACTGCGCGACCATGTCCGCTGGCTGCGCAACGTCGCGTCGCTGCTGCGCCGGCTGTCGGTGTCGGCCCCCATTGCGTACCTGGAGCAGATCGCCATCGCCGGCGCCCTGAAGCAGGATCCCACGCGCGCGATCGAGGCCGGGCAGGCACTCGTGACCCGACTGAATGCCGTCTCTCTGCCTGCCGAACGCGGCTGGGTGGTCAGCGCCGATGGTGGCCTGACCATGTCGCGCATGGTGCGCGGTGTGGCGGAGCACTACACGCTCGACAGCCCAACTTTGCGCAGCGAGGACGCGCGCCGGCTCGATGGCCTCGCCGAGGAACTCGCGCGCCGCTTCGCCGAACCCGCAAAGCTCAAGCTGGACGCACTGGAATTGTCAGTGCCCGGACCCGCCTCGGTTTACGATCGCATCATAGCGCACGGACGTCGCGGTCTGACCGTGCAGCGGTTCAAAGGCCTCGGCGAGATGAACCCTGATCAGCTATGGCACACCACGCTCGATCCGAGCGTGCGCACGTTGCTTCAGGTCAAGGTCGGCGACACCGAGGAAGCCGCGCAGGTGTTCAGCACCTTGATGGGCGATGTTGTGGAACCGCGCCGCGACTTCATCGTCGGCAATGCGCTGAAGGTTGCCAACCTCGACGTATAGCCGGGACCTCACCGTCATGGTGGGCAAAGACGTACTCATGCCGATCTCGTCATGGCCGGGCTTGACCCGGCCATCGGCCACCCGCACCAAATTGCGGACGATGCAATCCTAGTCAGCAACCATCCGATGCAGATGACCGGGTCAAGCCCGATCATGACGACATTGGATCGTTGCGTGCGGTACGTCTACAACTAAGGACGGCTGGTATTAGATGTCAACCGCAGCCTCCATTGGTATGAAACCAATCGTCTTGTCTATTCAGCGCATTACTCGACTTTTGGCCATCCTCGGCGCGCATGGGCATATGCCTGAATTGCATTTTGTCTGACGGCTGCGACACCACACATGCCGGTCGTTGCCAACGAATTCCAGGAGAATGACGATGAAGCATCTATTGACAGCAGCGGCGATGACCTTCGCCCTGACCATGGCGGCCAATGCCGCCCAGCCCACCGCAACCGACCAGCAGTCCACGCCGGCGCCGAGCATGACCGCCCAGGCCAGCACCAAGGGTCACGTGGATGGCGAAGGCGGCAGCGACGCCCTGGCCAAGTTCGGACGCCAGCAGGTCGACGGCGAAGGTGGCAGCGCAGCTCTGAACCGTTTCACGCATACGGGCAAGGCTGAGCAGTAACCACGCCGGTACGCCAATGCTGTGCAGACTTCTCCGGCACAGCATTGGTGATGAGCGAGCCAGGATGGTGGCAACTGTCCTGGCTCGCCGCGTATCCACCTGGTTGACCAATTACGGACGATCTTCATAATTATAAAGATTGAGATCCACTTATCAAAGATACTGATTTCCTCTGTGGCTCCAGCGGGCAGGCGATAACAACGGGAGGAACCCCATGCGTCGTTTTTCCACCTCCGTTGCCTGGGGCTTTGCACTCCTCGCCTGTTTGCTGCTCCTGCGTATCGGCCTCACCGTTGCAGCGCCAACCTCACCGATGTCGTTTGGCATGTTCCAGATGCCGGGCAATGCAAGCCAGCCACTGCGCAAACTCCTCCCATCGGTGGTGAGCATCAGCATTCATCGAACCGTGACGCAGGACGCATCGGCAACGAATGCGTCAGGCGGCACGCCGCAAACCGAGCGCTTTTACGGCTCCGGCTTCGTCATTGATCCTTCCGGCGTCATCGCCACCAACTTCCACGTTGTGAAAGATGCCCAGGACATAGAGGTCACCTTCTACGATGGCACGCGCGTCCCGGCGCACGTCCTCAAGGCAACCCAACTGATCGATGTCGCGCTGATCAAGGTCGATGTTGATCACAAGCTGCCCGCCGTGTCCTGGGGCGACAGTGACAAGCTGCAGGTCGGCGACCCGGTGTTCGCCGTCGGCAACGCACTTTCCGTGGGAATTTCAGTCAGCGGCGGCCTGGTCAGCGGACTCAATCGCAACATCATGGACTCGCCGTACGACGACTATATTCAGACCGATGCGGCAATCAACCACGGCAACTCCGGCGGTCCTTTGGTCGACGCCAACGGCAAGGTGGTGGGGATCGATACCGCAATCATATCCCCGACTGAGGGATTCAGTGGCCTTGGTTTCGCAATCCCCTCGCACAATGTGCGCGACGTGATCGCCCGCCTGATGCAATACGGTTGGCTTCGTCCGGGCTGGATCGGCGTGAAGATCCAGCAGTTGACGCCTGACATGGGTCTCGCCATCGGCTTGCCCGACGCGCAAGGATCCATTGTTGCCAACGTCGCTCCAGATGGACCTGCGGCCGAAGCCGGTCTTCGCGTCGGTGATGTGATTGTCCGCTTCGGCTCCGAAGCACCGAGCGATGAGCGTGCCCTGCTGCGTGCGATCGCCACCGCGCCCATCGGGCAGAATATCGTCCTCGGTATCTTGCGCGACCGGAAGCCGCTCAGTCTGAATGTCCGCGTCAAGGAATGGCCACGCAGCCAATGGGATCAATTCGATCCGCCGGTTTCAGCGTCCGCCCCGCATTTTGATGTTCCGCCGGACCTTGGCATCACCCTGGCGTCGCTTGACCCTGCCAACCGCGCCCACTACGGCGTTGGCCTGGAGCAAGCCGGCATCCTGATCACCGGCGTCGCGGCCGGTACCGATGCGGCGCAGCGCGGGGTCGTGACAGGAGATGTCATTCTCAGGATAGACAGCAAGACGGTATCCAGCCCTGGCGACGTCAAGACCGCTCTCGATGTCGCCCGTGCCGACAAGCGCGACTTCGTCGTGGCCTTGATCCAACCCAAGGTTTCAACCAAGCCGGGTCCCGAATGGGTGGCGCTTCGCGTTACCGATGATTGATGCCGCGTCGCGCTACCACCGGATCACCCATGCATGCCACACTGCCGGGCGATGCATGAACCCGCGGCGCGCCAGCTCCACCTCAACCTGTTCATCCATGGCCGCGGCCACCATGAAGCGGCGTGGCGCCATCCTACCGCTTCGCCGCTGCCGCTGACCGACATCCGCTACTACACGGACCTCGCGCAAAAAGCGGAAGCGGGCTTGTTCGACTCCGTCTTCCTGGCCGACACGCTGGCGGCCGGCGATGACGTGGCGCGTGCGCCGCGCACCTGGCTGGAACCCGTCACCACCCTCGCAGCGCTGGCAGGCGTCACCTCGCGCATCGGCCTGATCGCCACCTGCTCCACCACCTACACTGAGCCTTTCAACCTGGCGCGCCAATTCGTCTCGCTCGATCACATGAGCAACGGCCGCGTCGGCTGGAACATCGTCACCACCTGGCTGGCCACCGCCTCCGGCAACTACGGCGGCGAAGGCCCGCTGAGCCACGCCGACCGCTACGAGCGCGCCGAGGAATACATGCGCGTGGTAAAGGCGCTGTGGGACAGTTGGTCGGACGACGCCGTGCTGGATGACCGCGCCGGCGGCCAGTACGCTCGCCCCGGCAGCATCCGCGCCGTCAACCACGCCGGCCTGCACTACCAGGTTAGCGGCCCGCTCAACCTGCCGCGTTGCCCGCAAGGCCGTCCGGTATTCGTCCAGGCCGGCTCCTCCGAAACCGGCCGTCGATTTGCCGCCCGGCATGCCGAGGCGGTGTTCACCGCGCAGATGGAAAAGGCCACCGCACGCGACTTCTACGCCGACCTGAAGGCGCTTGCGGTCGAGGAGGGCCGCTCGCCGGACCACGTGCTGATCCTGCCAGGACTCAGCCCGGTGATCGGCTCCACGGAGGCCGAAGCCCAGCGCCTCGTCCGCGAACTCAACGACCTCAGCGACCCGGAAGTCGGGCGCAAGCGGTTGTCCGGACGATTCGGCGGGCATGACTTCTCACACCTCAAGCTCGACGAACCCCTGACGCCCGGCGATTTCCCCGATCCCGGCAGCGTTGAAGCCGCGCGCAGCCGCACCGAGGTGATCATCGGCCTGGTGCGACGCGAGCAACCGACACTCCGGCAACTGCTCGGCTACCTCGCCGGCGCACGCGGCCATTTCGTCACCGCTGGCACGCCGGAACAGATTGCCGCGCTGATCGAGGACTGGTTCCGCGACGGCGCCGCGGACGGCTTCAACTTGATGCCACCGGTGTTGCCCTCGATGCTGGAACTGTTCATCGCCGAGGTCGTGCCAATTCTGCAGCGGCGCGGCCTGTTTCGCACCGCCTACACCGGCGAGACGCTCAGGGCGCATTACCGGTTGCCCCGCCCCGACATTCGCTTCGGATGACGCCCGCCAGCGGCCACCTTTACCCGAATTTAAGCCGCCCAGTGTCTTATGGCTCCATGTCCGACGGCCTCGAAGAACTCGTGCGCTCCGCCATCCGCAGCGAATGCGACGACCTCCGCAAATTCGTCGATCGTCGGATCGCCGAACTGAGCATGGAGATCCATGCCACCGTGCAGTTGGTCGACTATAGCGAGACCAATCTTTCCCAGAAGCTCACCTCCATCCATGAGCAGATCGCCAACATGGTCGCCGCACCGATCGCGGCCACTTACAACAGCGGTGTCGAGTTGGAGGCAGTGGTTCAGGCCACCGAGAACGCCGCCAACCAGATCATGGGCGCCGCCGAGGCCATCGGCACCTGGCTCCAGGCGGGCGGCGATCCCGCGTCGCTATCGGCCGTCACCGAGCAGGTGAACACCATCTTCGAGGCCTGCACGTTCCAGGACCTTACCGGTCAGCGCATCCGACGCGCCATCGAGCATCTCCAGCAGGTCGAGACCATGATTACCGGCATGATCCACGAAGAGGCGCCCGCGCCGCAGATCGAGCAAGCGGCGCTCGCCAATCTGCCGCACGCCAACCCGGACCTCGTGCAGACCGACATCGACAGCATGTTCGGGTAACGCCGCGTCGGCAATTTCGGTGATCAGCTTCTTGCGCACGGCGGCGGCAAAGTCCTCGTAACGCTGCACCGCGATCACGAACGCCCCGGGCCCACCGATCACGTTCCGCCGGTAGTACTCGTCCAACTCCGGCTCGATCGTCAGTATCGGCATTCCATTGATCGCCACGCCGGCCTGCACCGCCTCGTCACGCGCGTCCTCCGCCGGGCGGCCGCGATTGTTCGATCCGTCCCCCGACACGTCGATCACCCGCCGCTCCCCTTGGAACGGCGCACGCGCCAGCATGTCCCGCGCGTAGTCGATCGCCCCGCTGATCGATGTACCACCACCGAACAATGCACGCGGCGCCGCCTCGACCGCCGCAGCGAAACGCTCTGCCGACGCGGTATCGCTGATCAGCGTCCAGTCCACCGCGACGACGTGCAGCGAGGGACCCGTCCACTGCACCATCGCGACCGCGATCGAGCCAGTCGACGTGGACTGGATCGCCTGCAACACCTGTGCGTCACGAAATGCCGCCGCATAGCCCTGGCGTTGCAGCTCGAAGCGGTCCTGGGAGACGCTGCCCGACACGTCGACAGACAGCACCAGTTCCACCGCGACCGGCGTCGCCGCGAATGCACCGGCCGCGGTCACCACGAACGTCAGGCCCCACGCCAGCGCCACTACCGCAAGCCATGCGATGCGTGACCGTGACCGCCGTGGCTCCGCGCTCAGCACCGTCCCAATCGCTCCTGCCAACTGGAGTCCCACAAGCGTAGGCACCTGGGATAAACTCGGCCAAGGCCCTGCATTTTAGACGGAGGTCACCATCGCGAAACCATCTCCTGGCCGTGGAGTCCCTGTCAGCCGATGCGAAGGCGATCCTGGAAAGCATGGGTGACGCGTTCTACGCCCTCGATGGCGAATGGCGCTTCATCTACGCCAACCGGCGCGCGCTCGAGTTCTGGGGCACCGCCGCCACGGAGGTGATCGGCCACGTCATCTGGCAACGCTTCCCGACCATGGTCGGCAGCCTGAACGAAGAGGTGCTGCGCCGCGTGCGTGAAGAACAGCAGCCCATCACCTTTGAAGCGCCCTCGCCCACGACGGGCGTCTGGGTCTCGGTTAACGTCGGTCCGTCCGGCGACGGCGTCACGGTCTACTGGCGAGACATCAGCGAACGTATCGACGCCGAACGCGCACTCCGCAGTTTTGCGGAACAGCTCGAACGTGAAGTCGCCGAACGCACGCACGCCCTCAATGACGTGGTAGATGAGCTGCGCCGCTCGCGTGCCCGCTACAGCGCGATTTTCGAGCACTCGCCCGTCGATCTGGTGTTCATGGTCGTCGAGCCCGATGGCCGTATCGTCTGCGAGGACGCCAACCCGGCCTGGGAACGCCATTCCGGTTATGCCCGCGACTTCGTGGTCGGCAAGTCGCTGCAAGAAGTCCTGCCGCGTGAGCAGGCCGAATTCGCCACGATGCAATACCGTCGGGCCATCGAAACAAGACAGCCGGTCGAGTACCGAGTACACCGCTCCGTTTCCTGTCGGCGAGGTCACCCGTCGCTCGTTCCTGGTGCCGCTTCCCGGCAATGACGGGCGCATCGAGCACGTGTTGCTGACATCGATCGATCTGACCGATATGCGCCGCGTGGAAGCCCAATTGCGCCAGGCGCAGAAGATGGAGGCGGTGGGCCAGCTCACCGGCGGTATCGCGCACGACTTCAACAACCTGCTCACCGCGGTCATCGGTAACCTCGAGATGCTGCACAGCCGCCTGACCGACCAACGCTCGATCGCTCTCGCGGATGCTGCGCTGCGTTCGGCTTTCCGCGGTGGCCAGCTGGTGCAGCAATTGCTGGCGTATTCGCGCCGCCAGAACCTGTCGCCGCGGCCGGTGGACGTGAACGCGGTAATCAGCGACATGGGGGAACTGCTGCAACGCAGCCTCGGTGGGCTCGTGCAGGTGCAGACCGATCTGGCGCCCGATCTCTGGCCGGCTACGAGCGACTCGACACAGCTCGAGCTTGTCATCCTCAACCTGGCGATCAACGCCAGGGATGCAATGCCCGATGGCGGCGTGCTGCGCATCGTGACGCGCAATGCGTAGCCGTCCGAGGTGGAGCGGATCAGTGCACTCGACGCGGGTGAGTATGTGCGGATCGCGGTGATCGATACCGGCAGCGGCATGACTCGCGATGTCCTGGAACACGCGTTCGAGCCGTTCTTCACCACCAAGGACATCGGCAAGGGCAGCGGGCTTGGCCTCGCACAGGTCTATGGCGTTGCGGCGCAGTTCGGCGGCACGGTGCTGCTCGCCAGCCAGCCTGGCGCCGGCACGACGGTGGAGGTCTTCCTGCCGCGCGCTGAAACCGCGCAGGACAGCGTCACGGTGCACGAACCACGTCGCCTACGACCTGCGCGGTGGCGGGCGCGTCATCCTGGTGGTGGACGACGACGCCGACGTGCGCGAGATCGCCGCGATCCTGCTGCGCGAGGCCGGCTACGTGGTCAAGGAAGCGTCCAACGGTCCTGCGGCCCGCGATATCCTCGCGGCCGGCGCGGTGTCCCTCGCACTGGTCGATTACGCGATGCCGGTGATGTCGGGTATCGAATTCGTGAGCCTGGCACGAGACATTCAGCCGGACCTCCCGGTGATCTACGTGACCGGCGCTGCCGATGCACTCGAACAGGACGGGGTGAGGGATCCTGTCATCATGAAGCCGTATACACGCGCGGGGCTGTTGCGTAGCGTCCGCGAACTGGCGCTGCCAAGGGGCTGATCAAAGCGGCAGGCGACCCTGGCGGTCAGGACGATCCGCTGTCGCACCGACTTCACCGTCGGCGAAACGCAGTCGCAGCCGCGCACCTGGCGCCACGGCCGCGGCGCTGGTCAGCGGATGACCGGCGGCATCAGATACCACGGCATAGCCTCGCTGCAGCACCGCCAGCGGCGACACTGATTCCAGCCGCGCCGCCGTGCCTTCGAGCCGCATCCGCGTCTCCCGCAGCGATGCTCGCAGCGGCACGACGGAGAGGCGCCCCAGCGTCCGCCCGGCGCGATTGTGAATGCCGGACACCGCGTGGCGCAAACCGGCAGTCAGCTTCTGTCCGCACAAATTCAACGACCCATGCCGCCGCGCCACGAAATTTGGCAACGCCACGATCAGCCGCACACCCCGCTCCTGCACGCGTTCGCGGCAGGAGGTCAGCATCGCCGGCAGGTCTGGCAGTTGCCGCTCCACGGCATCCAGCGCGGCCCGCCGCCGTGCCAGCAGGTTTGGCAGCGCCATCACCAGCCGTTCCGCGCGATCGTCCATGCGTTGCCGCGCCCCACCCAAGAGCGTCGGCACGTCGGGCAACCCACGTTCCGCACGCGATAGGCGCAGCCGGCATGTCTGCGCCAGCCGGTTGAGCCCACCGATAAGCCGTGCCGCCTTGTGCTCCAGATCCGCCACCAGATCGGCGCGCGCCGGCACCGCCAGTTCCGCCGCGGCCGTCGGTGTCGGTGCTCGCCGGTCGGAGACGAAGTCGATCAGCGTGGTGTCCGTCTCGTGGCCTACCGCGGAGATCAGCGGGATGCGGCAGGCAGCGACGGCACGGATCACGACTTCCTCGTTGAACGCCATCAGGTCTTCCAGGCTGCCGCCACCGCGCGCGACGATCAGCACGTCGGGGCGGGGGGTGACGCGCTCGAAGCCGGCGATGGCGGCGGCGATTCTGTCGGCGGCGCCCTCGCCCTGCACCGGCACGGGCCACAGGAGGATTTGGCGGGGGAAGCGACGGGCGATGGTGGTGCGGATATCCTGGATCACCGCCCCGCGTTCGCTGGTGATGACGCCGATTACCGAGGGCAGCACCGGCAGGGCGCGCTTGCGGTCGGCGTCGAACAGGCCCTCGGCGGCGAGGCGGAGGCGCAGCATCTCGATGCGGGCGAGCAGGGCGCCGGCGCCGGCATACTCCATCCGCTCGGTGATGAGCTGGTACGACGAGCGTTCGGGGTAGGACGAGATGCGGCCGGTGGCGATCACCTCCACGCCGTTCTCCGGGACCATGCCGAGGCGGGAGACCGCCGACTTCCAGACTATGCCGGAGATCTTGGCGCCCTCGTCCTTCAGGGAGAAGTAGATGTGGCCGGAGGGATAGCGCTTCAGTTCGGTGATCTCGCCACGCACGCGGACGCGGCCGAAGTTGCCTTCCAACGCGCGCTTCACCGCGCCGGAGATTTCCGAGACGGTGTACTCAGGGACGTTGGAGACCGGAGGTGCGGCGAGGTCGTTCATGGGAGGAGAGTAGGCGATCGGGGCATGGCGGGCGAGCAGTGTTGGGTGGCGGGGCGCTGCTGGCGCTTTTTCTCGGCGGTGTCTCGCATTCTCGCTCGGTGGCGTGGGCGTTGGAAAAGCGAGCTGAAGGTTAACGCGGGAAGCAGTCTCCGGCGTCGTCGCGGGGTGGCTGTCAGGCAGGGTTCGGGCAAGACGCTGCCGATGCCGAGTCTCGGTAGTGTCTCAGAGTATCGGTCATCGGGACGAGGAGAGGAAAAGCGCATCAGAGATGAACAGCAGGTTAGGATCCGTGACGGGACGGGTGGGCAGCACCGACGTGAATGGTACGCGGAACGAGGCATATCGCCGGACGTCCGAATCTCGTTGGTGCCTCCGTGTCGCGTCCGCTGGTGGCAGGGCCGGGAACGCGTCATCTCTGATGGCGGAGGACATGTTGTACCACCTCTCACTAACTGCGACCCATTCGGCACGGCCGACCACCCCGTCGGACATCTGTCGTGGCGACGTGTCACTACGGATGGCCGGGTCAAGCCCCATAAGCGCGTCCGGCGCCGAGGCTCGTCATGGCTGGGCGACGGCGGCGACAGCGAGGAAGGCTCAACGCAAAAAACGCAAAGGGCCGCAAATAACGCGAATGACGCCGGGATGAACCGAGAGCGCCTCGACCCATGTCCAACTGGACGAGCAGGGCCACCGTGCTACCAGCCGGGGGCGCCGCCCTATTCGCGTTATTTGTGGCCCTTTGCGTCCTTCGCGTTGACCCTTGCTTCTGTTGCCTGCTGGCGCGATCGCGGGCCAACTGGGCTTATGTTAGCGCGCATGGGGTCAAACCCGGCTGTGACGGAGGGGGAACAACTCGCAGCGGACGAATGGTTCGCACGAGGTCCGGCTGGCAACTGACCTGACTGCTCGCGGGTGGCCGTCCGGCGGTGCTTGGGGCGGTATGGGATGAGGCGTATCGGAGCTGGTGCGCGAGGTGGATCAGGTTCCTCAGGTTGGTGTTTGTATATATGACTTCAATGGGTATTCTTACTATTGTGATGGCAGAGCGGCAGGTCACTCCACGATGCGACCCTCGCGAAAGCTATTTTTTCGAAAAACTCTGAGCCAGTTGCGCCCGAAACTAACCTGCCTCCTCCCGCAGCTCGGCAAACCTTCCCGAGCCACCAGCAACGCCTCCCGCACCAGCGGCGGGCCCACATACGCAGCCATATGCGGCCCGCGCCTCGACGCGGCACCGCACGGCATCGAGCTGGGCGCCGGTGATAACCAGCGGCGCGCAACCCTTCGAGTCCCACACGTGGGAAGAAAAATCGGGATATAGCGCGACCGATCCGCCACCATTGGCGAAGCTCGAACGGTTGCCGGTGTCGAGATAGCTTTCGGTCGGCAAGCCCTCCGCGAACACCACGTCGTGGCGGGGCAGCTCGATGTGGTAATACGTCACGCGATCCGCCGGCACCTGGACGATCGTGCGGCCGTTGCACAAGTGTTTCACCGGGATCAGCACGCCATCCACGAAAACCGCGTGATCCGGCGAAAGAAACAGCGGGCGGTTCGGTATGCCGTCATCAAGCGCCCCCGGCATGATGCGGATCGGCAGCACCTTATCGGGCTGCTTGTGCCGAGCGATGTCCAGCCGGCGATAGCCGATCCAGACGATGGGTTGGTTCGTTCCGCTGGCGCAGACCACCTTATCGCCAGGTTTCAGATGTTCGACCGGCACCTCACCCGAAGGCGTCGCTATGCGTGTACCGGCGGCGAAGCAGGCGACGACGAAGCCGCTGCCGGTGATCTCGACGACGGTGCCGTGGCCGTTTGCACCTCCGCTGCTTGCCATGGCGAACAGGTCGCCATTGGCATCGGCGGCCAGATCATTGTAGGGCGTTTGTCCGTTACTGCCGTTGAAGGCCGCCACGGTGATGGCGTGGTCGCTATAGCCGGTGGCGGTGTTCGCTAATTCTTGCACGGAGCCGTCATAGAGGGTCGCACCGGCGCCGCCCTGCGATACCGTAAAGAACAGATCGCCATTGGCGTCGTTGATCAGGCCTCCTGCAAAACCCTCGTCGGTGCTGGTGAAGCCGAGCAACTTCAGGGGCGTGCTGGCGTAGCCGGTGGCGGTGTTCGCAATTTCGAACAACGCACCGTTGCCGAATCCACCGCCCGTTGATGTCGCGCCGAATAGATCGCCATTTGCGTCGATGATCAATCTCGCGTTGGGGTTGGCGTTGCTGCTGCCGAAGTTGACCAGCGTAGTGGCGGTGCTGGCGTAGCCGGTGGCGGTGTTGGCAAGCTCGAACACCGTGCCTTCGTTTTGATCACCGCCAACGGGAGTTGTCCCGAACAGATCGCCGTGGGCGTCGATGACCAGATCTCCAACCAAGCTGCCGGTGATGGTGGCCAGTGGGGTGAGATTGCTTGCGTAGCCGGTGGCCGTGTTGGCGAGTTCGAAGATTGTGCTTTCGTTATTGTACGACGTCGTCCCGAACAGGTCGCCGTTGGGGTCGGTGATCAGGCCGGCGTCCGAAGGAAGGTCAGTGCTACCGAAGTTGGCCAGCGTGGTGGGCGTGGTGGCGTAGCCGGTAGCGGCGTTGGTGATCTCGTACAGCGTTCCCTCGCCGTTCGTGCCACCGGCAGACGTCGTGCCGAACAGATCGCCATTGGCGTCGGCGGTCAGGCTGGCCAGAGGGCTCGCGCCGTCGGTGCCATCGAAGCTGACCAGCGTGCTGGGAGCGGTGGCGTAGCCGGTGGCGGTGTTGGCGATCCCGTACACCGCGCCGTCGCCGTTCACGCCGCCGGCCGAGATCGCGCCGAGAAGGTTCCCGTTGGCATCGACGATCAGGCTGCTAAGGGTGCCCGCACTGGTTATGCTGTCGAAATTGACCAGCACCGGCTGCGGCGCCACGGAGAATGTCTGTGTGATCGCGGAGGCTGGGCCCGCTGACAATGGCTCGTAGACACTGTTGGCGGTCTCGGCGGTACCGCCTGAATAGGCGAGGCCGGATGGCAGCGTTTGCGATACCGTCAGGTCGTTCGTTGCGGTATACGAGAGCGTCCCCGTGCCCGATGACAGGACTGCGTTGCTCCCGCCGCCCGGCCCGACAAGAAGCATTTCGAAGGCATTGATCGGTGCGAGATTCGATTGTGTGACAGTGCCCCCATTGAGGTCAGGGAGCCCCACCAAGTTCTCAGTCTGGTCCGCGACAGGTGTCCCCTGATCGACGACCAGACAGGTCACGCCATCAATGTTGCTGGACTGGTCACTCAGCAGGGAAATCGTGATCGTGTATCCCGCGGGGAGGGCACCCTGAGGTATGGAACACAGTGGAAATACGGAATTGATGAACGGCTGAAGGGGAGTCTGCGTACCGGTCGCTGCCCAGTTATTGATGTGCAACTCCAGTTGGTTCCCGTCGGCCTTAACAACATATTGCTGCCAGGCGCTTTGGGTCTCATCCGAATAGGCATTCAGCTGGAACGTGAAGCCCAAGGTTGAGCCAGTCGCGGATTGGCAGGTGATTCCCTGCGTTACGGCGATGGTGACAGACAGACCTGCCAGATCCTGGCCGCCTTCATCAATCGCGTAGTTCGAGTTGCTCCAGAGACCATTTGCCGGAGGCGGCACAGCCGCTGTTTCGGACATGGCTTCATTTCTCTTTCAAAGCGGATCTGCCTGATCGGCCGTTCCATGCGCCGCCTGCGCGCACCGCCGCGCCATATCGAGCAGGGGCCAGCATTCGCCCGGTCCGCAGGCAAGCACCTGGCGCGGGGAGCGGCGGACGATGGTGGTGCGGGTGTCCTGGATCACCGCGCCGCGCTTGCTGGTGATGGCGCCGATAACCGAGGGCAGTACCGGCAGGGCACGCTTGCGGTCGGCGTCGAACAGCCTCTCGGTGGGGAGGCGGAGCATCTCGATGTGGGGGAGCAGGGCGCGGCGCCGACGTATTCCATCCGCTCGATGATGAAGGACGAGCGTTCCGGCGTAGGACGGGATGCGGCCTGGTGGCGATCAAGTCGACGCCATTCTCCGGCACCATGCCGAGACGCGAAACCGCCGACTTCCACACCGCGCCGGCGATCTTGGCGCCCCTCGTCCTTCAGGGAGAAATACGTGGGGCCGGGAGGGTAGCGCTGCAGTTCGGTGATCTCGCCGCGCACGCGGACACGGCCGAAGTTGCCTTCCAGCGAGTACTCCACCGCGCCGCAGATTTCCGAGACCGTGTTTTCGGGGACGTTGGAGACCGGAAGGGCGGCGAGGCCGTTCATGGGGGGAGAGTAGGGGATCGGGGCGTGGTGGGCGAGCGGGTTTGGTGTGCCGGGCGGAGTGGCGCGAATACGTCTCTGTCGTGTCTCGGAGTCTCGGTCAGCGATGGTGAGGCTGCAAAAGCGATCTGACGGTTAGCGCGCAATGGCTTGGTGCCTCGTGCCGCGGGGGAGCTGCTTGCGGCGGTTGCTCAAGCGGGTCGGTTTCCGGTGGCGTCACGTCTCGGCGGTGTCTCACAGTCGCGATCATCGGTCCTGGTGGAGGAAAAGCGAGCCGTTGGTAAATGCGGGAGGCCATCCGCACCACTGCTGCGAGACGCCGGCTGGAGGAGTGTGGTGGCCATGCCGCGACGTAATGGCCACCGGTTTGGCCGTCTCGGCGGGGTCTCAGAGTATCGCTCAGCGGTGATGAGGGAGGAAAAGCGAGCAGACGATGAATATCGGACGGGGTATGTCGCGGACTGCACCAGCGGCGGGAGACACTTGCCGGGGTTGGTTTGCATAGGCAACGGAAGGACATCATCGCGAGGCTCGAATCTCTCGTTTGCATTCAGGAGTCACGTTCAGCGGTGTAAAGCAGGAAAAGCAAGCCATTGATGAAGGCCGGGGAGTCCTCAACCCGGCTCTGCGACGCGCTCCCGCGGTGCGGTCTGCTGTGCGCGACCGCGGCGACTGACGCGCGGATGACCACCGCGGGACGGACTTGGGCGCTACGAGGTGTAATGCGCACCGGCGTTCACCTGCGAGAGAGTTGTACAGAAAATGGTAGTTTGTATGTGTGACGTCAATAGATAATCTGGCTATCCAAGGGTAGCGCAGGTGAACGCTCGGCGGGTAAGCAAAGTGCCACCAATCAGAATGCACTGATCATTGACGCCACTGCAGAGAGGGCGATAAAGCGGCCCACTGGCGCCCTATCCGCAGCCAGGACGAACGTCAACGCAACGTTCATGATCGCGCCTTATTGCCAGGTAGCCCGGAACACTCGCAGCCAATTCTTCAACGCAAGCTTCCGCACCAGGGTGTCGCCGAACCCCCGGTCGCGCAGTGCCGCGATAAGCGCCGGCAGGCAGCTCGCATCCTTGACCGGATGCGGCATCATCGCGCCATCGAAGTCTGACCCGAGCGCTATATGGTCCTCGCCCAATTGTTCGATCAAATAGCAGATATGGTCCACGACCGTATCAAGCGGTGTGTCTGCGTCGAGATGGGCGTCGGGTCGCACGTCACACACACTCAGATTGAATCCGACTACCCCGTTCGATTGACGAACAGCATCGAGCTGCCCGTCGGTCAGATTGCGCGTCGATGCACAGATCGCGTGCGCGCAGGCATGCGTAGCGACGATCGGTGCGTTGGTCAGAGCTGCAACGTCCCAGAAGCCTCGCTCGTTGAGATGTGACACATCGATCATGATGCCGAGCCGGTTGCATGCGTGCACCAGCTCCTTCCCCGCCGCCGTGAGCCCCGGCCCGATGTCGGGCGACCGCGGGTAGGCAAACGGCACACCGTGCCCGAAGATGTTCGGCCAACTCCACACCGGTCCGAGCGAACGCAATCCGGCCGCATAAAGCGCCTCGAGGTTCCCAAGGTGGGGATCGATTGCCTCGGCACCTTCCAGGTGCAGCACCATCACGAAGGCGCCGTCGCGCACTCCGGCCTCGATCTCGTCCACGGTCCTCGCCCAGCGAAGCTGTCCCGCGCCGCGCTCGACCACACGGTTCAGCGCATCAAGCTGCGCGCGGATCCTGTCGCGCGCGTACCCAGGATCTAGCGATTCCGCGAGGCGCACTTCGTATCCGTCCGCCGTTCGAGTGAAGTCTCCCATCGGCGGACGTTCGGGCTTGGCAAACATCGCGAACAGTCCGCCAACCATGCCGCCTTGCCTGGCACGCGGCAGGTCAAGATGCCCATCGTCCGAACGGGCAAGAAAATCCCGGCCGCCCTCGCGATACTCGGCGATGTGCTGCACCGCATCGTTGTGCCCGTCGAAGATCGCGACTTTCCGGTGCTCGTCCACGGGTCCTCCAAAACCGCCCGGCATCACCAGGATTCGCTATAAGGTCGTGACCAAGCATGGGGAATGTCACCAATGCAGTGCAAGGCCGGCGCTGATCACATCCAGTCGCTGAGGGACGGACGCACCGTCTACATCGACGGCCAGCAGGTCGACGACGTCACTACGCATCCCGCATTCCGCAACGCCGTCGCATCCGCTGCGAGCCTCTACGACTACCAGGCGCGCCCGGAAAACCTGGAGCTGATGACGTTCCTGCCCGACGGCGCCACACGCCGAGTGAACCGTGGCTGGCAGATGCCCCGTAGCTACGACGACCTGGTGACCCGCCGCAAAGCCCTTCAGGCCTGGGCGCACCAAAGCTTTGGCTTCATGGGCCGCTCGCCCGACCACGTCGCATCGGCCCTCATTGGCCAATGCATGGGCATCGAGGTTTTCGCGAAGCACGGGCCTGCACGCGCCGCCGCGCTTGCCGATTACGCAGACTATGCCTCAAGAAACGATCTCTTCCTGACCTATGTCATCGTCAATCCGCAAGCCGACCGCTCCAAGGATTGGGGCGACCAGCCGGAGGAACTCGTCGCGCAGATCGTCGATGAAGACACCACGGGCCTGACGATACGCGGAGCCAAGATGCTCGGCACCAGCTCGATCATGGCCAACGAGGTGCTGGTCGCCAACCTTCAGCCACTTCGCCCGGGCGAGGAAGCCCTCGCGTTCTCCTGCGCCCTGCCGATGAACGCGCCCGGCCTGCGCGTGCTGTCGCGCAAGAGCTACGAGGCACATGCGGTTTCGATCTACGACAATCCGCTGTCATCCCGCTTCGACGAGAACGACGCGTTGCTTTACTTCGACGACGTGAAGGTGCCATGGGACCGCGTCTTCGTGCACCGCGACACCGACATGTGCCGCGCCCAGTTCCACGACACGCCAGGCCACATCTTCCAGAACTACCAGGCGCAGGTGCGCCTGTCGGTAAAGCTGAAGTTCCTGGTGGGCCTCGCGCACAAGATCACCGAGGCCATCGGCACCACCAACATGCCGCAGGTGCGCGAACAGCTCGGCGCCCTTGCCGCTCATGCGACCGTGGTTGAATCCATGGTGTACGGCATGGAGTCCGCGGGCAGCGTGCGCGGCGGATTCTACCTGCCCAACAGACACATGGTCTACGCCGCCCACGTGACGACGCAGGAGCTTTACCCGCGCCTGGTCAATCTCATCCGCGACCTCGCCGGTGGGGCGCTCATCATGCTGCCATCGTCGTTCCGAGACTGGACAAACCCTGCGCTCGCCGCGATCATCCGCAAATCACAACGCTCGCCTAACTTCGGTTCGGACCAAAAGGTCAAGCTGCTGAAAGCCGCCTGGGACGCCATCGGATCGGAGTTCGCATCGCGTCACACGCAATATGAAATGTTCTACGCCGGCGCCCGCTTCGTCACCACCGCCCACAGCTATCGCACGTTCGATTGGGAGCAGGCGTGTGGCATGGTCGATCGATTGCTGTCGACCTATGACGTCGGAACCTGAGTCTGAGAAGCGCCGCCGCGTGCGAGTGGTGGGCCGTCCGGTGGAGCAGGCTTTGTGATGTGGCTTCACCGATCCCCGTGGGCCATTGCTGTCGTCATGGTTGTGTTCGCGTGCCCCACACCATCGCTGGCGCACGTCAAATGGTTCGAGCCGTATGAAATCTCCACCAAGCCGGTGCCGATGGCAGATGCCCTGTCGCAGTCGGCTTTCTGGATCGCAGCTGCGCTCGTGCTCGCACTGTTCCTCGCTACCATCGTCGCCGAGCGGACGCCACTTGGCCGAAGCGTTAGCACGTATCTCGACTGGCTGACGGCGCCGCTGCTCGCACGAGCCGATCAGTTCATAGTTTGCATCATGGGCGGCTTTTTCGTTGCATTGTTCACCACCGGCACGACCATTCTGACTCCCGAACTCCTCACCGACGCACGATGGGTCGGCTGGATACAGCTGCTGATCGCGATGTGTCTGTTCTCCCGGCGGCTATACCCGTTCGCCGCAGCCGGCATCATCGGGCTCTGGCTCTATGCGCTGCTCGATTACGATCTGTTCCATATGCTCGATTACGTGACGCTTGGCTTCGGCATGGCCTGCTATCTTGTGCTCGCGAGCCTGGACGATGAGCGCTGGCGAGGCTGGCGTTTTGACGCGCTGCGTGTGGGCATCGCGCTCGCGCTGATGTGGTCCAGCCTGGAAAAGTTCAATTACCCCGGATGGTTCCTGCCCCTTCTCGAAAAGAAGCCTTATCTCGCGCTCGGGCTTCCGTTGCGAACCTTCATCACGATGTCCGGTGTAGCGGAATTTACGCTTGGGTTTGGTCTCTTATGGTCACCGCTCGTCCGGCGGCTCTCCGCGCTGATGCTGTTCATCATCATGTCGGCGGCTGTCTATCCATTCGGCCGGGTCGACCTGATCGGTCATGCAATAATCCTTGGGGCGCTCATTCTGGTGATCGCCGGCGCTGGCGTCCCGCCACGACCGATGCGGCATCTTGCGCCCGCGCTGACCCGTGTGCCGATCGGCCTCGCGATCGCGTTCATTGCCTTCATCTGCGGTCATCGCGGGGTTCATGATTTTATCTACCGCGACGATCAGCCGGCATGGCTCGCCAGCCCGAGAGCCAGCACCGTCATCCGGCCAGGTGATGTCCTGCCGCCCCACGGCCATCTCTTTGATGCGGAACCGGACGATGACGATTCCGCCGTGCCTGCCGACCACAAGTAAATCGCAACAGTCATCGAATCGAGGCAATTACCGGGTCTGACGAGACAACGTGGAATGTTGCATGATCCGATCAGCTCGATCGCTGTCGCAATGCCGGAGGAACCAATGGGACTGATCTTCGCCAACGACCTGCACGACGAATTCGGCACCTGGCCGCTGGCATATATCCGCTACGGCGGCCTCGACTTCGGCGAGATCCAGGCTGTGGCAAAACGTGTCGGCGATGGTGACGACAGCGCCTTCCACGCGGCCTGGACGGCAATGGGGGATACCCTCGCAGGAGAGGCCGAGGCAGCCCTTGCGAAGCGCCGCACAGCCACCGCGCGTGAGTTCTTCCTGAAGGCGGCATGCGCCTACGATGCGTCCTATCATCCGCTCTATGGCGAGCCGGTCGATCCGCGCCTGCTAACAGCCTTCAGCAAACAGATCGACAGCTTCGACAAAGCCCTTGCGCTGTCAGACCCTCCAATCGAACCGCTGCGCATTCCATTCGAAGGCACGTCACTGCCCGCCTATTTCATCCCCGCCACCGGGCGCGCCAATCAGGTTCGGCCCTTGCTTATCCTCACCAACGGCTATGACGCGACCGTCACCGACACGTACTTCGCCTCGGCCGTCGCTGCCGCGCAACGTGGCTATCACTGTCTGATTTTCGATGGCCCAGGCCAAGGTGCAGCCCTGTATCAGCAGGGACTGCGCCTGCGCCCCGATTGGGAAACGGTCGTCCGTGCTGTCGTCGACCTTGCCATCGAAATGCCGCTGATCGATCCGGCACGCATCGCGCTCTACGGCTGGAGTCTCGGCGGCTATCTGGCCCCGCGCGCCGTCTCCGGCGAACATCGCCTCGCGGCCTGTGTCGCGGACCCTGGCGAATGGAGCATCAGCGGCGGCATCCGTGACTTCGCCATCAAACTCGGCGCCGCGCCGGATGCCGTCAGCAATCTGGCGGAACTCGACCAGCAGATGCTCGACCGCATGGAGCAGGTCATCATGAATACCCCCAAGCTGCGCTGGAGCATCATGCAGCGCGGCTATTGGGTTCACGGTGTCAGCACTCTGCGCGACTTTCTGCGCGCCGCAGAACCATTCACCATGGATGGGCGCGCCGAACAGATAACCTGTCCGACGCTGCTGACCGCAGCGGAGAACGATCCCCTCGCCGCCGGCGCGCAGGCCTTCTTCGATGCGCTACGTTGCTCGAAAGCGCTGACCCGCTTCACTGCGGCGCAAGGCGCGGGAGGACACTGTGAAATGCGGAACCGGTCGTTGCTGAACGCCAGGGTGCTGGATTGGCTCGATGAGGTCCTGCAAGTGTAGACGGCAAGAGGCAGCTTGCGTTGGGATAGCGCGGCTTGCCGAGCTTGTACTACGACCGCCGGATGCTCTCGACGGCTCCGAAAGCCCGCGCCTGCGACAACGGGGGAAGTGCTGCGGTGACTGCGCCCAGGACACCGGCATTGCGCTCGATCAGTCCTTGCTCAGCCTGGCGCCTCGGCGCGCTGCCAACCAGCGCCCGCCACCGTCATTGCCAGCGCGGCCCCAGCCATCAACGCCGCCGCCAGCATGACCGGCAATGCGTGCCCCAGCCCGCCCAGCGCCCCCGAGATCACCGAGGAAATGCCCCACCCCATTGCCGCGGCCGAACCCACCATGCCCAGGATCCAGCCCTGCCGCTCCGGCGCTACCCGGTCCGACAGCATGGTCACGATCGAGGGAAACGCGATGTTGACCGTGATGCCCGCGATCAGCGCCGCCGCGTATTCCTGATAAGCCGAGTCCAGCATCAGGCATAGCACCATCGTGGCAGCATTCAGCGCGAGCCCGGCAACCGCCAGGGTGCGCATTCCGAACCGCTCCGACAGCGCCGGCTGCACCAGCCCGTTCGAGATGCAGAACCCGATCCCCATGATCGACATGAACGCACCCACCTGCGTCAGACTGAGCCGCAAGCCGGGCGCTTCCATCAGGTAGACCGAGACGAAAACAAAGAAGCTGCCCCACGCCACCTGCATCAGCAGGAAGCCGCCGAGGATGCCCCGCACCGCCACGTCGCTCGCCGCATCCCGGAAGCAGCTCACCCCTTCCCAGATCGAAATGCTGGACCAATCGACTTGCTGCCCCGGCTTCGCCTCCTCCCGGTAGCTGGTCAGGAACAGCACCAGGGCGACCAGCGTCAGCAGCGTGCAAAGATACAGCGGCGCCGCAAACGAGATCGTGGACAGGCCTGATGCCACCACCGGCCCCAGCACGAACCCGAGCGAGGAGAACAGCATGCTATAGCTCAGCAGCCGAGGCTTGTTGCTGCCGGTATCCACCAGCGCCGCCTGTGCGGTGGGTTGGGCCGCGGCGGTGGCGCCGCCGATCAGCCGCCCGAGGAACAGCAGAGGCAGGCTGTGCAGGTCGATCGCGAGCCCGGCAAACACGTTGCCGAGCAGCACGCCCGCCCCGCACAACAGCAGCACCGGCCGCCGGCCCCATTGGTCCGACAGCCGCCCCAGCACCGGCGCCATGTACAGCATCAGGAAGACGTAGACCGCCACCAGCAGCCCGCTGACGAAGTTGCGCAGCGGCAGCGACGCGTCTGGCAGGAACACCAGCGTTGCCGGCTCGATCAACAGCGGACCGAGCAGCGGGATGATGACGGTCGCGCTGATCGAATCGACCAGGATCAGCAGATAGAGTGCGATCATGCCGGGGCGGCGACTGGTTCGTGGAGATGCGCAAGCAGGCTGGCGCGCATCCGGTCGGCCAGGGCGCGGATGGTTGCCTCGCGATAGTTGACGGACGAGTACCTGGAACCGGATCAGCAGCTTGCCGGCATGGATGATGGCGACGAGATACAGCCAGAAATCCGCTGGGTTGTCAGCGTAGGCGTGGTTCTTGAGGTAGAGCAGTTCGGCTTCCGGATTCTGGAACACCGCACCGTGGAGACTGCTGTCCCAGGTCTCGCCGAAGAAGTTGTAGAGGATCTTGACCTGGTCCTGCACCGCCAGTTCTGCGCCGCGCGGATGGTAGGCGCGCAGCGCGCCATGGGCGATGCCGTGCTGCGGCATCCCGCGAAGCTGCCCCGCCACCTCCTGTAGCCCGCCCGACAGCACGATCGGCGTGTGGGTGGTGAACCAGCCGCAGATGCGGATCGGATCGACCCCCTCCACCACAGGCTCCCGCCCGTGGCCCACCACGTGCAGCATCAGGCGGCCCTGGCCCGACGCCTCCACCAGCGCAGCGGCGACCCGCTCGTACGGATTGGGCGGTGCCTGGTCCAGCATCGGGCTTTCCAGGGTGACGATGTCGCGCTGCCGGGCGCCGGGCCGGTCGCTGTCGGGCGTGAACGTCGGGCCCTGCTGATCGAGCCAATAAGGCAGTTGCGCCTCGGCCTCGGGGCTTGCGGCGAACCGGATCAGCCCCTCCACCCAGGACTTGTAGGTGCCGCCCGCCGGCGCCAGCGCCTGGCCGAGATAGACGCGCTGCAAATCCGTCACCACGGTCCCCCAGGACAGGCCATCGGTCACCAGATGGTGGCAGATCAGCACCAGCCGCTGCCCTTGCTCGGTGGTGAACAGGGCGCCGCACGCATGATCGGGCCGTGCGCAATGTCGATGGTCTCCTGCATCTGCGCTGCCCGCGCGCCCGACCTCGGCGAGCGGGATGTCGGCGCATTCCAGCGGCACCTCCAACCCCTCCTCGGCATAGAACTGCCGCCCGTCCTGGAACCGCAGCCGCAGCGCGTCGAGATGCGTCACCAGCTTCTGCAATGCGGCCCGCAGCCGCTCCGGCTCCAGCGAGCAACGGAACACCGCCGAGACGTTGAACTGCTGCGGCCGCACGGTCGCCCAGGAGAAGTAGTAGCGCTGCATGGGCGACAACTTCACGTCGCCCGTTGCCTCGCCCGCCTGCACTTCGCGCGCCGGCACGAGGCCTTGCACCAGCTCCGCGATGGTGGGGGTGCGATTCAACGCAGTGGGATCTATCGGCAGCCCGGCCTCCCGCGCCTTGATGCCGATTTGCACGGACAGCAGCGAGTCGCCGCCAAGCGCATAGAAGTTGTCGTGGATGCCGATCGGTTCGTGCTTCAGCACCGCTTGCCAGATGTCCACCAGCGTCGCCTCGGTCGCGGTGCGCGGCGCGACGTAGGGCAGCTCGCCTGGCATTTGCACGACATCCGGCCGAGGCAGCGCCCTGCGATCGACCTTGCCATTGGCCGAGAGCGGGATGCGCTCCAAGCGGCACGAACACGCGCGGGATCATGTAGTAGGGGAGCCGATCCTGTAACGCCGCCCGCATCTGCGCCGCATCCAGCGCCTCCTCCGAGACGACATACGCCACCAGGAACTTGCCCTTGCCATTGGGCTGCTCCTGCCCGTCAACCAGTGCGGCCTTCACGCCGGGCAGCGCCTGGATGGCGCCCTCGATCTCGCCGAGTTCGATCCGGAAGCCGTTGATCTTCACCTGGAAGTCGGCCCGGCCCAGGAACTCCACCTGCCCATCCGGCAGCCAGCGGCCAAGGTCGCCCGTGTAGTAGATGCGCTCGCCGGTCGCCGGATAGGTGACGAAGGCGGCGTCGGTCTTCTCCTGGTCCTTCCAATAGCCGCGCGCCAGGCACACGCCGCCCATGAAGATCCGGCCTGGCATGAACGGCGGGCATTGGTTGAGCCCGTGATCGAGCACGAACATCTTCTGGTTGAGCATGGCGCGGCCATACGGGATGGTGGTCCAGATCGGATCCACCTCGACGATGGGGTACCAGTTGGAGATGATGGAGGTCTCCGTCGGCCCGCCCACGCTCCAGATCGCCGCACCGGGCGCCAGCGGGCGCATGCGGTCCGGCAGGTCGGTCGGGATCTTGTCGCCGCCCATCATGAACACACGCATGCTGGGCAGAGCCTCGCCCGACTGCACCCACATATCCGCATACATCGGCACGCTCAGCCATATCGTTGCCTTGTGCTGGCGCGCGATCTCCACCCAGTGCGGCGGCTCCAGGTGCCGCGCTTCATCCGGGATCACCACGCCGGCGCCGGCCGCGAGCATGCCGAAGATGTCGTAGACCGACAGGTCGAAGGCGAAATCCGACAGCTGCAGCGACCGGTCGCCCGGCCCGACGCCATGCTGCTCGTTGGCATTGCGCAGCGTGTTCATCACGCTGAAATGGGTCAGCGTCACGCCTTTCGGCTTGCCGGTAGAGCCGGAGGTGAACAGGACGTAGCAAATGTCGCCAAGCTCGTTGACCGATTCCAAGCGGCTGTCCGGTTCGTCCGCCCACAGCGCGGCGTCATCCACCGCCAAACCGGGGCGACCCAGCCGATCCAGCACGCGCTGCTGGCTCAGCACGATATGCACCTCGCCTTGCTCGATCACGCTGTCCATGCGTTCGGCCGGCCAGGCGGCGTTGATCGGCAGATAGCCACCGCCCGCCTTGAGGATGGCCATGCAGGCCACCGCCTGCTCCCAGCCCTTCTCCATCATCACCGCGACCAGCGTGTTCGGCTTGACCCCACGCCGGCGCAGTCCGTGCGCGATGCGGTTGGTCAGCCGATCCATCTCGCCATAGCTGAGCACGCGCTCGCGCATCAGCAGCGCCGGCGCGTCCGGCTGTCGCGCGGCCCAGTCGGAGAATGCGTCGTGCAGCAGTTGCAGGTCGGTGCGCGGCGCGGGTGGCGGCGTCCACTCCGTCTCGATCCGCCGCACCTCTGCCTCGGTAGCCAGCATCAGCTTCGACAGCGGCGTCTCCGGATGCGCGATCACCTGCTCGGCGAGCAGTGCCAGATGTTCGGCCAGTTCCTCGACGAAGCGCCGGGTGAACTGTGCGGCCTTGTATTGCAGCCGCACGTCGACCCGATCGCCCTCGGCAAAGGCAAGGAACAGCAGGTCGTTCTGGCAATCCACCGTCTCGAGGTGCTGCGGGGTGCCCAACGCGAACGGCCAGACCGGCCGCGCCCAGGATACCGAGACGTTTGGCAGTTGGATGACGTCCGAGGGGCGCGCCCTGCGCAGGCCGGCGATCACCTCCTGGAACGACAGGCGGTCGTGCGCCCGGGTCGCCCGCCGCTGCTCCTGCACCTGCTGCACCAACTGGGCGAAGGTCAGCTCCGGCGTGAAGCTCGCGGTCGCGATCAGCGAGTTGACGAACGAGCCCATCGACTGCGCAAACGGCTTGCCGCGCAGGTCGGTGGGATACAGCACCGCCACCATCTCCTGCTCGGTGTAGCGGTGGATCAGCGCCTGGATCAGTGCGAGCGTGGTGATGAACGGACTGACCTTCATCTCCGGCAAGCGGAACGAAAAGTAGAGGTTGCCGTCCTGCTCGCCGCGATAGCTCTCGCGCCGCGTCGGCAGACCGGCGTGAAAGTCGGACTGCGCCAATGCCTGGGTCCAGTATGCGCGGTCCGCCTCGTGCTCGGGGCTTTCCAGATAGGCACGTTCATGTGCGTCCCAGGCGGCGGCGTCGGGTCCGGGCGCCGCCACCGGCTGGCCGTGATAGCGGGCGCCAACCTCCTCCAGCAGCAGCAGGATCGAGCCGCCGTCCAGCACCATGTGGCTGCCGTTGAGCACGAAGATGTCGCCGCACAGTACGAACCGGAACAGCGGCCCGTTCTCGACGTCGAACGGCTTGGTGATCGCCCATTCCCAACTGTCCGACCGTTGCAGGATTTGCGCCGGTGTTTCCCGGATCACCTGGTAGGGCTTGCCATCCACTTCGCGGACCACCGAACGTAAGGCGGGGTGCGCCTCGACCGTTTCGCGCAGCGCCTGCTCCAGCCGATCGGGGTCGACGCCGGGATTCAGGCGGTAGACGAAGGGCACAAAATAGGCCGAGCTCTCCGGTGCCCGCTTGCATTCCAGCCAGATGCGCTGGGTGACGACGGCAAGTGGGATGGTGAGGGGCGTGGCGACGTCCATCGTGGCGTACCCTGTGTTGGCGCGCAGCCTGACCGCGCGGAGAGTTGATGGCGAGCGGCCGGATAGAGCCATGAAATTTGCCCTCTGGCGAGTGGATTTTGAACCGGCCCGCGACCAATCCGGTGACAGATCGAGGGCGCATGGTCGCACTCGGCTGGGTCGGCGAGGGCACAAACGGCGGTATGCCGAGAGCAACGATCAGGGCCCGCAGTCGAAGCGCCAGCGCCCCGCTGGGCCCCATTCCGTGCTTCCTCGGATAAGCGCCGGTACACCCTGATTGGTGAAAGCGAAACTGGTCAGGCCCTGCGTAATGCCTTCACCGGTCGCTTTGATGAAGGCCTCGCCGAGGGTCCAGTACCCGATAGAAAAGCGCCGTCCGCGCAGTTCCTTCTGGGCAGGCAGCGAGGGCGTCGCGGCATTCATGGGCGAATGCGGTTCGCGCGACCGCCATCAGATCCGGCAGCATCCGGCGCGGTTCGATGTCGACGCCAACGGGGCAGCCTGCGATTGCGACGACGACACAGCCGCGGCAGTGGCTGATGTTGAAATGCACCGCCGCGCCATGGCGGTCCTGGTCAAGCGAGGGTTTTCCGTTGCCGCCGGTCGCGAAATGCAGCGCGTTCGGCGGGCATGCCACCATTGGTCCCAGCAAGACGCGCAGAGCGACATGGGCGGCAGTGAAGCTCCAGCGATCCGCTTCGTAGCGGAAGCGGGACGCGCGCGCCCGCTCCTCCTCGCTGAGATAACCGCGGAGATCTGTCCAGTCGCCGCTGCCTGGCGCACCGAACCAAAGGATGAGTTCGTCGGGACGCGGCGGTGCCATCGCTGCAACCGTGAGCGCAGGAAGAATACGTTCGTTCAGCGGCTCGGACGCGAGACGCTCCAGCGCCCAGGCCCAGGCATAGTCTGCAGGCGGCCTGGCCAGCGTCCGGATGAGGGTGTCGATATTCACCGCGCCATTTGACCGGCTGGCGAGGGGCAGGCAAGGACGCGCCCCGCAGCACTCCATCAATTTGTTGACCGACGATGATCCCCCGAAAGAGGGTTCATCGCGGCTACTTGCTCGATTACCTGCTCGTGCTGCTTTTGGAACGCTATCGAACGATGAGCGGCGTCCAATTCCTCAAGATTTGGTGTTCACCACTTCCAGGGCCGATCGCCCGGATAGACTGCGAGGTTGTGCCGCGGCAACGGCGGACATGCCTTCGGTTCGTCAGGTGTCCCACAGTTTTCCGATGTCATCGGCCTGGCCCCCGGCGGGTTCACACCGGAACTGGCAGCGTAGCGGGTGTCGTATGCCGCGCCCTGCGCCTGCGCGTAGGCAACAGGGATCAGCATTGAGCCTGCCAGCACGCCAAGCAGTGCAAGATGTCGCATGATGACGTCCTCCAGTTGCAATGCCCATAAGGGGATGATTGTCCATGTGAACCAATCATCAAACCGTGTCGGCGCTTCGATCTTTTCTATCGGGTGGGTATGTGGCTGATACACGCAGACAATATCGGCACCAGTGTCGCTAACGTGATCGATCAGGACATCAAATGGTCCAGTTTGGTCATTGAACTGCAGGCGTGTCAGCGAGCGGCAATCCGGCGGTGGTCAACAGCCGATCGACCAGTTCGACCAGGCGTCGTCCCGTTTCCGGGTCCGCTGTCGTGCTGGCGATCGCTGCGATGTCGCACGCCAGCTGCACCAGATCGATCGCATAAGCCATGACCTCTTCCAATTGAAGATCTCTTGCGACCATTAGACACTCTTTAAACCCGCAACGTATTGATCGAGATCAAACGTGGAATTGTTTTTTCTCAAGCCTACCCAAATGCCGTGGCCTTTCCACCGACCACGGCAGGCGTGCTAGCAACGCGCGTCATGCCGTTGCCAGCACCACCGATCGAAGCCACTGTCGACGGCGCCCCTTCCCACCTGCGCGAGTGCCGCGACTGCGGCCAGTTCCAGATCGTGCCCTCGCTCCCTCCGGCCGCGAGGGCGCTGTGCCTCCGCTGCGACGGCGTGCTCCGCCACACCCAGCATGATCCGCTCCGCACGCCGCTCGCGCTCAACCTCACCGCACTGTGCCTGCTGCTGATCGCTGTTCCATCCACGCTGATGCTGGTCAGCACCGCGGGCCAGGTTCACGTCGCCGACATGTTCACCGGCCCGCTCGGCCTCGACGAACACGGCATGTGGGAGCTTGCCGCCGTCGTGCTCTTCACCACCGTCGCCGCGCCGGCCGCCAAGCTCGGCTGCACGCTGTATGTGCTCCTCGGCTTGCGGGCCGCGAGCCCGCCCCGCCATCTGCGCGCGGTCTTCGCCTGGGTTGAGCACCTGCGCCCGTGGTCCATGATCGAGGTCTATCTGCTCGGCGTCTTCGTTGCCTACGTGAAGCTCCAGGTGCTGGTGTTCATCGAACTCGGCCCCGCCCTCTACGCGCTGGGCGCCCTGCTGCTCGCCATGATCGTCGCCGACCTCAGGCTGGACTCCCAGTTCGTCTGGGAGGAGATGGACCGCCGCGGCATCACGCGCACAACCCAGGTCGCGTCGGGTCGCATCGTCATCGGCTGCGACACCTGCGGCCTGGTGTGTGACGCCGGTGACGTGAACTGCCCGCGTTGCGGCTACCGCCTGCATCATCGCAAGCCGAACAGCATCGCCCGCACCTGGGCGCTGGGCATCGCGGCCGCGATGCTCTACCTGCCGGCCAACCTCTATCCGGTGCTGACGGTCGTGCGGCTCGGTGCGGGCCAGCCCAGCACCATCCTGGGCGGTGCGGAGGAATTGCTGGACGCGGGTCAGTGGCCGCTCGCCCTGCTGGTCTTCGTCGCCTCCGTTGCGGTACCGATGCTGAAGCTTACCGGCCTTGGGTTCCTGCTGATCAGCGTCCGCCTGCGCCAGCGCGATCACCTGCGCGACCGCACCGTACTGTTCCGCGTCATCGACTTCGTTGGCCGCTGGTCGATGATCGACATCTTCATGGCCTCCATCCTGGTGGCACTGGTGCAGTTCGGCTCGCTGGTAACCATCAACGCGAATGTGGGTGCGATCGCCTTTGCCTCGGTGGTGATCCTGACGATGTTTGCCGCCCGCACCTTCGACCCGCGCCTGATGTGGGATGCGGCCGGCGCCAAGGCACCGTGAGCGACCCACCCGAACAGCACCCCACGGCGACCGTTGGTGCGCGCACCAGCAGCGCGTGGCGGTTCTCGCTGATCTGGGTGATCCCCATCGTCACCGCCGCCATCGGCGCCTGGCTCGGCTGGGACACGCTTTCACAGCGCGGTCCCCTGATCACCGTCACCTTCCAGACCGCCGAGGGGCTGCAGGCCGGTCAGTCCCACGTCCGCTACAAGGCAGTGGACATGGGACTGGTGCAGCATATCGCGCTCACCAAGGACCGCGAACACGTTGCCGTTACGATCCGGATGACCAGCGAGGCCGACGTCCTGCTGACCAAGGGCACCGAATTCTGGGTGGTGAAGCCGCGCTTTTTCGCCGGCTCGGTATCCGGGCTCGAGACGCTGTTCTCCGGTGCCTATATCGGCATGCTGCCCGCGAAGCAGCCTGGCGAACGTGAGAAGCTCTTCACCGGGTTGGAAGATCCACCGGTGCTCCAATCGGACGAACCGGGCCACACGTTCCTGCTGAGCGCGCCGCGTATCGGCAATATCAATCTTGGCTCGCCGGTCTATTACCGCGACCTGACGGTCGGCGAGGTTCTGGGCTGGGACATTGCCGACATGGCGGACAGTGTGACGTTGCACGTGTTCGTCCGCGCGCCGTTCGACAAATATGTGCATGACAATTCGCACTTCTGGAACGCTTCCGGGGCGACCGTGAGCCTTGGCGCAAACGGCCTCCAGTTTCAGCTCGAATCATTGCGCGCCCTGGTGCTCGGCGGCATTGCCTTCGACACGTCACCAGCAGCACGCGCCACGCCCGTCAGTGCCGAGAACCGCGATTTTACCCTGTATGCCAACAAGGATGCCGCCGACGCGGCCACGTATCAGCAGCGCGTTCCGATGGTTGCCTTTTTTGGTGGGTCGGTTGCAGGGCTGGCGGGGGACGCGCAGGTGGTGCTGCGCGGCATCCGCATCGGTCAGGTGCAGAGCGTCAATCTGCGCTATGACGCGCGCACCGACACCGTCATCGCACCGGTGCAATTCGTGGTGGAGCCGGAACGCATCACTGATTGGCCGGTGCAGCCCAATCAACAGCTCCCGGCCACGCTTGCCGATCTGGTGCAGCGCGGGCTGCGCGTGCGCCTGGATAGCGCAAGTCTGCTCACCGGACAGAAGCAGCTCACCCTCGATATCTTCCCCGGCAGCCCGCCCGCCGAACTCCACATGGACGGCGACCGCTACGTGATTCCCACGTTGGCGAATGGATCGGACGACATCATGGCGTCGGCGAGCGCGATCCTGGCCAAGCTGAACGCTGTTCCGTTCGAGCAGATCGGGCAGAACCTGAATGGCACGCTGAAGGCGGTGAACGACATCGCCAATGGGCACGAACTCCGTGACTCGCTTGCGTCGCTGCGCGCCACGATGGAGCAGGCACACGAGCTGGTGACGAAGCTGAACACCGACGCCGGCCCCGCGTTGCAGCGTCTGCCCACGATCGCCGCACAATTGGAGGACGCGGCACGTCGCGCCAACCGGCTGATCGGGTCGCTGGACAATGGCTATGGCGGCAGCTCGACGTTCAACCGCGACTTCGACCACATGATGATGACGATCACTGATACGGCGCGCTCGGTTCGTGTGCTGGCCGACCTGCTGGCACGTCATCCCGAGGCACTGATCCGTGGCCGGACTGGTGAGGGGCCGTAAAGCGTCGTTAGTGAAGCAGAAGCATGTTGGAACCGCAGATGAATGCAGATGAACACGGATACGCTCTGAGCGGCGGCTTGTTCGGTTCTGCAAGCGGTCCAGCGATGCCGTCACGCCGCTTCCTGTTGGCGCTGCTGGCCGTGCTTCCGACCGCCTGCCAGTCGCCCAATCCGCTGCTTTACACGCTGACCGTCGTCCCAGGACCGGAGCGTCCAGGCGCCCCGCACCTGATCGAGCTGCGCGGCGTCGCGGTCGCGCATTACCTGGAGCGCTCGCAGATCGTGCGCTCATCGGAGGATTTCCGTCTCGACGTATTGGGGAACGACTGGTGGGGTGAGCCGCTCGACGCGATGATGGGCCGCGTGCTTACGCAGGAGCTGACCCAGCGTCTGCCTGGAAGCACGGTCTACGGCGAGAATGGCGCCATCAGTACCAACTCCGACGACCGGATCGCGATCAACCTGCAGCGCCTGGACGCAGACCATACCGGGGCGGTGATACTGATCGCGCAGATCGGCATCACCGGCGGTGTGACTGCAACAAGGACCGTGCGCTACTCGGTGCCGCCGCCGTCAGGCGACACGGCCGGACTGGTCAGCGCCATGAGCACCGCGGTCGGCCAGCTGGCCGATACCGTGGCCGACATCATTGTCAGCTCGCAAGGCAGCCAACCTCGTGCGCGCTCCCGCCAATCCGGTTGAAAAACTCTGCAGGTTGCTGTCAGAGCCCGTCTCCAAATTCGCTCGGAATGAGACTGCCGACGACCGCTTATACCAACCGCCGCTGGAACCGACTCTCGCCCCCCGCGTCATGGCCGGGCTTGACCCGGCCATCGGCTACCCGCACCAATTTGAGAACGATGCAGTCCCAGTCAACAACCAACCGATGGAGATGGCGGATCGAGCCCGGGTCGAGCCCAGCGATGACGTGGTCGGACTGTCGCGTGCGGTACGTCAACAGCTATGGCGGTTGGGATTAGAGTGGATTTCTGCCGGTCCGCTTATCCGGGTCCGCGAACTGTTCCTAGCTCCAAAGGGACGACGCAGCCTCGGCAGAGACCAGGCCCGAACGCCCTCGGTCATCGCCATGACCGCTGAAGCGTTCCGTTGAGGTTGCAGTCCGATTTCCACCGACGTGGATGTCCAGATGCCGTAACCTGACTGGAACCGTCCAACTGTTACGCAGAACGGACGCGGGGTGAAGTCATTCCACAAACAGATTGTCCCACAGTGTCTGCCCTCCGTACTCCCGGCGGAAGCGACCACGGCGCTGCAGTTCGGGCACCAAATAATCGACGATGTTTGCCAGGTCGTATGGCATCGATACTACATGGCCGAGCATGAAGCCGCCGCGGCTTCCGGTGGCCTCGAATACCATCTCCAACTGATCGGCCACCTGCGCCGCCGTGCCTGCCAAGGTGCGTTCGTGACCGGTGGCGAAGCGCAGCCCGTGGTCGAAGAATTCCTGGCGCGTGATCTCGGTGCTGCTGCCAAGCTGGTGCGCAAGTTCACGGACGAAGCCAACCGGTGAGGCGTTGCTGGCCGTGATCTCGGCATGCAACTCTCCGAGCGTGAAACGCTGGGGCAGTGTGGAGAAGTCATATCCGGCGTTGTGCGACAGATAGACGCCAACGCCCTCCGGCGGGATCGTCGTCAACAATCTGTCGCGCTGCGTGTGGGCCTCATGCTCGGTCTCCGCCACCACCAGCGGCTGTTGCCACATGATTCCTACCGTCGCCGGATCGCGGCCCAGCGTGACCAACTCCCGGTCGAGCGCCTCGCGCTGACGGATCTGCAGATCCAGCGGCATGTCGGCACCGAACGCCATGTCGGCGACATAAGCCGCGGCGCGAATGCCGCGTGCCGAACCGCCGGCCTGGAGCAGCACCGGCCGCCCCTGCGGTGATGGCGGTGTGTTCAGCGGACCGCGCGTTTTGAAATACCGGCCGGCATGCTCGACCGTATGCACCTTGGCCGGATCGCCGACGACACCACTGGCGTAATCCCACAACATCGCGTCGGGCTCGACGCTGTCCCAGAGAGCGCGGCAGACATCGATGAATTCCTCCATCCGATCGTAGCGCGCATCATGATCCATGATCTCGTCGAAGCCATAATTGTCGAAATCCGAGCGCCGCGTGGACGTGATGACGTTGAACGCGACCCTGCCGCCGGTGGCGTGGTCGAGCGAGTTGAGCAGACGCGCCAGGTAGTAAGGGTGCATGAAGGTCGTCGAATAGGTGACGCCAAAGCCGAGATGCTGGGTCACCCGCGACATGGCAGTCATGATTGGGCTCATCTCCAGGCGTGGCCAGGAGACGCCCCATTGCACGGCGGCATCGCGTGACCCGCGCCAGGTGCTGGGAATACCGGTGCCATCGCCGGAAAAGATCATGTCCAGGCAGCCGCGCTCGGCGATCCGGGCGGTCTCCTCAAACATTGCCATGTCGGGATAGGCACGCCCGGCCCAGGCATGCGGCATGCGCCACCGCCCGTCCATGTGGCAGTAAGAGATGTCGAAGCCGAGGTGCATTCTGCGCGACATGCGGTCAGGACCCGTTCGGCTGCACTGGCAGGACAAACCGGAAGACGGCGCCGCGCACCTCGCCGGGCGTCTCGCCGCCGTCGGCCCATATTCGGCCGCCATGTGCCTCGATGATCGACTTGCAGATCGACAATCCCATGCCCATGCCATTCGTCTTCGTCGTGACAAAGGCCTTGAACAGCTCATTTGCCGCAGCTGGATCAATCCCGGGTCCCGAATCGCGAACGACCAGCATTACGTCTCCGGCTTCAGTGGCCTGCGATGAGATCGCGAGCACGCGTTCCCTTCCGGTCGTCTCGACCATGGCCTGAATGGCATTGATAAACAGGTTGATCAGCACCTGCTGCAGCTGCACGCGATCAGCCAGGACAATTGGCATCCGCGGCGCCAGCGACAGCTCGATCTTGATCCCTTGGCGACTCACTTCCTGCGCTACCAGCGGCAGTGACTCTTCCACCAATTCGTTCAGGTTAAGTGGTCGCCGAACCGGCTCCTCCTTGCGCGCCAGGGCTTGCAAGCGGCGCACCACTTCGGCGGCGCGTTGGCCCTCGCGAATGATCCGTTCGACGGCCTGCTGCGCTTCCTCGAGGTTCGGCCGCTCGCGGCGCAGCCACCGCAGCGATGCCTCCGCGTTGGTGACAATACCGGCAAGTGGCTGATTGACCTCATGCGTGATGGACGCGGTCAGCTCGCCCAGGGTCGAAATGCGCGAGACGTGCGCGAGTTCGGCTTGGGCGTTCTGCAGCGCTTCCTCGGTCCGCCGAAGATCATCGATATCGGTGTTCGTACCGAACCACTTGATGATGATACCCTGCTCGTCGCGCAAAGGCTCAGCGCGGCCGAGGAACCGGCGATAGGTGCCGTCGAAGCGCCGCAACCGGTTCTCCACGTCAAAGGGCCGCCCGGTTCGGATGGATCTGTCCCATTTCTCATCATGGTCGGCGCGGTCGTCGGGATGCACGATGTCGAAGAAATCGATGGCGGGGCCGGTGTACTCCACGCGGCGACGGTTGAAGTAGTCGGACGTGCCGTCGGGCAGGCAACTCCAGATGTGGGCAGGAATGGTGTCGATGGTGGCACGCAACTCGCGTTCGGCCTGGCGAAGCTGCTGTTGCGCCATCCGGAGATCGTTGATGTCCGTGTTGGTGCCGAACCACCGGACGATCCTGCCGTCCGCATCGCGCAACGGTTCGGCGCGCACCAGGAACCAGCGATAGATCCCATCTGCTCGTAGCAGGCGACACTCGACCTCCCACGGCTCGCCCGTATGCATCGAAGCCGCCCAGGTCCTGTTGTGTTCGTCGCGGTCATCGGGGTGGACAATGGTCTCCCAATCAGCGCTTGGCCCGGCATAGTCCAACCGTCGACGGTTCAGATAGATGTCGGAGCCGTCGGGCCGCGTGCTCCACACATGCGTCGGGATCGTGTCGATCGCATCACGCAAGTCCTGCGCACTACGGCGAACGCGTTCCTGTGCCTGCTTCAGGTCATTGATGTCGGTGTTGGTGCCAAACCATCGTGCGATGGATCCGCTGTCATCGAGTTGCGGCGCGACGCGGGCGAGGAACCAGCGATAGACGCCGTCCGTCCGCAGCAAGCGCATCTCCTGCTCGAATGGCTGGCCGGTCCTTCGCGCCTCGGCCCAGAGTTGCCTGTGCACAACGGCATCGTCGGGATGGACGAAATCCTGCCACGCCAGATTCCCGCCGCCGAATGCAATCCGCGCCTGATTGACGAAGTCGTTCTCGCCATCCGGGCCGGTCCGCCACACATGCGCGGGGATCGTGTCGATAACGGTCTTGAGCTGCTGCTCGGCATCGGCCTGTACCTGCTCGGCCTGCTTGCGATCCTCGATATCGATATTCGTGCCATACCAGCACTCGACGTTGTCCGCGGCATCGAGCAGTGGGTTCGCGCGGAACAGGAACCACCGGTATACGCCATCGAATTGCCGGAGGCGCACTTCCGCCTCGCCAGCCTGCACGTCTGCCAGCAGGCGCCGCCACGTTTCCAACAGCGACGCGACATCGTCGGGATGTACCGCGGTACACCAGCCCCAGTCCAACGCATCCCGCAACTCAAGCCCGATATAGTCCAGGAAACGCTTGTTCACGAACTCGGCCGACCCGTCTGGACGAGCTCGCCACGCCAGTACCGGGATCGCATCGAAGGCGATGCGCACGGCCCGCTCGGCGCGGCGGAGGCGTTCCTCCGCCTGCTTGCGTTCCTCGATGTCGATATTGACGCCGACCCATTTTGTTACATTTCCGCCTGCATCTCGCAAAGGTTCCGCCCGGCCCAGGAACCAACGGCTGCTTCCGTCGCCGGCTACCAGGCGCTGCTCGAACTGGAACGGCTGGCCGGTGCGGACGGCAGCGTCCCAGGCTGCATCGTGTTCAACGCGTTCGTCCGGATGGACGATGGCGTACCAGTCAACGCCGGCGCCCGTGTATTCCAACCGCCGGCGGTTGAAGAACACATCCGAGCCATCGGCGCGACTGGTCCACACATGGATTGGCATCGTATCGATCAAAGCGCGAAGTGCTGTCTCGGGCGGATGGTGCAGCAGATGCTCCAGATGCTCGGCCGCCTGGTCGTGCAGCGCCGCGGCGTCTGGGTCGAGAGGCTCGCCCGAAGGCATTCGCCCATTCTCGACGGAGTTGCGCAGCAGTTTGATTGCCGCGCACAAGGCAATTTCGTCGTTCATAGTCGTGTCCGGCATGATGCTCCGGCCACAGGTTATAGTGTTGCGCGTCAGAACTCGCCATCGGGTTGGGGGCTGAAATTGGGGGGTGCGGCGCTACGCATGAAGTGACTCGACTGAAGACAGGCCGCTTTTGATGGTTTGTTGATGGTTAAGTAGAATTGCGTGGGATCGGCTCGGTTGACATCATTTTTGATCTGCTACCGCGGCGGCCACTTTAGCACGCGAGAAAATCTGTATCTATTGTGTAATAAACACTAAGTACAATTTCGACGTTCATGTCCCGTTCGATACACGAGCCAGAATGAGCAGTGTGGGCGCGAAGCAACCTGCGCAAACAGGGTGATGAGTGTCTGTTTCAGGGATCGGCCGATGGCCGCCGAATGCCCGACTTGGGTGGGGAGGCGCCGTTGCGCTGTCATTCAGAGAAAGGCTCTCAGCTCAGACTTAGAACAGTGACATCTGAACGTCGCGGACCTTGTCCTTCGCGTCCGGCACGGCGAACTTGCCGCAATCGAGTCCCTCGCGCGCCTCGTCCAAGCCCCATTGCCGGGTTGCCCTCGCGAAGCGCTTCAGCAGCAAATCCGCATAAACGCCCTGGCCTGAGAACCGGTGATGGAAGCGCGCATCGCTCAGCGCTCCGGACCGGGTTTCCCGGATCAGGCTGAGCACGTGCTTGGCCCGGTCGGGGAAATGCGTCATCAGCCAATCCTCGAACATCTGCTTCAACTCGTGCGGCAGGCGCAGCAGGACGTAGCCGGCGTGACGCGCCCCTGCACGCGCGGCGGCTTCGACGATCTTCTCCATCTCCGCGTCGTTCAGCGCGGGGATCATCGGCGCCACCAGAACGCCGGCCGGCACGCCTGCCCGGGTCAGTTCGGCGATCGCATGCAGCCGCCGTGCCGGGGTCGCCGCCCGAGGTTCCATCACGCGTGCCAGTCCGGCGTCCAGAGTGGTGACCGACACATACACCCGAGCCAGATTGCGCTGCGCCATCGAGCTGAGAATATCCAGGTCGCGCAACACGCCGGCCGACTTGGTGACGATACCCACGGGATGGTTGTAGCGATCCAGCACCTGCAACACGGATCGCGTCAGCTTCAGCGTCCGCTCGACCGGTTGGTAGGGATCGGTGTTGGATCCCAGCGCAAGGGTCCGCGCAGTATAGCCCGGCTTGCGGAGTTCCTTCTCCAGCAGGTCCGCGACCTCAGGCTTGAAGACCAGCCTGGTTTCGAAATCCAGACCGGGCGAATACCCGAGATAGGCGTGCGTCGGACGGGCGTAGCAATAGATGCAGCCATGCTCGCAGCCACGGTACGGATTGACCGCGCGGTCGAAGCCAATATCGGGCGAGCTGTTCCAGCTGATCGCCGACTTCGTGGCGTCTTTCGTCAGCGTGGTGGCAAGCTTCGGAAGCTCGCCGAATTCAGCGGACAGCGTGTCCCAGCCGTCATCGAACGGGGCGATGACCTGGCTGTCGAAGCGCACCGGCGGGTTGGTGGTCGCACCACGGCCATGGCGGGCGAGCGATGGCATGTTGCCAGTTTCGGCGTCATCGCGCATGGTGCGTTCTCCGTCCGTTCGCCGGCCAATTTGGCAAACCGGGCGAGGAGCGTCAAGAACAATATAGGAACATGCTCTCGGTCGTGATACCTGCGCTGAACGCCTTGGCGACGCTGCGGGATACGTTGGCGGCAGTTGCCGAGGCGGACGAGGTGGTCGTGGTGGATGGCGGCAGCAGTGACGGCACTGCGGCGTTGGCTGCATCGCTGGGAGCACACGTTGTGTCGGCACCGCGCGGTCGCGGGGGCCAATTGGCCGCCGGGGTGGCAGCCGCGCGCGGCGATTGGCTGCTGCTGCTGCACGCTGACACGCGACTGGCGCGGGGGTGGCGCGAGGCACGGCTGACAAAAGACCGCGCCGGCTACTTCCGCTTCACGCTGGACAGCGACGAACCGCGTGCGCGGCGACTGGAGCGGCTGGTTGCGTGGCGCTGCCGGGTGTTGGCGCTGCCCTACGGCGATCAGGGCCTGCTGATCCATCGTGACCTGTTGACTGCGGTTGGCGGCGTGCGGTCACTGCCGCTGATGGAGGATGTCGACCTGGTCCGCCGCCTCGGCCGCCGACGGTTGATCGCACTGGGCATGCCGGCGATCACCTCGGCCGAGAAGTGGCAGCGCCAGGGCTGGTACCGCCGCTCGCTGCGCAACCTGTGCTGCCTGGCGCTGTATTTCGCTGGGCTGCCGCCCCGACTGATCGCACGGCTGTACGGATGAAGGACACGGTGGTGGTGTTCGCCCGTGCCCCTCGCCTTGGCGCGGTGAAGCGGCGCCTGGCCCGCGATATCGGGAACCGGGCAGCCTTGCGCTTCCACGTCATGACGCTGACTCGGCTGCTGCGGGGACTGGCCGCCGAGAGGCACTTCCGCACCTTGCTCGCCATCACGCCGGATCGGGCGCGCGTATCGTTGCAGGTGCAACAGATACCGCAAGGCAGCGGTGATCTCGGCGTGCGGATGCATCGCGTGTTCTGGCGATTCCCACGTGGCCGCGTCGCGATCATCGGCTGCGACATCCCCGACGCCGGCCCACCAGACCTGCATGCGGCATTCCGTGCTCTGGGCGGTGTGGATGCTGTGTTCGGGCCGGCGGCGGACGGCGGCTATTGGCTGGTCGCGATGTCGCCGCGCCGCCCCGCGCGCCCTTTCGCTCGCGTGCGCTGGTCCACCGAGCATGCACTCGCCGACACACTGGCGAACTTCGCTGGCCGCCGGGTCGCGATGCTTCGCACGCTGCGGGATGTGGATACGGCTGCGGATCTATGTGCTCATTTGACCACTACCCCCTCCCCACCCTCCCCCGCGTTGCGGGAGAGGGAGCCTTGGCCTTGACGCATCTGCATCGTCTCGCCACCGTGCTGGCAAGCGGTGGTCAGTCCGCGCCAAGGGCGGCAATCATGTCGGCGGGGGACCTATGATCAGACGCGCCTTTCTCACAGCCTTTACCACCATTGCCGGCCTGCTCGCCGTTGCGCCATCGGGCGTCGCCGCGCAGTTCAAATGCCCGCATGTCGGCGGCAATTTCACCTTCGGCCAGGAAGCCAATATCAACTCCCTGGATCAGATGACCTCGTCCACCATCTCCACGCGCAACATCGCCATGAACATGTTCGAGGCGTTGATGACGCGCGACGAAAACTTCAGCCCCATTCTCGACCTTGCTGCCTCGGTGAACGAATTGGCCGATCACCTGACCTACACCTTCAAGCTCCGTCAGGGCGTGCACTTCCACAACGGCAAGTTGATGACCTCGGCGGACGTGGCGGCGTCATTCGACCGCTATGCCAAGGTCGGGCTGGAACGCAGCGTGCTGGGGAATGTCGATCACTGGGACGCACCGGACGCGGACACGTTCGTGATCCATATGAAGCAGCCGCAGCCGACATTCCTGATCGCGATCAGCTCGTTCAGCGTGCCGATCGTGATCATTCCGGCTGAGAACAAGGATGATCCACCGCAGCAGCTAAAGACCATCGGCACCGGGCCGTGGCAGCTCGTGGAATTGGTGCCGGGCAGCTACGTCAAGATGAAGCGCTACGAAGGCTATCAGCCCAACACCGCGTTCGAGCAGAAAACCGGGTTCGGCGGCTACAAGCAGGCCTGCTTCGACACGGTCACGGTCCGTATCGTCACCGAGGCGCAGGCCCGCGTCGCCGGCCTGAAGACCGGCGAGCTACAGGGCGTCGAGGATATTCCGGCCAAGTCGCTGCCCGATATCAAAGCCGACAAGAACATCACTGTCTTGCCGCTGAAGAACTGGTGGATTCAGATCACCTATCCGAACACCTCGGTGCCGCCGACGGACAACCTGGCGTTCCGCAAGGCGGTGCAGGCGGCGCTCGACATGGATGAGATCATGGATGCCGCGTCGGACGGCAACTACAGCCTGAACATCGGCTTCCAGTATCCCAACCAGGCTGACTACAGCGACGCCGGCAAGGCGACCTACAACATCAAGGATCCGGCGCTGGCGAAGAAGTACCTGGCGCAGTCCGGCTATAAGGGTGAACCGGTCGTGTTGCTGACCGACAAGGACTACGCGCCGATGTACAACTCGTCGCTGGTGATGCAGCAGCAACTCCAGGCCGTTGGCATCAATGCGCAACTCAAGGTACTGGATTGGCCGACTTCCGTGCAGATGGCGCTGAAGGGCGATAGCGGCTGGAACTTCTTTTACACCGGCTGGGGCACGCAGCCGGCGCTGGGTGCGCTCGCCACCATGCAGCTGCTGGTCGAGCCGAGCGCTGCCTTCCGGCCCAAGGGCGAGCAGGACGATCCGGAGCTGCTCAAGCTGTGGAAGGACATGAACAACCTGCCGACACCGGAGGGGCGTCAGGACGCTTATGCGAAGATGCAGAAATACGCGCTCGAGCAGGTCTACGCCATTCCCTTCGGCTCGTTCACGAAGGTGCAGGGCGTGCGCTCCAACGTGCAAGGCTTCGTGCCGTTCCGCATCCCGCGCATGTCGAACGTCTGGTTCACCAACTGACCACGGTGCGCGTGTCGGGCAAAGGCTATTGGAGGGACTGAACATGCTGCGACGCGCCGCCATGTCCGCCGTCACCGTGTGCATTCTCGCGATGCCTGCGTCGGCCGCGCCGTTCAAGTGTCCCCATGTCGGCGGCAATTTCGTGTTCGGCCAGGAGGCCAACATCAACAGCCTCGACCAGATGACGTCGGGGGCGATCTCGACTCGCAACATCTCGATGAACATCTTCGAATCGCTGATGACGCGGGACGAAAACAACCATCCGATCCTTGAGCTCGCCCAATCGATGGACGAGGCGCCGGATCACCTGACCTACACGTTCAAGCTGCGCGACGGCGTGCGCTTTCACAACGGCAAGCCGATGACCTCCGCCGATGTGGTCGCGTCGTTCGACCGCTATCGAACGGTCGGCATATTGCGTTCGTTCCTGGATAACGTCGCGAGCTGGAATGCTCCGGACGCCAGCACCTTCGTCATCCACATGAAAAAGTCACAGCCGACCTTCATCGATGCGCTGAGTTCCTTCAATGTGCCGCTGGTCATCATTCCCGCCGAGGATCGGGACGTTCCCGCACAACAGCTCAAGCCCATCGGCACAGGTCCGTTCGAGCTCGTGGAGTTGGTGCCCGGCAGCTACGTGAAGCTGAAGCGCTACGACGGCTATCAGCCGAACACGCAGTTCGAGCAGCGCACCGGCTTCGGCGGCTACAAGCAAGCCTGCTTCGACACCGTGACCTTCCGCATCGTGACCGAACCGCAGGCCCGCGTTGCCGGCATCCAGACCGGCGAGCTCGGCGGCGTCGAGGACGTTCCCGCCACATCGGTCCCCGCGCTCAAGAAAAACGCCGGCATCACCCTCATTCCGCTGCTGAACTGGTGGATCCAGATCGCCACGGTGAACACCTCGGCGCCGCCCACCGACAACCTGATGTTCCGCAAGGCGGTGCAGGCCGTGCTGAACATGGACGAGATCATGGATGCCGCCTCGGACGGCAACTACCGGCTGAACATCGGCTTCCAGTATCCGAACCAGCCGAGCTACACCGATGCCGGCAAGGAGACCTACAACCTGCACGATGTCACGCTGGCGAAGAAGTATCTCGCGGAGTCCGGCTACAAAGGCGAACCGGTGGTGCTGCTGGCCGGCAAGGACTACGCGCCAATGTATAACTCGGCACTGGTGATGCAGCAGGAGCTCCAGGCCATCGGCATCAACGCGCAGATGAAGGTGGTGGACTGGCCAACCTCGGTGCAGCTTGCGCAGAACACCACGACGGGATGGAACTTCTTCTACACCGGCTGGGGCACGCCCACTGCGCTCGGCGCCAACGACACGATGCTGAACCTGATCGGTCCCAACGCGACCTACAAACCAAAGGACGGCATCGAGGATCCGAAGCTGCTGGCGCTGTGGAACGAGATGAACACCCAGCCAACACCGGAAGCGCGTCAGCAGGCGTTCGTCCAGATGCAGCAATACGCGCTGGAGCAGGTCTACGCGGTGCCGTTCGGCTCCTACACCAAGATGCAGGCGGTGCGCGCGAACGTGCAGGGCTTCGTGCCGTTCCGCATTCCGCGCATGTCCAACGTCTGGTTCGCGAACTGAGCACGCGGCATGTTCGGCATCCTGCTACGTCGGCTCGGCAGCGCGATCCCGATCCTGCTCATCGTCAGCCTGATCACCTTCGGCATGATGCACATGATCCCCGGCGACCCTGCCGCGGCCATCGCCGGCCTGTCCGCCACGCCGGAGCAGGTCAACAACATCCGCCACGACCTCGGCCTGGACCAGCCGCTGCTGACCCAGCTCTGGCGCTGGTACGTCGGGCTGCTGCACGGCGATCTCGGCCGCTCCCTGCTGCTCGGCCAGCCGGTGGTTTACGCGACCATGCTGCGCCTGCCGGTGACGCTGGCGCTGTCGGCCTATGCGCTGGTCATCACGCTGGTGCTTGGCCTGACCAGCGGCATCATTGCGGCGTTGCGGCAGAACACCTGGGTCGACCAGGCCGCGATGATCTTCGCCATGATCGGCATCTCGCTGCCCAACTTCTATCTCGGCCTGCTGATGATCATCTTCTTCGCCGTCGATCTCGGCTGGCTGCCCAGCGGCGGCTACGTCGCATTCACCGACAATCCGCTGGGCTGGCTGGCAACGTCCACCATGCCGGCGATATCGCTGGCGCTGCTGCTCACCGGACTGCTGGCGCGCATCACGCGCTCGACCATGCTGGAGGTGCTGCGGCAGGACTACATCCGCACCGCGCGCGCCAAGGGCCTGCCGAAGCGGCTGGTGGTGGTGAAGCACGCGCTGTCCAACGCGTTGATCCCGATCACCACCGTCATCGGCATCATCGTCAGCCTGCTGATCTCTGGTTCGGTGGTGACCGAGACGCTGTTCTCGATCCCCGGCATCGGCCAGTTGCTGACGCAGGCGGTGCTGAACCGCGACTATCCGATGGTGCAGGGCGGACTGCTGATCACCACGGCATTGCTGGTGCTGGTGAATATCGGCGTCGATGTGTGCTACGCGCTGCTCGACCCGAGGGTGCGTTACGATGGCGCCTGACACCGCTGCACTGACCCTGACTGCGGAGGAGCTGGCGGACGACGTTCCGGTCCGTCATCACCATCCTGCGTGGACCACGACGCTCCGGCTGCTGCACCATAAGCTGTTCGTCACTGGGCTTTCGGTATTCGTCCTGTTCACGCTGGTGGCCGTGTTCGCGCCATGGATCGCACCGGTCGATCCGAACAAGCTGGCGATGCGCTACCGGTTCCTGCCGCCGTCGTGGGATCACCTGTTCGGCACCGACAATTTCGGCCGCAGCCTGTGGTCGCGCGTGATCTGGGGCGCGCAGCTTTCGATGATCATCGGTGCGTCGGTGGTGGTGATCAACGCGGTGTTCGGCACGCTGATCGGCGCGGTGGCCGGGTACTTCCGGCCGCTCGACAACGTGCTGATGCGAGTCAACGATGCGCTGATGGCGTTCCCCGCGGTGCTGCTGGCGATCGGCGTCACCGCCGTGCTGGGACCGTCGGTCAACGACGTGATCATCGCGCTGGGGATTGTGTATACGCCGCGCACGGCGCGCATCGTGCGCTCATCGGTGATCGTGCTGCGCGAGATGGAATACGTGCAGGCCGCGGTAGCCGCCGGCGCGGGGCACTGGCGGATCCTGCGCCAACACATTCTGCCCAACGCGATGGCGCCGCTGATCGTGCAGCTGAGCTTCCTGTTCGCCTACGCCGTGCTGACCGAGGCGACGCTGTCCTTCCTCGGTGTGGGCGCCGTGCCACCGACGCCGACATGGGGGAACATCATGGCCGAGGGGCGGCAGTACATGATCGACGCCCCGTGGATCATCACCATCCCCGGCGCGGCGCTGATGGTCACCGTGCTGGGGCTGAACCTGCTGGGCGACGGACTGCGCGACGTGCTGGATCCCCGGCTGAGGATCCAGCAGTGACTGTAATGGGACACGGCGTACGCAAAGTCCTCCCCCTCCCCTTGCGGGAGGGGGTTGGGGGGAGGGGGCCGTGCCAATGGGGTTCGCTGAATGGGCGGCGCCCCCTCCCCCCAACCCCCTCCCGCAAGGGGAGGGGGAGGACTTAGACCGTGCCCCTTCTCTCCGTGTCCAACCTGACCACCGCCTTCGCCACCTCGCGCGGCGAGATCACCGCGATCGAGGACGTCAGCTTCTCGCTCGACGAGGGCGAGATCCTCGGCATCGTCGGCGAGTCCGGCAGCGGCAAGAGCGTCACCGCGCTCACCATCATGGGCCTGCTGCCGCAGCCCCCCGCCCGCGTCGCCGCGGGCGACATCCGCTTCGCCGGCGCAGGACCTGACCAAGCTGTCCGATACCCGCATGCAGCGCATCCGCGGCCCCGGCATCGCCATGGTGTTCCAGGAGCCGATGACCTCGCTCAACCCGGTGTTCACCATCGGCGAGCAGGTCATGGAGACGATCCGCGCGCACGAACGCCTGTCCCAGCGCGCCATCTACGCCCGCGCACTGGAGATGCTGGAGAAAGTCGGCATCCCCTCCGCCGCACGCCGCATGTCCGACTACCCGCACCAGCTTTCCGGCGGCCAGCGCCAGCGCGTGATGCTGGCGATCGCGCTGGCCTGCCGCCCGCGGCTGCTGATCGCCGACGAACCCACCACCGCGCTCGACGTCACCATCCAGGCGCAGATCCTCGACCTGATGCTGGACCTGCGCGACGAGTTCGGCATGGCGATCATCATCATCACCCACAACATGGGCGTGGTCGCCGAGACCGCGGACCGCGTGCTGGTGATGTATGCCGGCCGCATCGTCGAGGAAGCGCCGGTCGCCCGCCTGTTCGACCATCCGCTGCATCCCTACACGCGCGGCCTGCTGGAATGCGTGCCGTCGCTGGAGCAGGACCACGACCGCCTGGTGGCGATCCGAGGCACGCTGCCGGATCCGGCGCGCCGCCCCGCCGGCTGTCCGTTCACCCCGCGCTGCCGCTACGCCGTGCCCGCCTGCGCCGCGGCACTTCCGCCGCTCGACCGCGTTCGACCCCGGCCACACCGCCGCCTGCATCCGTGTCCGCGAACTGACCACCGGGTCGACCTTGGCGGCAGGCTCTGAAGGCCAGGCCAGCGCCCGGAACCCCGGATGACGCCGCTGATCGAGGCCGCCGGCCTGACCAAGCATTTCCCGGTGCGCGCCGGCACCCTGCTGCATCGCCACACCATCCCGCTGCGCGCGGTGGACGACGTGGCGCTGCGCATCTTGCCGGGCGAGACGCTGGGCCTGGTCGGCGAGTCAGGCTGCGGCAAATCCACGCTCGGCCGCCTGCTGATCCGGCTGATCCCGCCCACCTCGGGCAACATCATCTTCGACGGCGCCGACATCACGCTGCTCAACCCGGCAGAACTGCGCGAGAAGCGGCGCGCCATGCAGATCATCTTCCAGGACCCGTACGGCGCGCTCAACCCGCGCATGTCGGTGGAAGACATCGTCATGGAGCCGCTGCTGATCCACGGCGCCCGCCGCAATGCCGAGACCCGCGCCGCAGGTCGCCGACATGCTGGACGCTGGTCGGCCTGCCGGCCCGCGCGCGCGACCGCTTCCCGCACGAGTTCTCCGGCGGCCAGCGCCAGCGCATCGGCATCGCCCGCGCGCTGGTGCTGCACCCGAAGTTCGTGGTGTGCGACGAACCGGTGTCCGCGCTGGATGTCTCGGTGCAGGCACAGATCGTCAATCTGCTGCAGGACCTGCAGGGCGAACTCGGCCTGACCTACCTGTTCATCGCCCACGACCTCGGCGTGGTGAAGCACATCTCCAACCGGGTCGCGGTGATGTACCTCGGCAAGATCGTCGAGCTGGCCGACAAGCGGACGCTCTACGCCAACCCGCTGCACCCCTACACCCAGGCGCTGATCGCCGCCGTGCCAGCGGCGCATCCGGCGCAGCGCAGCCGGGGCCGCGGAACGCCAACGGCTGGCCGGCGACATCCCGAGCGCGCTGCACCCGCCGTCCGGCTGCCGCTTCCACACCCGCTGCCCGCACGTGATGCCGGTCTGCCGGGAACAGGAACCGCGCGTGACCGAGCCCGCCCCCGGCCATCAAGTGGCCTGTCATCTGGTGGGTTGACCAATCTGAAAGAAAATTAACGCGATTTGCTTACGTTAACCTTTCGGCCGCCTAGATTCGCCCCGTGTCTGTCGTAGCCGCATCCGCGTCTGGAACAGATCGGGGCCATTATGTGACAGGTGCGCTAGCCTATTTCGCCTACCGGGAAGACCGTCAATGATCGAAGAATTCGCCGAAATCACGGCCCTGATCGCCGATCGTGCCACGCTGTTCCGCCACGGACTGCGCGGATTGCTGAAGGAGCATCGCCCGGACTGGTCCTGCGCCGAGGCCGGCTCGCTGGACGAGATGCTGGCGCATCTGCGGGCCGAACCGGTGGACCTGGTGCTGTTCGACGTGCAGCTTGGGCGGACGTCGCCAGCCTGCGCCGGCTGCGCCAGGAATTCCCGCATCAAAAGATCGTCGTGCTGTCGGATAACGACGACCGGGCGGCGATCCTGGAGAGCCTGGCCGCCGGCGCGAACGGCTACGTCCTGAAGTCCACCACGCTGGCCAGCTTCTGCGGGCGCATGGAAACGGTGCTGTCCGGCGGCGTGTTCGCGCCGGCCGCGCTCGCCGGCGCACCGCCGCCATTACCGGCTGCATATGCCGCGAGACCCGAGATCAGCCCGCTGCTGGCGCATCTCACCGAGCGGCAGATCGAGGTGTTCCAGCTCCTGTCCGAAGGTTGCGCGACCAAGACGATCGCGCGGCGGCTCGGGTTGGCGGTGGGCACCGTGAAGGTGCATCTCGCCGCGATCTATCGCGTGCTGGGTGCGCACAGCCGCATCGAGGCGCTTGCCAAGGCGCGCGGCGGCATCGCATTGCCGGTGGTGGCGCGCGCGGCGGAGCTGCTGGCCGCGTAACCGGCAGCGACGACCCGTCACGAACTGTTCGGAAAGCACGCGTGAGCTGTCAGCGACTTGCCAACCAGCATGTTCAGTAGCTGCGGTATCGCGGTCTGGAACGTGTAGGTGATGGTGACCTCGGACATCGGTGTGAGGGGTGTCGTGAGGGTCGGCAGGCAATTGGAGTTGGTCGATGGACGTGCCAGCGTCACGTTGGCGCCGACCAACGTGATTCCCCAGTTGTTGGCGACGTTCTCGATATAGGTCGTGGTAGTGGGGCCGTCATAGACGCCACTCGAAGCACAGGATGCAGCCACGACTCCCATGCAGCGTGCGCCCTCATTGGCAGTCATCTGCAACGCCTCGCGGAACCACATCAGCCGGCCGAACTCGAGTGTACCGAGCAACAGCAACAGCAAAGGTATTGCGAGCAGCGCGAACTCCAGTGCTGCCACCGCCTTGCGCGCGCGGTGGAGTTGACTGAGCATTCGGATCACTTGGTTTGGACCGCTGCCCCGGCCGTCATCGCACCATTCGTCACGAAGGCGTAGCTGGCGAAGAAGGGCGTGAAGTTGTAGCTCGCGGTGACGGTGACGAACTTTCCGGATGTCGTCCCCCGGTACAGGCGATACCGGACGCAACCGCGCTGCCCCAGGTCCAGGCCGGCGGCGAGCCGGTCAGGCAATAATATGAGTCGGCAGCGCTCGCCGTGCCGCTGTTTGAGCTGACACCATTTGTGATCGTTGTGGCCGGGCCATTGTTGACCACCACGGTGACACTCGCCGGTGTGGTGTGGCTGCCGATAATGGCACTGTTCGCAACGATGCCAGCGATGTCACTGGCGAGACTCTGACCGTTCACGGAGTTCACATCGCTGGCGTTCACGCCGCCGTTGACCAACGCGAAACCAGTGCCGGCGGCAACGGCCTCCTCCAGCCGGCACCAGGTCCACAGCGCATTGCCCAGATCGACTATGCCCGCAAACATCAGCACGAAGACGGGCGCCAGAAGTGCGAACTCGACCGCCGCAACGCAGCGGCGCGCGACCAACAGGCACCCGAATGGCTTGCACAGACGCCGCTGCGTCATTGCACCAGCACGATCTTCTGCGGATTGGCGACGAGGCCAACACACGTGGACCCGACGGCAGTGCCCTGCGTGATAGCGATCTGCGCCGCGATCAATTCAAGACAACCCCCGCCGCCGACACTGGCACCACCGCTCATGGTGAACGTGCCGTAGGGGAAATAGAATGCACCCGTGATGCTGGCACCGCTGGCGCCTGCCGTCAGTATTGCTCCGGCCGTATTGCTGGAGACGGTGGGCCCGACCACTGCAAGGTTCGCGGTGCTGCCAATGGATGGCGCCGTCAGGGTCACGTTGCTGTAGCCGGCAGTGATGCAGAAGCCGACGCTGCTGCCGCAGCTCACGGTCGCATTGCCGCCAATGATCAGGCTCACGCCACTGGCTTTCATGCCGATGCTCTGACCGCCACAGGTGACGGCGCCACCGCCGTTGTTACCAAGCGCCAGGTAGTTGTAGATTGTGTAGATACCGCCGCCGAGCGTGGCGCCGCCGCCCAGGATGATGCTGCCGTTGATGTCGTGTTGGGTGGCTGCGGGCAGGGTAAGGCAACTGCCGCCACCGTTGCCGATATTGCCATTCGCCGTAAACACGTCGCCAGTGCCGGTCGCATCGTTCAAGGTCACGAAGCTGCCGCCTCCCATGTTGATGGCGTAGCCGTCGCTGCTTTTGCCGATCTGATAGCTGTTGCTGGTTGAACCGGAGCCAAGCACCATCGTTTCACCGCCGCCGTTGTAGAGGCCATTCGACAGGATGAAGCTACTCGGGCCGGCAAAACTCAGAAGCGCTCCGGTGTTGCAGATGCTGTAGTTGCCGCCGTTGCAGCTGCTGTTCGGGCCGATCTTGAACGCGGCGGCGCTGGTGAAGGACGTTGTGGAACCCCCTCCAACCGTCAGACCCCCCAGAAAATTATAGCTTCCTGCGCCGTTGAAGGTGACCGTTGCGCTATTCGTGTTGACCTGACCTGCGATGTTGTAAGTCGCGCTGGTCGAATTGTTGAACGTGAATGACGCCCCGCTCAAATTAAGCTGGCTGAAATTGAATGGTCCGGTGCCACTGCATGTCACAACCCATATGCCGTTCCAGGCTCCGGTAGTGCCCGTGCAGGAGCCAATCGCGTAAGTGCCGGCGGGCTGGTAGCCGAACGGGGGATTGGCGCCGCTCGGCGGCAGCGGCATGCTCGGATTGGTCAATGCCGCAACGGTGCTCAGACGGCTGACCGCCGTCGTCACCTCGGAGTTCCCGGCCAGCGGATCCGTCACCGCCTTGACCTTGTAGGTCACTGCTCCGGTGCCCGCTGGTGGCTGGATGTTTGCCTTCTGCGCCGAGGTCAATGCCTGCGGTGTGGTCACCTGAGGGGTCGTTACGGTGGCGCCGTTAGGTACCACGATCGCCGCCGGACTGGTGGTAGTCGCGGCCGAGGCGACGCCGCAGGCGTTCGCGGTAATCCTTCCGGCGCCGCTGAGCGTCACGCCGGTGCCGCCGCCCTTCACCGCGATGATGCATGCAAGCGTATCGTTCTTGAGCTCGACATAGGAGTTGGCCGTCACGCTGAGCTGGCTGCCGCCATTGATGAGTTTCGTGAGATCAATGGCCACGCCCATGGTGACCGTCGCGCGCACTGCCTGGTTGCCGTCGCCACTCGGGGAGTTTCCGATCGACACTGCCATGTCGCTGGTTACGATGCCGTTCAGCAATGCGATGCGGTTGGCAGCGGCATTCATCGCACTGGTATTCGCGTCTGGGGCGTTCGCCGGGTTGTACGCCCACGCGGCGCCGTACGCGGCCGCATCGGCAATGCGCTGCGCCTTGACCTGGGTCAGCAGTGCGTTGCCGTATTGGGTCGCCAGACCGGCCATCCCGACCAGCGCGGGTAACATCACCGCCGCCAGCACGGTGACGCTAGCCCGCCTGCCGCGCAGCCATCGGAGCGAATTCTTCATCGTCATGGCATGACCTCATGGGACACGTTGCCGGAGCGTCGCGCGACCAGCGGGAATACTTCCCGCCCGCCAAACCGTGACGATCCTTCGGTCCTATCCTGCTTGCGCATCATTGCATCGTAGTTTCGATCGGCCGGTTCGTGCGCGCCGAGTGCCGGCCCGCTCCGTGTCCGTCCGATGGCAAATATCAAGGCACAAATTGCGGTGCTTTCCGATCCGCCTGGTTGCCTAGGCCATTCGGATTAGGACGACTAATCCCGACGGACTGGTCTTCCGGCGGAATTTACCGCGGCAATGGTTGCAATCTATTTCCATGCCAACGGAAAACACGAGGAACTCAGCCATGCTCGTTTTGCGCGTCGGTAACGCACCTTTCTGCCGCGGTGGGAATCAAGAGTTCCTGCAACAGCACGGCATCCGCAGCGAGCAGGCGCTTTCAGGTCGCGAGGCGCTCGAATTCCTGCGTCTCTACGATTACGACATGGTGCTTATGGACCTGCACCTCTCCGATGTTCCCGCCTATGAGGTCGTCCGCATGATGCGCGCCGCGGCGCTGCGGACGCCGGTGGTGATCATGTCGGACGTCGCGACAGTACAGGCCAAGGTGAAGGCGCTCGACCAGGGCGCCGACGATTTCCTGATCACGCCATGTGATCCGGAAGAGGTGCTGGCCCGCATCCGCGCCGTCGTGCGCCGCAGCCAGGGCCATGCCAAGTCCACACTGACGCTCGGCCCCGTCGAGCTGCTGCTGGATCGGCGCGATGTCCGCGTGCACGGCGAGTCGCTGCATCTGTCGCGGCGTGAATATGCCGTGCTGGAGCTGCTGTTCCTGAAGCAGGGCGTAATCCTCAACAAGGGCGCGTTCCTCACGCATCTCTACTGCGGCATGGACGAACCGGAGATGAAGACGATCGACGTGATCATCTGCCGGCTGCGCAAGAAGTTGGCGACGGCGGGTGTGCCCACGCTGATCGATACGGTGTGGGGCTGCGGTTACATCCTGCGCGACCCGTCGCTGGATCGTCAGGACGACGCGCGGGTGATGAACCACCAGCCGGATCAGGCCTGGCTCGAGCACGACGTGGTGGCTGCCTGACCCCGTGCCGTCTCCGCGCAAGCGGGGAATGCACGTGTGGCCTGCCGCTGTCATAGGCGCGACGACGCTGTTGCTGTCGCTCGCGCCGGTGGCACACGCGCAGCGCATTGTCGAACCGAACTCTCCGTGTGAGCAGGCAGGCCTCGACGCGGAACGCGAATACGCACTGCCGGCGGGTCTGCTCTCAGCCATCGGCCGCGTGGAAAGCGGGCGATGGGATGCCTCGCTTGGGCGCGTTACCGCCTCGCCGTTCGCGATCGATGCGGCGGGGCAGCCTCGCATCAGCGACAGCAAGGAAGCCGCATTGCAGCAGACCCGCGCGCTGCAACAGAGCGGCCTGCGCAACATCGATGTCGGCTGCTTCCAGATCAACCTGCAGAGTCATCCGGCCGCATTCCCCAACCTGGACCAGGCATTCGATCCGACAGCCAACGCGCAGTACGCCGCGCGCTTCCTGTCATCGCTGCACACGAAGCTGGGCAGTTGGGAGGACGCCGTCGCGGCGTACCATTCCGCGACACCGGCGCTCGGCGTTGCGTATCGGCAACAGGTATATGCGAACTGGTCGACGCCCGAGGGCTGGCAGCACGCTCTGGCCACCGGCCCCAACCTCTCGCTGCCGCCGAGAGAAGTCGCAAACGCACTCAAGGTCTTTTCGGTTGACGGCCACGAGGTGCATGTCTGGACACCAAGCGCGTCCGGCCGGGCCGCCGTGGTCGTCGCGATCGCCGGCGCCTCGGCAGCGCCATTACCGCATATTGTCACACCAGCTCGATAACAGCGGCTGCGCCGGCGACACCAAAATGCAAGCAATGGCCTGCGATATAGGCGGCCTCTTACGCAGAATGTTTCGGTCCTGACGGCCGCGATCCGTTCGCAGCCGGCCATTGCACAACGCATCCGTGCGGACAAGCGGAAGCGTTCGGGGGGCAAGTGCGTCCGATGCGTTTTAGCCCGCCCATGCGAGCGCTCGCCGAAAGCCGGCGGAGAATTTCTGATTCAACAATTGATGCAAAATGTCCACGGGTGAAACCGTTTTAAAACTCCCTGGCTGGTTTACTCCCTCTCGCAGGCTTCCGGTGCGTGTAAGTGCAACCCAGCACACAGGTCTCGGAATGCAGCAGCCTATCCACTGGCAAAGGGAGCCCCACCATGTTCGAATACATCAAGACCTGGGTTGAGCTGAAGACCGATCGGCGCGCCGTCACCGCGCTGGAATACGCCCTGATCGCAGGCGTGATCGTCGCGACGATCGTCGTCGGCTTCCAGACGTTCGCGAGTGATCTGTCGACCAAGTTCAGCAACATCGGCGGCAGCCTGTAATCGGCTGACGACGACAATCGAACGACTGGCCCAGCGCGGCGGCAGGACCTGCCGCCGCGCTGATCGCCTTTCTGGCACCGCTCGCATCGAGGGATGGTCGTGACAACACTCGCCTCGTCATCGTTTCCCGCTCTCGCTCTGCTGCTCGCCAGCATCGCCATTCTGCTCGCGGCCGCGCTGCACGACATCGCCACGCGCACCGTGCCCAACTGGATGGCAGGATTGCTGGCGCTGCTCGGCGTGGCATCGCAGCTGCTGCATTTTCCCCAATACAGCGGTTTTCTCGCCAGCCTCATCGTCTTTCTCGCGGCGGCCATCTGCTGGCGTCGTGGCTGGATGGGCGGTGGCGACGTGAAGCTGCTCGCCGCAGCCTCGCTCGTCTTGCCGCCAGGCAACGTCGTGATGTTCATCGCGGCGGTCGCGCTGTCGGGCGCTGTGCTCGCGGTGATCTATCTCGGCGCCCGCCGCATCATCGCGGCCCCATCCGCGCGGCGTCCTCAGCATTTCATCGCGCGCGCGTTGCGTGCCGAGCAATGGCGTATCCGTCGCGCCGGCCCGCTGCCGTACGCACTGGCGATCGCCGCCGGCTTCCTTTTCATCGCGTTATAGGCGGAGCATCCGATGGTCCTGCGCATCATGTTCTTCGCCCTGATGGCCATAGGCCTGGTGGGCTTTGGAACCGTGGCATGGATCTCGACGCGGCCGCCGCCACCACCGCCGCACGCGGCAGCACCGCCGCCACCTGCCAAGATCGCTGTACTAGGTGCCGCGCGACCGCTGCGTGCCGGCAGCCTGCTGAAACCCGAGGACCTCGCCGCGAAGGAGATCCTGGTAGCGGACCGCAGCGCCGACATGAGCGCCGATACGCCGGACGCGCGCCGCGCGCTGTCCGGTGCAATGGTACGGCGCAGCCTGAGCGCCGGCGAGCCGGTGCGCGCCAGTGACGTGATGCGCCCTGGCGATCACGGCTTCCTCGCCGCCGTCTTGCAGCCGGGCATGCGCGCCGTCACCGTCGCTGTGGATGCGACGACGGGCGCCGCCGGATTGATCTGGCCCGGTGACCGCGTCGATCTGATCCTGACCCAGACGATTCAGGAAGCGGCGATGCCGCTGGGTCATCGGGTCGCCGCCGAAACCGTGCTGTCCGACGTTCGGGTGATCGCCATCGATCAGCAACTCGTGCAGGGCGCTGACACAAATCAAACAGACAACCAGGCACGCACCGTCACGCTCGAGGTGACGCAGGATCAGGCGGTCAGCGTGTCCGTCGCGACACGGCTCGGACGGCTGTCGCTGTCGGTGCGATCCGCCGACTCACCCTCGTCCGCGGGGACCAAGGTCGCGGCGGCGCACGACACCACCTGGGCGGTCGATGTCTCACCGGCGCTTGGCGCCGAACCGCCACCGCACCCGCAAGACACGCTGCGGGTTTATTCAGGCTCAGGCGAGGCAAAGGAGTTCAAGTTCTGATGAAGATCCTTCGCAATATTGCCATCGCGGCCACGTTGACTGGCTTGCCCGTGACCGCGCTTTCGCAGACCCAGGCCGCCGGTGCGGTCGCCGCGGTAACCAGCCGCGGATCACGCGCCGCTGCTGCTCGAGGCAGGCACCGGACGTGTTGTCAGCCTGCGTGCCGCAGCGGCCAACGTGTTCGTCGCGGACCCGAAGATCGCCGAGGTGCGTCCCGCCAGCGCCGCGAGCCTCTTCGTGTTCGGCGTGGCAGCCGGCCACACGACGGTCGCGGCGCTCGACAGCGGCGGCCACACCATCGCGCAGTACGACGTCACGGTGCAGCCTTCAGCGTTCGGTGCGATGCAGGCTCAGTCGATGATCTCACGCCTGGTTGCCGGCAGCCGCGTGAAGGTGCAGCCCCAGGCGAAGGGCATGCTGCTCAGCGGCGTGGTCGGCAGTGCAGCCGATGCCGCCCAGGCGGTCGCGATCGCCAAGGGCTATCTCAGCGACACGCAGACGGTGGAGAACCAGATCAGCATCACCTCGCCGATCCAGGTCACGTTGCGCGTGCGCGTCGCGGAAATATCGCGCGAGGTCATCCGCAACCTTGGCGTCAACTGGCAGAACCTATCTTCGATCGGCCGCATCGGCCTGGTCCCGGCACTGACGTTCAACATCAACAACAACCCGCTCTCGTGTGGTGTCTCGTCCGGTGGAAGCGCAGGACAGGCAGTCTGTCCCGGCTCCAACTTCAACGGCGTGATCGACGCTCTGGCGCAGGACAACCTTGCGCGCATCCTCGCCGAACCGAACCTGACGGTGATGAGCGGCCAATCGGCAAGCTTCCTCGTCGGCGGGCAGTTCCCAATCCCCATCGAACAGCAGAACAACGCCATCTCCATCGAGTACAAGAACTTCGGCGTCTCGCTGACGTTCCTGCCGACGGTTTACAGCGATGGCCGCATCAACCTGCATGTCGCGCCCGAGGTGAGCAAGCTCAGCAATCAGAACGCCGTGCAGATAGCCGCCGGGAGTTCCACTCTCGTCGTCCCGTCGCTCACCGTCAGCCGTGCGGAGACCACCGTCGAACTTGGCAGCGGCCAGACCTTCGCCATCGCCGGTCTGCTGCAGACCGAGCACACACAAGGCAACAGTGGCATTCCGGTCGCCGGCGATATTCCGGTCCTTGGCTCGCTGTTCCGCGACAACTCGTTCGACAAGAAGGAGACTGAACTGGTGATCGTGGTGACGCCATTCATCGTGCGGCCGGTCAACGATCCGTCTGCGATCCATCTACCGACCGATGGCTACACCATGCCGCGCGAGGCCGATCGGTTGCTGTTGATGAAGCAGGTGGGCCTGGGGCAACCGGCAGTGCCGGTGCGCATCCCGGGCAGTGCCGGCTTCGTCGTGCAATAGGCGAGAGGCGCAACATGCAGTCCCGAACAATTCTGCGCTGTCGCACTGCTGGCGGCGGTGCTTTCTGTCGCGGCGTGCCAGGAAATGGATCCCTACGCACGGAACGATATGTGGCAGCCGACAGGTGCCAACGCCGGCAACATCGCAGCCATGGTCGCCAATCCATATGACCTGATCCGTGGCCGCGGTTCCGATCGTACCGATTCGAATGAACCCGTGCTCGCTATCCATCGGGTTAATACCGACCGCACCAAAGCGCTGCTTGATCCTGGCGGCGATAGTGTCTCGAGCACTGGCTCGAGCGGCGGTGGTGGCTCGGGCTCGGGTAGCGGTGGCTCCAGCGGTGGTGGTGGTGGTGGTGGCGGATCCGGCGGTGGTTCCGGGTCGTCGGGAGGTTGAGAGATGCCGGATGACGGTGGTCACAAGGTTCATAACATCAACGAGCCGCTCGGCGACCACGCATCGGGGCGCCACGACAGGCCCGCGCTGGCGATATTCATCTCCGACGCGCGCTCGGAAGAGGCGCTGCGCGACGGGCTGACCGACTTCGTCACCGAGGATCCCGACATCCGCCGCGGCGGCGTGCGCGCCGCGATCGCCGCGATGCAGAAACAGCGCCACCCCGAAGGTGCTGGTGGTCGATGTCAGCGGCGAGGATCAGCCGCTCACCGCACTGGGCGATCTGTCGCATGTTGTCGAGCCGGACGTCTGCGTGCTGGTGGTCGGTGAGATCAACAACGCCGACTTCTATCGCGAAGTGACGCGCGGTCTTGGCGCCGCCGACTATCTGCCGAAGCCGCTGACGCGCGAAAAGGTGTCGCGGCATTTCGGTGCTTTCGTGTTGGGCCAGGCACCGATCGTCCGAGGGCATGCTCGGCGGCCGCGCGATCGCCATCACCGGCGTGCGCGGCGGCGTCGGTGCGACGACGATCGCGGTCAACCTGTCCTGGCATTTCGGCGTCTGGATGCGCCGCCACACCGTGCTGCTGGATCCCGATCTGCATCTCGGCATGGCCGCGTTCCTGCTCAACATTCAGCCGGGCCCTGGCCTGCGCATGGCGCTGGAGGCGCCGGAACGTATCGACGCGCTGCTCGCCGAACGCGCAGCTCAGCCCGCGGCCGATCGCCTGCATGTGCTGGCCGGCGAGGAAAAGGTCGCGGTGCAGCCGAATCATGCACCGGGTTGCGCCGGTCGGCTGCTGGAGGCGCTACGTCGGCGTTATAATTTCATCGTCGCCGATGTGCCATTCGCACCGGTGCCGGTGTACCGCGATCTGCTCGATCTGGTCGATCAGCGCGTGCTGGTGATGGAGCCGACGTTGGCAGCGGTGCGCGACACGTTGCGCCTGCTGGCGCTGCCCGCAGGGTCACGGCGCAAACACAGCGCGCCGTGGTCGTGCTCAATCGCGTCGGCATCCCGGGCGGGCTGACGCGCCGCCAGGTGGAAGACGCGCTGAAGATGAAGGTGGACGTTGCCATCCCGGACCTGCCGCGACAGGTCGGCAACGCCGCCACGCTTGGCGAACCCGCCATGGCGAGCAGCGGCGGCTTTCGCAGTGGCATCCTTGAACTGACACGCCAGGTCGGTGGCCAGCGGCTGCTCGACTCCGCCTCCGATGCCGCCGCCGCCGCGGCGGTTGCCGGTCACAAGAAATCTCGCTGGAAGTTTCTGGGGCGCCGTTCATGAGTGCAACGTTCTCACCAAGCTTCGGACGCCGGGTCGGCGGGCGGTCGGGCGTCGCCGAACTGGCGCCACGGCCCGTTGCCGCACCACTCCCGGAGCCAAACACCAACGCGCCCACTCCCGGCGGGGTGCCATCCCAGGCGATCGCCGAACTGCGCGCCGTCTGCCTTGCGCGACTGGAGCCGACGGCGGTCGCCTCGATGCCGGCCGAGCGGCTGACCACGGATGTCGAACGGCTGATCTCCGAAATCGCCACCGAACGGCGCATCCAGCTCAACGGCCGCGAACAGCGCGCGCTCGCCGGCGAACTGGTGAACGACATCACTGGGGCTCGGTCCGCTGGAGACGCTGCTGGAGGACCACAGCATCACCGACATCATGGTGAATGGCCCCGACCGCACGTTCGTCGAGCGCGGCGGCAAGGTCGTGCTGGCCAACATCCGTTTCCGTGACCACGGCGCATCTTGCCAACATCTGCCAGCGCATCGCCGCTGCGGTCGGTCGGCGCGTTGATGAATCAAGTCCCGATGGTCGATGCGCGGCTGAAGGACGGCTCGCGCGTCAACATCGTGTTTCCAGCCGCTGGCGCTCGATGGCCCCTATCTCTCGATCCGCAAGTTCGGCAAAAAGGGCATCGATTTCGCCAAGCTGATTGAATACAAGGCGCTGACCCTGCCGGTCGCGCGCGTGCTGGAAATCGCCGCGCAGGCGCGGCTGAACGTGATCATCTCCGGCGGCACGGGCTCCGGCAAGACCACGCTGATGAACGCGATGTCGCGCATGATCGACACCGGCGAACGCATCGTCACGATCGAGGACGCCGCCGAACTGCAATTGCAGCAGCCGCATGTGGTGCGCATGGAAACCCGGCCCGCCAGCCTGGAAGGCCGCGGCGAAATCACCCAGCGCGACCTGGTGCGCAACGCGCTGCGTATGCGGCCCGACCGCGTCATCATCGGCGAGGTGCGCAGCGGCGAGGCGTTCGACATGCTGCAGGCGATGAACACCGGCCACGACGGCTCGATGTCCACCATTCACGCCAACACCACGCGCGACGCACTGATCCGCATCGAGAACATGGTGCAGATGGGCAACATGGGCCTGCCGTCGAAAGCCATCCGTCAGCAGATCGTCGGCGCCGTCGACCTGATCGTGCAGGTCGAGCGGCAACGCGACGGCGGCCGCCGCATCACCCAGGTGACCGAAGTCTGCGGCATGGAAGGCGAGATCATCACCATGAACGACATCTTCCAGTTCGAGATCCTCGGCGAAGGTCCGGACGGCCGGCTGACCGGCCATTACAAGGTCAGCCAGGTGCCACCGTCGTTCCTGCGCCGGCTGTCGTATTTCGGTCTCGACCGTCAGTGGAAGGCAGCGTTGGAAGAGGCCGAGGATTGATGGGTCAAACCCGATGAACGGCGGCCTGCAATGGATCCTGCTGATCATGTCCTGCCTCTCGCTGGCTGGCCTCGGCCTGAGCGGCTTCCTGGTCTCGCGCGCGCAGAACTTTCGCCAGAAGCGCGATGCCCGGCTGGCCATGGTCGTCACCCCACACATCCGCGTCCAGAAGGTGGAAATATCCGCGTTCACCCAATCGGCAAAGCCCAGGGACCAGTCGATTGAGGGGATCGCGGCACGGGTCTTTGGCTTCGACCCGGCAAGCCCGGATCGCTATCCGCTGCGTTGGCCGATCGTGGTCGCCATCACCGGCGCGCTCAGCGTCGCGGCACATGCCTTCGTCCCCGACTGGGGATTTCTGACATGGCTCGCCGTGCCGGTGGCCTGGGTTGTCTTGAGCCGCGGCTTCTTCGGCTGGTTCGATCGCCGCCAGCGCGAACGGTTGCTCGCGCAGTTTCCCGACGCGCTGGCGATGATCGTGCGCTCGGTGCGCGTTGGCATTCCCGTGCAGGAGGCGATCCGGACCGTCGCACGCGAGGCACCGCAACCGACCAGCGCCGAATTCAGCCGCCTGGTCAACGAGGTCGCGGTCGGCGTGTCGATGGATGACGCGATGAGCACGATGTCGCGGCCGCGCCGGCCTGCCGGAATACCGCTTCTTCGCCACGGCGCTGTCGCTGCAGAACCAGACCGGTGGCGCGCTCAGCGAAACGCTGGAGAATCTGGCCGACGTGATCCGCAAGCGCGCTGCGCTTGAAGGCCAAGGGCCATGCGATGGCTTCGGAGGCAAAGGCGACGGCTGGCGATCCTGGCCGCGTTGCCGCTGATCCTTGGCGTGATGCTGTGGGTCCTCAGCCCCGCCTACATCGACCTGCTGTTCACCGACCAGACCGGCAACAACCTGCTCTGCGCGGCCGTGGTCTCGCTGGCGACCGGGCTGCTCGTCATCCGCACGATCATCAAGAAGAGCCTGCCGGCATGAGCAACCTGATGCTGCTGTCGTTTGGCGGCGTGTTCATGCTGATGCTGCTCGGGTCCGGCATGATGATGCTTCGCCAGTCGCGCCAACAGGAGCGCTTCGCCGCGCGGGTCCGCTTGATCCACGGCCAGGCGCCAATCGTCAAGGCGGGGGCGGCGGAACGGGAAGCGATCAAGGTGGCGTCGATGCGGGCCATTGGCGGACTGGGCCAGCTCATTCTGCGCAGCGGCGTGCTGTCGGCGGGCACCCGCACCGAACTCGAGAACACGCTGGCGACGTCAGGGCTGCACGGAGCGAACGGCCTCGCGGTGTACATCGGCGCCAAGATCCTGCTGATGGCAGGTTTGCCGGCGCTGGCCTGGATCCTGCTGCACAACGCCAATCTGCCGGGGCTGCATGACAACCTGGCCCCACCGGTGGCGGGCGTGGTCGGCCTGATGGCGCCGGACTGGATCGTCGGGAAGCGGCGCAAGCGCTACCAGGCCCGGCTGGAGCTCGGTCTGCCTGACGCCCTCGATATGATGGTGATCTGCGCCCAGGCAGGCCTGGCGCTCGGCCCCACCATCGTACGGGTCGCCACCGAATTGCAGAACGCCCATCGGGAGGTCGCCCAGGAACTGGCGCAGACCGCGAACGAACTCCACATGGTCTCCGACGCACGGATCGCACTGGTCAACCTGGGCACCAGGACAGGCATCGAAGGCTACAAGCGCCTGGGCACCACGTTGATCCAGACCATGCAGTACGGCACCCCGCTGACCTCCGCGCTCAAGACCCTGTCAGCGGAAATGCGGCAGGACGCGCTGACCAAATACGAGGCGCGCGCTGCCCGGCTGCCGGTCATGCTGACCATGCCGACGATACTTTTTATCCTCCCGTGCGTTTTCCTCATTGCAGGCGGCCCCGCTATCATTCAGATCATGCGGGTCTTTTAACAGAATCGGTGACCGATTCGGTGGTTCGGGGCGTAGCAGTGGGTTTGCTGGTCGTGCTGTGCGCCTGTTCCCCTCGGGGGGTCACCGGGGTGGGATCAGGACCGCCTGGGCTCGACGTGGCCGATACCGCGCTGAAGGGTGGCTCGCCAGAGATCGCCCTGCAGATTGCCGACAATGTCCTGGCGCAGAATCCCGGCAACGGGTCCGCCTTGGCAACCAAGGGAGAGGCGCTCACCGCGCTGGGACGACCCGAGGAGGCAGCCATAGCCTTCAGCCAGGTGCCCCCGAAGGATCCTGCCGCGGTCAGCGCGCAGATCGGCCTCGGCCGCATCAGGCTGGCATCCGATCCGGTCGGGGCCGAAGCGGCCTTCCTGGGCGCGCTGAGCCAGGATCCACGGAATGCCGTGGCGCTGAACGACCTTGGCATCGCCCGCGACCTTCAAGGGCGCCACACCGATGCGCAGACCGCCTATCGCAGCGCCCTCGGGGTGGATCCCGACATGCGCGCCGCACAGGTGAACCTGGCATTGTCCCTGGCAATGAGCGGGCAATCACGTGACGCGGTGCAGTTGCTCCGCCCACTCGCCAGCAAGCCCGACGCATCCCAGCAATTGCGCCATGACATGGCGGCGGTGCTGGCGATGAGCGGCTCCCGGACAGAGGCAGAGCAGATCCTCAGCAAGGACCTGCCGCCGGAGCAGGTGCAGCAGGCAATGGACGCGTTCGACTCGGCTGCCGCCTCGAAATCGAACGCCGCCGCCGGATTGCTGGCGACAACACCAGCCGCTCCTCCGCATTCGGTTGCGCCGGCGGCTGCGATGCCGCCTGTGACTGCCCCGGTGCCCGTCGCATCCGCGGCGATGCCGCAGCCGGCCAACACCTCGCTGCCGCAGGAAACCCAGCCGCCGCCCCCCGCCGCTGAGGCCACTCCAACGGCGACTCAGCCGCCGGCTGAAGCATCAGCCGTGCCGCTCCCACCGGCAAATACCCCTGGCGGCAAGGTGGAGGTTCAGTTGGCCGGCCCGACGCCTTCGCGCGACGCGGCCGAGGTCAAGTGGGGGCGCCTGCAGCGTCAAATGCCTGACGCGTTCGCCGGACATCAGCCGATCCTCGCCGAGACACACGGTACCGGCCGATCAGTCTGGCGCGTCCGAACCGGCGGTTTTGCCGACGCCGGCGCGGCCAGTGCGTTCTGCGAGCATGTCCGGGCGAATGGTGCGAGCTGTACCCTGTTGCAGTGACTCTGGGGCGCTGCAGGCTGCCCCTGGCTGAATGTCAGCCCGTCGCGGCGGCAACCTCGGTCACTGGCTGGGCGGTCTGTGTCCGGCGCCGGCTGGCACGGTTCTGTGGCAGCGCGATTGGCCCACCAGAAGCAAAGTTCGCGTAGCCCTCCTGCGCCAGGGCCATGGCGATCTTGCGCTTGGCACTCGCCTCGAGCTGGCAGACGCGCTCGCGTGTGACACCGAACTCGCGCGCCAGTGTCTCGACGCGCACGATCTCGTCGCCATCGTGCATGCAGCGCGTCAGGAAGACCGCACGTTCGCGTTCGCCGAGGACCTCCTGCACCAGTGCCATGATCCGCTTGCGCGCCTTGGCATGGTCCAGCCGGAGAATGACGTCCTCCTCCGGGGAAGCCCCGTCGGCAGCAATGGTGTCCTCCAGGTTCCGCGTGGTTCCGGCCCGGGTGACCTGGGCATGCAGGCTGACCGTCCCGCTGCTGATCAACCGGATGCTCCGCGCCACCTCGTCGCCGGGCAGCCCGATGCGGCGCCCGATGCGCTCGCAGAGTTCGGACTCCGTTGCCTCGACGGCCTCGCGCTGGCAGCTCTTGCGGGCATCGGCGAACAGCCGTCCGGCCATCTGGGCAAGTTGGCGATGTCCGGTGGTGGCGGGCAGCCGCACCGGTGCGGCGTTGCGGCGGATGTAGTCCTGGATATGCCAACGGATCCAGCCGATGGCGTAGGTCGCCAGGCGGCCCTGGAAGCGCGCGGAGTCGAAGCGGGCGATGGCGGCATGCAGCCCCAGATGGCCGGCCCCAATGAGGTCCGCAAGCTCGATGTTGGGCTGCCGGTAACGGCTGGCGATTGCGACCACCAGCTTGCTGTGGCTTTCCCAAAGGTCGGTCAGCGCGGCTTGGCGGACCTCTATGTCCCTGTCGGTTTGGCAGACGCGCAGAAGCTGCCGCTCCCGCTCCGCGGACAAATTAGACCAATTGAGTTGCGCTCGAATGGCCGTATCCAGCCACCCGTTGGTTCGCGTCCCCATACGGCCCTTTCCCGCCAGAAACCCGGACTGGCATGCCGTCGCTTGTTTGGCAGCGCATCCGATCGTGGCAGGGTTGTTCTGCCTTCGAACATGCAACCGTTTTTCACGTTAACGAATGCCTCTTTTTATTGACAAGCGGAAATCCGTGAAAACCGCGTTGATTCGACGGGAACATTCGAATCGCGGAATGCTCGGACGATGGGTATGGGGATATTTGGGAATCGACACAACATGTTGGTGTTATTCGCGCAACATTTCCGAAAAAGAAAACGACTGGGGGGCGAACTCGAATAGATCAGTGGCCGCTGAGCGTGCTTTTGGGCGCCTAAGGGCTTGAGACGGTGGCATTTCTGACCCCAGAATGGCCGCCATGCGGGTCCTGATCATGGGGGGTGGGGTGGTCGGCGTCACCACCGCCTATCAATTGCTCAAGGACGGGCACGAGGTCGTGCTCCTGGAGCGGCAGGACGCCGTCGCGCTTGAGACGAGCTGGGGCAATGCCGGGATGATCGCCCCGGGCCATTCGTTCGTGTGGTCCTCGCCGCGGGCGCCGTGGATCCTGCTGAAGTCGCTGTTCCAGAAAGACCAGGCGCTGAGGTTCCGGTTCTCGGCAGACCCGCGCCTGTACTCGTGGTCGCTGAAATTCCTCGCCCAGTGCACGGCCGCAAAGGCACGCCGCAACACGCTGCGGAAGCACCAGCTCGCGATGTACTCCCAGCGCATGCTGCACGAGGTGATCTCCGCCGAGCCGCTGGAATACGACCGGAACGCGCGCGGAGTGCTGTATTTCTACCGGGACGCGGCGGCTTTGCAGGCCGGCATCGCCCACATGCAATTGCTGGCGGATGACGGGCAGGAGATCCGCGTGCTGGACCGAGGCCAGGTTCTGGCGCTGGAGCCGGCGTTGCAGGGTGCCGGAGGGAAGATCGCGGGCGGCATCTATTGTCCGACCGACGAGACCGGGGATTCCCACAAATTCACCCGCGGACTCGCCGAGCGGTGCGTGGCGCTCGGCGCCGAAATACGCACCGGGACCGCCATCAGCGGCATCGACGCATCGGGCGATGCAGTGACCGGCGTGCGGGCCGGCGGCCAGACATTCACGGCGGACGCCTACGTCATGGCGCTCGGCAGCTACAGCCCGTTGCTCGCACGGAGGATCGGGGTCGACCTGCCGATATATCCCGTCAAGGGCTACTCGCTCACCATCCCGATCGGCAATCATCAGGCACCGCCAACGATCGGATCGCTGGATGAGACCAACCTGGTGGGGATCTCGCGGTTCGGCGACCGGATTCGCGTGACGGCCACAGCTGAATTCGCCGGCTATGACACCAGCCACAAGCCGGACGACTTCGCGTTCATGACATCGGTGGTCCAGGACCTTTACCCTGACGGCGCGGACTACCACCGCGCCGAGATGTGGGCAGGGCTGCGTCCGATGACACCGGACAACCTACCCGTGCTGGGGCGCAAGCGGCATCGCAACCTATGGTTCAACACTGGCCACGGACACATCGGCTGGACCATGTCACACGGCAGCGCGCGAATTGTCGCAGATATGATGGCGGGACGCGCGCCAGCAATTCCGGTCGAAGCCTGAGAGAGGCTGGGGGCTCTCCACGGTTGGCATGATCGCGGTGTGGGTTGCGGTTGGGCTGTCCCTCGTGGGGCTGATCCAGGCGCTGGCGGGGGCAATCCTGGTCTGGCGGTTCGTCCGGCGGCGGGAACCGTCCGTGCCGCGGGCGTTGGCGGGCGTTACCGTGCTCAAGCCGCTGCATGGCGATGAGCCACTGCTGGAGGAGGCGCTCGCCACTGCCTGCCAGCAGGATTACCCGATGTACCAGATCGTGTTCGGTGTGCAGGACGCGGCGGACAGGGCGTTATTGGTGATTGACCGGCTGCGGTCGCGGTTCCCGGCCTGCGACACTGCGGTGGTGGTCGATCCCACGACCCATGGCCCGAACCGCAAGGTGGGCAATTTGATCAATATGTTGCCAGCGGCGAAGCACGACATTCTGGTGATCTCGGATTCCGACGTTCACGCGGCGCCGGATTGGCTGCAACGGCTGGTTACGGCGCTGGAGATGCCCGGGGTGGGACTGGTGACAACGATCTACACGGGGCTTCCGGCGCGCGGCCCCCTCCCCCCAACCCCCTCCCGCAAGGGGAGGGGGAGTGGCTGCAGTACGGGGCAAAGCAGCAGCAGCACTCCCCCTCCCCCTGCGGGAGGGGGGAAGGGGGAGGGGGCCGTTGCAGCGCTCGGCGCCATCCAGATCAACCACTGTTTCCTCCCCGGTGCGCTGCTGGCGCGCGCGATGGGGCGGCAGGACTGCCTCGGCGCCACCATGATGCTGCGCCGGCAGACCCTCGACCGCGTCGGCGGCTTCGCTGCCCTGGTGCACCACCTGGCCGACGACAATGTGCTCGGCCGCCTGGTGCAACGCCTTGGCTTGACGGTGCATCTCGCCGACACCGTACCCGCCACGACGGTCGGCGAAGCCACGCTCGCCGCGCTCTGGCGCCATGAACTCCGCTGGGCACGCACCATCCGGGCCTTGGTGCCGGCGCAGTTCGCCGCATCAGCCCTCCAATACCCCTTGGCGTGGGCGTTGCTGGCCGTATTGCTGGCAGGCTTCGCCCCCTGGGCGCTGGCCTGGTTCGCACTGGCGTGGGTGGCCCGCGCCGCAACAGTGCGCGAAACAGACCGTGCGCTCGCGCTTGCCAATCGCTCACCGCTCTGGCTTCTGCCCCTCCGCGAGCTTATGTCGGTAGCGGTCATGGTCGCGAGCTATGCCGGCCGCCGGGTCGACTGGCGCGGCCACGAACTTGAAGCTGAGGGGTTCAACCCACGATGATGAAGACGCTGTTCCTGCATCCGCCCTCGTTCGACGGGTTCGATGGCGGTGCCGGCTCCCGCTACCAGGCGCGACGGGAGATCCGCAGTTTCTGGTATCCGACCTGGCTCGCCCAGCCTGCCGCCCTGGTTCCCGGCAGCAAGCTGATCGACGCGCCTCCCGCGCGGATCGGACTGGACGCGGTGACCGCGCAGGCGCGCGACTACGAGCTGTGCGTGATCCACACCTCCACACCATCGTTCGCCTCGGACGTGAAGGTGGCCGCGGCACTGAAGGATGCAAACCCGGCGCTGAAGATAGGCTTCGTCGGCGCCAAGGTGGCGGTGCAGCCGGATGAAAGCCTGCGCCAGGGCGCGCCGATCGATTTCGTCGCACGCAACGAGTTCGACTTCACCTGCAAGGAGATCGCCGAGGGCCGCGATTGGGCCGACGTGGACGGCATCTCCTATCGCGACAGCGCCGGCGGCATCATCCACAACCAGGATCGCGCAATCCTGGAGGACATGGATCAGCTCCCCTTCGTGACCGACGTCTACCAGCGCGACCTGCGCATCGAGGACTACTTCATCGGCTACCTGATGCATCCCTACGTGTCGCTGTACACCGGCCGCGGCTGCAAGTCGCGCTGCACGTTCTGCCTGTGGCCGCAGACGGTGGGCGGCCATCGCTACCGCGTGCGCTCCCCCGGTCACGTGGCCGAGGAGATCGCCCTGGCCCAGCGCTATTTCCCGCAGGTCCGGGAATTCTTCTTCGACGACGACACGTTCACCGACAACCTGCCGCGCGCCGAGGCGATCGCGCGCGAACTCGGCAAGCTCGGCGTCACCTGGTCATGCAACGCCAAGGCCAACGTGCCGCGCGAGACGCTGAAGGTGCTGAAGGACAACGGCCTGCGGCTACTGCTCGTCGGCTACGAAAGCGGCAACCAGCAGATCCTGCACAACATCAAGAAGGGCATGCGCATCGAGGTGGCCGAGCGGTTCACCCGCGACTGCCATGAGCTGGGAATCAAGATTCACGGCACATTCATCCTAGGGCTGCCCGGCGAAACCCAGCAGACGATCGAGGAAACCATCCGGTTCGCAACAAGAATAAATCCGCACACCATCCAGGTATCGCTGGCCGCGCCGTATCCCGGAACGTTCCTGTACAAGCAGGCAGTCGAGAACGGTTGGCTCGATGCCGAACATGCCGAGCTGGTGGACGATCACGGCGTGCAGATCGCACCGCTGTCCTACGACCACCTGTCCCACACCGAGATCTTCGACAACGTCGAGACGTTCTACAAGCGCTTCTACTTCCGCGCCCCGAAGATCGCCTCGATCGTCGGCGAGATGGTTCGCAGCCCGCAGATGATGAAGCGCCGCCTGCGCGAGGGCGTGGAGTTCTTCCAGTTCCTCCGGGAGAGGCACAAGGCCGCCTGAGATGTCCAGCGCGCTGATGACCGTCGCCGAGTTCCTCGAATGGGAACCAGACGATCGGTCCGGTGCGCGCTGGCAGCTGCGCGACGGCGAGCCGGAGATGATGGCGCCTGCCTCCGATCCGCATGGCTCCATCCAGATCCGAATTGGCGTACCTCATCACAGCACATCTCAGGACTACCGGACGATCGTGCCGCGCTGTCACTGCGCCCGGCGTTGTCCCGGAGGAGCGCTCGGAGGACAACTGCCTAGTCCCCGACCTCGGCATCACCTGCGCGCCGCCCACGGGCGCGCATCTGATGCACGAACCGCTCGTGCTGATCGAGATCCTGTCGCCCTCCAACGTGTCCAGGACACGCGCGAACGTTCGTGCCTATACGACAATCCCGACAGTGGCGGAGATCGTTGTCCTACGCTCGACCGCGATCGCGGCCGAGGTCCTCAGGCGCTCGCCAAACGGCGAATGGCCGCAGCACCCAGACATCATCGCTGCGGACGGCGAGCTGCGCCTCGACAGCATCGGCTTCACAGTCCTGCTGCGGGACGCCTATCGAACCACCAGCTTGGCATAACGAGCGGCAGCCGATCGTCCCAACCTAATCGCACCCGGAAGCTTGCGGCCTCGCCTCCCCGGCGCAATCATTCGCCACGACCAAGCAACCGGCCGATCAGAGCCGACTGGGAGGCACCATGAAATTCCTTCGCAACACCTGGTACGTCGCGCTCTGGGCGCAGGACCTCGCCCCCGGCCAACTGGTCCCCCGCACCTTCCTGAACGAGCCGATCGTGCTGTTCCGTGAAGCCGATGGCCGCCCCGCCGCCATCGCCGACGTCTGCGCGCACCGGTTCAGTCCGCTCTCCAAGGGCAAGATCGTGCACGGCAGCCACGTCCGCTGCCCGTATCACGGCCTCGAGTTCGACGCCCACGGTCAATGCGTCGGCAATCCGCACGGCAACGGTCGCATCCCGACCAATATGAAGGTGCGCAGCTATCCAGTGCATGAGAAGCACTCGTTGCTCTGGATCTGGATGGGTGATCGCCCAGCCGATCCGTCGCTGATCCCCGATTTCAGCCTGCTCGATCCCGACAATGGCCGGCAAGTCAGCAAGCGCGACTGGATCCTGATGGAAGCCGGCTACCGGCTGATCACCGACAACCTGCTCGACCTCAGCCACACAGCGGTGGTGCACGAAGGCATCCTCGGCAGCGAGCACACCATTCGTGCGGACCTGACAGTGACCCAACGCGGCAATCAGATCCTGGTGTCGCGAGGCGCTGCCGAACGTGCCGGTGCCGGGCCTCTATGACCTGATGTTCCGGCGCGATGGCGGGCTGGTCGATCTCTGGATGAACATGCGGTGGGACGCGCCAGGCTGCCTGCTGAACGACACCGGCGTCACCGCGCCGGGGGCTTCGCGCGACGAAGGCACCGGCTTCTGGGGCACCCATTTCCTGACGCCGCAGACCGAGGACACCACCTACTATCTGTTCGCCGCCGTGCGCTTCAATCCGATCTCATGGGGCGAGCCACTCGACAGCGAGATCCATAAGCAACTGTCCGAGCTTCGCCGCATCGCCTTCGAGGATCAGGACCAGATGATCATCAAGGCGCAGCAGGCGAATATGAAGCGAGCGCCGTATCCGTTGAAGCCGGTGATGTTCGACATCGACGTGGGACCGGTTCGCTACAAGCGCATCCTCGACGCGATGATCCACCACGAGGCGGAGCAGCGGGCCGGGATTGCATCCCATGGCGGTGTGCCCGATAGCTTCCGTCCCGGGTATGTCGCAGAGCCCCTGGAGACGCTCGATCGAAATCCGTGACGTATCAGCCCGCCGCCATCACGCCTTGTCGTGGATGAACCGGTCGATCTTGCGATAGCGGAACAGCCACTTGCCGCCCTGCTTCACCATCTCATCGGTGTAGCTGCCTGCCGAACCGATCTTCGGACCCTGCGGGCTGTTCTGCACGGTGACCCAGTTGGAAAAGCCAGTCGCGGTCGCACCATCGACCTTGATAACCACATTGGTCACGTGATGGATCGCACGCGGCAGCGGCGTGTCCGACGTGCGCAGCCGGCGCACCAACGCCTCGATCCCGCCATGTCCGGTGCCCTTGCCGAACGCAGTGTCCCAGGTGCCATCGTCGGTGAACAGCGCGGCCATGTCACTGAAACGGTTGTTATCCAGGCAGAAGCAATACTCCGCCATCACCCCACGGATCGCGTCCTTCTCGGCGAGTTCGCTCATGCTATGGTTCCTCCAGCCATGTCGTACATCGAGATTGCACGCGAGAAAGCCGCGGTTGTCGAGCGCACCGGATTGCTCGGCGAGGGTTCCGCCGGCCGCCAGATAGTCGCGCGCTTCTTCATCGAGGGCTTCGGCACGCCCGAACAGCGCACCGCATGGCAATCGCGCCTTGCGTCGGTCGCAATCTCCGAGCCACGCATCGGTGCGCATCCCAAGCTTCTGACCACGCGGGCGGACGAAGATGCAGCCGGCTACAGCATCTTCGGCGAGAAGGCCTGGGTCACCAACGGTCCGCTCGCCGAACTATTCGTGGTGCTCGCGATCACCTCGCTCGAGGACGACCGCAAGCGCTACAGCGCTTTTCTGGTCCCACGCGACACGCCAGGATTGTCGATCGACGAAGCGCCGGAGTATCGCGCCTTGGCACCATCGCGCCATTGCGGCCTGAAGCTTGAAGGCTGCCGAGTGCCGCGTTCCGCACTGCTCGGCTCCCGCGGCGCTGCCTACGAAACGATGGCGCTGCCGTTCCGCGACGTGGAGGACGCCGTCGGAACGTTCGGTCTGCTCGGCGCATTCCGCTTCATGCTCGCGCGGCTTGCCAGATCGGCCGAGGGAGACGAAGCGACGTTGTCGCTCGGGCGCATGATCGCGCTCGTTGCAGTATACGCGGATGCAGCAGAGGCCGTGGTCGCAGCGCTCAATGCCGCGGAACTCGCGCGTCAAACGCCGGCTCTTGTGGGACTGCGTGTCCTGGCGGCCGAGTTGTTGCGGCGTGTGCGAAGCCATCGCGATGCATACGGTCCCGCTGACGACAACGCCATCGACCGTGCATGCACAGACCTCGAGACCTCGCTCTCAGTCGCGCGAGGCCCGCGACAGGCACGCCAGGCGCGGCTCGGCCAGGAGCTGATCGCCGCGAGCCGCCCCGGCTAGGCGATGCTGCGCGTCGCCATCTCGAAGGTGCCCTTGCTGAGGCTGGGCACATCGAGGATGCGCTGCAATTCCTGCTTCATCAGCACCTGCCGTGCCGGCTCCACTCGCCGCCATTGGCCGAGCGGTGGCACCAGGCGTGCAGCGACCTGACCGTTGCTCGGGTCGAGCTGCATAATGATATCCGCCAAGAAACGATATCCGTCGCCCGAAGCCTCGTGAAAGCGCACCTGGTTCCCGCCGGCAAAGCTCGCCACCAAGGCCCGTATCACGATTCGGATTCTTCAGGTCAAAATCAGGATGCCGCGCAAGCAGCCGCACAGCGGAGGGCGTTCCCGGCAACGGAGACATCGCCTGAATCGCAAACCACTTGTCCAGCACAAGATCGTCGCCATGCCACTGGGCATGAAACGCCGCCAGTGCAGCTGCGCGTTCCGGACAATCGATCGCCGACAGCACCGCCAATGCAGCGAGCACGTCGGTCATGTTCTGTCCGGCATCGAACTGCGCCTTGGCCAGTGCAATGCCCTCGGCTTCGCCACCGGCGGCGAGATACGCCAGGCAGGTATTGCGCAACGCGCGACGTCCGATGGCGGTGCCATCGATCTTATATTCCCCAGTATCGCTCAGCCTCTGGTACGTGGCCCGCAACGCATCGCACATCCCCTTGCCGATAGTTGCGCGTGCACTGTCGCGCACCGCGTGGATCGCATCCACATCGGCGACCGCCATCTGGTCCGCCAGGAATGCTTCGCCTGGCAATGCCAACGCTTCCGCCGCGAATGCCGGATCAGCATCAGCGTCATGTAAGGTCGCCCGCGCTGCCTCGATAACCCCAGTGTCCAGCTCCAGCGTCTCGCCACGTCGCCACGCCGCCGCCATCTCCAGCAGCACCCGCGAGGCATATTGCTGTCCCGACTCCCAGCGCACGAACGGGTCCGTGTCGTGCGCCGCAAGGAACCGCAGATGCTCCACCGGCACGCCCGACAGCTTCACCGGTGCGGAAAAGCCGCGCAGCAGCGAAGGAACCGGCCGCTCCGCCACATCATCGAACGCAAAGCTCTGTTCCGCCTCGTTGAACAGCAATGTGCGCGCGACGATCTCGCGGCCGCTGCCATCGAGCAGTCCCATGACCACGGGGATGACGACAGGTTGCTTGTTCGGTTGTCCCGGTGTCGGTGACGTGCGTTGCGCCAGCGTCAAGGTATAGCGGCGGGACCCCGCGTCGTAGCTGTCGGACACCGCGACCTCAGGTGTCCCGGCCTGATGATACCAGCGCTTGAAACGCGACAGGTCCACGCCCGACGCGTCCTGCATCGCTTGGGCAAAGTCGTCGATGGTGACTGCCTGATTGTCGTGACGCTCGAAGTAAAGGTCCATGCCGCGGCGGAATGCCTCGCGTCCGATGATGGTGGCCATCATGCGGATGACCTCGGCGCCCTTGTTGTAGATGGTCGCGGTATAGAAGTTGTCGATCGCGATGTAGTGGTCCGGCTGCACCGGATGCGCCAACGGTCCGGCATCCTCGCGGAACTGCGCGGCACGCAGGCCACGCACATCGCCGATACGCTTCACCACCCGGCTGCCCTGATCGGCTGAGAACTCCTGGTCGCGATAGACCGTCAGTCCTTCCTTCAGCGAAAGCTGGAACCAGTCGCGGCAGGTAACGCGGTCACCCGTCCAATTGTGGAAGTATTCATGCGCGATGACCGACTCGATCCCCTGGTAGTCACCATCGGTCGCGGTCTCCGGCTTCGCCAGCACATACTTCGTATTGAAGACATTAAGCCCCTTGTTCTCCATCGCGCCCATGTTGAAGTCGGACACGGCGGCGATGTTGAACACGTCGAGATCGTACTCGAGGCCGAACACGTCCTCATCCCACTTCATCGATGTCTTCAGCGAGCGCATCGCATGTGCGCAACGATCCTCGTCACCACGGCGCACCCAGATGCCGAGATCGACGTGACGGCCGGATCGCGTCGTGAAGCTGTCCTTCACCGCAACCAGGTCACCCGCAACCAGTGCGAACAGATAGCACGGCTTCGGATGCGGATCGGTCCAGACCACCCGGTGGCGACCATTGCCGACGTCCTCGACCACACCGGGATTCCCGTTCGACAGCATCACCGGCACGCGCGCCTTGTCCGCGGTGATCGTGGTGGTGAAGCGTGCCATCACATCCGGCCGATCGGGGAAATATGTAATGCGACGGAAACCTTCAGCCTCGCACTGGGTGAAGTAGCTGCCGTTCGATGTGTAGAGCCCCGACAGCTCCGTGTTGTCCTTCGGCGCGATACGCGCTTCGATCTCCAGCGTCGCGGTGTCCGGCATGTCGGGGATCAGCAGCTTGCCGTCCCCCAGCACGTACCGATTCGCACCGAGTTCCGCGCCATCCAGCATGACCCTGACCAACGTCACAGCCTCGCCATCCAGCGCCAGCGGCGCGGCGCTGTCGGCCGATGCTGGATTGCGCCGCAACGTCATGCGCGAGTGAACCTGCGTCGCGGCCTCGTCGAGGTCGAACGCAAGATCGACGGTATCGATCAGGAACGCCGGCGCCTCATAATCCGCCAGGCGTGTTTCATGCGGCGCGGTCTGCGGCGGAACGGAATTGGCGTCGAGCGGCATATCGTCATTCCCCAAGCTGCGCCGCGCAGCTTGCGCCTTCGCCGACGCCGTGCAAGCGCAGGGGCGTCAGGACGCCCCGTCCCGTTTAGGCGGCTGGCTCGCTGATCGGACGGGTCGGCTCTTGCCGCGGCTGATCGGTCAGCATTTCCATCTGGCCGCTGATCTGGCCGCCATCCTCCACCTGCAGACGGCGGCAGCGCGCGGTGCCGTGCACCTTCCCGGTGGCACGGACAATCAGGCTGCCGCGCACCGTCAGCGTGCCATCGATGGTGCCGGCGATCTCGGCGTCCTCCACCTCGACCTCGCCCTTGAACACGCCGCCGGGCGAGATGGCGAGTTCGGTCGCGTGGATCATGCTGGCTTCGACCGTGCCTTCGACCACAAGACGCTCGGCGTCCTGCACCGTGCCCTGCACACTGATGCCGCGGCCGACAACCAAGGTGCGCCGCTCCGACGGGTCCCGCGCCGGCCCACGGACAGGCCCGATCCCGGGGCGAGGCGTCGGCTGCACGGCGGCGGGGGCGGGTTGCGGTGTCGGGTTCGTGGTGAACGGTGGCCGTGACATGGTTGGCACCTCTTGCGGCTGCGCGGGACGGAAGGGAGGCACACCGAGACCGTTGTCGACGGCCTCGCTCGCGCCAGACGGATGGCCTTGGATGTTTCCCTGATCAGGGATGGGGAGGCCGGCCGGCAGCGGTGCACCCGGTTCGGCGGCCAGCGGTTCATCAGGCCTGCGGCGTTTGAACAATGGGTCCTCGTGCGGCTGGGAAATATCAGATTCGGCTCGATGCAATCGGGGTAACATGCCCGGGCGAGCCGGAACAACCCGCCCGGCGGAAGTTATCCACAATGATCCGCATGGTTCATGAGCGCCATCCCCGCGCCGGCAACATCATCGCTCGATCGAGCACGTGCACCATGGCGGCGACCCCCACCACCGGGATCAGCAGGTTGAGCAGCGGCACATACCCGGCAAGCGCCAGGACACAGCCTTGCGCGAGGATGGCGGGGCGGGCCTGCCGATACATCGCCTCGGCGGCAGGACGGGGCATCCGGCGCAGCGCGACCGCGGAGAACAGGCCACGGCCGATGGCATAGCCACCGACGATCCAGGCGAGCAGGAGGCCGATGCCAGGCAGGATCAGCGCGGCCACCAGCGCCAGCACGTTTAGCAGCAGAATGCGGAACGCGATGTTGAGAGCGTCCCCAAGCTGCGATGTGAACGACGCTCCCTGCGGTGGCGGCAGCGTCGGGTAGTAACGCCGCTCCACGGCCGCTGCAATTCGGTCAAAGTAGAGCGTGCCGATCAGCGCCGCGATCGGCAGGAACAGCCACAGCGCCAGCAATGACGCGCCGATGCTGCCGAACACGTCGGCGGCCCAGCCCAGCCAGCCGTGCAGGTCGAGCAGGCGATGAATCGCCCAGATCGTGGCGACATGGATGCCGGCAAAACAGGCCGCGGACCATATCAGGCTGCGCAGCAGGACGCCCAGGAACACCGGATCGTCGAGCTGTCCAAGCGCGCGGGCGAGCGGAGCGAACAGGGTAGTCTACACGGTCGCCGGATAGAGGTCCGCCAGGTCGATCGTAATGCCCGGCGGATCGAGGGCGATGCTGCCGATGTTGATCACCCGGCTGATGATCTCCGAACCGGCGCGGCTGTGGAGGATGACCTCGTGCCGGCGGGCACGAACAATCAGATAGTGCTGGATCGTGGCGACCTTGAAGTAGTCAGCGAGCTTGTCCGCGAGGTCGATCGACTGGGTGGACGGTGACAGCACCTCCACAACGATGACCGGGCTGGTCGCGGCTATGGCGTCTCCAGGTGCGCGCGGTCCGCAATTGACCACGGCGTCTGGCTCGTAATCCGTGTCCGCATCGACTTCGATGGTGATGCCGTCAGGGAGCGCTTCGCATGGCAGGCTGGCGTCGCGAACCGCCCGATCCAGGGCTGCCCAGACACGACTCGTTATCCGCACATGCCCGATACGCTCCGGCGACATCGCGACCGGCTCACCGGCGATGCGCTCATAGCGCTGCTTCTGCCCGTCGGCCCACTGACGGAACTCTTCGCGGCTGAGGTGCAATGCCATGCGTCTCTCCGGCCGTCATGCTAGCAGTGCGTCGGGTGTCCAGCCATCCTGTCGCGCGATCAGATGTTGTCCAGCGATGGCGAAAGTTCGCGATCCGCGGCTGCGATCTCGTCAACGATCCGCGCGAAGGCCGGACGTGCCGCCACACGGCGATACCAACCGGCGAGACGCGGGTGGCCGTCGAGACCGGGTCCGCGCAGCCGGCGGGCGTAGAGCAGGTCGATGAAGATGCCGATATCGGCGACCGATACATCGCCGCAGAAGTAGCCGTCCTCGCCGAGCTTCTGCTCCAGTTGATCGTAGCAGGTGCGCAGCGCGGTCTCGGCGGCAGCCTCTTCTGCTTGTGGCGCCCGCCGGCCCTCGTTGCGACGCATCAGGATGCGCAACGGCGGCAGCAGGATCTCGTCCGCAAACAGCTCGAGCATCCGGCACCGGGCGCGCGCCTTCGCACCGACAGGATAGAGCGGCGGTGTGGGATAGGCGTCCTCCAGGTATTCCAGGATCAGCGTTGAATTGAACAGCGCGATATCGCCATCGATCAGCACGGGAACCTGGCCTCTGGGGTTATGCTGCAGCACCACCGGGTGCTTCGGCGTGTAGCCGGCCTGCTGGGTGAACGGCACCATCACGCGATCGAACGTGAGGCCCTTCTCGTGCAGCGCAATTTCAACCTTGCGTGCGAACAGGCTGACCGGTCCGGAATAGAGCAGCATGGCGGGAACCTTTCGATGACGCGTCCGCGCGGGCGAGGCGACAACTTCGGTTGCGAACCGCCGCGCCGTTCAGCCCTTCAGCACCTCGATCATCGTGCTCCCCAGAGCTGCCGGACTTTCGGCGACGTGGATACCCGCGGCCCGCATCGCCTCCATCTTCGCCGCGGCGGTGTCACGTCCGCCGGAGATCACCGCGCCGGCATGGCCCATGCGACGGCCAGGTGGTGCGGTGCTGCCGGCAATGAACCCGACGGTGGGCTTCTTCACCGGATGGGCGGCAAGGAATTCCGCAGCCTGCGTCTCGCTCTCTCCGCCGATCTCGCCGATCATGACGATGTGCTTCGTTTCGGGGTCCGCGAGGAACATCTCGAGGATCTCGATGAAGTCGGTGCCCTTCACCGGATCGCCGCCAATCCCGACGCAAGAACTCTGGCCCAAACCAACGGCGGTGGTCTGTGACACCGCCTCGTAGGTCAGTGTGCCAGAGCGCGATACGATGCCGACACTGCCGCGGCGATGGATGTGGCCTGGCATGATGCCGATCTTGCACGCGTCGGGCGTGATGACGCCGGGGCAATTCGGACCGATCAGGCGGGACTTCGATCCGGTCAGCGCACGCTTGACGCGGACCATGTCGAGCACCGGGATGCCCTCGGTGATGCAGACGATCAGCGGGATTTCCGCATCGATCGCTTCCAGGATCGCATCGGCGGCGTAGGGCGGCGGGACATAGATCGCGGTGGCAGTGGCGCCGGTCTTCTCCCGCGCCTCCCACACCGTGTCGAACACCGGCAGGTTGAGGTGTCTGGTGCCGCCCTTGCCGGGCGTGACGCCGCCCACGACCTTTGTGCCATAGGCGATGGCCTGCTCGGAATGGAATGTCCCCTGCGAGCCGGTGAAGCCTTGCGTAATGACGAGTGTATTGGCATCCACCAGGATGGCCATCTCAGGCTGCTTCCTTCACGGCAGTAACGATCTTCTGCGCCGCATCAGCGAGGTTATCGGCGGCGATGATCGGCAGATTGGACCTCGCGAGGATATCCTTGCCCAATTCGACGTTGGTGCCTTCCAACCGCACCACCAGCGGGACCGACAGGCTGACTTCGTGCGCTGCCGCCACCACGCCCTCGGCGATAACGTCACAGCGCATGATGCCGCCGAAGATGTTGACCAGGACACCTTCGACGTTCGGGTCCGACAGGATGATCTTGAAGGCCGCCGTCACGCGCTCCTTGGTGGCGCCGCCGCCGACATCGAGGAAGTTTGCCGGCGCCATGCCGAACAGTTTGATGATGTCCATCGTCGCCATTGCCAAACCGGCACCATTCACCAGGCAGCCGATGTTGCCGTCCAGCGCGACGTAATTCAGGTTGTACTTGGCGGCTTCCAGCTCTTTCGGGTCTTCCTCACTCGCGTCGTGCAGCTTCTCGAGCTCCGGATGACGGAACAGCGCGGTGTCGTCGAATGCTATCTTCGCGTCCAGCGCGACCACCTCGCCTGATTTGGTCACCACCAGCGGGTTGATCTCGACAATCGAGCAGTCAAGCTCGGTGAAAGTGCGATACAGCCCTGGCAGGAAGCGGCTGAACGCAGCGATCTGACCGCCGGTGAGGCCCAGCGCGTAAGCAAGCCGCCGCGCATGGAAGCCCGAGATACCGGCGGCTGGATCGATGGCGACGCGCTGGATCTTGTCCGGCTGGTGTTCCGCGACCTGCTCGATGTCCATGCCTCCTTCGGTGGAGGCAACCACGGTAATGCGACCGCTGCCGCGGTCGACCAACAGCGACAGGTACAACTCGCGATCAATGTCACTGCCGGCTTCGACGTAGACGCGATGCACCGCGCGCCCCACTGGCCCGGTCTGCTTGGTCACCAGAGTGTGACCGAGCATCGCCTCGGCGGCGGCACGCACTTCCTCGAAGGAGCGCGCGAGGCGGACACCGCCTTTGCCGTTCGGATCATCGGCGAAACGGCCGGCACCGCGGCCGCCGGCGTGGATCTGGGACTTCACCACGTAGATCGGGCCGGGGAGTTTGTGGGCGGCGGCCACCGCTTCGTCCGGGGTCCACGCGACGTAGCCGTCGGGCACGGCAACACCGTAGCGCTTCAGCAGATCTTTGGCCTGGTATTCGTGGATGTTCATGGGCAGCACCCCCTCCCCAACCTTCCCCCGCTGCGCGGGAGAGGGAGATGTTGAGCTCCCTCTCCCGCGCAGCGGGGGAGGGTTGGGGAGGGAGCGCCACCCATCATCAATCGACCAACTTCTTCGCCGCCTCGACCAGTTCCCTCACCGCCGCGCAGGACTTGTCGAACGCGGCCTTCTCCTCGGCATTCATCTGCACCTCGACGATGCGCTCGATACCGCCCTTGCCTATCACCACCGGAACCCCGACGTACAGATCCTTCATGCCGTATTCGCCGTTCAGTAGCGCGGCGCACGGCAGCACGCGCTTCTTGTCCTTCAGATAGGCCTCCGTCATCGCAATCGCTGCCGCGGCCGGGGCATAGAACGCGCTGCCACGCTCCAGCAGCTTGACGATCTCGCCGCCGCCGTCGCGCGTGCGCTGCACGATCGCGTCGATCTTCGCCTGCGTGGTCCAGCCCATCTTGATCAGGTCCGGCACCGGAATGCCGGCGACCGTGGAGTAGCGTGTCAGCGGCACCATGGTGTCGCCGTGGCCGCCAAGCACGAACGCGGTGACATCCTCCACCGAAACGCCGAACTCGTGCGCCAGGAACAGGCGGAAGCGCGAGCTGTCCAGCACGCCCGCCATGCCGACGACCTTGTTCGCCGGCAGGCCGGACTTCTCCTTCATCACCCAGACCATCGCGTCGAGCGGATTGGTGACGCAGATCACGAATGCGTTGGGACAATGCGTCTTGATGCCGTCGGCGACCTCGGCGATCACGCCGGCGTTCTTGCCGATCAGGTCATCGCGCGACATGCCTGGGGTCCGAGGGAACCCGGCGGTGACAATGACGACGTCGGAGCCCTCGATCGCCTTGTAGTTCGAGCCGCCGACCATCAGCGAGTCGAAGTCGTCCACCGGGCCGGACTGCATGATGTCGAGCGCCTTGCCGGCCGCGACGCCACCGAACACGTCGAACAGCACGACGTCGCCGAGTTCCTTGAGGCCGATCATGTGGGCCAGGGTGCCGCCGATGTTGCCGGCGCCGATGAGGGCGATCTTGTTGCGGGCCATCAGGTGTCCTTACAGCGGGCGGGGTCAGCCTGTTAACGCGTTGCTGTGCGCCGGGTGCCCGGCGGCCCGGGAGGCGCTGGGTTGCTAGCGCATCAGCGGATGGTGGGCAAGGTGGTGCGGCGCAGCAATGGGATGCGAGACCAGACGGCCAGCACGGTGGAAGCCGGTATCGCTGTGTCAGAGGCCGGCGAGGTTACGCCAGCTTCACCAGCTTCTGCATGCAGCGGATATCCTCCTCCGCCCCAATCGGAGTGCCCCGGTTCCGCATCGCCGTGCGCGACACCTCTCCCACATAGATGTCCCCGCGCGAGTTCGATCGCCACGCCATGAGGCGCAATGAACTGGCTCGCCCGTTCGCGCGTCGCATCGCCGAGCCGCGCGATCGGCTTACCCTCGTGCGTCACGATGGACACGCGAGGCCCGATCCCGGGCGACTTCGCGTTCACCGCCATCCCCGGCCCGCTCTCGCCGATATACGCGATCGGATTGCGCCCGCGCGTCATGCACAGGCCGCACGGCCGGTGCAGGTTGTTCCACTGCGCGTGGTACTTGCCCTTGCCGTCGAACACCTGCACGCGATGGTTCTCGCGATCCGCCACATAAATCCAGCCGTCCTCATCGCAGCAGATATTGTGCACGATGTTGAATGCGCCCGGATCGGTACCCGGTTCGCCCCACGAGAATTGCAGCTTCCCATTCGGCGAATACTTGTGCACGCGAGCATTGCCATATCCATCGGCAACATAAAGATCGCCCTCGGGCGACAGCGCAGTATGCGTGCAGCGGTTGAACGGATCGCCGCCATACATCGGCGCCGGCTCGCCGGGCACGCCGATCTCCAGCAGCAACTTACCCTCGAGCGTCAGTCGCCGCACCGTGTGGTCGCCATCATCGGTGCAGTAGATCGTGTCGTCCGGTGCCAGGTGCACGCCGTGCGGACGGCGGAACAAACCCTCGCCCCACGAGCGCAGGAAATTGCCGTCGCGATCGAACACCATCATCGGGTGCTCGCTGCGCGCAAAGACGTAGACGTTATCCTTGCTGTCCACACCCACCGCGGCGACCTCGCCGTAATGCCAGCCGTCGGGCAACTTGCCCCAGTTCTCGATCACCTCGTAGCGATGCTCTCCCGAGCCGACGATGATGGCCATATCCGTCTCCCCGTTATGCTGCCTTGCGTGCTTCCTTCGGCGTGTGCCGATCGAGGAACGCCAGCACGCGTCGCAACTGTTCATCCAGGTGTTCCGGACCGCGCCAGTTCTCCAACACCTCAAGGCCCGGCAGCAGTTGCTTCAGTTCATCCGAGGTCACCGCGGGATGCGGCTTGTCGGTGCCGGGCAGCAGGAAGGTCGGCACGGTGCAGCGACGGCAGAAGTCGCGACTGACGCTGTACACGAACTCGCCGTCCCACATGGACTTGCCGAACGCCGCGATCTTCGCGTCATCGAGGTGCGGACGCTCCGCCTTCATCTCGGCTGCCCATTCGGCGAAGCTTTCCGGAAAGTATTCAGGATGGTCGGGATGCAGGCCGATCGGGTTCTGCAGCACCGCCGCGGTGATGCGATCGGGCGCGATTTCGCAAAGTTTCAGGCAGAAGCTGCCACCGATGCAGCCGCCCAGTGCATGGAACCGCCAAAACCCCAGATGATCCATCAACGCCAGATGATCGGCGGCATAGGTGTGCCAACCATGATCCGCCTCGATCGCAGTGCGCGAGCGGCCGGCGTTGCGCTGGTCCATCGCGATGACGCGGTAGCTCCCGGCGAGCGACTGCGTCCAGTCACTCCACGGGCGCGCCGGGCCACCGGCCGGGTCGTGCCACATCCCTGCGCGCGAGCGCATGCCGCCAGGCGCGAACAGCAGGATCGGATATCCCTGGCCATACTCCTCGTAATGGATCTCGCCGTCGGGACGTTGCAGCACTGGCACGGTGGTGCTCCTCCTCCATGTGTTTCGCGGGAGGCTATCACCGGGCGGGAGATCTCGGCCAGGGCGAGCGGTTACGGCCGATCGTTAGGCGATCGTATGCCGTTGGCGGCGTAGATCCTTCGGCTCAAGGTGGCGGTAACTGGCAAGGCCAGCTTTAAGCGTCTCACCGCTGCCGGCCGGCCGAACGGCCGCGTTACCGTTGCGTTGTGCGCCTCGTATAGAAATAATCGAAACAGGATCTCCCATCGCTCCCATCGTTGTTTTGCCTGACTGCTACCCCATCAAACACTGCTTCTTTCATCTGTCAGTTCGAACTACCAACGACCAGAGATGTGTTATGGGCAACTGAACAGGGAACACTACAATGCCACCCTCATCTGAACATCGAACGCGTCATACTCTGCGCGCACCCCATCTTTATCGCGTTCCAGTAGTCCCGCCTCCGTCAGTGCCTCCACATCGCCGTACACTCTCCGATAGTCGCGACCGAGCGCCATCGCCAATGTGCGAATGTTCCGCGCCGGGTGCTGATGGACATAGCGCAGCAGTGCGAGCCGTTTGGGCGACAACAACCGCACCATGGTTTCCCAGTCCGCGAAGCTGACGTGCTTCTCGATGACGTCCTCACCCCGTTCCATGCGATGCCACGCGTCAACGAAGCGCATACCAACGTCTTCCAATGACTCACCGACGTGTATGCGCACCTGATCCTTGCTCACTTGCTCACTCGCTTTCTCCTCGCACCTCGCGGACATCCGCCAGAAAGTCCGCGATCAGCGGTTCGACGCCTCGGAACGTATAGTTTTCCTCTCGCTCGCCGTAGTGTCGATGGTCGCCTTTTCCACGCTCGTTGTCATAGAGAACTGTCCGCTCGCCGGTCGGCCGTAATATAATGAATACTTGAACCGGCGTGCCGAGGGAGGCACCGGCTCCGGCACTTCCCACACGCGCATCCGAAGGATGGCCCCGTCGGGAAAGACGAGACTGGCCTCGAACTCCTGCCGCGCCTTCGCCACAAACCCAAGCCCTCGTTATGGCTTGGTATGTCATAAACGCGAGCAGCCCGGGCGTCAACGTGGGCTACGGGCGCCGCTGAGCTTTCGCTCAAGGGGCAGCAACGGTGCCGAACCCTACCGCGCTGTAATCGCCGAACCGCCCGCCAGCGCCTCGCCGATGCCCATCGCCGCCAGAGCCGTCGCGACGATGTCCTTCGCGCTCAGCTTCGCCTCGGCAAGTTGCTTCGCCTGCGAGTCATGATCGATGAACACGTCGGGCAGCACCATCGGCCGCACCTTCAGCCCGCCGTCGAGCAGCCCCTTCCACGCCAGATGGTGCAGCACCGCCGAACCGAACCCGCCAATGCTCCCCTCCTCGATGGTCAGCAGCACCTCGTGGTTGCGCGCCAACTGCTCCAGCAACGCTGTGTCGAGCGGCTTGGCGAACCGCGCGTCCACCACCGTCGCCGGCAGCCCACGCGCCGCCAGTTCGTCGGCGGCCTTCAGCGCATCGGCCAGCCGAGGCCCCAGCGACAGGATGGCGATATTGTTGCCCTCCCGAAGCACCCGTCCGCGACCCAGCGGCATCACCTCGCCGCGCTCCGGCAACGTCACGCCGACCCCGTCGCCGCGCGGATAGCGCAGCGCGCTCGGCCGATCATCGATCGACACGGCGGTTGCAACCGCATGCATCAGCTCCGCCTCGTCGGACGGCGCCATCAGCACGAACCCCGGCAGGCACCCCAGATAGGCCAGATCGAACGACCCCGAGTGCGTCGCCCCGTCGTTCCCCACCGGCCCGGCCCGGTCCAACGCGAACCGCACCGGCAGCGATTGGATCGCCACGTCATGCACCACCTGGTCGTAGGCGCGCTGCAGGAACGTCGAGTAGATCGCGCAGAACGGCTTCATCCCCTCGGTCGCCAGTCCCGCGGCGAAGGTCACCGCGTGCTGCTCGGCGATCCCGACGTCGAACGTGCGGTCCGGGAAGTGCTTGCCGAAACGGTCCAGCCCCGTGCCCGACGGCATCGCCGCAGTGATCGCGACGATGGTGGGATCGCGCTCCGCCTCGCCAATCAACGCCTCGGCGAACACCTTGGTGTAGGCGGGCGGCCCGGGAGGTGCCTTCGCCTGCTCGCCGGTGATCACATTGAACTTCGACACGCTGTGCAGCTTGTCGGCCGAGGCCTCAGCCAGCGCGTAGCCCTTGCCCTTCTGGGTGATGGCATGGACCAGAATCGGCCCCGCCTCCTCCGCCTCGCGCACATTGCGCAACACCGGCAGCAGGTGGTCCAGGTTATGCCCATCGATCGGGCCGACGTAATAAAAGCCCAGCTCTTCGAACAGCGTGCCGCCAGTCAGCATGCCGCGGGCATACTCCTCCGCCCGCCGCGCCGTCCGCTCGATGCCCCGGGGGAACCGCTTCGCCATCCGCACCGCCAGGTCACGCAGTGATAGGAAGCTGCGTGAGGACATCAACCGCGACAAATAAGCGCTCATCGCCCCCACCGGCGGCGCGATCGACATGTCGTTGTCGTTGAGGATCACAATCAGCCTTGTGTGGCGGGCACCGGCGTTGTTCATCGCCTCGTAAGCCATGCCGGCACTCATCGCGCCGTCGCCGATGACAGCGATGATATTGCGTTCGTCGCCCTTCAGGTCGCGCGCCACGGCCATCCCCAACCCGGCGGAAATCGACGTGGACGAGTGCGCCGCGCCGAACGGGTCGTATTCGCTCTCCGCCCGGCGCGTGAAGCCGGACAGCCCGCCAGCCTGGCGCAGCGTGCGAATACGATCGCGCCGCCCGGTCAGGATCTTGTGCGGATACGCCTGGTGGCCGACATCCCAGAGCAGCCGATCATGCGGTGTGTCGAAGATGGCGTGGATCGCGACGGTCAGTTCGACCACACCCAGCGAAGCGCCCAGGTGGCCGCCGGTCACGGACACCGCGTCGATGGTTTCGGACCTCAGCTCATCCGCCAGTTGCCGCAACTGCTCCGGGGAGAAGTTGCGGAGGTCCGATGGATATCGGACGCGATCCAGCAACGGTGTTCTCACAGGGCTCATGGGACCTCTCGCTTCGAATTCAATTTCGCCGCGTTACAACAAAGGACGCCAGCATCTGCAGCAGCTTCGCCCGCTCACCAAATCCATCCAGATGAGCCGCAGCCTGGCGGGCCAGCAATTCCGCCTGCGACCGTGCCCGCTCGACCCCGAGGACGGCGACCATGGTCGCTTTACCGGCGGCGGCGTCCTTGCCAGCTGTCTTGCCGGTTTCCTCCGTGCTGCCCTCCGCGTCCAGTAAGTCATCCGCGATCTGGAACGCGGCGCCAAGATCGCGGCCATAGGCGGCCAGTAAGTGCCGCTGCGGCGAGGCCGCCCGCCCCAGGATCGCGCCTGCCTCGGCGCTGTACTGGATCAGCCGCCCGGTCTTCAGCGCCTGCAGCCGGGTCACCGCCGGGCCGTCCAGCGTCTGCCCCTCGGCCAGCATGTCGATCATCTGGCCGCCGGCCATGCCGCGGGCACCGGAAGCCGCGCCAAGTGCCGCCACCAGTTCACAACGCGCCTGCGGATCGGAATGTGTGTCCGGTTCCGCCAGCACCTCAAACGCGCGCGTCTGCAAAGCATCGCCCGCCAGGATCGCCGTTGCCTCGTCGAACGCCTTATGAGTGGATGGCTTGCCGCGCCGCAGATCGTCGTCATCCATCGCCGGCAGATCGTCGTGCACCAGCGAGTAGGCGTGCAGCATCTCCACCGAGGCAGCCACCCGTGCAGCGCAGGTTTCCGAGACGGCGAACAGCCCCGCACCCTCCATCACCAGGAACGCCCGCATCCGTTTGCCGCCACCGAGAGCCGCATAGCGCATCGCCTCGGCCAGGCGTGCCTCGGCGCCCTCGACGGGCGGCAACAGCGCCTCCAGCGCGGCTTCCACGACTTCGGCGACGCGCGTCATGGCGGCAGGCAGCTCCATCTCAACTGCTGACATTAACCTGCCTTCCGATGCCATCCCCGGACCAACCCAATCTGTCACAATTCGACCAAATGGGAATGCTCGCACCCTTGTGGTTGCGCGAATCACCGCCCGTGTTGCCGAATGGCCGCGACTCGCCATTTGCATTACCGCAACCCTCGAGTCCGCGCCACCCAGCCGCCCGGCTGGCATTGCCGCTCCGGGTGCAGCATGCCATATGCCGAATCGCCGGGGAGAACCTGCCCATGATCCGCGTCGTCCTGGCCCAGCCCCGCGGTTTCTGCGCCGGCGTGGAGCGGGCCATCGAAATCGTCGAGCGAGCGCTGAAGAAATTCGGCCCGCCGATCTATGTACGTCACGAAATCGTGCACAACCGCCACGTTGTGGAAGATTTGCGCACTCGAGGCGCGGTCTTCGTCGATGAACTGGACGAAATCCCACCCGGCGCGATGACGATATTCTCCGCCCACGGGGTGGCCAAGCGTGTCGAGCAGTTGGCCGCCGAGCGCCAGTTGCCGGTGATCGACGCCACCTGCCCACTGGTAGCCAAGGTCCATAACGAGGGCCGCCGCTACGCCGCCCAGGGCCGCGAGATCGTTCTGATCGGCCACGCCGGCCACGCCGAGGTGGAAGGCACGATCGGACAGGTTCCGGCCAAGGTTCACCTGGTTCAGACCGTCTCGGACGTCGCGGCGTTACAGGTGTCCGACCCGGACAAGCTGGCCTACATCACCCAGACCACCCTGTCGGTCGATGACACACGGGGCATCATCGCCGCCCTGAAGGCGCGCTTCCCCACCATCATGGGCCCCGACGTGCGCGACATCTGCTACGCGACGCAGAATCGCCAGCAGGCGGTGCACGACCTCGCCGGCGAGGTCGACATCATACTGGTCGTCGGCTCACGCAACAGTTCCAACTCCAACCGCCTGCGCGAGATCGGCGAGGAGTTGGGCAAGCCATCCTATCTGATCGATGACGCGGACGCGCTGCGCGCCGAATGGTTCGAAGGCATCAGCTCCGTCGGCGTCACCGCCGGCGCGTCGGCGCCGGAAATGCTGGTGCAAGGCGTGCTGGACGGGTTGCGCCGGTTCGGTGAGATCGACATCTCCACTCTGGCCGGCGTCGCGGAAGACGTGCGCTTCCGCTTCCCCAAAGAGCTGGCCGAGACGTAAGGGAATCGAACGTATGGCCGTGCCGTTGAACCAGGCGCTGCGTGTCGGCGCCTATGTCGTGAAGCAGCATCTGCTGGGCCGCAAGCGCTATCCACTGGTGCTGATGCTGGAGCCGCTGTTCCGCTGCAACCTGGCCTGTGCCGGCTGCGGCAAGATCGACTATCCGGCAGAAATCCTGAACCAGCGCCTGTCGGTCGCCGAATGCATGGAGGCGATCGACGAATGCGGCGCCCCCGTGGTGGTGATCGCCGGCGGCGAGCCGCTGCTGCATCGCGAGATCGAGCAAATCGTGCAGGGCGCCATCGCCCGCAAGAAGTTCGTCATCGTCTGCACCAATGCGCTGCTGCTGGAAAAGAAGATGGATCTGTTCCAGCCCAGCAAGTGGTTCACCTGGTCGGTGCACTTGGATGGCTCGCGTGAGGAACACGACACATCGGTCTGCCAGACCGGCGTCTACGACCGCGCAGTTGCGGCGATCGCCGCAGTGAAGGCGCGCGGCTTCCGCACCGTGATCAACTGCACGCTGTTCGACAACGCCAAGCCCGAGCGCGTCGCGGCGTTCTTTGACGACGTCATGGCGATGGGGCTGGACGGTATTTCTCTCTCGCCGGGCTATGCGTATGAGCGTGCCCCGGACCAGCAGCATTTCCTCAATCGCCGCAAGACGAAGGAACTGTTCCGCGGCATCTTCGCCCGCCAGGGGAAGAAGAAGTGGACGTTCAACCAGTCATCCATGTTCCTGGACTTCCTGGCCGGCAATCAAACGTTCCATTGCACGCCGTGGGGCAACCCCACCCGTACCTACTTCGGCTGGCAGCGGCCCTGCTATCTGCTCGGCGAAGGCTACGCCAAGACCTTCAAGCAGCTGATGGAAGAGACCGACTGGGACAGCTACGGCACCGGCAACTATGAGAAGTGCGCCGACTGCATGGTGCATTCCGGCTACGAGGCGACCGCGGTCGCCGAGACGATCCGACGCCCGTGGAAGGCCGCAGCGCAGGCGTTGCGTGGCATCCGCACCGAAGGCCCCATGGCGCCCGAGATTGCGTTGGAGCGTCAGCGCAAGGCCGAGTACGTGTTCAGCGCCCACGTCGAACAGGCGTTGACCCGTATCCGGACGCGCAAGCAGACCGAGGTTGCCGACACAGCGGATTAAAGCGGCAAGTCTGCCAGCGCCACCACCACCTCGGCAACCACGCCGTGCCCAGTCGCCCTCACGCTGCTGGCGGAACAGGCGCGCGGTAGGATACCAGGGCGAGTCCTGGCGATCGATCAGCCAGCGGAAATCCGGACACAACGGCAGCATGATCCACACTGGCCGTGCGAGTGCGCCGGCGAGATGTGCCACCACGGTATCGATCGTGATGACCAGATCCAGCTCCTCGATGATCGCCGCCGTATCGGCGAAGTCCTTCACCTCCGCGCTGTGGTCGATCAATAGCGGGTTCGCATCCAGCCATTCGCGGTCGGACACCGGAACCTCCAGTTGCAACCCGTGGAACTCGATGTCGGTTCGACGCAGCAGCGGCTCGAGCGCGGCAAGCGGCATCGTGCGATACGGCAGATGCTGCTTGCCGCGCCAGGCGATACCGATACGCGGCCGCGTTCGTCTGCCCAACAGTGTCCGCCAGAGCATCCGGTAGAGTGGCGGCGTGCGAATGTATGGCACGGTCGCTGGGACCGTCGCGAGTTCCGTGCCGAATGCCAGTGGCAGGCTCATCAGTGGGCATGCCATATCGGCTTCAGGCAGCACCTCCCAGGATGTCAGCACAGCCCCCGCACCGGGAATGTCCGCCAGCAGCTTGCCGAGCAACGGCTGCACACGCAGCAGGACACGGGCACCTCGCGCGACAACCAGAGGCGCGTAACGGACCATCATGAGGGTATCGCCCAGGCCCTGCTCCGACTGCAGCAGAATGGTCTTGCCGTCGATCGCCGTTTCGCCTCGCCAGTGCGGCATGTCCTCCAGCAAGTGCAGGAGCGGCGCATCACGCTTGACGAAGTGACGAGCTTCCATCTCGCGCCAACCCTCCGACCAGTCGCTCACCATGAGCAACGCGAACGCCTCGTTCTGCTCGAGTTCGGCTGAATCCGGCTGTAGTGCACGGCCTGCGCGGTACTCACGCAGCGCCTCGGGTACGCGATTCATGCCGACCAGCGCGTTGCCCAGTGCACCCAGCGTCTCGACGTGTGAGGGACGTAGCGCGGCCGCGCGTTGCAGGTAGCCAAGGGCCTCCTCGCAACGGAACAGCCCCAGCAAGGCTGCGCCCAACCCGAACAGCGCTTCCGGTTCGTCAGGGCGTAACCGCAATGCGTGTCGATAGTGCTCGCACGCCTCCTCGAACTCTTTGCGCGGGCGAAGCAAGGCGCCCAGCACGGCGCGTATGTCCGCATCGTCCGGGTCGATGGCGATGGCGCGGCGATAGCATTCCACGGCTTCATCGATGCATTCGAGCTGATAGAGCATGTGCCCGAGATTGGCGTGCAGCTCGGCGGTGTCGGGGCGCATGGCAACGGCGCGGCGGTACACTTCCACCGCTTCCTCGGGCCTCCCGGCGGCGCGCAGCGCATTCCCGAGATTGTTATAAATGCCGGCACTTTTGGGCTGAGCGGCGAGCCCTTGGTGGAAGACGTCGATCGCCTCATCGAAACGCTCCGCACCGTAGAGTGCGTTGCCGAGTGCCTGCAGTGCGACAGGATTGTCCGGTTGAATTGCCAGCGCGCGCCGGGCATGGTCGATCGCGGCGTCAATATGGCCCTGCGCCCGTTCCGCCGACACGAGATCCATCAGAGTGGCGGTAGTGTCATTCGGATCGGGCGAACCTGTTCCGAGCGCGGCAGACAGGAAGAACACCGCCTCCTCGAATGCGCCTTGCCTGATTTGGATACGGCCAAGCAAATGCAGGGCCTGAAAGTCGCGAGACGTGCGGTTCAACAGCTTGACGCAGCAGTCCGCCGCCTCGGCGAGCCTGCCTGCTTTGAAGTGCTTCAGGGCCATATCGAGCATGTGTTGTGTGATAGCGTGACCTCGCGTTTCTCGGTAGATGAGCCAGTGCTAGGTTCGCAGCCATAGCAATTGGGGAGCAACAGCCATGGCCCATCGCATCAACCGCACCATCGAGTTGTTGGCAGAAGGGCAGGCCATCTACTACGACGGCCCGCACAGCGGCCACGTCCTGACCCATGCGCAGGGCGTCGAGGACGCGGGCACCTGGGCCGACTACATGAATGTCGGCATGGAGCACGGCTCGTTCGATATGGCCGGTCTCGCGGAATATTTGCGCGGCATGGTCGATGGCGGCCCGACCCGCTCCGGGCATCGCACGCCGGCCGTGATCGTTGAAGCGCCGGTGAACGGCACCGACGAAGCGAATGTGCGGTTCAATGCGTGGCAGTTCCGGCAGATCCTCGGCCGCGGCGCGCATGGCATCCTGCTGTGCCAGGCGGAGACCGCCGACGCCGTGCGGGCATTCATCGAGGCGTGCCGCTACCCGCATCATGCCGCCGGCGTCGATGCGACACTGCCCTCGCCGGTGGAGCGCATGCGTGGCGCGCAGCGTCCGGCGCATGGCGCGGACGGCAAGCTCGGTATCGGCACACGTGGGCGCGGATCCGAGGCGACGGCGTGTGCGATCTGGGGCATTTCGCAACCGGAGTATCTTCAGCGCGCCGACCCCTGGCCGCTCAACCCGGAGGGCGAACTGCTGCTCGGCGTTAAACTGGAAAGTCCCGAGGGCATCGCGAACTGCGACGCGATTTGCGCGGTGCCCGGATTGGGGTTTGCCGAGATGGGTCCGGGCGATCTGGGTTTGTCGCTGGGCTACACCACGTTGCAGCGCGATCCGTATCCGCCCGAGATGGCCGAGGCTCGTGCGCGGGTGTTCGCGGCGTGCCGGCGCAACGGCATTCCCTTCCTGGAAGGATGTTCGCCGGCGAATATCCGAGAGCGGCTGGACGAAGGCGTGCGGGTAATCGCCGGCCACAATCCGGAGACGGCGCAGATTGGCCGGGCGCATCAGAAGCGGACGCTGCCGGCATAGTGCATCGTCGCAGTGATTTTGACCGCTTGAGCACGTTACGGACGAGGCTCGGACAGGTCGTGCTGGCGCCAGCCCACATGACAATTGTGTACCATCCTCCCCCTCCCCTTGCGGGAGGGGGTAGGGGGGAGGGGGCCGTGCCAAATGGCCCCGCATTCAATCACCTCCCACCCAACCCCGGGGACTTCGGCCCGGCCATGACAGTTGGGTACGCCGGAGCATCGCGATTTTCGTAGCAGATGCAGGAGGGCGAGGCACGCAGAACACGCGGATAATCCAGCGCGCATCATATGCCATGGGACACGCGTTTGATCGCGATGCGCAGCTTGCCAAACGAAATACCCGCCGAACAGGATGTCTTTTGTCGTGCGCCTTTGCGCCTTATTGTTTCGCAGCCGATCAAGTGCCCTGACAGATCATTCATCTCGCTGTTATCCGCCTGTTCTGCGTGCATCGCCTTCCTGCATCTGCGCTGAAATTCTTGCTTTGCGATGCTGCCGACAAGCGATTGCCGACGTATTGACCCGCCGACGACGCAGCAGACGCTGGAGGCGTTGCAACGCAGGGAACAGGGCCTCTCGCCTCGACGGAATGGTCTGCCGCTTCGACACACAGTGTCTGCTGGGGGAGGGATCGATTTCGCTCTGGCTTCCTGGCTTGAGACGGTGCGTCCCGCTCGTCGCAACCAATCAAAATCACTGTGCAAAGGCCAACCGAGATCGGCGACCAGGCGGCCGACGGTACGCGTCGCCGAACATGTCAGCCTCCGTTGTCCGGGCAAGCGGAGCGCCGCATACTGCCGGCATGACAGATACCTTGATCCTGGACGCAATCGACGCATTCCTGGCGCGTGACGTCGCGCCACATGTGCATGCGCTGGAGCACGACGATATCTATCCCGAGGCGATCGTCAACCGGATGCGCGAGCTCGGACTGTTCGGCGCGACCATCGGCACAGCGTACGGCGGATTGGGACTGCCATGCGCGACCTATGCCGATATCGTCGAACGCATAGCGCGCGTATGGATGTCGCTGACCGGCATCTTCAATTCCCACCTCATCATGTCGGCAATCGTGCAGCGCCATGGGACCGAGGCGCAGAAGCAGGAATTCCTGCCGCGCTTCGCATCAGGCCAAATGCGCGGCGGCCTGGCGTTGACCGAACCCGACTGCGGCACCGACCTTCAAGCGATCCGCGTCACCGCGCGACGTGAAGGCGACACATACGTTGTAAACGGCACCAAGACCTGGATCAGCAACGGTATATACGGCTCGTGTTTCGCGCTGCTGGTGAAGACCGATTTGACCACCGACCCGCGGCATCGCGGCATGAGCATGCTGCTGGCAGAGAAGGGTCCCGGCTTCAGCGTCAGTCGCAAGCTGGAAAAACTCGGCTACAAGGGAATTGACAGTGCTGAACTGGTGTTTCAGGACTATCGCGTGCCAGCCGATCGACTGATCGGCGGCATCGAGGGGCGCGGCCTGCAGCACGCGCTGTCAGGCTTGGAGCTTGGCCGCATCAACGTCGCCGCGCGTGGGGTCGGCATCGCGCAGGCCGCACTCGATGAGTTGCTGCGCTATGCTCAAGTCCGCAAGACGTTCGGTCAGCCGATCGCACAGCATCAGGCGATACAATTGAAGCTCGCCGATATGGCGACCCGCACGGAGGCCGCCCGGCTGCTGGTTCATCGTGCCGCAGAGATGTACGACCGTGGCGACCGCTGCGACATGGAGGCAGGCATGGCCAAGCTGTTCGCCACCGAAGCCGCGCTGGAGAACGCCACCGAGGCGATGCGCGTGCACGGCGGTTATGGCTATTCCACCGAATTCACGGTCGAACGCCTGTATCGCGACGCACCGTTGCTGGTGATCGGCGAAGGCACCAACGAGCTGCAGCGGATCATCATCGCGCGCCAGCTCGTGGCCCGGAATCCAGTCTGATGCTGCCGCTTGCGGGCGTGCGCATTCTCGCGGTGGAGCAGTACGGCGCGGGACCGTTCGGTTCGATGCAGCTCGCCGACATGGGCGCCGAGGTGATCAAGATCGAGAACCCGATGGATGGGGGCGACGTCAGCCGCTCGGTGGGACCGTATTTTCTTGCAGACCACGACAGCCATTTCTTCCAGGCATTCAATCGCAACAAGCGCTCCATCACACTGAACCTGCGCGCCGCAGAGGCGCAGCAGGTGCTGCGCGATCTCGCTGCGACAGCAGACGCGGTGCTGGATAATCTGCGCGGCGACCAGTCGCCTCGTCTGGGCGTGACGTATGATCAGTTGAAGGCGGTCAATCCTCGGATCGTGTGTGCGCATCTCTCGGCATATGGGCGCGAGGGGAGTCGCGCGGCATGGCCGGGTTACGATTATCTGATGCAGGCGGAGGCAGGGTATCTGTCGCTCACCGGCGAACCCGATCAACCACCCGCGCGGTTTGGGCTATCGATCGTCGATATGATGGCGGGCGTTTATGCGGCGACCGCGCTGCTCGGTGGCATCATTGCCGCCCGCGCGACGGGCGTTGGTCGCGATGTCGATGTCAGTCTGTTCGATACGGCGTTGTCGAACCTGAATTACCTGGCTGTATGGGCGTTGAATGGCGGCCATGCGCAAGGGCGCGAGCCGCGTGGGGCACATCCGTCGCTGACGCCGAGCCAGCTTTACCGCACCGCGGATGGCTGGATCTTCATCATGTGCAACAAGCAGAAGTTCTGGCCCGTGCTGTGCGAGAAGCTTGGCCGGCCGGCTTGGTCGGATGATCCTCGGTTCGCGACGTTCAAGGCTCGGCTGGCGAATCGCGCGGAGCTGACGCGGATGTTGGACGATGCACTGGCCACGCGCGGGACTGAGGCGTGGCTGGCACATTTTGCCGGCGAAGTGCCGGCGGCGCCGGTGCACGACATCGCGCACGCGTTGAAGTCTGACTTCGTGGCGCAGGAAGATCGTGTGTGGGGTTATGAACATCCCGCCGGAGAGCTGCGCATGGTGGCACCGGCGTTCCGGATCCCGGGCGAGGATATGCCGCGACGCGCGGCACCGGCGCTTGGCGCGGATACGGATGCCGTGTTGCGCGAGATTGGTTATGGCGCGGAAAGGATCGTCGCGTTGCGAGCGAGCGGTGTCATTTGACCAACACCCCCTCCTTGCCCTCCCCAGCGCGAGCGCGGGAGACGAGGTGTTAGCGCGGTCGCGTTGCGTGCTGTTCCAGCCATCCCATTGTCGAGGTCGGTTCGCAGTCCGTTGTCTTCAGGTACGGCTTGATGTCGAGCAGCGGCGTGCCGTCGATGCAATCCAGGAACCGCACGTTCAGCGTATCCGCGCCGACCATACCGTCGAACGCAACGACCGACAGGCCGATCGGATTGGGACGGCGCGGCGAACGTGTGGCGAAGATGCCTCGGGGCTGCGCGTCGAACGGCGGCGTGAAGCTGAGTTCCGGCGACTTCACCTGATCCATCCAATACAGCAGAATCAGGTGCGAGAAGCCCTCGATACTGCGCAGGCCTGCGATATAGTCCGGCAATACTGTAGCCGTGCACAGTGGCGCCGGATCCGGTTGGCGTCCGTTGCGCGGGCACTCGGCAACGCTGCGCCACGGTGTGTGCAGCGTGCCGATGGGACGCAGCGTGATCATCTCACAGCATGTCGCGCGCGCGCTCGATGTCCTCCAGCACGGCGTGATGCGAGACGATCAGGATCTCGTTGAAGCCGATGTCCTGCATGCGCTTCAGTTTCTGGCGGATCTCGTCGGGCGTGCCGATGAGCGCTGGCTCCGCGACCTTGGCCAGCTCTGCCGAACCGGGGCGATTGCCGAAATCGACGGCGAGGTTCGCCAGCACCGCGTTGGTTCCACCGGCGTCGCGGAACACGCGCATGCCGGCCTCAAGGTCGTCCCAACTGCTGTAACGACCGGATGGCGTCCAGCCTTGGTATTCCTTGGCGGCGAGGGTGATCCAGCGATGGCTGCGCCACGCACCGATCAGTATCGGCGGTCCGCCTTCACAGCCGGGCCAGGTCGACAGTGTGCCACCGTTGTTGGTAGGTTCACCGCGCCAGGTGCTCCGCATGATGTTGAGTGACGAACGTAGCGCACCGAAGCGCCTGTCATAGTCATAGCCGAGCAGGTCGAAGTCGTCCTTGGTCGAACCGCTGCCAACGCCAAGCACAAGGCGCTTGTTGGACAGCACCTGGACGGACTGCACGCGGTGCGCGAGTTCGATTGGATGGCGCAATGGCAACTGCAATACGCCGATACCGAGCTCGACCTTGTTCGTGACGGCAGCGAGCGTCGCAAGTTCAACGAGCGGGTCGAGTGTAGGGTGGCCTCGACCGAGCGAATCACCAACCCAGATACCGGGGAAGCCTGCGGCCTCGATCCGGCGTGCGTAGTCAGCGACCCGGTCCAGAAGACGATCGTTCGGGTCGTCGCTGGGAGTGAACCGTATCATCGTGCCGACGCGCATAAGTCCCCACTCGCTTCGCAGTTGAGGCCGCGAGATTGCATCACATCCGCGGCGCGCGCCATTCTCCCCCGTGGTGCGGTGTCACCGGGGAGGTCAAGTCATGCCGAACGCAGCTCTTCGCTCCATTCTGCCGAATGTTGGCTGGTCCGCGGATCGCGCCGATGCGGTGGCCTTTACCGGCGACACCGATCCGATCCTGCCGACGCCGTTCCGGATCGGAGTTGCGGGTGCGGCGACGTTGGCTGCGACCGGACTGGCGGTTGCCGATCTGTGGGCGCTGCGGAGCGGGCGGCAGCAGTCGGTGGCAGTCGATGTGCGCCACGCGACCGCGTCACTGCGCAGCGGGCATTACATGAAGCTTGGCGATGGCGAAGTTTCGCACGCACGCAACTCGATCATGGGCGTGTATCCGACAAAGGATGCGCGGTGGAGCTATCTGCACTGCAACTTCCCCAACCATCGCGCCGCCGCGTTGAGCGTGCTGGGGGTGCCGGAGGATCGCGCAGCAGTGACGCGTGCGGTAGCGACGTGGAACGCGCTCGATCTGGAAGAAGCGATCATCGCGGCGAAGGGCGCGGGCGGCATGGTGCGCACCCACGCGGAATGGGCCCAGCATCCTCAAGCGGCTGCGATTGCCGCGTTGCCGCTGCTGGAGGTGGTGCGGATCGGTGATGCACCGCCCGAGCCGCTGCCGCCGGGAGGGCGGCCCCTGTCGGGGGTGCGGGTGCTGGATCTGACGCGGGTGCTGGCGGGTCCGACATGTGCCCGGACGCTCGCGGAGCACGGCGCGGATGTGCTGAAGATCACCGGGGCGCATCTGCCGAACCTGGGGTACCAGGAGTTCGACACAGGGCACGGCAAACTCTCTGCTCAATTGGACCTGCGCGAGCAGCGCGATGTCGATGTACTGCGTAGTCTGGTGCGCGAGGCGGACGTGTTCTCGCAGGGCTATCGGCCGGGGACGCTGGGCGGACGCGGATTGTCGCCGGAAGAGCTGGCGGCGCTGCGGCCGGGGCTGGTCTATGTCTCGCTGTGCGCGTTCAGCCACGCCGGGCCTTGGGCGTCTCGGCGCGGGTTCGATACAGTGGTGCAGACGGTGAGCGGCATCACCTCGCGCCAGGCGGAGGTGGTACCGGGAAAAACGCCGGGACCACAGTTCTATCCGGTTTCCGCGATTGACTACTGCACGGGCTACCTGATGGCGTTCGGCGCGATGGTCGCGCTGGCGCGGCGGGCGCAGGAAGGCGGCAGCTGGCTGGTGCGCATCTCGCTGGCGCAGGTGGGAAAATGGATCGTCGATCTGGGCGAGGTGTCGGAGAGCGCCGCGCGCGATGCACCAACCGAGTTCGCCCCGGAGGAGCTGGAGCGGTGGTCGATGGTGACGGACACGCCGTCCGGGAAGCTGCGGCACCTGAAGCCGGTGGTGCAGTTGTCGGAGACAGCCCCGTATTGGGCGCGGCCGTCGGTGCCGCTCGGTTACCATCGGGCGGAATGGCCACAGCGGGGGATCTAAATCTGTCGTGCGTCGGGCGTGCGTCGGGCAGTGCAGTGCACCCGGGGCACCAGGGGCACTAGGGGCACTAGGGGCACTAGGATTCTCCCCCTCCCCTTGCGGGAGGGGGGTTAGGGGGAGGGGGTAGCGTTAGAGTTGGGTTAGGGGGAGGGGGTAGGGTTCCAGTAAGGGGCAGGCGGTTATGGCAAAGCGGCGGCCCACCCCTCCGCTCCCCCCGAAAATAACCCTTGGCATTTCCATCTAACTTCAGTTATCATATCTGACATGAGAGCCGACACGCCCGCTCCCGCCTCGCCGTCCGATCCGCCACAGGATCGCCCCGCCAAAACTGCGCCCATGCCCGAGTACATCGCCGACGTCCTCCACGCCGTTGGCATCCTGCTCGGCTACGGCCGCCATCTCCTCAGCACCGTCCGGCAACGCGCAACCACTCCCACATTCCCCGCCATCGCGGCCTGCTTCGGCACCGCCAACCTCTCCACCATCATCGCCCATCTCAACCGCGGCATCCTGCGCGCCACCGCGCTGCAGCGCTTCCTGCTCGCGCGCGCCGCAACCGGCCGAGACATCAGCATGGTGACCCGTCGCATCCGCACTGATGAACCACAGCCCGAGCCAGCAGACCCTCAAGCCGAGCCACCAGCGGACCAACCAGCCAGGCCCAAAGCCGCGCCTCGCCCGTCGCTACCTCCAGGCTCGGACGATCCGGAACTCTTCATGCCCACACCGGAGGATCTCGAGCGTCAGGTGCGCCGCCGCGCCGTCGGCCGCACCATCGCCGAGATCTGCAGCGACCTCGCCGTCGTCCCCGGCTTCTGCACCCCCGACTTCTGGAACCATCTGTTCGAGCTCATGCATTACTTCGGCGGCAAGGTCGCAACCGTGATGCAGGAGAAGGCCGACCGCGAGCAGGCCTTCATTCGGGAGCAGGACAGGATCCTCGGCAGCACCTTGGACTGGTTGCATCTGAAACGAGACGAGTTCCGCCAGGTCCTCGGCTTCTTCATCGGCGAACCGCCGGTCGATCCATTCGAGGCGCCGGCCACCGGCCCACCCTGACCCATCGCAGACTGACACCGCGCTGATCCACGGGACCGGACAACCGCCGGCCCCGCCATCCCAATTCGTCACCGGCATCCTCCGCCATGCCCGATGCCGGCGATGACGAGAACGACGGTGAGCCACGACCGACGAGATTTGGCATTCAGTCCGGGTAGACGATGGTGCGGAGCATGATGCGGCGTTCCTCGGGGCGGTAGTCGCCGGCGCCTCGGTGCATGGTGGCGCGCTCGTCCCACATCAGCACGTCGCCGGCACGCCAGCGGTGGTAGTAGACGAAGCGGTCCTGTGTCGCATGCTCGGCGAGTTCCTCGATCAGGGCCCAGGCTTCTTCGCGCGGCATGCCGACGAAGCCGTAGGTGTGCATCGGGTTGACGAACAGGACTTGTCGGTCGGTGACTGGATGCCGGGTGACTGCCGGCCAACTGACATCATCCGGCAGCTTCGCCGTGACGCCTTTGTTGTCGCCATAGAGCTTCTCGCCGGCGGGGCCGACACTGCGGCCGTGCAGGGCGGTCAGCTTGGCGAGCTGCTGCTTGCGCGAGTCGGGCAGTGTGTCATAGGCGGCGCGCATGTCGGCGAACATGGTGCCGCCCTTCTCCGATGGAACCTCCTTGGCGTGGAGGATGGCGAGCAGCGGGAGTTGCTCCTCGTAGGTCGAGTCGGTGTGCCAGTCGGTGGCGCGCTTGACGCCGTACCAATCGACCTTGCCGTCTGCCTCCACGTTGGTGAGCCAGGAGACTTCCGGGCAGTCCGCGTGGCGGTACTTGATCAGCGCGTGCATCCGCGGGGTACCGAAGCGACGGCCGAAGTCGGCGAGGGCAGGGGCGCCGAGATCCTGGTCTCGGAATACCAGCACCGGGTTCTCAGCAAATGCTTGGACAACCCAGGCGGACGTCGGTTCGTCGAGTGGTTTGCTGAGGTCGATGTTGAGCGCTTCGGTGCCCAGGGCTTCGCCTAGGGGTCGAAGCTGCGGGGATTGTACCATAGCCGAACCTCCCGTGATTTTGCTGGGAGTATGGGGTGGAGGGGGCATCGGGCGCAATTGTGCGGCGGGAGTCTCGCGGGGCAATCGCTTGAACCCGCCGTCGCTTCCGATAACCTGGGAAGCATGTGCCGTCCGCGATAGAGCAAGAATTGCAGCCCGGAGGAAGCAGCGAGGACTCAAGGGCCACCGAGCAGAATGCACTGCGCTTCGCGCGAAGCGCTTTGAACCCTTACTCCGTGGCCTCGACGTCCTCGCCTTCTTCCTCCGTGCTGAAAACCTTGCGGAAGTCCCACATCCACGCGCGCCGCGACGCAAGACCATAGGGTGTACTGCTCCGATCGCACGCCAACGCAATTCAAGCGATTGTCCTGCCAAGTCTCGCGGGTGTTTCAGTTCCCGGCAGCGAGAATGGGCATGCTGGAGTAAGGGCGGTAGGACGAAATTGGCACGCTGCCGCCAGATGATAGAGTTACCGGCGAGCGCAGCGCATGCCGCTGTTGCGATGACTGGTTTCAGTTGTAACCTCATGGGAACTGCAAGGAGCAACCTGCGATGAGGCGTCGTGATTTCCTGGCCGGTTCGGCCGCCCTCGGTCTCGCCGCCCCTGCCGTGCAGGCAGCGGGCGACACGAAGGTGCTGAAATTCGTTCCGCAAGCGGATATCGCGCTGCTGGATCCGCACTTCGCATCCGCGCTGGTCACGCGCAACCATGCCTACATGGTGTTCGACACGCTTTATGGTGTCGACGATGCCGCCCGCCCGCGGCCGCAGATGGCGGCCGGACATGTCGTCGAGGATGACGGCAAGACGTGGAAGATCACCCTGCGCGAAGGCCTGCGCTTTCATGATGGGCAACCCGTGCTGGCGCGCGACGCGGTCGCCTCGCTGAAGCGCTGGGCGAAGCGGGATGTCTATGCGATTTCGGTGTTCGCCCAGGTGGACGATCTGTCGGCCGTTTCGGATAACGTGCTACAGTTCCGTTTGAAAAAGCCGTTCCGGCTGCTCGCCGATTTGCTGGCGAAGCCAACCCCGTATGCCTCGGCCATCATGCCCGAGCGGCTTGCGTTGGCCGCACCTGGCCAGCAGGTGACGGAGCTCATCGGCAGCGGTCCTTATAAGTTCGTCATGAGCGAGCGTGTACCTGGCTCGCTGGCGGTGTATGCCCGCAACACCGATTATATACCGCGGACAGATGGACCGCCGGTCGGCACGGCCGGCCCGAAGATCGCTAATTTCGACCGCGTCGAGTGGCACACCATTCCGGATCCAGCGACCGCGGCCGCGGCGCTGCAATCCGGCGAGATCGATTGGTGGGAGCAGCCGACCACGGACCTGCTGCCGCTGTTGCGCAAGCATCCCGATGTGACGGTCGATATCATCGATACGCTCGGCTACCAGGCGGTGCTGCGCTTCAACCATCTGTATCCGCCGTTCGACAATGTCGGTGTTCGCCGCGCCCTGCTCGGTGCCTTCAGCCAGGTGGACATGATGCAGGCGGTGGCCGGTGAGGACACCTCCATGTGGCGCGCGGGCGTGGGTTTCTTCAGCCCGACCTCGCCGTTCGCGAGCGACGCCGGCATGGAGGTGCTGAACGGGCCGCGCGACCTTTCGAAGGTGAAACGGGACCTCGAAGCAGCGGGCTATAACGGCGAGAAGATCGTGTTCCTCGTGCCGACCGATCTGCCGGCGATCAATGCGATGAGCCTCTTGGCAGCCGACGTGTTTCGCAAGCTTGGCATGAACCTGGATTACCAGGCGCTGGATTGGGCAACGGTGGCGCAGCGGCTGTTGTCACAGTCGCCGCTCGACAAGGGCGGCTGGAGTTTGAATGCCAACTATTCACCGGGCTTTGCGCCGATGAGCCCGGCAGCGCACAGCTTCCTGCGCGGGCTAGGGAAGCAGTCACTGTTCGGGTGGCCGACCATGCCGAAGGTTGAGGAACTGCGAAGCGCATGGATCGATGCGACGGATCCGGGCGAGCAGAAACGGCTGTGCCGGGAGATCCAGCTACAGGCATTCCAGGACGTCCCGTATATCCCGCTGGGGGCGTTCTTCTTCGCCGCTGCGTATCGGAAGAACCTGACGGGGTTTCTCAAGGGTGGCGTTGCGCAGTTCACCAATGTGCGGCGGGTGTGAGGAGGGCTGTGCGGCGAGGGCGACCGGCCGCGCGTTGACTTTGAAGCCCGGCGTGGTCGCGCCGCAGATCAATGATCGGGCATTCCGGCGTCTCGCAAGCCACGGTCCAGCGTTTGGTCCCGCAACGCGGCGAGTGCGGAATTCCCGATCCACGGCTGAACACTATTCCACTGAGCCAGGGAGTTTACCTCCGGCTTAAGCCGCATTGCGTCCGCCAACGCCGCTCTCGCTCCCGCGATGTCACCGCGCAGGCCGAGAGCGCCGGCCAGGTACAGATGGAAAAAGTAGACCCGGTTATTTTCGGCGCGCGCCCTCAGCAGTAATTCGGCAGCCGGGTCCGCGTGGCCCAGCAGCAACTGGCAGGCACCCAAAGCCCAGTCCCCAAAAGCGGCATTGGGATCGCGCGGATCGAGGCGGATGGAATTCTCGATCATTGGAATTGCATCGGCAGGGCGGCCGAGGAACATCAGCGTTTCACCCAGCTGCAGCAGTGCGTGCGCGTTATTGCGATCGAGAGCCACTGCCCGATCAAGCTCGATCCGAGACTCCTCGAGCCGGTTCTGGACCCGGCGCAGAGTACCCAGCGCCTCATACGCGCGGGAACTGCCGGGATCCTGCTCGATTGCTTCCAGGAGCAGTTGTTCCGCGCGTACGGTGTCCTGCCCGGTCGCGTGGCTTATTCCGGTTCCGACATTCGAAATCAATATTGTCGCGACGCCGATTTTCGCGTCCACGGATCGAGGATCGATCTGAAGGGCACGCTCAAAGGCACGCTCCGCTTCCATGTGCGTGGTCGCGGAGAGCGGCCGAAACCATAAATCCCAACCGCGCATGACAAGCTCACCCGCTGCCGGATCGAGGGTCTTCTCAAGTTCGATCCGGCGACCGGCTGCCTCGACGAGTTCGAGATTGAGGGTTCGCGCAAGTCTTCCGGTAATCTGGCTCTGCGCCTCGGCGAGGTTCTGGCGATCGGTTTCGAAGCGATCTGCCCAAACATGAGTACCGCTGTCGGCGTCTAGCAATTGGGCGTTCACTTCCACCTGGTCGCCCATCCGGCGCACACTTCCCTCGAGGACGTAGCGGACATTCAGTTCTCGGCCGATCTTTTTCACGTCCACGGCTTTGCCCAGGTAACTCTGAGCGGTGCTATGGGCGATCACGACGGCGCCGGCGATGCGAGATAGATCGGTCGTCAAATCGTCCGTGATCGCATCGGCGAAGTAAGCCTGCTGAGGATCGTTATCGAGGTTGGCGAGCGGCAGTACGATGATCGACAGGTTCGGGCGCACGGTCCGCTCACGGAACCAGTCATGGGACGCCGACCAAACGGCAGCCCATCCGATGGCAGCAAGGCCGATCAGCAGCAGGATAACGGCGCCAGGGCGGGCGAGGATTCGCCACCTGGACGCCGCAGCCTGAGTGATCACACCGGCAACCTGTGGTGGCTGCTCGACTTGCGGCACGTCGCCGTGGGGCTCGAGCCGGGTGACGGTTGCGACAAACCGGTAGCCTCGGCCCGGTAGGGTCTGGATGCAGCTGCCGTTGGTCCGTCCTGCATCGAGAATGCGCCGCAGAGCTGCCAGCTGGACAGTCAGGTTGCTCTCTTCGACCACGGTGCCCGGCCAGACGGCGTCCATGATCTCCTGCCTGGAGACGATGTCACCTGCATGCGCGACGAGCACGACGAGCATCTGAAGAGCGCGCGAACCGATAGTGACAGGCAGGAATGCGCCGTGTGCATCCTTCCGGAACAGTCCGCCCCGCCGCGTGTCAAGGCGGAAGTCCTCGAACTGGGCTGTCTCCCCCGAGGTCAGGGTACTCACGCCGTTCCTCCAATCTGTTGCGCGCCCGACTTTGGCTCGGAGTCATAACACCAGTGCCTGCGCCGGATCACCAATGCGGCCGGTCGAGAGCCGGCCAAGTGATTGTAATAGCTGGATTTAGCAATTTTTCCGAACGATTCCTGCCGCTCTTCGTGGCGCCTTCCGGATCAGGCGAGGCACGATTTCGTGCTCGATCGCAACGGAGGAACCTACATGTTTACCAGAATGGCGCTGCTGGCTTCAGCAATCGGTCTTGCGGCGACCGCGTCACCGGCACATGCCTTTGTCGTCTACTCGATGACCAACCCGAGCGCGAACTTCGTATTCTTCAGCTATGACTCGCCAGGCTTCATCACGACTAACACAGTCGTGCCTGCTGCAGACCTCGCATTCAACAATACCTTGCACCCAGCCACGTCCGTCGACTTCATCATGTCGTCGTTGTCGGATCCCGGATTTGCCGACGTTCAGATCACGATAGAGCCGTTTCCTGGCGTTCCGACCGTTCAAGATAAGTTCGTGCCAGCAGTGGATCTGGCGCAATACGGTACCTATCAAGCTGCACCTGGGAGTTTCGGCTATCCCAATTCGTTTGTGGAGGTCGCGGCTCCAGAGCCCACATCGCTTGCATTGCTGGGCGCAGGCCTCCTGGGTCTAGTCGGCCTGCGCCGTAGAGACCAAAAAAACGTGTGACTGTCTGGACGTGGCAAAATCGGAATACTGCCGAACCGGGTCGGCAGTGTTTCGAGGAGCCGTCAGGCGTATGCTTTGTTTGACGGCAATAGGCTGCGGTGACGTGAACAAGGTCGTTGAGCGGACATGTCACGGTCGCCTTGACTCCCTCCCTGAGGCGCTCCTTCATCGCTCCACGACAACGGACGCGCGGGGGGAGATGACGCAGAAATCCAAGCAGGTGGGCAGCTTCCGCGAGGCAGTGCAGGACGTCACCGACGGCGCGACCATTGCGTTCGGCGGGTTCGCCATGCCTGGCGTGCCGTTCAACCTGATCAAGGCGCTGCTGGAGCATGGCGCGAAGCAGCTTACCCTGGTTGCCAACACGACCGGAGGAGCACAGCAGCCGCGCATGCCGGACATCGGGATGCTGGTAGAGAATGGCCAGGTGAAGAAGGTGATCTGCGCGTTCACCGCCTCGACGCGGCCGACCGACGTGATCCCGTTCACCAAGTACTATGAAGCAGGCGAGGTCGATGCGGAGCTGGTGCCGCAGGGCACGCTGGCGGAACGATTGCGCGCGGCGGGCGCCGGCATTCCTGCGTTCTACACTCCCACGGCCGTTGGGACCGAACTCGCGGCGGGACGCGAGACGCGGGTGATCAACGGGCGCGAGTACCTGCTGGAATACGCGCTGCCGCTGGACTACGCGTTCGTACGGGCGACCCGCGCGGACACGTTCGGCAATCTCCAATTCCATCGGTCGCAGCGCAATTTCTGCCCGGTGATGGCGACCGCCGCGCGCGTAACGATCGCCGAGATTGACGAAGACATCGTAGCGGCGGGCGCGATGGATCCCGACCAGGTTCACACGCCGGGAATTTTCGTGCATCGGCTGGTCAAGGTGCCGCCGGCACCGGAAGGATTATGGCCACAACGCCGCCAGGAGCGCCGTCGATGAGCGGAACGACCAAGGGACTGACCCGCCAGCAAATGGCAGATCGCATCGCCTTCGAATTCCAGGATGGCTGGATCGTCAACCTCGGTGTCGGCATACCGACGATGTGCTCGAACACCGATATCGGCGATCGCGACATCACGTATCACTCGGAGAACGGAGTGATCGGATATGGACCGATCGCGCCGGCAGGCGAGGAAGACCTGAACCTGGTCAATGCGGGCGGCCAGAACGTCACGCTGAAGGCGGGGGCGGCGGTGGTGCATCATGCCAATTCGTTCGCAATCATTCGTGGCGGCCACATCGATGTCACCGTGATGGGCGCGTACGAAGTTGCATGTTCCGGCGATTTCGCGAACTGGAAGATCGCGGGCCAGAAGGGCGGCGGGATTGGTGGCGCGATGGACCTCGCGGCGTGCGCCAAGCGAGTGTTCATCATCATGGAGCAGACAACGCGAAGCGGCGCGCCGCGGTTGGTGGCGCAATGCGCGCTGCCGGTGACGGCACGCGGCGTGGTGAAACTTGTAGCGACCAACTATGGCTTGTTCGAGCCGCTCGGCGACGGGTTCCGACTGCGCGAGATCGCACCGGGGATTACGCTGGATGAGGTGCATGCGACGGTCGGCTGCAAGCTGACAGTGCCCGAGAATCTGCCCACGGTTCGCGTGGTGAGCTAGCCTGCCCTCGGCAGCGTATCGCGTAGCCGACGGCGGCCGCGTGCCCGAACATTTGCCTGTGGCGCCATCGCCTTGATCTCGGCTTGCAGTTCCGCACGGCGTTCGTGGATGGTGGCAATCACCGGCCCCATGGGGACGCCAATCTCGACCAGTACTGCCTCGGCCAGTTGCAAGCTCGCTTCGACGGTTTCCGGCACTGCGTCGGTCGCGCCGATGGCATAGAGATGCGCTGCGTGGCGTGCGTCGCGGGCACGCACCATGATCAGCAGGTTGGGCCGTTCGGCACGCGCCGTGGCAACGAGCCGGTCGCTCGCCGCATGGTCGCTCATCGTCACCACCAGGGCACGCGCGCTGTCGATGTGCAGGCGATGCAGCAGTTCCGCAGACGTAATGTCGCCCCAGTAGACATTCCGCCGCAGCCGGCGTTGTTGCGCCACTTGGTCGGGGTCGCTGTCGACCGCGACATAAGCTGTGTTGTGGCGATCCAGTAGCGATGCAACCGTCTCACCGACACGGCCGAACCCCGCGATGATGACGCGCGGCGTCGCGTCGTCGGATGCCGGTGCCACCAGTGCTTGATCGATCGGCGTCGTCACCGGCAGTCGGCGGGACAGGAGTTGCCCGAGAGATGACAGCAGCGGAATGCAGGCCATCGTTACGGCAGCGAGGACCAGCGGAAAGCGCGCCGTTTCGGCACTGATCAAGCTCTCCGCGCGGGCAAGACCCAGAATAACGAAGCCGAACTCACCGCCAGGACCCAGCAGCAATCCGGCCTGCAGGCCGGTTATCCAGCGCAATCCGAACGCCCGGGCGAGGCATGCGATGATCGCCAGCTTCACAGCGACCAGTATGATGCTGGCGGCCACGACGCTGAGAATGTCTGCTGCGACATAGGCCACATTGAGGCTCATACCGACGGAGATCAGGAACACTCCGAGCAGCAGGCCTTTGAATGGGTCGATAGTCACCTCGATCTGGCGGCGGAATTCGGTTTCTGCCAACAGCAGACCGGCGATCAGGGAGCCAAGCTCCATCGGCAACTCTACGACGGCAGTCGCAAGTCCGGTGGCGAGCACGACCAGCAGACAGGCAGCGACGAACAGCTCGGGGCTTCCGGTTCGCGCAACGCTGCGGAACAGCGGGCGCAGCACGAGGCGTCCAGCAATGATGAGGCCGATCACGACGACCACCGCGCGCACGATTGCCCAGGAAAAGGTGCCGCCACTCGCACCGGCAACGCTGATAACGAACATCACGGGCACCGCGGCGATGTCCTGCAACAGCAGCACGGCGAGCGAGGCGCGGCCGACCGGTCCGCCCAATCGTTTCTCGTGCGACAGGACCTGCACGACGACAGCGGTAGAGGACATTGCCAACGCCGTGCCGGTCACTGCCGCGAGAACAGGCGATGCGCCGAGCGCCATGGCGATGCCTGCGACGGCCACAGAGCACAGCACGAATTGCAACAGGCCCAGGCCGAACACCAGGCGGTGCATCACGCGCAGCCGCTCCCACGATAGCTCCAGGCCGATCACGAACATCATCATGCTGATGCCGAGTTCGGCGATCGGCGCGATCGATTCGGGGCGGTTCAGCGTGATGGTGGCGAGCAGCGGGACATGGTCGGCCAGCAATGCGAGGCCGAACGGGCCGACCGCCACGCCGACCACCATGAATCCCAGCACCGGACTGAGCCGCAGCCGATGGAACAGCGGGATCACGATCGCGGCGGCGGCCAGGATGATCAGGGCAGACTTGAACTGCCCCGGGTCGAAATGTGTGCCCAGGTGTCAGAACCCGTGCGAGGCGAAGAAGCCATGGAACGCCTGCGAGACGAGGCCTGGAGTTTGGATCGCGGCGAAATGTCCTGAGTTGATCTCAAGATATTCGGCGTTGGGTATTTGTCTTGCCATCGGTTCGACGTCCGACGGTGGACGCAACTTGTCGTGGGTGCAGCCAATGACCAACGTTGGACACGCGATACGGGGGAGTTCGTCGGACACCGTGGAGTCCGCCAGCATGCGATTGATCGCGGCGAAACTTTGCGGATCATTGGCCACCCAGCGCGCGCGGAACCTGCGGAAGTCCTCGGCGTTGTGACGGACTTCCGGCGGGTACGAATTGGCGACACTTTGATCGGCGATGCCTCGCATGCCCTTCGTTTCGGCAGCCGCGGCGCGATCGAGCGTTGCCTGCCGGCGATCCGCGGGGACGCCGGTGGCGGGGCTGGTCACGACCATCGCGCCGACACGCGCCGCATGACGGACCGCGAAGTGAATTGCGATCCCTGCGCCGACAGCGGTGCCGGCGATGGCGATCTTGTTGGTGATGCCGACAGCGTCCAGCAATGCCGCGAGGTCGTCGGCCATGTCGTCGAATGTCACCTTGCCGCCGATCTTTTCCGACAGGCCGGCGCCGCGGGTGTCGTAGCGGAGCACCTGGCGGGCGTGGTTCAGTGCAGGCAGCACCTGATCCCAACTGTCGAGCGTGCCGCCCATCTCGTGCACCAGGACCAGCGTTGTCTTGCCGCTGCCGGAGAGTTCATAGCGCAGCGCTGTGCCGTTCACGTCGATCCAGTTCACCGCGTTCCTCCTCTGGTCTGGCGCCCATGCAGGATGCCACACTGCGGCAACGGAGGACATGCCATGGCCGAGATGATGAAGCTGCACTGGTCGCCACGCTCGCCTTATGTGCGCAAGGTGATGGTGGTGGCGCACGAACTTGGGTTGGCGGAGCGGCTGGAGTGCGTCCGGACCGTGGTGGGTGGCACCGTGCCGCATCTGGAACTGATGCGAGAGAACCCGCTGGGGAAGATACCGACGTTGGTCCTGACGGATGGGACGATCCTGTACGACTCGCCGGTGATCTGCGAGTATTTCGATACGCTGCACGATGGGCCAAAGTTATTTCCCACCGGGCCCGATCGACTGACCGCGCTGCGCAGGTTGGCGCTGGGGGATGGCATGCTGGATATCGCGCTGGCCTCGGTTGGCGAGCGCTTTCGCCCGGCGGGGCGGCAGAGTGAACCGCATATGGCACTGTGGCAGGCCAAGCTGCGTGCCTGTGTCGATGCACTGGAGGGTGAGGCGGATGCGCTAACGGAAAGCGCGTTCAGCATCGGTCATATCGGAATTGGGATCGCGCTGTCTTATCTGGATTTCAGGTTCGCCGATTTGCGGTGGCGCGATGGCCATCCGCGTCTGGCGGCCTGGCATGCAACGTTCGATGCGCGGCCTTCGGTGCAGGCTAATCTGCCGGTAGATGATCGCTGAACGTGTCAGCCGGTAACCAGGGCTGCCTGAAGTTCCCCTGTTCCAGGCTCAAGGAACCGGACACCTTCCATGGCGCCGACGTTGAGCGCGCCCCGGTATAATGCCGCGGCAAGTCGCGGATCCTGCATCAACTCGATTCGAGAGGCCGACGACACACGCGGCATGGATCGCCAAGCCTCAAGGATTACCAGCTCGTTCATCGGCACGACGACGCCGCACGTCATGACGAAGTCGTCCACCGCTATCAACCGGCTGGCGAATATGTCACCGAGCGCGCTACTGGCCTCCAATCCTTCGTCGATCAGCCAGAGCACTTCGTTGCTGACGATATCCCGCACGTGGATGCCGACCGTTTCGTCGCGACGCTCCACTTCCAGAACGGCGAAGCGGGCACTTCGTACCGCTACCAGCATTTTCTCTTCATCGCTGCCAGGCGCCGGCTGGATCTTTGTCGCGTAGCGCGCGATCGCAGGACTCCGGTCGCCGAGACGGGCGTGAACCACGAGATCGTAAACCAGGTTCATTTCGTCTTCGCTGCCGAGCGTGATCGTGCGGCCACGCCTGAGACCGAGGCGGCGCGCGCAATCGAGCAGCGCGGTGGTTGAAACGCTGCTCAGTGCGGCGGACTGCTGCTGCCTGTTGATCGCCCGCAGATGGCGGTACCGTTGCAGCTTCTCTTCACGATCTGCTGACATCCGTTGCTACTCCGACGCAAGCCCACGATGTCTGGGTAGCACTTTGTCGTCGATTCGCGACCCCGATCAGAAGTAGTGCCAGAAGTTTGACTCGCGCGCCTCCTGCGGCAGCCCGTCGAACACGATCTGGCCGTTGTTCATGATAATGACCCGATCGGCGATCTTCATGGCCGCGGCGACGTTCTGCTCGACCAGGATCGCGGTCATCGCGTGGGATTTGCAGACGTCGTGGACCTGTTGGAACAGGCGCTCCACGAGATTGGGGGCGAGGCCGATCGATGGTTCGTCGAGCAGAAGGCAGCGAGGAGTGCCAAGGATCGCCACGCCGAGCGCCAGCATCTGCTGCTGGCCGCCGCTGAGGCTTCCCGCACGCGTGGTTCGGCGTTCATCCAACACGGGGAAAAGGCGGTAAACATCGGGAATGCCGAACATCGGCTTGCCGGTCGCATTGCGTGCGGCGACGACGTCGATGTTCTCGGAAACGCTCAGGTCGGGGAAGATTCCTCGGCCTTCTGGCAGCAACCGTAGCCCCATTGCCACGCGGCGTGACACGTCCATACGTTCGATGCGTTGGCCGTCGAATGTTACTTCACCAGCACGAGGCGAAAGAAGGCCCATCACCGTCTTCAGCGTGGTGGTCTTGCCGGCGCCGTTGTGACCTAGGAACGCAAGGATCTGTCCAGGCTCCAGCTCGAACGACACGTCGCTGATCACGGTTTTCGCGCCGTACCCCGCGGCCAGTCCGGACAGTTGCAGCAGCATCTCTATAGCGCTCCGCCGAAGTAGATTTCGGCCAGGGCTGGGTCGCTGATGATTTCTTCGGGGGTGCCTTGGGCCATCAGGTGGCCCTGATGCAGGAACAGTACGTCGTCGGCGATCTGCTGCACGACGCGGGTGTTGTGCTCGACGACAAGGAGCGTCTTGCCTTCCGATTGCAGACGGCGGAGCAGCGTCATGATCGCATCGAGTGCCCCGGCGGAGAGCCCGGATGCGGGTTCATCGAGCAACAGGAGTTCGGCGCCGGTTGCGAGGACGCGGGCAACTGTCAGCAGCTTCTGTTCGCCATAGGAGAGGTTGCGCACCAGGTCATGCGCTCGATCGGCGAGGCCAACATGGTCCAATGTCGCGAGCGCTTCCTGGCGGCGGCGCGTTTGCGCGCGGGCGGTGTGGAGCGGGCGGAAGATGGCACCGATCGGCTCCTCACCGGGTTGGCTCTTGATCGCGATCATGACGTTGTCGAGCGCGGAGAGGTCGGTGAAGAGGCGGAGGTTCTGGAAGGTGCGGGCGATGCCGGCGTGCACAATCGCTTGTGGGCGGAGGCCGTCGAGCTTCTGACCTCGGAAAGCGACCGTGCCCTCGTCCGGGTGGAGAAAGCCGGTGATGACGTTGAAGATCGTGGTCTTGCCCGCACCATTGGGTCCGACGAGGCAGGTGATGCGGCCTTGCTCGATGGCGAAGCTGCAATCCTGCAGTGCGCGCAGTCCGCCGAACCGGTGGTCGAGGCCGGCCACTTGTAGATACGCGGTCATAGCCGGCCACCACGATTGCATTTGAACCGGGCAATGACCCAGCGCATCGAGGAAGCTGATGGCTGGGTCGAGCAGCGACGAGTGCTCACAGTTTTTCCCCCGCCAGACCTTGCGGGCGGAACAGCATGAACAGGATCAGCAACACGCCGTAAATCAGCTGGCGGGCGGCGGCAGCGATGGTGGTGGGGATGTCCACCAGCGTCAGCACCTGCGGCAGCGCGAGCAGCAGGAAGGGGCCGACGATGGAACCGGCGAGAGTGCGCGCGCCTCCGACCACGACCATGGTGAGAAGGAGAATTGATGCGTCGAGATCGAATGACGACGGATCTATGAAACTGAGGAACGTGGCATAGAGGCCACCGGCGGTACCCGCAAAGGCGCCAGCCAATGCGGCGGCCGAGACCTTGGCGCGCAGTACGTTCTTGCCGGCGGCGGCGACCGCGGTTTCATCCTCCCGGATGGCACGCAACAGACGACCGAACGGGGCGCGCATGATCAGGTAGAAGCACAGACAGCCAAGCGCCGAAACCGCGACGCACAGCATCATGTATTGCTGGGTGGACTCGATCTGCAACCCGAACAGGTCGGGCGGAGGGATGCCCGGCAAGCCATTGGCACCGCCGGTCCCCGCCGTCCAATTGGTGAAAACCGCCGTCGCCAGCAACTGGATGCCGAAGGAAGTCACCACAAAGTAGTCACCCGATACACGCAGCGACGGCAGCGTCACCAGGATGTTCAGCGCCACGCAGCAAGCTGCCGCGATCACCAATGCAGGGATGAATGACAGCGGGTCCGTTGCCATCAGGAAATGCGCGACGACGTAGGCACCGACGCCGAACACCGCCGCCTGCGACACGGAGAAGATGCCGACGATTCCCACCAGCAGATTGGTGGACAATCCAAGCAACACGTAGATCGCCGCCAGAACGATGTAGCTGTACAGGAAATCCATCAGCGCGCCGCCGAGAACAGGCCGGTGGGACGAAACAGCATGAAGATCACGAAGATGAAGAAGGTCACGCCAATGCTCCATTCGCCCGGCATCACCAGAAGCGACAGGTTCTGCACCACGGCAATCGCCACCGACAGCACAAACGCGCCGGTGATGCTCCCGACCCCCCCGGCGATCATCGCAATGGTGGCGGTCAGCAGCGGCGTCACGCCGTTATACGGCTGCAAGCCAAGATCAAGCGGCACCAATATCCCAGGCAGGCACACCAGCGCCGATGCAATGGCGATCACATAGATGTAGACGGTGCGCGGCTGCAGTCGCGTGATGTCCGCCAGCATGGGGTTGGAGGCAACGGCGCGAATACGCTTGCCCAGGATCGTGCCATGCGCAAACAGCATCGTCCCCCCATAAGCGGCCACGCTGATCACGATCGTCAGCAACTGCGTGTAAGTCAGCCGCACAGGTCCTAGCGGAAACACCTGGCTGCCCCACGGCAGCGGGAACTGCAGGATGTTCGGGGTGAACACCGCGGCGACCACGTTCTGGATCACGGCCAGCACACCGAGCGAGGCGATCAGGATCACCAGATGCGTCGCCCGCCGCCGTTCCAGCCGCGCATACAGCGCGAACTGGATCAGCGCGCCAAGTGCCGTGCAGGCCGCGATCGCTACCAGCACCGCCAAGAACAGCGGTGCGCCATGCACCACCATCGCCCACGCCAAATAGCCGCCAAGCGTATAGATACCAGCGTGCGCGACATGGAAAATTTTCGTGGTGGCATAGACCAGCGAGAAACTGATCGCCACCACGCCAAGCGCGCAGCCGGTCACCAGCCCGCTGGCCAGCAATTGCAGTGCAAGCATCGGAGGTAGTTGCTATTGCAACTGCTTCACCGTCACGTCCTTGCCGTCTTTCATCACGTTGATGTCCAGCGGCACGCTCGCGGTGTTGGTCTTGAACTCCAGCGGGATCAGCCCCTGGAACTTGCCGATCTGGAACAGCGTGTCGTGCATCGTTTCGCCAGTGACGGGCTTGTTCTCGGCCAGCACCTTGTCGAGCGTAGTCAGGATGACCTGAGCGGCGTTGTAGTACTGCTTGGCGAAGAACTCCATGTCCACGCCGTATTTAGCCTTGAACTGCGCGGCAAGTTCGGGGGGCGCGTCGATCCTCACCTGGGTGTGGACGAACCCGGCTGCGGCGGGATCGGCGATCACGGACGGATCGGCGAAGAACGTCGTGCCGGCGACGGTGAACGTAAGGCCGAGCTGCTTGTACTGCTGTGCCATCTGAAGCAGGCCCGCGGTGATCGCCACCAGCATCACGTCGGGCTTCGCGTCGGCAAGCTTCAACAGTGCGGGACGGAAATCAGTCTGGCCGAACTGGGTGGCCTCCTGTGCCAGGATCGTGCCACCAGCTTCGGGAAACGATTTCAGGTAGTCGTCGCGGCCAGACATCCCCGCGGCATCATTCTCGAACATAATGGCGGCGCGCTTCTTGCCGTCGCTGATCAGGTATTTCGACAGGATGGCAATCTCGTCGCCAATGGTCGGCAGCGTGTTGATCAGATAAGGCGATGCCTTGGACAGCGCGTCGGCCTGCGCACCGGCATTCACCAGCAGCACTTTCTTGCGCGTGGCCAGCGGCGCCATGGCGAGCGACGGTCCGGGATACCCGGTGAAGATGACCGGCACGTGCTGCAGGTCCGTCAGCTTGTTGAAGCTGAGCACGGACTGGTCGGGCTTGGCTTGATTGTCCTCGAACTGAACCGCGATCTGGTTGCCGTGCACGCCGCCCTTGGCGTTGGCCTGGTCGACCGCGAACTGGATGCCGTGCATCTCGGCGGTTCCGATCAGCGCCCCTGGTCCGGTGAGAGGCAGAATGCCGCCAAACGTGATGGTCTCGGCTTTGGCTTGCGTGAAGATCAGGCTGGCCGCGAGCGCAGCCATGCCGATATGCGTTCCTCGCATTGTGAGGTGTCTCCTGATTTCCCGGACGTGTTGACGAGTTCAGCTAGGGCAGCATGTGTGCCAGGATCAGGGCGTTGCGGCAACAGTGTGCGGGTTGTAGCGTTCACGGCTGAGGTGAAGGAGTTTCGCGTTGGGTTTTCCGGCCGTTGGCGCGATTGATTGCGACGTGCATCCGGCGGTGCCCGGCATGCGCGCACTGCTGCCGTATCTGGAGGAGCACTGGCGCGAGCAGGTGACGGTGCGTGGGATCGATGGCCTGGATCCCTCCAGCTATCCGGTGAATGTTCCGGCAAATGGGCGGCCTGACTGGCGACTCGGCCGCGGGCAAACCGGGCAGCGATGTAGGATTGATGCGGCAGCATGTGCTGACACCGTTTCACACGCGGTATGCGATCCTCAACTGCCTGTATGGCGCATCGTCGGTGTTCAACGTGCATCTTGCCGCTGCGCTGTGCCGTGCGATCAATGACTGGGTGGTGGCGGAGTGGCTGGACAAGGAGCCTCGGCTACGCGCTTCGATCGTAGTGCCGGTGCAGGATGCCGAGTTCGCGGCGGCGGAGATCGATCGCTGTGCGCGCGACACGCGGTTCGTGCAGGTGCTGTTGCCGGCTGCTGGTGAATCCCCGCTGGGCAAGCGGCAACATTGGCCGATCTTCGTCGCGGCGGAGCGGCATGGATTGCCGGTTTGCATCCATGCCGGCTCAACATTTCGCCATGCGACAACGAAGAACGGCTGGCCATCGTATTACCTGGAAGACTACGTGGTGGGTTCGCACGCGTTCCAGGCGCAGTTGCTGAGCCTGATATCTGAAGGCGTGTTCAGCAAGTTTCCCGGCCTGACCGTGGTATTGGCGGAAGCCGGTTTCACCTGGCTGCCCCAATTCATGTGGCGCGCGGTGAAGACGTGGCGGGCGATGCGGGCGGAAGTGCCGTGGGTTGATCGCGCACCGGCGGAGATCATTCGCGACCATGTGCGGTTCACGCTGCAACCGTCCGATGCGCCGCCTGATCCGCGACAGATGGAACAGACGATCGAGCAGATCGGGTCCGATCGGTTGCTGCTGTTCTCGACCGACTATCCGCACTGGCATTTCGATAGCGATGCGGCGCTGCCGGAAGGTTTGTCGCCGTCGCTGATACAGCGGATGCTGGTGGATAATCCGCTGGAGACGTATCCGAGGTTGAAGGAGACGCTGCAATGAGCTCCGCGTTGTTGGAACGCGCAGTTGCGCAAGAGACGAAGATCGGCGTGATCGACTGCGATGTGCATCACGCGATGCGTTCGTCGAAGGACCTGTATCCCTATCTGCCGGCGCGGTGGCGCGAGCACCTGGAGACGTATGGGTCGCGGCGACCGACGCCGTTCACTGGTTCGTCGCCATATTTCAAGGCGGCACCGGCGTTGTCGCGCAAGGATTCGTGGCCTCGGAATGGCGGGCCACCGGGATCGGATCTGGCGTTCCTGCAGGAGCAGTTGCTGGATCGCTACGGGATCGAGGCGGGGATGCTGCATCTGCTCTCGCCCACCGGCATGGATCAGCGCAACCAGGAGCTTGCACCGGTGCTGTGCCGGGCAATCAACGAGTGGCAGTTCCATGAATGGACGCAGAAGGATCAGCGACTGAAGGCTGCGATCGTGGTGCCGGGGGAGGACGCCGCAGCGGCGGTGGCAGAGATCGAGCATTGGGCCGGAAATCGGGACTTTGCTCAGGTGTCGGTGGTGACGCACACGATCGAGCCCTTGGGGCGGCGACGGTATTGGCCGATCTATGAGGCTGCGGCGGCGCACGGTCTACCGATCGGGCTGCATAGTTCGGGCAACAACGGCTATGCGGTAACAGCGACGGGATGGTCTTCGTATTACGTGGAAGAACATCACGAAGTTTCCATGTCGCAACAAGCTCTGGTGACCAGCCTGGTGTGCGAGGGCGTGCTGGCGCGGTATCCGTCGCTGAAGGTGGTGATCGTCGAGGCGGGCCTGGCCTGGGTCCCATCATTATGCTGGCGTCTCGATCGGCAATGGGCACGGATGAAGGACGAGGTGCCGCATCTGACGCGACCGCCGTCGAGTTATGTGCGCGAGCAGGTTTGGTTCACCACGCAGCCGATGGATGAACCGGAGCGGCCGGAGGATATCCTGTCGATCCTGGAATGGATTGGCTGGGACCGGATCCTGTTTGCCACCGATTATCCGCATTGGGACTTCGACAATCCGGAGACGGCGTTCAAGGCACAGATGACCGAGCAGCAGCGGCGGATGGTCTACCGCGACAATGCCCGCGCGGTGTATGGACTCGGTGAAACCCAAGAGGCAGAGGCAGCATGAGCAAGCACGTGGTCGCAACAGTTTCCGAAATTCCGCCCGGACAGCGGAAGCTGGTGACCGTGCGGGGCCGGTCCATCGCAGTGTTCAATCTGGACGGCGAGTATTTCGGCTTGTTCAACCGGTGCCCACATCAGGGTGGGCCGATGTGCGAGGGGATCCTGACCGGACTGATCGAATCGGATGAGCCTGGGCACTACAAGTATTCGCGCAAGGGCGAGATCATCCGGTGTCCGTGGCATGGCTGGGAGTTCGACGTGCGCACGGGACAGTCGTATTGCGAACCGGAGCGGATCCAGGTGCGGAGCTACCCGGTCGAGGTCGCGGAAGGCACGCGCGTGGTGGAGGGGCCCTACGTGGCGGAGACGGTGCCGGTGACGATCGAGGAGCAATACGTTGTCGTGGACGTGTAGGCCTTGCCGATGGAAGTGTGGCCCGAGCTTCCTCTCGCTGACTGGGCGGACACCTGTGCGACGTTGCATCTCTGGACCCAGGTTGTGGGCAAGATCCGCCTCGCACACGCGCCCATGGTCAACCATTGGTGGCAGGTGCCGCTGTATGTGACCAGCCGCGGCCTGACGACATCGATCATGCCGTACGGCGCGCGCGGGTTTCAGCTCGACTTCGACTTCATCGATCATGCGCTGGTGATCCGGACCAGCGACGGTGCGACCGAAGCGGTTGCCCTCGCGCCGCGCAGCGTTGCCGACTTCCACGCCGAGGTCATGGGACGGCTGCGCGCGCTCGGGATCGCAACACGGATCTGGACGATGCCGGTCGAGATACCGGATGCCATCCCGTTCGAACAGGATCACACGCATGCCGCCTATGATGCGGAGTACGTGCAGCGGTTCTGGCGCGCGCTGGTTCAAGCGGACCGGGTCTGCAAAATTTTCCGCTCGCGGTTCCTGGGCAAGGTGAGCCCGGTGCATTTTTTCTGGGGCAGTTTCGACCTCGCGGTCACCCGATTTTCCGGGCGATCCGCGCCACCATTGAAGAGCGATTTACCCAACCTCGGCGCCTGGGTGATGCAGGAGGCTTACTCGCACGAGGTCAGCAGTTGCGGCTTTTGGCCGGGCAATGGCGGGTTTGGCAAGGCGGCATTCTACAGTTATGCGTCTCCCGAACCGGCTGGCTTTGCTGATGCACCTGTGCGTCCTGGCGCCGCGGGGTACGATCAGGAGTTAGGGCAATTCATTCTGACGTACGACGCCGTTCGTGGAGCGGCGTCACCGGATGAGTGCCTGCTCGAATTCCTGCACAGCACGTACGAGGCCGCAGCCGATCTGGCGCACTGGGACCGAGCGGCGCTGGAGCGTGATGCATCGATACGAGCGGCACACGGTCACTGAGCGCGGTGTTGCATGTCGCCGCGCCGTTCGGTGTCGTGTGTTCCGGCATTCCTGACAGCACTGCATACTGTCGGTGTTGACCCTCCTCCGCGAAGCATCGCGGGAGAGGGTTACGTCAGCAGCCGTTCCGGAATGCGCATCCCGAGACGCAGCGGTACATTCCATAGCTCGCGCACCTGCCGCAACGTGCGGAAACCGGCGCGAAGATACGTGGGCATTGCGCGTGGATGGTCTGCGGTGCAGGTGTTCACGGTCATGCCGCGCGGACCCTCCCGCCACACCGTATCGACCGCGTGACGCAGGAATGGAAAGCCTACACCGGTCCCGATGGCATGGGGCATGAGGCCGAAATAGCTGAGATTCATGTCTGGCCAGCCGCGACCATCCAGCTCATAGAAACCAGCTGGCTGGCCGCCATTGTATAGTACGTTGATCGAGACCACAGGATCGCGCAACAGGGCGGCAAGTTCGCCGTCCGACATCGTGCGCCGCAGCCACCAGACGTAATCTGCACCGACGGTATCGTAGAGGTATCGATAGAAGCCGACTGTCGGCTGCTCGACGCGCACGACCTGGTAATCCGGCGGCAGACCGGGGGAAGGAGCAGCGGGCGGCCGATCCATCCGGAGGAACGTCACCGTAACGGTAACCCGCGCCACCGGCTCCATTGCTTGTCTCCCCCGCGTCGGCGCGGTCTACAATAGGCGGCTGCGCGGTTACCTTCCAGTCCTCGAATGCCGCAAACCCCATGTCGCTATGATGCCGTGATCGCTGACGAAACCAGGGCGCCAATGGTGGTGCCGCCGGCATTCTGCACCAGCATCCATAGATAGAAAGTGCCAGCGGTCGCCGGGGCACTGATGTACGCGCCCCAGCCATCGGTCTGGCCGTCGGCGCTGGCCGCGGACAGGTTGGTCGTCGGCTGTATGGAGGGGCTCTCGGACCAAGCCAAGGCAGCACTGGCTACTGCGGTCGGGGCAGGCGTGGCGATGATGTTGGCCCCGCCACTAGGAGCCACGTTCGTGCCGTGAACCTGCGCAGTCGCAACGGTGAGGTTTCCTGGCGCGACCGTCGCACCCCAAGTGGTGCCGGTGGCGATTGAAGACCAGCCGCTCACATTGGCTGCGGCGCTGATCGCCTGGACCTCGACGTCGATCGGGGCCGCGCCCGTCAGGCCGGTGATGCCATACGGGCTGCTGACGCCCGACACCGTGGTCCAGGTGCCGGCACCCGATGGGCTGTAGCGTAGGTTGTAGCCGGCTGCGGCAGCATGAGTGCCGTCGACCGTGGGCGCCGTCCACGCGACCGCGAGCTTACTGGTCGTGCCGTCCGGCGGCGGCGCGACAGAGCTAATCACTGGGGCATTCGGAGCGGCAGCGCCAGAGGCGGTGGTTAGCGTACCGCTGGCGGACCACGCACTTCCACCGGCCGAATTCACCCCCTGGATCTGGACGTCATACGCCGTGCCAGCCGTCAGTCCCGATAACTCGTATGGGCTGGTGACGTTCGGTAGTGTTGTCCAGGTATTGGCACCGGAGCAACTGAACCGCAGATTGAACCCGGTCGCGGCGCTGTGCGCGCTGTCGACCGCAGGCGCTGCCCAAGTCACGGCCAGGTCGGTACCGGCACCTTGCGCCAGGGATGGCGCCGATGACGCATTCGAAATCTGGGTCGCCGGTGGTTGCGGGGAGGGTGGTGTTGGTGTCGAGGTTGCCGCGCTGATGCGCGCAGCGGAGATCATGGTGGCCGGAGCAAGGTTTCTCGGTGTGCGTGGATAGATCGACATGTCCTGATGTCCCTGCCTTGTGTCAGTTTTATGTTAGTATATATGACATAAATCTGTGATTGTGTCAAACATAATTCTGTCCCAGCCGGGCGCGGCGGCTAATGGGTTCAACCGCTTGATGGGGACTGGCGCTCTTTCAAGGTTATGGCCCGGGCTTGGCCGCCGTCCACCGCATTGCCTTCTGTGCCGAAGACGCGGATGCACAAAGTGCAATAGCACTAAGGCATTAAGTCCAAGTAGTTCTCTGATACCAAGATGCCGACCCCATTTTCACTCGGGGCCGGCCTTCGCCGACACGACAGGCTGGGATTTAGTCGTCCAGGAAGCTGCGCAGCTTCCTGCTGCGGCTCGGGTGCTTCAGCTTGCGCAGCGCCTTCGCCTCGATCTGGCGGATACGCTCGCGCGTCACGTTGAACTGCTGGCCAACCTCTTCCAAAGTGTGGTCAGTGTTCATGCCAATGCCGAAACGCATGCGCAGCACGCGTTCCTCGCGCGGCGTCAGCGAGGACAGCACGCGCGTGGTGGCCTCGCGCAGGTTCGCCTGGATCGCCGCGTCGAGCGGGATCACCGCCGCCTTGTCCTCAATGAAGTCGCCGAGATGGCTGTCTTCCTCGTCGCCGATCGGCGTCTCCAGGCTTATCGGCTCCTTGGCGATCTTGAGCACTTTGCGGACTTTCTCGAGCGGCATGCCGAGCTTGTCCGCCAGTTCCTCCGGCGCGGGCTCGCGGCCGATCTCGTGCAGCATCTGGCGCGACGTGCGCACCAGCTTGTTGATCGTCTCGATCATGTGCACCGGGATGCGGATGGTGCGCGCCTGATCGGCGATCGATCGGGTGATCGCCTGGCGGATCCACCACGTCGCGTAGGTGCTGAACTTGTAGCCGCGGCGGTACTCGAACTTATCGACCGCCTTCATCAGGCCAATGTTGCCCTCCTGGATCAGATCCAGGAATTGCAGCCCACGGTTGGTGTACTTCTTGGCGATCGAGATCACGAGGCGCAGGTTGGCCTCGATCATCTCCTTCTTCGCCCGCGCGCTGTCACGCTCACCGCGGCTGACCGTCATGTAGACGCGACGGAACTCGCTGATCGGCAGGCTCGCATCGTTTGCCACCACGGCGATCTGCGATCGGACGTTGGCGATGTCGTTGGGATGCCGGGTGATGAAGGTTTTCCAGCCCTTCGCGGGCAGCTTCGACACCTTCTCCAGCCAGTTCGGATCGAGCTCCTGGCCACGGTAGTTCTTCAGGAACTCATCGCGCGGCACTTTGCAGCCCTCGGCGGTGCGCAGAAGCTGGCCCTCCAGTGCGGTCAGCCGCTGGTTGAGCTGCTTGAGCTGCGTCACCAGCTCCTCGATGCGGTTGTTGTGCAGCCGCACCTGCTCGACTTTGCTGACCAGCTCTTCGCGCTGGCGCTCGTAGCTTTTCTCCGAGCGGGTGGTGACCTCCTCGCCCGAGGTCATCGTCTCGAGCCGCCGATGCTGCACCTTGTGCAGCTTCTTATACAGCGCCTCAATCTCCTCGAAGGTCGCCAGCACTTCCGGCTTCAGCTTCTCCTCGAGCGCCGACAGCGAGATGCCGGGGCCGTCGCCCTCATCATCGCCATCCACATCCTCGGCGCCGTCCATCGGCATCGCCGGTTCGACTGCACCGTTACCGCCGCTGCCGTTGATGGGGATGGAGGGATCCGGCGCCACGCTACCATCCGGCGCGGGCGCTCCGGCGCCCTGCGTCGCTTCCAGGTCGATGATGTCGCGCAACAGCATCCGGCCGGCCTTGAGCTGGTCGTGCCAGGAGATGATCGCCTTGAACGTCAGCGGGCTTTCGCACAGGCCGCCGATCATCATGTCGCGGCCGGCCTCGATGCGTTTGGCGATGGCGATCTCGCCCTCACGCGACAGCAGCTCCACGCTGCCCATCTCACGCAGGTACATCCGCACGGGATCGTCGGTGCGGCCGAGGCTGGCCTCATCGACGTTACCGGTCGGGCCTTCTTCCTCGCCTTCGCCTTCCTCGGTCTTCTCGGTCTTGACGACCGGCGCCTCGCCATCCTCGGTCTCTTCGCTCTCGACGACCTGGATGCCCATCTCAGAGAAATTGGCCATCACGTCTTCGATCTGCTCGGAGCTGTTCTGGTCCGGCGGCAGGATCTGGTTCAGCTCATCGAAGGTGATGTAGCCGCGCTCCTTGCCGCGCGCGATCAGCCGCTTCACGGCGGCGGTTTGCACGTCCAGCAGGGTGGTCTCGACGTCCTGGTCTGCGGTGACGGTATCGGACGCGACAGCGGGCTTGGTGGCCATCGTTCAGCGAACTCCTAAGTCAAACATCGTTTTCATGCCGCAAGGTCGACTCCATCCGGTTCGCCGCTGACGACCTTGTTCAGGGCGGCTTTGAGAGCGATCAGGCGGTTCTGGCTCTGGGGCGTCATGTCCTGGCGGCAGGCAGCTTCGGCCAATGCAATTTCCTCGCCCAGACGCTGCACGTTCAGGAACCCGAAGATGTGCCACCACCCGGCCTCGGCCTCCGCCGGCATTGCAGCCGATGCGGCGCAGGCTGGAAGCGGTACGGGGGTCGCTGCCAGGGCCTGCTCCGTCTCGATGTGCAATCCGGAGACCGTGAGGTGGGACATCAACACGTGAGAGTCAAGGATTTCGGCCGTTTCCGACCAACCGAGGAGTGCATCACGCAAGACAGCGAGTGGCTGTGGGAGATCGAGGCCGATATAGGCGTGCTCGACATCGCGCAACAGGACAGGGTGGCGCAGCAGGATGGCCGTGAGAATACGCGAGCGTTCCATCGCAACAATGCTTGCCGCAGGACCGGGGCGGGGCAGTGAACGGAGCAACGGCGTCCCCCGTCCGTCCAACTTGTCGTTCCGGTTCTGCCTGCCGGGCCGATTCTGGCGGCGCGTTGCATAGAACCTTCCGCGCAAGGCTTCGCGGTACTCATCCGCCAATGCTTTATCGGGGATGCGACGGGCAGCCTGGTCGAGGCGGGTCAAGAATGCGGCCCGCTGCTCGGGCGTAGTCGCGCCGCTGGCCTCGCGCAGCAGATCGTAGAGCGCATCCACGAGCGGCGTGGCTGCATCCACAACCGTCTTCATGCCGTCGGCGCCGCGGCGGCGAACGAGGGAGTTGGGATCCTCGCCCGAAGGCAGGCGCGCCAGTTTCAGGCTGCGGTCGGGGGCAAGCAATGGCAGCGCGAGTTCGGCGGCGCGCGCGGCGGCACGACTGCCGGCGGCATCGCCGTCGAAACAGAGGATGGGCGTCGGCGACAGACGCCACAGTTCCTCGAGCTGTTCCTCGGTCAGTGCGGTGCCGAGAGGTGCGACGGCGCCGCCGATTCCGGCCTGTGCGAGGGCGATCACGTCCATATAGCCTTCAACCACCAACAAAGCCGCGCCGCCCCGCACGGCGTCGCGTGCGAGGTCCAGCGCGTAGAGTGTGCGGCGCTTGGAGAACAGCGCCGTTTCCGGCCCGTTGACGTATTTCGGCTGGCCATCTCCGAGGATGCGGCCACCGAAGCTGATGACCCGGCCGCGCCGATCGCGGATCGGGAACATCACGCGATTGAAGAACAGATCGAACGCCCGGCCGGTTTCATCGTCGCGCCGCATCAATCCGGATTCGACGAGTTGGTCCTGGGTGACGCCGTCGCGCCCCAGGTCCGCGGCCAGGGCGCCACGGCTTTCACCAGTCCAGCCGAGGGCAAAGTTGCGGATCGTCTGCTCCGAGAGGCCGCGGCCGAGGAGGTAGCCGAGCGCGTGGCGGCCCTCGGGCAGGAACAGGCGGCGCTGGTAGCTGGCCTGGGCGGCCTCCAGCACGGAGGCGAGGTCGTGGCGGCGGCGTTCCGCTTCAGCCACTTCGGGCGAGAGCTTTGGCACTTCCAGGCCAGCCTCGGTGGCGAGGCGTTCGACGGCTTCCATGAAGGCCGCGCCTTCGCTCTGCATGACGAAGCCGATAGCGTCGCCATGGGCACCGCAACCGAAGCAGTGGTAGTGGCCATCCTCATAGACATAAAAGCTGGGGGTCTTCTCGCCGTGGAATGGGCAGCAGCCCTTCCATTGCCGGCCCGAGCGGGCGAGGCGCACCCGCCGCCCCACCACCGCCGCCAGAGGGGTGCGGAGGCGCAGTTCGTCCATGAAGGAGGCCGGAAGGGCCATCAGGGCGCGGACGCGACGTGGTGGAATACCGGCACGAGGGAGGCCTTGGATGCAACCGCAGTCCTCCCCCTCCCCTTGCGGGAGGGGGTTGGGCGTTGGGCCTGGCGCAGCCCCCCCCTCCCCCCAACCCTCTCCCGCAAGGGGAGGGGGAGAGACTTTCGATCCTCTCTCGGTCGAATGGCGATCACGACAGCCGCGCCTTTACCATCGGGCCGGCTTTCGACATGTCGAGCGTGGCGGCGTGCCTGGCTCGCAGCACGGCCATCACCTTCCCCATGTCCTTGATGCTTGCTGCCTGCGTCTCAGCGATCGCCTCGGCGACCACCGCCTGCATCGCCGCCTCGTCCATTTGCTGCGGCAGGAAGGTCTCGATGATCGCGATTTCAGCCTGTTCCTTGTCCACCAGGTCCTGGCGATGGCCCTGCCGATACATCTCGACCGACTCGCGGCGGGATTTCACCATGGCGCGGAGCATGCCAACGATTTCCTCGTCAGGCACGCGGTCTACGCCCTTGGGCCGGGCGGCGATGTCCACGTCCTTCAATCGCGCCAGGATCATGCGGAGCGTGGAGGTGCGCGGCGCGGTACCGGCCTTCATGGACGCCTTGAGCTGGTCGGTGAACTGCTCCCGCAGGCTCATGGCGTGCCCTCCAAAAAAAACTCCCCCTATAATATGCGAATTGGCGCGGCCGCGAATGCCGGAGGAAAATTCCGACCGCGTTGTCTGGCGGTTGCTTTGGGAAATTCCTTCCCATATCTTCCAGCCATGGCGATCAGCGTAGACACTATCATCGAACGGTTGGGCGGCGCCGACGCTGCTGCGCGGCTGACAGGCGTGGGAACAGAGGCGGTGCGCAAGTGGCGGCAGGCCAGCTCGATACCGTCGCGTCACTGGGCGGCGGTGATCGCCGCGACAGGCCTTGTGCTGTCCGATCTGCCAGGCGGGACCGTGCCGCAAACCGTTGAACCCGTCGGGGCGTCGGATAACGAGGTGCCACCGGGTGCCAACGCCGCCCTGGTGCTCGGCGACGGTTCGGTGTTCTGGGGGCGGGGATTCGGCGCCCATACCGCGGTGCCGGCACCAGTCGGCGAAGTCTGCTTCAACACGGGGATGACGGGCTATCAGGAGACGCTGACCGATCCATCCTATGCTGGCCAGATCATCACCTTCACTTTCCCGCATATCGGCAACGTCGGGACCAACGGTGAGGACATCGAGGCCACCACCATCGCCGCGCGGGGCCTGGTGGTGAAGCAGGATGTAACCGAGCCGTCCAATTGGCGGGCCGCGCTGCATCTCGATGCCTGGCTCCGGGCGCGCGGAATAGCAGGTGTCGCGGGGATCGATACGCGGGCTCTGACCATCCGCATCCGCGATGGGGGCGCGCCGAATGGCGTCCTGGTGTATCCGACTGACGGACACTTCGATCTGCCAGCGCTGCGCGCGCAGGCCGAGGCGTGGCCGGGGCTGGAGGGTATGGACCTCGCCAAGGACGTGACCTGCGGGCAATCGTACGAGTGGGACGAGACGCGGTGGGCCTGGCCCGATGGCACCGGGCAGCAGTCTGCTCCGAGGCACCACGTGGTGGCGGTGGACTACGGGGCGAAGCGCAACATCCTGCGCTGCCTGGCTTCGGCCGGATGCCGCGTGACCGTGGTGCCGGCGACGGCGACCGCCGATGACATCCTGCGGCACGAGCCGGATGGCGTGTTCCTGTCCAATGGGCCAGGCGATCCGGCGGCCACCGGCGAATACGCGGTTCCCGCGATCCGCGGCGTGCTGAATACGGGGACGCCGATTTTCGGGATCTGCCTCGGGCATCAATTGCTGGCGCTGGCGCTGGGCGCCAAGACCTACAAGCTGGACCGAGGACACCGGGGGGCAAACCAGCCGGTGAAGGATCTCACGACCGGTCGGGTCGAGATCACCAGCCAGAACCACGGTTTCGCCGTTGATGCCGAGGCTCTGCCGCCGACCGTGAAGGTGACGCACGTGTCGCTGTTCGACGGTTCGAATGAGGGGCTGGCGTGCACCGATCGACCGGTGTTCTCCGTGCAGTACCATCCCGAGGCGAGCCCGGGGCCGAGCGACAGCCACTACTTGTTCGCCCGGTTCGTGGAGATGATCGAGCGGCGGCCGTGACATGGATGCCAAGGCACTGGTGCTCACCACCGCATTTCGCCACGTGATCAACGAGCCGAACATCGAGGCCGGGTTCGAGCAGTTTACCGCCCTCACTGCAGCCGATGTCGGATACGACGCCTTCCGCGACGCAATCGCCGCATGCCTGCGCGAAGGTCTGATCCGCGAGCCGATCCGGCTGCCGGAAGGCGCATTGCAATGCCACTGGCATCTTGAGTTGACTCCCGCGGGCGTAGCAGCGGCCCGGCGCTGCATGGCGGCGGCATCATGCTGACCGGTGGATGCTACTGCGGGGCGATCCGCTACAGCGTGACGGGCACGCCGTTCAATGCGACGAACTGCCATTGCTCGATCTGTCGCCGCACGACCGGGGCCGCATTCGTTACATGGTTCAGTGTGCAAACGAACGAGTTCCATCTCCTGCACGGACAGCCCGAACAGTTCCGTTCCAGCGCGCACGGCGTGCGCAGCTTCTGCGGCCGATGCGGCACGCAGCTGACCTTCCGATTCAGCGATGGCAACGAGATCGACGTCAGTAGCTGCAGCCTCGATGAACCCGAGCGCGTGCCACCCGAGGACAACACCCGTACCAGCAGCCGTCTGTCCTGGATCGTCCCCGACGGTCACCCCGATCACAACGAAGCACGCGGCTGAATCATGCCCAAACGCACCGACATCGCCTCTATCCTGATCATCGGCGCCGGCCCCATTGTCATCGGCCAGGCGTGCGAATTCGACTATTCCGGCGCACAGGCCTGCAAGGCGCTGAAGGCCGAGGGCTATCGCGTCATCCTGGTCAATTCCAATCCCGCCACGATCATGACCGATCCCGGCCTCGCCGATGCCACCTACATCGAGCCGATCACACCCGAGATCGTCGAACGCATCATAGCGCGCGAAAAACCGGATGCCTTGCTGCCGACGATGGGTGGCCAGACCGCGCTGAACATCGCCATGCAGCTGGCGCAGTCGGGAGCACTGGCGCGCCACAACGTCGAACTGATAGGTGCCCGAGCCGACGTCATCGAACGCGCGGAAGATCGCCTGAAATTCCGCGATGCCATGGCGGCAGTCGGCATCGAATCGCCGAAAAGCGCCATCGCCCATTCGCTGGAGGAGGCGCGCGCCGCGGTAGCCGACATTGGCCTGCCCGCCGTGATCCGCCCGAGTTTCACACTGGGCGGCACAGGAGGCGGCATCGCCTATAACCGCGAGGAATTCGAGCAGATCGTTGCGGGTGGGCTGGAGGCATCGCCGACCACCGAAGTGCTGATCGAACAATCGGTGCTGGGCTGGAAGGAATTCGAGATGGAGGTGGTCCGCGACAGTGCGGACAACTGCATCATCGTATGCTCGATTGAGAACGTCGATCCGATGGGGATCCACACTGGCGATTCCGTCACCGTGGCGCCGGCGCTGACGCTGACCGACAAAGAATATCAGCGGATGCGCGATGCCTCGATCGTCTGCCTGCGCGCCATTGGCGTCGACACCGGCGGATCCAACGTCCAGTTCGCAGTGAACCCCGCCGATGGCCGCATGGTCATCATCGAGATGAATCCCCGTGTATCGCGCTCTTCAGCGTTGGCATCGAAGGCGACCGGATTCCCCATCGCCAAGGTCGCTGCGAAACTCGCTGTTGGCTACACGCTCGACGAGCTGGCCAACGACATCACCCGCGTGACGCCGGCGAGTTTCGAACCCACCATCGATTACGTCGTGGTGAAGATCCCACGCTTCACGTTCGAGAAGTTTCCCGGCACGCCGGCACTCCTGACCACATCGATGAAGTCCGTCGGCGAAGCGATGGCAATCGGCCGCAGCTTTGCCGAAGCTCTGCAAAAGGGCCTGCGCAGCATGGAGACAGGGTTTTCCGGCCTCGACGAGATCGAACCACCAGGCGATGGCGGCATCGATGCGTTCCGTGCCGCGCTGTCTGCACCGCGCCCCGATCGGCTGCTGATCGCCGCGCAGGCGTTGCGTGCAGGGCTGTCGGTTGAGGACATCCACGCCGCGACGAAATTCGATCCCTGGTTCCTGCGCGAACTCGAACGCATCGTCGATGCCGAGCGTGCTGTCGCCTCCAATGGCCTCCCGCACGACGCGGGCGCGCTGCGGCGACTGAAGGCGCTTGGCTTCTCGGACAAGCATCTCGCGGACCTGACATCGAAGAAGGAGTCCGACATCGCCGCACTGCGGATTCGTCTGGGTGTGCACCCGGTCTACAAACGTATCGACACCTGTGCTGCGGAGTTCGCCTCCGCCACGCCCTACATGTATTCCACCTACGAAGGTGGCTACGGCACGCCGACATGTGAGGCGGATCCGACCGAACGGCAGAAGATCATTATCCTCGGCGGTGGTCCAAACCGTATCGGACAGGGTATCGAGTTCGACTATTGCTGTGTCCACGCCGCCTATGCCCTGAAGGAAGCCGGCTTCGAGACCATCATGGTCAACTGCAACCCGGAAACCGTCAGCACCGACTACGACACGTCCGATCGGCTGTACTTCGAGCCGCTCACCGCAGAGGACGTCCTCGCCCTGGTACGCCGCGAACAAAGCCGCGGCACGCTGCTTGGCTGCATCGTCCAGTACCGGTGGGCAGACGCCGCTGAAGCTTTCGCAGGCCCTGGCACGCGAGCAGATCCCCATCCTCGGCACGTCCGCCGACGCGATCGACATCGCCGAGGACCGCGAGCGCTTCCAACTCCTGTTGCATCGTCTTGGCCTGCGGCAGCCGGACAACGGCATCGCACGCTCAGCTGAGGAAGCCGAAGCAGTGGCGGAACGCGTCGGCTATCCAGTGGTGATCCGCCCGAGCTACGTGCTGGGCGGGCGTGCAATGGAGATTGTCTACGACCGCGCTGGATTGCATCGCTACATGCGCGAGGCGGTGCGCGTGTCGGGCGACAATCCGGTGCTGATCGACCGCTACCTGAACGATGCGATCGAGGTCGATGTGGACTGCATCGCCGACGCCGAGACCGTTTATGTCGCTGGTGTAATGGAACACATCGAGGAAGCCGGCATCCATTCCGGCGACAGCGCCTGCTCATTGCCGCCGTACACGCTGCCGCCCGCAACGGTGACCGAGCTGAAGGCGGAAACCGAGGCGATGGCCAAGGCGCTCGGCGTCGTCGGGCTGATGAACGTGCAATATGCGATCAAGGATGATGTCATATACGTGCTGGAGGTGAACCCACGCGCCTCGCGCACCGTGCCATTCGTTGCCAAGGCGACAGGCGTGCCGATCGCCAAGATCGGCGCGCGCGTCATGGCCGGCGAACGGCTGGCCGACTTCCATCTGGACGATATGAGTGTGGCTCCCCACGTCGCGGTGAAAGAGGCAGTGTTCCCGTTCGCGCGCTTCCCCAATGTGGACACCATCCTGGGTCCGGAAATGAAGTCAACCGGCGAGGTAATGGGCCTGGATGTCAGCTTCGAACGCGCCTTCGCCAAGTCGCAGCTCGGGGTTGGTATAATATTGCCAGACGCGGGCACTGTTTTCCTGTCGGTGAAGGACGCCGACAAACACGGCCTGCCCGCCCTGGCGCGTCGCCTGACCGAGATGGGCTTCGCCATCATGGCCACCCGCGGCACCGCCGCACGCATCCGCGAGGCCGGACTGCCGGTGTCCGTTGTCAACAAGGTGCTCGAAGGCCGCCCGCACTGCGTGGACGCGATCCGTTCCGGCGATGTGCAACTTGTGATCAACACCGCGTCCACGCCGCAGTCGATCGCCGACAGCTTCGCGATCCGCCGTAGTGCGTTGACTCACGGCGTTCCGCACTACACCACGATGGCTGGGGCACGGGCCGCGGTGCACGCAATAGCCGCCTTGAAGTCGGGACCGCTTGAAGTCGCGCCTCTGCAGTCCTATTTTCGCCGTTCGTTCTGAAGCCATCGTCGCGGCCAGGTTGTGGCCTGTCGCGGCGCTTGTGCTTGGCCGCAATCCGGTTTTCCATTTGCGTTCGATCACCATAGGACGGAGAGACGTGCAGAAGTTCCCTATGACCGCCCCTGGACTGCAGCGGTTGAGTGACGAGCTTCGCCAGCTCAAGGCGGAGGAGCGTCCGTCGATCATTCGCCAGATCGCCGAAGCCCGTACGCACGGCGATCTCTCGGAGAACGCCGAATATCATGCCGCGCGAGAACGACAGTCCTTCATCGAGGGCCGCATTGCCGAACTCGAGGAGATCGTCTCTTCCGTCGAGGTGATAGATCCGTCTTCGCTGTCCGGCGAACACATCATGTTCGGCGCGCACGTGCGGCTGGTGGAGGAGGACACCGAAAAGGAGTCCGCCTACCAGATCGTCGGTGTCTATGAGGCGGACATCAAGAGCGGCAAGCTTTCCATCTCCTCCCCGCTGGCCAAAGCCCTGATCGGCAAGCGGGTGGGTGACGCCGTGTCCGTGCCCGCACCCGGTGGCGATCGGTCCTACGAGATCCTCAGCATCAAGTTCATCTGACGTGCTGCGCTTTGCCGACGTGACGGCGGCGGCCGAACGGATCGCCGGCCGCGTGTTGCGTACGCCCGCTCTGCCAAGCGACGCCGTGTCGCGTGCCACTGGCGCCGACGTGGTGCTGAAGCTCGACAACCTGCAGGTCGTGGGTGCCTTCAAGGAGCGCGGTGCCGCCAATCGCCTGGCGCTGCTGAGCGACACGGAACGCGAACGCGGTGTGATCGCGATGTCGGCCGGCAATCACGCGCAGGCAGTGGCGCGGCATGCGCGACTCGCCAATGTGGGCGCAACCATCGTGATGCCAAAATTCACGCCCGCAACGAAGGTGACACGCACGGCGGCGTGGGGCGCTAATGTCGTGCTTCATGGCGAAACACTGGCCGAGGCCGCGACGCATGCGGAAGCGTTGGCGGCCGAGCGGCATCTGGTGTTCGTTCATCCATACGACGATCTCGGCGTGATAGCCGGCCAGGGCACGTTGGCACTGGAGCTATTGCAGGACGTGCCGGATCTCGATGCGCTGGTCATCCCGGTTGGCGGCGGCGGACTGCTCGCGGGCTGTGCCACGGTCGCAAGGGCGATGAAGCCGGGCATCGCGATTTTTGGCGTCGAAGTGGCGTCCTATTCCGCGATGGCGCAGCGCTTGGCCGGCGAGACGGTATCTGTCGGCGGAGCGACGATTGCCGAAGGTATCGCGGTTCGCGACATCGGCGAGCAGCCATTCGAGATCGTTCGGAAGCTCGGTGTCGAAGTGCTGGTGGTTCCGGAACACACGGTCGAGGAAGCGATCGGTTTGCTGGTCGAAGGAGCGAAGGTAGTCGCGGAGGGCGCTGGCGCCACCGGCGTCGCCGCGTTGCTGGCCTACACCGAGCATTTCCGCGACAAGCGCGTCGGCGTCGCCATCACCGGCGGCAACATCGATGCGCGCATCCTGTCCAACGTGCTGCTGCGCAATCTGTTGCGCGACGGGCGGCTGTTGCGGCTGCACCTGCAAATCCCCGATCGACCGGGCGTGCTGGCGGATATCGCCGGCAAGATCGGCGACACCGGCGGCAACATCATCGAGGTTTCCCACCAGCGCCTGTTCGCCGCGTCTTCCGTGCAGGCGGCGGAACTGGAGGTAATGGTGGAGGCGCGCGACCCTGCGCACGCCGACACCATCCTGGAGGCGCTGGAGAAGACCTACGTCGTGCGGCGGGTGTAGGCCCTTTTCTTCCGCCTCGGGACGCAGTCAGATACCCGCCAGTATTCCAAGGAGAACCCGCGATGGAAATCACCCCAAGCGGCCAGACACTCGGCGCGAGCATCACCGGCATTGATCTCGGGCAGAAGCTGTCCGACGCTGACTTCCGCACAATCCTGCGCGCGCTAGGCGCACATGGCGTGCTGTGCTTTCCCAAGCAGACGCTTGATAACGATCAGTTCTCGGCGTTCGGCCGTCGCTTCGGCGAACTCGAGGTCAACGTCGCGAATGCTTATCACGAGCCGGACCATCCCGAGATGATGATTCTCTCGAACATGAAGCAGGGCGGAAAGCAGATCGGGGCCAACGATGCAGGCCAGGGCTGGCACACCGACATGTCGTACAGCCACGACATCGCGCTCGCCAACATCCTGCATGCGCGGCACGTGCCCATGCGCAACGGCAAGCCGCTCGGCGAGACGCAGTTTCGCAACATGCATGCCGCTTACGATGACCTTCCGGATGAGCTGAAGCACAAGCTGGAAGGCCGCACCGCGACGCACGACTTCGCGAAGTTCTGGGACATGATGGTTGCTAAGCCAGGTTCCACCCGCAAGCCGTTGACGCCGGAGCAGCGCGCAAAGAAACCACCGGTATCGCAGCCGATTTTTCGTCGCCATCCGATCACTGGCCGATATGTACTTTATGCGAACGTTGGCTACGCAATGTTCATCGATGGCATGGATCCGCTGGAGAGCGGCCAGATCCTCGACTTCCTGTTCCGTCACCAGGAGCGGGCCGAGTATCTCTACGCGCACCATTGGGCCGTTGGCGACGTGCTGATGTGGGACAACATCGGCACGATCCATAATGCTGTTGGCGACTACACCGCAGACGAGCCGCGCTACATGCGTCGTGTGCAGGTGATGGCGACGCTCGACTATACGCGCCTGGCGGCCTGACGTGTCCGAATTCGCTGGCAAGCGCATCGTCATCACTGGCGGCGCCGGCGGCATCGGTGTTGAAACCGCGCGCACAATGCTGGCGCACGGCGCGCATGCGATATTGGTGGATATCGACGCCGACGCACTTGCAAGAGCGCGCGAGGTGCTCGGCACGGCGCGTATCGGCACACTGCAATCGGCGCTCGATACGCCGGATGCCTGTGCCGCGGCGCTCGATGCAGCGGGTGGTCCAGTTGCCGCGCTGATCCACCTCGCTGGCTTGTTCGAGCGCGACAGCTTCGATCCGAACGACCACGGCGTGTGGAACCGCGCGATCGCGGTGAACCTGACCAGCGCCTATGACCTCGCCGTGGCGTTCGCCACCCGCTTCGACAAGCGCAACGGCCCCGCGCGGATCGTGCTGACCAGTTCGGTAGCGTATCGCCGCGGCAGTGCCGCCTATCCGCCCTATGCCGCGGCCAAGGCTGGCCTGGTCGGACTGACGCGGTCGCTGGCGCGCCGGCTGGCACCGGATGTGCTGGTGAATGCCGTCGCGCCAGGACTGATCGACACGCGCATGGCGGTGGACACGATCGCGGAGCGCGGCGAAGCGTACAAGAACGAGATACCGGTGAAGCGTTTCGGGCACCCGTCCGAAGTAGCCTCTGTCATCCGGTTCCTGTGCTCGCGTGACTCATCCTATGTGAACGGTCAGACGATCACGGTGGATGGTGGCATCACCAACTCATGATGCTGTGCGTCAGATCGCCATGTATCCGCCGTCCACGTTATAGGCCGCACCACTGACGTACGACGCACGATCGGTGCAGAGCCAGAGCACCATCTCGGCGATCTCTTCGGGCTTGCCCATCCGATGGAACGGCACTTTTGCCATCAGCTCGGCACCACGACGGCGCATCGTGTCCTCGGTCATCTTCGTCTCGATGTAGCCGGGGCACACGGCGTTAACGCGGATCTTGTCATCGGCATATTCCAGAGCTGCCGTCTTGGTCAGTCCAACCACGCCATGCTTGGCCGCGACATAGGCCGACGATGTCGGCAACCCGATCAACCCGGCGATGGACGCCGTGTTGACGATGGCGCCACCGCCCTGCGCGACCATCTGTTCAAGTTCGTACTTCATGCACAGCCAGACGCCCTTCAGATTGACCGCGATCATTCGGTCGAAGGATGCCTCCGACCAATCGGCGGTCTTCTTGCCGCTCGCATCGACCTGGAACCCTGCAATGCCGGCGTTGTTGAAGGCGCAGTCCAGCCGGCCATAAGCTGACACGGCGGACTTCACCATCGCCTCGACCGCCTTCGCATCGGTGACGTCGCCGGTGAGCGTCATGGCCTGGCCGCCGATCTTGTTGATCTGCGCCACGGTTTCCTGCGCCGCGGCCTCAACGGCATCGGCGACCGCCACACGAGCGCCCTCACGCGCGAACGCCAGAGCCGTGGCCCGGCCGATGCCGCCGCCACCACCGGTGATCAGTGCCGACTTGCCTTCAAGCAATCCCACCATATTTGCCTCCTTGGCAGAGTTTCTTCCCATCCACTGGCAACAACGCTAACATATCAGGCAGCACCTTGGACCGTTGGGCAATGCGCGACGAGATACTGGCCTACAAGCGCGAACGTATTCTGGAGGAAGCGGTCAAGCTGTTCTATAAACGCGGCTTCACTGGAACCACGCTCGACGACATCGCTGCGGAACTTGGCGTCACCAAGCCGTTCATCTACACGCATTTCCGCAGCAAGACGGATCTGCTGGCCGCGTTGTGCAAGCCGACGATCGAGCTGTCGCTGGACGCTGTGACGCGGGCCGCCAAGAGTGCGGGGGCGCCTACCGAGCGACTGCGTCGCGCGATGGTGGACTTCACGCAGGTGGTGTTGTCGCGTCAGGCCAACATCGCAATCTATTTCCGGGAAGAGAAGAACCTGGAACCCGCGGCGCTCGCCGAGATCAATGGGCTGCGCAAGAAGTTCGACCGCGTGCTGTCGAATCTGCTGCATGAGGGCGTAACTGCCGGCGAATTCCACATCAACGATGTCAACCTCGCCGCTCTGGCCATCGGCGGCATGGTCTCCTGGGCCTACACGTGGCACCGGCCGGAAGGCCGGCTGGCGCTCGACGACATGTGCGAGCGCATGGCCGACCTTGCGCTGCACATGGTGGGCGCGCACAGCACGGTGACGGCTTAGGCTGCCCACAACGCCTTCTTCAAAGCGGCCGCCATCATGTCGAGCGCCATGGTTCCCGCGCGGATGATCCTGCCCTGGCCAACAAAACCATGCAGCTGGTCGGAGAAATGCAGATGGATCACACGCACACCCTCTCGCTCCAACCGTTCCGCATAAGCAATACCCTCGTCGCATAGCGGATCATAGCTCGCCGTCAGCACCAGCGCAGGAGAAACACCGGACAGATCCGCGGCGCGCAACGGCGAGGCGCGCCAATCCGCGCGCTCCTTCGGTCCGTGCAGGTAATGGTCGATGAACCAATCCATAGTGCGTGCCGTCAGCGGTACACCTTGGGTGACGCGTCTATAAGACTCATGTGTCATCCCGAGGTCGGTGACCGGATACACCAGCAACTGAAAGACCAACGGCGGGAGATCGCCGTCGCGCGCCATCAGCGCCATCACCGCGGCCAGGTTGCCACCAGCCGAATCGCCACCCACCGCAACACGCGTGCGATCGATGCCCAGCGCCAGCGACTGTGCAATCACCCATCGTGTCGCTTCGGCACAATCATCGACCGAGGCCGGGAATTTGTGCTCGGGTGCCATGCGATAATCCACCGACACGACGCGGCACCGCGCGCTGTTGGCATAGTGGCGGCATGCCACGTCGTGCGAATCGAGATCGCCCAGTAGCCAGCCGCCGCCATGATAGTACACCATGGCCGGCAGCACTTCGTCGGCCTTCGTGCCGGCAGGCCGGTAGAGGCGCAGCGGGATCGGACCGCCCAGACCAGGGCAGGTGGTATCGCGCACCTCCGCAACGTCCTGCGGATCGGGTTGCGTCACCGCGCGCCCTGCCGCGAACTGCTGCCGCGCCTCATTCGGTGACAACGTCTCCATCGGAGCGCGACCGGCGGCACGCATCATCTCAAGCAGCTTTTCGGCATCCGGATCGAGTGACATGGGCTAATCCCTCAATTGGTCCAAGCGATGATGGCGGCGGCAACCTCAGCGGGCTTGTCGAGTTCAGCGAGATGACCCGCGCCCGCGACCACCTGCGTTTCCGATCTGCCGGTGATGTCCTTGGCGATCCGGGCGGCGTAGCTACGCGGCATGATCTGATCGTGTTCACCCCAGATCAGCAGCGTCGGCGCCTGGATCAGCTTCAGTCGTTTCTCCAACTTGGTGTTGCCAAGCGGCCAGAAGATGCGCGCCGCTGCCTCACTCGCGCGGGTCTGCTCGATCGGCCATTCGATGGAATTCGCGCCGTCCGGCACTGCCTTCAGCGCCTTCCAAATCTCGGGATCTGCGCACAGCAGACCGGGCACCGCATCGGCACGTTGCGCCCACGGATCGGTCGGTGGATCCGCGTCGTCGAACAGTCCGAACGGCGCGATCAACGCGAGCCGCCGCACGCTCACCGGCCATAACGCCGCCATCTCTGCTGCCATGGACGCGCCGACTGAACTGCCGGCCAGATCGGCACCGTCCAGGTCGGCCTTGGTCAATATTTCGCGCACTGCCAGCAACCAGTCGAGATGTGTGTCCAACATCGAATGACCACGATCGCCGCCGGGAAAACCAGGCAACGACGGCACGATCACGGTACGGCTTTTCGCCAACTCGTCGAGAAACGGCACCCAGCGCGGCAAGCCACCGAAACCCGCGAGGAAGCCAAGCTTCGGGCCGCTGCCCTTGCGCCAGATACGAGTGGCAAAGCCGTTGACGTCAACGGTCAACGTCTCGTGTTCGCTCACGTTTCGCTCCTGTTTATTCGGCAGCCAGTTTCGGCATGAAAGCAGGGATTTCCGCGCGCAGTGCCGCGTCCATCGGTTGCGGCCACCAGCGATCCTCCCAGTCGGCGAAATGCCCTTTCAGCTTCGGCATCACCTGCTCGGCGAACAGCTTGGTGTTATAGCGCGTCAGGTCCTTGCTCATGTTGCCATACTGCAGCAACAGCATCAGGTGGCCGACATTGAGGTTGGTCGCAACTTCCCGCAACTGTTCCGCCACTTCATCAGGTGAGCCGATGATGACGTAGCCCTGATCGACAATGGCATCCATCTCGCGCGCGACGGAGGCGAAACGTTCGCCGGCGGACTTGCCACGCACAGCGGCATCCGCGGCTTGCTTCACCTGGCTCTGGATGCCGGCGCGCTGGCTGCCCTCGCTGGAGTAGCCAGGCGGCACCGCCCACCGCGCATCGACGTGCAGACAGCGGCCGTAAAAGTACTCGGCAGCCTCGGCGTAAAGATCGAAGGCGTGCTGGCGACTTTCACCGACACCGACGAATTGCAGGAAGCCAGCGCGATACGGATTGCGATCCTTCCCCAGCCGCGCCATTTCGTTCCAGAAGCCGCTCATTGTGGCCTGGCCGGCCTTGTAGCCGTAATAGCTGAGGTAGCAGTAGACGTAGTCCATCTCGGCGCACCACTGCCACGTCTCGACAGAACCGCCGCCGGGAATCCACACCGGCGGATGCGGGCGCTGGATTGGGCGCGGCCAGATGTTCACGTAGCGCTGCTGGTTGAACCGGCCGTTGAAAGCGAACGTGTCTGGTTCCTGCCATGCGCGCATCACTAGGTCATGCGCCTCCAGGTAACGCTGGCGCAGCATCGAGGGATTCTGTCCATAAGCGTAACACGTATCCATCGGCGTACCGACGGGGAAGCCGGCGATCAGTCGGCCGCCGGAAATGACGTCGATCATTGCGAATTCTTCCGCCACGCGCGTCGGCGGATTGTACAGCGCCAGCGAGTTGCCCATCACGCAGATCGCTGTATCCGTCGTGCGTCGAGCCAACGACGACGCGATCAGATTGGGGGAGGGCATCAGGCCGTAGCCGTTGGAATGGTGCTCGTTTACGCAGATCGCGTCGAAGCCGCATTGTGACGCGTATTCGAGCTCGTCCATGAAGTCGTTGTACATCAGGTGAGCACGCTTCGGATCGAACAGCGACGAGTGGATGTCGACCCACACGGACGGATTCTTGTCGCGGAAATCATCCGGAAGTTCCGTGTACGGCATCAGATGGAACCACATCAGCTTCATCGCCCGGTCTCTCCGCTTGATGTTTGTCTACTGATGAGTATTGAATTTGCCTTATGAGTAAGTCAACCGCCCGTTAGCGGCACGAAGGCTACCTGCAGGATGGTGCGCTGCGTCACCTGAGCCGTGTCGCTCTTCGTCAGCAACATCAGGTCCTGATCGCCGTGATGCGGACCAACCGGCATCACCATGCGTCCTCCCGGTCGAAGCTGCTCGATCAGTGCGGGCGGAATGTCGGGCGCCGCGGCTGTCACGATGATAGCGTCGAACGGTGCCTCCTCCGGCCAGCCGAGCGCACCGTTGCCTGTGCGCAGCATGACGCCGCCGTATCCTTCGCTAGCAAGAGCGGTAGCGGCCCGGTCCGCCAGTTCTGGTATCACCTCGATCGAACAGACCGTGTCAGCCAGCTCGGCAAGCACGGCGGCTTGGTAGCCGGACCCAGTGCCGACCTCCAGCACCTTGTCGCTCGGTTGCAGATCGAGCAACTCGGTCATCAGCGCCACAATGAACGGCTGCGAAATCGTCTGGCCGCAGCCGATCGGCAACGGCCGGTTGTCATAGGCGACGCCGACAGCATTGGAGGGCACGAACGCCGAACGCCGCACCTTGGCAAGTGCGGTGGCGACACGCGGAGACAGGCGCGAGCGTCCCGTCCAGCGCGCGGTGTCGCGCAACTCCGCCTCGACCACGGCCATCAATGCGTCGCGTTCATCCACGGCGTGGTTATAGCACCCGCCAGCGCTTTGCGCGCCCACGCGGCGCCGGTGTAGCGTTTTGCCAACCACGCAGAGGAACGCTCCGATGGATGTGCACAAGGCGGGGACCGATCACATCGCCCGCGCCCGCAAGCTCGCGCCGCTGTTGGCGGCAGCCGCACCGCGCATCGATGCGGCGCGCGAACTGCCCCCCGACGTGCTGGATGCGATGCACGCTGCTGGCATGTTCCGACTGCTGGTGCCCCGCTCGCTCGGCGGCGCCGAACTTGATCCCGCCACCTACATCCAATGCGTCGAGGCGATTGCCAGCGGCGACGCGTCGGTGGCCTGGTGCATGAACCAAGGCTCCGGCTGTTCGATGTCGGCAGGCTATCTCGAACCCACCGTCGCGCGCGAAGTGTTCGGCGGCGAGCGCGATGTATTGGCGTGGGGCATGGGACCAGGCGCGAAGGCGATGCGCGTCGAGGGCGGCTGGCGCATTACCGGCAACTGGGCGTTCGCCAGCGGTAGCCGCCACGCCACTTGGCTCGGCGCCCATTGTCCCTGCTTCAATGCCGATGGGACGCCGCAACGGTACCCCGATGGGCGACCATGGGAACGCACCATGCTGTTCCGCCGCGAAGTCGCCACCATCAAGGACATCTGGCAGGTGGTCGGGCTGCGCGGCACCGGCAGCGATGCCTACTCGGTGACCGACCTGTTCGTCGACGACGCCCATACGCTGACCCGTGACAGGCCGGACGAACGCCGCGAGCCAGGTCTGATCTATCGCTTTGCCGCCATGCAGATCTACGCGTCCGGATTCGCGTCGGTCGCGCTCGGCACAGCCCGCGCCGCTTTCGACTCATTCGTCGATCTGGCGCGTGGTAAAACGCCGGCGCTGATGCAGACAGCGTTGCGCGACAGCGCGGTGATCCAGTCCTCTATCGCCATCGCCGATGCCAAGCTGAATGCCGCGCGTACCTGGCTGATCACTGTGCTGCGTGACGCACAGGCGGCGACACAGGCGGAAGGCGAGGTGCCGACGGAACATCGGATGAAGATCCGCCAGGCCGCAACCTACGCGATCCATCAAGCCAAGGAGGTGGTTGATGTCGCGTATCATGAAGCGGGCGCCACCGCGATTTTCGATGCCAATCCGTTCGAGCGGCGCTTCCGCGACGTCAACACGGTGACGCAGCAGGTGCAGGGCAGACGGTCTCATTTCGAAACGATCGGGCAGTACCTGCTGGGAGCCGAAGCGAACCTGCGTTGGGTATAGCGGTCAGAATACCTTGCGTCGCCGCCACTTGCGTGGATGGTCGGATGGGAACGCCAAGCCACTGACCGACAGTCGCATATTCACCAGCAGCTTCGCCATCTCGATGGCGCAGCCGTAGCCTTCCAGCACCGGCACGTCCCAGCCACTTTCGTGCAGCCGACGCTGCAAATGCGGCCGCATCCAGAACGCCGCGGAGCAGCCCAGGATGATGACTTCGGCGCCATCCTCCTCGATGGCAGCAATGGATTCGGCGACTGAGCGCTCCAACATCTCGGAGCGATCGCCGCGTTCGGCCTGCGCCTTCTCAGCCTGGATCGGCCGTGCGGTCGGATTCGACGCGCGCGGCAGCGGATAGTCGATGCATCGGATGGATGCGCATTCGGCAGTGAACCGATACTGCACCACCAGATTGTAATAGTGCATGTTGTGCGCTTCGGAGATGTCAATTACGCTGAACTTGTTGCCCAGCATCGTCGCGATGTGCATTTGCGCCAGCGCGCATCCGGTCACGGGGATGTTGTGGCGTTGGCCGATCTCGCGGGCCTCGGTTACGCCGGGATCGCCGCCGCCGAGGAGCACGATCGCGTCGTAGCGGCCGCTGGCGCAGGCCTCCCGCACGATGGGTAGACGAGCGGCACCCACGATGGCGAATTCCTCGCGTGTTTCAACGTAGGAGTCGCCCTGCGGCGCGAGCGGTCCTGGATGCAGGTCCCACGCAACGTCGACCAACAGCGGCGCGATGTCGGCGTAGTTCATCAATTGCGCCTCTTTCGAGCCGTCGGCGGGACGCAGGTAGTGACGCGACTTTTCCGGCAGCGTGAATGCCTGAACCAGCAACAAACGGGTCATGCGATCGTTGTCACGTCCATCTTGCATTGTGCGATCTCGTCCCAGTTGGGTTCGACGCCAAGCCCCGGACCATCCGGCAACGCAACGCGGCCGTTGCGGACTGGAATGTGTGGCGTGATCAGCTCGTTCACCATGTTCTCCAACCCGAAATCGATAGCCCGGCACACCGGATCGAGTGCGGCGGCAACCTGAAGGTTGGCCGCCATGCCAATGCCGCACCTCGAACGCGCTGTGGATGGTGAGCTCGAAGCCGAACAGTGGCGCGACGTCGCCCAGTTCCACCATGCTTTGAATGCCGCCCCACATCACCAGGTCGGCCAGCACTACATCGACACATGGCTGACGCAGCCAGGTGACCAGATGGTCGAAGTTCACCACGCACATGTTGGTCGCCAGCGGCGTCTTCATGCGCGAGCGAAGCTGCGCCATTCCGGGAATGCCGTGGATCGGATCCTCGTAGTATTCCAGGTGCAGATGTTCGAGTTGCTGGCACAGCACCATGGCCTGCGCCGGCGGATACGACGCATTCGGATCCCAGCGCAGCTTCACATCGGGCCCGAGCGCCTCACGCAGCGCGGTCAGGATGCGGACATCCCATTCGGGGCTGGTGCCGGTGCATTTCATCTTGAACGCGGTGAAGCCGGGATCGCGATGCAGGTGCAGCGCGTGATCGACAATCTGCTGCACACATGGCCGGGATCGGCGAAGCAGTCGGGGCAGTTCGCTGCGGTCGATCGGTTCGTCGAGCAACAGCGCGGGGATATGGGCGACAGCTTCGAAGTCGCGGCGATTGCCGGTGCCGCCGAGCAGTTGCCAGATCGGCATGTTGAAGTGGCGGCCGGCCCAGTCGAACAGCGCCATGTCGAGGCCAGCGAGCGCCGCCCAATCGCGACAGGCCGTTGCGTGAGCCGACAGTGGGCCGGCCATCGCGTGGCGCAGACGCAGCCGATCGAGCGGGTCCTGGCCCAGCAGTTTTTGCGCCATTCGCTGAACGGATGTGCAGCACTTCGTCAGTGCCGTTGGTCTCGCCGAAGCCGCGTTGGCCGTCGGCGGTTTCCAGTTCGACGACGATGCGCTCGGTGGTGCGGCGCATATACAGCGCGCTGACATAGAGCTGCCGCATCGGCACCTTCACGCGATGCAGCGTGATGCGGGTGATCGTTGATGCGTCGACGAAGGGTCGGAAAGTCGCATCGGGCATAGGCTTCGCTCGGACCCACGATCACCGGCTGCGTTGCGGCGCGAAGTGTCGATGCGATCCGCGCTGCGTCGACTGGCATCCCGCTGTCATCGCCGACCACGGCGAGCTCGACGCCGGTCATGTCCGCAGCAACAGACCACATGCGTGCTGCAGCGGTCTCCGCCGCCGGATCAACCAGCAGGACCTGCACACCGCCATCGCGCATCGCGCGCGCCAGAGTCTGCGGCTCGTGCCGATGCGCCGACACCGCAAGTGGCGGAGCACCATGCGCGAACGCGCGACATGCCTGTGCCAGATCCGCACATGGATCAGCGATGTAGCCCAGCTTCAGCTTGCGTCCGTGCTCGCGCAGCGGTCCCAAGTCTGCCGGGTCAAGCTGGCCATCCAGTCGCAACGCAAGGTCGATGTCTGGACCCAGCGCTTTTGCCGCGGCGTCCAGCTGGCGATCAGTGCAGCGACATCGCGCTCGCTGCTGGTCAGCACGACGCGGCGCACTGCCGGCTTCGGCACATTGCATCGAGCGGCATCGCCAGCGCTGTGGTGACGCGCGACCGCAACGCACCACCCGACATGGCTGGCAACGCGCGGCCCCAGCCATTACGGATCGATCCGCGCCGTGGCCGAGCCGCTGGCCACCTCCTTGCCGTCCTGGTTGGTGGTGGTCAGTGTGAGATCGACGAAATGCTGCCGCCTTCCTCGCGCAGCGCAGTCACCGTCGCCTTCGCGTCGAGGTCGTCGCCCGGCCACACCTGGTTGGTGAAGCGCACGCCGAATTTCGTGCAGCCGCCATCGCCGACATAGTTGGTCAGCATCTTGCCGGTCAGGCCCATCGTCAGCATGCCGTGCGCGAACACGCTGGGATATCCGGCCTTCTGCGTCACGTAGACCTCGTCCGCGTGCAGCGGATTGTAGTCGCCTGAAACGCCGCAATACATCACGATCTGCGTGCGCGACAGGTTCTCCACCACGCGCTCGCTGTGCGTGTCGCCGACTTTGAGCTGGCTTGCTTTGAGTGCCATGGCGCTTCTCCTCAGCTCCGCTCCACCGGACGCTCGGTGGTCACACCGACGCTGCGCGCGGTGACCACCAGCTCGCCATTCTGGTCGCGATACTCGGCGATGCGCTCACGGAACGTCAGCTTGCCGGCGCGCTTGCTTTCGCGCTCCCAGGTGTTGCCGGGCTTGGTTTCCACCGTCAGCACATCGCCGGGGCGCAGCGGGCGGTGATATTCGAAGTGCTGCTCGGCATGCAGACCGCCGCCGCCGGACGGACGCTCCGTCACGCCGCTCGGCGGTCTTGCCGGAGCCGAACCACGGCTGGCCGGGCGCCAGCGCAGCGGATAGTCCGGATCGAACTGCGCCACGGCCTGAGGGAAGGTCGGCGGTGCGATGATGCCGCCGACTTCGGTCTTCTTTGCCGCCTCGGCATCCTGATACACCGGGTTGGTGTCGCCGACGGCACGCGCGAACAGCATGATATGGCCCGCCTCGACGGGGAATGTGATCTTCGCCAACGGTTTCCTCCACGTGTCGTGTGGTCGGGCAGCCTAGCAGCGATGCGCCGAGGCGTGTAGCCACGTTGCCCGCGCACCACGCCACACGGCATAGTGCCGCGCATGCGACGTCCTGTTCGCCGCGCCTCGCGGCCCCGCATTCGCGCTGAACTCGATGCCACCGCCGTGCCGACCTGGCGCCCGCGCCGTATCGCCACCGATGCCGCATCGCTGCATTTCGTGTTGTCGCCGGGGCGTTTGCCGCGCGGCCGCAGGGTCTATGCCATCGGCGACATCCATGGCTGCCTCGCCGAGCTTCGCCAATTGCATGCCGCGATCGCCGACGACATCGCGCGGCGACCGACTGGTTCGGCGTTGTTGCTGCATCTCGGCGATTACATCGATTTCGGCCCCGACAGTGCCGGCGTCCTGACACTGCTGGCGGCAGGACCTCCGATCGCTGGATTGCCGACGATCAACCTGATGGGGGATCACGAACGGACCGCGCTCGATGCGTTGTCGGGCGATAGCGCGGCGGCGACGGATTGGCTGCATACCGGCGGTCAGTCTGCGCTGCAGAGTTGGGGCATCGGTGTCGATACGCCGCGCAGCGTATGGCGCGCGATGATCCCGCCATCTCACATCGCATTCATGCAGGCGCTGTCGCCATGGCATCGCGAGGGCAGCTACCTGTTCGTGCATGCCGGCATCCGGCCAGGGACGAGCCTCGATGATCAGGCCGAGGACGACCTGCTCGGTATCCGACAGAGCTTCCTTGCGAGCGAGCAGGACTTTGGCGCGATCATCGTGCATGGTCATTCAGCCAGCCCTGCGCCGGTCATCAAACCAAACCGGATTGGGATTGATACTGGCGCAGGCTGTGGCGGCAAGCTCACCTGCGCGGTATTCGAGGATGACGCGGTCGCCTTCCTGACAGCCTGACCCGTGGCCGGTGGACACTCGATGTCACATTTTCTGACCCTGATTGCGCGACGCGAAGCCGCCTTGCTGTCGCCTGCCATGATCGGCCGCGTGCGCGATGCTGTCGGCGGTGGCACGGCGGATGTTCTGTCGCCTGGCGAAGCCATCGATATCGCCGTAGCGAACCCCCCGGACATGGCGGCAGTGCGGGCTGCGTTGCAGGGCGCAGCGATCGATGCGATCGCCACTGTCGCCGACCAACGGCGAAGAGCGTTGTTGATCGCCGACATGGACAGCACCATCGTCACGGGCGAAACGCTCGATGAGCTAGCGGACTTCGCTGGCCTGAAGCAGCGCATCGCCGCGATCACCGCGCGGGCCATGAACGGCGAGCTCGACTTCAAATCGGCACTGCGCGAGCGGGTGGCAATGTTGCAGGGCCTGCCGGTGGGTGCATTGGAGCAGACGTGGCAGCGCGTGCGGCTGACGCCCGGTGCGCGGGCATTGGTCGCGACGATGCGCGCACAGGGCGCTTACACCGCGCTGGTGTCGGGTGGGTTCAGCTTTTTCACCGGTCGTGTCGCCGCCTTGTGCGGGTTCGATATGCACCGCTCAAACACGCTGTTGGACGATGGGGTTGCGCTGACGGGACGCGTGGCCGAACCGATCCTCGACCGCGATACCAAGCTGGCTACGCTGACACAGCTTGCCGACCAGCGCGGGCTGCCACTGTCCGCGACGCTCGCAGTGGGCGACGGTGCCAATGACCTGGACATGCTGAGCGCAGCCGGCCTAGGGGTCGCGTTTCGCGCCAAGCCGATCGTCGCCGGCGCGGCACAGGCGCGGGTGGATCACACCGATCTGCGCGCGCTGCTGTTCGCCCAGGGATATCGCGCAGGTCAGTTCGTGGTGGATTGATTACCGGCGTAGCTGATCCATCGCCCTGGCGGGCAGACAGGCGCTTGCGTGCAATCGGACGACCTCGGGCGCGGATAAACCGGTCAATGGCAGCATCGGCAGCCCAGGCGACAGCGGCTCCTGGAGTGCTATTTCGGCCTGCCGCACGGCCGCAGCGGCGATCTCGAAAGCCTCCTCCATCGACAGCCGCAACAGCATCCCGTGGTCCAGCGCCACCACGCCAAAGGCATGAAAGTCGATCGCTCGTTGCCAGACCGACGATCGGATGTCGCCACCCCCTGCCGCGTCGCGCACCACGTCCCGCAATGTGTGGGCGTCACGCAGCAATTCCAGCGCCTGCAGGGCCGGCCTGCCAGGACCTGAATAGCCAACCCTCATTGGCGAGAGTCCCGTCTCCTCAGCATATGACTGCACGGTGAGGATGTCCGCGATGGCGCGATCGCGGGTAAATCCTTGTGTGGTTGACACCCGTTCGCCGCGCAGCAGCCGGGCCGCGTAACGCAGGACAGCGAGCGCAATCACATGGTCCCAGGGCTTCCGTGCGCGCCTCAGCACGGTGCCGCCACATTCGCGCAGGATTCGGGTCGCGAGCATGCCGGTGTCGTCTTCGACGTGGGGGAAATTCCGTTGGGCAATCTCCCACGGATCGCTCAGCCGCGTCCGCACGATAGCGGCGCCGCCGCCCATCCCAACGGTCTCGCCCTGCCGATCGTATGCGCGGAACGAGCTTCGCCACAGGTCGATCGCGCGTTGGACATAGAGCGCGATGGCGATCCAGGTATCGCTTTTCGCACTATCAGTCTGTGACAGCGACACGGCGAAGTCCTCCGCCTGTGTTGCCATCTTGATCGCCTGGAGCCGTTCCGCTCGACGCAGCACACGGGGATCCTGGGCGATGGCATTGAATGCGAATGCGTGGGCTTCCACGCCACTCGATGCCGCCCAGATTCCGATCGCATCGGGATAGGCGTGTCGCAGCCGCCACGTCTCGATCAGCCTAACCTGATCAGGATCGCTGACGAAAGAATGCACAGTTATCACACTCCCAATCGGCCATTCTGCCTCGGCGGCATGAAAGGTTGGTAAACAGCCGATTGGAGGGATGGGCTAAGCGATTGTTCACATTGCGGGTTCACGCTAAGTCCGTGTCGAACGATGCATCCCGCTGGACCGACCCACATACGCTGGATCCTGTGAGCGCTCAGGAGCTGCCGGCCATCCTCGCCGCCCACCAAGCCTATGTGTCGCGGCAGCCGGGTGGTCGGCGCGCCAATCTCAAATTTCGCGACCTGTCGGGGCTGGATCTCAGTGGCTGCCAGCTGTCCGAAGCCGATTTGAGTGGCGCGAGTCTGAAGGATTGCCGGATGGTTCGCGCCAATTTGCGCGGCGCCAACCTGTTCGGCGCCGAACTCACGCGGGTCGATCTCACCGAGGCCATCCTCGTGGATGCGGACATGCGCGGCGTGGCAATGAGCGACGCCAAGCTGATTCGCACCGATCTCACACGGGTCGATCTGCGCGACGGCATGCTGATGTCGACCTACGCGGGCGATATCCGGCAAAGCCACACCGTCTCGGCCTCGACGATGTTCCGTGCCACCGTGACAGAGGCCCGGCTGGAGCGAGCCCGGATGTCCAATTCCTTCCTCAGCCAGGTTGACCTACGTGCGTCTGACCTGAACCGGGCCATGCTGATGCGGGCCAATCTCACCAAGGCAGATCTGCGCGGCTGCAACATGCGCGGCGCCGACCTCACCAGTGCCAATCTGGCGGGCGCAAGCCTGGAAGGCGTCATCCTCATCGGCGCCACCCTGTCGTCCACAAACTTCGAAGGCACCAGCCTTGTCGGTGCGCTGCTTGACGAAACCGATCGGGCGCACTCAGCACCGCGGCTGTCGCCGACCGCGAGAAATGCCCCCGCTCTTGGCAAGGGGATCGCACAGATCCTGGCCAGTCACGCCACCTGGACACAGAGCGGTGGCCAGACCGGCCAGCGAGCCGACCTGACCGAGTTCGATCTGACGGGACTCGACCTGCGTGGCGTTGACCTCGGTGCAGCAGTGTTGCGGGGCGCGGTGCTACTGCGCACCAATCTGGCAGGAGCCCTGCTTGCGATGGCCGACCTGTCGCTGGCGGACGCGCGCGGGGCCAATCTGACTGGGGCGGACCTGCGCGGCGCCAAGCTGGAACGTGCGACGCTGAGCGGCGCCATCCTGATCGATGCATGCGCCAAGCCGTTGCTGATCGCCGGCGACCATCGCTGCCGAACGGATTTCATGTCCGCGCGACTCGATAAGGCCAACCTGCTGCGCGCCAATCTGACGATGGCGATGTTGGACGGCGCTGACCTGACGAACGCTGATGTTCGGCGCGCGGACCTGAGCGGCGCTTCACTATGTCGCGCCGCGCTCACTGGTGTCGAGCTGCAAACGGCTGCGCTAGAGGGGGCAGACCTGACCGACGCAACAGGCATCAAGATGCCACTGCTGGCGCTGTCCGAGCGAACCGGCGTGCGCCTGGCCGGCAGTCCTTTCGCATCCGGCCGCAGCGAAAGGGGATGATCCCAGCTCCGCACTCTCACGAGTGATGGGCTGCTAGCCCGGCTGCTTATCCTTGTCGCCAGACAGCGAGAGCGGCACCCACTGCAGGCCGTCCTGCCGCTGGATCAGCATCAGCACCGACTTGCGGTTTTCCTTGCGGACGCTGTCGACTTTCTGCTGCACATCGGACGGTGATGCGACTGCGCCCTGCTGCACTTCGACAATAACGTCACCAGCCTTCAGGCCGCGCTCGGCCGCCGAGCTGTTCGGTGTGACGTCGGTGATCACGACGCCCTTCTGATCGGAGCCCAGGGAGAACTTGTCCTTCATCTCCTGGGTGATCGGTGCGAGCTTGACGCCCAGGCCTGAAATCTCGGTCGTTTTCTGCTCCGGCTTTTCGGCGGGCGTCGCCGAGGCGACTTTCACGTCATCCGGTTTCTCGTCCAGTGTCGCCTGCACCGTGACCTGCTTGCCGTCTCGCCACAGCAAGACCGGGACCGATTTGCCGACCTCGGAATCGGCGACGATGCGCGGAAGCGAGCGCATCTCCTTCACGTCCTGACCGTTGAATTTCAGGATGATGTCGCCGTTGTGGATCTTCGCCTTGTCGGCGGGCCCACCGTCGTTCACGCCGGCGACCATAGCGCCGCTCGCATCGTGCAGCCCCAGGCTCTCGGCAATGTCCGGCGTCACTTGCTGGATACGCACGCCCAGCCAGCCGCGCCTTGGGTGGCCGAAGTCCTTCAGCTGGGTGACGACGGCCTTGACCAAGTTGGCCGGGATCGAGAACCCGATGCCGATCGAGCCGCCTGACGGCGAATAGATCGCCGTGTTCATGCCGATGACCTGGCCATCCATATTGAACAGCGGCCCACCGGAATTGCCGCGGTTGATCGCCGCGTCCGTCTGGATGAAATCGTCGTACGGACCTTGGTGGATGTCACGCCCGCGCGCGGAGACGATGCCTGCCGTCACGGTGCCGCCGAGCCCGAACGGATTGCCGATCGCCAACACCCAGTCGCCCACACGCTCCGCGTCGGAATCGCCGAACGGCACCGCTGGCAACGGCTTGTCCGGCTTTACCTGCAACAAGGCGATGTCGCCGGTCTCGTCACGCCCGAGAACCTTGGCCTTCAGCGACGTGTTGTCCTGCAGCGTCACGGTGATCTCATCGGCGCCTTCGATCACGTGATTGTTGGTCACGATCAGGCCAGAGGGATCGACGATGAAGCCCGAGCCGAGGCTTTGCATCCGGCGCTCCGGCGCAGGCGCGCCCTTGTCGCCCTGGCCGCCTGGACGATTGCGATTAAGGAAATCCTTGAAGAACTGCTCGAAAGGCGAGCCAGGCGGGAACATAGGAACCTCCGGGCCCGCGCCAGGGCCGGGGCCGCCACGCGAGGCCTGCAGGTCTTGTGTGGAGGAGATGTTCACCACTGCCGGCAGCAATCTTCCGGCCAGGTCAGCGAAACTGTCGGGTGCCGGCTTGGCATAGGCCGGCACGATTGGCGCGACTACGGCCATCGGCACGGCAAATGCCACGGCGAGAGCCACCGCGGCGGCACGGGTGGAAGCATAGCGGGTCAGGCGCATGTCTGGGTTCCCTGGGCGGATCGAGTCGATATGGTCCGGCGCGCGGCGGCTGGCAACTGGCTTATGGGCCGCCGGGCGTCGGAGGGGTCTGAAGATAGCGCAGGAAATCGTTGTCGGGGGTAAGTACCAAGCGAGAAGTGCCAGATTCAAAAGTATCCCGATATGCCTGCAGGGTCCGCCAGGCGCTGTAGAAGTTGACATCCTGCGAGTAGGCCTTGGCGGAAAGGCGGATGGCTTCGCCCTCGCCCTCGCCGCGCAGGTTGTCCGCCGTGGCGCGTGCCTCCGCCAGCAACACCGTCCGCTCGCGTTCGGCATCGGCACGGATCCTGGCGGATGCCTCGGCGCCTTCCGCGCGCGCCTGCGCCGCAACTCGCTGCCGTTCCGACTGCATGCGGGCGAGGATCGCCTTGGTGTTTTCTTCCGGCAGGTCGGCGCGGCGGATGCGCACGTCCTCGATAGCCACACCAAATCCCTTCATTTGCGCGTTCACCCGGTCGCGGATCGCCGCCATGATCTGGTCGCGCTTGGCCGACAAGACGTCGAGCAGCTTGTTGTCGGCAAGCACGTCACGCAGTGCCGCGGACACCACCGAATTCAGCCGGCCTATGATGCCGTCCTCGGCCGTGCCGACCGACTGGTAATACAGCAAAGGGTCGACGATACGGAACAGCGTGAAGCTGTCCACCACCAGGCGGCGTTGGTCGCCCAGTGTGATCTGGTCGCCGGGCAATTCGATGTTGAGCAACCGCTTGTCGAATGAGATCACCGACTGGACGAACGGCGTCTTGGCGTGCAGGCCTGGATCCTTGATCACCCGCACCGGCTGGCCGAATTGGGTGATCAGCACCTGCTCGTTCTGATCGACCGTGAACAATGTCGAATCGACAACGACGAAGAGGACCACCAGCAGGGCGATCAGGGCCACCAGGACGCGGCTCATGGCGAGGTCCCCGTTCGCGATGGCGCCTGGGATGGACCGGGGGCCGCAGCAGTGGAGGGCACCCCGCCCAGCGGCACAGTGGGCCGCGCCGCACCCTGCGCTGGCAGGCTGAGCGGCAGGAACGGCACAAGGCCTTTCAGCTTGTCATCCACCACCAGTGCCGGCGAATGCGTCAGGATGTCCTCCATGGTCTCGATGTACATCCGCCGCAGCGTCACATCCTTCGCCTGTTGATAAGCGGTGAGAACGGACTGGAAACGTTGGGTCTGTCCGGTCGCCTCGGCAATCGACGACTGTTTCGCGCCCTGTCCCTGGGCGACGATGCGCGCTGCATCGCCTCGGGCGCGTGGCACGATGTCGTTGCGATAAGCCTCGGCCTCGTTCCTCAGCCGTTCGGCGTCGGTATTAGCGCGCTGCACGTCCAGGAAGCTTTCGATCACCTCCGACGGTGGATTGACGCCCTGCAACTGCACGCCGGTGATCTCGACGCCGGATTTGTAGTTGTCCAGCACCTGCTGGGTCTGGCGCTGAACGTCGCTGGCGATCTGGCCACGCAGTTCGGTCAGAGCCGGCTGGATCGGCGTGCGGCCGATCACCTCGCGCATCGAGCTTTCCGCCACCGCCTTGACGATGAGGGGCGGGTTGCGGGTGTTGAACAGATAGGCGACGGCGTTGTTGATCTTCCAGAACACTGCGAAGTCGATATCGATGATGTTCTCATCGCCGGTCAGCATCAGGCTTTCTTCCGGCACCTCGCGCGTTGCCTGCTTGGCGTCCTGGCTGGTTTGGCCGACCGAGCGGTAGCCGATCTCGATCCGGTTGATGCGGGTGACCGCGGGTGTCAGTGCGGTCTCGATCGGCCAGGGCAGGTGGTAATTCAGGCCGGGCAGTGTGGTGCGGTCGAAGGCGCCGAAGCGCAGCACCACGCCCTGCTCGTCCGGCTCCACCCGATAGATGCCGCTGGCGAGCCATAACGCTACGACGGCTATGCCGATGAGCGCGAGGCCGCGGCCGCCGGTAAAGCGCGAGCGCGGACCGCCGCCACCACCGCCGAGGATCGAGCGGATGAAGGCCTGGATGCGCGCGATGATCTGGTCGACGTCGGGCATCGGGCGAGGCCCGCCGGGGCGTCCGCCGAACGGACCGCCGGGACCACCGCCACCTCCCCATGGTCCGCCACCACCCGGCGGCGGACGATGACCGCCGCCACTATTGCCGCCAGAACCACCCCCCGGCGTGCCCCAAGGGCTCGGGCCACCATTGTTGGACGACATGCTGACGGTTCCTGTGCGCTCTTCTGCCACGACCAAGGCGTTGGCGGATGGGGCGCCATGCGCCATATCCCTTGCGGGCGGCATCACGGCAGGCTGCTTATCGACCTGCGACAGAAGGTTTGCAAGCAATGGCGAAGGACACTTCCGGCGGCCCCACGACTGAGAGCCTGCGCGAGGCGCTGCGCTCAATCGCGGATCCCGCGTCCGGCAAGGACATCTTGACCGCTGGGCTGGTGGAGGGGGTGGAGCTGCGCGGCGGCTTGGTGCAGGTGTCGTTGCTGACGGACCGGGCGCACGCGGCGGCGATGGAGCCGGTGCGGCGTGCCGTGGAAGCGCTGCTGGGACGGCAACCGGGGATCACCAATGCCTCGGCGGTGCTTACCGCGCACAAGGCACCCGCTGCCGCCGCGCCCGCTGCTGCTGGCCCGGGTCATGGACACGGGCACGGGCATGGGCAGAAACCGCCGCTGCTGCTGCCGGATGTGAAGGCGATCGTCGCGGTGGCGTCTGGCAAGGGCGGCGTCGGCAAGTCGACGGTCGCGGTGAACCTGGCCGTGTCGCTGGCGCGCGCTGGCCACCGGACCGGATTGCTCGACGCCGACATCTACGGCCCGAGCCTGCCGCGCATGATGGGCCTGTCGCGCAAGCCGGAGGTGCGCGGGGACAAGATGATCCCGCTCCAGGCGTGGGGACTGTCCTGCATGTCCATCGGCTTCCTGGTGGACGAGGAGACGCCGATGATCTGGCGCGGCCCAATGGTGATGGGCGCGCTGGAGCAGATGATGGGTCAGGTCGAGTGGGGCGCGCTCGACATCCTGGTGGTGGACATGCCGCCCGGCACCGGCGATGCGCAACTGACGATGGCGCAGCGCGTGTCGCTGACCGGCGCGGTGATCGTCTCCACACCACAGGACATCGCACTGATCGATGCCCGGCGCGGGGTGCGGATGTTCGAGCGGGTCCACGTGCCGGTGCTCGGACTGGTGGAGAACATGAGCTTCTTCTGCTGTCCGGCGTGCGGCCATCGGGCGGAGATCTTCGGTCACGGCGGCGCGCGGAAGGAAGCGGCGCGGCTGGGGACGGAATTCCTGGGCGAGGTGCCACTGCTGCTGGACATCCGCACGGCGTCGGACGGCGGAACGCCGATCGCCGCGGCGGCACCGGACAGCGAAGGCGCGAAGGCGTTCGCCGCGGTGGCGGATCGGGTGTGGGAGAAGGTGTCCGGGACCGGTGTGGTTCGTGCGAGTGGGCCGCGGATCGTGGTGGAGTAGCTAACGGTATTGCTGGCAACACTTATGACTCTTGACGTCATAGCGTCGCTATGACAATCCTTGTCATATGCCGAAGGCTGTCCTCGTCTTCCACCGGAAGACGGCGGTTCGGCGACGGCGCCATATCGGAGATGAAGATTTGGTTGGTGCCGGGCCCCGTGCGCGGCTCCGGTCACTTGTTTAGATACAGCCTGTTCTATGGTCGGGTCGGGCAGCGCTTGATTGCCTACGACAACGAGCCAGGCAAAGGAGATCATCGCCATTATGGCCGCCACGAGGAGCCATACGAATTCATCACACCAGAAAAGCTCGTCGCAGACTTCCTCGCGGATGTCCGCGCAGCGCGACGGGCTCGCCAACACTGAGACTGTGAAACTGCTTGTGGGCGGCAGCATCGAGGACGATGCCGCTGGGTTTGTCGAAGCATGGCATCGCGCCGAATGCGGCGAGCGAGTTCTCCAACGGGTGCTGGCTTTCGAGAGTTGGGAGGGACTGGCATCTGTGCTGACCGGCGAGCGCTACCGACTGTTGCGCCATCTGCACAAACACCCCGAACCATCCGTATCGGCGTTGGCCCGTTCGCTCGGGCGGCAGTATCGGCGCGTCCACGCTGACGTCACGGCGCTGGAGGAGGCGGGTCTACTCGACCGCTCGGGGGATGAGGTGCGCACAACCGTTGACCGGATCAGCGCCGAAATTGCTCTTTGAGGGTCGTTCGCGCTGCCGGTGACGCCACCGTCGCCATGCACCATATTGCGCACATGACTTGAGCGAGGCGATCAGCCCGATGGGCGCCACGGCTGGGTTCCATTCGATCTATCGCCACGGCCTCGCCCGAGTCGCCGCATGCACGACGCGTTGCACGCTCGCGGACCCGTCAGCAAACGTCGCGGCGATCCTCGATGTTGCGCGCGACTGCGACAAGCGTGGTGTGGCACTCGCGGTGTTCCCTGAACTCGGCGTTTCGGGCTACGCGATCAGCGACCTACTGCACCAGACCACGCTGTTGGACGCGGTGGAGGCAGCCATTGCGAACATCGTCGCAGACTCCGCAGAACTACTGCCGCTGCTGTTGGTCGGCGCGCCGCTACGTCACGCCGGCGCACTCTACAACTGCGCGCTGGCGATCCATCGCGGCCGCCTGCTCGGCGTGGTGCCCAAGGTCCATCTGCCCAACTACCGCGAATTCTATGAACCGCGACATTTCGTAGTGGGCGACGGCATGGTCGGCGACGAGATCACCATCGGCGCCCACACAGCTCCGTTCGGCACCGACCTGCTGTTCGCAGCGGCGGACGTGCCGAACCTCGTGGTGCACGCGGAAATCTGCGAGGACATCTGGATCCCGATCCCACCCAGTTCCCAGGCAGCGCTCGCCGGCGCCACCGTGCTGGCCAACCTCTCGGCCAGCAACATCACCATCGGTAAGGCGGAGACACGCCGCTTGTTGTGTGCCTCGCAATCCGCCCGTTGCGTCGCAGCCTATCTCTACGCTGCCGCGGGTGCCGGCGAATCGACCACCGACCTCGCGTGGGACGGCCAGGCCTCCATCTTCGAAAACGGCAACACACTGGCGGAGACCGATCGTTTCCCATCCGCCAGTCAGTTCGCCGTTGCCGACATCGACCTCGACATGCTGCGCCACGAGCGCATGCAGATGGGCAGCTTCGATACCAACCGCCGGCGCAACCCCACGGCATTCCGCCGCATCCCCTTCCGCCTCGATCCGCCGCCCGGCGACATTGGTCTGGAACGCAAGGTCGAGCGCTATCCGTTCGTGCCCAACGATGCGGCACGCCTCCAGCAGGACTGCTACGAGGCATACAACATCCAGGTCTCCGGCCTGACGCAGCGCCTGCGCGCCACCGGCATCAAGCGCGTCGTGATCGGCGTTTCCGGCGGCCTCGATTCGACCCAGGCATTGATTGTCTGCGCCCAGTCCTTCGACCTGCTCGGCCTGCCGCGTGCCAATATCTTTGCCTATACGCTGCCGGGGTTCGCCACCTCTGATCACACCAAGAGCAACGCCATACGCTTGATGGAATCGCTCGGCGTCACCTGGGAAGAATTGGACATCCGGCCCGCGGCCGAACGCATGCTCGCCGACATCGGCCACCCGTTCGCGCGCGGTGAACCAGTCTATGACCTGACATTCGAGAACGTGCAGGCCGGCCTGCGCACCGACTACCTGTTCCGCCTGGCAAACCACCACAACGGCATCGTCATCGGCACCGGCGACCTCTCGGAGCTGGCGCTGGGTTGGTGCACCTATGGTGTCGGCGACCAGATGTCGCACTACAACGTCAATGCCGGCGTGCCGAAGACACTGATCCAGCACTTGATCCGCTGGGCGATCAGCTCGCAGCAATTCGCGCCGGACGTGCTGACCACGCTGGAAGCGATCCTCGCCACCGAGATCACGCCCGAACTGGTGCCCACAAAGCAAGGCGAGACGCCACAGAGCACCGAGGCCAGTATCGGCCCCTACGCATTGCAGGACTTCAACCTGTACTACACGCTGCGCCACGGCTTCGTGCCATCGAAGATCGCTTTCCTGGCGTTCCACGCATGGAGCGACGCAACCAAAGGCGACTGGCCGCCCGGCTTCCCGTCGGAACGGCGCGATGGCTACGACCTGCCGACGATACGCGCGTGGCTTGAAGTGTTCCTGCGCCGTTTCTTCGCGTTCAGCCAGTTCAAGCGCTCGGCGATGCCCAATGGCCCCAAGGTGAGCGCCGGCGGTTCGCTGTCGCCCCGCGGCGATTGGCGCGCACCGTCGGATGGCAATGCCAACGCCTGGCTCGCCGAACTGGAGCGCAACGTCCCGAGGGAATGACGCTTCGGCCGACGCCGTAGCATCGCTGATTGCGAGGTCCCGACCCAACGACCACCTTCGCGCCGTGCATCACCTATTCCTGCTGCTCGGCGCCGGTCTGCTCGCCGGCGCGATGAATGCCGCTGCCGGTGGCGGTTCCTTCGTCACCTTCCCGGTGCTCGTCCTGATCGGACTGCCCTCGGTTGCCGCCAACGCATCGAGCACGGTGGCGCTGTTCCCCGGCTCCCTGGCCAGCACCTGGTCGCGCCGAACTCACCGGCGTCGCGGACACAAGGCTGTACGTGTTGGTGATGGCCAGTCTGGCCGGCGGCGCGTGTGGCGCCGTGCTGCTGCTCACCACGCCGTCATCGACGTTCGACGTCATCATCCCCTGGCTGCTGCTCCTGGCCACGTTGGCCTTTGCGTTCGGCGGCCGCATCGGCGCGTCACTCAGCCGTGACATCCGCATCGATTCTTCGATCGTGCTGCCGATACAGTTCGTGCTGGCGATATACGGCAGCTATTTCGGCGGCGCGGTAGGCATCATGATGATGGCGGTCTGGAGTTTGTTGGGCCGCGTGAAGCTCAAGGCGGTGAACCCGGCGAAGACGTTGCTGGTTGCCGCGGCGAACGCCATCGCCGTGCTGTGCTTCATCGTCGCCGGCGCGGTCTGGTGGAGCTCGACGATGATCATGCTGGTAGCCGCGATCGTCGGAGGATACGCGGGTGCCCGCATCGCGCGACGGCTCGATGCGCGGTTGATCCGCGCTAGCGTGCTGCTGATCTCCTGCGGCATGACGGTGCTGATGTTCATTCGGGTGTGGCCACGATTCGCCGGACTTTGACTATTCCGATCCGCAGGGCTTGGCTCCCTGGATCGCATTGGAGGTTTCCTCACATGACAACTGAGTTCGATCTCTTCGAGATCATGAGCACCACGCGCTCGATGCGCCGACTGAAGTCCACCCCCGTGCCGAGCGCGTTGCTGAACCGAATTCTGGAGGCCGGCACGTTTGCCGCCAGTGGCGGCAACATGCAGTCCTGGCGCTTCCTGGTCATCCGCGATCGGTCCATCAAGGAAGCCGCCGGCGCATTGTATCGGAAGGCGTGGCACGAAGTCGTCGCACCACGTTACCGGTCGAGCGAAACTGCTCCGAACATGACACCGGAGGGCTTCAGCCGGATGTTGGCAGCAGCGGAGCATCTCGCCGATCATATTCAAGAGGCACCGGTATGGATCGTGCCCTGCCTTGCAGGACCTCGACAGCCCGGCTCCGGCGCTTCGATTTTCCCCGCAGTGCAGAACATGCTGCTGGCGGCGAGGGCGCTCGGACTGGGAGCGACGCTCACGACCCTCTATCTGAACCACGAAAAGGAGGCGGAGACAGCGATGGGGATTCCTGACACGCACCACTCCTACGCGATCTTGCCAGTGGGATATCCGCTCGGGAAATTTGGACCGGTGCGACGCGCGCCGCTCGCCGACGTGGTGTATGATGACACGTGGGGACAGCACTGGACAGAGACCTAACGCAGCACGCCTTCGATGCCGGTCTATTTCACCGCTGACAATCACTTCGGTCATTCGGGCGCCCGCAGCTTTACCGCCGGCCGTTTGCCTCAGCGGCCGAGATGGACCAGACGATGATCGATCGTTGGAACTCGGTGGTTCAACCGGAAGATGAGGTCTGGCATCTTGGCGATTTTGCCGTCCGCCAATCATCGGAGCGCGTCGATTCACTGCTCGGCATGCTTCATGGAAGCAAACACCTTGTCGTCGGCAACAACGATGATGCCGCTGTCACCGGCTGCAATGGCTGGATGAGCCTTCAGCCATATGTGGAGCTGGTGATCGATGGCATGAGGCTTGTGCTATGCCACTACCCGTTCCGAACATGGCGGGATATGGGGAAGGGCGCGATCAATCTGCATGGTCATAGTCATGGCAGGCTGAAGCCACTGCCGCGCCAACGCGATGTCGGCGTTGATGCGTGGGATTTCCGACCAGTGCTGCTCGAGCAAGTTCTTGCCAGCACCAAATCAACCAGACGGGACACACGTGACTGATGCTGGTCGGATTCGCCAACGCTGAGGCTAGGCGGCGATCGGCTCCGCGGAGCCGGTAGGGACTTCACACGACCATCTACTGATACCCGTCGGCGTTGCGCCCAGACTTCGAGTTGCGAAAGTCAGGCTAGCTTTTGATGAACGCCAACAGGTCGGAATTGATTGTGGCCGCTTCTGTGGTGGGCATTGCCGTACGGGAAGTCTTTGTAGGTTTTCAGCGTTCCGTTCTTAAGCAACTTGGCGGACACTGGCCGGCGGCGATATACGGCACAATCTGGTCGTCTTCGCTATGCATGGCCAATACAGGGACGGTGATCTGCTTGAGGTCTTCTCTGAAATCGGTCTGGGAGAAGGCCACGACACCGTCGTAATGCGCCTTGGCCCCGCCCATCATGCCTTGACGCCACCAATTCTGTATGACGGCCTCCGAGGCTTTCGCGCCGGGCCGGTTGTAACCGTAGTAGGGCTCTGTCAGCAGGTCGCGATAGAATTGCTAGCGATTGGCGGCGAGTTGCGCCTGCACTGGTCAGCGCTGCCTTGGCCTCCCGGCTTTCGCCATGCCGGCCCAAATAATGTGTCACCTCACCGCCGTCGGTTGAATGGCCGACATGGATGGCGTCTTTCATAGTGCCACACCGCTAGCAAGTGTATTGGGGTGCAGGCCGGCCTATCGTGTTCAGCCACGGCTGGCCACTGTCCGCGGATGATTGGGACGCGGACATGACCCGCGGATGTCGTCGATCTACGCCGCAGCCGTGCAACTGGTGGCGCGAGCAAGTCCCGCTCGGCGGCTTCGATGCGGTCGCTTCGCACGAATTCCTGGTTACGCGTCGGGCGCGCGACACCCGATGGCAGCGGTGCTATCCTCGCCGCATGGTCGCGCTGCGCAAACGCATCCCAACCTGGATGGCGCTGGACGAGTTCCTCGCCTGGGCCGCGGCGAACAGCGGCAATTGGCAGCTCATCGACGGTGAGCCGGTGGCGATGGCGCCGGGCAGCGATGCGCATGGCGCCATTCAGAGTGAAGCGGCCCGGTCGCTGGGAAACCACCTGCTGGAGCAGCGCTCCGCCTGCCGCGTGGTGACCGAGCCTGGCATCGTCCCCCGAGTGCGCGCCAATCGGAACTATCGCGTTCCAGACCTCGGCGTCACTTGCGCGCCGCCGTCAGACGCCCCGATGGTGGCGGAGCCGATACTGCTGATCGAGATCCTGTCGCCGTCCAACGAAGCCGATACCAGGGCCAATATCTGGGCTTATATCAGTATCCCCAGCGTGCACGAGATACTGGCTATCCGCAGCACCCGCATCGAGGCCGAACTGCTGGTTCGGGGCGCTGACGGGTCGTGGCCTGCCGAACCGGATATCATCGGTCCGGATGGCACCGTGATGCTGCCCAGCATCGCCTACACGGCGCTGCTCGCAGCGTTTTACCGCACGACCGCTCTGGCACAGCGCTGAAGAGTCCCTAGCCGGCCATCGCAGCTTGATCCTTGCATATCGGACCTTGAGCGCGCGATCGCGGTCGCACAGTATCGGCCACGCGCGACCAAAGGGCTCAAGATGACGAATTCTCCTCGCTATCGTATTGGGTTCGACATCGGCGGCACCTTCACCGACTTCATCCTGCTCGATACGGCGCACAACGAAATCCGCCTGCACAAATGCCTGACCACGCCGCAAGACCCATCGGTCGGCGCACTGGCAGGTCTCGCTGAACTGCTGGACGCCGCAAGCGTGACGCTCGCCGACATCGGCGATATCGTGCACGGCACCACGCTGGTGACCAACGCCTTGATCGAGCGCAGCGGCGCGCGTCTCGGCCTGATCACCACGGCCGGATTTCGCGACATCCTGGAGATGGGCACCGAGCAGCGCTACGACATCTACGACCTGTTCCTGCAATTCCCCGATCCGCTGGTCCCCCGCCGCCACCGGCTCGAAGTAGCGGAACGCATGGACCGCGACGGCAACGTACTGACGCCCCTCGACCCCGCAGAACTACGCGCCGTCGCGCAGCGCCTTATGGCGGATGGGATAGAAGCGATCGCCGTCTGCTTCCTGCACTCATATCGCAATGCTGCGCATGAGCGCGAAGCCGCGGCGATCATTCGCGGCGTATTCCCCGACATTGCGATGTCGATCTCGTCCGACGTCGTGGCCGAGCTGTGGGAATACCAGCGCTGCAACACCACCTGCGCCAATGCCTACGTGCAGCCGTTGATGGGCCGTTACATCGCGAAGCTCGAACGCGAGTTGCACGCGTGCGGCTTCCGCGGCGAGCTCCGCTTCATGCACTCCGCCGGCGGACTGTTGTCAGCGGAGACGGCGCGCGATTTCCCGATCCGCATGTTGGAAAGCGGTCCCGCCGGCGGCGGCCTTGCCACCGCGTTCTTTGGCGCCGCCGCTGGCAAGGCCGACGTGATCTCGTTCGACATGGGCGGCACGACCGCCAAGGCGTGCCTGATCGAGCACGGCCGCGCGGAGATCGCACCGATGATGGAAGCGGCGCGCGTGCACCGCTTCAAGCGAGGCTCGGGTCTGCCGATCAAGGCGCCGGTCATCGACATGATCGAGATCGGTGCCGGTGGCGGCTCGATCGCATCGATCGATGAGGTTGGGCTGCTGCGGATAGGCCCGCAGTCCGCCGGCGCCGAACCGGGCCCAGCCTGCTACGCACGCGGCGGCACCGAACCGACGGTGACCGACGCAAATCTGCTACTCGGCTATTACGATCCCGGCTTCTTCCTCGGCGGCCGGATGGCACTGGATCGCGACGCGGCCGAACGCGCGCTGAGCAAGGTCGGCGTCACACTTGGCATATCTGCGATCGACACCGCGTGGGGTATCCACCGCATGGTGGTCGAAAACATGGCCGCGGCAGCGCGCATCCACATCGTCGAGAAAGGCAAGGATCCCCGCGCCTATGCCATGGTCGGCTTCGGCGGTGCTGGTCCCGCGCACGCAGCCGAGGTAGCGCGTGTCCTCGGTGTGCGGCAGGTGCTGATCCCCCCGGCGTCGGGTGCCGCCTCGGCGCTGGGCTTTCTCGCGGCACCGCTGTCGTTCGAGCAGGTCCGCAGTCATCCCGTGCGCCTCGACGAACCCGGTGCAGCGGCGACGATCGACGCGATCCTGCGCGAGCTGACCGAGGCCGCAAGTGAACGGCTGATCGGCGAATCCGAGCTGGTAACCGAGCGTCTCGCGGACATGCGCCTGGAAGGCCAGATGCACGAGATCACCGTCGCGTTGCCCGACGGTCCGATCACCGACGCCACGATCCCTGCCATCCGTGCGGCGTTCGCCACTGCCTATGCCGCACGCTACACGTCGGTATATGCCGGCGTTGGCGTCATGGCGGTATCGTTCCGCGTGCGCTGCCGCGGCGCGTTGCCGCAGCTCTCACTGACCGAGGCCGGCCCGCGCGCTGACGGTGCGGTTCGGAAAGGCACCCGCGCGGCATGGTTCGATGGCGGCTTCATCGATACCCCTGTCTACGATCGCTACGCGCTGACGCAATCCGTGCGCATCGACGGGCCGGCGATCATCGAGGAGCGCGAGGCCACCACGGTCATCTCACCCGGTGACACTGTCACCGTTGATGCCACTGGCACGCTGGTCATCGACATCGGCGTGGCCGCCGTTCCGGCAGCGCGCGTCACCGCGGACACACCGCTCGAGCAGGCCGCAGCATTGATCGAAGCAGACCCGATTTCACTTGAAATCATGTGGAGCCGCCTCGTCACGGTGGTTGAAGAGATGTGGCACACGATCTGCCGCACCGCATTCTCGCTGATCGTGTCGGAAGCACAGGACTTCGCGTGCGACCTGCTCGACGCTCGAGGTGATTCGCTGGCGCATTCGCCGCGTGCCATGCCGGTGTTCAACCTTACCTTACCGCGCGCGGTGAAGGCGCTGCTGGAGAAATTCCCGCCCGAAACGCTGCGGCCCGGCGATGTGCTGGTGACCAACGATCCGTGGCTCTGCGCCGGTCATCTGTTCGATATCGCCGTGGTCACACCGATATTCCGCAACGGCACGCTGGTGGCTCTGACCGGCACGGTCGGCCATGTCGGCGACATCGGCGGTACCAAGGATTCGCTGCGGGCCCGCGAGATCTATGAGGAAGGCATCCAGATCCCACCGATGATGCTGTATCGCGCCGGTGTTCCCAACGAAGACCTGTTCACGCTGATCGCCGAGAACGTACGCAAGAGTGAAGAGGTGCTAGGCGACATCCACTCCTTCATCGCCGCCAACGCGCTGGGCGCCGAGCAGCTGCTGGCATTCATGGACGAATACGGTATGCACGATCTGCGTGCGCTCGCCCACGTCGTGCAGACGCGCGCCGAGCGGGCCATGCGCGATGCGATCCGCGCGCTGCCGGATGGCGTGTATCGTTCGGAGATCTGGAACAACCCGCTCGGGGAAAAGCTGTCCTATCCGTTGCAACTCACCGTGCAAGGCGACGCGATCGAACTGGACTTCACCGGAGCGCCGGCGCAACTGCCGCAAGGCGGACTGAACTGCACGTACAGCTACACTGCGGCCCATGCGACCTATCCGATGAAGTGCCTCCTCAGCCCGCAGATACGCAGCAACGCGGGCTGCTATCGGCCGTTCACCGTGAAGGCGCCGGAGGGCTCCATCCTCAACTGCACCAAGCCCGCGTCGGTGAACCTGCGCACCCGCGTCGGCTGGTATATCGCGCCCAACATCTTCCGCGCGCTCGCCGATGCGGCGCCGGCACAAGTGCAGGCAGCCACTGGCCTGCCGGTCGCGATCAACATCTACGGCCGCGAGGCGAACGGACACATCTACGCCGACCACTTCTTCATGGGGGCCGGTCAGGGCGCATCGCGGAACAGCGACGGCAAATCCGCGCTGCTATATCCGACGTCCGCCGCCAACACCTCCGTGGAACTGATGGAAGCCCGCGCACCGGTTCTGGTGTTGGAGAAATCCTTCGTCACCGACTCCGGCGGCGCCGGCGAGCATCGGGGCGGCTGTGGCGTCCGCACTCGGCTGCGCAAGCTGCATGACGATGGTTTGCCGATGTTGGCATCCGTCTATCCGGAAGGTGTCGGCGTCACCGTGCAAGGACTGCACGGCGGACTACCCGGCGGCAGCGTACGCGGCGTGGTGCTCGATCCGGACGGCAACGTGACGCGGGATTGCGGCACTGGCGAATTAGTGACGCTGACCCGCACAGATCAGATCGTCGAGGTGCAATTGGCAGGCGGCGCAGGCTTCGGCGACCCCCGCGCGCGCTCAACGGTGCTGCTTGAGCGGGACTTGGCGGAGGGAATCGTTTCGCCCGAATCCGCCCACTGCGACTACGCTTGGCAACGCACCGCAGACAAGGCGGCCGAATAACGCTCGCGATACTCCCCCTCCCCTTGCGGGAGGGGGTAGGGGGAGGGGGCCGTGCCCAATATGGTAGGAACACCGAATGAGCACACCGCCGCAGCAAGGCACGCGCATCCACCCTCGATTCCTCGAACTCGGCTCGTTGCTGTTGATCGCGCCGCTCTGCGTGGTCGGGGCGATCATCGGCGTGCAGCTCATCGTCACGCTCGGCATCACCGCCAACACCTCGCTGATCGGTGCGCTCGCGGGCATGGTACTGGCGCGAATCCCGCTGCGAGCGTTCATCCGTTATCGCTCGGTCCACGTGCAGAACCTGGCGCAGAGCGCGATCTCGGCCGCCACATTCGGCGCCGGCAATGCATTGATGCTGCCCATCGGTATCCCGTTCGTTCTCGGCCGTCCCGACCTCGTCCCCGCGTTGTTCGCCGGCGTGTTCCTGGCCATGCTGCTCGACGGCTATCTGCTGTATCGCATGTTCGATTCCGACGTATTCCCGGCGACCGCCGCGTGGCCGCCAGGTGCCGCGGCCGCCGAGGCAATCAGCGCCGGCGACGAAGGCGGTCGCAAAGCGGTCGGTACTCGGTGTTGGCGTCGTGGTCGGCATCGCCGGCAACTGGCTGATCGCCCCGGGCGTGATGTCGGCGTTCGGCGTGGCGTTCATCGGCAACACCTGGGCGCTGACCATGTTCGGCATCGGCCTGCTGCTGCGCGGTTACTCTTCGACGTTATTCGGTTCGTTCTTCCCCGCGGGCGACATCGCCAAGGCATATGTGCCGCACGGCATGATGGTTGGCGCCGGCATCGTGGCACTCATCCAGGTAGCGTTCATCATCTTGCGCCGCAGCCCAACTCGCGCCGATGCATCCAATGCCACCCGTTCAGTGACCGAGGTCCGCCGCTCGCTCGGACTGGGAAGCGCGATCTATGTGCTGATAGCAGCGGTGATCGCGGTTCTTGGCGGACTGATAGCGCAACTATCAATCGGCATGCTGATTGCCTTCATGATCTACGCTGCGTTCGCCGCACTCGTGCACGAGCTGATCGTCGGCCTCGCCGCGATGCACTCCGGCTGGTTCCCGGCCTTCGCAGTCGCGTTGATCACGTTGGTGATCGGCATGCTCATCGGCTTCCCACCCGTGGCGCTTGCGCTGCTGGTTGGCTTCTCCGCGGCGACGGGACCGGCCTTCGCCGACATGGGCTACGACCTGAAGGCAGGCTTCATGCTGCGTGGTTACGGCAGCGATCCCGCCTTCGAACGCGACGGCCGGCGCCAGCAGTTGTTCGCCTCGATGTTCGCGTTCGTCATCGCAGGCGTCGTGGTGCTGATCGCCTATCCTGGCCTGTTTGCCCAGAACCTGGTCGCCCCGGTGGATCGCGTCTATGTCGCGACGATCAAAGCTGGCGCATCGGCCGACGTTGCATGGTCGCTGATGATGTGGGCGATCCCCGGCGCGATCATCCAGTTCGTGGGCGGCCCGCGCCGCCAGCTCGGCATCCTGTTGGCGACCGGATTACTGATTCCCTTCCCGCTCGCCGGTTGGGCCGTGCTTGCGGGCGTGGTCTGCCGCACCTTGTGGGAGCGATTCGCCAAGGCCGAAGGCATGGAGGTGTTCGGCGCCGGGGTCATCGCGGGCGACGCGCTGTTCGCGTTCTTCACCTCGACCTGGAAGGCGGCCTTCAGATGAAGCCGACTGGTTCCGCCCTTCGATCCAGGCGCGGTGGTCAGTCGGCCGCGTCGCGACCGCTGGCGCCGATCGGCGGCACCTGACCGGTCATTCCGGCCAGCACCTCCGCAACGTGTCGCACTTGGATGTGGTGCCCCTCGCGTTGCAGTCGCCCGGCGATGTTCAACAGGCAGCCGAGATCGCCGGCGAGGACCGTGTCCGCGCCAGTTCCAACAATGTCGCGCGTCTTGTCAGACACCATGCGCACTGAGATCTCGGGATACTTGACACAGAACGTGCCGCCGAAACCGCAGCACACTTCCGGGCCAGCCATCTCCGTGACTGTGGCGCCGATCGATTGCAGCAATTTTCGAGGCTGCTGCTTGATCCCAAGCTCGCGCAGTCCCGAGCAACTGTCGTGATACGTGACCGAGCCACCCGAGTACCTGGTGGCCAACCGTTCAACGCCCATGACGTCGGTCAGGAAGCTGACCAACTCGTACGTCCGCGCGGCCATCGCATCGGCGCGCGCCCGCAAATTTGGATCATCATCGAATAGATGTGGCAGGTGATGCTTCAACATGCCGCCGCACGAGCCAGACGGCACCACAACATAATCGTAGCCGCCGAAAGCATCCAGAATGCCCTCGGCCAGGTCGCGTGCCGTGGTGCGATCACCGGAATTGTATGCTGGCTGTCCGCAGCAGGTCTGCGCGCGCGGTACCTCGACCTGGCAGCCGGCCTGTTCCAGCAAGCGGATTGCCGCAAAGCCGACAGTCGGCCGGTGCAGGTCCACCAGGCAAGTGACGAACAACGCGACACGCGGTTTGCCGGGGGGCATGTCAGACACCGACCAAAGGTTGCTGAACGTGTCCCGCCTCGCCAAGGCGCGCCTGCGCGATAGCGACATACGCAGGATCGAGATCGATACCGATGCCGCGCGCACCTTCCAGTTCCGCCGCCACAACCGTCGTGCCGGTCCCCATGAACGGATCCAGCACCAGTGCATCCTGCCGACCGTGCAGGCGAATGCACCAGCGCGGCAATGCGACAGGAAACGTGCTGGGGTGGTGGAACTTCGCGGCCCTGCTCTGCACCGTGTCGTACGGAATGAACCAGGTATTGCCGCGGCAGCGGAGATCCTTCGCGTGACCGCGCCGCGCGATATTGGATTTGTCCTTGAACGGCACGCCGATCGCCAGCCGATCGAGCTTCACGTCCCCCGAGAGCGTGAGGTGAAACAGGTGCTCGTGGTTGTGGTGCAGGAAGCGCTGCCCCCCCACTGGCTTGAAGTGCCCGACCGCATCGCCCTTGGTGGCGATCGACTTGATCCAGACGATGTGGTTCTGCAACACAAACAACGGGCGAAGCCGGACAATCAGTTCGAATGGCAGCCAGGGCGCACTGGACGAGCCGGAAATGTTGAGGAAGAACGACCCATCAGCCTTCATGACCCGACGAAGCTCGCGGGCGATCTGGATCAGCCAATCCAGGTATTCATCCTCGGTCCGCCTGTCGTCGTAGCCACGATACGAGATACCGATGTTGTACGGCGGCGACGTTACCACCACATCGACCGTTTCGGCCTCCAGCGTGGGCAATACACTCAGGCAATCGCCGCGGATCAGGCGGTGCGCGCCTGCCTCAAGCGGCAGGTCAGCCTCGGCCAACTGCTGCATGTTCAGCGCGCGGCAGACAGCATCAGGCGCTGCGAGCAGAAACCAGGCGCCACACCGGATCGCGGTTGGCCAGGTCCCGCTCGAATGTCCAGATGTCGGTGATCTCGGTGACCGCGTCGGTGCCGACGACGGGATGACCGTCCTTGTCCTGCGTGAGGCTGGTCTGATCGGACACGAACTTCACGGTGACGGTGGCGACCGAACCGCGCAGGTCCGCCGCCTCGATGGTCGCGCCGTGCACCGAATGGATCGTACTGAGCTGGGTCTGTCCGGCCGCTTCCCGCCCCGTGATCGCCTGCTCGAACGCATTGTAGGTGTCGTCTGCCAGCAACCCTCGCAGTGTCGCGCGATCACCGGACGCGAAAGCGGCGACAATGATGCGGAACGCCTTCTCTGCGCCGTCGAGGAACTTGGCCGGATCGAACGTCCGATCGACCGACTGCATGCGCTGCAATGTCTGCCCGATCTCGCTGGTTGGCTCAGGAACCGTCCGCGTTGCGGTTGCGGCAGGCGGCTCGGCGTGGCCATCGATCACCGGGCCGGTGGCCGGTTGCTGGCCGACGGTCTGGAGCGGCGGCGCCGGGCGCTCGAAACCGGTACGCCGCCCGAGAATGCTGCGCAGCCGCAACACCAAAAAGGCTGCAATCATCCCGAACAGGATCAGGTCGATCGGGAAACCGCTACTCGCACCCATTATCGCACTCCTCGCCACCACAGATAGGCGCGGAGCGCCCGGGACACAAATATTTCCGCTGTAACCCGCCGGGTTGCCGGCAGGCCAAACGGCCTGTAATGCCCTGTCCATGATCCTGCTGCGTCACGGCCAGAGCGAATTCAACGTCCATTTCAGCGTCACGCGGCGCGATCCGGGCATCATCGATCCGAAGCTCACCGAGCTTGGCCATGCCCAGGCGGCCGAGGCGGCGCAGCGCCTGGCCCACGAGGGGATCAAGCGTATCGTCACCTCGCCCTACACGCGCGCGCTGCAGACCGTGGCGCCGATCGTTAAGGCGCTGGGTGTGGCGGTGGTGATCAATCCGATCGTGCGGGAGCGCTATGCGTTCGCGTGTGACATCGGCACGCCGCGGACGGAGCTGGAGCAGTCCTGGCCGGACCACGACTTCTCCACGATCGAGGAGATCTGGTGGCCACCGATCGAGGAACCAGCCGACCAGGTGGTTGGTCGCGCGGCTCGGTTCCGTGCCGAGATGGCCGCGCTGCCCGACTGGTCCGATACCCTGGTAGTCAGCCATTGGGGCTTCATCCTGTCGATGACCGGCCAGAGCATCACCAACTGCCAGATGTTGCGCTGCGATCCCAACGCCCCGCCGCCCGAGCAAATCGTCTGGCGCGCGTGATGAGGTGACACTGACCAAGTAAGATTGGCGCTGCCCGGCCATCCGTGCTACCCGGCGCGCCGCACGGGCGTCCCTCGACCCCGCCTGCAATCACACGGAGATTGTAATGTCCGAGACGACAACGCCGCCGCAGACGGCGGCCCAGCCCCAGACGCCGCCGCTGGCGGTCAATATCCAGTACGTCAAGGACCTCTCGTTCGAAGTGCCGGGGGCGCCGCAGATCTATTCCCAGCTTCGCGCGCAGCCGCAGGTGAATATCAACCTCGATGTCCAGGCGCGTCGCGTGCAGGACGGGCAGAACGTATTCGAGGTTTCGATCATGATCCGGGCTGAGGCGCACGAAGCCGCCGCTCCCGGAGGCAATGGCCAGGCGGCTGTCTCTGTGCCGCCGACAGTGTTCGTGGCCGAACTGACCTATGCGGGTGTGTTCACGCTCTCCGGGCTGCCGGACAACGCGATCGAACCGGTTCTCCTGGTCGAGTGCCCACGGATCCTGTTCCCATTCGCTCGCAACATTCTCGCCGATGTGACCAGGGACGGTGGTTTTCCGCCGGTGCTGCTGCAGCCGATCGACTTTGTCGCATTGTGGCAGGCGCGCCGGGCGCAGGCGCAGACCCAGGGCGGGAAGCCAGTGGTCGCGTAGACCGCATCGCTATCTCAGCGAGTGTCGTGGTGGCCGGCTACCCGCCGGTTACCCGCGTTCTTGCAAAACCGTCCGAAGGGGCGAGTGCTTGCAACAAGCCCGAGCACAGAGCGGACGATGACGGCCAGTCAGGCGGCCAGCCACACCGCATCCTTCAACCGCGCAACGAACGCCGCGTGAGCGACGAGTTCGTCGGCGCTCGGGACAATCGGGCGCGGCGTGCGTGCGCTATCGTGAGTATAGACCACGATCTCTGACGCCGCGGTCTCTGCCGCCAAGGCAAAGCCGCGCTGACGACCACCGGTCAGCTCAACATAAACATCAGCGAGCAATCGACAATCGAGCAGCGCATTATGTGTCGTGCGCGCGCTGAGATCGATCGCGAAGCGCCGGCACAGCGCATCGAGGCTGTTCGGCATGCCGGGAAACCGTGTCTTCGCCAACACCAGCGTGTCGATCATGCGCTCCGCCATCAGACCCGGTCGGCCGAGGCGCTCCAACTCCGCGTTCAGGAAACCGAAGTCGAACGGGGCATTGTGCGCGATCAGATGGCCCTCGGCGAAGAAGGCCAGCATTTCGTCGGCGATTTCCGCGAAGCGCGGCTTGTCGGCGAGGTGCGCCAGTGTAATGCCATGGATCCGCGTCGCGTCGTCGGGGATGTCGCGTTCGGGATGGATCAGTGCGTGGAAGTGCCTGCCCGTCGGCAGGTCGTTCACCAGTTCCAGCGCAGCCACCTCGATCACCCGGTGACCAAGATGCGGCTCCAGGCCTGTGGTTTCGGTGTCGAACAGGATCGCGCGCGTCATGCCCGGACCTCCCTGATCAGCCGGCTCAAGGTTTTCAACGAGTGATGGCGCGACAGACCCGTATGGACGATCGTATCGGCGCGGCGGCGCTTCTCTGCATCCGGCATCTGGCGCGCGATGACGGCTTTGATGTCGGCGTCGCTCATGCCGCGGCGGCGCCGGATGCGCTGCATCTGCACCGAGGGCGATGCCGTGACGACGATCACGTGGTCGACTCGCCGCTCGCCGTGGGTTTCGAACAGCAGCGGGATGTCGAGCACAACGGCGCGGTTGCCCTGGCGCCTGGCCCGCGCAACGAACTCGCGCTCCTCCCGCTCGACCATCGGATGCAGGATGCGTTCCAGGCGGGCGAGCGCATCCGGCTTGCCCAACACCGCATGACGCAGCGCGACACGATCGACGGCGCCGTCGCGCACCGTGCCTGGGAACGCTGCCTCGATAGCCCGCACGGCACGACCACCGCGCGCCTGCATCCGATGAACAGCAGCGTCCGCGTCGAACACCGGAATGTGGGCGCGACGGAAGGCTGTAGCAGCCGTGGATTTCCCCATGCCTATGCCGCCGGTCAGGCCAAGGATCTTCATCGCGACGGCAGATCGGCGATCATGAATTGGCGGAGTTCGTCGTCGACCTGTGGCTCAATCCCGAACCAGGCGCGGAAGCCTGGGACCGCTTGGTGCAGCAACATGCCGATGCCATCGACCGTGCGCAGCCCACGCGCTCGCGCCGAGGACAGCAACGGCGTTTCCAACGGTACATAGACGTTGTCAGCGATCACCAGCGACGCGGGTGCACGCGTCAGGTCAAGATCGAGCGGCTCATGTCCCACCATGCCGAGCGGTGTCGCATTCACCACCAGAGCGTGGTCAGAAAGTGCGGAGACGCGAGCATCCCAGTCGGCGATGCGCAGGCCGGGCAGGTCGCGGGCGAGTTCCTCGGCACGGGCGCGGGTGCGGTTCGCCACGGTCACCGATGCGCCGGCATCCTGCAACGCTGCCGCAACGGCGCGCGCCGAACCGCCGGCACCTAGCAACAGCACAGGTGCGGTGGCGGGATCGATGCCATGGGCGCGCAGGTTCGCAATGAAGCCGTAGCCATCCGTGTTGCTGCCGGCGATCCTGCCGTCCTGAAACACCAGAGTGTTGACCGCGCCCGCGCGACGCGCCGAAGCGTCCACCGTATCACAGATTGCAAAGGCGGCGAGCTTGTGCGGAATGGTAACGTTCGCACCGGCGAACCCAGCTGCCAGCAGCCCGCGCATCGCCGCTGCGAATTGGCCCTCCCGGATCGGCAACGGAATGTAGGTCCCGTCGATGCCATAGCGCCGCAACCAGAAGCCATGCAGACGCGGCGAGCGGGAATATGTGACGGGCCACCCGGCGATGCCAGCGACTCGGGCGTGACCAGACAGGATCAACATGCACCAGAGCATTCCCCGCCGCGCCGCGAAGATCAATGCCGCTCTCACCCACGCAACCCTACCCCCTCTCCCGCGAAAGCGGGGGAGGGTTGGGGAGGGGGTGCGCCCAAGTAGGTCAGCAGTTTCATCCAAACGACACGATCCGTCAGCTTGCCGGAAGACGTGTAAGCTGTGCAGATAGGCAACCGATCCCCGCAACGAGATTGCATGCCACGCGACAAAGCCACCAATCCCGTGCGCGCTGCCTCGCATGGCGCTTCGGTGCGACTGATCGAGGTCAGCCGCCACTGGGGAAGTGCTGTCGCGCTGGATCGGGTGTCGATCGATATCGCGGCGGGCAGCTTCGCCGTGCTGCTCGGACCGTCGGGCTGCGGCAAGACGACGTGCCTGCGGATCGTTGCCGGACTGGAGACGGCAACCGGGGGCCGGGTGGAGATCGGCGGGCGCGACGTGACCAACCTGCCGCCGGCAGCGCGCGGCGTGGCGATGGTGTTCCAGTCCTACGCGCTGTTCCCGCATTTGAACGTTGCGGAGAACATCGTATTCGGCCTGAAGGCGCGCAGCGTCGCGAAAGCGGAGCGGGCGCGTCGGCTGGCGCGGGCGGTGGAGATCCTCGGCATCGGGCATCTGCTGGAGCGCAAGCCGGGGCAGCTATCCGGCGGCCAGCAGCAGCGCGTGGCGCTAGGCCGCGCGATCGTTGCGGAGGCGCCGGTGTGTCTGATGGATGAGCCGCTGTCGAACCTCGATGCACAACTGCGGGCGGATATGCGGCGCGAAATCCTGGCGCTGCAGCGCCGGTTGGGGATCACCATGCTGTATGTCACGCACGATCAGACCGAGGCCATGGGAATGGCCGACCAGATCGTGCTGCTGCGCGACGGCCACATCGAGCAGGACGCGGCGCCGGCGGATGTCTATGCGCGTCCGGCGACCAGTTTCGCCGCGAGCTTCATAGGCACGCCACCGATGAACCTGTTCCCATTGGAGCAGCGCGGTGCCGGCATGCTGATGCGGGGCACAGACGGCCCCGCGCTCGCCTCGGCGATCGAGGGCGATGTGCTGGGCGGTATCCGTCCCGAGCATCTCCGACTGGCAGAGCGAGGCATTCCCGCGACGGTGCGACACGCGGAATATCTCGGCGCCGACACGGTAGTCGCGTGCTCGGTTGGCGATGTGACGCTGCTGGCGCGAGTGCCGGGCCGCGTGGTGCTCGACGACGGCGCGGCAGCGTGTCTCGCCACCGACGAACCGGTTCATCTGTTCGATGCGGCCTCTGGGCGACGGATCGAGCGCGCATTGGCGAAGGAGACGGTTGGCGCATGATCAAGATCACCCGCCGCGGAATGGTGCAGGCCGCCGCCGCGACGTTGGCGATGCCTGGCATCGTCCGCGCGGCCGACGCGACAGACATCAGCTTCTATTTCCCGGTCGCCGTCGGCGGGCCGATCACGAAGATCATCGATGGATATGCGGCAGATTTCCAGCGGGAGAATCCGTCGATCAAAGTGACGCCGATATATGCGGGTACCTACCAGGACACGCTCACCAAGGCGCAGACGGCGCTAAAGTCGAATGCCGGGCCGCAGTTGGCGGTGCTGCTGTCAACCGATGCGTTCTCACTGATAGATGACGATCTGGTCGTGCCGTTCGATACGGTGGCGAGCAGCGACGCGGATCGTGCCTGGCTGCACAGCTTCTATCCCGCGTTCCTGAAGAACGGCGAGATCGACGGGCATACCTGGGGCGTGCCGTTCCAACGCTCGACCATCGTGCTGTTCTGGAATAAGGCGGCATTCCAGCAGGCCGGGCTCAATCCGGATCAACCGCCGCCCACCTGGGCCGAGCATGCCCAATTCGCGGAGAAGCTGACGAAGCGGAACGGCGACGCGGTCGAGCAATGGGGCGTGCAGATACCGTCGAGTGGCTTTGCATATTGGCTGTTCCAAGCACTCGCGACCGAGGCTGGTGGAACGCTCGCATCGCCGGATGGCAAGCAGACCGACTTCGCCAGTCCCGCGTGTGTCGAGGCGCTGCGCTACTGGATCGATCTGTCGAGCAAATATCATGCGCATCCGCCTGGCGTGGTCGAATGGGGAACGACGCCACGGGATTTCCTGGAGCAGAAGGTGGCGATGATCTGGACCACCACGGGGAACCTGTCGAACATTCGCGCCAACGCGAAGTTCCCGTTCGGCGTGGCGATGCTGCCGGCGGGAAAGCAGCGTGGCAGTCCGACAGGCGGCGGCAATTTCTACCTGTTCAAGGCCGCAACGCCGGCGCAACGTTCGGCGGGGTTACAGTTCATTCGCTGGATCAGCAGTCCCGAGCGCGCGGCGCAGTGGGGCATCGACACCGGCTACGTCGCGACTCGGCCGGATGCGTGGACGACGCCGGCGATGCAGAAATACGTCGCCGATTTCCCAGCCGCCGCCGTGGCGCGAGATCAGCTGCAGTACGCCGTTGCGGAGCTATCCACGCATGACAACCAGCGCGTGACGCAGGCGCTGAATGATGGACTGCAATCGGCATTACTGGGCAAGAAGCCACCGGACGCCGCGTTGACCGACGCGCAGGAGACTGCGTCGCGGCTGCTGCGTTCGTTTCACTGACAACAGGGGGATTATCGATGATCCGTCGGCGTTCATTGTTTGCCGTTGCCGCGGGTGCGCTCGCGATGCCGGCGGTGCTGCGCGCGCAGACCGTGCAGAAGCTCACGTTCTACTATCCGATCGCAGTGGGCGGGCCGCTGCAGGCGATCATGGATGGCTATTGCCAGGACTTCCAGAAGGAGACCGGCATCACTGTCGAACCGGTGTATGCCGGCGACTACAGCCAGACGCTGATCAAGGCGCTCGCCGCGATCAAGGCTGGTACCGGACCGCAGTTCGCCGTGCTGCTGGCAGCCGAAATGCACAGTCTGCAGGACCAGGACATCCTGGTGTCGATGGATGAGATCGGGCTCGACGCCGATGGCAAGACATGGCTCGACGGATTCTACCCGGCGTTCATGGCGAACAGCCATGTGGACGGGAAGACGTGGTCGGTGCCGTTTCAGCGCTCGACCGCGATTTTCTATTACAACAAGGCAGCATTCCAGGAGTCCGGGCTGGACCCGGAGAAGTTCCCGACCACCTGGGCGGAGCTGACCGCGGCAGCCGAGAAGCTGACAAAGCGCGATGCGTCTGGACGGGTGACGCGCTGGGGCGTCAAGATGGCCGGTGACCTTGGGAACGCACAGTGGACGTTCGGCGCACTCGCCAACCAGGCCGAGCAGAAGCTGATGAACGAGGCTGGCACCGAGGTCTATTTCAACGCGCCCAAGACCATCGAGGCGATGTCGTTCTGGCGCAGTTTGTCGGCGGACCACGTGACACCGGATGGCGTCTCGAACTGGTCGCAGCTTTCGCCGGATTTCCTGGAGGGGAATGCCGCGATCATTCAGCATACCACCGGCAATCTGACCAATGTGCGCACCAAGGCGCAGTTCCCGTTCGGCGTGGCGGGATTGGCCGGGAAGAACTCGCCTCACACGGTGGTGGGTGGCGGCAATCTGTACTTCTTCAAGAATGCCAGTCCCGCGGAACGCACCGCGAGCCTGCGGTTCGCTCGATGGGCCAGTGCACCGGAGCGCGCCGCCGACTGGTCGATCCGCACCGGGTATATCGCGACCAGCCCGGCGGCTTACGACACGCAGCTCCTGAAGGACTACATTGCGAAGTTCCCGGCCGCGAATGTGGCGCGGACATTCCTGCCCGTGGCGACAGGTGAACTGTCGGTGCACGAGAACCAGCGCGTCTACAAGGTGCTGACCGACAACATCCAGGCATGTCTGAATGGAACGAAGCCACCGGCACAGGCGATGGCGGATGCTCAAGGGGAGACCGAACGCATCCTGAAGCCCTACAAGCGCGCGTGATCCCTCCGTCATGGCCGGGCTTGACCCGGCCATCGTGCGTCTACAAGCGTGTCACATCAGAGAGGTGCAAGTCCCCTTCAGAGATACCTGTTTCCGTTCTGTAGCCGACCGTAACTGCGTCATCGTGAGGTGGGGTGGGGAGCAACGCGAGGCGAACGGGCCATCCGTAGTCACACAAACTCGATTCGGCCGTGCCGACTGGCGAGCCTCCGATGGAAAGGTGAAGCCCAGACCCGTGATGAACGGGGAGCCTCCGACGCTGACAGGACAGGTGACAAAGCGATCGGGGGAGGCGGTGGGGTGATTGGAGACGGAGAGCCTGGAAGGTGAGACCCGTGAAGTGGAGAGACCTGCGCGGCGTCGAGCAGGGGATGTGTGCCAGGTCGAGCAGGCCACACGCACATCCACGCGCAGGAGTCACAGCACTCATAGTAGCGATGAAGCCGGGTAATTCCGGTGGAGCCAAGGGGTGCAGGAAGGTGGAGACGTGATGTCTGGATTGGACGGAAGACCACCGGCGACAGTCCTGGGGACGCAGTCCGCGGGTAAAAGAACCGGAGAGGCACGGCAACAACAGCCCAGGGCCGAACCTACCGTTTGGACGACACGGATGCTGGCGACCCTCGCACAGGGGGTAAGAGGCGGCAGATGGCACAGCTTGATCGATAAACTCTACCCCATCCCCACGTTGCGTGCGGCGTTTGCCATGGTATCGGCAAACGACGGTGCGTCTGGGGTGGATCACGTGACCATCGAGCGATACGCGAGCGATCTGGACGCAAATCTGGAACGCCTGAGCGCTGCCCTGCGGACCGGAAGCTACCGCCCGCAGGCGATACGAAGGCACTACATTCCCAAGTTGGGAAGCGAGGAGATGCGTCCATTGGGCATACCGACGGTCCAGGACCGGGTGGTACAGACGGCGCTGCGCATGGTGCTGGAACCCATCTACGAGCGGGACTTTGCTGCACAGAGCTACGGCTTTCGTCCGGGTATGGGATGCAAGGACGCGCTCCGACGTGTGGATGAGCTGCTCAAGGCTGGCTACGTCCATGTGGTTGATGCCGATCTGAAGAGCTACTTCGACACGATCCCGAAAGACCGCCTGATGGCCCTGGTGGTCAGTAAGGTGGCTGATGGCCATATCCGTGCGCTGGTCGAGGCGTTCCTCGGCCAGAGTGTGCTGGAGGACACCCAGGAATGGGTGCCCGAACAGGGCACGCCGCAGGGCGCGGTGATCAGTCCGCTACTCAGCAACATCTATCTTGACCCGCTGGATCACTTGATGGCGGCGAAGGGCTTCGAGATGGTGCGGTATGCGGATGACTTCGTGGTGCTGTGTCGAACCCCACAAGAAGCCGCCGAGGCATTGGCCGTGGTGCAAGGATGGACGGTGCAAGCCGGACTGACGCTGCATCCGGACAAGACGCGGCTGGTGCACGCCTGGAGCGAGGGCTTCGACTTCCTCGGCTATCACTTCGAACGCGGCCGACGCTGGCCACGTCGGAAGAGTATGGGGAAGCTCAAGGACACGATCCGTGCGAAGACCAAGCGGACGGTGGGACAGGCCCTGCCCAGAGTGATCGCGGACATCAACCTGACGCTGCGTGGCTGGTATGGCTACTTCCAGCACAGCTATCGTCCGACGTTCCGCATGATTGACGGCTGGGTGCGCCGTCGGCTGCGGAGCATCCTTCGGCGGCGGCTGGGAGCGAGAGGGATCGCATCGACACACGGCGCCGATCAGACACGCTGGCCGAATGCCTTCTTTGCCAAACTTGGGCTGTTCAGCTTGCAGGACACCTATGATGCGGTTCGCCAGTCCTCTCGCAGGTAATACCACCAACTGGAGAGCCGGATGCGGGAGATCCGCCTGTCCGGTTCGGAGGGAGGGGGAGGCGATGCCTCTCCCTACCCCTATAGCCACCCGCACCAATTTGCGAACGATGCAGTCCCGCTCAGCAACCAGACCAAACCCGGTCATGACGCAGATGGCAACACATGCTGTACGTCAACAGTTAAGGGTATAAGTTAGACAGCATGCGCCGTGAGACCATACATGCGTATCTACTGCTGCTGCCAGCGGTCGTGCTCCTGATAGCATTCACGCACTGGCCTGCGATCACCACGCTGATCGACAGCCTGTACGCCACGCCGCACGGCAGCCGCCCCCCGCCGTTTGTCGGCACAGACAACTATGAGGGTCTGATCGGCGATCCAGTATTCTGGCAGGCATTGCGGAACAACGCATGGTACGCCCTGGCGACCATCCCCAGCTCCATCGTGCTGGCGTTGCTGATGGCACTGGCCGTGAATGAAGCACTGCCCGGACGGGCGATCCTGCGCATGGCGTTCTTCCTGCCGACCATGCTGCCGATGATCGCCGTCGCGAACATCTGGCTGTTCTTCTACACGCCGGATTACGGGCTGTTCGATCGCGTGCTCGCGGTGTTCGGCGGGGGGCGGCACAACTGGCTGGGCGACGCCTCCACCGCGCTGCCGGCGATGATCGCTGTCGCGGTGTGGAAGGAAGCCGGCTTCTTCATGATCTTCTATCTCGCGGCGTTGCAGACCATGCCGACAGATCTGCGCGAGGCCGCCGCGCTGGAAGGTTCCTCGCGATGGAACTATTTCCGCCGCGTCACCGTCCCGCTGCTGATGCCGACATCGCTGTTCGTGCTGGTGAATGCGGTGATCAATGCGTTCCGCGTGATCGACCACGTGGTGGTCATGACTCGAGGCGGCCCGGACAACGCGACGACGCTGCTGCTGTATTACATCTATGAGACCGGGTTCCGCTTCTGGGACACCGCGAGCGCAGCCTCGGCGACAGTGGTGCTGCTGGTGATCATGGGGCTGGCGGCGGCGTTCCAGTTCGGCGTGCTCGGCCGGCGCGTACATTACCGATGATGGTCGCGGCATCCGATCCGATCGGCCGCAGCCTCGAGACAGTGGGCGCGTGGATGCTAGGCATCATCTGGATGCTGCCGCTGCTCTACGCGGTGTGGACCGCGTTCCACCCAGCGATCTACGCGACGCATTTCAATCTGCTGGCACCGCTGACATTCGCCAATCTCGAGGCGGCCTGGCAGGCGGCGCCGTTCGCGCGTTACCTGCTCAACACCGTGATGCTGGTCACGCTGGTCCTGGCAGCGCAATTCGTATTGTGCACGCTGGCGGCTTTCGCTTTTGCGCGACTGGTGTTTCCGGGGCGCGATGTGCTGTTCGCTGTGGTGCTGCTACAGCTCATGGTGATGCCGGATGTGCTGCTGGTGGAGAACTACCGCACGCTGGTGCAGCTTCATCTCGCGGACACCATTCTGGCGATTGCGTTGCCGTATCTGGGATCGGCGTTCGGGATATTCCTGCTGCGGCAGACGTTTCTGACTGTGCCGCAGCCGCTGGACGATGCGGCGCGATTGGAAGGATGCGGGATCCTGGCTCGGCTGTGGCGCGTGTATGTGCCGTTGGCCAGGCCGACATACATCGCCTATGGGCTGGTGCTGGTCAGCTATCACTGGAACAACTTCCTCTGGCCGCTGGTGATCACCAACTCGGTGACGACACGGCCTCTGACGGTCGGACTTTCGGTGTTTGCCAGCACCGACCAGGGGATCGACTGGTCGATCATCACCGCGGCGACGCTGATGACGAGCGCGCCTTTGCTGGTTGCTTTCCTGCTGTTCCAGCGCCAGTTCGTGCAGAGCTTCATGCGCGCGGGGATTCGATGACGGCATTGGCGGACCGATTTGAAACTGCTGTGCGGCTGGCCACCGAGGCAGCGGCGCTGGCGCTGCGGATGCAGCCGCCACCGGGCGCAACGCATGCGACGCTGAAGGGTGCGCAGGACTGGTTGACCGAGGCTGACGGCGCAGTGGAGCGGCTGCTTTCGGAACGGCTGGCGCAGGCGTATCCGGCAGATGGATTCCAGGGGGAAGAGGGCGGCAAGGCGCGCTCGGGCACGCTGCGGTGGATCGTCGATCCGATCGACGGGACGGCGAACTTCATGCGCGGGAGCAAGCGGTTCTGCGTTTCGCTCGGATGCCTGGATGGCGATGTGCCGGTGATCGGCGTCGTTGTGGCGCCGGCGATAGGGGAGACCTTTGCGGCGGCAACCGGGATGGGCGCGACGCTGAATGGCGTGGCGATCCGTGCGGCGGAGACGAATGAGCTGACGCGGGCGACCGTGGAGGTTGGCTGGTCGCAGCGGCGGCCTCGCGAGGCGTTCCTGGCGCTGGCCGACCGTGTCATTGCCGCGGGAGCGGCGCCGCGATTGGGCGGTTCCGGCACGCTCGGTTTGGCTGATGTCGCGGCGGGGCGGACCGATGCGTATGTCGAGCTGCATATCAATCTGTGGGATGTGGCTGCGGCGTTGACTGTGCTGGCCGAGGCGGGTGCTGCAATTAGCCCGTTCATGGCTGGTGGTGGGGCGGTGGCGGGCAATCCGATCCTGGCCTGTGCGCCGGGGATTGCTGCGGCGTTGTCGGCGGTGACGCAGATAGCGCTTTGATCCGCACCCCCTCCCCAACCCTGCCCCGCGCACAGCGCGGGAGAGGGGGCGTTCTGGGCGCTTTGACACCTGGGCTACACGGGGCTTTCCTGCGGAACGGGTAACCAGGAAGGCGGGCTGATCGTGCGACCACTGGAAGGAATTCGTGTCCTCGCGCTTGAACACGCGGTGGCGGCGCCGATTTGCAGCCGGCATCTGGCCGACCTGGGGGCGGACGTCATCAAGGTGGAGCGGCCGGGAGAGGGCGATTTCGCGCGCGCGTACGACAGCTTCGTGCATGGGCAGGCGAGCTTCTTCGTGTGGCTCAATCGGGGGAAGCGGAGCGTCACGCTCGATCTGAAACATGCCGACGCGGCGACGGTGCTGGCGCGGTTGCTGGATGGCGCCGACGTGCTGTTGCAGAATTTGGCACCGGGGGCGGCGGGTCGGTTGGGATTGGGACATGCCGATCTGGCGCCTCGATACCCGAAGCTGGTGGTGTGCGACATCTCGGGATACGGCGAGAGCGGGCCATTTGCGCAGAAGAAGGCGTATGACCTGCTGATCCAGGCCGAGTTGGGGCTGATCAGCGTGACGGGCACAGAGGAGGTGCCGTCCCGTGTGGGCATCTCGGCGGCGGATATTGCGACTGGCATGTATGCGTTGTCGGGCATCCTTGCCGCATTGGTGCGGCGGGGGCGCACCGGCGAAGGCGCCAACGTCAAGATCGCCATGCTGGACGCGCTGGCGGAGTGGATGATGTATCCGATGTACCGGTACGCATACGGCGGGTCGGGGACGCCTCGATCGCCGACGTCCCATCCGTTGCTGGCGCCATATGGGGCGCATCGGACCAAGGACGGGCAGGTGATCTTCGGGCTGCAGAACGAGCGCGAGTGGGCGACGTTCTGCGCCAAGGTGCTGGAACGTCCGGAGCTGACACTGGATGCTCGGTTCCGGGACAATACCGCCCGGCGGGAGCATCGAGGCGAGTTGACGGGGCTGATCGAAGACTGCTTCAGCGGAATGACCTCGATTGAGGTGGTGAAGAAGCTGGATGGGGCAGGGATCGCCAATGGACGGCTGAACGAGGTGCAGGACGTGTGGGAACACGTGCAGTTCACTGCGCGCGACCGGTGGCGGGAGGTGAACACGCCGAAGGGAAAGGTGCGCGGCCTGCTGCCACCGTTCACCTTCACGGACGTCGAGGCGGCGATGGGGGACGTGCCGGCTCTGGGCGAACACACTGACGCAGTGCTGCGGGAACTGGGCTACGCGGCGGCGGAAATCTCGGCGCTGCGTGCGGTGGGCGCGGTGTGAGCGAGTTCGACCCGGCAGCGCATCGGATGGTGCCGGAGCAGCGGTGGTTCGACGACTTCCAGGTGGGCGAGCGGTTCCTGCTGCCGAGCCGGACGATGACCGAGGCGCTGTTCCTGGCGTTCCAGGCCGCGAGCGGAGACAACCATCCGATCCATTATGACGCGGAATACTGCCGGGCGCGGGGACTGCCGGGCATGCTGGCGCACGGGTTCCAGACGCTGATCCAGACGGCGCCAGGCGCGGGTCTGTTCCCGTTCGTTCACCGAGGACTCGCTGGTGGGTTTTCTCGAGCAGTCGAGCCGATTCCTGAAGCCGGTATTCGCTGGCGATACGCTGTACCCGGCGCTGGAGGTCGACGAGGCGTCACCCAATCGCTCGACCGGCGTGGTTGGACTGCGGAGCACGGTGCACAACCAGCGGCGCGAGCTGGTGCTGGAGGGGCGGCAGCGATTCCTGTTGCGGAAGCGGACGGTGTAACTGGCGGGACGCCGGCGCCTCGGGTTGGTCAATACGCAGGTAAACTCAAAACCCCGGTCGCGACGGCGTCTGTCGCGCGCTACCAGCCACCGAACCACACGCCTATTCCGTGGACGATCCCAATGGGAAAAAACGTGGCCGAGGCGATCAGCAGTGGGCGTTGACCGCTCACCGCACAGAACACGATCGAGGTGAGCCAGGCCGCATAACACATCGTGCCTGCCACCAGGATAGACAGCACCGTCGGAAGGTCTATTGCCCCCAGTCTTGCAACACGCATCTTCCGACATCCTTTCGCCATACAGGCACCGGTGGTGATTATGGATCAGACGGGGTGGGCTGCACCATGACTGATTGATGAGAGTGGGACGTCATTGTGAGGGCGCGCTGGTCCTGCAGTGCGCCGGTTCCTGTTATCGCTTCCAAGCGCAGCGGCAACAAGGTACTGAGGGATGCGAGCCCACGGTTTATCGCGGCGAGCCTGCGAATATCGGAGGCTTGCCGCAACGCAGCAGGAGTTGGGACGGATGTCATTCAATCTTGCCAATCGCGCACTTGGCTGGGTCGGCACAGCATTGATGCTGAGCGTGGCCGGGTTTGTCATGGGTGCTGCGGTACCGGCTCTGGCGCAGGATTATCCGGGGATCATCGCGTCACCGGATCGTTCGGACGCCGATCGTCAGACCGACAAGCGGCGGGATCCGGTTGCGCTCCTGACGTTTACCGGGGCGAAGACAGGATGGAACGTGCTCGATATGGGTGCGGGGGCCGGTTACAGCACCGAACTCATGGCACGTTCGGTCGGACCGAGCGGCAAGGTCTATGGGCAGACCGACGAGGAAGGCGAGAAGCTGAAGGCCCGAATGACGACACCGGCCATGCACAACGCCAGCGTGCTGGTGCGGCCATACGACGAACCGGTTCCCGCGGACGTGCACGACCTTGACCTGATCACGTTCTTCTTCGCGTATCATGACACGACCTACATGGCGGTCGATCGTGCCAGGATGGACAAGGCGCTGTTCGCGGCGCTGAAGCCCGGCGGGTTCCTGGTCATTGCCGACCATTCGGCCTTGCCGGAAGACGGGGCGACTGTCGGCAAGAAGTATCACCGTATCGCCGAGCAGACATTGCGGTCGGAAATCGAATCCGCCGGGTTCAAGCTCGTAGGTGCGGGCAACTTCCTGCGCCATCCGGAAGATGCTCGCACCGGCATCGTGTTCCACAACCCAACACCAGTCGACGAGTTCGTGCTGAAGTTCCAGAAACCGCAGTGAGGATGCAGCAAGGTCGACGCCGCGCGCTTGGTCTTAGGCTGAGAGCCCGCCTCTAAACGCTCGCGGAATGAGGTCGCCGCCGACCGCTTAGGGTGGATTTATGCTTGTCGGCTTTTTCGCGGCCGATTGGGAAAGCGGCCCTTGGACGCGCAATGGAGCCACCAATGTAACGAGCCCAATTAAGCATCGCCACCGTTCATGCCAGAGCCCAGGCACTCCTAAACGCCCAAAGATGGGTGTAGGCTCCGTTGAGCGCGTATCAAAGTTAATACGGCGGAGTTGGTAATGAGCGGCACTGCGTTAGGTAAGCTGGAGCAAGTAGATCCCCGGCTTCTGTGGACGTCGGAACCTGCGCATTTTACGCCTTGGCTAGCCAGCAATCTGCCGACACTAGGCGAGGCTCTGGGTCTGGAGCTCGAACTCGTCAAAGCAGAATCGTCAGTCGGGCCTTTCGCCTGCGATATCGAAGCTCGCGACATCAATACCGGTCGCAAAGTCATCATTGAAAATCAGCTTGAGCCCACCGACCACACGCATCTCGGTCAGCTCCTAACTTACGCGGCTGGCCTCGATGCGACGGTTATTGTCTGGATTTCGCCGCTGGTTAGAGAGCAACACCGGCAAGCCATCGATTTTCTGAATTGGCACACGGCTGAAGGTCTCGACTTTTTCGCGGTTGGATTGGAAGTAGTGAAGATAGGCACTTCGCTGCCCGCCGTCGTTTTCAGGTTGGCCGCGTCGCCCAATGCGTGGGCTAAAACGGTAGCAGCGACCAACCATCCCGCTGTGACGAGTTCGCGGATGCTGGCTTACCAGGAGTTCTATCAAAACGTCATTGATGAACTCCGAACAGTCCATCACTTCACTAATGCGAAGGCCGGGCAGCCACAGAGTTGGTACTCCTTTGCGTCAGGAACCAAGGGATTCTTGTATTCGGCTTCCTTCACCGCTAAGGGTCAGCTACGGGCAGAGCTTTACATCGATGTCGGAGATGAGCGGAATAAACTCATTTTCGATTATTTTGAGAAAATGAAGATTCAGCTTGAGCAGTCTATGGGAGAGCCCCTTAGTTGGGAGCGTCTCGACAAAAGACGGGCATCTCGCATCTCGGCAGTCCGTCAAAACACTACGATTGAGGACGCCGCGACCCACGACATTGAGATCCAGAAGTGGGTCATCGACCAACTTTTGCTCGTCAAAAAAGTGTTTGGACCCCATCTCAAGAGCGCACTTCAGGCTGCGTCAATCGCACATCCGACCGCAGCGCCAACACCTGAGTTTTCCGAGTCCGTTCCGCTTTCTGACGGGGAGCCGGGGTAACTCAAAATCGAGATCTGCTGCTGCTCAGGCGCAGTTGATAGTGCCAATGTGCTAGTGCCACCAACGTCCGCTCACGAGACTGCCTAACCAACCGCCTAGTGGCTGGGTTGAGTCGAGACCTGCCAACAACGGGTCACGATCTACACCGGATGCCGCGCGAGGTGGGCCAGCATCAAATCATTGACCTGTTCCGGCACCTGATCTGCTGCGTAATGGCCCACGCCGGCGAGCGGGGCGAACGTGTAGGGAGCCGCGATGAACTCGGCGGTGCCTTCGGCCGCCATGCGGCCCACCGTGTCGTCGGCATCGCCCCAGATAAGCAGCGTCGGCACGCGCGTGGGACCCACCGGCGCATGCCCCGTGCCGCGGGCGCGGTACCAGCCGATCGCGGCTGCCATCGCCGGACGGTTGCCGATAACCGCGATGTGCTTCTCGATCGCTGCCTCCGGCACTCCGTTGCAGCGCAGCCGCGCACGCACCCAATGCGCGTCGTCCGCCAGGACCCTGTCCTCGGCCGCAGGCTCCAGCAGCCATTTGTGATGAGCAGAGCGTGTCGGTTGCTCCGGATCATCCCGCATGGCGCGGTTGAACGCGAGCGGGTGCGGGCGCGACAGCATGGTGAGCGAGCCCAACCGCTCGGGCCACCGATCGGCGATGTTCCACGAAAGGCTGCCACCCCAGTCGTGCCCGGCGAGGTGAAAGCGGCGCTCGCCATGCCGGAGCCCGGCGACAATGGCCATGGCGTCGCCGATCAACGCGTCGATCATGTAGTTGGCATGCTCTGCCGGGTCCGGCCGTGCCCCGGGTGCGTAGCCGCGCTGATTAGGGGCGGCTGCAAAATAGCCGGCCTCGGCAAGCGCAACCACCTGCGATTCCCAGTAATGGCGGGAGACGCAGAAGCCGTGCAGCATCAATACCAGCGGTCGGCCGGGATCGCCGGCGATCGAGACGTCGAATTCCATGCCCGGCGCTGTCCGCACGATGCGTGTCTCGATCGTCGTGGTCATCGTCGTTTCCTTGCCTTGCCAAAACCCCTGCGTGCAAATCTGGAACAGCAGCTGCTTCGTTCGTACCCGGACGTAGTGCGCGGCGCTCAGTAGGGACGGTCGCCACGCACAAGCATCCGATACAGGCGGCGATGCTGGCTGTGATCGTAATCGAAGCCGGCTTTATGCAATGAGGCGCGGTCATCGATGATCAGCAGGTCGCCTTTTTCATACTCGTGCGCATAGCAAAATTGTGGCTGCGTGATCTTATCGGTCAGATCCTGCAAAAAATCCTGGGTTTCTTCGGGTGACATGCCCGTGACCGTCTCGGTCTTGCCCTTATGAAACCAGACGGCCTTGGTGCCGGTCTCCGGATGGGTGCGGACCAAGGGATGCACAGTCGGCGATTTTTTCGCCTCGAGCTGGGCCTTCACGACATCCGGATTGCCTGTCTTCATCCGCGCGCTGCTGATCAGCGTATTCTCAGTTTTCGCGTCGGTGATCTTCAGTTTTACGTCGTCCGGGAGCGCCTCGTAGGCCGCACGCGCGTTGCAAACCGATGTCGCGCCACCCTTGTCCGGCACTGCTACCGCATAAAGTATGGTGAACTTGGGCGGCAATTCCTGGTTGGTGTGGTCGGTGTGCCACGTGGCGTTGGCGCCAACTTTCGCGGTCTGACCCTTGCTGTCTTTGTGACGGTTGTCGAGCACACTGATCAACGGAAATCCGTCAACCAGATAGCGCCGGTTCTGGTCCTCCATCAACTCGCCGAACATTTCTCCAGCGGCTTGCAACTGGCCTGGGCTGAGATGCTCTTGCCCACGAATCACAAGGACCACATTTTCGACAACAGCGTCGTAGAGCTTCTTCTGCGTCGCGTCGTTGATGGGATGCGCAAGGTCGATACCGGTCACAATGGCGCCGATGTGCTCCTTGACCTTCGCGATCTCCATAGACTGTGTTGGTATCCTCGATGCGGCAGCGCTCATGATCTGGCTCCTCCTGTCTTGAACCGCAGATGGCGGTGGGTGCGGGTGACATTTCCTGAAAACACTCTCGCCCATAGGATCGGCCCAATGTTCGCATCTATCAAGCATCGCCCGATAACCATACCGCGTCTGGCAATCCTCGAGTTGTCAGATGGTTGTCCGCGGCCTTTGGCAGGCCGGGAGGTGGCTTTCCGCCTGTCTGCCTGGGGCGGCTTGAATCACGCAGCCGCGCGACGATACGCAATCACGCTAGCGTGGATGCTGGACTGAGCCTAAGCAGGCTGGCCGACCTGGTGGGTAACCAATGCGGCAATCTGAGAGCGCGATCACTGCGACTGGTGGACAGTGATTTATTTGTTCGGCAGTCTTGGTGCCTTACGCTGGAGGATCTCAATGACAACGGCAGAGCGTCCTTCCTTCATCGCCCACTGGAGCGAGATCGAACAACCGGACGACCGGCACTATGATAATGATGATGAGCTGATGAGCATTGGCAGCCCCTTTGGCAAATTCTTCGCCCTGACAAAGTTGGGTATTCATCACGAGAGATTGCCACCGGGCCGGCGCACATCGTTCCCGCACGCAGAAAGCGCCGAGGAAGAGTTTGTATATGTTATCGACGGCGAGCCCGATGTATGGCTCGATGGCCGTCTCCACCGTCTCAAGCCAGGCGATGGAGTTGGGTTTCCTGCCGGAACAGGGATTGCGCATACCTTCCTTAACAACACCCCGTCCGAAGTCCGCCTGCTCGTGGTGGGCGAACGCGGCAAACCCGAGAACCGCATTGTCTATCCGCTCAATCTCGATCGCAAAGCCCTACGCAAGGATTGGTGGGACGATCATCCAAAGCGCTCCCTGGGTCCTCATGATGGATTGCCTGACCAGGTGCGCGCCGCCAAGTCCCAGCAACAAGCCAAATAGATGCTCCAGCACGACGAGCGTCCCTGCTCTCGTCCGGCCGATACTGCGGCAGATCCACGTTGCGGACTTTCAGCACGTGAGTTCGCCACAATCGGAGAATGAGGCATCACGTCCATAACTACGTGTTCTTGAGCCGGAAAGGGCGCGAAAATGCCAAAGCCAGGTGGCGCCGAACGTCCGCTTTTGGGATGGTGCGATGGACCGGCTTACCCGTGTTGGGTCGAGAGCGGCCGATTCGGTAACATTCAGAGACACGCTCCTTATGCCCGTAACCCAAGCAGCGTTTCAGCATTGGCATGCGCGACGCAGGCGCCCACATCATCCGAAAGCGGAGCGTCGTCCATGAAGCGTCCAGCAAGTTCCGACGATTTATACGGATAGTCGATCGAGAACATGACCCGCTCCGCGCCAAGCGCCGCGATCGCGGCGCTTGGCGCGGGACATTGGAAAACTGCCCCGACATCGTGATGGCGATGTTGTCGCGCACGTATTCGGATGGCGGCCGCTTCACGCGCCGAACCGTCGCTGTCAACGCATAGCGGCTGTCGAGGCGCCACAGCTCGTAGGGCAGCGTCTCTCCGCCATGTCCCAGAATGCTCTGCGCGCGGGGAAAACGATCGAACACGCCGGTCATCACCAGCCGCAGCGCGTGGGCGGACATCTCCGTCGTCCATTCACACACCGGCTTGTTCAGCTCCGGAACCTCGCGCAGGACGTGCGGCATTTCGAACGCATCGCCCGGATGCAGATACAGCGGGACACCAAGCGCCTGCAGCCGTTCCCAGAACACATCGTTGCGTTGATCGTCGAGATACACTCCGTTGGTATGGTGGTTGATCATGACGCCGTTGAAGCCGAGATCGCGCACGCAGCGTTCGAGCTCATCGGCGGCACCCTTGGGGTCCTGCATCGCGACATGAGCGAACCCGGCATAGCGGGTCGGTCGCTCGGACACTTCTTTCGCCACCAATCATTGGCCGCCGCGGCGAGCTTCGTCGCCTTGGCGGTATCGGGCTCGATCTGCACGCCAGGACCCGAGATCGACAGCACCGACCTGATGACACCGGCGGAGTCCATGGCAGCGAGGCGCTCTTCGCCAATATCCGCAAGCCGCCGCAGCGGGTTGGCCTCCATGGCCGCCGTGACGGTAGGCAGCCTGCATCAGGTAGTCCATGAAGGATGGGATGATAAAATGTTCCTCCAGTGCGATCTTCGGCAGTACCCGCGGCATTGTGGGTGTCGTCACGGCGGCTGGCGCCGTAACCGAACGGGGAGTGCGCGACATCGCAGACCTCATTTGGATGTTCTGCCCGATAGTGCGCTGCCACGGCCCGCTCGTCTGCGATTCCCGCGTGCTCTTTCAGCCGTCGTCACACCGGGATCACCTTTGACGCCGCGTCACGATCCAGACCGTGATATCCCACGCATTGCGGATCCCGGCGACCAGAAGCAGCGCGATCGAAATCGCCAGAACCGTCGCGCCAGGTTCGAACCCCATCGCCTCGGCGATGCCAGCACCGATCATCAGCGCGTAGCAGATCACGGGCAACGCAGCATACCAGGCACGATCCTCCAGCTCGATCGACTTGCTCAATCCATCGCGGATCGTGTCGCGGATGACCAGGAAGCAATAGACAACCCCGAACGAGCCTCCGACGACGAACAGAAGCCCATAGGCCAGGACGTTGCGAAGCGGCGCCATGACGCACAGCGAAATGACCAGGATGCTGCTGAAATGCACCACTGTCGCCGACAGGAACACGCGCAACGCGGCGGGCCGTTCCCAGACGCTGGATCCGACCGAGGCGGCGACGAACAGCAGACCGACCAGAGTGGCCGAGGCAGTTCCCGCCAGGGTGTAATACTCGTGCCAGGCGTCCATGACGATCTATACAGCCCCCTGCCATTCGGCGGCGATTCTCCGCATACTGCCGGCAAATGGGAAGGAGGCAGCGATGCCGTTCAAGGTTGAGGTCGGACCGCCGCAGATCGCCATCCATCAGGCACAGACCGTGCTGATCACGGATCCCGATGGCCAGGTGAATTGGCCGTCGGACAAGGGGCTGTACTTTTTCGACACCCGTCTGGTCAGCGCCTGGGCGATTTATGCCAACGGTGAGCCGTGGGACCTGCTGAATGGCGGTTCCGTCTCCTATGACACGGCTCGCATCCATCTCATCAACCGAAGCTTTCCGACTGAGGATGGCGCGGTGCCGCCGCAGAGCCTGGGGTTTATCATCAGCCGCACGCTGGGAGGCGGACTGCATGAGGACCTCGATGTCGTCAATCACGGGCGCAAGCACGTCCGCTTCAACCTGGAAATCGCCATCCGAAGCGACTTTGCCGATGTGTTCGAGGTGAAGGATCATCGCATCGTGCGGCGCGGCCGAATCAGCACCACGTGGTCGGAGGCCGAACAGGAACTACGCACGACGTATCGCAACCAGGATTTCATCCGCGGTGTGTATGTTCGCGCACGTGGCGACGGTCAGCAGGCCGGTTATGCGAATGGGCGGCTCAGCTTCGAGGTGAGCCTCGATCCGGGACAGACCTGGCATCGTTGCCTGCTCTACGATCTCGTGGATGGCACCCGCCATTTCCATGCACCGCATGAATGCTCGCATAGTACGCACACCGCGTCGCGCAGCAGTGGACACGCCGAATGGCAACAAGGCGTGGTGAAGCTCCGCACCAGCAACGAGGAGTTCTATCGGGCGTATCATCAGTCGATCGAGGACATGGCCGCATTACGACTGCCGATTGCGGGAACCGATCACATGGAGTTCGTGCCGGCGGCAGGTCTGCCATGGTTCATGGCGCCGTTCGGCCGCGACAGCCTGATCGTGTCTTTGCAGAACATCCTGATCTATCCGGAATTCGCGCGTGGTGCACTGGACGTTCTGGGACGCTGGCAGGCGAAGGAGCGCGACGACTATCGCGACGCCGAACCGGGCAAGATCATGCACGAGCTGCGCTACGGCGAGCTGGCGCATTTCAAGCTCATCCCGCACACGCCGTATTACGGCACCGCGGATGCAACGCCGCTGTATCTGATCACGCTGCACGCTGCCTGGCGCGCGATCGGTGATCACGCGCTATTGGAGCGGCAGCTTGAGGTGGCGGAGGGCTGCCTTTCGTGGATCGATGAGTGGGGCGATCGAGATGGCGACGGGTTCCAGGAGTACCAGACGCGCTCGCCAGTCGGCTACGAGAACATGGCCTGGAAGGATTCCGGCGATTCGATGACCTACACCGACGGCACGCCGGTGAAGGGACCGAAGGCGTTGTGCGAATTGCAAGGCTATGTCTACGACGCCTGGCTGTGCATGGCGGAGGTCTTCGATGAGCTCGGCAGGCCCGAACGCGCCGTCGAACTGCGCGCCAAGGCTGCGAAGCTGTTCAAGAAGTTCAACGACGTGTTCTGGGACGAGGACAGCGGCTATTACGCGTACATGCTGGATGGCGAGAAGCGCAAAGTGTTGAGCGTGGCATCGAACCCCGGGCATCTGCTGTGGTCCGGTATCGTGCCACCCGAGCGTGCCGCGCGCGTGATGGCGCGGCTGATGAAGCCTGACATGAATTCGGGATGGGGTATCCGCACGCTGTCGGCGGAGCATCCGGCGTTCAATCCGTATTCGTACCAGAATGGCTCGGTCTGGCCGCATGACAACAGTCTGATTGCACTCGGTTTCAAACGCTACGGGTTCAGCACGGAAGCCTGCCAGATTGCTCGCGACATCTCGCGCGCGGCGGGGCATTTCCTGATGAACCAATTGCCGGAACTGTATTCAGGCCTGCAACGCGTGGAAGGCGGTTTTCCGGTGCAGTACGTCGGCGCCAATGTGCCGCAGGCATGGGCAGCCGGCTCGGTATTCGCACTGTTGCAGGCGATCCTCGGCATAACTGTCGATGCGCCGCGCGGCCGCATCTTCGTCGACCCCACGCTACCAACCTGGTTGCCGGATGTGACGTTGTCCGATATCCGGCTGGAGCGACGCAGCTTCGATATCCGCTTCCGCCGCGACGACACTGGCGCCACGCAATTCGAGGTGCTGCGTGGCCACGCGCATGAGGTGGAACGCCAGCCGTTCAGGCCAATCGGTCCGCCGCAGGCATAGTCGAATGCCGTCCATGCGAACCGCCGATGCGGTGATCGAAAGCCTCCTCCGGCACGGCATCGACACGCTGTACGCGCTGCCCGGCGTGCACAACGATCATCTGTTCGATGCCGCGCATCGGGTGCAGGACCGATTCCGCGTGCTGCATCCTCGGCATGAGCAGACGGCCGCCTATATGGCGATGGGCGCCGCACTGGTGACGGGCAAGCCACAGGCATTCGCTGTTGTGCCTGGACCAGGGTTGTTGAATGCGTCCGCTGCGTTGCTGACTGCGTATGGCATGGGCGCTCCAGTCATCGCACTGATCGGACAGATACCGTCATTCGCGATCGATCAGGGGCATGGCCACCTGCACGAGATCCATGATCAGCTCGGCCTCCTGCGCCATATCACCAAACACGCCGCGCGCATTCGTGCACCGCACGAGGCACCCGCATTGGTTGCCGACGCAGTACGAATGGCGACGAGCGGGCGGCAGCAACCGGTCGCGCTGGAATGCGCCATCGACACCTGGGGTATGACAGGTCCGGTGTCATTCCCCGGGATTGCGGTGCCGATGGTGCCGCCGGTCGATACGGCGGCGGTCACCAAAGCCGGCAGGATCCTCGGTGCCGCCGAGCGACCATTGATCGTCGTTGGTGGTGGCGCGCTCGACGCGGGCGCAGAGGTGCAGGCGATCGCGGAGGCATTGCAGGCGCCGGTGTCATCGTTCCGCCGCGGACGAGGCACTATCCCAACGACGCATCCGCTGGCGATGTCGTTCACCGAAGGCCATGCGTTGTGGAAGAGCGCCGATGCGGTGCTGGCAATCGGCACGCGGCTTTACTGGCAGCAATCCAACTGGGGCGTCGACGAGAATTTGCCGATCGTCCGGCTCGACATCGATCCGGAGGAGGTCAATCGCTTTCGGCGTCCGGCGTGCGCCTTGGTTGGTGACGCCGCAACCTTGCTGCGTGCTTTGCTTGCGGAATTACCGGCACACAACCACGCGCGACAGCGTGACGCAGAACTGGCGTCAGTGCATGCGGTGTTCGCGGAACGACTGTCGCGGCAGGAGCCGACGATGGGGTTCATGCGCGCCATCCGTACCGCTTTGCCGGACGACGGCATCTACGTGGAGGAGGTAACGCAGGTTGGCTTTGTCAGCCGCCTCGCATTTCCCGTGTATTCACCTCGGACTTTTCTGTCGCCGGGATATCAGGACACATTGGGCTGGGGCTATGGCACCGCTTTGGGTGCACAGGCCGCGGCGCCAGATCGCAAGGTGGTGCTGGCGACAGGTGATGGCGGGTTCATGTTCCAGGCGGCGGAGCTCGCCACCGCCATGCGGCACAAGCTACCGGTTGTGGTGGTGGTGTTCGACGATGGCGCGTTCGGCAATGTGCGGCGGATCCAGGAACAGCAATACGGCAACCGGCTGATCGCCTGCGACCTCACCAACCCGGACTTCGTCAAGTTCGCCGAGAGCTTCGGTATGGCGGCGTTCCGAGCGACCACGCCCGAGGCGTTGGAAGCGGCGTTACGACAGGCGTTCGCGATGAACGCACCGGCACTGGTGCATGTCCCGGTAGGACCGTTGCCGAGCCCGTGGGACATGATCCTGCTGCCGCGCGTACGTGGTTTTGCCGACGCATGGCGGCCGGCGCTGCCTTAGATCTCGATTCGAATGTCCAACCGAAGCAGCGATGCGTCGGGTCCACAGACTCCCTCTCCCGCGTTTGCGGGGGAGGGTTGGGGAGGGAGTGCGACGAATGAAACGCCCCACCTTACCCCGCGCTTATGAAGTCACGGATGGGAAGGGGTATCACGACAATCGGAATTCAAGTCTCCTTCGACGCGGCTTCCTCAGCCCTCACCTGGATCAGCCACGAGACCAGCCGCAGTGATGCCGGCAATGGCGGCGGCTTCATCATTGTCGGAATTGTCGCCGGAGATGCCAACGGCGCCGATGATCTGCTTGTCGGCATCGCGGATCAGCACACCGCCTGGCACGGGGATCAACGATCCCCCGACAGCGTGGGTCACGGCAGCAATGAATTGCGGCGACGTCGCCGCCCGCTTGGCCAACGCGCGCGAACCGATACCGAACGCCAGTGCGCCATGCGCCTTGCCCTGCGCGATCTCCGCCCGGCGGAGGCTGGTGCCGTCCTGCGCAGCGAATGCCTTCAGCACGCCTCGTGCATCCAGCACGACAACCGCAAGCGGTTGCAGCTTCTGGTCCGTGCCGTATTTGAGCGCAGTGGCGATAGTGGCCTGAGCCTGTTCCAGGGTGAGTTGGGGCATGCTCTGCTGTCCTTCCGTGTGACACACAGCATGACGCGACCGTAGCGGCTTGACGAGAGGCTTGCGGCACAGGCGGTCCATCGAGATTGTCGGCGAGAACGTGATTTCCCGCGGTTCACGCGCTGACCGCTATCCCACGTTGCATCCGCTCACTGTGCGCCACGCCGCGCAGATCGCATCGCAGGTGCGATCGATGTCGCCTTCTGTCGTCGGTGCCGAGATCACCGAAAGACGCAGCACCCAGCGATCGCGCCACCGCGCACCACCGGCGAAGCAGGTGCCGTCCGCCTGGACGCGACGGATCGTTTCGAGTGTCTTGCGATCCGCCGTCCCGTCGCAGTCGGGCGTGCCGAAGCGGACAATCATCTGGTTGAGCACGACGTCGTTCAGCACATGCACGCCGGGTTCGCGCACGAGGCGTGCGGCCAGGTGCCTCGCGAGGCGACAGTGCTCGGCGACCATCGCGGCGATACCATCGCGCCCGAGATGGCGGAACATCGCCCAGGTTGCGAAACCGCGCGCGCGACGCGACAACTCCGGCACATAGTGCGACGGATCGCGATCACCTTCGGCGACCGGTGGCAGATAGCTCGCGGCAATGGTCATCGCGCTGCGATGCGCTTCGGCATCTCGCACGATGGCGTAGCCGCAATCGTATGGCGTCTGTAGCCACTTATGGCCATCGGTCGCCCACGAGTTGGCAGCCTCGAAGCCTGTGGTGAGATGCGCTGTCGCTGGGCAGGCGCGCGCCCACAGTCCGAACGCGCCATCAACATGCACCCACGCGTTGCGACGCCGCGCTTCCGTCATGATGTCGCCGATCGGATCGAAATCGCCCGTGTTGAGCTGGCCAGCCTGCGCGATCGCGATGGTTGGACCTTCGCAGGTTGCGATCGCGCGCGCGAACGACGCGGCCAGCATGCGACCTTGTGCGTCGGTCTCGATGCGCACGACGCGATCATGTCCAAGCCCGAGGAATTGCAGTGCGGAAAAAACGCTCGTGTGGGCGTCATCGCCGATCAGCACGTGGATCGGTGGGGCGCCGAACAATCCGTTGGCCTCGACGTTCCAGCCGACGCGGCGCAGCACCGCACCGCGCGCGGCGGCGAGGCAGACGAAGTTGGCGACGGTTGCGCCGGTAACAAACCCGACGGACGCCTCGCGCGGAAGATCCAGCAGGTCGAGCAGCCACTTCGCGGCAACGGTCTCAGCCGCCGCGGCGGCGGGCGAGGCTTCGTGGTTGCCGGCGTTCTGTCCCCACGCAGCGGTCAGCCAGTCAGCCGCGACGCCAACGGGATGCGAGGCGCCGATCACCCAGCCGAAGAACCGCGGACCGGTCATTGCGCGCAGGCCGGGCGTGGTGCGCTTTACAAGCTCGTCGATGACATCGGAGGCGGGCGCGCCGGATTGCGGTGTGGGCATGTCGAATGCGGGGCGCATGTCCCCATAGGGGAGTGATGCGGCGGCATGTCCCACGCCATCGCGGTAGTCGGCGGCAAAACGGGCTGTCCGTTCGAACAGCCTGCGATTGTTTGCTGGCGTTTCCATCGCGGGAGGCTAGGCAGGTGGCATGGGGCGCGCAACACTCGTTGCATGACATCACGTTTGGCGACGACGATCGGCACGCTGACATTGCCGAACCCGGTGATCTGCGGCTCGGGTGAGCCGGTGATGACCGAAGCAGGGATCCGCGCGGCGTTGCGCGCGGGCGCGGCCGGCGTGATCGCGAAGTCGGTGAATGAACAGCCGGCGGCGGCGCGGCAACTCGATCGCGCCGACTATGCACAGTTGGACACGAGCGGGGCGCCGGCGGAGCGCGGGGTATCGATTTTCTGCCGATCGGGTCTCGCACAGTACGATCCAGCCGAGTGGTTCGCGACGCTGGCGCGGATCGATCGGGACGCCGCGCGCGACGGGCGGTTCGTCGCCGCCAGCATTGTGTTGGCCGGGGCGGATGGCGCTGAGGCGATCGCGTCGACGGCACGCAATGTGGGACTGCGCGTGTTCGAGCTGAATGTTGGCGCGCCGCACGCATCGGAAGCGACGCCCGGAGCCATCGCGCAGGAGACCGATCCGGTACGGCTGGGCGAATTGGTCGCGCGCGTGCGTACCGCGACCGAGGGCATGCAGCTTTGGGTGAAGCTGACCGGGCTTTCGGCTAATCTGCCGGCGCTGGCTATGGCGGCGTCTCGGGCAGGCGCGGACGCCGTGTGCATGATGGGTCGCTTCATGGCGATGGTGCCCGATATCGACACGTTTGCGCCGGTGCTGGGAACGTCAGGGGCATATGGCGGTGCATGGGCGTTGCCGATCGTTTGCCGCTTTCTGGCGCTCAGCCGACGGGCGGTGGAACCGGGGTTTCCGTTGCTCGGCACCAACGGTGTGCGGTCAGGCGCCGATGTTGCACGCATGGCGCTCGCGGGCGCTTCGGCATGCGAGCTGCTGTCGGTGGTGATGCACGAGGGCTTCGGCGGGCTGACGCGCGTGATCACGGAACTCGATGCACTGCTCGCGGAACGTGGTGTGGCGTTTGGCGATCTGGTGGGGCGGGCGGCGGACGCGTTGCAGGGCTATGGCGAGCAAACGGAGATGCCGGAGCGTTGGAAGGCATTCGTGCCGAAGGAAACGTTGGGCGGTTGAGGTCGCTCGCCAAACCCCCTCCCCATCCCTCCCCCGCGAAAGGGTCGGGAGAGGGGGTTATTCCGCGGCCTGCTTCAGCTCATTTGCCAACCTTCGCACGCGCAGGATCGGGTTCGGGCGCAGCGATTCTGGCGTCAGCAACCCAAGCGTGCCCGCCACAGACCAGTACGTGTGATCGGCGTGGCGCACGATCATGCATTCGGATGAAACGCCGATGTGCTGGCCCTCCAAGGAATGCGCGCAAGCGATGTGGGCGATCTCCTCTGGGAGGCCGACCGCGAGGCACACATAGGTGCCGAAGACGGTGTGCCGTAGGGTCGGCTGACCGGCCGCGGCGGGATCCTGTTCCCAGCGCGCAAGATTCTCCGGGTCGAACTCGTAGCACTTTCCCACGTCGTGGCAGAGCGCGCCGCACAGCACCACGTCGCGGTCGATGCACACCTCGGGCCGTTGCGCGATGAATGTGTCGGCGATCTGTAGCGCTAGCCTCGCCACGCCACGCAGATGATCGGCCTGCGACCCCCGCTTCAGCAAATTCATCCCCGGGTTGCCGCCGGGAGGAATGTCGCTGATGCGCCCGAAGCTGGAATGCGACAGCGCGAAGGCCCACGCCTCGATCGCCTTGCGCCGCAGCTCGGTGTCGCTGATGTCGGCGAGCTCCGGCAGGTCTTCCATCACACTCCGGCGCACCGCGTCGTTGATCGGGCGTTGCTGCTTCAGATAGTGCAGGCTCATTGGTTCCCTCCCTTGGCGCCTATCAACGCGCCCGTGGTCCATACTAACGTGGTTCAGAGCAGACCAGGGAAGATGGCTGATGGCAGCGATCGGGATCGACCGGGCGACCGATATTCTCGGGCTGGTAGACGTGCAGCCAACATTCATGCCGAGGGGCGAGCTGCCGGTGGCGGACGGTGATGCCGTAGTGCCGATGATCAACCGCCTGATGCGCGTGTTCGACCACGCGTTCGCCACCCAGGACTGGCACCCGCCCGGGCACAGCTCATTCGCCAGCGCGCATCCGGGCCGCAAGCCGTACGACACCATCAGCATGCCATACGGCGAGCAGGTGCTTTGGCCGGATCATGCGCTGCAGAACAGCGCGAATGCGGCACTGCATCGCGAGCTGGACGTCACGAAGGTGGAGGTGATCATTCGCAAGGGGTTTCATCGCGACATCGACAGCTACTCGACGTTCTTTGAGAACGATCGGCGCACGGCGACCGGTCTGGACGGCTGGCTGCGGGAACGGAACATCCGCCGCGTCTTCCTCGCGGGTTTGGCCACGGATTTCTGCGTCGCCTGGTCAGCCGAGGACGCGGCACGCCTTGGATACGAGGTCGTGGTCATCGAGGACGCGTGCCGCGGCATCGGCGTGCCACTCTCCAACGGCCGCACCACGATGGACGATGCACGCGAGCGACTGGCGCATCTGGGCGTGCGCACCATCAACAGCGCAGTACTCGCGGCATGACGACATGGCTGGTCACTGGCGGTGCCGGCTTCATTGGCTCGCATCTATGCGAGGCACTGGTTGCGAGCGGCGACAGGGTCCGTGTGCTGGACGATCTTTCAACCGGCAAGCGGGAGAATCTGCCACCCGGGGTCGGAGTTGATCGAAGGCGACATCGCTGATCGCCGCCACCGTCGAGCGCGCGACCGATGGCGTCGCCGGGTGCTTTCACCTTGCCGCGATCGCGTCGGTCCAACGCGGTGTCACCGACTGGTTGGGCACCCATCGCGCCAACCTCACCGGTACGATTACGCTGTTCGACACCGTGCGGCGACTGCCTGCACCAATACCAGTGGTTTATGCGTCGTCGGCCGCAGTCTATGGCGACGCCGCGACCGTCCCGATCACCGAGGACACCGAACGTCGTCCGCTTTCGGCGTATGGTGCCGACAAGTACGGGTGCGAGTTGCATGCACGCGTTGCCAGCGAGGTGCATGGCATCCCGACCGTCGGCCTGCGCTTCTTCAATGTGTACGGTCCGCGGCAGGATCCGCAGTCACCTTATTCCGGTGTCATCTCGATCTTCTGCGAACGCATACGTCGCGGCGCGTCGATCGACATGTTCGGGGATGGCGGCCAGACGCGGGATTTCGTCTATGTTGGCGATGTCGTCACGGCACTGCTCGCCGCGATGCGGCTACAGCCTGCCGACGCACCGGTATTCAATGTGTGCACCGGCACGGCAATTTCCGTGCTGGAACTTGCGCGAACCATAGCCGAGGCCGCAGGAAAACGCCTCAACGTGCACCACAGACCGGCGCGCGCTGGCGATATCCGTCATTCCACTGGCTCGCCAGCCCTGTCGCGCGCGAGCCTGTCGTTATCCGAACCAATGAACCTGCGGTCGGGACTAACCAATGTGCTGGACTGGCTTGGCACCGCAAGCTAACCCATGCCCGGTGGCCCGGGAGATCAACGCGCTTGCTGTTCAAAGAAGTGGCGGAAGCGATTCTGCTACCGCCCATGCTCTTTCTCTTTCTAGGCTTGGCGGGACTGCTGATCGCGCGGTGGTTGGCGTGGTTCGGCATGCTGGGACTGTTGGTGCTGGCGGTGCCCGCGGTCGGTACGGGCATGTACGTCGTGCTGGAGCGGGACCTGCCCCTCACCCCTCCGCCCGACGCGCCACCGCAGGCCATCGTCGTTCTGGGCGGTGATATCAGTCGAAGCGGGAGCGATGGGTTGGTGCTGCAACCCGGCGCGTTGTCGCTGCAACGCGAACGCACCGGTGCAGACCTGTATCGCCACACGCACCTGCCGATACTGATCTCCGGCGGATCGTTGCACGACGGCGAATCGCCGCTCGCAGCGGTGATGGCGGACAGCATGGAACACGATTTCCAGGTACCTGTGCGGTGGGCGGAGACTGGATCGCGGGATACCTGGGATAATGCGCATCTCAGTGCCGTCATACTTCGCGAAAACGGCATTCATTCCGTCTATCTGGTGACGCAGGCTTGGCACATGCGGCGGGCAATCCTGGCGTTCGCGGGTACCGGGATCACAGTGACCGCCGCACCGACGCGTATCGATCGCATGCAGTCATCGCTGGCTCAATATCTCGTACCCGTCCCGAGTGGCTGGATCACCAGCTATTATGCGTTTCATGAGTTTGTCGGTTGGGCCTACTATGCGCTGCGCTGACTTACTGAGCGTCACGACGATCGATGCGCTGCCTGCTGCGGCGCAGGCGTTGTTCGCCGAACCACAGGACGACCTGTTTGCGAGCCTTGCATGGTACCGGGTCGTGCTTGCGTGCGGCATGCCGAACGATGCGGTCGCGCAATTCCTGTTCTGCCGAAACTCTGCGGTATTCCCAATGCAGATCGTGGACAATGGGGGTGGTTTCGGTAGCCTGACGACCCTGTATACGTGCCTCTATCGGCCGCTGATCGCGGCTGCCGTCGGCGATGTCTTCGCGGAATTCGCTCAGGCGTGCCGCACCCACGCGCTGACGCGCATAGACGCATTGCCCGCGGACTGGCCGCATCTCGTGGCCTGCATCGAGGCAGCGCGCGGTGCCGGACTGTCGGTTCGCCAGTTCGCTCACTTCGGCAACTGGCACGAAGCCGTTGCGGGACACAGCTGGATCACATATCTCGCGGACCGACCGGGCACATTACGCGAGACAATCCGCCGCAAGCTCCGGCGCACCCACCGGTTCGAACTCATCACGGGTGGCGATCGACTGGAAGCCGGCATTGCGCATTTTGAATCTGTTTACCGACGAAGCTGGAAGGAACCGGAGCCCTTCCCGGACTTCAATGCGGCATTGATGCGCGCCCTGGCTCCGCTTGGGATGCTTCGGCTCGGCGTGCTGCATGTCGATGGGACGGCGGCTGCGGCACAGCTTTGGATCGTCGAGCGGCACCGTGCGGCAGTGCTGAAACTGGCGCATGACGAAGCGTTCAAGCCTGCCTCGCCGGGCACGGTGCTGACCGCGCTGATGCTGCAACGGTTGCTGGATGAGGAGCATGTGCCGGAGATCGATTTCGGCCGCGGCGACGATGCCTACAAGTCCGCCTGGGCATCGCAGCGGCGGCAGCGAATTGGCCTGATGCTGGCCAACAAACTGCGTCCACGCGGCTTGGCCTTCCTCGGCCGGCATGCGATGGGACGCGTGCGGGCCTCGCTTCGGCGCGCCAGCGGTTGAGGCAGCATCGTGCGCATCCTGTACAGCCACCGCATCCAGTCGCGCGACGGACAAAGCGTCCATGTCGAGGCACTGGTCGCCGCCCTGCGCGAACTGGGCCACGAGGTTCTGGTCGTCGGCCCCGGCTTCTACGAACAGGCCGAATTCGGCGGCGAAAGCAGCTTCGTGGCGGCGTTGCGCGCAAGACTGCCGCCGTGCCTTGGCGGAACTGGCGGAGCTCGCCTACAACGCACCGGCCTGGTTGCGGGTGCGCTTGGCGTGCCGGCGGTTTCGCCCTGATCTGATCTACGAACGCTACAACCTCTATTACCTCGCCGGAACGCTGGTGGCGCGGCGCAAGGGCATCCCGCTGTTCCTGGAAGTGAATGCGCCGCTGGCCGAGGAACGCAGCCGGCATGGCGGACTGGGCCTGCCGCGACTGGCGGGTTGGACGGAACGTTTCGTGTGGCGGTCAGCGGATCGGGTGCTGGCGGTCACAGGCGTGCTGAAAGCGATGATCGCAGCCGCCGGCGTGCCGGAGCAGCAGATCGAGGTGGTGCCGAACGGCATCGATCCCGCCCGCTTCGCGGCCCTACCAGCAGCGCCCGGCGGCGCCGGATAAGGTGGTCCTGGGCTTCGTCGGGTTTGTTCGCGAATGGCATGGGCTGGACACGGTGATCGCGGCGATGGCAGCGGACCCGGCGACACCGCTGGAGCTGGTGGTGGTGGGCGACGGCCCAGCGGTGCCGGCGCTGCGCCAGCAGGCGAAGGCGTTGGGGGTAGCCGACCGGGTGCACTTGGCCGGGCTGGTTGCGCACGAGGCTATTCCTGAGCTGGTGGCGGGGTTCGATATCGCGCTGCAGCCGCGCGTTGTGGCATACGCGTCGCCGCTGAAGCTGTTCGAGTACATGGCGGCGGGCAAGGCGATCGTCGCGCCGGATCAGCCGAACATCCGCGAGGTGCTGGTCGATGGCGAGACCGCGCTGCTGTTCGATCCAGCCGCATCGGACACGATGTGGACCGCGATCCGGCGCTCGCGGCGGACCCGGCTCTACGCGGGCGCCTCGGTGCCGCCGCGTCCGCGGAAATCACGCGACGGGATTACACATGGCGGGCGAATGCCGAACGCGTGGTGACCTGGGCCGATGCTCTGACGCGAAACGGATGATCGTTGTGTCGTTGCGGCAAAGCCTGGCTCCGCATCTCAGCGGATGCGCAATGGCGCGCCCGAAAACGAGTGGCCTTACTGTATGGTGTCCAGCACGTTCGTGTATGTTGGACTGGCGCCGTGGCGGGAGACTGTCGCGGACAGCGACGCTTGGGCGCCCCTACGGACGCTGCTCGGGCTGGGCGTTTGCTGGGCAGCGGCGACATGCCAGGCGAAAGCGCCGGCGGGCAAGGACGACTTTGTATCCGGCTGCATGGTGAAGACGGAGCTTGGCCCGTCGGCGTCGAGCGACGCTGACGCATCTGCAGGTTGATACCGATCGCCCTCAATCGACTGGAACCGGTCCAAACTCGGGCCTGCCATGCCGTAATCGCCAAAGCTGGCAACAGTGACGGACATTGCGCTGGCGCTGGCGCGGGCGCTGGCATTGCGCTGAACGCCACCGCTGCTGGTATCGGGTGCCGAACTGTAGCCGTAGCTGAACGTCGCGGCCCCGCTGTCCGTATCGTTGATGGCGGCCAGGCTCGATGGAATGCGACTTGTGGAACGGGCGTCTACTGGACGACTGAACACGGAAGCACCGTCAGGCGCCCGGACGCCCACGAGATTGGTCGCGGGTGGCGGTGCGTATGCCAAGTCGGTGACGTGCCACGCCATATCCTCGGCGCGGGGATCAGTGAAGGCCGCCGCGATCACGGTGCTGGCCTGCCTGCCACTGTCCGGCGAAATATAGCACGCGCCCAACAGCGACACCGTGTAGACTTCGGGCTGGCCGACCTTACCGGCCGTGCCGGTCACGGTAATCGTGGCTGGCTCGACATGCGGCGACGTGCAGACCGCATGGGAAGTCTGCGATGGAATGGAACTCAGCGGAACCGCCGCAGACGGATCCAGCCGGGTCTGCTGCGCAGTGGGATCCTGGTTCGCAACAAGAATGTTGGACGCCGCAGCGGGAACCGCGCCCAGCATCATAGGGACGATTGTCGCAGCCGCCGATGCCAGTGCCGCCTTCATCACGCTCGCCCAGCCAGTCGTCCGGTTAGCATGCAGCAGGGGACACGGCCCGGGCAACCACTCGATTGCCGTGTCGCCGCCAATGCCGCTGCCTTGACCCTGCCTGGGCGGTCCGCTACCCACGCCTGCCCTCGGGCGTGGCCACCCGAAAGGCGCTCCCGCCGTCCCGTTCGTCTAGAGGCCTAGGACACCAGCCTTTCACGTTGGTAACACGGGTTCGAATCCCGTACGGGACGCCATCGATATCAAGAACGATCGTGAAGTTCTGACCGCGCCGCTCCCTACGCCCCGAAAAGACCGGGCCTACTCCCGTGCACGACGATAGCGAGATATTGCGGCGCCTCCACCACTCCTGCCACGGCCTCTCAGCACCCGCTCTTCTCGCAAGCGGCCGACAACCTGCTATGCAACCACCCAAACGCGATCCTCTCCTGCTCCAACCGCACTCGTTCGCCATGCGCGTCAGTCCGTAGTTCATCAAGCAAGGCCTGTTCCGGCACAGTAAGCCGGCTGAGCCTGCCCTCGAACCGCCGGCTCTCGGCGACCCACGACGCGCGATGCGCCAACAGTGTCGCCCGGTCCATCAGCAGCGAGTTGGCCGTGGGAAATGCTGCTCGCAGTCTGTCGAGCATCTCGAAGCCGTGCGTGTCGATGTCACCCCAATAATGCAGTTCAGTCGCAGCCAACCACGTCGCCTCGGTCAGGCGCTCCAGCCCATAGCCTAGACCGAAGATGACGAGGCTGTGCGCTCGTGGCGGAAAGGCGAGGCCGTTGATCTCATTCTCCGTGATGAACACACGCCTCACGTCGAGACGCAAGGAAGCGAAGTCAGTCGCGGGGATAGTGAGATCGCACAGGCCGCCAATCGCCAGCCGCTCATCCAACAGGCGGAAGCGGATCAGTATCGGCTTGGTGGCCAGACCATAGCGCTGCTCGAACCCCTTGCCGGCGGTGAATCGAACGTCAATGGCATCCGTCGCAAGCAGTAGATCCAACAGCTCCGCCAGCAATCGTCTGCGGCCTTCAATGAACTTGGTATCAACACCCGGCACGTCGATCTGGCGCAGATAAAGCCCGGCGCGTGGATGATCTCGAAACCAGGCCAGCACGGCCATAATGCGCTGCCAGTCAGCGGCGCGAGCGAGCACGGTCAGCGGATGGCGGGCCAGCCATTCCCGTAGCGCCGGGAATTGCCGCAAGATGCCTTCACTCAAAGTCGAAAACCGCTCTGCCTCTGTCCTTGTGCCGATTAGGCGGAACGCATCCTGTTCGGCATCAACACGGATGCCGGCGGGCATTTGGTTGCGTCCAAGCTGACGATGATTGATCTCTGTCCATATGATGTCATAGCCGAAGCCGCGCGCTTGCTTGCTGCCTTCCTGCAGCATTCTGATCCATCGCCGCACCTCGTCGAAGCGCGACGCCAGCGCGGCGCTGTCGGGGCGGCGCAGACGTAAGGTGCGCGGAAAGAACTCCGTCCCATCCACCCGCGCCTTCAGGATGTGGCCGAGATCCCAGAGGCGCTGCAGTTCCGCACGGATGTCGGCTGGTGAAGTCCATTCCGCCACGGCAATCACGTCCGACGTGCCGCACGCTCGGCACGATATTGCTCGATCGACAGATTGCGTAACATCGACAGCCGTCCGTCCTCGTTGTGCACGAAGCCGACATTCGCGACATAGGGCTCGATGATGTGGATTTTCTGCAGAGGAGTCACAACAAGCAGTTGCAGACCCAGACGCTCGAAGAGCTTCAAGCCATAATCGGCAGATTCGTCAGAACCACGGCCAAAAGCCTCATCGATGACCACGAAGCGGAACGTGCGGGCGATGCGCGGAATGGCATCCAGGCCGAACTGATAGGCGAGGCCCGCCGCCAGCACGGTATAGGCGAGCTTCTCTTTCTGTCCGCCCGACTTGCCCCCCGAATCGGTATAGTGCTCGTGTTCCTGGTCATCCTCCCGCCAGCGCTCCGACGCCGAGAAGGCAAACCAGTTGCGGATGTCGGTCACCTTCTGCGTCCAGCGGCGATCAAGCTCGGCGGTACCCTCACGACCGCGGAATTGTTCGATGATGCGCCGGACCTGCAAGAACTTCGCCTCGGAATAGGTCTCGTCGTCGGAGCCGGTCAGCGCACCCTCGGTGCATGACCGCAGGTCCTGTTGAAAGTCGCGAACATCCGCATCCGTGCTCAGCTCGGCCTCCAGCACGATGTAGCGGCCGCGTTCATAGTCGATCTCATGCAGCGAGCGATTGATCCTGCCGATACGCTCTCGCACCAGTTGTCGTTCGCGATTGAGCTGCGACTGGAAGTTGGCGACCTCGCGGATGGTGTTCTCATTGAGCAGTTCTTTGAAGCGCGTCTCGAACCGGGGCAGATCGTCCATGGTAAGCCGATGCAGCATCGAACGATATTCGCCAGCCGCCGCGACGCTGGCCTCAGCCTCCTGGGTATCCTGCGGATAGCGCTGGCGATAGTCCTGCATGGCTTTGACGATCTTCTCGTTCAGCCGGCTGATCCGGTGCTCTTCGGCGTCGATCCTGCTTTGCAGCCAGTCGCGCATCTCGCGCTCACGATTGTCGCATGATTCCACCGTCAGGCTTTGGTCGCCCAACGCCTCACCGCGCATCTCCGCGATGCGTGGGAACAGTTCCGATCGCGTTTGTTCCGGCACCGTCGCCAGCAGCGCCTCGCATCCGCCAAGCTGCTCGTCCGCCTGTTCGCGTCTTTCCTCGGCGCGCGCCTGGTCCGACCGGCTCTTTTCCAGCGTGCCGTCGGTGCTCGCGATGACGGCCTCCAGATCGGCGCGTTGCGCCTGCAATGTTCGCAGGATGTCGGATTGCTCCTCGAGCTGCCGGCGCTCCCGCTCCAACCGCTCGATCTCCGATGCGAGAGGTTGCCACTCCAGATCGCGAAAGCTGTCGAACACGGCGAGGCTTTGCAGCGCACCAAGCCTTTCCTGCAGAACTTTCCGTCTGTTCTCCAGTTCGGCGATGCGTACACCCGCCACGCGCATGCGCTGCTCCAGGTCGCGGGCCTCGCGCTCAAGCGCCTGGATCTTGTCCTCGTTCGACCACCCCAATACGAAGCGCGAACGGTCATCGATCCGATGCCGATCGTCCTTTTCGTGGCGTTGGCCGCCGGCCTTGATCTGCCCGGCGCGCGTCAGGGCGAGCTGCTCGCGGCGGAACTGCTCGACCGTATCGCAACAGGCATAATCGAACCGTCGCGCAAGCTCGATCTCCAGCCAGGCGTAGAATGCAGACTCCGGCCTGACAGCAATCTTGCGCACGAGTGAAGCCGGCCTGGGTTCGACCCGCTCGCCGGTTCGGTGCTGCTGCACTCGATAATAGACCAACCGCTGCCCGAGATGGGTGCGGTCAACCCACTCGGCGATCCGCGCATAGTCGGCGTCGGCGACCAGGATCGAGAGGCCGAAATTGTGCAGCACGCGCTCGATCGCGCCCTCCCAGTCACGCTCCTCCGGCCGCACCTGGATGAGTTCGCCGACGAACGGCAAGGCGTCTTCCGAGATCCCGCTTCCCCGGCACAACGTTGCACGCAAATCGAGCATGCGCCGCGGTATGTTCGACCGCCGTTGCCGCAGCGAATTCAGCTCAGCGGACGGTTCGTCATGTTGCGACTTCAACTGATGGAATTCGACGTTGCTCTCGGTAAGCGAGTTCTGCACTTGGATGTGCTGAGCTTCCGCTGATTGCCGTTCTGCCCCCAGCGCACGCCGGTTCTCCAGGAACGTCTCGATGTCGCGCGCGGCGGGCAGGCCGACCGTCTGCGCCAGCGATGCATACTGCTCGGCACGTCGCTGACGTTCGTCCTTGTCCGTCTGCGCCTTGCGGATCTCCTGCTTGATCCGCTCGATCCGGTCGCCACCGTGTTGCTGGATGGCCTGCAGGATATGGTCACGTTGGCCACGCTGGCGGTGCTGCTGCTCGACCAGGGCGGCGATCCTCGCCTCGCGGCGTTCCATCTCCTGATGAAGCAATTCGAGCCGCCGCCGCAGCAAGTCAGCCTTGTGGTCGGCGAACCATGGCCGCAATGCGTCCCGGCAGCGACGCAAACTGGCGACATTGGACGACAGCGCGGCGTGTTCGTCGCAATCCGCGACCATCGGTGACAGCAGCGAGATCTGGTCCTTCGCCTTCAGCACGGCCGCATGCGCACGATTCAGATCGTCGAAATGCGCGATCAACGCATCGATGCGCTGGCCGACCGGAAAGGCTTCCAGCATGTGTTCGCGCACGAAGTCGGTGAGGTTGCCAACCGTTTTCATTGAGACGGTCTGGTAAAACAGGTTCAGCGCCTGTTCATTCTCGATGCCGAAGCGTCGGCGATATGCCGCACCATACGGCGGAAAGCTCTCATACACCTCGGTCTCGCCGCCGCGCAGCCGCCGGCGCAGATCGGCGATACTGCTACCGAACCCGGAGAAGTGCTGGGCGATCGACAGCGGCGCATCGGAGACGACGTAGAGCCGTGCCGGTTGGCCACCCTCATCCTTGTGCCAGAACACCTGCGCGAGCGTCACAAGCTGTCGCAGCTCTTCGTTGACGAACAGCACGAGAATCACCGAATATGCGGTGGCATCCCGCAGCGCGACCGGCTTCGCCACCAGCCCCGCCTCACCACGCTCCGTCTTGTGGTGGCCCACGACGTAGCTACGCAGCGTGCGCTCGCGTGCTTCGGCACCCGCAGCTTTATTGTAGGTGATCCGCTGCGGTGGAACCAGAAGCGTCGTAATGCCATCGACCAGCGTCGACTTGCCCGAGCCGATGTCCCCGGTGAGCAGACCGTTGTTGCCGTCGAGATGCAGCGTCCAAACGCGATGGTGGAATGTGCCCCAGTTGTACACCTCGAAGCGCGCGAGGCGGAAACCCGCGCGCCTACCGCCCTCGACGAGGTCCAACAGGTCGCCGTGTGGCTCCGTGCCGCTGTCATTCATGGACTGTCGTCCCGATCCGCGGCGATTTCGGCGGAATGCTCACGGTAGGACTCGAGGTGCTGATTGAACTCGCTGAGCCATTGTGCGTCAACGAACGCCTTCAGAATGCGACGAACCTCGAATCTGTCATCCTGTCCCCGCAGACGTCGCAGGAACCCGAGCTCCGCGATGCGATTGATGTGCGTGTCTATACGATCCATCAGGCGCGCCTGGTTGCTCGTTTCGGGCAGGAACAGACGCATCAGCTCGACAATGTCGTCGCGGCCAAGGATCAGTCGCGCGTCGCTGCTGGCGGCGTCGAATTCGGCGAGCCTCTTGCGCAGCAAGGCCAGCAGCAGACTGACCGGATAACCGAGTTGCCGGCGCTGCACCAGACGTGGCAATTCAGCCTCGCCATCTGGCGTGGGTCGCTGGCGCAGATAGGCATAGCCCTCCGACTTCATCCAGCATCAACTCGAGCCCAAGCACGGAGATGTAGTCACGCACCCGAGCCTGCAAGGCGAGCAGCGATTGCCACAGCGGCGGGTCTGCCTCGGCGAAGGTTACACCTTTCATGAGCGAAATCAGAACCAGGGACAGGGCGCGGTTCGCATCGATCTGACTGGCGGACATCTCACACGGCCGCCACGCGCTGGTTGAAGATCACCAGCGGGAGCGTCGCCTGTGCAGGGTTCCCTCCTCGCCCAGCCAGGTCAGGGTCTGGCTGCTGGCGTCGTCGATGACCGCCGCCCTGTCTTCCACCGCAATGCTGAAATAGGCAACAAGTTCGGCCAATCCCTGCTGAATCGGATACACCCGCACGAGTTCGGCCAGGGATACCTGATGCTGTGTCTGCAGCGTGCGGCGTATCTGAGCGGCGAGCCTGCCCTTGTCCACGTGGACCTGATCGAACAATGCATCCGTCGGTATCTCCACCACTTGGTCGTCCGGCAGGCGGTGTGGTCAGCCTGACATTGAACGGCGGCGTGTAGAGCGGCCGGTCCACCGCGAGATCGAGGTCCGGCGCGGGTTCGTCCATTGTCATGATCGCCGCCTGCGGCGGCCGCACGCGGATGGCGAGCGCATGCTGCTCCACCTCGCGGACCAACTGCATGATCCGCCGGTTCTCCAGCCAAGCCAGATCGTCCAGGTAGCGGCGCAACTGTTCCGACAACCGCGCGACGGTCCGTTGCGCGATCTCGCCGGCGTCGAGCCAGTCAAAGTGGACGCGCAGAAGCCGCGGGTCCGGCGCGAGTTCCTGGACAGGCTCCAGCGCAAAGGCTGTCGTCAACAGTTCCGTCAGCTCCTCTTGCCGTGTTGGCGACATCAGGAAATCCCAGAAGGCGCGAAAGCTCTTGCCCTCGTCGGAATCGGCGATCATATCCCGCTCCTGCAATATCTCTTGCAGCAAGGCGCCTTTGCCTTGATCCCAGCTGGCAATGCGCTCGCGTACGGCGCGGTCGAGCGAGCGGAAGTTGTCATCGACCTGGCGGAAGTCGGACAGCAAGGCACGGGCCGTGTCCGCCATCAGCAGAAAGCGGTCCTTCACCTCGGTTGAGTCCATCAGGGACAGCCGGCCGTCCTTGATTTGCTGAATCTCGGCTTCGATCTGCGCCTTGCGTTTCTCAAGCTCCACAATGCGGGACGTTGGATCAATCTCGGTGCCTTCAGCCAATTGCCGGAGTAGCTCGAAGACGGTCATCAGGCGCGATGCGGTGCCGACGAACTGCCGACGTTCGAGCCCTTCCAGCCAGCTGATGGCGCGTTCGGCACTTGGGGTCAGGTCGTAGTGCGGGTCGTCACTGGTGGCAGGATAGAATTTGCGCAACCAGGCCCGTTCGTCCGACGCCCAATCGTCGAGGTATTGCCGGGCCGATCGGGGATAGGCGTCCTCGCCACGCAGTCCCCGCAGGCGATAAAGATGGTCGTCCAAGCGTGAGGCGAGCTCGTCACCTGGCCAGAAACGACGATTGGGGACGATGAAGTATTGCTGGAGAAAGCTTACGACGAGCGCGGCATGGTCCGCGGCGAGCAGCCGCCATCCCGGGTGTGTACGACGCATGACCTCAAGGGTCTGGTAATCCATGGCGGCCGAATGTTCGGCCTTTGTTCGTGCCTGTCAAGCGTTGTCACCAACCGGCCAGGGCAATCGCACCTCAAAGATGGAGCACCACCTCCCAGCGCCCATCGAGGGGGCGTGTCCGCTCGGTTCAACACCTTGCTCCTGGCACGCCAAGTCTACGCCGCGCCCCGCCGCGCTATTCAGATCGCCATGCTGACCGGCAGGCCCAACGTTGTTCCAGCCTTGAGCAACGTCTTGTCAAGACTGTAGATCGTTGCGGCACGATGATTGCTGGCTATTGCCAGATGGAAAGCGTCGCCGGCCCGCAGTCGGGTCTCAAACTTGCCGACGTACTTCTTGGCCAGGCTGAAATCGTCCGCATTCGGTAGGAGCACGGTGAAGGCGTCTTCCACCATGACCTCAAACCGGGCATCGGCTTGCGCGGCGGCTTGGGCATCCAGTCCACCCATACGAACTTCGCGGGCGATCAAGGAGGAGAATTCGACTCTTGTCCAATGGCTGACGGCGAACTGCTCGATATTCAGCTCGTGGATAAACGCCGCAATCTTCTCGCTGGTCGCTTCCGGAAGAACCAGCGGCACCAAGAAGCTGGTATCGAAATAAAGCATTCGACGTGCGTTTTACGGGCCTTCATCCCGCGCCTCGCGCAGCAAAACGGCGCTCGGCCGCCGCAAGCGTGGCATCGTGGCGCGAAACCCGGAGAGATCATCCAGCGGTAGTGGTTGTTTCGGATGCAAGGGAGACAGAATACGGGCTACGGCGCGGCCGTGGCGAGTGACGACCACTTCTTCGCCGGCCTCTACCTTGTCCAACAGCTCGCTCAAATGTGCTTTCGCGTGAACCAAGCTGACAGTGACCATCGTGCGCTCTATGTGACCATAAAACTGGTCATAATCTAGCTGTTTCATGCAGTCGTGACCAGTACCCGAGCTATGGCGTAGACACAGCGCCCATCATCTCGGCACCGGGACGCCAATGTTCCATTCGGCCGCCACCGCATGCTCTGCGTATGTTCGTCATCCGGCCGTCGCCGCAGACCCAGTCGGCCCGGTCGTCAGCGGCATACACCTGCAGCTCAGGCCTGACGAGTACTCGTGGAAGCGCACTGACCCGGAACCCACCTGCGACCGAGGAAGTCAATCTGCTGCTTGCGCGGTTGGCCTCATCGGCAATCGCGAGTTGCAGCCCGACACCGCGCGTGTCTCCAGCCCCGGTGACTTTGCGCGCTCTTTCTGTATCGGTTGTCACGTTCAGCGGAGAAGCCATCGAGACGGGGCTGGCGGTCTTCGTCCAACCATTGCAGCGGCGGGCCGAACAGCAGTCGGCGGCCCTTGAGGATGTTGCTGGTCGGCTGCAGTCGTCGCGGACTCTGGCGGTCACAGGCGAACCGGACGTCGCCAAGAATCCACAAAACGCTGCGCGATCTCGTACGGGTGTTGGAAAGGGACGGGCTGGAGGGATCGCGAGATACTGAAGGGATTCCAGCCGAAGGTGCGGGCTGAAAAGACGTGCGACACCTGGGCGAGGGCGGGAGTACTCGTAAACGAGTTGGCTGGCCCGGCGGTCGTCCTCAAGCTGCCCGTCGGCGATCGCGAGTGCACGCCGCACTCGCCTGGCGAGCCGAGATATGATGCGGACATATGACGCCGCTCAACCGTGGCGTTCGCCACGAGCGAACACCGGCCCCGACGCCGTCCATCAACCCCGCCGAGTTTGGCAGCGCACGGGCGACGCCGATCGGCCGCCGTTCAGGCGGATCGCTTGCGGTGGCGCACCACGCCGAACCCGATCAGTCCGCCGGTCAGCAAGGCAAGCGTAGCCGGCTCCGGCACCGGCAAGGCGTCCGTGCCGTACCCGAGCTGTTGTTCTCTATTGGAACTGATGAGCGCATCAGCGCCGAACTCTGTGCCGCTGTTGGCAGCGGCGTCCGCCAGGAAGGCGTTGACGTTGTTTACGACGTCCGTCGAGGCGCCCGTATAAGATATCGTCGGATATAACTCCGTCCAGATCGCGAGTTGGATGGCGGACCCGATGGAATTCGCAGCGGCCGCGCTCGCCGACTCCAGCAGCGTATTGCCGAGATCCATCAGGTAATTGGTCTCGTTGATCAACGCCTGGTTCGGCGTACCGCTGGGACCCGACGTCAGCAGCCCGCTCGGTTGCGGCGCGTTGAGGATGCTCGCGACCGATTGCAGCCCAGCCACCGTCAGCGGCACCAGCGTGTAGTCGGTATAAGTGCCGGGGACGTTGATGTTGTGGTTGAAGTCGATGCACCAACCAAGCACGTTATAGGGCGCCGCCGCGTCGATGGTTAACTGTACCGCCTGCGGGCCGATCGGATAGCCGCTGTAGCTGTCGCTCCCAACGGTGACGGTAATGCCATTGTCCCCGATGCCCGACCAGTTGTCGTAAAGGATCGTCGCGGCCGAGGCCTTGCTCACGGGCGCGATAGCACCGATCGCAGCGGCGACCGCAAACGCAATCATACCTGTTCCGAGGCCTCTTACACTCGAAGGCCCAGGCACTTTGTCGCGAAATGTCATTGAAGCTCCTAAGCGACTCTTCGTCGCGCCCTGTCTAGGAGACCATTATAGATTTTTTCGACGCATGTAAACAAATTAAAGATGAGACATACAATCCATGGTTGTGGGACTGATAAATGGCAAGCCCAAGCGAAATTTGCGCTGGCGCCAAAAATGGCGAGACGACTAACTAGTTGGAGGTGAGGGACGGGAATCCACGCTTTGGCAGCCTGCGCACGTCGCCGGCATCACCAACATACGGGGATCACCGCTCGTCCCGGCCATCGGCGAAGGAGTACTGCCGACGGCGCTTGCCAGCTTAGCTTGGTCGGCTGGCGAAGCTCAGCAACCAGCTCGTTGGAACAGGACTCGGAACCTCGGCACCCAGCACTCACGGGGAATTTCTCGATGCTTCGTCCGGTGGACCGTCCATGTCGGGCAGCCCAGCGCTTCAGGCGCGCGAGCAAATGGCCAACCGGTTTGGTATGTCAGATCGCCGGGCTGACTGCCTTCTTTCTCACACCCGCTCAAAAATCGCCGCGATTCCCTGCCCGCCGCCGATACACATCGTGACCAGCGCGTACCGCCCGCCGATCCGTTCCAGCTCATACAGCGCCTTCACCGTCAGGATCGTCCCGGTCGCGCCAACCGGATGACCGAGTGAAATACCGGACCCGTTCGGATTGGTCTTCGCCGGATCGAACCCGAGATCCTTGGCCACCGCACATGCCTGCGCAGCGAACGCCTCGTTGCTCTCGATCACGTCGATATCCGCCAGCGCCAGCCCCGCGCGCTTCAGCGCCAGCCGAGTTGCCGGCACCGGCCCGATCCCCATGATCTTGGGATCGACGCCCGCATGTGCGTAAGCCACCAGCCGGCCCATCGGCTTCGCGCCGCGCTGTTCGGCGGTGCCGCGTTCCATCAGCACCACCGCCGCGGCACCATCGTTGATGCCCGACGCGTTGCCTGCGGTCACCGTGCCGTCCTTGCGGAACGCCGGCCGCAACTTCGCCAGATCCTCCATCGTCGCATTTGGGCGCACGTGCTCATCGGTGTCGAACACCGTCTCACCCCTCCGCGTCTTCAGTGTCACCGGCAGGATCTGTGCCTTGAATTGTCCCTCGGAAATCGCCCGAGCGGCGCGGCGATGCGACTCCACCGCCAGCGTGTCCTGATCGCCGCGGGTGATCTGGTGGCTTTCGGCCAGGTTCTCCGCCGTCTCGCCCATGTGGATGTTGTCGAACGGGTCGTGCAGCGCGGCGAGCATCATGTCGACCATCGCCGCATCGCCCATGCGCGCGCCCCAGCGCACACCCTGCGCGAGATAGCCGGAGCGGCTCATGTTCTCGACCCCGCCCGCCACAGCGATGTCGGTGTCGCCCAGCATGATGGTCTGCGCCGCCGACACCACGGCCTGCAATCCCGACCCGCACAGCCGGTTCAGCGTCAGCGCCGGTGCTTCCTTTGCCACGCCCGCGTTCATCGCCGCCACACGCGCGAGGTACATGTCCTTCGGCTCGGTGTGGATCACGTTGCCGAACACCACCTGTCCGACCTCGGCGCCGTCCACGCTGGCACGCGACAATGCCTCACGCACCACCTGTGCGCCGAGGTCCGTCGGCGCCACATCCTTCAGCCCGCCGCCGAAGTCACCGATGGCGGTGCGCACGCCGGAAACAACAACAACCTCGCGCGGCATGTCCATCTCAGGTCTCCCGCACGATGGGATTGCGCAATGTGCCGATACTGCTGATCTCGACCTCGCAGACGTCGCCGTGCTTCATGTTCTGCGTCGCGCCCTCCGTGCCCATCCACAGCACGTCACCGGGATACAGCGTCAGGTACTTCGTCATCGCCACCAGGAAATCGACCACGCCGAACACCATGTGGTTGGTCGGGAACACGCTCACTTCCTCGCCGTTCAACCGCACCTTGGTGATCAGGTCTTCCAGCTTCACGTTGGTCTCGATCCACGGACCCATCGGCTTGAACGTATCGGTGTTCTTCGCGCGCCACAGGGTGCGATCAGCCTTCTGCCAGGTCCGCTCGCTCACGTCGTTGCCGATCGTGTAGCCGAGCACCGCCGACAGTGCGTTCTCGCGTGTCAGGTGCTTGCACTTGCGGCCGATCACCGCGACCAGTTCGCCCTCGTACTGCACCTGATCGGTTGCGTCCCTCGGGATGACGATGGCCTCGCCATGCGCGATCAGCGCATTGTTGGCGCGATACCCGGCGTCGGCATTCTTCGGCAGTTCTACCTTCAGGCCGATCTTTTCCGCGGCTTCGCGCACATGCTCCGCATAGTTGAGCCCCGCCGCGTAGAACGTCGGTGGCACCACGGGCACCAGCAGCTTCACGCTCGACAGCGGCAGGCGTGTCGATGTGCGTTCCCATACTGCGAATGGCGAACCGCGCACCGGAATGATCTCGTCACCCTCGACCACGCCATAGCACGGCGTGCCGTTCTGTTCGAAGCGTGCCCAACGCATGTGCGGTGATCCCTGCCTGGCGAGGTCTACACCTTACACGCGCGGCCGCAATGCGGCCATGGGTCGGGCAGGGCCATCGTGATGTCGGTAAGCGGGCGTCGCGCGCTTGCATTGAAACCGACCACCCGGTTGGCGATGAACACTGCATAGAACCGATAGGCAATGAAATAGATGCACACAACGGCAACGACCAACCACGCGGCGTTCACCGGCTCTCCCTGATCAGTGCGATACCGAACGAGATCGCGCCGAGCAGATGACCCCGCCCATGGCAGCGAGTCCCGCAAGACCATGACACCCCCGCGTGCGCTGGTTAGCCGAGGCGGAGGGCGATCGTTTTAAGGATGCCTGGAATGTCAGCTCGCCAACGCCAGCACCGCGTCCAGCAGAACCTCGGCGCCGCGTGCAAGCTGTCCCTTCGTCGAGTATTCGCGCGGATTGTGCGTGATCCCGTCGACACTCGGCACGAACAGCATGGCGCTGGGGCATTGTGGCGCGATCAGCACCGAATCATGGCCCGCCGCCGCAATCATATCGCGTGTCGTAAGCTGGCGTGCCGACGCCTTGTCACGCAGCAGTTCGCCCAGCCCCCGATCGAAGCTGATCGGCCCGAACGTGGCATACGGATCGATCGCGATCGACACCCGCCTGCGTATAGCGATCGCGTCCAGCGCCTGCCGCAACTCCGCCTCCATTGCGACAGCCCGCTCCGCCTGCTCATGCCGCACGTCGCAATGCAGACGCGTGATGTTGGCGACGTTGCCGCGCGCGTTTGGATAGTTCTCGATCCAGGTTGCCGAGGCACGGCCTCCCGGCTCGGCTGCCAGCGCGATCCGCTCCACTGCCAGGATGATCTCCGCCGCCGCGGCCAGGCTGTCGCGCCGACGATCCATCGTGGTCGGGCCAACATGGCTGGGCTCGCCCGTGACAACGAGCTGGAAATATCGTGCGTGCATGGTGCCGACGACGATGCCGATATCGGTATTGGTCGCCTCCATCACCGGGCCCTGCTCGATATGCGCCTCCAGCCAGCAGGCCCATCGGCGATGCGCCGGCACGAGCGGGCCCGCCTGGTCACTGGCGTTCAGCGCATCCCGCACGCTGACGCCCTTGTCGTCGGTAATGGCAAGCGCGTCCTCCAGCGCCATGTCGCCGGCATGCACGCGGCTGCCCATCATGGCTGGGCGAAACCGGCTGCCTTCCTCGTTGGTCCAGTTCACCAGCTCCAACGGCGCACGCGTCCTGATGCCGGCTTCGTCGATCGCCCGCAACACTTCCAGGCCAGCAAGCACACCGAACACGCCGTCGAAGCGGCCACCGGTCGGGACAGTATCGAGGTGGCTGCCAAACGCGACCGCCGGCGCACCGCCATCCGTCGCCGCCCGGCGCAGGAACATGTTGCCGATGGCATCCTGCTCGAAGCGCAGGTCGAGCGGCTTGCACCACGACAGGAACAGCGCGCGCGCCTCCTTGTCCTCCGCTGACAGCGCGAGGCGACAACTGCCACCTTCCGCTGTCGGACCGATGCGCGCGATATCCATGATGGACTGCCAGAGCCTGTCTGCGTTGATCGACGGAGTCATGTGCGCCTGCCCGCGGTGAGTGGCGCGAACCATAATGGCTCGACCGTGCGGATGGCTACGGCGTGGCCGGTAGTCGCGAAAATGCCAATCGCGTCCAGCTCACGCCTGGGCGGCCCAGCTGTCCGTGCTGATGATCGCGACGCAGCAACAGCGTCAGGCCCTCCGCACGCGCAAGCTGGACGGTTTCATCCGCGCTGACGTCGAACATGCGGCGGCCAGGTGGCACCGGCCCGTAACGCAGCGACAGCATCATCACGCCGCCCAGGCGCACCAGTCCGGCAACGCGCGGCATGGCGCGCCGACGTTGCCGCTCATCGAGATGCATCCACACTGCCGTCAGCATTACGACGTCAAATACCTCGCCGCGCGCATGCAGCAGCGCGAGATCCGGCAGGCTGTCGTCAATCCACTCAATCCGGGGTGACGGATGGAGCGCCATTGCGGCATATCGCATCTCTGCTGTTGGTTCGACCGCGGTCACCGCGTGTCCCATTGCGGCGAAGCCGGCCGCGTCGCGACCGGTCCCGGCGCCGATATCGAGAATTCTCACTGGCACCGGAGGAATTAGAACCATGACCTCGCGATGGACCTCAGCGAAAGCGATGCTCTCATACTGCCTGACGAGCGCCGGAGCTTCGTCAGCGTAACCCTCGGTTCCGCTGGGTCGATCGATCATGATGCCGGGTCTTCGATCCGCCGCCAGCCGCACAGGAGTCGCCGGCTCGCCGCGTCGAACGAATAGACACAGCCGCCGCCTCCACCCGGCTGATCCTCTGTCCGCACGATTGGCACACCCTTCAGGTAACACAACAGCAGCGCGCCGACGCCGCCATGCGAGACGATCGCGATGTCACCTTCGGCTGATGCCAGCGCAATGGCGCATTCGACAGCCGCCACGATCCGGCATTGCGCATCCACCGCTCGTTCCCAGCCGCGCACGCTCTCCTCTGGTCGCGCGAAAAACTCGTCAGCCACGGCCTCGAATTCCCGCCTGGGAAGATAGCCAGTGACCGATCGATCGTTTTCGCCGAGATCTCCGATTATGGCGGGTTGCAGGCTGAGATGTTCGGCGATGAGGGAGGCCGCATCCCTCGCCTTCCGTTCCGCGCTGCTGAACAAGGCCCGCACGTCGCGGAGCCAAGGCTGCTCGAGTGCCGCCCGACGCATGCGCTCCCGTCCCACGGGCGAAAGAGGCCAATTCGGCACCGGCATCGTCGGATCGATTACAACCTCCGGATGCGTGATGAAGTGGACGATGCTCATACAAGTCTCAAGGGTAGTTGAATTTGATGTTTCGTGGCGGGGGACCTACAGCCTGTGTGGACCCTGCGTCTTTCTTCTCCCCCGGAACCCCTTGACATTCCCTGGTGATCCCACCAACTGGCCGTTGACGAGGGGCGGTAACTGCGCCTAGCTTTTGGCCTCCCCCCGCAAGGTGGCGATCTACCGCCGCCTCGAACCTCCCACCAGACGGGACCGAAGCCCGCCACATCAAATGATGGGGCGGCAGCGACCCACGGGCATTCTGCCCTGTCCCGCGTCATTAATTGGACCGCGTCCATGCATCTTGCCGAACTTAAGGCCAAAACCCCCTCCGACCTGCTGAGCTACGCTGAATCCCTACAAATCGAGAACGCATCGTCCCTGCGCAAGCAGGACATGATGTTCGCGATCCTGAAAAACCTCGCCGAGAACGACCAGGCTATTCATGGCGAAGGCACGCTGGAAATCCTGCCCGACGGCTTCGGGTTCCTGCGCAGCCCCGAGGCCAACTACCTCCCCGGCCCGGACGATATCTATGTGAGTCCGAGCCAGGTCCGCCGCTTCAGCCTGCGCACCGGCGATTCGGTGGAAGGCCAGATCCGCGCGCCCAAGGATGGCGAGCGTTATTTCGCACTGCTGAAGGTCAACACCATCAATTTCGAGCCGCCGGAGTCCGTGCGGCACCGCATCAACTTCGACAACCTGACGCCGCTCTACCCCGATGAGCGGCTGAAGATGGAAGTGGAGAACTTCCAGTCAGTCGCGAAAGGGCCAGCCAAGGACTACACGCCGCGCGTCATCGACCTCATCGCGCCGATCGGCAAAGGCCAGCGCGCCCTGATCGTCTCGCCGCCCCGCACCGGCAAGACGGTGATGCTGCAGAACATCGCCACCGCCATTGCAGCCAACCACCCCGAGGTCTTCCTGATCGTGCTGCTGATCGATGAGCGACCCGAGGAAGTCACCGACATGGCGCGCAGCGTGAAGGGCGAGGTGATCAGCTCCACCTTCGACGAACCCGCCACGCGTCACGTCCAGGTGACTGAAATGGTGCTGGAGAAGGCCAAGCGCCTGGTCGAGCACAAACGTGACGTCGTGATCCTGCTGGACTCGATCACCCGCCTGGCGCGTGCGTACAACACTGTGGTGCCCAGCTCCGGCAAGGTGCTGACCGGCGGTGTGGACGCTAATGCATTGCAACGGCCGAAGCGCTTCTTCGGCGCCGCCCGCAACATCGAGGAAGGCGGATCTCTGACCATCATCGCGACAGCATTGATCGACACCGGCAGCCGCATGGACGAGGTGATCTTCGAGGAGTTCAAGGGCACCGGCAATTCCGAACTCATCCTGGACCGCAAGCTATCCGACAAACGTACCTTCCCGGCGATCGACATCACCAAGTCGGGCACCCGCAAGGAAGAACTGCTGGTCGAGAAGAGCACGCTGTCGAAGATGTGGGTATTGCGCCGCATCCTGAACCCGATGGGCACCGTGGATGCGATGGAATTCCTGTTGGACAAGCTGAAATACAGCAAGACCAACAACGACTTCTTCGACGCGATGAATACGTAGAAATTACAAGGCAGAAATTAGAAGTTAGAAGATCATAAATCACTCCCCCTCCCCTTGCGGGAGGGGGCCAGGGGGAGGGGGCCGCACCACGACCCTCGCCCGTTATCGCGCCACTCCCCGCACAGACGCCGGTTGCCCCGGCAAAGCCATGATCCCCACCGGAACCAGCTTTCCGCCAGCAATCCGAAAGACCTGCAGGTTCTTGTCGATGTAATTCCCGATATACACGTACTCGCTGTTGGGACTGAACGCGACCCCCTCGGGAAGCGCACCGATCGGCGCCTTGTTCGCCATCGTCAACTTGCCGCCCGGCCCAACCGACAGCAATGCCGCGTGTCCTCCCGCCACATGGTTCCATGCGCTGGGTTTGGCACCGGAACCCTCGATCAGCGGTGTCACTGCCCACTTGCCGTTGGGTGAGATGGCGAACCCCTCCGCCCCCGTCCCCGGCGCCATGATGTCAGCCACGTGCGGATGCGCGCCTGACGTGTCGATGCTGACCTCGGCATCCGCGTTGATGCCTTGTGCGCCGGTATGTGACGCGACCGCGAACTTTCCATCCGGCGTGACATCTATGTTGTACGGATTGAATGCGGAAGGAATATCCAGCGACTTGTCGTAGCTCACCTTCGTGCCGTCGATCGACAGCACGCCGACCTTGTTGGCCAGGTTCATCACCGCGAACGCGCGCTTGCCATCAGGTGTGATCGCCACGCCGGCGACCTCATTGTCCATCGGAACTTCGCCAACGGTCTTCACCGTGTTTCCATCGATCGCTACCACCGAGACACTCTTGCCGGCGCGATTGCCGATCAGCGCCAGATCGCCCTTATGCGAGATCGCCAGGCCCGATGGTTGTTTCCCGACCGTCACTGTGTCGATCAGCTTAGGCGGGTTCGCCGTGAGATCGATGACGTAAAGCTTGTCGTCGGGCACCGCCTTCCAGGCCGCGCCGTCCTGCACGTGGTTCACCGAGTTCGCCACCAGCCCAAGCTTGCCGTCGGGCGTGATCTGCAGATTGGTCGGCGGCCCGAGCAGCGAATTCGTCAGAGGTAGACTTGCACGGATCTTCGGCTTCGCCGGGTTGGATACATCCACTACCAGCACAGCGTCCTTGCCCGGCGCTCCATTCACCTGCCCGTCCGGCCCATACGTGATCTTCTCGTCGAGGCCGATAAGAATGTCGTTGGTGCTGGCATGGGCAAGTTGGCCGGCGAGCAGCAGCAGGCCGGCACCGAGCCCGGCACTGCGCAACGTCGTGCTACGGCGTAACGTCATGGTATTTCCTCCGCCTTATTATTGCGGCGAAGGCTACCCCGACGTGCCCGCGGCGGCTACACCCGCTGTCCGCCGTCGATATGGATCTCGGATCCCGAAATATAGCTCGCGGTGTTCGAGCACAGGAACAGCAGCAAGTCCGCGACTTCCTTGGACTTGCCCAGCCGGTGCAGCGGGATGTCGCGCTCGACGATGGCCTCGGTTCCAGGCGACAGGATGCCGGTATCGATCTCCCCCGGCGAAACCGCATTGACCCGCACCCCCGCCCGTCCCAGGTCGGCTGCCATCTCACGCGTCAGCGCCCATAGCGCCGCCTTCGACGCGGCATACGCGGCCGAGGCGAACGGATGCACCCGCGAACCGACAATCGACGTCATGTTGACGACCGCCCCCTGCGCCGCCTCCAACGGAGCGCGCAGACCCTGGGCCAATGCCACGCAGGCGAAGAAGTTCACGTTGAAAATGTGCAGCCAGTCCGCGTGCGCCATCTCCAGCGGCCCGATCTTGCCGCCGTCCGGCCGTTTCGGCGAAACCGCCGCGTTGTTTATCAGCGCATCCAGCCGCTCGCCGATGATGTCCCGCAGATGCGGCATCTCGGCCTGCACGCGCGGCATATCCGCCAGGTCGAGCTGGATGTGGTTCCCCGCGCCATCCCACGGGCAGCGCGGATCGAACGGGTGCCGCGAGATGGTCAGCACGCGCCAGCCGGCGTCGCTGAACGTCTTCACCGTGGCGTGCCCGATCCCGCGGCTCGCCCCGGTCAACAAAAGCACACGCTGTCGCTCGGCCATGGTTCCCTTTGCTTTAGATCAATCGCCAAGGCAACGGTCTCAACGGTTGCCAAACATGCAGATATCTTTATATAGCGCCGCCAACCAGGCAGGAGCAATCGATATGGCGACCGAGGACTACAAGGTGAAGGACTTCTCGTTGGCCGAATGGGGCCGCAAGGAGATCGCCATGGCCGAGGACGAGATGCCCGGCCTGATGGCCACCCGCGAGGAATACGGCACCTCCAAGCCGCTGAAGGGCGCCCGCATCGCCGGCTGCCTGCACATGACGATCCAGACCGCGGTGTTGATCGAGACGCTCCAGGCGCTGGGCGCCACCGTGCGCTGGTCGTCCTGCAACATCTTCTCCACCCAGGACCACGCCGCGGCCGCGGTTGCCGCAGCCGGCGTGCCGGTGTTCGCCTGGAAGGGCATGAGCGAGGAAGAGTTCTGGTGGTGCATCGAGCAGACGGTGCGCGGGCCGGACGGCTGGACGCCGAACATGATCCTGGATGACGGCGGCGACCTGACGCTGCTGATGCACCAGAAGTATCCCGAGATGATGCAGGATGTGCGCGGGGTCTCGGAGGAGACCACCACCGGCGTGCATCGCCTGCGCGACATGGCGCGCGACGGCAAGCTGCTGACACCGGCGATCAACGTCAACGACAGCGTCACCAAGTCGAAGTTCGACAACCTGTACGGCTGCCGGGAATCGCTGGTGGATGGCATCCGCCGGGGCACCGACGTGATGATGGCCGGCAAGGTCGCCGTGGTGAACGGCTTCGGCGATGTCGGCAAAGGCTCCGCCGCGTCGCTGCGCAATGCCGGCTGCCGCGTTATGGTAACCGAGGTCGATCCGATCTGTGCGTTGCAAGCCGCGATGGAGGGCTACCAGGTCACCACCATGGAAGATGCCGCGCCGCACGGCGACATCTTCGTCACCGCGACGGGCAACCTTGACGTGATCACGCTGGATCACATGCGGGCGATGAAACATCGGGCGGTGGTCTGCAACATCGGCCACTTCGATTCCGAGATCCAGATCGAATCCCTGCGCAACTACAAGTGGGAGAACGTCAAGCCGCAGGTCGACGAGGTTGTATTCCCCGACGGCAAGCGCCTGATCGTGCTGAGCGAGGGACGCCTGGTGAACCTCGGCAATGCCACCGGCCACCCCAGCTTCGTCATGAGCGCCAGTTTCACCAACCAGGTGCTGGCGCAGATCGAACTGTACAACGCCCCCGCGGGCAAGTACGAGCGTCAGGTCTACACGCTGCCGAAGGCGCTGGACGAGAAGGTCGCCTCGCTGCACCTGGCAAAGGTCGGCGCCAAACTGACCAAGCTGACGCCGGCACAGGCGGAATATATTGGCGTCGGCGCCGCTGGGCCGTTCAAGCACGATCTCTATCGTTACTAGCCGCCTTTACTAACCGCACGAATCACAGGCCGGCACATTCTTGTTGTGCCGGCCTGTAATGCTGCCTAGCATCCGCCGCAAAAGAGGCACTGGGAAAAAGGCAGCAACGATGAACGAGCATGACCTGCAAGGTCTGATCGATGACGTGCGCCGTGGGAAATTATCGCGGCGCGCGTTCACCCGAGGCATGGTGGCACTCGGCCTCACCGCACCGATGGCGACGCAGATGTTGGCCTTTTCCGGCGTTGCGGTGGCGGCGGAACAGCCGGTTTACAAGCCGACCAAACGTGGTGGCGGCGGTCCGCTCAAAGTGCTGTGGTGGCAGGCGCCGACACTGCTGAACCCACACTTCGCGACCGGCACCAAGGACCAGGACGCGTCACGGCTGTTCTATGAACCGCTGGCCGGCTGGGACCCCGACGGCAATCTGGTGCCGGTGCTCGCCGCGGCAATTCCAACCGTCGAAAACGGTGGCCTGGCCGAAGATGGCACGTCGGTCACCTGGAAATTGCGGCAGGGCGTGACCTGGCACGATGGCCAGCCATTCTCCGCTGATGATTGCGTCTTCACCTGGGAATATGCGTCCGATCCGGCGACCGCCGCGGTAACCATCGGTAGCTACAAAGACGTCAAGGTGGTGAAGGTCGACGATCACACCGTACGTGTGGAGTTCCCCAAGCCGACGCCGTTTTGGGCTGATGCTTTCGTCGGTGCCTTCGGCATGGTGATCCCGAAGCACATGTTCGAGCCATACAAAGGCGCCAAATCGCGCGAGGCACCAGCCAACCTGTCACCGGTCGGCACCGGCCCGTACTTGTTCACGGGCTTCAGGCCAGGTGATCTGGTCCAGGGCAAGATCAATCCGAACTATTACATGGAAAATCGCCCCTATTTCGACACGCTCGAGATGAAGGGCGGCGGCGACGCGGTGTCGGCCGCGCGTGCCGTGCTGCAGACCGGCGAGTACGACTTCGCGTGGAACCTCCAGGTGGAGGACGAGATCCTCAAGCGACTGGAGGCGGATGGCAAAGGTCGCGTCATGATCCTGCCCGCCGGCGGCATCGAGCACATCCAGCTCAACAACACCGACCCTTGGCATGAAGTGGACGGCGAGCGGTCGAGCATCAAGTCGAAGCATCCGTATCTGAGTGATCCGGCGGTCCGTGACGCACTCAATCTGTTGGTTGATCGCGGCTCGGTCCACCAGTTCATCTACGGCCGGACAGGCGAGGACAGCGCCAACTTCCTGATCGCGCCTGACAAGTTTGCCTCAAAGAATACCCACTATGAGTTCAACGTAAACAAGGCGGTCAAGCTGCTGGACGACGCCGGCTGGAAGCCCGGTGCCGATGGCGTGCGGGAAAAGAATGGCGTGAAGCTGCACGCGGTGTTTCAGACCTCGACCAATGCACCGCGTCAGAAGACCCAGGAAATCGTCAAGCAGGCCTGCCAGAAGGCCGGCATATCCGTCGAGATCAAATCGGTCGTCGCGTCGGTCTTCTTCTCGTCAGACGTTGCCAATCTGGATACCTATCCGCATTTCGTATGCGATCTCCAAATGTACACGACCACCATGCAGCAGCCGGACCCGGGCAGCTTCATGCGCCAATTCCTGTCGGCCGAGGTTGCGAGCAAGGCCAACAAGTTCCAAGGCAGGAACATCGCGCGGTGGCAGAACGCGGAGTACGACAAGCTGTTCGAGCAGAGTGAGAAGGAACTCAACCCGGTCAAGCGTGCCGCGCTGTTCATCGCCATGAACGATCTGGTGATCAAGAATGTGGTGGTCATTCCGGTCGTCACACGTCCCACCGTGGCGGCGGTCGGCACGAACCTTCATGCGCCATTGAGCGGTTGGGACACCAATACCTACGCCCTGCAGGACTGGTACCGCGACGCTTGACACGGGCCCCACGCTCCGCTGGAAACCCGCAGATATCGGTTGTGTGCCGGTCCAATGCTGCATAGCATCCGCTGGGAACGGCAACGTTGGCATCGGCCAGGTTGACCGCGCTGGGGGTTCTGGGAAGAAGGGTAAAGTCAAGATGACTGAAGACGATCTGCGCGGCATGATCGAGCAGGTGCGGCGCGGGAAACTGTCACGGCGCGCGTTCACCGGCCGAATGATCGCACTCGGCCTGACAGCGCCTCTCGCGGCGCAGATGCTGACCTATTCCGGTGTAGCCAAGGCGCAGGAAACATTCGTTTATAAGCCGACCAAGCGCGGCGGCGGCGGGGCGCTCAAGACGCTGTGGTGGCAGGCACCGACGCTGCTCAACCCCCATTTCGCCGTCGGCACGAAGGACCAGGACTCCTCGCGCGTGTTCTATGAGCCCCTGGCCACCTGGGGCCCGGACGGCGACCTCGTCCCAGTGCTCGCCGCGGAAGCCCCCTCGCTGGACAACGGGGGCGTCGCCAAGGACGGCATGTCGGTCACCTGGAAGCTGAAGCAAGGCGTGACATGGCACGACGGCAAGCCATTCACGGCCGATGATTGCGTGTTCAATTGGGAATACGCGTCGGATCCGGGCACCGCCGCAACGACCATAGGCAGCTACAAGGACGTCAAGGTCGCCAAGATCGACGACCACACCATTCGCGTCGATTTCCCCAAGCCCACACCGTTCTGGGCGGACGCCTTCGTGGGCGTCAACGGCATGATCATCCCGAAGCACCTGTTCGAGGCCTACAAGGGCGATAAATCGCGCGATGCACCGGCGAACCTGTCGCCCGTCGGCACAGGGCCCTACACGTTCGTCGCTTTCAAGCCAGGCGATCTGGTGCAGGGCAAGCTCAACGCAAATTACCATATGCCAAATCGGCCATATTTCGACACCATCGAGGTAAAGGGCGGTGGTGATGCAGTGTCCGCCGCGCGCGCCGTGCTGCAGACCGGTGAATACGACTTCGCCTGGAACATGCAGGTGGAAGACGAGATCCTCAAGCGCCTCGAAGCCAGCGGCAAGGGCCACGTCGCCATCGTGGCAAGTGGCAACATCGAGCATATCCAGCTCAATAACACCGACCCCAACAAGGAGGTCGACGGCGAACGCTCCAGCATCAAGACGAAGCACCCGTTCCTGACCGATCCGGCGGTGCGCAACGCAATCAACCTGCTGGTCGATAAGGCGTCGGTGCACCAGTACATCTATGGCCGTACCGGCGTTGATACCGCCAACTTCGTGAATGCTCCGGACAAGTTCGTCTCGCACAACACGCACTACGAATTCGCTGTCGCCAAGGCGATCAAGCTGCTCGACGATGCGGGATGGAAGCCGGGCGCGGATGGCGTGCGGGAGAAGGACGGCGTGAAGCTGCACGCGGTCTTCCAGACCTCGATCAATGCGCCGCGCCAGAAGACCCAGGAGATCGTCAAACAGGCCTGCCAGAAGGCCGGCATCTCGATCGAGATCAAATCGGTGACAGCGTCTGTGTTCTTCTCCTCGGACGTCGCCAATCCGGACACCTATAGCCACTTCTACTGCGACATTCAGATGTATACGACGACAATGTCGCAGCCGGATCCGGGCATATTCATGCGCCAGTTCATGACGAGCGAGGTCGCGACCAGGGCGAACAAATGGCAAGGCCGCAACATCACGCGCTGGCAGAACGCCGACTACGACAAGCTGCACGACGACAGTGATCATGAACTGGATCCGGTCAAGCGCGCCGCGATGTTCATCGCGATGGACGATCTGGTGATCAAGGATGTGGTGGTGATCCCGGTGGTAACACGCCCCTCGGTATCGGCGGTTGGAGCCAGCATGCGCGTGCCGCTGAGTGGCTGGGACAGCAACTTCTACGCGCTGCAGGACTGGTATCGCAACGCGTGATGCGAGGCGAACAGGCACCGCGATGAAGCCGCGCCAATGAGCCGCTACCTCATTCGGCGCATCCTCATCGCAGTGCCGAGTTTGCTAGGCATAAGCTTGGTCTTGTTCGCCGTGCTGGCGCTGGCCCCTGGCGACCCGTTCTCCGAGCTCGCGACCAACCCGGCGATCCCACCCTCGGTGCAGGCGGCGTTGCGCGCCAAGTTCGGCCTCGACGATCCGATCGCGGTCCGGTACCTGCACTGGCTCACAGCGATGGTGCACGGTGACTGGGGCTTTTCCTTCGTCAGCCGTGTCAACGTCGACACGCTGATCCTGCAACGTTTGCCGGTGACACTGGCAGTGATCGGTGCCTCGCAGGTGCTGGCGCTGCTGGTCGCGTTGCCTGTCGGTGTCTATGCGGCAACCAAGCCCTATTCGGCCTTCGACCAGATCGCCAGCACGCTGGCGTTCATCGGCTTCGCCTTGCCAACGTTCTTCACCGGCATCGTGTTCATCCTGATATTCAGCATCCAGCTCAACTGGCTGCCGTTCGTGTTCCGCTCCGACCTGGCCGCCAACGGGCTGACCTGGTGGTGGGAGGAGATCAAACAATCGATCATGCCCGTGTTGGTGCTCGGGCTTTTCCAGGGCGCCACCTGGACGCGTTTCGTGCGCTCCGCCGTGCTGGACGTCATCCGGCTCGATTACGTCACCACGGCGCGGTCCAAGGGCCTGCCTGAAAGCGGCGTGGTGTTGAAGCACATCGTGCGCAACGCGTTGATCCCGGTGGTGACCCTGATCGCGTTGCAGATGCCGGTCGTGTTCGGCGGCGCCATCATCACCGAACAGATCTTCCGCGTGCCCGGCATCGGCTCGCTGCTGATCAGTGCGATCCTGGCCAATGATACGCCGGTGATCATGGCCGTGACGTTCGTCTTCGCCTGTCTCGTTATCCTCTTCAACCTCATCGCGGACCTGCTGTATGGCTGGCTCGACCCCCGCATCTCCTACCGTTGACGACCCGCGCGCCGTCGTCGCCGACCAGGGCGCGGGCGCGACACGTCACGCCCTGGACCGAGGCATGGCGCCGCTTCCGCCGTCATCGCCTGGCGGTGGCGAGCTCCTTTGTCCTGCTGGCGATGATCCTTGCGGTCGCATTCGGCCCGATGCTCTGGCAGGTGCAGATCAACGACATCGACTTCTCCGCGATGCTGCATGGCCCAGGCGCGGGCGCATCCGCTCGGCACCGACGATCTCGGCCAGGACCTGTTGGCACGAATGCTGTACGGCGGGCGCATCTCGCTTTCCGTCGGTCTTGCGGCGATGGCGGTGTCGGTCAGTGTCGGCACCATCGTCGGCGCGGTCGCCGGCGTGTCGCGCGGCAGCATCGATGCCGGGCTGGTGTGGCTGATCGACCTGTTCCTCTCGCTACCTCAGATTCCCGTGCTGCTGGTGATCATCTACCTGTACCGCAATGCATTGACCCACATCCTGGGACCAGAGCTCGGCATCTTCATCCTGATCGTCTGCGGCATCGGTGCATTCCGCTGGATGACCGTGGCGCGGCTGGTGCGTGCTCAGATCTTCGCGTTGCGCGAAAAGGAATTCGTCGAGGCCGCGCGTGCGCTCGGTGCCTCCACCTACCGCGTCGTGGTGCGCCATGTGCTCCCGAATGCGTTGGGGCCGGTGATCGTCGCCGGCACGCTGGACGTCGCCAATGCCATCATTGCCGAATCCACGCTGTCCTTCCTGGGCCTCGGCTTTCCGCCGGACATCCCGACCTGGGGCCGCATCCTGTTCGACGCGAAGGACTATCTGGATGTGGCACCGCATTGGGCGCTGATCGCCGGTGGCGCGATCTTCCTCACCGTGCTCGCCATCAACTTCATCGGCGACGGGCTGCGCGATGCGCTCGACCCGCGCCGCATCATGTGACGGCCTTCAAAAACTGACGTTCAGGCCCAGTTCGCCGCCGTAGCTCGTCGCCCGCGGATTGATAAACACCGCGGAGGCGGCGGCTGCAACAGTCACCAGCGGGTTGAGCCTGTAAGCGACGCCGACAGATCCAGTGGCCCAGTTTGGCGCGATCGGTGCGGCCGCGGTCGACCAGGACGGTGCCGCAATCGATGTCAGCGAGGCAGTAATCGTGCGGTTGGTGTTGGCCCACTCGTGGTTCCAGGCCATTTCTGCGAACGGCTGCCAGGAGCCCAGGTCCACCGCGCCTCGCCAGCCAAGTTGGCTGACAGCCGAACCTTGGGTCTGTCCGCCAAACGAAAGAGCGGTGAGCCCGCTCGAGCCGGTCTCCGTGAATCCATCGATGCGCACCTGCTGCAGCACCGCACCCAGCACCGGACTGATGGTGACCGGGCCCACGTGGAAGTCGTAGCCGCCTCGCAATGCCAGTCCCACCGAATGGCCGTCGGTGTCGGCGTTGTTCTGATCGGTGAAGACGCCGAGCGTTACCTGACGCGCAACGCTGTTCTGCAACAAGCCATAGCTCGCGATGGCATTGCCCCACAGCGGCCCGGTTCGGTAGGCGGCATAGAGGCTCAACGCCTCGGCTGCCTGACTGAAGTGCCCGCCGGCGGAGAACCCCTGCGTCTGGCTACCCGCCGTGATCGCCATGCCGAGAATGATCCCGCCAGGCGTCTGGTAATCCGCACCGATCGAGCCGCCAAACGGGGTACCGGAAGCAGTTGGAAAGTTCGGCAGGTTTCCGAGGCTCAGGCTGGCGGCGCCGCCGCTGATCCAGGCGTTGACACCGTTCGGGCCACGGTGTTGCTCGGACAGATCGATCTGGCGCTGGATGCTGGCAACTCGTGCCCGCCCAACCTGTACGGCGCTCTCCGACAGCAACGAAATCTCGCTCGGCGCGGTAAGCAGGCTGTAGATGTAGTCCGTCTCGATTGTTTGCCCCGCCGTGCTCAAGTGGTTCGCGTCGCCCCACAGGTAGGTCTGCTGGGCATTGGGAGAGACGAGATCGTTCGGGGCACAGACCAGTCCGACGGTGGCACCGCATGCCGGGCTGGACGCCAGGTTGGTGGCTGTCGTGAACCCGAATTGCGTCGGATTCTGCGAGACGTACCGCAACACGCCTTCGATGTCCGCCGGAACGAAATTGACGCCCGCCGCGCCCAGGCCGGACCAGACTTCCGCACTATAGGTTGCGGCTTCGTTGACGACCGTGGCGTTGGCGTCGGTCATGCTGCCATTGGGGCCGACCAGCTTTGCATAGGCGTATACATTCAGCACGACGATGTCGCGCGCACCGGCGGCCTGGAGACTTGCGATGCTGGAGGTCAACGCGTTTGCCAGCGACTGAATGTAGGGCAGCGGTGCCAGGGTGGGCGGTGCCTGGTTCTGCAACCAGATAAGGTCGTTGCCGCCATAGCTGATCATGTACAGGGCATTGGGATTGGCGACGCCGTGGACCGTCGCGATGTAGTTGTAGATCTGGGTCACGATAGGGACGTTATTGTAAAGGCCGTGCGAATAGGCGTCGTCCGCGGTAGTGGGGACAGTCTGGGCGGACCCGTTGGCGTAGTTGGTTCCGACGCCGCCCGGATATGTGCTCGGCAAGGCGCTCAGGCCGAACTTCGCCGCCAATTGGACGGTGTCCACCACCCCAGGTCCGAGGAACGCGCCGCTGCCGCCTGCCGCGACTGTCGCCGCTATAAGCCGATCAATCGTGTCGCTCGGCGCGCCGTTCGGCAGGCCGGGCGAGCCGCCGGTCTGACCATAGCGGAAATACCCGCTGTCCATGGTGCTGTCGCCGAAGCCGATGAACTGATTGGGCTGCGCGGCCTCGCCCGTGCCGGGCGTGCTTAGAATGGCTGCGCCAAGAGCAAGTGGTCGTATCAGCTTCCACAGTACGGGTTTCTCCATCCCATGATTTTGGAGGACCGCGGTAAAAGGCGCGTTAATACCCAGCCGGAGACGGCTGCCTGTGGGGCGGGCCGGCGCCGATCCACAGACTGTTGCCGAGGCCCGCGTTACTGTGCACAGTCGGTTGTATTACGTCGCTTCAATCCCCTGATATTTCGGTGCCCCCGTGATGATGCCTGCTCGCCGCAGATCGAACCTGCCGATGCCACCGAATGGCTGAACGGCTGCTCGATATCCGCGGTCTGAAGACCCACTTCAAGACCGATGACGGCATGGTCCGCGCCGTCGATGGTGTGGATATCGCCATCGACCGTGGCGAGACCGTCGGCGTCGTCGGCGAATCCGGCTGCGGCAAGACCGTCACCGCCATGACGGTGATGAAGCTGATCCAGATGCCGCCTGGCAAGATCGTCGCCGGCAGCGTGTTGTGGCAGGGCCGTGACCTTGTCCCGCTACCGCCGGACGCAATGCGCCAGATCCGCAGCAAGGAAATCGCCATCATCTTCCAGGAGCCGATGACCTCGCTGAACCCGGTCTATACGGTGGGGCAGCAGATCGCCGAGACCATTCGCCAGCACGAGGAAATGAACCGGCGCGAGGCAATGGACCGCGCGACCGAGATGCTGCGCCTGGTGCACATCCCCACGCCGGAGCGCCGCGTGCACGACTATCCGCACCAATTCTCCGGTGGCATGCGTCAGCGCGTGATGATCGCCATGGCGCTGTCGTGCAATCCGAAGTTGCTGATCGCGGATGAGCCGACGACGGCATTGGACGTGACCATCCAGGCGCAGATCCTCGACCTGCTGGGCGAGATGAAGGCGCAGTTGGGCATGGCGATCATGTTGATCACCCACGCCATGGGCGTTGTTGCCGAGACCGCGCAGCGCGTCGTGGTGATGTACGCCGGCCGCGTGGTGGAAGAGGCGACGGTCGAGCGGCTGTTCGCTAATCCGCTGCATCCCTACACCCAGGGCCTGATCCGCTCTATCCCGCGCATCGACAAGGACGCCGGCAAACGGACACGGCTCGAAGCGATCGCCGGCATGGTGCCAAGCCTGATCGAACCACCGCCTGGTTGCCGCTTCGCGCCACGCTGCAAGTTTGCCAAACCCGAATGCACCGATGCGGTGCCGGAACTACACACCGTGGAGGCTGGCCACAAGGTGGCCTGCATCCTGTATTGAACATGTCGAGCTCCCAGCCATTACTGCGCGTCAACGATCTGGTGAAGAACTTCGCCGTCAAGGGCGGTTTCCTCAAACGCACGATCGACCATGTGCATGCGGTCGATCACGTCAGCTTCGAGATTGCCGCCGGTGAGACGCTTGGCCTGGTCGGCGAATCAGGTTGTGGCAAATCCACCACCGGTCGCTGCATCCTCCGCCTGATCGAACCCACCGGGGGGCAGATCTGGTTCGAAGGTCGCGACGTCACCGAATTCAATCGCAGTGAACTAGAGGCACTGCGCCGCGACATGCAGATCATCTTCCAGGACCCCTACGCCTCCCTGAACCCCCGCATGACCGTCGGTCAGATCGTCGGTGAGGCGCTCATCATCCACGGTCTCGCCAAGAACCGCCGCGCGTTCGAGGACCGCGTCGTGGAACTGCTGGAGACCGTCGGGCTTAACTCCGATCACATACGGCGCTATCCGCACGAGTTCTCCGGCGGACAGCGCCAACGTATCGGTATCGCGCGCGCGCTCGCGGTGTCGCCGAAGCTGATCATCTGTGATGAACCGGTGTCGGCGCTTGACGTGTCAATTCAAGCGCAGGTGATCAACCTGCTCGAGGATCTCCAGGAGCAGTTCGGACTCACGTACTTGTTCATTGCGCACGACCTGTCGGTGGTGGAGCACATCAGCACGCGCGTCGCCGTCATGTATCTCGGCCGCATCGTCGAGATCGCCTCCGCGCGCGACCTGTACGACACGCCGCTGCATCCGTACACCGAGGCTTTGCTGTCAGCGGTGCCGATACCCGACCCCACCGCGAAGCGCCAACGCATCCGCCTGCAGGGCGACGTGCCGAACCCCATCCGGCCGCCGTCTGGTTGCCACTTTCACACCCGCTGTCCCATCCGCGAACTGCCGTTGTGCAGCACGGAGCGGCCCGAATTGCGCCAAACTGCCGACGGCCATTGGGTGGCGTGCCATTTGCGCGGGTAAATGCACCGGTCAACTGTAAAACCTGCCGCTAGCGACTTACCCACAAACGATTAATTAACCAGAGCGTCATAAAGATGTGGCTGGTTACGTGCCGCTGCATTGCCTAACTCCGGGATGCGCCACGATCTGGAGGGACGTCAATGCGGGGCAACAGGTACTGAACAGGTCGGTCCGCGTACCGAGGCCGTGCGTCGCGCACTCCGCCAGGTGAATGACGAAGCGGCCGCGGCAGACCTGCTGTTCCTCGAACATTGGCAAACCGCCCGCGGTTCCGACATCGCGGCAATGCTGCGGGCCGGCCAGATCCGGCGTGCCAACCCGGTGCTGGCCGCGGAAATCCATGCCGAACTGACCCGCCGGTAGTATTCGGTCGCAGGGCAACGTGGGTCACGAAGCGGCCACATTTCGCCACGTAGTTCGCGACGCTCTGGCTGACCCCTGGGCTCGGCCCCGGCCGTCAGCGCAAGCGCCTTATCGGGGCGAGTAGCCAGGAGGGAACCCGGATTGAAGGAAGTGGTCTTGGGAGTCGTGCGGTCACGTCCTGCTCGAGATTGCTTCCGTTACCGGCCACGGAGTCCGCCAACTCCAGGGCAGGCCACGTGCAGCTATTGATCCGGGACGCCCTCCCTGATTTTCTTCGAAAAGCCAGGATCGGTGCTGTCCGCCTTACCCCTGATGTGCGATCGGTCACGGAGTACTTCGAATGGAAGGTTGGTGTCCAACCGGCCGAGATCGTAGACGTACTCGGGCAAATAACCAGCCAGCAGCACCCGGTAATCCAACGGCAGGCTTGGTTGTAGCGTCCGCACCATGTGGAAGATCTGTGTCGTGCAGTTGGTGGTCAACGAATTGTAGAAGCGTGGTGTGTCTGCCAGCGCATTCGCTTCAGCGACGTATTCGAGCAGGAGCGCACGCGCCTGCACTGGCGTTACGCGCAGGTGGTAGAGCCGGACATCCTCACCACGTACATTTGTCCGCACGCCCACCACGTCACGCTCGTCGGCGGCAATGAATGAAAGCTCATAGACGCGAAAGAATCCAGCGAGGGCAGAATAGGACTCGGTCTTCTCCTTGCGAATCTCGATCGAAAACGCGAGATGCTGACCGTCCGCGAAGCCGAAGCTGACGATAGCGTGGGCAATCGACTCGCCTGCCCAGTAGGACATGAACAGGTCCACACCCGTCAGCGCATTCAGATCGTAACTACGTGTCTCCCACCTCGGTTCGAAGTCACTGTCGCTATGCCAGATAAAATTGCGCACATTCCGCATCGTCAGGCGATCGTCCTCGATAGTTCCGCTCGCCGTTCGCGCCACATCGTCCGCCCAGACCCGGTCATTGGATGGTTGCAGTGTCATCCACCACGCGAACACCGCAACGAAGCAGACACCATATAGCGCGACAACACGCCACCGTCGTAGAGCTAGACAGACGATCGCCACAACGGCGAGCAGCAGAAGTCCACCCGCGAGGATCTCGCGTGCAGGCGCGGCGGGTGCCAGGCGAAACCAGATCGCCAATGCTCCCCAGAGCCCCGACAACAACAGCACCAACCCAGCCGCTGCGATGCCCAACCATCGGGCCACGGACCATGCCATCACAGGCTTCCGGCGCTACGGATGAGCCGGCGCCACATGCCGAATCACGACCGTGGCGGGCGTTGGTTCAGTCACGGCCGCCGTTGTACCTGGCAGGAGAACACCCCAACGGGCAGGCCAACTGCCACTGCAGCATCAGGATGCGACGGACCTCGGCCACCGTCCTGGGGTTCGACTGCACGGAGTGGCCGGATCGGATAACCAACTCAGACTCGGCTTCGTCGATGTGTGCGCTGCTGTATTTCACCACCCCATCGTCGCCAGTCTCGATAGGACCATTCCCCTGCACCGCGATGATCGAATTGGCCTTGACCGATGGCGCGACCGGAATCGACGAAACGGTCGTGCTGAACGGACTGCCCGGCGCCATCCCATAGACGCTGCCGAGCCGGACAGTCTTCGGATCAAGCCGCAAGGCATCACGGTTGCCGACCAGTGTTTCCGCCGCCAGTCGCGTGACACGGAGCGGCAGCGTCACGAGCCGGCCGATCAGTTGTGCCAGTGACCCACCGGCAACAAAGCTTCCCCGATGCGGGGTGGCAATGAATATGACCCGTGTCACGTCAGGCATCGGCGTGACGAACAGGGCTTGCCGCAGCGTCTCCCGCGTTTCGTCCGTCAGGGTCAATTGTTCGATCGGCTTGGAGCTGAATGCGTCGTAAAAGCGTGAGCCAGAGTTGATAACCAACATCTTCGCCAGCAGCCCGCCCTGGCTGTGCCCGATCAGCACCATGTTGTGCAATGCCGGGTCGCGCCGTTCCGGATCCAGCTTGTTGACCGCGGCTGTCAGGTCGGTGCGCAACTGCAAGGCCGACAGCGGTATCGGATTGCCGGTATTGTAGGTGAACAACCAGAACTGGAAGTGCTCACTGATGACCGGATCGTTCTGCAGGTCATTGATGAGATCGGCCCATCGCCCGGCGCTCGATGCCGTGCCATGGATCAGCACCACGGGGATCCGTCCCGGTCGATAAGGCTCCAGGGCAACAAGCTGCGTGGGTAAAGTCTCGAACAGGTCCCCCTGGAAGAATCCAGCCAGCTCGGTTTTCCAGATGGCCGGATTGCTGAGGGCGAAGGCCAAGGCTGCGCTGGGCTCGTTCTCCAGCGGCACCGGTTGACCGCCGATGTCGACCACCCGCCTCTCCTCACCGGAGTACAGCGACAGCTTGCCGTGGAACTGACCGCTGGCGAGGGTCGCTTGTGTGATGTCCAATCGTAGCAGTGCTGTGAGCGGAACCTTGAGCAATCGGGCGACCTGGAAGCCTCGCGTGTCTTCCGTGGGGAGCAGGGCTGCGGCAAGTGGGGCGCCAATGCCTGAGTCGCGATAGCGGTTTTGCAGGCCTTCGATATGCAACTCCGCAGACGGGACAAAGTTGATCAGCCTGAACCCCGCCCACTGCAGAGCATCTGGATCGAAGCTGATCGACAGCGAGCCGAACGGCAGGGGGTAGTTGCCACTGTGCAGATCGACACTTTCGCCGTCTGCGGCGGCCAGGCCGCGGGTCAATGCCCGATTATAGAGATCGGCGGCCGTCCGCAGGCGCGGATCGAATGGATTGGGACGGTCCGCGACCACGGTGGGAAACAGAAATGCGTACGAGTAGACGACGGTCGCGAGGAAATAGGACCGGTCGTTGGTTCTCTCCGCCTCCAGAAATGCCATCTCGGCCAACGCGAACAGCAGATCTCGGTTACTGGTATCGGCGGCCACAATCACATTGAGTGCCCGGATCGCAGACGATGGGTTGTCAGCGTAGACGCCCAGAAGATCCAGTCGACGCAGAACGATCTGTGTCGAGCCGCTCAACTGCCCCGTGGTCAAGGCATTGCTGGTGAGTTCGGCCTGTGTCGCGCGTGCGTCCATACGCTCGACCGTGATCGGCGTGCTGCAGCCGGCGAGTGCAATACATGCAGCCAAGAGCGCAGCCACCGCGTGAGACGACCGCATGAGCCGCATGCCGGCCGCGATCATCCAGGCCGCTGCGCACCATCCCCCATTCGCACGAACAGAACATGGCGCAGGCTGAGGAACAACGGTCGAATCACGCACACTCTGCGTCCCGTCGGCTATCGTCAGTGTTGGCGGTGGCGAATAGTTTCAGCGGCGTAGTGGACTGATGCAAACAACCCATTGACAGGTAGCCGCATCCGATTGGCTGGTTCATACGAGTGCCGTCCCTGGTTCCCATTGGTTGAGATCATCCGCAATGCGTCGGCGTTCCGCTAGTCGGAACGGCTGTGCCCGAGAAGGGTCAGTTCGCATTCTGTGATATTCAGGGGCGATACCAGCACTCTTGCTCGCCGCCCCGTCGCGGTGGCACCTTGCGCCGGCAGCAGGGGGCACGAATGGCGGTCAACAAGATCTTTCCCGATGCGCAAGCCGCATTGGCCGGTGTGTTGCGCAACGACATGACGATCATGTCCGGCGGCTTCGGCCTGTGCGGCATTCCGGCCGTGCTGATCGACGCGATCCGCGAGAGCGGGGTGAAGGGACTGACCATCGTCTCCAACAATGCCGGGATCGATGACGTCGGGCTGGGCGTGCTGCTGAAGACGCGGCAGGTCCGGAAAATGATCAGCTCGTATGTCGGCGAGAACGCCACCTTCGCGCAGCAGTATCTCGCCGGTGAGCTGGAGATCGAATTCAACCCGCAGGGCACGCTGGCGGAACGCATCCGCGCGGGCGGTGCGGGCATTCCTGGCTTCTATACCGCGACCGGCGCCGGGACGCAGATCGCCGAGGGCAAGGAGACCAAGGAGTTCGACGGCCGCGTCTACGTGCTGGAACGCGGCATTCGCGCAGACCTCGCCGTGGTGCATGCCTGGAAGGCGGACCATGAGGGCAACCTGATCTATCGCAAGACCGCGCGGAACTTCAATCCGATCATGGCAACCGCGGCGGACGTGGTCGTGGCCGAGGTCGAGGACCTGGTGCCCAACGGCCAGATCGACGCCGACCACATCATCACCGCGGGCATCTTCGTCGACCGCATCGTGAAGCTGGAGGCCGTGGACAAGCGGATCGAACAGCGCACCGTGCGCAAGCGTTACTGAAGGAGGCGGCAATGGCCTGGACGCGCGATCAAATGGCTGCCCGCGCCGCGCGCGAGTTGCGCGACGGGTTCTACGTCAATCTGGGCATTGGCATCCCGACGCTGGTGGCGAACCACATCCCGGAGGCGATGTCGATCCAGTTGCATTCGGAGAACGGCATGCTCGGCATGGGGCCGTTCCCGTTCGAGGGCGATGAAGACGCCGACCTGATCAACGCCGGCAAGCAGACCGTGACCGAGTTGCCGACCACCAGCTTCTTCGACAGCGCGGCGAGCTTCGCCATGGTGCGCGGCGGGCATATCGACATCTCGATCCTGGGCGCGCTCCAGGTGGCGGAAAACGGCGACCTGGCGAACTGGATGATCCCCGGCAAGATGGTGAAGGGGATGGGCGGGGCGATGGACCTGGTCGCCGGGGTGAAGCGGGTGGTCGTGCTGATGGAGCACACCGCCGGCGGCAAGCCCAAGCTGCTGACGCGCTGCAACCTGCCGCTGACCGGGGCAGGGGTGGTAGACTTGGTGATCACCGATCTCGGCGTGTTCGAGGTCACGGACGGTGGGCTGCGCCTGGTCGATGTCGCGCCGGATGTGACGGTGGAAGAGCTCCGCTCGAAGACCGAAGCTGCCTTCACCGTGTCGCCGGACCTGAAGCTGGCGGCGTAAGGAAAGCCGGCGTGGCTGGTGGCTGGGCGAGCACCGGTTCCAACGGATTGCCCCAGAACGTGTCGCCGGTCCGGGCGAGCAGCATCACATCGGATTTCACCCAGGTGTAGATGCGGCGGCGGCCCTCCGGCGAGAGGGGGCCTCCGGTGGCGATGATCGTCCGAAGGCTGGACAGATCGGGGCGCCGGCTGGGGCGCCGGAAAGCTGCCTCGGCGAGGGTGCGAGCCTCGGCCACCAGAATGCTGGCGCGTTCCATTGCGGCAGTTGTCAACAGGTCCGCCGCCGCGGGTGCCATGACGACGGCGGCGCCCAGGAGTTCCGCCGCCCGCCACGGCCAGGCGGCGCCCGAGACCAGCAGCCGATCGTCTCGGCGGACGTCCGCATGCAGCAGGGTGTCGGCAAGGGGGCGTAGCAATGCAGTGCGGGACAGGTCGATGTGGTGCCGATTTGGCGCAGACGCGGACATCCCTCCCGCTTCCCGAGGGGGTAAGTCCCGCTGCGGCACTCTCACCTGCGGCAGGCCGGGAAGAGCGGCGGGGGGCGGTTGGAACTCGTTGGACAGGCCGGCGAACGCCACCACCGCTAGCCCGAAATCCACCGGCTTATCCACAGAGAACCGCTGCAGTGCCGCCCAATCCGTGAAATCCACCCCACACTCCGTCCGCAGCCAATGCACGAATGCCCAGGCGTTGGTGGTGACGACGTGCTCGCGGTCCGGCGCGTAGAGGACTTCGGTCATTGGCGGCCCTTGATTGGCTCGGGAGCCGGGGGCTATATGCCGCCCTCAGCTCGGTCGGGGCCATAGCTCAGCTGGGAGAGCGCCTGAATGGCATTCAGGAGGTCAGCGGTTCGATCCCGCTTGGCTCCACCAACGGGCGAGAAGCGCCGCCAGACACCGGATCACGCCAAGCAGACCAGGTGGGCCGGACAGGCTCCCGGACAACGGCCTTCCGCCGTCGCGATTCGTCCCACCATGCCGCCGGCCTCCTCGTGCTGCCCGCGCGGGCCTCAGTGGCTCCGGTTCAAAACACTCCCTCCTGCCGACCCCACCGCCACCGCCCAACGATCAGCAACCCCGCGCCAACACCCTTCGCTGATGCGCCCCTCATGGCGCACAATCCCACCGTGCCTTGCTTCTGAACTCCGGCCAGCTACTTTCTAAACCCCCAGAACAAAGTGTCAGCAATCCACAGTGGCCAACGAACTCCAACCCGCCCGCGGCACCCACGACCTGATCGGCGACGACCAGCGCCGCCACCAGCACGTGATAGACACCGCCCGCCGCGTCGCCGCCAGCTACGGCTTCGACGAATGGACCACGCCGATCTTCGAGGACACCCGCGTCTTCTCCCGCACCCTGGGTGAAACCTCCGACGTGGTGATGAAGGAGATGTATTCCTTCGACGACCGAGGCGGCGAAGCCATCACGCTGCGCCCCGAGGCCACCGCCGGCATCTGCCGCGCCCTTGTCAGCAACGGCCTAACCCAATCGCTCCCCCAGAAGGTATTCTGCGCCGGCCCGATGTTCCGCTACGAACGCCCCCAAAAGGGCCGCTACCGCCAGTTCCACCAGATCGACATCGAGCTCATCGGCTCAGCCGAACCGCTCGCCGACGCCGAGGTGATCGCCTGCGGCTGGCACATCCTCCAGGCGCTAGGCGTCGCCGACGCCACAGTGCTGGAGATCAACACCCTAGGCGACAAGGAAAGCCGCCAAGCCTACCGCGAGGCTCTCGTCGCCTACTTCACCGAACACCAGGCCGCCCTCTCGACCGACAGCCTGGCCCGCCTGGACCGCAACCCCCTGCGCATCCTCGACTCCAAGGATGAAGCCGACCGCCGCATCGTGACCAACGCCCCAACAATCGCCGCCTATCTGACCGAGGCCGCGGCGACCTTCTACGCCCGCCTCCAGTCCTACCTCGACCGCTTCGGCGTCCCCTTCCGCGAAAACCCGCGAATAGTCCGAGGCCTCGACTACTACGGCCACACCGCGTTCGAATTCGTCACCACCAAGCTGGGCTCGCAGGGCACGGTGATGGGCGGCGGCCGCTACGACGGCCTGGTCGAGGAAATGGGAGGCCCCCCCACCCCCGCCGTAGGCTGGGCCGCCGGCATTGAGCGCCTGGCCATGCTGCTATCCGATCCCCCACCCCCGCCCGCGACAATCGCCGTAGTGCCCATCGGCGACAACGCCGAACCAGCAGCCCTCCAAGCGCTACAAACCCTGCGCAACGCCGGCATCCGCGCCGAGATGTCCTATCGCGGCAACCTCCGTCGCCGCATGGAGCGAGCCAACCGCATCGGCGCGAGAGCCGCGGTGATCCTAGGCGACGACGACATCGCCCGAGGTGTTGCGCAGGTGAAAAATCTCCAGACCGGCGAACAGGAGGCGGTGGCGCTGACGGAGCTCGCCGAACACCTGCGATGAACCTCGCATCCAAACTAGATCGCATCGCCGCCCGCGCCGACGAACTGCGAGACCTGCTGACCCAAGGCCTAACCGGCGAGGCCTACGTGAAAGCCTCAAAGGAGCTCTCCGACATCGAGCCGGTGGTGACCCGCATCGGCGACCTGCGCGCCGCCGAACGTGCGCAGGCCGATGCGGAAACACTGCTAGCCGACCCAGAAATGCACGAGCTTGCGGAAGCAGAACTGCGCACCCTGAAGGAACAGATCCCCGCCCTCGAACACGAGATCCGCATCGCACTACTGCCCAAGGACGCCGCCGACGAACGCGCCGCGATATTAGAAATCCGCCCCGCCGCCGGCGGCGATGAAGCCGCGCTGTTCGCGGCCGACCTGTTCGCGATGTATCAGCACTACGCAGAAACCCGAGGCTGGCGCTGGGAAATTCTCGAATACAACGACACGGAGCTAGGAGGCCTGAAAGAAGGCATCGCCGAGATCAACGGCCGAGGCGTCTTCGCGCGACTGAAATACGAGTCAGGCGTGCACCGCGTCCAACGCGTCCCCACCACCGAAAGCCAGGGCCGCATCCACACCTCCACCGTCACCGTCGCAGTACTTCCAGAAGCCGAAGAGGTAGACGTACAAATCGACGAAACAGACCTGCGCATCGACGTCTATCGAGCCTCGGGAGCCGGCGGCCAGCACGTCAACAAGACCGAAAGCGCGGTCCGCATCGTGCACATCCCGACCGGCATAGTCGTCGCGATGCAGGAAGAAAAAAGCCAGCACAAGAACCGCGCCAAAGCGATGAAGATCCTGCGCGCGCGTCTCTACGAACAGCAGCGCGCCAGCCTCCACGCCACCCGCGCCGCCGACCGCAAGGCTCAGGTCGGCACCGGCGACCGCTCCGAACGCATCCGCACCTACAACTTTCCGCAGGGCCGCGTGTCAGATCACCGCATCAACCTGACGCTCTATAAGATCGATCGCGTCATGGCCGGCGAACTCGACGAATTCATCGACGCCCTAACCGCCGAGGACCAGGCCGCCCGCCTCTCCGCCGAAGAATAACCAACGCCGCCGTGCCTCGCTCAACTACCGGTAAGTTCCGCGATCAGCGCCTCGTACCGCGCCATATAGTCCTTCATGGACAGGTTCTTCTCGGCGTACTTCCGGGCATTCTCCCGCAGCCGCCTGGCGAGCGGCGCATCCTCCAGCGCGCGCAGCACCGTATCGGCGAGCCCCTTCGGATCGAAGAACGACACCAGCAGGCCATTCTGCTCATGCGTGATGAATTCGGTCACCGGCGGTGTATCGCTGCCGATGACCACGCAGCCGGTCCCCAAAGCCTCCCGCATCGACCATGAGGCAACGAACGGGTATGTTAGATAGACATGCGCATCTGAACGTTGCAGCATTGCGACATAAGTGTCGTATTCGATGCGGCCGGGAAACAGCACCCGCGACAGATCGATGGAATCGCCAAGCTCCGCCAGCATCTTCTCGCGCCACGTTCCGGTGGGTGGGCTGACGCCGTAGCTGATGCCATCGCCGCCAACCATCACCACGCGGATGTCCTTGCGGGCACGCAGCAGGTGCGGCACCGCGCGCATCATCAGGTGAAAGCCACGATATGGCTCCAGGTCACGCGCGACATAGGTGACCAGCTTTTCGTTCGGCTTGATCGTGGCCTTGCCGATCACCAGGTTGCGGCGTCGCGCCTGAGGGTTCGGTTTGGTCACGTCGAGATTGACACCCTCGCGCAGCACCGTGATGCCCTTCTGCGCCCAGGACGGGTAGGTTGATAGTTGCCACTTGGTCGGTGTCTGGCCAGCCCTGCCGAGGCTCAGCGCCAGCAGGTTGACAGCATTCTTCGCGCGGATGCGCGGATGGTCGGAGTCCGGTGTCGGGAATTCCGGATCGAACCCGACATCCACATCGCGAAGCTGGTAGAAGAATTCCAGGTAGCCGATAAGCGGAACATTCGGCCAGACATCACCGAGGTTGAGTAACTCGCCCCACCCATGATGACCGATGATGATGTCGGGGTCGAAGCCCAGCTGCTTGAGGTTTTTCGCGGTATAGGCAACGACGTCCGCGCGACGCACCGCCGCATCCAGTTCCCGCGTGGCAACGTGCGCCTCCAAGGAAGGCGGGGGAGGTTTCGGATACGGTACCGTCCGAACGCCGTTGATCCGGTTGAGGTTGGGCTCGCTCAGAAAGACCACATCGTGCCGCCCTGACTTTGCCAGGTGGCGAACGATATGCAGGTACTGTCCAGGAAAATTCTGGTGGACGAACAGGTATTTCACGCCGCAACCTTGCAGGACGAATAGAGCGTGCGGTGTCGCCGGCGATCAACGAGCGCGCGGACTGGGCCTCTTGGCAGGCCCGCCGGCCGGCTTTGGTGCCGCCGGCCTCGCCGCGGCGGGCTTGCCTGCGGATGCCGCGGTGCGTGCGCTTCCAACCCTTGGCGCAGCATCGGCGGTCGCGCCCGAGCGGCGGATCATCACCTGGAATGATTCCAGCGCCGCCAGGCTTTCCAATTCACAGGTTTCACCGGCCGGCACCGGGCCGACTGAACTACCGTCGACAAAGGTCGCCGCGTAGCTGCACTCATGCGTGTTCGCTGCCGCGCCCTTCAGCCGCACCTTCAGGCCAAGCAGCGGGAGCGCCATGCCGCGGCTGCCGCAGAATTTGCCGCCCTCGATCCATGGCGACAGCCAGCCGCGGCCGAGCACCGCCTGGTATTCAACATCCGCCGGCTTGATCCCGTCTCGTGGGGTCAGGCTGAAGCCCTCGATCCACATCTGGCTGCCGCGCGTGCCGATCCATTCGCCGAACTTCGCCGGGACATCGCCGGTGCGCTGGACATGCGCCACCATATCAGCCTCATCCGCGGACAGTGCGGCCGCTTGCCCTGGCCTTGCTGCGGACGCGGGCAGCCTGGCAGCAGGTTCTCCCCCCAGCCGCATGACCTGAAGACGCGGCGCGCTGTCAGGCGAAGCCGCGGGAGCCTGATAGACTGTGACCAGCACCTGCGCCGGCCCCTTGCTGACGCGAACCAGCGCAGCGCTGTCCTGCCCGCTGATCCAACCATCGGCCTGGAACGTGCTGATGCTCACGGCATCCGATTGTCCTCCAGCACCGGGCGGCAGCGTGATGCGAACACCCGGCAACCCCGACTGCGCATTTGCCGCAGGCGTTCCGTTTGCCTGGAACACACAGAACAGCCCCGTGTCCAGGCTCATCAGATGGGCCGATGCCTTCAGTTCGCTGACGCGGTTTTGGGCACCGTCGGGGGCAGCTTCCTGCGCGGGAGGGTTGCGGGTCGCGGTAGCAGCTTCAGACATTCGGACGGCTCGCTCTTCTGTTGTACCTGCCGGGGGCGGACGCGTCGCACACGCAACGGCGTTGGGCGGGGCTGCGCAATGTATGGAAATCCACTAGCAGAGTCATTCCCCGTATGACAGGCCCACCGCCGCGATCAGGGCATTATTTATGGCATACGGCGGTAGGCCAAGAGGCAGCAGGAAGCCACGGCCGGTGCGCCTGATGCGCTCAGCCGGCGCACCGATATCGAACGCGGCAACATGCAAGCCGGCGCGCCATGCCTCGCCCAGGCTGAGGCACCAGGTCTCCGGCCAGATCGATGGCAGCATCGCCAGCGACGCCTTCTGCGCCTTGATCAGCGACACCGCTTCCGCAGCGACAAATACGCCGGTGACAAAGACACGTCCCGTCGCCATCAAACGACTGTCGTCGATCGTGTGGCCGACCACCACAAATTCCAGCGGCAGCGAGCGCTCGGCAGCGTCCCGCGCGCAATCAAGTACCACTTGGTAGCCCTTATGGATGCCGATGGCCCCAACCACGCACACGCGGCAGTGGCTGGATGGTGCCACAGGGGGTGGTTCCGGTAGTCCAGCATCGTCCTCGTGCGGCACTGCAACCGGCTGTGTCGCAGGGAAGTGGCGGCGGATCCGTGTCGCCGCGTCGGCGGAGGGTACGAATACGTGCCGCGCACCTGCGAGCAGTCTGGCCGATCGCTGCCGGAGTGCAGCTACCGAGATGTCCTCGTCGATCAGGTTGCCGGCATCGGCGACACACGCCTCGCACCGTACGACGTCCGGCTCGCCGCAATAGCGCTGCGTGGGGCCCACCAGTGCGACCCTGCCGCATAGCAGGCCATAGTCGTGCACGTGCACGTCGTATGGCACGCGGAGACCATCGAGCAGGCCCAGGACGGCGGGCTCGTGCCCAACCATGTGATGCAGTTCGATCGCTCGCGGCCGCTCTCGCGCCAGCAGCTTTTGCAGCAGTGGCAGTTCGCGCGGCATGGCGTATTTGAGGTTGGGAAAGTCCGCTTCCGTGCCGTCACCGACAGTCACGCACCTGGTTTCGTCGGGCCCCAGGGAGGGGCGGAGCACGATGGAGCGGTCACCGTTGGCACGATGTAGCTCGACTGACGCCTGGACTTGTCGTTCGACCCCGCCACCAGCATCGTGCGTGATGATCACCACCGCCTCGCCACCGCGTCGCCGTGCGGTTTTCCAGCGCTCCAAATCGAGCCGCCGTCGCGGCGTCGCCAACGGATCGGCCATCGCGAAGGCGCGGACCAATTCGGTGTAACCAGGATGCAGGCGTTCCAGCAGCGCCTCGTTCCGCGTGCGCAAATGGCGTGCCGCTGCTCCGAAGGATTGCCCGCCAACATGTGCGACGAATACGCCCGGCGCAGCCATATGCCGCCACCCGAGGGCTCGTGCGCGCAGGCAAAAATCGTTTTCCTCGCCATAGCCCTGGGCGAACACATCGGCCCGCAGCAAGCCGACGTCGTCCAGGCACGTCCGCTTGATGTACAAGCAGAATCCGACCCCAACCGGGATTTCCACGGCACTCCCGCGATTTGCGTGCCGTGCCAGGGCGTTCAACCGGACCGTCGCTGCGAGGTCAGGAATATCGTTCGCGTCGAACTGATTAGGGTAGCTCACGATACTCCCGTCGTTCGACAGCGGCGTTACGGTGCCGATATCCGTCGCGCCGTAGGCAACGGTCCGAAGCTCATCCAGCCAACCGGGAGGCACCACAGTATCGCTGTTCAGCAGCACCACGTCATGGCCGACCGTGGCGCGCAGTCCGACGTTGACGCTGGCGGCAAACCCCATGTTGCGCGAATTGCGGATCAGCCGGACCCGTTTTTGCCTTGCGAGCGCTCTCAGCCGCTGGGCAAACGCGGGCTCCGGCGAGGCATCGTCAACCACGATCACCCGCGCCGCGGGTGGCAGCGTTGACAAGACGCTATCCAGGCAAGCATCGACGACCCGCTCTCCCCCGTGAACCGGTATGATGATATCCACAGTTCCGGAACGTCCCGTGCGGCCGTGCGCTTTGTGCGGCACCGTCAGCGAGACTGGTATTGCCGCGGGGATCGTCAACCGGGATGCGCGTGTCGGGGGGACGCGACCCGTGGGATAGATCCGTGCGAGCGCCGCAGCCGCTGCCGCGCCCGCCGATGGCTCCATCCCAGGATCAAGCGGGCTGCCCAGAAGGTCCTGGCCATCGTTACCAACCACATGCAGCAGGCCTGACAGGCCGCTCAGCTGAGCCGATGTGATCATGAAACCGCGTGGCCTTGCCAGCAGTCCGCAATCGTCGAACCTCGTGTTGGCATCTGAGGCAAGAACCCGCATCTCGCGGCGACCGTCGGACGACCGGATCGTCAGTGTCGGATCGGTATCCGGATCGCCCGGATGCCAGGCCCACCCGATGAGAGCACCGTCACGACAACTCACGCACCCGACCGTCGCGCCGATAGCGCTGACATTGATTGGACTACCGAGCAGGTGAATTCCGTCCGCCGTCACGACAGCTACACGTCCCGCGTGTCCATCATGCCCGCGCGCCCTGGCGTCCGGATCGATGATGACGGACGCCGGATCGACACCAGGCGCTGGATAAACCGCCAACTCTCCATTGTGCATCAGCCCGCACCAGCCCGCAGCGTGTGCGCCACGCACGATCGCATCGGCCAAGGTCGCCAGACCACGATCCGCGAGCCGCCGTTGCAAGCATTGCGCAAGCGCCGCGGCAGCCCCGGCTGCATCGCCAAGCCTCAATCGCGCCGTCGCCAGTCCCAGCCAGACCTCACGGACGTCGTGCTTGCCACTGAGCTCCGCGAACAGGGCTGCCGCCCGTACGTCGTCTTGGCCGACTGTTGTCGTAGCCAAAGCCAATGCCACGGTTGGATCGCGAGGCGCCATTCGGTAAGCCCGATCCAGCCAGCGCAGCGCCGCAATCCGGTCACCGCCAGCGGCGGCAGCCTGACCCCGCTCGAATGCCTCGAGTGCCAGCGCCGCGGCATCCGGACCCAGCTCCGGCGCAGCTGCCACGTTCAGCGAGCGGCCGCCTGCGGTTCGGCCCTCTCTGTCTCGATCGGCGCCGGCGGCAGGGTGGCAAGATCGGCGCGTGCCTCCTGTAGCCCCTGCGCCAGTGCCCGTTCACTCCAGACGCGGGCCCGGTCGAAGTCTCGCTCGCCCGCCAGTCCGCGTGCCAGATAGCGCCCAAGCATCATTTGAGCATAGGCATGTCCGCGCTCGGCAGCCTGATTGAACCAGTGCTGGGCGGCCGCACGGTCAGTCGGCACTTCATGGCCGCCGCCGTGCATCGCGCCCATGGCGAACATCGCCCCCACGTGACCACGGGCGGCAGCCTTCTCAAACAGTGCCAACGCGGCGGCGTGATCCTTGGGACCGCCGCGCCCACTGACCAGCATTTCCGCCAACAGCACCTCGGCTTCCACCATGCCGACGTCGGCGGCGCGCTGGATCCAGGCGCGACCCTCTTCTGGATTGGAATCCACGCCGCGGCCCTCGATCAACATGCGGCCATACCAGTATTGCGCGTTCACGACGCCGTCGGCCGCACGGCGCAACCATTGCGCCGCTTTTCGATCGTCGCGCTCAACGCCGACGCCCTCGGCCAGACACACGCCGAAATTGAACGCCGCCACCAGATCGCCGGACGCCGCCGCCTGTTCGAACCACTCACGCGTATGCACGGCGTCATCCGTCGCGCCCTGGCCTTTCAGCAGCAGGTTCGCGAGTTCAACGCGCGCGTTTTGGTCCCCTGCCTGGGCGGAGACGCGGAACCAGCGGGCGGCTTCCTCCTGGTCGCGCGGCAGGCCGGCTCCCGTCAGGTGCAGCAGGCCCAGCGCGCGGGCGGCACCGCGATGGCCAGCCTCGGCGGCGCGCAGGAACCAGATCGCGGCCTCGGCATAGTTCGGCGGCAACTTGCCGCCTTTCGCATACAGATCGCCGACATAAGCGGCCGCCTCAGGATCGCCTCCCAGTGCTGCACGGCGAAGCCATGACTCGCCCTCGATTGGGTTGGCCGGGATGGTCTTGCCCTCCATCAGGGCGACGCCCCACCGGGCCTGACTGGGCCGGTTGCCTTTCTCCGCTGCCTGCCGGAACAACTCGACCGCGGCTGCCAGATCCGGCTGCAGCCCCATGCCGCGCTCTGTCATGATGCCCAACAGGTACAGCGCTGTCGGCAAACCGGTATCGGCAGCGCGGCGCAGGTACTCCGCCACCTGCTTGTACTGCTCCGGTTCCCGCGCGTCGCGCGCCAGTGACAGGGCATAGCCGAGGGCGCCGGGAGCGTTTCCGGCGGCGGCCGAACGCTCATACCAGCGATGCGCCTCTTCCAGATCGCGCAAGTGCTCCGGACCCGACGTCAGGATATAGCCCAGGACCGCCTGGCCATCGGCTGAACCGCCTTCTGCCGCCTTGCGCGCCCACTTTACGCCGATATCGAATTCCGGCGCGGTGGCTTCGTTGCTGGCGAACAGGCTCGCTGACGAGCCTGGTTCCTGCGACGCCATGCCGCTGCCCGACAGCAGGCCGTAGATCGACAGCGTCGCCAGTCGCGCTTGTGCCTCGACATAACCCTGGTTGGCTGCGCGTTCGAGCCAGCGCGCACCCTCCACACGGCTGGGCGGCACGCCGGCACCCTCCATGTAGCAGCGTCCCAGCCGGAATTCCGCTTCCGCGATCCCAGCCCGTGCGGCGCGTACCAGCAACGGAAACGCCTGCTTGACGTCACCCTGCTCGCTCAGCTGTACGCCGCGCCGCAGCGCCGCGGCCGGCGAGACGTTAGCCAGCACTCGATCAAGCAACGCCATGACGTCAGGCCTTCACCGTCGCGGATGCGATCGCACGAGCGAAGCTCACGGCTCGCGCATTCCTTCCGAGGCTGTCGACATTACGCGGCTGAGCAGGAATTCCATCACGGTCCGCTTACCGACCTTGATATCCGCCGTCACTGGCATGCCCGGGAGCAGCTGGAACCCCTTTGGGGTCCCACGCAGGTCAACGCGATCAATCGTGATACGTGCCCGGAAGAAAAACGGCACAAGGGCATTGGGAGGCAGCGGCACCGCTCCCGTCGGATTGCTTTGTTCATCCTGAGTGGTGAAGCTGTTGGCGCTCAACGTCCGCACTGTGCCGTATGCCATGCCGTACTCGGTATAGGGGAACGTATCGAACTTCAGTGCGACCGAATCGCCGACATTCACGAACCCGTCGTCGTTACCAGCGATATTGCCCTCGACCTCCAGCGGCGCGTCGGTGGGGACCAACCTGATGAACTCTTGGCCCGACTGCACCACGGATCCCACGGAAACCTTCGCGACCGACAGGACGATGGCGTCGTGGTCGGCGCGCAATTCGACCAGTTGACGGTGAAGCTGCGCCTTGTCCAAGGACGCGCGAGCGTCGGAAAGTTTGCTGCTGGTGTCCGATAGTTGCTGTGATATGTCCGCACGCCAGGATTGAATGAAGCCGTCGCGCTCCGCGATTTCCGCGGCCAGATCGCGCTCGGAACCGTTCACGGCATTCTGCGAATCATTCATGTTGCGCACCATCTCGGCGCGGTTGTCCATCGCCGCGAGCGTGTTGAGCTTGCTGCCAACCTGAAGCCGCTCCAGATCCTTGCGCATGCTCTCGACGCTGACCGCCAGCGCCACGCGATCGCGGTAACCGTCCACGTCAGCCTTCGCCTTTAAGATGGCCGCACCTAGGCTGTTGATCTTCTGCGCATAATTCTCGATCTTGTAATCGTACTCCGACTTGCGCTGGCCGAATATCGCTGCCTGCAGCGACAGATCCGGGTCGACGCCGGTGTAAGTGAATGGCCGTCCGTCCGCCTCGGCCTGCAGCCGCGACATCTGTGCCTGGAGACTCGCCACCTGCGCTGCCAGCGCCCCCTGATCAGCAGAGGCGAATGTCGGGTCAAGTCTCGCCAGAACCTCGCCGGAACGGACAAGTTGGCCTACGTGCACATTGATCGAGCGCACGATAGACTGATCCAGTGGCTGCACCACCAGCGTCGGCGACTTGGACACAACAACGGCCTGCGCCGTCACCACGCGATCGACACGGATCAGCACGAGGGCCAGAATTATACATCCCACGAAGCTGGTGATCATGTAGGCGATGCCGCGCGCCGAACGCGGTACCTCCGCCGTGGTAATCGCGATGGACGGCGACTGGAACTCCAGGATGGCCGGCAGCGTCGGGTCGCCGCGGTCCTCGACGACCGTACTAATCGCCTTGGACGAGGGTCGGAGCGAGAGCTGCATGGCGGGGACCTTGGCTGTCGAGGTGACGGTTCTGCTGCGCCCAGAGTTGACGGTAGATGGTGCAGCGTTCAAGCAGGACGCGGTGCGGTGCGATGTCCATCACCTTGCCCTTTTCCAGCACGAGGATCTGGTCGCATTCGGTCAACGATGACAGACGGTGCGACACGATGACCATGGTGCGGCCACGTGCGATCCGCAGCAGGTTGGCGTTGACCAGCGCCTCGCTCTCTGGATCGAGCGCGCTGGTCGCTTCATCGAGGATCAGAATGCGCGGATCGGTGACCAGTGCGCGTCCGATGGCAAGCCGCTGCTTCTGTCCGCCCGAAAGGTTGGGCGAACCTTCCTCAATGTAGGTTTCATACCCGTTCGGCATGCGCTCGATGAATTCCTCGGCGCCGGCAAGCCGTGCCGCGCGCACCGCGTCCTCCAGTGTCAGGCCCGGCCTGCCAGCCAGGATGTTGTCACGGATCGAGCCGCGGAACAGGAAGTTGTCCTGGAGCACCACGCCAAAGCTCTGCCGGAGGTGCCGCAGGTTGATCTCCCGCAGATCCGTGCCGTCGATCTTCAGGAAGCCCGAGTAGTCGCGATTGATGCCTTGCAGCAGACGCGTGATCGTGGACTTGCCGGAACCCGACCGCCCGACGATGCCGAGCATCGTCCCGGCCGGAATCGCAAAGGTCATGCGGTCGAGCGCAGGCGTCTTGGTGCCGCCGTACGTGAACGAGACATCCTCGAAGCTGATCGCTCCGCTGAACCGCGGCCGCATACCGCCCGATGCAGCATCGACTTCAAGCGGTCGGTTCAGCACCGACGCTGCCTGGCCGATGGAATTCGCCACTTCCTGATACTCATCGGTGAGGCGCGCAAGCTGCACCAACGGTTGACCGACACGCTGGGACAGCATCATGAACGCGAACAGCGCGCCCACGCTGTAGCCTGGGTCCGACAGGGCAAAATAGACGCCGAGCAGAATCGTGCCCATCCACATGAACCGCTCGATCGGTGTCACGATTGTCTGCGGCCAGTTCGCCAGCTTGCCGTAGGCCAGGCGCCATTTGCCGGCCTCCGCGATCCGTTCGTCCCACAACTGCTTCCGCTGGGGTTCCAGTGCCAGCGATTTCACCGTGCGGACGCCGAATATCGTCTCACCCAGTGCCGCCTGCTTGGCGGTTTCCGCCTGCACCACTCGGGAAAAGATGAGGCCCATGGGTCGCAGGAAGACCAGCAGCACCATCGCGACCGAGCACGCGCACGCCACCACGATCCAGGCCAGTGTCGCATTCAGCCAGAATATGAAGGGCAGCAACACGCATAGCGTCATCAGATCCAGGAACGCCGAGAGCATCTTGCCAGTGAGGAATTCGCGTACCTTGTGGACCTGGCTGATGTTGTACATCGTCTCGCCGGCCGGATACCGCTCGAAGTAATCGAGCGGCAGGCGCAGCAGTCGATTGAACACATGCAGGTTGACCCTGGCATCGACGCGCGTTCCGACCACCAGCACGATCAGTCGTCGCGCATAACCCAGCAATGTCTCGTAAACGATGAGGATCGCGATCAGCACCGCGATCAGTGCCAGTGTCGAGTAGCTCTGGTGCGGCAGGACCTTGTTCATCGCTGACATGACAATGAACGGTGGAAACACGGTCATGATGCTGAGCCCCAGGGACGCAAGGCCTATTTCCCGCAGCGAGCGCTTCTCCAGCATCACGACGCTCATCAGCCAACGGAGCGAGAATGGCGCGTCGGCCTCCGTGAAACCCCGGTTGGCCCGGATCAGCACGGCCTCGCCGGACCACACCTCGCTCAGTCGCAGTTCGTCGACCGGCACCGGCGCGTCGGATTCCGGTCCACGCGGATCCTTGATAAGGACCACCTTGTGCTCGGCGTTGACCGCGGTCAGCAGACCCGCGGTGCCATCGTTGAACAGCAGCACAACCGGACCGGTATTGGTAAAGCGCATCAGATGCCGCCACCGCAGCCGGACCGCGCGTGCCCACATTCCAGAATTCTGCGCCCAAGTCGATAGAGACGCCGCAGACGGCAACTTGTCACCTACCGTGCCGCGGAACTCGCTGGGATCGAGCTCCATCCCGTGGTACCGGCCAGCAACGATCAAGGCGAGCAGTCGCGGATGGATCGGCGGCTCCTCGGCCACCGCCAGATGGATCGGCGAAACAGTGTTCGCGCCGCCGCCCGCATCGGCGACGGAGCGTGGCCCCTGCCCCGAAGAACCGGAGATGTTGCCGTCGTTTACATCCACAAGCAGTCCCCCTCAGAGGCTCATCCAACCGGCGCGCAGTCCGTACGCTTCGCCGCGTCGAACCAATCCTGGCACATCACCAGGGCAACTCTTGCCAGCAGTCGATCGGCCCACCTGGGTCGTCAACCGCCGGAATATCCGTTGGGACAATAGGCCCTTTCAGTCTACAATTCACCAACAAATCTCAGACTGGGCATGCTGAGGGGCCCGGCCGATCACTGTTTGGTGCCGCTGTATGCCACAGCCGGCTGGCGGGAACAAAGCAAATGACAGCCCTGCACGACCAAGTAGGAGCATTCGTTCCCGGACCGCGGATGCAGCGCGCGCCAATGAGCAGCGGGCGGCTGTCAGGCCTGACCTTCGCCGTGAAGGACCTGTTCGATGTCGCCGGCAGCAGCACCACCTACGGCAATCCCGACTGGGCCAGCACCCACGGTGTGGCCACCGCAACCGCGCCGGTCGTGTCGGCACTCCTGCAGGCGGGGGCCGAACTCGTCGGCAAAACCAAGACCCAGGAACTGGCTTACGGTCTGACCGGCGAAAATGTCTGGCAAGGCACGCCGCGCAACCCCCGCGTCCCAGATCGATTTCCCGGCGGATCGAGCTCCGGATCCGCCGCCGCCGTGGCGGCCCGGCTGGCCGATTTCGCGCTCGGCTCGGATACCGGCGGTTCGGTGCGCATCCCGGCAAGCTATTGCGGCCTGTTCGGCATCCGTCCAACCCACGGTGCGATCAGCCTGGCAGGCGCCTGCCCGCTGGCTCCGAGTTTCGATACCTGCGGCTGGTTCGCCAGTGGCGCCGCAGTACTCTCAGGCGTCGGCGACGTGTTGCTGCCCGGCGGACACCAAGGCGTGGACGGACCCTTGCTGCGCGTCGAGGAACCCTGGGTGAATGCGCAGCCGGAGGTCGCCGAAGCCCTGCGGCCGGCGCTCGAAAAACTGGAGCAGGTGAAGGGGCGTGCCATCGGGATCCGCCTGGTGCCCGAGGGACTCGACAGCGTGTTCGATCATTTCCGCACCGTGCAGGCTGAAGAGGTCTGGGCCTCCCTTGGTGGCTGGGTGGAGGCGGTCAGGCCACGCCTGGGTCCTGGAATCCGCGAGCGCTTCGCCGCAGCCAAGGCGACCGAGCCCGCGGTGGCGGGTCCGGGCCGTGCATTCCGTCGCCTGTTACAGGCCCGGATCCGGCCGTTGCTGGCCGGTGGCGCGGTGCTGGTCTATCCGACAAGTCCCTGCCCGGCACCCCTTCTGACGGCGGAGCAGGCAGAGCAGAACGCGATCCGCCAGGCCACCATGGGAGTCACGGCCATCGCCAGCTTCTGTGGCCTGCCCGAGGTCACGTTGCCCGCCGCGGTCGTGGATGGTGCGCCGGTTGGGCTGTCGCTGGTTGCCGCGCCAGGCTCCGATCGGGGATTGCTGGCATTTGCGTGCGACGCGGCAGCCGTGCTTGGACTGCCAACCTGAGCAAACGCCAGAACCTGAGCAAAAGGCGGAATCCAAGCAAAGGCGAAAGCACATGGAGATACGCACCGCGACCGAGCGGGATCTTCCCGAAATCCAGTCGATCTACGCATACCACGTCCTGCACGGGACAGGCACGTTCGAGGAGCAGCCTCCATCGGTCGAGGAAATCGCCGAGCGGTTCGCGAAGGTGGTCACCCATGGCTGGTCCTGGCTGGTGGCAACCGACGCGACCGGCGTGCTCGGTTTTGCCTATTACACCCAGTTCCGCGACCGTTCGGCCTATCGGTATTGCGCCGAGGACAGTGTCTACGTGCGCGAGGATGTACGCGGCCAGGGTGTCGGCAAGGCGCTCGTCGCCCGGCTGGTCGAGCACGCCGCCGCCAGCGGCATGCGTCAGATGATCGCCGTCATCGGTGACTCCGAGAACACCGGCTCCATCGGCGTTCATGCCAGCCTCGGGTTCCAGATGGTGGGCACATTGCGCGCGGCAGGCATCAAGTTTGGCCGCTGGGTGGACGTGGTGTCGATGCAGCGTCCGTTGGGGCAGGGTGACGCCGACGTCCCCTAGCGCCACGACACCCCCTCCACAACCCAGTCCCGCGTCGCCGGACACGGGATACGGAGCCCCAACTTCCGGAACGCAGGGGACGCACGGAGAGGGCGCGCAACAACCCGCGCTCTGGATTATGGCTGCCTACGGCTTCGTCGCCGGCCTCCCGCTGCCGTTGTCCGGCTTCACCTTCCGGCTCTGGTTGTCGGAGGGCGGGGTCTCCCTCGCGCTCATCGGCCTGACCGCAAATATCGGCCTCGCCTATTCGCTGAAGTTCCTGTGGTCACCCGTGCTGGACCAGACCGCGCCGCCGGGCCTGCTGCGCCGTCTCGGCCGCCGCCGCGGCTGGCTGGCCGCGATCCAGCCGGCACTCGCGTTGAGCGCCGTGCTGCTCGCGCTGTCCAATCCGGCAACAGCACCGGCCGCCGCAGTCGCGGCTGCCGCACTGGTCGCGTTCCTCTCCGCCAGCCAGGACATCGTGGTCGACGCCTGGCGCATCGAGAGCTTCGCTCCCCGCCGCCAGGGAGCCGCCATGGCTGCCTACATCTGGGGCTACCGCGCCGCACTCCTGATCGCCGGCAGCGGCGCCATCAAGGGCGCCGACATCGTCGGCTGGCACGTGGCGCTCTTGATCGTCGCCGCCCTGATCGCCCTCGGTCCAGCGATCACCCTGCTGGCGCCCGAGCCGCCGGGCGACCGGCACCCGCCGCTTCCCGACTTCGCCTCCCGGTTGCGGCGTGCGGTTGTGGAGCCGCTGCGCGAATTCCTGACTCGCCCCGGCGCCACAGTGATCCTGGCTTTCGTCGCCTTGTTCAAGCTCGGCGAGGCCATGGCTGGCGTGATGACCGCCCCCTTCTATCGTTCGCTCGGCTTCGACCGGAACGCGATCGCCGTGGCGAATTTCATTCCCTCGCTGACGGCGACCTTCGCCGGAACCGTGATCGGTGCATGGCTGGTCGCGCGGCTCGGGGTCGGCCGTGCACTCCTGTTGACCGGATGGGTGCAGACCGCCGCGATGGCGATGTACGTGGTGCTCGCCTACTCGGCGGGCGAAGTGCACATACTCTACGGTACGGTATTCACCGAGGCGTTCGCCGAAGGCATGGCCGATGCCGCGTTCATAACCTACCTGTCCGGACTGTGCTCGGTGGCGTTCACCGCGACGCAGTACGCGCTTTTGTCGTCGCTTGCTGCGATCGCGCTACGCACGGTCGGAGGGCTGTCCGGCTTCCTGGCGTCGGCGGTGGGATGGAAGGTGTTCTACACGATCGCGATGTTCGCCGCGTTGCCGGCGATGCTGATCATGCTGGCGATACTGCGGCGCTTTCCACCCAGGGAAAGCGCCCAGCAGGTCAGTGTTGCTGCGGGCAACGTGGCGAATTGTACGTGATGTAGCCACATATCGAGGACGGCGAAGGCAGACCGGTTGTGAGCGTGCTGCCGGATGGTGAGGTTGTTACGCTGCCGGGCGTTGTGGACGATGCAGTTCCGCTGCCAGACACTGTCGTTCCCGGGCTGGATAATGTCGATCCGGACGACGTAACTATAGTGCTGGGCGACGTGAGCATGCTTGGGATGTCGAGGGTCGAGCTACTACCACCTGCACTCCCACTCCCACTCCCACTCCCACTCGCGCTCGCACTCCCACCGCCACTGCCGCTCCCACCCCCACCCCCACCCCCACCCCCACTCGTACCCGCCGTCGTCTGCGCCTGGAGCATCTGCAGGGAGGCAGTCTCGTCGTTCCAGGCACCAATCCCCTTCAGGATGCTGACAATCAGCAGAACCATGGCAATGATCGTCGCATAGGTGTGCCACGACATCCGGAAGACCCTGTTTTCCTCCTCGGCACACCATTGGAAGCAAAATGCGCGGGTGGGATACGGCTCCTTGAAAACCACATCGTAGAGAACGTCCTCAGGTTGCCCTGGGCGCCTGCGCAATTCGGACAACACCCACTCCTTACCCCGAGCCTGCAAGCCCTTGCGCCAGACCTCCTCTGCCCCGTACTCCATGCCAAAGCCTCCACGCGCGGTCACCCCGTGCAGTGCGGATTATACCCGGTCCGATCACCCTCCGCGAGCGCGGCGGTCGGATGCCGGCGCAAATCACCGCCTTCGCCGCCGCAGCGACTGGCCATTGCACCCCACTCCTGATACCTGATCGCCTCAAACAGGCAACGACGGGAACCGCCAGGAATGGCTCAGTGGGATGATGGCTACGTAACCGACGTGGCCTACACCGCAAGCTTCTACCGCGAGATCACCCCAGCCTGGCTTGCGATGACCAGCCTGCTGCTCGGCCATCGCCCACCTGATCTTGCCCGTCCCTTCGCCTATGCCGATATCGGCTGCGGCAACGGTTTTACCACCCTCACCGTTGCAGCTACCTGTCCGCACGCCGAAGTCTGGGCCTTCGATTTCAACCCGGCGCATATCGAGTTCGCGCGCAATCTCGCCCGCGAGGCCGAACTCACCAATGTGCACTTCGTTGAAACCTCGTTCGCCGATCTGGCTGCGCTCTCCGCAGAGCGGCTGCCCGAGTTCGATATCATGGCCTCGCACGGCGTGCTGAGCTGGATATCGCCGGCCAACCGCGCCAATCTCATCGGTACTATCGCTCAGCGGCTGAAACCGGGCGGCCTGGCCTATCTCAGCTACAATGTCACCACCGGTTGGAGCTCGATGGTGCCGGTGCGGGCGCTGATGCGCATGCTGGCGATCGCGAGCCCGCAGCGCACCGACTTGGCCGCGATCGGCGTGCTGGACTTCGTGGATCAGCTGAAGCAGGCCGGCGCAGCGTTCTTTCTGGCGCACCCGAATTTGGCGGCCCGGCTGCAGGACATGCGAAAGCAGGACCCGCGCTACCTCGCCCACGAATACCTGAACCGCGACTGGCATCCGCTGATGTTCGCGGACGTCGCCGGCGAGATGCTGGAGGCGAAGTGTCGCTATATCGGCAGCGCCACGCTCGCCGAGAACATCGATACCTTCACGGTGCCGGCCAATGTGGCCCCCATGCTTGCCGAGGCGCGCGATCCGGTCATGCGCGAGACCATCCGCGACTTCAGCTGCGCCCAAACGTTCCGCCGCGACGTGTATCGCAAGGGCACGATACCGGTAACGGCCCCCGAGCAGCAGGGGTTGCTCGACGACTTGACGGTGGTCGGACTGGGCATCCCGATGCCCGAGGCAGGGCCAACTTTCAACGCACCGATGGGCGCCGTGACCGGGAAGCCGGAGGTGTATCAGCCGCTGTTCGAGTTGCTGGAGGCCGGTCCGCTCAGCGTACGGCAGGCGCGTGCCCTGCCGTCCTACGCCAATCGTCCCCTGGTCGAAGTGGTCCAGGCATTCACGCTCCTGGCTGCCGGCGGTTATGCGCATCCGATGTTGCCGGACGGCGGCACCGAAGCTGGACACGAGGCGTCGCGGCGGCTGAACCTGGCGCTCGCCCGTGCCGTCGCGAATGCCGTCGACCTGCCGCAGCTTGCGGCGCCGGCGATCGGATCGTCCATTCGCCCGGACATGCTGGAGGTACTGGTGGTCGGCGAACTGGCGGCCGGCCGCCCGGTCGATGCCAACGCATTGTCCGGTGAAGTGCTCGCAAAATTGCTGCGCGGCGGCCGCAGCGTCCAACGCGACGGCCAGGCGATCAGCGACCCGACCGAGATGATGCAGGTACTGACCGATGCGGTGATCGGAATACTGGAACGGCGCCTGCCGTTACTCCGCCGGTTGGGGGTGGTCGGCTGATATTCCTCAGACGGAAAATGGGAAGAGCGCGATGCCTGCGTTCCTGGTTCATGTCGGCCCTCACAAGACCGGTACAACCTACCTTCAACTCAGGCTCGCGGCGGCAAGAGACCGCCTGCGGGTCCATGGCGTTTGCTACCCCGACGTCTGGGATTCCGCCCCAGGCGAACCCAGTCATCGCAAACTGGTCGTCGCCTTGCGGGCTGGGAACGCGGCCGAACTGCAGGCACAATTCGCAGAGATCCGCAGCTCCGGACCGGATGTCGTTCTGATCTCTGCGGAAGGCATTGGCCACCTTGATCACGCCGCTCTTGGTTTGTTGGCGAGCCTGATTGGTGCTGATGAGGTTACGATTATCTTCTATTGCAGGAGATGGTCGGAAATCCTGCCGTCGCTTTGGCAGGAGACCGTGAAGCACGGCGACGATGACACGTTTCCCGAATTCCTGGCCCGGCATCTGGCTGATCCGATCGGTTCTCCGGTGCTTAACCTCACGCATGCCCTGGATCGATATGCCAGCGTGTTTGGCCATTCCAATGTTGCTGTCGTCTCATACAGCAATATCTGTGATCAGCGCCTCGACCTCGCGGAGCATTTCGCGGCGAGTTTCCTGCCACACTCTCGGCAGATGGCGGCTGATCTCCCGGGCTCGCGTGAGCAGCGGCCGAACCAGTCGCTTTCCGCCCAAGATATTGAGATCATACGGGCTTTGAACAGCTTCAGCTTCCGCGACGGGTTGGCTCGTGCCAGCTGGTTGCGCGACTGGGTGTTCCAGCAGCGTGGCAGCCTCGGCCTGTCCGCGCTATATCCGGTGATCGACTCAAGCATGACGACATTGCGCCTGTCCGATGCGTCGGCGGCATTGGATTTGCTGCACAAACGGATCTTCGAGGCTTGGCATGACCGTCTGACGCAGCCCTGCCTTTCGGGCTTGCTGTTCGAGCCTCGGACGGTGGACCTCCGGTTCGCCAGTTCCCGTTACCTGACAAATGCCGCGGCGCAGAGCAGATTTGCCGAAATCTACGCGGCGTTCCGAGCGGCTTCGTCCGCCAAGTGACATAATGGATCGCCGGATCGGGTCCAGCCCTACTCACCTGTGCTGGGCGAGCGCGCGCTTGGCAGCCTCATAATAGACCCGTGACAATGTGTTGACGTCGGGAACAATCAGGCGCTCACGCGCCGGTTCAAGCTCCCATGATGGCCCGCTAGCGATCAGGTCATAGATCTCGAACCCCGCGATCACCGGGCAGTGCACCGACTTAACCGCCAGGCTATCGGCATCCAGCTCGTAGATGCGTACGCGCTCCGCTACCGCTGTCCAGAACTGCCTCCCTATGGGAACCTGCGGGTTCTTGCGCGAGATCACCCGGCCCGCACTGCTGGCGACAAACAGCGAATTGCCGACGGCGGCGACACCACGCAGGAAACCGGGAACCGACTGCTGCTGGCGGATGCCGCCGTGATCGAGCCGGATTACCCGCTCGCCGTCGCTGTCGAGGACAAGAAACCCGTCGCGATGCGGCAGCAGAGAGTGCGGTTGCACCAGCCCGACCAGCACGACCCGTCGATCGACCGCCGAAATGATGCCGCCGCCATCGGCATTCGGCACGACGAGCCCCGGGTAGTGGCAGCACACCAGAAGCTCCGATCCATCGAAGCACGCCGCGTTGAGATGCACCACGGCCTCGAACTCGCACAGCTTGGTCGTCTGGTGGTTGTTCAGATCGACACTGATCACCGACTGTCTGCCGGTCGAGCAGACCAGCAGCGTGTCACCGGCCACATGGATGGAGTGTATGTCGGCGAAGTCGGGGCTGGTGATGGCCCCGATCGGCGTCAGCCGGTGGTCGAGAATCAGAACACGAGGTGCATCGCTCGACTGAACCGCGACATAGATTTTGTCGGCATGAGGTGCAATTCCGGTCAGCCCACCATCACCCGGCCGATTGATGGCATCGGACAGGTCGACGAGATATTGCTCGTCCCCGCGAGCCAGCCACAGCGCGTAAGGCACTGCATTCGGAGTGGTATTGCAGACCGTTGCGAGCAGCGTCGTTCCGTCCGGCGTTATCATGGCTGGAGTGTCCGGTCAGCCCGAGGTGGCAGGCATGTAGCGGTGCCAACTTGCGCGCACAAGACGACAGGGAACGACCCGCAGCTCAGTGGCGGCAACCGGACGCAAAAACGGCGCCAACCTGCGTTGGCGCCGTTTTGGAGTGTCAGTTGATTTAGCGAGAGCGGCGCCGGCGTGCGATGCCCAGGCCGGTCAAGGCAAGTCCAAGGACCGCAAGGCTGGCCGGCTCCGGCGCCGCCGTGAAGACCGCCGCCTCATAGAGGTTGTTCAGGCCAGGACCCGGATCCGCCGTAGTGTCGAGGAACGTGCAAGGTGCGCCGGCACCACACGTGGAGCCTACGGCGGCGGCCTGCCAGAATGTCGACTTGCCAGTTATGCCAGTCGAACCAAGGTAGTCAGCTGTATCGAACACCCACTTCGCGGTCGCGCCAGCCGTGTTGACCAGGGCAAGCCAGTAATCGCCCGCCGTCACCGCAAACGAGGTCGGCAGGTTGAACAGCAAGCCACCGGCCGTCGTGGGAAGCAGACTGTCCGCGATCGTGCCGATCAGGTTCCCTGCGGTGGCGTCGGTCAGGCTCAACGTCGATCCAGTGCCCGTGAACGCGGGATGGTTCCCAAGTAGTGGGCCACCAACCGCGTTGGGCACGATATAGACCATCACCGAGCCGCCATCCCCCGAATTGTTCGAGGTCAACTGCAGCTGCACCTGGCTGATGGTCGTATTGGTAGCGGTGCTGAACTCCATCGCAAGCGGACCGCCGCGCACCAGAAGGGGAGTGAGACTCGGCTCGGTGATACGGGTGCTATTCGGGGTTATTGTGCTGTGTAGTGTGTCCAACAGCACGCCAGCGCTCGCTGGCGCCGCAGATAGCATCGCAACCAGACCAACCGCGAGTGCTTGCGTTCTCATGAGGCACAATCCTTAATTTCGTAGTCGTCGGACTTGGGTATGCAAGCACGATGCCACGCGTGTATGGTTAATAATTCCAATGAGTTAAGAGAGCAGAAACCAAGCCGCACTGCAGGACTGTAAACTTTTCCGACAAACTCTCGGCCGGAACATAACGGGCATCCGGGCTGGCGCGGTACCTCACCAAGCAGGTCCGGCGAAACCGTCCCGACGCGCGCCGCTTGCAGCCGACCGACGCAGTGCGGGATGGTCCACACCACAGGACAAGGATTACCGATGTTCGAAAACGGCTTCGTGCACATTGGAACCGAGAAAACCGGATCGAGCTCTATCCAGGCGTTCATGTGCCTCAATCGTGAGCCACTGAGGCAACGCGGCGCGCTCTACCCCCAGAGCCTCGGCCCCCTGAACCACCGCAAGCTGAGGAATTACGCCGCCAGCGACCACACCCACCTGATGGGCGCCGAAGTCCGTGAGCATCCCGGCGGCACAGAAGGCTTCCGGGCCGATGTCGCCCGCGACTTCGATCTGGAGATCGCCGGCACCTCGTGCGGTTCGCTCATCGTTTCCGACGAGCATTTTCACAGCGCTCTCGCCACCCGCCAGGAAATCCAGCGCCTGGCCGACTTCCTTAGGCGCTGCTGCAAGTCCTGCCAGGTTATCATCTATCTCCGGCGCCAGGATGAACTCAGCCGCAGCTTCCACTCCGAACAAATCAAGATCGGCACGAGTGGGGAAGGCGCGCTCTTCCCGCCCAAAATCACCTACTATTACGACTACCGCGCAATCATCGAAAATTACGAGAGCGTCTTCGGCGTCGGTAACCTCTCGGTGCGCAGATTTGAACGCGCACGCCTGGCAAACGCCGACGTCATTGATGATTTTGCGGCCCTGACCGGTATCGGCGACATCCGTTCGTGGCCTCGGCCACCCCGGCGGAACGTCGCACTCGACGGCCTTGCCCTGCATTTCCTCGCTGAACTCAATCGGTATATTCCGCAAGCGGTCCATGACCGGCCTAACCCGGATCGTGCCGATTTAAGGCCGCTGCTGGAAGCGAACCTGCCCGGCGAAGGCTGGCCAGTGTCCCGCCAGAAGGCTATCGAATTCTATCGGATGTTCGCGCCGATCAACGAGTGGGTGCGCCAGCGCTTCTTTGCTGACGACGCCACACTGTTTCACGAGGACTTCTCGCGCTACCCGGAGTCTGAACCAGAGGCGCCGCAGCGCTTCGCCGACGCCGTCGCCGTCGCGGCCATGCTGTGGCGGCACCAGGCCAACGCGATCAGGGCCTTGCGACACGAAGTAGCGACTATGCGCGCGGAACGCGGGTCCCGGTCCGACGGCCGTTGATAGCCGGAATGCGCACCAAGCCGGCCGCCGCTTATGGCCATGACCAGCGCGTGGCGCATTTATCGTCGCCTGCACGAGGTCACGGCGAGCGGCAACTATAGGGGAATTCTCACGGACGCCGGCTTATCGGCATCATAAGTCCACATCCCGCCTTGCCGACTTGCCCGCAATCGCGTGACCGAGAGTACGTCGTGTCAGATCAATCACGCACAGCGCACTTCGTGCCCGGCGTGGTCGGCAAAAAGGCACCTCCCGGGTCGCTTCAACGCAATCCTCGAGGCGCTCTTGGTCCCGCGACCATGCCGCTTCGCTTACCGCGATCATCAGTCCGGGCCACGGCCGTCGGGAGGGGCAGTTAGCGAATGAGCCCGGTCAGCGGGCTGGATGGATCAGCGCCCAGCCGCCGCGGCATGCGTCCAGCCAGATACGCCTGTCGCCCGGCCTCGATCGCCAGCTTCATCGCCTTCGCCATCCGGATCGGATCCTTGGCGTGCGCGATAGCCGAGTTCAGCAGCACCGCATCGCATCCCAGTTCCATCGCGATCGCCGCATCGGAAGCGGTGCCCACCCCGGCGTCCACCAGGAACGGCACCTTGGTCTGCTCGCGGATCATCCAGATCATCGCCGCGTTCTGGATGCCCAGCCCCGAGCCGATCGGCGCCCCCAAAGGCATGATCGCCACGCAGCCCATGTCCTCCAGCCGCTTGCACGCCACAGGATCATCGGCCGCATAGCACATGACCTCGAACCCGTCCTTGATCAGCGCCTCCGCCGCCTCGAACGTGCCGCGCATATCGGGATACAGCGTCGGCGGCGGTCCCAGCACCTCCAACTTCACCAGATTCCAGCCGCCCGCCTCGCGCGCCAGCCGCAGCGTCCGCACCGCCTCCTGCGCGGTGTGGCAACCGGCCGTGTTAGGCAAATATGTATACTTCTTCGGATCGACGTAATCCTGCAGCATCGGCGCCTTCGGGTCCGACAAATTGACCCGCCGCACCGCCACGGTGACGATCTCCGCGCCCGAGGCCGCGATCGCGGCGCCCGTCTCCTCCAGGTCCTTGTAGCGGCCGGTGCCGACAATCAGGCGCGAGGAAAAACGCCGGCCAGCCACCGTCCAGGTGTCGTCTTGCGGCAGTGATCCATCCATCGTCAGCCTCCGCCGATGAAATGCACGATCTCCAGCGCATCGCCGCTCTGGAGCCAGGTCTCGGCATAGATCGAGCGCGGCACGATCTCCGCGTTGCGCTCCACCGCCACCTTGCGCGTCTCCAGCCCAAGCGAGGCGAGCAGCCCGGCGACGGTCATCGGTCCATCGAAAGCGCGGGCTTCGCCATTCAGTGTCAGGGTAACCGCAGTCTGCATAAGGGGAGTATGGGCATCGGCACGCGACGGGGCAAGGAACCGCACAGCGCGCGAGTCCGTGCCGCCATCACCCAACCTCGTTCCAACTTCTTTGCCACGGCGACAGGCTGCCGCTAAGAACGCGCACCCACGGTCAGGCTTGGCTCCCATCGTGCCGGCTGCTTTGCGTATCATTCTGGCCCTGTCGATTGCCGTGTTGCTGCTGCTGCGAACAGCCGGCGGTGCAACCGCGCAAACCGTAATGGCGGATCCGCGGCTCGCCTGCGATCGTGCCGCCGTCAGGGCCGAGCGCCAATGGAACCTTCCCGGCGGTCTGCTCGCGGCCATTGGCACCGTCGAGAGCGGCCGGATGGATGCCAGCGGCGTGCATCGCCGTGCATGGCCGTGGAGCATCAACGCGGAGGGTTGGAGCTACCTAGCCGCCAGCAAGACTGACGCCATGAGCACGGTGCGGATGCTGCAGGCGCGCGGAATCCGCCTCATTGATGTCGGCTGCTTCCAGGTTGACCTGTTCTATCACCCGCGCGCGTTCGCCTCGCTGAACGAGGCGTTCGATCCGGAGGCCAACGCCCGCGCGGCGTCCGACATCCTGTTGCTCGCTAGGTTCAATGCGCCGGCATGGGAACCGGCCATCGCGGCGTATCATTCGGCCTCGCTGCTGCGTGGCGGATGGTATCTGCGGCAGGTGCTGACAGCCTGGCCCGCCGCGCGTGCACGCCTGGCGGTGCTCGATATGTCGCCCGGCGATCTGTCCGGCAACGTCGTGCTGCTGTCACAAGCGGCGGCACTGGTGCGTGTCGTCACGCCCGCCGACACGTCACCCACGGCGCCGCCTGGGCTGCCGCGCGTGATCCTGCCATCCGACGTGCCGGCGCAGACGCGCCTGATCGAGCTTACGGGTGACCTGCCGCGCGTTCTGACACCGATCGAACCGCTGCCCCGTTCGCGCGATCGGCTGTGATGCAAACCCCGCTCGGAACCCGACACGCAACAGTGGATCGCAGGCCCGAACCGCTCTACATGGAATGCGTCATCACAGAACCGGACAAAGCGGACATGATCGACGTCGCCGAACGTCGCATCGACCACTGGCTTGCGCCGCCGCGTTGAGCGAACTTATCGCCCCCGTCGCGCGGACGGACACGCCGGCGGTCGCCGGGTATACGTTTTTGTGGCGCTGGCGACGCGCCATCGTCGGCTGGGCGGCACGGCCAATCTACGCGCTGTACGGGCGCAGATTGCTCGCTCAGGTGTTGCTCCGGCCGCCGCCGCGTCATGTCGGCATCATCCTGGACGGCAACCGGCGTTTCGGCAGGCTCGCCGGCGTCGTCGATCCGAGGCTTGTCTATGCCAAGGGCGCGCAAAAACTGGATGACTTGCTCGATTGGTGCGGCGAGTTGTCCATTCCAGCCGTCACGCTCTGGGTCTGTTCGACCGACAACCTCACGCGCGAGCCACAGCAGGTGGCCGGCATCCTCGGCGCACTGGAAACCAAGCTGCATGCCTTGGTCGCCGACCCCCAGATCCACCGGCGACGCGTGCGCGTGCAGGCCATCGGCCGGTTGGACCTGTTGCCAGAGAGCACGATCGCGGCCATCCGTGCGGCCGAGGCGGCGACCGCGGAGTACGACACCATGCAACTATCGATCGCCGTCGCCTATGGTGGCCGCGAGGAGATCGCCGACGCGGTTCGCCAGATGCTACGTGAGGCGCTGAGCGGCGGCGCCAGCCTCGCCGACGTCATCGACGGGATCTGTCCCGAGCGGATCGAGCGGCACCTCTATCTCGCCGGTGCGCCAGAGCCGGACCTGATCATCCGCTCCAGCGGCGAGCTGAGGCTGTCAGGCTTCCTGCTCTGGCAGAGCTGCTATAGCGAGTTCTACTTTTCCGACGTGCTCTGGCCGGCGTTCCGCAAAATCGATTTCCTGCGCGCGGTGCGGGCGTTCCAGCAGCGCAAGCGGCGCTATGGCCGCTGACCCGGTCAGATGCCGGCGGAGCCGTGGCAGATAGCCCCGCACGAACAGTCGCAGTGATCCTTGCACGCGATCCAGTGCCTGTAGCTTTTGATCCGTGACACGCAGCCTCTGTTCCACATAAGCGCGCAACCGTTCCGCATGGTCCGCCCGTTCCGTGGCCTCGGCAGCTCGTTCGCCGGCCGCGGCAGCTTGTGCGGTGGCCTCGGCAGTTCGTGCCGCGGCCTCGGACAGCGCGGCGAGCATCCGGCTCACTTGGTCTTCGAGCGTCGAGATACGCGCAGAGTTTGTCTCAAGGTCGCTGCGATGGACGTAAAGGCTGACTGAGAAGGGAGCCGGTTCGTCGTCGGAAGCGACGGCCACCAGATAGGGTGCCCGCGGCAGACCGGCGCACGCCTCGAAATGCGTCTCTCCGCGCCGGTCGAACACCTGTGGCCACGCCACCGACCCTGTTTCGGCAAGCAGCGCCGAACCGATGATTGCGCGTTGCTGCATGATCTGGACGTGGCGGAACCTCGATTGCAGCAGTGTCAGGAATTCAAGACGGGTCATCTCGCATACGTGGAACGGATTCACCGGCGCAGCCGTGGGCGAGTAGACGTCTCGATCCGGTGTGCTGACGATGAAGCTGCCGCCTGGCCGAAGCACCCGCTGTACCTCACGCAGGAAGTCGCCTTGACGATCGAAGTGCTCGATCGTCTCAAATGAAACCACAACGTCCAGGCTGGCATCGGCAAGCGGCAGCCGACGGGCGTCGCCTTGCAGAAAGTGCAGATTGCAGCGAGGAAAACTGCGCGCGGCGCTCCGCACTGTCGCGTCACAGCATTCGATGCCGACGACCGACCGGGCGACCTGTGCGAGCAGCGCGGCGCCATAGCCTTCACCGCTCCCCACATCCAGTACGTCCAGGTCGGCGACCCTCGATCGGGCGAACAGATAGCGGTGATAATGCTCGACCAGGATCTGGCCGCTGACGGCAGCGGTGAAGCGCTCGCCGGTGAATGGCTCCGGATGGTCCGCTCGCTCGCGGCGAAAGATCTCGCCCATGATGACGCTGCCCGAAAGATGTTTCCGCGGCTGATTACTGGAGGCGGAACCTTGTCAATCGGTTAATGCCGGCGCTCTCGCTAATTCAGCCGCGACCGGAGTTCGTCAACCGCCCCGCGCACCCGGCTGGCTGCGTCGCCTTCCGGTACCAGGTCCAGGAAACGGTCGAAGCATCGCAGTGCGGCGGCAACGCGATCCAGGCGTTGGTTCATCACTGCCGCCTGGCGCCACAGATTGGCGTGGTCCGGCGCGATCCGCAGCATGTCCTCGGTGCAGGTCAACGCCCCCGGCAGATCGCCGGCCTGGAGCCGACGGGTCATGATGTTGTTCTGCAGCCGTAACAGCACGCGACGCGCACTCATCGGGCGCAACAGTCCCGGCCGCAGTTCGGCCTGTTCGCCTTCGACGCGCTTCAACAGTACGCGAAGGTCGCGCGCATCCAGGGTCGCGCCGCCGGCGAAAACATCGATCACCGACTGGACGCCCTTGCCTTCCAGCGCGATCAGGAAATGTGCTGGGAAGTCAACTCCATGCGCACCCCAACCCGCGGCGCGCGCGGCGTGCAGCCAGATCACGCCGAGCGCGACTGGCAGCCCCCTGCGACGCTCGATCACGCGGATCAGGTTCGCGTTGGCGAGGTCGTCGTAGGTCTCAACATCACCGGCAAAGGCATGGCGACCGGCGATCAGGCCGGCGAGGGCCTCCGCGCGCAGGCTCACATCGTCGGTCCGTAATGACCGGGCGAGATCAACCGCATGACGCGCCAGGTCCGATAATTCAGCGTGCGCGGCTTGCCAGTCGGCATCGGGAGCATCGACGCGCGCGAACTGCAGCGCCGCATTACCGATGTCGATCTCGGTATCCGGCAACTGCCCGACTGCTTCGAGTGCGCTGCGGGGATCGACCATCCCAGACCTCCATGTGATCGACAGTGTTTGGGTTTCTGCATCGCATCGCAAGCCCGAACCGGAGGGAGGCTGATTTGATAATCGATAATATGACGGAGTCGGAAAATCTTACAATGAGAGAGAATTTTTAGATTAATCAAACCCATAAATGTTTGAAATTATATACATTGTTCGTGTGGTATGACATTTGCATCCAATCGAATTGCTTGAATTTCTCGGGGGTGAATCACTATGAAAATCTTTGCAGCGGCGGCATTGGGCTTACTTGTGCTGCCCAGCTTGGCTTTCGCCGACACGATGGTCGTAGACCGCGGCCTGCCGACCACGAACCTCAATAACGCTGCCGGCGACAACCGGTCGAACGTGGGGTGGGCCGACACGCCAGCCTATGACTTCTACGGCGACACCTTCACGCTGCCCGGCGGCAATAGTGCCGTGTACGCGGTGCATACGATCCGAACATGGATTGCGTCGTTTGCGGACCCCAGCAGTCTGTATTCGACGGTGACGCTATTCACAGGTACAGGCACGACGACCTTATCCGCAACTGCGTCGAACCCGACGATTACTCTATCGTCTTACCCAGGCGGTGCAGAGTACCAGAGAACAAGTGGGCCGCTCATCAATGTTTACGAAGTTGACTTTACGGGTTTGAACCTGGTTGCAACGGGGGGCACCACGATTTCCTTCGGGGTCGAGGGAGTCAGGTACCGGTCCGATCGCTCCGGACAACTCCAATCTTTGGTATAATCTCGCGAGCAATGCGGCGCTCAGTGGGTCGCCGCAAGACAGTGCCGATGGCTTGTTGCAGGAATACTCTTGGGATGGCGTTGCTGGCGACCCCCCCGTTTACCTGGGAGCAGTGAACTCCGACCAGCCAGGTTTCTGGGACAAGTCGTCCGACATCAATGTTCAGGTCTTCGCGGATGTACCGGAACCGGCCAGCATGTCCCTTCTCGCCGCGGGTGCACTGGGACTCGGCTTCGTCCAATTGCGTCGGCGTCGCTGACGTCCAACAGCTCTCGGTGCGCTAGTGAGCGGCGTCCCTCGCGGGCGCCGCTCACCTTCCTGCAACTCTATTCGGCCGCGGGCAGGTAGATCTCCTTGCCCTTCTCGGCGAACTCCTTGCTCTTCTGCTCCATCCCCGCCATCCGCTCCGCCTCCACCCGCAAGTCCTGCGTGATCTTCATCGAGCAGAACTTCGGCCCGCACATCGAGCAGAAATGCGCGACCTTATGCGCGTCCTTCGGCAGCGTCTCATCGTGGAAATTGCGCGCCGTATCGGGGTCGAGCGACAGGTTGAACTGATCCTGCCAGCGGAACTCGAACCGCGCGCGGCTGACCGCATCATCGCGCAACCGCGCACTCGGATGACCCTTCGCCAGATCGGCGGCGTGTGCCGCGATGCGGTAGGTGATCACACCCACCTTCACGTCGTCGCGGTTGGGCAGCCCAAGATGCTCCTTCGGTGTCACATAGCAGAGCATTGCGGTGCCGAACCATCCGATCATGGCAGCGCCAATGGCCGAGGTGATGTGGTCATACCCAGGCGCTACGTCGGTGGTCAGCGGGCCAAGTGTATAGAACGGTGCCTCGCCGCATTCGCGCAGCTGCTTCTCCATATTGACCTTGATCTTGTGCATCGGCACGTGGCCGGGGCCTTCGATCATCACCTGACAGCCCTTGTCCCAGGCGATCTTGGTCAGCTCGCCCAGCGTTTCCAGTTCAGCGAACTGCGCCGCGTCGTTGGCGTCCGCCTGCGAGCCGGGACGCAGCCCGTCGCCGAGCGAGAACGACACGTCGTACTTGCGCATGATGTCGCAGATCTCATCGAAGCGCTCGTACAGGAAGCTCTCTTTGTGATGCGCCAGGCACCACCGCGCCATGATCGATCCGCCGCGCGACACAATACCGGTGACGCGCTTGGCGGTCAGCGGCACATAGCCGAGCCGCACGCCGGCATGGATGGTGAAGTAGTCGACGCCCTGTTCGGCCTGCTCGATCAGGGTGTCCTTGAACACCTCCCAATCCAGCTTGTCCGGCTCGCCATCGACCTTCTCCAGTGCCTGATAGATCGGCACAGTCCCGATCGGCACCGGCGAGTTCCGGAGAATCCAGCTGCGGATGTTGTGGATGTTGCGGCCGGTGGACAGGTCCATCACCGTGTCGCCGCCCCAACGGATCGCCCACACCAACTTCTCGACCTCTTCCGCCGCGCCGGAGGTGACCGCGGAATTGCCGATATTGGCGTTGATCTTCACCAGGAAGTTGCGGCCGATGATGACCGGCTCGAGTTCCGGATGGTTGATGTTGGCGGGGATGATGGCGCGCCCGCGAGCGATCTCGCTGCGGACGAATTCCGGCGTGATGAACTCCGGTATCTCTGCACCGAAATCCTCGCCGTCGGCGCGCCGCTCGGCCGCACCTTCCAGCGCCTTCTGCCGGCCGAGGTTCTCGCGGTGCGCGACGTAGATCATTTCTTCGGTGACGATGCCGGCGCGGGCGAATTCATACTGCGTGACGAGCTGGCCGGCCTTGCCGCCCAGCACGCGATGCTCCGCCGGGCATAGCGGCACCAGGCGGTCGCCTGACGCGCCCCCGTTGTCCACGTCCTTCACTGCGCGGGCGGCGATGCGCTCGAAGCCGCGCTTCGCGATCCACTCGGCACGCAGCGGCGGCAGGCCAGCTTCGAGGTCGATGGTGACCGCCGGGTCGCTGTACGGGCCGGAGGTGTCGTAGGCGCGATACGGCTCCTCGCGCGCGGTGGGCTCTAGCGCGATCTCGCGGAACGGCACGGCGATGTCGGCACGGCCTTCTGGCGAGGTGTAAATCTTGCGGGACCCGGCAATCGGGCCCGTGGTGACGCTGCTGGGGCGCGCAGCGGTTTTTGACTGGACGGTCATGGACGTCTCCTCAATCGCACTCACGGGGCCTTGCGGGCGGAGAACGGGCATTGCGATCGAGGCGGCACCCGTCCCTACGCCGGCATGACCCGGTTCAGGTTCAAGGGTCACCGCGCCGCCGCGCTCGAATGCGGGTGGGTGGCGGTATCTCAGCCCCTTGCGGCGGGGCCCCCCTCGGTAGCCCGGTAACATGCGGTGCGTGGGGGGCGGTGTCAAACAGATGACGGTCGGCGTTCACCCGTTGGTAGGTGCGATGGTTGTAGTTGCGAGCCTTGACGCGCAGGTTTTTGTGGATACATTAAGTGGTAGATACGTGGGACGAGGCAAAACGTCGGATCACGCTCGCGGAACGCAGTCTGGACTTTGCCGATGCCGAGTTGGTGTTCGCAGGCACACATTTCACTCGCACTGCCGATCGCCACGACTTTGGCGAGGATCGCTTCATCACGGCTGCCTTCCTGCGCGAGCTTTTCGTCGTGGTGGTCTGGACGCTTCGCGACGGCAGGCGGCGGATTATTTCAATGAGGCACGGTCATGGCCGGGAAAAAGCGCGCTTCCAAAACTATCTGGATTGACCCCGACGAAGCGCCCGAACTGACGGACGATTGGTTCGCGAAGGCCGACCTGTATCAGGCGGACAAGCTCGTGCGCCGTGGCGGCCGGCCGAAGACGGCTGCGCCGAAAGAGGCGGTCAATATACGGCTGGACCCTGATGTATTGGCGCATTTCCGCGCCGGTGGACGCGGATGGCAATCGAGGATGAATGCAGCTCTGCGGAAGACCATAGGACTAAAGTGACGCTGCCATGATGACATGAAGTCCCATGATATTCGACCACTGATACAGCAAAGACCGTGTCAGGCACATGTTCACCCGCTCCGTCTTCGGCTAAAACTCAAGCCGCACCGGTTCCATACCGGACAGTTCATATTCCGACAGATCGGCGTGATCAATGAACAGTTCCACTGCCGCATCGCTGTTCAGCGGCGGCAACTTCTTCAACACAGCATAGTCTCCTTCGCAGACCGCGCCCAGTGCATCTCAGCGGGACGCCACCGATGTAAACCGCTTCACATCGATCTCCCGCTCGCGTTGCCGCATGACGTAGCCGTCATACCAGGCCTGCATGCGCAGCAGCGTGTCCATGCTCACGCCAAACGCCTACTCTACCCGGAGCGCCATCTCCGCCGACAGAGCAGCGCGGCAATTCACCAGGTCCGACAGCGTTGCCCGCCGGACACCGAGCACCTCTGCTGCGCGCGACACCGACAGCCCCAACTCATCGAGGATTTCCTCTCGAATAAAGCCTCCCGGATGTGGCGGCCGCATGACGACCTTCACCGGCTCCTTGCTGGTCAATGGTAATCCTCCAGATCCAGATCGCTTACTTCACCGTCCTCGACATTGAATGTGATCCGCCAGTTGCCAGACACCGAAATGCTCCATGTGCCTTCGCGATCTCCGCTGAGCTGATGGACACGCCAACCAGGCGGTCCAATCACACCACCCATATCCTCGGCTGTAACGAGAGCCGCGAGGACGTTCCGCACCCAATTCACGAGTCGCGCCGGACCGCACGGTGATCGTCATGCTCGATGAACCCCGGAGGCCTCAGTGACGGACGCTCTAAATCCTCACGACGGCACTACGTACGCTGTAGCCGTACAGATTCAACTCCAGATCGATGACTGCCGCATAGAGCTCCTGGAGAGACGCCCTACCCCAATCCCCGGTCGACGGCCTGCCCGTCGCCCTCCGCGCGCCGCTTGAGATCTGCGGCAAACGTCTCGAACGCTGGCTGGAGGTCTGGAATCATGCGCGTGATCAGCGCTGCCAGCGGCCCGGTATATGTCTCAGCCATGGCGAAATCGACCGCGTCCTCCGACCCCTGTGTCAGCGTGAAGCGACGCGTGCCGGTAAACAACCCCATGGGCATGCCGCCGATCCACGTCATTCCGCGACCAGGCTCGAATTCTGTGACCTTCAACGAAAACGCCCGCCCGGGCGTCGCTTTGGCATAGAGCTTTACCGTTTCACCGGCCGCGATCCGTCCCTCGATCTTCTCGATCGTCGAATTCCACGTCGGATACCCCCCGGCGTCCGTAAGCAACGCCCACACATTCTCGGCGCGAGCCTGGATCGTGATTGATGTGGCGAACCGCTTCATCCCGCCATGGTAACACACAGGTTACCAAGCGCAATACCGCTAAGCCACCACCTGAGACAACCCCGCCAGCACGACATCCCACGACCGCTCGTAGCGTGGTGCCCGCTCCGACCACAGTGCCTCGCTCACCGGCTTCGGCCCATGCCGGACGGTCAATTGCGTACCTCCCGCCGTCGCAGCGAATCCAATCTCGACCTCGGTCGGCTGCTCGCGACCTGTCGCGACATAAAAATCCAGCAGTATCCGCTCCGGAAACTCCCAGACCCGAACACGCCCGAGGTCCACCTCGCGTCCGTCCCGTGCGCGTTCATAGAAGCGCCCACTCTCCAGCAGAAATATCTCGCTCGCGGGATCCTGCGTATGACGGCGATCAGCCGGCCACCATTCGCCAATCTTCTGCGTGAAGAGTTCGAACGCCGCATCGGGAGGCAGCGGCAGCAACACTGATTTGACGATCATCGCCGGGCGAGATCCTCGATGCTGGCAAGCGCGGTATCCCAGAAATCATCGACGAATTCCCGAACGCTGGCGAAGCCTTGCATGCGAATGGAGTAGACATTGCGTGTGCCGTCTTCCCGCACCTGCACCAGTCCGACATCTTCCAGAACGCGGAGGTGCCGTGACACCGCCGGCCGGCTGATCGGCAGTCCGGCCGCGATTTCTCCAACAGCGAGCGGACCCGATCGCAACTCATGCAGGATCGCACGCCGCACACCGCTGCCGAGGGCATCCAGCACATGCATGGTGCGTAGCGCATACGTTACCGTTCGGCGACACGCAAGATGGTTCGCATCCTCCGGGCGGCAACCGGGCCTACATTGAAGTCAGCTCCAAAGCCCTGATAGTTCCGATCACGACCTCGTCCGAAGTCCGCGCGTTCTCGCGCGTCTCCGCCTGATGCATCCAACACCGGAAAGTTGACCCATGTCCGTCCTCGACCGCTTCCGCCTCGACAACAAGCGCCTGTTCGTCACCGGCGGCAGCCGCGGTCTCGGCCGCGAGATGGCGCTCGCCATCGCCGAGGCCGGTGCCGACGTCGTCCTGGTCGGCCGCGACGCCGACAGCCTCGCCCGCACCGCTGCCGACATAACCGCGCTCGGTCGCCAGGCGCACACCATCCAGGCCGACGCCGCCATCCCTGAGCAATGTGAGCGCGCCTGCCGCGACGCCCTCGCCCTCGGCCCGATCGACATCCTGATCAACAACATCGGCGGTCGCCGCATCAACGTCCCCGTCGAGCAGGAATCGCTGGAGGACTGGCAGCAGATGCTGGACCTCAACCTCACCAGCACCTTCCTCTGCACCAAGCTGATCGGTGGCGCGATGCTGGCGCGCGGGCAGGGCGGTCGCGTCATCAACATCGCCTCCGTCAGCGGCTTGATTGCCAACCGCGGCATCGCCGGTCGCCATTACGAGACGGCAAAGGCCGCGGTCATCCAGTTCACCCGTGCCACCGCTGCCGACTGGGCACCGCGCGGCGTCACTGTGAACGCCATCCTGCCCGGTGGCTTCATGACGGAACCCAACCAGCGCTGGGCCAGCAACTCACCGCACGTCATAGACGAATTCAAGGCGCAGATCCCGATGGGCGAGTTTGGCCGCCCTGAGGATCTTGGTCCGCTCGCCGTCTACCTGGCCTCCGACGCCTCGCGCTACATGACCGGCGCATCACTGGTCATCGACGGCGGCTACACCCTGTGGTGATACGCCAAAGCCTGCCCTTTGCCATGTATCGGTGCAACAGCGCGATCTGCGAAGCGCGCGCCGCAGAAACGACAGCGTGCGGCTTCGGCACGACCCGGGCTTTCGCCGGTTCGTGCCTTTGCCACATTCGGCCGCGCAAACGACCACGCTGAAAGCCAACACTCAAAGCGCGATTTCGGTAAAGCGCCGCATCGCGCACCTCATGCGTCAGCCCATGGACCTCCCCATTCACCGTCACATCCGTCCCCAAGTTGCTGTCCACCACCACGATGTCCCAACAGGCAACGCCCTTCCGAATGAGAAGTGGCCTGAGCGGTTCGACCGTATGAACGAGGCCTCCCCGGGCCGTCCATACCCGGGACGCCCCCAGATACGGCTCGCCATCCGCGCCCTGCCGAACCAGCAGCGCGCGCAACCGGGGTCTCGTCGGCGTCAACCATTGGCTAGCAATTTAGTGCCTAAAGTCGCACAGCCACGGAGGCCGTAAAATTTGGGCTCGCCGCTTTCGCCGCAGCGCATGATGCGCTGGTTGTGGTCGTGTCTGCGAACTGAGGTATCGCTGCCGTACCTCATGTGGCTGGCGGTTGGCGTCATTATCGGTTCCGCCGCCTGGGCGACCTCACAGCCCGAGACCAGGCGCACCGACGTGCCGCCCCCGTTCGTGGCGGCTTCGGCAGCGCAGAATGTGGCGCGTAGCCTGGAGCAGTTCGACCGCCGGCTGCTTGCGGTCATCGACCAGCATCAGTCATCTCAGGTGCAGAACCTGGACGCACAGGCGCGCAATGCGTCCAATTTCGAAGCCCTGCAACGGGAGCCGTATTTTGGCTTCGTCGACGTGGTGGACAAATACGGGCAAGCAGTCGCCGGTCGACCGAGAGACGCGAACAACTGGTCTGAAAGAGACTATTTCGCCGCCCTCCAACACAACCGCCGAGACAGCATCTTTATCGGCGGACGATTTTCGGCAGACAATCCGCAGGCTGTTGGCTTCACGGTGAGCCGTAGGATGTCGGACGGTGAAGGCAACTTCGCCGGCCTCGTCGTCATGGGTGTGCGCCTGGCCTACTTCCGCGAACTCCTCGGCTCCCTGGAAATCAACCCCAACCAATCAGTGATGCTGCTGCGCAATGATGGCATCATCCTGCTGCGATTGCCGTTCCGCCTCAACGATGTCGGTAATAAACTCGATCCAGGCACACCCTTCGATATCGCCCTCCGTACCAGAACGACATCAGTCGTTGCTTTCGATCCCATCGATCATGTCGAACGCCAATTCGCATTTCACCCGGTCGGCACGTTCCCCCTGGTGGTCAGTGTCGGTACCGCAACCACGGGGCTTTTTAATAGCCCAAGTTTATGGGGGAGCTTGGCGATCACCGGCAGCCTTGCGGGGATCGCCCTGTTGGACTGGCGGCGGCGTCAGCGCCCGGCGGTGGAGCGCCCCCCAGCACAAAGCTCCGCGCCAGGCTGAGCCAGCGCCCATCAATCCTGAGTCGATAGCCTCGCAACCAGAGGCCAGGCCATTGTGCCCTTTGCATGCCAGCACCACCGCCGCGTGACTCGCTCAGGCAAGCCAAGGCACACTCGCTGCGCTCACCCCCGCAGGACCAACGCCATGCAAGCCATCCGTGTTGACCGCGCCAAGTCGCTCTGCGACCAGCCCAACTGTGGCCACAACCGCTACCACCCCGACATCGCACCCGCCGTCGAGATCGGCGAAGGCGAAGAGATCGCCTTGGAAACCCTCGACGCGCTGGACGGCCAGATCACGCCCACCACGACCGTCGCCGACTTCGCAACACTGAACGCCGGCGCGGTCCATCCCCTCACTGGCCCGGTCTTCGTCAAGGGCGCGCAGCCCGGCGACATCCTCGAGATCGAGTTCACCGACATCATCCCGCAGCCCACCGCGTTCAGCGCGATCATGCCCGGCCTCGGCTTCCTGCGCGACGTGATGACCGAGCCGTTCTTGGTGCACTGGCAGCTCAAGGACAACTGGGCCACCTCGGCGCAGCTTCCCGGCGTCCGCATTCCCGGCGCGCCGTTCATGGGCGTCTCTGCCGTCGCCCCCACCGCCGAACTGCTCGCCGCCTGGACCGCGCGCGAGCAGCGCGTGATCGACGCCGGCGGCTTTGCGCTGCCGCCCGACGCCAACGGCGCGGTTCCCGCTGGTCCATGCGGCCTGACCGGCCTGCGCACGCTTCCCCCGCGCGAGAACGGCGGCAACTTCGACGTGAAGCAACTCACCAAGGGCGCGAAGCTCTTCCTGCCCGTGTTCAAGGAGGGCGCGCTGTTCTCCACCGGCGACGGCCACTTCGCACAAGGCGACGGCGAGGTCTGCGTCACCGCCGTCGAGATGGGCGCCACCGCGGTCGTCCGCTTCAAGGTCCACAAGGGCCTCGCGACCCGGAGGAAATTCACCTCGCCGGTGTTCTCCCGCACGACCTACTTCGCGGACCCGCGCTTTGCCGCGCCCGAGCGGTTCCTCGGCGTCATGGGCATGCCGATCAACGCAGCGGGCGAAATCGAGGCGGAGAACCTGACGCTCGCCTGTCGGAACGCTGTGCTGAACATGATGGAGCTGTTGCAGGAACGTGGCTTCTCCCGCGAGCAGGCCTACGTGATTTGCAGCGTCGCGGTCGATCTCCGCATCTCCAACGTGGTCGATGTGCCGAACTACGTGGTGTCCGCACTGCTGCCGGAGGCGATCTTCGATTCTTGACGGATGCACCACAGAGGCACTGAGATCAAATTAAATCTCTGTGCCTCTGTGGTGAAAGCGTCTTGCTTTACCGCATCCCCGTGATCGACGCCGTCACCGCGCGAGGATCCCGTGTCGGCCACCGCCCCGCATCCACCTGCGCTATGAAGGCGCCGACGATACGGTTGAATTCGTCCGGATCCTCGATGTTGATCGCGTGCCCGCAATTCGGCATCACCGACAGCGCCGCGCTGCCGATCGTCTGCTTCATCAGCAGACCCGGCGCCAGGCACGGCCAGTCCTCATCGCCGGTCAGCACCAGCGTCGGCAATGTCAGCGCCTTCATCTGATCGACCAGATCGTACAGCGAAGGCCGCTCCCGCTGCACGCCCAATTGCGTGTTGCGCGCGCCCACCGCCGAGTGTTCCGCCAGCATCTGCTTGAACTCGGCGAACCCGCGCGGGTCCTTGTTCTCGAACTGCACGCGCGTCGGGCCATACGCATACTTCGAGGCGAACACCTCCATCCCCTGGTCCTGGATGAACGCCGCGATCGTCTCTGCTTCCGAACGAAATCGTTCGGTCTGCCCACGCTCCGCGCCATAGCCACATCCCGCAACGCAAAGCGACAGCGCACGCCCCGGATGGCGGAAGCCGTAATGCAGCGTGGCGAACCCACCCATCGACAACCCGACCACGTGTGCCTTGTCGATCTTCAGGTGGTCGAGCACATCGCGGATATCGTCAGCCGCGCGCGTCTGCGAATACTTCGCCACATCCTCCGGCACATCCGACGGCGGATAGCCACGCGCATTGTAGGTGATCGCGCGATAGCGCTGACCAAAATGCCGCATCTGCGGCTCCCAGCTTCGATAGTCCCCCGCGTATTCATGCACGAAGATCACCGGCCGACCGGAACCGGTCTCTTCGTAATACAGCCGCACCCCGTCATCAGTCGTCGCGTGTGGCATCGTCGTCTCTCCCTGTTCACGTCAGCGGCGGCGGATTTTCCATCATCACCGCATTCGCCAGACTGTTATCGACCGCAACATCATACGTCGTGCCAGGCGAGACGAATCCGCCCGACACCAGGCTCGCCAACAAGCGATCATAGCCAACACGAGGCAACCGTGGATCGCCGCCCCAGATGCCGAGCGACTTGTATCGCCCGCACGCATCGGCAAGCACCGCCGGCGGAACATCCTCGAAATACCGAGCGATGGCAGCAGCGATCGCCGCACCATCGACGCTGGCAACCCATTTCTGTGTCCGGTAGATCGCGCGCACCATGCGATACAGCTCCTCGCGCCGCTCTCGCAGCAGTCCGCGCCGCGCATAGAACGTCGTATACGATGTCGGACCGCGGCTCGCCTGCGCGTACCACACGTGCCCCACGCCATCACCGAGCAGCATCGCGGCAAACGGCTCGAACACCTGCACCACATCCACCTCACCGCGCCGCAGCGCCGCGACATTCTCCGCCATCGTCCGGTCGGCAACCCGTGTCAGATGCGCTGGATCAACCCCCGCCCGCCGCAGATCCTCTTGCAGGCACATCCACGGTGTCGGCACCTCGCTGACGGTCGCGATCCGCGGTCCAACCAAATCCCCTAACGCAAACCCCGGCCGAGGTTCACGGCCCACCAACAGGAACGGATCGCGTGTCACCACTTCCGCGAAGCTCACCAGATCGCAGCCCGCGATCTCCTGATACGCCTGCATCATGCGCATCGGCCCGCCCCAGCAAACATCGACCGTGCCGTCCATCACGTTGCGCGCCGCATCGCCCGGTCGCGGTGAACTCGCGAACCGCACCTCAACGCCCTCCGCCGCATAGGCGTCGCGTGCCAGCGCCACGTAGAACGGCGCATAGAACAGCCCCCGCAACAACTCCTGCAACGTGATCGCCATTATTATCGCGGCTCCTCGCAGACCGTATGCAGAGCGCGCAGAACACACCAACCTGTTCGCTTCTTATCTGTGTGCATCTGTGTGCATCTGTGGTTGCAACCTCTTCTCCTACGTTCTCCCACGTCGCCGCCCGTCATTCCTTGATCGCTGCCCGATCTGCAAGCGATTATCCCATGTCCCAAGGCACTCTAATCCTGCTCGAACGCCTGGTCCGGAATATCGACCGGCGCGGGAGCCATGGAAATATCGGGCGGAATCACCAGCGGCGACAGCCCCGGCACAGATCCATAGCCCGCGAACCGCTGCGCCCGCATACCCGCGGTGAAGCTGTCGCACGCGCGGCTCCAGATTTCGCCAAGCGCGAAATCCGGGCGATACACACCGTTCGGCAAACCAACCTCGGTCGCGCCGCTCGGTTCTAGAAATACGCTGGCGATCGAGCGCCCTGATGCGTCGCGCAGTTTCACCACCGCCGGCTGATCGCTGCGATTGCTGATCGCCAGACGCGCCGAACCCTGCCCGCGCCGGGACAGCACCTCACCGTTCCGTGGCGGAGCGCCGGCGTTGAACGCGCAATAGGCCTGCTGCGCCTTCCGGCGATCACCAGGCGTCAGACGCGAGGCATCAATGAAACCGCTGCCGCCGTCCGCCAGCCGGACCTCGACCAATCCGTGCTGCGGCACCATGCTCAGCGCCTGTACCGCGGTGAAGTCGGCGATCCGGCCGCCAGGATGGAAGCTGTCGCTGGTTGCATCGCGTCGCCACACCACGGCAGTGTCGCCGCCCGGCAGCACATAATGCGACGCCCCTCCACCAACCGGCACCGCAACCACGGCCGCCGCCGGCCGCGTCGTCGGCACCGCCGGCACGAATGCCCGTGCCACCGCTGGCGGCTCCGGTGACGCCGAGCCAGCCAGTTCCACCACCAACATCACGCTGGCCAGAATGAGCGCGCCTGCCAGCACGACCCACAGCACCATCGTCAGGTCCCAGAACCGCGGTGTCGGCCACCCCGCATTATCCACCTCGGGCTTCGCATATGCCGCCGAACCGGCAGCACGCGCCGAACGATCGTACGCCGCGCGGCGCTCCGCGTCGGCCAGCACGTCGTACGCTTCCTTCATGCGCATGAAGGCCGCGGCATCGCCGGTGCCGGGAATGTCCGGGTGCAGCACGCGCGCCTTTGCCCGGTAGGCGGCGATGATCGCCTCCACCGGTGCCGTCGGCGCCACGCCGAGTCGCGCGTAAAATCCCGCCGGGTCCTCGGTCATCCCGCCATCATAGACCGAGGCGCACCGTTGTCAGCCGATGCTTGCCGCCGCGATGCGCCGGAACCGCAGCAATGCCAGAACCAGGAACAGCATTCCCGCGCCAAACACGGTCAGATATTCCGGCCACACAACGTCGATCCCCGCGCCGCGGAACAGAATCGCCTTGGCAAAGCTGACGAAATGCATCGTCGGCGACGCCTGCATGATGTACTGCAGCGTGATCGGCATGCTCTCCACCGGCGTGTTCGCTCCCGACAGCAGCATCATCGGTACCGCCACCAGCATAAACAGCAGCCCAAGCTGTTGCATCGATCGCGCCACCGTCCCGAGGAAGATCCCGACAGCAGTCGCAAAGAACAGATAGAGCATGACACCGCCAATGAACAACGCCGCCGAACCATGCACCGGGATTTGCAGCAGCAGCCGCACCACGAAAAACATCGACAGCGCCGAGGCAACCGTGATGACGAATCCGTTGCCCACGATCTTCGCCATCGCGATCTGCAACGGCGTCAGCGGCATGATCAGCAGGTGATCCATCGTGCCATGCTCGCGTTCACGCACCACTGCCGCGCCCGACAAGATGATCGCCAGCATCGTCACGTTGTTCACGATGCCCATGATGCCGTTGAACCACGACACCGAAACGTTCGGATTGTACGCCACATGCGTGACCAGCCTCACCGGATCGGCCGGCACCTCATCTGACCGCGTCGCGTATCGCGCGATCTGTGTCGCCAGTATCTGCTGGATGTAGCCCGCACCAATCCCGGCCTGCATCGCCGCGGTGGCGTCCACCTCGACCTGCACCGCCGGTGTCCGTCCCGCCGCCACGTCGCGCGCGAAGTGCGGCGGAATGTCCAGCACGAACGTATACACAGCAGTATCCAGCAGCCGATCGACGTCCGCTGCGGCGACCGGTACGCTCGGTTTGAAATAGGGCGGCAGGAACGCCCTGGCGATGTCGCGCGACAGCGGCGAGCGGTCCTCATCCACGATCGCGATCGCCGCGCTGTGCAGCTCGCCCATGGTGCCCTGCGCCTGCGCATAGATCGCCAGCGAGAAACTGTAGATCAGCAGCCCCAGCAATGCGTAGTCGTGCAGCATGCTGCGGACCTCCTTGGTCCCCAGCCAGAAGATGTTGGCCAGCGCCCGGCGCATCGCATCAGCGCTCCTGCTTGCGCAACAGTGCCAGGCTGCACAACGTCAGCGCCGGCACGAAAATCGCAAGCTCCAGCATCGAGACCCAAAGCTCGGCAAATCCAAGCGACTTGGTGAACGTGCCGACACTGATCGGCAGGAAATACGTCATCGGGAACAGCCGCCCCATCACCGCCGGAAAGCCCGTCAGCGTCGACACCGGCGTCAACATTCCTGAAAACTGCGTCGCCGGCAGCACAGTCAGGATTGCCGTGCCGAACAACGCAGCGATCTGCGTGGTGGCGAAGCTGGAAATCAGCAGCCCATACGCGGTGGTCGCCGTCACATAGATCAGCGCGCCAACAGCCAGTGCCGCCACGCTGCCCTTCAGTGGAACGCCGAATATGAACACCGCCATCGTCGCAAGAACAGCGAAGTCCACCATCGCAACCACCACGTAGGGCAATTGCTTGCCGAGGATGAACTCGATCCGCCGCACCGGCGTGACATAAAGGTTGGTGATGGATCCCAGCTCTTTCTCACGCACCACCGCCAGCGCCATAAGTATCGCCGGGATTAGCGCAAGCAGCATCGACATCGTGCTCGGCACCATTGCCTTCACGCTGTCGAAGTCCTGATTGTAGCGGAACCGCATCTCGATGGTTGCCGGTTGGATTGGCTGCGCGCGCGTGCTGACAGCTGCGAGATCGGCCAGAAAGCGAGCTTGCACCCCGTCCACATAGCCGCGCACGCTCTCGGCATGAAACGGCATGGCACCATCGATCCACGCCGCCACCTCAGGCGATCGCCCGCGCCGCAGATCACGGCCAAAGCCAGCCGGGATTTCGATCGCTACCTGAAGCTCGCCACTGCCCATGCGGCGTTCCATCTGCGAAACGTCGGTGACCGGCGGCATGTTCGACGAAGTAAGGCGATCCTCTGAACTCGTTCAGATACGCCCGGCTCTCCGTCGTCCGGTCGACTGTCGAGCGCCGCGAATGCAATGTGATCGGTGTCTGTGTTGATGCCGAAGCCGAAGGTCAGCATCAGGAACGCAATACCCAGCACGGCAAAGCCAAGCCGTATTGGATCGCGCCACAGCTCCAGCGATTCACGGATCGTGTAGGCCATCATGCGGCGCAGACTGAACCCACCAGTGACCCGCACCGGCTCACGCGACAAACCCATCGGTGGAGCAATGGCGCGCGGCTTCTCCGCCTGTTCGAGATACGCGATGAACGCATCTTCCAACGTCGCGACACCGCGTTGCACCACCAGTTCGGCCGGCGTGCCGATGGCGAGCACACGCCCCGCATGCATCATCGCGATCCGATCGCAGCGCTCCGCCTCGTTCATGAAATGCGTCGAGACGAATATCGTCACCCCACGCCGCCGCGACAGGTCGCTTAGCAGTTCCCAGAATGCATCGCGCGCCAACGGATCGACCCCTGAGGTCGGTTCATCGAGGATCAGCAGATCAGGCTCGTGCACCACCGCCACCGCCAGCGACAGACGCTGCCGGATGCCAAGCGGCAGCGCCGCAGCCTCGGTATCGACGTGCTCGCCCAGCCCGAACTGCTGGATCAGCGCGCGGATCCGTTGGCGAGCCTGGTCGGGCGGCAGATGGAACAGCCGTGCGTGCAGCCGCAAGTTCTGCCGCACCGTCAGTTCGGTATACAGCGAGAACGACTGCGACATGTATCCAACACGACGCCGCAACGCGACATCGGTGCCGTCAACCCTCTGGCCGAACAGCTTGGCGTCTCCGGACGTCGCCGGCAGCAGCCCGGTCAGCATCTTCATCGTCGTCGTCTTGCCGCAGCCGTTCGAACCGACGAACCCAAAGATCTCGCCGCGGGCGATCGAGAAGCTGACGCCATCCACCGCGGTGAAGTCGCCAAACCGACGCGTCAGATCGCGCGCCACGATCGCCGGTTCGCCGTCCCCGCCATCACGCGGCGGAATTTGCACCGCCCGATGATCACCACGCAGCGACGCCGGCAGCAGCGCGATAAAGCTTTCCTCCAGCGTCGCGTGCCCCGTCTGCGCCTTGATCTCCGCCGGCGTGCCCTGCGCCAGCACGACGCCGGCATTCATCGCAATCACACGTTCGAAACGCTCCGCCTCCTCCATGTACGCCGTCGCAACGATGACGGTCATGTCGGCCCGCTGCTCGCGCATGCGTCCGATCAGGTCCCAGAACTGTCGCCGCGACAGTGGATCGACGCCGGTCGTCGGCTCATCCAGGATCAGCAGGTCCGGGTCGTGCACCAGCGAGCAGCACAGACCGAGCTTCTGCCGCATGCCGCCGGATAGCTGCTTCGCCGCCCGATGCTCGAACGCCGCGAGATCGGTGCTCTCCATCAGATCGCGGATCCGAGGCTCGCGTTCGGCCGCGCCCTGACCGAACAGCCGCGCGAAGAACGTGATGTTCTCCCGCACGCTGAGATCAGGATACAGGTTTCGGCCCAGCCCTTGCGGCATATAGGCGATGCGGGAGCAGACCGCGCGGCGATGACGGCCATCGGCCATGTCGCCGCCAAGTGCGTTCACCCGCCCGGTCTGGATCCGCTTCGCGCCGGCCAGAATGCCCAGCAGCGTCGACTTGCCGACACCGTCCGGACCGACCAGCGCAAAGAACCCCCCCGTCGGCAGGTCGAGCGTGACCCGATCCAGCGCCACGCGCCGGCCATACCGGTGCGACAGATCCCGCACCGCAGCGGCTTGTGTCATCGGTGAGATCACCGCAGCGCCGGCGGCCACTCGTCATGCGGGTCCAGCAGCACATACGCCAGCCCTGGCAGCCCCGACCGTATCTGCGTGCCCTGCAGACGCGACGTATCGGGATCGATGCGAACGCGCACCCGGAACATCAGCCGATCACGCTCCGCTTTGGTCTCGACCATCTTCGGAGTGAACTGATTCTGGCTGGAGACGAACGTGACCTTCGCCGGTATCGGCAGCTTCGGCATCGCATCCAGCACGATGCGCGCATCGGCGCCCAACGCCACCCGCCCGGCCTCCGCCGTGGGCAGGAACACGTCCATGTAGACGTAACCCATGTCCAGCATCGAGAAAACGCGCCCACCCGCCCCCAGCACCTCGCCCAGGTTGGCCAGCCGGTATTGGATCGGCCCATCCTTCGGCGCCACCAGCGTGCTGTCGTCGATGTTGACCCGGATCACCTCCGCACTGTGGACCGCTGCTTCCCGAGCCGCGACGCTCGCGTCGATCTTGGTCTGCGCCGCGGTGTAGACCGCCCGCGCCACGTTGAACTGCGACTGCCGCTGGTCCACCACCTCCTGCGTCTCGAAGCCGCGTCCCTGCAACGTGCGGGCACGCTGCAACTCCTGTGCGGTCAGCACGACCTGGCTTGCCGCCTGCTCCAACTCGGCACGAGTGCCCGCGATTGTGTGATCCACCTGGGAGATCTGCGCCTCGGCCTGCTTCAGTGACGCCTCCAGGTCGCGTGTATCCATCCGCGCCACCACCTGCCCGGCATGCACCATGGCGCCCTCATCGACCAGCACGGCGGCGATGCGGCCGGGAGCCTTCGTGTCGATGTCGATCTCGTCCGCTTCCAGCCGGCCGTTCGACCAGGCGATACCCGGCGGCAATGCCGGTGCTTGATGGGTGTACCAATACGCCCCCCCACTCGCGACAGCCGCCACCCCCAGCAGAGCCATCAGCACACGCCACCGCGGCGAACGGCGCGGTGCAGGCGGCGGCGGAGGCACCACCGCTGGCAACCCCGCCGGCACAGATACCTCCGTCCGGCCGGTTGGCGACGCTTCGAGCGCGATCTGGCGTTCCATTGCAGCCCGATTAGCCACCACCTCGCGCTGCGCCGCATTGATTGAGATCAACCCAGCCACGCAAGCCCCAGCCTTGCCGCCATCCGGACGCCCCGCTACTCAACGACCAGCCGTCCAGGAAACGCCCAGCTCCGTGTCAGCAACGTCAACGGCCATCCCACTATCGCCCGCGGGGCGCTGGCTGGCGTTCATCGTCCTGGTCATCGGCGGACTGCTGCCGTCGGTCGACTTCTTCATCGTCAACGTCAGCCTGCCGTCGATCCATGCCGCCATCGGCGCCAACCCCGCCGAACTGCAACTCGTCGTTTCCGGCTATGCCGCCACCTACGCCGTGTTCCTGATCACCGGCGGCCGCCTCGGCGACCTCTACGGTCGGCGCCGGCTCTACCTCATCGGCATGGCTGGCTTCCTCGCCACCAACGCGCTCTGCGGCCTCGCCGTCACGCCGCTGCAACTGGTCATCGGCCGCATCATGCAGGGCATCGCCGCGGCGGTGCTGGTGCCACAGGTCCTCGGCTCGATCCGCGCGCTATTCCCCAGCGAGGCGGAACTCGCCAAGGCGCTCAGCGTCTACGGCGTGATGATGGGGCTGGCAGCCTCCATCGGCCAGTTCGCCGGTGGCGCGCTGGTCGAATGGAGCCCATTCGAGCTCGGCTGGCGCGCGGTGTTCCTGTCCAAGCTGCCTGTCGGCATCCCGCTGGCCATCGCCGCCTGGGCCATGATGCCCGAGACCAGCAGCAGCCGTCGCCAGCGCCTCGACACCGGCGGCGCGCTGCTGGTTTCGCTAACCCTTGCGTGCCTCGTGCTGCCGCTATCCGAGGGCCGCCAGCAAGGCTGGCCCGCCTGGACCTTCATCATGCTGGCCGCCGTGCCCTTCCTCGCAGCTGCCTTCCTATGGTTCGAGGCCCGCCTGGCAACCCATGCCGGCAGTCCGCTGCTCGACCTCAGCCTGCTGCGGATCCCTAGCTTCCGCCGCGGCGTGGTGGTGGGCACGCTGTTCTTCTTCACCACGTCGTTCTACGTGCTGTTCGCCATCTACGAGCAGGAGGGCTATGGCACCGACCCGCTGTATACCGGCCTCGCCATCCTGCCCTACGGCGTCGGCTTGTTCGTCGGTCCCCTGGTCACCGCGCCGCTCGCCCGCCTGCGACCCTGGCTGCTCACCATCGGGATGGCCATCCAGGTCACCGGCTACGCCGCCATCGCCCTGGTGATCGTACTGGGCTTCGACGGCTGGCCCGTGACGCTGTCCGTGCTGCTCGCCGGTTTCGGTCAGGGCATCGCCTATCCGCGGCTGTTCAATTCGGCACTCGGCGACGTGGCGCCGCACCAGGCTGGGGTTGCCGCCGGTGTGCTGACCACGGCCTTGCAGATCGGCGCTGCCATCAGTGTCGCCGGTATCGGCAGCCTGTTCTTTGGCGTGCTCGCCCAAGGTGTCGGTCGCGACCCCTACGCCCACGCCTTCGCCATCGCGCAAGCAGCAACCACGACAGCCCTTCTGGCGGCGATGCTGCTGTCGATCCCGCGCCGGCGACGGGGCAATGCCGGTGAAAGGCCACAGGGCTGACGCCTATGGGAGACCACAGCACGTGGCGCGCTTTGGTGGGAAACCCAAACCTGAAGCCTGTGGTGGGCGACAGGGCTGAGCTGAAGCCGTGAGGTAGGCAACGGGGCTGAGTCCAAATTCTCCCCCTCCCCTTGCGGGAGGGGGCCAGGGGGAGGGGGCGTCCCAACCACACCGAAGCCCGACTCCTTGCGACGGTAGCCCGCCGAACTTCTGCGGGCCCTTACTCCGCCTGCGCCCCGCCCTCAGCCGAACATCGCCGCGATCACCGCCGGATCAACATCCTCGATCCGCGCCGGCTGCCAGTTCGGCTTGCGATCCTTGTCCACCACCATCGCCCGCACGCCCTCGGCGAAGTCGGGATGCCGCATCGCCGTGCGCGTCAGAGCGAGTTCGGCGTCGAAGCATTGCGGCAGCGTCATATCTGCTCCGCGACGCAGTGCCTCCAGCGTCCAGCACAGGGCCGACGGTGACACCGCGCGCAGCATGCCCAGCGTCCGCGCGGCCCACTCATCCCCCACGCCTTCAAGCCGCCGCACGATCGCGCTCACGCTGTCCGCGCTGAAGCACGCATCGATCGCGGTCCGCTGCGCTGCCAGCGAGAATTCCGGCACCGGCGCGGTATGCGAGCCAAGCGCCCCCGGCCCATCCTCCGCCAGCGCCCGCGACAACGCGGGCAACTCCGCCCGAGGAACGAAATGCGTGGCGAACCCCGCATGCACCGCATCGCCACCCTGAATCCGCGCGCCCGAAAGCCCAAGGTACATCCCCAGCCGCCCCGGCAGCCGAGGCAGAAAGAACGTGGCGCCGATATCCGGAAAGAACCCGATCGCCGTCTCCGGCATGGCGAACGCCGCCCGCTCCGTCGCGACGCGATACGGCGCGTGCACCGACACCCCGATGCCGCCGCCCATGCAGATCCCGTCGATCAGCGCAATATAGGGCTTCGGATACGTCGCGATCATCAGGTTGAGCTCGTATTCCTCGCGGAAGAACGCCTCAGCCTTGTGGTGCTCGCCATCGAGTTCGAACTGGCGCAGCGCGCGGACGTCGCCGCCGGCGCAGAAGGCGCGATCACCGGCGCCCTCGATCACCACCGCATGCACATGCGGCTCATCCCGCCAGCCTTGCAGCACCTGGGTCAGCGCCTGGATCATCGGCAGATCCAGCGCGTTCAGCGCCTGCGGCCGGTTGAGCACGATCCGCCCAACCCGCCCGTCACGGCGCGCGAGCACGGTCCCCTGGGCCAGTTCCCCAGCGGCGTGTTGTTGGTCAGACATCAGGTCCTCTCCAGGTCAGCCCTGCTGTAGCCCCCCTCTCCCGCAAAGCGGGGGAGGGCAGGGAGGGGGTCTAACCCACTGGAAACCCTAAAAGCCTTCGCGCTCGATCCGCTTGCGCTCCAGCTTGCGGGCGCGGCGTACCGCCTCGGCAGCCTCACGCGCCCGACGCTCCGACGGCTTCTCGTAGTGCCGCCGCAACTTCATCTCGCGGAAGATTCCTTCCCGTTGCATCTTCTTCTTGAGCGCCTTCAGCGCTTGATCGACATTGTTGTCACGGACGAGTACTTGCACTTGGCCGCCTTCTCCTTCTCTCCTGAAGCCATCCCCGCCGATCGGGGAGGCGCCCTATATCATGCGGTAACGATATTTCACCAGCCCCTCGAAAGCAGCCGAGGGCCAGCCCCGGAGGTTCGATGGCAATCCTCAAGATAGCGCGCATGGGCCACCCCGTCTTGTTGCAAAAATGCGAGCCCGTGAAGCATCCCGGCGACCCGGAGATCCGCCGCCTGGTTGCCGACATGATGGAGACCATGGAGGACGCCTCGGGTGCCGGCCTCGCCGCCCCCCAGGTCCACGTGCCGCTGCGCCTGTTCGTGTTCCGCGTCTCCGACGCGCGCGGCCAGGAAGACCCGGACGACGCGCCCGTCGGCAACACCGTGGTGATCAACCCCGAGATCGAGTTCCTGTCCGACGAACGCGTCCTCCGCTGGGAGGGCTGCCTGTCCATCCCCGGCCTGCGCGCCGCCGTGCCGCGTGCGCCGCGCATTCGCTACCGCGGCGTCGATTGCGACAGCAATCCGGTCGAGCGCGTGGTGTCCGGCTTCCACGCCGGCGTCGTGCAGCACGAATACGACCATTTGGACGGCATCCTCTACCCGATGCGGATGCAGGATTTCGCCCTGTTCGGCTTCACCGAGGAACTGACCCGCGCCGCCCAGGCGGCCGCTGAAGCCCAGCAGGCGGCACGATGACACCCCCGGAGCGCACCCCGGAACGCGACGCCGCCATCGAGGCCACGCTGCCGCACGTCCCGTTCGACGGCTGGACCCGCCGCGCGCTGCGCATCGGCCTGACAGACATCGGCGAGGCGCCCGAGGACGCAGACCTGCTATTCCCCGGCGGCGCCCCCGACATGATCGAGACGTTCTGCGACTGGGCTGACCGCCGAATGGAAGCGTCGGCGGCGTCGCGGGACCTGGCGTTGCTGCGGACCCACGAAAAAGTGCGCGCCGTGATGTTGCTGCGCCTCGAGCAGAACCGCCCGTACCGCGAGGCGGTCCGCCGCGCCCTGGCACTGCTCGCCTTGCCGGGCAACGCGCGGCTGGCGGCGCGCTGTACCGCGCGCACCGTCGATGCGATCTGGCATGCGGCCGGTGATCGCTCGGCGGATTTCAGCTGGTACACCAAGCGGGCGATCCTCACCGGCGTGTATGCCGCAACCGTGCTCTACTGGCTGCGTGACACCAGCGAGGACGATACCGCCACGCTCGGCTTTCTCGATCGCCGGCTATCCGGCGTGGGCCGCATCGGCTCGCTGCGCCGGCGAGCGGAAGGGGCATTGGGACGGTTTCGCCCGGCGTGACGCACAGCCATTAACGTTCCGGCAACCATCCCGTCCCACGGTCCGCCGGATGCATGGGAAGCCACGGTGACGGACTGTGCCGAACTGATCCGGGTGCGCGGCCTGGTGCAGGGTGTGGGCTTCCGTCCCACGGTCTGGCGCCTGGCCCGCCACCACGGCCTCGGCGGCTGGGTGGCCAATGACGGCGAGGGCGTCATCATGTCCGTCCGCGGCCCGGCCGCCGGTATCGCCGGCTTCGTCGCCGAACTCGCGCGCGCTCCACCACCTCTGGCGCGGATCGATGCGATCGAGCGAACCCCATCGGAGATCCCGCCGGACGGCAGCGACTTTCGCATCATGCCGAACCGCGGTGCCGAAACCCGCACCGGTGTCGCGCCGGATGCCGCGACCTGTCCAGCCTGCCGCGACGAGATTTTCGACCCGGCAACCCGCCGTTACCGCTATCCGTTCACCAACTGCACGCACTGCGGCCCGCGCCTGTCGATCATCCAGGCGATCCCCTACGACCGTTCCAACACCACGATGAGCGCGTTCCGCATGTGCGATGCCTGCGCGGCGGAGTACGTGTGTCCAGCCGATCGCCGGTTCCACGCCCAGCCGATCGCCTGCCCGGAATGCGGTCCTCGTGTGTGGCTGCAGCCGGAGTGCGCCGGCGACGCGATCGAAGCCGCACGAGTGCATCCTGCTGTCCGGGCGTATCGTGGCGATCAAGGCACTGGGCGGCGTACACCTCGCCTGCGACGCCACCAATGTCAGCGCCGTCGCACGCCTGCGCGAGGCGAAACGGCGCGATGCAAAACCGTTCGCCCTCATGGCCAGCGATCTCGACGTGATCATGCGCTATGCCGTGGTAACGTCGGAGGAGATCTGCCGCCCTGGGCAGCACCGCTGCGCCGATCGTTGTGCTGAACGCGCTGAAGCCTGATGCGCTTCCCGGCGTAGCGCCAGGATTGGCAACGCTCGGCTTCATGCTGCCGAGCACGCCCCTGCATCACCTGCTGCTCCACGGCATCGAGCATCCGCTCGTGATGACCAGCGGCAACCTGTCGGACGAACCCCAGTGCATCGACAACGACGAGGCATTGAACCGCCTCTGCAACGTCGCCGAGCATTTCCTGTTGCACGACCGGTCCATCGCGCGCCGCGTGGATGATTCGATCGTGCGCGTGATGGGCGGCAGCACCCGCGTGCTGCGTCGTGCCCGAGGTTATGCGCCGGCCCCGCTGCGCCTGCCGGCCGGCTTCGCCGATGCACCACCCGTGCTCGCCATGGGCGGAGAACTGAAGAACACGTTCTGCCTGCTGCGCGACGGCGACGCAGTGCTGTCGCATCACATGGGCGACCTGGAGAATGCCGCGACCTACGTCGACTATTGTCGTTCGATCGAGCAATACAGCGAACTCTTCGCGCACGAACCCAAGGCGATCGCGGTCGATTGCCATCCCGATTACCTCTCCACCAAACGCGGCATGGAATGCGGCCCGAGTGTGTTCCAGGTTCAGCATCACCACGCCCATCTCGCCGCCTGCCTGGTGGAGAACGGCGTGGCGCTGGAAGCCGAACCGACGCTCGGCATCATTCTCGACGGTCTCGGCTGGGGCAGCGACGGCACGCTCTGGGGCGGTGAATTCCTGCTCGGTGACTATCGGCAGTTCCGTAGGCTCGCGTGCTTCAAGCCGGTCGCCATGCCCGGCGGCACACAAGCGGTTCGCGAGCCCTGGCGCAATGCCGTGGCCCACATCATTGCCAGCATCGGCTGGCCGCATTTCATCAAGTCCTACGGCACCACCAGCCTCGCACGCCATCTGACCGGCAAGCCGGTGGCGGCGATCGCGTCGATGATCGAGCAAGGCGTCAACGCGCCTCCGGCCAGTTCGTGTGGCAGGCTGTTCGACGCCGTCGCAGCCGCCATCGGCCTCTGCCGCGACCGAGTTCAGTATGAAGGACAAGCCGCGATGATGCTGGAAGCTCACGCGACAGACGATGCAGACATCGCCTATCCATTCGACATAGTCGCCACCAACGGATTGTTGCAACTGAACCCGACCCCACTATGGCGGGCTCTGCTCGATGATCTCGATATCGTTCCGTCTGCGCTGATCGCCGCGCGCTTCCATGCCGGTCTCGCCAATGCCCTGGTGAACATAGTCGAGGCCCTGCCACCCCCTCATCCCCTCTCCCGCGAAGCGGGGGAGGGTAGGGAGGGGGTCTATCGTCAGGTTGCCCTATCCGGCGGCGTGTTCCAGAACCGGCTGCTGCTCGAACAGGTATCGCAACGCCTGGAGGCCCGAGGCCTTCGCGTGCTGACACATCGTTCCGTCCCGGCAAACGACGGCGGCCTCGCACTGGGCCAGGCCGCAATCGCCGCGGCCCGCATGATCCACGGCGACACAGGAGAATGAACCCATGTGCCTGGGCATCCCCGGTCAGATCGTCGCCATCATCAACGCCGACGACGCACTGGCGACAGTGGAGATCGCCGGCGTTCGCCGTCCGGTGAACATCGCGTTCGTCATGGACGATCGTTCCGCAGAAGAATGCATCGGTGACTGGGTCCTGGTGCATGTCGGCTTCGCCATGAGCCGCATCGACGCCAACGAAGCGGCCCGCACCCTCGCCCTGCTGGAAGAGCTGGGAGAGATGCAGTCGGAGCTCGAGGCGATGCAGGTTGATGCACAGGTTGATCCGCGGGTTGATACGCAGGTTGGTGCGCGGGTCGATACGCACATTGATCCGCGGGTTCATGCGCGGGTCGCTGCACGGGTTGATGCGCGAATTGATGCGCAAGTCGATGCGCAGGCTGATCCGCAGGTTGATCCGCGAGTTGATGCGCAGGTTGGTGCGACACTCCCCCTCCCCTTGCGGGAGAGGGTTGGGGGGAGGGGGTTCCGCCCGAATTCCGCCGCCCCTTCCCCCCAACCCCCTCCCGCAAGGGGAGCGGGAGCACTCCCATCATGAAATACGTCGACGAATTCCGCGACCCCGCAAAAGCGCAGACCCTGACAGAGGAAATCAAGCGCCTCATACCGCGCATCCCCGCGTCGCGCCGCCGTCCCTTGCAGGTGATGGAAGTCTGCGGCGGCCACACCCACACCATCTTCCGCTACGGCATCCAGCAGATGCTGCCCGACGAGGTCGAGTATGTGCACGGCCCAGGCTGCCCGGTCTGTGTCCTGCCAATGGGCCGTGTCGACGACTGTGTCGCGCTCGCCGAACGGCCGGAGGTCATCTTCACCACCTTCGGCGACGCCATGCGCGTACCCGGCTCGCGCACCAGCCTGCTAAAGGCGAAGGCAGCAGGCGCCGACGTCCGCATGGTCTATTCCCCCCTCGACGCGCTCGCGATAGCCCGCCAACACCCCAACCGCGAGGTCATCTTCTTCGGTCTCGGTTTCGAAACGACCATGCCGAGCACCGCCATGACGCTGATCCAGGCACGCAAGCAAAACCTCGGCAATTTCTCACTGTTCTGCAACCACATCACCATCATCCCCACCATCAAGGCGATCCTCGACTCCCCCGGGCTGCAACTCGACGGCTTCGTCGGCCCAGGCCACGTCAGCATGGTGATCGGCACACGCCCCTACGAGTTCATCGCGCGTGACTACGCTCGCCCCGTAACCATCGCCGGCTTCGAGCCACTCGACCTCCTGCAATCCACCTGGATGGTCCTGAAACAACTCGCCGACGGCCGCTGCGAAATCGAAAACCAGTACGCCCGCATAGTCCCACGCGATGGCAATCCACGCGCGCTGGCTGCCGTCGAGGAAGTCTTCCAACTACGCCCATTCTTCGAATGGCGCGGCCTAGGCTCAATCGATCATTCCGGTGTGCGCATCCGCGACGCCTACGCCGCGTTCGATGCGGAACGCAAGTTCGGCGTGCCCAACGTCACCGTCGCCGACCCACAAGCGTGCCAATGCGGCGAAGTATTGAAAGGCCTGATCAAACCCCAGCAATGCAGGGTCTTCGGCACCGCCTGCACGCCCGAGACTCCACTGGGCGCCCTGATGGTCTCCACCGAGGGCGCCTGCGCCGCCTACCACAGCTACGGCCGGCACCCCGTGCATGCGTGACACGCGGATCAACCTGTCGCACGGCGGCGGCGGCAAGGCGATGCGTGCGCTGATCGACGATGTGCTGGCGCGGTCATTCGGCAACGATTCAACCGAGGATCACGCCAGCCTCCCCCTCGCTGACTTTGCCCGCCATGGCGATCGCCTCGCCTTCACCACCGACAGCTACGTGGTCGATCCGCTGTTCTTCCCCGGCGCGGATATCGGAGCGCTCGCAGTCGCCGGCACGGTGAACGACCTCGCCGTCGGCGGTGCGCGTCCCATGTTCCTGTCCTGCGGCATGGTGCTGGAGGAAGGCCTGCCTGTCGAAACGCTGCAACGCGTCGCCGACAGCATGCGCCGCATGGCCGACCACGCTGGCGTAACGATCGTCACCGGCGACACCAAGGTCGTGGAACGCGGCGCCGCGGACAAGCTGTTCATCAACACCGCCGGCATCGGCGTGATCCCCGCCGGCATCGCACTGTCCGCCGCCAACGCGCGCCCTGGTGACGCAGTCATTCTAAGCGGCACACTCGGTGACCACGGCGTGGCGATCCTGATCGCACGCAATCAGCTCGCGCTGGAGGCTGATGTCGCCAGCGACTGCCAGCCGCTCCATGACCTCGTCGCCGCCATGCTGGCCGTCTGCCCCACCGCGCGCTGCCTGCGCGATGCAACGCGTGGTGGCGTCGCCACGGTGCTGAATGAATTCGCGCGAACGTCCCGCGTCGGTATCCACATCCGCGAGCGCGCCATACCGATACGCGACCCCGTGCGCGGCGCGTGTGAGATCCTCGGCCTCGATCCGCTGTACCTGGCGAATGAAGGCAAGCTGGTCGCCGTCATTCCAGCGCCGGAAGCAGACGCCGTGCTCGCCGCGATGCGTGCCCATCCGGCCGGCGCCGACGCAGCGATCATCGGCGAGGTGACGCGCGAACCGGCCAACATGGTGGTGATGCAGACCACATTTGGCGGTGACCGCATCGTCGACATGCTGGTCGGCGAACAGTTGCCTCGGATCTGCTGAATGCACGAACTCGGCCTCGCCGCCGCCGTTGTCGAGACCTGCACCGAACACGCCGCCGGCGCGCGCGTACTGCGTGTGCGATTGGAAGTCGGCCAGTTGGCCGCGGTGTTGCCGGACTCGCTGCGCTTCTGTTTCGACGTCTGTGCCAAAGGCACCCTGGTGGAGGGCGCCGAACTGGAAATCCTCGAAACGCCAGGCCGCGCGGTTTGCCTCGACTGCGGCAACAGCGTCCTATTGGCGACACCATTCGGACGCTGCCGCTGCGGCGGCTCGCTACGTATCGTCGCCGGCGAGGAGCTGCGCGTGAAGGACATGGAGATCGCCTGATGTGCACGACCTGCGGCTGCGGCTCCGACGAGATCACCGTCGACGGTGCGGTCCCCCCCGACGATCACCACACCCACGACCACGCCGCCAGCCATGACGACCACCATGTCCACGACCACCACACCCACGCGCATGACCACCATCACCCCGGGACGCGCACCGTCTCGCTCGAACAGGACATCCTGGCGAAGAACCAGTTGTTCGCCGAACGCAACCGAGGCTGGTTCGCCGGGCGCGAAGTGCTGGCGGTGAACCTCATGAGCTCGCCCGGCGCCGGCAAGACCAGCATCCTGGAACGCACCATCCGAGACCTCCATGAAACGCTGCCGATATCCGTCCTGGAAGGCGACCAGGCAACTTCGGCCGACGCAGACCGCATCCGTGTCGTGGGCGCTCCAGTGGTGCAGATAAATACCGGCACCGGCTGCCATCTCGACGCCCACATGGTCGCCCACGGCGTCGAACGCCTGGCACCGCCACGCGGCTCCGTGCTGCTGATCGAGAACGTCGGCAACCTCGTGTGTCCTGCGCTGTTCGATCTCGGCGAGCAGGCCCGTGTGGTCATCGTTTCGGTCACCGAGGGCGATGACAAGCCGCAAAAATACCCACACATGTTCCGCGTCGCCGACCTGCTGCTGATCAACAAGATCGACCTGCTGCCCTACGTGCGTTTCGACATGGATCGCTGCATCGCCAGTGCGCGCGACATCAACCCCGTCCGCGCAGGTACTGCGCGTATCGGCGGAAACCGGCGAGGGCATGTCGGCCTGGTACGACTGGCTCACCAGGCACCGCACCCGCGCCGTGGCGGTGGCATGAGGCTGGTCCCGCTCGCCACGTTGTTGGTCACTTTCAACATCGCGGCCTGGCTATGGGCCTGGTCGGCATTTGGATCACGACCCGATCTTGCTGGCCATCGCATTTCTCGCCTGGACGTTCGGCCTGCGCCACGCGGTCGATGCCGACCATATCGCCGCGATCGACAACGCGGTGCGCAAGCTGATGCAGCGCGGCGAGCGGCCAATACGCGTTGGCCTCTACTTCTCGCTCGGCCACTCGACCGTGGTCGTCCTGGCGTCGATTGGCATCGCCCTGGCCGCAGGCGGTATGCGCGGCTGGTTCGACGCCACCAAAGCCGTCGGTAGCTTCATCGGCACGTCCGTTTCGGCGGCATTCCTGCTGGTGATTGCGCTCATCAACCTGAACATCCTGCTCAGCCTCTGGCGCCAGTACCCGACTCGTGGCGCGCGGCGGAGCGTCGGATCACGAGGCACTCGATACCCTGCTCAACGGCCGCGGCTTCCTGTCCCGCGTGCTGCAACCAGCAATGCGCCTGGTCAGCCGAAGCTGGCACCTCTATCCGGTGGGCTTCCTGTTCGGGTTGGGCTTCGATACCGCCACTGAAGTGGGCCTCCTTGGCATCGCCGCGACACAGGCGGCACAGGGACTGCCGACGTGGTACATCCTGGTCTTCCCCGCCCTGTTCACTGCCGGGATGACCCTGGTCGATACCGCCGATGGCGTCCTGATGGTTCGGGCCTATGCCTGGGCCGTCGCGCATCCGTTACGGCGCCTGACCTACAACCTAACCGTCACCGCGGTATCCGTTGGTGTCGCGCTGGTCATCGGCGGCATCGAGGTGCTCGGCCTGCTCGCCGACCACGCGGGTCTCGAAGGCCCGTTCTGGACGCGCGCAGCCTCACTCAACGACACGCTGGGCAACATCGGCGTCGCCGTGATCGCGCTGTTCCTGGTGATCTGGGGCGCCTACGCTGTGCTCTATCGCTGGAAGGGACCGGATCCCGCATTGGTATCCGAGCGCGACTGATGACCGACCGCTATGCCCACTACACCCGCCTGTTCTTCGATCGGCCGCATCCTCGCGTGCTGCGCGTCACCATGGGCGACCGCCCGGAGCGGCTGAACGCGGTCGATGCCGTCATGCACCGCGAACTCGGCGAGGTCTGGCGTGACATCGATGCCGACCCCGACGTCAATTCGGTGATCATCACCGGCGCCGGCCGTGCGTTCTCCGCCGGCGGCGACTTCGCGATGATCGAAGAGATGATGGCCGACTTCGAAACCCGCGCCCGGGTTTGGAAGGAAGCGCGCGACCTCGTCTACAACATCATCAACTGCGGCAAGCCGGTGGTGAGCGCAATGCGCGGCCCCGCCGTCGGCGCCGGCCTGGTGTGCGGGCTGCTCGCCGACGTGTCGATCGCCAGCAAGGACGCGCGCATCATCGACGGTCACACCCGCCTCGGCGTCGCGGCTGGCGATCACTCGGCCATCGTCTGGCCGCTGCTATGCGGCCTCGCGAAGGCGAAATATTACCTGCTGCTGTGCGACGCCGTGTCGGGCGCCGAGGCCGAACGCATTGGCCTGATCTCGCTCGCCGTCGATGACGCTGACCTCGACGCAAAGGCGCTGGAAATCGCCGTCCGTCTCGCCGAGGGCGCACAGAGCGCGATCCGCTGGACCAAATACGCGCTGAACAACTGGCTGCGCCTGGCCGGCCCGTCATTCGACGCGTCGCTGGCGTTGGAGTTCATGGGCTTCAGCGGTCCCGAGGCGAAGGAAGGCTTGGCGTCGCACAAGGAAAAGCGCCGGCCGTCGTTCCCGACGTCGTCGCCAATCTGATGCGAGTTGCCGCAACCAAGCAAGACTTGACGCAAAGAACGCAAAGCGCCGCAAATAACGCGAATGATGCAGGGATGAACCAACAGTGGCACTACCCATGCCCGACTACTAGAGCATGTTCACGAGGACTGGAAATCCATGCGCAGCCTCCGGCCCCGCCATCCACGTCTTACGCTGCTGGACCGATAAAGCCATGGATGCCGACCTGTGTCGGCATGACGATGAACGGCAGGTGTTGTCTCATGATCCCAGTCTGCCTGAACAACTCTCGCCCCCGCGTCATGGCCGGGATTGACCCGGCCATCGGCTACCCGCGCCAACTTGCGAACGATGCAATCCCGCTCAGCAACCATTCCATGGCGGATGGCGGGGTCGACACCTGCGAGACGATAGCGAGGCACCCCTCTGGACCAGCGGCCATTGACGGTGTGGGGAACACCGTGAATGGCCGCCGAACCTCAGATGGCGCAAAGGCCAACCCAGACGAAGACAAGTCCAACAGCAATCGTAAAAGCCGTAGCGTACGATGAAAGTCTCGGTGCGCTCGCCCAGTTCGGTGCTGCCACCGCCCGGGTTACGCTGTTCCTTGCAGTGTCGGCGGTATTACGGGATGCGAATGCATGCGGCATAGAGATAGAGTCCGACAGAATGATTCCCTCAGAACACGGAGCGGCACCATCAGACGCGATCGACAATTTCGGGTCATCGATTGCTTGTCCGCGGCCCGTGTCCAAGGCATACCTCGCGATTCCGTGAGTCCGCAAATCACAACTCACTAAATCGCGATCAACACTTCATTCCCCGAGCAACTCTATTGCATCTCCGACAGCAAACCGACCGCCCTCAACCACTTCAGCATGCACGCCAAGTTCGACGTGGCCATACAGATTTCGTAGTTCCGCTACCGGATCGGCGTCCCGCTCCGCCGTCACCGGATTGACCTCCGTCGCCGGGCATCGCGTGGTCGGCTTGGTCACCCGCAGCACTGCGCCGCCCATCTGGATCTGCTGCCCGATCCACCCCCGCTCGCTCCACGCCGGCGTGCCGCTGAACCACACATTGGAGCGGAACCGGCGGCGGTGCCGGCGCGCGCCCACCTTCGCCTCAAAGTCGCGCAGGCTGGCGATGTTGATCAGGCTGACCACCTTCCGCGGCTGGTCGCAGAAGCTGTAACCCGGCACGTATTCGAAGTGCGGCGCCCCGCGTGCCTCCTCGCCCAGATAGCCTGCCAGGAACGCGCTGATACGCGCGCGCCCGGCCTCGGTCAGCGCGTTCTCCACCACCGCGGACCCGTCGGGCGCGCGGATCGCCAGCATTCCGGTGCGCGGCTCGAAGAACGAGAACAGCGCTGCGATCCGGGCGTTCCTCATCAGGCACATGAAGTTCTGCTTCTGCAGCCACTGCGGCGCCGCCGGATCGAACCCCGAATCGCCCTGCGCCAGGGCAAAGGCCCGGTCCCACGGAATGCAGCCGCCCGCCTCGACCTCGGCGGTCTCCAGCGCCTCGGCGGTCAGGCCTTTCACCGGGTAGCGGTAAAGATATTCAATACGCATGATGGCTCTTCCCTCTTGAGTCCTACTCTGCCTGGACCCACCTGAATTGCCAAAGGGTCATGTTTCCATTGCCTGATCAGGGATGGGGACGAGGCTCCGTCGCCTATGAAGGGACATCAAGTATGGACATCGAAAAATTCACCGAACGCGCCCGGGGATTCCTCCAGGCCGCCCAGACCATCGCAATCCGCGAATTCCACCAGCAGATCACCCCGCAGCACCTGCTGAAGGCACTGCTGGATGACGAGGAAGGCGCCGCCGCCGGCCTGATCAAGGCTGCCGGTGGCGATGCCAAGGCCGCTCTCACCACCGTCGAGGCCGAGCTGGCGCGCCAGCCGAAGGTGCAAGGCTCCGGCGCCGGCCAGCCGCAGCCGACCCCCGATCTGGTCCGCGTGCTCGACGCCGCGCAGCAGCAAGCCACCAAGGCCGGCGATGACTACGTCGCGCAGGATCGGCTGCTGGTCGCGATCGCCGCCTCTGACAGCCCTGCCGCCCGCGCACTGCGCAACGCAGGCGCGAATGCCCAGGCGCTAGAGAAGGCCGTCACCGACATCCGCAAGGGCCGCAAGGTGGACAGCCCGAACGCCGAAGCCAACTTCGACGCGCTGAAGAAATACGCCCGAGACGTCACCGCGCTCGCCCGCGACGGCAAGCTGGACCCGGTGATCGGCCGCGACGAGGAAATCCGCCGCACCATCCAGGTGCTCGCCCGCCGCACCAAGAACAACCCCGTGCTGATCGGTGAGCCCGGTGTCGGCAAGACCGCCATCGTCGAGGGCCTCGCCCTGCGTATCGTCAACGGCGACGTCCCCGAGGCGCTGAAGGGCAAGCAGCTTCTCTCGCTCGACCTCGGCGCACTGGTCGCCGGTTCGAAATACCGCGGCGAGTTCGAGGAACGCCTGAAGGCTGTGCTCAAGGAGGTCGAGGGTGCGCAAGGCCAGGTCGTGCTGTTCATCGACGAACTGCACAACCTGATGGGCGCCGGCCGTGCCGAAGGCTCGATGGATGCGGCGAACCTGATCAAGCCGGAGCTGGCGCGCGGCACGCTGCATTGCATAGGCGCGACCACCCTCGACGAGTACCGCAAATACATCGAGAAGGATGCCGCTCTGGCGCGGCGTTTCCAGTCGGTGTTCGTCGGCGAACCGTCGGTCGAGGACACCATCTCGATCCTGCGCGGCATCAAGGAGAAATACGAGCTGCACCACGGCGTGCGCATCACCGACGGCGCACTGGTAGCCGCGGCAACGCTGTCCAACCGCTACATCACCGACCGCTTCCTGCCCGACAAGGCGATCGACCTGATCGACGAAGCGGCCAGCCGCCTGCGCATGGAGGTCGACTCCAAACCCGAGGAACTCGACGAACTCGACCGCCGCATCATCCAGCTCAAGATCGAGCGCGAGGCACTCCGCAAGGAGAAGGATACCGCGTCGCGCGATCGGCTGGTGCGGCTCGAAAAGGAACTGGCTGACCTCGAGGACGAATCGAATGCGATGACCACGAAGTGGCAGGCGGAAAAGGAGCAGGTGCAGGAGACCCAGAAGCTCAAGGAACGCCTGGACCAGGCGCGCAGCGAAGTTGAAATCGCCCAGCGTCGCGGTGACCTCGCGCGTGCATCAGAACTTTTGTACGGCGTCATCCCCGACATCGAGAAACAGCTCGCCGAGTTAAGCGACGGCAAGCTGGTGAACGAGGCGGTCACCGAATCGCAGATCGCCGGCGTCGTGTCGCGCTGGACCGGCATTCCTGTGGACAAGATGCTGGAAGGCGAGCGTGACAAGCTGCTGCGCATGGAAGACCAGTTGCGCAAGCGGGTCGTCGGCCAGGAGGAGGCGTTGAAGGCCGTCGCCAACGCTGTGCGCCGCGCGCGTGCCGGCCTGCAGGACCCCAACCGGCCGATCGGCTCGTTCCTGTTCCTCGGACCCACCGGCGTCGGCAAGACCGAGACCTGCAAGGCGCTCGCCGAATTCCTGTTCGACGACGAACGCGCCATGGTCCGCATCGACATGAGTGAATACATGGAGCGCCACGCCGTCGCCCGTCTGATCGGCGCGCCACCGGGTTACGTCGGCTACGACGAGGGCGGCGTGCTGACCGAAGCGGTGCGTCGTCGCCCCTACCAGGTGATCCTGTTCGACGAGGTCGAGAAGGCGCATGAGGACGTGTTCAACGTTCTCTTGCAGGTGCTGGACGACGGTCGCCTGACCGACGGCCAGGGCCGCACGGTGGACTTCAAGAACACCATCATCGTGCTGACCTCCAACCTGGGGTCCGATATCCTCGCGGCGCAGCCGGACGGCGAGTCCACCGCGATGGTGCAAGGCCAGGTGATGAACGTGGTGCGCCATCACTTCCGTCCCGAGTTCCTCAACCGGCTGGACGAGATCATCCTGTTCCGTCGCCTGCAGCGCAGCGACATGGCGAGCATCGTGTCGATCCAGCTGGAGCATCTGCGCAAACTACTGGCAGATCGGAAGCTCGGACTGGAACTGGATCGCAGCGCTATGGAGTGGCTCGCCAACGAGGGCTACGACAGCGTCTACGGTGCGCGTCCGCTGAAGCGGGTGATCCAGCGCGGGCTGCAGAACCCGTTGGCTTCACTGATCCTGGAAGGGGCGGTCAAGGATGGCGATACCGTCCATGTGTCCGCCGGCTCGAAGGGGCTGACAATCAACGGGCAGTTGGCCGAGGCAGCGTAATGGCGAGTGGGGCGGCGACCGCCGCCCCACTCACGCCGCCGCTTCCGATGCGTCGAGACCCGCGCCGGCCAACTTGACGGTCTTCGGCAGTAGATGCTCACCGGCTTCGTAGTAGCGCCACATCCGCGGGCTGACCCCAAGCGCGCGCGCCGCTTCGGCTTGTGTCATGTGATGTTCAGTGCGCCAATTCCGCAACCAGGCGGCGCCCTGTTCGAGGCGAGACGCCACAGGGTATCTGCTGGTATCTCCATTTCTTCGCTCCAACGTACGCACCAGCCCCATTCGCCGACAGCAACACGCCGGAACAACTTGCTGTCCTTCCGCAGCGGTGCGAACACCGCATAGGCATTGATATGGTGGATAACGTCGATCAGACTTTCCGCACCGCCTTTCCATGTGACCGCGAGGCAGCGACCCTTTCCGGCTCTGACCCCGCGAACATTCGGCGTGTTGGCTTGCATTGTCATCCCCGACGGTTGAGCCTTGTCCAGGCGTCTCGCAGCAATGATCTATTTTGCTGGGCCCAAGCCATTGCGGCTAACAATCAAACGTCAGTTGGTCGAAGCGGCGTAATGGTCAGGTGGGCGCTCCGCTTGCTGGAGGCGAAGCGCCCGGGGCCAATTACTCAGCCGCCGGCCGCGCCGGTATCGGCACCGTATTCGGCCCAAACCGTTCGACGAACGGTGCCGTATCGATCTCCTCCAGTTCGATCTCGCGCGCCAGCACCTTCCGCTTCCACTCCTGATGCGCCGGTTCCTTGCCATGGAACTCCGGCATCACCTCGCGCGCGAACAACTCCAGACTCTCGCAGATATGCGCGTGCGAATTCTTGCCAGCCTGGTTCAGCAGAATCACCTGATCGATATTGGACGTCTCGAACCGCCGCAGCCGCTGCCTCAGAGTTTCCGGCGAACCGATCAGCCCGCCCGACAGCGCGCGAGCCGCAGCCTCCGGATTCTCCCGCTTCCACTTGTTATACTCGTCCCACATGTTGACGGTGTAAGGATCCGGTCGCTTCCGCCCCGAACTCGACCCATAATAGCGCAGTGCAAACTGGAAGAATGTCGCGCCATCCGCCCGCCGCCGCGCTTCCTCATCCGTCTCGGCACACATGAAGTAACTGACCAGAGCGATATTTGGGTTGGTCTTGTAGTCCGTCAGCTTCTCCTGGCGCTTGACAAAGTTGTTGTAATAAGCGTGCACCCAGGCATGCGCGGCATCCGCCGACAGGAACTGGAACCCCAGCGCTCCCAGCCCGCGCCGCCCCGCCATTTCGATCGTCTCCAAAGCGGAACAAGCGACCCATAGCGGAGGATGTGGCTTCTGCACCGGCTTCGGCAGCACGTTACGCATCGGCATCTTGTGCCACTTGGTGTCCAGTTCCACGCCGCGGTCCTGGAACATCGGAATGATGCAGCGCAGTGCATCCTCCCAGATCTCGCGCTTGGTCTCCATGTCCCGATCGAAGCCGCCAAGCTCGGTGATCGACGCCAACTCCCCAGTGCCCATCTCCACGCGTCCATTCGACACCAGGTCGAGGCACGCAATCCGTTCGGCCACCCGCTGCGGCGGATTGGTGGTCAACTGCACGATGCCGTGCCCAAGCCGGATATTCTTCGTCCGCTGCGAGGCCGCGCTCAGAAACACCTCTGGCGCAGGAGAATGGGAATACTCCTCCAGGAAATGATGCTCCACCTCCCAGGCGTAATCATAGCCGAGCTTGTCCGCCAGTTCGACCTGATCGAGCGCGTTCTGATACAGCTGCCGTTCGTCATCCGGCCCCCAAGGGCGCGGCAGTTGCAACTCGTAGAAGATGCCGAATTTCATGGGCTTTCCCCTGACCTACTGGTCAGTATCCCGCCGGACACCGGGCTGAGTGTCAAGCTTCGCACGCAGCCTCTGATCAACGCGGCACGCCACTCGCCGCCCACTCAGTCCTCCACGCCCGCATTATCATTCTCGCGCCGGAACACCGCTCCGCGCGGGCCCCGCAGGACCGTTTCGGCATCCAGCTTGCCAAAGATTTCGATCAGGCCCGCGATGATACCGGTCCATCCCGTCTGATGGCTCGCGCCGATGCCGGCACCGTTGTCGCCGTGGAAGTATTCGTAGAACAGCAGGTGATCCCGCCAGTGCGGATCATTCTGGAACTTCTCACTCCCCCCGAACACCGGCCGCCGCCCGGTCTCATCGCGCAGGAAGATCCGGCTCAGCCGGTTGGCAATCTCGCGCGCGACCTCGAACAGGTTCATCAAATTGCCCGAACCCGTGGGGCATTCGATCCTGAAGCCATCGCCATGATACGCATAATAATGCATCAGCGCGCGCAAGATCAGCGCATTGACCGGCAGCCATACTGGCCCTCGCCAGTTCGAATTACCACCGAACATGCCGCTGTCCAATTCGGCGGGAAGATAGTTCACCCGATACTCCCGCCCCTCCACCGAAAAAACGTACGGATGCTCAGCGTGATGGCGTGACAGCGACCGTATGCCGTACGGACTGAGGAACTCGTTCTCGTCGAGCATCCGCGACAGGATCCGACGCAATCGCTGCTCATTCACCAGACCAATCAGGCCGCGCTCCGCCACCCCGAGCTGCCCTGGCCCCGTCGCATGGATGGACTCGAGCAACTCCGGCATCCGCGTGACACGTTCGAACATTTGCTGTGTCAATTTCGGAACCGCCTCCCGTTGCGACTTTTCGATCACCGTCGTGGCGCAGAGCGGCAACAGACCCACCATCGAGCGTACCTTGAGTCGCGTCGCGCTCCCATCCGGCAACCTAAGCACATCGTAATAGAAGCCGTCCTCTTCGTCCCACATCCCATCTGGACCGATCCGGTTCATCGCCCGCGCGATCAGCAGGAATTCGATTGCGTAGCTTGCCGCAAGGTCCTGGTAGGTCGGATCCTCCACCGCAAGCTCGAACGCAATCTCGAGCATGTTCTGGCAAAACAGTGCCACCCACGCAGTGCCGTCCGCCTGTTCCAGATAGCCACCGGTCGGCAATGGCGCGCTGCGGTCAAACACGCCGATATTGTCCAGCCCGAGAAACCCGCCCTCGAACAGTCCCTTGCCGAACCGATCCTTGCGGTTGACCCACCAGCCGAAATTCAACGACAGCTTGCCGAACACCACCTTCAGGAAATCATGGTCGGTCCGACCCCTGATCGTCTGTTCCATCCGATAGACAAAAATGCTGGCCCACGCATGCACCGGCGGATTGACGTCGCTGAAGTTCCATTCATAAGCCGGAATCTGCCCGGTCGGGTGCTGGTAGACCTGGTCGAGCAACAGATTGATCTGCTGCTTGGCGAAATCGATGTCCACGCTCGCCAGCGCAAGTGCGTGAAACGCCAGATCCCACGCGGCGAACCAAGGATACTCCCACTTGTCCGGCATCGAAATGACGTGTTCGGCGATCATGTGGAACCACTCGAGGTTACGAACCTGGGCGTTCGACGAACGCAACCAATCCGCCCCATGTTCCTCAAGCCACATGTCGGCATCGAGGAAAAAGAACTGCTTGCTCCACAGCATCCCGGCGAGCGCCTGTCGCACCACATTAGCCGCATCCGCGCCGATGCCGGACGGCGTCAACGCCTGATAGAACGCATCAGCCTCACGTCGCCGCTCCGCCATGACCTGATCGAAGCAGTTACCAAAAGGCTCGCCTGATGCGCCACGCCGAAGCCGCAGCCGGATGACGGTGGCTTGGCCCGCGCCCACGCGGCAGCGATAGTGCGCGGCCGACTTGGTCCCGATCCGCTCGGGGTTGACAGCCCCCCGCTCACCAAACACAACGCAATTGTTGATACCGTCCTTGACGTATCGCGTCGTGTTGGCCGTGCCGAAGATGCGCTGGTTATTGGTGTCGTTCTCGGTGAACAGCAATTGCGGCATGCCCTCGCAATGCAAAGCGTAATCGCCCAGCGTGGCATGCGACACCGCGATCGTCGGGACATCGTTGCCTTGGCTGATATCCCGCAGTGACGGTTTCGGCAGGTCCGGCCACCACGCCCAGGTGTTGCGGAACCATAATGTCGGCAGCACATCCACCGCAGCCTCGTGCGGACCGCGATTGCACACCTGAATCTGGATCAGGATGTCCGTCGGACCGGCTTTCGCATATTCCACGAACACATCGAAATACCGATCGTCATCGAACACCCCGGTATCGAGCAATTCATATTCCGGATCGATCCGCCCCCGCTGGCGGTTGGTCTCGATCAGATCACCGTACGGATACGCCTGCTGCGGGTATTTATACAGATACTTCATGTAAGAATGTGTCGGCGTGTTGTCCAGATAGTAATAATACTCCTTCACATCCTCGCCATGATTGCCCTCTCGATTGGTCAGGCCAAACAGCCGCTCCTTCAAGATCGGATCCCTGCCGTTCCATAAAGCGACCGAAAAGCACAGTAGCTGCCGGTCGTCACTTAACCCGGCGAGGCCGTCCTCGCCCCAATGATAGGCCCGCGATCGTGCCTGGTCGTGGGTGAAATAATTCCACGCATCGCCATCCGCGCTGTAATCCTCGCGCACCGTGCCCCACTGGCGCTCGCTGAGGTAAGGTCCCCATTGCTGCCAAGGCACCGCTTCCTCACGCGCCTCCTCCAGACGCCGCTGCTCCGCGGTTTCTTCTCGTTGTCGGTTTGATAGCGTAGGCACGGTTGCCTCCCTCGAGAACAGTTGCAGGCGCGCGACGGATCGCGAACATGCCCCGCGGCCGTTTACCACGCTACTGGAACGAGGATACAACCGCCGTCCCTTCGTTCGTACCCCACACACCGCGCGGCCGCTTGCTGCTAGGATCGTCGCCAACCGGCATTGGAGGGATCGCGAATGCCGACGCCGCACACGGTCATCGCTGGCCTGATTGGACTGACCTGCCTCGCCGGTCACGCCGACGCCGCGCCACCGCCGGATGCCGACCCCGCGCTCGCGCCGTGGTTCAACGGCTTGCGCCAGCCATGGACCAACGCGCTCTGCTGCTCGGTCGCCGATTGCCGGACAGTCAACTCGCGGTTGAACAATGGCCGCTACGAGGCGCTGATCGAGGGCGAATGGCGCCCCGTGCCTGATGACCATATCCTGAACCGCGCCGACAACCCCACCGGTCGCGCGGTCGCCTGCTGGACCCCACAAGCAGGAAATCATCTGTTTCGTACGCGCACCGGACAGCTAGTGGATAAAATCGATCGCTCGGTGCCCGGAAACGCTCCCCGAGCGAGGGCTGGAAACGCGTATCACAAAGCAAGCATTTTCAACCGCAAATCACGCAAACCACGCGAATGGCACCAGGCGACGCCCACGGAGACGGAAGATTTGCGTGATTTGCGTGATTTGCGGTTGAGATAACTTGCCTCCTTGCCTACGCGCCAATGCACTCGTCCGTCGGGTTTTGACCACTAGCGCCCACCGTCATCGGATGGCGGTCCAACCCACCGCGTTATGCTGACGAAGGTCGGCATCCACGTCTTTGCCGGCATCTGGCCCCCGTCAGGCGGCTGCAACGCCCTCAACCTCAACCTTCCAGGCCGGGTTGGCGAGGCCGCCGATGATGAGCGTGCTCGCCGGCTGATGACCGCCTAACACTGCTGCGCGCCCCGCTCGCACCGAGGCAATATCGGCTGGGTTGCACACGATCGTGGTGATCTTCACCAAATTCTCGATCTCCATCCCAGCAGCGCGCAGTTGTGCCTGCAGATTGCGCCAAGCCAAGGCGGATTGCGTCTCGGCGTCTGCCGGGATGCTGCCGTCGGCAGCGACGCCGACCTGACCGCTGAGGTAGAGCATTCGGCTGGCACCGGTCACCTCAACGGCTTGGGTATATTGGCCTGCCGGTGGTGGCGCGTCGGCAGCATTGATGTCGCGGCGTTGCATTGGCGGTCTCCTCGATTGCGCGGGGTCAATGCCAGCCTGAATATTCGTCCGAGTCCAGCGCGTTTGCAGTGCCGCAATCGGTCCATTTGTGGTACCCTCGCCGCAATGACATCCACATTCATGATGATCGCCGCGGCCGCCGTCGCCAGTTCAGTGTTGGCAGGCAACGTGTCTGCGGAGCCGCGACGCGTGGGAAACCTGCTGCCGCCAGTCAGCCCGGCCTGCATCTCGTCGCCTTTCGGCCCGCGTGTGCTACCCAACCAACCGGAGGCCGGCACCTACCATTATGGTATCGATCTGCCGGCACCAGTGGGCGCACCGGTCATGGCAACCGCACCCGGCACGGTGATCCGTCTCCAGAACAAGGGGCCAGGTGGTCTCGAAATGCTGGTTCAACACGACGGCTTCGTCGGCATTTACAGTCACTTCAGCATGGTCACCCCAGCCTTCGCCGAGGGCAAGCGCAACATTGCAGCTGGCGAACAGCTTGGCGCTGTGGGCATCACAGGCGTCACCTCCGGTGCGCATCTATATTTCGAGATGGACCTGGCCGGAAAGCCGGTCGATCCGGCACCGTACATCGGAGTACCGGACTGCAACGGAAGTGTCCGCCGAACGCTGTCTCGAACCCTGGATGCCGATGGAAAACCACGGCAGTACCTACCAGTATCAGTCCGGGTTGCAGTACTACCAGTCTGCCAGGCGGTACCTACGATTGGCAGCGGCGTTAGCCTTGACGTGTCGGTTGGAGTCGGACAATGGCCATTGTTGCTCAACCGTGCGCGGCAAGCCGATACTCGGCGAAGGCTCGCGATGCTATTGTTGCACTCCAGAATTCGCGTGCGTCCCCCTCTCGGGGTCACGCGCCCAGAACCGATCGAAATGCACTTCCAGACCGTCGCTCAGGACGGCGCTTCATCTCGTTCACAGTGGCGCGGTAACCAGAGGTGCGATGTCAACGTAGCTTCGCAAGAGCACGATAAAGATGGCTGTCAGAATGGCACATACCGCAAGCGAGTAGCGAACAAAGCTGTACCGCTTGCCAGCGATCGTGAAGGTTAGGTCTCGATTCCCCATGTAGTAGGCCACATAGAGGGACAGCACAGGGATCAGGTACAGAATCCAGACGATCAAAATCCCCCGGCTGGGGGCCCTGTGGGATGCGCTGCCCACCAGAAGCTCCAAGAGGAACAACGATGATGCGTGGCTCGCTGCGAAAACGGTGGGGACGAACAGTGAGTATAGGAAGACCCCGAGGTTGGGTCGGCCCCGATGATAGAATTCGAAGTAGCTGTTGGTGGTGGAGAGGACAGATGAACCCAGTGTAAGAGCGGGATCAATTTCCTTCAACTCGACGAGCTTGAAATAGGTCGTTGCAAGTTGCTCCAGTGCCAGCCGGGCATCGGAGAATATGGAAGCGAGGAAACCGAACCGCATGAACAGGTACAGATTTATCAATGGGAGGACCAGATAAAGCACCCGCTCGTGGCCTACCTCATCGAGATAGTGCTTCGATATGGCCTGCCCTAGACCAAAAATCAGCCCGACGGACACCCCAACAGCAATGATCTGATAAGTCCAGTTCTTCTCAAGGTCTTTCTTGGAGTCATCGCACTTCTTGATGACCAGATCGAGCAGCTTCTCCAGGCCGGCAGGAATTGGTGTGGGTTCCATGGGTCTTTGACTTCTATCGGATTGTGTGAGCCTGCCGATTAAGGTGGTTGCTGCGCCTCCAACATAAGACCGCGCGCTCGCGCTGATTCACTTACCGGTTCGGGAAGATCACGACACGAAACTGGCCCGGCCCGTTGAGTAGCCCGTATTCGGCTTCGAATGGCATCTCACTCGTCTCGCCCAGTCTGTAGATCAGGCGTACGAATGCAAACACGCCCGCGTTCGCCGCGAGATAGGTTTCGATGTCGCGCCACAGACTGCCGGCACCGGATCGCCGCTGATTCACGCTGCGCTTCTGCCTGAAGTAATTTGGGCCGCCTTCCAGGCCACCTTGGGCGTGCGATAATGCGTGGCCCTTGTCATAACCGTTACCGGCCCGTGGATATCCCTGGTGATACGGAGTGTCGCGGCTGTTGGGGGGCGTGGTCTTCGACCGACCGTACATGAGAACAGTTCGTTCGTTGGTTGCGTCGAACAGGCAGTCATTCGCGCCATCGCTGAACATCAGCAATTCAGTGTGCCCCGATGCTGACTGCCGGTACAGGCGAGCGGCCAGATCAAGAATCGCCTCCTCCAGTTCGCGATCTGCCCCCGCTCGGTCTCGTTTGGCCTGTCGCTCGTATCTTCTCAGGATGTTGGCGTAAGCCGACATGCCGCTTCGCACCACCGTTGATGTCGAAAGCTCCTGATCTATCCGGTCAATGACAGAATTTGACATTGCCTTACGCTCCCAATGCCCCGGATTGCAGGCTGGTGAACAACCACCGCGTGTCTCGCCGCCGTTCAAGCTCAGGCCTCGCAAGCCGGACGATATTCGTGCAGCAGTATGCCGCGCAAGATCAGCATAGGCTGCAACCCTCAAATTGAAGCGCAGCCTATGAAGCGTGCCCTGCTGGCAACAGTGAGGCCAGTATGCGGGGTATCGACCCTCGGCTGCAGTGAGCCCGGTCACAGCGAGCTAATGGTGTGCCGGATCAGAGCCGATTTAATCATGGCGCTATCGGCGGAACTCAAACTACCCAGCCACTAACGCGGAAGCTCCAGGAGCTCGCGGTCAAGCATGCCCGCAAACGTCGCCTGATCCTCGGTCGTCACCTGCTCCGGGCTTGTGCCCAGAAACCCGCGTGTGAACATATCGAAACGATCGGCTTCCGGGATATTCGCCCCGAGGTCCGCAAGGTCGGCAGCGACCGCACCGGGAGCCGGGTCGAAATAACGGTTGGTGTTCGCAAGCCGCGGCGTCTCCGGCACCCGAACGAAGATGATGCGGCACGCCGACGGTAATGAGTCGTGTGCGACAAAAGCAGATCCTGACATCACCCCGCACATCACGCTCGCCGGCGGTCCCGGCACCGTCAGGCTGATGAACAGCGGCAGGTCGCCGTCTGGCTCACGCAGCGCGAAATGCATGGAGCGCCCACGGATCATCGCCTCCGCCGTAAGGCGCACGTCCCGGCCGATCAGCGACTCGGAATAGCTCGCGATCAGGCTGCCGCTCCTGCCCGCCGAAAGCCGCAATGCGCCTCGAAGCAAACGGCCGCGAAAATGTGGCGACCACGCGGGCGAATCAGCGGCGTACGTGCCCGTCAGCATCGCGACGCCGCCGAACAAGCCGGTGGCGCGCGGATTGCCACGCGGCGACAGACTGTCGGGCGTGGCAAGCGTAGCGGCGTCGACACCAGTCCGCGCCGTCAGTTCCGCGGCAAACTCCTCGAGGCTGCAATCGGCAACCCACCGGCCGGATTGGGGCGAACCGATGACACCGGCGAAATCTGCATAGACCGAGGACGCCCGTGGCAGCGATCGCCCCTGCACCCACTTGTTGAGCCGATCGATATCGCACTGCGTCGCCGGGTTCACCCTGCGGAAGCGAGCACAGAACTCCTTCCGCGAACTACAACCAAGCGTCGCCGCGGCCAGTCGCAATTTCGCGGCGAACGCGACCGCCATGTGGTTCGTCCCCCTCGCACGTTTCAGCGAATCAGCAATGCCACCAAATTCAGTGGAATTACCCGGAATGTCCAGGCCACTCCACATCCCGTCGCTTGGAACGCGCGTCATCGCACCGGGACCTGATAATGAAGGCCGACCGAACACGGTGGAGGACCGAGATGCCGACGCAAGCGCACCCAATCGGGGTCTTCAACGAATGGGGCAAGCTAAGGAACCGGTGCGATCACCTTCGGCTCCGGCGCCGTCCCGGTGCTGACGTTCGCCACCGCCGATGCCCCCAACAACACGATCGCTGGTATCGACAACGGCGACACGATCCACGTCACCGACCTGGTAACGAAGTCGCCGAGCGCCAAAGCCGGCGCCGGCGGCGTGCTGACCATTCCTTACGTCAGCAACGGTGGCGGCACGCTGCAACTGAACTTGGATGCCAGTGATGCGGGAAAGCTGTTCCTGTTCGAATCGGATGGCGCCAGCCTTCGCGCCGCCCTCCGGTGTCACCGCCACCGTCACCAGCATCGGCTTGCCGTTGGAAGGCGATTTCCGCTTGCCGCAACTCGTGGCAGAGGCAGCCTTCATAAACCGACTCCAGCATGCCCGGTCCCGTCAGCCTATGCACCTCGATGGCAAGCCCGATGACTCGTTCGGTCAATTCGCGCGCAAGCAGCATCTTGACTTGTCTCCGTGCTGCTCCGTGGTTCTTCGTGCGCTCCGTGTTAAATGCTTGATCTTAAGAAACGGTGCACCCCGGGGAGCCAACCACAAGTCCGTCCCCTACCGAACTTCAGTGTGCGGGCGGACTTTAGTGTCGGCGCCCCGATGATAGCTTCTACCCAGAGCACAGCCTGCAAAATCAACGACGCAGAGCACTAGCCGTCAGCCGCAAACCCGCGATACATTCCGCCAGACAACGCAACCCCGCCGCCAGGACTTGCTGATAACCTCGACCAGGCACGCCCACGGAGAACCAATGAAAGCCATCGCATTCGTCGTGCCGGCGCTCGCGGCACTGCTCCTCCTGGGCGCATGCTCCGAGCCCTCAAACTCACAGGTCGTCCAGAACCGCGCCACCGCCATCAGGATCCCCTCCGAGACCTGTAATCCGCTGCAAAGCATCGAATATCTGCCCGACGGCGTGCGGATCCGCCTGACCGACACCGGGCTCTTCGTCATCGGCCGACCCTCTCTCAGCGACTGCGGTCGACTGGCCCTCGGCAGCGTCGTCGAGGCGATGCTGAACCCGCGGATCATGCAGGTGGTGGTCGAGCCAGGCGGCGACATCAACATGCCCGAGGCACTATTGCTGCGCGAACGGGCTGCTACGGTGCAGGCATTCTTCACCAACGCCGGATTTACCGGCACGCAGCCGCCCGTCCTGGTGCAGCCAGCCGCGGATCCGTCGCGTAATTGGGGGATCGTGCTCGCGGTTGCCAATCAGAGTTAGCGCGCTCTGATCGCCGCCATGCCTCAGCGTGTCGCCAGCAGAGCGTCGCGGCCCGTCGCCGCCGTCTGGATGCGATCCAGCAGCGCCTTTGCCTCCTTCACATCGGCCACGTCGAAGCCCTCGGTGAACCCGCGATAAACCGGCGCCAAAAGGTCGTGGGCGTCCGCATGACGGCCTTGTTTGTCGCGCAGCCCGGCCAAACTCGTGGCGGCGCGTAGTTCCCACAGTTTGGCCTCCTGATCCCGCGCGATGCCCAGCGCCTTGAGGAACTGTGTCTCCGCCGCCTCGGCGTGCCCCTGGCGCAGCAGCAACTCGCCCCGCTGCCTGTTCAGCTCCGCCGCGAACCAGCGCTCCCCCGTCCTGTCGCCCACCGCCAAGGCCTCGTCCAACAACGTCGTGGCTGCTTCGACCTGCCCCGTCATGGCATGTGCCCCCGCCAGCAGGGCGATGAAGTGCGGTAGCCACATCACCGCCCCAGTGGCCCGGTAAGCGGCGACACCGTCACGCAGCAGCGCTATCCCCTCCGCCACCTCGCCATCGTTGACCTTCGCCCGGCCACGAAAGATCGCGCCCCATGCGTGATAGAACGGCAGGCCTTGCTCGGTCGCTACCGCCACCAGCTGATCCGCTCGTTGCTTCAGCGTCGCGTTATCGCCTGACAACGCCAGCAGCAGTGCACCGATCGCCAAACTCACCGCCAGCGACGTCGGATGGCCCAGCTTTCGTGCGTCGGCAATGCAGGCGACGCTCCGGGCGATTGCCTGCTCCGGAAAGCCCAGACAGAACAGCGCAAGCCCCAGGAACGACTGGGTCATCAATGGGTGGGAGCCCGTCTGTTGCACCAGCGTGCCATGGGCAATTGGATCGTACAGCGCCAGCAGCTGTTCCAGATGCGGCCGGCAATCGGCAAATCCCCCGGCAAGCAAAAGGCTCTGTCCGGTGGCGCTGTGACCTAGCACCAGCCCGGCGGAATCATTGCGCAAACGGCTCAGCCGCAGCAACTCCTCGCCCACCCGTCGCGCCAGATCCAGCTCGCCGCAATACACGTGATACATCGACTGCCCGTACGGCACCTGACGGAACTCCAGCGGAGAACCCAGCTGCTCCCACAGCTTTCGTGTGCGGGCATAGGCCTCGCCCGTTTCCGGCGCCGCCTGTCCTTTGACGAACCGCAGCAACGCCCCCAGCGCGCTGCGGAATTCCAGCTCCTGTCGCAAATGCGCCGTGCTCTCCGGTAGCAACGCCAACTGGTCCAGCGCCTTTTGATAATGCGCCGCAGCCTCCGCCAACGCCGAGCGCGCCGCTGACCGCCGCCCCGCCGCGGCCCACGCGGCAATGGATTTCTCCACCATCCCAGCCTCGGCGTAATGCCGCGCGAACAACTCAGGCTGTGTCTCGATCAGCTCCGGCGAATCCGCTTCCAGTGCCTCGACGATCCGCGCGTGCAAGCGTCGCCGGGAACCGCGCAGCAGGCTGCCGTACGCCACGTCCTGCACCAACGCATGCTTGAAGCTGTACACCGCGTCCGGCGGCGTGCCGCGCTGGAACACCAACTCGGAACCAACCAGGCGCAACAGAGCGGCCTGCAATCGATCCTCGGCAAGACCCGAAACCGCGCGCAGCAACGCATAGGGAAACTCGCGTCCGATCGCCGCGCCGGTCTGCGCCACCAGCCGCACCGATGCCGGCCGATCCAGCCGCGCCAGCAATGACGCATACAGGCTCGTCGGGATCGCGAACGGCGGCAGCACCCCGTCGAGCAAGTAACGATCCGCCGCCGCTCGCAGCAGTCCGCTCTCCAACACACTCTTGGTCAGTTCCTCGACAAACAGCGGCACGCCATCACTGCGGTCGGCGATCTGGTCCAGCACGCTGTCCGGCAGCGCCTTCCCGGCAACCTGCGAAATCAATGAGATCCGGTCGCGCCGGCCCAGCCGATTGAGCGCCAGCATCGTCACCCCAGGCTGCCCGATCCACGGCGGCTGGAATTCCGGCCGGAATGTCACGATCAGCAGCACCGGCAAAGCGCGCGCGCGTTCGACGATGATATCGAGCAGCTCGCGAGACGTCGCATCGACCCAATGCGCGTCCTCGAACACCACGACCACCGGCTGTTGGCGCGCCAGGCCCTCGAGCTGCGCGTTCAGCGCCTCCAGCGTCCGCTCCTTCTTCCGCCGTGGACCAATGTTCGGCAGCGCGTGCCGCTCCGGCGCCGGCAACGCCAGCAGATCCGCCAGCAACGTTCCGTCTTCCTCCGCCATGCCGGCGTGTTCGAGCAGGATCTCCAGCTTCTCCAACCGACCGGCCGGCACGTCGTCGCTGGCGAATCCCGCTGCGCGCCCAAGCTGGTCGACGAATGGATACAGCGCGCTGTCCTGGTGATAGGGCGAGCAGAAATAGCGCAGTCGAAAGTATTGTTCTTCCAGCAGGCGCTCCTCCAGCACCGCGATCAGGCGTGATTTCCCAAGGCCTGGTTCGCCGGATACCAGCACCACCTGGCCTTCGCCGGCCTTGGCGCGCGCCCAGAGGCGCAGCAGCAGTCCGATCTCCTCGTCACGGCCGATCAGCCGCGTCAGTGCCGAACCACGCAAAGCCTCGAAGCGGCTCTCAACGACACTCTCACCCAGCACCTGCCAGACGCTGCATGGGCTCGCCGTGGCCAGCGGTGTCGATGCTGCCGAACTCGACGCAGTCGAACAGCCCGCCGACCAGGCGCCGCGTAGCCGGCTCGATCGCCACCATGTCCGGTTGCGCCGACAGCCGCACCTGCACCGCCAAATCCGCAGCGTCGCCGACGATCTCGCGATCCCCGGGTGGGCTGCCCTCGCGCAGATCACTGATGATCGCCATGCCCGTCGCGATGCCGATCCGGCAGTGCAGCGTCGCACCGGAGCGAGCTCTGAGGGTCCTGACCGCCGCGCACAATTCGATCGCCGCACGAACCGCCTGCTCCGCCTCGTGCTCGTGCGCCGCGGGATAGCCGAACAGGACGACCGCGGCATTGCCCAGACGACTGACAACGAACCCAGTGTGGCGATCCGCCGCGTCCGAAACGCAGCCGTGGAACGCGCCAACGGCCTCGCGGAGATCGTCCAGATCAACCCCGTCGGGGCGTCTCGACACGCCCAACAGTTCGCAGGACATCGCGGTGATCTGGCGGCGTTCGCCGTCGCCTTGCGGAACCGCTGCGGGGGGGTCGGCCTGGGGCGTTGCCGCCGTCACGCCGTCATCCACGTCGGCTACGACGGATGCGACGAATCGATACCCGCGGCGAGGCATCGTCTCGATCCAACGCTCGCCGCCGGGAGCTTCGCCAAGCACCCGGCGCAACGCCGCGATCTGCACCGTAAGATTGCTGTCCTCGACCGCTTGGCCCGGCCACGCGGCTTCGATCAGCGCATCCTTGGAAACCAGTGCGCCGCGCCGTTCAACCAACGCCCGCAACAGCGCGATCGCCCGCCGCCCGAGCGCAACAGGTTCGCTGCCCCGCCACAGCAGGTCATCCCGAGTGTCGAGCCGAAACGGTCCCAGCACGTGGTTCGTCATGACAGCCGATGTAAACCACTTTTGGACGAATTTCGGAACTTCTTCCGAACCTCTTCAGCGACACCCGGCCAGCGCCAGGCGTTATTTGCACGCCAGCCAACCGCGACAACCAGAGGATGTGTCATGTCACTGCGGATCAATTCCGAGGCCCCGAACTTCACCGCCAACACCACCCAGGGCACCATCGAGTTTCATAACTGGATCGGTGACGGCTGGGCCATCCTGTTCTCCCATCCCAAGGACTTCACCCCGGTCTGCACCACCGAGCTCGGCTACATGGCCGGCCTCAAGCCGGAGTTCGACAAGCGCAACACCAAGATCATCGGCCTCAGCGTCGATCCGGTCGAAAACCACGCCAAGTGGGCCCACGACATCGAGGAAACCCAAGGCCACGCCGTCAATTACCCGATGATCGGCGACACCGAACTGAAAATCGCGACAGCCTACGACATGCTGCCCGAGGGCGCCGGCACCACCTCCGACGGCCGTACCGCCGCCGACAATGCCACCGTGCGTTCGGTCTTCGTCATCGGCCCCGACAAGAAGGTCAAGGCGATGCTGACCTACCCGATGACCACCGGCCGCAACTTCGACGAGGTGCTCCGCCTGCTCGACTCGTGCCAGCTCACCGCGAAGCACACGGTGGCGACGCCGGTGAACTGGCAGCCCGGCCAGGACGTGATCATTCCGCCCGCGGTATCCAACGAAGCAGCGGCCGCGAAGTACCCCAACGGCTGGAAGACCCTGAAGCCCTACCTCCGCGTCGTCGCCCAGCCGAACTGAAACCTGAAACCTAAAAGCTGCAAGCTGCAAGCTGCAAGCTGCAAGCTGTAAGCTGAAAGCTGTTCTCCCCTCCCCTTGCGGGAGGGGGTTGGGGGAGGGGGTGCAGCGAGCCGGCTGTACCGCATCACGCAGCGTTTCCCGGGATCCCCTCGTACCCTAGCAAACACCCAAAATCAGCCACGTCCAAGTTCTTCTCGGACGCCCGATGATCGTCGTGCCCCCTTTCTGAACATCGCCACGTGAATGTCGGCAGGAAGCAACGGCAGTACAAATGACAACAGCCACACGGCCGCAAAAAGCACATGGCCCAAGGGACCCGCATGCGAGCTACGGATACGATCATACAGTCCAGAACGTGTCACACTCGGCAGTGGGAACGCATCGTCCAACGTAAGCTCTGTATGACGACTGACCAGCAGCGCAAGGTTCTTCGGGCTGAAATACCAGATGTGCGGTGAGGGAAATCCCATTTGCCACAGCCGCTCCAGTGGCGAGGTGAACCCCATCGCCGCAAGCAGTGTGGCGATCCGAAATAGCGCTCCCTCGCTCGAAGGCAGGTTGATGACCACTGTTCCGTCCACCGACAGCAATTCCTCGACCCGCCTGATGGCCAGCACAGGGGATGGCAGGTGCTCGAAAACGTCGTTGAACGCGATCACGTCGTAAGGTCCGTGATCCTGCAGATCTGCCGGAAAGAAGCCCGACTCGGCAGACAGTCCGTTGCTTCGGGCAATCCGGACATTGGCCTCTTCCGGTTCCAGCCCGTGCGCCACCATACCTCGACGCGTCGCAGCCTCGAGGAACCACCCCTTGGCACTGCCGACCTCAAGCAGCCGGAGACCCGACAGTGACCGCGCTTTCTCCGCCCGATCGAGCATCAGTTCGAAATTGGCGCGCCGCAGGTCCTCCAATCCTTCGATGCCGGTGCCGGGACCAGGCACCAGCGTCGAATGGTACAAATCGCACTTTGGACACCGGAACTGCCAATCGCGTTGGCTTTGCATCGGGGTGCCGCAAGCATCACAAGTTGGCATAGGCGCTGTTACGACCTTTATTCATGCGGATGAGGTGCTGATCAGATGGTCCGGTGCATGCGAACACCGTGCCGTTATCGAAATTTCTCCGATCCGAGGTGGCATGTCCACCCTACCCGCGTTATCTCGATGGCCGAAGGATGCAGCGCGATGCAGCGTGGCGGCCACGCAGGCTGCTCAGCCACCGCCTCCTGCCCGCAACCGCATAGACCGCTCCTGCTCACAACTCCGGAACGCGGCGCGCAGCATGCGACAGCCAAGGCTCCCGATCCGTGCCATGAACGTGCTTCCGACCCGGATGCGCTCGATGCACGTCGGGCCCGCTACGATCCGCCAACGAAATGTGCAATATCCTCCGCACGTGCTCGCCAATTTGGATTGCTCGGCCAGTCCTTTGTCCGCGTCGAAAAATCCTGCCCGTAGCGCACTCGAAACAGGACCGTGCGGGCCGGGCCATTCGCGTACTCATGCAGTTCGCCCGGTGGATGCACCACGAACGATCCCGGTGTCACTACAACGCTGCCCTCAGGCGTGCGCATCACGCCACCGCCCTCGAAGCAGAAATAGATCTCGGTCGCATTCGGGTGCAGATGATTGGGGCTGACCTGCCCGGGCTCCCAGCAAGCGATGGTGACATCGCCGCCATCGACAGTGCCCAACACCTTCTCGACATGGCGGACCGGATCGAACACCCGCTCCGTGCCGACATCGAACACCAGCATTGTTGCGTCCCTCCCGTTACGCGCGAGGATGTGCCTTGCGCCAGACCTCGATCAGCCGCGCCTCATCCACCGCCGTATACCGCTGCGTGGTCGATAAACTCGCGTGCCCCAGCAAATCCTGGATCGAGCGCAGATCAGCCCCGCCCGCCAGCAGATGCGTGGCAAACGAATGCCGCAGCGCATGTGGCGTCGCATGCTCCGGCAGCCCGTATAGCCGCCGGAACAATCGCAGCGTCCGCTGCGCCACGGCAGCATCCAGCCGCCCGCCGCGAGCCCCGAGGAACAGCGGGCTGTCCGGCTGTCGATCCGGATGCAGCGCCAGCCACGCGCCGATGGCCTCGCGCACCGCCGGCAGCACCGGCACGATCCGCTCCTTGCTGCCCTTGCCCACCACGCGCAGCATGCCATCCGAGCCAGTCAGCGGCGCATCCCGCACATTCAGCGCCAACGCCTCGGCAATCCGCAGCCCGCAGCCATACAGCAGCACGAACAGCGCCGTATCCCGCGCCTGGATCGCCGCCGCGTCCGACATCTCCCCAATCCGCTCGGTGACGTCAGATGCCTGATCAAGGCCCAAAGCCCGCGGCACCGGCCGCTTGGCCCGAGGCGTCGCGATCAGCGCCAGCGCCGGGTTCTCTACGCCAAGCCGCCGCGCCAGGAACCGGAAGAACGTCCGCACCGCCGACAGCCGCCGCGCTCGTGTCGCGTTGCCGATACCATCGGCAGCATCCGCCGCCAGCCAGGCCCGCACATCCGCCTGCCGCAGCGCCCCCAGAGCCAGCAGATCCGGCTCGCCGCCTAGATGCCGGGTCAGGAACCCGAGGAACCCGGCGATGTCGGCCCCATAGGCCTCCACAGTCAGCGCCGCCGCGCGACGCTCCCGCTCCAGCCATTCGAGGAAGGCACCCCGCGCTTCCTCGCCCCCCATCATATTTGGGTCCGGGCGCCGGCCCGGTGTTCCAACGTCATGGCCTGGTGCAGGCTCCAGCCACGTGTTGCCCGTGTCTGCACGCAGCCACATTTGGCCAGTGTCCGCTTCCGGACACATCTGGCCGGACTTGATCCCGCCATGGCCTCAGCGCCCCAACGCCGCGGCAACGGCGCGCCCGAGAAACGCCAGCGGCCCCGCCCCCTGTGCCGGATCCAGCACGTGCCGATCCCGCGCCAGCAACGCGATCAGGGCCGCGGGTCCATCCCCGGGCACGCGCGCCAGTGCATCATGGCGAGCCAGCCCCGCCGCCTCCGCGTGCAGCAAACGCGCATCGGCGGGCGCATCGCGGAACACCACCTGGTGTCCGTTCAACAGACGCCCAACCACCCCCTCCGGCAGCCACCGAGCGCCCCGAAGGTCGCCCTCCACGCAGAGATGCGCCGCATCGACGCCCAGGATGCCCGGCATCTCGCCACTCACGCAGTCCGCCGGATCGCTCGCCCGCAGCAGCGCCAGCACGGCGTCCTGCACCCGTCCCGCCAGTCCCGCGGTCGCCCGACCCGCCGCCAGCAGCCCATCCACGTTCGCCCGCTGCGCCCGCAGCATCGCCGCCATGTGGTCCGCCAGCCCCTCGCCGTGCACCCGCGCCGGCGGCTCCAGCACATGATACAGCTGCGGATGCTCCGCCAGCCACGCCGGATTGGCGCGCAGGAACGCTTCGACGAATTCCCCCTCGGACAGGCTCATCAGGCGATCTGTTGGCCCGTTTTCGCCCAGTCGGCCAGGAACGCTGCCAATCCCTTGTCGGTCAGCGGATGGCTGAACAACTGTCGCAGCACCGCCGGCGGCACCGTCGCGATATGCGCACCGATCTTGGCCGCCTCCACCACGTGCATCGGGCTGCGCACCGACGCCACCAGCACCTCGGTCCTGAACGCCGCATAGTTCCGGAATATCGTCACGATATCCGCGATCAGCCCCATGCCGTGCTCGCCCACGTCGTCCAACCGCCCGATGAACGGGCTGACGAACGTCGCCCCCGCCTTCGCCGCCAAAATCGCCTGAGCCGCCGAGAAGCACAGCGTCACGTTGACCATCGCGCCATCGTCGGTCAGCCGCCGGCAGGCCCGCAGCCCATCCGGTGTCAGCGGCACCTTCACCGCGATGTTCTTGGCGATGCCGCGCAGCACGCGTGCCTCGGCCATCATGCCGTCGAACTCGGTGGATGCCACCTCGGCGGACACCGGCCCCGGCACGGTGGCGCAGATATCCGCCAACACGTCCTGGAACTTCTTCCCGGTCTTCGCCATCAGCGATGGATTGGTGGTAACGCCGTCGAGCAACCCGCTGGCGGCGAGCAGCTTGATCTCCGCGGTGTCCGCGGTATCGACGAAGAACTTCATGGCATAGCTCCCATCTACAGTTAGTGATCATATAGGATGCCGGTCAGTCACCCAAAGCGAAGCTCGCGCGACACTGCCCCCGAGCAGATGGCGACAGAGGGCAGCGAGCTAAATCAGTCTCTCCCCCTCCCCTTGCGGGAGGGGGCAGGGGGAGGGGGCCCCGCCCCAACCACCATCGCAACCTCCCGCCCAGACCGCGTCCCCGTCCTGCTGCCGTACCCCTTCCCCGGCCCATTCGACTACCGAGTCCCCCCAGACCTCCACCCCAACCCCGGCGACGTCGTCCTGGTTCCCCTCAACCGCCGCCAGGAGATCGGCGTCGTCTGGGACCACCCCTCCGACGACAGCGTCCCAGACCGCAAGCTCAAGCCGCTATCCGGCCTGATCGACACCCCCCCGATGCGCCCCGCCCTCCGCCAGTTCGTCGACTGGGTCGCCAGCTACACCCTGTCCTCACCCGGTGAAGTGATGGCAATGGCGCTCCGCATCGTAGCCCCCGGCATCACCCCGCCAGCCACCGGCTGGCAACGCGCCGCCCAACCGCCGCAAGACGCCCGCATCACCGAAGCCCGCCAGAAAGTCCTCGCCGCCCTGGCCGCAGCCGAACCCCGCCCCACCGGCGACCTCGCCCGCGCCGCCGGCGTCACCTCCAGCGTAATCCGAGGCATGGCCGACGCCGGCCTGCTGCTCCCCGCCATCCTCCCCACCGCCCCACCCTTCGCCATCCCCGACCCCGAACACCCTGGCGAAACCCTCGCCCCCGACCAGCAAGCCGCCGCCGCCGCCCTCCGCGACGCGGTGAAGGCGTGCGAATTCTCCGTCACCCTGCTCGACGGCGTCACCGGCTCCGGCAAGACCGAGACCTACCTGGAGGCCATCGCCGAAGCCCTCCGCCAGCACCGCCAAGCCCTGATCCTGCTCCCAGAAATCGCCCTCTCCTCCCAATGGCTGGAGCGCTTCGAGCGCCGCTTCGGCGTCGCCCCCGCCGTCTGGCACTCCGACCTCACCTCGCGCACCCGCCGCACCACCTGGCGCGCCGTCGCCGACGGTGCCGCCCCTGTCGTCGTAGGCGCTCGCTCCGCGCTCTTCCTGCCATTCCCCGACCTAGGCCTCATCGTCATCGACGAGGAGCACGAGACCGCCTTCAAGCAGGAGGAGGGCGTCGTCTACCACGCCCGCGACATGGCCGTGGTCCGCGCCCGCTTCTGCGCCGCCCCCGCCGTCCTGGTCTCCGCCACCCCCTCCCTGGAGACGCTCGCCAACGTCGAGGCCGGCCGCTACCGCCGCATCACCCTGCCCACGCGCCACGGCGGCGCCACGCTGCCCTCGGTCACCGCCCTCGACCTGCGCGCCACCCCGCCGGACCGCGGCCACTTCCTCGCGCCCCCGCTGATCGCCGCCATCCGCGACACGCTGGCCCGCGGCGAGCAGGCCATGCTGTTCCTCAACCGCCGCGGCTACGCTCCCCTGACGCTGTGCCGCCACTGTGGCCACCGCATGCAGTGCCCCAACTGCACCGCCTGGCTGGTCGAGCACCGCGTCCGCCGCTCCCTGCAATGCCACCACTGCGGCCACACCATCCCGATCCCGCCCGAGTGCCCCGCCTGCGGTGCCGCCGACACGCTCGTCCCCGTCGGCCCCGGCGTCGAACGCATCACCGAGGAAGCAGCAAAACTGTTCCCAGACGCCCGCCGCCTGGTGATGGCCTCCGACACGCTGCCCGGCCCCCACGCCGCGGCCGCCGCCGCCCACGCCATCGAGGCGCGCACCGTAGACCTGATCATCGGCACCCAGATCGTCGCCAAAGGCTGGCATTTTCCCGCACCTGACCCTGGTAGGCGTGGTGGACGCCGACCTGGGCCTCGCCGGCGGCGATCTGCGCGCAGCCGAGCGCACCGTGCAGCTACTCCACCAGGTCGCCGGTCGAGCCGGCCGTGCCGAGGCCCCCGGCCGCGTCCTGCTCCAGACCTTCTCCCCCGAGCACCCGGTGATGCAGGCCCTGGTCGAAGGCGACCTCGCCGCATTCATGGCCCGCGAGGCCGCCCAGCGCCGCCCCGGCCACTGGCCCCCCTACGGCCGCCTCGCCGCCCTGATCGTCTCGGCCGACACCGCCGCCGCGGCGGATGGATTGGCGCGTGACCTCGGCCGCACCGCACCGCACGGCGATGGCGTGGAGGTGCTGGGTCCCGCGCCGGCGCCTTTGTCGATCCTGCGCGGGCGGCACCGCCGGCGGTTATTGCTGAAGACGCGCCGCGATGTGGCGGTGCAGCCGATCCTGCGCGAGTGGCTGGGGAAGGTGCTGGTGGCGCGCGGCGCGCGGGTTGAAGTGGATGTGGACCCGGTATCATTTCTCTAACGCAGGAGGTATGCCGACGCTCGTCCCTTCCTTGGACCCCGTCCTAAGCGGGCTTGACCCCATCGGCGCAACATAAGCGCCTCCTGCACTGAGGCTCCTCCGAGCTGGGCGACCGCAGCGAAAGCAAAAAAGACTCAACGCAAAGAACCGCAAAGGGCCGCAAATAACGCGAATAACTCAGGAACATGCCGACAGCGCCCCTAGACGAGCGGGCACCACGTTGCAGACAGGGCGCCGGACCATTCGCGTTCTTTGCGGCCCTTTGCGTTCTTTGCGTTAAGTCTTGCTTCTATCGCCTGACAGCCGCGATGATCGAGAAGCTGGGCTACGTTGGCGCACATGTGGGCTTGACCCCGCCCTCGGCTACCACACCAATGTGCCAACGATGCAATCCCAGTCAGCAACCATCCGACGGAGATGGCAGTCAAACCCAGCCATGACGGGGCTGGACCGCGTGCCATACGTCAACACCAAGGGCCACGGGTCTAGCAGGTCAGCAACGGCATCGACAGCCGGTCCGAGAACTCCTTCGCTGACAGCGGTTTGCCAAACAAATATCCTTGAACTTCCTCACACCCTTCATCTTCAAGGATCTCTACCTGATGCTGCTGCTCCACACCTTCCGCAATCACCTGAATCCCCATGGCATGACTCATCCGCACCACAGCGCGTACGATCTCGCTGGCCTGATCGTCGCTTCCCAGGTTGCACACGAATGACCGGTCGATCTTGATCCTGTCGAAACGGAATTTTTGCAGATACCCGAGGCTAGAATAGCCGGTCCCGAAATCGTCCATCGCGATCGACACGCCTATCTTGCGCAAGCGGTGCAGGATCGACAATGTCTCCGGTGTCTCGGTCAGAAGCACACCTTCGGTGATCTCTATCTCGAGGCGCTCGGGCGCCAGATCGGCCTGCCGTAGTGCCTGCTGGACAGTTTCAACCAGCCCAGGACGTCGAAACTGCACCGGCGAGACGTTCACCGCGATGCGCTCAAGTTGACACCAGATGGATGCTTGGCGGCAAGCCTCGAATAAGACCCACTCTCCAATCTCTATGATCAGGCCGGTCTCCTCGGCCAATGGAATAAAATCCACCGGGCTGACCTCACCGCGGCGAGGGTGATACCATCGGAGCAGTGCCTCCGCACCAACGATGTGGCGTTCGCGCAGCCCGATTTGAGGTTGGTAGTGCAGCCGGAATTGACCACCTGCCAACGCTTCGCGAATGTCGGTTTCCAGCATGCGCCGCGCCTGTAAATTCGCGTTCATCTGAGGCTCGAAGAAGCGGTAAGTGCCCCGCCCCTCTTCCTTGGCCCGATACAGCGCAACGTCCGCTTCCTGCAGCAGGACCCCCGCATCGCATGCCAATAGCTCAAGGTCGTTTTCGCACCGCACCGCGATCCCCACGCTCGTGCTGAGCACGATCTGCTGGTCCTCGATCTCAAAAATCCCAGACAATTCATCGACGATGCGCCGCCCCAACACCTCGATGCTTGCAAGATTCAGTGCGGCAACCTGCAGGATACCAAACTCATCGCCACCAAGCCGCGCCAGCGTATCACTCTCCCTGAGGCACCCGCGCAATCGTGCGGCGACATCCATCAGCAATCTATCCCCAACAGCGTGCCCAAGCGTATCGTTCACGTCTTTGAATCGATCGAGGTCAATGTAGAAAACCGCAAGTGAGCCCCCGTGGCGGCGCGACCAGACGAGCGAATGACCGAGGCAATCATGGAACAGCCCGCGATTGGGCAACCCGGTCAAACTGTCATGCGTCGCCTGATGAGCCGATCGATCCTTCAGCACCATCAGTGCGCCGGCCATTGCACCAAGCTCATCGCGTTTGGTGATGCCGGGCACCCTGGTGTCGAGAGCGCCATTTGCAAGTTCACGCATGGCGACTGCCAGGCGGCGCAGCGGCCGAGTGATTGAAAGTCCCAGACCGAACGCAATCATCAGGCCGAACGCACACGTCGAGGAGCTTGTCCATAGCACGGTGCTTTGCAGTGACCTCGCCGCGGCAAGACCTTGCGTGCGCCGCATCAACTGCTCTTTGCTGATAGCGTCCGCGACCGAGTCCACCGCCGTAGTGGCTTCCGATGTGGCCTCGGTCAGTTCCGCAAGACTGACGTTGCGCCTGGCGACGACAGCCCGCACGTTGGCGACCGCCGCCTGCATCGAGTCAAAGTCGACACCTGCTATCGACGCAAGGCGTTGCAGGCGTGCCGAACCGGTCGTTGCTTCTGCAATCGCCTGGAGGGTTTCCCTTCCGTGACGCAGCGTGGTGGCGGCAGTGGCAAATTGGACCTGGTCCTCAGTCGCGGCGGCACGCGTCCCCGCCATGGTGGCGATGTCAATATCTGCCATCAACGTCGTGCTTGCCTCCGCCAGCGCCTTGTCCCCCTGACGTCCGCCGTTGTACGCCAGTGCCGTCCCGCTGTTGGCGAGCGCTGACGACGCCGCCACCAGCATGGCCACCGCGAAGCGGCGGTCCGTCGTGGCATCGGCGACGTCTGACAGGGCGGCACGGACTGGACGGATCGTGCCGCTGGTATCGTCGACGTCGATAGTGCGCAAATTGGCTTGCACATCGGTCAAGGCCTGCAGCCGCTCGATCGCCCCCGACAGCGCGTCGCGCTCCGCCACTCCCTCGACGCGGAGGTAGACGGCCATGCGCAGCAGCGCCTCTGCCAGCGCCGCCCGCACAGCGTCGATGTGACTGTTGGCACCCTGGCTGATTGCATCGGCACGGAGCGCCCTGCTGACATTACGGGTCGCCTGCCAAACCACTCCGGTCATCGCTGCCGGCAGCAGCAATACCAGGAAGAAAGCCGCAAAGATGCGCATCATGATGGATCGCAGCGGATGCGTTGCGCGCACGCCGTGATGCTCTGCAGCGATTGGCCCGTCAGGCATGTGTGTCGCGTATGCGTGCGGCCCTGCTCACGCCAAGCCGCCGGGCGATCGTGTCCAGTGCAGGACGCGCCGCCTCGGCCAACGCGGTCCGATCAACGTCCTGCACGATGCTCATGCCACGACCAAGCAGCATCTCGATGCCAGCTTGCTCGCCATCCAAGGCAGCGACGCGGGATACCTTGGCGGCGACATGCGCAGCCGCCGCCAGCGCTGCACGTTGCGGCGGCTCCAAGTCCTCCAGTAAGTCAGACGATACCAGGATCAGCGCGGCACTGTACACATGCCCGGTCAGACTGAGACATCGCTGGACCTCTGCAAAATTGGCCGCGACGATGGTCGCGACAGGGTTCTCCTGTGCCTCGAAGCGGCCGGTGTGGAGCGCCTCATACAACTCCGGAAACGGCAGCGACTCCGCGTTCGCGCCGAGTGCGTTGAAGGTCTGAACCATGACGTCCGATTGCGGCACCCTTATATGCAGCCCACGCAGATCGCCAGGCTCACGTATCGGCTTGTTGGCTGTTACGTGGCGCAAGCCGTTTTCCGCCCAGGCAAGATTGTTGGCGCCCTTTGTGTGCAGAAGCTCCGTCAGCTCCGTACCGACTGCGCCATCCAATACCGCGCGAGCGTGCAGCGCGTCACGGAACAGAAAGGGCGCGTCGAGCAGGCCCACTTCGCTCACGATACTGGCAACGACATTGCTCGCAGTGATCGCAAGATCGAGCGTGCCATCAATGCACGCCTGCGCGATCTCCAGTTCTCCACCTAATGTCCCACTGGTGAAAACCTCAACCTCTAGCATATTTGAGAGAACTGAAGTTGCCGCAATGGCGTCCGCGAACGCGCGGCATGCCTGACCAGTGGCAGAGCCAGGTGGGTTGACGGTGGCAATACGTATCGTGCGGCGCAGAGTTCCCGCCCGTGCCGAACAACCCGCCGCGGCAATGGAAGCCGTCGCGATGAGGAACCGGCGCCGGGTAACGCCTGGGATCACTTTGCGGCTCCAAGCTGGCATGGTGCATCAGCATCCGTCAGACAGCCTAAATGTCAGTTAATACCAACCACCGCTCAAACCGACTCTCCACCCCAATCATGGCCGGGCTTGACCCCATCGGCGCTAGCATAAGCGCTTCCGGCACTGAGGTTCGTCCTAAGCTGGGCGACCGCGGCGAAAGCAAGAAAGACTCAACGCAAAAAGCGCGAAGGGCCGCAAATAACGCGAATGACTCCGGAACAAGCCGACAGCGCCGAGCACCATGTTGCAGACAGGGCGCCGGACCATTCGCGTTATTTGCGGCCCTTTGCGTTTTTGCGTTGACCCTTGCTTCTATCGTCTGACAGCCGCGATCGCCGAGAAACTGGGCTATGTTGGCGCTCGTGGGGCTTGACCCGGCCATCGGCTACCCGCACCAAATTGGGAACGATGCAACCCCAGTCAGCAACCGTCCGATGGAGATGACCGGTCAAGCCCAGTCATGACGAGGTCGGATCGTCGCGCGCGGTACGTCAACAGCCAGCCGCTGGTTTAAGGCCACAGCTGCAGAGTTCGAACGCAATGACGCACGAATGCTGCGCCATTTCTGCCGCGGACGAGATGCATTCATCGCGAGCAGTGCTGCGACAAGAAATTAATTAGCAAGTTAGTAATCGCACGAGACGAAACTATCCCTGCTATGGCCCTCCTCGTTCAAGGTGCTGCGAGCCGTTTGGTTAACCGATTGGGTGCGACCGTCGGACGCGGCGTCGCGCTGACCCGCATAGCGGTGTTTCTGCTGGCCGCAATCGCATTGGCGATCGGCGTGACGTTATGGAACCTACGCCAGGACGCTCTCGCGGACGCCTCACTGAACACAGACAACCTTGCGATCGTGCTGGCAGAGCAGACCAACCGGTTCGTCCAGGCGGTGGATATCGTCATGCACGACGTCCAAGAGAAGATTGCCGCACTTGGCGTTGCCACGCCGGACGATTTTCGTCGCATTCTCCAACGCAAGGAGATGCACGAATTCCTGCGCAGCCGCCTGGACCGTCTGCCGCAGGTCGACAACATCGCTCTGGTCGGCGCCGATGGCATCCGGGTCAACTATTCCATCGGTTGGCCGGCACCGGCCGTCGATATGTCCGATCGCGAATACACCCACCATTTTCAGTCGGAGGATGATCGTAACCTTTTCGTAAGTGAGCCCGTCGTCAGCCGCGCAACGGGATTATGGTCGCTCTACCTGGTGCGGCGGGTCAATGGACCGCAGGGCGAATTCCTCGGCATGGTTCTGGGTTCCGTTCCGCTCAGCGCATTGTCGGCGATCTTCCAATCAATCAATTTGCCGCGGGGCAAATCGTTCATGCTGCTGCGGCGTGATGGCACAATGATTGTACGGCACCCCGACCACGAAGGTGTCGTTGGCAACAAGCTGGCAGTAAACTCGCTATGGCATCGAGTGGTCGAACAAGGTGGGGGAGTGTTCCAGCCCCTTGATACCTTTGACGGAACAACCCGCCTGGTCGCGGTGAGGCCGTTGCGCGTTTACCCTCTGGTTATGAATGTCGGCCTACCGCTGGGCAGGGCACTGGCTCACTGGTGGCGCGAGGCAATGCTTATTGTACTCGGCACATTTTGTGCGGCTTGCTGTACACTACTGTTGTTGCGGGCGCTGGCTCGTCAGTTCCAGGCCTTAGAGGTGCAGCAAGTGGCACTGACCGCGCGTAACACAGAACTGACCCACATGGCCGCCGCTCTTAAGGCGAGCGACCGGCAGCTCGCCGCCACCTCGCGCGAATTGGAAACCACGCTCGCGGCAATGGACCAGGGTCTCGTGATGGTCGATGCAATGGGCACCGTCGCAGTATGTAATCGGCGAGCGATTGAACTGCTCGACCTTCCCGGAAATCTCATCGCATCTCGCCCATCCCTCGCAACCGTCCCGATGCTGCAACTCCTGACCGGTCAAGCCGGATCGGCGGAGTCCCCCTGCGTCCATGAGCAGCAGTTGCCAAACGGACGCATCCTCGAGGTGCAATGCACGAATTACACCTGCGGTAGCGGATGGGTGGCGACACTTCAAGACATCACAGCGAGACGCAGTGCTGAACAGCAGATTGCGTTCATGGCACGACACGATGTGCTCACCCTGCTGCCGAACCGAGCAGTGTTTCGCGAAAGGATTGAGGCCGCGATCGCCCAGGCAGACCGTGCTCTCCCGGCTGCGCTTCTGTGCCTGGATCTGGATCATTTCAAGAAGGTGAATAACTCATTTGGCCACCCCACAGGTGATCTGCTGCTTCGCTCGGTCGCCGAGCGACTGAGCGATTGCGTTCGACAAGCGGATACGGTGGCCCGGTTCGGCGGCGATGAATTTGCCGTCGTGCAGGTCGGGCCGGAGCGAGCCGAGGACGTGGCGATACTTGCGGCGCGAATCATCGAGGCCCTAAGTCTGCCCTATCAAATCGCCAACCACCAGCTGATGATCGGCGTCAGCATCGGCATCGCAATGGTGCCCGCCGACGGCTCGGACCCGGACACCCTGCTGAAAAATGCGGATATCGCCATGTATCGCGCAAAGGCCGGTGGGCGCGGCGCATTTCGCTTCTTCGAGCCCGAAATGGACCGCCGATTGCAAGAGCGGCAGGCGTTGGAAGTCGAGCTGCGCAATGCATTCCTCAATCATGAATTCGAGCTGTTCTACCAGCCGCTAATGGACCTGGTATCCAACCAGATCAATGGCTTTGAAGCTCTGATGCGTTGGCACCACCCAACCCGAGGTCTCCTGGACGCGCGCGACTTCATCGCGCTGAGCGAAGAAGTGGGATTGATAGCGCAACTTGGCCAATGGGCATTGCGGCAGGCATGTCGAGACGCGGGTGCGTGGCCCAAGGACATGCGTGTTGCCGTCAACATGTCGCTCGCGCAGTTTCAATGCTCCGATTTGGCCGATCGCGTGATAACGATCCTTTCGGAGACCAAACTGCCAGCGAATCGCCTCGAATTGGAAATTGCCGAATTGACGTTGCTGCGCCACGGCGAGGACATCATGGGCAGCCTCGCCCAATTGCGCGATCTCGGCGTGCGGATCTCGATCGACCATTTCGGTGCCAGCTATCTTTCGCTATGCCACCGTCATGGCACCTTGATCGACAAGATCAAGATTGACCGCACATTTGTTCGCGACCTGCTTCGTGAAAATGACGCAGCGGCAATCATTCGAGCGATCACCACTTTGGGAACTTCGCTCGGAATGGTAGTCTTGGCCGAGGGCGTGGAACGCCCGGAACAGTTGGCGCGCTTGCGCGATGAGGGCTGCACCGAGGCCCAAGGCTTCCTTCTCGGTGTGCCAAAGCCGGCTGACGAGATCGCTGCGCTGTTCAATCAATGCCGCCAACTCGAACCGCAAGTTGCGTGATACCAGTTCTCATCGATGGTGACCCATAGCAAAACCAGCGAGCCTGAACTCGGCGTTTGCCGGCAACAGAGAAAACAGTAAAATAATATTCAACCACAGAGACACAGAGTTCACAGAGTGTCACAGAGTGTCACAGAGTATTATTAAAAAATGACTTCTGCGACTACTCTGCGGACTCTGTGCCTCTGTGGTTGAAAGTCCTTACTTGCTACGCAGTCCGACTGCCAATGCGCGGTCCAACACAATTTGGCCGCGTTGCTGCGAAATCTTAATAGTGACCAATGCGTTGTGCCGAATGTCATCGCCGGACCACGCCCTGACCATACAAGTCGGAAGATGAGTTGCGCTCAGTGAGTGTTGGTATGAGTGCGTTGCGAGGCGAAGATGCCGCGGTCCTGCGCAAACTGCCCGAGCCAGTACCGAATCCCCGACCGCCCAGGTGATCCGCCGCAAAACCCACGCCCGTCCCATCGGTACCACGTTGCAGCACGCGTCGCATGCCGCCAAGGGCCACATCCCAGCGCAAGCCAGGCGCCAGCGTAGGCCGGTGCCGTCCGGCGGGCGAGCGGCCGCTGCTGCGGGTCCGTCATGAATGGCAACGGGGCACGTACCGCCAACGCCACCTGTAAGGGCTACCCGGTCTGCGCACCCGGTTCCCCGCCGCCCCGACCTTGAATCGGCGCCAACCCAGAACCATATTCTTGTCAGGATTGTTACCAAACTTCCCGAGGCGCGCCGGTTTCCGGTGCGCCTCATTTTTTTCCGGAGTTGCCGTCAGGGCAATCGGGTGAACTGGCAGCAGTTCCGCACCGAGGTCACCGAGAGGGCGAAGCCACTGAGCCACCGAGAAGGTCGATAGCGCTTCCGCGCGGAGCGGTAACTTTGGCTTCTCAGTGGCCCTCGGTGGCTTAAATCTCCGAGACCTCCGTGCGGAACCTTGCTTCCTGCCGGTTCACCCGATTGCCCTGAATGGCCGCAACGCCCCCTAGACGCTCGGCCGACTTATCCGCACACTACGAGCGTCTCATCCGCAGGGGCGCTCATGGCATTCGAATACCCAACTCCGGTCGGTGTCGTTTGGCTGTCCAAGGCCCGAGGCGCCTGGACGGTTCGGTTCACCGGCAAAGGCCACGGGCGCTGGCGCTCGCCGGATGCAGCAGCCAAGGCCGTCGCGCGCCACCAGACCGGCCTGCCGCAGTGGGACAGCCAACGGGAACCGGTGTCGCAGGACATTATCGATTGGCGTCCCCTCGGGGACTCGATCTAGCGCCAGCCCAAAAAAACGGCACCCCGCCATCAAGCAGCGGGGTGCGAGCGTTTCCATCGACCTAAACTCGGCGTCGTGGCCGCTTGCTACTCGCCAGTATCGCGCCTGTCCACCCCTCATCCATGCTGCGCTGCAAAATAACGCTTGCACACGAACGATCTCCAGCCTAGATTGTGCGTCGCAGCAATGCGGTCCTTGACCGCGCTGTCTGCTTTCTTGGACGTTTCCTCCCTAAACTTGGCGGCGCCTCGTGCGCCGCCTTTTTTTTCGCTCCCACAGCCACAACCGGCCCCACGCCACCTCCTCAACCCCTCAAATGTCATTATATCAAACGTTGACTCTATAGTAACTAACAACCATCTCCGTCCCACTCCGCAGAAAAGGACGGCCCGGCCATGAATGCGATCACCGACATCCCAGCCCCTCTCGCCCGCCACGAGATCTATGCCGCGCTCCGCGACTACCTCCCGCCGCCATCCCCCGATACACCCGAAGCCCGCGCAATCCGCGACGAACGGGCCATAGCGGCCGCAATCGCGCTCCGGCCCGCGAACCCCGCCGAGGCCGAACTCGCCGCCCAGATCGTCGGCGCCGACTTCCACGCCAAGGACGCTCTCACCGCCGCCTCTCAACCGAATCTGACCGTCGACGCCCTGAAGAACTACCGGGCCCAGGCCTCGCTCATGGCGCGCACCTGCCAGGGCACCATCCGCTCGTTGCTCAGCCTTCAGGCCGCCCGCAAGCCCGCGAAACTCGCCCAGCCCAAGGCCGCGCCCGCCGCCGAACCTCCTTCACCGCAGACCGAAGCACCGCCCGCCCGGATCTTCGACCCGATGGCGCACCTCTCCGAACCCGAGCGCTTCTGCATGACCCATCCCGGCCCAGCCGCGCGCATCCGCGCCGCGCGAGGCCTTCCAAAACGCCTCGACTTCGCCGCCCCCAAGCGAGACATAGTCCAGGCCATCGTCCACGGCACCGGCCCCATCTTCACCGCGCTCGACGACGCCCGCCAGCGCAAGCACGCCTGAATCCCATGCTCCGCGACAGAATCCCGCCAAACAACCCCACGAGACAACGATGAGAACCGCCCGCTAAGCCGCCCGAGCCACCCCGTCCCGAAACGCCGCCCCCTCGTGCCGCAGCAGCCACCGCTTGCGCTCGATCCCACCGCCGTACCCGGTCAGCGACCCGTCGCTCCCGATCGCGCGGTGGCACGGCACCACCACGCTGATCGGATTGGCGCCATTCGCCGCGCCCACCGCCCGCACCGCCGTCGGGCACCCCACCCGAGCCGCCAGCCCGCGATAACTCAACGTCTCCCCCGCCGGGATCGTCGTGAGACCGGACCACACCGCCCGCTGGAAAGCCGTGCCACCGGTGCGCCACTCGATCGCGCCCAATCCGCCCACCTCGCCGTCGAAATACCGCCGCAGCACACCCATCATCGCCCCAGGCGCCGCCCCAGCCTCCGGCACCAGAGCCCCGTAGTGCAGCCGCAGCCGCCGGACCATGTCGGCCTCGTGATCCGCCCAGTCGAACGCCCGCAGGCACCCGGCCTCATCCGAGACCACCAGCGCCTCCCCTATCGGCGTCGCCAACCGATCCACCCGAAGCCGCTCAGGCTGCCTGGCGTTCATGTTCCACCCTTCCATCCTCTGCAGCCGCCGCCTGCGACTCAGACGCCCAAAGATGCAGCGCCGCATAAGCCCGCCAGGGCCGCCACTGCTCGGCATGTGCCAGCAGTTCCGCGGGAGACGGCCGAGCCCCGCGCCCCTGGCCCATCGCCCGCATCAGCCCGATATCCGCCGCCGGGAATGCATCCGGCTCCCGCAATTCCCGCATGGCGATGTATTGCGCGGTCCACTCGCCAATCCCCACCAGCGACCGCAACTGGGCGATTGCCTCCTCCAGCGTCCGCCGAGCCCCAAAAATCCCCGGGTCCGCCACCACCGCCGCCGCCAGCGACGCCAGTGCCGTCCGCCGCGCCTGTGGCATTCCGATCACCGCCAGGTCCGCCGCAACCACCTGCGCAGGCGACGGAAATACATGCGTCAGCCCCTCGGCCGCCACCAACGGATCGCCCAGCAACTCGCCGCAGCAGGCCACCAGCTTCCCCACCAGCCGGGTCGCCGCCGCCACCGAGATCTGTTGCCCCAGGATCGCCCGCACCGCCAGCTCGAACCCATCCCAAGCCCCCGGCACCCGCAGCCCCGGCCGAGCCGCCACCAGCGGCGCCAACACCGGGTCCAGCCCCAGATGTCCCCCGATCGCCACCGGATCCGCCGCCAGGTCGAACACCCGCCGGACCCGGGCAATGATCGCCGGCAGCGCCCGCAACTCCGGGAACCGCACCGTCGCCCGCAGGCAATTCCCCGCCGCCGGCCCCACCACCAGCACGCCCCGAGCGCCGCCGAACCCGATGGCCCGGGCATATCGTTCCCCCGACACCACCTCGACCCCCGGAATCGCCCGAGCCCGCAGGAACCCCACGATCGCATCCCAATCATACGGCGGCCGGTATCCCAGCCGCACCGTCACCGCCCCCGCGTCCTGCTCGACCATGCCCTTCCGCCGCAGCGCCGTAGGCGGCCGCCGGTACATCTCCTGGAACACCTCGTTGAACCGTCGGAGCGACCCAAAGCCGGCCGCCGCCGCGACCTCGGTCATCGGCAGCCCAGTATCCTGGATCAGTTGCTTCGCCAGCAGGATCCGACGCGTCTGCGCGATCGAGACCGGCGACGCCCCAAGGTGCTGCCGGAACAGCCGCCGCAATTGCCGCTCGCCGACCCCCAACCGCTCCGCCAGCGCCGCGACGTTCGCCTCATCCAACCCCCCCGCCTCGATCAATCGCAGCGCCCGAGACACCGTATTGGCACTCCCCCGCCACAGCGCCAATTCGGGAGAAGTCTCCGGCCGACACCTCAGGCAAGGCCGAAATCCCGCCTCCTGCGCCGCGGCGGCAGTCGGAAAGAACCGCACGTTCTCCCGCTTCGGCGTCGGAGCCGGACAGAATGGCCGGCAATAGATCCCGGTCGTCCGCACCGCAACGAACAGCCGCCCGTCGAACCGGCGGTCACGCGTCACGAGGGCGCGGTAGCAGGCATCATCATCCATATCCATCAGCCGATGATCCTCCTCCCCGCCGCCGCTGTCTCGCGGTTTTCGGACCTCAACGCCCATGCCCCGATCGACAGGGGCGAACAACACAGGAAACTCCTGGAAACCGCCCCGCCCACGATCACGCCCAAAGTGTAAGTCAATTCATACCCGTAGCGACCCCGGCGCCTGTAGAAGTCCGCCCAACACAGCCGGACCCAGTGGCCTATGCCATCGCAGTCCCCGTCGAGGGAACATCCCATGAGCGCGACCACCACTGTTCTCGTCACGCCCGCGCGGGCACCGGTCCACGCCGGCCAGGAAGCCGCATGGACCAACACCTTGCGCCGCCTGCGCGACATCACCGGCAGCCTGCTGCTGCTGCTCCTGACCCTACCCCTCTGCCTCCTGGTCGCCTGCCTGATCAAGCTCGAGTCGCGCGGCCCGGTGATGTATCGCCAGGAGCGCGTCGGCCTGCACGGCAAGGTCTTCACGTTGCTGAAGTTCCGCAGCATGCGGGTCGACGCCGAGGCCGCCGGTCCCTGCTGGGCCACCGAACGAGACCCCCGCATCACCCGCGTCGGTGCCTTCATCCGCGCCCAGCGCATCGACGAGCTGCCGCAGCTCCTCAACGTCCTCCGCGGCGACATGAGCCTGGTCGGCCCCCGCCCCGAGCGCCCCTGCTTCACCGAGCAACTCGCCCGCATCATCCCCCGCTACGACGAGCGCGAGGCGGTCCTCCCCGGCCTAACCGGCCTGGCCCAGGTCCGTTACGCCTACGGCGCCTCGGTCCAGGACGCCCGCATCAAACTAGACTACGATATCTACTATATCACCAACCGCAGCCTTCTGTTCGACCTGCGCATCCTCGCCGCCACCGTGCGCGTGGTCCTCTTCCGCATCGGCGCCCGCTGAAGGTCCCCGCTGAGAGGGCAATGCAAGGCCCACGGCCAGACTCCCTCTCCCGCAAAGCGGGGGAGGGTGGGGAGGGGGTGCTTGCCGACCCCGACCCACCCCCGCACTTGACGCGCCCCCAACTTGAGCCGGAACTGCAGCCTCCCGCGACTCTCCAGGACGACCGCCCATGTCGGACGGACAGCTCGACCTATTTGCCGGATCGGGCACGTCACCTGCCCAGCAATCGCAACGGTCGCCCACGCAGTGTCCCTGCGCCCCATCACCGTCCGATCTCGACGATGCCGCGCTGCTGGCCGCGATCCCGGCATCCGGTCTCTCGGACGGTCCCCCCCTCGCACGGGAAGCCGGTCGCCGCCGCATCCAGGCGGCCGTCCCGGTGCTCGAGGACTACTGCCGCCGCTTCGCCGGCTTCGGCCTTACGCATCCCCTCGCGGAACAGCGCGCCGCATTGGACGCACTCGCCGCCATCGGCGGGCCCGAGGCTGCCGCCTCCGTGGCACGCATCATCAGCCGCGGTTGGGTCCAAGCCGCGACACTCATCTACGCCGTGGCCGCCGCCACCCGGCTCCACTCCCGCCTGCCGCCAGACATTGTGCTGCCGCTGCTCCACCACGCCGAACCCGCGATCCGGGCCGACGCATGCAGCCTCGTGCGCGGTGGCCCTGACGTTGTCGCAACCCTCGTCGACCTGCTAGGCGATCTCCATCCCAGCGTGGCACTCGAGGCCGCCTTCGCGCTCGCCCACCTCGGACATCCGCAGGGCCGTCCTCGATTGAAGCGTCTCCTGGCCGAGGCCCCATCCACGCGTGTAATCGAGGCCATCCCGCCGATCGCCGATGACGAGTGCATCGTCCTGCTCGGTCGCATTGCCCGATCAGCGTCGCCCGAACTGGCGTCCGCGGCGCGCGACGCCCTGGAGGCCACAGAATACCCGCTCGCCGCGAGGCTGCTGGACCGCCTGCGCTAGGCGCCACACACCCAGCCCCACATTACATTCCGGCCAGAAATCACCCGGTCCCCGTGTTGCCCCCCGCATGACCCCATGCTAGAGGCCGCGCGCCGGTCAGGGCGGCCGGTTCTCCATTCACGCCCGCGTTCGCGCGCGGCCCATTTTGTAGGGAACGCCACGTGGCCTCTGGCGCTACGACGATTGCTTCCGGCGGCGGCTTGGCCGACCGCTACGCCGCCGCGCTCTACGCGCACGCCGAGGACGAGCACGCACTGGACACGGTGGTGTCCGAGATGGACGCGCTTGGCCGCACGATCGATGCCAGTGCCGATTTCCGCCGCCTGCTGGAATTGCCGCTGATCGACGTGAACCAGGCTACCAGGGCGGCGCTCGCGATGCTGGAGCAGGAAGGCTACTCCAAGCCGGTCCGCGACTTCGTCGGCGTGATCGCCGCCAACCGCCGCCTGCGCAGCCTCGCCGACATCGTTCGCGCCTTCGCCCATTTGGTGGCGGAGCGCCGCGGCATCATCACCGCGCATGTCGCCTCGGCGCATCCGTTGAGCGACGTGCAGCGCCAGCAGTTGCGTGCCCGGCTGATCGAGGCCGGGTATGGCAACGTCAACATCATCGAGGCGGTGGAACCCGACCTGCTCGGCGGGCTCGTCGTGCGGATTGGTGCCCGCCTCTACGATACGTCACTGAAATCGCGCCTGCAGCGCCTGCAGTACGCCATGAAGGGAGCCGCCTGATGGAGATCCGCCCAGCCGAGATCTCGGAGATCCTCAAGAAGCAAATCGCTGCGTTCGACACCGAGGCCAACGTCGCCGAGACCGGCCAGGTGCTGTCCGTCGGTGACGGGATCGCCCGTGTGTTCGGCCTGCAGAACGTCATGGCCGGCGAGATGGTCGAGTTCCCCGGCGCCGGCCTACGCGGCATGGCGCTGAACCTGGAAACCGACAACGTCGGCGTGGTGATCTTCGGCGACGACAAGCAGATCCGCGAAGGCGACACCGTCTCGCGCACCGGCTCCATCGTGGACGTGCCGGTGGGTGACGCGTTGCTCGGCCGCGTGGTCGATGGGCTCGGCAATCCGATCGATGGGAAGGGCCCGATCGCCACCACTGAGCGCAGCCGCGTCGAGGTGAAGGCGCCCGGCATCATCCCGCGCAAGTCGGTGCACGAGCCGATGCAGACCGGCCTCAAGGCCATCGACGCGCTGATCCCGATCGGCCGCGGCCAGCGCGAGCTGATCATTGGTGACCGGCAGACCGGCAAGACCGCGGTGATCATCGACACGATCATCAACCAGAAGTCGATCAACGCCGGCAGCGACGAGAGCAAGAAGCTCTACTGCATCTACGTCGCCATCGGGCAGAAGCGCTCCACCGTCGCGCAGCTGGTGCAGACGCTGGAGGAATACGGCGCGATGGAATACTCCATCGTGGTCGCGGCCACCGCGTCGGATCCGGCACCGATGCAGTTCCTGGCGCCATACACCGGCTGCACCATGGGCGAGCACTTCCGCGACCATGGCCGCCATGCCGTGATCTTCTACGACGATCTGTCGAAGCAGGCGGTGGCGTATCGCCAGATGTCGCTGCTGCTGCGCCGGCCGCCGGGCCGCGAGGCGTATCCGGGCGACGTGTTCTACCTGCACTCGCGCCTGCTGGAGCGGGCGGCGAAGATGAGCGAGGAGTATGGGCTGGGATCGCTTACGGCGCTGCCGGTGATCGAGACGCAGGCCGGTGACGTGTCGGCGTATATCCCGACCAATGTCATTTCCATTACCGACGGGCAGATATTCCTGGAGACCGAGCTGTTCTTCCGGGGCATTCGTCCGGCGGTGAACGTCGGCATCTCGGTGTCGCGCGTGGGGTCCGCTGCGCAGGTCCGGGCGATGAAGCAGGTCGCGGGGCGCATCAAGCTGGAACTGGCGCAATATCGCGAGATGGCGGCGTTTGCGCAGTTCGCCTCGGACTTGGATGCGTCGACGCAGCAGTTGCTGGCGCGTGGCTCGCGGCTGACCGAGTTGCTCAAGCAGCCGCAGTTCAAGCCGGTGCCGATCGAGGAGCAGGTTGTGGCGATCTTTGCCGGGGTGCGCGGGTATCTCGACAAGATCGATGTCGGGCAGGTGGGCAAGTTCGAGTCGCAGTTCCTGTCGGAGCTGAAATCGCGCGAGCCTGCAATTCTTGAGACGATCCGGACTGATCTGGAGATCAAGCCGGATACAGAGAAGAAACTGACGGGGTTCCTCGACAATTTCGCGAAGAGCTTCGCTTGACCGCAAGCGCCCAAAAAGTCGGGAACAGCGCGCAGATGGGGAAGCGTTTAAAGAGCCTCCCGGAAAGACTCCCCCTCCCCCTGCGGGAGGGGGTTGGGGGGAGGGGGCCGTGCCAGCGCGCCCCGCGCCCCCTCCCCCCAACCCCCTCCCGCAAGGGGAGGGGGAGGAGCTAATACCATGCCCTCGCTGAAAGACCTCCGGACCCGGATCAATAGCGTCAAATCGACGCAGAAAATCACCTCCGCCATGAAGATGGTGGCGGCTTCGAAGCTGCGCCGCGCCCAGGCGCAGGCGGAAGCCTCGCGCCCTTATGCTGAACGCATGGAGCGCATGCTGCGCGCGCTCGCCGCTTCGGTTTCGGATATGCCAAATGCGCCGCCGCTGCTGGCTGGCACGGGCAAGGACCAGAACTACCTGCTGGTGCCGGTCACCGCTGATCGCGGTCTTGCCGGCGCGTTCAACTCGAACATCGGGCGGCATACGCGCACGCTTGCGCGCCGCCTGGAGGCCGAGGGCAAGACGGTCAAGATCCTGGCCGTCGGACGCAAGGGCCGGGATTACCTGCGGCGCGAACTTGCGAGCCGCATCACTGGCGAGATCAGCTACGCGGGCAAGCGCCGCATCGAATTCTCCGACGCCGAGGATATTGGCCAACGCATCACCACCATGCTGGCGGCGGGCGAGATCGACGTCTGCATCCTCATCTACAACCGCTTCCGCTCGGTGATCGCCCAGATCGTTACCGAGCAGCAGCTCATCCCCGCACCGCCACCGCCGGAAGGCGAGGCGATCGACCTTGGCGGCGCTTCGTACGAGTTCGAGCCGGATGAGGAAACCATCCTGGCGCGTCTGCTGCCGCAGGCGCTTGCCATCGCGGTGTATCGGGCGCTGCTGGAAAGTGCGGCCGGCGAACATGGTGCGCGCATGACCGCGATGGACAACGCGACACGCAACGCCGGCGACATGATCAAGCGTCTGACGCTGAACTATAACCGTGCTCGCCAGGCGAACATCACCAAGGAACTCATCGAGATCATCTCCGGCGCCGAAGCCGTTTGATAGGGGCAATACAGTAATGGCAAGCAACATTGTCGGACGCGTGACCCAGGTGATGGGCGCCGTGATTGACGTGCAGTTCGATGGCGAGCTGCCGTACATCCAGAACGCGCTGCACACCAAGCTGGCCGATCACACCCTGGTGCTGGAAGTCGCGCAGGAACTCGGCGAGCGCACCGTGCGCTGCATCGCCATGGACAGCACCGACGGCATCGTGCGCGGCCAGGAGGTGGTGGACACCGGGGGCCCGATCACCGTGCCGGTTGGGCCAGAGACGCTCGGGCGCATCCTCAACGTGATCGGCGAGCCGATCGACGAGCAGGGGCCGGTCAACACCACCAAGCGCTACCCGATCCACCGCGATGCGCCGAGCTTCGAGGAACAGGCCACCTCGGCGGAAATCCTGGTCACCGGCATCAAGGTGGTCGATCTGCTGGCACCTTACCTGAAGGGCGGCAAGGTCGGGCTGTTCGGCGGCGCCGGCGTGGGCAAGACCGTCATCATCCAGGAGCTGATCAACAACATCGCCAAGGCGCACGGCGGCGTGTCGGTGTTCGCCGGCGTGGGCGAGCGCACGCGTGAAGGCAACGACCTCTACCACGAGATGATCGACGCGGGCGTCATCAAGATGGATGCCAACCATAAGATCATCGAAGGATCGAAGGTCGCGCTGATGTATGGCCAGATGAACGAGCCGCCGGGTGCGCGCGCGCGTGTCGGGTTGTCTGGGTTGTCGCTGGCGGAATACTTCCGCGACGAGGAAGGCCAGGACGTGCTGTTCTTCGTGGACAACATCTTCCGCTTTACCCAGGCGGGCGCCGAGGTGTCGGCGCTGCTGGGCCGTATCCCCTCGGCGGTGGGCTATCAGCCGACGCTGTCCACCGATATGGGCGCGCTGCAGGAGCGCATCACGTCGACCAAGAAGGGCTCGATCACGAGCGTGCAGGCGATCTATGTGCCTGCCGACGATTTGACCGACCCGGCGCCGGCGACCTCGTTCGCCCACTTGGACGCGACCACGGTGCTGTCGCGGCAGATCGCGGAACTGGGGATTTATCCGGCGGTGGATCCGCTGGACTCTACGTCTCGGTCGCTCGATCCGCGGATTTGTGGCGAGGAGCACTACCAGGTTGCGCGCGAGACCCAGCGCATCCTGCAGACCTACAAGTCGTTGCAGGACATCATCGCCATTCTGGGCATGGACGAGCTGTCGGAAGAGGACAAGCTGGTGGTGGCGCGGGCGCGCAAGATCCAGCGCTTTCTGTCGCAGCCTTTCCACGTGGCCGAAGTGTTCACTGGTTTTCCGGGGATCTTCGTGCCGGTGGCCGATACGATCCGTTCGTTCAAGGCGATCTGCGCTGGGGAATACGACCACCTCCCGGAGGCCGCCTTCTACATGGTCGGCACCATCGAGGACGCGGTGAAGAAGGCCGAGAGCTTGAAGGCGACGGCATGATGGATATTGCGCCGGTCTTCCCCCTCCCCCTAACCCCCTCCCGCAAGGGGAGGGGGAGAACTTCGCCATGCCGGTGAACCTGGAGATCGTCAGCCCCGAGAAGCTGCTGCTGTCGCGGCCGGTGGACATGGTGGTCATCCCCGCCAGCGAGGGTGACATGGGTGTGCTGGAGGGTCACGCGCCCGCCATCGTCATGCTGCGTGGCGGGGTGATTGCGTTGTACGAGGGCGATACGGTCACCGACCAGATGTACGTCGCCGGTGGCTTTGCCGAAGTGACGCCGGAACGCTGCACCATCCTGGCCAACGAGGTGCTGGCACCCGCCGACCTGTCGCGTGAGGAAGGCGAGCGCCGGCTGAGCGTTGCGGAGGAGGCGCTGGCACAGGTCGATGGCAATGACGTCGTGGCCGAGGAACTGGCGCTGGAGCGCGTCCAGTCGGCGCGGGCATTGATCGAGGCGGTGGATGCGCTGCTGACCGGGCGATAGCACGCGGTCGCCGTTGGGTCGCGTCTGCCGGACGATGAACAGGAGGCCATCGCCTCATTGATCCTGGAGGAGATGGCGGTTTCGCGCTGCGGCGAATTTCTCTTCGAGCAGATCGTGTGATGCTCCCGCATTTGTCTGACGGCCGATCGTGGTGACGTAGGCATATGGCAGCGGCGGGGACGGCGGTTGGCCGGACCCGTACGGGGCAGTTTCACCCCCTCCCTGCCTCCCCCGCGCAAAGCGCGGGAGAGGGGTGTTTTTGTGGTGGGTCAGGGTGGGCCGGTGGCGGGTGCCGCGGCGGGGGCGAGCGGGTTTACCGGGGGTTCGCCGATGAAGAAGCCAAGGACCGCACGGAGCGCGTCCCGGGTCAGGTTCACCCAGTCCCAGTTGCTGCCGATGATGCGGTCCTGCTGCTTGACGAAGGCGTCGCGGCGGGCGGTTTTTTCCTGCATCAGTTTGGCGATGCTGCCGCCGAGGAAATGGATCATCTCGTGCAGCTGGTTCCAGAAGGCGCTGTGGCAGAAGCCTGGGACGACGGCGAGATCCGAGCAGATATCGTTGATGGTGCGGCCGACGGGGCGGCGGCGCACCTGACGATCGAGGTCCTGCTCGGTGGGCATGAAGAGTTCGGGATCGTCCCAGGCGGCGGGGCGGGAGGCGCGCTTGCGCGGGACGGGAGGCGCGGCGGCGAGCTGCTCGGGTTCGGTCGCTGGGGCTGGCTGTGGTGCTGGCGCGCGGGTGCGGCGCTCGACGAAGTCGATGTCTCGGCCGGTGGCGGCGCGGGCGAGGAGCATGCGCTCCAGGGCGGCGGCGCGCAGGATGCCTCGGTTGAGGTGGGCGAGGATGGTGGCCAGGTTGGCGGTGCCGAAGCAGGCGGCGAGGGCGTTGAAGTTGGGGGCGGTGGCGCGGTCGCGGACGGTGTCGATCAGGTGGCGGCCGTAGTCGAGCAGGATGCCGACGGCTTGGAGGATGACGCTGATGTTGTGGGGCAGAGTTGTGGCGGGGTGATCCTGCGGGGGATCGGGAGGGGAGGCGACGAGCGGGGTCGTTGTGGTGTCTGGCATTCGGTAGATATTATGACACGGACGTTAGTCGAGCGTCAAGGATTATTGTCCTATAGCGATAGATCGTGGTGCGGCTCCGCGATGGCTGCGCCACAGTTTTGCCTCCATGCTTGCCGGTCAGGCCGCGCAATCTGCGCGGAGCGGGTTTATGGCGAAGGGCCCTTTGCCTGACCGCGGCGGCGGACGAATTTCGTTGGTGTGACTCAATGCACAGCGTCTGTCGACCCAAAGGAGAGTGGAACTGCAAAGCACGCAAAACACGCAAAGGGCGGCTGGAATGCCCCCTAAACTGAGACAAGGAAAAGACGCACACTGTTTGTAGAGGAGAACGAGTGCGCGCAATTTGCGTGTCTCACGCACGGGGCGGTGCGGGTATCCATTTGCGTGTTTTGCGGTTCCACTTCCTTGTTTGCTGTCGGCGCTTATGTTCTGTGGAGCGCTGATCTGCGCCATCCGAGTTTGCATTTCAGGCCGATGCCCACGGCAGGCGAGGGAAGTCTGGTCGGTCCGGAGCGGCATTCATTGGTGGGCCCACGGCGTCCGTGAGGGCGGGACCATGATCCGGTTCTGGAGTGGCTTGCGCGGCGACTACGATCGGCTGATTGGCTGAAGGGGTCGCCGGCGGGGGTAGTTAGGGCGAGTTCCAGGTACTTGTTATCCGCCGCGTCACGGCAGTCGGTCACGGCCACCGTCGGCGCGAACCACAAAGTGCTTGACAGGAGTTGGTCCAGCAGATCAGCCCTCAGTGCTGCGTCTGCATCCATGGCGGCACTGACAAGCACCGAAGCATCGAAGACAATCAGCGGGTCCGCTCGGCCTTGTGAGCTGCAAGTTCGGCCGCGAGCGTTTCTTGCGTCAGGCCTTTTGCCTTTGCGTCGGGGCCGAACCGTTCCATCGCCTCGAGCAGGGGGTCGTGGTCTGGATGGGGCTGGAGAATCCGACTGACAATGCGCCCGATGGCTTCGCGTTTGCGTTCGTCGTCCAGTGCCACCGCCGCCGCGGCGTCCACCGGAATGAGGACCTCAACGATGCCGACCATGGCTGCCTCCTGGACGCCAGTCATATAGTGTTTCGCTTCAAAGGACACCAACGCAGCCAAGCTGTGTTGCGTCGGCGTCGGTCTGGTGCAGGGGCGCACAGCGCGCCATCGACTGGATCAGCGAGCGCTGTCGCCGCCTGTGGATGACCTCGGCGGCTCTCGGCGGCGGCCGCCGACCATTCTTCCGTCCAACGGCGTCATCCTTGCAGCCGGGGGCAACCGGGGCGACGGTGTCAGGCTTTGTCAAAATCGAGAGGAACACTGCCAATGCTGCACGTGACCAGGCGCGACGCCGGGGCAATCGCCGGTGCTTCACCTCAATCGTCACGCCGTCGTTGAGTGCCTCGCAATCGACGCCCGCCGTTGCGATAGCACGATCAAGTGCTGCCCAGACGCGGGCCTTGACGCGCACACCTGCTGGATGCGCTCCGGCGACATGGCGACTGGCTCGCCGTCCACCCGCTCGTAGCGAACCGGCTGAGTTTCGGGCCAGCGATGGAATTCCTCGCCGCTCAGGCGGGCGATATCGGCCCCTCTTGGTGCCCTGCGATACCATCACCCGCGTTCGATCACGTTCGCCTGATTCGCGCGCCCTTCCGAATCCTGCCGATCGATGGCAGCTTGACGACACTGCGTCGAACTGCGTGGACTGGACAATGAAGCATTGGCGCATCGAGGACGTCGCCTGGGACCGGTTCGATCCCGCCGCGGCGGAACCGCACCTGGTGCCGTTGGTGAAGGCCGCGGCCATGGTGGAGCGGAACGGCACCGACTACGCGATCTACCTCAACCGCGTATTCGGTGATGATCCGGCTTTCCGGCAGGCGGCTGACCACTGGGCCGAGGAAGAAGTGCAGCACGGCGACGCCCTGGGCAAATGGGCGATGCTGGCCGACCCGTCGTGGGACTACGCCGCGGCGTTCGCCCGCTACAAGGCCGGCTACCATCTGCCGCTTGACGCCGAGGCGTCGATCCGCGGGTCTCGCACCGGTGAACTGATCGCCCGCTGCATGGTGGAAACCGGCACCTCCAGCTACTACACGGCGCTCGCCGAGGCGACCAAGGAGCCGGTGTTGCAGCAAGTCTGCCGCCACATTGCCGCCGACGAGTACCGCCACTTCAAGCTGTTCTACGACCACATGCGCCGCTACCTGGCGCGCGAGAACATCAGCCTGCTGCGGCGCTTGCGGATTGCCGCCAGCCGCATCACCGAGAGCGAGGACGACGAACTGGCCTATGCCTGGCACTGTGGCAACGAGCCGGTCGGGCTGGCGTATGAGCACGGCCGCTGCACCGCCGCCTATATGGCGGGCGCCATGGCTCACTATCGCTTCCGCCACATCGAGCGCGGCATGGGAATGATCTTCAAGGCCGTGGGACTGCCGCCGCGGGGGCGGCTGTCGGACGTCTCCGCCAAGGCCGCGTGGCGGCTGATGCAATGGCGGCGGCAGCGGTTCGCGGCTCGGCTCGCGGCGTAGCCCGGCGCGGCTACAGCACGTTCACGAACACACCTACCGCCGCGATCGCGATCACGAACAGCACCAGCGCGCGCAGCGGGCTGACGAGGCGTGGCGGCGTTATCCATTCCGGCAGGTATTTGCGGCCGGTGATCATCGGCCGCACCAGGTCATGCCGCTTCAACACCGCGTAGGTGAGGATGGCGACGATGTGCGCCACGATCACGATCTCGATCAGGGTGAAGTTGAGGCCGTGGATGCGCGACAGCCAGTCACTGCGATCCTTGCCGACGTAGCGGAACAGCGGACCCTCGGCCAAGGCGTCGTCGTTGGAGCACAGGCCGGTCCCGACCTGCACCGCCAGCAGCGCCAACATGACCAGCACCATCCAGCCGCCGGCGGCGTTGTGGCCGATCTCGGTGTCGGGCTCGCGGTGGTGGAGATGGGCGAGGTGTTGCAATGCTGCGAAAGGGCTCTTCAGGAACCGCGAGAACCGCGCTGTATCGCTGCCGGCGAAACCCCAGGCCAGGCGGAACAGCAGCAGCGCCAGGATCGAGTAGCCGCATAGGAAGTGCAGTTCCATCCGGCCGAATTCCTGGGTCAGCCATGCGCAGCCGACGAGAGTGACGAGGGCCCAATGGAACAGCCTTGTCGGCGCGTCCCAAATGCGCATTGGCGCGGTCTGCAGGCTTCCATCCACGTTCCAGACTCCGTGATCGTTGCAGCAGCTTGACGCACCTCCGCGGCAACGTCACGCCAGCATGATGCCGGTGCATACTACCTGGACCGGGGTCAGTCTGTTCCACCCATGGCACCCTTTCCGGGGGCCGCTCATCGGAATCGCTGCCGCTTTGGCACTGGCCAGCTGGGGCGGATGCTGCGCATTCAGCTCTTGACGGTCGCGGCCGGTGGGGTCGGGGCCATTGTCGGCTGGCACGCCATCACCGACGCGCTGTGGGCCAGGCCGCCACCGGTGACAGTCGATGTCCTGACCGGGATTGCCGCCGCTGCGCGCATCATCGGGCTCATAGCGGTGGTGGCGCTGCCAATGCCGGGCATTGGCGTTGGAGTCGTATGGGACGAACGTCGCCTGTTCGGCCGCTGAACCTCCGCCCGTCAGGCCACGTTGGTGGTCACGCCGGCTTCGTCCAGCATATCCAGATAGGGCGCCAGCGCCAATGCGAAGCAGGTGATCCTGGTCACCAGCGCGGCCGCCGTGATTGGCAGTTCGACCGGCATTTCGGTTGTCAGTGACACGCGATGATCTGGCGAGAGGTCCATCTGCCAATCCATTGGCACCACGTGCGACAGCCAATGCAGCAGCACGAAGCTGCGCGGCCGCAACGTCGCGTCCTCGCTGACGGCCGTGCTGGGCACCCGCCCGACAACCGTCTGCATCGTCAACCGGCCGGCAGTTGCGTCGGTCAGAGCCAGGCGTGAACGCACCACGCGGTCGCGCCAGCGAAACAGGAACGCCGGCGACGCCTCGTGAATGACGGGCGAAAGCCGCCCCTCGGAGTCCACCTCGAATGGTCCCAGCCTGAATGGCGGGTTGAACGTCATGGGGCGTAGCCTCTGGTTTGGGGTCCATCTTGCTCGCGCAAGGTGAAGCATCCATAAACTTGGCCGCGCATGCCCCTTGTCGAAGACATCGGCCACATACTCGCCCCACCGCATCCCGCCGGCCGGCCGTTCATCCTTGGCGGCCTGATCGTGGTGATGCTCGGTCTGGCGCTCGGCCCCTGGCTCGCTTGGCTCGGGCTGCTGTTCACGCTGTTCTGCCTGTATTTCTTCCGCGACCCGGAGCGTGTGCCGCCCGGCCGTCCCGGTGCCGTGCTGGCGCCCGCGGATGGCCGCGTGGTGTCGATCGTCCCGGCCGTGCCGCCGGCGGAGCTGGGGCTTGGCGCCATGCCGCGCTGGCGGGTCAGCACCTTCCTCAACATGCTGAACGTGCACGTCAACCGGGTGCCGGCGGACGGCACCATCACCCGCATCGCGTATCGCCACGGCAGCTTCCTCAACGCGAGCATGGACAAGGCGAGCGAGGCGAATGAGCGGAATGCGATCGCGCTCCGCCTGGCCAGCGGCCAGGAGATCGCGGTGGTGCAGATCGCCGGGCTGGTCGCCCGCCGGATCGTCTGCTCGCTGCGTGAGGGCGACACGGTGCGGGCCGGCCAGCGCCTCGGGATCATCCGTTTCGGCAGCCGAGCCGATGTGTATCTGCCGGAGGGCGTGCGTCCCGTGGTGGCCGTCGGCCAAACCATGATAGGTGGCGAGACGGTGATCGCGGAGTTGACGCCATGAGCGGCTCGCCTCGCCCCGACTGGCATTCCGGCGGCAACCGGGTGTCGCCGATGAGGCGCCTGCGCCGTCTGCGCCCGCGCGCCCGGCCGCGGTTCAAGGGGCCGTCGTTCAACCGCATCGTCCCCAACCTGCTGACGCTGATCGGGCTGTGCGCCGGGCTGACCTCGATGCGCTTTGCGCTGGAGGGGCGTTTCGGTTCGGCGGCGGTGGCGATCATGGTCGCCGGCGCGATCGATGGGCTGGATGGCCGGCTGGCGCGCCTGCTGAATGCCACGAGCCGCTTCGGCGCGGAATTCGACAGCCTGACCGACTTCCTGTGCTTCGGCGTTGCGCCGGCCTTCACGCTGTATTTGTGGTCGCTGCAACGCGCCGGTGGCTTCGGTTACACGCCCTGTCTGATCTTCTCGGTCTGCATGGCGTTGCGGCTGGCGCGGTTCAACGCCTCGCTTGATGCGGGTCCCGGCCCTGCTTACGCCTATAACTTCTTCACCGGCGTGCCGGCGCCCGCAGGCGCAGGGCTGGCGCTGTTCCCGTTGTTCGTCGGCCTGGAGGCCAAATCTGTCGGGCTGGACTGGCTGCTGGCGGTTGCGCAGTACCCGCTGGTCTGCGCCGTCGTGCTTGTCGGCGTCGCACTGCTGCTGGTCTCGACGCTGCCGATTTGGAGTTTCAAGAACTTCAAGGTGCGGCACGAATACGTACTGCCGATGTACCTCGGCGCCGGAACGTTTGCCGCAGTGCTGGTGGCGGACCCCTGGGCGGCATTGGCGTTCGGGGACGTGATCTACCTGGCGATGCTGCCGTTCAGCGTACGCAGCTTCAGGCGCTTGAAGCGCGAGGCCGAGGATATCCGGGACGTGGCCGACGTGGAGTGAGGGCTAGCGCCTGGCGACGGCGAAGAAACCATAGATGACGAAATCGAAGATCTCGAACACCTGCCCGATGGCACAGGCAACTACCGCGCGGCGGACCGTCGCGGCGTCTTCCACGGAGGTTGCGGCCGTGGCCTGCATGTTCGGTTCCCCTGATGAAGTGCATGACGGCTAACGGGGCGGGTCACAAAGAGAAACCCCTGTGGCCGCCGTCGCCTCGACCGATGCGGCACCGTGCGCTAGCGTTGCTGCCATGATCAACAAGTTCGTGCATTCCATGGCCGATGCCATGGCCGGTATCGCCGATGGATCGACAATCCTGCTGGGTGGCTTCGGCGATGTCGGCATCCCCACGCCGCTGCTGGATGGCCTGATCACACAAGGCGCGCGCGACCTGACCATTGTGGTGGTCGCCGGTGGCCGCGACGGCAGTGCGATCGAGCGCCTGCTGTCGCTCGGCCGCGTGCGCAAGATGATATGCAGCTTCGTGCGCCCCGCGAGTTCTCGCCGGCCGTTTGTTCCAGCGTGGCGAGCTCGAGGTGGACGTTGTGCCACAAGGCACAATGGCGGAATGCATGCGCGCCGCCGGCGCCGGCATCACTGGATTCTACACACCCACCGGCGCCGACACGTTGCTCGCGGAAGGTCGCGAAACGCGTGAGATCGGCGGCAAGCTCTGTCTGCTGGAATATCCGCTGCCAGGCGACGTTGCACTGATCGAGGCATGGAGCGCAGACCGCTGGGGCAACCTGACCTATCGCGACAGCGCGCGGAACTTCAACCCGGTGATGGCAATGGCCGCGAAGCTCACCATAGCGATGACACGCAATGTCGTTGCGCTTGGTGAACTGTCACCGGAAACCATTGTGACACCGGGCATCTTCGTCAATCGCGTGTTGCACGTGCCGCTCTGAGAGGGTCCCATGGCAATCGCTCCGCTCGATCGCAACGGCATGGCCGCGTGGTGCGCGCGCGACATTCCCGAAGGCTGGCTGGTCAATCTCGGCATCGGCATTCCAACCCTGGTCGCCGACTTCGTGCCCGCTGAGCGCGAAGTGCTGTTCCATGCCGAGAACGGCGTCATCGGCGTCGGTCCCGCGCCCGCACCCGACGCCGTCAACCCCTTCCTGATCAACGCGAGCACCACCCACGTGACGCTGCGCACCGGCGGATCCTATGTACATCACGCCGATAGCTTCGCGATCGCGCGCGGCGGGCACCTCGATCTGTGCGTGCTGGGCGCGTTCGAGGTGGCGGAGAACGGCGACATCGCCAACTGGGCCCGTTCCGCTGACGAACCGGTGAAGCAGATCGGCGGTGCCATGGACCTCGCCATCGGTGCGCAACGTCTCTGGGTTGTGATGGAGCACGTCACCAAAGACGGCCAGTCGCGTATCCGGCAGCGCTGCTCGTACCCGCTGACTGCCAAAGGTGTGGTGACACGCGTCTACACGAACCTGGCGGTGCTGGACGTGACGCCGGGCGGCTTCGTCGTGCGCGACATGATCCCCGGGATGACCCTGGAAGCCTTGCAGGAACGGACCGAGGCCAAGCTGCACGCGGAGACCGAAGCATGATTACCGCAATCGAGATCGTTGCGCGTACCCCATTCGTCAGCGGCGCTTCGTTTGGTGCGGTTGGCGCCTACGAACGGATCGATGGAGTCGCGATCGGCGAACTCGACCCGGCGGCGCCCGGCAATCGCGGCATCGTCAACCTCGACAAGGCACCGCGCAACGCTCGAGGCCGCGTCGAGTACCGTAGCGACATTTGTATTCTGCGCCCCACGGATCCGGACAAAGGCAACGGCCGCCTGCTCTATGAGGTGAACAACCGTGGCCGCATCATGCTGTTCGCCAATCTGTGCGCCGGCAAGCCAGGCAACCAGCCGCAGACCGCCGCGGATTTGGGCAACGCACTGCCGTTGCGCCTCGGCTTCACTCTGGTCTGGTGCGGCTGGGATCCGGGTGCGCCGCGCGCCAATGGCGGGCTTGGCCTGGACGCACCGATCGCTACCAATAACGGCGCACCGATCGAACGGCGGATTCGCGAGGAGTTCATTTCGGGCACGCGAGGCGGCAATCTGGAGCAATTCCGATTGTCATATGAAGCGGCAAGCCGGGACGGTGCTGCACTGACGGTCCGACGCACCCAGACAGCGCCAAGACAGCCGGTGGCCTTCGAATTTGTCGATCCACGTACGGTGAGGTTAGTGCCGGAGGGAACGCTGCCGGAATCTGGATCGATCTATGAACTGCACTATCTGGCGACGAAGCCACGTGTCCTCGGCATCGGCTTCGCAGCCACGCGAGATATCGTCAGTCATCTGCGCAACAGTGCGGAGGCACGCGACCTGCTTGGTCATCAGCCGTTGCACGCATTGGCCTTTGGCATTTCGCAGGCCGGACGTTATCTGCGCGACCACCTCGCACAGGGCTTCAATCGTGACGAAGCCGGCGGCCGGGTGTTCGACGGCATATTCACCCATGTCGCCGGCATCGGCCGCGTGTTCTTCAACACGGAGTTCGGCCAACCCGGTCGCACGCGCACCTGGCACGAAGACCACGACTTCCCCGAGGTCCAGTTCCCCTTTGCGACGGGCGCGTTGATGCAGGGCGATGGTAGCGATCCGAAGCTGATCGAAACCAATACTGCAACGGAATATTGGCAGAAAGGCGCGTCACTGTTGCACACGGATGGCACCAGCGATGTTGCGTTGCCCGCAAACGTGCGCGGCTACTTCCTTCCCGGCACGCAACACGGCGGCAAGGCGGGCATGCCGCGCGACGCCGGCCCATGCACCAACCCGCGCAATTGGCACGATCCCATGCCGGCAATCCGCGCGTTGCTGGTGGCACTGGATGAATGGGTGACGACCGGCCGTGAGCCTCCGCCTTCGCGGTTGCCCAGCATCGCCGAAGGGACGCTCGTATCGGCGGCACAGGTGGCGTGGCCGAAACTGCCAGCGTTGGTGCCGCCGCGCGCGTGCAACGATGTGGTGGCGCTCGATGACTGGACCGATCCCGGCGCTCCAACGCATATCTGGCAGGCACTGGTGCCGCAGGTCGACAATGACGGCAACGAAACCGCCGGCATTCGTCTGCCGGACATTGCGGTGCCGCGCGGCACATTTACGGGTTGGAATCTGTACAAACATCCGATGCCGGCGGGCGAGCTCGCTGATCGCGACGGCACGTATCTGGCGTTCGCCGCGACGCGCACGCCAAGCGACCCGCGAGCGTCGATCGCTGAGCGCTATCCAACGCACGACGCCTATGCGACGCGCGTGCGGGCGGTGGTAAGTGAATTGCAACGCGAGCGGCTGTTGCTTGTGGGAGATGCGGACGGGTATTTGAACCGGGATCGTGAGTGATGGTGCTGCTTGCCGTCACGCCCCCTCCCCAACCCTCCCCCGCGCAGGGCGCGGGAGAGGGAGTGTTTCCGCCCCCTCTCCCGCGCTTGCGCGGGGGAGGGTCGGGGAGGGGGTGAAGCGGGTACACTCGGTCGAACTCAATACCCAGTCCGCGTCGCCCCAGCCACATAGTTCTTGCGCGGGAATTCCTCGGTGTAACTCCGCAGACTCTTGCCGGTGCGCGCGCCCATGTCGCGATACGGCTGCTTGCGCAACTGTTCCACATCAATGTCGATCCCGTGCCCGGGCGTGGTCGGCAATTCGACGAAGCTGTCCTTCACCACCAGCGGCTGCACGGCGATGGCATCGCACGCGGGCTTCAAATTGACGAAGAACTCGGCGATCCAGAAGTTGGGGATCATCGCCGATAACTGCACCGTCGCCGCAGCACCGACCAGCGTCGAGTTATAATTGTGCGGGGCCACCGCCACCGCATGCGGTTGCGCCATCGCGGCGATGTCCAGCATGGCGCTGATCCCGCCGCAGTTGCAGATGTCCGGATTGATGATGTCGGCGGCACGCGCGGCAAATGCCTGCGCCCACGCCTCCTTGGAATAGATCGCCTCGCCGGTCACGATAGGCACGCCGGGTAACGCACGCCGCACCTCGGCCACCAGTTCGATATTATCACATAGGCAGGGTTCCTCGTACCAACCTATATCGAACTCGGCGATGCGCTTGCCAATGCGGATCGCATGGATTGGCGCCAGCCGGCGATGCGCCTCGATCAGCAAGCCGAAATCCGGCCCCAGCGTCTCGCGCATCTTCTTCACGTAGCGCACGACGTGATCTTCGTCCTCGCGATGGATGAAGCTACGCCACGGCCCAGGGAACGGATCCCATTTCAGCGCCGTGTAGCCCATCTCCTTCACCTTCAGCGCGCGCTCCAGATTCTGCTCGATCAACTCGCTGCCACTGGACCAGCCATTGGCGTATACCTTCACGCGCTCGCGCGACGCGCCGCCCAGCAGATTGTACAATGGCAGCTTCGCGTGCTTCGCCACGATGTCCCACATGGCGATCTCGATAGCGCTCCATGCCGACAGCAGATCCAGCGACGTGCGGCGCATCGCGAAGTCGTCGAACAGCACCTGACCAGTGTGGCGGATGTTGAATGCACTGCGACCGATCATGTACTTCGCCATGCCCTGCAGCAGGTGTTCGATCACCGGCTCCTTGCCTGGCGTGACATAGGCTTCACCCCAGCCGTGAATGCCCTCCTCGGTCTCCACCCGACAGAACAGCAGGTTCTTCGCCAGGCCGGGATCGAACAGGAACGTCTCAATCCGGGCGATCTTCAACTCTGGCATCAGCTTCCTCCTCGGTTCATGCTTGCCGGCGACAATACAGCGGAGGAAGCAACATGCAATTCGACAACATCACCTACGAGATCAAGGGCAAGGTCGCGATCATCACGCTGAACCGCCCCGAGAAGCGCAACGCGCTTAGCGCCACGCTGCTCCGCGAGCTGCACGCGGCATTGCTCGAAGCTGACGAGTACAACCCAATCCACTCTGTTGTACTACGCGGCGCCGGACCGCATTTCTGTGCCGGCGCCGACCTCAGTGAGTACTCCTCAGGCCGCGGCGAGGACTATCGCGGTCGGCAAGAGATCGACGACGACGTGTGGCGTCTTGAACAGGGACAGCGCCTACGCATCACGCTGTTCGACATGCACAAGCCGGTGATCGCTCAGGTTCATGGCACCTGCATCGGCATCGGCACCGACCTCGCCTGGCTGTGCGACATGGTCATCGTCTCGGACGACGCCCGCATCGGCTTCCCACCGGTACGCGATCTAGGCACGCCACCCGGCAGCATGTGGCTGTATCATTGCGGTCCGCAATGGGCGAAGCGCCTGCTGCTGACCGGCGACAGCGTAACGGGCGCGGATGCAGCGCGCATCGGCCTGGCGCTGAAATCCGTACCGGCTGCGGAACTTGAAGCCGAGGTAATGCGCCTGGCCAACCGCATGGGACTGGTCGATCCACATCTGCTGTCGGCCAACAAACGCCTGGTCAATCTGGGCATGGAGCTGATGGGTGCTCGCACGCTGCAACGTATCGGTGCAGAAATTGATGCGCGAGGGCACAATGCACCGATGGCGCGCGAGTTCCGTCAGACGATGCGCACGCACGGCGTTAAATTCGCGTTTCAAAAGCGCGATGCCGCATTCGGCCACGGTTATGCCGCGGTGGAGGGACCTGATCCCGAATAGGTGAAGGCGTTTGGAGGGAATTTGTAACCGGACCCCGATTAAGCGACGGCCTCTGAACGACCTAGCCGTGTAGTCATGCCGTCGCACGCCGATAACGTCATCCTAACCTTTCCGCCGCGTCCTATCTCACAGTGGGAACGCGCCCTCGTCGCGGAGTGGTTCGCCGCCACGCAACGGGAACGTGCCGGCATCACACGTGCCTTCGTGAGCGAGCGCCGAGGCGACGACCCGAAGATTGTCGGCCGCATCGTTATCATCGAGCGGCCCAGCAGGGAGCCGACGCATCTGGTCTACTCTCCGGCTGAGTCTGCATTCTGGGTCGTTACTGTGGCCCCAAACTGGAACGAACCGCAGCGGTTCCGGACATTGCGCGCGGCACTGAATTCAATCCGCCCCGTGCTGGAGACGCCCGAGGAAATACAGATCATGGAGCCCACCGGCACTCTCGTCTCGTAGCCGCCATATTGCCAAAGTTGCCGCTCCCGATTCGTCTCATTCTACGGCGACATCCTCATGGAATGTCTTGCCGCTGACCGTCGGCCGGATGTATCCGGCGCGAACCGCGTAATCGCCGAACCGTTCGTCTCCAGAGCGATGTTCGGCATAGTCACGGAACAGCGGCGTCAGCGATGCAACGATGGCATCGTCGTCGACATCCTTGCGATACAACTTGTTCATGCGCGTGCCATCGAACGCGCCGCCTAGGTACAGATTATATACGCCTGGGCTGCGACCAACGAGCCCGATCTCCGCGAGATAAGGCCGCGCGCAACCGTTCGGACAGCCGGTCATGCGGATGGTGATGTCCTCCTGCGCCAGGCCAACTCGATCCAGCTCCTCCTCCAGACGCGAGACAAGGTTCGGCAGGTAGCGCTCGCTTTCCGCCAGGGCGAGCCCGCACGTGGGCAGCGCGACACAGGCCAGCGCATTGCGACGCAGACCGCTCAGCGATACATCCAGCCCATACTCACGAGCCAGTGCGTCCACCTCGCCACGACGCTCTGCCGGCACATCGGCAACCACGAGGTTCTGGTTTGGCGTCAGAATGAACCGCCCGAACCCAAGCTCGGCGACCGCGTGCAGTCCGCTCAGCGATCGACAATCACCCTCATCACGCACACGTCCATTCTCGATGAACAGCGTGAGATGCCAACGCCCGTCGTCACCTTCTGCCCAACCAAGCCGATCCCCATTGCCGGTGAACTCAAATTCGCGTGCCGGAGCCAGCACCTGATCAAGCCGCCGCTCCAGTTCGGCGCGAAACTCCGCAAGGCCCATCCGCTCGATGGTGTATTTCAGCCGCGCATGCTTGCGGTCGGAACGATTGCCGAAATCGCGCTGCACGGTGACGACCTTCTCGGCGACATTCACCGCCTGATCCGGCGTGCAGAATCCCACTACATCGCCGGTGCGCGGGAATGTGTCCGGTTCGCCATGCGTCATGCCCATGCCACCGCCGACCACCACATTATAGCCGACAATCGCACCATCCTCCTCGATGGCGATGAACCCAAGGTCATGAGCGAACACATCGACATCATTGTTCGGCGGCAACGCGACCGCGATCTTGAACTTCCGAGGCATGTAGGTGCGTCCATAGATCGGTTCGTCCTCTTCCTCCGCCCCCGGAAGTTGCTCGCCGTCGATCCAGATCTCATGCCACGCGCGGCTCTTCGGCAGCAGATGCGTCCCGATCGCGTCCGCCAGCCCGTACACCTCAGCATGCGATCGGCTCTGCCAGGGATTGACCCGCGCGATGACATTGCGGTTCACGTCGCCGCACGCGGCAATCGTATCCAGCATCGCGTCATTCAGCGCCTGGATCGCGAGTCGCAGGTTGCTCTTGATAATGCCGTGGAACTGGATCGTCTGCCGCGTGGTCAGCCGCAGCGTGCCATTGCCTCGTTCGCGCGCGATCTTCTCGGCTGACAACCACTGCGCCGGAGTCAGCACACCGCCAGGAACCCGCATGCGCGCCATGAAGATGAACGCCTTTTCCATCTTCTTGCGCCCGCGTTCCGCACGCAGATCACGATCATCTTGCACATAAATACCGTGAAACTTCGTCAGTTGCTGATCGTCATCCGACAGCGCGCCGGTTTCCACCCGCGTCAGTCCATCAGCGATCGTTCCGCGAAGAAACCGGCTGTCCGCCTTGATCGCCTCGTTGGGTGAGGGATTAGTAGACATCGCGCAAATACCTCCCCTCGCGCCGCAACGCATCCAGCGCCGCAACGCCATCGCCACCGCCCTGCTCAGCCAGGATGCGTTGCAACATCGCGTGCACGTCCTTCGCCATCGCGTTCGCGTCGCCGCACACGTAGATCACCGCGCCATCACGCACCCACGCGTAAAGCTCCCGCCGAGCATCCCACAACGCATGCTGCACGTAGCGCTTCTCCGGCTGGTCCCGCGAGAACGCCACATCCAGCCGCGTCAGCGCCCCACGCTTCAGCAGGTCCTGCCATTCCAACTGATACAGGAAGTCATGCGTGTAGTTACGGTGCCCGAACACCAGCCAATTGCGCCCGCGAGCGCCCACCGCATCGCGCTCCTGCATGAAGCCGCGGAACGGCGCCACACCGGTTCCCGGCCCGATCATGATGATCGGCCGCTCGGCGTCTGTCGGCAGCCGGAAATGCGGGTTCGGCTTCAGGAACACCCGCATCCGATCGCTCGCCTTGCGCCGCTCCGCGACATCGACCGAGGCAACACCGTTGCGCGCACGCCCGTGCGTTGTGTAGCGCACGGCCGCGATCAGCAGATGCGCCTCATCCGGCACCGCCTTGCGGCTGGACGCGATCGAGAAATAGCGCGGCGCCAGCGGACGCAGCAGCGACAGAAGTTCCGCCTCGCTCAATCGCCGAGGCGCCGCCTCCAACATATCGATCACCTGCCAGCCATCCTGACGCACCAGCGAACCGCCTCCGGCATATTCATCGAATTTGGGCATCGACAGCGTGGTGATGTCGAACTGCTCGGACAGCTTCGCATGCAAGCACGCATTGCCGCTGTTGCCGGTGGCAGCCAGCACTGCATCCACTAACGCTGGATCATTCACCGGCACGAACCCGAGCGAATCCCCCGGTTCATACGCGATGCCGGCACCCTCTAGCGACAGCTCGACATGCCACGTGTCCGACGTGGAACGACTGCCGCTCAGCCGGATGCGTTCGGTGATCTCCGCCTCGAACGGCTGCGTCCGGCTATAACCGGCGGCTTCCGCGCCGGGGCGAGCGAAGTCCACATGAATGACGGCGCCCGCCTCCGGCTCGCCCAACTCCGCGCGCAGCTTACCCAGCGCGCCGTCGATCCACGTTTCCGCCGGAGCCTCGTAATCCAGGTCGCATTCGATCCGCTCCGCCACCCGCGTCGCGCCGAGCGCGGCAAACCGTTCATCGAACAGCCGCCCGGTCTCGCAGAACTTCGCATAGGCGCGATCGCCCAATGCCAGCACCGCATACCGCACGCCTTCGAATCGAGGCGCATCTTCTGCCATCAGCGCTGCATGGAAATCGATCGCGCGTTGCGGCGGATCACCCTCGCCCCAGGTGCTGGCGATCACCAGCAGGTTCTGCGCGACCGCGACCTGGGCCGGTGTCGCATCGGCCATGTCCAGCACGCGCGCAGCAAATCCCAACTTGCCGGCTGCCTTGCGCGCCGCATCAGCCAGCGCCTCGGCATTGCCGGACTCGGTCGCGAACAGGATGGTCAGCGGTGCACGGCGTGCCGGCGGTGCCGTCGCGGCCGGCTGCGGAACGGACGCCGCCTGATAGCCCGCGAGGAACCCGCTCAGCCAGTTTCGCTGTTCGGCCGTGCTGCCGGACATGATTCGGTTCAGCGCGACAATCTGGTCGGCCGCAAACGGCGATGTTTCAGGCAGCATGACGTTCTCCCTCAGGTCGAGGCTCGCCCTGCCACGCCGCAATCAGCGGACGCAGGGCGACCACGGGGCCGATCACGATCAGCGTCGGCGCATGGCGTGGAATGCCGGCAGCGGCTGTCGCCGCATCCGCCAGCGTTGTGACGACAACACTCTGCCGAGGCGTCGTCGCATCGGTAATGAGAGCGACCGGCTCAGCGGCATCTCGCCCGGCGGCAAGCAGGCGCGACGCAATCGAACCGATCTGCCGCAGCGCCATGTACAGCACCAGCACGCCGCTCCCGCGCGCCAGCGCCGTCCAGTCGAGCTCCGGCACTTCGCCGCCCGCATCATGTCCGGTGACGAAAGAGACGCTGTGCGCCAGACCGCGGTGCGTCACTGGAATGCCGGCAGCGGCCGTGCCACCGACGCCCGCACTGATCCCCGGTATGATGCGAAAGCGCACGCCGGCCGCGGCAAGCGCCAACGCCTCTTCCCCACCCCGTCCGAACACCAGCGGATCGCCGCCTTTCAGCCGAACCACCCGAAGCCCCTCGCGCGCCAGCTGGATCAGACGCTCGTTGATGCGAAGCTGCGGCGTGCGGCGTCCACCGGCGCGCTTGCCAACCGGTTCCAGGCGCGCCTGGGGTGCCAACGCCAGGATTTCCGGCGAGACCAGCGCGTCGTGCAGCACGATATCGGCCTCAGCCAGTGCGCGCGCTGCGTGCAGCGTCAGCAGGCCCGGATCGCCTGGCCCGGCGCCCACCAACCAGACGGTGCCCGGCTCGAAGCTCATGCCAGCCACCCGTTGGCTTGCAGCAGTGCATCGGTTTCTGCCGCCAGATCGCGCCCGTCGCGTCGCCACATCGCCCGATGCCCGCGCAACTGCGCCAGCCGCTCCGCCCACTCCGGCCCAAATTCCCCCGCCAACCGAGCCCTGATCCGCGCGGCCAGGCCAGGGCTCGCGCCAGCCGTCGATACGGTCAGCAACAGATCGCCGCGCCTTACCTCCGCGACGCTATGGAAGTCGCACAGCGCCGGACGGTCCTCGACATTGACCAGAACCCGTTCGGACCGCGCCAGCGCGGCCAGTTCGGCGGCCTCCCGGTCGGGCAGGCCGGTGATCCAGAGGGCGCGGACACCGGCAAGATCGCTCCGTCGAACCGGCAAAGGCCGCGCTGAGTCCCCCACATCGGCAGGTTCGTCGGTGAACAGCAGCAGATTACCAGCGCCGCCGGCCCTCAGAGCACGGTACCGCCGCAGCACTCCCGCGCCACGTCCCGCTACCGCGATCGGCAGCACCATAGGGTCCAGCGCGACGGCAATCATCGCTGCATCTCAGCGACAGGAACAGCAGTCTCTCCGGCCATCCAAACCTCCTATCGGAGGCTTAGGAGAGAAGGATTTTCTGACCAAGTTCAAGATAGGTTGGCAAAAAGCGAAATCTTTCTACCAACTCACGAGACCACTGGCAACGGAGCAAAGCCTGCGCCACGATCACGATGCGACTATCCTGTGCCAGTCGCACCAACACGCTCGCACCAAGAACGGCCACAGTGGAGGAACCGAATGGACCTGTTCATCTTCGCCCGCTTCCATGCCCGCGAGGGCCAGCAGGATGCTGTCGCCGCTGCGCTACGTAATGTCGTCGCGCCCACCCGTCTTGAGCCAGGCTGTCGCTCGATCGAGGCGTTTGGTTCCACCCGCGACCCCCGCCTGTGCTACATCCACTCGCGTTGGGCCGACGAAGCAGCGTTCGATGCTCATACCGAACGTCCCCACACGGTGCGATTCCTGGCGAGCGTGCAACCCTTGATCGATCATGAACTGGACGTGACGCGCGCACGGCCGCTGCCCTAATCGCGGCCGCCTACTCCCCGATACTCATCAGCGCCCCACGGATCCGTGCCTGCCGAAACTGCTGCGCGAACAGCAGACCTGCCGCCGCCAACCAAACCGCGTTCAACGCGAAAGCAGCGATCAGGTGGTCCCAGAGCACGACCCCGTTCAGCAGCACGCCCCGCATGCCCTCGAACACCTGCGCCGAGGGCAACGCCAGCGCCACTGGCTGCAGCATCTTTGGCAGCACGGAGACGGGATAGAATACCGCCGAGAACGGCGTCAGCCCGAACAGCACCGACCACGCCAGCGCCTCCGCCCCCGCGCCGTGGCGCAGGATCAGCGACACCACACCCAGCGCCACCGCCCACCCCATGATCATCAGGTTGATGAAGAACAGCACCAGCACCGGCCCCAGGGCGAACAGGTTGTAGGCATACAGCAGCCACGCCACGAGGATCGCCGGCAGCACGCCCGCCAGCATGCGGATCATCGACATCATGACCAGCGCCGCCACCAGCTCCCACGGCCGCATCGGGCTGACGAACACGTGGCCGAGGTTGCGCGACCACATCTCCTCCAGGAAGCTGATCGCGACGCCCATCTGGCTGCGCAGCGCCACTTCCCACAGCAACACGCCGCCCAGCAGCGTGGCCCCGGCCAGCACACCGGCGTTGCCGATTCGCGCGGCCAGGAAGCTCGCGGTGAAGCCCCAGATGCACATCTGCAGCACCGGCCAGTAAGCCAGCTCCAGCAGCCGTGGCCAGGATCGGCGATACAGCGCCAGATGCCGGTACATCAGCCCCCAGATGCGACGCAGCGCGGGATGCATCAGGCGACCTGCCGGCGGTTGCGGGCGATATCCAGGAACACCTCCTCCATGTCCTCGCGCGCATAGCGGGCCAGCAGCTCGTCGCGGGCTGCCCCGATCGACGATCCGCCCCTGCTTCAGCATCAGCACGTGCGAGCACATCCGTTCCACTTCCGCCATGTTGTGCGACGCCAGCAGGATGGTGCAGCCGCTCTCGTCGCGATACCGCTCCAGCCAGCTGCGCACCCAGTCGCCGGTATCGGGATCGAGGCTCGCGGTCGGTTCGTCCAGCAGCAGCAGCTCCGGCCGGTTGATCAGCGCCTTGGCCAGCGCCACGCGGGTCTTCTGCCCCGCCGACAGCTTGCCCGCCGGCCGATCCAGCAGATCGCCCAGGTCGAGCTCCGCCGACAGCTCGGCAATCCGCCGTTCCAGGCCGGCCACGTTGTAGAGATGCCCGTAGACCCGCAGGTTCTCCGCCACCGACAGCCGCTGCGGCAGCGACACGTAGGGCGAGGAGAAATTCATCCGCGCAAGCGCGGAAAACCGGTCGCGCGCCATGTCGTGGCCGAGCACCTCGATGCTGCCCGACGTCGGGATCAGCAGGCCCAGCAGCATGGCGATCGTCGTGGTCTTGCCCGCGCCGTTGCCGCCCAGCAGCCCAACCGTCGCGCCTGGCCGGCACGGCGAAGTCGATGTCGTCGACCGCCAGCGTTTCGCCGTAGCGCTTGGTCAGGTGCTGCACCCGGATCGCATCCATGACACGGGGATTAGGGTGCCGCAGGCGCAACGCCAAGAGCCAACGATTGGATATCCGCGCCGCTGCGGCTACGTTCCGCGCTTATGATCGACTTCATCCCGGCCCCGGCCAGCATGCCGCCCGGCCAGCGTGTCTACGCCATCGGCGACGTCCACGGCTGCCTGGATCGGCTCCAGGCCCTGCACGACTGATCGCCGCCGACCTGGCCGAGCGTCCAACCGACGCACCGGCCCTGATCCACCTCGGCGACTACGTGGACCGCGGCCCGGACAGTGCCGGCGTGGTCGCGCGGCTCGCTGCGGGCACTGCTCTACCCGACGTGCGGACCATCAACCTCATGGGCAATCATGAGCAGATGATGCTGGCGGCGATCGCCACCGGCGAATCGGATGCGACCGAGCTCTGGCTCGCCAACGGCGGCGCCGATTCGCTGCTGAGCTGGGACGTGCCGCGCTCCGCCCAGCCCAAGGAGTGGCCGTCCTACCTGCCCCTGCCGCACCTGATCTTCCTGCGCGACCTCGCGGTGCGCCATGAGGCCGGCGGCTACCTGTTCGTCCATGCCGGAATCCGTCCTGGCGTCCCGCTCGATCGCCAGAGCCGTCATGACCTGCTGTGGATCCGCGAACCGTTCCTGTCGTTCAAGGACTCGTTCGGGCCGGTCATCGTGCACGGCCACACACCGAAACAGGAGCCCATTGTCCGCCCGAACCGTATCGGCATCGACACCGGCGCGGTGATGGGCGGCGTGCTGACCTGCGCGGTGCTGGAAGAGGATCGCCTGGGCTTCATTACCGCATAAATCGCGAACTCTGCTTGCACGCCCCGCGTGTGCAGATTACGGCAGTCCGATGGACGAGACTCTGGCAGCCCTGCCCACTGTATCGGAGCCCAACGCCGCTCTCGGCGCCGCGGTGCGCCTGCTCGGCCACGCCAGCGTGCTGGTCATCGGCGACGTGATGCTCGATCGCTACGTCTACGGCCAGGTCGAGCGCATCAGCCCCGAGGCCCCCGTGCCCATCCTGTGCATCGAGCGCGAGGTGTCCATTCCCGGCGGCGCCGGCAACGTCGTGCGCAACCTCACCGCGCTCGGCGCCGCGGTCGCGTTCATCTCCATTGTGGGCGACGACGCCGCGGGGGCTGACCTGACCGGCCTGATCGGCGGGCAGCCGAACATCGAGCCGTGGCTGCTGGTACAAGGCGGCCGCATTACGACCCTGAAGACGCGCTATCTCTCCGCCGGCCAGCAGTTGCTGCGCGCCGACCGTGAGGAGACGTCGCCGATCCATCCCCGGCTGGCGGAGCGCCTGATCCGCATCGCGCATGATGCGATGGCGGCCACTTCGGTCACGGTCCTGTCGGACTACGGCAAGGGTCTGCTGAGCGGTGGCGTCGCGGCGCAACTGATCGCCGGCGCCCGTGAGGCCGGCCGTCCCGTCATCGTCGATCCACGCGGCGCCGACTATGCGTGCTATGCTGGCGCCGACTTCATCGTGCCGAATCGCACCGACCTCGCCGCCGCCACCGGCATGCCGGTCGACACGGAGGCCGCGGTGGTCGCTGCCGCTACCGCGCTCCGCCAGCGGCACGGCTTCGGCGCCGTGCTGGTCACCCGCGGCAATGACGGCATGACGCTGCTCGACGCCGCTGGCGCTCATAATTTCCCTGCCGAGGCGGTCGAGGTCTACGACATTGCGGGGGCCGGTGACACGGCGGTGGCAACCCTCGCTGCCGGAACTCGGCGCCCGATTGGAACCGCTGGTCGCGGTGCGCCTGGCCAATATCGCCGCGGGCATCGTCGTGGGTAAAACCGGCACCGCGGTCGCGCGCCAGGCCGACCTGATCGAGGCATTGTCTCCACAGGGCGGCGCACTCCGGAAGATCGTTTCGCGCGACGCCGCGATCGAGAACGTGCAGCGCTGGCACCACAAAGGCTGGCGCGTCGGCTTCACCCACGGCACCTTCGACACGCTCCTGCCCCCCGACCTTCAGCGCCTGGAAGATGCCCGCGAGGCCTGCGATCGGCTGATCGTCGGCCTCGACTTCACCGGCCAGCCGACACAGGCGCAGGCATCGCGCGCCGCAATGCTGGCGAGCCTCGCCAGCGTCGATCTGGTCACGGTGTTCGCCGACGAATCACCAGCCGCCCTGATCGAGGCGTTGCGGCCCGACATGGTGGTGAAGAACGCAGCGTGACTCACTGCCATTTGTCGTCAAGGCGGCGACCCACAAAGCCCCGCACTGCCACCTTCGTCATGGCCACGCACTGCCACCTTCCTCATGGCCGGGATTGACCGGGCCATCTCGGACCCGCACCAATTTGCGAACGCTGCAGTGGCAGTCAGCAACGATCCCGTCGGACAGCGCGTCAACATTTTGGTCCGCTGCGACAACGTCCGTGACACGATTGGAGCGGGTGAAGGGAATCGAACCCTCGTATGCAGCTTGGGAAGCTGCCGTTCTACCATTGAACTACACCCGCGTCGGACCGCCTGTTTAGCAAACCCCGGCTTCGCGGCGCAAATGCCGCGACAACAACTGGGTCACCGACGCCAGTTCACCAGCGAGATGCCGTGCTCCTCGTCCAGCATCCGCAATGGCTCAGGGTGAAGCCCGTGCTCCGCAAGCACCTCCTCGGGCCGACGCTGCGGCACGTCAGGAAACACCGGCCGCCCACCCGGCAGCAAAACCCCAGGAACCCGCGTCAGATGAAAGACATCGAAGCGATCGAGGAACAGCCCGAACACGTCCGTGCCACCGATCACGGCGACGCGGGCGATGGGCACACCGAACGCAGCAACCGCGGCCTCGAATGCCGCGCCCAACGGGTTCCACAGCAGCGCCCGTGGATTGGTCGGATGCGGACCGATATCGGCGACCCGCTGCGTCAGTATCAGCCGCTGCCGCAACGGCGCATTCCGCTGATGTTCCTGCGAGTGACGTCCGTGCACGACCAGATCAACGCTATCGAGCCCATTCTCGAAAAACTCCTGATCCGCCTTGAACACCAGCGATTGCGGCATGACTTCCGGAAGCATCCGCGAGCATGCCGTCCTCGGACACGATGGCGTATCCGGCGATATGAAATGCGTGGCTCACGGCGCCGACTATGCGCCGTTTGCCACGGTTCCGCGAGCGCGCGTGCTAGCCGAGCGTATAGGTCGCGAAGATCGCCTCCGCCCGCTTGAACGCCTTGTCCACCGCTGCCGCCGGCGTCATGCCGTTCTTGATAACGTCCGCATGGCAATTGCCCCAGAGTTGCTCGGCGCTGACCTGACCCCAGGCCGGATTGAAGCCATTGTAGGCGGGGATGGTCGGCCCCAGCACAGCCTCGTGCACGTAAGGCGAGCGATGCGGATCACTCTTGGTATCGGTCCACCATGGATCGTCCTTCACGATCTGTGGAATGACCGGCACCCAACGGCCGAGCCCTCCCTTCAGATTCGTGTTCATTACGTCGGGCTGCATGAAGTATTTCATGAAGTCCTTGGCGACCTCGACATTCTTCGCGCCTTTCGGGATGAAGCCGCCTCCTGCGCCAAGGAAGGCGGGCATCGTACCGCCATCATTGCGGTTTGGCAGGCCCATCACCACCGCTTCGTCATAGTACGCCTTCTTGTTCTTGATCATCGCCAGCTCGGTGGACAGCGTGCCGTCCAGATCCATCACGAACAGCTTCTCGTGGTAGGCATTGTTGTCGTCGGCGTCATTCCAACTTAGCGCTTCCGGCGGTATGTAGCCCTCCTTGTAGCAATTCGTCATGTACTCGACCGACCTGATCGCCGCCTCGCGCACCTTCGGATCATCGGTGTGCAGTCTGCCATCCCTCGTCAGGATATCCTGCCCGCCGTTGGCAACCATGAAATAGGCGAACACGCCGTTGCCATCATTCGGCCCGACCGTCGTGATCTGCATGCCCATCGCATAGAGCTTGCGCATTCCCTTGGCGCGCAACTCCTTCTGCACTGGCTTGAAGAAGTCCCAGAACGCATCCCAGGTCTTCGGCGCATCCGACAACTTGAAGCCCGCCTTGGTGACCAGGTCGCCCCAGATGTGGAACGGTGACGTCGCCTGCTTGACCGGCGCCAGATAGAACGCCCGCTGCTTCGTGGCACGGTTATAGAACGTCGAATTCAGCAACGCTGTTTCGCTGAGCTTGGACCTGTTCGCCTCGACGATATCGCTCACATCCACCAGTTTATTGTTCCATGCGAACTGCGGCAGGATCGTCGCCGGAGCATCATGGAAGATGACGTCCGGGACATCGCCGGTGGTGATCGCGGAGATCGCCTTCTGGTTCAGCGCCATGAACGGCATGATGCTGTTATCGATCTTGTTGCCGCTGGCCTGTTCATAGTCCGCCACCGTCTTGCGGAAGGCCTCGTCCTCTTCCGGTACGAAGCCCTGGACTTGCCAGACAATCGCCGTCGTCGCTGCCGCGTTGGCGATATGGGGACGCGCGAGGAACCCTGTTGCCGACAACGTGAGGGATCCGCGAATCACCGATCGCCGGCTCATGAGTTTCATGGCCGTTTGCCTTCCCTGCTGATGGACCGTACGTTCAAGCGCCGGTTCGTCATGATGACACGCGCACGTGCCTCATGGTTTGACGATAAAGCCTATGGCAGATGCAGAGCCTTAGTCAAAACATTTGACACGTCGCGACGAACGATCGCGCGAACTTCAGTTCTCCAGCTCGCTGTCCCAATACAGGAAGTCGCGCCAGCTCTCGTGCAGGTAGTTGGGCGGAAACGCCCGGCCGTTGTCCTGCAGCTCCCACGTCGTCGGCTGGCGTGGATACTCGCGTGGATACATCGCGCATTCGCGCGGCAGCCGAGACCCCTTGCGCAGGTTGCAGTCGCCGCACGCGGTCACCACGTTCTCCCACGTCGTGCGCCCGCCGCGGCTGCGCGGCACCACGTGATCGAACGTCAGATCGTGCGCCGAGTGCCGGTCGCTGCAGTACTGACAGACGAAGGCATCGCGCAGGAACACATTGAACCGTGTGAAGGCCGGCCGGCGCGCCGAGGGGATGTAGTCCTTCAGCGCGATCACGCTGGGCAGCTTCATGGTCACCGACGGCGACCGCACTTCGGTCTCGTATTCCGACAGCACGGAGACCCGGTCCAGGAACACCGCCTTCACCGCGTCCTGCCACGCCCACAGCGACAGCGGGAAATACGACAGCGGCCGGAAATCCGCGTTCAGCACCAGCGCAGGGTAGAATTGGCCACCGTCAGGCAAACGCCGCTCCTCTGCGAGCGGTGCCCAATCCCTGGGGGACCAACTGTTGCCGACCCGCCAGATATTGTGCGCCGCCGAGAACCATCCCGTTTATCGCAGAGCACGCAACGCGCCGCAAGCCGCGACCGTGTGACACTCCTGTAAAGCGCGCGCTCACATCGGTGCGGCGCCGTCCATCGTGGTGCGGTGCATCAGCCGGCGCTGCGGCATGTCGTAATCCTGTATGGCGCGGTGCTGTACCGTGCAGTTGTCCCACATCAGCACATCACCCTGCCGCCACTGATGCCGATACACGAACGCCGGCTTGACGATGTGGTCGGCCAGCGCCGCGATCAGCGCTTCGGCCTCGTCGGCTGCGATACCCTCGATCCCCGTGCAGTCGTCCCGCATGACGTACAGACACTTGCGCCCGGTCCGAGGATGCGTCCGTGCGATCGGGTGACGCACCGGCGGATAGCGATCCTTCTCCGCCTGAGTGGGTGGAAACGCCCGCTTGCGTCCGCAGAAGTCGAAGATCGCCTGCCGCCCCTCGAGCCGATGCCTGATCGCATCCGGCAACGCGTCCCAGGCGGCGGCCGCGCTGGCGAATTCGGTATCGCCCAGCGTCAGCCCGAACAGGTCCGGCACCTCCAGTGCATAGAGCATCGTTCCGCGTGGTGGCCGCGCGGCATAACACATGTCCGAGTGCCAGTTCTCGCCGGCACGACGGACGCCGATGGGGCGACCATCCTCGGTTATGTTGGAGACCACCACGATTTCCGGACTGCCCGGCACGCTCCATCGTTCCCCGAAGATGTTGAACTCGATGGCGCCGAACCGCCGCGTGAACGCCACCTGTTCCGGCGGGGTGATGCGCTGGCCACGGAAGAAGATCACGCCGTGCTCGTCGTACGCCCGCTCGATCTCGGCAAACGTCGCATCATCGATCGGCTCCGCCAGGTCGACCCCACGGATCTCGGCACCCAATGCCGCTCCGGTCGGTACCACCTCGATGGACATGGACGACCTCCTGTCGTTTCCGGTTATTATGTTGCGAATGCACGTTGCAGCGTAAGCGCCCCCATCGCCAGCCCGGTATCGTCGATCCCGTGGCCAAGCCGAGGCACATACACCGCCTCCACCGGCACGTTCGCCGCACGCAACGCTGCCTCCGCATCACGCGAGCGTTGCGCCGGGACCACATCGTCCGCCTCGCCGTGCACCAGCAACACCGGCGCATTGTTGGCCAGTTCCGTCGCCAGACTCTCCGGCGCTATCAGCGCCCCTGAAAACGCCAGGATCGCCCGCGGCGCCGAGGCACGCCGCAACCCGGTGAACAGCACCGTCATCGCTCCCTGACTGAACCCCATCAGTGCATAGCGATCCGCCGGCAATCCAAGCCGCTGCAGTTCCGCATCGATGAACCCGTCCAGGAACTCCGCCGCGCGGCGCACGCCCGCTTCCACCACCGGCGGAGATCGATCGGCCACGCTCCACCACTGCCGCCCGAATCCCGAATCATGCGCGAACGGCGCATCGACCGAGACGAACGCCGCATCCGGCAGCGCGTGCCCCCACGTCGGCGCCAGGTCGATCAGGTCGTGACCGTCGGCACCCAACCCATGGCACAGCACGACCAGTTGCGCGGGCGCCGCCTTTGACGCCGGACCCCAGCGTGGCCCATCGAGTTCCGCCATGCACACTTCCTTTCCTGGCCGTCGCGACAAATATGACGGATGCGATCATACGACCGCCGTTGAACGGTGAAAGGCAAGCTGACCGGGTGACCTATACAGTCAAGGAGATGTTCCTCACCGCCCAGGGCGAGGGCGCGAATATCGGCCGCACCGCCGTCTTCATCCGCTTCGCTGGCTGCAACCTGTGGTCCGGTCGCGAGGAGGACCGCGCCTCGGCGATATGCCGGTTCTGTGACACCGACTTCGTCGGCGGATTGCGCTATGCGGGCGTGGATGAACTAGCTGATGCGGCCGTGGCCTTATGGCCCGCATCGCCGCACCGCATGGCCGTGCTGACCGGCGGCGAGCCGTTGCTTCAGGCGGACGCCGCACTGATCGTCGCGCTCCAGGACCGTGGCTTCTACGTCGCTGTCGAAACCAACGGCACACAGCAATTGCCCGCACGCCTCGACTGGGTGTGCGTCAGTCCGAAGGCCGGTGCACCCCTGGCGCTTTCGCAGGCGGACGAACTGAAGCTGGTCTATCCGCAGGTCGGAGCCGAACCTGAACGGTTCGTCGCCTTTCCCGCCACGCATCGTTGGCTGTCCCCGATGGACAGTCCGGCACGCACGGAGAACACGCGCCGCGCGGCAGCCTACTGCCTTGCGCATCCGGAATGGCGGCTGGCGATACAGGCCCACAAGACATGGGGCATTCCGTGAATCCCCGTATCGAGGTCGCGGTCACCACCAATCTCGAATGCGGCCACCGGGACCCCGACGGCCGTATCCACGGTCATAGCTACACAGTGGAGGTGTGGACGCCCGCCGGCGCAGACCTGCCGACACTCGCGGCGCAAGTGCGCGCGTTGGCGAATGGCGTCGATCACACAATGCTGGAGGACAGTATCGGCTCGCCGCGGATGGAGGATGTCGCGACCTGGTTCCTGGCGCGCGTTCCGCACGCGACGCGTGTGATCGTGCGCCGCCCAACACTCGGCTTTGCAGCCGAGGCACGGAGCGAACCCAGCCAGCATCAATGAACGAAACGATCGTCACGCGCTTCGCCCCAAGCCCGACCGGGTATCTGCACCTCGGCCACGCGTTCAGCGCGCTGATTGCGTGGCGCCGCGCGCGCGAGGCCGGCGGGCAGTTCCTGCTGCGGCTGGAGGATATTGATCCGGCGCGCTGCCGCCCCGAGTTCGCCGTCGCGATTCAGGAAGACATTGCGTGGCTAGGCCTCGATTGGGATGGCGAAGTGAGGGTTCAATCGGCGCATCTGCCGGAGTACCGGGCTGCATTGGATGTGCTGACCGCGCGAGGTCTGTTGTATCCATGCTTTTGCACCCGCGCCAACATCGTCCGCGAGGTCGCACAATCAGCCGCCGCGCCGCATTCGCCGGATGGCGCGCCTCTGTATCCTGGCGCCTGCCGCAGACTGTCAGTAGACGAACGCGCTGCACGGATCGCCTCCGGCGAGCGCTATGCCCTACGGGTCGATATGCGACGAGCGCTCGACACCATGCCGCATCCGGTGATCTTCCACGAGCAGGACGAGGGCGCGCTCGAATGCCACCCGGAACAGTTTGGCGATGTGGTGCTGGCGCGCAAGGACGCCCCGGCCAGCTACCACCTGTGCGTCACCCACGACGATGCATTGCAGGGCGTGACGCTGGTCATCCGCGGCGAGGACCTGAAGCCCGCAACCCATCTGCATCGCCTGTTACAGGCATTGATGGATTGGCCCGTACCGCTCTACGCGCACCATCCGCTGCTCACCGACGCAGCCGGGCATCGGCTGGCAAAGCGCGACCGTGCGGCAACCTTGCGCGACCTGCGCGCCGCCGGCCATTCGCCCGAGGATGTTCGTGCGATGGCGACGCCCTTTAGAACCAGCCGCTGAACCAGCCTTTGCTCGCCTTGGTGACCAGCGTCTGGTAGCCAGGCGGCACGGTCCAGTTCATCACGCGATCGACGAAGCCCGGGCTCGGATACACCAGGCCGGAATTGTCGTCGACCTTGGCGCGAACGTCTGCCCCGGCGGTTGGGCCGGCAGCTTGCACCAGCGCGTCCTGGCCTTCGCTGACCGGTCCCTGGCTCAGCGGCTGTCCAGCGGTATCGCCGTTGAGCGCCAGCAGTCCCGGCCGCTTCGGCCGATCGGAGAGGGTCGGCGGGGTCGACAGCGGCATCTGCCCGGGCGCCGCGATCTCCGGCCCCGAATCGCGGTTCGTGCCGAAGCTCCGCGTCAGGCTGTCGTCGCCACAAGCGGCCAGCGACAAGACCAGCAGAACGAGCCAGTATCGCATCATGTTCTCCTCTCTGGCGCGGCGTGGCACATTGCAGCTTACCTGACCACACCAGTCCCTCCAAACGCGCGAGGTGGCACCATGACGCAGGACATGCATTGGGTCGGCACCTGGACCTCGGCGCCCGCCCCTGCCGATGGCGGCGCGTTCGCCAACCAGACGCTGCGGATGAACGCGCGTGTCAGCATCGGCGGCGACACACTGCGGGTGCGCCTGTCGAACGCGTACGGCACACGGCCGCTGCTCATCGGCTGCGCCCATCTCGGCCTGCGCGAGACAGGCCCGGCGCTGTTGCCCGGTTCGAATCGTCCGCTCACATTCGGTGGCGAAACATCCGCCACCATCGCTGCGGGCGCGTTCGTGTTGAGCGATCCAGTAGAGTTGGCGGTGCCACCGCTGGCGGACGTCGCGATCAGCTTCCACTTGCCAGGAGATGTGCCCGCGAGCTTCGGCATCACCGGCCGCTATTCCCGGCAGACCAGCTACATCTCCCCACCTGGCGATTTCTCCGGCGAGACAGTCATGCCGGTCGGTCGGCTGACCGATGATTGGTTCTTCCTCGGCGGCGTCGATGTCCTGGCTTCGCCCGGCACCGGCGGAATCGTAACGCTCGGCGATTCGCTGACAGATGCGAACATTTCCACCCACGATGCATTCTGCCGCTGGCCCGATCAGCTCGCCCGCCGCCTGATCGGGCGTTCCGGTGGCCGACCGCTCGGCGTAATGAACCAGGGCCTCGGCGGCAACCGCATCCTGCATGACATCCGCGGCGACAGCGGCCTGCGCCGTTTCGATCGCGACGTGCTCACGCAGCCCGGCGTTACGCATGCCATCGTGTTGCTGGGCACCAACGATCTGCGCAACCGCTGGGCGAAACCCGAGGAAGAAGTGACGGCCGAGCAGATGATTGGCGGCCTGAAGCAGATGGTGCTGCGGGCCCACGCACGCGGGATCAAGATCTTCGGCGGCACGCTGACGCCGTTCGAGAACGAGACCTTCCTTGTCGGTGCCTGGACACCTAGCGCGCGAGGCGGTGCGCCAGGCGGTGAATGCCTGGATCCGCGACGGCGGCGCGTTCGATGCCGTGATCGACTTCGACAAGGGTGTGCGAGACCCCGAACATCCCGCGCGCATGCTGCCAAACTACGATTGCGGCGATCACCTGCATCAAAGCGATATTGGCTACAATCGTATGGGCGACATCATCGATCTGGCGCTGTTCGATTAGCGTGTGGCGGATCGGCCTGACGTGTTATTTCGCCCGCATGCCCCGTTGACTTCGCCCTTGCGGAAGCCGCACAGTTCCACCGCACCGGCGTAGACACATCGGTAAAGCTCAGAACGAGCCTATGGGGGATTTCGGGTATGCGAGTTAGGGTATTCAGCCGCCGCTTGGCGATGATTGGTGCGGCCGCCGCATTGTTGGGTATGGCGCACGCCGCCTCCGCGGTAACTGTCGGTCCGGTGACCGATGATCTGGGCGTCATCAAGATCCCCAAGGGCGCACCAATCCAGATCGGCGGCATGTGGGTGATCTCCGGTCCCGACACGGCGCTCGGCGTTGACGAAAAGCGCGGCGTCGAGATCGCGTTCAAGGATGTCGGCGGCAAGCTCGACGGCCATCCGCTGAAGCTCAACACGGAAGATGATCAGTGCAACGCCGAGGGCGGGCAGACCGCGGCGACCAAGCTGGCCTCCAATCCGCAATTGGTGGCTGTGCTCGGCCCAGCCTGCTCCTCCGTCGCCACGCCGGGCGCGCCGATACTTTGGCAACAGGGCATCGTCGATATCTGCACCGCCTGCACCGCACCCGCGCTGACGGCGTCGACACGCAAGCCAGAGTATGCCGGCTTCGCGCGCACGGTGTTCAGCGACAGTGAGCAGGGCAAGGCCGACGCGACCTATGCCCGCAACGTCGTCAAAGCTGCGACAGCGGTGACCATTCACGACGGCAGCCCATACGCGCAGCAACTTCAGCAGGTGTTCGCCGACAACTTCAAGGCGATGGGCGGCAAGATCCTGTCGCAGGAAGCGATCGCGCCAACAGACGTCGACATGCATCCGGTGCTGACACGCATCGCGAGCGAAAAGCCTGACATGGTCTACTTCCCGGTGTTCACCGCGGCCGCCGCGCAAATCCTGCGCCAGGCAAAGGAGACGCCGGGCCTGGAGAAGACCAAGCTGATGGGCGGCGGCTCGCTGCTGTCGGCCGACTTCATCCAGGCGGCGGGGCCGGCGGTCGTGGGCTTCATCATCGGCTATCCCGACCTGTCGCCGGAAGCGATGGGCAAGAACTATCCGAAGTTCGTCGAGGCGTACAAGAAGGCCTACGGCGAGGCGCCGATCTCCGGCTACCACGCCAACGCCTATGATGGCGCGATGCTGGCCATCAAGGCGATCGAGAAGGTCGGCAAGACTGACAAGGACGGCAACCTCTACATCGGCAAGAAGGCGTTCCGCGACGCGGTGTTCAGCATCAAGTTCGACGGCATCAGCGGACCGATCGCCTGCGACCAATATGGCGAATGCTCGCAGTTCAAGCCGTCGGTGCTGGAGTTCACGTCGGACGATCCGAAGACTTTCGGTATCGGCAAGAACCCAAAGAAGATCTGGCCGTAATTGTGTCTGGGGCCAGCACTGCGATCGGGCCATGGCGTGCAGCCATGGCCCGTTTCAATGCGGTCGATATCGTCCTATGGGCCCTGCGTATCGGCGTCGTGGCAGTGGTCGTTGTCGGAACGATCGCCACGCTGATCACCAACCGATATACCGCGGCACAGTGGTTCGACTTCGTCATGTTCGGGCTGACCATCGGCAGCATCTACGCCCAGATCGCGCTGGGCTACACGATGGTCTACGGCGTGTTGCGGCTGATCAACTTCGCGCACGGCGACATCGTGATGACTGGCGCGTTCGCCGGTTATTTCGTCGCTGATCCGCTGCAGCGCTCGGGCTTCCTGGAGAACCATCCGGTCCTGGGCATGGGCACGATCCTGCTGGTTGCGGTCGTCACATCCACCACTATCGCAGTGCTGACCGAGCGCATCGCGTATCGACCGTTCCGCCGTGTGGTGGGACTGGCGCCGCTGATCTGCGCCATCGGCGTGTCGTTCTTCCTGGAGCAGACATTCCGCGGCATGTTCGGTTCCGCGGTGAAATCGTACCCCTCCCCATCCTGGCAGCGCGCCACGTTCCAAATCATGGGCTTCAACGTGCCGCGGATCGATGCGCTGGTGATCGGCCTCGCGCTGGTGTTCATGGCCGGGCTCTATTTGATCGTGCAGCGCACCAAGATGGGCACCGCGATGCGCGCCGTGGCCGAGGATGGCGAGGCCGCCGCGCTGATGGGCATCGACGTGAACAAGGTGGTGGTGTTCACCTTCATGCTGGGCGGCGCGATGGCCGGCATCGCCGGCGTGTTCTACGCATTCGTCTACAAGCAGGTGTATTTCTACATGGGCTTCACGCCCGGCATCAAGGCGTTTGGCGCCGCGGTGCTGGGCGGCATTGGCAACATCCCCGGCGCGATGCTCGGTGGTTTCTTCCTCGGAATGGTCGAATCCGTAGGGCCGACGTTGTTCCTCGACGGCCTTGGGATTCCCGCGCCCTATCAGCTGCGTGACCTGATCGCGTTCACCTTGCTGATCATGGTGTTGATCTTCCGCCCGCAGGGCCTGCTGGGCGAGAAAATGGCGAAGAAGCGCGCATGATGCCGCAAGTTCGCCGCACAATCCTGATCGGCCTCGCATTCGGTGCGGGCGCGGTACACCTGTCAGTCGTCGGCGTGCTGCTGATGCTGCATCAGCGTTGGATCATCATTGACACCGTTTCGCTCGGGCAAGCCGTGCTTCTGGTGCTCGCGGGTGGCGCGGGGGCGATGGCGGGCCGCCCGGTGCTCGGGCTGATTGCCGGGGCGGCAACCGGTGTGCCGATTGCGGCGTTGGCCGCTGTGATGGCAGTGGTGCCGCTGCAATCGATCTTCATCGCGCTGTCGCCGGACCTGCTCACCATGCTGACGTTCGGTCAGGATACCAGCATTGGAGCATTGATCCTGATTGGCGGCGGTGCCTTGGCGGGTCTGCTGGGGGCGGCGCTCCGGGTCAGTCCACGCGTCGTGCATCGGGCGATCTTTCCGGGAGCGATCGCCGTGCTGGTCGCCGGCGTGTTCCAGGAACTGATCCAACTCATGCTGCAGCAGTATGAACTCGATCAGTGACTTCCGCGAGTTCATCTACACGTGGGAAGGGCTGAGCCAGCAAGGCGCCATCACCATCTTCCTGGTCGTTGCAGTCCTGTCCGAAATCGGCGGCTCCATCTTCCGGCGACGCGCGGCGCGGATCGAGGTGCGGGATCACCGACGCGAACGCATGGTCTGGGCGGGCCTGGCACTGCTCGTGCTGGTGCTGATGCCGGCAGTGGCAGGCGCGTATATCGGCCAGGTGCTTATGCTGGTCGGGCTGTACATCCTGATGGGGATGGGGCTGAACCTGGAGGTCGGGCTGGCTGGACTGCTCGACCTGGGTTTCGTCGCGTTCTTCGCCGTGGGCGCCTACACGACGGCATTGCTGACGGCTGATTCACCCCATGCGCTGATGCACCTCAACTACTGGGAGGCAGCGCCGATAGCGGTGCTGCTTTCGATCTGTGTCGGCGTGCTGTTCGGATTGCCGGTGTTGGGAGTGCGCGGTGATTACCTCGCGGTCGCGACGATGGGCCTCGGTGAGATCGTGCGCGTCATCGTCATGTCCGACTTCGCCGCCCCGCTGCTAGGTGGAGCACAGGGCGTGCTGCAAATCCCCAAACCACAAATAGGAAGTTTCGTACTCAGCACGCCGGTGTCACTGTTCTACCTGACGCTGGTGGCATCAGCGATCGCCGCGTTCGTCGCCTGGCGATTAGAGAACTCGCGCCTCGGTCGCGCGTGGGAAGCACTGCGCGACGACGAAGACGTGGCGCAGGCGCTGGGCATCAACCTGATACGGTCGAAGCTGCTGGCTTACGGATTGGGCGCGGCCTTCGCCGGACTGGCCGGTTCGATCTTCGCCGCGATGCTGACTTCCGTCTATCCGTCGAGCTTCCAGCTGCTGATCTCGATCAACGTGCTGGCGCTGATCATCGTGGGTGGCATGGGCAGCCTGCCAGGCGTGGTGCTCGGTTCGATCGCGCTGATCGGACTGCCGGAGTTGCTGCGAGAATTCGGCGAGTACCGCTATCTGTTCTACGGTGCCGTGCTCATCGTCATGATGCGGTTGCGGCCGGAAGGCCTGTGGCCATCCGACGTACGGCAGCGCGAATTGCACGCATCGGATGAAACACTCGAGCTGGATGCCGGCGCAGACGCCGTCCCGGCACAGCAGAGGTCCGGATGAGCGAGCCGATCCTCCGCTGCGACCAACTGACCATGCGATTTGGCGGTCTGGTGGCGATCTCCGAAGTCGATCTGTCAGTCGAAGAGCATAGCATCCACAGCGTCATCGGCCCGAATGGCGCGGGCAAGACCACGTTGTTCAACTGCGTCACACAGAACCTGCGCCCGACGTCCGGCGAGGTCTGGTTCGGAGGCCGGCGCATCGATGGCCTGACACCGGATCGTGTCGCCGCCGCCGGAATGAGTCGGACGTATCAGAATATCCGGCTGTTCCGGAACATCACTGCGATGGAGAACCTGCTGGTCGGGATGCATCTGCATCTACGCTCCAGCTGGTTGGGCGCAATCCTGCACACGCCGTTCACCATGCGCGACGAGCGCGAGGCGCACGAAGAGGCACTCCGGCTGTTGCAATTCGTCGGGCTGCGCGGACGAGGCGACATCCTGGCACGCAACCTCGCCTACGGCGAGCAGCGTCGTCTTGAGATTGGTCGCGCTCTCGCCACCAAGCCGAGGCTGCTTCTGTTGGACGAACCAACAGCGGGGATGAACCCGCACGAGACGTCCGACATGATGGAGTTCATCCAGCAGGTTCGCACCCGCTTCAGCATCACCATCATCCTGATCGAGCATCAGATGCGCGTGGTGATGTCGATGTCCGATCGCGTCACCGTGCTGGACCACGGCGTCAAGATCGCCGAAGACGTGCCAGCGCGCGTGCAACAGGATCCGGCGGTCATCGAGGCCTACCTAGGTTCGGCTGCAAAGCCGGCGGCGGAGTAACCCGGATGGCGCTGCTGGAAATCAACGACATCCACGTCTTCTACGACAAGATCGAGGCCCTGAAGGGCATCTCGCTCGCAGTCGAGGAACGCCAGATCGTCACGCTGGTCGGCGGCAATGGCGCCGGCAAATCAACGACGCTGCGTGCGATCAGTGGATTGCTGCATCCTCGGCATGGCACAATCCATTACGATGGACGGGAGTTGGCGGGATTAGGCGCCCACGAAATCGCCGCTATCGGTGTTGTGCAAGTACCGGAAGGACGCCGCATCTTCGGCCGCCTGACAGTGAGCGAAAACCTCGAGATGGGCGCGTTCACCCGCAAAGACCGGCGCGCGATCGCCGAGGACAAGGAGCAGATGCTGGTGCTGTTCCCGCGTCTGCGCGAGCGGATCAAACAGGTGGCCGGTACATTGTCGGGTGGCGAACAGCAGATGCTCGCGGCGGCGCGGGCGTTGATGGCGCGGCCGCGCGTGCTGCTGATGGACGAACCAAGCATGGGCCTGGCGCCGATGCTGGTGGAGCAGGTGTTCGAGACAATCAAGCGCATCAACGCGCAAGGCGTGACGATACTGCTGGTGGAGCAGAATGCGCCGATGGCGCTGGCGATCGCCGACCATGGCTACGTATTGGAAAGCGGCAAGATCGTGTTGGACGGTCCGGGCCGCGATCTACTGGACGATGAGCGAGTGATCCGCGCTTATCTGGGCTGAATTCCATGCGACCGTCATGGCCGGGCTTGACCTGGCTTGGCCCGGCTATCAGTCACCCACGCATGCCAATGACGGTAGGCCGGCGGGTTATGTCGATCTTCGCCTCGATCCATTCAACGAACTTCGCCACCGGATAGCTGATGCAGAAATAGATCACCGCGACCATCGCGAAGATCTCGAAGTGCTTATATGTGGCCGAGGCCAGCAACTCGCCGCTGAACATCAGGTCGCGCATGGTGATCACCGACACCAGCGCGGAATCCTTGAAGATGGACACAAAGAAGTTGCCAATCGGCGGGACGATGATGCGGATCGCCTGCGGCAGGATGATGCGGCGCATCAGCAGGCTGCGTGACATGCCCACTGATGAACCCGCTTCCCACTGTCCTTTCGGAATTGCCTGGATGCCCGAACGAAACACCTCCGCCATATACGCTGCATAGTTCAGCGTGAGGCCGATGGCGCCGGACACGAACGGTGACAGCACGATGCCGACATAGGGCAGCACGTAGTAGATGAAGAACAGTTGCAGCAGCAGTGGCGTGCCGCGGATGAACTGGATGTAGCAGGCGGCCAACACCCGCAACGGTGCCACCCGTGAGATCCGGGCGATCCCGATAGCCAGACCGGACACCATGGCCAGGCTGAACGCCAGCAGCGACACCGTAATGGTGATCACCGCACCATCCAGCAGCGGTGGCAGGAAGTCGATCATATCCTTGAGTGAGAAGATCATTGCTGCTGCGCTGCTGAGGATCGCGCGTTACCCCCGCCGAAGCGGGGGACGAACGGCAGTGTTCCCGCTTTCGCGGGTACGGCGATATAGCACGACATGCTGTGCGGTCGGTTTGGTGGGATCTAGTTATTGTAGCCCGTCAGACCCCACTTCGAGAGGATCTCCTTCATTTTCCCGTTGTACTCCATCCATTGGATCGCCGAGGAAACCGCGGTTACCCACTCGATGTCGCCCTGACGGAATGCGTAGCTGCTATAGCCGATCGGGATTCTTGAAGGTGTGAGGCTCGTAGTCAGTGGCGAACTCGATCTTCCACTCCGGATGCTGTTTCATCAGCGCGGCAACTACCGGCTGATCGAACAGCGCTGCGTCGGTGCGGCCGATGGCCAGTTCAGGGATGATCTGCGCCCAGTCCTTATAGCCCTGGAACTTCACGCCCGGCACCGCCTGAATCCATTCGGCATAGTTGGTGCCGAGCAGTGTTCCGATCGTGTGACCCTTGAGATCACTGAGACTGATGCAGCTTGAGCGGGTTGCCCTCCGGCACGACCAACGCTTCGGCATAGTAATAGGTGCCCCAGCAGAAGTTCACCACCTTAGAGCGGTTCTTCGTATAATGGATCGAATCGCCGACGATATCGAACCGCCCGTCCAGCAGGCCCGGGATCAGTCCATCGAACGTCACTGTCTGCACGCTGATTTTGTCGATCTTCAGCATCTTGGCGACGTAGCTTCAGGATGTCGCCGTCCAGACCGGTCCACTCGTTCGTCTTCGGATCCAGGAACGAGTACGGCCAATCATTCGACGTGCCGACGACAAGTCCCTTCGCCTGAATTTTTGCCAGCGAGTCATCGCCGCCGTTGATCTTGATCAGCGTGAAATCCGGATAGTCGGTATCGTTCACCGGCGGCACGGCCGCCACAGCCTCACGCACCGCACCCGCGGCAAGCAGCGTCGCCGCCCCCCCGATCGCCCCCGAGCGGATCAATCCGCGCCGGCCCAACCCGCTGCGTGTGACGTCCACGTCTGGCTTGTCAGTCATGTTGTATTACCCCCATTTTGTTCTGTGACGCCGTCTACGTACTTTCCTGAGCCGCCGCTTCGGCACCACTGCGGTTCAGCATCGGTTTGCAGGAACTGTCGGGTGCGCGGACTGCGCGGATTGGTGAACACCTCGGACGGTGGCCCGTCCTCGACGATGGCGCCGCAATCCATGAACACCACGCGATCGGCAACGTCACGAGCGAAGTCCATCTCGTGGGTGACCACGATCATGGTCATGCCCTCGCTCGCGAGTTGCCGCATCACGCGCAGCACTTCGCCGACCAGTTCCGGATCCAATGCCGATGTCGCCTCATCGAACAGCATCAGCTTGCGGATTCATCGCCAACGCACGCGCGATCGCCACGCGCTGCTGCTGGCCACCGCTGAGCTGATGCGGATAGGAACCGGCCTTCTCAGTAACACCGACCTTGGTCAGCAGTTCGCAGCCCGCGTTTGCGTGCCTCCGCCACCGGTTCGCGCAGCACGTAGACCGGCGCCTCGATGACATTGCCCAGCGCGGTCAGATGCGGGAACAGGTTGAACGACTGGAACACCATGCCAATCTGGCGCGGACCGCTTCCACGCGGCGATCGGGATCGACGACGAGCTTGCCATTCACCTTGTAACGGTAGACCGGCTTGCCCTCGAAATGGATCGTGCCGTCGTCGATCGTTTCAAGATGATTGATGCAGCGCAGCAGCGTGGACTTGCCGGCGCCGGACGGCCCGATGATGCACACGACCTCGCCGCGCGGCACCGACAGCGATACGTCGGTCAGCACCTCCAGCGGCCCGAACGACTTCCAGATCCGTTCGAGCCGCACGATCGGTTCGGTGCCGTTACTCGCCGATATGCTCACGGCTTGACCATCCGGAAATTACTGTTGAAGCCGCCTGCAACGTCGGCCAGGCGCATCAGATCGCTGCGTGACACTCAAGGTCTGCTGACGTCCCGCAATTGTTCAGACCATGACTGGTGTATTTGCCAGCCCAATGCACACGATACACCGGCGGACTGCTCATGCGGCGTGCCTCGACGACCAGGCTGCCGCCGCCGGCGACCATCGCCGAGGGACTTAGATCACAGGTCCTGACCGGCGTACCACTTTGCCAGGAGGCGAATGCACGATCATCGATGGCGGCCTTCACGCGCCACCAATCCGCCATGACATCGCTGCGATTGAACACCAGCATGTTGCCGACGATGGGCCCCAGTTCGTTCAGTTGCGCGAAAACGCTCAGCCCGGTGGTTGCCGTCGCCAACGCGCCCGCGACCAGCGTCAGCACCAGCGTCTTCGCAGCATCATCAACGCGCTGACGCCGAGGCTGGCTGTAAGAGCGGCGGCGCCAGTGCAGTCTCATGCCGCCTCGTAAATGCCAACGTGCAGGTCGGTGGGATACCAACCGGCGACCGGATTGAACACCACGCAGTCGCCGGTCGCATGCTCGCCCCAGCCGGCCCGCGCCACCACAACCTGACCGCGAACGAGCCGCAGTTTCAGTGCCAGCTTGCCATCTAGATCGAGCGAGATCGCCTCTTCCATCAATTACGATGCAGCAAATCACATGCCAGGGAGCAAAGACGCCAGTTTCATCAGCACGCCGATCGAATGCCTAGTACGAGGGCAGCCAATGGCAGGAATTTAGGCTGTTGCATGCCGTACCCCACCCACTCCCTCTCCCGCAAAGCGGGGGAGGGTTGGGGAGGGGGGCCCCATTACCCATTACCCCATTACCGCTAGTACTCACCCAGCACCTCCCGCAGCGTCCTGCCCGAATAAGCCGTGCGCATCAGCCCACGCCGTTGCAGGGCAGGCACCAACCCCTCGGTCACCTCAACAATGAACCGCCGGCTGGTGCGCTGGAACGGCGTGCTGATCAGGAAGCCATCGCCGCCGACCTGCTCCATGACATTCGCCATGCGATCAGCCACCGTCTCCGGCGACCCGACGAAATCCACTTCGGAACCAGGCGCGCTGAACCGCTCCATCGCGAGCTGCCGCAACGTCTTCCCGCTGCCCCACTGTGCGAACTTGTCGAGCGATCCCTGTTCGCCATTGGTGGTCAACCGCGGCAACGGCTCATCCAGATCGTATTTGGAGAAGTCGATGTCGGTGACCGTGGCCGTGCTGGCCAGCGCGCGCTCGATGAAGCTCGGCGAGGAGATCAGCCGTTGGCGCCGGACCTGCGCCTCGTCGTCGGTCTCAGCCAGGATCGGATAGATCAGGAACAGCACCTTGATATCGTCCGGATCGCGTCCGAACGTGACCGCGTGGCGCCGCACGTCGTCGCGATACTGCTTCATGCCCTCGATGCCGTTGGCGATCGCGATGATGGAATCCGCATGTCGCGCGGCGAACGCACGGCCGCGCGGCGAACCGCCGGCCTGCACGAACACCGGCTTGCCCTGCGGCGAGCGCACCGTGTTCAGCGGACCACGGCACTTGAAGTACTTGCCCTCGTAATGCACTGGCCGGACCTTGCGATAGTCCGCGTAGGTGCCCGTGGCACGGTCCATCACCACCGCATCCGTCGTCCCACGTGTCGAACAGCTTGCAGACCAGTTCGACGTATTCGTCCGCCATCTCGTAGCGCTGTTCGCGCGGCGGCAGCTTGTCCAGGCCGAAATTCTGCGCCGCGATGTCCTCGCCCGAGGTCACGATGTTCCAGCCGAACCGGCCGCCCGGCGATGTGGTCCAGCGTGCAGCACAGCCGCGCCAGCATGAACGGCGGATAGGCCAGCGTGGACAGCGTCGCGACAACCCCCAGTCGTGTCGTTGCGGCGCTGATCAGCGCGGCGAGCGGCGCCGGGTCGTGCTTCGGCACCTGCAACGCGTGCTTCAACGCGGCCTCGGCGCTGTCGCCATACGCCTCGGACACCATCAGCGTGTCCTCGATCATGATGTAGTCGAAGCAGGCGCGCTCCAGCGCCTGCGCCATGTCGACATAGAACTTGCCGTCCCAGGGCGAGCCGCCGGCGGACAGCGGATGGTCCCATTCGCCGGGCGTGAAGTTCATGAACCAGCCCAGGTGAAGCGGTTTGCCTGCCATGTGCCGCATCTCCTGCTGGGGATGGTGGACCGCCAGCAATTCCCGGGCCAGCGAATAGCTCCTCGCGAAGCGCGGGAGGTTAGGGACGGGGTACTGGCACGTCGGTTGCTTACGACACAGGCGCACAAATAAACGGGGGCGACTTCATGCGCAGACGCACAGTCCTCACCGCTGCCGGTTCGGCGGCCCTGCTCAGCCTGCCGGCCATCCGCTCGAGCCCGGCAGCGGACACGCTGGACGAGGTGAAGAAGCGCGGCACGCTGATCGTCGGCATGGAAGCCGCCTACGTCCCCTACGAGTTCTTCAAGGACGGCAAGATCATCGGCTACGACCCGGACATCATCGATGTTCTGCACCCAAGCTCGGCGTGAAGGCGCAACTGGTCGATACCGCCTGGAACGGCATCATCCCCGCGCTCTATGCCAAGAAGTTCGACGTGATCATTTCCGCCATGACGATCACCAAGGAGCGGGCGGAGAAGGTGCTGTTCTCGATGCCGTATGCCGATGCCAGCAACGTCATCCTGCTGCGTGCCAACGAGGACAAGATCAAGACCGCGGACGATCTGTCCGGCAAGATCGTCGGCGTGCAGATCGGCAGCGCCGCAGCCGGCATCATCAAGACGTTCGAGGCGAAGCTGAAAGCCGCCGGCAAGCCCGGCTATGCCGACGTCAAGCAGTACGAGCACTACCCCGAGGCGTATCAGGACCTGCTCAACAAGCGCATCGACGCAGTGGTGAATTCCAAGTCCACCATGCTGGTCGTGATGAAGGACGCTCCCGGCAAGTTCAAGATGATCGGCGGCGTCTCCGACATCACCGCGTATTTCGGCATGGCGTTCCGCAAGGAGGACGTTGCCTTCCAGTCCTTCGTCAACGAGCAGCTTGCCGCCATGAAGAAGGACGGCTCGCTGTCGAAGCTGCAGGAGAAGTGGTTCGGCTCCACGATGGAAACGCCGAATGCGGTGCCCGCCGTCCTGCCCTGACGCCGCGTCTTCATGCCCGATTTCGACTGGGGAGTTATCTGGTACGCGGCGCCCTACATGCTACAGGGCGCCGTCGTCACGCTGGAGATCTCATTCTGCGCGCTGATCCTCGGCACCATAGTCGGCATCGTGTGCGGACTGATCAGCGTGTCCGACATGGCGATCCCGAAGGCATTCGTGCGCGCCTATGTCTATTTCGTACGCGGCACGCCGGCGCTGGTGCAGATCTTCCTGGTGTATTTCGCGCTGCCACGCATCGGCTTCGAGTTCTCCGCGTTCTGGAGCGGCGTTGTGGCGCTGGCGTTCAACTCCGGCGGCTTCATCTCGGAAATCGTGCGAGCAGGCCTGCAATCGATCGATGCCGGCCAGACCGAGGCGGCGCTGTCCATCGGCATGACCAACCGGCAGTCGATCCTGTTCATCCTGCTGCCGCAGTCGCTCCGCCGCATCACGCCGCCGTTGACCAACGAAGTCATCACGCTGGTGAAGAGTTCGTCGCTGCTGTCGGTGATCTCCATCACTGAGCTGACGCGATCCGCGCAGGTGATCATCGCCGAGCGCTTCACACCGTTCGAACTGTACGCGGAACTGGCGGTCTACTATCTGGTGATCATCTCGGTGCTGGCCTGGTTCTCGGAATTCGTCGAGAAGAAGCTGGCATGACACGCTGCCCATCACGCCCCACTGCGCCAGGCCACTCTCCATTACGCCCGCTCCCACCGTCATGGCCGGGCTTGACCCGGCCATCAGCCACCAAGAGGCACAGTCGGCCACGTGAGGCTGATGGCCGGGTCATGCCCGGCATGACGAAGGGGGGGCGTGCCATGACGGGGTGGTGCGTGACGGTGAGGCGGCGTTCGCCACTGGGAATGCGGCACCATGACCGCCGGACCTCTTCTCGCAATCCACGGCCTGTCCAAGGTATTCAGCGACATCCCCGTAGTCGATCGCGTCGATCTCGCGGTGACGCAGGGCGAGATCGTCATGATCATCGGCCCCAGCGGCGCCGGCAAATCGACGCTGCTGCGCTGCGTGAACCGCATCGAGATTCCCACCACTGGCGAAGTTCTCCTCGACGGCATCAACATGGCCGGCGAACATCGCAACGGCCGCCTCATCGCCGACAAACCGACCGTTACCGCGCGCAAGCGCCGTCGCATCGGCATGGTCTTTCAACGCTTCAATCTTTTCGCGCATCTTTCGGCGCTCGATAACGTCGCCATCGGCCCTCGCCGCGTGCTGGGCATGACATCCGCAGATGCGCGAGCGCTCGCCGCCGAACAGCTCGACCGTGTGCGCATGTCGGAACATTCGGCAAAGCGTCCCGCACAGTTGTCCGGCGGCCAACAACAGCGTGTCGCGATCGCACGTGCCATGGCGATGCGCCCGGTGCTGATGCTGTTCGACGAACCAACCTCAGCGCTCGATCCAGAGTTGGTCGGTGAAGTGCTGGAAGTGATCCGTGGCCTGGCACAGGACGGCATGACCATGCTGGTGGTGACGCACGAGATGCAGTTCGCCCGCGAAGTCGGCACGCGCATCCTGTTCATGGACAGCGGCCGCGTGCTGGAAGATGCAGCCCCCACCACGTTCTTCGCTCATCCCGAACACCCACGCGCGCGCGAATTCCTGCGGCGCATCCACATGCCGGTTGCCGCCGCCTGACGCTCCGCTATCCTGATCGCATGACATCCCGTCGCAAGATGCACTTCGTGGCCTTCCTGCTGGCGGGCCCAACCGCACACCATCACGGCGCCTGGCGCCATCCGGAAGCCGATCTCGGCGTGTTCACGCCGGAGTGGCACGAACACATCGCGCGCGTCCTGGAGCACGGCAAGTTCGACAGCCTGTTCTTCGCCGATATCCTCGGCATCTACGACCTGTACGGTGGCAGCTTCGCCACCATCCTGCGCTGCGGCGGCCAGATGGGGCTGCTCGATCCTATCCCGCTCCTGTCGATCATGTCGCGCGCAACCACGCGCATCGGCCTGGGTGCAACGCTGTCGTCCACGTTCTATCCGCCGTACCATCTGGCGCGCTCGCTCGGTACGCTCGACCTGATGAGCCGCGGCCGCGTTGCCTGGAACGTGGTGGCGTCGCACGGCCACCTGGAGGCGCAGAACTACGGCCTGGATCAACTGCCCGCCCGCGATATTCGCTACGACTATGCCGATGAAGTTGTCGAAGCCGTCTGCAAACTATGGGAAAGCTGGGATGCCGACGCGTTCGTGCTCGACAAGCAGCGGGGCGTCTACGCAGACCCCGACAAGGTTCACTACGCGAATTACCAAGGCAAGTGGATCAAGACGCGCGGCCCGCTGACAGTGCCGCGCTCGCCGCAAGGCCGGCCGGTGATCATGCAGGCAGGATCCTCGCCGCGCGGCCGCGATTTTGCCGCGCGCTGGGGCGAGCTGGTGTTCACCTTGCAGCACAGCAAAGCGGACATGCAGGCGTTCTATCAGGACCTGCAAGCGCGCGTCGTCGCGCAGGGCCGCGCACCGGAGGACTGTCTGATCCTGCCGTCGATCGATGTGATTATTGGCGAAACCGACGCCATCGCGCGCGAGCGGCAGGCGTTCGTCAACGACCTCGTGCAGACCGAGGTTGGCCTTGCGCAGATGTCAGGCCACATTGGTGTTGATCTGTCGCGTTACCCGCCCGATCAGCCGCTGGGCGATATGCAGATGGAGACCGGATCGCGCGGTTCGCTGGATGTGATCCTGCAAGCCACCGAGGCGCACGGTCTGACACTCGGCGAAGCTGCGCGCCGCTATGCCACCAGCGAATTGTGCCCGCAGATCGTTGGCTCGCCGGAAACCGTGGCCGATCAGTTGCAGGACCTGTTCGAAGCGCGCGCGTGCGACGGCTTCATCCTGACGCCGACATTGATGCCAGGCATGTTCGAACAGTTCGTACGTGCTGTCGTGCCGCTGCTGCAGGCACGCGGTATATTCCGCAACGACTACACTGGGACGACATTGCGCGAGCATCTGCGCGAGTGAGCAAAGTGGGGACGCGAAGGGAATGAGCAACATGGGTAAGCAGCGTGGATGAGCGAAGTTGTTAAGAAATGTGGATGGGTAAAGTGGATTAGCGAAGTGGGTAAGCAACGTGGATAACGAAGCAGTCTCCGCCTCCCCTTGCGGGAGGGGGTTGGGGGAAGGGGGCGCCATAAGTGCGGGCACGGCCCCCTCCCCCAACCCCCTCCCGCAAGGGGAGGGGGAGTTTGTTCAATGAAAATCGCAGTCACCGGCGCACACGGACGGCTCGGCCGCTACGTCGTCGCCGCCCTGGCGTCCCACGAGGTACGCGCGCTCGACGTCGCCGATGCCGACCTGCGCGATTTCAGCGCCGTACGGACAGCGCTCCGCGACATCGAGGTGGTGGTCCACCTCGGCGGCATCGACCGCTCCTTCGCGACCGATGATGCGGCCACCATGCACGTCAACACCATCGGCACCTGGAACTTGTTCGAGGCCGCCCGACAGCTCGGCATTCGCCGCGTGGTCCATTGTTCCAGCGTATCCGTCACCGGCCTGGACATCAGCAATCCCCACATGCCGCCCGACTACCTGCCGATCGACGAGGCGCACCGACTGCGCCCCACCGATGCCTACGCCCTCAGCAAATTCTGCGGCGAACGCACCGCCGAGGCATTCTCCCGCCGCGGTCTCGAAGTGATCGTCATCCGTCCCACCTTCGTCGCGTTCCCGGAAATGGCGGACTTCATGACAGGCAAGCCGGGCCCGGAGGGTCGTAGCGAGCCGCCCCCCTATATGCGCGCCTATGTCAGCCCCGAAGACTGCGCCACCGGATTCGCCGCCGCCACAACGCTCGACTACGCCGGCTTCGAGATCTTCTTCCTCGCTGCGGACGATACGTTCGCCACCGAGCCGACTGTCAGCCGCCTGGAAGCACTGTACGCGACGTCCATCCCAGTGAACGACGCGGCGCTCTTTCAGAGATTCCCGCGCGCATCACCGATCAGCAACGCCGCCGCGCGCAAACGGCTCGGGTGGACGCCCACAACGAACTGGTCGCCGTCTCAGTAAGCGGGCGCCTTCACGCCCCAGATCTCCTCCGCGTATTCGCGGATCGTGCGATCGGACGAAAACCAGCCCATCTTCGCGGTGTTCATCACGCTTGACCGCCACCATGCGTGACGATCGTGCCAACGCGCCGCAACTTGCCGCTGCGCCTCGGCATAAGCGTCGAAATCCGCTGCCACCATGAACCAGTCACTGCCGGTCAGATCAGCCAGCAACTCGCGGTAGCGATCCGGCTCATCCGGGGAAAAAGCCCCCACCGCAATATCCTCGATCACCTGCCGCAGGTCCGCCGACATCGGCATCGGCTCGCTCTCCCCCTTGCGGCGCGCCGCAACCTCCTCCGTCGTGAGGCCAAACATGAACATGTGTTCGCCGCCCACGCGGTCGAGGATCTCCAGGTTCGCGCCATCCAGCGTGCCGATGGTCAGCGCGCCGTTCAGCGCCAGCTTCATGTTGCCGGTGCCCGAAGCCTCCATCCCCGCCGTCGAGATCTGCTCCGACACATCGGAGGCCGGAATGATCGTCTCCGCCAGGCTGACGTTGTAGTCCGGCAGGAACACCACCTTCAGTTGCCCATGAATCGTCGGATCCGCATTCACCACGCGCGCCACATCATGGATCAGCTTGATGATCAGCTTGGCACGCCGATAGCTGGCCGCGGCCCGTCCGGCAAACAAGCGCACACGCGGTACCCAGTTGCGGTTCGGCTGTTCGCGCATCGCGTTGTACAGCGCGATCGTTTCCAGGATATTCAGCAATTGTCGCTTGTACTCGTGAATGCGCTTGATGTGCACGTCGACCAGCGCATCGGGATCAATCGCGATCTCCAGCCGCTCCGCAATCATAGTGGCCAACGCCACCTTATTGGCGCGGCGCGCAGCGAACAACCGATCATGCAGCGACGTATCGTCAGCGAACCGTTCCAGCTGCTCCAGCCTCATCGGATCATCCAGCACCTCCGCCCCGATGGTCTCGCACAGCAGGCTGGTAAGACGCGGATTGGAGGTATGCAGCCAACGACGGAACGTGATGCCGTTGGTCTTGTTGACGATGCGCTCGGGATGCAGCCGGTGCAGCGACTTGAACACAGTCTGCCGCATCAACTCCGTGTGCAGCGCGGACACGCCATTCACTCTGCGGGAGCCCAGGAACGCCAGCGTGCCCATCCGCACGCGCCGCTCACCATGCTCATCGATGATGGACACGTCGGACAGCGACGGCGGATCCAGCAGATCGCACGTCGCCAGCCCATCGAGATGCTGCTTGTTGATCTCGTAGATGATCTGCATGTGGCGCGGCAGCAGCCGCTCCATCAACGGCACCTGCCAGGTCTCCAGCGCCTCGGGCAGCAGCGTGTGGTTGGTATAGCAGACCGTGTTGCGGGTGATCCGCCACGCCTCGTTCCACTCCATGCCGTGCTCGTCCACCAGCAGCCGCATCAGCTCCGCGACGACGATGGCTGGATGGGTGTCGTTCAGCTGGATGGCGCACTGGTCCGGCAGGGTATTCAACTCGCCGAACTGGCGCTTATGGCGACGCAACAGGTCATGCAGCGACGCGGAGGAGAAGAAGTACTCCTGCCGAAGACGCAGTTCCTGACCCGCCGGGGTCTCGTCGCTGGGGTACAGGATCTGCGAGATGGCATTCGCGCGCACCCGCTGCGCCAGAGCACCGACATGATCGCCGCGATTGAAGGTCTCCAGCGCCAGCGGGTCCGGCGCGCGTGCCGACCACAGGCGCAGCGTGTTGGCGCGGCGGCCACGCCAACCAACGACGGGCATGTCGTAGGCGATGGCGATCACCGACTCCTGCGGATGCCAAATGGATGCGACGGTGCCGTCCGACCCGGTGGGCTCCACCCAGCCGCCGAAGCCGATGGTGTAGTTGATGTCGGCGCGCTCGAACTCCCAGGGATTGCCAAGCGACAGCCAGGTCTCCGGATATTCCTCCTGCCAGCCGTCCCGGATCACCTGTTGGAACAGGCCGTGGTTGTAGCGGATGCCGAAGCCGTGGGCGGGGATGCCCAGGCTCGCCATGCTCTCCATGAAGCAGGCGGCCAGCCGCCCGAGACCGCCGTTGCCCAGCGCCGGATCCGGCTCCAGCGTCCGCAGCCGGTCGAGGTCCACACCGAGTTCGGCCAGCGCCTGTCGCGCCGGCTCGGTCAGGCCGGAATTGTTCAGCGAGTCCAGCAGCATGCGACCCGGCAGGAACTCCAGCGACAGGTAGTAGACCCGCTTGGGGTTCGCCGCGATATCGTCGCGCGTGCTTTGCAGCCAGCGGTCAACGATGCGGTCGCGCAGCGCCAGCGCCGTGGCGACGAACCAGTCGCGGTCGCTGGCGAGCAGCGGATCGCGGCCGGTCGCATAGGTCAGCTTCGCGACGATCAGGCGACGCAGGACGCTGGCTTCGTCTGAGCCATCCGGGTCACCCGTTGGCGCAGCAATCTCCCGCTGCGCGGTAAGGGTAGGGACTTCAGTCATGTCCATGAAAGCTCACCAACGGTCCCGCGATGATCAGGGGACCCGCCAAAGGTTAACCGCAATCGTCGCGGAGGGATTTGGCGACATGTTGTCGCCGCAACGGTCCCGTAGGGAACTATCCAGGCAAAGCCGATAGATATCCGCCCACCGCAACCGCCCGGTATGCGTCATCAAATCGTCTCCTCACCGATGCGTGTTAACGAACGACGACGTACTCACGCAACGGAGAAATCAAGGAAATACGATGGCAAAATCAGGTTCTTTATGCTGCATCGCAATATTGCACAGATTGCAGGCAGCAAATTGGTAGCACGGCTTGTTAATACAACTTTAAGATGATTAATTCCAGATAATATTCAACCTACTCGAGCGTGCTGCGCAGGCCGGCCCCCGCGGCCAGAGGACCCAGCGGCAGTGCCGCCGCCAGCAGCGCGGCCAGCAACAGCAGATAGGGCCGCGGGCTTAAGCCGCCAGACGCGGCGTCCGCTCCGGCGACGCCAAAGATCAGGATCGGGGTGGCGAGCGGCAGCACCAGCAGCGGCAGCAGCACGCCACCTCGGCGAGCGCCCAGCACGATCGCGGCTCCGGCGGTGCCGAAAAGAGACAGCAGCATGGTGCCAGGCAACAGTCCCAGCAGCAGCGCCGGCAGAGCTGCATCCGGCATGCGCAGCATCTCCGCCAGTGGTGCTGCTGCCAGCAGTAGTGGGACGCCGGTGACCAGCCAATGCGCGGCGGCCTTCGCCAAAGCGATCGCGGCAGGCGGCAGGCCCGACAGCAGCAGCTGGTCGAGCGAGCCGTCCTCGAAATCGGCACCGAACAGGCGATCCAGCGGCAGCAACGCCGCCAGCATCGCGCATACCCAGACGATGCCCGGCGCGATGCGGCCAAGGGTCTCCGGGGCCGGCCCGATGGCAAGCGGGAACAGAGCCGCGACGATCAGGAAGAACAGCAGTGCTGCCAGCGAATCCGCGCCGTGGCGGAGCGAGAGGCGTAATTCGCGGGTCAGGATGGCGAGGAAACCGGACACGGGGCCAGGGCGCGATTACTCCCCCTCCCCTTGCGGGAGGGGGTTGGGGGGAGGGGGCAGTGCCGATCGGCGACGCCCCCTCCCCCCAACCCCCTCCCGCAAGGGGGAGGGGGAGTGTTGGGAGCCTCTGCTCCCGATGTCATTGCCAATTCGGTCGGCGCGACCAGCGGCAGCGGCAGATGCGTTGCCGCCACCACCATCCCGCCGCCCGCGCGATGCGCCGCCAGCATGGCGCCGAAGCGCTCCACCGCCGGCGTATCCAGTCCCAATGTCGGTTCATCCAGCAGCCAGACCACAGCGCGCCCCAACGCCAGCCGTGCCAATGCCAGCCGCCGCCGCTGGCCCGCCGACAGCATGCGCGCCGGCAGGTCGGCCAGTTCCTCCAGCCCGACCGCCGCCAGGGCCCTCCCGACATCGCCTCCGCCCAGCCGCGCTGCGAACCGCAGGTTCTCGCGCGCGGTCAGCGCCAGCTTGACCGCGTCCTGATGTCCGACATACGCGACCCGCCGCACATGCTCGGACAGATCGGCCAGCGCATCCTGGCCATACCACAGCAACTCCCCGGCAGCCGGCCGCAGCAGTCCGGCGAGCAACCGCAACAGCGTCGACTTGCCCGACCCGTTCGCCCCGGTCAGCACCAGCGCACCCCCCGGCGCCACGCTGAAGTCGAGGTCGCGGAACACCAGCCGCTCGCCGCGGAACGCCGCCAACCCCGCCGCCTGCAACAAAAAACCGCTCTCCCCGCTCTTGTGGACGCTGCAACGCTGGTGTGTTCTAAGCCCGCCGCCGCAGGGCCTTGGCGTGACCATTGCACCTGCGGCACACCGCCTCAACTTCGCCGCTCAACGGAAGGCGCCGCCATGAAAGCGATCGGGCAGGATACCCTGAAGACACGCCGCACGCTCAACGTGCAGGGCAAGAGCTACGATTACTTCTCGCTGACCGAGGCCGCGAAAGCGCTTGGCGACATTTCCCGCCTGCCCGTCAGTCTGAAAGTACTGCTGGAGAACGTGCTGCGCTTCGAGGACGGCACCAGCTACAAGGTCGATGACGCCAAGTCGATCGCCGGCTGGCTGACCGCGGCGCACTCCGACAAGGAAGTGCCGTTCAAGCCGGCGCGCATCCTGATGCAGGATTTCACCGGCGTGCCTGCCGTGGTGGACCTCGCCGCGATGCGCGACGGCATCACCCGGCTGGGCGGCTCGCCGCAGAAGGTGAACCCGCTGGTGCCGGTCGATCTGGTCATCGACCACTCGGTGATGGTCGATGTCTATGCGCGTCCCGATGCGTTGCAGAAGAACGTCGATATCGAGTTCGAGCGCAACGGTGAACGCTACAAGTTCCTCCGCTGGGGCCAGGACGCGTTCGCCAACTTCCGCGTCGTGCCCCCGGGCACCGGCATCTGCCACCAGGTGAACCTGGAATACCTCGGCCAATGCGTATGGACCGGCCAGGCGGACGGCACGACGATCGCCTACCCCGACACACTGTATGGCACCGACAGCCACACCACGATGGTGAACGGCCTCGGCATCCTGGGCTGGGGCGTCGGCGGCATCGAGGCCGAGGCGGCCATGCTCGGCCAGCCGATTGCAATGCTGATCCCGGACGTCATCGGCTTCCGCCTGACCGGCAAGCTTCCGGAGGGCGCGACCGCCACCGACCTCGTGCTGACGGTCACGCAGATGCTGCGCCGCAAGGGCGTCGTGGGAAAGTTCGTGGAGTTCTTCGGACCCGGCCTGAACGAACTGGGGCTGCCAGATCGTGCGACGGTCGGCAACATGGCGCCGGAATACGGCGCCACCTGCGGCTTTTTCCCGGTGGACAAGGTCGCGCTCGACTATCTGCGCCTGTCCGGCCGCGACGAGCACCGCATCGCCCTGGTCGAGGCGTACCTGAAGGAACAGGGCATGTTCCGTGAAGCCGGCTCGCCGGACCCGGTGTTCACTGACACCCTGGAACTGGACCTGTCGACCGTGCAGCCCTCGATGGCCGGCCCGAAGCGGCCACAGGACCGCGTGCTGCTGAAGGATGTCGCGACCAGCTTCAAGGCCGACCTGACCAAGGGCCTCGGCGTACCCGCCAACGACGTGAACACCACGGTGAAGGTCGAGGGCAAGAACTATGAACTGACGCACGGCGACGTGGTGATCGCCGCGATCACGTCGTGTACCAACACCTCCAACCCGTCGGTCCTGGTGGCTGCCGGCCTGGTGGCACGCAAGGCGCATGCGAAGGGGCTGAAGCCGAAGCCCTGGGTAAAGACCTCGCTGGCTCCGGGCTCGCAGGTAGTTACCGAGTATCTGGATAAATCCGGCTTGACCGCAGACCTCGATGCGATCGGTTTCGAGACGGTGGGCTATGGCTGCACCACCTGTATCGGCAACTCCGGTCCGCTGGACGACGCCATCGTCGACGCGATCGAGGACAACAGGCTGGTCGGCGCCGCGGTAATCTCCGGCAACCGCAACTTCGAGGGCCGTGTACATGCCAATGTGCGTGCCAACTACCTGGCATCACCGCCGCTGGTCGTCGCCTACGCGCTGTTGGGCAAAGTAACGGTCGACATCACCACCGAGCCGCTGGGCATCGGCAACGACGGCAAGCCGGTCTACCTGAAGGACGTATGGCCGACCAACAAGGAGATCGCCGACGTCGTCGCCGCCAGCCTGTCGCGCGAGCAGTTCCTGAAGCGCTACGGCGAGGTATTCAAGGGCCCGAAGCAGTGGCAGTCGATAGCCGTCGATACGGACAGCGAGACCTACCGGTGGTCCGACGGGTCCACCTACGTGAAGAACCCGCCCTACTTCGAGGGCATCACAATGGATCCGCCCCCCGTCGGCGACATCAAGGGCGCGCGCATCCTGGCGGAGTTGGGTGACTCGATCACCACCGACCACATCAGCCCCGCAGGTTCGATTCGGAAAACCTCGCCGGCCGGGGAATACTTGTTGGAACGACAGGTGCTGGAGCGCGACTTCAACAGCTACGGCGCGCGTCGTGGCAACCACGAGATCATGATGCGCGGCACGTTCGCCAACATCCGCATCCGCAACGAGATGCTGAGCAACGTCGAAGGCGGCATGACGAAGCACCTACCGTCCGGTGATCAGATGCCGATCTATGACGCGGCGATGCGCTACAAGGCCGAGGGCGTGCCGCTGGTGGTATTCGGCGGCAAGGAATACGGCACCGGCTCATCGCGCGACTGGGCCGCGAAGGGCACGCTGCTGCTCGGCATCAAGGCGGTCATCGTCGAAAGCTTCGAGCGCATCCACCGCTCCAACCTGGTCGGCATGGGCGTGATGCCACTGACCTTCAAGGAGGGCACGGACCGCAAGTCGCTCGGCATCACCGGCGAAGAGCTGATCGACATAATCGGCCTGGAGAATGCGATCACGCCGCGGATGGATCTGTCGCTGGTGATCCACCGCCCGAACGGCAAGGTGGACACGGTGCCAGTGATATGCCGCATCGATACCGTGGACGAGGTCGCCTACTACCGCCACGGCGGCATCCTGCACTACGTGCTGCGCGGGATGGCGAAGGCGGCGTAGACAGCGCTTCGCAACTTGGGACGTCAGGGTGGCTGTGGTGCCACCGTGGCGAGTACCGCGTCGATGTCCGGGAGGTATCCGGGCAGCAGCAATTCCAATTGCACGCCGTCCTTCCGGGCTATCAGCACCGGCCCTTGGTGCCGGAGTTGTCAAACACGTACAGGCGACCCGCGAGCGGGACGACACGTCCCGGCATTGCGATCGAACGCGACCATCGGGCGATGACCCGGTCTGCCGGCACATTGTGACCGCCCATTGCTCTCCAAGCCTGTTGCATTCCTTCACGGGCAGAACGGCTCGGCCATCACTCGATATATGTGTCCGGCCATTCCAGTGCGACGGGTGCAATCACCCGCAAATGCATAATGACGGCACGTCAAGGCAATCGTAGTTGGATCTGTGCGCGAAGCCAGATTGTCGCCGACGGGCCGCAGCCGCGCCCCGCCGATTATTGACCTCGCCCAGAGTGGCCGCCGAAGGCAGTTAAAAGTATTGAGCCACAGAGGCACAGAGGCACGGAGTAGATCACAGGTCGGTATGAACGCATTCTGTGACTAACTCCGTGCCTCTGTGCTTCTGTGGTCCAAGGCCTTCCTTCTCACCCGCACCCCACCGCCGCCGCGGCGCTCCACAGAGTAGCTATGTTGCGCCTCGCACGAGCAACTGCCGCACGGCCCCAACATGCACTCGATCAGTCGCGCTCGCGTCCCCCCGCGTCGCCAAAATGCAACCGCCCAGGACGGCCCGCGTCCAGGTTCGTCTTTGACCTGATTGCGCTATAGAATGGCCGGATGCCACGACCGAACATTCCGGGCGCGCCCGTCGATCTCGAGGAACGCATCCAACGCAACCTCGGCCGCGCGATGTTCGCGGCACGCTGGATCATGGCACCTATCTACGTCGGGCTGCTCGTTGCACTCCTGTTGATCGTGATCAAGTTCGTCGAGGTGCTGATCGAAGGCATCCCCGGCTTTCTGAAGCTGAACGGCAACGATGCGGTATTTCTCGTGCTCAAATTGGTCGATCTCTCGTTGATCGCCAATCTCATCGTCATCGTCATCTTCGCGGGCTGGGAGAACTTTGTCGGCCGCCTGCTCGCGTCGCGAGGCGACGGCCGACCGGAGTTGCTGGCCGGTCTCGACTTCAGCTCGATCAAACTGCGCCTGATCGGGTCGATCGCGGCGATCGCCGCCATCCTGATCCTGGAAACCTTCGTGCACATCGACGACATCACCGCAGTACGCGCGGCCCTGCAGCTCGCCATCCTGCTAGGCATTGGCGTGGTTGGTGTACTGCTGGCGCTCGCTGACAGGTTGAGCAAGGGATCGGACGGGAAAAGCTGACATGCAGGTTGGAATCCAATTCTTCCCCGACATCGGCCCAGCGGAGAAATCCGCCCGCGACTACTGGCAGGAAGCGCTATCGCTGGTCGCCCTGTGCGATCGCTACGGCTACAGCCACGTCCGCACCGTCGAGCACTACTTCCATCCGTACGGCGGCTACAGCCCCAACCCGATCGTGTTCCTCGCCGCCGCCGCGCAAGTAACGAAACAGGCCCGGATGGTCACCGGCGCGGTACTGCCGGCATTCAACAATCCGCTGAAACTCGCCGGCGAACTGGCGATGCTGGATGCGCTGTGCGACGGCCGCCTTGACATCGGCTTCGCCCGCGCCTTCCTCCCCCACGAGTTCGCCCACTTCGGCGTCAAGCTCGACGACAGCCGCGCCCGATTCGACGAAGGCGTCGAACAGGTGCGCCTGTTGCTGGAACAGGAGAGCGCAACCAGTGAGGGGCGCTTCCATAGTTTTCGCAATGTCACGTCCCTTCCCCGCCCCACCCAACAACCGCGGCCACCGTTCTATGTCGCGGCACTCGCCACCAAGGAATCATTCGAGCGCGCCGGCGCGGCAGGCCACGGCGTCATGGCAATTCCGATGGCTGGCGGTGCGATGGCGGAACTACTCGGCATCTACCGCGATGCCTGGAAGCGCGCCGGGCATCCCGGACGCGGCACGGTAATGCTCGCCTTCCACATGTTCTGTCACGAGGACCAGGCGACGGCCGAACGCATCGCGCGCGAGCCGTTGAACCGCTATCTCCGGTCGCTGGTTGCAGCGGCGTCGGATTGGATGTCCGGCGAGACCTCCACCGATTATCCAGGCTACGACAAGATCATCGCAATGCTCGCGCGCGACGATTTCGACTCGCAGGTCGCCAAGTGCGCCGCCTGGGTCGGCACGCCGCAACGCATCCTCGACACCGTCGCCACCTACCGTGGCCAGATCGGCGACTTTGAAATTGCATCGCTCCAGGTCAACTTCAACGACATCACGCTGGCCGATGCGCAGGCGTCGATGCGCCTGTTCGGCGAGTCCGTGCTGCCAAGGCTGCCGAAGCTGTAGCTCCGCCGCAGTGTCGGTCTATCGGGTCGGCTGTTCTACCGCGGCAGTTGGACTACAGGCTCCGATGCGGCGCGACCCCACCGATCACCAGCAGCACACCCAGCACTTCCTGCATCGACGGCACCTGCCGCAGCACCACAACGCCAACGCACGCCGCGCGTGTCGGCAGCAACGACAGCAGTAGTGCGAAGCTGGCGCGCGGCAGTCGTCGCATGGTGAGCTGATCGCACACGTACGGGACCACCGATGACGAAACCCCCCACGCCCACCGCGGCGGCCAGCACGACACCGAGCGAGACGACGATCGCCCTGTCGCGTTGTGGGAGTGCGCCGAGAAAGCGCCACGGTGGCCACACCGCGAACACCGCACCGGCCGTCGCGATCCGTAGCCATGCCACGCCCGACGGCGCGAGCTGCGCGAACAGCAGCACCGCGAAGGACGGACCCAGGTAATGGCGCACCGCGCTGACCACAAAGAAGACATGCGGCGGCACGCGGTCGGCAACAGTTGGCGAAGTGGTGGACATGGCGCGAGGATCGCCCGCTGGACAGCAGCGCTGAATGGGTGATTGAAGGTACTGTCACGAATGAACCTTCGAACCGAAGGAGCTAATAACCATGCGCCTTCAATGTGCCGCACTGCTGCGCGACTCACGGAATCTGGGCCTGCTGCGTGAGGACCCTCGCATCAGCATATCAGAGCTAGCCCGCCGCATCGGCATGTCGGCCCCCGCCGTGCGGGAACGCGTGCTGCGGTTGGAGGAAGCCGGCAATATCCGCGGCTACACGCTGGAGCTGGATCCTGTGGCGCTGGGCTACCCGCTATGCGCCGTGCGCCCGGCGCGACACGGCTTCGTCGGTCAGTTGCGGATTCGCCATCGCCATCTTCGGTGGCTTCGCGCCTTACATCGCGACGTTCCTGGTGAAGGTTACCGAGAATCCCCTGGCGCCGTGCTTCTATGTCATGGCCGCGGCGCTGGTAAGCGGCATAGCCGTGTTGTTCGTGCATGAGCGGCACACTGAACCAACACTCGGGTGAGGAAACGACGATGACAACATTCGTATTGATCCACGGTGCGTATCAGGGCGGCTGGGTTTGGCAACGCGTGGCGGCGCGACTGGTAGCCGGGGGACACACCGTGTTCGCTCCGTCGCTGGATGGTTGCGCGGAACGGCGTCACGCTGTGCGTCCCGGCATCAGCACGGAGACGCACGGCGAGGAAATCGCGGAGCTGTTGTTCTTCGAGGATCTGCGCGATGTGGTCCTGGTGGGCACCAGCAGCGGCGGCATGGTGCTGTGCGCTGCCGCGGAACGCACTCGCGATCGGGTCGCCCGTCTGGTGTTCGCCGATGCGCTTGCGCTGTTCGATGGCGAGCGCATCCCGGATATCGTCAATCGTGCCTCGGCTGTCACGACGGAGCTGACGACCGGGCCATCACGCGAGGATGCTGCCGGGCGGATGTTCGCCAGCCTTGAGGAGCCGACGAAGACCTGGGCGCTGGAGCGCTATACGCCGCATCCGGTGGCGGCGATGAACGACCGGGTGAAACTGCCGAGCTTCTGGCAGCAGAGTTGGAAGGCCAGCGTGATCTGGTGCAAGCAGGCGCCGAACCCCGGGCAGGCACATCAGCGTCGTTGTGCCGACAAGCTCCACGCCACATGGCACGAGTTGGACACTGGCCATTATCCGATGCTGTCGGCAGCGGACGATCTGGCACGACTGATCGTGGCTGGCTGACCGCTACGCGGCAGCAGGGCGCCATCGCGCGCGATGAACCGGCGATGAGCCGTACAGCGGTGCCAGCACCGTCGCCTTGGTCAGGAACATGGCGATGTCATTTGATAGTGCGTAGCCGGCGCCGGTGTGGATCTGGCTGCAAGCCCGCGTGACGACGATCGCCGAATCAGCAGCACGTAACTTTGCACGTGATACCGCTGATTGACGCTGCGAGAGAGTGGTGTCCGCGTCCAATGCCTCGGCGCCCGATGTGATGGCCGCGCGCGTGAGGGAGATCTGAATTTGCAGATCGTTGGTCTGCTGTCGCGCTTCCTCGGCGTTCGGGGGTTCGTGTGAATTGAGGTAGTCGATCGTTCTGGTCAGTGCGCCATTCATCACGCCGAGCAGATAGGCCGAGGTGGCAATGATGGTGTGCTCCAGCGCCTCGGTCGCGTCGCCTTCGCTCGCTATCGCGGGTGCGTTCTCCAGGATCAGCGTGCCGATGTTGCCGCCGTCCTGCGTAGGTCGGATCTCCAGCGATACGCCGGGGCCATCGCGTTCCACCAACGCCAGGCGGTGGGGCACTGTGACCAGGAATGCGTCGGCACCGGCGGCCATCGGGACACGGAGCTTGCGCCCGCTGACCTTGCCGTTGCGAAACGTCGTGCTGCCGATGGGGTCGAGGCTGCTGAGGTCTTCCTGCCATGCGGGAAGGATGATGCGTTCGCCCGTCAGCACCGGCGCCAACTGCTCCTGTGGCAGAAGCTGCGCGGCCATCGCGGCAGTGATCAGCGGTTCGGGTGCGAGTTCTGTGCCAAGCTGTTCGGCGATGCGACAGAACCTGTGGGCGCCGCGGCCCGATCCGCCCGCAGTCTTTGGAATCCTCAGTCCCAGCCAGCCTTTTTCGCACATCTCGCGCCAGATGGCTCGATCGAACCCGGGCATCTTGTCGCGCAGCGCGGTGATCCGCGCGAGGTCACCCTTGCGCGGTGCCGAGCCGGCCGCGCGAGCCTTCACCATCTGCAGGTGCTTCAGCGGGTCCATCATGGGTGGCGCCCGCCTGGGATCAGGCGTTGTGATGCAGCGGGGCGTCGGTCCTTGCCTGCAATGCGTCGAACGTCAGTCCGGGCGCCATGTCGACAACGACGAAGCCGCGTTCGGTCACGTCCAGCACTGCAAGGTTGGTGTAGACGCGCTTCACGGCCCCGACCGCGGTGAGCGGATAGGAGCAGCGGTGCACCAGCTTGGAGGTGCCGTCTTTGGTGGTGTGCTCCATCAGCACCCACAGTCGCTTGGCGCCAGCCGCCAGGTCCATCGCACCACCGACAGCGGGCGCGGTGTCATTCTCCGACGTGGCCCAGTTGGCGATGTCGCCGTTCTCCGCAACCTGGAATGCGCCGAGCACGCAAAGGTCAAGATGGCCACCGCGGATCATCGAGAAGCTGTCGGCGTGATGGCAGAAGCTACCGCCCTGGCGGAGCGTTACGTACTGCTTGCCGGCGTTGATCAGCCACGGATCGATCTGATCCTTCGGCGGGGCGGGACCCATGCCGAGCACGCCGTTCTCGGAATGGAAGATCACCTCGCGCTCGAGCGGTACGTGGTCGGCTATCGCGGTGGGGATGCCGATGCCGAGGTTGACGTACCATCCCTCGGGGATGTCGTGCGCGACGCGCGCGGCCATCTGGACGCGGCTCAGCGGTTTGAAGTCGGTCGTGGCGGTATCGGGCATTGCTGCCTCCTTCCTAGAATCCGGTGGGATCACCGTAAGGCACATGCAGCACGCGGTCCACGAAGATGCCGGGCGTGACCACGTGGTCGGGGTTGATCTGCCCGAGGTCGCGGATGTGCTGGGTCTGCACGATGGTGAGCTTCGATGCCATCGCGATCACGGGATTGAAGTTGCGGCCTGACTCGTTGAACGTCAGGTTGCCCCAGCGGTCGGCTTCCCACGCTTCCACCAGGCCCACGTCACCTTGCAGCGCGCGCTCCATGACGTAGCTACGGCCGTCGAATTCGCGAACCTCCTTGCCCATGGCCATCTTGGTGCCGACGCCGGTGGCGGTGAAGAACGCGGGAACGCCGGCGCCCGCGGCACGCATGCGTTCGGCGAGGGTGCCCTGCGGGACGATCTCCAGCTCGATCTTGCCGGCGCGATAGAGGCCTTCGAACACCACCGGATCGGAGGAGCGCGGGAACGAGCAGATGATCTTGCGGACACGCCCGAGTTCCATCAGGCGTGCCAGTCCGATGTGGCCGACGCCAGCGTTGTTGGCCGCGACGATGAGGTCGGTGGCGCCCTGCTCGATCAGTCCGTCGATCAGCGCGTTGGGCTGGCCGACGGCGCCGAAGCCGCCAACCAGCACGATGGAACCATCCTTGATGTCCGCCATGGCATCGGCCATGGACTGGACGATTTTATCGATCATGCTGGGCACTTCCTCCGGCGTTCGGCAGCGATGTTGCGACATGGGCGGACGGACGCCAAGGGCGGCCCGCTTGCGCGCTGTCCCCGCGCATGCAAAACCGGGAGCAAGGGAGCAATACGTCAAGAGGCGAACATGCCGGAAACCGCGTCATCAGCGGCCGAGGCCGCGCTCGAGAATCAGAAGATCGGCAGCCTGCAACTTCGTGTTGCGGCATTGTGCACGCTGGTGCAGATCTGCGATGGCTACGACCTCAACTCCGTTGCCTGGGCTGTGCCGTCGCTGATCCGCTCCTGGCATCTGGCGCCTGCGTTGTTCACAACGGCGTTCCTGTGGTCGAGCATCGGCATCATGGTCGGAGCACTGTCCGCGGGGCCGATCGGGGACCGTTTCGGGCGGAGACCGTTGCTGCTCGGCAGTTTGACGATCTTTGGGATTGCGTCGCTGCTGACCGCGTCGGCTGGCTCTCTTGAGACGCTCACGCTGTGGCGGTTCTTTACCGGCATCGGCATTGGCGGCGGCTTTTCAGGTGCGGCCGCGTTGACCGGCGACTACACGCCGCATCGTTTGCGCGCGACCATGATCATGGCCTCGTTCACGGGGGCGCCGGCGGGTGGCTTCATCGGTGGTCAGCTCGTCGCGGTGCTGCTGCGGCATTACGACTGGCCGGTGATCTTCGTGGTAGGCGGGGTGTTCCCGCTGATTCTGGTAGCGGCACTGGCCGTTTGGCTGCCGGAGTTGCCGCGCTTCCTGGCCAGGAAGCAAAACCTGTCGCAGCGTCAGACGGCGTTGCTGCAGCGTCTCGACATCGAACCGACGCGAAGTGGTCCGGTTGACGTTGCGCAAGGCAATCCGGTGGCGATGCTGTTCAGCGAGGGTTATGCGCTGCAGACCGTGCTGCTGTGGATTGTCTACTTCTGCAGCCTGATGAACCTGTTCCTGTTCGCCTATTGGATGCCGACGGTGCTGAACCTCATCGGCATGACGCCGTCCGAGGCAGTGTTCGCCTCGAGCTTGAGGGATTTCGGCGGGATGGCCGCGGTGCTGTATCTCGGCGTGGCGATCGACCGCATGGGACCCGAACGGACGTTGGCGCTACACTATGCCCTCGGCGCCGTGTTCATCGCGATTATCGCAATGATCGCGTTGCCTTATGCTCTGACTTTGCTGATGAGCTTCCTGGCAGGAACGACGATCATCGGCAGCCAGACTGGTGCCAACGGCACGTGCGGCAAGCTGTATCCGGCGCGGATGCGCACGACTGGCATGGGATGGGCGCTGGGCATCGGGCGACTCGGTGGCGTTGCCGCGCCGATACTGGGTGGCTACCTGCTGGCGCTTGGCCTCGCGCCAACGCGCATCTTCCTCAGCGCGTGCGTGTTCGCGCTGATCGCTGCGGCCGCTACGGCGCTGTTGGCGTTTCGTGGCAACCGCGTTCCGATCGCCGGTGCAAGGGAGGTTGCATCGTAGGAGATTTGACGGTCTGCTGATGGGAACATCAGGAGTTGCGGGACAGTGCTCGTTGACCGGGCCGACTTTGCTGAGCTCGGAGAACTGGAGGCGCATCGGGAGCGCTGCTGGGAGCAACAGCGGGAATACGTGCTGGCTGCATCAGCGTTCTATCGACGTGCGTGGACCGGCATCGCGGTGCCGATGTCTCTGGCGGCGCTGGCGGATCTTCCGCTGACCGACAAGGAGATGCTGCGCACAAGTCAGCACGAGCATCCGCCATTTGGCGACTATATCGCGGCGCCGGCGAATTCCGTTGCGCGTGTGCATCGCACGTCCGGCACGACCGGAACGGCGATGAACCTTGCGCTGTCCGCGCGCGATGCGCTTGAGACCGCGGTCGTTGGTGGGCGTGCGCAGTCGGCCGCTGGACTTGGTCCAGGGCATCGCGTCGTGCACTGCCTGAATTACCGGCTGTGGATGGGTGGCTTTAGCGACCACACGACGCTGGAAGCAACGGGCGCAACCGTCATCCCGTTCGGCGTCGGTGAAACGCAGCTGCTGATCCGCACGATTCTCGATCTGGGCATTACCGCGATTTCCTGCACACCGTCTTATCTGGCGGTTCTGGAGCGCGTTATCGCAGACCATTTCCCCGGATTGCACCCACGCGATCTAAAGCTGCAACTCGGGCTATTCGGTGGCGAAGCCGGCGTCGATGATCCGGAATTCCGCCGGCGGATGGAAAGCATCTGGGGCATGCACGTGCGCAATGCGAACTACGGCGTGTCCGATGTGTTCTGCAATTTCGCCGGCCAGTCCGAGCAGGACAACGACTTGCATTTCATGGCGCTTGATGTGCTGCATCCGGAACTGATCGAGCCGGAGAGTGCGCGCGCGCTGCCCTGGAAGGAAGGCGAGCGCGGCGAACTGGTATTGACCCACGTCAGTCGCGAGTGTCAGCCTCTGGTGCGCTTCCGGACTGGCGACATCGTCATGCTGACCGGCACGGGCCGTGCGCGATGCGGCCGCACCGCACCGCGCTTTCGCGTGGTCGGGCGCAGCGATGACATGGTTGTGGTGCGCGGGATCAACGTGTTCCCGGCACAGGCTGCGGCTGTGCTGAATTGGCACGAGGCGTTGTCCGGCGAGTATCGCATCGTGTTGGATGGTGCTGGCCCATACGACGCTCTGCCGATCGAGGCGGAGGTGGCGGAAGCGATGGGCGATGCCGTGACTGATGGGCTGGCCGACGCGGTTGCTGCTGCCGTCAAGCGCGACCTGGGTGTTACCGCGCGTGTCCGCCTGCTGCCGTTCGGAACGCTGCCACGCACCGATGGCAAGACGCGCCGTGTGCTGCGAAAGGATCGCCCATGACCAGCACAGTGCTGTCCGAAGATGCTGGTGGCGGTGTGCGTGTCATCACATTGAACCGGCCTCATCGGCTGAATGCGATCGTGGCTGAATTGCTGGAGGACCTGATCGCGGCACTGGTGGCTGCCGATCGTGATCCCGCGGTGGGTGCGATTGTGTTGACCGGGGCAGGGCGGGCGTTTTGTTCCGGGGATGACTTGAAGGAATTCGGTTCACCTGGCGACGATGCGGCAGCTACGCGCGGCTATATCGAACGCATCCAGGATGTGACACGCGCGATGGTCCTCGGCGACACGCCGGTGATCGGGGCGATCCATGGCTGGGCCGTCGGCGGCGGACTGGAATGGGTGATCAACTGCGATTTCGCCATCGCTGCGGAGGGTACCCGGTTCTTCTTCCCCGAGATCGCACTTGGTGTGTTCGTGACGGGCGGAGTTACGGAACTGCTGCCGCGCATCGTTGGGCTGCAGCGCGCACGCGAACTGATCATGCTGGGTGAACGTTTCGATGCGACCCAGGCGCTTGACTGGGGCCTGGTCTGGAAAGTGGTGGCGGGTGAGGCGTTGATGCCGGACGTGCTTGCGCTGGCACGGCGCATTGCTGCGCTGCCACGCGGGCCGGTCCGCGATCTTCGCCGCATTCTTGCGCGCCGAACGGGGGCTGGTCTTGAGGCCGCGATGTCTGCAGAGACGGATGCCACGGTTCGTGGTTTCCTGGATCCCCAGACCGCCACGAGGGTGGCTGCGTTCGGCTGATCGACCGACGGGTGGACGGCTGGTCCGGTATCCGGCTCGTAGAGACTTCCCACGCGGCACGGCTTACTATGACCAGCCTGTGCCGCATCAATCCATACAGCCGTTGACGAGGCGGCGTTTGCCGGCGTGCTAGCGTAGCCATGACCACCCAGGACGGAGGAGACTATGAAGAAACTTCTCAACGATCCCGAGCTCTACGTTGAGCAAATGCTGGAGGGCCTCGTCCTGGCGCACCCGCAGTACTATGAACGTGCCGGCGACGATGGCCGCGTCATCAAGCGCCCTGGCACACCAAAGCCAGGCAAGGTCGGCATCGTGTCCGGCGGCGGTTCCGGGCATCTGCCGATCTTCACCGGCTATGTCGGCAAGGGTTTGCTGGATGCCTGCGCGATTGGGGAAGTGTTCTCCTCGCCATCAGTGGATCAGATGGCGGCGGCGATGCGGGCCGCGAACGGCGGCGCCGGCGTGCTGCGACTGTACGGGAATTACGGCGGCGACTGCATGAACTTCGACATGGCGGGCGACATCCTGGAGATGGAGGACGTGCGCTCGACCACCGTGCTGCTCGCCGACGATGTTGCCAGCGCGCCGCCGGCGGAAGCCGAGAAGCGACGCGGTGTTGCCGGCATGGTCTATGCGTACAAGATGGCCGGCGCCGCGGCGGAAGCGGGCGGTAATCTCGATGAGGTGACGCGCGTTGCCCAGAAGGCCGCGAATGCCGTGCGCAGTATCGGCGCCGCGTTGACACCATGCACGGTGCCGCTGGCTGGCCGGCCGACGTTCACCATCGCCGATGACGAGATGGAAATGGGCATGGGCATCCACGGTGAACCTGGCGTGTGGCGTGGCAAGCTGCGCACGGCCGATGCGGTCGCGGGCGAAATGATGGATCATCTGCTGAACGATGTGCCGATTGCGCGCGGCGATCGGGTTTCGGTGCTGGTGAACAGCCTCGGCGCGACGCCACATGAGGAGCTGTATATCCTGTATCGGGTCGTGGCCGCTCGGTTGGGCGACGCGGGCGCCAATATCGTCATGCCTCTGGTCGGTCGATATGCGACATCGATGGAGATGACCGGAGCGTCGATCACGTTGTGCAAGCTGGACTCGGAATTGGAAAAACTGCTGCATGCGCCTGCGGAATGCGCGTTCTGGCAGGTGTGACATGGCGCTGACCACACCGGTGCTGGCCGATGGGTTGCGGCGCATCGCCGCACACATGGAAACTGTGGCAGACGAACTGAACGCGCTCGATGGTCAACTTGGCGATGGCGATCTCGGCGTGACGATGACGCGTGGGGGACGCGCGCTGCTGGACATCGTGCCAACATTGCCGGCGGATGTCGGCATGGCGTTGATGGCCTGCGCGCAGGCGATGACCAAGGTGTCGGGCTCCAGCTATGGGACGCTGCTTGCCACCGGGTTGCTGACAGCCGCGAAGGCGACGCGCGGTCGCACCGAAGTGCCTTGGTCGGAGACCGCGGCACTGCTACGCGGGGCATTGGATGCGATGAAGACGCGGGGCAAGTCAGCGCTTGGCGATAAGACCGTGCTGGACGCAATCGACGCGGCTGCCGGTGCCGCCGAAGGCGAGACGGAACCTGCGCGGATATTGAAGGTGTCCGCCGCCGCGGTGGACGCAACGTTGGAACAGATGCGCGGCATGCAGGCGAAGATCGGTCGTGCGCGAATCTTCGGCGAACGATCTGTCGGGCTGGACGATCCGGGAATGCGCGCGTTCAGAGATGTGTTGCGCGGGCTGGGCGCGTAGTAGCGGTGGGCGCGCGACGCTGTGGAGCGCCGCGCGCCGACCAATGCGCATTCAGCCTTCCGGTATGAGTTGCTGCAGGCTTGCCACTGTCGCGACGCAGGCCTGCGCGGCCTCCCGCCCCTTCACCAGGAAATGGTCGCGGAAAAAGCTTCTGTGCTCGTCATGCTCGTGGAAGCGTTGCGGCGTCAGCACGGCGGAAATCATTGGTACGCCGGTCTCCAACTGCGTCGCCATCAGTCCCGAGATGACAGCATCCGCGACGAACTCGTGCCGATAAATGCCGCCGTCCACGACGAAGCCGCACGCCACGACGGCGGCGTAACGTCCGCTCTGTGCAAGCCGTTTCGCGTGCAGCGGTATCTCGAATGCGCCCGGCACTTCCAGGAGATCGATACGAGATGATGGCACGCCGAGGCGGTCCATCTCCTGCAGGAAAGCATCCCGGCCGCGGTCAACGATGTCCCGGTGCCAGCAGGATTGAACGAACGCGATGCGATCGTTCCCTTGTGCGCCGTCTGCTTGCCGATGTTGTGTACTGGTCGAAGCGATCTGATTTATCGTGTCCCTCGCAACGTTGAGGGCGGAATGAGGGTTGCGTGCGCCACACACCCGCGGCGCGGAGACGCCTCGGGTCTGCACCGCCACGCTCTCTTCCATCCGGACTATTACCGTCGGCCCCGGAGTTGCACCGGATCTGCTGACCCCACCCTTGCGGGCGGGCGCTCGCGGGCTGATGCGATTGCTCGCAATCACCGCCGGTGGGGAATTGCACCCCGCCCTGAGAACGCGCCTGCCGCCCGGACCATCCGGACGACGTTGCACAGTAGAGCATAATCGGTTTGAGGAAGGCTAGGTGCGGTGCGGTTCGGGCCGGTAGCTCGTCACAGTGGTTTTGACCGGTTCGGCGTGCTGCGGTCGGAACTTGGACGGGTTGCAACCAGGTACGGTCTCAATTCGCACTACCGGCCTTGTGGCGCCGCAGGCCAAGAAAGAATCATAACGCAGATGCAGAAAGGCGATGCACGCAAAACACGCAGATACAAGCCAGCGGCACGATTTTCCTATGACAAAGCGTTCTCATCGACCTTTTCAAGGAACGCAGGTGCATTGAGGATGGTGAATGCGCAGCCCATCACATGAGCTGACAGTTCATTCAGCTCAGTCTTATCTGCGTGTTCGGCGTGCATCGTCTTCCTGCATCTGCGTTAAGATTTCTTGCTTCGCGATGCTGCGGCGCGTCAGGTCGACCATCGCATTGCCTCTACACAAGTTGCTCGCGCCAGATTTCCGACTCAGTCCAACCAAGTTCCCTGAACTCGGCTGCCCGCAACGGTGCCTCTGCAATCGAGAAGAATTCGTCGAGCTGCGGCGGCGCAACGGAGGTGCTGCTGAGCATGGCGTGAGCCTGACCACGGTGATGCACCTGATGCTGGAACAGGTGCAGCAGCAACCGATCAGCACGTTCTGTCTGAACGCGCGTGCCGCGATGCACGTGGATGATGCGATCGGGCCCCGCCTCGTCGAGCGCGTTGCACCAGGCGATCAGCCGGCGATCCACCGCACCCTGTGCGGAACGCAACTCGGCGATGGCCGGACAAGGTAGCTGGTTTGCCCAGGCGGCGGGGCCAAGTGTGCCACCCTCCAGCGCATCGACATAGAACCAATCGATGACCAGGATGTGGTTCAGCGTTGCCTGGATGGATGGGAAGAAGCTCGTGCGCGTCGCCTCGAATTCAGCTTGAGTCAGGTTGCCGCTCGCCGTGAGCAGGCGATGGTTTGCCCAGGCATTGTTGTAAGCCATGGACCTCAGCGTCAGAAGCAGCGACGCCGGCATCGAAAACTCCTGTGTTTTACTCACCAATCTCGATCACCGCATCCGCCGCGAAAGCGCCCTGTCCCTCCGGCATCGCGAACACCGGGTTGAGATCGATCGACGCGAGCTTCGGTCCCGCGGCGTCGCGCGAATGCCGACAGCCGTGCCAACATGTGCGCCAGCGCCTTGATATCGACAGGTGGACGACCACGCGCGCCCAGCAGCAGCGGCGCGCCCTTGATCGAGCGGATCATCTGCTCCGCCACATCATCGCCGAACGGGCAGCGGCGGAACACCACGTCCTTCATCACCTCGACGAAGATGCCGCCGAGGCCGAACATTGCGATCGGTCCGAACACCGGATCGCGGTGGATGCCCAGGATGCACTCGACGCCGCCTTGGAGTTGCTTCGCCACCAGCACGCCCTCGATGCGCGCGCGTCGGCGCGGCACTGCTTCGCGCGCGCCAGCAGCAGGTCATAGCCATCGCGCACCGCGGCAGCGTCATTCGACATTCAGCAGCACGCCGCCGATTTCCGATTTGTGCAGGATGTCGGGCGACAGGATCTTCATCACCACCGGGAAGCCGAACTTCTCTGCCGCCGCGACCGCGTCATCGGCGCTGTCGCACGCCTGTTCGGGCGCGGATTGAATGCCGGCCGCGGCGAGCAGCCGCTTCGCCTCCGCCTCGCTGGGTGTCGTCGCGGGCAACGTAACCGGCGGCACAGCGGGCGGGGCGGCCGAGAGCGGGCGCATGGAACGCTGCACCGAACCGGCCCATCGCGGCGATCGCTGTCACCGCGCGTGTAGGGTCCTCGTGCACCACCCAGCCATCCGCCTCCAGTTCGGCACGACGGTCCGGTGGCGTAATCACCGACAGCACGTAGAGCCGATCGGGATAGGCCTCGCGCATCTTGTTGAGCTGCTCGCGAATGCCCGGCCAGCGGCGCGACGACGCGGTCATGCTGAAGAAGCCGAGGACTGACGCGTAGCCGCCATCCTTCACCAGCGCCTCGGTGAAGGTGTGGATCAGGGCCACGGAATTGCTCACCTGCGCGGTCGCATCCACCGGATTGCGCGGCGCGCAGAACGGCACGAGATCACGCAGCATCTTCTGCGTGTCCGCGGGCATCTCCGGCATCGGCAATCCGACGGCATCGGCGGTATCGCTGATCAGCACGCCCGCGCCGCCTGACACCGTGATCACGCCCAGCGTATTGCGCGCCGGATAGATGCGGCGCGTCGCGGTGTGCGCGATGTCCAGCATTTCCTCGGAGTTGCGCGCGCGGACCACGCCGAACTCCGCCATCACCGCTTCCGTCACCGCATCGTCGCCGGCGATCGAGGCGGTGTGCGACTTCGCCGCCTTGGTGCCGAGTTCGCTGCGCCCGACCTTCTGCATGATGATCGGCTTCTTCGCCGCGCGCGCCGCTTCGAATGCGGCGATCAGGCCGGGCGCCTCGCGGATGCCTTCGGCGTAGACGGCGATCACGTCGACTTCGGGATTTTCCGCCAGCCAGCCGATGCATTCGCCGACGGTCACGTCGGACTCGTTGCCGGTCATGATGCACAGCGATGCGCCGATGCCGCGATTGCGCGCCAGCGTGTAGAGATGCGTGCCGTAGGCACCCGACTGCGACGCAATGCCGATGCGGCCGGGCACGGGCCAGCCGCTGTCGAACGATGATGAGAATGTCGCGTAGTACGCGGTGCGCGCATCGAACACGCCGAGGCAGTTGGGGCCGAGGATGCGCATGCCGTGCTTGCGCGCCACCGCGACCATGCGGTTCTGCGCGGCCTCGCCTGTCTCGTCCATTTCGGCGAAACCGGCGGTGAACATCACCGCGGCCTTCACGCCGCGTTCGGCCAGTTCGGTGATCGACTTCTCGGCGATTTCGGCGGCGATGGCGACGATGGCCACGTCGGGGGTTTCCGGCAGATCCGCGACGGAGGGTAGGCCTTCAGGCCCTGCACCTCCGTGCGGTTCGGATTGATCGGATACAGCCCGCCCTGAAATCCCTGCGCCTTCATGTAGGCGATCGGCCGCCCGCTGATGCGGGTTGGATCGCTGGAGGCACCGAGCACGGCAACGGAACGCGGCGAAAACAGTGGTGTCAGACTGGCGAAACTGGCGGCAGGGCATGAGCGTGGACATTCCCCGGTTATGAGCGACTTGCCAGCAGTGTGACCCCGCAGTGACATGGCGGCAAGCGTTGCGGTCGCGGCAAGGTCGTGTCACAGAACGATCGACGCGATGCCGTGGAGGGAAGATGATGCGAAGCCTGTTCGTCCTGTTGTTTGGGTTCGCGCTCGCGGCAACGCCGACCTTGGCGCAGCAGTCACCGATTGTGCTGAAGCTCAGCCACTTTCTTGGTCCGCAAAGCTTCTTCCAGACCGACTTCGCGGAACCTTGGGCGAAAGAGCTGGAGACGCTGACCAAGGGCCAGGTGAAGGTGGAGATCTATGACGGTACCTCGGCGTTCGGCAAAGTCACCAGCCAGGCGACCCAGGTGAAGGACGGCACGATCGATATCGCCCTTGGCCTGCGCGGTGCGGAGGGCGATCGTTTTCCACGCAGTTCGATCATCGAGCTGCCGTTCATTGTACGGAACGCGCTCGATGGTTCGCGTGCGCTGTGGGGACTGTATGAGAACGGCACACTGGGCAACGAGTACAGCGACTTCAAAGTGCTTGCACTGTTCGTGCACAACCCTGGGCTGATCCACACCACTTTCAAGCGGATCATCCAGCCGGAGGATATCAAGGGCCAGCACCTGCGCGCGCCCAACCAGACAGTGGCGGCGGTATTGCAAGCGCTTGGGGCAACGCCGGTGGTGCTGCAAGTGAACGACGTGATGCCGGCGATCAAGGATCACAGCCTTGATGGCGTCGTCACCAACTGGGGCAATCCGCTGCCGGATTTCGATGAGTATCTGAAGATCCACACGGACATCGCATTCTACACGTCTGCGTTCTTCGTCGTCATGAACAAGGCAAAGTATGAAAGCCTGCCCCCTGACGTTCGCGCGGCGATCGACAAACTATCGAATCAGGCGCTGGTAACGCGCTTCGGTCTGCTGTGGAACAAGTGGGATCGTCCGGTGCGCGAAGGCGCGACTGCTCCCGGCCATGAAATCATCGTGCCGGACGACGCGGTGATCGCGCAGTGGCGGAAGGCGCTGTGGCCTTCAACCGATCGTTATCTCGATGGCCTCGAGAGCAGCGGATTCACTCAGGCGCACGCCGTCTACCAAAAGCTGGTCGCGGCTCCGACGCAGTAGCTGGCTGGTGTTCCTCAATCGGCCGGGCCACGTTCAACGTGGCAGCGGTCTATACCTGTTGACATACAGCAGAAGCTGCCAGGGCTTGATCCGACTGTCTCCATGGGACGGTTGCTGACTGGGACTGCATCGCTCGCACATTGTTGCGGGCGCGCGATGGCCGGGTCGGGGCCCGGCCATGACGGTGGGGGCGGTCATGACGGGTGGGGGCGGCCATGACGGGGTTGGAGAAGAACGTCGCCCGCTGTGCTACTCCATCTCCTGTTCCAACGCGGCGATGTTGGCGTCGCTGAAGCCGAAGTGGTGGGCGATCTCGTGGATCAGCACGTTGCGGACGAGGCGGTAGAGAGTTTCGCCGGTCTCGATCCACTCGAGCAGGATCGGCTGGCGGTAGAGGAAGATCAGGTCCGGTTGGGGCGCCACGTCGTTCACGCTGCGCTCGGTCAACGGGATGCCCTGGTAGAGGCCGGTCAGGTCCCAGCCGAACTCGATGCCGAGATCGTCGAGGACGTCGTCATCGGGCATGTCCTCCACCGAGATGCCGATGCCGCTAACGTGCTCCGCCAGGGCTGGCGGGATGGCGGCGAGGGCGCGCTCCGCCAGTTCGGCGATGTCCTCGGCGGTGGGTGGTGCTTCAAAGGTCACGTGGATACCTGCTCCAGAATAGCGCGCGATTGGTTGATGCCGTAGCCGCGGATCAGGATAGCAGGAAGCAACGAGCCTGGTATGACGATCCAGAGGATCCAACCGAGGTGGTTGGGTCCAAGTAGATACAACGGGCCGAGCAGCGTCACGCCGCCCCAGGCGCCGAGATGACCGAGGCCGTCGGTCCAGGCAAACGCGACGGAGCGGATGCGGGTTGGATAGGCGACCGCCGTGTAGTTGTAGAGGTTGAACAGGAACAGGCCGGTGCCGATGCGGCTGATAATGTAGCAGACCGCGACGACGGTCAGTGTGGGGATCAGCCAGGCAACGATCCAGCAGAGGGCGAATAGGGTTGCCATCAAGGCGATGACGTCGCGGCGCTCCACAAATTCGCCAAGTCGGGCGTTGACCTGGAAGGCGATGAACAGGGCTGCATAGGCGGCCGCGATGGTGAGGAACACGAAGTGCGCGTCGGCGCCGTGGTCCACCATGTAGACTGGGAAGAACGCGCCGACGCCGTAGATCAGGCCAGCGTAGCCGAACATCCATGTGATGATCAGCACGATGGTGCGGCCGCGATACTGCGGGTTGGTGAAGAGTTCTTTCCACGCGCCTGGGCCGGCCATGATCACCGGGTTGTCGGCGCCTCGGGGTTCCGGCAGTGGGGCTGGAACGAATTGCTGAACGCGGCGTTCGTAGTCTTCGACGGCGCGTTCGGCTTCCTGGTGGCGGCCGTGTGCTTCGAGCCAGCGCGGTGACTCGGGCAGTAGCCAATAGAGCAGCGGCAGCAGGATCAGGATCTCGATGCCGGCGCTGACCCACAGGAATATCTGCCACCGCGTGGGGATCAGCCAGAAGGCGAGCAGGTTGACGCCGACGGCGACCAGCGCGGTGACGCCCTGGGAGGCGAGCAGAACCTTGTTGCGAGCCTCGGGCGAGATCATTTCGGAGAGATACACCGAATGCGTGGCGACGATGCCGCCGACGCCAAGCGTGCTGAGCACCGACAGCACGACCATGCCCCAGAAATTGGTGACGTAGGCGAACGGCCAGATGCAGAGGCCGCCGAGGAATGTCGCGAGCAGTATGGCGGGGCGGCGGCCGTAGCGATCTGCGACCCAGCTCATGATGTAGACGCCGAGCAGGATGCCGGCGCCGACCTGGAGGGCCTGGATCACGGCGTACTGGACCACGTCGATGATGTGATTGGGACGCCAGACAAAGGGATAGAGGCGCGCGCCGATGCCGTCGGTGTCGAAGATGATGAAGCCCCAGGTAATCTCGACAAGGATGGCGAGGTGCCATTGCACGCGGGTCAGGGGCAGGCGGTCGATGCGCGCGGCGATATGGCCGTGGATGGCGGCTCGCGGCATGCCTGATGCCGACATCGGTTTGCTCCCAGTGCCGGTGGCATGATTCGCGGACATCGGTCCCGACCTGGCCACCGACACCCCTGCGGTCGGGTTGCATTCGCCGATGCCTGGGCGATGGTGGCGGGGCTGATCCGATGCTGTCAAATCTGGCGGGGTGGCGGACGGAGTAATTCTCCTCACCCGCGAAGCCGGGGAGGGTAGGGAGGGGGGCCTCATTTGGTGCCCCCCTCCCCACCCTCCCCGGCTTTGCGGGTGAGGGAGTTTATGCGGTCGCCCGGCGTCGCAGCAGGTCACCAAATGCGTCGAACACGCGCCGCATGTGCGAATGCTTGTATGGAAACATGTCCTCAGAATCCATCAGGTGAATGATCGCTGCGGTGTCTGCCTCGAACATGAGCAGGCGTCCGTCCGATAATTCGCTACAGTCGATCGAATAGTAGTCGAATGGTAATCGCTGGTGCAGAGCGGCGAAGGCTTCGCGATGACGGGCCGCGAACGTCGTATCGAAAGATGCCATGGCTTCGGACTCGAAGGCGCGTTTGTCTGCGCTCTCGGTCATGCCCGCGTTCAGGTAGTGAACCATCCAGTTCTGTGACGAGGCCATATGGCAAAGATGCGGCTGGCGATCAACGAACGCGACCCGGTATTTCCGATACAGTCCGTCTGCCGATCGATAGTCCACGAACGCGGTCACGAAGTAGGATGTTTCGAATGAGAAGATCAGATACTCAGCGAGATCGGCATTACTTTCGATCTTCTTGAGGCCCGCGCCAGCATGGGAGCCTTGCGGGCGAATCAGGATTGGATACGAGCACGCGGGGAGAAGATCGCCAATCCTGCCCTCGTCGCGGACCAGGTCATCGAGCTGTGCCCGGAGGACCATGGTTGTTGGAGGACTGCAGATGCCGGGCAAGTCGGCCAACAATCGAGCCAGCGTCTCGCGTGACAGCGCAGGCAGGAATGCCGGATCGTTCAATGCCGGTCGCGGCCACGAGGTGAACAGCCGGTGCAGGCGCGCGACCGTCGCAGCGTCCGCTTCGCTGACTGCGAAGAATGCGACGTCGTGGTCGGGAATGGTCGGCGGCAGCTCCTGGTCGGGCATTAAAAAAAGCAGGTCAAGCCGTACGTCCAGATAGTTGGTAATGAAATCAAGCGGCGTGTTGACCATCAGATCACCGAGCCCCACCAGCGCAAGCAACCGTAACTCGGCAGCGCTCTGGCTCTCCCGCCGGACACGAAACATGGGGGACGCAGCCACAGCCTTGTCCTGGATGCCCAACCCCTCGGCGCGTCGGAACGCGAGCTGGTAAGCGAGGGAAGTGTCGTAGAGCCGGGCAGCGGGGTCGACATCCAGCTGGTCGATCATCGTTGCCAAAGTGTCTGGGTCGGCACCATGCATCGCTGCGGTTGTCAGCGTGGCCATGCCGACGACGAGGGGTGGGCCGATAGCGTCGCTGAGGCGCGGGATGGGATCTGTAAGGGGCACAGGCATTAGGGACGTCCCGTGGGGAGCCGCATCCTGCCATGGCATGCTTAACCAGTAGTTAGCCCGAAGCTTTCACATTGCTCAGGAGGGGAGATTTCGAGGTACCGACGTGTGTTCTGCGACAAGCTGGTGGGACAATCACCTCGGCCACGGGCTGGGTCTGAGAGATGACATTGGCCGTCAGGCGTCGCTGGATCCGGCTGAGTGGTCGGAGCTGCGCGCGTTGGGTCACATGATGCTCGACGGCGTTTTCAACGAGCTGGAAGGCTTTCGGCAAGAGCCGGTTTGGCGGCCCATGCCAGACGACGTGCGTGGTGCCTGGAATGCGACGCTGCCGCGCGCTGGGCTGCCTCTCGCCGACGTTTACCGCGAGTACCAGCGGCTGGTCGCGCCGTATGCTGTCGGCAACAGACATCCGCGGTTCTTCGGCTGGGTACATGGCGGCGGAACGGCCGTCGGCGTGCTGGCCGAGATGCTGGCGGCAGGACTGAATGCGAACTGTGGCGGCCGCGACCACGCGCCGATCGCTTGCGAGCGCCAGGTGATCCGATGGGCCGCCGAGATACTGGGCCTGCCTCGTGATTCGACTGGCCTTGTGGTGACTGGCACGTCGATTGCGAACCTGATCGCCGTCCTCGTCGCACGCAGTGCTGCAGCAGGTGTCGCGGTCCGTCGCGAGGGAGTAGGAACGACCCGGCTGACGGCTTACGCCTCGGCGGCGGTGCATCTTTGTGTCGCTCGGGCGCTCGAAATTGCGGGGCTTGGATCGCAGGCGCTGCGTCTTGTTCCGTGCGACGCGTCGGGAGAGATGAACGTCGCCGCATTGCAGGTCGCGATCGCCGCGGATCGTGACCGGGGCCTGTCGCCGTTCCTCGTGGTGGGAACGGCGGGCAGCGTCGATATCGGTGCGATCGACGACCTGGCGCAGATCGCGAACGTCTGCGAGGAGCAGCGGCTATGGTTTCATGTTGATGCGGCGTTTGGCGCAATCGCCATGCTGTCGCCGAGGTTGCGGCCCTTGCTCAGAGGCATTGAGCGGGCTGACTCGGTGGCCTTCGATTTCCACAAATGGGCGCAGGTTCCCTATGACGCCGGTTGCATCGTGGTGCGTGATGGCACTGCGCATCAGGCTGCGTTTCAACACGACGCTGCTTACCTGCGGCGCGAGATGCGTGGGCTCGCAGCCGGCAGGCCGTGGCCGGTGGATCTTGGTCCGGAGCTGTCGCGCGGCTTTCGTGCCCTCAAGGTCTGGATGACGATCAAGGCGTACGGCGCGGACCGGCTCGGGGACGTTGCCGAGCGCTGTTGTGCGCTTGCGCGGCGGCTGGCTGCGGCGATCGATGCTGAACTATTGCTTGATCGGATGGCACCAGTCCGGCTGAACATTGTCTGCTTTCGCTTCGGTCCCGGTGATGACGAACTTCAGACAACGATCGCGGCCGACCTGCAGGAAGCGGGTGACGTGGTTCTCTCGACGACAACCATCAACGGCCGGACTGTGCTGCGCGCCGCGGTGGTCAATCACCGGACAGACGCGGGCGATGTGGACGCGGTGATACGGGCGGTGCTAGCCGCCGGTGCGCGGCGCCTGAATGCAGTTGCGGCCATCGATCACTGAAGGGGATCGCCCGCTGCTTCGCACGGCTGCGATCGCGTTGGGTGTCGACAGCGCGACCATGCCCCAGAAATCGGTGACGTCGGCGAACGGCCTGATGCAGATTGAGGGGCCTGGATTCGTCGAGGCCGAAAGGTTCGCAATCGCGTCAAGCAACGGAACCAGTTCGACGCCCGCACGGGCACCGCACCGCGTATCGGTTCGGCATGTGGAAAGTGCGCGAGTGGCGGCCGGAGGCCCGAACCAGCCCGGCGCATGGCTGGATGAGCGTGTGATAATCGGGTCTATCTGGTGCCGAGCGGCCTCCCTCAGCTGGACACTTCCAGGTGCACTTCGACGCAGGGCACCGTGGAACCGATCGCGAGGCATGGCCGCTCGGAGCGTCCGGTTTCGACAAAGCCGAGCTTGCTCAAAACTCGACCCGAAGCGGGGTTGTCAACGAAATGGCCCGACGTGATTCGACGCAGACCCAGCGAGTGAATGCCGTAGCGAACTATCAATCCGGCCGCCTCCGTTGCGATGCCGTAGCCCCAATGGTCACGGGCCACGTAATAGCCCAATTCGGCCGTGTCGGGGTCCGCCTCCGGAGTTAACCCGACCATGCCGACCAGCTCGCGTGATTCCCCCAGTGTGATGGCCCATACCCACTCGTTTGGCACGATGCTTTTGAGAAAGAAGCGCGCGTCCGTCTCGCGATAGGGATGTGGCACCCTGGTGAGGCGACGGACCACTTCCCAATCGCCCACGATCGCCATAAGGGGTCCAATGTCCCTCGCGTCCGGTCGACGGAGCAGGAGTCTCTCGGTTTGCAGTGTCGGGCGTTCATTTGTTCGTTTATTGCCGCTCAACACGATCCTCCCAATGGCCCAGAGCAGGGGTGCGTTATCCAACGTCCGGCAGATGATGCGCCGCCCGCTTTATTCTCTGGAACTGCTGTTATCAAGCATAGGTTATACCAACGCTCACTGAGCGCGACTCATCTTCCCACTTGTCATGTTCGAGGTGTGGGCCGGCAATGACATTCGGCACGACGCATCGGCAGTCGGCGGACTGCGCAGCAAGTAAGGACTTTCAACCACGGATTCACGCAGATAGTCCCAGACGCAATGTTTCGAAGCGATTCGAAGCGAGCAAGCCGGGGTTCCCTGGAGCCGAGTTATTTGCGTTCATCCGTGTGCATCTATGGTTGAAGATGCTTTTACTGTTTTCGCTGTTGCCGGCAACGCCCAGTATAGGCTCGCTGGTCTCGCTATGGGTCATCATCCATGAGCACTGGTATTAGCCCGTGCCCGAGGCCGCACCGATCGCCGGGTTGCATTCGCCGGTGCGGTGGCCATGCTGGGGCGGATACTCGTCGACGCTATCGATCACATGAGGAGATCGCGCCATGCCAGCACGTTTGTCGGAGAGCGAACACGCCGCATTGGCCACGGCTTTGCCTGGGTGGTCGCTGGTGAGCGATCGCGATGCGATCGAACGCAGCTTCCAGTTCCGCGATTTTTCCGAGGCGTGGGGGTTCATGAACCGTGTCGCGCTGCTGGCGGAGAGCCAGAACCATCACCCCGAGTGGTCGAACGTGTGGAACCGGGTGCGGATTGAACTGTCGACCCACGATGCGGGCGGACTGACCTCGAATGACGTGAAGTTGGCGCAGGCGATCAACGCGCTGCTGGCTTGATGGAGCCGAGTTTTCCGGAGCGTGCGTTTGCCATCCGGCGGGCGGTGGCGCGGCTGTGTCTGCGCCTCGGGTGGGCGCCGCTGCATGAGGTGGCGCTGCCGAATGGACGCCGGGCCGACATCCTGGCGCTGCGGCCGGATGGATGCTTCGCATGCATCGAGGTGAAGTCAGGGCCGCGCGATTTCCTGACCGATCTGAAATGGCAGGACTATCGCGAGTTCGCCGACGAACTGTTCTTCGCGGTGGATGTCGATTTCCCGCAGGACCTGTTGCCGGAGGAGACGGGGCTGATCGTTGCGGCAGGGCTGGAGGCGGAGTTGCTGCGGGAGGCTCCGGCGCATCCGTTGGCCGGTGCCCGGCGCCGCGCGTTGCTGCACCGGTTCGCGCTGCTGGCGGCGGGGCGGCTGGCGACGCTGGAGGATCCTGGCGGGGTGGCGGATTTGCGGGCGGCGTTGCGGGTGGAGTAGCCCGACGGGCGGCGCGGTTTGTTCGGAGGCATGCGCTGACCTGGGTAGATCCGCATAACCAACCATTAACTCCGGCCTGTTAGACCATGGACGCAACTGTAGACGTACCGCAAGCACTGCGGCGCGGGATGGTTGCTGACTGGGATTGCATCGTTTGCAAAGTTGATGCGGGTCGAGAGGGCTGGGTCAAGCCGGTCAAACCCGGCCATGACAAGGTTGGAGGGAAGACAGCGAGCACCGGATGGCGTTCCGCTGAAATCTGACGGTGCGAAGGTGGCGTGCCCACCGCAAGCTATCCGACCATCTGCCCGCGCTGGAAGCGCTTGGTGGCTACTGGTCGCCGGCGCCTGGGTTGACCCACGTATCTCCGACCCACCCGTTCTCGTCATAATCCGCCATGCACTGATCGACCAGCGCCTCCATCGCCTTCAGATCGCCACCGCGTTCCGCTGCCGTCACAGACTGGGCGCGAATGTCCTCCCACCCGCCAGCGTAGTTACGCTCGTATAGCTCGTGACGACCGCCAAACTCGGTGCCGATGGCGTCCCATAGCAGCTTCATGATCTTGATGCGTTCCTTGTATTCGATGCCATGCGAGCCGCGGACATAACGCTTCAGGTAGGGCTCGATCGCCGGATTGGCAAAATCCTTCACCGAGGACGGCAGATAGATCAGAGCCGAGGTCACGATCTTTTCCACGATGTCCTTGATCCGAGGATAGGCGTCCGGGGCGAACACGCGATACGCGGAGCCGGCGCGCAGGTTTGGCAGGACCGCGTCACCGACCCACGGATCGGGATCGTTCGCCATTTCATTGGACAGCGACCAGAACAGGTTGCGCCAGGCGATTGCCTCGCCGAGCAGCACCTGGTTGCCGCGCGCTTCGTCACCGCCAGTGCAACGCAGCGCCTTGGCCAGCAGGCCGCACAGGAAGTCCAGCTTCACGGCGAAGCGCGTGCAGCCCTGGAACTGGAACCCGTGCATGAAGCCGGAGCGCGGATAGAAGCTCAGAACGCGTGCGGGATCGCGGTAGATGAACACGTCCTCCCAGGGCACGAACACGTTGTCGAGGATGAAGATCGCATCGTTCTCGTCGAAACGCGACGACAGCGGGTAGTCGAACGGCGAGCCGTTCAGCAGGGCTGCCTTCTCGTAGGACGTGCGGCAGATCAGCTTGAGGCCCGGTGCGTCTATCGGCACCATGAACATCAGCGACATGTCGAGGTCCTCGGTGGCGGTCTTCGAGCTCTGACCCATGAAGTTGTAGTGGGTGATCGCTGCGGAGGTTGCGACGACCTTGGCACCGGAGACGATGATGCCGCCATCGGTCTCCTTCTGCACCGACACGAAGACGTCCTTCACCTGCTCCGCCGGCTTGTGCCGGTCGATCGGCGGATTGACGATGGCGTGGTTCATGAACGGCATGGTTTCCTGCGCGCGCTTGTACCAGGTGCGCGCATTGCCGGCGTAGGGGCCGTAATACTCGGCATTGCCGCCGAGGGTGTTGGAATAGGCCGCCTTGTAGTCTGGGGTGCGACCCATCCAGCCGTAGGTCATGCGCGACCACCCGGCGATTGCGGCCTGGGCACCACGCAGGTCCTCACGCGAGCGCGGCACGCGGAAGAAACGATGCGTGTAGCCGCCGGAGCCGGTATCCGTCGGACAGGTCAGCAGGTCGTGGTGTTTGGGGTCGTGGAGGGCATCGTAGAGGCGGGCAATGGAACGTGCGGCGTTGCGCAGGGCAGGGTGGGTGGTCACGTCGCTTATGCGCTCGCCGTCGATGTAGACCTCGCGGCTATCACGCAGGGATTGGAGGTATTCCGCGCCTGTGAAGGGGCGGGTTGGGTCGGCGATGACGTCTTCGGGTTTCATGTTGCGGCGCGGCCCCCTCCCCCTGCCCCCTCCCGCAAGGGGAGGGGGAGAATCTAGTTTTTTCACCTGCCAGCTCGAGCTATTCCCCGGACAGTTCCCGGCGCCGGCGGTCGAGCTCTTCGCTGTAGCGGCGCAGCGCGTACTGCTCGGTCAGCAGGCCGATCACCTTGCGCGAGTCGGCGCTGTCCACCACCGCGAGCGCGTCGCTTTCGGCGTTCTCGAACATCGCCACCGCTTCCTTGATGGTCATCTGTGGCAGTAGCACCGTTTCCGTGTAGTGCAGCAGGTCGCTGACGAGATGGTTCTCGTCGGCATCGGCATGCACCTCGGGCGGCAACAGGATGCCGGCGTAACGGTCGTCCTGATCCAGTACCACCACGCGTTGGTGCGCGCCCAGTGGGAAGTCGCGCTTGAAGGCGGTGATCGGGGTGTCGGCGCGTACGGTCCGCATGTCGCGGCGCATCATACGGCCGACCGTGAGGTTGCGCATCCAGCCAATGTCGACGGCGCTGCGGATCGCCTCGCCGCGGAGGTGGAAGCGCCACGTGGCGAACGAGTAGCCGAAGGTCCGCCGCACGGTCAGCGCCGAGATCACGCAGGCGGCGAGCACCGCGACAGTCAGCGGCAGGCTTCCCGTGCTCTCCAGCGCCAGGAAGCCCATGGTCAGCGGGCCACCGATGATGCCGACGGCCAGCGCGCTCATGCCGACCAACGCGCAGACCACCGGGGACACGGCGTGCGCGGTGCTGACGATGGCGAGCGCGCCGGCGAACGTGCGGCCGACCAGCGCGCCGAGGAACAGCGAGGCGAAGAACAGGCCGCCGCGGAAGCCGGATCCGATCGAGATCGCGGAGGCCGCCGATTTCAGCACTACCAGCATGGCGACGTGGGACAGCGAGTAGGGTGCCTCGATGACGACGCCGAGTGCGCCGTGGCCGGACGACAGCACGGCTGGCGTGACCAGCGCGAGTGTGCCGACGGCGATGCCACCGAACATTGGACGCAGCCAGCCGGGAACGCGGCTGCGACGGAACAGTTCCTCGGTGAGCGTCACGCCGCGCATGATGGCGATGCCGACCAGCGCGCAGAGCATGCCGAGTGCGAGAATCGGAATGTAGTCGAGCGCGTCCAATCGGGTTGGCACCTGCACCGTGAGGTCGAACGGCGCGGTGCTGATGGCGTTGACGATGGCCACTGAGACGATGGATGCGACGGCGACCGGCGCGAAGGTGCCGAGCGTGTAGGTGCCGATGATCAGCTCGAACGCGTAGAAGGCGCCGGTCAGCGGTGCGTTGAACGCGCCTGCGATTGCAGCTGCGGCGCCGCATCCCACCAGGACGCGCAGATCGTTGCGCCGCACCCGGAACATGCGGCCGAACCGCGAGGCGATCGCCGAACCGATCTGGGTGTAGCCGGCCTCCAGGCCGATGGAGGCGCCGACGCCGTTCGAGATCATGGTCTGGGCGACGACGATAAGGCTATCGTTTAGTGACATGCGGCCGCCGTAGAGGGCGTTCGCCTCGATGGGGTCGACGGCGCGGCGCGGCCGGTAACGGACGACGGCGAGACCCAACAGGCCGAGCACCAGACCGCCGATGCTGGGGACCAGCAGGGTGCGGAACGGGTCGAGCTCGACCATGGCGCTGAGGCGTTCGGCAGGCCCGATCTTGAACAGCACCTGGTGGATGAGCTGGGTGCCCTCGGTCATCGCGGCGACCGCGATGCCGGCGCCGGCGCCGATGAAGGCTGACAGGACGACGAGCCAGATCTCGTCGGCACGGACCAACGCACGCAGGGTTTGTGGCACGTGCAGCACCGCATCGCCGAAGGCTCGGCGTGGCCGGTGGTAGCGGGACGTGGGCGCAGTTATCCCGGCGGGCCGGTCTTGCGAACCGTCCGCAATGGTTGAGTCGCCAGGAAGTGTCGACATGGGCGACGTCCAGCGGGAGTAGCGAGGTACGGGCCCCTTTTCTGGAACTTGTGCGCTGCGGGATCAACCCGTTCGAGGCCGATTTGCCGTGCGATGTGGTAAAAACATCTGTCCGGCGACACGAACGGGAAAGGCTCGGCTTATTGCGGTGTCCGTTCTCGGTCGGCGCGCGTCGCCTCCAGGTCGTCCTGGACGAAGGCGCGGATCACGTCGACCACCGGTTCGTGGGTGGCGAAGCCCAGCATGCGGGCGCGTATCGGCTCGAATGCCGGGGGCCAGAGGCCGACGATGGCGGCGATCTCCTTGTCCTCGATGCGGCGGATCAGGGCGGAGGCGCCGGGCCTCACCTGCGTCCAGCGCCTGCAGGAGATGCGCGATCGTGGTGCTGATGCCGGGCGGGTTGATGCTGCGGTCGAGGCCCAGCTGCGCGGTGTCCATGGCGGCGGCGTGGAGCAGCCAGTCCACGGCGCGGCGCGGGCTGCAGAGCCAGGCGGCGAAGGCGTCGTGCACCGGCAGGTCCGTCGGCAGGCCGAGCAGCGGCTCGCGGACGATGGCGGAGAAGAAGGAGCTGGCGGCGCGGTTCGGGCGGCCGGGGCGCACGATGACGGTGGGCAGGCGGATGCAGACCGCGTCGAGGAAGCCGCGGCGCGAGGCGTCGGCCAGGATCAGCTCGGCTGCGGCCTTCTGCGCGCCGTAGCTGTTGCGCGGGCACCTGGCGCGTTTCGTCCTGGATCACGGCGTCCTGGCCGCCGGAGAAGCTGGCGACCGAGGAGGTGAACACCACGCGGGGCGGCTTGCCGCCGAGGCGACGGCAGGCGTCGACCACGGCGTCGGTGCCGCGCACATTGACGCGACGGCCGAGTTCGTAGTCGGCCTCGGCCTGGGCGGAGACTACCGCGGCGAGGTGGAAGATGACGTCGGTGTCGCGGGGGATCGCTTCGGCAGGGAGCTCGACGAGGTCGCCGGCGACGGCGTGGATCGGAAACGCCGCGTCGGGCTTCGGCGGCGCGGCGACGTCGAACAGCGTCAGGCTGGTGATGGGCTGTGCCGCCCAGCTTGCCGTCGCGCGCCAATCGGGCGGCGATCTTGCGCCCGAGGAAACCGGCGCCGCCGAGAATGGAAATCCGCATGAACCGTCTCCGACGCTGTGGCGGCACGATTGCACTGTGGCGTGGTGCGGTCCACCGTTCGCATATGCTCGATCCGATGCCGTTCCGTGTGCTGGCCAACCCTCGCTTTGGCGGGTCTTGGAGTGGGCCGTTGACGGACGACGGCTTTCGGCGGGCGAAGGCGGAGATCACGTCTTGGCCCGATTATCAGGTGACGCCGCTGCGGGAGCTGCCTGGGTTGGCGCGCTCGGCGGGTGTGAGCGCGATCCGGCTGAAGGACGAGGCTGGGCGGTTCGGGCTGAGCAGCTTCAAGGCTCTGGGTGGTGCCTATGCGGTGGCTTGTGCGCCGGCGGAGGCGCGTGTCGTCACCTGCGCCACCGACGGCAATCATGGACGCGCGGTGGCGTGGGGTGCGCAGCGGTTCGGGCGCGGCTGCGTCATCTTTGTCCATGAAACTGTCAGCCAGGGGCGCGTGGACGCGATCGCGCGGTTCGGCGCGGAGGTGCGGCGCGTGCCGGGAACCTATGACGACGCGGTGCGCGAGGCGGCGCGGCAGGCGGAGGCGAACGGCTGGTTCGTCGTGTCGGACACCTCGTGGGCGGGCTACACGGAGGTGCCGCGGCTGATCATGCAGGGCTACCGGGTGATGGCCGACGAGGCGGCAGACCAGTGGACGGGCGATCCGCCGACGCATGTGTTCATCCAGGGAGGCGTCGGCGGGGTGGCGGCGGCGGTTTCGGCGCAGATGCGGGCACGGCTTGCGGCCGGCGCCGATGCTGATGGTGGTCGAGCCGGACCGGGCGGCCTGTCTGCTGGCGAGCGCCGAACTGGGCGAGCCGACGGCGATCGCCGGCAACCTCGATACGCTGATGGCGGGGCTGGCCTGCGGCGAACCGAGCCTGCGTTGCCTGGCAGGAGCTGACCATGGCGCGGCGGCGTTCATGGCGATCCCGGACGAGGCGGCCGTGGCGTGCATGCGGCTGCTGGCCGAAGGAGGGGATCGTGGCGGGGGAGTCGGGCGTGGCGGGGCTGGCCGGGTGCCTGCTGCGCCGGCGGGCGGACGTGGCGGCGCGGGAGACGCTGGGGCTCGATGCGGCGAGCCGGATCCTGGCGTTCAGTACCGGAGGGCGCGACTGATCCGGTCGTGTATAAACAGCTCGTGGGGCGTCGAACGATGATCAGGGTGACGACACCGCGGGCGCTGTGGCATGCTCGCGAAGACGTTTGCGTTCTCAAGCGGTTGTAATCGGGGAAGCGCTACAATCGCCATTAACCAGACACCAAGCTGTTCGTAGTACTGTCGTGGAGTGTCAGTGATCAGGAGGGGCGCGGGCATGGCGGGCAAGAAGCCGGTGATCGGGGCCTTTCTTGTAGTCGCACTGGCTTATGTCGTTTACCCCTATGTCACTCTGTATCGGCTGGGCCAGGCGATCCGCCATGGCGATGCCGCCAGCCTCGAGAGTCATGGTTGACTGGCCGTCGGTGCGCGAAGGCATCAAGGAAGACATCTGCGATCTCGTGCATCGATCAGCCGCTCGCAGGCGAAACGCGGCAAGCTGCCGCCATTCGGGGCGGGGTTCGTTCGCGGTATCGCCATCCAATGCGATCGACTGTGCGGTGACGCCGGAGGCGCTGGCGTCCGCGGCGCAGCAATCCGAGACGGCGAGCGAGCCGCAGGGTGCGTCGGTTCGGGTGAGCTGGGCGTTCTTCGCCGGGCCGTCAGCGTTCGTGGTGGACCTGGCCGCGCCCGGGCAGGCGGCGCCGATAAGGCTGCAGATGGAACTGCGCGACGGCACCTGGCAGGTGACGCGGGTCTGGTTGCCGCCGCGATCTGCTGGTCAGGCGAACGCCCGGACGTAGGACGGGCTTCGGGGCTCGGGGCCTCGGGCAGTTTCACCCCCTCCCGGCCTCCCCCGCTTCCGCGGGAGAGGGGCTCTGCAATGGGGGCGGGGTCAGTAACCGGCGGTGCGGTCCACCACCTCCTTCAGCGGCTCGCCGTCGAGGAAGCGGCGCAGGTTGTCCACGAACAGCTGCGCCACGACGCCGTGTCGCGCTGCGGGTGGCCGCCGCCGATATGGGGCAGGACGATGATGCCCTCGGTGGTCCAGAACGGATGTTCGGTCGGCAGCGGTTCCTGGCGGAACACGTCCAGCACCGCGCCGGCGATCTGCTTCGCCCTTGACCGCCGCGATCAGGTCGGCATCGGCGATCAGGTGGCCACGGCCGAAGTTCAGCAGCCAGGCGGTGGGCTTCATCCTGCGCGAGGCGCTGGGCGTTGATGAAGTTCTCGGTGTCCGGCGTGGCGGGCAGCAGCAACAGCACGAAGTCGGACTGCGCCAGCACCTCGTCGGTGTGCTCGGGCGGCAGCACCGCGTCGAGGTGCGGCAGTGGTTCGGCACGCGGCGCTTGGTGCCGATGACGCGCATGCCGATGGCCGTAGGCGATGTGCGCCACCTGCTGGCCGATGGCGCCGAGGCCGAGGATGCCCAGCGTCTGGCCGGCGAGCGGGGTGGCGACGCGGCGGACCCATTTGCTGTGCTTCTGGTCCTGCACGATGGCGGCATAGGGCTTGGTGAGGTGGAACAGCGCGCCGAGAATGTTCTCGGCCATCGACTCGCGGTGCGTGCCGCGGGCGCAGGTCAGGGTGAGGGTGGGCGGCAGGTCGGGCAGGGCGAGCCAGCCCTCGACGCCGGCGGTCAGCGCCTGCACCCAGCGGAGCTTTGCCATTTGCGGCAGCAGGCCGGGCGGGGCGCCCCAGGCGAGCATCGCCTCGGTGTCGGCGCGCTGCGCCTGGGTGGGGGTGTCCTTGCGCGGCAGCGCCTCGACCGTGACGCGGCTGGTGAGGTCGGCGGCGGCGATGGCGTCGAGGTAGGCGGCGGGGGTGTCGGTCCAGAGGAGAACGCGCGTGGGCATGGGGCGGTTGGTCCTGGTGTGGTTCGGGTGGAGCGTAATTGGGTTAGGTGGGGAGGGCTACGGGCTGGAGTGGGTTGGAGGCGTGCGTCAGGCGATCTGGTGCAGTTCCCGTCTATTCAAACGAAAGCTGCGATTCCAGAGGGTCTTCAGTACGGATCACCATCCAGGCGCGGGATCTCGCTTCATCCATCAGTGCTTGGGTGATAGGCGCGCACGAAGTCCTGGCCGCCCGTGACGATGAACGCCTCGGGACTGAATGCGGAGCTAGACCGCGATCTCGATCAACGGCTGCTGGGCTAACCCTACATAAGGCTGCTTGAACCTTGGGTACTTTGCCCTCGTCGGCCGCTGGGCGGCGATCTCAAGGAAAGCGGTCCGGGTCATATCGGAGTGCGTAACAAAGATGATCCCTGCCCAGTCACATCTGGAAGCCCGCCGCGGCTGACGATATACCAGCCGCCCTATGCTGTTGACGTACTGCACGCGCCGCCAACCCCGTCAGGGCCGGGCTTGACCCGTTCATCTCCATCGGATGGTTGCTGACTGGGATTGCATCGTTCAAATTGGCGCGGGTAGCCGATGGCCGGGTCAAGCCGGTCAAGCCCGGCCATGACGTGGGAGCGAGAGTCGGTTTCAGCGGCGGTTGGATTACTTGACAACGCGCGCCGAGTTCTGCCGTTGGCCGGGGCGCACGACTTTCCACGCCAGACCAAGCTTCTCCAAGGCACATATAACCACGAATATCCCATCGAATTCCCACCTGCGATGACCATGTCGCGCGGACCGTGGGTCAGCATGGTGATTGTTGTGCCATCCTTCGCCGCTCGTCAGGATGGCGACCACCCAGTTGTTGCGGCTTTTGTCATTGGTCTCATATGTGCGGTAGCCCCACCGATGGGATGCTGAGTTCACCAGCCAGGTCATGTGCCAGACCAGGACCGCGCGCACGAATACACCCCAGATCAACAGACTCGCACCGAATTGCACGGCCTCGGCCACACCGGTTCCGTTCAGCATTCCGGCTGCGAATCCGGCGACAAAGAAGATGACCCAGGATGAGATGACGATCGTTGGGTAAAGATAGGTGCGTTCCAGCCGGCGATAGAACGGATCGCGCAGAATGTCCTTTGAGTACCGATCGTAGATGCTGAGCCGCGTTAGATCGGTGTTTTTCACCAGCATCCAGCCGACATGACCCCAGAAGAAACCGACCAGCGGACTGTGCGGATCTTCCCGGTGGTCGGCATGCTCGTGATGGCGTCGGTGCACCGCCACCCAGCGCGCCGGCGTATCCTGCATGGAGCATACGCCGAGAATCGCGAAACTGTACTCCAGCCATTTCGGACAAACCAGGCCGCGATGGGTGAGTAACCGGTGATAGCACAGCGTGATGCCGAGGCCGCCAAACACGTAACTTCCGACGATCCCCAGCACGAGGCCGGTCACACTGAAGAACCAGGGCAATACCGCAAGCAGAGCGATGAGGTGCCACACCACAAGGGTACCTGCGTAGGACCACAGGACACGGTGACTGTCCACTGCCGCAGGCAACGGCAGACGGACTGCAACAGGTAAGCTGACGTTCACGCAAGACCCCTCGAACGATTTTCGCCAGGGTGATGAACGGCGCGGCGCGATTGGCGCGCCCGGCGAGGTCAGCTCGGCGACACATTTATCGCACGATCGCCCGCGATCGCGCCAGCGATGGGAATTCGTCGGAAGCACGAGGCATGTGGCAGTCCGGCGTGTTGCCGACTACGCGGTCGACGCGGCATCGCCATCCGCGTCTTCCTTGCTGGTGCGCAGGAAAGACCTGGATGGAGGCGCAGGCCGGCTGTTTGTCCGGAACCGGGGCGGCTTCAGAGGGGCGGACCGGTGGCGAGCGCTGGCAATCGTGGGGATGAAGCGGGTGGTCCGGGGTCCGCCGTGTTGGCGTGGTCGCCGAACGTGAAGGCGAAGGACCGGTGGATCAGGTCATCGAGGACGCCGGCGAAGGTGCCGCCGTAGGAAATGATGGCCAGGTTGAGTTCTTCCCAGAATGCCCGGTCGAGCTCGCCCGGCGCGATGCCGAGATCGCGGCAGATATCGGCGATGACGGCGCCGACCGGGCGGGTGCGCACCTCGGCGGCGATTTCGTCGGCTGTGGGGAGGCGCGCGAGACGCGGGTCCTGGGTGTCGTCGGTGCGCTGGGGTTCGGGCTGGGTGGATGGCGGCGCGAACTGCCGTGCGACGCGTGGCCCGCGGATGGCGGGAAAGCGCATGGGCGGTGATTTGAGGTCCTGGCCGCGCTCGGCGCGCTGGCACAGCCTGGCTTCGAGTGCCGCGGCGCGGAGCAGGCCATTGGTGATGCAGGCGAGGATGGCGGCGACATCGGCGGTGCCGAAACGGCTGGCGAACCGGGCGAAGTCTGGGGCGGTGGCACGCTGGTGAAGCGTATCGGCGAGTTGCTTGCCGTAGTCGATCAGCTTGCGGACGACCATGAGGACGCGGGCGATGGCGGCGGGCATGGCTCGGGCGGGCCGGGTTGGATCGGGGTCTGTGGTTGGGGTGGGGGGTTGGGCGGCTCCGGGCATGAGCGCGAGTAGGGCATGGGACAGGGGCCTGTGTCAAGGACATAATTCCCAATTATCCCTTTCGCAAGGTATGAAATATGAAATCTTTCTTTTCGCATTATATGGCGGCCCATGTTGGGAGCCGAGCACGCTGGCATCGGCACGCCGAGTTCAAGGCGCGTCAAACATCGTGACGACGGATTGCACGATCGACGCGAATTGCCGCAAGGCGAAATACACTGGCAAAGTGCTGTAGTACCCGGCTTCATTCAGCGCTACAAAGAATGTGCCGTTGAACTGGCCTTCTGGCCGACATTCGCTTCGACGACCGGGGTCACAAACATTCGGCGGAGAGTTCCCCCTACTGGAGGTAGTTCCTCGTTGATACGAGCCTGCAAGAATGGTGCGGATACCACGACCGACAGAACAACTTCCGCCGACAGCCAAATAGTAGATGGCTCTGGGCGGTTTCCTTGGCGTGTGAGACGCCAGCCGTCGCCAGTAGGATCAATTTATAACCGGCGGCCTATAATCAGACATGCCGTTCGCTCCGTCGATATGGCTGCCGTGCAGTCTTCTATTAACGATCAATCCACTGTCTATGCGTTCCAGGTCAGTGTCCGGGGTCAACCTCGACACCGGTTGTGCCGACTGCGGCCAGTGAAACTGCACTGCAAATCGCGCTGGCGAACGGCGGCGGTGTCGTGTTGGGCTTGAACGCCTAGTCGAATATACAGAGTTGTTGCCGATGAAGGTCGGCGATTTTAAACTCAAGGGAAACTTCCATGTCCAATCGCAACACAGCCTACACCGGCACCGCCTTCACGCTTGCCGCTCAGAATGTAGTTGGCGCACAAGCTTTGCCGACCTATTGGCCTGACCGGCCTCGCGGCGCAACTCACGGCCGGGGTCGCCGCCAGCTGACTATACGACCCGCTTCAGGCTGTCGGCGGTCGCACCGCGATAGAGACCGATGCCGCACGCAGCGCATGCCGCCTTAAGGTGACCCTCGATCTCTTTGGCGAATTTCTCCCCATAACCCGTAGCCAACTGCAGTGCATCATCCAACTCACGCTTGCGAGGAGGGTCCTTCATCCACTCTTCAGCGTGTTTTTTCTCCTCGGCGTCGGTCGGAAACATGATCCGTTTGCCTTTACCGTCCAGGCTCGGCTTGATCTTCGCGAACACGGTATTTGTGTCGAAATGAGCAGTACCTCGGATATACACCATCGCATATAGCTGGAATGAATGCACGGCAACGAAGCTGACAAAGATATCTTTGCCGTGTCCTCCTTGATGTTGCAGTCCCATGAGATCTTCGAGCGAAGGTGGCTGATACCCACAGTGCTCCATGTTTGTGCCCCCCGGCGTCGACGGGTGGGTATGGAAGTCCGCAACGTTCGCACGCCCGCGCCGAGTGGGGATGTCGACGGCGTTTCCATTAGTCCCGAGGGTGATGTCTACAGGCTTGACGACGGTCCAGAGCTTCTCGTGCGGGGCGGCCCCCGGCGTCCCGACCCGCGACCAACTGATAGGATTGAAGCCAGGCACGCGCTGCGGTGGCAAGCCTGACCGAAAATCGCTGACAGATCGCGACCGGCCCCGTCCACGTTCGGTCTCTGCGGCCATGACAGGTTCATCACTAAAGTCCCCAACAACCCAAATCAGGTTCCCGCCTATCTCCTGCCGTTTGTTATATTCGCTCTCCAGCCACGTCCGTCCGAAATACCCGTGTAATTCGGGTGGCAACTCAATTGTCTGAGGAAGTACAACTCCCAGGGTGGCGGGAAGCACGCCAGGGTTATTTATGATGGGAGCAATCAAGTCTTCGAGCTTCATGTCCGTTCTCCATGCCAGGATCGTGGTTACTTGGCCCGAACCGGATTGCATTGCTCAAAGCACTAGCGGTGGCGGGACCATCGTGCGGGCAGCTTGCCCAGTCGGTGCATGCCGGATGATGGCCAACCTGACAGAGGCAACCTCACGTCGCAACCTTCGTCACCATACGCTCATATTCGTCAATTCCGGCATCTGACGGCCCCGTAACGAGCCACGCGGCGGCTACACGGCCGCTATTGCCGGCGCGAAAGCAGCTGCCGCTCCAACCATTGGCAGCATATTCACCGGCGCCTTCGGAGCTGCGCGAGCTGCCGGCTACGACATTTCATCGCCCGAGGGTCACTGCTTACCAACAGCTACTTGGACGTCCTCGATCGGCGTGCACCTCGCGGCGTGGCAGTCGACGGTGACGGCGCCATTATCGGCTTCGACTGTGCCGACGACGACGACGTTGTCTCTGATCAGCACGCTGCATTGACGGAGCTGGAGCATCCCGGCGACCCGGCTACTGCGGAGCAGTTTGCGGTTCGCGGCGGAACTGCGCCGGTGACCGACGGCGAGGCCCGCTGGATCGCTGACGAGATCGCGGTCGTCACGAATCTGATAGAACGCGCTCAAAGGGCCGCCGCTGCCCATGAATGCACCCACGTCGCCCGACTGTTGAGGACGCAGATCTGATCGAGAACTTCTTCGCCAGGATCAAGCTGTTTCGTGCGATCGCCACCTGCTACGAGAAGACCGCAAAGAAATTCCTGGCGGCCATCCAGCGATGAGGCGCGGGGGTATTGGTCCCCCCAACTCCCGGCGCTACTCGCGCAGGATAAAGGACGTTATCATAAGCGACTTTTGGATCAGGCATGTCATAATGCCAAGCGGCATGGGCTATAGAATCCGGCTCGGCGGCACCCGCAGCCGATGGACCATCACCAACTTTGTTCAGCGATCTCGGATTCAGGCAGGCTTCGCACCTCCCACGCCTCCCGTCCACCGCGATACCAATAAACGTTGATGTACCCCATCGCCACGAGACGTAGCGCGAGGTTTGGTCCATCAAACCGCTCCGAATTAGTACCGATCGCAGCTATGCCCTCGGGTACGGGTCTATGAGACCTGGCACAGATTCAGGCGCTTGCTGGGCGCCTGTCCGACTCGACTTTGGTCTCCCATGCCTGCAGCGTTAGCGCGGTATCGACGCCTCCGTCCGCGCGCCACGCTTCCAGCCCGCCACGATACCAATAGACGCGCGTGTTGCCGAGCTCCACCAGCCGGAGCGCGAGGTTGTGGCCTGTTCGACGTTCGGCATTGACCGCGAAAGCCACGATCGGCCGACCCCGGTTGCCGTCGGTCAGTAAATCAATGGTGTGCGCCAGGCGTCGCAGCATGCTGTCGGCAAGCACTGTGTGACCCGCGCCCTGCAGGCCCATCGCGCCGGGAAGCGAGCGTCCCCAGCTGCCGACAGCGTCGTCGATCAGCAGCGGTCGCTCACCCATCAGCTGTACCTAGTTCAGCGGTTCGAATCGTGGTCGCACCAGGGATGCTGTGGGGAGTTGGTCCGATTAAGCCAGGCAAGGGACCATCGGCAAGCGGCAGTTCTGCGCCCTGCTCCGCCGGCACGTTCTCGCGCAGGCCGGCGCGGCGCAAACCATGCTGAACATACTCGAATTGCGTGGCGTACGCGGGGGTCACACAGCCGCGCGGCCCTATTCCCGGCATCAGGCTCTGCACAGTGGCCCCTGGCCACAGGGTGAGCGCTTCGTTCAGCGCCTGGCGGGCGGCGTTGGCATCGTCCGCCAAAGCGTGAGCGCTCGCAAGCCAAAGCTGCTTGTCGGCATGGGCGAACCAGTGTTCGCCAGGCAATTCGGCCAGAGCGCGCGATAGCCAGATGACCGCTTCGGAATTGCGCTGGAGCAGGAGATGACACTTGCCGATCATCGCCCTGTTGCTCGAATTGAGCGAAGATAGCGGGTCAAGCCGGATCATCGCCTCGAATAATCTGATCGCCTCCTCTGGCTGGCCGATGGCCATCCGGTGACGGCCAAGTTCACGGTGGGCGTGGCCGACATTTGGGTGGAGTTCGAGCAGACGCCGACAGGTGGCTACCGCCTCGGCTCGACGGCCGGTCGCGCGCAGTCTACGGGCCTCGGCAAGCAACAACTCGTCGTTGTTCGGGTCGATTTGCAGACCCGCCGCGAGCAGGTCACCGGCGCGCTCGATGAGCGTCCTGTCGCCCCAGTCCGGGCTGTCGACGAAACCGTCGAAACGGTAGGTCAGCCAGGTAGCGAGGGCTTGCATTGCAGGCACGAGCGAAGGGTCGAGCCGCAACGCCTCTTCCAGCGACGCCGTAACCTCGGCCTGCAGCTGCGGCGTGATCGGTCTGTCCCAGGCGGCCCATGACCGCATGACATAGTCGTAAGCATCTGACTGGCCAGGTCGCGCGCGGGCGCGACGCGCGATCTCGGCGCCTAGGATCTGGATGTCGAGCACGGCGCTAACCTTGCGCACAATTGCGTCGATCCCCGCGCCGATGTCGGTCATGTCCTGCTCAAAGCGGTCGCCCCACAGGCGAGTGTTGTCGGGTGCAGCAATAAGCTGGACGTTGAGATGGAGTACCTGGCCGAACTTTCGGGCCGACCCCTCGATGATATAGTGCACACGGAGTTCCGCGCCGATGCGCCGGGCATCGACCGCACTGCCCTTGTAGGTCACCGCCGTGGTTCGCGCGATAACGCGGTGTCCGGGGATGCGCGACAGCTCAGTTGTCAGATCGTCGCCGATCGCATCAACCAGGTGATCGTCGCCGGCCTGCCCGCTCGTGTTGGTAAAGGGCAGCACCACCAGCGAGAACGGCGGAGTCGGTACGGATATCCATTTCTGGGGGGGCCGCGGCGTCGGTCCGGGCCGGTGTGGCGCGTCAACGGCGTCAACGGCGTCAGGGGCATCAAGGGCGGAAGCGACGGGCGGCTCGTCCATTTCGCTAACAGAACCGACGAAGCGATAACCTCGCCCGGCGACGGTCTGAATGCAGCTGTCGCCGGAACGGTGTTCGTCAAGGATCCGCCGCAACGCCGCCATTTGCACCGTGAGATTGTTCTGCTCCACGACAACCCCCGGCCACACACTGGCCAAGATGGTGTCCTTGGAGACCAGGGTCCCCGGCTGATTGAGCAGCAGCGCAAGGATTTCGGCCGCGCGTGAACCAATCGCGACCGGCTCCCAGGTGCCCGCCACGCCCTGTCGGCTCAGGCTTCGCCTCTGACGGTTAAACCGCCAAATGTCGAATTTCAGGTCTCCCTCGGACCCGAGCAATTCCATGCATCACCTCTGATCGCGCTGGCATCGCGACCCTTGCCGTTCCCGGTCTCACAATAACTCATTGATAAAACGCGATTTAGCCGGATTTAGCAAGGCTTAGGGAGCCGTTTGCTCGCCCTCGCCCCGGCCACCGTGCTTTGCAGGGGGCTCTCAGTCCACTCTCGAAAGGCACATAACGGAAGATCACCAGAGTCCGAAGCGTCGGCCGTTATTAACTCCGGTACAGGCGCGTTTACGCTCCTCCTGAATGACCTAGGAAAGGTCGCGAAAGCCGCAGCGTAGGTAACGCCTGCATGCCTTGGCGCGTCCGATAACATAGTCGAACGATCCGTGGTCGGCGGAGAGGGCATCGTTTGCCTTCAAAACGACGGCAAAGCCGAGTTCCGGGTGCTGCCATGATGGAAACAGGACCCGCATAACCTAAGGGAGATCTCAATGCGCATGTCAAAGCTTCTTTTTCATGCAGTCGCCGCGAACACTTGCGTCGATATAACGAACGCGAGCACCGGCGCGCCAATGAAAACGCCGCACAACCTGAGGATGAAAAGGCGCCTTCCCGCGGCCGCGTCTCCGCCTCCGGACACGCGGTGAAGGAACGCGGTCGCAGCGTGGATGGGATATGCCAATCCGCCCCCGTGGAAGTCTTTGGCTGATAAACGCTTATCGACAAGCGTGACGATACCTGCAAGCGGCACAGCGGCGGCACAGCCACGAGTCAGCCGGGAAATGGTGCTTCATTTCGGTTGTTCGTCGGCGGATTAGGCCGCTGGTGGCCAGTTTCACGCCATTCGTCGCTTTGATCGGGTTTGCCGGCCAAGACCATAGTAAAACGGGTTGGTAAACCGGCGAGTTTGTGACCTCTGAACGCGTACGGCCAGGCCGCGCTCAAGACATTTGAGTTCGCCGGAATGGATGTGACCACCGATGGCGCAAGCCAGTAGTGTCGCCCAATATGTCCTAACGATGGGAAGCATGGGAATGAACAATAGAGGCCTGAAGGCGCTTTCCGCGCTTGAATATGTACGGCTTAACTCCAAGCTCGCCATACCAACTTTCGCGGATTTTGGTTGCGAAGTTAATGCCATCAGCGCGCGCGAAATCTTTGTGATGTATGAAAAGGTGGGCTTCCTTTACCCGCAGAAAAAACAACTGCTCGGAGACAATTTGTCCTTTATCGAAAAAAACTGGGCAAGGGCCATGGCCCACAACGATCCGCTGCTGCATATAGTGACGTTTAAGGATACCGATGAGCAGGTGGCTGCCTCCGTGATGTGCTGGCGTACCGGAAAACATGACTGGCTTTATCAACATCTGGTTGCTAATCGGAATCCATTGGCGTCGTGGTCGGTGATGCAATCATTTTCGACCGTAACGACGTCCCAGGGGGTCGAGGACTCGAAGCAGAATTGGTACAGACCAAATAATAGGTATGCTCACAGGCTGTTTGGATCGATCATTGAAACTGTTGGCAAGCAATATTCCGACGTAATACGCTATGCTTACCTCAAGGTCGATCGAAAGGGTCCAGATTTCGCACCTTCCTCCTGCGCCATTGAGCATGGAGTTGCATTGAATCGCGAGGAAGAAGTCCGTGACTTTGTGCGGCGCCACCGGGGGATGGTCTTTGCTGAAGCGGAAGGAGTCGAGACAAACGATTGGGAACTTTCCGATATAAACTCTATATATCAGAGTGGTGGCCTGTTCCGCTACCGGCACGTCGTAATAGCCGTTGATCATAAATTTGGTCGCGTTATCGGAGTAGCTCTGGTGTATCGAGGTCCGCTGGGACTGAACTTCAGCTTTATCGAAAACCGATGTGATTTGATCCTTTCTGACGACGCTGGGATAACCGACGCTGATGTTGCCCGGTCCTTGCTTGATGCTTCCTTGCGGTACTATTCGGATTTTGAACTCGATTGGATTCCGGTGGTCGTGAATCCGCGCGCCGTTTCCGCACTTATTGGCATTGCCACTCATTTGCGCGATTACAACCAGGTAATTTGGCTGCGTCCAGGATTCGATGCCTATACCGAGCACCTGGATAAATTTTACGGCCGCCTGCTAAAATGGCGCGACCGCGGAACGGAGGATTAACTTGGCAGAATATGATCGCGAGGTCTATCTAATGGATGATGCCGATGAAGGGCAACGATTGATCGACAAGGTCGATGCCCCCAGATGGGTCTTGCGCTACTACGCCCGATATATTGCTTCTTGCACGAATGTCCTGTCGGTTGGGTGCGGCCCGGGTCATTTTCTCGATGCTATAGCCCGATGTTACCCGCATCTCACGGTTACGGGGGTTGATATCAGCGGGGCACGTGTCGCTGATGCTCGCCGACGGAACGCGCGGAATTCCAATGTCGTTATCAAGCAAGGTGACATATATCAAACAGAGCTCGACACCGATGGGTTCGATTTCGTCGAAGTAAGGTTCCTTTTTGAGTACCTGAAAAATAAAGCGCGGGCGATGGAGGAATTAGTACGGGTTTGCCGACCTGGAGGTATCATTTGTTTACAGGACCTTGATGGGCAGATCGTGTCTCACTACCCCCAGGACGAACGCGTCCAGGCAGTTGAACGAATTGTTGATCAGCTTGCTCATACTGGTTTCGACCCCTTCGCGGGCCGGAAACTATATTCACTCGCGAGAAACGCCGGTCTGATCAATCTCGATGTTCGCATCGATGCCTATCATGTTGTCGCTGGAACCATTGACGCGTTCAACCTCGCACTCTGGACCAGGAAACTGAAAATTGCTGAATCAATGCTCGAAAAGGCATGTGAATCGGCGGCGAGGGCGCGGGACATCATCGCTGGGTTTCTGGATTATCTTCAGGACGACAGCACTTTAACATACTCAACGTTGTTCACCGTTACCGGAAGAAAGCCCGGGGGATGCATCGAATCGTCTTCATCCGCGGAGGCGGATTGCGATGGACCCGCATAATTACGGAGAGCCGCCTCGCGCCGAAGGATTTGATAATGCCGACCTCGATGCGTGTAGTCATGGAATGCTATTCAGCCGCGATTCTCCCAGGCTGCCGACTTCCCCACTTTTGGCATTTGATCGTGTTGAGCAAATCAGTCCTGCTCATGGTGACTTTGGCAGGGGCTTTGCAATTGCGAGCGCCTTGACCAACAAATTTGGTTGGCTCTTCGCGTGCCACTTTCCCGATGATCCCGTCCTCCCGGGTGCCATTCTGCTCGATGGCGTACTCCAACTCGCGGGGTTTTTCGGCGCGTACATCGGAATGAAGGGAAAGGGCCGGGCCGGTCGCCTGGGTAACATACGTTTCGTTCGGCCGGTCGTTCCTGACCAGACGCTGCTGTCGTACCGAATTGATGTCCGGAAGGTACTGCACCGCTCTGCCACCATCATCGCCGCGGGCGTTGTTACCATCGATGGTCAGGTCTCCGTCGAGGTTAAAGACCTGGCAATCACCTTCGTCAATTCTCATCGACATCAGAACCGCTGCGCCGATATTGGCGAGGACGCCATCGGATCTGGCCGGGGTCCGGTCAAGGTCCTCGAGAGCCGGAATAATGATGTGGTGTCTGGATCACCAGCGAATTGACCGGGCAGGAGCAAACACCATGCGGATCGACCATAGAATTCTTCTGGTCCCGGTATCAGATCTGCGACCAACAGAGGAAACGATGACGGAGCATGTGTTCGAGGTGAAGGCTGATATCGAACGTGCTGGAATATGGACAGATCCGATCCGAGTTGAACGCTCATCGTTGGCGGTGATGGATGGCCATCACAGACTGGCTGCCGCGCGCCTGCTGGCACTCACGATGGTGCCGTGCGTTGCATATAAGTATTCCGAGGTTTTGGTCACCAGCATGAGATGTGACTACGCAGTCGACGAGGTGACAATCATCGCCCGGGCGCTGACTGGCGATCTGTTCCCGTTCAAGACAACCAGACACGCGTTTCCAGATCAACCCAAATCTGCCATTTTAATCCAGGCTCTCCGAACTTCCATGCACCCGGATGTGCTTTTGTCGAAGCATTGCCGTCCGTGCCAATGACAGTGAGACACAGACCCCCTTGGGGTTTATACCAAGTTCCGCTGAGGAAGCCGCAGGGCCGTCCATGATCAGCCACGGCGTCTAGCGTGGCCGCCGGCATCGTGTTCACGGTGTCGGGGGTTGCCAAATCCACGACGTAGCGAGTGTCGTCATATGCCTTGTCCTTTACCCCGGTCGAAGCCCAGAGCAGACGCTCCATCCTGCCGCCCTTTGCTCGCAGAGCCTGCGGGGCAGACGCTGCGAGACTGGGTGATCCGGTTCAACGAGCAAGGTCCGGAAGGCCTGATCAACATGGTCTCGCGTGGCTCACCGCCGAAGCTTGACGAAGAGCACAGGGCGTTCCTCGCGCGTGCGGTGGAGGAGGGCCCGATCCCGGCGGTGCATGATGTGGTACGCTGGCGGGGCTGCGACCCGGTAGTGCTGCTGTATTGAGATAAGTGGTGCCCAGTTGAGCGATTTCGCAGGCCCGGTTCGAAGTGGGACAAGCATCGCTTTTGCACCCGACGGCAAGCTTTACGTTACTGAACTGAAGACCATTCTCGGCCAACCTTCCGACGTCTTGTTCCAGGCCGATCCCGTGACTGGCAATGAGATAAGTGGTGCCCAGTTGAGCGATTTCGCAGGCCCGGTTCGGAGTGGGACAAGCATCGCTTTCACACCCGCCGGCGGGCTTTACGTTACGGAACTGAAGACCATTCTCGGCCAACCTTCCGACGTCGTGTTCCAGGCCGATCCCGTGACTGGCAATGAGATAAGTGGTGCCCAGTTGGCCGATTTCGCAGGCCCGGTTCGGGGTGAGACAAGCATCACTTTCGCACCCGACCTAGCTACAACGGCTGTTTCGGAACCCAGCAGCGTTGCCTTGATAGTTGCTTTTCTGGCGGGCTTTGGCGTTGTTCGCTTTAGAGCCCATCGGCGCGGCGCGCGACTGCGTGGCCACCTCGGAGAGGCGTGCGCCGCGCCGCCAAGCGAAAAACGCTCTTAATTATCAATGAGTAAAAGGGGAAGGCGCCATCAACGGACTCGGCGGCTGGTGCGTGTTACAGGATGGCGCATGTCAAAGCGCGGAGACATTCAGTCGCGGCGTTGCCCTGGCGGATCGGCGAGCACGGCCGGGTGGCCTCCATGCATACGATAGCCTGATTTGCAGCGTCCTCATGGGGGGCGGCCGACACCTCGACGAACTCTCTGTCAGCATGTCGAAAGTCTCTTGCACCGCAGTGTCGGTGGCGGCCAGCCTTTTTGGGCGTCGAGCTAGTTCGCTTTTTGGGCGGCGTTTCGTTTTGGGCGCCAGGCGACTGCAAGGCCCGCTAGACCAACGCTCAGAACAGCCAGCGACCTCGGTTCGGGAACCGAGGCTGGCTCAGTTACAGTCACATTCGCGACGTGACCATCGGTATAAGTAACGTCGGTGATGCTGCTGACCGTAAACAGATTCGTGTTCAGCGGTTGAGCTGGGCCTCCTCCTAAGGAAAATTCTACCGAATTGCTTTGCGGCAAGAGGTAGACGAAAGCGTCGCTGTTGCCGTAAGCCGTGATCGAAGGATTCAATTCGACGACATCCCCGTTCGGAAAAATTTCATAATTCCCTCCGGCTGCCTCGACATTCGCGACGTGACCATCGGTATAAGTAACGTCGGTGATGCTGCTGACCGTAAACAGATTCGTGTTCAGCGGTTGAGCTGGGCCTCCTCCTAAGGAAAATTCTACCGAATTGCTTTGCGGCAAGAGGTAGACGAAAGCGTCGCTGTTGCCGTAAGCCGTGATCGAAGGATTCAATTCGACGACATCCCCGTTCGGAAAAATTTCATAATTCCCTCCGGCTGCCTCGACATTCGCGACGTGACCATCGGTATAAGTAACGTCGGTGATGCTGCTGACCGTAAACAGATTCGTGTTCAGCGGTTGAGCTGGGCCTCCTCCTAAGGAAAATTCTACCGAATTGCTTTGCGGCAAGAGGTAGACGAAAGCGTCGCTGTTGCCGTAAGCCGTGATCGAAGGATTCAATTCGACGACATCCCCGTTCGGAAAAATTTCATAATTGCTGGTCGAAGCCGCTCGTGCAACCGTTGGAGCAAGGGTAGCGAGCACGGCGGCGATCCCAGACAACCTTATACCAACCCCTCGTCCACTTGCCTGCATTAAGAAGCGGGGGTTGAATTTTGACGTCGTTGTGGAAACGTTCTGACTCGGGTGTGGCATGTTCCTCGCCCCAGGTGCCTACGCGTCCGTTGCGAGCCATCATGGCGAGTTGATCTTCGAGAGCAACCAACGTACGGTTGCAATTCCGCACCTGTTGCCGCGACTGACTCAAGACAGCGAGCAACGCGCACCCGTGCCGCAGCATCGGGCCAGCCGCAAAAGGCCCATTATGGTAAGCCCGAAGAGCCAGCAACGGTCCGCCTTCGAGGCGGGACCGCATCAAAATAGCGGCACGCATGCTTATCTCCAGTAGCCCGGCAACACTACAAACCCCTCTTCTTGCAGCCGTCCTGGTCCGCAAGCGTGACCGGATGACCGCCAAGACGCGCGGCGTCAGCCATCCTCGCGGCGGAACGTAACGACCAGCACGTCGCGGAAGCCCGGCTCCGCCGTATCGATCGGCTCGACCGGAGTGACGCCGTGCATCACCCGGTGATCGTCGACCCAGGCCGCATCGAGCGGCTCGGCCAGCGTAAAGCTGCCGAGATCGCGGCCGTCGGTGCCGCGGATCGAGGTGACGCCGCTCTGGATGTTGCGGCGGCCGATCAGCAGGACCAGCACGTAGTCGACCCCGTCGCGATGCATGCCCTCGGGCGTTGGCTGGCCGCTCTCGCCGCTGCGGGCCTCGATGCGGAACTGGTGCGCCTCGATGTGCCAGGCGCGGATGGGGGACAGACGCTCGAACAGCGCGCGGCAGGTGTCGAGGATCGCCGTCATCGACGCGCCGGTGGCGATCGCCGGCAGCACGGGATCGAACCACCGCGCGATACCGCCGTTCAGCGGATTGTAGTCGCGGCTCTGGTAGTGCGGCTGCTCAGGCTTGCGGTGGACCGGTTCGTCGGCACGCGCCCCGAATGCAGCGTGGCGGCGTTTCCGGTAGCGCCCGCCGTCGGCCATGTAAGTATCCAGACCGAGGTCGTCCCAGCTTGCGGCGAAGCTCGCCCAGTCGGACAGCGAGCCGTCGAGCGTGCGACGCATCTCGGTCCGGCGTTGAAAGGCGAAGCCGTCCGCCGCGATGGCGCCGGCGAGCTGATCCAGTTCAGCGCTCATGGTTGATCGTCCCTTGGCGCCGCGGTGGCGAAACGGCGAACCGCGACGGTCTGCTGCATCGGGTTGTACAACTCGATCCCCAGCTCATCGAAGCGTAGCTTCATGCGGCGGTTGAATTCGCGCTGCACGCTCCAACGACCGGAATCGGTGCAGACCACTTGGCCGGTGATGGTGGCTGACGCGCCGTCCAGTTTGTCGACGCCCCAGAGCTGGAGGTCGCTGAGCATCCGGGCGGCGAAGTCCTGCTCCTGGCGCATGGTGGCGACGATATCCTTCAGCGTGTCGCACACGCGGTCGGTGTTTTCATGCGCGGCGACGCTGACGCTGACGGACGCGTTGCCGAGGCCGCGGTTCACGTTGGTGACGGTGGTGACGGAGCTGAAGGGGATGATGTGCACGGAGCCGTCGCCGGCGCGCAGGCGGATGGTGCGGACCGACAGGTTCTCGACCGTGCCGGAGAGGCCGGAGACGGTGACGTTGTCGCCGACCTGCATGGCGTTCTCCAGCAGCAGGAAGATGCCGGTGATCAGGTCCTGCACCAGCTTCTGCGAGCCGAAGCCGATGGCGACGCCGACGATGCCGGCACCGGCCAGCAGCGGGCCGATGTTCACGCCGATCTCGGACAGGATCATCATGCCAGCGATGATGAGGATGGTGATCAGCAGGGTGGTGCGGAGCAGGGGCAACAGGGTACGCAGGCGCGCGGACCGGGCTGCCTGAGCCTCGCGGGTCAGTCTTGCCAGGTGTTGCTGGAAGGCGCCGTTCGCGGCTTCCCAGACGGCGACCGCGAGCAGCAGGGTGATCGCCAGCATGACCAGGCTGGACACCACCCGGGGACCGAGAGTGCTCGCGACCAGCCAGTCGAACGGGTCCAATCCCCAGAGTTGCGCAACGACGATTGCGGCCACGAGGAAGATGAAGCCGCGGGTAATCCAGACCAGGATGGGATGGTAGACGGCGAGTCGGGTGTCCAGGCCGGGATAGCGCGCCACCAGTTCCGAGCGCGGCGACATGGTACGTTCCAGGCTGCCGAGCAGGACGATCTGGACGATGCGCGCCACTGCGGCGACCAGCACCAGGCTGAGGGTGTAGCGCAGCATCAGGCGGTAGCCGTGGCGCACCTCGATGGCCCAGGCGAGCCAAAGTGTTGCCAGTATGAGCAGGGCGATCCAGTGCCAGATGCGGGCCAGCCAGTTGCGTAGGGCGGCGATCGGGCCGGTGGCGCCCTCCGGGGCGCGGATCAGGCGGCGGACCGTGCGGCGGCGCTGGATGACTATGATGCCGAGGAAGACGTGGACGATCAGCCCGACCGTCTTCAGCAGCGCATCGTGCGCGGTGTCGGAGAGGCCGAGCAGGAGGCCGACCTCGGCGATGGCGTAGCCGACGACGCTGACGATGACGATGCGGCGGGTCCAACGCATGGCGTAGGCGGCGGCCAGGTCGGAGATGTGCAGCAGGCGGAGGCGGTGGTGGGCGGGGGAGAACATCATGCGCGCGACGCAGAGCAGTGTCTCGCAGAGCGCGATGGCGTCGATGACCGCGAGCAGGACGAGGCGAGGCAGCGAATCACCGCCGAGGGAGGTTGCGGCGATCAGGTGGCCGACGGTGAGGAAGCCGAGCACCGGCAGCAGTTCGAGGAGCAGGCGGATGGACACGAGGGGTATGCGGCGGAGCAGGATGAGCGTGGTGGTGAGGCGGCGGCGTGGGGGTTCGACTTCGCCGTGCTCGGCGCGTGCCTCACCACCTTCGATAGGGGGCAACTGGTCCCCGTTGGGGGCCATGCCGTCGAGCGCCAGGATGGGGCGGCGGACCGAACGGCGGATCACCCATGCGACGGCGAGGCCTGCCAGGAGGGCGACGGCGAGGCGCCAGCCGGTGTCGAGCAGGATGCCGCGCGCCCAGGGGGCGGTCGCCATGACCTTCAGCCAGCTCCACAGCAGGGGGACGCTGCGGACGGCGGTGACGGTGGCGATGGCCTCGGTTCCGACGTGGTTGAGGAAGCCTGACGCGCCGACCAGGATCTGGGCGCCGAGGCTGTCGGGGGCGACCAGGATGGTGGCGGGGGGACCAGCTGCCGGCGCAGGTGTGGCGGTGGCTGGTGCGGTGGTCGCAGGGACCGTGGTGGGTTCTGGCGCGGGCGGGGTCGCGGGAGTCGGCGCGTGGGCCGGTTCGGCCAGGGGCTTGGTGCGGGCGATGGCCTCCAGGGTCGTGATGATCTGGGCGCGCTTCTGCGGGTCCTGGAGAACGTCGAGCGCCTGACGGGCCTGCTCCGCTGTGATCTGCGGGGGTGGCGGGGGGGCTGTGTGGGCGGGCGGCTGTGCGCGGGCGGCGATGCCGGGCGCGAGCGCGAGCAGGAAGGCGAGGATCAGCAGGCGCAGCATCGGCAGGCTCCGAACACGATTGCCCGAGGTCGGTCAACAAAGTGGCAGGGATGCGGCTGGTTCCAAGGCTTGGGGCGGGTGGGACCTCGCGCTATATGTGTAGGGTGAAGACCTTCCTCGCCATTCTCGTCGCCATCCTGATGTTCGCCACACTGGGCGTGTTGTTTGCCGGGCTGTTTGGGTTGGTACGCGGTGGCGGCGACCCGAAGCGGTCCAACAAGCTGATGCAGTGGCGGGTCATCCTGCAGGGGGCGGCGCTGCTGCTGTTCGCGCTGCTGATGTCCTTGCTGCGGTCCTGACCGGCGCTTGTTGCCGGCACCCCCTCCCCGCCCTCCCCCGCTGCGCGGGAGAGGGGTTGGCGTTTGACAGGCAAAAGTCCGCTGCATATGGTCCGCCGCCTCTATTGCAGGTGCGAACAGGCGGGGAACCCGCCGCGCCGGCGGGCAACATTCCTGGAAGCAACACGGTCCCCCTCATGAAAATCCTGGTCCCGGTGAAACGGGTGGTCGACTACAACGTGAAGGTCCGCGTGAAGGCGGATGGTTCCGGTGTGGAAACCGCCGGTGTGAAGATGTCGATGAACCCGTTCGACGAGATCGGCGTCGAGGAGGCAGTGCGCCTGAAGGAAAAGGGCGTCGCCACCGAGATCGTCGCGGTCTCGCTGGGCGTGGCGCAATGCGCCGAGACGATACGGACGGCGCTGGCGATGGGTGCGGATCGCGGCATCCTGGTGGAGACCGACGTAGAGCTGCAGCCGCTCGCGGTGGCGAAGCTGCTGAAGGCGATCGCCGACAAGGAGCAGCCCAAGCTGATCATCCTGGGCAAGCAGGCGATCGATGATGACATGAGCGCCACCGGGCAGATGCTGGCGGCGCTGCTGGGGTGGCCGCAGGCGACGTTCGCCTCGAAGGTCACCATCGAGGGCGACGCGATCACGGTGAAGCGCGAGGTCGATGGCGGGCTGGAGACGGTGGCGCTGACGCTGCCGGCGATTGTCACCACCGATCTGCGGCTGAACGAGCCTCGGTATGCGTCGCTGCCGAACATCATGAAGGCGCGGAAGAAGCCGATAGACAATGTGAAGCCGGCGGATCTGGGAGTGGATCCGGCGCCTCGGCTGACGACGCTGAAGGTGTCGGAGCCGCCGAAGCGGAAGGCTGGGGTGAAGGTGGGCTCGGTCGCCGAGCTGGTGGCGAAGCTGCGCACGGAAGCGAAGGTGATCTGAGCGATGACGGCACTGGTTCTGCTCGAATTCGACGCTTCCGGGATCAAGCAGCCGTCGCGCAGCGCGGTGGCGGCGGCGGAGAAGCTGGGCGAGGTGCATGCGCTGGTCGCCGGCAGCGGGTTGGATGCGGCCGCTGCGGCGGCGGCGAAGCTGCCGGGCGTGGCGAAGGTGCTGACGGCGGACGCGCCGGGGCTGGATCACCTGCTGGCGGAGCCGATGGCGGCGCTGCTGGTCGCGTTGGCGCCGGCGTATGATCACCTGCTGGCGGCGACGACGGCGGTGGGAAGAACATCATGCCTCGGGTTGCGGCGCTGCTGGATGTGCAGCCGATCAGCGACATCGCCGAGGTGGTGGATGCGCGATACGTTCGTGCGGCCGATCTATGCCGGGCAACGGCATGGCGACGGTGAAGTCGTCGGACGGGAAGAAGGTGATCACGGTGCGCGCCGCGACGTTCGATCCGGTGGCGGCCGAGGGTGGCAGCGCGCCGATCGAGGCGGTGAGCATTCCGGAGCTGCCATCCGTGTCGAAGTTCATCTCGGCGGAGCTGTCGAAGAGCGAGCGGCCGGAGCTGACCGCGGCGCGCGTGGTGATTTCCGGCGGGCGCGGCATGCAGGCCGGCGATAACTTTAAGCTTTTGGAACCAATTGCTGATAAGCTTGGTGCCGCGGTGGGTGCATCACGCGCCGCGGTGGATGCCGGCTTCGTGCCCAACGATTATCAGGTCGGGCAGACCGGAAAGATCGTCGCCCCGGACCTTTACATTGCTGTCGGGATCTCGGGTGCCATCCAGCACCTGGCCGGGATGAAGGACAGCAAGGTGATCGTGGCGATCAACAAGGACGAGGAAGCGCCCATCTTCCAGGTCGCCGATTACGGCCTGGTGGCTGATCTGTTTACTGCTTTGCCAGAGCTGGCGAAGGAACTGGAGCGCTCCTGAATGAATGTCGATGTCAAGCCTTCGCCTGCCGGCGGGACACTGCTGGCGGAGCCGCCGGAGATCGCCCGCGTCGGCGTGATCGGCGCGGGTCAGATGGGCAACGGCATCGCGCATGTCTGCGCGCTGGCCGGGCTGCCGGTGACGCTGCTGGACGTGAAGGCGGACGCCGCTGAAGAAGGCGCTGGCGACGATCACGCGGAACATGGATCGGCAGGTCAACCGCGCGTCTGATCTCGGCGGAGGATCGCGATCGAGGCGATGGCGCGGATCGCGCATCAGCACGGATTACGCGGCGTTCGGCGAGGCCGACCTCGTGATCGAGGCGGCGACCGAGAAGGAGGATGTCAAGCGGGCGATCTTCAAGCTGCTGACGCCGCATCTGAAGCCTTCGTGTCTGCTGGCATCGAACACGTCCTCGATCTCGATTACGCGGTTGGGGGCGGCGACCGATCGGCCGGAAAAGTTCATCGGCATGCACTTCATGAACCCGGTGCCGGTGATGAAGCTGGTGGAGATCATCCGCGGCATCGCGACCGATGAGCCGACGTTCCAGGCGGTGCGGCTGCTGGCCGAGAAGCTGCACAAGACCGCGGCGGTGGCGGAGGATTTTCCGGCGTTCATCGTCAACCGGATTTTGGTGCCGATGATCAACGAGGCGGTCTACGCGCTGTATGAGGGCGTGGGGACGGTGGCCGGGATCGATATCTCGATGAAGCTGGGGGCGAACCATCCGATGGGGCCGCTGGAGCTGGCGGACTTCATTGGGCTGGATACGTGCCTGTCGATCATGCAGGTGCTGTACGAGGGGCTGTCGGATTCCAAGTACCGGCCGTGCCCGCTGCTGGTGAAGTATGTCGAGGCGGGGTGGCTGGGGCGGAAGACGAACCGGGGGTTCTACGATTACACGGTGACGCCGCCGCGACCGACGAGGTAGGGCAGGACGCATCAGCGCCGTCCTGGGCCAAGCCTTTCGATCGACTCCGGACGGCGACGGGCAAGCTCTTTCATACTCTGCTTCCAACTCCAGGCGGAGCCGCTCGGGCGCTCGGCCGACAATTCCGTGGCCTGGCGACAGCAATTCGGGGAACCATTCGACCGTGGCGGGAACGATTGCCAGCCGGCGAAGGTCGAGGGTGAAGGCGCGTGACTGGCCCATGGACGTCGCAGTGTCTCGATTGAAGCTGTACAAGCCAGGTGGCTTCGGTCCCAGTCCACGGTTGACTTGTGGTGTAGGCGAGCACGACCGTGCTGATCCCCTTACTGGTGGTGCTCAAGGCGACATAACCGATATGACGGAGGCCCTGGCCGGGCGGGGTTCTCCCGCTCCGGAAAATTGCTCCAGACGAAGTCGCCAGAGCGATAGGGGGTATCGGTCAATCCTGCTGCTTGGCGTAGTCGAGCAGCGCGGCGAGCAGCTCACAGCGAGACTGGTAACGTTCGTCGCTCTCGCCCGGCTCGCGAATCACGATGTGCTTCTGGTCGAGCAGACCCGGCGGGCTGCGCACGGCGCCGTCATGTCGGGCGAGATTTCATTCATGGCTCGAAGGTCGGTCCCTGGGCCGTTAATTGCAAGTCTTCCGCTAGGGTCTGCCATTCCCAAGGTTGCTGGAGGTCGGCAATTTTTTTGGCTGGATGCGTGCCTGTCTATCATGCAGGTGCTCTACGGGGGCTGTCGGATTCCAAGTACCGCGCGTGCGCGCTGCTGGTGAAGTATGTCGCGGCGGGGTGGCTGTGGCGGAAGACGAACCGGGGGTTCTACGATTACACGGTGACGCCAGCGCGACCGACCAGGTAGGGCAGCGGGTGTTCATACGGCGGAGGCGATGTCGGTCTTCGCGAAGTCCTCGCCCTTGAACAGCAGCTTTGCTCGATTGGCCTTCGCGCACGCGTAGGCAAAGCAGTCACCCATGTTCAGTGCGGCCGGGTGCTGCCCCTTGCCGAACTCGGCGCAAGCTTGCGTGGCCAGGTCGAATTCGCGCTCGCCGATCGCGACGAATTTCAGGTCGTTCAGCTCGATGAAGCCCTGTACCGTCGCGCGCGCCGAGGGAATTGAGAACATGTAGGTCCGGCACACGCCGGCGATGGTTTTCCCTCACCGATGTAGCTGAGCACAGTCGCGACTGTTCCGCCCCGAGCCGGTCGGCCAGGTCATCCGCGTCAGCCTCGCCTGTCATCAGCGAAATCATTGCCGAGGCATCGACGAAGATCATCGGGGTTCGCCCGACAGCTCATCGAAGAACGCCTTGTCGGCCGCCTGGCCGGTCGGCGGCGGCAGCTTGTGTTGCTTCGGCCAGGCGGCGATCCGCTCGCGCAGGGGATGGCTGCGGTCATCCGCTGCAACTCGGCCTGGACGGCCTCGCGGACCGCCTCCTGCTGGAGACGCCACGCTTCTGGGCGAACTAGGCCACCAGTTGCGCCGTGGCGTCGTCCTTGATGTAGAGGGGCATCAGGAATGCTCTTTGGATATTCGTATATCCCACACAGGATATCCTTCGGATGCAACTTCGGTTGGCCCCTACACTGCGTTCTTGGACGGGTCGCGTCGCTCCCCTGCTAGCTGAGGGCGAATGCCGGCAGCCGCGCCCAGGCCGGCTGCCGCAGATGCGCGCGCAGGTGAACGCCCTGTTCCGGTGACAGGGCGTTCGTCACCGCCATCCACGGCGCCCCCCGCGCGCGGAAGATCTCGGCCAGCACTGCCATGGTGTCGTTGTCGCGCCAGGCCCACAGGCGCTCGATCAATGGTTCGAAGCTGCGGGTCCATTCAGCACCGGCCGAGCGGGCCGGCGAGAAGCTCTCGATCAGGGCAGCAAGCTGTTCGATGCTCGCCATGCGGACAACGCGCCGCATCTGGTCCTCGCTGAGCACAAGTGTCGCGGCCGCCGCGTTGCGCATCCGCCAGAACTCATCCAGCGTCGTTTGGTCATCGCTCATGACGCTCCCTCAGCCGTTGCCGGACTGGAAGTAATCGACATAGACCTGATAGCAGTCGTGGGTCGGGGCGCGCTTCACGTAGCGTGCCTGATGCTTGACGAACCCACGGATGATGTCGTCCCGCCGCGTGGTCCGGTTGTGCCGGAACTCCTCGAGCGAAGAGGCGCAGTTGCGCATGACATGCGGGTCGTTCTGCCAGTGGCACGCGGCGTATGTGATCGCGTCGAGCAGGTCGCGCCGCTCACTGGTCCGCTCAAGATACGAGTTGACCAGAGCACATGAACGCGGTGCGTCCTGCGCCAGCACATATCGCTTCAGCACCGCCAACAGACGATCGATGGCGATGTCATCGGCCCAGGCGCGATAGGCGTGGCGTGATTCCAGCGCGGATTTGGGGTCGCGAGGGACCATGGCGTTGGAGCGTATCGTATCGTTCATGAAGCGCGCGCCCATGAACACCGCCTTCACCTGATGCGGGTTGTCGTGGTTCCGCGTCCATGACTGCACGACGTTCATGTAGTCCAGTGCATGCGTCGGATGCAGGAACGCGTTCGGATGCTCCAGTACATCGATCAGATAGCGCTGGAAGCAGACCACGACTGCATCGCCGACATCCAGGATACCGGCGCCGCGCCGGAACAGGCGCATGATCGTGGCGTTCACTTCGTAGGGACCGCCCCACAGCAGCGTCTCGGTCAGCACGTCGAGTTCGCGCTCGCTCACCGGCGCGTCGGAGCGTTTCGGGATCGATGCGTGGTCGGGCAACTCCATGCGGCAGATGTTGCTGATCTCGGTCCACAGCCCATGCAGATGCGGCGAACAGCCCAGATCCGGCACCACGGTGTACATCAGCTCGTGGGCATCGTCCCAGCCCAGGAAGTCGGCAATGTCCACCAGTGCCCGCGCGCGCAGTGCCTTGTGGCCGATGTTCTGATAGCCGCCGCGATTGATGATGGTATCCTGGAGATCGATGATCCCGGCGAACAGGATGGCGTCCTTCAAACGCTCACGGTTCTCCGGCTGTTTCGCCAAGCCGAGGAAGAGCCCGTACGCCTCCGCCTTGTCGCCTTCGGAGATCGCCCAGTTCATCGCAGCCAGACGATCGTCCACCGAGCCGCCCTCGATCGGTTCGTGATCCTGGAAATAGATCTTCGGCACGTTCCAAGCCGGTCCGTCGAAGCGATTTACGTGCTCGTCCGGACCAGGGAACTTGCGGTTGCACTGTTCACCGTCCCGCGCGTAGTGGCCTGGAAACTCGCAGATGACCTGCTCCCAGACGTTGAGGCCTTGCGGCACGTACCACATGGCCTGGACGTTCGGCAGGATCCCGCGTGTGCCACCGAGTTCCCGCATCAGCGAGATCGCGCCGCGCCAGCCCAGGATGGTGTGGTCGTAGTTCACGCCGCGCATCTCGCCTGTTGGCAGACGCATCATGTGCGAGGGGACCTGGACATAGGGGGCGGCCGCGGCGATCGCCTGCCTGATCATGTCCTTGAGTGGACGATCCTGTTCGGCGACGAGGCGGCAGAAGGTGGTCGTCGCCTCGCGGTAGCGGACCCCCTGGATTTCGTCTCGCAGCCGGTCAACCGTCGCGGTTCCTTGGGCCAGCACAGTTCCTCCCCCATCAACGTCGGCGAACAGGCAGCTTTCGCCGTGGCTGGGCGCGGGTCATTGATCCAGATCAAACGTTTCGCGCCAGACGGTGATCCGCGCCGCGCCGTGGCTGCGTTCAGCCAGCGCATCGGTGGTCGGCGGTGCATCGTCGCGCGCGGTCTCGGCGATCAGCAGGGCATCGGGCCCGAGACATTCGACAGCGCGCAGGCGGGCGACAGCGCGTGGCACAAGGTCGTGGTGGTACGGAGGATCCAGGAACACCAGGCTCGCAGGTTGGCCGCCGGGGGTGGCGAGTGCATCGATCGCGAGAACAGTGCAGCGATCCTCAGCGCGGCAGGCAGCGATATTCGCGCGCAATGCGGCGAGAGCGGCACGGTCGTGCTCGATGAACGTGGCATGCGAGGCACCACGCGAGAGTGCTTCCAGCCCAAACGCTCCCGTGCCCGCGAATACGTCGAGCACATGGACGCCTTCTACTGTCTCGCGACCACCCCATGGTGCATGCAGCAGCATATCGAACACCGCTTGGCGGACTCGGTCGGCTGTGGGACGTGTCGTCCCTCCCGAGGGGGCGATCAGGGCACGGCCGCGCCAGGTGCCGGCGACAATCCTCATGGACCAGTGCAGCGGGGCGACAGGAAGTCATTAGCACGGAGTAGGCGGAGGACCACGGAGTGCCACAGAGGTAGCGATGATTGCGCTTCGCGCGAAGCGCACGGAAGTTGCTTCCCGTGGCGCTCCGTGGTCCTCGCACGTCCTCCGTGGTGAATCCTTGCTAAGCATCCCGCGGCAACTGATCGCGCAGCACCCGCGCCGGTACCTCGTCCACCGCCCCACGCGACAACGTGCCAAGCTGGAACGGGCCGTACGCGATGCGGATAAGCCGCGACACCGCAAACCCGAGATGCGCCATCACGCGGCGCACCTCGCGGTTGCGACCCTCGCGCAAGCTGACAGTGAGCCACGCGTTCTCGCCCTTGCGGGAATCGAGGCCCGCATCGATCGGGCCATACGCAATGCCCTCGATCGTGACACCATTGGCTAACGCCGCCAGCCGCTTCTGATCAGGCACGCCATGCACGCGCACGCGATAGCGCCGCAGCCATCCCGTCGCCGGAAGTTCCAGCTTCCGCGCCAGCGCACCATCGTTTGTCAGAAGTAACAACCCCTCGCTCGTCAGATCGAGCCGCCCGACACTGACCACGCGCGGCATGCCGGGCGGCAGTTTCTCGAACACCGTCGGCCGAGCCTGCGGATCACGATGTGTCGTCACCAGTCCGACCGGCTTATGATAGCGCCAAAGCCGCGAGCGCTCCGGGGCATCGACCGCCACACCGTTCACCACGACGATGTCGTCGGGAACGACGAACGTGGCGGGATGTGTCACCGTCGCGTTGTTGATCCTGACCAGCCCCTCGCCAATCAGCCGTTCTGCATCGCGACGGCTGGCGACGCCGGCCCGCGCCAGCCACTTCGCAATACGTTCCCCGCGCGGGGGATCGCTCATGCGCGGCAGGCGGCGATCAGCGCGTCGAAGATGCGGCGATCGCCGGGATCAATGAAGAACTCCGGGTGCCACTGCACGCCGAGGCAGAAACGATAGCGCGCATCCTCCACGCCCTCGATCACCTGATCCGGCGCAATGGCATTGACCACTGCGTGCGATCCAGGCTCGCGCACCGCCTGATGATGCGCGGAATTCACCCGCATCTCGGTCGCGCCGACGATGCGGTGCAGCAACGTGCCACTACGCACTGCGACCGGATGGCCGGATTCGTGGCGTGGGTTGGGCTGCTCGTGCTCCAGCGCGTCGGTGATCGAGTCCGGGATGTGCTGGATCAGCGTGCCGCCGAGTGCCACCGCCAGCAGCTGTTCCCCACCGCAGATGCCCAGCACCGGCATATCCCGCTCCAGCGCCCCATTGGTCAGCGCCAGCTCTGCCGCCGTGCGACCCTCCTTCAGCGTCACCGTCGCGTGCATGTCCGCCTCGCCGTACAGCGAGGGATGCACATCGAACGCGCCGCCCGTCACCACCAGCGCATCGATCCGATCCAGATACGCCGCCGCCAGCGCCGCGTCATGCGGCAGGGCGATCGGCAATCCGCCGGCGGCGATAATGGCATCGGCATAGTTCTGCCGGATCGCATACCAGGGGTATTTGGAGTAGCCGCCAGGCTGCTCGGAATCCAGGGTCACGCCGATGACGGGTCGCTTGTCCATGGCGGATTGCTAGTCCGCCGCACCGAGGTCGGGCAAGGGCAGCGTCTCGCCCTCCGGCACGCCGATGTCATGCGCGTTCAGCGTCAGCGCCACCATCGCGTAGTAGCCGATGAGCGCGGTCAGCTCGACGATGCCGGCGACGTCATACGCCGCAAGCACTCGTTGATAGGTCGCATCCGAGGCGCGGTGGTCGCGTAACAGCTCGATCGCGTAGTCGTGGATCGCCTGCTCATCCGGTGCCTGGAACGTGCTGCCGCCGCGGCGCAGCGTCTCGATCGTCTGCGCGCTCAGGCCCGCCTTGCGCGCTTCGGACTCGTGGGAGAACCACTCGAACTGGCAGTCCCAGAAGCGGCCGGTCAGCAGGATGACGAACTCGCGGAGCCGCGGCGGAAAGCTGGAATTGAACCGCAGCACAAGGCCCAGCTCCGACCATTTCTCGGCAAGGTCCGGCCGGTGCATCGCGGCGGCCAGCGGCCCGACGGGCGGCGAGCGGCGCGGACCGCTGCGCATCGCGTCGTAGACCCGGCGCTGGGCGTCCGTCATGCTGGCTTCCGTTACCAGCGGAATGCGCGGCATCGCTGCCTCCCGTCCTTCCGTTCCGAGGATCATGTTGCATGGGACCGATGGAGATTGCACTGGCCGAGGCGAGGGCTGCGGCAGCGCGTGGCGAGGTACCCGTGGGCGCCGTCGTGCTGGACGGCACGGGCGCGGTGCTGGCGCGAGCGGGCAACGAAGTAGCGGCGCGAAACGATCCAACGGCCCATGCCGAACTGCTGGCACTTCGCGCGGCGGCCTCGGTGCGCGGCCACCCGCGGCTGCCCGATTGCGACTTGGTGGTGACGCTGGAGCCGTGTCCGATGTGTGCCCAGGCGGCGAGCTTCTTCCGGGTACGGCGGGTGGTGTTCGGAGCCTACGACCCGAAGGGGGGCGGCGTGGAGCATGGCGCGCGGGTGTTCGACGCGCCGTCGTGTTTCCACCGGCCAGAGGTGGTGGGTGGTGTGCGAGAAGCGGAAGCCGGAGCGTTGCTACGGGAGTTCTTCGGGGAGCGACGGTAGCCCGTGACAAAAACCGGCCCGCACTCGCCACTTCAGTCCGGCTTGAAGTCCATTGCCGCGCCGTTCATGCAGTAGCGCTGCCCGGTCGGCCGCGGCCCGTCATCGAACACGTGACCCAGATGACCACCGCAGTTGCCGCAATGCACTTCGACACGGGACATGAACAGGCTGCGATCCTCGGTAGTGCCGACTGCGCCCTCCAGCGGCTGGTAGAAGCTCGGCCAGCCCGTGCCGCTCTCGAACTTGGTGTCCGAGGCAAACAGGTTCTGCCCACAACCGGCGCAGATGAACTTACCGTGGCGCTTTTCCGCGTTCAGTGGACTGGTTCCGGCGCGCTCCGTGCCGTGCTTGCGCAGCACCTGATATTGCGCGGGTGACAGCTTTGCGCGCCATTCTTCGTCCGTGTGTTGCACAGGATATGTCTCGGTATCCGCGGCGTGTGATGAACCGAACAGCCTCATGGGCCTGCCTCCAAAGTCTTCGTTGTGCGTAATATGGGGTGCCAAGGCCGGGAAGGGGAGGATACTCGATGACGACACTTCGTGACGCGTTGCAGCCGGTGCTGCCCGACGACAGCGCGCAGGCCGCGCTGGCGGGGCGTGTCTGGCGACCTGATGTCGGCGGCCCATCGGTCGTTGCAGTGCGCGATGGCGATCTGATCGACATTTCGGCCACCTTTCCGACCATGCGCGATCTATGCGAATCCGACGCCCCGGCGGTCCGTCTGCGCGCAGCAACCGGCGAACGTATTGGCAGGCTGGATGACGTGCTGGCGAACACGCCGGCGGACGGCCGTGATCGAAGCAAGCCCTGGCTGCTGGCGCCGATCGATCTCCAGGCGATCAAGGCGGCCGGCGTGACATTCGTTCTGTCGATGATCGAACGTGTCATCGAGGAACGAGCCCGCGGCGACCTCAGTGCCGCGGCCGAAATCCGCACCGTCGTCAACCGGCTGGTTGGCGATGATCTGGCGAAATTGAAGCCCGGGTCGGCAGAGGCTGCACATCTCAAGCAGGTGCTGATCGAGCAAGGCGCATGGAGCCAGTATCTCGAGGTTGGCATTGGGCCGGACGCGGAGATCTTCACCAAGGCGCAGCCGATGGCCGCTGTCGGTACCGGCATGGATGCGGGGATCCACCCGAATTCATCATGGAACAACCCGGAGCCCGAGGTGGTGCTGGCCGCTTCGTCAACCGGCCGGATTGTTGGTGCGGGATTGGGAAACGACGTAAACCTGCGGGATGTGGAGGGGCGGTCGGCGCTGTTGCTCGGCAAGGCGAAGGACAACAATGCCTCCTGCGCCATAGGGGCCTTCCTGCGGTTGTTCGATGCAGGCTTCACGTTGGACGACATCCGGCAGACGACGGTTTCGTTGAGCGTCGAAGGGGAGGATGGGTTCCGGCTGGAAGGTGCTTCGTCGATCGCGAAGATCAGTCGCGATCCGGCGGATTTGGTGGCGCAGATGGTGAACGAGCATCACCGCTTCCCGGACGGGGCCGTGCTGTTCCTCGGCACGATGTTCGCGCCGGTGGAGGACCGCGATGCGCCAGGGAAGGGATTTACCCACAAGACCGGGGATCTGGTGACGATCGCAGCGCCGAAGCTGGGACGGCTGGTCAATAGGATGATGCCGACCGATCGGTGTGAGGCTTGGAGTTTTGGTGTGGGGGCTTTGATGCGGAATCTGGCGGGGCGGGGGTTGCTGGGGTAAGGATAAAAGCAAGTAATCCATAATCAACACAGATTACACAGAGAAGAAGATTAAGCCACAGATTACACGGAAAGGAAGAAATATAATCCGCTCCGCGCGATAGGGCATCGAAACCTACGCCGCGCAGCGGCCAAATTCCTTACTCTCCGTGTAATCTGTGGCTAATCTTCTTCTCTGTGTAATCTGTGTCCAAGACTTGCTTTCTATTCTGTCCTTCTTCCCGGCCGACCCCCAAGTTCAGCTTAGCACCGCCTCCGTCTTCCGCTTGATCAGATCGAAGTCGATTTCGGCTGACAGCCCAGGTCCATTTGGCGCATGCAGCATGCCTTCCTGATCAATCTCCAGGTCCTTCGCCATACCGTATTTATGCGCGCCATCCGGCAGCAACACCTCGAACATCGTAGTGTTGCGGATCGCCATGCAGAGATGCAAATTCGCCAAGTTGTTCAGCGAATTCCCTGAGTGGTGGATTTCGTACTTGATGTTGAACGCCTCGCCGAGATGCGCGGTTTTCAGCATCGTGGTGAGGCCGCCCTTGTTCGGGATGTCGCCGCGTAGATAGTCGGTTGCGCGCTCGGTCAGCCAGATCGGATACGTCTCCAATCCACCAGCGGGGAATTCCGTTGCCATGATCGGGATGTCGAGCTTTTCCCGCAGCTTGACGTAGTTGTAGATGTCTTCGTCAGACATTGGATCTTCGTACCAGTAATATCCCAGCTCCTCGATCGCGCGCCCGACGCGCAGCGCGTCCGTATAGTTGTAGCTCCAGGTCGAATCCAGCATCAGACGGAAGTCGTCGCCGACCGCCTTGCGGACAGCCTGGCAGACTTTGATGTCCTCAACGGGGTCGCGTGGCGGATGGATCTTATAGGCTCGCCAGCCATTGGCTTTGAAGGTCTGCGCCTGATCCACATAGGCCGCGATATCCGGCAACACTTGTGAACTGGCATAAGCCATGATGGACGTTCGGCACGTCCCCATCAATGCGTGCACCGGCAGTTTCGCGATCTTGCCGCACAGGTCCCACAGCGCCGTATCCACCGCGCCGATCGTCCGGTAGCTGACGATGCGCGAGACCAGACGCATCGCACCGTGGATACGCTCGCGCTCCAGGGGGTTCTGTCCCATCAGCATCGGCTTCAGCGTACGTATGAGCTGCGGGCCATCCATCGCCGCGGGGTTCGTCGCCGCACCGAGGAAAGCATGCCCCTCCAATCCCTCATCCGTGTGGATGCGCAGTAGCCCGAGGCTGCTGGTGGACGAGGCAAGCGCGCCGAGGTGATAGCGCGTTGCCGGGATGCCGTCCCATGTGAAGATTGTCAGCGATACGTCGTCGATTTTCATGGTGTTTCCTCCGTCGTTGGGGAGGGACGTTTACAAACTACGATGCGTCCCGTCGCAGCGCGGCTGATTGCCGGTGGCCTTGCAGCCGCAGAATGCGACCGTGCCGGACTCTTCGGCCTTGAACTCGATCGGCGAGAACCCGCTGCCCTTGTGCGAGCCATCGCAGAACGGCTGATTGCCGCTCTTGCCGCAGGCACACCACCAGTACGACTTGCCGGCCTCCACCTCCATCCGATACGGGCTCTTCTGCGCGACAACCGGTTGAATGCCTGACATTTCCTCGCTCCTTCTCAATTGGTTCTGACGTCTGCGTAAGTATCATCCAGCGCGCGCTGCAACCGAGCCGCGATCTCGTCCACCTCGGCTTCGGTGATGATCAGCGGTGGCGAAAATGCGAGCCGATCGCCGATGGCGCGTGTGATCAGCCCGTGCTTGCGGGCGTGTCCATCGGCGATCCGCCCTACGCCCCGCGTCGGATCGAATGCGGTGCGCGTCGCTTTATCGGCCATCATCTCTATGCCGACCATCAATCCGACGCCGCGCACCTCGCCGATCAGCGGATGGTCGGCGAACTTTGCCATGACCTGCTGCATGTAGGGGCCGACCCGCTGCACGTGGCCGATCATGTCCATCTCATCGTAGATACGCAGCGTCTCCATCGCGACCGCGGTCGTCACCGGATGGCCTGCATAGGTGAAGCCGTGCGCGAAGTTCCCGAGCTTGCGGCTTTCATCCAGCATCGCCTCGAACACACGTTGATTGATCAGCAACGCCGAGATCGGTTGCATCGCGGCCGACAGAGCCTTCGCGCTGGTGATCATGTCCGGCTTCAGGTCATAGGTCTGGCTGCCCCACATGTTGCCGGTGCGACCGAACCCGCAGATCACCTCATCGGCGATGAACAGCACGTCGTATTTGCGCAGCACCGCCTGCATCTTCTCCCAATAGCTCCGAGGCGGTGTCAGTCCGCCGCCCGCGCCCATCACCGGCTCGGCGATGAATCCGCCGACCGTGTCAGGCCCTTCCGCGATGATCATCGCCTCGAGCGCATCGGCCATCCGCGTGGCGAACTGTTCCTCGGTTTCGCCGTCATGATGCCGCCGGTAGTAATGCGGATATTCGGTGTGTCGGAAGTCCGGGAACGGCAGGCCGAAATCCGCATGCATGTCGGCCTTGCCCGAGGCACTGATCGCAGCCGACGTGCTGCCGTGATAGCCCATGATCCGCCCGATGATTTTCCTCTTGTTCGGCTTGCCGATCGCGGCGTGGTAGTACCACACCAGCTTGATCGCAGTGTCGTTCGCCTCGGAGCCGGAGCATTGGAACAGCACCTTGCTCATCGGCACAGGCGCGATCTGCAGCAGTTTCTCGGCGAGATCGACGCCTGGTTCGTGGGTGGTGCCGCGATAGAGATGCGAATAGCCGAGCGTCCGCATCTGTTCATAGGCTACGCGTGCCAGCCGCTCTGACGCGAAGCCCAGCGACGCGCACCACAAGCCTGCGGCGCCATCCAGGAACTGCTGACCCGAATCGTCCCACACGTAGATGCCCTGGCCGCGCGAGATCACCACCGGGCCTTCCTCGAGATGTGTGGCCAGGTTCGTCTGTGGATGCACCAGCGAGGCGATGTCGCGAGCCTGCACCGAGTTGGGCGCTACATAGGTCATCGTGTTCCCCTGTCAGTTCGTTGCCGCGCCATAGTCACGCCGCACGGCCGAGGTGGTAACGTATCCGTCCAGCAGGTCCTCGGATAGCCGCGCCGCATCGCGTTCCTCCGGTGGACCGTATCCGCCTGAGCCGGGCGCCTCCAAAACCAGCAACGAACCGGCCGGCGCGATGAAGCCCCCCTTGCTGTTCAGCTTGCGCGCATTGCCCTGCGGCGGGATCAACTCAAGCCGTGCGGGTGCGCCAGGACTGCCGCCGGCGAGGCCGAACGGTGGCGTAACGGTGCGTTCGCAGCAAACCGCTGCATGGGCCTGCCGTTCGAGCACACGCCACACGCGACGCACGCCGAGGCCGCCGCGCCATTTGCCGGCACCACCACTATCCGGCACCAGTGCGTATTCCTCGACACGCAGCGGGAAGCTCATCTCGATGATTTCGATCGGCGTGTTCATCATATTGGAAACGGTGGAGGCGACGGCGTTGATGCCATCCTTCACCGGCCGCGCACCGAAGCCGCCCTTTACCGACTCATAGCTGACGTAACGTTCTTTGGTCCGGTAGTCCGTGCCGCCGAACGTCACCACCGCCGAAGTGCCTTGCGATCCCGCCATCACCGTATGTGGTGTGAAGGCGAACATCGCCGCCATCACCATGTCGGCAACGCGATGCGACATCTCGTGGTTGGCGTAGACGACCGGGGCGGGAAGCTGCGCGTTGACCACTGAACCAAGTGGCGCGGTCACCGTTACCGGCCGCCAGCAGCCGGAGTTCGGTGGGATCAGGCTCTTTGGATCGGCGATCATCTTGAGGGCGCAGAACACGCCGGATGCGGTGACAGTCAGTGGTGCGTTCATCGGGCCCGGCACCTGCATGTCGGAACCAGCGAAGTCGGCGGTGATGGTGTCGCCGCGTTTGGTGATGCGCAGCTTTACGGTGAAGGTCTCGTCGTCGATCTCGCCGGGCGCGATGACGCCGTCGCCGTCGAAGATGTCGGTGAATTCGGCCTCGCCATCGGGCAGCGCGCGCAGCGCGGCGCGCATCATGGTTTCGGAGTAGTCCTGCACCTCCTGCATGATGCCGAGCAGCGTGTCGGTGCCGTATTTCGCTGCCAGCTCCCGTAGGCGCGTGGCGGCGCGCCAGTTGGCGGACACCTGCGCGCGGAGGTCGCCAATCCGTTCGGTCGGCGTGCGTACGTTGGCGAAGATGATCGCCTCGATGGCGGGGTCGGGTTTGCCATCGCGATACAAGCGTATAGGCGGCAGGCGCAGGCCCTCGCCGTAGATTTCGGTGACCGCGCCGTAGCTGCCGGGCGTGGCGCTGCCGATGTCCGGCCAATGTGCTCGGACGCAGCCGAATCCGAGCAGGCGTCCTTCGTGGAACGCGGGGGCGACGACGTTCACATCGGGCAGATGCGAGCCGCCTTGGTATGGATCATTGTGAATGAACACATCGCCGGGTGCGGCGTCGGGAAATGCCCGCACGATTGCGCGCACCGCATCGGGCATCGAGCCGAGATGTATCGGCAGGTCGGGTCCCTGCGCGACCATGTTGCCGTTGATGTCGAATATGCCGCACGAGTAGTCGCCGGCCACTTTCAGCAGTGGCGAATAGGCGGTCTTGGCGAGGACAATCTTCATCTCCTCGGCCGCGCAGGTAAGGGCGTTCTTCACGACCTCGAAGCGGGCCGGATCAGTTTTCAATCGCATGTCATGCTCCTCTCCCGCGAAGCGGGGGAGGCAGGGAGGGGGTATAGCCAACCGCGCTACACCCTCCCCAACCCTCCCCCGCTTCGCGGGAGAGGGGGATTGCCTTGCCACCCGATTGCAGCATCAACAACGAAACAGCCGAACGTAACCAAGTTCATCCACCTGAGCGCGCCAGTTTGGCGGCACGACAATGGTCGAGTCCATGGCTTCGATGATCGCGGGTCCGGTGATCTCCGTTCCGGGCATCAGACCATCCCGCCAATGCACCTGCGTCGGCGTGAAGCCGATCTCGGCGAACCACACATCGCGCGAACGCAACCGCGCCTTCGCCTGATCACCGTGTTGCGCCAGCACCAGATCGGGCGATCGTCCCAACGCTGTCAGCCGCAGATTGACCAGTTGCACATGTTCCGTGCGATTGGCATGGCCGTAAGTCTGCTCGTGCCTGGCATGGAATGCCTCGGCCAGCTCATGCAGCGTTGCGTCAGTGATCGCGCCGTCAGCGATCGGCACCGTCAGTTCGTACGCCTGCCGCCGATAGCGCACGTCCGCATGACGCAGCAGTGCCTGCCGCTCGGTTGGCACACGCGCGGCGCGCAGCATGTCGCGTCCCGATTGTTCCATGCCATCGATCACGTCGGCCACGCGGCCTGCATCGATGCTGCCGAGATCGGCGTACAACGTCCGTGAGTAGTCGCGCTTCAAATCGCTTGCCACCAGTCCGAGGGCGGAAAACGCGCCAGGCGCGGGCGGAACGATCACCTCTGGAATTTGCAGCTCTTCGGCCAGCGATACCGCGTGCACCGGACCCGCACCACCGAATGCGATCAGGCTGAACTCCTGCGGGTCATGGCCGCGCTCGATCGAGACGATACGCAGCGCCTGCGCCATGTTCGCGTTGACGACCTCAACGATGCGCGCCGCGGCATCGGCGACCGTCAGCCCGAGCGGTCGTGCAATCGCGGTGTCGATCGCTCGTTCAGCCGCCGCCAGATCGATACGCAATGCGCCGCCGAGCAATGCCTCGCGATCCAGATGGCCCAACACCACGTCGGCGTCGGTCACTGTCGGTAGCGTGCCGCCGGCACCGTACGCGGCGGGACCAGGCGCGGCGCCGGCACTGTGGGGCCCCACCTTCAGTGCGCCACCCGGATCGACCCAGGCGATCGATCCGCCACCCGCACTGACCTCGGCGAGATCGATTACCGGAACGCGGATCGGATGGCCGGTGCCGTGCATCCAGCGATTGGCGTGGCCGGCCCCGCCGACCTCGTATTCCGCGGTGACCGAGACCTCGCCGTTGGCGATCACGCTGGCCTTCGCGGTGGTGCCGCCCATGTCGAACGAAATCAGGTTCGGTCGCCCCAACTGCCGCCCCGCCAGCGACGCGGCGATCACGCCGGCGGCCGGGCCGGACTCAACCGCCATGGCGGGCATACGCAGCCCTTCCTCGATGTCGAACACGCCGCCAGACGATCCCATGACGTGCAGCTTCGGCAGCCCAAGCTGCGTGATCGCGCTCTGTAGGCGGTCGAGGTAGGAGGCCAGCACGGGACCCACCACCGCGCACACCGCCGTCGTGCTGGCGCGCTCGAATTCGCGGATCTCCGGCAGCACCTCGGACGACAGATACACGCCGACATCCGGCAGCGCCGCGCGCAATGCGGCGCCGACACGACGCTCGTGCGCATCGTTCAGGAATGAGAACAGGAAGGACACCGCGACCGTCCGCAATCCAGCCTCGCGGATCGCTTCGATCAGTGCTGGCAGTTCGTCCTCGGCGAGCGGAGTCACGACCTGCACCCTGTGCATCGATCCGTTCGGTGATCTCGAACCGCCAGCGCCGCGGCACCAGCACCGCGGGTGCGTCCTGCATCAGATCGTAGAGATCGGCGCGCGAGGACCGGCGCAGTTCCAGGATGTCGCGCATGCCGCGCGTGGTGACGAAGCCGGCGCGCGCGCCCTTGTTCTCCAGCAATGCGTTGGTCACCACGGTGGTGGCGTGCGACAGCAGCGATACGTCGGCGGGGTCGATGCGGTTCTCGTCCAGTCCCTGGCGGATGCCGTCGATCACGGCCTGGCCGAAATCCTGCGGCGTGGTCAGCAGCTTGGCGATCGCGATGCGGCCGGTGGCTTCCTCCACCAGGGCGACGTCGGTGAAGGTGCCGCCGATATCGATGCCGATACGCCAAGCCATACGGTTGGTTCCCTGTGTGCGATGCAGCATGCACTATTGCGGACGTGGGGCGGAATTCAAACTGCCGGCGCGGCTTTGCCAACGCGGAGCCGGCGGTTAGTGTTGGGGGCGGAGGAACCCATGCCCGCTCCGGCGCCGATCGACTGCGACCTGCACCCATCGATGCCGGGACTTCCGGCTTTGATGCCGTACCTCGACGACATGTGGCGCGAGACCATCGTGCGTCGCGGCGTCGATGAGCTGAACACCATCGCTTATCCGTCGAACAGCCCGCTGACCGCGCGCGCCGACTGGCGGGATGAGCGTGGGAAGCCGGCGTCCACCGCCGAACGGCTGGGCAAGGAGGCGCTGGATCCGTTCGGCACCTCGATCGCGATCTGCAACTGCCTGTACGGCGTGCAGGCGACGTTCAGCGAGGACTTCGGCGCCGCCATGGCGCGCGCGGTCAACGACTGGATCGTGCGCGAGTGGCTGGATCGCGACCCTCGGCTGCGCGCGTCGATCGTGGTGCCGCAGCAGAATGCCGAACTGGCGGTGGCGGAGATCGAACGTTGCGCGCCTGATCGGCGGTTCGTGCAGGTTATGCTGCTGGTGTCGGGCGAGTTGCCGCTGGGGCGGCGGCAGAACTGGCCGATCTATGCGGCGGCGGAACGGCATGGGCTGCCGATTGGCATCCATGCGGGCAGCACGTATCGGCACCCCAATACGCCGGTCGGCTGGTCCAGCTATCTGAGCGAGGAATACATCAATCAGGCGGGCGCGTTTCAGACCCAGCTCACCAGCCTGGTCACCGAGGGCGTGTTCGCCAAGTTCCCCGACCTGACCGTCGTCCTGATGGAATCGGGGGTGACCTGGCTGCCGGGCTATCTGTGGCGGCTGACCAAATTCTGGCGCGGGCTGCGGCATGAGGTGCCGTGGGTCGCCGACCCGCCGGCCACCATTGTGCGCGAGCGGGTGCGGCTGACTTTGCAGCCGTTCGACGGACCGCCGGATCCCGCGACCATCACGCGGTTCATGGAGCATATGCAGTCGGACGAGCTGCTGCTGTTCTCCACCGACTATCCGCATTGGCAGTTCGAAGGCACCGCCGCCATCCCCGAGGGACTTGACCCGGCGCTGGCGCAGAAGATCATGGTGGACAACCCGCTTCGGACGTATGCTCGGCTGAGGGAGACAATATCATGAACGTTGACGTCCTGAACCGCTCCGGCCTCCAGACGCCGGCCCAGTCGAAGCTTATGATTGCCGACTGCGACGTGCATCCGCGCGCGCCGGGCGTCGGTATCGGCGGTGTGAGCAAGGCGCTGTATCCGTTCCTGTCGCAGCGCTGGCGGGAGCATATCGAGACCATCGGGGTGCGCTATCGGCAGCCTTGGGAGCGTGGGTCGGCGTATCCGAAGGGGCAGCCGCAGGCGGCTCGTCGCGATGCGTGGCCGAACGGCGACAATCCGGGCAGCGACGTGGCCTTCATGGCCCAGCAGCACCTGGACCCGAACAACGTGGCGTTCGGCATTCTGAATCCGCTGACCGCGGGGCAGGGCGCGCAGGACTCCGAACTGTCGGCGGCGCTGACCCATGCCACCAATGAGTGGCAGGTGGCCGCGTTCACCTCACGCGATTCTCGATTGAAGGCGTCGGTGGTGGTGCCGGTGGAAGATGGGCCGACCTCGGCGAAGATGATCGAGGCGCGGGCAGGGGATCCAAATTTCGCACAGGTGCTGTTGCTGACCCGCGCCGCCGAACCGCTCGGGCAGCGGCGGTACTGGCCGATCTATGAAGCGGCTGAGGCGGCCAATTTGCCGATCGGTATCCACGCGTTCGGCTATGGCGGCAGCGCGATGACCTCTGGCGGCTGGCCGTCGTTCTACATCGAGGAAATGGTCGGCCACGCACAATGTCAGCAGGCGGTGCTGACCAGCCTGATCTTCGAGGGTGTGTTTGAGCGCTTCCCGAAGCTGAAGGTGGTGCTGGTGGAGGCGGGCTTCGCCTGGGCGCCGGCACATGCGTGGCGGATGGATCGGCAGTTCGCCAAGCTGCACAAGGAAGTGCCGCACCTGAAGCGGAAGCCGTCGGAATACATGCGGTCGAACATCTGGTTCACCACGCAGCCGGTGGAGGAGCCGGAGCCGCGCGAACACCTCGCCGATGCGATCGAGTGGATAGGTTGGGACCGCGTGTTGTTCGCCACCGACTATCCGCATTGGGATTACGATGACCCGGCGCATGCGTTGCCGATCAAGATGACCGAGCAGCAGAAGCGCGGCATCTTCCTGGAGAACGCGCGCGCGGTGTACGGGTTCGCGTGAACCGGGGCGAGAAGCCGTCGGGGTTCGATCCACTCACGCTGCCGGAGAGCAATGCGACCAGCTATCCGGAGGCGTTCCGGGCCGGCAATCAGCAGCGGTGGAACCGGCGGCTCGGCGACCATGCGGGGCTGACGAACTACGGCGTGAACATGACGCGGATTGTGCCGGGCGGTCAGTCATCGCATCGGCATGCGCATTCGCGGCAGGATGAGTTCATCGTGGTGATGCAAGGCACGGTCGAACTGGAGACCAACGCCGGTGTCGAGGTGCTGAAGCCTGGCATGTGCGCGGGCTTCCCTGCCGGCACCGGGAATGCGCATCGGTTCGTCAATCGCTCTGCCGACGATGTGCTGCTGATGGTCATCGGCGATCGCACCGCTGGCGATGAGGTGTCCTATCCGGACATCGATATGCATGGCATGCCCGGTCCTGATGGGAAGTTGCGGTTCACGCATAAAGACGGCACGCCGTACTGAAAATATCCGAACGCGACCAATATGATGCAGATGGATATCACGCAGCTACCGGGCTCCCGGATCCTCGACATTGCGCGCATCGCGTTCGCGACGCCTGACGTTGATTTTCTGTGCTTTGGTGAGTCTGATCAGCCTAGTCCGGCGGGTGCGCATGCTGCTGCGATTGCCGCGCTCGATGCGGGCGCGACGCGGTATCCCGACGTGCGCGGCATGCCGGAGTTGCGGTTTGCGCTGGCAGACTATCTGACCGCGCTGCACGCCAAGCCGGTCGCCGAAGAGCGCATCCAGGTCACCGCGTCCGGCATGGCCGCGGTATCAACTGCGCTGGCGGCGACGGTGCGTGCCGGCGATCGCGTGGTGCTGCACAGCCCGGCCTGGCCGAACGTCGGCAATGCCGCGCGACTGCGGGGCGCACAGGTGGACGAACTGCCACTGACCGCGCTGCCCGAGGGCGGCTTCCGACTGGATCTCGATCGGCTGGATGCGATGCTGGACGGCGCACGCGCGTTCATCCTTAACAGTCCGAACAATCCTACCGGCTGGACGGCTACGCTCGACGAACTGGCGACGATTTTGGAGATCGCGCGGCGGCGGCGCGTGTGGCTGATCTCGGACGAGGTGTATTCGCGGCTGGTGTATGATGGCTTGGCCGCGGCGCCGTCGCTGCTGGATGTTGCGGAGCCGGACGATCGGGTGATCGTGTGCAACAGTTTCTCCAAGACGTGGGTGATGACGGGCTGGCGGCTCGGTTGGCTCGTGGTGCCGGCGGGGGCGCGCGATGCGGTGACTGAGCTGGTCGAGGTGATGCACTCCGGCGTTGCTCCGTTCATTCAGCATGCGGGACTTGCCGCGGTGCATGACACGGACGTGGTGGAACGGTTCCGCGCGCACTGCGCCACCGGTCGCGCGCTGACCGGCGATGCGCTCGCCGGGGTGAACGGCGTGCGATACGCGCAGCCGGATGGCGCGTTCTATGCGTTCGTCGGTGTCGAGGGGCTGACCGATAGCCTGACGCTGGCAAAGCGGCTGGTCACCGAACAGGGCGTGGCGGTCGCGCCTGGCATTGCGTTCGGCGAGGCGGGCGAGGGCTATCTGCGGATCTGCTTCGCGCAGTCCGCGGATCGGATCGATCGTGCGATGGGGCGGTTGCGCGAGGGGCTCCGCACGCAAGCTGCGTGAGCGTCGTGCGCCGCCCGTTATCGCGCCGCCTCGGAGGGTTCAAATTGCGATTGCCCCGCCATCGACGTGGATCTCCGAGCCCGTGATGTAGGACGACTCATCGGATGCCAGGAACAGAATTGCGTAGGCTACCTCATCCACCTCGCCGGGCCGCCGCATCGGGATCACCTTCATCCGCTCCGCCCGTATCGCCGGATCGGCGGTCCGCCCGGATGTGCGCATCGCCGGCATGATTCCCGGATGCACTGAGTTCGCCCGGATCCCATCCTTCGCGTGCTGGACCGCCACCGACTTGGTCATCAGCCGCACCGCTGCCTTCGACGCGTTGTACGCCATATGCACGTGCTCGCTGCCGATAATGCCAGCGATCGACGACAGGTTGACGATCGATCCACCGCCCGCCGCTCGCATTGCCGGCACGGCATGCTTGATGCCGAAGAACACTCCGGTGGCGTTGACCCCCATGATCCGATGCCACGCGTCCGTGCTGTAAAAGTCCTGCTCTGCACTGCCGGAAATGCCGGCGTTGTTCACCAGCACGTCCAGCTTGCCGAATGCATTCACGGTGGCGGCGACGACCGCGACCCAATCGTCCTCTCTGGTGACATCGAGTTTTTCGAACCTCGCCGCTTCGCCGATTGCCGAGGCCACTTGCTGCCCCTCGTGGTCCAGCACGTCCGCGACCACCACCTTCGCCCCTTCGCGCGCGAACATCCGAGCGGTTGCCGCGCCCATGCCCGATGCTGCGCCGCTGATGATGGCCACTTTCCCCGCAAGTCTCATGGTGAGGTCCTCCCTTGCTGCATTGCGACCGACGTTGCCATGCTGCCCGGAGCGAAGGAAGCGGAGGCAGCAATGCGGTTTCAGGATCGAGGCGTCGTGGTGACCGGTGGCGGCAGCGGCATCGGCCAGCAGGTTTGCTATGCGGCGTCAGCGGAAGGTGCGCGTATCGCCGTGGGAGATCTCGACCTGGAACGAGCCGAGGCTACCGCCGCAGAAATCCGCCGCCGCAAAGGCGAGGCCTACGCCTTCCAGGTTGATGTCGCCAACCCGACGTCGGCTGCGGGGTTCATAGAAGCGGCGGAAGCCTCGCTTGGCCGGCTCGATGTGTTGGTCAACTCCGCCGGCATCCGCGAGATCGTCAGCGTGCTCGACCTCTCGTTCGAGGAATGGCAGCGCGTGATCAATGTCAATCTCACCGGCACGTTCCTGCCGAGCCAGGCGTTTGCCCGCCGCATCGTCCAGCAGGGGAAGACCGGCCAGATCGTCAACCTCGCCTCCACGCTTGGGTTGATGGCCGCACCGAACCGCGCCGCCTATACGGCCTCAAAGCACGGTGTCGTCGGCCTGACGCGCGAGATGGCGCTGGAACTTGGCGACAAGGGCGTGCGCGTCAACGCGGTTGCGCCGGGCGTCGTGCGTACACCACTGACCGAACGTTACTTCCAGGAACCGGCTTACGCGCAGGCGATCCGCGACATCCACGCGCTCGGCCGCTGGGCGGAACCGGATGAAATCGCGCGCGCGATCCTGTTCCTCGCTGACGAAACGAACGGCTTCATCACCGGCACGATCCTGACCGTCGACGGTGGCTGGACAATCGGCAAGAAGATGTAGCGTCAGTGGGACGAGAGAAGTGAGCCGCAGGGCCGTTTCGAAATGCAAGATCGAAGTTTGACCAAAGGAATTTGGTTTATGAGAAAACGCAAAATCCGGCGCGGCCCACTTTGGCCGTTCCGCGTGTTCTTGATTTCGGCTACAGCAGGGCTACCACGACCAGGAGGGTTCGGTGATCCTGATTGGCCAATACGATTCTCCGTTCGTGCGGCGGGTCGCCATCGCACTTCGGTTCTACGGCATCGCCTATGAACACCGCCCCTGGTCGACGTTTGGTGACGGCGATCGGATCGCGCCGTTCAACCCGCTTCGCCGCGTGCCGACGCTGGTGCTGGATGACGGCGAGGCACTCATCGAAAGCGGCGCCATCCTCGACCACCTTGACGAAATAGTCGGTCCGTCGCGCGCCATGATTGCCGACGCCGGCCCGGCGCGTCGTCACGCGCTGAAGGTCTGCGCATTGGCGACCGGCCTGGCCGACAAGGCGGTCAGCCTGATCTACGAGCGCGTGCTGCACCAGACGACGTCTGACCAGTGGGTCGCGCGCTGCCGGACCCAGATCGCCGATGTTCTCACGGCGCTGGAAGCAAGCCGTGCCGATCGCGCCGCGTGCTATTGGTTCGGCGCAACGATCGGCCACGCCGACATCGCCGCCGCCTGCGGGCTGCGCTTCACGCGGGAGGCACATCCCGGCCTGTTCGATGAAGTGCGCTGGCGCGCTTTGGCGGCGCACGCGGCGACGTGCGAAGCCCTGCCGGAATTCCGCGCGATCTCGCAGCCGTTCCTGCCGCCGAGCTGAGCGCGTTCAGTGGCAGCAGCAGTCCTCGCCGCGCCACGCCTCGCGGCCTTCCTTCACGAGGAACCAGACGATCCCGAGCGAGGCCACCGCATCGATCCACCACGCACCGGTGACGCCTTGCGCCACCATGCCGACCACAACCACCAGCGACAACCAGCCGCATGTTACGCTTTCCATCGCATCGGCACGCATCGCTCGGCTGCCGAGCGCCTCCGCGACTGCTATCTTGCGCCGCGCCAGCACATACATGACCGGCATCGCCAACGCTGAGATCGCCAGTCCACCGCTGGAGAATTCCTGTCCGGTCCGCGCCCACAATTGACGACCCGCGGAGACCACCACGTAGACGGCCAAAGCCAGCAACAGTCCGCCCGCGATGCGGCTTGCCACCTGCTCCGCGCGTTCGGCAACCACCTGACCGCGGCGCAACTCCACTGTCAGCCGCCAGATCAACACGCAAGCCGATGCAAGCTCGATCAGGCTGTCGATGCCGAACGCCAGCAGGCTGACGCTTGCCGCGCCGACGCCGCTTGAGATCGCGACACCGGCCTCGATCACCATCCACGCGACTGATGCATATTCCAGCCGGAACGCCTGACCGATCAGGTCCTGCCGCGAGGCGATCTCAGTGTGGACACCGGTCTCCGACATTACTTTGCCGCTGCAAACCATGCGGTATCATGGCACAGAGTGGCGGTGAGGTCATCGGGACTGGGCCGCCTTGGGGCTCTTCCCGCGGCGTGCCTCGTCGCGCTGGGTCACAATGAAATATTAATAGCAACAGAATACAGTGGGGCTGCTATGGCTATGCCCGGTCATGTATATATCCGTTTGTATTATACCAACCGTCGCTGAAACCGACTCTCCAACACCGTCATTGGCGGGCTTGCCCGGGCTTGCCCCGGCTATCGGCTAGCCGCACCAGATTGCGAACGATGCAATCCCAATCAGCAACCATCCGATGGTGATGACCGGGTCAAGCTCGGTCATGACGAGGTTGGATCGGTGCCGGTTGAGCTGACCCGGCGCATGGCAGCGGCTGACAGGATGGAGCGGCATTAGCGAAGGGGCAACCTGTGCGTGGCAGTATATCGGCTCCAGGTGGGCACAATCGCGTTCGCAAACGGACAGTGCCACGTCGAGGATGCCCACGACGGGAGGTGAAGCGATGCCGTTGTTCCTGACCGCCGAACCCGCCGAAGTCGTGCGGGTGGCGCTGGCCGAGGCGCTCGATCTGGTCGATTTCGGGGTGGTCCTGCTCAACCCCGCCATGCAGCCACGTTTCCTGAACCGGCATTTCGTCACGATGTGGGCGGTGCCGGATGAACTGCTCGCGTCAGGCACGACCTTCCGCCAGTTGCTGGACCACCTCGGCAATAACTGCGCCTACCAGGTATTGCCTGCCGACCTGGTGGCCTACATCGACCAACGGGAAGGCGCGGTGCGTGACGGAACGGTCGCGCCGGCGGTGATAGACCTGACGGATGGCAGGCGGATACTCTTCAGATGCGCCCTTGCCGGCGACGGCAGCCGTATCCTTACCTACGTCGACATCACTTGGCAGAAGCAGGAACAGGATCTCCAGCAGGATGCCCGCGACGCCGCCGAGCGTAACGGGATCGAGCTGCGTTTTTCCAATGAATCTCTGGAGAGCCAGGCTGCGTATCTCGCTTCGCTGGCGGAGGCGGCCGATGCGGCTGCTCGGCTTGCCGACCAGGCCAAGCGCCGACTGGAGCACGAGATGACCGAACAGCAGGAACTGGAGGCCCAGTTGCGCCGCATGGCGACAACCGATGCTCTCACCGGGGCCATGAATCCGGCACAGCTTCTGACGCTCGGACAACGCGAGCTGGAACGCGTCCGCGCGATGGGCCAGGAGCTCGCGGTGGTGATGCTCGATATCGATCATTTCAAGTCGATCAACGATCGGTACGGCCATCCCTGCGGCGATGAGGTGTTGCGCAATGTGGTTGGTCAGTTGACCGGCTGCGTGCGGCGGATCGATCTGGTGGGACGTCTAGGCGGCAAGGAATTCGCTGTCATCCTGCCCGCCATCCCGGCATCGACCGCATTGCGTGCCGCTGAGCGGCTGCGAAGCCACGTCGCTGACACCGCGATCGCGTTCGGCGACGCAACAATCCGATTGACCGTCAGCATCGGTGTTGCGATGGCACGTGGCACTGACCGGACAATTGAGCAGGCGGTCGCTCGTGCGGATGCGGCACTCTCTGCGGCCAGGGGCACTGGGCGCAACCGGGTGGTGTCCAGCGACGAGGTTGAGGCGGTCGCTTGAACCCGGTTGGCTACGGACGATTGGGCCTGGAACGGCGGCCCGCACGATGTAAAATACCCTCACATGAGCTGGACCGGCCAGGGTGGCGGATTCGAGCGCCGCGGCTATCACCACGGCAACCTGCGCGAGGCGCTGGTGGACGCTGCGCTGGCGCTGATCGGCGACAAGGGCCCGGCCGGCTTCACCATTGCCGAGGCCGCCCGCCTTGCCGGCGTGAGTCCCGGTGCACCCTACCGCCACTTCCGCGACGCCGAGGCATTGCTCGCCGAAGTTGCGTTGCGCGGCTTCGAGCGCTTCGCAGCTTCGCTCGCTGCTGCGTGGAACAGCGGCCGACCTGACGCCATGCGCGCGTTTGAGGCGGTAGGCCGTGCGTATCTGGCGTTCGCCCGCGATGAGCCCGCGTACTACGCGGCGATGTTTGAGACCCGCATCGCCTTCGACGCCCATCCGGGCCTGCTCGCCGCCAGTGAGCGGGCCTTCGCCGTGCTGCGCGAGGCGGCCGATCGTCTGACCGCGACGCTGCCCAAGGAGAAGCGGCCGCCCTCGCTGATGATGGCGCTGCATGTTTGGGCACTGTCGCACGGCATTGCCTCGCTGTTCGTCCGCACCGACCCATCGCGGCGCAAGCTGCCGATGTCGCCGGAAGACCTGCTGGAGGCTGCCGTCCTGGTTTATCTGCAGGGGCTGGGACTCGGAGGCGGCCGCTGACGATACGACAGCCTGGTCGGGGAGGGGCGGCGTTGAACCAAGAGTTACTGGCGTGACGCCGCTACTGGTGGCCGCGTTGATGCCGCGGGAAGGGTGGGGCGAAATCGGGAGGGGGGGCCGGCTGTTGTTCGGTGCCACCGGCAGTTGCACCCCCTCCCGGCCTCCCCCGCTTCGCGGGAGAGGGGTGTTGGCGGTGGTCGAATCGGGAGGGCGGGGCCGGCTGTTGTTGTCCGGTCCCGTCGATACGGCTCGGGTCAAACTGCGATGATCAGGGCGGACCGGTGGCCAGTGCTGTAGCATGGACACCCGGTGTTGCTGACTGGCCGAATGGATTGACCGGTGGTTCGCCGATGAAGAAACCGAGGACCTGACGCATCTCGTCTGGTTCCAGATGCAACCAGTCCAAGGTGCTGCCCTGCTTTTTGCCCTGCTCCTGAATGAAGGCCTGCTCGCGGTTGGTCTTCTCCCGCATCACGTCGGCAACGCTGCCGCCGAAATAATGCATGATCTCGAATATTCCGTTCCAGAAGGCAGGGGTGCAGAAGCCGGGCACGACAGCGAGATCGCGGCAGATCTCGGCGATGGTGCGGCCGACGGCGCGACGGCGTACTTGACGATCGAGATCCTCCGGTGTGGGCATGAAGAGTTCCGGATCGTCCGAGCCAGGGGGCAGCGACGGGCGTTTTGCGGCTTTGGGCTTGGCTGGTTGGTCTGCTTGCGGGTCTGCTGGCGCCGGCTGTGCTTCGTCGGCACGGGTGCGGCGGATCACCATGTTGATGTCTCGGCCGGTTGCGGCGCGCGCGAGCAGGAAGCGCTCCAGCGCGGCGGCACGCAGGGTGCCGCGGTTCAGGTGCGCGAGGATGGTAGAGAGATTGGCAGTGCCGAAGCATGCCGCGATGGCGGGGAATGTGGGGGCGGCGGCGCGCTGGCGGACGGTCTCGAGGAGATGACGGCCGTAGCCGAGCAGGATACCGACGGCGTGGAGGAGGGCGGTGATGTACTCGGGCATGGTGCTGCCGGGTTGATCCTGTGGCGGATCGGCAGGCGAGGCGGGATGAGGCGTGTCGGCTTCCATGTCACATATACTAACAGATGTCATGCAAGAGTGCAAGGTTTTTTGGCGCGCGCCGGGTGGGTTCCACTTACAAACTCAGGGAGCAGCGTAAGAGACGTGCAGCGAGACCATCCTCGACCACCTGGCCGAAATCGTCGGTCCGTCGCGCGGCATGATTGCCGTAGCCGGCGCACGACGTCGCCATACGCTGAAGGTCTGCGCATTGGCGACCGGCCTGACAAGGCGGTCAGCCTGATTTACGAGCGCGTGCTGCATCAGACGACGTCTGACCTGGGTCGTGCGCTGCCGAACTTAGATTGCCGACGTTCTCACCGCGCTGGAAGCAAGTCGTGCCGATCGCGCAACGCCCTACTGGTTCGGTGCAACAATCGGCCACGCCGACATCGCCGCTGCCTGTGCGCTGCGCTTCACGAGCGAGGCACATGTCGCGCTATTCGATAAATCACGCTGGCGCGCCTTGGCAGTCACGCGGCGGCGACGTGCGAAGCCCGCCGATCTTCCAGCCGTTTCTGTCGCCAAGCTGAACGCCTTCAGTCGCAGCAGCAGTGCTCGCCGCGCCATACCGAGCTGCTGAAATAGGGCCAATCGCAGTTGCATCGGTGATCGAGTGTGGATTCTGCCCGACGGGCCAGCGTTGCGCGGCACATCAGCCAGCAACGCAAGCAAGCCCGACACGGGTTTCACGGAGTAGGCGTTATTGCGCTTCGCGCAGAATACCATGGGACGGTCCCTGTAGTTCTGCGCGCCCAGCTTTCTACTCCGCGGAAGGCCGCGCCTTATACCAGTTCTCGTTGATGGCGACCGATAGCAAAACCAGCGAGCCTGTACTCGGCGCTGCCGGCAATAGAGAAAACAGTAAAAGAATCTTCAACCACAGATGCACGCAGATGAACGCAAATAACTCGGCTTCAGGGAAGCGCGGTTAGCCCGCCTTGAAACATTGCGCCTGGGACTATTTGCGTCCATCTGCGTGCATCCGTGGTTGAAAGTCCTTACTTGCCTCGCAATCCGACTGCCAATGCGTGGTGCCGAATGTCATCGCCGGCCCACACCCCGAACATGACAAGTGGGAAGATGGTTCTCGCTCAGTGAGTGTTGGTATAACTCCGCGAAACCACATGTCGGGCTTGCTTGCCTTGTACTCAATCCGGCACGCTCGCGGCTCACAAAGTGCAAAATGCGATTGCCCTGCACGACTTGTGCCACCGTGCCGACCACAACCACCAGCGACAGCCTGCCGCATGTTCCGCTCGTCATCGCATCGGCACGGCACGTCAAAGGTGGGCGGTGGCGCAACTCGATAGGGAACGCACAAGCCGACGTATGACGCAACGTCCGAGCGCAGCTTTGCGGCGCGGGAGGGAAATGAGGGCTAGCAGGTCGGAGCCGAGCAGCGCGACCGCCGGAGGTTCGGGAACCCCCGCGACGGGCTGCTCGACGTAGTTTATGTCATACACGTCGAACGTCACGGCGCCGTCGACAACGTCGCCGCCGGGTGCCAGCCCGCCGGTGGTGTAACTCATCGACCCAACGGTGATCGGCGTCGCCGAAATGATCGAATAGCCAGCACCGCCCGCGGCCTCGAGCGCGAGCCCCACGTCGACGCCTACGGAAGCTGTGGAACCGAGAAAGGCGGGCCCAACACCACCGAGCACAACGCAATCCCCTCTGCTCCAAGCCCGTCCGGTGTGTCCCCTCCGAACTGTTCGGTGAGGAATTGAAGCTCGCTGACCTCCGGGATCAGGGACGTGGTCGATTGAACCTGGGTGGGGATGGTTGGGTCGGTGGCCAGATCATTCGCAATGATCGGGCTGAGCCAATCCGAATAGCCCACGCCATTGGTGGTGAACAGAACGGACCCATCAGCCTGCTCGAACGTATCGGTTCCGATGACGATCGTCTCGGTGAAGAGGTTGGTGATGAGGGCACCATGAGCTTTCGCTGTGAGGGCGCCGGCGGCGATGAGGAAGAAGAGAGGGGCGCTGTGTTTCATTTCTTGAGTGTCAGCTGCCGGTCGCCGTCCGCGCTACGTCAAATGACTTAGGGCAGATGAGCGGCTGCCGAAGGTGATTTTGCTCGGAACTGGAACCCATGGAATTTGCCCTGGCTCATGGCCTCAACGAGCGAACGGTCTGCTGGCCGGGAATGTTCCGGCCCCGGTCAGGAATAGCGAGTGCCTGACCCGGAACGCGTGCCCGAAACCCGTGCACCGGGGCAATAGCTTGAATCCGCCGCTGCGTCCGACAGTCGGGGAGACCTGTGGCGTCCGCAGTCCAGGAAGAATCTTAACACGGAGTAAGAAGGCGAGGACGTCGAGGCCACGGAGTATGGGTTCAAAGCGCTTCGCGCGAAGCGCAATTTGTATTCTGCTCCGTGGCCTCGACGTCCTCCCTGCTTTCTCCTATGAAAATAGGGAAGTAGGAGGCGGTCGCGGGAATTGGGGTTGCCAGGGCATGGGCACTTCCTTCAAACGGTGCAATCGCTTACGCCGCGCTATGAAGTAAGTCTCTCCTATGCGTGCTCCCCGTTGCCGGAGGCGACAAAAGGCAATGCCTTGAGGCGGCGCGGGTCAAACTACCATGCGGGGTCATAACACCACCGTGGAAGCATACGACCTCCAAGCGATCGCCAGGTCAACCTGCCATATGTCGGGCCGACCGTCACGCGACCTACACCGCACGGCCATTTTCAGCCACGGCGGTGCGGCCGCGGCCGCTGGTCAACTACCATGAAAATAGCCCGGGGCGATCCTGTGGCCCGCGTGACGTGAGCCATTTTCAGTCATGGGGATACGGCCTTGGCCGCTCGCAAACTCCGTGCTGAGAGCCTTGCTGACGTCCCGCCTTCACGGTCGCCGCAATGGAAGACCAAGGGCGAACCGGTCGAATTGGACGCCGACGCAATTCAAGCGATTGTCCTGACCCGCGCACCGATTCCACTTGACGGCGGCGCGCCCGATCCCCAAGATGTAAATGTATCTTACATTCACATGAGGGCGGCCATGTCCGGCTCAGCGAACAACGGCACATACGGCAATCCTGGCGCACCCAATTCGCCTTGGGGGCCTGGAGCGAACTGGAACCAACCGGGCTGGGATGCCTGGCGCTGTTGGCATGCGGCGAAGCCACTGTGGGTCGCAGCGATGGTGCTCGGTTTCATCTTCTGGTGGCCGGTCGGCCTGATCCTTCTGTTCTGCGGTATCTGGGGAAAGCGCATGGCGTATTGGGGATGTGGCGGCGGCTACGGCGGCTGGCAGCGCAACAATGGCGGGTGGCACCCGCAGGGCGGTTCGCCGCCGTGGGCCAACTGGAAGGGTTTCTGGGGTGGCGGTGACCGCCCGGCAGCATCGAGCGGCAACCACGCCTTTGACGAATACCGCGCGGAGACGCTGCGCCGGCTGGAAGACGAGCAGAAGGAATTCTCCTCGTTCCTGGACCGCCTCCGCTTCGCCAAGGACAAGGCTGAGTTTGATCAGTTCATGAACGAACGCCGCAGCCGCCCGCCGGCACCGCCCACTGAGTCGTCTCAGACCCAGTCATAAGACCAAGACGACGACGATAACGATCCACCCCCTCTCCTTGCGGGAGGGGGTGGGACTGGACCCTGCCATGCGCGCACTGCTCCTGCTGGCAACTCTCCTGTGCTGCGCGCCAGTCTCCAAGGCATCCGCGGATGCGGACCCTTACCACGCCGGGATCTCGCGTATCACCGTCTCGGCAGGCGCACCTTTCGACGCGTTGGTCTGGTACCCGACCACTGCCGCCGAGGTGACCTGGGACACCGGCAGCTTCACAGTTCCGGCGACCCACGACGCCCCAATCGCCTCGGGCCCATTTCCGATTGTGCTGCTGTCGCACGGTGGCGGCGTCGGGGGAGGCAACCCGCTCATTCTCAGCGAACTGTCGTCAGCTTTGGCCCGGCAAGGCTTCGTGGTCATCGCGCCATTTCACGGCACCTCACGCTTGCTGCAGCGACCGTTCCAGATCCGCGAGGCGCTCGATGAGGTGAGCGCTGATCCACGGTTCAAGCCGCATCTCGATGCGACGCGGCTTGGCATGATCGGCTTCTCGCTTGGGACCGCGGTGACCCTGATGCTCGCCGGCGCCACGCCGGACTTCGCGCATCTCGATGCTTACTGCGACGCCCATCCGACCGATGTCATGTCCTGCAACGACGCGCCTGGCGGAGGCGGCCGCAGAACTACCGCGCCATCGGCGGGCGTGCAGATACCGCTTCCACCGCCGCTGCCCCTGCAGGCGATCGTCCTGCTCGATCCGTATGGTGCGCTGTTCTCGCGCGATCATCTTACGGCCGTGACGATGCCGGTGCTGCAGTTTCGTCCGGACCACAGCCAACTGGGCGAGGAGAATTCCACGGGGCTGGCCGCGTCACTTCCCCGGCGCCCGCAATTCGAAACAACTCCGGGCACTCATTTCATCTTTGCGGATGTATGCTCACCGCGCATGCAAGCGTCCTTATCTGAGGCATGCAAAGATTCGGCGGGTGTCGACCGGGCCACCATCCACGCTATCGTTGAAGCGGAGATCGCTGGTTTCCTCAAAGACAAAATATAGTATCAAGCGCCGACGAGACTGACACTCAGCCCCGTCATTGCCTGGCTTGCGCGGTCATCGGCGAGCCACACCAATTTGCGAACGATGCAATCCCATTCAGCAACCATCCGATGGAGATGGCCGGGTCAAGCCCGGCCATGACGGTGTTGGCGCCCGGCCATGACGGTGTTTGCGCCCGCCAGCGGCGCGTTTTGCGCCGGGAGGCTGGGGAGGGACGCACCGGCCCTCCCACCCCTGTCACCCCGCAGCTGCATCCACTTTCGCCGTGTCCGGTTCGCGCCGGGTCAGCAGCAGACCGACCTTCCGCACCAACACATAGAACACCGGTGTGAACACCAGCCCGAACAGCGTCACGCCGAGCATCCCAGCGAACACGGCGGTGCCGAGCGATTGACGCATCTCCGCTCCCGCGCCGACCGCAATCGCCAGGGGCACCACGCCCAGGATGAACGCCAGCGAAGTCATCAGGATCGGCCGCAGTCTTGTGCGCGCGGCCGCCACTGCTGCTTCGAACCGGTCCATTCCCTGATCCTCCGCCTGGCGTGCGAACTCCACGATCAGGATCGCGTTCTTCGCGGCCAGACCAACCAGCACCACCAGTCCGATCTCCACCAGGATGTTGCGATCGAATCCGCGAGCGTTAACGCCCAGCATCGCTGCCAGGATGCACATCGGCACGATCAGCACCACCGCCAGCGGTAGCAGCCAGCTCTCGTACAGCGCTGCCAGCAGCAGGAATACGAACGTTACTGCCAGCCCGAACGCGATCATGGCGGTGTTGCCGGCAAGTTTCTCCTGCAACGCGATCTCGGTCCACTCGAACCCGAACCCCTGTGGCAGGCGCTGTTGCGCAATCTGTTCGACTGCCGCGATCGCCTGGCCGGTGGAGAAGCCGCGCGCCAGCGACAACTGCACCTCGGCCGCCGGATACAGGTTATATCTAGGCACACGGAACGGTCCGGTTGCATCGCGGAACGTCGTGACGGAGCCGATTGGGACCATGTCGCCGTAGTTGTTGCGCGTCTTGAGGTTCTCAACGTCGCGCACGCTCAGGCGGAACGGATTGTCCGCCTGCGCATTCAACTGGTAGGTGCGGCCGAGCAGGTTGAAGTCGTTGATGTACGCCGAACCCATATATACCGATAGCGTATCGAACACGCGGTCTATCGGCACTTGCAGCAGTTCTGCCTTGGTACGGTCGATATCGGCGTAGACCTGTGGCGTGTGCGTGTTGAACAGCGTGAACGCCTGGGTGAACCCCGGCGTTTGCGCTGCGGACCCGGCGACAATCCAGGTTGCCTGCTCCAGTGCGGGCAGCCCGTGTCCGGCACGGTCCTGCACATACAGCTTCAGACCGCCGCCGGTGCCGATACCTGGCACGGAGGGGGGTTCGAGCACGAACACGAATGCATCGTCGAGCTGCGAAAGCTGTTGCCGCAGGTCGGCCAGGATTTTGGCCGCCGACAGGCCGAGCGGCACGCGCTCCTCGAACGGTTTCAGCGGCACGAAGATTACGCCGGCGTTGGGCGCGTTGGTGAACGTGGCACCGTCGAAACCGGTGAACGCCACGGAATTCTGTACGCCAGGGCGCGCCAGGATGATCTCCGAGGCATGCCGGATCACTGCGTCGGTGCGGGCCAGCGAGGCGCCCGGCGGCAATTGGAACGCAGCGATCAGGTAGCCGCGATCGAGCTGCGGGATCAGCCCCGTCGGCGTCACTGCCAGCCGGTCGTAGGCGGCGTAGATCAACCCGGCGTACACCACCAGGACGAGCACGCCGACACGCACCAGTCGCGAGACCACCTTGCCGTAACCGAGGGACAGCCGCTCGAACACCCAGTTGAAGCCGGTGAAGAAGCCGCGCACCGGTGCGCCCAGTCGGTACATCAGGGTCCGCCGGGGGGCCTCCTCGCGCGGCTTCAGGAGCAGAGCCGCCAGGGCCGGCGAGAGCGTCAGCGAGATGAATGCGGAAATCACCGTTGCCGCGGCGATGGTAATCGCGAACTGCCGGTAGAACGAGCCTTGCAGTCCGGAGATGAATGCCGTCGGGATGAACACCGCGCACAGCACCAGCGCGATTGCGATCAGTGCGCCGCCGACCTCGTCCATGGTGACGTGTGCCGCCTCGCGCGGGGGCATGCCTTTCTCGATATAGCGCTCGACGTTTTCCACCACGACGATGGCGTCATCCACGACGATGCCGATGGCCAGCACAAGGCCGAACAGCGACAGCGTGTTGAACGAGATTCCGACCAGGCCCATGACCAGGAAGCAGCCGATGAGCGACACCGGGATTGCGATCACCGGGATGATGGCGGCGCGCCAGGTCTGCAGGAAGAGGATCACCACGCCGACCACCAGCGCGATCGCGATGTAGAGGGTCTTCTGCACCTCGGTGATCGACTGCTGGATGAACTCGGTCGGGTTATAGACGATTGTATAGTCCAGGCCGGACGGGAAGTCCTTTTTCGCTTCCACCATCGTCCGCTTGACGTTGGCGGCGGTGGTCAGCGCGTTGGAGCCTGGCCGTTGGTAAATCACGATCGCGGTCGCCACTGCCTTGTTCAGGTATGCGTTGACCGTATAGTCCTGGGATCCGAGCTCCACCCTCGCGATATCGCGGATGCGTATGAAGCCGGTGCCGCCGGCGTCGGCGCGGACAACGATGTTGCCGAACTGCTCGACGTCCGAGAGCCGCCCCAGCGTCTGCACCGATAATTGGAACGCACCGGGCGAGGTTGCCGGCGGCTGGTTGATCGCTCCCGCGGCCACCTGCAGGTTCGCCGCGCGCAGGGCCGCGACGACGTCGTCGGCGGTCAGGCCTCGGGCGGCGACCTTGCCGGGATCGAGCCACACGCGCATCGAATAGTCGCGCGCACCGAATACGTTGACATCGCCTACGCCATCCACGCGCGCCAGTGCGTCCTTGATGTAGAGCGTCGCGTAGTTGGAAATGTATTGTTGATCGCGCGAGCCGTCGGGCGAGATCATGTGCACGACCATCATCAGATCGGGCGACGCCTTTCGCACCACGACGCCAAGATGCTGCACGCTGTCCGGCAGGCGCGGGGTTGCGACTGAGACGCGGTTCTGCACGAGGACCTGTGCGGTATCGACATCGGTGCCCTGCTTGAACACGACGCTGATGTCCAGGGTGCCGTCACCGACCGACTGCGAGGTGATGTACAGCATATTGTCGACGCCGTTCACCTCCTGCTCGATCGGGGTGGCGACGGTTGCTGCCAACACCTCCGCTGAGGCGCCGGGATAGGTGGCGCGGATGCTGACTGTGGGGGGCGCGATTTCCGGGTATTCGGAGATTGGTAGTGCCGTTTCGACGAGAGCGCCGGCGATGGTGATGATGATCGCCAGCACCGCCGCGAAGATCGGCCGATCGATGAAGAAGTGGGAGAAGCGCATGGTGCTGTGCCTTTGGTGGGACCCCCACCCAACCCTCCCCCGCGTAGCGGGAGAGGGAGTGTTTTGCGTGGGGCGGGGCGGCTTACTCCCCGGCGGCGAACTGGCTGCCGGCGGGATGGATTTCGGTCTGCCGCGCCACCACGGTTACGCCGGGGCGGACGAATGGGTTGGCTAAGCCGCCGATGACCACTCGATCGGTGGGTGCCAGGCCGGACGCGATGACGCGCAGGCCGCGCGCCATGCCGCCGAGCGTTACCGGCTTGGGAACCACCTTGCCATCGGCGCCAACCGTCAGGACCACTTTGTTGGCCTGGTCGGACACTATCGATGCGTCTGGGATCAGCAGTGCATCGAGCGGACCACCATAGAGCCGTAGCCGTCCGAAGGTGCCTGGGGTCAGGAACAGGTCTTTGTTGTCGAAGATGGCACGGCCGCGGATCGTGCCCGAGTGCGCGTTGATTTCGTTGTCAACGAAATTCATTACGCCCTGATGCGGCCAGTCTTTTTCGTCGGCGAGCTGCACCCGCACCGGGTTCGGGGTGTCGCGTGATGAACCGCGTGCGCCATCGACGCTGAGCCGGGTGTAGCGGATGTAGTCGGCCTCCGAGCCGTCGAACACGAAGTAGATCGGATCCAGCCGGACGATGGTGGTTAGTATCGTCGCGCCGTTCTGACCGCCGGTGACCAGGTTGCCTGGATCGACACGCCGATCGGAGACGCGGCCACTGATCGCGGCGCGGACCTCGGACCATTCCAGGTTGAGTTCGGCGGTGTGCAGCGCCGCCTGCGCCGCCATCTCCTGCGCGTGGGCGATATCCAGGTTGGCCTTGCGCTGGTCGAGGACGCTGACCGGGGTGGCGGCGGTCTTCACCAGTTCCTGGGCGCGCTGGTAGTCGGCCTGGTCCAGCACGATCTGCGCCTGGGCGCGCAGCACGTCGGCCTTGGCGGAATCGACGGCGAGTTGGAAGGGCCGCTGGTCGATGGTGAACAGCAGGTCGCCCTGCTTGACGGTGCTGCCGTCGCGGAAATTCACCTGGTCGATGTAGCCGGAGACGCGGGGGCGAACCTCGACGCGTTCCATGGCCTCGAAGCGGCCGGTAAACTCGTCCCACTGGGCGACGCGGCTGGCGAGTGGTGGGGCCACGGTCACCTGTGGTGGGCCGCCCTGGGCGTGCGCCGTCGCAACGGTGGAAAGGGCCACCGCGAGGGCCAGGTTGATGACGCGCGCGAGTCGGAAGGCGAGGGGCATGCAACTGTCCTCTCTGGGGTGTATGGCGGAGACGCGATATTGCGGGGACCGGGCGAGGGCGGAACTACCCAACTGGCCGGGTTGTGGATTGTAGGTAACCGCCCGTTAACCTTTCCCGGCGTGTCACGAAGTCGTGATCGGGCGGAATGCTGCCGGTTGCCGCTCGTCCTGTTGGCCGCTGGGTTGGCCGTTTGGTGGGTTGCTGTGGATCGTGTCGGTGAGCAAAGCGAGGGCTACGACGCGTACATCATCGGGTCCGACAGCGAGCGCTTCCTCAAGGAGACCCGCGCGGCGGTTCGCGACGGCGCATTGTCGTTGGTTGCCAATCAGTGTTGCTGGACCAAGGCGACGCCACTGTGGGCAAGTGTGACGGCGACCTCTTGGCGGGGGGCGAATGGTGCCTCGACATCGTGGCTGATCACGAACAACTCCTTGCTCACGCCCTCCACCGCCACCCAGTACTCCATGTGACTGCCGAGATACGCAGCCTTGGACACCCGCGCGATCAGCGCATCTGATTGACCGGCTGCTGGTGCGAGCAGCAGCGCCTGCGGACGGACGGACAGCTCCGGCGCGCCATCGATGGCGCCGTGATGCGGCAACGTCAGTAACAGCGGTCCTAGCCGTACCGATGCGAGTTCCCCCTGATAGCCCTCGATCGTCACCGGTACGATGTTGGCGTCGCCGATGAAGTCAGCGACGAAATGGCTGTTCGGTTGTTCGTATAAGCTTCGTGGCGTGCCGTCCTGTGCGATGCGCGCCATGCTCATCACCATGACCCGATCGGAGATCGCCAGGGCCTCCTGCTGGTCATGCGTTACGTAAACGGCGGTGAGGGCCAGGCTCTGTTGCAGTTCGTGGATTTCCTCGCGCACGTGTCGGCGCAGCTTGGCATCCAGATTGGACAGCGGTTCGTCGAACAACAGTACCTTCGGCTCCAGCACTATGGCGCGTGCCACTGCGACACGTTGCTGTTGACCACCGGACAATTCGCTGGGCAGGCGCGCGCCGTAGCCGGCGAGTCCGACCTGGGTCAGCTTTGCCTGCGCGAGCTCTATCGATTGTGCCTTGCGCATTCCCGAAGCCCGCAGGCCGTAACACACGTTTTCCAGTACGGTCATGTGGGGGAACAGCGCATAGGACTGGAAGACCATTGACACGTCGCGTTCAGCCGCCGAGAGCAGCGTGACATCGGTGCCTTCGATCAGGATCTGTCCATCGCTCGCCTGCTCCAGTCCCGCGATCAGACGCAGTATCGTCGTCTTGCCGCAGCCGGATGGGCCCAGCAGCGTCACCAGTGTACCGCGCTCTATCGAAAAGCTGACGGTGTGCAGCGCGGTCACGGTGCCAAACCGCTTGGTGACGGCACGGAATTCCACCGCTGGCGACGTGTTGCTGTCGCTCATACCTGCGCGATCGCCAGACCGGGCGTCTCGATTGCCGGCGTTTCGGTTCGGCGCGCGATGCGGCGCTCGCCGACCAGCAACTGAATTACGATCAGCACCAGCATCATGAACACCACGAGCATTGCCGAGTAGACGATTGCCACGCCGTATTCGCCGACATCGGCACGGCCGACGATATAGACGGTGGCGAGATTGTAGTGGCCGGTGACCAGGAAGATCACCGCGCTGACCGCGGTCACCGCGCGCACGAAGCTGTAGACCATCGCGGTGATGATGGCGGGCCGCAGCAACGGCAAAATCACCTGCATGATGGTACGGAACGAATGCGCACCGAGCGTCATCGACGCCTCGTCCAGGCTGCGATCGATCTGGCTCAGGTTGGCGAGTCCGGCGCGAATTCCGACTGGCATGTTACGGAAGACGAAGGAGATCGCGATGATCGTGCCGGTGCCGGTGAGCGATACCGGTGGCACGTTGAATGCGAGAATGTAGGCGACGCCGATCACCGTGCCGGGAATTGCGAAGCTCATCATCGCGAGGAACTCGAAGCTGCGCCGGCCGGGGAAGCTTTGGCGATCCAGCAGGTACGCGGTCAGGATGCCGAGGACGGCGGTAAGTGGCATGGCGATCAGCGCAATTTCCATGGTGACGATGAACGAGTTCCAGGCGGAGCCGGACAGGAACCAGCCACCGACGCCGCGCTCAATGGAGAACGCGGTCCAGAAGTATTCCAGCGTTGGTGTGTTGTCGCGACCGATCGACACGACGAAGCCGCCAATCAGGATGACGCCGTAGACTGCGACGGTCAGCAGCAGCCACGGTACGATCGCAGCGTAGCAACCGACGCGCACGACCGGCGGCAGCGATGCAGGAATGCCGGTGTGTCCTTTGCCGGTCATGGTCGCGTAGCTTCGCCGCCCAAGCCAGAATTGCTGTGCCAGGAACGCGGTCAGCGTAAAGGCGAGCAGCACGATGGCGAGCACCGCGGCGCGGCCCTGATCATGCGACGCGCCGACCACCGCGAAGAAGATATCGGTTGACAGCACGTTGAAGTTGCCACCGATCACCAGTGGGTTGGCGAAGTCTGCCATGCTCTCGATGAAGCCGATGAGAAAGGCGTTGGCCAAGCCTGGGCGGATCAGTGGCCAGGTGATCGTGCGGAATGTGTACCAGGAACTTGCGCGCAGTGTCTGAGAAGCTTCCTCCAGGCTGGGCGCGACGCCCTGCAACACACCAAGCAGCACCATCATGGCAATCGGGGTGAACGCGAGCACCTGCGCGATGGTGATGCCTGGCATGCCGTAGATCCAGCGGCTGCGAGGGATATCGAACGCTGTGCCGAGCCACACGGTGACGACGCCGGCGCGACCGAACAGCAGGATCAGTGCCAGGCCAATTACAAATGGCGGCGTAATGATCGGCAAGATCGACAGCGCGCGCAGCAGTGGTTTCATGCGTAACTGCGTTCGTTGTGCCGCCAGGGCGAAGGCGAGGCCGAGCAGCGTGGTCAGCAGCCCCACCAGCGTTGCCTCGGCGACGGTGTTCCAGGCTACGCCACAGCTGCGCGTGCCGAGTACGCAGTCGAGGCCCCAGATGGATTGGCTGAACAGCTTTCCCACGAACAGGGATGGCGTGAAGCTGCCGTCGTTGTCGCGGACTGCTGAGGAAAGGATGCACAGCACCGGATAGAACACGAACAGCGCGATGAGGCCGACCACCAGCAGGATTGCGCCGACGACGAATACGTCGCCCTTGCATGCACCTAGCCGCGCCAAGCCGTAGGCGATCAGCATCAGAGCAGCGAGCGCGTAGCACATGGCGCCCCATCCCATTGCCGACTGGGTTGGGCCGGGACCGAGCATCGCCGTGAGCCAGCCGGAGGACCAGCCGCGCTGACCGATCAGCAGACCCTGGGCGGCGAGCCAGACCAGTCCCGTGGCGCCTGCGGTGATCAGCATGCGCGGTCGTACTTGGCGCCACGGCGCCCACACTGCGGCCAATAGCGGCAGCGCCAGCGGTAACAGCCAGGGGCTGCCGGCGAATAGCGCCGGGGGCGAAGTGGCGGTGTCGAGGCCGTACCAGGGGAGCACCAGCAGTGCTGCCCAGCCGAGCGCCAGCCAGATGATCAGGAGGCGCATCAAATTTGGGCGGAGGGGCGCCACAGCCCCCTCCCCCTGGCCCCCTCCCGCAAGGGGAGGGGGAGAGCTGGCTCTTCCGGCTCGTCTAGCTCTTTTGGCTCTTCTGGCTCTTCTTGCTCTTCTGGCTGGGCTGTCTGGTGCTTCACCTGAAGGCCCTATTTCGGCGCGTTCTTCACCTCGTCGGTCCACTTGCCGAGCAGGCGTTTGCGCGTCGCTGAGGAACCGTATTTGGCAAAGTCGTATTCGATCAGCTTGATCTTCGAGAGATCAGGCGCCTCGGGGGGAACCGGTGTGTCTGGGTTTGACGGGATCTGATAACTGCCGGTTGTCGCGGCGATCTTTTGTGCATCCGAGGTCAGCGCCCAGTCGTAGAACTTCTTCGCCTCGTCCATATGCTTGGCGCCTGCAATCAGGCTGAGCGAACCGATCTCGTAGCCGGTGCCCTCGCAGGGCGACACCACGGCTACCGGCTTGTTGTGTTTGGCGACGTCGATCACGTCGTGCTGGAAGGCAATGCCGATGAGCGTCTCGCCCTGACCGGCCGCGAGCGCTGGCGCCGCTCCGGCCTTGGTATATTCGTTGATGTTCTTGTGCAGTGCCTTGAGATATTCGAACCCCTTATCCTCGCCCATGAGCTGAATGATCGTGGCGAGCATAGTCCACGCGGTGCCGGATGAATTAGGATCCGCCATCTGCACCTCACCCTTGAACTCGGGCTTGATCAGGTCGGCCCAGCACGCGGGTGGGGTCAGTTTGCGTATCTTCATGTCCTCGGTGTTGTAGCCGAAGCCGAGCGCACCGAGGTAAAGCCCCACCGTCCGATTGTGCGAAAGTTCCGCCTGCCGCTGCGCCCAGTCGCGCAGTTTTGGCAACATTGGCGATTGGTACGGTTCGGTGACCCCTTCATCTGCGGCTTGCAGATGCGGATCGCCGGTGCCGCCGAACCAGACATCGCCATGCGGATTGTCTTTCTCCGCGCGCACCCGGGCGTAGACCTCGCCGGCGCTCATGCGGGTCATGTCGACCTGGACGCCGGTTTCCTTCTGGTAGGCATTGGAAACCGCGCGGCACCATTTCTCGTCGACGCCGCAGTATATCACGAGTTGGCGCTGCGCGGCTGCCTGACCGGCGGCGAGAACAGTCAGCGCGGCGGCTGCGAACAGGCCTGCGACGGCACGATGCCTGACCCAGGACGGGCTGGTAATGCGGATCATGGTTTCCTCCCCGGTCGGTTGCTGCGCGCGTCCGAGCCATCGCTGATTGGAGCTTGGATCTTATCGGGTCGCAATAGACACGTCGGTGGATTGTCGCCGCAGGGAACCTGAAGCGGTGGCATGGTCACTCAGATGAATTTCAGTCGGATTGCTGAGACTACGCAGCTGTGATTGTGCCGTAGTGCTGCAACACCCACGTGGGAATAACTATCTTTCCCCGTTTCTCACCCGGGGCAATCGCTTGAATCCGCCGTTGCTTTGGACAACGGGGGAAACATGTGCCGTCCGCACGCCAGGAAGAATCTTAGCACGGAGGAAGAAGGCGAGGACGTCGAGGCCACGGAGTAAGGGTTGAAAGCGCTTCGCGCGAAGCGCAGTACATTCTGCTCCGTGGCCCTCGACGTCCTCCTTTTTTCCTCCGTGCTGAAAACCTTGGGGACGTCCCACCTCCACGTTCGCAGCGACGCAAGATCAGGGGTTGACCGATCCGATCGCACGCCGACGCAATTCAAGCGATTGGCCTGGTTTCTCACCCAGCGCAATCGGGTGAACAAGCAGGAAGCAAGATTCCGCACGGAGGTCTTGGAGATTCAAGCCACCACGGGCCACTGAGAAACAAAATGTGCTGCTCCGCGCGGAGCAGCTATAGACTTTTCAGTGGCACCTCGTGGCTTTGCCTTCTCGTGACCTCCGTGCGGACCCTTGCTTGCTTTTCGCCAGTTCACCCGATTGCCCTGGTTTGTCATCCTGGTTGCTTCGGCACGCAGCGGACGCCGGACAGCGTCTCGAGATGCCGGTCGCACGTCAGCAGGTCGGCACCATGGGCGAGGGCGGTTGCGTAGACGATAGCGTCGGCCGTCGCCAGCTTGTGGTTGGCGGAGAGCTCCACCGCCGACAAGGCAATTGCCGTATCGAGGACGGCGACGATACAGGTAGCAGTGAACGCGATTACCTCGTCCGCCCGATTCTCGTCGAGCTCGCGTTCCAGCCACTTGGCCAGTTCGAACTGCACGATGGTCGGCACCAGCCATTCCTGACGCTCGGGCAGTTCCGGCTCTAGCGTCTTGCCGAGCGCCGACCCCGTTAGCCACTCGACCCAGGCCGACGTGTCGACAAGGCGCATCAGATCCGATCGGTCCGGTCGCGATAGCCCGTAGGATTCGCGCCGCGGGCGATGCCGGCGAGGTCTTCACGCCGCGGCACGGGCACCAGCAACACGCCCTGACCCTTGGGGATGAAGGCGAAAACCTGCCCTGCTCGCCAGTGCCGGGCAGCGCGGATTGCCTTCGGTATCGAGATCTGGAACTTCGCCGATAGAGTGGCAGTGTCCATGGCTGTCATTACACTCGCCCCATCGATCGTATGATGGTAAGAAAATAGCAATGGACGCGGTGCATTGTAACCCCCTCATGCCTGCCAGACGACCCAGCCCCTCGTTCGCTTGAAAACCCCGGCCGCCACCGCATTTCGGGCATAGCAATCGGGTGACATGACCGCGAACCGGCCCGGACCGCTCCCAGAGGGGTTCCGTTAACCGGCATGTGCGTCTATGCCGCGCCGGCACAGATGAGGAACTGGAAGTAATGGCTGGCGTGGACATCCTGGCCTCCGCCTTCAGCGGCGCGAACGCCGCATTCCTGGGCGAGCAATACGCCCGCTGGGCGGTCAACCCGCACTCGGTCGATCCCACGTTCGCCGAGCTGTTCGGCGCGCTGAACGACGACGCAAGGGCAGTGCTGGAGGAAGCGACAGGTGCCTCCTGGGCGCCTCACCATCGCGCCGAGGAAGACGACACCGCGCTGCCTGCTGCGGTCGCCTCGGCGCCGTCCGCGCCCATTGCCCGGTGGCTGGCCCCCGCCTCGCTCTCCGGCGAGCAGATGCGCGCGGCCACCATCGCCAGCCTGCGCGCGCTGATGCTGATCCGCTCCTACCGCGTGCGCGGCCATCTGGAGGCGCGGCTCGACCCGCTCGGCCTGCAAATCCCGCCACCCCACGCGGAGTTGGACCCGCGGTCGTATGGTTTCACTGATAACGACCTCGACAAGCCGATCTTCATCGACAACGTGCTGGGGCGCGAGACTGCGACGCTGCGGGAAATCCAGACCATCCTGCGCGAGACCTACTGCGGCTCCATCGGCGTCGAGTTCATGCACATCCAGGACCCGGAGCAGAAGGCCTGGATCCAGCGCAAGGTGGAAGGCGCGCCCTGGCGGACCGCGTTCGACGCCACGGCCAAGCGCAGCATCCTGACCCAGCTGACCGAGGCGGAGGGCTTCGAGGCGTTCTGCCAGAAGCGCTACGTCACCACCAAGCGGTTCGGCCTGGAGGGCGGCGAGGTCACCATCCCGGCGATCCACGCCATCATCGAGACGGTGGCGTCCGCCGGCGTATCGGAGATCGCCATCGGCATGCCGCATCGCGGGCGGCTGAACACGCTGGTCAATATCGTGAAGAAGCCGCTGACCGCGGTGTTCTCGGAGTTCGGCGGCGAGAGCTTCAAGCCGGACGACGTGCAGGGTTCGGGCGACGTGAAGTACCACCTTGGCACGTCGACCGACATCGATGTGGCGGGGCACAGCGTGCATCTGTCGCTGCAGCCCAATCCGTCGCACCTGGAGGCGGTCGATCCCGTGGTGATCGGCAAGGTGCGGGCGCGCCAGGATGAGGCGGGGGACACGCAGCGCCGTTCGTCGGTGATGGCGATCCTGATGCACGGCGATGCGGCGTTCGCCGGGCAGGGGCTGGTGTACGAGACGCTCGCCATGAGCCAGCTCATCGGCTACCGCACCGGCGGCACGGTCCATCTGATCGTGAACAACCAGATTGGCTTCACCACCGTGCCGGCGCACGCTTATTCCGGCCTCTATTGCACCGATGTGGCGAAGTCGATCCAGGCGCCGATCCTGCACGTGAACGGCGATGACGCCGAGGCGGTGGTGTTCTGCGCGCGCATGGCGGCCGAGTTCCGCATGCGGTTCGCGTGCGACATTGTGCTCGACATCGTCTGTTATCGGCGTCACGGCCACAACGAGACCGATGAACCGGCGTTTACCCAGCCGCTGATGTATCGCGCGATCGACAAGACGCGCACCACGCGCACTCTGTACGCCGAACGGCTGGCGGTGGAAGGCGTAATCAGCGCAGCCGAGTCACAGGCGATGTGGGACGAGTTTGCGCAGACGCTGGAAGCGGCCAACGCCGCGGGCAAGTCGTACAAGCCGAACAAGGCGGACTGGCTGGAAGGCCATTGGTCCGGCATGTCGCAGCCCGACCCGGAAGCCGAACGCATCGAGCATGCTACCGCGGTGACGGCCGAGACGCTAAAGCGGATCGGTACTGCCCTGACCAGTGTGCCTGCGGGTTTCGAGGTGCATCCCCGCATCCGCCGCCAGCTCGAAGCGAAGCGGGAGATGCTGGAGTCGGGGCAAGGGATCGACTGGGCCACCGGCGAGGCGCTGGCGTTCGGCTCGCTGCTGCTGGAAGGCCACCGCGTGCGGTTGTCGGGCGAGGATAGCCAGCGCGGCACGTTCAGCCAGCGCCACGCGGTGCTGGTCGACCAGGAGAACCAGAACGAATATGTGCCGCTGAACAATATCGCGCGCGACCAGGCGCGGATCGAGATCTACAACTCGCTGCTTTCCGAAGCGGGCGTGCTGGGGTTTGAATACGGCTACACGCTGGCTGATCCGCGCACTCTGGTGCTGTGGGAGGCGCAGTTTGGTGACTTCGCCAATGGCGCTCAGGTGATCATCGATCAGTTCCTGGCAAGCGGCGAGAGCAAGTGGCTGCGTATGTCGGGCCTGACGCTGTTGCTGCCGCACGGCTATGAAGGGCAGGGGCCGGAACACTCCTCGGCGCGCATCGAGCGGTATCTACAGTTGTGTGCCGAGCGCAACATGTGTGTTGCGAACCTGACCACACCGGCGAATTACTTCCATGTGTTGCGGCGTCAATTGAAGCGCAACTTCCGCAAGCCACTGGTGATCTTCACGCCGAAGTCGCTGCTGCGACACAAGCTGGCGGTGTCTGCGCTGGCGGAGATGGGTGAGGGCACCGCGTTCCGCTTCGTCGTCCCGGAGATCGACGTGATCGCCACGCCGGATGCGGTGCGGCGCGTGGTGCTGTGCAGCGGCAAGGTGTACTACGACCTGCTGGCTGAGCGGCGCGAGAAGACGATCAGCGACGTTGCCATCCTGCGGCTGGAGCAGCTCTATCCGTTGCCTGAGAAGACATTGGCGCGGGAGCTGGGTGCGTATCGAAACGCCGAACTGGTGTGGTGCCAGGAGGAGCCTGAAAACATGGGTGCCTGGAACTACGTCGATCGGCGATTGGAGAAGGTGCTGGCCGGGCTGGATGGGGCGGCGAAACGTCCGCGCTATGTCGGGCGCGAGGCGGCGGCTAGTCCTGCTACCGGGTCGGCTCGCGCGCATGCGGCGCAGCAGGCAGCGTTGGTAGCCAGTGCGCTGGGGACGGCGTGATGGCGACCGAGATCACGGTTCCGACGCTGGGCGAAAGCGTCACCTCCGCCACCGTCGCACGCTGGCTGAAGCAGGCTGGCGAGGCTGTTGCGCTCGATGAACCGCTGGTGGAGCTGGAAACCGACAAGGTGACGGTGGAGGTGAACGCCCCAGCGGCCGGCGTGTTGAGCTCGATCAGTGCGCCGGAGGGCAGCGAGGTGCCTGTTGGCGCCCTGCTTGGCATGCTGGAGGCTGGCGGCACCCCCTCCCTTGCCTCCCCCGCAGAGCGGGGGAGGGGCTTGGCGGGGGTGGCGCCAGCGGCTCGTTCCCCTTCCCCAGCGAGCTCACCGACCCCCCGTCCAGCAGCGATGCCGCAGGCCGGGGTGAATGCGCCGGTTACGGCGCGCGGTCCGGTCGCTCGGCCGGCGACACCGCCGGCCGATGTCGCCGCGCACGCGCCGCTGCCAGCCGCTGCCAAGCTGATCGAGGAGCAGCACCTCCGCGAGGCGGATGTTGGCGCCGGCACCGGTAAGGACGGCCGCATCACCAAGGGCGACGTGCTGGCGTTCCTGAACCGTCCCGCCCCCGCTGCTGTGCCGCCTCCCGCTGCGAAGCCCGCGCGCGAGACAGAGCCGCGCGAGGAACGCGTCCGCATGACGCGCCTGCGCCGCACCATCGCCGCGCGGCTGAAGGAGGCACAGAACACCGCCGCCATGCTGACCACCTTCAACGAGGTGGACATGACGGCGGTGATGGCACTGCGCAGCGAGTATCGGGAGGCGTTCGAGAAGAAGCACAGCGGCGTGCGCCTCGGCTTCATGTCGTTCTTCGTGAAGGCGTGCGTGGCCGCGTTGAAGGCGTTCCCCGCAGTCAACGCCGAGATCGATGGCGGCGACATCGTCTATAAGAACTTCGTGCACATGGGCATCGCCGTTGGTGGCGCGGCGGGTCTGGTGGTGCCGGTGATCCGCGACGTGGATGCGATGAGTTTCGCGGAAATCGAACGTGCGATCGCGGACTTTGGCCGCCGCGCGCGGGACGGTGGACTGAAGCTGGACGAACTGACTGGCGGTACGTTCAGCATCACCAACGGCGGCGTGTATGGCTCGCTGATGTCGACGCCGATACTGAACCCGCCGCAGTCCGGCATCCTGGGGATGCACAAGATCCAGCAACGACCGATGGTGGTGGCGGGGAAGATCGAGGCGCGACCGATGATGTACCTCGCGCTGAGCTACGACCACCGCATTGTCGATGGCAGCGAGGCGGTGAGCTTCCTGGTGCGGGTGAAAGAGGGCGTGGAGGATCCGCGCCGGTTGTTGCTGGGGCTGTAGCGCGAGCGCTCCGGCAACGACTTCGCCGATCTTGTCGCGCCTGACCCGGCTGCCGGGTTTTTCCTGATCGATATAACAATGACGTGAGCGTCGACCCAAAGGCGTTCGTGATAGGTCAAGCTGTGTGGGTACCGCCGAACAGCGGCGGGCTGGCATCGGGGATGACACCCGGAGTCGGGGGGGACCGCATGGCCATCACGAACACTTTCCGCTGGAACGGCAAGCTCGGCTCGGACTGGAGGGCTACCGACGCGGGCCCTCCGCCCAAGAGCAACTGGGATCTGATCGACGGTACTGCCGGGCCGGGAAGCATCCCCGAGGGTTTGGGGGATGTGGCGGTTTTCGATGGCACGGGCTCCGACGGCACCTCGGTCACGGTGACCACCAACAATGCCACGGGCGATGCCGAAGAGCTCCAGGTCGTCGCGGCGACCTCGGTCACCTTCAGCTCGGGCCATTACGGTTTCGGGATCGATGGTCAGAGCGGGATGATCATCGACGAGAACGCCGCGGTGATCGTTGCCTCGAGCGGCACCCTCGCGAACCGTGGCTCGTTCGATGCCATCGGCCTGACCACTGGGGGTTCGCTTGAGGTCCAGTCCGGCGCGGGCTTCGACGACCTGGGCATGATCGTGGGCATCGATGAGGGCTCGAGCGGCACGGTCACGGTCGACGCGGCCTTCGGTTTCGAGGTGGCGCAGTCAGCCCCGGGAGCCGCCGACGGAGTGCTGATCATCGGGGATTCGGGCGATGGCTCGGTGGATATCTCCGACACCCCCGCATTCTTCAGCGCGACCGCCATCCTGGGACAGAACGCGGGCTCGACCGGCAACCTCAGCCTTAGCAACTCGATCTGGGGCGGCAGTGACCTGACAGTCGGCCAGTCCGGCACCGGCAACGCGACGATCGAGGCCGGCTCGACCGTGGCACTCCTCAATGTCGTTGTGGGAGCCGTTGACGGCAGCGACTCTATCGATATCTCTGGCGGCAGCCAGTTTGGCAGCGATTTCGCCATCCTGGGCGAAGCCGCTGCAGCGACCGGCGACGTGACGCTCAATGACTCGACCTGGAACGGCGCTACCCTGACGGTGGGACTGGACGGCACTGGCAACGCAACGATCGATGCTGGCTCAACCGTGTCCTTCGCCGATCTCATCATCGGGCAGAATGGACCCGAGGGCACCGGCTCGATCGACGTTTCGGGCAGCAGCACGCTTATGACGGCAACCGCCATCCTGGGCGAAGCTGCTGGTGCGACCGGCAGCGTCACGCTCAACGAGTCGACCTGGTTCGGCACCAGCCTGACGGTGGGGCAGGGTGGCACAGGCAATGCGACCATCGAGACCGGTTCTACCCTGCAATTCTCCGATATCGTGATCGGGCCGGACGGCGAGCTCGATGCCACTGGCGCGGCCGGTAGCCCCGGCACAGTCATAGCGACCACTTTCACCCTCGAGTTCGGCACGCTGGATGTCACGGGCGGTGGCGAAGTGCTGGTCGGCGCATCATCCGGCACGGTCGGGGCGGTCAGCGTCGATGGCACGAGTTCGCCGCTGGTCGGGCTCGGCACGCTGCACGGCAATGTGGTGCTCGGCAATCAAGGCACTGTGGAAGCCACCCAGCCGATCCCGGGTGCGCTGCTGATCGACGGCAATATCCACGGCACCGGCACGATCGAGCCGCTGATGACGCTCGAAGTGCAAGGCGGCATCGACGCCGGCGTCGACATCGCGTTCAGCGCGTCGATTGGCGCGCAGGTTGGCGATCTGGTACTGGACGTGGCCGCTGCCAACCTGGGCACGATTGTCGGGTTCGGCGCCGGCAACACGATTGACGTGCAAGGATCGCGATTTACCGACGCGGTCTTCACTCAGGGTATCTCTGGCGCTGCAGGCAGGCTGACACTGTCGGGCACTGGCTTTACACCGCTGTCGCTGGCGGTCGCAGGCAAGTATTCCGTCGACAGTTTTGTCGCCACTCCCGGCGCGAGCGATACCGTCGTTACGCTGTGCTTCGCCGCTGGAACCCGTATCGCCACGCCGCGTGGCGAGGTCCTGGTCGAGCAGCTCGCTGTCGGCGACGAGGTGCTGACATTAGGGGGCGCAGCACGACCCATCATGTGGATCGGCACTGGGCGCGTGCTTGCCACGCGTGGCCGGCGTAACGCGGCGACACCGGTCATCGTGCGCAGAGGCGCGCTGGCCGACAACGTGCCGCACCGAGACCTGCGGGTCACCAAGGGGCATTCGCTGTTCCTCAACGGCGTGCTGATCCCTGTGGAGCACCTGATCAATCACCGGACGATCGTGTGGGACGACCGCGCGCAGCAAGTGGCGATCTATCATGTCGAGCTTGAGACACATGACGTGCTGATGGCCGACGGTGCACCGGCCGAGAGCTATCGCGACGACGGCAATCGCTGGTTATTCCGGAATGCCAACTCCGCGTGGCACCTGCCACCGCAGGAGCCGTGCGTGCCTGTGCTGACTGGCGGTCCCATTGTTGATTCGGTCTGGCAGCGTCTGGCGAACCGCGCGCGTCCACGACTGGATGTTCGGCTGACCAACGAACCCGATCTGCATCTACTGGTGGATGGCAGGCGGGTGGACGCTGTTTCGCGCGATGACGCCCGCTACGTCTTCCGCCTGGCGACCAGACCGAGGCACATGCGCATCCGCTCGCGCAGCGGCGTGCCACAGGAGCTAGGACTTGTGCGCGACCCACGGGAATTGGGGGTCGCCTTATGCCGGGTCGCCGTGGCAGAAAAGACACGGAAGTGCGTGATGCAGGCGCACGACATGCGGCTGGCGGACGGCTTCCACGACTTCGAGGTGGAGCACAGCTTGCGTTGGACCAACGGCAACGCTGCTGTTCCGACCGCCATGTTCGTCGGCCTCATCGCTCCGCTGACTGTCGTCCTGTACGTGGGTGCGACAGCGTGCTATCTGGACGAGGGCAGCGAATTGCGCGTGGCGTGATCCTCGTTGTGCATCTCAGCCATGCCTGGCAGTGGGCGCGGTCCATGACGCTATAGCGACATTCCACCCGGAGCTCACGATGCTCGACCATATTGGCGTCCCGGTCAGCGACCTTACAGTGAGCCGGACATTTTACACACGAGCGCTGGCGCCGCTGGGTGCCGGTGTGGTGATGGAAACCAACGATGCTGTCGGGTTTGGCAAAGCCGGCAAGCCGCAGTTCTGGATCGACACCAGCACCACCGTGCCAATTTCTGTCCACGTTGCATTCACCGCGAGCCGTGCCGAAGTCGATGCGTTCTACGCTGCGGCGATGCAGGCCGGTGGCCGCGACAACGGGGCGCCCGGTTTGCGTCCGCACTACCATCCCAGCTACTACGCGGCGTTCGTGCTCGACCCCGACGGACACAACGTCGAGGCGGTCTGCCACGCGCCACAGAACTGAAGGTCCGTTATGCCTGACTCATTCGACCTCATCGTTATCGGCTCCGGACCTGGCGGCTACGTGTGCGCAATCCGGGCGGCGCAGCTCGGCATGAAGGTCGCCTGCGTCGAGAAGCGCGCCACGCTTGGCGGCACCTGCCTGAATATCGGCTGCATCCCCTCCAAGGCGCTGCTGCAATCCTCGGAAGAGTTCTACCACACGACGCACGCACTGAAGGACCACGGCGTGCTGGTGGATGGGGTGAAGCTGGATCTCGCGCGCATGCAGGCGCGCAGGGCCGAGGTGGTCACCGCCAACGTCAAAGGGCGTCGAATTCCTGTTCCGCAAGAACAAGGTGACGTGGCTCAAGGGCACCGGCCGCATCACTGAACCGGGCAAGGTCGACGTTGATGGCACCAGCTACGACGCGAAGCACATCGTCATCGCCACAGGCTCCGAATCCGTTCCGCTCGCCGGCGTAGAGGTCGATGAGAAGCAGATCGTGACGTCCACCGGCGGGTTGGAACTCGACAAGGTTCCCGGCCATCTCGTGGTCATCGGTGGCGGCTATATCGGATTGGAACTCGGCAGCGTGTGGCGACGGCTCGGCGCGGAAGTTACGGTGGTGGAATTCCTTGATCGCATTGTTCCCACCATGGATGGTGAGGTCGCCAAGGCATTCGAGCGCATCCTGGCGCGGCAAGGCATGAAGTTCCGCCTCGGCATGAAGGTGACCGGCGCGCGCAAAGGCAACGACGGCGTCACGTTGAGCATTGAACCGGCGAAGGGTGGCGCCGCGGAGGAACTGAAGGCTGACATCGTTCTGCTGGCGATCGGTCGCCGCGCCTACACCGAGGGCGTCAGTGCCGCCGTGGAATTGGACGAACGCGGCCGGGTGAAGACCGACGCGCACTATGCCACCAATGTCCCCGGCATCTACGCCATTGGCGACGCGATCAGCTGGCCCGATGCTGGCGCACAAGGCAGAAGACGAAGGCATCGCCGTTGCGGAACGCATTGCCGGCCAGGCGGGCCACGTGAACTACGGTGCGATCCCCGGTGTCGTGTATACATGGCCGGAGGTCGCCTCGGTCGGCCAGACCGAGGAGGAACTGAAAGCCGCAGGCGTGGCCTACAACATCGGCAAGTTCCCGTTCACCGCGAACGGTCGCGCGCGGGCAATGGGCTACACGGATGGATTCGTGAAGCTGCTCGCCGACAAGGCGACCGATCGGTTGCTCGGCGCGCATATCATCGGCCCGGACGCCGGTACACTGATCGCGGAACTCACCACCGCGATCGAGTTCGGTGCCTCAGCCGAAGACGTCGCGCGCACCTGCCACGCGCATCCCACGCTGGAAGAGGCAGTTAAAGAGGCCGCTCTCGCTGTCGAGGGACGCGCACTGCACATTTAACTTCGGTTGCGGCAGTTGGGCACGCGCCGCCAGGGAACGGCGCACGCGGTTCATGAGGGCGGCCATTGCATCTTCGGTCACGCCATCACTCAGCATCACCAGCCGGATCAGCGGGTCGTGCAGCAGGCCGGCAAACGTCACATCATGGTCCGCTCGTGCACACACAGTGACCTCCAACGCTCTGTCAGGAACAGTGTGCACAGAGGCGTATTGCACCAGTTTGTTCGAATGGTGACAGGTTGTTGCATCGGATAAGCTCTTCGCGAGCGGGCTTGAAAAGGAAGGTCGACGTATCATGACGGTGCCACTTGCCCTCACGATGGGCGATCCAGCCGGGATCGGCGGTGAACTGACCGTGCGCGCATGGCAGGCACTGCATAGCGGCGGGCCCTGCTTCGTCGCGCTGGATGATCCGCGGCGGCTGAGCGGCATACCAATCGTCGAGGTTACCTCGCCGAGTGCCGCTGTGGAGATATTCCCGAAAGCGCTGCCCGTGCTGGCGATCGGGCTTGCTGTGCCCGCTCGGGCAGGGGAACCGGACAAGGCGAACGCGAAATCGGTGCTCGAGTCGATCGAACGCGCCGCGGCACTGTGTCTGAGCGGCGAGGCCAGCGGCATGGTGACCAATCCGATCAACAAGGCCGCGCTGTACGATGCGGGGTTCACATATCCGGGACACACCGAGTTCCTCGCGGCACTCACCGGTGCGGCGGGCAAGCAGATCATGATGCTCGCCAGTCCGGATCTGCGCGTGGTGCCGGTCACCGTGCACGCCTCGTTGCGCAACTCGATTGGCATGCTGACCACCGACGGCATCGTCGTTGCCGCGCGGACCACTGCGATCGCGCTGCGCCGCGAATTCGGCATCGCACATCCGCGGCTTGCCGTTGCGGGCCTCAATCCGCATGCCGGTGAGCAGGGCGCGCTGGGCGATGAGGAAACCACCATCATCGCGCCAGCCCTTGCCACGTTGCGCGCCGAGGGGATCGATGTATCCGGGCCGTGGCCGCCCGATACGATGTTCACGCGTACCGCGCGCGCTCGTTACGACGCGGCGATCTGCATGTACCACGACCAGGCGCTGATCCCGCTGAAGACGCTCGACATGGACCACGGCGTGAACATCACACTTGGCTTGCCGATCGTGCGTACGTCACCTGATCATGGCACGGCGTACGACATTGCGGGCAAGGGCGTCGCTGATCCGTCCAGCCTGATCGCCGCCATCGAACTTGCCGCAACGCTGGCCGCGCGCCGTGCGCTATGATGCGCGTACCGTATCGTACCAATAGTGCATAAGCATTTCCGATGAAATGATGCGCCCGATACTGTGGTCCCGCCGAACAACTCGACAGGAGGGACCAAATGAAGACTTTCACCAAACTCGTCGCCGTGGCGGCTCTGGCGGCAACATTTGCTGATCCGAGCTTTGCCTACGCCGCGGCCAGCGATATCATCATGGCCGACCACTTCATGCGCGCCAGCAAGATCATCGGTGCGACAGTTTACAACGACAAGGGGGAGAGCATTGGCTCGGTGATCGACGTGCTGGTGAAGAACACCGCGACCGAGCCGACCGCGATCCTGTCCGTGGGCGACTACGTCGGTGGTGGCACCAAGCTGGTTGCGGTGCCGTTGAGCCACGTTAACCTGGATGGCGCCAAACCTATGATGGCCGGCGCGACGAAGCAGGTGCTGGCGAGCATGCCGGCCTATTTGTTCAAGCCGAGCGAGGGCAATGGCGGAGGCTGAAGCAGCTGCCACGCAAGAACCGGCTGGGCGGTCGCGACCGTCCGGCCGGTAGTTTCGATCCGCGATGAAGCGCGCCGATCCCACGCTGCTATCCGCTCAATCCGCATGTAACGCCCCACCGTGTCTCGGGACAGAGGATCAGGACATGGGGAGGACGTCGTGGAATTGCATGAAATCCGCTACTTCCTGGCGCTCCGCAAGACGCTGAACTTCACCAAGGCGGCTGTGGCCTGCAATGTCAGCCAGCCCGCGTTGACCCGGGCGATCCAGAAGATGGAGGACGAGTTCGGCGGCCTCCTGTTCTCGCGCGAACGCAACAACACCCATCTCACCGAGCTCGGTCGGCTGTTGGAGCCGCATCTGAATGAGGTGCTGGCGCGGACGCAGGAGGCGAAGGAGACTGCGACGCGCTTCATGCGGCTGGACGGCGCGCAGCTTCGGTTGGGCGTGATGTGCACGATTGAACCGGTGCGGTTCGTCAGCTTTCTCAGCCGATTTCGTGCCGACAATCCAGGCGTGGAGATCACCTTCATGGAAGCCGTGTCCGGACGGCTCTGCGATCTGCTGCTAAAGGGCGAACTCGACATGGCGCTGCTGGCAAAACCGGACGGATTCGCCGCGCCGTTCCAGCCGCACCCGCTGTATCAGGAGCGCTATGTCATTGCCTGCTCGGCGGGCCATCCGTTTGCACGCAAGAACGTCGTGCGCGCGGCGGATCTGGACGGGCAGCGATACCTGGCGCGTATCGATTGCGAGTATTTCGATGTGCTGCGTGACGCATGCCGTGCCAACGGTTCACGGATGATCGGTTCCGTCCTTAGCGAGCCCGAAGACTGGATTCTGACCAAGGTCGCAGCCGGCATGGGTGTGTGTTCCCTGCCAGAATTCTCCAACACGATTCCGGGCGTGATCAGCCGTTACGTGGTGGATCCGGAAGTCGCACGCGAGGTGTCGCTTGTGACGGTGGCGGGACGACGCTGGTCCTCGCCGCTGGCGGCATTCGTGCGCGCGGTCAAGCAGTATCGCTGGCCGGAGCCTGCGGATAGCACGAACTCCTGCGCGTCTGCTTGGGAACTGGTTGCTGCGGAATAGGCGTGCCAGATGTGGCGACACGGCCATACCCATCGTTCGGCCTCAGATGTCGAGCCGATAGAATTGCGTTGCGCTGCCGCTGAAGAGGTCGGTTTTCTCCGTCGCGCTCGCACCGCGTGCGAGGATCTTGCACGCGTTCCAGAATGGCGCGTAGGCGTAAGAACCTTTGTCCACCGGGAAGTTGCTCTCGAACATGCAGCGCGGCGCGCCGAACGCATCGATGCAGGTTTCGACATAAGGTTTCCATGCCGCGGCCAGCGATTCCGATGATGGCGGGTCCGCCTTCTCGTGGAAGTCGAAGCCGTTGATCCGCATCGCCATGCCACCGAGTTTCACCACGACGTTGGGACACTTCGCCAACGCGCGGATCGATGCGGACCACGTGTTGAACACTTCGTCGCGCTTGCTGGCGTAGACGCCGATGGCCAGCGGGCCGCCGACATGATTCAGACAGATGCGCGTGTCTGGGAATGCCTGCGCCAATGATGTCACGTCGCCGATCTGGGGGTGGTAGAGCCAGGCGTCGAAGCTCAGGTTCAGCGGTGCGAGGCAGGCGAATCCCTGGCGAAAGGTTGCGTCGGCCATAAGCCCGGGCGGTGGTGCATAAGCCGGGTTCATCAACGTGGGGTCGGCGTCCCAGGCGGTGATGTGCCGAATGCCACGGCAGCGGCCGCCGCCGGCGCGGATATGCGCCTCCAGCACCGGCCGCACACGGGTACCCAGGCGCAGATCAGCATGGCCGACGATACCGGCGCAGATTTTGGTCTTGCCGAAACCTCCGGACGCGCTCATGGCGGCGACGCCGTTGACGAATTCGGTTTCGCCGACCGGTTTCATTTCTTCCAGTCCGCCGGCGCGGTGCATCGAGCGACACTGGACGAAGACCGTGGCGATAATGTTATGGCCGCTATTGGTATCGGAAAGCAGATCATCCAGCATGTAGCGCCAGCCCGGCCGTTCCCACAGGTGGTGATGCGGATCGATAATGGGGAGTTCCGGTTCGAGGATCGTCTCAGTCCGGCGAGCGAGCCAGTCGTCGCGCACCGGAATATAAGGGCTGCTGGCTGGCTGTGTCGTTGTGCTCATGGTGGTTCCCTCCCGATTGGCAGGCGATCATCCCAGCACTGTGGGTCGCACGGCAAGCAGAGGCGGCGCCGTTGCATCTGAATTATCGCGCGTGATGCTCTGCTGAGCCTCGCGATATGTCAGATAGTGCTGGCGCCGCGCAGCGACGGCCGCATGGGCCGTTTGCTGTGCGGACTCAGTCAGAAGCTTAGAAGCAATCGCTGATAGGCGGCGAAGGCATCCAGTATTCCGTGCCCTAATTTCGGATTCCAGCCAATTCCCTGTGTCTGCCTTGCAGTATTATTGAGGATCAGATTCAGGACATAGGGCGGTACCGTGGTTTGGTCCCAATTGCTGTGACTTCTGAGCGCGCACACGATGCCCGCGGTGACGGCGGCTGACGCCGATGTGCCGGTACTGGGAGGATAATGTCCAGCGGTACCGACGAATTGGCTGGGTGCGCACAGATCGGGCTTTTGCGCATACAGGTTGGGAGTTGGTCCTGGTCCTTCGGATGAATAGCCGGGCCACATCGCGTCGACGCGCACCGCGCCAGCCGTCAGCACATCCTGATGGGCATTTGCGCCCCAGATGCTGCGGCCAGGTCCGTAGTCGTTGGGCCCGCATCTGCCATCGGGGCAAACCTCGCCGCAGTTGCCAGCGCAGAACACGAGGTCGAATTTCGCCGCGGAGACTTGTTGAATCATTTGAATGAACTGGTGTGGTGGCACGCCAAACGGGCCCAGGTTTTCCGTGTATTCGCCCAGATGTGTTCCTTCAGAGCGGCGATCGAAAATCGCCCATGCATTGACGAAAATCCACGGGCCAGGGAACTGCCCATGCGCGCGGTACCACTGGATATCGAGCAGAATGCGCTGGTAGACGGCGTGCGCCGCGTGGAGGAAGTGGGGGATGTGGTAGATTTTCGGTGGCGGAATGAGTGGCACGTCGAAGATCCTGGCCCGCGGTGCCATGGCCAGGATGTCATTCACCATCATCATTCCGTGCAGTGCGTCGGCACCCGTGGTTTGTCCGGGCAGAGGCGGCACCGGCAAGGTCGGATCTGCCTGGAGCGGACGCCAGCCGCCGCCGAATTGGCCGCTGGGAATAATGTTCCGGTCGATGCCAGAGTCGATGATGACCACATTGACCGAATGGCCGTCGAGGGCTGCCGGCAAGCGGTCGGCATTGATCAGGTGTCTTGCATCATCCAGCGTGCCGAACAGCGCAGCGTCGGGTTCGACTGGAATGCTGAACTCTCCCACCGTGAGCGTCGGGTTGACGCCGATGGATTTGAGGGGGCTACCGCCGGCCTGGATTGACGCGAGCGCCGCCTGGCGGAAGCGCTTTGCTGCCGGCTCGTCCGGAAATGACGCATTGAATACCACCTGTGGCGTGAACGGCGGGGTGACGTCCGCGACGTCGCCGGCGTAGAAGTCCACGAGCGGCAAACTCTCGATGACGTAGTCGGTTTGGTGTAGGCCCGTGTGGGTCTGGTCCAAGGTCTGCCACAGGGCGTCTTCAATGTCGTTCGGGAGCAGTGGTGCGTCGATACGCCTGTCCAGCAGACGCGCAGGGTCGAACACTACGTATTGCTGGGCTGTGTCGTCCTCGGCCATCACGAAATCTCCTTATGACAACGCGCACCGCGACAGTCAGCCCGAACGCGGCCCAAGCAGTGGACTGGTCAGTCGCTCAGATCCACGACACTTACGAGGATCAGACCGGGTCATGACGGCCACTCCTTCTTTGCCATATCAACCGCACCTGTATTGGCCGTCGCCAGCGCGGGGCATAACTTCAGTACCGCAAAGGTCTTGGTGGCCAGGTCCTGTCCGAACACGCTGTCGCTGCGGTAATGCACGCCCAGCACCTCTCTGTTGCGTGCAACTCGTTCGGCCAGCCGGTCCAGGAGATTGGCTTGCGCTCCAGGCCCGGTTGTCAGCTTGGTCGTCACAACGGGCGGCATGACCTGGGCCAGCATCAGGGACAGCAGGTACGCCTGTGTTGAATGACCGCTCGGGTACGATGCATGTCCCGGCACCGGGATGGGAGGCATCAATGCGGGTGACAACTGGGACGGCCGCGGCCGGTTAAACTGGCGCTTGTAGTGCATCGCGACGAATTCACCGACGACGATCGCAGTGCGAGCGATGCGGAATGTGTAGGGATGGGAGTAGGGGCTGAACATCAGAAGACCTGCCCAATAGCCAACCATATCCGTTGACTGGGCGATCGCCTCGGACATGACCTCGGCGCGGTACTCGCCGAGCTTTGCGAGTTCGTCCAGTTCGCCCGATGGCCCAGTGACCGGATTGCCTGTCGGGGGGGCGGCGATCTGCGTTGCGGTAGCCCAGTTCGTCCCGCCAACCAGGGCGGGTTGGACGAATTCGGCGAGGACGGTCATCCCGTACAGGCTGGCGTCCCACGCCAGGTCTGGATACAGCAGCGTCGCGCTGGTGGCGCGGTAGATTGATGATGGGGCAGTGCTGCTTGGTGGCCACGGCACGATATCGCTCGGCGGCCACCTGACGGCCGGGTACCATCCGGCCGGCCCCGGCGTCAGCGTTGGCGACAGGCCAATTGGCCGCACGACGGGAGAACCGCCGGCGGAACCTGCGCCAAGGTCAGCCGTACTTCCCGTTCCGGCGGTCCCAGCCGTTCCGGCAGTGCCTGCCGTTCCGGCCGTACCAGCGGTACCTGCTGTTCCCATGGCGACGATCCTTTCGATTGATGCGTTTGTGGGTCAGTGCGAGGGCCGTATCGGTTTGCGATGCATCCAGCGTGGGATGTCGCGATAGGCGACCATTAACTGCACGGCACGGTCCGAATCCAATATGAAATAGTTCATTGCCTGGGTGATTCAACCGGTCGTGGTCCCTCGACCGTGCCGCGTCGCCCGCGTTGATGGCGCGCGGCTGGCCGCCTCGTGATCGAACCCGGCGGATCAGAAGCACCTTGGCACACCAAACGTCACAACCCATAATGAACTCGAATCAGCTTAAGTTCGGGCACCTGAAGTTCGGATTGGGCTCCTGGGTCGATCGTCAATCCATGGGTGCCGAGGGCGATCACTATGTCCGACAAAGTTCCTGATGCGCAGGGAGGACCGGAACCGGCCGAGGTTGGCGCCCACCTGGGAAGCGGCCCGATCGAGCGACGGCTGTCTGCGTTCCTGGCGCTGGACATCAAGAACTACAGCGCGATGATCTCACAAGATGAGACGGCCGCGCACAAGCGCGTAGGCAGGGATCTCGCGAGCGTCGTGCGTACCATTCATAAGCACAGCGGTCGGGTTCTGCAGTTTTCCGGCGACGGGCTGCTGGCTGAGTTCCCAAGCTCCATTGCCACCCTGGAATCGGCATTGAGCATCCAGTCGGCCGCCGCAAAGCGGAATCGCCGCCGCGCGGCAGATGGGCAGATCGAGTACCGCATTGGCGTCAGCGCCGGCGACATCGTGGTGCAGAGCGGGCGGGTCGGTGGCGATACAGTCAACATAGCAGCTAGGCTCGAGCAGATCGCAGAGGCTGGTGGAATCTGCATCTCCGAAGCTGTGTATGGCCAAGTTCGTAGTACCATCAGGGCGAATTACACCAATATCGGCGCGGTTCGCTTGAAGAACATCCGCTATCCGGTTGGCACCTACCGTGTCGTTCCGCGCGGCAAGGGAGAGCGGGAAAAAGAGTCTCCGCGCGCAGCCACCTCGCCAACCGATAGCCAGAACTACCCGCCCTCGATTGCAATACTGCCACTCGCCAATCTGAGTGATGACGTTGATTCAGACTACTTCACCGATGGTCTCGTTGAGGACATCATCGTGTCGCTTGCCGGACTGCGCGAGCTGCGGGTGATCTCGCGTGCGTCTACCCTCAGTTATCGCAGTGGCGGGACTGACGTCCGCGAAATTGGCGATGCGTTGGGGGTCCGATATGTTTTGTCTGGCAGCATTCGCCGTTCCGAACGGATCATCCGCGCTTCGTTCGAGCTAATCGAGGCACAGACCGGATTCAGCCTCTGGGTCGACGTCAACACATTCCCGCCCGGCGGTCTGTTCGAGATACAGGATCAGCTCGTTCAGCGCATCGTGACGCGGATTGCGCCGCACATCAGGGAAGAGGAGTTACGACGAGCCATACGGCAACGACCGGAGAGCATGACCGCCTATGATCGGACGCTGCAGGCGCTTCACTTCATGGACTACATGGACAAGGAGATGTTCGGCCAGGCGAGGGATGTGCTCCGTCAGGCGATGGAGGATGACCCGCACTTCGCAATGCCTGTGGCATGGTCGATCTGGTGGTATATCATCTGGCTGGGACAGGGATGGTCGGACGACCGTGAGGGCGATTACGCTGCCGCTCGCGAATTGTCGGAGCGCGCGATTGCACTCGATCCGCACAACGCCCTTGGCCTTGCCATGGCCGCGCACTTGCGCTCGTTCTTGCTGCACGACTATGACGCTGCCCTGATCTTCTTCGCGCGCGCGCTTGCGGCAGGCCCCGGCAATGCGATCGTGGTTGCCATGTATGGCTTGACCCTCGCCTATGTCGGCCGAGGCGAGGAAGCCGTTGGCCACGCAAGCCAGGCGATCAAGCTGTCGCCGTTGGATCACCGGATGTTTTTGTTTCACAACATACTGGCGTTGGCGCATTTTTCTGCGGGGTCGTACGCCGAGGCAGCACAGTGGGCGCGTGCGTCCAGCAGCGCGTCACCTCGGTTCACCGCCAACATCCGCACGTTGATCGCCGCATTGGCCGCGACCGGCGCTGATCAGGAAGCACGCGTGGCGGCGGAAAGACTGCTGGAACTTGAGCCTGATTTCACGCTCAGCCGCTACGAGCAGACGTTGCAGCCATATCGCGATCCTGACGTCGCTGCCCGGTTCATGGCGGCACTTCGTTCGGCCGGGTTACCAGAATGATGCCTGAGATTGGTCCGCGACCGAAGACACCCGTTCTTGGCGCTGCCGATGATCATTCGTCACTAATCAATGCCTGCAGTTCCTGCTCACGGCAAAGGGTGAGCTGCGCCCGTACAGGATCATAGACGACCAGGCCGGAGGCTCGCCAGGCATTCAGGATGGTTATGATGCTGCGGGTTGTGGCTCCGAGCAGATCTGCCAGATCGCTTTGTCGAAACCGGCCCGCGAGTTGCTGACCCTGAGCGGTGCGTCGGCTTCCGCGCCGTGCAAGGTAGAGAACCTGCCGTGCCAGCCGGACCTCGAGGCTTTCAAACGTAGCGTCCTGCAGCAGATCGAACGTGCGGCGCAGTCTGTCGGCCAGTAGCCGACAAAGGTTGGCGCCAAGCGCGGCATGATCATTGAGAGCTTCCAGAAATGTGTGACTGTCAATGCGCAATAGCTTCAAGCGTCCGGCAGCGACAGCATCCGCGGTACGTGCACTGCCGTCGATAACGCCGATCTCACCAAAGATTTCGCCAAGGTTAAAAACCTCGATCATCAGGCTTTTGCTGCTCCGGCTCATGGCTCCGATGCGGACGTGCCCTTCGCCTGCGATGATCGCATACACCGCATCAGCCGCATCGCCCCGAGCAAAAATCGGGACACCGTCGCGCGGCTCGACCACGCGACATTTCGCTTCCACCCGAGCCAGATCGGCTGGGTCGATTCCCTTGAACGCTGCGACACCTGTCAAGACGCCCATGGCACCAGTCCGCGAAATGCGAAGCGCCACCCATACCACACCGATGTCGTAACGGGGGCTCCATTGTTTCGGTCCGCGTGGACCAGCCGCTAAGCGCAGAGGTGTGAAGCGCTTCAGAGCGGCACGCCAGGGCGCGTGCCATTGTCCCGTCTGTCAGCAATGCCGCGACACGGAAGCAAGGGCAGGAACTGATGAACATCAACCAGCCCGCTCTGTGCGGGAGCCATACAGGAGTATATACCATGAAGTCTCGCTTTTTCGCCGTTCTCGCCCTCCTGAGCCTGTTGGTCGGGAGCGTGGGGTTCGTGGCGCCGAGCCACGCCCAGCAGTTCGTGCATTCCGACAACAACGGCGACAACCAGTAGGGCCTCCACGCCCTGAGGGTTTCGCCAAGACCAACGGAAGGTGACGATGATGGGAACAATGCTCGTTGCACTCATTGCCTTGGTGATCGCCCTCTACGTGGGCGTTGCCGTGGCGCCGGTCCGCGATGGTCGTGACGACTAGCGCGACCCGGCACGAAGGCTAGAACATGCAGCGGTGGGAGGGCTGATCCTGTAGGGGATCAGCCCTTTTGCTGTGTTTGGGCCCCACGACATTACTCGCCCACCGCGATGGCGATGTTGCGTGGACAATAGCGCTACTTCGGGATTCCAATCGCAATGCCAGCGATCGCTGATAGCACCACCACCAGCAACGGCGGCGCGCGCCATGCGATCAGCAGGATGAAGCCGAACGCTGCGACGGCGAAGTCGGCCGGCGTCTGCACCGCACTCGTCCATACCGGGTTGTACAGCGCGGCGCCGAGCAGGCCGACGACCGCGGCGTTGGTGCCGCGCATCGCGGCCTGGGCGCTCGGCCTTGCGCGCAACGCATGCCAGAAGGGCAGGGTGCCCATCAGACACAGCAGTCCTGGCAGGAAGATCGCCACCAGTGCGATGACGGCGCCCCAAACGCCGCCGGGCGGCACGCCCGCCACGGCGCCGAGATACGCAGCGAAGGTGAAGAGTGGACCGGGCACCGCCTGCGCCGCGCCATAACCCGCGAGGAATGAGCTGTCACCGACCCATCCCGGTGCCACGACGGCATCGCGCAGCAACGGCAGCACGACATGACCGCCGCCGAACACCAGAGCTCCGGACCGATAGAACGCGTCGAACAGAGACAGAGCGCCGCGCGCGGGTACGAATGCGACGGCAAGCAGTGCGAAGGCGACGACGAGACTGATGATGGCCACGCCGCGCGAAACGGGGATCGCGAGGCTGTCGGGCGCGGCCTCCATGCTTGTGCGGCACACGAAGAGGCCAGCGATGCCGCCGAGCACGATGGTGCCGACCTGGCTGAGCGAGCCGGGCACGAGCAGCATCAGGATCAGTGCGAGGGCGGCGATCGAAGCGCGTTCCCGGTCCGGACAGAGGCTGCGCGCCATGCCGAGGACCGCCTGCGCCACGATCGCCACGGCGACGAGCTTCAAGCCGTGCAGCAGGGCGGCGCCGGTTGAGGAATTGGCGATGCTGCCGGCGCCATAGGCGAACATCACCATCAGGACGGCAGAGGGGGCCGTGAAGCCTGTCCAGGCGGCGAGGCCACCGAGGTAGCCGCCGCGCATCAGGCCGATACCGAACCCGGTCTGACTTGAGGCCGGGCCGGGCAGGAACTGCGACAGTGCGACGAGATCGACGTACGCGCGATCGCTCAGCCATTTGCGGCGCTCGACGAATTCGGCGCGGAAGTAGCCGATATGCGCGATCGGACCGCCGAACGAGGTGAAGCCGAGCTTCAGGAAGGCGAGGAAGACTTCCACGGCGGGGTTATCCTGTTTCCGGGTTGTCTTCTCAATCCCCGCAATGTTCCGAGGACTGCGATGGAGGGGCCATCGAGCACCCGGCTGGCGCTATGGCACGGACGAGGAAACATCCAGCGGAACGCAATCGGCCGCGACGCGTCTCCTGAATGCCGGCTCCACCAGCGACAGATCGACGATATCGACCTTGAACGGCAAATCGGAGTCGGATAGCGCCTCAGCGATCTGACCGATCACGTCCATTCCAAGCGGGCGGTCCCACTCGAGCGCCAGATCGAGATCGGAATAGCGCCGCGCTCCACCGCGGGCACGCGACCCGAATACGTAGGCTCGTGCATCTGCCGGCAAGTAGGTACGCAGCACGTTGCGGAGGATCGCGGTGTGGTCTTCACGCAGATCCAGCGTCGCCGTCATTGCAGGCGCCGCTGCAGCTGGTCGCGCAGGTAGAGAGCGTCCGCCAGGAAGTCTGGAATGCACGCGACGACCTGTTCAGCAACGGCGGTCGAGTAGGTGTGGCTGGTCCTCGCCCGCATGTCCCGATAACGCCGCCACACCGGCCAGTCGCCGCGCAGCAGCCCCTGCTCATTGCCGGTCCGGATCAGGTCCTGGAACGGCATCTGATCGAACGTATCCGGTGATGCCGCAACCATCCGCAAATAACGGCGCAGCATGCGGTGGCTGAGCTCGTAGGTGAACTCGAAACGTTGAATCAGTCCGTCACGCAGTTGTTCATCGTTCGGCTCCCTGCGGTGGCGCTCGAGCCCTTCGTGCAACCGCGCAACGGCGTTCACCAGTGGCGAGATATCAAGTGGCGCGACAGGATCGCTCATTCACTCCGCCGCCAGCTTCTCCGTTTCCTCGGCCTTGGCAGCCTTCAGTTCAGCCGCCTTCGCCTCCACCAGTTCGACGATGTGCTCTACCATCGAGCCGCCGTCGATCGTGTGGTCGGTCTTGCCGGCGGCGTAGATCATGTGACGCCCGTTGCCGCCACCGGTCAGGCCGATGTCGGTCATCAGCGCCTCGCCGGGGCCGTTCACGACGCAGCCGATGATCGACAGCGTGATCGGCGTTTCGATGTGGGCGAGCCGATCCTCCAGGGTCCGCACTGTCTCGATCACGTTGAAGCCCTGGCGCGCGCAGGACGGGCAGGAGATCACTTTCACGCCGCGATGGCGGATGCCCAGCGTCTTCAGCATGTCCCAGCCGACGCGGACCTCCTCCTCCGGTTCATCCGACAGGGAGACGCGCAGCGTGTCGCCGATACCGGCCCACAGCAGCGAGCCGAGACCGATCGATGACTTTACGGTGCCCATGCGGCGGCCACCGGCCTCGGTGATGCCGATATGCAACGGGTGGTCGCAAACTTCAGCGAGTTGCTGATAGGCGGCCACCGCCAGGAACACGTCCGATGCCTTCACGCTGATCTTGAAGTCGTGGAAATCGTGCTGCTGGAGGATGTTGGCGTGGTACAGCGCGCTCTCGACCAGCGCCTCGGGGTTGGGCTCGCCGTATTTTTCCAGCAGGTGCTTTTCCAGCGAGCCGGCGTTGACGCCGATACGCATGGAGCAGCCGTGGTCGCGGGCGGCCTTGATGACCTCCTTGACCCGCTCGTCGCTGCCGATGTTGCCGGGGTTGATGCGCAGGCAGGCAGCGCCGCTGTCGGCAGCCTCGATGGCGCGCTTGTAGTGGAAGTGGATGTCCGCGACGATCGGCACGTTGACCTCGCGGACGATGTCCTTCAGGGCGAGCGCGCTGGGCTGGTCGGGACAGGACACCCGGACGATGTCCACGCCGGCGAGTTCGGCGCGGCGGATCTGGGCGATGGTGCCCTCGACATCGGTGGTCAGCGTGTTGGTCATGGTCTGCACGGTGATGGGCGCGCCGTCGCCGACCGGCACGCGGCCGACGTAGACGCGGCGGGATTTCCGCCGGATGATCTCCTGGTACGGCCGGTAGCTCATGCGGTTGCTCTCCGTCTGCTGCGGCGTGGGCTGGTGCAGCCCTTACAATGGGGGTTGTGCGGGCGCAGCGCTACTGGGTGGTGGACCGCGGCGTGGCTGTCGGGGTGGTTGCCGCCGCCAGCTTGCCGTCCTTGATCAGGTCCGGATCGAGCGGCAGGTCGCGCCGAACCGCGCCGTTGCCGCCGAGGGATGGGCTGGTGACGCCGTCCACCACGAGGTCTGTCCCGCCGGCATTGCCGGTGGTCAGCAACAGGTTCGCCTTCGCCGGGACATCCCAGGTATCGCCGGCATGCAGGATACGGTTCAGCAGGACCGGCCCGGAGCGATCGCGGACCTGCACCCAGGCGTCGGCACTCGCGCGGAGCACGATGCGTGGCTGATCGGCTGATGCGGCGATCGGCGGCGGCAGCGGAGCGGCGGCGGCGGAGCTGGGTGAAACGGCAGGCACAGGGGGCGGATCGACGGTGACCAATTGCATTGGCCCGGTGGGGGCGGTTGTCGGTGTGGGCGCGGCAGCCGCACTGACCGGAGGTGGGGCGCTTGGCGGCACGGCCTGCTCGGCCAGCGGCGCGAGACGTGTCGGTATCTGGGTGCTGGTTTCCGCCGGCAGCTTGCCCTCACCCGACAGATGATACCACCCGACATAGGCACCGACGGCCAGCACCACGCCGAGCAACACAACGGCGCCGGCGGGGACACCTCGTTCCGGTACCGGCATTGGGAAGGCCAGTTCTGTCTTCTCGGTGACCGCAGCGGCCTCAGCCTTGAAGCGCCGGGTAATTTCGTTGGGATCGAGCCCAAGCGCGGTCGCATAGGTGCGGAGGAAACCGAGCGCATATGCGTTGCCTGGCAACGCCGTGATGCGTCCTTCTTCCAGGGCTTCGAGATAGCTCAGCCTGATATGCAGTGCCGCCGCGAAATCCGGCAGCGACCAGCCGACGCGTTCGCGCGCAGCGCGCAAATCGGCGCCCGCGCGTGGCGCGAGGGCAACGGTTCCGTCCTGGTCGATCGCGGTAGCCATCATGTTCCGGCTTTTTGCCAGCTTCGATCTGCCTTCGTGCAGCACGGACCCCATTCCCGCGAGCTGATAACCTGCTAACGCCCCTACACTGACTCGGTTTGACCGCACAGTCGATTTGTCATTTCGCATCGGAGTGAAAATTAAATCGCGTTGTCAGATTGGTAACCCATGTTCCCTCGCCCACACCGCGATCGGCTCACGCAAGCTTGCAGCTCCCGACGCATTGCGACGGATAGAAGTTAATACTGGGTGAAACTTGGCGAGGTCGAGTTGGGCAAGCAATGCCTTCACCGGCAGGATGCCGGTCGCCGGCATTGAAAGTGTCTTGAAACCGAGGCCTACCAAGGTCATTGCCTCCAAAGGACGTGATGCCGCTTCCCCACATAGCGAGACAGGCACACCGGCTCCGCCTTTAGCGGCACGCGCCGCTGTCAGCAACTGGTCGAGCAGGCTCAGGACCGGCTGCGACAATAAATCGTATCGACCGTAAAGCGCCGGAGATCCACGATCGGCCGCGAACAGGAATTGCAGCAAATCATTCGAACCGACCGAAACGAAGTCGACCTCACGCAATAATTCATCCAGCTGCCACATAAGTGCTGGTATTTCGAGCATTGTACCAATTTCTAGCCGCTCGGGTGTTGGCCGCACACGACGCGCCTCGGCCACGAGCAATGCGCGCGCTGCGCGGAATTCTCCGACTGTCGCGACCATGGGGAACATGACGGACAGCGGGCGACCCGCTGCCGCCAGCAACAGCGCGCGCAACTGGCGGCGCAGGAGCGCCGGCCGATCCAGGCCAATGCGCAGCGAACGCCAGCCCATGGCAGGATTTTCCTCTTCGGGGGCATCGCCGGGGAGTAATTTGTCGGCACCGAGATCGAGCGTGCGGAACATCACGGGCCGGCCACCGGCGGCATCCAGTACGCGAGCGTAAGTCGCGGCCTGATCTGCAACATCAGCGATGGCGCCGCGCGCGAGCATGCCAATCTCGGTACGATAGAGGCCGATGCCCTCGGCACCGGTCGCCGCGAGTTGCGCCACCTCCATCTGGAGGCCGACGTTCAGCATAAGGCAGATCCTGACGCCGTCCGCGGTGGCCGCGGGCTGACCCCGCAGAGCGCTCCAGCCGGCCTGCTGCGCGGTCCTGACCTCGATCGCCCGGACATAAGTCGCGCGGACCTCGACCTCGGGTCGCAGGACCAGCTGGCCTTCATCGGCATCCACCACGGCTTCGTCGCCCGACTGTGCCGCCTGCAACATGCCGCGAAGGCCGCCCACCGAAGGCAGGCCGAGGGCACGCGCGAGGATGGCTGCGTGTCCGGCGGGACCAGCTTCTTCTACCGCGATGCCGCCGATGCCGGCGGCGTGCCAGTCAAGCAGCTCCGCTGGTCCCAGCCGGCGCGCGAGCAGGATCGCGCCCGGCGGCACCGCCGGTCGCGGCATGTCGCCGACCAGCGCGCCCAGCAGTCGTCCGGCCAGGTCCTCGATGTCGGCCAGGCGCTCGCGCAGGTAAGGGTCGGTGAGGCGGCGTATGCGATCGTGGAGTTCGCTGGCGACGCGCTGGACGGCGGCCTCGGCCGCGAGGCCGCCGCGGATCACCTCGGCGACCCTTTTCAGCCAGCCGGCATCGGCGGCGATCAGGCGATAGGCGTCCAACACCTCGCGCGATGCGGAGCCGGCTGCGCTGCTGCTGACGACGCCGTCGGGGGCGCCGGCGATCAGCTCGTCCAGGCCCTGCTGCATCCGCTGCGTCGCCTCGTGCAGGCGGGCGAGTTCTGCTTCGGGGTCGTCTGCGAGTAATCGCGCCGGACGGCTGCGGCTGCCGTGCAGGACGATGGAGCCGATGGCGATGCCGGGGACCAGGGTGGCACCGGCAAAGACGCGTGGCACGGTGGCGGCGACGCCTTCCTCGCCGGCTCCGTCGGCGACACCGGTAGTGGAGAGCGTGTCGGCCAGCAGCGTGGCGACGGTTTCCAGTTCGTCCACTTCTTCGTCGGAATAGCCGCGCGGGTTGCGGTTCTGCACTACGACGACGCCGAGGGTTCGGCCGGCACGGCGGACCGGAACGGCGAGCATGGAGGCGAACGGTTCCTCGCCGGTCTCCGGACGATAGGCGAAGGCGGGGTGGTTCTGCGCGTCGGGCAGGTTCATGACCTGGGAGGTCGCGGCACAGAGGCCGACGATACCCTCGCCGACGCGGAGGCGGGTGCGGTTGATGGCCTGCTGGTTCAAGCCCTCGGTGGCGACAAGTTCCAGGATTTCGCCGGCGCGGGTGGCGTAGACGGAGCACACCTCGCTGACCAGTTCGGCGGCGACGAGGTGGACGAGTTCCTGCAGCGGCGCGGTGCCATGCGCCAGAGACTCGCGGAGCCTGGCCAGCAGGCGGCGGGGGGAGGCCATGCGTTAGTTGTGGATGACGGTAGACCCCCTCCCCAACCCTCCCCCGCTTCGCGGGAGAGGGGGTGCAGTAGCGGCGACGGTGCTCCCTCTCCCGCGAAGCGGGGGAGGGATGGGGAGGGGGTGTGCCGTCATCCTCCCACCCTGTGGCGCCTTGCCAGCGCCGCCACCGCCTGTCCAACAATTTCGTCGAGGATGGCCGCGGTCGGCTGTTCGGCCGTCACCATCCCAACCGACTGGCCGGCCATGACCGAGCCGTTCTCGATGTCGCCGTCGATCGCAGCGCGGCGCAGGGCGCCGGCCCAGAAGTGCTCGATTGCGAGCTGGGCGGCTTCCTTGGACAGTTCGCCGGCCTCGAAGCGGTCGCGCGTTTCTGCCTGGAAGCGTAGGAACCGCTTGACGCCCTCGTTCACCAAACCGCGCACCGGGATCACCGGGAAGCGCTCGTCCAGCTGGATCGATGGGATCGCATCGCGGGCGTTGGCGCGGATGAAGGCGCGCTTGAAGTTAGGATGGGCAATCGACTCAGAGGCGGCGGCGAACCGGGTGCCAAGCTGCGCGCCCGACGCGCCCATTTCCAGCAGCGCGAGAATGGCCTCGCCGTGGCCGAGGCCGCCGGCGACGAATACCGGCACGTCGTGAATGTGGGGCAGGATCTCCTGCGCCAACACCATCAGTGATACCGGCCCGATATGCCCGCCGGCCTCGGAGCCTTCGATCACCAGTGCGTCAGCGCCCGAGCGGACCAGCCGCTTTGCCAGTACCAGCGCGGGGGTGAAGGCGATCAGCTTCGCGCCGCCATCCTTCACCGCACGGACCGCGCTGCCGGGTGGAATCCCACCGGCCAGCACGATGTGGCCGACATGAGCCTGCAGGCAGACGCGGATCAGATCATCCAGCCGCGGATGCATGGTGATCAGGTTGACGCCGAACGGCTGTGAGGTGAGCGCCTGGGTGCCGGCGATCTCGGTGGCCAGCATATCCGGCTCCATCGAGCCGCAGGCGATCACGCCAAACCCACCGGCGTTGGAGATCGCCGCCACCAGGTGCCGCTCACTGACCCAGCTCATGGCGCCGCCCATGATCGCGATGCGGCAACCGAGGAACGCGGTGCCGCGCGCGCACAGGCGGTCGAATTCTGCCCTTGCGGCGACTGTCGTGGCGTCTGGTGTGGCGATGTCAGGCGGCATCGAGGCCATAAGCAGTGTGCAGAGCGCGCACCGCAAGCTCGGTGTACTCGGCGGCGATCAGCACGCTCACCTTGATCTCGCTGGTGGAGATCACCTGGATGTTGATCGCCTTGTCGGCGAGCGCGCGGAACATCGTGTTGGCGACGCCGGAGTGGCTGCGCATGCCGACACCGACGACACTGATCTTGGCGACGTTCGGATCCGCCAGCACCTCGGTGAAGCCGATGTGCGGCTGCGCCTCTGCCAGCGTGGTGCGGGTACGCGGCAGGTCCGACTTGCCGACGGTGAAGGTCATGTCGGTGGTGCCGTCGGCCGAGATGTTCTGGACGATCATATCGACATTGATATTGTGCTCCGATAGCGCGCCGAACACCGCCGCGGCGATGCCTGGCCGATCGGGCACGCGGCGCAGGGTGATCTTCGCGTCGTCGCGGGAATAGGCGATGCCGGATACAGTCTGCTTTTCCACGATCTCGTCCTCGTCGACCACCAGCGTGCCTTCGTTGTCGTTCGCCAGCGCGTCCTTGAAGGAGGATAGCACGCGGACGCGCACCCGTTCGTTCATGGCGAGCTCGACGCTGCGGGTTTGCAGCACCTTGGCGCCTACCGAGGCCAGCTCCAGCATTTCCTCGTAGCTGATACGGGCGAGCTTGCGCGCCTGCGGCACGATGCGCGGGTCGGTGGTGTAGACGCCATCCACATCGGTGTAGATGTCGCAGCGTTCGGCGTGCAGGGCTGCCGCCAAGGCCACCGCCGAGGTATCGGAGCCGCCGCGGCCGAGCGTGGTGATGCGGTTGTCGGTGCCAAGCCCCTGGAAGCCGGACACCACGGCGACCTGGCCCGCCTGCATGCGGCGGATCAGTTCGGCACCCTCGATGCCGGAGATGCGCGCTTTGCCGTGGGCGTTGTCGGTGTGGATCGGGATTTGCCAACCCTGCCAGGATCGCGCCTCGACGCCGACTTCCTGCAGCGCGATCGACAGCAGGCCGGTGGTGACCTGTTCGCCGGTCGCGACCACGGTGTCGTACTCGCGGGCGTCGTGCAGCGGTGACAGGCTCTGGCAGTAGCCAACGAGCTGGTTGGTGACGCCGGACATCGCGGAGACCACGACCGCAACCTCGTGCCCCGCGTCGACCTCGTGTTTCACGCGGGTCGCGACGTTGCGGATACGCTCGAGGTCGGCGACAGAGGTGCCGCCGAACTTCATCACGATGCGTGACATGGGTGCCAGTTGTCAGTGGTCGGTGGAGGGTGGTCATACTGGCGCGGGACAGCAGGGGCAACCATGCCAGCCATGAGTGTTTCGCCTGAGGAGGTTGCACGGTTCGACGCGCTCGCGGCGAGCTGGTGGGACCCGAACGGACCGATGCGGGCGCTGCACCGGATGAACCCGGCGCGGGTCGCAGTGGATCGTGGAGCGGGTGGGGTCGAGCGGTGGGGTGGGACTGAGGCCGGGGGCGGCGCGGGCGCAAGACTCCCCCTCCCCTTGCGGGAGGGGGTTGGGGGGAGGGGGGTTTGCGCAATCTGGCGGCGCCCCCTCCCCCCAACCCCCTCCCGCAAGGGGAGGGGGAGTCTCTTGCGTCCTTGCCTTCCGCATTCTCAACCACTTGACCTCCTCGACATCGGCTGCGGCGCTGGGGTGGCCGCCGAGGCTCTGGCACGGCGCGGCTTCGATGTCCTGGGACTGGACGCCGCCGGCGAGGCGATCGAGGCGGCGCGCGTCCACGCGACGGGCACGACCTGCCGCTCGCTTATCGTATCGGCACTGCAGAGGACCTGCTGGCCGAGGGGCTGCGCTTTCCCGTCATCACCGCCCTCGAGGTGATCGAGCACGTCTCCGACCCGGCTGGCGTTCCTGACCACCCTGCGCGACCTGCTGTCCCCGGGTGGGCAACTGTTCCTCTCCACGCTGAACCGCACGCCGCGCTCATTCCTCGCCGCCAAGGTCGCGGCGGAATACCTGCTACGCTGGCTGCCTGTCGGCACCCATGATTGGCGCCGGTTCATCACCCCGGCTGAACTCGCGGCGATGCTGCGGGACATGGGATTTCGGGTGACCGATGTGGCCGGCCTCGCTCCCGACCCATTGTCCGGCCAATGGCGAGTTGTGCGGGACACCGGGGTGAATTACCTGCTGGCGGCTTGCGTGTGAGCTACTCGCCACCCGGCGCGAACATGTAGCCGATACCGCGCACCGTCCGGATCGTCTCGGGATGCGCTGGGTCGTGCTCGATCTTGCGGCGCAGCCGGGTCACCCGCAGATCGATCGCGCGGTCGAATGAGTCCGCCTCGCGATGGCTGGTCGCCTCCAGCAGCCAATCGCGCGCCAGCGGCCTATTGGGGTTGTCGGCGAACAGTTTCAGCAGGTCGAACTCGCTGGCGGTCAGCGACTCCTCCGTGCCGTCCGCGTCCAGCAGCAGACGGCGCTGCAGGTCGAGGACGCGACGGCCCATCCTCACGCGTGGGCCACTCGACGTGACGGTCGCCGGGCGGGCACGGCGCAGCACGCTTCTGATCCGCGCCAACAATTCGCGGGGTTCGAACGGCTTGGGGATGTAGTCGTCGGCTCCGGTCTCCAGGCCGATGACGCGATCGACCGTGTCGCCTGCCGCGGTGACCATGATGATGCCGACGCGCGGATGATGCTCGCGCAGGTAGCGGGCCAGGCTGATGCCGTCCTCGCCGGGCAGGCCGACGTCGAGCAGCACGAGCGCGAGTTCCTCCCGCTGCAGCGTCCGGCGAAGCGCCGCGCCGTCTGTCACGCCGATGGCCTTGAACCCCTGGCGCGCCAGGTAGTCCACCAGGAGGTGCCGCTGGGCCGGTTCGTCTTCGACCACCACTATCGTGGGTTCGCCGGGCATGTCCCGTGCGATACAGGAACGGTCGGCTGGGGCGCAAGTCGTTGTTCGATTGCAGCGGTCGGGTTCATCACATGGTAATCTCGCTGCCGGCGCTGGCCCGATGCTCCGAGCGGGCGCGATACAGACGATACAAACCGGCCGCCGCGCGTGACCCGAGCCTGTGTCAAAGTACGGAAGGGGATCAAGAACATGGGGGCGGGGACCGGGGACATGGCTGACACAGCCCTGCACAACTTCACATCGGTCGACGCCGCCGCGATCCTGGAGAACGTGACGGACGGCCTGGCGCTGTTCGAGGCGAACGGCGATATCGCCCTGTGGAACGGCGCGATGTTCGCGATCAACGGCTTTCCGCGTCCGCTTTTCACCGGGTTCCGCAACATCAGCCAGGCGTTTCGTTGGCAGTTCGAGAACGGGCATCTGGAACGGTCCCACCCGACCGTGGCGGCGGACGTCGCGGCGTTCATGACGCGCTTCCTGTCGGGCGAACGCTATGTGGCGACGCATCTGCGTCCGAATGGCCGCTGGGTGCAGGTGACCTGGCGGACCCTGCCGGACGGACGGCGTCTGCTGGTGCATCGCGACGTCACCGAGCTCAAGCAGCGGGAGCTCGAACTGGAAGAGGCGCGCGATGCCATCGAGCGCGAACGCGCGACGATGCAGGCGATCCTCGACAACATGACGGATGGCGTTGCGCTGCTCGCAGGGGATGGCGAATTCCTGACGGTGAACAAGGCGTTTCGGGCCCTGAACGAGATTCCGGACGACCACTTCATGGCGATGCACAATCTGCGTGACACCTATCGCTGGCAGGCTGCTCAGGGGCACGTGCCGATGTTCGGCACAACACTCGACGAACATGCGGAACGCAACATGCGGCGCTTCGTCGTGGCGGATGGCTCCCCGTCGATCTTGCGGCGACCGTCCGATCGTTGGGTGGAAGGCCGCTATCTCGCGCTGCCGGACGGGCGGCGACTGAATGTCAATCGCGACGTGACGGAGCTGAAGGAGCGCGAACTGGAGCTGGAACAGGCGCACGCCGCGACTGAGCGCCAGCGTGAATTAATTCAGTCGATCATCGACAATCTGCCGGATGCGGTCGTGCTCTGTGAGGCGAATGGCGACATCGCGCAATGGAACGAGGCAGTCTATTCGCTTAACGGTTTTCCGCGGCATGGCTTTCGCAACATTGCTGACGCATTCCGCTGGCAGACCCAACACCATCAGATTGGCCTGGATACGCGAAGCCAGAACGAGCTGGTCGCGAACCTGATGCGAATGTTCCTGAGCGGTGAGCCGTACCGCGTGACGCGGCGGCGGCCGAACGGCAACTGGATCGAATCGATCTGGAAGTCACTGCCCGATGGCAGGCGCATGATCATCGGCCGTGACGTCACCGAGTTGAAAGAGCACGAACAGGAACTGGCGCGCGAGCGCGAGCTGATGCAGACCATGCTCGACAACATGGGGGACGGTGTCGTGCTCGCTCAGGCCAGTGGCGAGTGGATCCTGGTCAACAAGCCGCTATATCGCATCAATGGCTGGCCGGAAAACGTGCACTCCAATTCGTGCTCGTACGACGATGTGCGATGGCTGCTGGAGAATGGCCATCTGGAGCGCAAGCTTGCCACGCTTGACGGCGATATTGAACGCGTCCGGCTGCGCTTCGTGGATGCCGATGGTACGCCTAAGGACTTCCGCCGCAGCAATGGTAGTCGCGTTGAGGTGCGCTGGATCAAGCTGCCGGATGAGCGGCGGCTGGGGATGTATCGTGACATCACCGCGCTGAAGCAGCAGGAGCAGCGCATTGCCGAGGAACGCGACGCTGCCGAAGCGGCGCGCGCTGAGGCTGAGGCGGCCAACAATGCCAAATCCACCTTCCTCGCCACCATGAGCCACGAGATCCGCACGCCGATGAACGGTGTGCTGGGCATGATGGAGGTGCTGGAACATCAGGGTCTCGACGATGCGCAGCGCGCGACGGTGGCGACCATGCGCGAGTCCGCGGTCGCGCTGTTGCGGATCATCGACGACGTGTTGGACTTCTCCAAGATCGAGGCTGGGCGGATGGAGTTGGAGGAGACGGCATTCTCGCTGTCCGAACTGGTCACCAGCACGGTACAGACTTTCCGACCGCAGGCCGCGGCGAAGCGTCTGCGCGTCGGTGCCACGATCGAGCCGGCGTCGGCGGACGCCCTGATCGGCGATCCGGTCCGGGTGCGGCAGATCCTGTTCAACCTGATCAGCAACGCCGTGAAGTTCACCGAGCGGGGCAGTGTCGAAGTGCGCGCGCGCACCGCTGCGGTCGGCGAGGGGCGTCAGCACGTCACGCTGATGGTGACCGACACCGGCATCGGCATGAATGACGTCGAACGCGCGCGACTGTTCCAACCGTTCTCGCAGGCTGACAATTCGACCACGCGACGGTTCGGCGGCACTGGCCTTGGGTTGTCCATCGTGCGGCGCCTGGCGCATCTGATGGATGGCGATGTGGTGGCGGAAAGCGCTCCAGACCAGGGCTCGATCTTCACTGTGACGCTGGCGCTGCGTGCGGCGCCGCCGGACGAGGCGGATGCCGCTCCATTGGTGACCGTGATGCCGCGCGTGGCACGCGGCGCGGACCGAGTGCTGGTGGCGGACGATCATCCGGTCAACCGTCAGGTGTTGCTGCGACAACTCAGCCTGATCGGGCTGTCGGCGGATACCGCCGCGGATGGCATCGAGGCACTGTCGCTGTGGCGCCCTCGCCGCTATGCCGTGGTGCTGGCGGACATGCACATGCCGCGAATGGATGGCTATGGACTGACCGGCACCATCCGTGCCGAAGAGGCGCGGCTCGGCCTGGTGCGTACACCGATCGTTGCGGTCACCGCGAACGCTATGCGCGGTGAGGAAGAACGGTGTATCGAGGCGGGCATGGATGCGTATCTCGCCAAGCCGGTGTCGCTCGGGAGGTTGACTGCGACGCTGGGGCGTTGGGTCGCTTTGACGCCGCAGGATGCGGCTTCGCCGTTGCGTGCGTCGGACCAGGCGCCTGCCGCGTTCGACCTTGCGGCGCTGCGCGACTGGTTCGGCGAGGACGTGGGGGCAATCCGCGCGATCCTCGATGAATTCATCGCGACGGCTCGGGTCGCGGTCGAGCAGGTTGCTGCCGCTGCGGCGGTCTCGGATTTCCCCGGCATGACGGCCGCCGCACATCGCGTACGTGGTGCGGCTCTTACCGTGGGCGCGCGTCCGATTGGCAACCTGTCGGCGCGCGTGGAGGAGGCAGCACGCGCGGGCGATGCCGCCGCGTGTCGTGAGGCGCACAAACTACTGGTCGTTGAGCTGCAGCGCGCCGAAGCATTTAACGGCACGGCGAATATATAGCTCACGACGCGTCGCGGAGACTTTTGCAACCATGACGAAAGTGCTTCGGGATCAATGCAATTTCCACTATTGCCTGTCTCGCCAAGGTGGTCGCAGGATAATTCTCGATTCCGGAGCGTCCGATGGTCGTGGACACGACTGAACATGCCGACAAAGAGTTGCCATTGGGCGCCGTCTCCGGCGTCCCGGCTGAGGATGCGGAGCGGTACCTGCTGGCGCTCGCCGCCATCAACCTCAGCGTCTACGATTGGAACATTGCGACCGGCAGGATCGAGCATCCGCTGCTTGGGCAGGAGGTGCGACGTCGCTGGGTCGAGCAACCGCTGACCGCCGAGATCTGGGAGCGTGCGGTACATCCCGATGACCTCGCCGGTCTTCGCGCGGCGCTGCTGGCACATTTCGAGCAAGAAACGACGCGGCTGGATTGCGAGTACCGCTATCGCAGCTCCGACGGTACATGGCGATGGGTGCGGCAGTACGGCATCGCACTGCGGCGCACCGATGGCCGCGCCTATCGGCTGGTCGGCGCTACCGCCGACGTCACCGAGATCAGGCAGGGCGAGCTTGATCTGCAGGCCGCACGCGCCGAGACCGAGTGGACGCGGGAGCACATGCAGGCGTTGCTCGACAACATGCGCGACGGCGTCGGTTCGGCAATGGCGGACGGCACCTACCTCACCTCCAACAAGGCGATGTTCCAGCAGGTTGACATCCCGCGCGAAACCATCGTCGCGCTCGGCACCATGCAGAGCATCTGGCGCTATCAATACGAGCATGCGCTGGTGCCGCGGATCGCCGCCAACGCCGACGAGCATGTCGCCGCGCAGCTTGCGCTGTTCGACTGTGCCGATGGCAGTCAGCAGGTGCGGCAGCGGCCCGATGGTTCCTGGGTCGAACGCAGCTTCCAACGCATGCCGGATGGCAGCCGGCTGGTGGTGGTGCGCGACATCACCGAACTGAAGTCGCGCGAGAGGGAAATCGCCCGCGAACGCGACGCCGCCGAAGCCGCGCGCGCCGAGGCGGAGGCGGCGAACCAGGCGAAGTCGACCTTTCTCGCCATCATGAGCCACGAGATCCGTACGCCGATGAACGGCGTGCTGGGCCTGCTGGAATTGCTGGAACATCAGGGCATCAGCGAGAGCCAGCGTGCCATCGTGGCTACGATGCGTTCTTCCGCATCGGCGCTGCTGCGCATTGTCGACGATGTGCTCGACTTCTCGCGCATCGAGGCGGGTCGGCTGGAACTGGAGGAAGCACCGTTCCTGCTGTCGGAACTGATCGGCGGAACCGTCGATGCGTTGCGACCGCAGGCCATGGCAAAGGGGCTTTCGCTCTCTGCGGAGCTGGTGCCGGGTTCAGCGGATGCGCTGATCGGTGATGCGCTGCGGGTGCGGCAGATCCTGTTCAACCTGCTTGGCAATGCTCTGAAGTTCACCAACGAAGGCAGCGTGCACGTGCGCGCGGCGACCAGCCCGCTTGGCGAGGGTGACTATCGGGTCACGCTCAACGTGACCGATACCGGTATCGGCATCAGCGAGGCGGAGCGGGCGCGACTGTTCCGGCCGTTCTCGCAGGGTGACAGTTCCACCAGACGGCGGTTTGGCGGGAGCGGACTTGGACTGTCGATCGTGCGGCGGCTGGCGCAACTGATGCAAGGCGACGTGCGGGTACGGAACCTGCGGGGTAAAGGTTCAGCGTTCACTGTCACGCTGCGGTTGCATGCTGCGGGGGCGGACGATGTGGTGCCGGTTGTCGCCACGCCACAGGGGTTGGCGGCACTGGACGCAACCGGGGGGCGCGTGCTTGTCGCGGACGACCATCCGGTAAATCGTCAGGTGTTGCAGGGCCAGCTTGCTTTGCTGGGACTTGCGGTGGATACCGCGACGGACGGCATGCATGCGCTCTCGCTCTGGCAACCTGGTCGCTATGCGGTGGTGCTCGCCGACATGCACATGCCTCGGTTGGATGGTTATGCGCTGACGGCCGAGATCCGAGCGCGCGAAGCCGCGACGCGCGTGTCGCGGACGCCCATCGTCGCGGTCACCGCGAATGCGACGCGCGGTGAGGAGGAGCATTGCCTTGCAGCGGGCATGGACGGCTATCTGGCCAAGCCGGTGACGCTCGAGGGGCTTGGTGCCACGCTGGGGCGCTGGATCACGGTGACGCTGCCGGACGAACCGCCGACACCGTCGGTTGACCGCGGGTTGTTGCGGAACTGGCTGGGTGATGATGAGGCGGCGGTGCGATCCTTGCTGGCGGAATTCCTGGCGAACGCGCGTGACAATGCGCGCGACGTGGAGTTGGCGCTGGTCGACGGCGACATGTCTGCGCTGGCCTTCGCGGTGCATAAGTTGAAGGGCGGCGCGCTGTCGATCGGTGCGCACGAACTGCAGCGGCTGGCCGCGGCGCTGGAGGTCGCGGCGCGGCGCGGCGATGATGCGGCGTGCCGCCACATGCTGGGGACGCTGGCACACGCGCTGGAGCGGACGGCCGCGGATATTGGCGCGTGATCGCTCAACGGCGACAGCCCCGCCTGGCGGGAACGTTGCATGAAATGACGCACGCGGCTGACTGGCGCCATACGCTGTTGGCGGCGTTCCTTGCGCGGGCGCGCAGGGAACCGTTGGATGCGCCCCGATGTCGACGACGGCGTTCGCTGCGGTCGATGTGACCGTGCCCCTCGTCTACGCTGCCGCGCGTGTTGCGGCGCGGTCTACGCCGACGCGGTAGGCCGTAAATTCGCGATTCAGCGCGGGCAGTGGACACACTTCCATGATGCCGAGCGCAGGCTGCATCACCACCATGGCCACGCTTGCGGTATGGCCCTCGCCGCTGGTGGCGCTTGGACGCGGGGGACGGCACACCGAGAATGGCGTCTGGAAATTGTCGAACAGCGCATCCTTGACGTGCTGCGTGTCGATCGTGCCGATGTGCGGCGTCAGCAGGTCTCGGACGCGCAGATCGCGGTAGATGCTGCATGGCGAGCCGGGCAGGCCGGTATCGCGCAACCTGGTCAGCGCCACTGGACTGACGAAATGATTGGCGTGCACCAGGAGGCCGCGTTCCGCGTGCAGCTGGAACGTTTCGTCGGGCGCGCATTCGAAGTCGATGACGATCGCCGCGCCGTCGGGAGTGCTGCCGCTGACCATCATGTTGTTGGCGGCGGATTTCCGAGTTGAATGCACCGCCTGCATTGCCAGCGCCAGGTATTGCTGCTGCAGCGCCTTGCGGCGGATCAGCACGAGCGGCACGCCGAGGCGCTGATAGTCGCGATCGGATTGCAGGTAGTTCGCGGTCAGGGCGATGCCGGCGCTGTTCATGCCGGAGCGCGCGAGGCCGCCCGCCTCGGTGAAGGTCAGGATGTCCGGTGCGTCGTCGCAATGGATGTGCAGGACGACGGCGGTTTCCGAGCACTCGGCCTTCCAGTCCCAGTTTTGGGCGTGAATCAAGCGGTTGGCGTCGGTTGCCTCGGGCATAACTGCGACCGCGGTGCAACCTTCCGCCTCGGCCAATGCGGTTTGCAGTTGCGGCTTTGCCGCGAGCTTCAGGATCTCGGTGCGGGCGTTCAGGAGGACGATGTCGGCCAGATCGACATCAGCGCCGGCGGCGATGCCGCGCATTTCCTCGAGGTGGGTTGGATCGAAGCTTTCGATAACGGGCGTGTACGCGCGCACCAGCGCTGCGACGCCAGCTCGATCGAGGCTGAGGCCCGCGAGTTGCGCCGTGTAGTGGGCGATGCCCTTGCGGATGCGGGTGGCGGCTTGGCGGCCATATTGGCGGCCGCGTTCGCGCGGCGGGCCGGATACCTCGATCAAGGGGAATGGTTCGGTCATGGTGGGCCTCGGGTCGCTGTCAGACGATGGCGTAGCACCGTGGTCGGTCTGTTGCCACGTTGGCCGGCTGGTTGGCAGCCGGCTGTGTCATGGGCGTCTCAATGTGCCGATCTGTGAGACTGTGACGCTGAGGGGTGGGATTCGAGTTGGGTGGAATTGGCGGCGCCCCCTCCCCCTGCCCGCAAGGGGAGGGGGAGTGCGGGGTACGACTTCTGCTTCGTCAGGGTTCGCACTCGCCAATCCCTCTGCTTGCGGTAGAGTCAGTGCCAATCGTTGGTTTTGGAAATATTTGGCATGACTTCAGATCGTGGGGGTGGTGAGGCTTGGGACACCGCAAGGGTTTTCAGCCGCAGATGACGCAGATGAACGCAGATAACAACGAGCCAAACGAGCGGCAGGCCGCGGATGGGGGCCATCATTGTTCACGAGCGCCGAGGGCTTCAGCGATTATCTGCGGCATCTGCGTAATCGGCGGCCGAAAACCCTTTGCGTCCCGCTATGAATGAGAGCGCAACGGATGCTTGCCACCCTAAGGGAACGCGTCGCCAGTAGTTGCCATTTGACCGGAACGGGTGGTCTCCCGGGCACACTTGTGGAATGATGGCTTGCCACATGCCGACATTGGCTGAACGACTGGAGCGATTTCAAACCATGCCAGGATCCGGCGGATTTACGCGGTCAATGAGTCCCTTTTCGTTCGCGAGAGAATGATGACGGTCGGGGTTATTGCCTGCCTGACGCTTGTTTTCGCCTTCGCACAGGTGGCGAACGCAGCGGTGTTGGACGCTGGCGAGGGCAAGCCATTCAAGACGCCAAGCGCGGCGATTGCCAAAGCAAAGGACGGGGACACCGTGCGCGTGGCGGCCGGCGTGTACAAGGATTGTGCGACGATCAAACAAAATAATTTCACACTGGAAGGGGTGGGTGGCGAGGTCACGATGCGGGGCAAGACCTGCGACGAAAAGGCGATCCTTATTGTCAAGGGATCCAACGTCACTGTCCGTGGCCTGACGCTCGCCAACGCCAGGTCAGTAAATGGAAACGGCGCTGGCATTCGCGTTGAGGGTACCGCATTGCTCGTCGACAGCACCAAGTTCGTGGATAACGAAAACGGTATTCTGGTGGCGAACGACCCAAAATTCTCTCTCCGAGTCATTGACAGCGTGTTCATCGGCAATGGCCAGTGCCGTCCAGATTGCGCGCACGGTATCTACGCTGGCCATAGCGCATCGTTGCGAGTGGAACGCTCGAAATTCTTCAGGCAGAACGAAGGCCACCACATTAAATCGCGTGCCGCCGTCACCGAAATTATCGACTGCCAGATCGCAGACGGACCCCTGGGGACGGCGAGTGTCCTGATCGATATCCCGAATGGCGGCACGGTTCTGATCGAAGGGAATGAGATGCTCAAAGGTCCGATGTCCAGCAATCCGGCCAACACGATCATGATCGCCGGCGAAGGGGAGAACAATCCGCGTGGTCCGATCATCATTCGGAATAATAAATTCATAAACACAATGAGCCGAGGCACCAGCTTTGTGCATAATTTTGGATTGGCCCCGGCGCAATTGAGTGGGAATGTGCTGACCGGCGATGTTACTCCATTGGAAGGTGAAGGGACGGTTGAATAGAATGTGAGCCGTCGGTATCTATTTTCCCGCCATGGAATCCAACGCGTCATCTATGCGAGAGGCTGCTCTTGGTGAACCAACGGCACCCGAACAGTCACACCGTATGACAGCTTAACATCGGACGCAGTCGTTCACTGGCGATCCGACGAGCGGCTGGAGTCGACCCAAAGCGGGCATTGACGAGGCGGACGGCGCGTCGAAGACCTGCTACTGGTTTGCCAAGTGCAGCGCCGCTTCGACGCGCTGGATCAGCCATTCCCGCTTGGCTGGCCACGCGTCCCCGAGGAGGGCGAAGACGCAGACGATGGGCAGGAGCGGCTCCATCGCCGCCGTCAGCGCCGCTTGGGAAATGCCGGCCAGCCGTGCGTACTCGGACTGAATGGCCGCATTGATGTTGCGGGGCCGGTCCGGATCGTCGGCGAATTCCGGGGCGATTTCGGACAGTTGAACATGGCAGACCGCAAGGTCGAGGGCGGCGGGCGCGCGGACTACGCCGATCCAATCGACGAGTCTCGGACCATCCGCCGTCATGACCACGTTGCCGGGGTGAAGGTCGCAATGGCAGAGCCCATCCCCCGGCGGCAAGCGCTCGATCAGGGCGAGGATGCCGGTGGCAATGTGCTGCGGAATCCTGTCTCCGGCGCCGCGCAACGAATGGTACATCCAGTCGTGCAGGGAGAGGACCGCCGCAGGCGGGGGCGTCTTGTGAACGGTCATGGCGAGGGTTGCCAGGATTGCGCCGACTTCCCGGGGCGTCATGGCGCCGAACCGCGAGAGGTGCCGGAGGGTCGGTCCGTCGAGGCGTGTCAGCACGATGCCGAAGCGCCCGTCCAGGGTCACCTCGCCGAACACCTCCGGCGCCGGCATGCCGGCAGCGAAGGCGGCGCGGATCATCCGGGCCTCGTGCGAGGCGGTCCGCTGCCGGGTACCGGGCTTGAACAGCTTCAGGACCTGACCAGGCGCCCAGGCGTAGACGTCGGAAAAGGCGCCTTCGCCGAGCTTTTCCCCCAGGGATCCCTGCATGAACCGTCCTCTGCAGCGGGGAGTAGATACCGGCGGCGGGCAAAGAGAAATCTCTCTCGTCGCAGCCGCAGGGGCAGTAGGTCGCTCAGCGACCGGGATTTTCGCTGATGGACTGCCGCACACCATGACCGTTTGCACTCTAATGCCAGATCTCACTGATGATGACCCACAGCAAAACCAGCGAGCCTGTACTCGGCGTTGCCGGCAGCAGCGGAAAGAGTAAAAGAATCTTCAACCACAGATGCACGCAGATGAAGGTAAATAACTCGGCTCCAGGGAGGTGCGGCTTGGCCGCCTTGAAACATTGCGTCCGGGACTATTTGCGTCCATCTGCGTGCATCCGTGGTTGAAAGTCCTTACTTGCTGCGCAGTCCGACTGCCAAAGCGTCGTGCCGAATGTCATCGCCGCACCACGCCCCGAACATGACAGGTGGGAAGATGAGTTCGCGCTCAGTGAGTATGGTATAAGCGGTCGGCGGCGGTCTCATTTGGTAGACGTTTAGCGATTGGCCCCCTTACGGAGCCTACCGCGCATCATCCCCGCAGTCTTACGCAACGCACCACGGTCTCGCCGCATCGCGTATCGAAACGCCCCGAGGCATGCACACCTCGGCTGAAGACCGACCAGACCGATTTGTGCCGATCAGAGAACGGGTTTTGACGCCGCTGCCCGTGCGCGGGTGGTTTGAAATTGCTTGCCTGGTTTTCCGGATCGGCAATCTGACCACCAGAAGGCCGTTTGATCGAACCGAGCGGCCTGCCTCACGCCCCCGGCACATTGCCCGACTGTGGTGCCGGTTCCTGCATCTGCGGACCGCCGCGCTCGATCGAGAAGACGGCCAGCGCGCGCCGGACCTGGCCGTCCGACTGCAATGCGAACCAGCCGTCGGCGCCCAGAAAGCCGGCTTCTTGCGTCAGCGAGCCGACCGAGAAATTGCCTCGGCCGGTCTCTACCCGCGCGATCGACGCGGCATCGTAGGCCAGATCGGCCAGGGGCGGAGGCGGCCCACCGTATTTCGCTGAATAGGCCTCTACGAAGCCCGCGCGCGCGGCTGGATCCGGCGCGGCATACCAGGCGCCGCTGAATTGGCCGGATCCGCTCGACGGCGACGCCCACAGTGACGGGCCGATAATCTGTACCTGTCCGTGAAACACGTCGTAGTACGGCAGTACGGAGGCGATCTCCTCCAGGGCCACGCCGGTGTCCGCCAACAGCAGAACGTTGAAGGGGGGCGGTCCGACCTGCGCCTTCTGTAGTTCCTGGGCCTGCCGCCGTCCTTCCGGTGTGTCCAACGCGCGGGCGGCACGCATCTGCGCCTCGATCGGGCCACGCCGGCTGGCATAGCCGGAAACGTCCCGCGCGGCCGCGTTGATGGCCGACATGCCGGACGCGTAGAACCGGATATTGGGTTCGGCGGCGCTGCTCGCTGCTGTTGCCTGCGTCAGTGCCTGACCCATTGCGTGGCCGAAGTCGGTGTCGGGCAGCAGGGCGGCGAACTGCGACTTGCCTTGCCCCATTGTCGCCGCGATCAGCCGCCGCACCTGCTGACCGGGCGTTATGCCAAGGGTCCAGACCCCCGGTTGCGCCTGCGACGGATCGTTGGTGAAGGCCAGCACCGCGACGTTGGCCTGCCGCGCGATGGGCGCGACCGCGGCGGTCTCGGCCGAGGTCAGCGGGCCGAGGATCAGGCCGACACCATCCGCTACAGCCGCCCGGGCCGCGGTGGCGGCACCATCTGGTGTGCCGGCGGTATCCTTCACGTCAAGCTGTGGGCCGCCTTGTGCATCCATTGCGAGCTGGGCTGCCTGAAGCATGGGCTGACCGATCTCGGCGCGCGGGCCGGACAATGGCAGCAGGATCGCGACACGTTGGCCACCTGGTCCAGCGGCCGGGGGCGCGGCACCTGGCTGCGCGCTGCCCAACGCCACAGGCGGACCGCCATACGCGCCACCGTTGCCGTACTGGCCCCCACCGCACGCGGCGAGCGATACTGTACCGAGAAGGAGCACGAATGCCCGACGAAGCATGCGCCACATCTCCTGACCCATCGCAGGAGGGATCGTCCGCCCTGCCGAATGGTCTTGTGCTGGTTTCCACTCCAATCGGCAACCTTGGTGACCTGTCTCCGCGGGCGCGCGCGGTGTTGTGTGCGGCCGACCTGATCCTGTGCGAGGACACGCGGCATTCGGCCAGGCTGCTAGCGGGGATTGGCGCGAAGGCTCGGCTGCAGCCGCTGCACGAACATAACGAGGACGCCAGCATTCCGTCCGTGCTGCATGCCTTGCGGCAGGGCAGGCGCGTTGCGTTGGTGTCGGACGCGGGGATGCCGCTGGTGTCGGATCCCGGTTATCGGCTGGTGCGCGCGGCATTGGCCGCGGGGTTGCCGGTGGGCGCAGTGCCGGGTGCAAACGCGGCTGTACTGGCGCTGGTGCTGTCCGGGCTGCCACCGTTGCCGTTCCTGATGCTTGGATTTCCGCCGCCTCGCCAGGCTGCTCGAAGGGCTGCGTTTGGACAGGTGCGTGCGGTGGAACGGGCGGGGCTGGCGGCGACGCTGATCTGGTATGAGGCGCCGCACCGGCTGGCCGAGACGCTGGCTGACATGTGCGAGGCGTTCGGCGCGCGCCAGGCGGCGGTGGCGCGTGAACTGACCAAGCGGTTCGAGGAGGTACGACGGGGCACGCTCGCGGAGCTGGCTGCGTTCTATGCCGCCAATGTGGCACGCGGCGAGGTCAGTATCGTGGTGGGGCCGCCGGAGCAGGCGGACCACGAGGACCTGGACGGGCGGTTGCGCGCGGCGCTCGACCGCAACAGCGTGAAGGATGCCGCTGCCCTGGTTGCCGCGGCGACCGGGCTGCCGCGCAAGCTGGTCTATGCGCGGGCGCTGGCGCTGAGCGGGGATAAGCCGGACTAAAGGCCCTTCTCGACCATATCGAGCAGGCGCTGGCCGATGTCGCGGGTCTGGGGACGTGTCAGGCGGCGCAGTGGACCCTCCAGCGCCAGCATGGCGAGGCCGTGCACAGCCGACCATGCCAGGTATTCGGCGCCGGGACGCCGCTCGGGCGGCAGCACGCCGGCTTCCGCGAGCCGGTCCAACGCGCTACTCAGCAGTTGGAACGGGTTGAGTCCGCTCCTGCCGGCCATGGCCGGGTTGCTGGTGGTTTCCGGCTCGCCCTGGACGGCGAAAGCGGTGCGAAACAGTCCTGGCTCGCTCTGGGCGAATTTGAGGTAGGCGGTGCCGATGGCGCGCAGGGCGGCGCGCGCGGCATCCGCCGCAGACTGGCCGTGACGGTGGCGGGCAAGTTGCTTCTCCATCACAATGGCAAGTGATGCCAGGGCCTGGGCCCTCACCGCCTGCAGCAGGTCGTTTCGGCTGGAGAAGTGACGGTAGGCGGCGTTGGGAACCACGCCGGCGCGGCGGGTGGCCTCGCGCAGCACGACGGCGTCCGGGCCGCCTTCGCGTGCCAGCGCTACGCCGGCATCGAGCAGCGTGCGTCGCAGGTCGCCGTGATGGTAGGTGCGGCGCGCCGGCACGCGGCTTGATGCATCCATCGATCACCGCTCCGCGAGGATGTGGACAGCGTCCACGTCGTTTGCTATGTACGTGTGGACAGTGTAGACATTCTGTCAACCCACTGCAACAATCAGCTTCACGGAGGAGAGTATCGATGCAGATCCAACCCTACCTGTTCCTCGACGGCCGTTGTGAGGAGGCGCTGAACTTCTATCGCGACGCTATTGGCGCCCAGGTGGAAATGCTGATGCGTTGGAAGGACTGCCCGGACAAGGGCGGCATGAGCTCGACGCCGCCCGATGACAAGGTGATGCATGCCAGTGTTCGGATCGGCGACTCAAAGATACTGGCGTCGGACGGGAATTGCTCGGGCAACTCCAAGCCGCAGGGCTTTGCGTTGTCATTGACTGCGAAGGATCCAGCCGAGGCGCAACGCCTGTTCGACGCGTTGGGCAAGGGCGGCCAGGTTCAGATGCCACTTGGCAAGACGTTCTTCTCGCCGGCCTTTGGTATGCTTGCCGACAAGTTCGGCGTATCATGGATGGTCTACGTCGAACACTGAGGGATCGTGGTCCGCGTCGCGTTCACCGCGAATCTGCAACGGCATCTGAGCTGCCCGGACCAGACGGTGCCGGGCAGCACGGTGCGCGCGGTGCTGGATCGGGTGTTCGCGGCCGAGCCGAGGCTACGTTCGTATATACTAGACGATCAGGATCGGGTGCGGCGGCACGTGGCGATCTACGTGAACGGCGATCGCATCGCGGACCGCGAGCGGCTGAGTGATGCGGTGGGCGACGACGACGAGGTATTCGTGTTTCAGGCGCTGTCGGGAGGGTAGGCCGCGACTGGCGTGCTCCGGGCAGGCGGACACGTGCATAACGGAGGGGCGTTGAGCATGAGCGATCGTCTGCTGGTCGGCACCAAGAAGGGGCTGTTCGAGTTGCGTCGTTCGGGAGGCGATTGGTCGATCGCCGGCACACGGTTCCTCGGTGATCCGATCTCCAATGTGCTGGCCGATCCGCGCGATGGGACATTGTACGCGGCGGAGGCGCTGGGGCATTTCGGCGTGAAGCTGCAGCGCTCGCGCGATCATGGCGAAACCTGGAAGGAAATCCCGGCACCCGCATTCCCGAAGACCGACACTGCGGGACCGAGCGTGTCGTATCTGTTCTGCCTGGAGCCTGGAGGCGCCGACTCAACCTGGCTGGGTGTGGTGTGGCACGATTCCTGGCGCGCTGTTCCTGTCGCAGGATCACGGTGAAACGTGGGCGTTGAACCAGGCATTGTGGGACCTTCCGCAGCGCAAGGACTGGATGGGCGGCGGGTTCGACGATGCCGGTGTTGCCTCGATCTGCATTGATCCGCGTGACGCGGCACATGTCACTGTCGGTGTTTCGACCGGTGGCGTATGGGCGACCGAGGATGCCGGTGCGCACTGGCATGCGGCGTCGGACGGCATGCGCGCCGATTACTTTCCGCCACCGCGCGATCATGCTCCGGAGGTGCAGGACATCCATCGCCTGGTGCAATGCCCGGCGGCGCCAGACACGATGTGGGTGCAGCATCATAACGGCGTGTTCCGCTCCACCGATGCCGCGCGTTCCTGGCAGGAGGTGACCACGATCCGCCCGGCGAAGTTCGGCTTCGCGGTGGTGGTGCATCCTGGCGATCCCGATACGGCTTGGTTCGTGCCGGGGGTCAAGGACGAATGTCGCGTTCCGGTGGAGGGGCGGCTGGTGGTGGCGCGCACGCGTGACGGTGCGCGGTCGTTCGATGTGCTGACCGAAGGCCTGCCGCAAAGCCACGCCTACGACCTGGTGTATCGCCACGCGCTTGCGATCGATGACAGTGGTGCGCGACTTGCGATGGGGTCGACCACCGGACACCTGTGGGTGTCGGAGAACGGTGGCGACCGTTGGGCACTGGCTGCGGGGCATCTGCCGCCGATCAGTTGCGTGCGGTTCGGTTGAGCGGCGCTACTCGCGCTGGACCTCGATGCCGTGTTTGGCAAGCTGAGCCTGCACGCTGTCGGGCCCGGCAAGATGGCCCGCGCCGACGGCGATGAAACTGACTCCAGAGCCTTTCAGCAGTTGCTCGATGTACTTGGCCCAGGCGATGTTGCGGTTGACGACCAAGGCTCGGTAGGCATCGGGTTCATTGGCGGCGATGTCCTGATCGATGAGTTTGGCGAGCGTTGCCACGTCACCCGCTATCCAGGCGGTGATGATGGCGTCGGTCTTGTCTGACTCGGCATCCACATCATCCATGGCCTGGTCGAGCATCTGCCGTTCGGTGCCTGGCGGAAGTGTGGTGAAGAAATGCAGCTGCTGCTCGATCGTTTCGAGTCCGTAGATCGGCTTGCCGGCCGCGGTCATCTCGTCGGACAGGATTTTTTCGACGCCGCTGCTCGTATTGTATCCCTGCCTGACGATGTGTGTGACCGAGATGACCAGCGCCGCCATCCAGGGGCGGAACGATTTCGAACGCCGCGGCGCTGCCCAGGCCCTCCTTGCGAACGACCGCATCAAGCCGCTCGCGTTCGTTGGCGTCGAGTTTGGTCGAAAGTGGATGCTCCGGGTCGATGCCATATTGCTGGACCAGCGGTCCTGCGGCAGCGGTATCGAATGCATCCGACAATTCGAGCCACAAACCCTTGGATTGTGCCAGTGCCTGGTCAAGCTTGTCCGAGCGCCACGGGGTGTCGTGCTTGAGCAGGTGTATGGTGCCGAAGAAATACACCGTGGCGGTGGCACTGTGTGCGACCCACAGTGCTGGTTCGGCGCATGCTCCGCTGATAAGTGTGGCGAATACGAACAGCGCATTGCTTAGGATGCGAAGCGGCTTCGTTCGCAACTGGTTTCGTCCAGTCGGCGCATAGGCCACCGGGCTGGTCGGACGGTTGGATCCTATGTGTGTGCGGCGTGATTGCATGTCGATGCTGGCCTGCTTGGCTGCACCAGCCGCTTATTCCGGTAATTCGGCTTCAGCAAGCTCCTCAGTTGTTGTGCGCTGGGTGGCCGGACGGTACGGAACGACCTCGGCGCTTGCGCCGGCACGATCCACCCCGAGCGGCTGCAGCAGCGTGCGCGCCTTTTGACCGTCTGAGGGTCTGCCGGGCAAGTAGCCCTGAACGAAACGGCAGCCCAACTTCCGCAGCAGGTCGAGCTGACGAGCAGTTTCGACACCTTCGGCCACCACGACGAGGTTCAGACGATCACCGAGCGAGAGGATCGCCTGGACGATTGCCAGGGTGGTCTCGTCGTTGCAGACATCGCGCGCAAAGGTCTTGTCGATCTTGATCCCGTTGAAGGGGAATCGGCGGAGATAGCTCATGGCGGCGTATGCCGTCCCGAAATCGTCCAACATGATGCTGATGCCCTGCTCCTGCAGCTCTCGCATCGTGCGAAGGACAAGGTCGGATTCATCCAGCAACAGTCCCTCGGTCACTTCCAGCCTGAGGCGCGAGGCGGGCAGGCCGGTGCGCCTGAGGATATCGGCGATCTGTTGCGGCAGCTCGGATTGGCGAAACTGCAAGGGCGACAGATTGACGGACAGGAGCACGGGAGGATCCCAACTTGCTGCTTCTTCGCAAGCCTTTTCCAATACCCATTGCCCCAACGGAATTATAAGCCCGCTGCTTTCCGCCATCGGGATGAACTCGTCGGGCGCGATTGAGCCTACCAAGGAATGCTGCCACCGCAGCAGCGCCTCGAAGCCTACGATTTTCAGCGACTTGCTTTCGCAGACGGGCTGATAGGCCAAGGAAAGGTCGCCTCGGCTGATGGCATTCCGCAGGTCCTGTTCGACCAGGACCTGTCCCCGCTGCGTGGCCCCCATTGCCGGATCGAAGAGACGATAGGTTTTCCGTCCGGCGTTCTTCGCGCCATAGAGCGCAAGATCCGCGTGCCGCAGCAGTAGATCGTCACTGTCTCCGTGTTGCGGAAAGAGCGCGATGCCGATGGAGACGCCGACCATCGCTTGGTGACCCGCGAGACTGAACGGCTGCGTAAGTGCGTCGATCAACCGTTTGGCCAGAGAAATCGCCGCGGTCGGTTGGTTGCCAAGCGGCTGGATGATTGCGAACTCGTCGCCGCCCATCCGCGAAACCGTGTCGGTTTCACGCACATTGTCACGCAACCGCTGTGCGACTTCCACGAGAAGGCTATCGCCAATCTCGTGTCCACAAGTGTCGTTGATCTGCTTGAACCCGTCGAGGTCCAGGCAGAGGACGGCAAATCCCCGGTCGGTCGATCGCGTCCCCGCAATGGCCTTGCGCAGGCAATCCTGAAACATCAGGCGGTTTGACAATTGGGTCAGGTAGTCGTGATGAGCAGCGAACCGCAGGCGCTCCTCGGTCACTTTCTGGAACAGGGCAGGCCGGATGGTATCTCCGAGTGACGCAATATCAGCTGCCACGGCGTCCAGTTCAGAGTTCTCGGTTGCGAAGGTGAGTGAGATTCCAAAGCGCTGCTGCTGCACCCAGATTGGCACGCAGACATGGCCGGAGAAGGCGTGGGCATTGGCACTGCCGAGGTCTCCGAACGCCTTGAACTCCGAGAACTTGAGCGCATGGGGCCGGTTGCGCCGGATGGCATCCGCGGTGACTGAATTCAGGTCGATCAACGGCTCGATCGCCTGATACGCGTTGCCGCTCTGCTGGTCCTGATGATAACGGCTGACTTCCACCAACGGCTCATCTGAATGGACGAGTTGCCAGATCTGGCCGACCGCGGCCCTATGGAAGTGGCATAAAGCTTCGAGCAGCTTGGTCAGGCCTTCGGCGCAGGATGCCGCGCCCGAAACCAGGCGCAACATCTCGTCGACGCGCAGCGCGCGGTCGGCGACATGCATGAGATGGAGATGACGCTGTGCCCTTTGCCGATCGGCCATGACCAGGCTCGCGATATGACCCAGGGCAGCGATTTGCGCTTCGGTCAGGTTCGGTCGGGCGTTCGCGTCGAGCAGGCAGACATACCCGATCTGGTGACCCCCGGGTGAGATCAATTGCATATTGGCGATGAAGCGCATGCGAAGGGGCTCGTGGGCGGCGGCGGCCGGGCGGAACCTGGCGTCCAGCGTCAGATCCGGAACGATTGTCAGTTTCGGGCAGGTTGCCAGGATCGCCTCGACATCCCTGAACGCTGCCAACTGTTCGCTTGAGAGTCCGAATGCGCCGCGCCTGTGTCCAAGGCCTTTGCGGACGCCCGTGAGGCTGATGACCGCGGCCGAGGTCCCGGCGACGTTGGTCGCCAGTCGAGCGAAGTGCTCCAATAACGGTCCGCCACTGGTGAGCATCTAGGTACTGCGCCTCGTCTTGCTGGTGATCAACCCGACTGTCTCACCTTAGCCTATTTCACGGTTTCAGGGTGATTTCTTGCACCGAATGGCTAGGGACGGTCGAGAATTGTTTGGTGCCGCTTCCGTGTGCCTGCTCGGCCTGCTGAACGAGATGTCGCTCTCGATCACAGGTCTCTCCCGGGTATGGTTGCGGCGGGTCGATGCTCGACATTTCAGTGGCGCAGTTTGGTCGCGAAATCTGCTCCCCATCCAGCTGAAAGATACTCACAGATTTAATAACTGGAAACGTATCAAAATATGATACGTTACGTCAATATAGATGCATTGGCGCCGCGCGTCCCGGAAAATAAGAAATACTATTTCAAGAGTCTTTGTGTTTTCGGCGAATCAAATGTTTACAGGCCTGAAATCCTTACATAGGTACTACAGTCGCAGACAGATGACTGTCGACGAAAAGTTGAGAAGGAAGGGGCTGACCATGCAATCCATCAAGAAGACCATCATTGTCACTGAACTGAAGACCACACGGTCCCAGGTTGCCGTGACGGATGCCGGCCGTGTGCGTATCGGCGGCGGTGCGATCCACTACGGCGATGCCACTCCGGCCCGCGATGCCACCAAGGATTCTGGCCGCGTGCGTATCGGCGGCGGTGCGATCCACTACGGCGATGCCACTCCGGCCCGCGATGCCACCAAGGATTCCGGCCGCGTGCGTATCGGCGGCGGTGCGATCCACTACGGCGATGCCACTCCGGCCCGCGACGCCACCAAGGATTCCGGCCGCGTGCGTATCGGCGGCGGTGCGATCCACTACGGCGATGCCACTCCGGCCCGCGACGCCACCAAGGATTCCGGCCGCGTGCGTATCGGCGGCGGTGCGATCCACTACGGCGATGCCACTCCGGCCCGCGACGCCACCAAGGATTCCGGCCGCGTGCGTATCGGCGGCGGTGCGATCCACTACGGCGATGCCACTCCGGCCCGCGACGCCACCAAGGATTCCGGCCGCGTGCGTATCGGCGGCGGTGCGATCCACTACGGCGATGCCACTCCGGCCCGCGATGCCACCAAGGATTCCGGCCGCGTGCGTATCGGCGGCGGTGCGATCCACTACGGCGATGCCACTCCGGCCCGCGATGCCACCAAGGATTCTGGCCGTGTGCGTATCGGCGGCGGTGCGATCCACTACGGCGATGCCACTCCGGCCCGCGATGCCACCAAGGATTCTGGCCGCGTGCGTATCGGCGGCGGTGCGATCCACTACGGCGATGCCACTCCGGCCCGCGATGCCACCAAGGATTCTGGCCGCGTGCGTATCGGCGGCGGTGCGATCCACTACGGCGATGCCACTCCGGCCCGCGACGCCACCAAGGATTCCGGCCGCGTGCGTATCGGCGGCGGTGCGATCCACTACGGCGATGCCACTCCGGCCCGCGACGCCACCAAGGATTCCGGCCGCGTGCGTATCGGCGGCGGTGCGATCCACTACGGCGATGCCACTCCGGCCCGCGACGCCACCAAGGATTCCGGCCGCGTGCGTATCGGCGGCGGTGCGATCCACTACGGCGATGCCACTCCGGCCCGCGATGCCACCAAGGATTCTGGCCGCGTGCGTATCGGCGGCGGTGCGATCCACTACGGCGATGCCACACCGGCCCGCGATGCCACCAAGGATTCTGGCCGCGTGCGTATCGGCGGCGGTGCGATCCACTACGGCGATGCCACTCCGGCCCGCGATGCCACCAGGGATTCCGGTCGCGTTCGTATCGGCGGCGGGGCGATCCATTACGGCGATGCCACTCCGGCCCGCGACGCCACCAAGGATTCCGGCCGCGTGCATGTCGGCGGCGGTGCTATCTGCTTCTGAGCAGACTGAAACCGGGTTGAAGGTGAGGCTGGGGCATTCGGTGCACGGCGCGGTTTGCCGTCTGGCCGCATAGATAGGAAGAACATGCGCGAACAGGGCATCGTCGAGTTCTTTCGCCTTATCCAGCAGACGCGTCCGGCGAAGCGGGCTGAGCGGGCGGCGGCGGGGTACCTGCCGAGCCGTGGGCTACGCTATTGCGATGCCCTGACGTCAGCGACCGGGTATGGATATTGGGTGTTCCCGCCTCTGGACATCCGGTTGATATGGAACGGGGAGGAGATTTTCTGGTCCTATGGCCCGGATGAATCGTGGCTGCCGCTGTCCGGCACCGATAGCGGCGCCGTGCAATTCCCGAATTACGCCACCGCGTTCGATGCCACCGCGCCGGAGTTCCTGCGTGGATATTCGCCACCATTCCTGACCGCTTTGCCTGAACTGGGCGGGGTACAGATGTGGACGGGACTGCTGGCAAGGACCCGGCCCGGATGGAGCCTTTCGGTGCGGTCACCGGTCAATCTTCCCCCGAGCCCAGGGGTGGTGACCTGGGAAGGCATCGTCGAAACGGACCTCTGGTTCGGACCGCTGTTCACGAATTTCCGGCTCATCAGGACCGATACGCCGGTGCAGATCCGCTCCCATGTGCCCTGCATCCAGGTGCAGCCAATCCCGCAATTGGCGTATCGGGAAGAAACTCTCGGCGCATTCGAATGTCGCGAAGCTTCGGATCTGTCGGATGCTGACTGGCATCAGCTGGGAGAGGTGCTGCTGCCGCACCCGAACCCGGTCATCCGACAAGGGCATTACGCGGTGGCCGTCCGCAAGCGGCGCACGTGCCCGTTCGATCATTCGTTGTTGGCGAGGCCGAAGCCCAGCGTTTCGTAATGTCGTGGTATGGACGTCGCCGCGTTCGCTGATGGTGTCGCCCGATCAATTCATCGACGGGTCCAACACCAGGGGAGTAGTGCGGCCGTGGCCAGGACCGCCATCGGATAAGCAACAGCGCCGGTGCCCAGCATCGGCAGCAGAATGGCTACCACGGCACTGGCCGCGGCACCGGCTAAGAGTTGTGAGACACCGACAGCCGCCGAAGCCACGCCGGCTCGTTCCCTCTGACGTTCGATTGCCAGGTGCTGCATATTCGGGGCAATGAGGCCTCGGGTAAACAGCACGACCATGAGCAAGGGCAAGACGATCGCGCCTGCCACGATGCCGGAGAGGGAGGCCACCGCCAGCGCGATGGCCGCGCCTGCTGCGAACACAAGACTGACGTCGAGCAGGACAGCGGCTGATGTACCGCGACGGCTCAGTTGGCCGCTGGTCCACGCGCCGGCGGCCAAGGCGATTGCGGTGCACGCGAATACGCCGGCGAAGACCGTGGAAGGAAGCCCCATCTGACCAATGATGATGACCGGCGCCCCGGCAATGTAGGCGAATATAGACCCGTAGCTGAGAGCGTTGGCCAGCGTAATACCGACAAACGAACCATCGCCCCAGAGCCGGCCTGTTGTGCGGTCTGCGATCGGCGCGGTGTCCAGTCCGGGAAATCGGCTCTCGGCAACACCGAACCAGGTGACGATGAGCAGGAGCACCCCCCCGACAGCGAGAATCCCATGCACCGAGCGCCATCCGAACCGATCGGTCAGTACGGATCCCAGCGCTGGTGCGAGGATCGGCACGGCGGTAAAGATCATCGTCACATAGGATCGTTTTGCTCTCGCGGTGTCACCTTCGAAAAGATCCTGGACCATGGCGAACGCCACCACCGAGCACACACCGGCGCAGAACCCTTGGATCAGGCGTGAGAATGCGAGTGCGCCGCCCGAGAGTGCCAGCGCGCACGAGAGGCCTGCGACGGTGAAGCCAGCCAACCCAAACAGCAAAGCCGGGCGTCGCCCTCGTCCGTCGGACAAGGTGCCGCCGCCGAGCTGGCCTACTGCGAAACCAACCATGAAGAGTGACAAGGTGAGGCCGGCGACGGCGCGTGACGTTCCCAAGGCGTGCGGAAGCAACGGCAGGGTTGGTGCGCTCACGTCGATTGACAGAGCCGGCAGCGCGGCAAACAGGCCCAGAACAACGGTGAAGCCGCGAGATTTCGGGGCTATCTGCAATGCTTTTCGAGCCTGTCGATGTTGGCTGACCCCAATGCGTGAACTCCGAAGCAATATGCGTCTCGGTGAAGCTGCCAACGGAGACAGAGTTACTTGTGTCAATGGCAGTGGTAGGCCAGAGCCGACGGGGTGCGCTTTTTTCTTGATAGGTTGCAGGATAGTGTTGCCTATGGCTGCCTGCCAGAGCCAATTTGCTATTGGGGGGCCGGAATTTCCGCGGGAGAGCACCGGTAGCGCTATTCAACTGCGCCGCACAACACTAGGATGCAACGAAAATGACATCGATCTGATGTTCCAACGGAGATCATGACGAGCGGGGCTATTCTGTCTGGGTTGGCGGAGCCGCGGCGGCATCAGCTTGGCTGGCGGATGGCCGTTCTGCCGTTCCGTAGCGTCGGCGCGCCGGTTGGCCACGGCATTGCGCTCGGGATGGCCGAGGAGGTCTCGGCTGCCCTGAGCCGCTTCTGCACGCCCCGTCTGATTGCCACCGCGACGTTTTGGGATGGTTCCGGACCCGCGCCCGATGCCTTGGCGCGCTGCCGGACCTATCAGCTCGACTATGTCATCGATGGCACAATCCATGTGCTCGGCGACAAGGTCCACGTAGACGTCACGCTGCTGGATGTCGTGCTCGATTTCGAGGTGCTCTGGAGCGGACGTTTCGATGGGCATCTGGACGATCTGTTTTCGTTGCAGCACCGGATTGCGTTTGACATGGTGACGCAGGTCGACCCTGATCTGTTCCATCACGGGACTGACTCGGAAGTCCCCGTGAGGACGACGGTGGGTGAGGCTCATCAAGCCGTGCTGACCGCGATCCAGGGCATTTACCAGTTGGATCGCCCGGCCTTCATGCAGGCTCGGGATCTTTTGGCGCGGGCGATTGAATTAGATGCCGACTACGCGGCGGCGCATGGATGGCTGGCGTATTGGAGCATCATGGCGGCCGGGCAGGGCTGGGTGAAGAACCCGCGGGACGTGACGACATTGGCCGGCACATCGGCTGAGCGCGCCGTTCTGCTCGATCCGTTCAATGCGCGCGCCATTGCGGTTGCGGGCCATGTCAGGGCGTATCTGCTGCACGACGTGGAAAGCGCCCTGCACCTGCACGCGCGGGCGACTGAGTTGAACCCCAATTTGCCGATCGCCTGGACCATGAGCAGTTGGTCCAAGCTGTACAATGGCGAACATACGACCGCCATTCGCCATGCGATGATGTCGCGGTCGCTGTCACCCAGGGATCCGCACATCTGGTTTGTCGAGCATGCGCTGATGACGGCGCAGCTGTTCAATCGCCACCTGGAAGAAGCGGATATGCTGTCCGAGGCGGTGCTGGAGCGAAATCCCCGGCATGTTTCGGCGCTCAATATTCGTCTCGCGATCCTTGGCCATCTGGGGCGGACGGATGAAGCCACCCGGTGCCTGGCTTTGCTCCGGGAGTTCGACCCAAGCGTTAGCGTGGCCCGGATATCGTCGCGAATTCCGATCAGGCCGGACGACCGAATCTTTTACGAAGATGGTCTCGCACGAGCGGGGGTTCCGCGGTAGGGCGGTTGGCGGCAGGGGCGTCGGTTGTAACGCTTCGAAACGATCTGGTTGTTTGATAACCCTGGTCTGGCCTCACCCCAAGGAGTGGCCACATGCACTTCGGCATCCACCTTCCCCACGCAGGCGAGCGCGCCACTCCCGCCCTGATCCGTCGCTTCGCTGTCCAGGCCGAGGCGTTGGGATTTGCCGACATCTGGGTCAGCGAGCATATCATCCTACCCCGCACCCAGTTCCCGCGCGCGCTGCCGTTCTTTGAGCCGGTCCTCACCCTCACCTGGGTCGCCGCGGTCACCGAGCGCGTGAAACTCGGCACCTCGGTCCTGGTGCTGCCGATGCGCCATCCGATCCCGCTGGCGAAGGAACTGGCAACGCTGCAGAACCTCTCCGGCGGACGGCTGATCCTGGGTGCCGGCGTCGGGTGGCTCGCCCCAGAGTTCGCCGCCCTCGGCGCGCCGTTCCAAGAACGCGGCCGTCGCATGGACGAAGGCATCGCACTGATGCGGGCCGTCTGGACGCAGGATCCGGTGACGTTCCCGACCCGGTACATCCCTGCCGAGATCACCGACATGACCATGACGCCGCTGCCCATCGCGCCGATCCCGCTCTGGATCGGCGGCAACTCCGATGCCGCGCTTCGCCGCACGATCCGGCTCGCCGACGGTTGGCACGGCTCACGCGAAACGCCGGATCAGACGGCGGCGATCGTGCGACGGCTGCGCGCGGAAAGGCCAGGCACGGACTTCACTATCTCGATGCGGGTGAACTGGGACGGACGCGACCTCGGCGAACTGCGCGCGCGTGTTGCTGCCTACGAAGCAGCCGGTGTGCAACACATCATGGTGGCGTCCGACCTGCTGCGCTCGGCGGAGATCGACAACTGGGACGGCATCATCGAGGGTGTTGGCCGCCTGGTCGCCGAAACTACGACCGCGTGACCGCTGTCAGGTTCATCGTCAGCAACACGCCAGGCTTGGGAAGCTCGCTGACAGCAACAACAGTCCGAGCCGGACGATGCTCGCCCATGACTTCGGTGTAGGCCGCATTCATGTCCTCGAAGTCCGCCATGCTCTTGAGGAAGATACTGATGCGCGCGGCATGATCGAGATCGGAACCAACGGCCTCGAGCATCACCTTGAACGATTTCAGGATCTGCTTCGTCTGAGTGGCAACATCGACGCCTGCCAACAACCCAGTCGCCGGATCGACGCCGGCGGTGCCGCCGATCCAGAAGTGCTCGCCAACTTTCGCGACGTGATTGTAAGGACCAATCGGCGTTGGCGTGTTCGGTGGCGTCAGCGTCTCAACGCGCAACTCCATCTCGTGCTCTCGATCGAAAGTGGAACCCATTGGATACCGGCGTTTCGCCAGAGCCGGAAGATGCACGCCGGCGGTACGGCAGCGCTTCCAGCGGCCGTGCGTGGCCCTGCGACCTCGCTCCGTGTTACAAGGTGGCAATGCCCGCCGGCACGGATATGACAGGCGGGGAACGCTGCAATCCGGGTGTGCGCAGTGTGCCGCCCGAACATGGGAGGCATAGCATCATGCAACTCGGCATCCATCTGCCCCACGCCGGCGAACAGGCCACGCCCGCGCTGATCCGTCGCTACGCAATCCGCGCTGACGCGCTTGGCTTCGACGATGTATGGGTCAGCGAGCACATCATCGTGCCACGCAAGGAATTCCCGCGTTCACCGCTGTTCTACGATCCGGTGGTGACGTTGAGTTGGGTCGCCGCGGTGACCCAGCGCGTGAAGCTCGGCACCACGGTGCTGGTGCTGCCGATGCGGCATCCGCTGCCGCTGGCGAAGGAGCTTGCGACGTTGCAGAATCTGTCGGACGGGCGGCTGATCCTTGGTGCGGGTGTGGGCTGGCTGGAACCGGAATTCGCCGCCCTCGGTGTGCCGTTCCAGGAGCGTGGCCGGCGGATGGATGAGGGCATCGCGATGATGCGCGCGGTTTGGACGCAGGACCCTGTAACATTCGAGGCGAAATACATCCCCTCGAAGATCGTCGATATGACGATGCTGCCGCAACCGATCAGCCGTATTCCGTTGTGGATCGGTGGGAGTTCGGACGCGGCACTGAAGCGCACGGCGCGGATCGCCGATGGGTGGCATGGCAGCCGCGAGACGCCTGAGGAAGCCGCGCCGATCGTTCGGCGGTTGCGCGCGGAACGGCCGGGGGCGGACTTCACCATCTCGATGCGGACGCACTGGAACGGCAAGGATCGGGGGGAGTTGAAGGATCGACTTGACGCCTACGAGGCTGTCGGCGTGCAGCATGTGCTGGTGGCACCGGTGGACCGCGAGGTGGACGACTGGGATGCGGTGATCGAAGGCGCGGGGAAGTTCGTCACCGTGACAAATTGACTCTAATTCTCCGCGCGGTGTAAGGGACGAGCAGGGATGCAAAGGCGTTGCAGACGCCGATAACAACACGCCTGGGGGAAACATGAAGTACCAGCGGATACTCGCCGCAGCCTTTGCCACATTGCTAGGTATCGCGGCATGGTCGCCGGCATCGCGCGCTGCCGACGACACCATCAAGATCGGCTATGTCGATCCGTTCTCCGGACCGTTCGCCGCCACCGGCAACAACTTCCTCAAGGTGTTCAACTACATCCTGGAGATCGTCAACGCCGAGGGCGGGCCGCTCGGCAAGAAGTACGAACTGGTTACGTTTGATTCGAAATTGCAGCCGGCCGAGGCGCTGATTGCACTGAAGAGCATCACCGACCAGAACCTGCCGTTCGTGATGCACTGTGTCGGTTCGAATGTCGGTTCGGCGATGATCGACGCCGTGTCCAAGCACAATGCACGGAACCCCGACAATCGCCTGTTGTATTTGAACTGCGGCGCGCTCGCGACCGAACTGACCAACGAACAGTGCGATTTCTGGCATTTCCGCTTTACGGCGAACGTCGATCAGCGTGCCGTGGCGCGGATCAAGACGCTGCCGAAGTCGGTGACGAGCGTTTATGTGCTCAATCAGGACTATCTGTTCGGCCAGTCGGTCGAGAAGGCGACGCTGAAGTACCTCGCGCAGTATCGTCCCGACGTGAAGATAGTCGCGGACGAGCTGGTGCCGTTCGGCAAGGTGCAGGATTTCTCGCCATACATCGCCAAGATCAAGGCATCCGGCGCGCAATCGCTGGTCACGTCGAACTATGACCGCGACCTGAACCTGCTGATGAAGGCTGGCAACGATGCGGGGCTGGACATCCGCTATGACGCGTACCTCGCGCATCAGCCTGGTGGCCCGACATCGACCGGTCCTGCCGGCGACAACCGGCTGACGTCGGTGATGGAGTTCCATGACAACGTGCCGGCCGAGGAGAATAATGCAGCGGGTCAGAAATTCGTCGACGGGTTCCGCGCCCGTGCCGACTTCAACTTCATTCCGCTGGACTACCTGACGATGTTCAGGATGCTGACGGCGGCGATCAACAAGGCGGGCTCGACCGACGCGTTGAAGGTCGCGCTGGCGCTGGAGAACATGAAGGTCACCGACCTGATGGGCGATGAGAACATCATGCGCGCTGAGGACCACCAGCTGCTTAGTCCGCTGCGCGAGGCGGTCTTCACGCGCAGTGCGAAACTCGACGCCGAGCATACCGGGCTTGGCTGGAAGACCGAGGCGAAGCTGAGCGCAGCTGACCTGACGTTGCCGACCATCTGCAAGATGAAGCGTCCGGCACAGTAAGGGACGTTGCGTTACAACCGGCTGGACGAGGTCGTTTCGCATGGAGGTCATACTCGTCTCCCTGTTGAACGGCCTTGTCTATGGCATGCTGCTGTTCATGCTGGCGTCGGGGCTGACGCTGATTTTCAGCATGATGGGCGTGCTGAATTTTGCGCACGCATCGATCTACATGCTGGGCGCCTATTTCGCCTATGAGACCAGCCGGTTCGTTGGATTCTGGCCGGCACTGATCATCGCGCCGGCACTGTGCGGTCTGCTCGGCGCGGCGATCGAGGTGTGGGGCCTGCGCCGCGTGCACCAGAATGGCCATATCGCTGAACTGCTGTTCACATTTGGGCTGGTGTTCATCATCGGCCGCTCGGTGCAGATGGGATGGGGGATGCTGCCGGAGCCATATCGCGTGCCGGCATTGCTCGATTTCCCGTTGTTCACGCTGTATGGGCTGCAATTCCCAGCGTATCGCGCGTTCATGCTGCTGGTTTCCGCCGGCATGCTCGGCGCGATCTGGCTGCTGTTGAAACGCACGCGCATCGGCCTGATCATCCAGGCGGCACTTACTCATCCGGGCATGGTCGCCGCGCTCGGCCACAACGTGCCGCAGGTCTTCACGATCGTGTTTGCCGGCGGCTGTCTGTTGGCCGGGCTCGCGGGCGTCATCGGCGGAAACTATCAATCGACTGAGCCAGGCATGGCCGATGCGATGGGGCCGATCGTATTCGTGGTTGTCGTGTTTGGCGGACTGGGGTCGCTGGCGGGCTGCTTCATCGCATCGATCATCATGGGCATGGTGTCCACGTTTGCCGTGGTGATCGATGCGTCGGTCGCCGATGTACTGCGCCCGCTCGGCATCACGTTGCGCGCGGATGATCTGCTGACCGAGATCCTCACTGTGCCGGTAGCACGCATCGGTGCCCTGCTGCCGTTGCTGATGATGGTGCTGATCCTGTTCTTCCGCCCGCGTGGCCTGATGGGGACACGCGACACGTGAGGTATCGCGGCTGGATCGCCTGGCTGGTGATGGCGGCCGTTGCGGTGTTGCTGCCGTGGGCGTTCTACGATTGGGGACACCACCGGCACGCGGGCTTTATCATCTCGATGCTGAGCCAGATGGGCATGATGACCATCCTGGCTCTGTCGTACAACATGCTGCTTGGGCAGTCCGGCCTGTTCTCGCTGTGCCATGCGACGTTTTTTGGCTTTGGCGGCTATTGCATGGTGCATTTCCTCAACGCCGCGGGTGACGGCAGCCTGCCAGTGCCGATGGAATTGATGCCGGTGCTGTCCGGTTTTGCCGGGCTCGCGCTGGCCGTTGTGTTCGGTGCGATGGCAACCAAGCAACGCGCCACGGCCTTTGCCATGATCACGTTGGGCATTGGCGAACTTGTGGCGACCGCCGCGTTGATGTTCCACCATTTCTTCGGCGGTGAAGGAGGCGTCAACACCAACCGGATGATCGGCCAGAGCCTGTTCGGCCTATCCTATTCGTCCGGTATCCAGGTCTACTACCTGATCGTGGCATGGGCGCTGATCGCCGCCGTGGCGATGCGCTTACAGACAATGACCCCGCTTGGCCGCATGGCAAACGCCTGCCGTGACAACTTCGAGCGTGCACGGTTTATGGGTTATGACCCACGCATTGTGCGTTTCCTGCAATTCTCGCTTGCCGGGTTTTTTGCCGGCATCGGCGGCGGCCTTTATGCGATCACCTATGAGATTGTGACGTTCGATGCAGTGGCTGCTCCGCTGTCGGCCAACGCACTGCTGATGGCATATATCGGCGGCAGCATGGTGTTCGCCGGACCTGTGCTCGGCGCAGTGCTGATCACTCTGCTGCAAAGCGGCGTCAGCCTGATGTCGAACTCCTGGCTGATCTATGTCGGCGTGCTGTTCATCGCCATGGTGACATTCGCGCCCACCGGCCTTGCGGGCATCGTCGTGGCGCACGATCCCATCTGGCGCGCTGGTCGGCTGTCGCGATTGCTGTGGCCCTATCTACGCCTTTTGCCGGCAGGCCTTGCGACCATCGCCGGCTTCGTCGGCCTGATCGAGTTGCTGTCATTCCTTACCATCGGTGCCGAACAGGGCAAGCACCTCATGCTGTTTGGTTCACCGATTGCCATCGCCAGTGCGACGCCGTGGGCGGTCGCCGCCGGATTGCTGATTGTCGGTGGCGTCTGGCTGCGCAAGGAGTCACACAGATTCGCCCGCGTCTGGGCAACCGTGACGGACGACCTGAAGGAGGCGCGCGGATGACCGGCGCGCCGGCGATCAGGCTCAACGACGTGTGGAAGAGTTTTGGTGCGACGCAGATTATTCATGGCGTCAGCCTGGACATCGCGCGTGGCGAGCGTCATGCGATTATCGGCCCGAACGGGGCGGGCAAGACCACGCTATTCAACCTGATCTCGGGACGTTTCCCCATCACCTCCGGGGCGATCGAACTGAATGGCGAACGCATCGATCGGTTGCCGCCTCAACGCATCAACCGGCTCGGTCTGTCGCGCAGTTTCCAGATCACGTCGATCTTTCCGCGGCTCACGGTGTTCGAGAATCTGCGATGCGCATTGTTGTGGAGCGAAGGCTACCGCTATTCGTTTTGGCACCTGTTGCCCCGGCAGCGCGCGCTGAACCAGGCGACCGAGCGGCTGCTGGACGATCTGAACCTGGCTGCACGGCACGATGTGCCTGCTGGTCTGCTGTCCTACGCGGAACAGCGCGCGCTTGAGATCGGCATGACAGTGGCTGGCGGCGCAAGTGTGATCCTGCTCGATGAACCTACGGCCGGCATGAGCCATAGTGAAACGGAATACGCTGTGGCGTTGATCCGCCGCGTGACGCAGGACAAGACGCTGGTCGTGGTCGAGCACGATATGCGCGTGGTATTCGATCTCGCCGATACGATCACGGTGTTGGTCTATGGTCGTGTGATCGCTTCGGGGCCGCCGGCGGAGATACGTGCCAGCCGCGCCGTGCAGGAAGCGTATCTGGGCAAGATGGCGGCGTGATGCTGGAAGTCCGTGACCTGCATGCGTTCTACGGCAAGAGCCACATCTTGCAAGGCGTGGACCTGAATGTTGGCGAGGGCGAGATCGTGTCGCTGCTTGGTCGGAACGGTGTTGGTCGATCTACAACCTGCAAGGCGATCATGGGCCTGGTGGATCCCGTCGGCACCATCCGCTATCGCGGCCGCGATATCGCTGGTCTGCGCACCAACGTGATTGCCAAGGCGGGTATCGGCTATGTGCCGGAGGACCGGCAGATCTTCCCGACGCTGTCGGTGCGGCAGAATCTGATGCTTGGACTGAAGCAGGCCGGCAAATTCGGCCGGTGGAATTTCGATGACGTGTTCAAGCTGTTTCCCAACCTGGCCGAGCGGCAGCATAACGCTGCCGGCGTGCTGTCTGGCGGCGAACAGCAGATGCTGACGATGTGCCGGACGCTGATGGGCGATCCGGACCTGATCCTGATCGATGAACCCACCGAAGGGCTGGCACCGATGCTGGTCGAGCAGGTCGGCCGGCTGCTGGAAGAGATTGCGCGGCGCAATGTGGCGATCTTGCTAGTGGAGCAGAAGCTCACGATTGCACTGACGATATCGCGCCGGCTGTATGTGATGGGGCACGGGCGGATAGTGTTCGAGGGCACTCCGGCGGATATTGAGGCTAATGCCGATGTGCGGCGGGAGTGGCTGGAGGTTTGAGATCAACGTTAGGGGGCGTTGGGCTGTTGGCGACGCCCCCCTCCCCCTGGCCCCCTCCCGCAAGGGGAGGGGGAGTCTTTATCAACATGTGGCCACCTACTGATAAACACGCGGCCGCTCACTGAAATCGCACTGGCTGGCGTTTGCGCCCCCAGCTCCCGGGTCGTTCTTCGAATACACCCACTGCTGCCGTGCCACACGAACGACAGCATCCCCGCGCATCCAGTCCCCAATGCGTCAGTTCATACCAGTCGCGCCCGATCAACAGCGACCCGCACGCGTGGCAGTACGTACTCCCACCTGCGCCATCGTGCACGTTGCCCGTATACACATAGCGCAATCCATGGCTCATTGCGATCGCACGCGCGCGGGTCAGGGTCTCAGGCGGTGTTGGCGGGTGATCGCGCATGCGCCAATCGGGATGGAATGCGGAAAAGTGCAGCGGCACGTCGCGGCCAAGTTCCGCAGCGAACCACGCCGATAGCGCGCCGATCTCCGCGTCGCCGTCGTTCTCGCCAGGGATCAGCAGCGTCGTGACTTCGAGCCAAACGCTTGTATTGCGCTTGATCCATACGAGCGTGTCGAGCACGTCCGCCAGCCGGCCACCACAAAGGTTGCGGTAGAACGGCTCGGTAAATCCCTTCAGATCCACGTTCGCCGCATCGATGTCCGCGTAGAATTCGGGCCGTGCTTCCGGCGTGATGTAGCCGGCCGTGACAGCCACGGTTTTCAGCCCCACTTCGTGGCAGGCGCGCGCGGTATCCACCGCGTATTCCAGGAAGATGACCGGATCGTTGTAGGTGAAGGCAACGGACCTGCACCCGAATTGCCGCGCTGCGTTGGCGATCATCATCGGGGTCGCGTCCTGGTTCAGCCGATCGATCTCTCGCGCTTTGCTGATGTCGTAGTTCTGGCAGAATTTGCAGGTCAGGTTGCAGCCGGCGGTGCCGAAGGAGAAGACCGGCGTCCCGGGCAGGAAATGGTTCAGCGGCTTCTTCTCGATTGGATCGATGCAAAATCCGGATGACCGCCCGTAGGTCGTCAGCACGATCGCATCGTCTTCCCGGGCGCGCACGAAGCAAAGACCGCGCTGACCCTCGTGCAGCTTGCAGAACCGAGGGCATACGTCGCACTGGACGCGGCCGTCCGCCAGCGCGTGCCAGTAGCGGCCGGGGAAGAGCGTGCCCTCCAGCGCTGTGTCCATTCCGCCAGTCTACCGCAAAGCCCGACCGAAGGCACGCCGCGCACCATTGACGAACTGGAGTTACGTTCGCGCTTCAGCGGACTTGCGCGGTCACGTCCGTCCGACCTACTGGTTGCCTGCCGTCTGATTGGAAGCCCAATGCTCAGGCTCGCATGACCGAGACCCGATTCTGGCTGATCCGTCACGCCATCGTCCACGAGAACGCGCGCGCCATGCTGTATGGGGTCATGGATGTGCCGCTGTGTGAGACGAGCCTGTTGGAGCAGGCGCCGATGTATCGCGCGCTGGCCGCCAGGCTGCCTCGGCCCGCGACCTGGATTGTCACACCCCTGTCCCGGACACGGCGCACCGCCGAGGCGATTTTCGCGGCCGGCTATCCCCACGCCTCGCTTGCGGTCGAACCGGGCCTGCTCGAGCAGAGCCTGGGCGATTGGCAGGGCCTGCCGCACGCCGAATTACCGGCACGGCTGTCGCTGCCGAAGCATGCCTTCTGGCCGCTGGCTGGCGACGAGCGGCCACCCGGAGGTGAAACGCTGGTCGAGGTCATCCAGCGTGTTGGTGGGGCGCTGGAGCGGTTGGCCGACCAGCAGCCGGGCGACGACGTGGTCATCGTCAGCCATGGCGGCGCTATCCGTGCCGCGGTGGCGCATTGCCTGCGCATCGGACCGGACAACGCCTTGCATCTGACGGTGCAGAACCTGTCGCTGACCCGGCTGGAACGAACGCCCGAGGGTTGGCGGGTGGTTTGCGTCAACGAGCTACCCGGATATTGACTCTCTACAATTTGTCATAATGGCGCCGCGAATCGGCGCAACCAGTTAGTATAGCCAGCGAATCGGGCGCGCTGTGCCCGGGAATCTGAGGGAGACGATCATGATTCGCATGCTTTTGGCCGCCGCCGTGGTTGGCGTGCTGTCACTGCTGGCGCCACGACCGGCGCTTGCGCAGGGCGAGGAACAGACGCTGGTGGATCGCTCTACGCTCGCCTTGCAGGATATGATGAACCAGACCGTGTCGCAGGACCCGCGGGACATGCTGTCTCGCGCCCGTGCCGTGATGATCTGTCCGCGGGTATTCAAGGCGGGGTTCTTTTTCGGTGGCGAGGGCGGCTCCTGCGTGCTGCTGGCCCGCGCCGGTAATGGCACATGGTCGTATCCGGCGTTCTACGGCATGGGGAGTGGCAGCTTCGGGTTGCAGATCGGCATCCAGGACAGCGAGTTCATCATGTTGATCATGACGCAGAAGGGCCTGAGCGCGATCCTGGACAGCCAGTTCAAGTTGGGCGCGGATGCCTCACTCGCCATCGCCACGCTCGGCGCGGGCGTGCAGGGCGACACCACAGGAGCGCTGGGGGCCGATATCATCGCGTTTTCGCAGTCGCGCGGCCTGTATGGCGGCATCTCGCTGCAAGGCAGCCTGATGGGCCAGAAGAGCGATTGGAATCGCGAGTATTACGGCCGCGAGATGGGCGCACGGCAGATCATCATCGAGATGCAGGGGGCCAATCCGGGCGCCGACCCGTTGCGCGATGTACTGACCCGCTTTGGCGCCGGCGCGTCGCAGCAGGCCGCTGTTCCGCCGTTGCAGGCGCCGCCGCCGGGCTATCAGCCGCCGCCACCGGGCTACCAGCCGGCACCGGCCAATGGTGCGCCGACGCGCCTGCAGCCGGGCGGCCCGGTGCAACAGCAGAGCCTGCCGCCGCCGCAGCGGTAGCACTGGCCACTGTCGCGCCGCGCCGGTAGTGTGCGGCGCGATGGATGCGCCACTGCCATTCTGGAAGGCGAAAACGCTGGAGCAGATGTCCCATGCGGAATGGGAATCGCTCTGCGATGGATGCGGCCGTTGTTGCCTTCATAAGTTGCGCGACGATGACACCGGCGCACTGTCGTTCACCAACGTTGCCTGCCGATTGCTGGATCTGAAGAGCTGCCGTTGCAGCGACTACCCCCGTCGCCAGCGTCGTGTGCCCGATTGTGTCTCGCTGACACCGGCCGAGGTGCGCGCCATCGACTGGTTGCCGCCATCCTGCGCCTATCGCCGGCTCGCCGAAGGCAAGGACCTTTCGTGGTGGCATCCGCTGGTGTCGGGTGATCCCGACACCGTGCATGCGGCGGGCATTTCCGTGCGTGGCCGGGCGGTCAGCGAGCGCAAGGCTGGCGCATTCGAACAGTACATTGTCGACTGGCCCGGCCGTATGCCGCGCACGCGACGCCTGCCAAAGGAGAACGAGTGATGATGAAGGACGCCCTGTTCGCTGGGGTCAACGCTGCCGTTCTGACGCCGATGCGCGCCGATCTGTCGGTCGATCTCGACCGCATGGCGAAGCATTGCAAGTGGCTGCTGGCGAATGGCTGCAACAATCTGGGCGTGCTTGGCACCACGGGCGAGGCGAACAGCATCGGCATCAGCGAGCGGCTCGAGATATTGCCGGGACTGATCGCGCGCGGTGTTCCGGCAGCCAGGATGATGCCGGGCACGGGCACGACGGCGATCACCGACACCGTGTTGTTGACCAGGCAGGCCGCCGAGGTGGGGTGCCGCGGTGCGCTGCTGCTGCCGCCATTTTACTACAAGAACCCGACCGAGGATGGGCTGTTCGCGTATTTCAGCGAGGTCATCAACCGCGTCGGCAGCGACATCAAGTACTATCTCTACAATTTCCCGCAGCAGTCGGCGGTGCCGTTGACCGTCGATCAGTTCGCACGTTTGCTGAAGGCGTTCCCGGGCGTGCTGAAAGGTGTGAAGGACAGCAGCGGCAACTACGACAACGGCCGCGCCTATGTCGAGAACTTCGCGAAGGACGGATTCGAAGTTTACGCGGGTGACGACACGCTGTTGCGTCCGTTGCTGCAGGTTGGCAGCGCCGGTTGCATCACCGCCGCCGCCAATGTGAATTCACCGATCGCGGCGCAGGTCTATGCGAACTGGGATAACGACGTCGGCGCCCAGGTGCACGAAACACTCAGCGCGACACGGCGGGCGATCGTGTCCGCGCCTGCTGCGATTCCCGCATTGAAGGCGCTTATGGCGCGGCATACCGGAGACGCGGCGTGGCTCAACATGCGGCCACCACATCTCAAGTTGAGCAGTGAGCAGCAGGCGAAGCTGTTTGCCGCGTTCGATGCATCCGGCGTGCAACTGGCGAAAGCGGCGTAACGGAGTATTTCATCGACACTCGGATGGGTTGACGAATCGGCTTGGTTTGTCGTTTCTGAGCAGAATGGAATTGCCGCGGTCGGAGATGCTCACGCTTCCAGGTGGGCCAACGCGTATCGAATGGCGACGCAATCGCCGAGCGCGACGCGTCAGTCTGCGGATCGATCCATGCGGTGGCGGCGTTGTCGTGACCTTGCCGATGCGCGCGGGTCGTGGCGCCGGCGTTGCACTTCTGATGAATCATGCCGACTGGGTGGCGAGCCGGCTGGCCGCATTGCCCGATGCAGTTCCGTTCACTGATGGCACATCGGTGAATATTGGTGACGTGCCGCATCGCATTCGTCACGTGCCGGAATCACGCGGTGGTGCGTGGTTGCAGGATGGCGAGTTGCTGGTCGCCGGCTCGGCTGAATTCCTGCGCCGTCGGGTGATGGACTTCCTGCGGGCAGAGGCGCTACGGCGGTTGTCTGCGTTGGTTCTGGTCAAGACAGCGACGCTTGGTGTGACGGCTCGGCGCATCGCGGTGAAGGATACGCGCAGCCGCTGGGGAAGCTGCGCGGCCGATGGCTCGCTGGCATTCAGTTGGCGGCTGGTGATGACACCGGAGTCCGTGCAGGATTATGTGGCGGCGCATGAGGTCGCTCACCTCAAATACATGAATCATGGTGCGCGGTTCTGGAACCTGGTGGATCGCTTGACGCCGCATGCCTCGACAGCCATCCCGTGGCTGCGCGCTGAGGGCTTTCGGTTGTTACGTGTGGGCTGACGACTCTCCTCTGGGCAGGTAGGGCACTTCATCCATCAGGCTTTCCAGACTTCACGGAAGCGCGGGATTTGATCGGGAATCCACTCGAAGCCACGCACATTGCTGCGGAGGGCCCCGTATTCGGCGCTGAAGATCAACGGCACCATCGGCAGGTCGTTGACGATCAACTGCTGCACCTGGCTGTACAGGCGCTTGCGCGTGGGGATGTCGTAGGTCGTGCGTGCCTGCTGCAACAGCGCATCGACCTGGGGGTTGGAATACTTCATCGTATTGGCGAATCCCTTGCTGTCGAACAATATCGTCAGCAACCCATCGGGATCCGCTCGCTGCGTCCAGCGTGCAGGTGACATGTTGGTCGAGCCATTCACCACCTTCGCGTACCACTCGCTTGCGGCGACCGTCGGCAATGTCAGACGAATTCCAACAGCGGCGAGCTGCTCCTGGAGAAGCTGGTCCAACTGCTGGAACACCGTGACCTGCGGTGTCGCCAAGACGGCGTCGAAGCCGTTCGGATACCCGGCCTCGGTCAACAGGGCCTTCGCCTTGGCGGGATCATAGTCGAATGACTTGATCGATGGATCGTACCACCACAGACCATCGGGTGTCGGACTGTTGGACACGGTCCCCTTGCCACGCATGGTGATCTCATTGATGCGCCCGCGATCGATCGCATGGGCGAACGCCAAACGCAGCTTCGGATTGTCGAACGGCGCCGCGTTCACGTGCCACTGCAGGAAATACCAACGTCCCACCTTGATCGGCGCCAACACGATATCAGTTCGGCGCTCCAGTGGCACTATGTCCGACGGCGTAAGTTCGCCGACATAATCGATCTCGCCGGTCAGCAGGCGCTGGAGGCCGACAACGGAACCGGCGAGGTCGCGAACCACGATGCGATCGAGATAGGGCAGACCTTTCTCCCAATAATTGGGGTTCTTCTCCAGTGTCACCTGGCTGCCGCGAACCCACTCCTTGAACTTGAAAGCGCCGGTGCCGACCGGTTGACCGCCAAAATCCTTGCCCAGTTTCTGCCACGCCGCGGGAGAGACCATGAAGCCGGGACGATCACCCAGCAGGCTGAAGATGCCTGGGGATGGCTGCGTCAGATTGAATGCAACGTGTTGCGGGTCTAGCGCTTCAATGGATGCGATGATCGGTGCGAGCAGATTCCGTTGCGGTGACTGCACCGCCGGATCGAGGCGCTTTTCGATGTTCCACTTCACCACATCGGCATTGAACGGCGTGCCATCATGGAAGGTGACGCCATCTTGCAGCGTGAACACGATCCGCTTGCCGTCAGGCGACGTTTCCCAGCTCTTGGCGAGTTCAGGACGGATCGAAAAGTCCGGCGCGTATTTCACCAGCGTGTTGAACACGAGATAGAGGACGACACGTTCGGTGAATTCGACGGAGAAGATCGGATCGTAGGATTTGGCATCGTTGACCAGCCCCGCATTCAGCGTGCCGCCTGATTGCGGTGTCTCGGCGCGGGCGGCGTTGCCCAGCAGGAGGCTGCCGCCGATTGCGGCCAACGCTTCGCGGCGTCCGATGTCCCAGGTCATCCCCTCTCCTTTGTTGTTATTTGAACGATGCGCCGAAGACGTAGAATCCCATTACGGTGAATGTTACCGCTGCACCTGGCGCGAGGCTCAAGAGCGGGTTAATTGCGAGGTAATCGTAGCCTGAGCGCACCATGCCTCCCCAATCGGCTGTGGGCGCCGGGATGCCTAACCCAAGAAAGCTCAGGCTGGCCGAGGTGAAGATCGCGAACGATACACTGACTGCGAACTGCGACGCCACGACGGGCAGGATGTTCGGCCAGATGTGGCGGCGGATGATCCAGGTTTGAGAACCACCGACGGCACGTGCTGCCTCGACAAAGAGCGTCTCGCGTATTGCCAATGCCTGGCCTCTCACCAGCCGTGCGATCGGCGGCCACATGACGAAGCCGAGCACCATTACGAGATTGCGCAGGGTTGGGCCGACCATCACGGTGATGATCAAGGCGAGCACGAGGCCGGGGAGAGCGATGAACAGGTCGATCAGTGCGACCAGGACAGTATCCACGCGGCCACGGATATATCCGGCGGTCAATCCAAGTGGAATGCCGATGGCCATGGCGACGATTGTGGCGCCGAAGCCAATGGTGAGCGAGGTGCGTGCGCCATAGATGACGCGGCTTGCGATATCGCGCCCCAGATCGTCGGTGCCGAGCAGATGCGCCTGCGACGGCAGCGCCAGCATATCAACGCTGGACCGATAGGGGCTGTGCGGTGAAATCTCGGGCGCCAGGATCGCAACGATCATGGCCGTGGCGATGACCAGCGGCCCGATGACCAGTCCCGGGCGGATCATTGATCGAACCGGATCTGTGGATTGGCGATGGTATACGCGATATCGGCCAGCAGATTCATCAGTACCACGCTCACCACGATCAGCATGCCGACGGCGAGCATGGTGGGGAAATCATGTGTCTCGATCGATCTGACGAACAATCGGCCGATGCCAGGCATGGAGAAAATGGTCTCGGTCACCACTGCACCGCCGGTAAGCTGGCCGGCGGATATGCCGACGAAGGTGATGACCGGCAGGATCGCGTTGGGCATGGCATGACGGAAGGCGACACGCCACTCGCCCAGGCCTTTGGCCTGCGCCACGCGTATGAACATTTGCCGTGTCACGGCATGGAGTTCGGCACGATAGACGATGCTGAACACGCCAAAATAGTAGGATGAAAGCGTCAGAACCGGCATGATGATATGCCGCAGGTGGTCGATCACGCCGTCAGACCAGGGAGCCCAGCCGGTGGTTGGCAGCCACCCGAGTTCCACCGAGAACAGGAAGATCAGCGAAATCCCCAGCATGAAGTTCGGCACCGTGATACCGACGACATTCACCACCGCTGTTGTCCGCGTGATCAACCAGCGCGCGGTGGGGATTGTGTTCAACACGATTGCCAGCGAGGTTGCCAACAGGATCGACCAGATCGCCAGCTCCAGCGTCACCGGCAGGCTGGTGCCGATGGCCTGTGCCACGCTTTGCCGCGTGGTGAAGGAGCGGCCGAGATCGCCGCGCAACGCCTCGCCGAGCCAGCGCACGTACTGAACGGCGACCGGCTGATCGAAGCCGTACTGCGCGTCCAGCTCGGCGATCGCCTGTGGGCTGGCATCCTGGCCAAGCATCATCGCGGCGGGGCTGCCGAGCAGACCATTCACGGCAAAGAACAGCAGCGCGGTCACCAGCAGCGCAGTGGGAACCATGATGCACATGCGTCGAATGGTCAGTTGCAGCATCGCCGTTACCGGGCCACTTGCAACGCGCAGATCGAGCGGTTGCTTGCAACGTGTGTCATTGGTCGCGTAATGTATACCAAAAGAGCCCCGGACCCAGAAGGAAGGGCACCTTATGCGCTTTGGATATTTCCACATTCCGCATGACGTCACCAAGCAGCGCGACTATGGCGAGTTGCTGGACGAGCTGCGCGAGCTTGCGATGCTGTGCGATCGCACCGGATTTGATACCTTCTGGCTGCCTGAGCATCATTTCAGCATCTGGGGCCGCGAACTGCTACCCAACCCACTGCTGATCGCTGCCGACCTCGCGGCGCGCACAGAACGTATTCGCATTGGTTTGGCAGCAGCAATTATCACATTTTGGCATCCTTTGCGCTTGGCGGAGGATATCGCTTTGCTGGACCATCTGACTGGCGGGCGGCTGGAAGTTGGTCTGGGTCGCGGAAACTATGGGCTGGAGGCGCTCAATCTCAATCCGATTGCCGATCCGAACGATCAGGTGATGAACGTCAAGGTATTTGATGAGGCGGTTTCGGTGGTGAAGGCGGCGCTCGGACAAGAGCGGTTCTCCTTCAAGGGTGACATTTATCAATTCCCGACACCGGGGTTCCGGGCCGATCGCGCGCATCCAGTGGACGACCCGGCATATATCGATCCGGTGACCAAGGAGCTGGTGAAGCTATCGATCTTTCCGCGTGCCAGGCAGAAGCCGTTGCCGCCGATGTGGCAGGTGGTGAACTCGCTTGACTCGATACGGCAGGCGGCGCGGCAGGACATGGGCATCATCATGTGGCGTCCCGGCATAGGGTCGCTCCAGCAGCGGTTGCGTGTATATCGTGAGGCAGTGAAGGATGCCACCGGCGCGGACTTACCTGTTGGTGCGCGGACGGCGATCCAACGCGACACTTTTGTTGCGTCTTCCGAGGATGAGGCGGTTCGCGTTGCCGGCCGCCCGCTGATGGATGCACTGAACTTTTCCAATTGGCGCGGTCCCAGCATCTACCTCGAGCCGGGGGAGACGCTGGCCGTTGAACAGGAGGCGGCGCTGAGGCAGCACCTCCCGTACGAATTCGTCCGCGATCGCTGTGTATGGTTTGGAACCCCGGAACGCATCATCGGCAAGATCGAGCAACTTCACCGGGAGACGGGCATCGAAGGCGTGGTGTTCAAATCTTCCTGGGCCGGGCTGCCATACGCGGATTGCTACCGGAGCGTCCGTCGGATCGGCGAGGAAGTGTTGCCGGCACTGACCCATCTGAGCCAGAAGCGGGCCGAGGCGGCTGATTAATCTCGGACTCTGCAAGCACCTGCTGCGCGAACCAGGCGGACCGCGCGACGAACGCCTCACTGCGTTGCGCAGCGTCGTCGGCATCACGCTCGGCCACCGCGCGCTGAATGCCGCGCAACAGCTCGACAGTCTCGCTCTCATATTCCAGGGTCGCGCGCTCGGCAGTGATGCGGCGCAGATAGACAATACGGGTCATCAGTGTCGCAAGCAGGTTGTGTGCCATGGCATTGCCGCTGCCGCGTATCAGCGCATCGAAGAACCTATTGGTTGCTGCCACGTTGGCGGCCACGTCGAGGCGCTGAACGGCGACGTCCATATCATCGACTGCTGCTTTCAGCGCCGCCACATCCGCGTCGGAGGCGCGTGCGACACAGAGGCGCGCCATCGCGGATTCCAGCGCAGCCCGTACTTCGTAGATCTGGCGCGCCTCGTCCGGTGAGACAGATGCCACTGTCAGCATGCCGCGCGGGTCTCGCGCTACCAAGCCTTCCGCGCGTAGTTGCTGGAGGGCGGCGCGGACGCAGGTCCGGCTGGTGCGGGTATGTTCGGCCAGTTCGCGTTCCACCAGTCGGTGGCCGGGCTTCATGCGCAGTTGCAGGATTGCCTGCCGTATCTCCTGGGTCGTGCGTTCGGTCAGGTTCGGCACTTCGCGTGAGACCAGGTAGCCTCGGGCTGGACGTGCATCCACCACTGCGCTCCCCTTGGGCCTGTATAGCCATTCACTGTATTCGATAGGACTGCCAGATGACAAATCATCGGATCGCCCGTGCTGACGCGCCTTCACTATTCTACCAAGACGAAGGGCACGGCCCGCCGATGTTGCTGGTTCATGGCGTCGGGGCAGACGGATCAAGCTGGGACACGATCGCTGCGGCGCTGGCCGACGACTTCCGGCCCATCAGGCTGGACCTGCGGGGGCATGGCCGATCCGGGCACATCGATGGTGGCTGTACGTTGGATGACTTCGTGCGCGATGCGGTCGATGTGCTCGACGCATCCGGCGTTGAGCGCGCGCATGTCGTGGGGTTTTCGCTGGGTGGCATGATTGCGCAGGCGCTTGCATTGCAGCACGCGGATCGCGTCGACCGCCTGGTATTGCTGAGCGCGGTGGCCGGCCGTACGGATGCTGAGCGTGAGCGGGTGCAGCAGCGATTGGAGATCCTGCGCACGGAAGGGATTGCGGCGATCACCGGCGCGGCGCAGGAACGTTGGTTCACGCCCGGTTTTATCGAACGCAATCCGGACCTGGTGGCGGCGCGAATGCAGCAATTGCAGGACAACCACGCGCCGTCTTATGCCGCGGCCTACACGGTGTTCTCACTGAGCGATCTGGGTGATCGGCTGCACGCCATCCGGCATCCGACGCTGGTCGCCACGGGGGAGCACGATCAGGGCTCCAACACGCGAATGGCGCAGTTCATGCACGCGCAGATCGCGGGGTCAGAGCTGCGCATCCTGCCGGGACTACGGCATTCGGTGCTGGTGGAGGCGCCGGATCAGATCGCCGCGTTGGTGCGCGGATTCCTGGTGGGGGTTTGACACTGTAGATTGGCGGCCCGTACAGTTCCGATCATGATCACTGGTGCAATAGACTGCGACATTCATCCCGGCGTGCCGAACATCAAGGCGCTGCTGCCCTACATGGACGAGTTCTGGCGCGAGTCGTTCGTCGCGCGCGGCATCGATGGGTTCGACATGATGAGCTACCCGCTCAATGCCCCCATCACCTGCCGACCGGACTGGCGCGTGAAGGGCGAGCGTCCCGGCTCCAGTCTTGCCAATATGCAGCGTGACGCGCTCGATGCGTTCGGTATCGGTCTGGCGATCTGCAATCCGCTGACGGGCGGGCAGGTGGCGGTGAGCGAGACGATGGGCGCGGCGATCTGCTCCGCCGTGAATGACTGGGTCATCGAGCATTGGTTGAACAAGGACGCGCGGTTGCGCGCCTCCATCGTGGTACCTGCGCAGGCGCCGTTGCTGGCGGCGGAGGAGATCGAACGTCGCGCATCGGACAAGCGGTTCGTGCAGATCCTGATGCCGGCAGCGTGCGAGATGATGCTGGGGCGCAGCTATTACTGGCCGATCTACGAGGTTGCGGCAAAGTACGATTTGCCGATAGGGCTGCATGCGGGCAGCATGTATCGCTATGCACCGACGTCTGGCGGCTGGCCGTCGCACTATTTGCACGACTACGTCGCGAACTCGCAGTTGTTCGAGGATCAGTTGCTCAGCCTGATCTCCAACGGTGTGTTCAATCGGTGGCCGGACCTGCGCTTCGTGCTGATCGAGTCAGGCGTGACCTGGCTCCCCGGCTTCATCTGGCGCGCGATCAAGACGTGGCGGGGCGTGCGGGCGGAAGTGCCGTGGGTGAAGCGCTCGCCGGCTGAAACGATCCGCGAGAATATTCGGTTGACCGTGCAACCGATCGACGCGCCGCGCGATACACCTGTGATCGACCGCATCATCGATCAGATTGATTCGGATCGGATGCTGCTGTTCGCCTCGGACTACCCGCACTGGCAATTCGAGGGCGATGCCGTGCTGCCTGGTGGATTGTCTCCGGCTCTGCTGCAACGCATTCGCGTCGACAATCCGCTTGAGACTTATCCTCGTTTGAAGGAGACCGTGCAATGAACGCGCCCGTCGACGTCCTGGATCGGCGCACCGACGCCGACACGCGGCTTGGCATCATCGACTGCGACATCCATCCGTACATGAAGCCGGGCGCTTTGAACCAATATTTGTCGGAGCGTTGGCGCAAGCATCTCGCGGAGTATGGCAAGTTCAACTGCGGCATCTACGCCGATCGCGGCACGTATCCGCGTTTCTCGCCGAACACGTCGCGGCGTGATTCATGGCCTCCGGGCGGCGGGCTGCCTGGGTCGGACGTGGCGTTCATGCGTGAGCAGCTGTTGGATGCCTACAACATTTCCTATGGCGTGCTGGAGCCGCTGCTGGGCGGTAATACGTCGCGCAACCTGGATGAGGCGGCGGCGCTGTGTTCGGCAATGAACGATTGGCAGGCGCATGACTTCGTTGATCAGGAGCCTCGGCTGCGGGCGTCGATCCTGGTGCCGCAAGATGATCCCGAGGCATCGGTGAAGGAAATTGAGAAGCGCGCCGGCGATTGGCGGTTCGCACAGATCCAGTTGGGATCGAAGACCTCGGAGCCGTTGGGGCGTCGGCGTTACTGGCCGATATTCGCTGCGGCGCAGGCCAACAACCTGTCGATCGGCCTGCATATCGGTGGCACGCAGAGCGCGGCGCCATCGCCCAGCGGCTGGCCGCAGTTCTATGTCGAGGATCACCATATGCTGGTGCACTCGATGCAGAACCAGGCGGCGAGCCTGATCCTGGAAGGTGTGTTCGAGGCATTTCCAAATTTGAAGATCTGCATGATCGAGGGCGGGTTCGCGTGGGTGCCGTCACTCGGCTGGCGGCTCGACGCTCACTGGGCGAAGATGCGGGACGAGGTGCCGCAGGTGAAGCGGCCGCCGTCGGAGTACATGCGGACCAATCTATGGTACGCGACGCAGCCGGTTGAGGAACCGGAAAATCCTGACGACCTGCGCCAGGTCTTCGAATGGATCGGCTGGGACCGGATGATCTACTCCTCGGACTATCCGCATTGGGATTTTGACGATCCGCATCTGGCATTCCGTTTCCAGATGACAGAGGACGAGAAGCGGATGCTGTTCCGTGACAACGCGCTGAACGTTTACACCTTCAGGTAGCTTTGCACTTCGCTGTCACCGCCGAGGTTTGCGAGCCTTGGCGTGGCGGCGAACTCGTGCAATTCTCCGCCCAGAAAACGTTCCATCCGAAACAATGGGAACGTGGGGAAGGAGACTGCCATGCCGAACGTCATCGGACGCCGGGGCCTGCTTGTCACCACTGCGGCCGGCCTCGCAGCACCAGCCATCATGCGCCGGGCGCAGGCGGCCGATACCGTGGTGCAACTCATCAGCCATCGCTATCCGGCACTGGAATACTATGCCGAGAAGATGAAGACCGCACTGCCGGGCGTGACGGTGGATGGCCGGCTGATGCCTTCAGGCGATGCGATTCAGTTGCAGCGCATCCAGCTTTCGTCCGGTGCCTCCACGATGGACATCATGTGGTGCAACAGCATCACCATCCCGTCTTTCGCCAAGAGCGGCTGGCTGGAGCCGCTGGATGAGTTCTGGGAGAAGCATCGCAAGGACCTGAACCTTGACGACATCAGCCCTGCCGCCATCAAGGGTTGCAGCTACAATGGCCACATCTACGCCATCCCGCTGACCATCAACACGCTGACCTTCGCCTACCGCGCCGACGTGTTCGAGGAGAAGAAGCTCGAGGTCCCCAAGACCTGGGACGAGTATGTCGATCTGGCGAAGACGCTGAACTCACCGCCACGGCGCTATGGTGTAAGCGCTTCATTGAAGTGGGACCAGCCGCCGGCCGAATTGCAGAGCGTGCTGAACACGGTGGGCGACGGCTGGTTCGACAAGGACTGGAAGCCGACGTTCAACTCGGATCGTGGGGTGAAGGCGATCGAGACCTACAAGCGCCTCGCGCAGTACGCAGTGCCTGGCTTCACCGCGATGGGCAACGACGAGTGCACGGTCAATCTCGGCCAGGACATCGCGGTGATGGCCGAGCAGTGGGCGACACGCTGCTCGTCGATGGACAATCCGGACAAGTCTCGCGTCGTGGGCAAGTTCAAGTGGGCGGTTCCGCCCGGCGGACATCAGGCAACGATCACCGATGCCTATGCGATCTCCAAGTTCTCCACCAAGGACAAGGACATGCTGTTCCGCCTGCTCGCCACGACGCTGAACGAGGACAACCAGCGCGGCGCCGCGGCGCTCGCCGTGCCACCGCGGCGATCCGTGCTGAACGATCCGGCGATCCAGGCCAAGTACCGCTGGTATCCGGCGATTTCGCAGTGCCTCGACGTTGCGCTGCCGTTGCCGCAGCTTCCGGAATTCAGCGAAGTCGGCGAGGTCATCTGCAAGCGCATGGTCCAGGCGATCGTGGGTCAAATGGAGGTGAAGCCGGCGCTGGACGAGGCTGCCAAGGAGACGGTGGCGATGTTGCAGCAGCGAGGGTACTACAAGTAGCGCCGTCCCGAGGCACCGATGTGGCCGTTCATGTTGCCTAGCCTTGCGGTGATGACTTTCGTGCTGGCGTATCCGTTCGTCTCCGCTTTCTACTATAGTTTCCAGTCGGTACTATCTGGGCGGCGGCGCTTCACATTTCGTCGGCCTGGCGAACTATCTCGCGCTGCTGTCCGACGAACGGTTCTGGGGTGACCTGCTCAACACCGTGATCATCGTCGGCTTCAGTGTCGCTCTGGAGCTTATCATCGGCATGGCACTCGCGCTGGCGCTCTATGCCGCCACGCGTGCCGTGCGCACGATCACGCTGCTGAACTTCCTTCCCAATGTGGTCACTCCGGTGGTCGGTGCGATTTTCCTGAAGTGGATGTTCATCGGCCGTTTCGGGCTGATCGATTCGACCCTGATCTCGATGAACATCTTCCCGCCCAATTGGCTGGGTGATCCGATCTGGGCAAAGGTCACATTGATCATCGCCGACACCTGGAAGTTCGCGCCCTTTCTGATGCTGGTGCTCTACGCCGGCCTGCAATCGCTCGACATTCAGTTGCTGGAGGCGGCACAGATCGATGGCGCCAACGCTTTCCAGCGGCTGCGCTACGTGATCCTGCCGATGCTGAAGCCGCTGATCCTGTTCGTTGTGGCAATCCGCGTAATGGACGCGTTCCGCTTCTTCGATCTGGTGTTTGTGCTGACCAATGGCGGCCCCGGCACAGCGACTGAGACCATCACGCTCTACACCTACCAGCTTGGCTTCCGCATGCTGGAGATGGGCAAGGCCTCGGCGCTCGGCATCATTACGCTGGTGATCGTGGCGATGATGGTTGCGGGGTTGATCGTGTTCCTGTCCCGGCGTGGGCGGGAAGCCTTCTGATGGGGCGGCGCGCGAACCTTCAGATACCGCTGCTGATCGGGCTTGCGGTCTTCACCTTTCTCAATCTGGTACCGATCCTGTGGGGTTTCCTGATCTCGATCCGTCAGCCTGCTGATGCGTTCGCTATTCCTCCCCGCCTGTTCATCAGTCCGACTTTCACCTTCCACTACCAGGTGTGGATCGAACGCGGCTTTCTGCGCTTCCTGATCAACAGCCTGATCATCGCCGCTGGCACCATCTGCATTTCGGTGCCGATCGGGACGCTGGCGGCCTATGGGCTGGCACGCACGAAGGCGCGGTATACGCGGTCTCTGCTGTTCGGGCTGCTTGCAATTCGCATGTTGCCGCAGATACTGCTGGCCATTCCGTTCTTTGTCATGGCGCGCTTTTTCGACATGATCGACACGTATTGGATGATGATCCTCGCCATGGTGGCGATCAATCAGCCGTTCACAATCTGGCTGATGCGCAGCTTCTTCCTGGATGTCCCGATCGAACTGGACGAGGCGGCGCTGATCGACGGCGCCAATCGCTGGCAGGCGTTCCACATGATCATCCTGCCAGCGGTACGTCCCGGACTTGCGGTCACATCGTTGTTCTCCATGCTGCTGGCTTACAACGAATTCCTCTTTGCCCTGGTGTTGACCGGTAGCCGCACCAAGACGCTGCCCGTGGCGATCGCGGAATATGGCGGCGAGGACCTGAACTACTGGTCGCTATCGGCCGCCGGTGCCATCGGCATCATGCTGCCGGTGGTGATCTTCACCATCGCGGTCCAGCGCAACCTGATCCGTGGGCTGACATTCGGGGCGGTAAAGGGGTAGACTGTTGCCCACGCCGATCATGGGAAGTCCGTCGAATGAATGTTGAAGTGCGCAGTAACGCGACGATTGCATCGACTCAGGCGAGCCGGCTGGCGATCGCCGACTGCGACATGCATCTCGGCCCACGCTCGCTTGATGAGCTGAAGCCGTTTCTGTCGTCGCGCATCCTGCACCACATCGAGACCTACGGGATGGCACATCGTGTCCCCTGGCAGGACGGCAACCCCGCCTTTCCGAAATCCGCACCCTACGCCGCGCGGCGCGATGCGTTTCCGCCGAGCGGCGATCCCCCGGGCACCGACCTGGAGTTCACCCGCCAGCAGCATCTGGATCCGTTCAACGTGCAACTCGGCCTGATCAATCCCCCGTTGCCGTCGCAGAACTTTATGAACCCCGATCTCGGCAACGCGATGTGCCGCGCCTTGAACGAATGGCAGATCGAGGCACTGGTGCGGCCAGAGCCTCGGCTGCGGGCCTCGATCGTGGTGAACTATGAGGATCCGCCCGCCGCGGCGGCGGAGATCGAGCGTTGTGCGGGCACGCCGGGCTATGGCCATATTCTCCTGATGAGCCGAACCGCTGAACCGCTCGGCGCGCGTCGCTATGCGCCGATACTGGATGCCGCCGCGGCGTCGGGCTTGCCGTTGGCGATGCACGCGTTCGGTTTTGGCGGGCATCCTTCAACGTCGTCCGGCTGGCCGTCGTTCTATATCGAGGACATGGTCGGCCACGCGCAAGGCTTCCAGGCGCATCTCACCAGCCTGGTGATCGAAGGCGCGTTCGAGCGGCTGCCGAACCTCCGCTTTGTCATGATCGAGGGCGGTTTCGGGTGGCTGCCGTCGTTGTGCTGGCGGCTCGACAAGCTGTGGCGGCGACTGGCCGATGAGACGCCGCATCTTAAGCGTCTGCCGTCGGAGTATATCCGCGAACATGTGTGGTTGACGACGCAGCCGATGGAAGAGCCGCCCAACCGCGACCACCTGCTCGATCTCATTGAATGGGTCGGTTGGGATCGGCTGCTGTTCGCGTCGGATTATCCGCATTGGGATTTCGACGATCCGTCGCAGATGCTGCCGCGCCTCGATGAGGCGCGCCGTCGCCAGGTGTTCCACGACAACGCATTCGCGCTGTACGGCCACTGATCGCGGCGGTTTCTGTATCGCCTGACCCGGGTTGTCGTGATGACGCTGAGCGGCAAGACTTCCGCTCGTCGCCAGTCCAAGGAGTGAGCCATGTTGCAGCCACCGCCAGCCCGACCCGGCATGCGCGAGGATGAGGTCGATACGCCCGCATTGCTGATCGATCTGGATGCGTTCGAATACAATCTCGGCCACATGGCCGAATTGCTGGCACCGACCAAGGCGAAGCTGCGCGCGCATGCCAAGACGCATAAGTGTGCGGTGATCGCGAAGTTGCAGATGGGGCGCGGAGCGATCGGCCAGTGCGTACAGAAGGTCGCGGAGGCTGAGGCGCTTGCGTGGGGCGGTATCCCCGACATCCTCGTCAGCAACGAGGTGGTCGGAACATCGAAGCTGGCGCGGCTGGCGGCGCTGGCCGGCATCACCAAGGTCGCGGTGTGTGCCGATGATGCAGCACAGGTCGCGGCGATTGAGGCCGCGGCGGCGGATGCCGGCATTCGCCTGTCGGTGCTGGTGGAGATCGATGTGGGGGCAGGACGCTGCGGCGTCCAGCCGGGTCCCGACGCAGTTGAGTTGGCAAAGCGCATTGCGGCGTCGAAGCATCTGATCTTCGGTGGCTTGCAGGCCTATCACGGCAGTGCGCAGCACAAGCGGACAGTGGCTGAGCGACACACGCTGATTGGCAATGCAGTGGATGCATCGCGCCGCACGGTGGAGCAATTGCGCCAGCAGGGGCTGGATTGCCCGATCGTCGGTGGCGCGGGCACCGGCACATTCCAGATTGAATTCGGCGTCAGGGGTGTACAACGAGATCCAGGCGGGTAGCTACGTGTTCATGGATGCGGATTACGCACGCAATCTGGATGAGGCCGGGGCGCCGATTGGAACGTTCCGTCATTCGTTGTTCGTGCTGGCGACGGTGATGAGCGTTCCGAACAAGAGCATCGCCGTGGTGGATGCTGGGCACAAAGCGGTCGCGGTCGATAGCGGGATGCCGACGATCTGGCAGCGGCCCGACATCCGTTATGTCGGCGCTTCGGACGAGCATGGGAAGATGGATGTCGGCTCGGAGACGACGCCACCGAAGCTGGGCGAGAAACTTCGGCTGGTGCCAGGCCACTGCGATCCGACAGTGGATCGTTACGATTGGTATGTCGGCGTGCGCAACGGGCGGGTCGAGTGCCTGTGGCCGATCGCGGCGCGTGGCGGGATGCACTGATGAGACCGTGGGACGGGTTGATGCTGGCCCTCCTCGGGCCCCCTCCCTCCCCCAACCCCCTCCCGCAAGGGGAGGGGGAGGGCACGCTCCTATGGCACGGACCTCTAGCCACGCAGCTCCAACCACGCTCCAACTACGCACCTCTGACCACGCACCTCTGACCACGCACCTCTAACTACGGAACTCGTCCGGTCGCAGCAGTCGTGCCAATCGGTCCAATACAGCGTTGGCCATGCCCGGTTCGGCGCCAATAAAGAACCCTCGGGCAACGTCTAGATACTCGTTGATAACCACCTTGGCGGGGGCGCCACCTGCCATCGCCAGCTCGGCGGTTCCCGCGCGCATCAGGGCACGCAGCACCGGATCGATCCGTGCCAGCGGCCAATCTGCCGGCAGAGCTTCCGACAGCATGCGATCGATCGTGTCCTGCTGTGCCACCGCGGCGCGCACGATGCGGGCGAATAACGGTACTTCGGCGTCGGGCACGCGGCCTTCCTCGAAGCCGCCGGTGCCTGGCAGTTCACCCAGCCGGTGACGCACGAACTGGTCGATCACCGTCTCCGGATTGTCCTGTGCCTGCTCGCTTTGGAACAGCGCCTGCACCGCGGCGACGCGCGATGCGGTCCGCGGTCTGCGTGGCGATCGTCCCATGTTACCCGGCGCCGAGTTGGCGAGCCGCGCCGATCTGTAACAATGCCGCGGCGGCGGCTTCGGCTCCTTTGTTGTGGCCGTCCTTGCCGGAGCGTGCCTCGGCCTGTGCCAGCGTGTCGCAGGTCAGCAACCCGGTGCCGAGCGCAATGCCGAACTGCAACGCAACCTGCATCAGTCCATCCATCGTGGTCCGGCAGATGAACTCGTAGTGGTCGGTCTCACCGCGCACGATGCAGCCGAGCGCGATGAAACCATCGAACCGCCGCATGCCACGCATGGCGATGCGGATGGTTTGTGGAAGCTCGTAGGCGCCGGCTACATCCAGTTGCTCGAACGTGGCACCTGCCTCGCGCATGATGCGCGTCGCTCCATCGGTCAGCCCGTCGACCACGCCACGATAGTACGGCGCGCGCACCATCAGCAGATGCGGGGGCGGCCCATCGATACGCGGGGCGGCCGGGAGCGGCGCGTCCTCCGTGCTCATCCGCCGTAACTTTCACCAACGATGTTGGGGATGGAGCGCTGTGCCACAACGTTGAGGCCGTAGCCGTCCAGGCCGACAATCGTGCGGCGGCGGTTGGACAGCAGCACCATGTTCTTCACACCGAGATCCAGCAGGATCTGCGCGCCAATGCCGTAGTCGCGCAGTTCGGGTTCCGGACCGGGGGTGCCCGCGGCGAGCTGGCCGACGCGTTCGGCGAGTGCGGTCTTGCGGTGCTCGCGGATTAGCACCACGACGCCGCGGCCCTCGCGAGCGATCATGTGCATCGCGTTGTGGATGGCGATCCAGTGCGGTCCGCCGGTCATGTCATCCAGCAGATCGACCGCGTGCATCCGCACCAACACGGGATCAGGCCCGCTCACATCGCCCTTCACCAGTGCGAGGTGCTCCTGGTACTCCACCGTGTTGGCGTAGACCACGGCGCGCCATTCGCCGCCCGCCACATGGTTGAACATGCTGTCGGCGACGCGCTTCACCAGCCGCTCCGTCAGCCGTCGGTGCGCGATCAGATCCGCGATCGAGCCGAGTTTCAGATTGTGCCGCTGGCCAAACGTCACCAGGTCCGGCAGGCGCGCCATGGTGCCGTCGTCGTTCATGATCTCGCAGATCACCGCGGACGGGTACAGGCCTGCCTTGCGGGCGATATCGACTGATGCCTCGGTATGGCCAGCGCGGACAAGGGTGCCGCCTTCGCGCGCCATCAATGGGAACACGTGGCCCGGCGTCACGATGTCGTCTCGGCCGCATTCTGGATTGATCGCCACAGCGATGGTGCGCGCGCGGTCGTGCGCGGAGATGCCGGTGGTGACGCCCTCGCGCGCCTCGATCGAGATGGTGAACGCGGTCTGATGCCGCGTGCTGTTGTGTGCGCTCATCAGCGGCAGGCCGAGCTGCTCGACACGTTGACGGGTCATCGCGAGGCAGACCAGGCCGCGCGCATGACGCGCCATGAAGTTGATGGCGTCGGGCGTGGCGAACTGTGCCGGAATGACGAGATCGCCCTCGTTCTCCCGGTCCTCATCGTCGACCAGGATGAACATGCGTCCGTTGCGCGCCTCCTCGATCAGCTCATCGGCGGCGGACAGATACTGCGACAGTTCGACGGTCTTCAGGTTATGCATCATTTGAACTCCGCCAGCCGCGCAACGTAGCGGGCGAGCATGTCGATCTCGATATTCACCGCATCGCCCGGCCGCAGCGAGCCGAAGCCGGTCACCGACGCAGTGTGTGGAATGATGTTCACGCCGAAAGTGTCGTCCGTAACCTCATTGACCGTCAACGATACCCCGTCCACCGCGACACTGCCCTTCACTGCGATGAAGCGTGCGAGCTCCGTGGGGACGCGGAAAACCCAGCGTGTCGAGCCGTGTTCGGATGATGATGACAGCGCGTGTCCCACGCCATCGACGTGGCCGGAGACCAGATGGCCGCCCAGTTCATCACCGACACAGAGCGAGCGTTCGAGGTTCACCTGCGTCCCGACCCTCCACCGCCCCATCGTGGTCTTGCTGAGCGTTTCGGCGGAAGCCTCGGCCGCGAACCAGTCCGGGCCAACCTCCACCGCGGTCAGGCAGCAACCGGAACAGCCAATCGAGGCGCCGATGGGGATCGTCGCGGTATCGGACCACGGTGTGCCGAACCGCAGGCGCATGTCCGCATCGCCGGCCAGGGGGGTTATGTCGCGAACCGTGCCGAGTGCCGTGACGATACCCGTAAACATTCAGGCCCTCCTGGTGAACTCGGTCAGCATGTCGTCACCCAGAGCCGCTTCGGCAATACGGGAGAAGCGTGGCATCAGCTCCAGACGCTGGATTCCGAATGCCTGGACCGCGGGCCAGCCATCGCCGCCCAACACCGCGGGCGCATGGAACCATGCAATATGATCGACCAGGTCGGCACGCAGCAGTGATGCGGCGATCGACGCGCCACCTTCGACCAGCACATGTGTCAGTCCGGCGTTGGCGAGCGCTGTCAGTGCCTGAACGGGATCGATGCCGGTTTCGGCGCCAGCCACGTCGATCAGCGTCACCCCGGCGTTGGCGAAGGCATGGCGGCGCTCGCGATCGGTGCCGTGGCGTATCAGCATCCAGGTCGGGCTGCTCGATGCGGTCGCGACCAGCTTGGCGGTCAGCGGGGTGCGCAGGTGGCTGTCGGCAATGACGCGAACCATGGGCGTGGAACGATAGCCCGGCAGCCGGCAGGTCAGTTCCGGATCGTCGGCCAGCACGGTGCCAACGCCCACCATGACGGCATCGCAGCGACCGCGCAGGGCGTGGGCGGTCCGGCGCGCGGCCTCGCCGGTGATCCAGCGGCTTTCGCCGGTGCTTGTGGCGATCCGGCCGTCGAGCGTGGAGGCCAGCTTCAGCGTTACCATCGGCCGCCCGAGACGGACGCGCGATTGGAAGCCGGCAACCGCCGCGTCGGCTTCGGGTCGGAGTACGCCTTCCTCAACAGCGATGCCGGCCTCACGCAGCTTGGCGATGCCGGCGCCATCCACCCGCGGATCGGGATCGCGCGTCCCGATCACGACGCGAGCGACGCCGGCCTTGGCGAGTGCATCGGTGCAAGGGGGCGTGCGTCCCCAGTGGCAGCACGGCTCCAGCGTTACGTAGACCGTCGCGCCACGGGCAGCCGGACCGGCGATGTCCAGTGCCGCTGGTTCCGCGTGCGGGCGGCCGCCGGGTGCTGTCACTGCGCGCCCGACGACGCGGCCATTGCTGACGACGATGCAGCCGACCGAGGGATTGGGCCAGGTGTTGCCCAGTCCGCGGCGTGCCAGCGCGAGTGCCGAACGCATATGGGCGATATCGTCGGCCTGCTGGGTGCGTGACGGCTCCGCCATGACGTGCGCTAGGCGGTTTCGCCCAAGGAACCGATGAAGTCCTCGAAATCCTTGGCTTCTCGAAAATTACGATAGACGCTGGCGAAGCGGACATAGGCGACCGGATCCACTTCCTTCAGCGTATCCATCACCAGCTCACCGATCTGCTTGGATGTGATGTCGCTTTCGCCGGAGGATTCCAATTGGCGAACGATGCCGTTGACGATGCGCTCGATACGCTCCTCCTGCACCGGGCGCTTGTTCAGCGCCACGCGGATCGAGCGCGCGAGCTTGTCGCGATCGAATGGCACGCGGCGCGCATCGGACTTGACCACGGTCAGCTCGCGCAACTGGGTTCGTTCGATGGTGGTGAAGCGTTGCCCGCAGTGGGCGCAGAAACGGCGGCGCCGGATGGCACTGCCGTCCTCGCTGGGGCGCGAATCCTTTACCTGGGTATCTTCGTGGCCGCAGAAGGGACAGCGCATGTCGGCTACCGCCCGCGGTATAGCGGGAAGCGGGCGCAGAGTTCCTGCACCCTGGCACCGACCGCTGCCTCCGCGACCGCATTGGAGCCGTCGTTCGAGCGGGCCAGGCCATCCAGGACTTCGCCGATCATCAGACCGATTTCGCGGAATTCCGCCGCGCCGAAGCCGCGTGAGGTGGCGGCGGGCGAGCCTAGCCGGATGCCGGAGGTAATCGCCGGTTTTTCCGGATCGAACGGGATGGCGTTCTTGTTGGCTGTGATGTGGGCGCGCTCCAGGCTCGCCTCCGCGGCCTTGCCGGTGACATGCTTGGGGCGGAGATCCACCAGCATCAGGTGGCAATCGGTGCCGCCGGTGACAATGGCGAGCCCCTGCTGCACCAGCGTCTCGGCCAGTACCTTGGCGTTCGCCACCACGGCTTTCTGGTAGAGGCTGAACTCGGGACGCAGGGCTTCGGCGAAGGCAACGGCCTTGCCGGCAATGACGTGCATCAGCGGACCACCCTGCAAGCCGGGGAACACTGCCGAATTGATCTTGCGGCCGATCTCCTGGTCATTGGCCAGAATCATGCCGCCGCGCGGCCCGCGCAACGTCTTGTGCGTCGTTGTTGTAACGATGTGCGCATGCCGCAGCGGGCTGGGGAACACGTCGGCTGCGACGAGACCGGCGAAATGCGCCATGTCGACCATGAAGTAGGCGCCGACTTCATCCGCCACTCGGCGAATCCGGGGGAAATCGATGAAGCGCGGATAGGCGGAACCGCCGGCGATGATCAGGCGCGGCTTGTGCTCGCGTGCCAGTCGTTCAAGTTCGTCGTAGTCCAACAGGCCATCGTCGCGGCGCACACCGTACTGCACGGCATGGAACCACTTGCCCGACAGGTTCGGCGCCGCACCGTGGGTCAGATGGCCGCCGGCGGCGAGGCTCATGCCGAGGATCGTGTCGCCCGGTTGCAGCAGCGCCAGCATGACGGCCTGATTCGCCTGTGCTCCCGAGTGGGGCTGCACGTTGGCGAATTCGCAGGCGAACAGGCGCTTTGCCCGGTCGATCGCGAGTTGCTCCGCCACGTCGACGTGCACGCACCCACCGTAGTAGCGGCGGCCGGGGTAACCCTCGGCGTACTTGTTGGTCAGCACCGAACCCTGTGCTTCCAGCACGGCGGCCGAGACGACGTTTTCGCTGGCGATCAGCTCGATGCCGTCCTGCTGGCGCACGAGTTCGGCGCTGAGCACGGCGGCGATCTCCGGGTCGGTTTCAGCGAGCGGGGCGCCGAAGAACCGCTGCAGGCTGGCGGCGGGACGTTGTTCGTTCATGACCAGGGGCCCAGGAGCAAGTGTTGAACGACCTGTAGCATGGGGCTGGGAGCCGACAAACGGCCCGGATCGATGATCGCCATACGAACTCCCTCTTCCGCGCTTTGCGCGGGGGAGGGTAGGGAGGGGGCGGCTCGTGTGTCGCACCCCCTCCCTACCCTCCCCCGCTGCGCGGGAGAGGAGCTGCCAATAGGGCGAGGTATTCCCAGATCAGGGTCGCCGCTGCGAGCGCGGTGATCTCGGCCGTGTCATACGCTGGCGCGACTTCGACCACGTCCATGCCGGCAAATGCGATCCCCTGCAGCCGGCGAACGATTGCTTGCGCCTGCCACGTCGCGAGGCCACCAATCTCCGGCGTCCCGGTCCCCGGCGCGAACGCGGGATCCAGCGCATCGATATCGAAGCTGAGATAGGTCGTGGCGGTACCGACAACTTCGCGAATCCGCCGTGCCACCGCGTCGGGACCCATGGCGTGGACATCCTGCGCGGTCAGCACTGTCACGCCGTGGCCGACGGTCCAGTCCCACACCTCGCGCTGCATTGGTGAACGGATGCCGATCTGGATCATGTTGCGTGGCTCGATCAGGGCTTCCTCGATCGCGTGATAGAAGACCGAGCCATGTGCGTAGGCTTGGCCGAAGTTGTCGGACCAGGTGTCCACGTGCGCATCGAAATGCACCAGTGCGAGCTTGCCGAGGCGACGCGACAGGGCACGCAATATCGGCAGGGTGATGCCATGCTCGCCGCCTAGCGCGATCAGATGGCTGAGGCCGGCTGCCTGCTGTTCGATCAGTTGCAGGCTGGCTTGTATGTCGCCGAGCGCAATCTGCATGTCGCCGATATCGGCGAGGTTCATAGTTGCCGGCTCGATCCAGAATTCAGGATGCGCGCCATCGGTCAGCATGCGACTTGCGCGCCTGATGGCATGCGGGCCGTCCCGCGCGCCTGCGCGGTTGGTGGTGCCGATATCCAGTGGTACGCCGGCAACCACGAAGTCAGCAGCGCGATCGTTGCGTGTGATACCAAGGAAGCTTGCGGGTGTGGCGAAGGTCGGCGTGCCCGCCATAGTCAGCGCACGATCACGTTGCGGAATTGCCAGGGATCCGTTGGATCGATGTCCTCGGGAAACAACCCGCTTCTGCCGGTGAGTGGCGTCCAGTCGGTATAGGCGCCGTGCATCGGTCCGAGATACGGCGCCATGATCTCCAGTATCCGCTGGTGATCCAGTTCATCGGCTTCGACAACGCCGCGCCGGGGATTCTCGATCGCCCAGACCATCCCGGCGAGGACGGCCGAGGTCACCTGCAATGCGGTCGCGTTCTGATACGGCGCCAGCGTGCGTGCCTCCTGGATGGAGAGCTGCGAGCCATACCAGTAGGCGTTGTTGGCGTGGCCGAACAGCAGCACGCCGAGTTCGTCGATGCCGTCGGTGATTTCCTCGTTCATCAAGCGAAAGCGCGATTGCTCGTTGAACGCATTGCCCTGCAATTCATGCAGCGACAGGATCGCGTCGTCGCACGGGTGATATGCGTAATGACAGGTCGGCCGATACGCCACGCGGTCGCCATCGCGCAGCGTCAGGTAATCCGCGATGCTGATCGCCTCGTTGTGGGTAATCAGATAGCCCTGGATCGGTCCGGCGAGCGGTGTCCAACTGCGTACCCGCGTGCCTGCGCCGGGACGCATGAGATAGATCGCCGCGTCGCAGCCGAATGCGTGGCGGGCGGCCTCGGGCGGCATTTGTTTCTCGTGCGTGCCCCAACCAAGTTCCGATGGTTGTAGCCCCTCGGACAGGAACCCTTCGATCGACCAGGTGTTGACGAATTCGTCCTTCTGCTTGGGGATACGCGCGCGCTGGGTGTCGCGTTCCGCGATGTGGATGCCCTTCACACCAAGGTTGTGCGCCAGACGCCCCCAGTCCTCCCGCGTGACTGGCGCGGCGCGACGCCCGAGGTCGCGTGCCAGATGCAACAGCGCGCGCTTCACCAGATGGCTGACCATGCCTGGATTGGCGCCATGCGCCACCACGGCTGTGGGGTCGGACGCGTCCCTTCGAAATGCCAGGGCCGATTCACGCATGGCATAATTGGAGCGTTCGGAGATGGATTTGGTGGGGTCGGTGTAGCCACCCGGTGGCGGTTCGACGCAGGTGTCGAGATACAGCACGTCGAGTTGGCGGCACAGTTCGATCAGCGCGACCGAGGACACACCGACCGAGAGGTTGACCAGAAACCCGCCTGGCGTCAGCAGCGGCGCGAGGATATCGCGCAGCGTGTCGGGGTGCAGTGCCACCTTCTCGAACCGAATGCCGGCGAATTCGGCAATGCTGCGCGCCTGATCATCCGGATCGATGATCACCATGCGCTCGCGGGCGACATCGATGTGCCGGAGGATCAGCGGCAGCGTGCCCTTGCCGATGGAGCCAAAGCCGATCATCACGACAGGGCCATCGATCCGCGCATGTGTCGTTGTCGGTATCGGCATGCCAAGCTTCCTCGTTACGGTTGCGCGTTACGGCCTGACCAGTGCGATGACGATCTCGGCGACGATCAGGATGATGATGAGGAGCTCCATGAGCTCGGTGCGGCTGGCGGAGCTTTCATCGTACAACGCCGAATAGGTGTCGCGAATGATCGACAGCTTGCGATCCACCGCGACGCTGACGGTCGGCACGCGATACAGCTCCAGTGCCGCCGCGTAGATACGCGCGAGATAGACGTCCTCGGTCACTTGCAACGCGTTATCCACGCGCTCGGTCAGTTCTGTCACCTCGGCCACCAGCGTGTGCAGGCGACGTGCCAGATCGGCGAATCGTTTCGACGCCAGCAATGTGCGCGTGCGCCGTGCCTTCGCCACCAGATCATACATGCGCGGCAGCTCGTCGTCGAGCAGTTCGTCGTAGTAGCGCATCTCCAGAAGCTGCGCGTTGGCAACCTCCAGCACATCCATGACGTCGGAATCGCCGCGTGGTTCATAGATGAACGCGCGGTCCCAGGTCAGCACCACCAGGTCGTCTGCGTAGTACGAGAAACGCTGCCGTAGCAGGTCCTGCCGGGCAGCGTCGGACAAGGTTCGCTGTTCACCCGACAGCAATGGCACCAGATCGACGCTGTCCTGCAACGCGGCGGCGGTCAGCGTGCGATCGAAGGCGTGCACCACACCGATGATGTACTCCTCCTGCACCTTGGATTCTTCCGGACGGATCAACGCGGGTCGCAGCAGGACTCGCACCTGTTGCAGCAGCCGCTCCCACGTGTCGCCGGCGGCGCTGTCCGCGGCGACCCGATCGACCGCATTCACCTGGCGCGCGAAGCTGTCCCATGACTCGCCGGCGATCGGGACACGCAGCGCAATCGTCACTGCACCGAAATCGTAGACGCGTGCCGTCGCGCTTGCGGTCACGTCGCCGGTGTCCAGCTTGAGCGTCACTGGTTCCAGCATCAGCGTTACCGGCGGCACACCGAAGGCCATCGCCTTGGGCGGCGTCGCGGTCAGCCGACTGCGGCTTGCGGTGCGCGCCTGCTTGGCCAGCAGCGTCTCTGCCTTGGCCAGATCGATGGCATAGGCGACATCGAACAGCCGCAGCGCGACGATGGCACCCGACGCCACGGTCAGGCTCGTCTGCTGGGTCGCGGCTGTGGCACTGTCGGACATTGCGCGTTGTGTAGCACAAGCGTTGCGCACGCCCATGATGACGGGTTGATGTCAGCGGTGATCCGCTGCACCCGCTCGCCCGCTGCACCCCCTCCCCCAACCCCCTCCCGCAAGGGGAGGGGGAGTATGTCGGGTTTGTTGGATGCGTGGTTGCTGCTGTGGCGCTCGCATGGCACGGTCCCGCCGCATGCAACGAAACCCGAACTGCGAGTGCTGTCCGTGACCCTGATCCTCGCCAGCCGTCCCAACGTCTATTCATCGAGCCCGCTGGACCGCATTGGGGTCAAGCGAGAGGACGCCGCGTGGATCGAAGAGAAGCTGCGCGATCCGGACACGCTGTTCGTGCCGGTCTGGCGCAACCGCAACCTGGTGCGGGGCATGGACGCGGGTGCGCCGGAAGCGGTGTTCATCGCGGGCGAGATGGGGCGGAAGTTGCATATGCACGGCGGACCGTGGGCGTTCCTGGGCTTGCACGACGAACGCGCGGTGTTCGCGCTGGACATCAGCGCGGCGGAAGATCCGGTGCCGCTGCTGCCGGAGGACATGGGGACGTTCGTGGACCTGCGTTCGGTGGGGTGGGGGGTGCCGCGACCGGAGGCCTCGGTGCTGGCCCATGCGCGTGGACTGATGCACTGGCGCGCCCGTCACCGCTTCTGCGGCGTTTGCGGCGGCGTATGCGATGCGCGCAGCGCCGGCCACGTGATGTTCTGCACCGCTTGCGAGACGCAGCATTTCCCGCGCACCGATCCCGCGGTCATCATGTTGGTGACGCGCGGCGACACGGCGTTGCTCGGCCACTCGCAGCGTTTCCCCCGGTCCAACATGTATTCCACGCTGGCGGGCTTCGTGGAGCCGGGCGAAACGCTGGAAGAAGCCGTGCAGCGCGAGGTGTTCGAGGAATCCGGCATCCGTGTCGGCGCCGTGCATTATCATTCGAGCCAGCCTTGGCCGTTTCCTGGCAACATCATGCTGGGCTTCTATGGCGAAGGGCTGAGTGAGGACATCACGATCGATCCGGAAGAAATGCTCGACGTGCGCTGGTTCTCGCGGGAGCAGATTGCCAACCCCGAGGCGCACAACTTCCTGCTGCCGCGTGCTGACAGCATCGCGCGGCGTCTGATCGAGGACTGGATGGCGGCCGGCTGACAATGCGCTTCATGTGGTTGCTGCCGGTTCTGCTGGCGGGATGCTCGCCGGGCGGGCCGAACAGCAGTGCCGACGCTCAGTGCGAGCGGCAGGCCTACAGCGATCCCGAGGTGCGCGCGATGATTGGTGACTCTGCGGGCAATTACATGCAGGCGGGACCGCAACGCGACCAGATGCTGTGGGCGGTCGGGCAGGCCAAGCAGCGTTGCCTGCAGGGGAAGGGACTGGCGCCACCTGGCGGCGTGCAGGCGGTCCGGCCCTATCAATGACCGCGGACCTGCTCACCATCGGTTACGAGGGTTGCACCATCGACGATGTGCTCACCACGCTGAGTGAAGCGCGTGTCGGATTGCTGATCGACGTGCGCGCCGTGCCGCAGTCGCGCAAGCCGGGCTTTTCCAAGCGGCAGCTTGCCGCGGGTCTGGATGAGAAGGGCATCGACTATCTGCATCTGCAGGGTCTGGGGACGCCGAAGCCGGGCCGCGATGCGGTGCGCGCCGGGCATCCCGAACGGATGGAACCGATCTTCCGCGAACACATGCACTCCGATCGCGCGCAGGCCGAACTGGCGCAGGCGAAGGTGCTGGCGCGCGAACGGCGCGTGTGCCTGCTGTGCTTCGAGCAGGATCCGCAGACCTGCCATCGTCGTTTCGTGGCGGAGATGATCAGCGCGGATACCGGGCAGCCGATCGTGCATCTGCACGCGCGGCCATAAGGGCAGCGCTATTTTGCCGAGGCGATCGCCTGCATTATGGTGGCTTCCGCGTCGGCTCGGCTGGCCCAGCCCTCGACCTTGACCCACTTGCCCGGCTCCAGGTCTTTGTAGCGCTCGAAGAAGTGCTCGATCGCCGAGCGCGTGATGGCCGGCAGGTCATCGATGCTGTCTACGCCGGTGTATTGCGGATGCACGCGCTCATGCGGCACACAGATGATCTTCTCGTCGGCGCCCATCTCGTCCTGCATCCGCAGCATGCCGATGGGCCGCGCCCGGATGACCGCACCGGGGACCACCTGGGCGGGGATCAGCACCATCGCGTCCAGCGGGTCGCCGTCAGCGCCGAGCGTGCCCGGAATGAAGCCATAGGCCGACGGATAGGCTGTGGCGGTGAACAGGAAACGGTCCACGAAGATCGCGCCCGACACCTTGTCCACTTCATACTTAACCGCGGAACCTTGCGGTATCTCAACGACGACGAAAATGTCGTGAGGTGGCGCGCGCCCGGTCGATATCTTTGAAACGTCCATTGGTGGAGCCTAATACCACCTCTCATTAATTGCGACCCATACGTCACGGCCTGGCCACTGCCGCCGCCACGGTAGTGAACAGACCGATCGGTTTCTACTCGACGACCAACTTCACGTCAGCCTAATGCTCGAAGAGCAGGTTGACCGCGGTAAAGTCAGGCGCCCCCGCGAGCGTGGCGACGAGGGATTCCGCACTGTTGCTGCCGATCGCGCTGTAGTGCAGCTGCCCGTTGGTTGTATCGTAGGCAAAGCGCTGGTTGGAGCTGGTGAAATCGCCGCCTGCGTTCGCGATGAAGGTCGCCACATCAATCGCCGTTGGCGTGGTCGGGTTAAGCCCGTTGTCTATACTGCCAAGGTCGAACCCGCCGCTGGAGTGGATCCCATAAACCAGAATGTTGTCGGCGCCGATGTGGAAATTGCCGAGCGTCTGGCTGGGTAGATTGGCCTTGATGAACACCATGGTGTCTTTGCCGCTACCGGCCGTGTAGGTCCCGGACCCGGTGCCGACGTAGATCGTGTCGTTCTCGAACCCACCGGTGAAGCTGTCCGTTCCGGCTCCGGCGACATATGTCAGCGTTTTGCCCGTGCTTGCCAACGTGTCGCCCGCTGCGCTGACGGTGTCATTGCCGCTCGCCCCATCGTGTAACGCCACCGATCCGTTGGACAGCGTGTTGTCGGTCACTGTCACCGTGCTGTTGCCGGCGGCAAGATTGATCGTGCCGAACTTGCTGACAGCGCCAAGGTTGGCGGCACCGGCGCTGCTGACATAAAGGGTGTTCGCGCCGCTGCCGCCGGTCAGCACGTCGCCACCCGCCGCCGCCGCCGAGACATACACGCGGTCGTTCTCGAAACCACCGGTGAAGCTGTCGGTTCCGCTCCCGGTGAAATAGTTGAGCGTTTTGCCCGTGCTTGCTGAGGTGTCACTCGCCGCGCTGACGGTGTCGTTGCCGCTGGCCCCATCGCTCAGCACCACCGCCCCCCCGGACAACGTCGTATCGGTTACCGTCACAGTGCTGTTGCCGGCCGCAAGATTGATCGTGCGGAAATTGCTGACCCCGGCGAGATTGACCGGGCCGGCGCCGGTCAGGGTCAGAGTATTCGCGCCGCTGCCGCCGGTCAGCGTGTCACCGCCCACCGCCGCTGCCGAGACGCGAACCGCGTCGTTTTCGAACCCGCCGGTGAAGCTGTCGGTTCCGCTCCCGGCGTAGTAGATGAGCGTCTTGCCCGTGCTTGCCGACGTGCCATAGAACCCTGCGTTGACGGTGTTGTTGCCGCTTGCCCCGTCGTGCAACGCCACTGTGCCGCCGGACAGCGTCTTGTCGGTCACGATCACCGTGCTGTTGCCTGCGGCAAGATTGATTGTGCCGAACTTGCTGACCCCGGCGAGGTTGACGGTGAGAGTGCTGGTCAAGGCCAGGGTGTTCGTGCCACTGCCGCCTGTCAGTACATCACCCCCCACTGCCGCAGCCGAGACGTGGACCGTATCGTTCTCGAATCCGCCGGTGAAGCTGTCCGTTCCACCTCCGGTGAAATAATTGAGTACCTTGCCCTTGCTGGCCGAGGTGTCACTGGCCGCGCTGACGGTATTGTTGCCGCTCGCCCCATCGCTCAGCACCACCGTCCCGCCCGATAGCGTCGTATTGGTCAGCGTCACCGTGCTGTTGCCGGCGGCAAGGTCGATCGTGCGGAAATTGCTGACCCCGCCGAGATTGACCGGGCCGGCGCTGGACAGGATCAGAGTATTCGCGCCGCTACCGCCGGTCAGCGTGTCACCGCCCACCGCCGCCGCCGAGACATGGACCGTGTCGTTCTCGAATCCGCCGGTGAAGCTGTCCGTTCCGGCTCTGGTGAAATAGTCGAGTGCCTTGCCTTTGCTGGCCGAGGTGTCACTCGCCGCGCTGACGGTGTTGTTGCCGCTCGCCCCATCGCTCAGCACCACCGTCCCGCCGGACAGCGTCTTGTCGGTCACTGTCACCGTGCTGTTGCCGACTGCAAGATCGATCGTGCGGAAATTGCTGACCCCGCCGAGACTGACCGGGCCGGCGGTGGACAGGATCAGAGTATTCGCGCCGCTGCCGCCGGTCAGCGTGTCACCGCCCACCGCCGCCGCCGAGACGTGGACCGTGTCGTTCTCGAATCCGCCGGTGAAGCTGTCCGTTCCGGCTCTGGTGAAATAGTTGAGTGCCTTGCCCTTGCTTGCCGAGGTGTCACTCGCCGCGCTGACGGTGTTGTTGCCGCTGGCCCCATCGCTCAGCACCACCGTCCCGCCCGACAGCGTCTTGTCGGTTACTGTCACCGTATTGTTGCCGGCTGCAAGATTGATCGTGCTGAACTTGCTGACCCCGGCTTGGGTGTTGACCCCGCCAAGGTTGACCGCGCCGGCGCTGGTCAGGGTCAGGGTGTTGGTCCCGCTACCGCCGGCCAGCGTGTCGCCACCTACCGTCGCTGCCGAGACGTGGACCTGGTCGTTCTCGAAACCGCCGGTGAAGTAGTCGGTTCCCGCGCCGGTGAAGTATTCCAGCGTCTTGCCCTTGCTTGCCGACGTGTCACTCACGCTGACGGTGTTGATGCCGCTCGACCCATCGTGCAACGTCACCACCGCGCCGGACAGCGTCGTATCGGTCAGCGTTACCTTGCTGCTGCCGGCGGCAAGGTCGATCGTACCGAACTTGCTGACCCCGCCGAGGTTGGCGCTGCCGGCGTTGGACAACACCAATGTGTTGTTCCCGCTGCCGCCGGTCAGCGTGTCGCCGCCCACCGCCGAGGTCGAGACGTGGACCTGGTCGTTCTCGAAACCGCCGGTAAAGCTATCCGTCCCCGTGCCGGTATTATAGATGAGCGTCTTGCCCTTGCTCGCCGACGTGTCACCCGCCGCGCTGACGGTGTTGTTGCCGAAAGACCCGTCGTTGATGGTCAGCACGCCGGGCGACAGCATCATGTCGGTCACCGTGAGCGTATTGTTGCCCGCCGGCAAATTTATGACTTCGGGAGGTATCGACGTTCCAGTCTGCAACTCGACCTTTGAAAAGTCGCCATCGACGCCGCCGAAAATCGCCGCACCGGTGCCAGCGCCACCTGCGGCGTATCCCGCATAGCCCGACACAACCTCAACCCCGTTGACGTACGCATTGCCCGTCTGGGTTGAATTGTCGTAAACGAAGGTCAACGATACGGCGCCGGTCCCGAGACCCGTAATTGTGTATTTCGGCGCCGTACTGCTGAATAGATCAAGGGACAGTACCCTGATCCCCCGAGCCATCGGAGTTTATTCCGAGATCAATCCGGATGCCGTTGACCAATACACATGCGTACGAGCCGGTTTGGAGGCCGGTGCCGGTGGCCAGATTGTTGAAGGTGGCCGTAAACGTCCACGTAGCAGCGCTCGTGAGGGCCGCGACATTTGCAGCAGCCATGTTGTACAGGTCATAATCAAAGTCATAGACACCCGAAACGTTCCACGCGCTACCTGTCGTGCTCCCGGGAGCAGGAGGCGAGCCGGTATAATCGACGAAGCCCTCAGAGGTTGGATTGGTGCCACCGGAATGCTGCAGAATAATCATCGACGGGTCCCTCAATGTTTGGGTCGGTGTTACTGGAATGTCGCGCGATGGTGGCCGGCTTGCTGGCGTGTCCCGCGCGGGTTGTGGTTATCTCGAACGCCGTACTGATAACGCGAACCCGGCCAGGCGCGGTCGTGTCGAAGCGGTCTCCGGCGGCATCGGCAGTCAGACCGGCGATCGGGATTTCCCGTCTGTTGCGGCACCGAAGCAGACCAGTATGCTCGGCGTGCCAGAGTAACTGCCACCGGTCTCGGCGATGTCGCATACAGTGTCACTATCAAACGGCCAACCGGGTGCCGTTACGCCGCGGTGCCGCAGCATCGAACAGGCAGGGGGCGGTGTCAGGGCGCAGGCCGCCGAACGATGGAGATCCGGCGCCGCCATCGAAGCTGATCAGCGTCTTAAGAGCCGACACATGGGTCCCCCCGGGCCTATCGTTGAGCACGCACAATATAGGCGGCCTGTGACGCTCGTTGGCGTCATTTTTGCGACTGCCATCGCGGTACAGGAAAACGCCCTGACGTTGGCTTGTCAATGATATTCCATTGGATAAATCTTGTGACGGTGACAGAGGCCGGTCCGCGCGCAACCATGCCCTGTGCCGTGGAGGTCGTTAGTTAGTTCGGATGATCCTGTCACGAGGACCCCAGGGGCCGGCACTCCCGGACTCACGGCATTGCCACGCCAGCATCGCGAAGGCACAACTGCCGTTCATGTCAAGCCGCCGCAGGATCTGCCCCGAGCGAAGGCCGGGGTCGTGATCCAGGTCTTGGTCTGTCCAGCAGGATAAGGCGTGGATGGTGGGCCAAGCCCCGGCATGATGGGAAGCTGGGGCGGTGGCTGCTCCAGCACAGATCCTGGCACACTCAGGTGGCGAGTTCGAATTCCGTTGCCGCGGCCACCAGGCCAGATTCCTGATTGAGCTGTCGGAGATTGTTCTGCACGAACATCTCCACCGCACTCGCCGGGATCGGCCGCCCCAGCAGGTAGCCTTGCACCTCGGTGCATCCGCACTGCCGCAGCATCGAGAGTTGTTGCCGTGTCTCCACGCCTTCGCCCACGGCCGCCAGACCAAGCTTGTGGCACATGCCCAGGATCGCCTCCAGGATCACCCGGACGCCCTGGTCGTGCGCCTGCCCTTGCACGAATGTCCGGTCGATCTTGATCTTGTCGAACGTGAAGCGCCGCAGATAGCTGAGGCTCGAGTAGCCAGTGCCGAAGTCATCCAGGGCGATGCGGATGCCCATCGTCTTCAGCGTGCGCAACGTTTCGAGCACGGCCGGATTATCGTCGGCCATCACGCTTTCGGTGACCTCGATCTCCAACAGCTCCGCCGGCAGGCCGGTGCGCAGCAGGATCGCCGCGATTTCGGTCTGAAGATCGCCATCGTAGAGCTGCAGCAGCGACACGTTCACCGCGACCGGCAGGCGTGACTCCCAGGCTACGGCGGACCTGCACGCCTGCTCGATCACCCAAAGTCCGAGCCGCTTGATCAGTCCGCATTCTTCCGCAACGCGGATAAAGGTTTCCGGTGAAACATCTCCGCGCGTCGGATGCCGCCAGCGCAGCAGTGCCTCGAATCCGACGATGGTCAGTGTGTCGCAAGCGAATTTCGGCTGGAAGTGCAGTTCCAACGACTGGTTGTCGAGTGCCCAGCGAAGGCCGCTTTCCAGCAGGCGGTTCTCATTCACGGCCCGCGTCATTTGCGTATCGAAGAATCGATAGGTGCCGCGTCCGGCGCCCTTGGCGCAATAGAGCGCGATGTCCGAATACTTGAGCAGCGCGTCGCCATCGTGACCATCGGTCGGATGGAAGGCGATGCCGATGCTGGCACCGACGCGGACCTGTTGGCCGACCACGTGGAATGGTTCAGCCAGGCGTTTCAGCACGCGTTGAGCGAGCGCGGACGTTTCCCGGATCTCGCGCACGTGCGGCTGCAGAATGACGAATTCGTCGCCGCCGAGACGCGCCACGAAATCCGCCTCCCGCACCAATGTCTGCAAGCGCCGTGCGATCTCGATCAGCAGTTCGTCGCCGACATCGTGGCCAAGCGTATCATTGACGCCCTTGAAGCCGTCGAGGTCGATCATCAGGAACGCCGTGAGATTCCGCGGATCCGGGTGTGGTGGGAAGTAGTCCAGCATGCGTTGGCGCAACTGCACGCGGTTCGGCAGGCCGGTCAGGGTATCGTGGTGTGCCAGGTAGCGGACCCGTGCGTCCGCCAGGCGCTGTTCGGTCACGTCGGTGTAGCTATGCACGAAGCCGCCGTCGGGCAGCGGATGACTGCGGACCTCGATGACGGTGCCGTCCTCTCGCGCGACGTCGAATTGGCGGTCCGGCGTCATCGCGTCGGGGTTGTCGGCGGCGGTCGCTCTATTGATGCCTGCGCCGCCGTGGAAATGTCGCGCAGCGAGTTCCATTGCCCGCGATGCGGCGAGATTCAGAGAGTTGCTGGCGGACCCCGCGGGCAATGCCAGCAGGTCGCGGGCTCGCGGATTGATCACCGGGACACGGCCGCGGGCATCGACCATCAGGATGCCTTGGCTGATCGTTTCCAGCGTTATCGTCAGCGCCTTCCTTGACGCAATGCTGCGGCGCTTCTGTTGTAGCCAGAGCAGCCCGATGATCCCGATTGCCAACGTAGCAGCGACGCCGCTGGCGATCATTCGTGTGCGCAGTGCAATGAATTGCTGGAACACCGTGTCGTGGTCGATGCCGACAACGACGATCAGCGGATAGTCCTGGAGCCGGCGGAAGCTTGCGAACTCGCGTACATTGAAGTGCGAACTGGTATATCGGATGCCACCTTCATTGCGCGAGAGCACCTGGCTGAACACCGAGTGTGGATCGACGCGAGCGCCGATTTCACCGGGGAGCAACGGACCGCGGGCCAACTTCGTGCCATTGGTGGACAGCAGCTCCACAAAGCCTTTGCCCAGATCTACCTGCTGATAGAACAGCGACAGCTCATTGCAGCCAAGCGAGAAAACCGCGATGCCGGCGAATTCACGGTGCGGACCGAACAGCTTACGGGTGAACTGGATCGTGTATTGCCCGGTGGCACGGCCGAGCATCGGTTGGCTGATGTACAGTTCGTCGCGCGGGGAATTGAGCTGCGCCAGAAAGTACGGCCGATCGGCTATGCTGACCTTGTGATGGACGGGCAGGGTATCGGCGAGCACGTTGCCGGCGCTGTCGGCCATCCCGATTCCGGTGGTCATCTGATCGGGCAGCGTCTGGGTACGTGCCCACTCGTTGAAGTCGAAGCGATCCCCCTGCGCAGAATAGAACGCACGCGCGCTCAGCAGGATCTGGTCGATCTGGCCGATGGTCCGACGGGTACTCTCCTCGAAGGCGCGGGCCAGATTGGCCGTCGACTGCATCGCGGCACTCTTCGCGGTGTCGTACTCGTGGTTGATGGCGATGCCGATACTTGCCCAGAGCAGGACGAGGAAGCATCCGATGGCAATAAGCTCGGGGATCACCGACTCCAGATCGTCGCGCGAGCGACGCGTGCGAATTGCACCGGCTACGGTGCGGGCGCGCGCCACGATGGCCGAGAGCGCCGCGTGCGTGTGCGACAGGTCTCCTCGTCTACCAGCAGGTTGGCTTGCCTGCCGCGGTGGCCATGCCCGTGAACCTGTTGCTTCCACCTGACCCGATCCTGCCTACCACGGACTGTCGAGCACCCCGAGCCATACTGGGCACCAAGGCGTCAGCCGCAAGCCTCCGATTTCTGCGACCGATGCATAGTCCGTAGTCCATCGGAAGTGCGGTTACCGGGAGGTTTCGCTTTGTATCTTATGCTCGGTCGAGGGCTGATAACCGGTTATGACATGATGGTGATGATGGTTCACGGCGGTGACCGGCTGCAGGGTGTGGGTGATAGCCGATGGCGGATCCGCAACAGGCACCGCCATTGCGAGCGATGCTTGTTCGCGAATGGCTGAGTGGGAAGCGCTGGCCGGCGCCGGACGACGGGCCCGCCACGCCCTCGGAGTAAAGTCCGAACGCAAGGCGTGGAGCCCGTTGGGGAGGCTTGGTTGTTGCGGCGGAGGGTTCAGGGCGGCCCGGTTGCGCAGGCTGGCGTGGGGGGATTTGGTGGCGGAGCCGTGGGCTCGCTCTCGCCGCGGAAGAGCCAGGGCCGATCGAGGATTTCGATCACCAGGCTGGTGTAATTGCCTCGGTGTTCCCTGATGAGTTCCTGCAGCTCGCGCCACAGCGGATGGTTGGGGCCGATACCGAGATCGCGGCAGATATCGGCGATGACTGCGCCGATGGGCTGGCAGCGGACCTTGGCGGCGATCTGCTCGGGCGTGGGGAGGGCGAGCGGCGCGAGGTCTGGACCGAGTTGCTGCCTGTCGCGGGGCGGGTGGGGCGCGGAGGGATTGCGTGGGGAGGCGGCGGGTTGGGGGTTGGGCTGCGGGTCGGTGTCCAGGCGGGTGGCGTTGTGGAGGACTTTGTCCTCGAGCGCCTGGGCGCGCAGCAGGCCGCAGGTGATGCGGGCGAGGATGCGCGCGATGTCACGGGTGCCGAAGGCGCGCATGACGGGTGCGAGGTCCATGGTTTCGCCGTGCTGGCGAAGCGAGGCGGCGAGTTCCTTGCCGTAGTCGATGAGTTTGCGGACGAGGCTGAGGAGGCGGGCGGTACGGGTGGGGCTGTCCGTCTCGGCCGCGGTGGGGCCGGGTGAGGGTGGGGAGGAGGAGGTCGCGGCGGACATGAGCGCATGGAGAGCATGGATAGCTAGTCGGTGTCAAGATTATTTTCTTAATTCTCTGAAAACAGCCAACTTAACAGGATAATACTCCGTGTCAGCGGAACGGGCGTGAGAGGGTGATGTGTGTCCGGCGATTTGAACTGACGGATGAGATTGAACTAGGGTGGCCGTGATGCGGCTTGGCGTCATGCTCGCCGCGATGCCGATCGCTGATCCTTGCCAAGGGCCAACCCCATGCCGGGTGATGTGATCTGCGCTCGCTACAGTTTCAGAGCCTTCGCCCAGTTGCGCATGCCCTTAACATAGAGCTCAGGCACCTCCATCGCTGCGAAATGGCCGCCGTGGGGAACATCGGCCCAATATTGGAGATTATAGCCCTTCTCAACGATGCTGCGCGGGGGCGTGGGCGAACGGGCATCGCCGGAATAGGATGCGAAACCCGTGGGCACGCGCACGCGCGCTCCATAGGGCATCTGCTTCACATGCTCCTCCTGACTTCCGGTGTAGAACCACGTGGAAGTCTGGAATGTATCGTTCATGACGTAGATCATGACGTTGGTCAGCAACTGGTCCATCGAAAACACCTGGTCGAAGGACCGGGTGCGCTTGTCGCTCCATTGATAGAATTGCTGGATAAGCCATTCCGCCTGGGCAACCGGATTGTCGACTGTGGCATAGGCGAGCGACTGGGGTTCTGTCGCCTGCAACTGATAATAGGCGCCCCAGAGCTTCTCGTCCTCCTCCGCGTCCACATAGAAGATCTTCTCGGCCTCGGCGGGCACCTGCGGCGCTACGATCATCAGGTTGAGATGAATGGCCTTCAGCTTGTCCCACAGCCGAGCGGTCGTGCGCGCACCGATCGGCCGTACTGGCTTGCCCGATGCGCCATGGCCAGGCAGCGACGGGATGATGAGGTCGAACGCGACGTCCGATGAGGCGCCGAAGCGCGACGGAAAGGCAAGCGGTTCAATGACGTTCCAGAATTCAAAGGTCGAGCCCGGCCAGCCATGCGTGCTGAGCAGCTGCAGCCGTGCCTTGTTGGGGCCGCCTTCACCGATCACGCTGATGAACTGGATATCCAGGTCCTCCACCCGGGTTACGTACTGCGGGTAGCGGTTGAGATTTCTGGCCGCTCCTTCCATGTCGAACCCGTTGGCCCAATAGGTGATGAGCTCACGCAAATACTCGGGGTCCATGCCGTATTTCCAGCCGGAGCCGGGGATGCTGCGCGGGAACCGGAACGCCTTGATCTTCACGCGCAAGGATTCCAGTTGTTGGTCAGTCCAGACGACTTTGTAGTCACCCGAACCATCGGAATGCGGCAACTCCGGCGGCGATCCCAAAGCCGGGTCAAACCCGCCGCCCAGCGTTGTTGCTGCCGCAGCACTCAGCCCCGCCTTCAGCAGTAAACGGCGCGGCGGATCGAGGGGATCGCCATACGTTGTGCTAGGTTTTCGTCCGGGCATGGATCCTCTCCACGAGTCCATTGAGCTGGTCAGTTCTCGATTGTGGAGGGACGATATTCTGAACATCGCTGCAGTGATTGTTGCTTTCCGGCACTGATGCGGCGCATGCCATCGTCGCCGCGCGTGAACTTGCCAGGTTCGTGGCGATTTCCGGCTCCCGGCACGGCATCGACGGATACCGGCGGCAAGGTGGCTGACTGTTTCCGCGTGGCTTCCGTCACTCACTACCTGATCGTGCATCCCACGCGCCGAAGCGTTACCCATCACCGGCGTACTGACGACGGCATCGACACGCGAACATCGTCAACGGACCGATCACGATGGCTCCGCCCGGGATCGTCATCGCGGTGGAAGAAATCTAAAGCGCCGCATAGGCCGACCGTCAATTACCATTGGGCGTTACGTTCGGGAGGCCGACGAACCGGCATTTTCGGCCGACACCGGCTCGGCGGATGCTGTAACCACGATCACGGTGAGCGTGATCTTGCCTCGTGGTTTCTGCGATACGACCTCGGACCGAGTTCAAACCCAGCCAGGGGCATGTCAGCACATATTGAATATTGATGATTCTGCTGGCTGGCCTTCCTAGATACGTTTCGAACCCTGTGCATTGCACCGGAGCCTCAATTTCGGCGTGTGCTCGAGGAAATTCGGGGGATGCGGCTCGCCGCCTGATGTCGACGCGTCAGGCGGGTGAAAGCGTAACCGGTCAGGCAGAACGCCGGCCGGCCCGCCCGAACCAGGTGTTCGACCCACACCGGTCCCACATTACTGAACGCCACGCATGAGTAAACCGATCGACAGCGAATGGCCCCACGAGCCATTCCGTGATACTTTCCTGCACGGTTGGAGGCTTTCGATGGACCTCGCGCAACCCAGAGTGGATAGATATTACTCCCGCGAGGAGTTCAGGCGGTGGTGTGAGGCCCAGACGAAGGGCCGCTACGAACGTGTCGATGGCAGGATCGTGGCCATGGCACCCGAACGCGGCGCGCACCTGCGGGTCAAGGGAGCCGTCTACAGCGCGCTGAAGCGCGCGGTCGCCGACGCCGGTGTGCCTTGCCAGGCATTGCCTGATGGCGCCACGGTGGAAACCGGCGACAGTGACTACGAACCGGACGCCCTGGTGAATTGTGGCGCGCCAATGGCTGACGACGCGATCGCAGCACCGAACCCGGTGATCATCGTCGAAGTCCTGTCACCCGGCACGGCATCGACGGATACCGGCGGCAAGCTGGCTGACTATTTCCGCGTGCCTGCGGTCACTCACTACCTGATCGTGCATCCGACGCGCCGAACCGTTACCCATCACCGCCGGACCGGGGATGGCATCGAAACACGGATCATCGTCAATGGACCGATCGCAATGGCCCCACCCGGGATCATCATCACGGTGGAAGAAATCTACAGCGCAGCATAGACCGACCGTCCCTGATCATTGGGTCGCGGCAGGTACGTTGGACCGACCATCCGCCGCTTTCGACCGAAGGCGGCGCGGTTGATACCGTGGCCACGATCCCGGTGAGAGCGTGATCGTGCCTCGTGGTGTCTGGGGGTACCAACCCGGACCGGGTTCAAACCCAGCCAGGGGCATGTCAGCATATATTGAATATTGATGATTCCGCTGGCTGGGGGACCTGGACACTTATTGCCGACGCTAGATGCAAGGGATTGCAAGGACTTAGCGAAGCCACGATCTGTCCCTTTGTAGCCCCCTACCGTAGCCCTGTCGAGCCAGTTCTAAGTCGGGGGTGAAGGTTGGTCCGAAGCATCCTCGCAACACAGCCTATAGGCCCGCGCTAGGCCCCTCAGAAGCCCCTACACAGCCAGTGTGCCAGGGCCTACCAGACCTACCAGCGTCGCCCCTGAGGACTCCCGAGAGCGGGCTCCTGGTCAGCCTGATGGCCACGCGTAGGGAGCAAGCGACCGATCACGTCACGTTGACTCCCCGACGCCACCGGTCTGGTGCACCATGCCACGCAGCCCCGGTGAGGTCGGGACCTCTTGGCCCTGGGTGAGACAACGACCAAGTCGCCCGACCAGCTAAACTGGAGGCATATCGCACCCTGCGGGCCGCCCGGGGAATGGGGGAGCAACGCCGTGGCAGATACAGCCGAAGATGACCGCCCGCCGAACGGGGTGACACTTACGGATCGCCGCAGACCAGGCGGGTTGATTACCAAGACGCCCAACTGATCGCCTTACTGCGTGGTCAGCCAATTGACCCCAACCCCGTAACAGCCGAGGTGGAAGCAGTCCCGAATGGCGACGGACTGACGATCTATCGCCAGCCCGTGGAATTCTAATCGCAGTGCCGATTGGGGCCGCGATGTGGGCAGCAATATGCGCCGTTTGGTATTTCATGCGGTAAGCCCGCCAACGGTGTCAGCGTCGGAGGCGCGTTGACGTGACGCTGCGACAAACAATCCTGCTGGTGATTGTGCTGGCCATCTTCCTTGGTTTCTCGCTGGGGGAGGTGGTGAGTTATTGGCCCTAGGGTGGCGGGGGAGGGGGTCCAGATCGACGTGTGTCAGCTTGCCTCTGGCTGAGGCTGGAGATCGCGGAGGTGGCGGGAGTTCTCGGAAGCCACGGCCCGGCGGGCACCTGCGTCATGTGACGCACCTGCGTCAAAAGTTGGACGGGACGGGATGATCATCCCGCCCCGCCACTGACGCGGACTATCCACTTTGATCGACCCCGAGCCCGCAGGACCAGCCCGCGCTGAGTCAGCCCATCCAGGAAGGTCTCATCGCGAAGGACGACGCGTGCCAGCCTCTCCACCACGCGTGACGCATATCAGCGATATGCAAGACTGGGAGGTCGTCACCGAGCATACCGTCAACGACGCGGAGGCGGCGCGAGGATTGCACCTTGGCTTCTTGGTTGCCTTTGCAGTGGGCTTAGTGGCGGGCATTGGATTGGCTTTCAGGGTGAGTGTTGTCAGCGCCGACAGGCTGCCCCGTAGGTGGGCTTGCAGGGGGCCTGAAGGTGCGTTGATGTGTGCTGAAGGTGGGCTTGCAGGAGGGCCTGAAGCTGTCCCCAAGGGTTCCCTCGACGGGGGCTACCTAAGCAGTCCCCATCGGTTATCAGAGTATCTGGGCGGTGATGGGCTGGCTTAGGGAGGGCGAGGGGTTTCCCCTGGAGATCGACCTCCGAGAGGACCAACCTACCAGGGGAACCCTAACCTAGCTGCGTGAGATGCGGTCAGGACCAACGGTCAGGACCAACGGTGAGGGCGCGACGGTTATCCGTTTACCCTAGATACTATAGAGAAGAAGGACAACCCTCAGATGGCTATCGAACCAGACGAAGGCCCGCCATCCGTCCCGGCAGCATCTGCGGACTTAGACCAAGTTGGACGATGAACGCCTTCCACTCTGGCTTGGTGACCAGCCGTCCGAAGTAGCCCTTGGTCATCCTGAGAGCCTCATACAAGCTGGGGTTGCTCAGTTCAGTCTCACCGTCGGCCAGGCGCTTCTGGACCAACTCGCCAAGCTGCTTCATTCGACCCTTCAGCGGCCTTTCAGGAGCCAGTGTCCGGTCCCTGGTCAGCACGACGCCCGGGAACATCCGGCGGTATTGCTCCGCTGTCAGTCCCTTCTGGTGTGTCTGGACCACAACGACGTGGCACTCCCCACACTCGCCATAGGCGCCCATCCTGCCGTGGCCACGGAGGATTGCTTGCAAGGTAGCGTCCATGAGCATCCCGTCCCGCATCTCCGCAATGTCAGTCTCGACCGGGATTGTCTCGAGCAAGTCCATGTTCTGGCACGCCGCTGAGGTAGCAGCGTGGAGAGCATCGGACGGTGTAGTGCAGACCGAGCAGCATAACGTATTTCACGTCCCTGTAGGCGTTGGTCGAGGTGTGCTGGCCATACGTGAGCCAGTGGACCCGGGGTTTGTCGTCTGGACCGAGCCTGACGTTATCGGGCAGCCGATCCATGATGCACGCTCCAAGGTCCCCCGAGCGTTCCCCCTTGGTGTAGAAGCGCCCTCCGTAGCCGATGATCAGGCATTGCTCGTTTGCGGGGACTTCGGTGAGGACCCATCGGGCAGCCATGTCGAGTAGCTGTTTGGCTTCCTTGGGTTTCTTGAAGGCGGACCGAGAGGCAGCCAGGGGGACAATCCTGATTGTCATATTGGCGTAGGATTTCGGGGCTCCCGGCAGGTCCACTACGATGCCCTGAGCGCGCATCTTGATGTAGCTGGGATTGACCTCCGCCGATGCGTCAGTGACCACGACAGGGCAGATGGTCCTCGGTATCTCCGGGACGTGTGTGATCACGATAGCCCTATCGCCAGCGCGACGGATGCGGGCCTTGTCGCCTGAGACCACACGCAGGGCTTGAGCCAAGGCTAGTAGCTTGTCGTTGTCTCTGACCTCCTCCTCCAAGGCGTCGAAGGTGAACCCAGGGGACAAGCCCTCGAAGTCTGGGACCTCGACAAACTTGCCGTCTGGGCTCTCCTGTTCAGCCGCCTCGAGGCAGCCCCAAGTCCACCGGTTCAGTAGTTCATGGGCATGTCGCCACCCTGCCTTGTCCTCGGCAGGCGTGTGCTGGCTCGTGGCCTTGCATTGTAGGGGCTCGAGTAGCGCCGTGGCTTTGTTCGGAGCCAGGACGACAGGCTTGTTGAAGGCCACCTGCTCATCCCACGCCACGACAGCGCGGGCGCTGCCATTGAAGGTGAACCGCTGGGGTTCGCTGCCGGTGGCCTTGTAGGAGCGCCGTAAGGCTTCCTGGGTCGTGATCAGAACGCGGGCCTTGTCGGCATCCTGGCAGCCGCCCTTAGCGTTGGCCTTGTGGCTCGACGTGATCACCGAGAGCCGGTCGTGATAGGCGGACAGCGCGTCAGCCATATCCTCAACCTCGTTGATGCGGCCGGTGAGAATGAGCATTCCCACGTCCGATCGGGTGCGGTCTTCCATGATGGCCATGGCAAATTGTTGGATACTGACACTCTTGCCCGTCCCAGGCGGGATCGGGCTGACGTGGGCATGGCAGGACAGCAAGCCGTCAGCCGCCGCCTCGAGAGTGTCAAGCAGAGCCTTGATGGCGACTAGCTGGGCCTCGCTGGGGACGTGAGGGGTGGGCTTGAAGGATGCGAAGGTGGACTGGACGCGAGTGTAGGCTTCCGCCGCCAGTGGCGCGCGGGTTGGCATGATGTCGGGCATCGGGGTTCCGTGACCTGGGGGTTGAGAGGGAGATAGAGGGGGCCTGAAGGCGGGCGGTAGGTGGGCTGAGGGTTGGCTTGCAGGGTGGCTGAAGGCGGGGATGTCAGTCGCTGATCGAGGGTCCCGTGAGAGACGGCATCGAGACACCGACGATCCGACAGAACCGGCTCAAGCCGTTCCTGACCCCAGCGTCTGACCACCGCTTAGCATAGCGAGCGGTAGGATAGCCCAGATCGGTGAGGACCTTCGCCACTATGCAGGGGTGTGGCTCCGCTGGTGATCATGTCGTAAATCAGCGGGCCGATCTTCTTCGCGAAGGCATCGGCCTTGGCCATTACCATCGCGGCTGCCTTGGTGCGGCCCGGGCCTGAGGCAGGGGGCTTGAGGTGGGCTTGCAGGGGGCTTGAGGTGGGCTTGACGTGGACGGTGGCTGGCATAGGCATTGGTTGTCTCCTGGGCCTGAAGGGGCTTGAGGTGGGCTTGCAGGGAGCTTGCAGGGAGCTTGCAGGGAGCTTGCAGGGAGCTTGCAGGGAGCTTGCGGTTGATGAAGGCCGGTCGTGGGTCGAGAGCGCCAAGGCCCAAAAATCCTCGTGTCGAAGCGTCCGACCGGCATTAGGAATGATCGGCAGGACGGGCGCGTGTGATAGTCCCGGATCGGCCCTAGTTTGGCGAGTGCACTGACCAAGCCCTGAGGACCCCAGAGCCTCCAGCCCTACCAGGGGGTCGGCGCTATCGATACCCTTGGTGGAAGCCAGCGGATGTCCGTCATCTCAGAGCCTGGCCTCACAGCGGCCCCTGACAGCCCGCTACAGCGGCCCCTGACGGCCCCGGCTACGGGACTACCGGCTGAGCCCTAGACGCCCCTGACGGACTCCTGAAGTTGGCACAGGGCATGTTGAGGCGGGCGGTAGGGGAGCCTGGGGAGAGGTGGTCAGTCGGTGGCGTGGCGGTCGTGACTGCCCGGGGAAACGTCTTGGCGTATTCCAGGATCGCCGCCTTGATCACGTCGCTCTGGTTTGCCCGGAAGTGGCCAGCGTCGATCAAACCTCGGAATGCGGCCCGCAGCGCCGCTCGGATTTCTGGGTCGGTTCTGAAGGTGACGGTGTCGTTGATTTTGTTCGATAGAGCCATTTTGGTTGGTTCTCCTGTTTGGTGGGTTGGTTGTGGGTCGGTCGTGCCGACAGCAGCAAGCGGCACGGCGATGCAGTCGAACAAAAGAGAAGAGCGGGGGACGGGAAAGGACGTGGGCTCCGCTTCCGTCAGACGGGTCGAGCGAGAGCGCACAGTCATACAAGGCGGGCCGTAGGTGCCGGCTGAGGGTGGCTGAAGTGGCCGGACAGGCCCAGTCTGCCGTGGGTTCGCCTACCGTCACGAGGGTCGCCTGGGAGCGCATCGCTGTCTCACAGTGGCTCCGCTTCCGTCAGGTGGGGCCTTGTCGCAGGCTCAGGTCTGGCCGTGGCCCTTGCGTCAGACGGGAACGCCAATCGCGTCCCGCATGATCCCGAAGGCTTTGTCCAGGCTCGTCACAGGCTTCATTCACGCCCTGATGGCCTTCGCGGTAGCTCACGACGAACCCGCCGCCGTCTGCGAGGGCCGTGAGGGTGAAGGTCCTGTCCAGGTCCCGTGGGTCGTCAAGGTAAGCCCAGACACAGCCTGTGTCTGTCTGTTCCGACGCCCCACGCCCAGCCCGGCAGTAGCCGGTCTCGCAGCGTCTCGACGCTGTCCTGCTCACTACGCGTCAGGCTGCGTGGGGTCATTGTGTCCATGGTAATCATACGCGGCTCGCTCCAAAGGTTTCGTCCCCAGAGTGTGACCACCCGGGAGGTAAGCGTCTCGCACAAAAGGCTGTCCGAGTACAAGCCCATACTGTGCATATTCATTATCGATGCGGTGCATACTCGGCTGCGGGGGCTACGCGTCGGCCCCACCTTGTCGAGCCGTCCTGATGGCCACGCCCGGTCAGCGCCCGATCTGTCGGAGGCTAAGTCGCCGCTCGCATCTTCGCGGCGACCTTCGACACGGTGGCCCGCCCGCAACCGGTGGCGCCCTGTATCTCTGACCACGAGAGCCCCTTGCCCAGCATTGCCGCGATGCTGGCGTGCCGCTTGGTGTCCTCCGGTCGTCCGCGATACTTGCCTTCAGCTTTCGCCTTCGCCTGTCCCTCTGCCTGTCTGCGGCGCCGATCCTCGTAATCCTTGCGGGCAATCGCGGCCAGCATATCGAGCAGCATCCCGTTGATCGCGGACAGCATCCGGCTTGAGAAGTCATCCTTCGTGCCGCTCAACAGCATCCACGACGTAGGCAGGTCCAGAGCCGCGATGCGAACTTGCTTGGCGTCAATCTCCACGCGAAGCCTGCGCCAGTCGGCATCCGTCAGGCGGCTCAGCCGGTCCACTTGCTCCACCAGCAACACGTCACCGGGCTTGCTGTCACCCAATAGCCGGAAGAGTTCGGGCCGGGCCAGCTTCGTGCCGCTCTCGTTCTCGGAATAGCTGGCCGCGACAGTCAGATCATGTTCAGCGGCGAACCGCTCCAGCGCGGTGCGCGCGCGCTGTGCATCCTGGTCGTGGGTAGAAGCGCGGAGGTAGAGGCGGGCAAGCATGGGTTTGGCTCCATCGGTTCCGTTTGGATGGTTCCAATATAACGGTTCCGTTTGGATAGTCAATCGGTATTTTGTGAACCAGCATTGGGTCGGTCTAGGAAAGGGATACCCAACCGGAACCAGCGGGAATGCATAGCTTCCTCGACGAACGCTCCCTGGTAAATTTTACCACCCAGGCCGGAACGCGGCAGGCAACCGTCATCGAGATGGCCCTCGCCGTGGGTTGCGGCTGGCCGAGCATCACCCCTCCACGCTGCTGTGGCTGCTGTGTAGCTGCTGTGGCTTGGCTGTGAGCCGCAATCGTCAGCGGCAAACGGGCTAGGGGCACGCCCCGCCCGCAGGCTGGCCAAGCGAGACCCCCATCCCCCCTCCGAAAAGGTCGTTTCAAAAAGTCGGCTAAAGGGTCGTTGTTGTTATTAAATCCCGTCCCTGCCTTTCCGTTCAAACACCCGACCCCCCATCCCCCCTTCGCTGAGGCAGAGCCGGAAAGACCGGTTCTATTCTGCGGGGGGGCGGCCCTTGGGTCCCATAGGGGTCGGCTAGGGTCCCACCGGGCACACTACCTTCGCCATGTAGCCCGCCACGACCTGCGTGAAGGTTCCCATGCCGTCGCCATAGCCAGCGCTCTCATCCATCCGCGCGCTGTGCCCAGTGATCGCAGACCGGACCTCCACTGGCATCACGACGCGCCGGCAGGCTCCGACGAACCAATGCCGCCACGAGTGATTGGGGCTGATGAGAACATCCGTCATGCCGAGGTCGGTGCGCAGCCAACGGCCGACCTTCTTACCAGCCGTCACAGAACGCTGCCCAAAGACAGCGTCAGGTCTCACATCGGGCCAGAGTGGGGAGCCGGCCGGAAGGGCAGCCACGTAGTCTAGAAAGCCTTCTGCGATGAGCGCCGGGTGCAGTGGGACCATTCGCTTGCTGTCGGCGTTCTTGACCGAACGCCCTGTCGCCTTCATCGTGAATGCGAATGACGTGAATGCCGTCGTGGGTCGTCACGTCCGCCGTGTCCGCTTGGCCAATTTCGTTCAGCCGCGCGCCGGTCAGGCACAGCACCCAGGGTAGCCACCGCATGAAGCCATTCTGCTTTCGCGCGGCTTGAAGGATCATGACGGCCTCCCCGTCCGTGAAGGCGCGGGGGTCTCGCGCCCGCTTCTTTGCCTTCGGCGGGAGCGTCCCCTGAAACGGATTGTCGGTGCCACGCAGCTTGCCGTTGCGCAGCCCCCAGGCCCAGATGGCGCTCATCTCCGAGATGTCGTTGCGAACAGTTGAGGCGGTCAGCCCGCGCCCCAACGCGTCGCCCTTCCACCGCACCACGTCAGCCTTCGAGACGCTGTCGGCATCTCTGTGGCCTAGGTACGACGCGAGCCGCTCCATTGTGCGCTGGCGGTCGTAGAGGGCTCGTGCGATGGGCTTGGCCTCAATCTGGTAGCCCCGGTCCAGAGCCCAGCCTTGAAGCAGAGTGTCGAAGGTGCACCCGGCACCGACTGAGGGCGTTGCTGCGGGGAACTTGGCGAGGTTGGTGTCCTGAGACCAGTCGCCCGTGCTGCGGCGCTCGGCGAACGCGCGGTAGTCCCTCACCGTTCTCGTGAGGGTGGCCGACATCAGTCTGAGGCTTTCTGGCGTCGTGGCAAAGCCGTTGTCCTGCAACAGGCGCCTAGCCATCTGGGGAACGAGTGCGGCTATCTCGTCGTTGTTCCTAAGCCTCCCCGCCGAGCACCGCGTTGATCTCAAACTGGGCGTCAGCCAGTTCTGTGTCGGTGTGTTCAGCCCCTGTCCGCTGGCGATACCAAGTGCCAGCGAGCGCGGCGACATCCCTGAGGGACGGCTGGACGGGCTTCTCGCTGGCTGCCCGCTCCGCCCTGTTCAGCTTCTCCCGCAGTCGGGCTAGGGCCTCAGGCGCGCGCTGGCGGGCGGCCTCAGCGTCCTTCGTCCCCAGGTTCTCACGGAGCTCCTGCCGGACACCATACAGGCGCGTCGGTGACCTCCCGCAGGTGCGCCGGAATGGCCACTCGGAGGAGATAGGTTCCAGTCTTCGGATGCTTGGTTGGGCGGTCATCTACACGTCTGTAGCCCCCTTCTGTAGCAGGTGGGCTACCTACGCCTTGTTATCCTAACTATCTGACGTCATAGGCCAATTTCCCACGCTGGCTGGGGGACCTGGATTCGAACCAAGGCTGCCCGGTCCAGAGCCGGGAGTTCTACCGCTAAACTATCCCCCAAGCGGTCGGCGCGGGCTGCGCAGATACCATGCCCCGCCGACCTTCCGCAACCTCAACCGATGGTCGCCAGCTCCCGGCGCAGCCCCGTGGCCTGTGGTGCGGTGCCGCGGTGCCCGAACAGGATGTCGGACGTTCCCAGTGGCCTGCGGTAATACGCCTGGTCATCCTCCGGCTGCGACTTGATGATCGAACCGTTCAGCGCGATCCCCGCATAGGCGCCGCTGGAGGAACTCCACACCACGATGTCCGGCCGGGCATTGCCACTGACGGCGCCCTCTACCCCGGAGCTGAGGGTGGCGACCGCGATCCCCGCCTACGCACCTACCTTGAATTGGTCGCGCATCAGTGCATCGAGACCTTTTTGGGTCATGACCAGCAGGACTGCCTCGGATTGCTCCAGTCCCGCCTGCAAGCCGAACGATGCGGAGCCGATGCCGAAGAACGCCGGATTGCTCCAGGTGTTGCCGGGTCCGCGTACCAGCGGCACGCCCTGGCCGCCCTCGCCGCCGACAATGAAGCCGCCCTTGAACAGGCACGGCACGATCAGCACCGCCCGCGCGCTTTGCATCAACTGCCGCGCATTGCCGAACGCCTTGTTATGCCGCATGTCGCCGACGGCGCTTTTCGCTCGATCGACCACCAGTTGCTGATCGTTCTGCGCGTGGGCGGCCAATGGCGCCAGCAGGACGGTGGCCAATGCCGCGATGCGACAGAGACGTGCTCGTGAAATCACGGGAACCCCCGGATTGTCTCACCGGCAGGCAATGGGCCGCGTCAATCGGCCGCCTTGTGGCTGGGTTCAGGCGGCTCGATCACGCTCCGCGGAACGCGCCGCGGAGAAGATCGCATCGACGGTGCGGTCCACGCCGTCGCGCCAGTGCGGCAGGCGCAGGCCGAACACCGCCTCCAGCTTGCCGCAGTCGAGGCGCGAGTCAGGCGGGCGGCGTGCCTTGGTGGGCCATTGATCGGTCGAGATGCCCTCGACCTCCGGCGCCGTTTGGCCGTGGCGGGAGGCAGCTTCGAACGTCGCGGTCGCCAGGCCATGCCAGGTCGTCTCGCCGCTCCCGGCAGCGTGGTAGACCCCGGCAAAGCGGTCTTGCCAGCCGTGCTCGGCGATACGAGCGGCGATCCCGGCGATCGCCGCTGCCAGATCCGGCGCGCTGGTCGGGCAGCCACGCTGGTCGGCGACCACCCGCATCTGGGGATTGCGCTGGCCGACGGCCAACATGGTGCGGACGAAATTCTTGCCGCTTGGCGAGTAGACCCAGGAGGTCCGCAGAATGATCGCGCGCGAGCAGGCCGCCATCACCGCCTGTTCGCCGGCCAGCTTGCTTGCCCCATACACGCCCTGCGGCGCGGTAGGATCGGTCTCGACGTAAGGCGCTCGCTTGTTGCCGTCGAACACATAATCGGTGGAGACGTGGATCAGCGGAATGCCCGCCGCCTGGCACAGCTTCGCCAACTGCGCCGGTCCGTCGCGGTTGGCGCGGTATGCAGTGTCCGCATCATCCTCCGCCGCATCGACAGCGGTATATGCTGCGGCGTTCACCACCAGTGATGGCGCCGTTGCATGGAACACGGTGGCGATGCTGTCGGGGCGATCGAAGTCCAGCGCGGGACGCCCGGCGCGCTGCGCCGTCAGGCCGTGGGCCGGTATGGCTTTGGCCAGCGCGACCGCCAGTTGGCCGGTCTCGCCGACAATCAGGACAATTCCTGTCATAGCTGCGCCAGCCACTGACCGGCTTCGCTCAGGCGCGGCAAGAGCTTGTCCTTGTCCGACAGGATTGCCTCGCCGGGTGCAATCGGCCAGGGCACCGCAAGCTCCGGGTCGTTCCAGAGGATGCCGCGCTCCGTGTCCCGGTCCCAGGGAGCCGTGACTTTGTAGATCACCTCGGTATCCGGCTCGAGCGTGCAGTAGCCGTGCAGCAATCCAGCGGGCACCCAAAGCTGCTGCCAGTTCTCCGCCGACAACACGGCGCCGGCATGCTTTCCGTACGTCGGTGAGCCGGGCCGCGTGTCCACCGCGACATCCCAGATCGAACCGCGGACGACGCGAACCAGCTTGCCCTGTGCGTTCGGCCCGATCTGCAGATGGAGGCCCCGCACCACACCCCGCTCGTCCGACCGCGCGTGGTTGTCCTGCACGAACGCAACGTCGATGCCGGCCTCGGCGAAGCGGGCCGTATTCCAGGTTTCGGAAAAGAACCCGCGTCCGTCGAGGAACCGCTTTGGTGTGATCACCAGCACGCCGGGAATGGCGGTCTGTTCGACGATCATACCTGCTCCCCCTCGGCCAGTTCCATCAGCGCCCGGCCAAGATCGGTTTTGCCGAGCTGCTGCGCATGCGAGCGTAGTGTCTTGTCGTCGATGTAGCCCATGCGGAACGCTACCTCCTCCGGGCATCCGACCAGCATGCCGGTGCGCGACTGGATGGTCTGCACGAAGGTCGCGGCCTGCAACAGCGAGTTGGGCGTGCCGGCATCCAGCCAGGCGCAGCCCCTCGACAGACGCTCCACCGCGAGCGTGCCGGCATCGAGGTACAGCCGATTGAGATCGGTGATCTCCAGTTCGCCTCGCGGCGACGGGCGGATCATCCGCGCCATGTCGCTGACGGCGCTGTCGTAGAAATAGAGGCCGGTCACCGCCCAGTTGGACTGCGCCGCAGCGGGCTTTTCGACGATCTCGACCGCGCGTCCGGCGTCGTCGAACGACACCACGCCATAGCGTTCGGGATCGCGGACCTGATACGCGAACACCGTGGCGCCGTGCGGTCGCGTTGCGGCCTCGCGCAGCAGCGCCGACAAATGCTCGCCATGGATCAGATTGTCGCCGAGTGCCAGCGCACAGGCCTCGCCGGCGATCCAGTCGCGGCCGATCAGGAAAGCCTGGGCAATGCCGTCGGGCCGGGCCTGCTCGGCATAGTCGAAGCGCACGCCGAACCGGGCCCCGTCGCCAAGCAGGCGGCGGAATTGCGGCAGGTCCTCCGGCGTTGAGATCACCATGATGTCGCGGATGCCGGCGAGCATCAGGGTCGACAGCGGGTAGTAGACCATCGGCTTGTCGTAGACCGGCAGCAGTTGCTTGGACGCAGCCAAGGTCATTGGATGCAGGCGCGTGCCGGAGCCGCCGGCCAGCAGGATGCCCTTCATGCCGCGGTCCCCAGGCGCTGACCGGCATAGCGGCGTGCGCGCACCGCCTGCCACCAGTCTCGGTTGTCCAGGTACCAGTCGACGGTTCGCGCCAAGCCTTTGTCGAAATCATGCGGGGCGGTCCAGGCCAGGACAGCCTCGGTCCGCGACGGATCGATTTCATAGCGGAAATCATGGCCCGGTCGATCGGTGACGAAACGGATCAGCCGCTCGCGAGGCCCCAGTGGATCGGGCAACCGGCGATCCAGTTCCGCGCAGATCGCTTGCACCACCTGAAGGTTGCTACGTGGCTGCCGCGCCCCGATCGTGTAGGTGGCGCCGGGTTCGCCCTGTTCCAGCACGCGTACCAGTGCGGCTGCGTGGTCCTCCACGAAAATCCAGTCGCGGCAATTCGAGCCATCGCCGTAAACCGGCAGGTGCTTGCCTTCCAGCGCGTTGAGCGTGACCAGCGGGATCAGTTTCTCCGGGAATTGCCACGGCCCGTAGTTGTTGGCGGTGTTCGAGACGATGGTCGGCAGCCCATATGTGTGGAACCAGGCGCGCACCAGGTGGTCGGATGCCGCCTTGCTCGCGGAGTAGGGGCTACGTGGGTCGTACCGCGTGGTTTCGTCGAACGGTGCGTCGTCGGGTCCCAGCGCACCGAACACTTCGTCCGTTGAGATGTGGTGGAAACGAAACGCCGCGCGTCGGGCTGCCGGCAACTGCGCATGATATCGCCGGGCTTCCTCCAGCAGAATAAACGTGCCGACGACGTTGGTCTGGATGAAATCGGCGGGACCATCGATCGAGCGATCGACGTGGCTCTCGGCGGCAAGGTGCATGACCGCGTCGGGCTGGTGCGCCGCCAATACCTCCCGCATCGCGGACCCATCGACGATGTCGGCCTCTATCAGAAGATGGCGGCGATGGTTCCGCGCCTCCTCCAGTGCCTCCTGGGAGGCCGCATAGGTCAGCTTGTCCACATTGACGATGGTGTGTTCCGTCTCGCGCATCAAATGGCGTACGACGGCTGAACCAATGAACCCGCAACCGCCAGTCAGCAACACCTTCATCAGGCAAACACTCCGCCAAACGCCAAATCTTCAATGCACGCTTATAATGCCCTTTGCTTAAAAATCATTCACGGTCCCGTGAGATGTGATCGTGCGCCTGGGTTATGGCGATGGGTATCGGACATGGGAAGCGCGTTTATGGCCTGCCGAGCAGCCACCCGGCCCAGACCGCCAGAAGGCACAAGACGACGGAGCCCACGATATAACCGGCGGCCGGCCAGACCTCGCCGGCTTGCAGCAGATCGAGCGTCTGCAGGCTGAAGGACGAGAAGGTGGTGAATCCGCCACAAACCCCCACGATAAGGAATGCACGGAAATCAGGGTACATCGCGAGCCGCCCGCTGCCCAGCGCCAGGCCCGCCGCCAAGCCGATGACCGCGGATCCGACGACATTGATCAGGAGGGTTCCCCAAGGAAATCGCGGGCCGGTCAGGGCTACCACGGCGGCGCCCAGCCAGAAGCGCGCGAGACTGCCCAGCGCACCCCCGAACGCCACCGCCAGCCAGGTTGTTGGAGCTCCCATCACGGTACCGTGCTACAGCATTTTCCGCGTTGTGTGACCGCCGCAGACCGTGCGTCTACGCGGCGCTTGCGGGTCCGCCGTGCGCCGGATGCATGGGATACGGACTGGACCTTATCATAACGCTGCTTATTATCAGCCGCTTCGGTAAAGGACTACCTGTTGGTGGCTGATTTCCAGCGCGACCTGATGTTCCTGCTGCATGACGTGGCGCGGCTGATGCGCGTCGATGCCGACAAGCGGGCCCGCGCCCACGGCATGACCCGCGCCCAGTGGGGCATCCTGATCTGGCTGGAGCGCCAGCCCGGCCTGTCGCAGAAGGAGCTGTCGGAAATCCTCGAGGTCGAGCCGATCACCGTCGCCCGGCTGATCGACCGTCTCGAGGCCCGCGGCATGGTCGAACGCCGGCCGGACCCGAAGGACCGGCGCATCTGGCGCCTGCACTTGTGTGCCCCTGCCTACGGCGTGCTTGGGGAGATCGATCGCCAGCGCACCCAGATGCGCCTGCTGGTGACCGACGGCCTCGACGACACAGTAATCGAAACGATGACGGAAGCGCTCCTGACGATGAAGACGACGTTGATCCACGAGGCCCACAATCCCCGCCGTTACGTGCCCATCGAAGCCGAAGCGCGGGAGGTGGCATAATGTCGCAGGCCACCGCTACTGCCGGCGCCGCCCCACGCGTCACCGAGGCTCCGGTCCGCAGTCGTCGCATGAGCCGTGCGCTGCTGCGTCCGATACTGATGCTGGGCGGCATCCTCGTTGTCGCCGTTGGCTCCGGCGCGTATTGGCTGACCGGCGGGCGTTACGTCTCGATCGATGACGCCTATGTGCGTGCCGCCAAGGAGACGCTGTCCACCGACGTGTCCGGTATCGTTGCCCAGGTGCTTGTGCATGAGGGTCAGCAGGTCAAGAAGGGCGACGTGCTGCTGCGGCTCGATCCGTCGCAGTTCCAGATCATGCTCGCCGCGGCCAAGGCAATGCTGGGCAGCAAGGTACTCGATCTGAACTCTGAGAAACTCAACTATCAGCGCATGCTGCGCGACGTCGAGGTCAAGCAGGCCCAGGTGCAGGCTGACCAGGCGAACTTCGATCGACTTTCAAACCTGGTGAAGTCGGGCGCCGTCACCCGCGCCGACTTTGACAACATGCGCTACCAGCTCGCCGCCAATCAACAGGCGGTGGTGGCACTGAAGACGCAGGCCGCCATGCAACTCGCCAAGTTGGGCGGTGATGCGGACGTCGATGTCCACACCATGCCGGACTACTTGCAGGCCCAGTCGAAGGTGGATGAGGCACAGCGGCAGCTCGATCATTCGGTGATCTATGCGCCATTCGACGGCGTCGTGACGCAGGTGGATACCGTGCAGCCTGGCATGTACCTCGCCGCCTCCACAGCGGCCTTCGGCATTGTTTCCACCAGCGATGTCTGGATCGAGGCGAACCCGAAGGAAACCGAACTCACCTGGGTGAAGCAGGGTGACCCGGTCGATGTGTCGGTCGATACCTATCCGGGCCGAACCTGGAAGGCGGAAGTGCAGAGCATCGCTCCCAACTCCGGCTCCGAGTTCTCCGTGCTGCCCGCGCAGAACACGTCAGGCAACTGGGTGAAGGTGGTGCAGCGCATCCCGATTCGGATTCATGTCGAGCACAAGCCGGGTGATCCTGATTTGCGCAGCGGCATGAGCGTGGAGGCCGAGATCGACACCGGCCATCACCGCACGCTAGCCGACCTGTTCTAGTGCGCGGCTTGTACCCAGCTCGTCTGCCGTCTTAAGGTCATCATGGCTGCCGCCCAGAATGATCCGGGGCGCTACCGCCTGATCATCACGCTGTGCACTGTCGGCGCCACGCTGATGCAGGCGCTCGACCAGACCATCGCGAACGTTGCGCTGCCGTATATGCAAGGCAGCCTGTCCGCGAGCTTCGACGAGATCACCTGGGTGCTGACTTCCTACATCACGGCCGCGGCGATCATGACCGCGCCGGTGGGGTGGCTCGCCGGCCGGTTCGGCCGCAAGTATCTGTTCATCACCTGCCTTTCCGGATTCACCGTCACCTCCATGATGTGCGGCGCCGCGCAGTCGTTGAACCAGATGGTGCTATTCCGGCTGCTGCAAGGCTGTTTCGGCGCCGCGCTGGTGCCGCTGTCGCAGGCGACGATGCTCGATATCTATCCGGTCGAGCAGCGCGGAACCGCGATGGCGATCTGGGGCGTCGGCGTCATGATCGGCCCGATCCTCGGGCCGACGCTCGGCGGCTATCTGACGGAGATGTACAACTGGCGCTACGTCTTCTACATCAACCTGCCGTTCGGCATCCTGGCAACCGCGGGGCTGATCTTCTTCATGCCGCGCTCGAGCCCGAACAACTCCATGCGGTTCGACTGGATCGGCTTCACTGTGCTCAGCATGGGGATTGGCGGCATCCAGGTGATGCTCGACCGCGGCCAGGACCAGGATTGGTTCACCTCGCGCGAGGTCATCGTCGAAGCCGTACTCGGCTGTCTCGGGATCTATCTGTTCGTCGTGCACATGATGACCGCACGGCGTCCGTTCATCCCGCCGGCCTTGTTCAAGGACCGGAACTTTTCTTCCGGCGTGATGATGATGTTCGCCGCGGGGACGATCCTGGTGTCCAGTTCATCGTTGATGGCACCCTGGCTGCAGACGCTTGCCAACTATCCGGTGAATACCGCGGGGCTGATCATGGCGCCGCGCGGCATTGGGACCATGATCGCCATGGTGCTTGCCGGGCGTGTCGCGTCACGCGTCGATCCGCGCATGGCGATGGGGTTCGGCATCCTGTGCGTCGTCTGGTCGGTCTGGGAGATGACGACCTGGACGCCCGATGTCTCGGAGATGCGGCTGACCCTGACCATCACCGTGCAGGGCTTCGGTCTCGGCTTCCTGTTCATTCCGTTGCAGATGCTGGCTTTCGCCACTTTGCCGGTTTCGCTGCGTACCGATGGCGCGGGGCTGTTCAGTCTGGCACGCAACATCGGCGCGGCCATCGGCGTGTCCGTTACGTCGTCGATGCTGGCGCATAACACGCAGCAGTTGCACGCCGAGATCGGAGCCTATGTCACGCCGTTCAATCGCGCGCTGCAGGATGGCGGCGCGGTGCAGCAGCATCTGGATCCTGCGACGAAGCATGGGGCGGCGATGCTCGATCACATGATTAACCAGCAGGCGCAGATCATCGCGTATGTCGACGACTATAAGATGATGATCTTCACCACGCTGCCTGCCTTGCTGCTGCTGTTCCTGATGCGCCGGCCTCGGCTGGTATCGCAGCCGGCGGAGACGCATGCGGCGATGGACTGACGGTATACGCAACCTTGTAGGTGCTATCGAACTCCATCAGCACCGCGCGTGCCTCGGGCTCGACCACGGCGGGTCATCACCGGCACCCAGCGCCAACCGATAGCGTGCCGGCCCGTCATCCGCAGATCACGCGCACCGCCTTGCGCGCAATCTCCCTCAATTCGGCGCGGGGGACGCCGGCGCGGGCGCGGATAGCGATACTGTGCAGTGTGGCGGATGCGAGCACCGCCAGCGCCGCAGGATCTGCATCAGCTTTCAACTCTCCCCTGGCACGCGCCGTTCGCAGACGCGCTTCGAGTTCGGCGTCGAGCGCGCGCAGCCCCTCCGCCAGGGCGCTCCGGATCGCGGCATCTTCGACCGCCTCGGTTGTTGCGGTTCCGACCGCGAAACAGCCAAGCGGACGCCCATCGGCCGAGAAATAGATCGACAGTTGCCCGTCGTAGACGCGCATCAGCGCCTCGTCCAAGGCCTGGTCGTCATCCGCAAGTGCCTCGCGCATCGCGGCAAGGGCGAGTTGCCAATATTGCTCGAGCGCCTGGAGATAAAGCGTGTGCTTGTCGCCGAACGCCGCATAGAGGCTGGGCCGGTTCATGCCGGTTGCGGCACTGATCTCGTCGAGTGACGTGCCGGAGTAGCCCGTCCTCCAGAAGCTGTCAGCGGCCTGCCGCAGCGCTGTCTGCGGGTCATAGGCGCGGGGCCGGCCTCGCCGCCCTGGCTCTGCATCCTTTTTTTGTACCATAGCGAACAAAATCCTTGACGACGGTCTCACGGCGCATATTTATGCGGTTCGGTACATAATTCAACCCTGAGGCCCGCGATGCGGACCCTCTCCGCGGACACTGGCGACGCACCGGCCTGGAAGGTTGCGGTCGTTCAGACAAAAGCAGGCCGGAATTTACAATCGTCAAGGAGGCCAGGATGTCAGATCAGTACGGCCAAATACAAAACTCAAACGTCATGAGGCCCGCGATGGAATTGCAACTCGCGTCACCCGGCTCCTCGATGACTTCTGGCCTTGCAATCCACGAAGGCCGTGCGGCGCAGCTCGCCGAGCTTGACGCCGGGTTGGGTCGAACGCTCGACGACCGTCCCGTATCCAGCCACCGCGGGGGGGTGCCAAAGAAACCATTGCGGGAGCGTCTGCGCCGTCCACTGCTGATCCTCGTCCCGGTTCTACTGATTGCCGCCGGTGCGGCGTATTATCTGGCGAGCGAGCCTTACGTTTCGACGGACGACGCCTTCGTCCGCGCAGCCAAGGAATTGATCAACGCCCGGGTTGCCGGGCAGGTGGTCGACATCGCCGTCAAGGACAATCAGCGTGTCGCGCGCGGTCAGCTCCTGTTCAAAATCGATCCGCAACCATACCAGATTGCCATCGATCAGGCCGCGGCGCGACTCGACGGCGCGCGGCTGCAGATCAACGAACTCAAGGCCACCTACCGCCAGCAAGTTGCCCAACTCCAATCGGCGAATGCATCTGTGGACTTCGACGTGCTCGAATATGCGCGACAGCAAGCACTCGTCCACGACAATTGGACGCCGCGTCAGGTCTTTGAGCGAGCCGACATGAACCTCAAGGTCGCCCGTCAGCAGGTTGCGTCGGACGCCCAGCAGATCGCCAATACCGTGGCCGCGTTGGACGGCGATCCGGATATCGAGATCGATCGCCATCCGTCGGTCCGCGCAGCCCAGGCCCAACTCGACCAGGCCCGGCTCAATCTCTCCTACGCGACGGTGGTGGCGCCCGACGACGGCATGGTGGCGCGGGTCGATGACCTGCAAGTAGGCGACTTCGTCAATCCTGGGGCATCGGTGTTCTCGCTGATGTCGGTTCGGCGCATCTGGATCGAGGCGAATTTCCGTGAAACCGGCCTGACGCATATGCGTCCCGGTCAAGCGGCAGTCATCCACGTCGACGCCTATCCGGATCGAATTTTCAACGCACATGTCGTCAGCATGAGTCCGGGCACCGGATCGGATTTCGCGGTGCTGCCGCCGGAGAACGCGACCGGCAATTGGGTCAAGGTCATCCAGCGTCTGCCGGTACGCCTCGAGCTTGACAGCATCGATCCCGACCAATCGCTGTTCTCGGGCATCAGTGTCACCGTGCAGGTCGACACCGGTTGTCGCCGTACCTGGCGGCATCCGTTCCATGCGGTGTGCGCGACGGAGGCGGCGCAGTGAGCGCCACACTCACATCGAGCGCCGCGGCCGACGGCAATCGCGCAATCATCGTTGCGGCGCTGCTGGCGACCTATCTGCAGGCCGTCACCATATCGCTGCCCAATGCGGCCTTGCTCTATATCGAAGGCTCGCTGTCGATGTCCGACGACGAGGTCGGTTGGATATTTACCTCGTATATCACGGCGAGCGCCGTCACCATGACGATGGCGCGTTGGCTTGCGGGTCGCTACGGCCGAAAGGCCATTTTTCAGACGTCGATCGCCATCTTTGCGCTCGGCCTTGTACTGGCGACGCGTGCGACGACCCCGATGCAGTTCATCGCGGCCCGCATTGTCCAAGGAGCCGCAAGCGGCACCCTCGCTCCGCTGTCGCTGGCGATTCTGCTCGATATTTCGCCGCCCTCACGGCACGCCCGCATAAACCTGGTGGCGTCCGTAACCCTGTTGGTTGGCCTGCTCAGCGGTCCCAGCATCGGCGGCTGGCTCAGCGAATATCACGACTGGCGCTCGATTTTCTATCTCGGCCTGCCAATGGCGGGTTTCATCTTCCTGGCCGTGGCACTGGCGCTTCCGGAGAAGCGGGCCGAGCAGGCTCCGTCCTTCGATTTCTTCGGCCTGACGACTTTCATGCTCGGCATCATCGGGCTGCAAATGCTGCTCGACCGCGGCGAGCGTCTGGAGTGGTTCAACTCGGCGGAGATCTGGGTCGAGGCGTTTGCCTCTGTGCTGGGCTTCTACCTCTATATCGTGCACGTCCTGACCGCCAAGGCGCATTTCCTCGATAAAGCCTTGTTCAAGGACCGTAACTTCGTGCTTTCCGCGATCATGTTCTTCGCGTTCGGCTTCGTCCTGCTGCCGACAATCGCCCTGACGTCGCCGATGCTGGACGAACTGCTCGGCTACCCGGCGGACACCACCGGCTACCTGGCGATCCCACGCAGCCTCGCGATGGTGGGGGCGCTGATCCTGACAGGACGCGTGCCGGCGCGGATCGACAACCGGCTGCTCGTGGCCGGCGGAATGGCCCTTGTCGTCTACGGCAACTGGCGAATGCTCGGCTACTCACCCGAGATGGACTGGCGGTTCGTCGTCGAGGCAGGCGTGGTCCAAGGCGCCGGCTTGGGTATGTTGCTGCCGGCTCTCACCAAGGCGGCGTTCAGTACACTCGATCCGATGTACCGCCCGGAAGGAACTGCGCTGTTCAATCTGTCGCGTCTCTATGGCAGCACGATCGGCATCGCTGTGGTCCTGACGTTCTTCTACGACAATACCCAGGCCATGCACGTTGCGCTCGCCAAGGACCTCACGCCTTATCGCGCCGCCGCGCACGTTACGGGTTCGATTACCCAATCGGGGCTTGCCGCACTCAACGACATGATCACCGGACAGGCGGCTTTGGTCGGTGTCATCGACCAGTTCAAAGTAATGATGATCGCGATGCTGATTGTAAGCCCGCTGGTGCTGTTCCTCCGTAAGCCGCGCGCCGTCAACTAGCGCGCGTGGAAGCGGCAGGACTATCGCTTGAATCCACCGTTGCCTCTGACAACCGGGGAAATATGTGCCGTCCGCAATTCAGGAAGAATTTTAGCACTGAGGAAGAAGGCGAGGACGTCGAGGCCACGGGGAAAGGGTTGAAAGCGCTTCGCGCGAAGCGCAGTGCATTCTGCTCCGTGGCCCTCGACGTCCTCCTTGCTTCCTCCATGCTGAAAACCTTGCGGACGTCCCACCTCCACGGTCGCCGGACGCAAGACCAAGGCGGATCGGTCAAATCGCCCGCCGTCGCAATTCAAGCGATTGTCCTGGTGGAAGCGGTACCACGTCATGGCGTGCCAAGCCGCACCCATCCACGTCGTTTGCTGCAATCATCAGCAAAGACTTGCGCATTCATGAGCGCCAACGGTTCGAGATTGGACCGCTCGCCTCGCATAAGGGAGCTTGAGCATGGCAACACCCGACACGCTTCGCTATACGCGGATTCCTCTGAACAACGGATCTGGTGCGATCCCCGCCGTCGGATTCGGCACGCTGATCCCCGACCCACTTGCCACCGAGCAGGCGACCAGGACCGCATTGGAAGTGGGATTTCGACATCTTGATTGCGCGGAACGATATCGAAATGAAGCAGCGGTCGGCGATGCGATGCAGGCTGCGTTCAAGGCGGGGACAGTCCGGCGGGACGAGGTCTTCGTGACCACGAAGCTATGGAACAGCAATCATCGTCCTGAGCGGGTCAAAGCAGCCTTTGACGCGAGTCGCCGGCGACTGCAAGTCGACACGATCGATTGCTATCTCATCCACACCCCTTTTGCCTTTCAACCCGGCGACGAGCAGGACCCGAGGGACGAGCACGGTCGGGTCATCTATGATTCCGGGGTGACGTTGATCGAGACGTGGCAGGCGCTCGAGCGTCTCGTGGACGACGGTCAGTGCAAGGCCATCGGCTTATCAGACATTACGTTGGAGAAGCTGCGAGAGATTGTCGCGGCTGCGCGCATTCCACCCGCCGTGGTGCAGGTCGAATCCCATCCGTATCTTCCTGAATGGGAGCTGCTCGAGTTCTGCCGGGAGCATGGGATTGTGCTGCTGGCATTTGCCGCGTTGGGACACGGTTTGGCTCCGAAACTGTTGGATGACCCTGTGATCACGACCATCGCACAGCGCGTCCACAAGACACCTGCTCAAGTTGCGTTGGCCTGGGCCATACAGCGCGGCACCGCCTTCCTGACCACCTCGACCAAACCTCCCCGTATCCAGGAGAACTTCGACGTTTCGGCTCTGCCTGAAGACGCCATGCGGGAGATCCGGGAGGGCATCACGACGAACGTCCGGTTCAACGCCGTAGTGAGCACCGGCGTGCCTGGCTTTATCCCCCGAGCCACGGCGAACTGAACGCAGATTGGCTCCAGCTTACCGTATCGTCACCGCAATGTCGTGGAACAGGCGCGCCGGCAAGCCGCCGCCCTGCACCGCCTTCATCGGCCGGTTGTCGTCGTTGCCCAGCCACACCCCAATCACCTCGCCGTCGATCCCCCCGATGAACCAGGCATCGTGATAGTCCTGGGTCGTGCCGGTCTTGCCGGCCACCACATGCCCAGGCACCGCGGCGGCCCGGCCGGTGCCCCGCGTCACCACCGCCGTCATCATCCGCACCATCATGCCGGCGATCTCGGGTGAGATGACCGGCTGCGGCGCTGTGCGCGTCCCCTCGACGGTCCGACCACCCGCACGCACCGTCTCGATCCCGAATGGCGTGACGCGCGAGCCGCCGTTGAAGAACGTGGCGTATGCCGACGCGAGTTCCAGCAGCCTGACTTCACCGGTGCCGAGCGCCAGTGAAGCGTTGTCCGGCAGCTTGTCGGCGATGCCGAGCCGGGCCGCTACGCCTGCCACCACTCGTGGCCCTCCGACCTGGAGCAACAGCCGCACGGACGAGGTGTTGATCGACTGAGCCAGCGCCTCCTCGACCGTGATCTGGCCGAGGAACTGCCGCTCGAAATCCTCCGGGCTCCACTTGCCGATGCGTATCGGTGCGTCCAGCACCGTGTCGTCGGGGCGCACGCCTTTCTCCAACGCGGCCAGCCAGATGAACGGCTTGAACGCCGAACCCGGCTGCCGGCGCGCCAGCGTGGCGCGGTTGAACGAGCTTTGCCGATAGTCGCGTCCACCCACCATCGCCCGCACCGCACCGGTGGCGGTGTCCAGCACCACCACCGCGCCTTGCGTCACACCTGCCACTGCCCCGGGGCCGTCCAGCAGCGCGTCCAGCCGCGTCTCGGCCACCGACTGCACGCGCGGATCGAGCGTCGTGTGCACCGTGGCATCGGCATTCTCCGGTGCGATCGCCTGCGCCTGATCGGCCACCCAATCGGCGAACCAGCCCGCGGCCACAGGTGGCGTTGCCGGCAACACACCCTGGGCGCCCGCAGCCTGTGCCTCGGTGATCGCACCTGTCGCGACCATCGCGGCGAGGACCTCGCGCGCCCGGGCGGCGGCGGCGTCAGGGTCGGTACGTGGATTGAAGCGGGATGGCGCACGCGGCAAGCCTGCCAGCATCGCCGCCTGCCACAGGTTCACGCGCCGCGCCGATATCCCGAAATACATGTGCGCCGCGGCGTCCACGCCCCATGTCCCCGCGCCGAGGTAAACGCGGTTCAGGTAGATTTCCAGGATCTCGCGCTTGGTGAATGTGTGCTCCAGCCAGAGCGTCAGCAGCAGCTCCTGCACCTTGCGGCGGAACGTGCGGGCGTTGGTCAGGAACAGGTTCTTGGCGACCTGCTGCGTGATGGTCGAGCCGCCCTGCACGATGCGGCCGGACGAGATGTTGGTTGCCAGGGCACGCGCCATGCCGATGAGGTCGATGCCGGGATGGTTCCAGAACCGCCGGTCCTCGATCGCCACCGCGGCGGCAGGCAGATAGGCCGGCATGTCGCCAAGCCGCAGCGGATCGCCGACCACGTCGCCGAACGTGGCGAATGAACGACCGCTGCGATCCTCCAGCGCGAGGCTTGGCCGGCGCGTTGCGTCCAGTGCAGCGTCCGGCCTCGGCAGGTCGCGAGCGAACCACAGCAGCACGGCCGCTGCCGCGAGCATTCCCCAGATGGCTGCGATGATCGCGTAGCGCAGCAGTCGAAACCGCCGCCGCTTTGGCGCGACCACCTGCGCTGATGGCGGCGCGCGCCGTCCGGCGACAGGCTCTTGCAGGGCGAGGCGAGGGGAGCGGGGCATCGGAAACCGCGTTGATACGGGATCGACCACGCGCCGGGGAAGCGGCGTCATTGCGGTGATCGCGGCGAACAAGCAATCTCCGTGGCGACAAGTGGCAAGGGGGCACGATGAAGGGGCTGTTTCTCGATGCGGTGGACGATCTGGCGGACGTGTTCCGCCGCGTGGTGCGTGCGGACGATCCGCCGGTGACGGTGAACGAACAGCAGGAAGTGCCGCCGGAGACGCTGCCGGCCATGCTCGCCGGCTATGACTTCGTGCTGGACGACCATAGCCAGATGCCGACGGAGTGGATGAAGCGGTGCACCGATCTGAAGCACATCATCTTCCTGGGCACCGGCGCGCGCAGCTACATGCATCCCGAGGAACTCGCCGAGCACGGCATCACCGTGCACATCATCAAGGGCTATGGCGATACTGCGGTCGCCGAGCACACCATTGCGATGATGTGGGCGGCAGCGCGCGGGTTGGCGTCAATGGACGGCGGCATGCGGCGCGGCGAGTGGATCCGCTCCGAGGGGATCGAGTTGACCGGCAAGACGCTCGGACTGCTGGGGTTTGGCGGCATCGCCGGTGAGGTGGCGCGCATCGCCGGCGGCTCCGGCATGCGGGTGCTGGCCTGGAACCGCTCGCCCAAGTCGGCGCGGGGTGTGACGTTCGTCGATCTCGATACGTTGCTGGCGGAAAGCGACGTGTTGTCGGTGCATCTGCTGTTGACCGACGAGACGCGCGGCTTTCTGAGTGCGGAGCGGCTGGCGAAGCTGCGGCCCGGAGCAATCCTGGTGAATACCGCGCGTGGGGCGATCGTCGATGAGGCTGCGATGATCGCCGCGTTGCGGTCAGGACATCTGCGTCATGCGGCGCTGGATGTGTTCAATAAGGAGCCGCTGGAGGCAGGGCACGAACTGTCGACGCTGCCGAATGTCACGCTGTCGGCGCATAGTGCGTTCCGTACGCCGGAGGCGTCACAGAACCTGATCCGGCGTGCGTTGGATATAGCGAAGCGGATTGCCGACGGGTAGGCCCCCTCCCCCAACCCCCTCCCGCGAGGGGAGGGGGAGACTTTTGTTCGTCATTCCCTCCTGCTCTTCTTCATTCTCTCCTGCTCGTCCGCTTGTTCAATCACAGCCGCGCCGCAACCAGCCTACCGCTGCATCTCCATGATGCGTTCCATCGGCATCATGTTGTGGTTCATGTGATACATGATCCACGTTGTTCCGACGATCAGCAGGAACACGATCAGCACGCCGAACGCCAGCGCCAGAATGTTGTTGGTATTGTCCGGCCCGGTGGTGATGTGCAGGAAGAAGACCAGGTGAACGCCCATCTGTGCGATCGCCAGCACGAACAGCGCGATCGGGATACTGGGCTGCCAGACGAGCGAAGTCTGCGAAATGAAGAACGCCACGATCGTGATCAGCGTCGCGAGGCCCAGCCCGACCAGGTAACCGCGCAGACCCTCCGCAGCTTCCCGTCCGTCCGCCTGCTCATCGCCAGGCGCGGTGTCATCGGCGTGTAGATGGAACCCGTGCATGGAGTGGCTCATTGGGCTGCTCCCATCAGATAGACCACCGTGAAGATCGCCACCCAGATGATGTCGAGCGTATGCCAGAACAGCGCGAAGCACAGCAGGCGGCGCATGATGTCGGCGCGGTAGCCCTTCGCGAACACCTGCGCCATCATCGTCAGCAGCCACAGCAGTCCGAGTGTGACGTGTACGCCGTGGCAGCCGACCAGCGTAAAGAACGACGACAGGAATGCGCTGCGTGTCGGCCCCGCGCCAATCGCGACCATGCCGGCGAACTCGCGTATCTCCAGAAACAGGAACCCCGCGCCGAGCACTGCGGTCACCGCCATGGCGCCGTAGTACATGACGTCGTTTCGTGCTCGTGCGCCGATGATCGCGACACCACAGGCAAAGCTGGACAGCAGCAGGCACGCCGTCTCGATCGCGACGGTGTTGAGGTGGAATAAATCCTTCCCGCTGGGGCCGCCCGCCGTTTCGCCTGACAACACCGCATATGTCGCGAAAAATGCGGAGAACATTACGATGTCGCTGAGCAGGAAGATCCAAAATCCATAGGCGACGATGATGCGCTTGGATGCCGGACGCCGTTCGGCGTGCGCGCTGATCTCCAGCCCCGCGATCTCCTGTGCCGCGCTCATTCGGCTGGCTGCATCTGGGCAAGCGCCGCGCTGCGGACACTGCGGTTGGCGCGGTCGATGCGGGCGACTTCTTCGGCCGGAATAATGTCCTCGGTGCGATCACGCCAGGCGAACACCACGAACGTGGCAAGGGCGCCGAGGAAGCCGACGATCACCAGCCACCAGATATGCCAGATCAGCGCGAAGCCCATGAACGTGGCGAAGAACGCGCAGATGAAGCCGGTCGGGCTGTTGCGCGGCACCTCGATGTCCTCGTACTGCGGTTCAGCAGCGAGCATCCGCTGCGCCAGCGCGATCTGCTTGATGTCCCAATACGCGTCGCCGCCCTCCACGTTCGGCAGCACGGCGAAATTGAACGCCGGCGGTGGCGATGCTGTGGACCATTCCAGCGAGCGGCCATCCCATGGATCGCCGGTCAGGTCGCGCAATTCCTCGCGGTGGCGGAAACTGACCACGAGTTGGGTAATCTGGCAGGCAATCCCTGCCAGGATGACGGCCGCGCCGAATGCCGCCACCAGTGTCCAGGGATGCCAGGCCGGCACGTCGTAGTGCTGCATGCGCCGCGTCATGCCCTCCAGCCCCAACACGTAAAGCGGCATGAAGGCCAGATAGAAGCCGAAGAACCAGCACCAGAACGCCGCCTTGCCCCACCCCTCGTGCAGGCGGAAGCCGAACGCCTTGGGGAACCAATAGGTGTAGCCGGCGAAGGCACCGAACAGCACGCCGCCGATGATGACGTTGTGGAAGTGCGCCACCAGGAACAGGCTGTTGTGCAGCAGGAAGTCTGCCGGAGGCACCGCCAGCAGCACGCCTGTCATGCCGCCGATGACGAACGTCACCATGAACCCGATGGACCACATCATCGGTGTAGTGAACACAACGCGGCCGCCGTACATGGTGAACAGCCAGTTGAACACCTTCACGCCCGTCGGCACCGCGATGACCATGGTTGCGATGCCGAACACCGCGTTCACGTCGGCGCCCGCCCCCATTGTGAAGAAGTGGTGCAGCCAGACCATGAAGGCGATGATGCAGATCGCCATGGTCGCCATCACCATCGACCGGTAGCCGAACACCGGCTTGTGCGAGAACGTCGAGACGACCTCGGAGAAAACGCCGAACGCCGGCAGAACCAGGATGTAGACCTCCGGATGGCCCCAGGCCCAGATGAGGTTCATGAACATCATCAGGTTGCCGCCGCCTTCATTGGTGAAGAAATGAAAGCCGAGATAGCGGTCCAGGATCAGCATCGCGAGCGTCGCGGTCAGGATGGGGAAGGCGGCGACAATCAGCAGGTTCGAGGCGAGCGCCGTCCAGCAGAACACCGGCATCCGCATATAGGTCATGCCGGGCGCGTGGAGCTTCAGGATCGTGGTGACGAAATTGACGCCGGTCAGCAACGTGCCGACACCGGATATCTGCAGTGACCACAGATAGTAATCGACGCCCACGCCGGGCGAGTAACGAAGCTCCGACAACGGCGGGTAAGGCAGCCAGCCGGTGCGCGCGAACTCGCCCACCACCAGCGACACGTTGATCAGCAGCGCGCCCGTCGCCGTCAGCCAGAAGCTGACCGAGTTGAGCGTCGGAAATGCCACGTCCCGCACGCCGAGCTGCAATGGCACGACGACGTTCATCAGCCCGATGACGAACGGCATCGCCACGAAGAAGATCATCAGCGTGCCATGCGCCGAGAAGATCTGGTCATAGTGGTCGGGCGGCAGATAGCCCGGCGACTGGAAGGCGAGCGCCTGCTGCGACCGCATCATGATCGCGTCGGTGAAGCCGCGCAGCAGCATCACGCCGGCGAGGAACACGTACATTACGCCGATACGCTTGTGATCGACGCTGGTGATCCACTCGCGCCAGAGGTAGGGCACCCAGCCCTTCAGCGCGATGTAGACGAGCACGCCAGCGAGGATCAGCCCGACGAAAGCGCCGGCGAATAAGCGGGATGGGCTGGTCGAACGGGATGGCGGCCCAGGTCAGCTTGCCCAACATGCTATTGCCCCGCCCGCTTGGATGCACCCGGACTGACCTCATCGATCGGCCCAGGCCCAGGCGGCAGCGCCTGTGTGACGATCTTCTGGAACAGATCCGGATCGACGTCGCGGTAGGTGAAGGGCGCCACGCTCAGCGTCTGCTTCGCGAGTTCGGCATAGCTCTGCGAGGTCAGCGCCGAACCACTTCCTTGGCGAGTCTCATTGACCCATGCGGTGAAGCGTTCGGCTGGCACCGAGTCCACGTCGAAGTGCATGGTGGAGAAGCCGTCCCCGCTGTAGTGGCTCGACAGGCCGGCAAAGGTGCCAGGCGCATCGGCGCTCAGGTTGAGCTGCGTTCGCATGCCATTCATCGTGTAGATCATGCTGCCGAGCTGTGGGATGAAGAATGCGTTCATCACGCTGGCCGATGTTAGTTGGAAGCTCACCGGCACGCCGGCCGGAATGACCAGATGGTTGACACTCGCAACCTTCTGGTCCGGGTAGATGAACAGCCATTTCCAATCGAGCGACACCACCTGCACCGTGAGCGGCGCTTCCTTCGACGGCAGCGGCCTGGCTGGATCCAGGTCGTGCGAGCCAACCCAGGCCACGCCGCCCAGCAGCATGATCGTCAGCAGCGGGATGGCCCAAACGATGATCTCTAGCTGCCCCGAGTACACGAAACCCGGCAGATAGCGCGCCCTGGTGTTGGATGCCCGGTACCACCACGCGCAGCCAAGTGTCGCAACGATCGTCGGAACCACGATCGCCAGCATGATGGCAACAGAGTCGATCAGGATGGTGTAAGTTCAGCCTCGCCCACAGGCCCTGCAGGATACAGCACCGCGCGCTGACAGCCTGCGAAGGCGAGCAGCGCAAGCAAGCCAGCGCACCGCGCAGCCAGCGCTGTCATTGGATCGGGAACGGCGGCAGGAAATCCGTTGGTTCATGTGATCCCCTGACGTGACTTCACATACACGCAGCGATTGTGCAACCCAGAAAAGATGACACTATCCGGCAGTCACGCCCAACTCCAACTCAGTGGCGAAATGACAGCGGGCAAAATGCCCCGGCGTCACCTCCTGTAACACGGGCGCTTCCTGTCGGCATCGGTCCTCGGCGAACACGCAGCGCGGATGGAAATAGCACCCCGTCGGTGGCGAGGCAGGGTTCGGCACTTCGCCGCGCAGGATGCCATCGTCGGGGACAACGCGCGGATCAGGTATCGGCACCGCGCGCATCAGTGCCGCGGTATAGGGATGGCGCGGTCGCCGGAACATTTCCGTGGTCGGCGCCAGCTCCACCAGTTGACCCACGTACATCACCGCCACGCGGTCACAGATGTGTCGCACCACGGACAGGTCGTGCGCCACGAACAGGAACGTCAGCCGTAGCCGCGATTGTAGCTCCAGCAGCAGGTTCAACACCTGGGCCTGCACCGATACATCGAGCGCCGACACCGGCTCATCCGCCACCACCAGCCGAGGGCTGGTCGCCAGCGCCCGGGCGATGCCGATACGCTGCCGCTGCCCGCCGCTGAACGCATGCGGGAAGCGATGCATGAACTCCGGCCGCAGCCCGACCAGCCGCAGCAGTTCCGCCACCCGATCCAGCCGCTCGCGCCGATTGCGCATGCCGTGCACCAGCAGCGGTTCGCCGACATTGTCGAACAGCGTCATGCGCGGATTGAGTGAGCCGAACGGATCCTGGAAGATCATCTGGATCTCTTTGCGGTACGGCCCGAGTTCCCTGGGCGACATCGGCGCGAGATCGACCACCGTGTCGTCGCGCGTGCGATACAGCACCTCGCCGCCGGTCGGGTCGATCGCGCGCAGGATGCAGCGCGCGGTGGTGGTCTTGCCGCAGCCGCTCTCGCCGACCAGGCCGAGCGCCTCGCCTTCCTGTACTGTGAAGCTTACGTCGTCGACCGCGCGAACGTTGCCGGAGATGCGGCGCCGCATCCCTTTCGTAATTGGGAAGAACTTGCGCAGTCCGCGCACGTCGAGCAGTGGCGCGTTCATGCCGGTTCGGCCGCGCTGTTGTGCAGGAAGCAACTGACCGCGCGCCGCGGCCGTATCGACGTGCAGGGCGGGCACCGCGGTCGAACACCGCGTCAGCACGTCCTCGCATCGAGGATGGAATGGACAGCCCGACGGCCGGTTGAACGGGTGTGGCAATGTGCCGGCGATCACCGGCAGCGCGGTGCGGGTTTCCGTCTGCAGGCTGGGGATCGAGCGCAGCAGCGCCCGCGTATAAGGATGTTGCGGCGCATGGAAGATGTCATCGACCGGCCCTTCCTCCATGACGCGGCCGAGATACATCACCACCACATAGTTCGCCATCCGCGCGATCACGCCCAGATCGTGCGTGATGAAGATGATCGCGGTGTCGTACTTGTGCTGCAGTTCGCGCAGCAGCGCCAGGATCTGTGCCTGCGTCGTCACATCGATCGCGGTGGTCGGTTCGTCCGCGATCAGCAGCCGCGGCCGGCACGACAGCGCCATCGCGATCATCGCCCGCTGCCGCAGCCCGCCGGACAATTGCCACGAATACGCATCGACACGCTGCTCCGGCATCGAGATGCCGACATCGCGGAACAGCTCCACCGTCTTCGCCCGAGCCTGCTCGCGACCGACGGGTTCGTGCAGCATGATCGCCTCGACGATCTGCGCACCGACCGTGTGCACGGGGCTGAACGCCGCCATGGGTTCCTGCGGGATCAGCGCGATCTCTGCGCCACGCAACGCGCGCATCTCGCGGCCGTGCGGCGGCAGGCGCGTCAGGTCGATCGGTGTTGTGCCCTGTCGATACAGGATCTCGCCGCTGGTGATGCGGCCCGGCGGATCGATCAGTTGCAGCACCGCGCGCATCGTCACGCTCTTGCCGCAGCCGCTCTCTCCGACGATGCCGACCACCTGGCCGGGGAACACGTCGAAGCTGACGCCATCGACCGCGCGCACCAATCCTTCGTCCAGGCGGAACGACACCCGCAGGTCGCGCACGCTCAGGAGTGGACCGCTGCTCTCTTCAGTCATGACAATTCACACATTCCCTCTCCCGCGCAGCGGAGGAGGGTCGGGGAGGGGATGTCGCGACGTGTGCGACGCCCCCTCCCTACCCTGCCCCGCTGCGCGGGAGAGGGAATGTGCGCGATGCACTCGTATCAATTGGCTGCGGCACGTCATGATTTCGTTAGTGGCTGTAGGGATCGGAGGCATCGCGCAGCCCATCGCCCACCAGGTTGAACGCCAGCACCGCAACGATGACGATGATGCCCGGTATCAGCAGCCAAGGTGCCAGCGCCAGCGTCTGGATGTTCTGCGCCTCCTGCAGTAGCACGCCCCAGCTGATCGCCGGCGGGCGGATGCCAAGCCCGAGGAACGACAGCGATGTCTCGTTGATGATCATCACCGGAATCGCCAGCGAACTCGTCGCGATGATGTGGCTGAGGAATGTCGGCACCATGTGCCGCAGGATGATGCGCATCCGGCTACATCCGGCGAGCCGCGCGGCCAGCACGAAGTCCTCCTCGCGCAACGCCAGGAAGCGGCCACGCACTTCGCGCGCCAACGTCGTCCAGCCGACCAGCGACAGGATCACGGTGATGGCGAAGAACACCTGTACCGGCGTCCAGTCGCGTGGCAGCGCCGCCGACAGCGCAAGCCAGATCGGGATGGTCGGCACCGATTGCAGCAGCTCGATCAGGCGTTGGATGACCTGATCGACGAGGCCGCCGAAATAGCCGGAAATGCCGCCAAGCACGACGCCGAAGATCACGCTGAGCGTGACAGCGACAAGTCCGACGGTCATCGAGGTCTGTGTGCCTCGCATGATGCGGGACCACTGATCGCGCCCGAGCCGATCGGAACCGAGCAGGAAGATGCGCTGGCCAGGATCCGATGCACCGATCAGATGGATGTTGGTCGGGAACAGGCCCAGCACGTGGTAAGGCTCGCCGCGCGTGAAGAAGCTGACGCGGACTTTGCGTTGTGGATCGGTGGTCCATTCCATCCGCAGCGTGACCGGATTGCGCTTGCCGACGATGGCCGGCACCCAGGGATCCCAGCCGTCATCGAAGAAGTGCAGCATCTGCACCGGGATGAAGGCCTGACGCGCATCCGTCCGTTCCGGGTTCTGCGTGCTGAAGAAGTCCGGACACAGCACTACGATATACAGGCACACCAATATGCCGGTGCAGAACAGCGCGAGACGGTGCCTGCGGAATCGCCACCACACCAGCTTCCAGTTGGAAGCAACGGCGATCCGTTCCTCGGCGACCGTGCCGATGATCTGCACATCGGACATCGCTACATTTCTCCCCCGCCTCTTGCGGGAGGGGGTTGGGGGGAGGGGGCCGGGGTCAGTGGGCGTGGCCCCCTCCCCCTAACCCCCTCCCGCAAGGGGAGGGGGAGTGTTCTCTGACAACCGACCACGCTATCTTTCCTAGCCAGCATTCTCTGCCAACCAATCACGCTACCTCTCCATCCGTATCCGCGGGTCCATCATCGCCAATGCCACGTCCGACAGCAGCGTGCCCACGATGGTCAGGAACGAGTAGATCAGCAGAATCGCCCCCGCCAGGTACATGTCCTGATTGATCAGCGCCCGCAGCAGCAGTGGCCCGATATTCGGCAGGTTCATCACCGTGGCCACGATCAGGCTGCCGGAAAATAGTTGCGGCAGATACCACCCGACCGTGCTCACCAACGGATTCAGCGCCAGCCGTCACCGGATAGCGCAGCACCAGCCGCCACTCGCGCATTCCCTTCGCCCGGGCCGTCACCACGTACGGCTTGTTCAGCTCGTCCAGCAGATTCGCCCGCATGATCCGTGTCAACCGCGCGGTGCCGGCGATCCCGATCACCACTGCGGGTAGCCAGATATGCTCCAGCAGATTGACCACGCGCCCGAAGCTCCACGGTGCGCTGACGTATTCCGGCGAATAAAGCCCCGTGATGCTGATGCCGAAATACGAGAACGCGATCCACATCAGGATCAACGCCAGCATGAAGTTCGGCGTGGCGACGCCCACGTAGTTGATCACCGTGATAACGTGATCCAGCAGCGACCGCTGATGCGTCGCCGAATAGATCCCCGCCGGTATCGCGATGATCCAGGTCAGCACGAACGCCATCAGTGCCAGCGCCAGCGTCAGCCCAAGTTGCTCGCCGATCAGCTCGGCGTTCGGCCGCTGGTACTCCAGCGACAGCCCCAGATGGCCGGACAACAGATCGCGCAGCCAGAACAGGTACTGCACGATGAATGGCTGATCCAAGCCATACTCGTGGCGCAGCGCATTGATCTGATCCGCCGTGATCGACGTCCCCGTCGCCGACAAGGTCGCCACATACGCCGTCAGGAAATCCCCTGGCGGCGCCTGCATGATAACGAAGATGACGAACGAGTAGATCAGCAGCAGGAACGGCAGCAGCAGCAGTCGCTGGATGATGTAACGGGTCACTTGGTGGCGAAGAAGAACTGCTCGGTGCGCGCATTGCCAGGCGTGCGCAACGGCCAGTCATTGCCGATCGTCGTCGGCACGTTGTGCATCTTGGTGTTGACCACAACCACGCCCTGCACCATCGGCGTCAGCCCGACCGTGCCGATCTCGAACACGTTGTCCGCCCAGATGGTGAACAGCTCCTTGCGCCGCCTTCACCTGGCCGTCATGGCCCACGGTGCGCGCCGTGTCGATAAGCTGCATGATCCGCTTCAGCGGCTCGATCGGCTCCACGCCCTCCTTGCCGCCGCTGGTCAGCCATTTGTAGTAAAGCGGCCCCAGCGTCAGTGTCTGACCCGGTGCGTTGCGCGGATCGAGTTTGGAACCTCCGGTGAACGGGAACGCCGTGGTGTCCTCATTCCAGATCTCGGTCTGCAATTGATTGGCGGCACGCATGTTGAAAGCCAGCGCACGCTCGCGGATTTGCACCACGGCATTGACGCCGACGGCCTGCCAGTCCTTCGCGACCAGCTGCCCCACATCCGGCCACGCGCCGAACGCGGGCACGACGTTGATCTCGATCGTCAACGGCTTGCCGTTCTCCATCAGCCGCACACCCTGGCCGTCGCGCTTCGTCAGCCCGAGCGCATCGAGCATCTTGTTGGCCTTATCGGGATCGAACTGGGTGTATTTCTCCGCGACATCCTTGCCGGGGAAATACGGATGCGACGGCGCCGGCACGGCCTGCCGGGCTTCACCGAGACCCAGGAAAACCGACTCCTTGATCTCGTCGCGATTGATCGCGTACGACAGCGCGATGCGGAAATCCTTCGTCGCCAGCAGCTTGCCGAGCACGGGATCCGCTGTGTAGGTCAGGTTGAACGCGACCACCGCATCCGAGCCGCCGAAGGTCGGCCATATCAGCACGCGATACTTGCCGTCCTTTTCGTGGTCCTTCAGCACCGGATAGTTGGTCATCTGGATGTGCCGCGCCTGCATGTCGAAGTCGCCGGCGATGGCGGCCAGATTGAGCGCCTGCTGATCAGCGAAATAGGTGAAGCGGACCTCGTCGATATAGGGAAGCTGGTTCCCCGCCGTATCGACGCCGATATAGTACGGATTGCGCCGGATCGTGAACACCGGATCGCTGACCCGCGTGACCGGCATCCAGGCCGCCATCGTCGGGCGGTCCGGGTTCGATGTCGGCGTGGCCTTGGCGGCGAAGAGCTGGTTCCAAGACTTGAAGCTCGCGGCCTGTGCCATCCGGTCGAGGTCGGCCATCGGGGTGTAGGACGGGTGGAACTGCTTCAGATAATGCGCCGGCAGGAACATGGCGTAGCTCTGGTCGGGCCCGTCCTGGTTGGCAACTTCCGTCAGGAACAGCGTCGCCGGCCGATCGTAGGTGAACTGCACCGTGTAGTCGTCGATCTTCTCCACCTTCGCAGCCGAACCGTCCTTATTCTGCATCCATGTCGGCACCGAAGGGGTCAGATCCTTGTTCAGCAGAACGTCCTTGTACCAGAACAAGATGTCGTCCGCGGTGAACGGCTGGCCATCGGACCACCGGGCACCCTTGCGCAAGCAGGATCGTCCAGACCTTGAAATCAGGCGATGACTTGGCGCCGAGGGCGATCTTCGGTTCGATGTCCGCACCGTTGGGCGTGAAGCGGAACAGTCCATCGTAGACGACGCGGACATAGTTGTTGGCATCGGCCGGGCCCAGGAACGCGCGCCGCCAGACGCCGCCGTACTCGCCGATCTTCTCGACCACGGGGACCACGAGAGGTTGTTCCGGCAGCCGCTGATCAACCGGCGGCAATTTGCCTGCCTTGACCTGATCGTCGAGCGAGGGCGCTTCGTGATACTTGCCGCCTTGCGCCGCGGCGGGCGCCGGCTGAGCGAACGCTATCACGCAGCAGACAGATAACGTCGCGATGAGCCGTCCGAACATGGTCGCTTCCCCTATTGCAAGGAGCGCTTCTGATCGACGCTCCAGATAGAGGGGATGTTCGGCCAGCCGACCAGCGGCGTCAATCAGCGAAGCAATGCTCTCCCGCCAGGACATCCCTCTCCCGCAAAGCGGGGGAGGGTTAGGGAGGGGGTCGAGGCCGGCACTCGCTCGACCCCCTCCCTAACCTCCCCCGCGCCGCGGGAGAGGAGAACGTCCGGCCTGCACCTTCGCCCACGTGTCGCGCAACCCGACCGTGCGGTTGAACACCAGCCGTTCCGGTGTCGAATCAAGGTCGGTGCAGAAATACCCGAGGCGCTCGAACTGCACCGCCTCGCCGACAGGCGCGGAGGCGAGCGCGGGCTCCAGCAGACAGTCGGTCAGCACTTCCAGCGAGCCGGGATTGATGTCGGCCATGATGTCGCCGTCCGCGCCGGGATCGGGACGCGCGAACAAATGATTGTATAGACGCACCTCGGCCGTGACGGCGTCAGCCGCGGCGACCCAATGCAGCGTCGCCTGCACCTTCCGCCCATCCGGCGGAGCGTTTCCCCCACGTGTCGCCGGATCATACGTGCAGCGCAACGCCACCACCTCGCCGGCGGCGTTCTTCACCGCCTCGCGGCAAGTAACGAAGTAGCCATACCGCAGCCGCACCTCGCGTCCGGGTGCCAGGCGGAAGAACTTCTTCGGCGGATCCTCCAGAAAATCCTCGCGCTCGATATAAAGCTCGCGTCCGAACGTGATCGGCCGCGTGCCGGCCGATGGATCCTCCGGGTTATTGATCGCCTCCAGCGTTTCAGTTTTCCCCTCCGGCCAGTTCTCGATCACCAGCTTCAACGGTCGCAGCACCGCCATGCGTCGCACGGCGACGCGGTTCAGCAGCTCACGAACGGCGTATTCAAATGCCGAGAACTCCACCACGCTGTTCGCCTTGGTGACGCCACTGCGCTTCACGAAATCCCGCAGTGCCGCCGCCGGCACGCCACGCCGGCGCATCCCCGCCAACGTCGGCATCCGAGGATCATCCCAGCCTGCAACGCGATGCTCGCTCACCAACCGCGTCAGCACGCGCTTCGACAGCACTGTGTAACCGATATTGAGCCGCGCGAACTCATACTGATGCGGCCGCGACGGCACCGGCAGGTTCTCGATCAGCCAGTCGTACAGCGGCCGATGATCCTCGAACTCCAGCGTGCACAGCGAATGCGTGATGCCTTCGATCGCATCCGACTGACCGTGCGCATAGTCATACGTAGGATAGATGCACCAGGCATTTCCCGGTGCGCGGATGCTCCGCATGCAGGATCCGATACAGCACCGGATCGCGCAGATTCATGTTCGGCGACGCCATGTCGATCTTCGCACGCAGCACCCTCGCACCGTTGGGAAACTCTCCTGCGCGCATCCGCCGGAACAGGTCCAGGTTCTCCTCGATCGAGCGATACCGGTCGGGACTGTTCTGCCCCGGCTCGGTCAACGTGCCGCGCTGCGAGCGCATCCGATCCGGCGGCGTATCGTCTATATACGCCTTGCCTTCCCTGATCAGATACTCCCCCCATTCATAGAGCTGCTCGAAATAGTCCGACGCATGAAACAGGTGCTCACCCCAGTCGAAGCCCAGCCAGTGAACATCGCGCTTGATCGCGTCGATATATTCCTGTTCTTCCTTCGCCGGGTTGGTGTCGTCGAACCGCAGATTGCAGCGCCCGCCAACCTCCGCCGCGGCGCCGAAGTTCAGGCAGATCGACTTGGCATGGCCGATATGCAGATAGCCATTCGGCTCCGGCGGAAACCGAGTGACCACCTGGCCGACGCGCCCGGCATCGATATCCTCCTGGATGATGTCGCGAATGAAATCGCGACCAGCATCCGTCGTCACGGTATCGGCTGCGGACATGAAGGCGCTCCAGTTAACGAGTTCGTCGCCAATATATGCACTGATGGGGCGTTAATGAACCTGTAGGGCAGGGATGGCCGCAAACCTCGTTCAGTGGCAATCTGGCCCCAATTGATCGGAGATCACCATGCCTGATGCCATCACTGGGTTGTGGGCGGCAGCCACTACGCCGAGCGACGCCGGGGGCGCCATCGATCACGTCGCCCTCGTGCGACATGCGAAACGTGTGCTTGACGCCGGTTGCGACGGGCTGGTGCTGTTCGGCAGTTGTGGCGAGGGGCCGTCCTTCTCGATTTCCGAACGTCTCGCCGCCACCGAGGCCGTGTTGCGCGCCGGCGTGACACCCGCGCGCCTGGCGCTCGGCACCGGCTACCCGGCGATCGCTGACACGGTGGCGTTGACCAAGGCCACGCTCGACCTAGGCATCACGCGCGTGCTGTTGTTGCCGCCCTATTATTTCGCTGGCGTGTCGGCCGAGGGCATCGAGGATGCATTCGCGACAGTCCTCGACCGCGTGGCCCATCCGCAGCTCAGCGTCTGTCTCTACCACATCCCGCAGGTGTGCGGCGTCGGCGTTCCGCCTGCCGTGCTCGGACGCCTGCGCGCGCGCTACGGTGCAACCGTGTCGGGGGTGAAGGACAGCAGCGGCGACTTCAACTCGTTCCTTGCGTTCCGCGCCGCCGCGCCGGACGTCGCCACACTCGTCGGCGCCGAGGTACTGATCGTGCGAGCACTCGCCGCGGGTGGCAAAGGCACCATCTGTGGCATGGCGAACCTGGTGCCTGCGCTGTTGCGCCGCCTGCTGAAGGACCCCACCGCGCAGGCCGCGATGGAGCAGGCGGTCGCGCCGATCGATGGCATCCCGACCCTGAAGGCGGCGGTGGCGGCGATGTTCGGCGAGCCGATCTGGCGCAACATGCGTCCGCCGCTACGAGCTACCGATGAAGCCGTCGGCGCCCGCATTGCCGCGATGCTGGAAACGCTGGAGCCGCGCGCATGAGTGACGGCGCCGAGTTCATCCAGCGCGCTCACGACCTCGCCCCAATGCTGGATGCCGCCGGTAACGAGATCGAACGTCGCCGCGAACTGCCCGAGCACGTCGTCGCCGCGCTGATCGACGGCGGGTTCTTCCGCATGCTGCAGCCGAAGTTCCTCGGCGGTGCGGAATTGCGGCCGGTGCTGTTCACCCAGGTGACCGAGGCGCTGGCGCAAACCAATGCCTCCGTCGGGTGGTGCATCGGCCAGAACAACGGGTGCTCGACGACCGCGGCGTATCTGGATCGGGAAGTCGGCGCGCGAAATCTTCGGCCCGCCGACTGGAATTCTGGCCTGGGGTCCGCCGGGGTCGCCCTATCAGGCGCAGCCGGTGGATGGCGGCTACCGCATCAGCGGCAAATGGCGCTTCGCCAGCGGCTGCCATCATGCGAGGTGGCTGGGCTGCCACGTGACCATTGCGGGAACCGGCAAGGTGCGCACCTTGCTGTTCCCGAAGTCCAGCGTGGAGATGCACGATATCTGGCACACCATCGGCCTGCGCGGTACCGCCAGCAACGAATACGTGGTGAACGATCTGTTCGTGCCGCAACGCTTCTCCACCGCGCGCGACGCACCGGCCGAGCGGCGGGAAGGTGGGCTGCTGTATCGTTTCACCAGCAACCAGCTGTATTCCTGCGGGTTCGCGGGCGTCGGCCTGGGGATCGCGCGCGGCACCATCAACGACTTCCTCGACCTGCCCGCCAACAAGGTGTCGCGCGGCGCTTCACGGCCGATGCGCGAGAACAACGTGGTGCAATCGCAGTTGGCGCAGTGCGAGGCGAAGTGGCGTTCGGCGCGCGCGTTTCTGCATACCACCTGGGAAACCGCCTGGGAGCACGTGGAAGCGACCGGCCAGCAGACCGCCGAAGATCGCGCGATGATCCGCCTCGCCTCCACCTGGGCCATCCAGCAGTCGCTACAGATCGTGGATACGCTGTATCATGCGACCGGATCGATGGCGGTGTTCGAGGAACAGCCGTTCGAGCAGCGTCTGCGCGACATCCACACCGTCGCGCAGCAGTCACAGGGGCGGCAGTTGCACTTTGAATCGGTCGGTCAGATCCTGTTGGGTATGGAGCCGGAAAACCAGTTCTGAGGGAGAACCACGATGCCTGCGATGTCGCTCAATCACTATACGATCCTGACGCGCAACCTGGAGGCGACCAAGGACTTCTACACGGATGTCGTCGGCCTGTCGGTTGGCGATCGCCCGCCGCTGGCGTTCCCCGGCTACTGGCTATACTGCGGCGGCGTGCCGACGGTTCACCTGATCGGCCACCGCGCCGAGAACGAACCGATCAACGATGCGGCAGGCGATGCGGCGAAGACCGGACGGCTGGATCACATCGCGTTCTCGTGCGAGGGGCTGAAGGACATGAAGTCCAACCTCGAGCAGCACGGCATCAAGTTCGACGAGCGCGTGCTGCCGCGGCTGAACATGACGCAGTTGTTCTACTATGACCCCGACGGTATCGCGGTGGAGTGCAACTTCCCCGCATCCGAGACGGTGTAGCGCGTCCCCCTCCCCCTTCCCCCCTCCCGCAAGGGCTACGGTTGTCGCACAAGTGCGGAATGAGTTGCGAATCGGCGTGCATTCCGAATCGATGCCTGGCTGGGCGGGAGCTAGGATTGGGTTGGCATGATCGAGGCGGAGCTTGGGCGGTTCGGCGACAAGCGTCTGGCGTGCGTGGGCGGTGCGCTGTTGCGGTCGATGCAGAGCAAGCGGACGTTCTGCGTGCATCGGCTGGGCAAGGACCGCAATCAGACGGTGCAGTTCGGCCGTTTCCTGGCGAACCGCGCGGTGACGACGCACGAGATGCTGGTGACGGCGGGGCGGCTGACCAACCAGCGCGCCGCCGGTCGGCATGTGCTGGCGATCATGGACACGACCGATCTGCGTTTCCCCACGCATGAAGCCAGCAAGCGGGGCTTCGGCAGGGACGCCAACGACACGTGTCCCGGTGTGTTCCTGCACCCTGTCCTGACGGTGGACGCTGGGAATGGCGGTGTGGTCGGGCTGCTCGACTGCGTCGTGCTGAACCGCACCGGCGGTAAGGTCACTGACCACAAGAAGCGGGCAGCGGATGATAAAGAGTCCCGCCGATGGCTGCACGGCGCTGAGATCGCGGGCGATCGTCTCACGCAGGCGGCGATGATCACCATGGTGGGCGATCGCGAGAGCGATATCTACGATCTGTTCGCGCGCCGGCCGGCCAATGTGCATTTGCTGTGCCGCTCGGCGCATCCACGCGCCATGACAACGGGTGGCCTGCTGCCCGAGTCCTGCGCCGCCCTGCCGGAGCAGGGGCGTGAGACGATCGAGGTGCCGCCGAAGGGCAGCCAGAAGGCCCGCCAGGCGACGGTGGCGGTTCGCTTCGGCGCGATCGAACTGAAGCGCCCGGTGCGCGCCGGAACCGGCGATCAAGCGAGCTCGGTCGCGCTTTGGGTCGTCGATGTCAGCGAGGTTGACCCGCCCAGGGGCGTGGAGCCGCTGCACTGGCGCCTGCTGACAACGCACGCGGTCGCGACGTTGGCGGAGGCGCGCCAGATCATCACCTGGTATCGCATGCGCTGGATTATCGAACAGGTGTTCCGGTCGTTGAAATCGCACTGCCTGGACATCGAGGCTTCGCAAATGGAGGAAGCCGCTGGCTTCCTCAAACTGGCTGTCGTGGCGCTGATCGCGGCGGTGCGCGCGATGCAACTCGTGCTGGCGCGCGACGGAACCACCGGCCAGCCGGTCACCGACGCGGTCGCTGCAGCGGACATGGCGGCTCTGAGACAGCTCAACGTCACGCTGGAAGGTCGCACTGCGAAGCTCAAAAACCCGCACGACGACACGCTTCTCGCCTGGTACGCCTGGATCGTCGCACGACTGGGAGGATGGTCCGGTTATACCTCGCGCGGATACAAGCCGCCCGGACCAAAGACCATGCATCATGGGCTCATCCAGGCCGACCAGATCCTGCTCGGCTGGCACCTGGCAAATCGTTCCGCAGATGTGCGACTCCCGTAGCCGCAAGGGGAGGGGGAGAGCTTGGATTGGATTACTCCGCTGCCAACCTCTCCGCCGTGCGCTCCTTGATCGATACGCGCCAGTGGATGCGGTCCTCGTGCGGCGGATAATCCCCTGCGGCGCGGTGGTATGAGCACCGATTGTCCCAGATCACGATATCGCCGACCCGCCACTTGTGGCGGTATTCGGCGTCCGGCTGGATCATGTACTCGGTCAATGCGTCGATCAGATCGTCGCTCTCCGATGCTGACACGCCTTCGATCGTCTCGATTTTCCCGGGATCGAAATAGAGTGCCTTGCGCCCGGTCTCCGGATGTGTGCGCACGATCGGATGGAACACCGGTGTCCAATCCCGATCCTCCGGGTTCAGCAGCGCGCGGCTCTTTCGCCGCCCGCCGTAGGTGAACCCGCCGACGCGTCCCTCCAGCCGTTCCTTCATCCGTGCCGGCAACGCCTGGTATGCCGCATAGCCATTGGCGAACATCGTATCCCCGCCCGTACTGGGGATCGCCAACGCATAGAGCTGTGTCGCCTTGAACGGCTCCGCATCATAGGCGCCGTCGGTATGCCAGCCCTCGGCGCCGCGTCGGTAGATCGCCTCGTTCAGTTTCCCGTCGGCACCGAACTTGTTCACCCCCAGCAGCGTGATCTCTGGGATCTCCGGATGCCGCGTGCTCTTCGATGGATGCGGCACTACCAGTCCGAAGCGGCGGCTGTAGTGCAGGAACTCCTCGATCGTCAGCTCCTGATCCCGCACCACCATGACGTTGTGATCGAGCCACGCCTGATAGATCGGCGCGAAGCCCGCATCATCCAGCGTCTTCACGTCGACGCCGGTGACCTCGACGCCGATTTGCGGTCCCACACGACGGATCTGCACCATGGACCAGTTCCTCCTGCATCAGCGACGGTAGTGAATGGGTCGGGCGAGGTCAAAGCCGCTCGGTGCAGACGCCACGTCTCGATCGCTGAACTCCCCCGACCCTCCCCGCCGCAACAGGCGAAGAGGGCACGGGGGAGAAACGATCGAGCTAATAGGCCATTGCGTGATCCGCGACCGGCACCCAGCGGCCGTCCTTCACCACCGCGAGGTAAGCGCTGGTGGCGCCGTGATGCTGGTTGGGTCCGAACGAGAACGAATTGCCGAAGATGTCGTGGAAGTCGTGGATACTTTCCATCGCCGTGGTCAGCGTATCGACGTTCAGATTGCGGCCAGCCCGCTTCAACGCCTCCAGGATGATCTGCGCCGTGGTATAGCCCGTCTCACCCAGGAAGTTCGGATCGATGCCGTACTTCGCCTTGTAGCGCTTCGCGAAGTCAGCCACCGCCGGGCGCGGATCATCGGGATAGGCGTAGAGCGCGGGCGTCATTGAATAGAAGCCCTCGCCCACCCCACCGGGCGCCGTCGCAACTGCGGTATCATACGACGCGACCTGGCCGAGCAGATCTACGTTCCAGCCCATCTTCTTGGCCGTCGACACGATCAGCGTGCTGTCGCGCACGATCGTTCCCATGGTGATCAGGTCGCATTTCGCGTCGCGCAGCTTGCTCAGGTTGGCGGTGAAATCGGTGTCGGTGGGCTTGTGGCCGGTGGACGCGATCAGCGTCAGATGCTCAGCCTCGAGCTGCGCCGTGACCCCGGCCAGCACGTCCTTGCCGAAATCAGTGTCCTGATACATGGCGCAGACCATCTTCTTGCCCCTCTGCTCCACGAAATACTTTACGCCCGCGCGCATCTGATCGTAATACGAGGCGAACTGGCTCCATTTCAGCTTGTTGTACGGCTCGTACATGGAGCGTGCGGCGGTCAGCGGCAGCAGGTTCGGCACCCCCTTGGCGAACATCATCGGCATCATCGCGTCGTTCATCGGCGTGCCGCCGTTGACGGTGGCGAAGAAGATGTGGTCCTCGTTCAGCAGCTTGTTCATCGCCTGAACCGCGCGAGGCACCTGGTACTGGCTGTCCTCCACGATGTAACGGATCTTGCGGCCATTGACGCCGCCCGCGGCGTTGGCTTCGTCGAACGCGAGACGCACCGAGTTCGAATTGTTGACGCCCTGCACCGCAGTGACGCCGGACAGGTCGGTTGCAGTGCCGATGACGATTTCGGTGTCGGTCACGCCTTGCACGGTCTGTGCCGCCGCACCGCTGACAATCATCGCAGCCGACAACGCGGCAAGCGCCCAAGGGGCCGTGGTCTTTAGGCTCATTTGGTGTTTCCTCCTTGTTCGGTGGTGGCCATTGGATTGCGGCCACCTGGCCATCAGCCTAGGCCATGGTCTCGGCGCCAGCCAGGGGTGCTCCGGGCGTCTGTCGGCAGACTTTACAAACCAGGCATGCCGTCTATCCCCAGCAGCGGTAACTCCTTGGCAAAACTGCATTCACCTTTGCGGCATGAAAATTGCTTCATCGTAATCAAGGGTTGCCTGTATCGTCGAAGGAGCCGCTCGTGAACCTGTTCCGCCTCACCGCTTACTTTGCGTTCGTTCAGTGCTGCCTTGCCGGCGCGGCGTTTGCTGGTGCCGTCGTAAGGGCTCCCGAGCCCGCCACCATGGGACTGATCGTGGTCGGCGTCGGCGGGCTGGCGGCCGCGCGGTTGCTCCGCAAGCGCAAGTAGTCGGTCTCACCGGTACGATGCAGGACGGGCTGTCGGACGGGACCAGCGCGTTCGTAATCTTTGGCCTGTTCCTGCTTGCCGGCGCGCTGGAACTGCTGTGGCCACACAGGCAGCATAACGGTCCGATCACGAAACGCTGGTTCGGCAACGTCACAATTTACCTGCTGGGCGGCGGGATCATGCTGGTGCCAGCCATCATCGCATTCGCGGCGGCGGCGGCATCACATGTCATGCGCTTCGGGCTGTTGGATGCGATGCCGTTGCCGGCGGTTTTCACATGGACGGTGGGCATTCTGGCGATGGACGCGCTGGTCTATGCCAATCATCGGCTCGACCATAACATCGGCTTCCTGTGGCGGATCCATGCGGTCCATCATTCGGACCCCGAGGTGGATGCAACGACGACCTTCCGCCATCATCCGCTCGAGGTGATGCTTGAATCGCTCCTGGTGGGCGGCTGCGTCCTGCTCATTGGAATTTCGCCTGCCCAGGTTGCGGCGTATTCGGTGCTCGCCATGGCGATACAGCTCCTGGCGCACACGAATATACGGATGCCCGCATGGCTCGAGCGAGGCCTCGGAGCGGTTCTGGTGACGCCAGAGTTCCATCAGATGCACCACTCGCGTGAGATCGGCGAAACCAACAGCAACTATGGCCAGGTCTTGGTCTTTTGGGATCACCTGTTCGGCAGCAACAGCGGCCGGGCCGGCGACGGGGAAAGGCCAATCGAATTCGGACTGGACCACTTCCGCGACGCCGGTTCGCAGCTACCGCATCGCCTGCTGTTGCAGCCGATACTGCCGCAGCATTCGTCGCTGCAAGGCGAGGGTCAGCCCTCGGGCACCACCAGGAACAGATCGGTATCGCCGGTGTCCTGACCGGCCGCGGTCAGCAGCGCATGCGCCTGGCCGCGGTGATGCGTCTGGTGGTTGAAGAAATGCACCACCAGCGGTCCCTTCTGCCGCCGCATCTCGCGTTGTGCGGCGCCGCTGAACCACACCAGGTCTTCGGCCAGCCACGCATCATTCACCCGCCCAGCCCAGTCCAGGATGCCGGCATCCGCCGACTCCCGCCGCGCCTGCAGCGTCTGGAAGTCGTCGATCATGCTGGCGCTCTGCCTGATCGGCACCGCCGGCTTCGGCCAGTTGTCGAACCGTGACATCCACTGCGAGTCGCCCCACAGGATGTGGGTCAGCGTGCCGTGGATCGACGACCAGAACGCGCCCCGGTCGGCCTTGCGTTCGGCGTCTGTGAGCCGCGCGGCCGCGCCATACAGCCGGCGGTTCATCTCGGCATTGTACTCCGCCATCAGGCGGATGTAGGATGGACTGATCACGGGCTCCCTCCGGCCGGCAGCAGGTCTTGAACGTTACTGCGGCTTCGTTGCCCGTCAACATTGATCGGTTCGATCAACCTCGCCGGTCGTGGCGCAATCTACATGATTTTGCGAGTTGGCGATCCGACGCTCCTGAACTATGAAGGGGGCATGTCACACGCTGCACATCCGGCTGGCGACGGCGAGACCCGTCGCGATTTCCTCATGCTCGTTACTGGCGCCACGGCCGCCATTGGCGCCGTCGCCATGGGCTGGGCATTGGTCGATTCGATGAACCCCGCCGCCGACGTGATCGCCGCCGGCGCGCCGATCGACGTCGACATCAGCAAGCTCGAGCCCGGCCAGCAGATCGTCATCCTGTGGCGCGGCGCACCGATGCTGGTGGTGAACCGCCCGCCGGACGCACTGAAGACACTACAGACGCCGGCGATGGTCGGTTTGCTCAGTGATCCCAATTCCCGCGTGGCACAGCAGCCGGCATACGCGCAGAACTGGCATCGGTCGGTGAAGCCGGAGATTGCGGTGCTGGTCGGGATCTGCACGCATCTCGGCTGCCTGCCCAACTATATGCCGAAGCCCGATGCCAGCAGCCCGGCGCCGAACTGGCCCGGTGGCTATTTCTGCCCATGCCACGGCTCGAAATACGACCTGGCGGGGCGCGTCTATAGCGGCGTGCCTGCACCGTACAACCTGCCGGTGCCACCGTACATCTTCGTCAACGACAAGATGCTGCGTATCGGCGAGAACCCCTCAGGCGTGACGTACGATCTGGCATCTGTGGTGCAGATGTAGCGGAGGGCTAATGCAACCCTTCGCAGAACTTCGCGATCCGCCGGCAACCCTCGGCCAGTGACTCGTCGTCAGTCGCGGTGCTGACCCGCAGATAGGGGCTCATGCCGTAGGCGGCGCCGTGCACGGTGGCCACGTGGGCCTCCTCCAGCAGCGCCATGCACATGTCCTGGTCCGTCACCAGTTTTCGGCCGCCCGCAGTGGTCTTGCCGATGCAGCCGGCGACGTTCGGGTACACGTAGAACGCACCTTCCGGCTTGTGGCAGTTGATGCCGCGGCAGGCGTTCAGCATCTCCACCGCCATGTCACGCCGGTGCGCGTAGGCCACCACTTGCTCACGCACGCCGTCCTGCGGACCATCGAGCGCCGCCGCTGCCGCCGCCTGGCCGACCGAGGACACGCCCGCGGTGGCCTGGCCCTGCATGTTCACCATGGCCTTGATCAGGTTCTTCGGCCCGCCGGCATAGCCGATGCGCCACCCCGTCATCGCGTATGCCTTCGACGCGCCGCTTACCGTCAGCGTGCGATCGCGCAACTCCGGCGCCACTTGCGCCATCGTCGCGTGCACGAAACCATCGAACACCAGATGCTCGTACATGTCGTCCGACATGATCCAGACATGCGGATGCTTCAGCATCACATCGGCGATCGCGCGCAGCTCTTTCGCAGAGCAGCACGATCCGGTCGGATTGTTCGGGTTGTTCAGCACCAGCCACTTGGTCTTTGGCGTGATTGCCGCGTCGATGTCCTCGGCACGCGGCTTGAAGCCGTTGTTCTGCGGGCAGTTGACGAAGACCGGTTCGCCGCCGAACAGCTTCGTCATCAGCGCATAGGCGCTCCATGACGGCACCGGGATCACCGCCTCATCACCCGGATCCACCGTCGCGCCGAGTGCATTGAAGATCGCCTGCTTGCCGCCATTCGTCACGCAGATCTCGTCGAGCGCGAAGTCCAGCCCATTGTCGCGCTTGAACTTGCGCTGGATCGCCTGCTTCAGCGCCGGCGTGCCGTCTTGCGGCGGATACTTCGTCTCACCCCGCAGTGCCGCTGCGTGGGCCGCCTCGATCGCGTGCGGCGGGCTGTCGAAGTCCGGCTGGCCGATGGTGAGCTGGATGATGTCAACGCCCTGCGCCCGCAACTCGCGCGCGCGGATGGTCATCTGCACGCTGGCCGCGACCTGCACGCGGCTCATGCGTTCGGCGAATGCCGGCATCAGTGCATGCCTTCGCAGAACTGCTGGATGCGCGTGCAGGCATCGCGCAGCTCCTCGGTCGCGTTGGCATAGGCGATGCGGAAATGCCCCGGATAGCAGAACGCCGAACCATGCACCGCCGCGACCCCGGTCTCCTCCAGCATCGCAAGGACAAAGGTTTCGTCGTCCTTGATCGTGGTGCCGCCTCGCGTGGTCTTGCCGATGCAGCCATGGATCGCAGGATAGACGTAGAACGCGCCCTCCGGCTTGTGGCAGTACAGACCCGGTGCCTTGTTCAGCATCTCGACGACCAGGTTGCGCCGTTCCTCGAAGGTCTTGCGCATGGCCTCGATGGATTCCTGCGGCCCGGTCAACGCCTCCACCGCCGCAGCCTGCGCAATCGAGTTGGTGTTGGAGGTCGACTGGCTCTGCAGCTTGTCCATCGCCTTGATCAGCGCCAACGGAGCACCGGCGAAGCCAATGCGCCAACCGGTCATGGCATACGCCTTGGAGCAGCCGTTCATGGTGACCGTCCGGTCCTTCAGGCGCGGCTCCACCTCCACGATCGTCGCCGGCTTGAAACCGTCATAGGCGAGCTTCTCGTAGATGTCGTCAGTGAAGATCCAGACGTCCGGGTGACGCAGCAGAACGTCGCAGATCGGTCGCAGCTCCTCGGCCGAATACGCCGCGCCCGTCGGGTTGCACGGGTTGTTCAGCATGAACCACTTGGTGCGCGGCGTGATCGCCTGCTCCAGCGCCTCGGCGCGCAGCTTGAAGCCGTGGTTCTGCTCGCACGGGACCAGCACCGGCTTGCCGTCCGCCAGCGAGACGATGTCTGGGATAGCTCACCCAGCACGGGCTCGGGATGATGACCTCGTCATCCTTGTTCAGCGTGGCGAGCATGGCGTTGAAGATCACCTGCTTGCCGCCGGTGGAGATGATGATCTCCTCCGGCTTGTAGTCGATGCCGCTGTCACGCTTGAACTTCGCGGCCACCGCCTTGCGCAGTTCCGGCGTGCCGGCGACGTCGGTGTAGTGCGTCTCGTTCGCCTCGATCGCGCGGATCGCGGCGTCCTTGACGTTGCGCGGCGTGTCGAAGTCCGGCTCGCCCTGCGAGAGCGAGATGACGTTCTTGCCCTCCGCGATCATGTGCCGCGCCTTGGTCGAAATCGCGATGGTCAGGCTGGGCTGGATCTTGTCGAGGCGTTCGGCGGTCAGGTGCATCGGTGGATTCCCGGCAGATAAGGCAGGGCGCGGACCCTATCGGAGCCGGGTCGGACGGGCAACGGGCCAGGAGGATTGGTCTGCCGGGAGGCATGTAACCGGACCTGACTTCAGCCGGTCCCACGGAAGTGTTGTGAGCCGGAGGCGCAGCAGTTGCTCGAGGCCGTTCGATGCGTGGAATTAAGCTTAGGCCTCTACTCGATCACGCCACAAGGTTGACCGATACCGTGTGGCTAGCTCGTGGTTTGTCCGGGTTTTGTAGCTCGTGAAGTGTCCGGTTTTGGTGAGGCTCCAGGATGGGGGTTTTGCATGGAGCGGGCACGCATTCACGAGGGGGTACGACGGATGCGTTTCAGGGATGTGCTTGGCCGGTCGGAACGGTCGGAGCTGAGCCAGATGGAGGCGGCGGAATTGCTGGGGATCAGCGAACGTACGTTCCGCCGCTGGCGGACCCGCCATCGCGAAGCGGAGGAAGCTGGTCTTGCGGATCGCCGACTGGCGCCGTCGCTGCGGCGTGCGCCGGTTGCCGAGATCGAGCGAATGCTGGGACTATATCGCGATCTGTATCGCGGCTTTACGGTGAAGCATTTCCACGAGCAGTTGGCCAAGCGGCACAACTACACACTGGGCTACACGGTGACCAAACTGCACCTGCACCGGACCGGCCTGGTGCAGCAGGCGACGCAGCGCTCGGCGCACCGCAAGAAGCGGCCGCGCCGGCCGATGGTGGGCATGATGCTGCATCAGGACGCTTCGACGCATGCCTGGCTGGCGGGGGATGCCGGCAAGCAAGATCTTGTTGTGACGATGGAGGACGCAACGAGCGAGATCTACTCGATCTTCCTGGTGGACGAGGAGGGCACGGCATCGAGCTTTCAGGGCATACGCGAGGTGGTGGTGCAGCACGGCCTGTTCTGCTCGCTTTATACGGACCGGGGCAGCCATTACTTCCTGACGCCGGAAGCTGGCGGCAAGGTGTCGAAGACGGTTCTGACGCAGGTCGGCCGTGCCCTGAAGCAACTCGGCATCGAGCATATCCCGGCCTATTCACCGCAAGCACGTGGCCGATCGGAGCGGATGTTTGGCACCCTGCAGGACCGTCTGCCGAAGGAACTGAAGCTGGCCGGGATCGACACCGTCGAGGCAGCCAACCGCTGGCTCAGCGACAGCTACATGGCGGAGCACAACCAACGGTTCGCGATCAGCGCGGCGCAGGAGGGTTCGGCATTCGTGGCCGATACGATGGGGGCGTGGCGCGAGATCCTATGCATTCAGGAGGATCGGACGGTGGGCAACGACAACACGGTGAAATGGGAGCGGCTGAGCCTGCAACTGCCTCCGAGCCGGTTGCGATCTCACTTTGTCAAGGCGACGGTGCGCGTGCACGCGTATCCGGATGGCCGGTTGGCAGTGTTTTGGGGACCACATCGGCTGGCCGACTACGATGCGCGCGGCAGCATCATCCAGCCGGAGCCCTGCACCGTTCCGAGCATTGCCTTCCAGCGTGCGAGCTGAGGGGGCACCGCCTGTGGATTTGTGGGCAACCCCCCGGGTCGCTCACGGCGATGGTGCCTCGGACGGGGTTGCCCACAACTCCACAGGCGCATCACCCGCAGAAGCAAGATGGATATTGCTTTATGCCCATGACGATACGACGCCTGCTTACGCCGCATGACACGCTTCCATACGGCAATCTGTGCGGGGGCTGCCATTCCCGGACAGAACAGGAACGAAGCGGTCAGATCACGAGCTACCAAAACCGGACACATTGACTAGCTAGCGACAGGTTGACCGATACCGGCCCGCCGCACCGCCATTTTCATCTATCGTGGTGTCCGCGCGTGGGCTGGGAGACTGCGCTTGGATTTTTTACTTTGCGCCAACAGGGCTGGTGGCGCGGACCGAGACCCCTACTGTCCGATTTGGCGGTCATCCGAGTGTCGACCACAGCGACTGGAGCGTCCTTCACTGCTTCCCGGGCGTCTCCTCGTGCTCCCACTGATACGCCGTCTCGGTCGCATGCCGATCGGAGTTCGGTGTGCCCTTCGGTCGCGCGTCATCGTCGCGCTTGTGCGGTGCCGGCCGGGGGGGTGCCGCTCGCGGTCCGGTGATCCCGCTGTTTGCCGGCGGATCGCTGGCCGGGAAGCTGTCCTCCACGACCTTGTCCTGCTTGTCCATCACCACCTCGCCTCCACAAAGGCCGCACCCGCGGCACGCATGATCGCCTCGGCTTCGCCGCGCTTTTCGGCGTTGGCAGTCCGCACCGACAGCACCAGGGTGCCGCTCGCAGCCTTGCGTTCGCGGCTCGCCTGCTCGTCCTGGTTTGCTACACTGCTAAGGGCGAAGGCCGCACCTCCCGCCAGACCGCCTCCGACCACTGCCGCGGCGATCGCCGGCGCCGCCGCGCCCCCCGTCGCAATCACAACTCCAGCCGCGGCCATCCCGACGGCAGCGGCGGCGCCGCTGGTATGCAGCGTGCGGGTCTGGCGCGCGTCCTCTTCCGTGTCGACCTCGGTCGCACCGGACTCCGGTGTGGCCCGTTCCGCTGGTGGCGCGACTTCGGGCAGGCTCAGATCGGCACGATCGAAGCCGGACATTTCAAGCCGGTAGACCGCATCCTGCATCGCCTCCGGATCGCGGAACGTCGCGCGCACCTCGTGCAGTGCACCAATCGCCGGCCCTTGCTTCACATTAGTCTCCGACATGCCCTCGCTCCTTAGTCTCGCGGGTACCCGAAACGCCTCGGCCGCTACTTCGTTGCGCTCACTACGGCGGGAGCGTCGGTGCGTTCGGCGGCGGCGGGCGGTTCTCGTCACCCTGCGGATCGACCGGCACGCCACCCAGCGCACCCTCGGGCAGACCGTTGCGTTCACCGGGCAGACTGTCCCGTGCGGTGCCGATGCGTTGTTCAACTCGCCCGGCTCGGCGCGCCGGCGAAACGGGACGAGGATGCTCGTTGGACTTCATCACATGCTCCAAACTGGACATCGTCACATTCTCCCAAACGGAAACGGGCCGCCCAGCCGGGAGCTGAGCGGCCCGCAAACCCGAAATCACATGGTCAGCAGATCAGTGCTGGCCGCCTTTGCGACCCGCTGCTGCCGCGGCACGTTCCGGGTCTTGCGCGAAGTTGTCCGGATTGGGCTGGGCAGCGCCAACGCCGTGACCGCTCCCACCGCCCTTGCGGCCGGCTTCCGCAGCACGTTCGCGATCCTGCGCGAAGTTGCCCGGATTATGCTCGGAACCACCGCCGCCGCGACTATTCTCTCCGCCTTTGCGCCCGGCTTCCGCGGCGCGCTCGCGGTCATTGGCGAAATTGCCCGAACTGTGTTGCCCGCCGACCTGACCGGCGCGCGATGCCTTTTCGCGATCCTCAGCGAAGTTTCCAGGATTCCCTGTATGTCGCTGATCAGCCATCGCAAATGCTCCCTCTTGATGTTGCGACGGGGGTTGCCCGTCGCAGACTCAACGGGCGGGATGGAACTGGGTTGACTTCACAAAGCGCGTGATCTGCAGTTCATGAAACCGAATTCAGCGCAGCGCGCGCATGAACCCGCACACGGCCCGGAAGATCTGCTCCGCTTCATCTTCCGTGTATTTGTCGGCGAGAACCAGTCTGGCCGCACGCCAACGCCTGCGCACGGCATCCAACGCCTCCAGCGCTGCACGCACACCGGTGTCGGCGCCGCCCTGAAGCCGCCGAAGGATCGTCTGCCAGTCACGTTCCGGCCCGGTCAGCGGATCGGCCACCTTGGCACGGCGCGCACAGATGGAAATACCGCTCTCCAGCACCCGCAGGCAGTGGAACACCGAGGCGGTGGGGCGGCGCAATGCCAGGCAGGTGGACGCTTCCTCGATATCGTAGCCGGTCGACTGGAAATCCGCCGCGACCTCCAGTCCGAATGGTGCCTCATCAGGTTCCAGCAAACCGGCGCGGGGCGGTGGAATGACGATGCAGCGGATCGCGGCCAGTTCCTGGCGCAACGGGTCCTCGATGCGTCCCAGCGCGGCCGTATCGGGGCGGCCGATCAACGGCCACGTCATCGCGGCGGCAACGTGCGCACCCAGCGTCTCCAGCGCTGCGTGCAGCGCGCGCACGTGCGACACGGCGACGTCCGGCGCGGCGTCGGCGTTCTCGACCGCAGCGCGTAGCGATGCAACGGCAAGGACATAGGCCTCGACGCGTGCCAGCAGGGAGTCGTCGGCAGCGAACTCCGCCTGGGACGCCGTTGCCGGATCGGCGTCATCCCGCTCGGAGTCGGCGGCTGCCAGGCTTCCGGGGAACAGGTGCTCGCGATGCACCGCGCCAATCGCCGCCTCGTCGTCCGTCTTGCGCCAGCTCTCCACACCGTCGAGGTCAACGTGGTGGCGCCAGACCTGGCCGCTGAGGTCGCCTGTCAGCACCATCACGTCGTCGGTCGTGCCATCGTGCCAGGCATCGAGGACCGCGAGACCCTCATAGCTTTCGGCAAAATTCATCCAGCGCTGTTGGTCGGGGGCGGCGGCACTGCGGCCAGGGCTGTACGGTTCCACCCGTATCGCTTCCGACTCGGGGCGAAGCAGGAACAGCGAGTCGCTGCCGCGCCGGCGCGCCATGATGGCGATGCCGAACTCGTCGAACCGTGTTTCGCCGCGCACCAGGTCGTCCTGGCGGAGCGCTGCACTGAGCGACGCCTCGTCCTCCGCGGATAGCTCCAGAGGCCCGGCGAAGCGAGGAAAATCGGCCTCCAGCACAAACGGGACGTTGCCATGCCAGCCGATCCCGCAGCTCACCTCGTGCCCGTCGCCGGCACGCAGGTGCACGATGGTGGACAGCCCTGCCATGTCCTCAAACAGCGTTGGCTCGCGTGAATCGAGGATATGGATGCCCGCACCGAAGCGTGCCTGCAGCGCCTTGTGCTCGCCGGCGAACTGCTCGGGTGGGCGGGGCCGCAGCGGGGCGCTGTCCGCCGCCGGAGCGATCTCGGTCAGCCGCCCGTCGAGGTGGCAGCGATACAGCCGTACCGTCCCCGCCGCGCCGGCAAAATCCACGCGCGCCGGGTCGCCATGGAACGGACCGTCCGGTGCGCCACGCCGCCGTTCCAGGATGCACTGCACGATCATGCCGCGCGCATCCAGTGTCTCGCGGATCACCAGGACCGCAATGGCGAGGCGATCCGCTCCGGGCAGACGGCGTGCCACCCAGGTGTCCAACGCGTCGGCGCCTGGCAGCGGCGCTTCACCGCCGATCTCGAAGCCCTCGGTGAGTTCGCCGTCAGCGCGCCGGGTGGAACGGAACACGACGTGCACAACCGGTCGGGGCGCAACGCCCCTCAGGGCGATGAGCCGTGCCACCAGTTGCGGATCCGTCCAGTGTTCGCCGCCTTCGGCAGTAGGCATCGACTCTTTCCTGGGCCTGCGATCACCGCGCCGTGTGCCGGCACGCAGACCACCGGTCTGGCTGCTTCATCCATACGGTTTGGATCCACCATACCATTAAGCGAAACACAGTTCGCAAAAAGAGACGACCCAAAGCCGGAAAATCGTCCATGTAATAGCGCAAGGCGGGACGAACAGTTAACGATTTATCTACATAGTCGCAGTTTCACGGTGCTTTCAAATCTTCACGAAACCGTCGACCGATGATCTACAACCGATGCGGGTAAAATGTGCCGTGTCATGAACCGAGAGGACGTGGCACCGTCGAGATCCCCCGTGACGTTTTCAGCTCGCGCAGCACCAGCGCGCCGATGATGATCAGGTTACCCAGGTTGACCACGAGTCCGGTCCCGAAGGCCACGCCATAAAACCCGAACCGGTCGTAGAGGAAGCCGGCCAGCCAGCCACCGGTCGCCATCCCCGAGCCACTGAACAACAGCAGTGTCGGGACGCGCCAGGCGGCCTCCGCGGCGGGGAACAGCTCTCGAACCGCCAATACGTAGGCCGGGACCATGCCGGCAAATCCCAGGCCGAAGAAGGTCGCCACCGCGAACAGGCTGGCCTCGTCATGCGCCAGCAGAAAGCCGGCCATCGCCAGCACCTGGCTGATCGAGCCGCACAGCACGGTCCGCAACCCGCCGATGCGGTCGGCGATCCAGCCCCACATCTGCCGGGAGAAAAACGCACAGCCCAGCAACACCGACAGCATCGCCGCGCCCTGTGCCGGCGCGATGCCAAGATCGGTGCAGTAGGCGACCAGGTGGCTCGGTGGCATCGCCATCGGCACGCAGCACATGAAGGCCGCGGCAGCGAGCAGCGCCAGTGTCAGGTTTGGTGGCAGTCCGAGCACGCTGGCGCCACTGCGCTCGCGTGCGCCTCCCGTTATGGAAGCGGGCAGCTCGGGCGGATTGCGCAGGATCAGCAGTGCAAGCGGAACGACCACAGTGACGACAGCGGCAGCGAAGATCAGCATGGTTTCGCGCCAACCGAGTTGGGCGATCCCGCGCTCGAACAGCAGCGGCCAGATCGTGCCGGCAACGTATTGCCCGCTGGAGATCAGGGCGAGCGCGGTGCCTCGATGGCTGTCGAACCAGCGGCTGGCATAGACGTAGCAGGGGGCGTTGATGCCGCCGATGCCGAGCAGGCCAATGAACAGTCCGTGGCCGAGCCAAAGGCTCCACATGCTGTTGCCGGTGGAGACCACGAGGCCGACACCAATCATCGCGGCCCCGAATGCCACGGTCCATCGCGTGCCGACACGCTCGGCGATGCGGCCCATGGCGATGCCGCCGACGGCGGAGCCGAACCAGGCGAGCGAGTAGCCCAGTGCGGGGACTGACCGTGCGCTGCCGAGTTCGGCGGCGATCTGCTTCAACGCCACCACCGAGATGAAGGGCGCGCCGAACGCGAACGACATCACCGTCAGGACAGTGAAGGCAACGAACCAGGAGGCGCGTGTCTCGACGCTGGTCACGGCAAGGTCCGCTGCCGAATTCCCCAACCGTTGCCTGCCGCTCAGCTCTTGCCGGCGTAGCTCTTCGCCATCCCCTCGCCTGGTTCCGCCTGCGGACTGAATGGCATGATCGGATAACGCAGGCCCGCCTTGGACAGCCCCTGCAGCCCGGTGATCGCGCGCTGCAAATCGGCGGGCGGACAGGCCATCAGCATCTCGTCATCCGCCACGGCACCGTAGCGCCGTTCGGCGTAGCAGGGGATCGACAGCGATACTTCCTGGGTCTTCAGCGCATGTCCCCAACTGTCGGCGCAGGCGCTCTCGCCGCTGATGGAGAAGTCGTAGCGCTTATAGCTGCGCCACTGCAGGCCGTTGATGAACAGGATCATCTGCGCCGGATTGCCATAGAACAGGCAGATGTCCGGCGGATCGAGCCGGGCCGTGCGCAGCGGGGCGACCACCATGCCGTGATAGCGCCCGGGCGGCACGCGCGGCATGCCGGCCTGATGCGCGGCAGCGGCTTCACGGTTCTCGAACCAAACTCCCTCCATCTTGCGGCCGGAGGTGTAGATCTCGCCCGGCGCATCGAGGCCGATGACGCTCGAGCAGGACGAGAACGACGGGATGTTCTCGGTGGTGATGCCGAGCGTGAACCCCGCCATGCGTGCCTGTGTCACCAGTTGGCAGGTGGAGAACGTCTTGCCCTTGGGTGGCCGGCGCAGACCGGGCACGTTCGCCATCGCATCCAGATCCTCGAACAGCTTCATGCCGATGGGGAAGGTGCGCAGGCGCAGCAACTGATTGAGCTGCTCCGACAGTTCCGCGATGGCCTTGCCGTCGAGCGACGGCGCATCGGCCAGAGCAGGTGCATCATTCATCGCGGCGTCTCCTGACACTTTGGCGGCAAGCTAGGCCGCGGACCAGTGGCGGTGCAACTTCGCCGCGCGCCTCCCTCTCCCGCGAAGCGGGGGAGGGGGTGTGTCGACCAACCGGTTGCCGGGTTCCGCCTGGAGCCGCTCGGCGGACGTGCGATTGACATTGATCCCGCCGCGCCAGAGCTACCAACGCCTAAGTAATGTTAGTCACCCCACCCGATACGCCGCCAGCTGCTTCTCATCGAACTTCAGCCCCAGCCCCGGCTTGGTCGGCAGCACCAACTGCCCCTTCTCCATCGCCGGCGTCTCCTCGTAGAGCTTCAGCATCCATGGCATGTATTCCACTGTCAGCCCGTTCGGCACCGCGGCGACCAGGTGCAGATGCATCTCCGGCATCACGTGGCTGACCACCGGCAGGTTGAACGCCTCCGCCATTCCGGCGACCTTCATCCACTGCGACACACCGCCGACGCGGCACAGATCGATCATGATGTAATCGACCGACCGCGCTTCGATCATGTTGCGGAACGGCACGATGCCCCACAGATACTCGCCGCCGGCTATCGGCGTCGACAGCGCCGCGTTCACCCGTCCAAGCCCCTCGAAATCGTCGCACGTCGTGACATCCTCCAGCCAGAACAGCCCGACATCCGCCACCCGATGCCCGATGTCGATCGCCTGCTCGACGCGCCAGCGCTGGTTGATGTCGCACATCAGCTTGATGTCCGGCCCGATCGCGTCGCGCACCACGCGCACCCGCCGCACCTCCTCGGCGGGCGACGGACTGCCCGGCAGCGCCATCTGCGTCTTCATCTCGATGAAGCCCTTGTCGACCAGCCGCCGCGCGGCGGTGGCGGCCTGCGTGTCGGTCAGCCCACGACGCAACGAGCCGGACGCGTAGGTCGCAACCCGATCGCGCGCACCGCCAAGCAACTGCCACAGCGGCTGCTCCAGTGCCTTGCCCTTGATGTCCCACAACGCAACGTCGATCGCGGACACCGCCAGCGTGTAGATACCCGAGCCGCACGAATTGCCCGCCGCCGCACCGAGCTTCCGCAGGATCGCCTCGATCCGCAGCGGGTCCTGCCCGATGATCAGCGCGCACAGTTCATCGACCGCGCTGCGCAGCGTGCCGGTCAGCGCACCACCGTAGAACGTGATCCCAATGCCCTCGATGCCGGCGTCGGTCTGCAGGCGAAGGGTGACGACAGGTCGCAGCCGCCCGGCCTCTTCCGGCATGTCAGCCAGCGGGTCGTCTTCCGGGATGCGCAGGATGCTGGTTTCGGCCTTGGTGATCTTCATCGGTTCCTCCACGTGTTGCCGTGGAGCATAGCGGCCGGAACAGAGGCTGGTAAGACGCGCTGCTGCTCAGATGATGCGCAGACCGAGGTGATTGTGCATCATCGAAGCCGCGACTGTCGTGCGGCAACCACGTTCCGCCGCGTGCATCGGCCGCTCATACTCTGACCAAATGCGAGGTATCGCTCCTCTCTGACGAGCTAGGACTTCCTGGCGCTGATCGATATCGAGACCCACTGCGCGCCACTCTTGGTTTGGATGAGAACGGCCAGGTACGGTTGGTCCTGGTCGTGGGCTGCTTTGACGGCCTTATGAACGTCGTCCGGACTCGTGACCGGTGTTTTGTCCATCATGGTGATGACGTCACCCACGGTGACGCCGGAATAACTCGCCTCGCTGTTGGGCCTGACCTGGGTAATCAGCGCGCCTGTCAAGGCTGGATCCAATCCGTACTGCTTGCGGGCCGCCTCGGTGATCGTGCCAACCTCCACGCCGGGATCCGGCGCCATTGCCATCATCGCAGTGGCGGCCTGGGGGGTCATCGTGCCGCTATGCATGAAGTTCGGCCAGGGAGCGACGGTCACGTCGACGTTCTGCTCCTTGTCCCCGCGGGCGATCGTCAAGTGCGCGACCTGCCCAGCCGGCATCTCGCCAATGGTACGCATGAACGCACGCGAGTTGGTCAGGCGCAGACTGTTGCATTGTTCCAGTATGTCGCCCGGCCGGAGTGACGCCTTTGCGGCAGGTCCCAACGGATCCACCGAAGAAACTATCGCTCCGGCGTGGTACGGCACTCCCAGAGCTGTCGCCAGAGCCCACGTCGCATCCTGTAGTTTGAAACCAAGCCAACCGGGCGGAGGCGGGTTTGGAGCGGTGAGGTGATTGACCACGTACTGAGCTGTGCTGGCCGGGATGGCGAATCCTATTCCGATGAACCCCTCGCCAACCGGGTTGAACAGTGCCGTGTCAATGCCAACCACTTTTCCGTCCCGATTGATCAGCGGGCCGCCGGAGTTGCCGTGGTTGATCGACGCGTCTGTCTGGATGTAGTTGTCGAACGGCGAATCCATCAGATTGCGGTTCAGCCCACTGACTATCCCGGCGGAAACCGACGTTCCCCAACCTAACGCGTTCCCGATCGTCAGCACCGGATCGCCGGTTTGCAAATCGTCGCTGTTGCCCCACTCGAGGCGGGGCAGCACGTGGTCGACGTTCACCTTCAGCACCGCGATATCGACCAGGGCTGACGCGGCAAGCAGGCTGGCCGATACCAGCGTGCCGTCACTGAGCGTCGCCTTGATGTCGAAGGCGCCATCGATGAGGTGCCTGTTCGTGACGATGATGCCTGACGGGTCGATGATGAAACCAGAGCCATAGACCTTGACGCGCCGAGGCGGTCCGCCCGGCTGATCAGACGCTGTCTCTTGCCAGGTGGAAATGCTCACCACGGCCGGCGCTGCCAACGCCACCGCGGCCGCATCGCCGGAATCAGCCGCACGCGCGAATACCGGTGCTCGCGGGCAAGCCGCCGCGACGAACACGAACACCAGTATTACCATCCTACGCATTTAGCTCTCCCTCGTTGTTGCGGTTCGCCGTTGTTGCGGACCGCTATCGGCACGTCAGTGCTCGAAGCGAACCGTAGCCGCAGCGGAGAGCACGATCCATGCAGAAATGGTACATGCAGAAATGGTAATGAACATGAGAGTTGGTGCGGTTTGGCTCACCTGAACCAGAGGCCGCACGAGCCGTCTCGGCTGAAAGCCTGCGGTGACAGCGTGCCGCAGGACGCCGGGCAGACGGGCGCTGTCCCGGACCAGAACCGTCAAACCGATGGACGCTCTGGGTCGCTACAGTTCGATGACGCCGCCGCGGAGACCTTTGGCGACGGCCTCGGCACGACTGGTGGCATCCAGCTTGGCGAACAGCGCCTCCAGGTGGAACTTCACGGTGTGGACCGAAATGCCAAGGGCGCGAGCGGCCGATTTGTTGCTCATGCCCTGGCCGACCAGCGTGAGGATCTCGGCCTCGCGCGGAGTCAGCAGCGGTGGCGTATCGTCGTTGGCGCCGCGGAAGCCGTCGCGGCGGGAGTCGCCCGGGGCGCGCACGATCAGGCCCGCGGCGACGGCGTGCAGGGCAGCGTCGAGCTGGGGCGCGGTGACGGCGCGCGGCAATATCCCTGCGGGTTGATCCCCGAGAGGCGGTACGTCGGTCAGACAGACGCCGGGCGCGTCGGTCTCGTCGGGTGGTTCGGCGTCGCGGGCGAGGTCGCAAAGCACTACGTCAGGGGTCTCGGTCACCAGGACATGGCCGGCGGCCTCCAGCATGGCGGAAAGCCCCTGCCGGCGCACCGGATCATCAGTGCGCAGCAGGATCCGGAGGCTCTCGCTCATGCAACGGTTCGGGCAGGCGCCCGACACCCACCCATCATCGTCGCGTCTGGTCCGGCTATCATGCCTTGGCGGGGCGGGCGCCGATGGTGACCGTGACCATGCGGACCTCGCCGGCACGGATCAGCTTCAGCGTGGCGGGCTGGCCGATGCGGTCGGGCAGCAGCGAGGTGGCGAGGCCGCGGGCGCGGCCGGTCTGGCGGCCGTCGACCTCCAGGATGATGTCGCCGGGAAGCACGCCAGCCTGCTCGGCGGGGGAGCCAGGGGCGATGCCGACAACCATCATGCCGGCATCCCGGCCTGCGGCGTCGCGCATGCGCTCGGGGACGGCAACGTGCTGGAGGCCGACACCGAGCCAGCCGCGGGGGACGCGGCCCTCGGTCAACAGCGGGCCGAGCACGCGGTCGATGGTGGCGGCTGGGATCACCAGGGCGCGGCGGCGCGGGCCGGCGGTGGACATGCCGATGAGCCTGTTGCCGAGCGTCAGGACGGGGCCGCCTTCGTCCGCGGCGAGACGGGAGTCGAGCCGCAGCAGCGAATCGATGCGGCCGCCTGCCTCGCTGTTCCAGGCCGGGCCGGTGGCGTGGACCATGCCGAGGCGCCCGGTCGGCGCACCGTTCGAGTCGGCACCGACGATGAGGGCCAGGGAGCCGGCGCGCGGGGTAGCCTCGACTGGTGGCAGCAGTCCGCCCAGTCCCTGCGACAGGCGGAGTGCGGCAACGTTGGTGCCGCCGTCGCGCCCGGCAAGGCGTGCCGCGACGTTGGTGCCAGCGCGTAGGATGGTGAAGTCGGTGGTGTCGGGAAGGATCTGCTCCGAGGTGACGACCACGTCGTCGCGCCACAGGATGCCGCTGTAGTCGCGGCGGCCGGTACGGATTGCAACGACGAAAGGCGACGCCGCGGCGAGGCGATCGGCCAGGGCTTCGGAGAGTTGCTCGAGCGGGTCTGTGGTCATTGGTCTTTCTCCCTTTGGGCTGCACCCCCTCCCCGCCCTCCCCCGCTCCGCAGGAGAGGGAGTTGTGGCAGAAAACTTCCTCTCCCGCGGAGCGGGGGAGGGCAGGGAGGGGGTGCAGCCAACATGCACCATCCCCATCCGTCGCGGTATCGGCTGGATGACCAGTCAGCACCCCGGCCGCATGGCTGGGATGCCGCTCGGTGCCTCCGTTCCCATTTCGTGCGCCCCGAGGACAATTGCATGCCACTTGATGCTCTTGGCGCTTCGCCGCCGCCCGATGAACTTGATCCGTATTCCGCCCAGGTCGTCAACGCGTTTGAACGCGTGGGGCCCGCGGTTGTGCATGTGCTGGCGTTTGGTGCCGACGGCAAGCCCAAAGGCCAAGGTTCTGGTGTGGTTTATACCCCCGACGGCTACGTGCTGACCAACGCGCATGTGGTGGCGGAGGCTGCGAAGCTGCGGGCATCCTTCACCGACGGCCAGACCTTCGACGCAGCCCTGGTGGGCGAGGATGCGGCCACCGACACCGCGGTGCTGCGGCTGTTGGGCAATGGCCTGCCGCACGCCGAGCTCGGCCGGTCGGCAACCCTGCGCGTCGGGCAGATGGTGGCCGCTATCGGCAACCCCCTGGGCTTCCAGTGCACCGTCACCGCGGGCATCGTATCCGCGCTGGGGCGTACGCTGCGGACGCGATCGGGACGCCTGATCGACAGCGTGATCCAGACCGATGCGCCGCTGAACCCGGGTAATTCCGGCGGTCCGTTGGTGTCGGGAGCCGGGCGCGTGGTTGGCATCAATACCGCGACGATCGCGCCGGCTCAGGGGATCTGCTTCGCCATCGGTATCGATACCGCCATCTGGGTGGCGACGCGGCTGATGCGCGATGGGCGCGTGCGGCGCTCGCGGCTTGGGCTATCCGGGCAGACAGTGTCGATCGAGACGCGAGTGCGGCGGTTCCATCATCTGCAGCAGGCGAGCGGTGTGCTGGTGCTGGAGGTGCAGGGCGGCGATTCTGGCACGGCCGCAGGCCTGGTTGCCGGCGATGTGATCATCCGGTTCGACGCCGAACCCATCGCCAGCGTGGACGATCTGCACCGGGCGCTGACCGTGGAGCGTGCCGGCGTCACCATCGAAATGCAGGTCCTGCGCCGCGGCCAGCTCATTGCGCTGAGCGTCGTACCTGCTGAAGCGTGGTAAGATCGATTGCAGGATGCTTGGCATTCCCAGCATTTGATTGATCTTCTGCGGAGCCGCCGATGCTGTCGCAGGATTGCAGTGCACGGCCGTTTTTTTTCGCGATGGCTGGCGTCCGAGCTGGATAACGCACTTCAGGGCTTAACGACGGGCGGTGCCTGGCGTGGGCGACCCAGGCGGGGTGACATCGCGGGGCGTACAGCGATGATACCCAGTCAGGCCCGGCATTGACGGGGTTGAAGAGGCGATCCTTTCGGCGCTTGGTTGTCGGTTCGCAAACCGAGGAGGAAAGCGATGAGCGGTTCGTACCAGGGCGCATGCTTCTGCGGCGCGGTCGAGATCGAGGTTACCGGCCAGCCCAACGCGATGGGATACTGCCATTGCCGGTCATGCCGGTGGTGGTCGGGTGGGCCGGTGAATGCGTTCACGCTGTGGGCGCCCGAGGCGGTGAAGGTGACCAAGGGCGAGGAGCATATCGGCACATATCACAAGACCGAGGTCAGCTACCGCCAGTTCTGTCAGTTGTGCGGCGGTCATCTGATGACCCGGCACCCACCGCTGAGCATGATAGACGTGTTTGCCTCGACCATTCCTGATCTGGCGTTCTCGCCACAGCTTCACGTCAACTATAGCGAGACCGTGCTGCCGATACGCGACGGGTTGCCGAAACTGAAGGACTTCCCGAAGGAGTTTGGCGGTTCCGGCGATATTGTCTCGGAGTAGCCGGTCGTCGCCGGTTCGTCATGGCCGCGACAGGTGCGCGACCATGACGACTGGCGCGTGCGCTCTTACTGCATCGTCGAGTGCGGTGTCGGCACAATGCGGGTTATCACCATCTTCTCGCGGTCCAGGCACTCCGGCACGCGAGGTCCGATCGTGTTCTTCCAATAGTCGGTTTCGTAGACCGCCTTGTAGAGCGCCTCGCGCTCTGCCTCGCTGTTGAAACGGCGCAGCCAGATATACACCGATGCGTCCGTCTCGCCGCTGAAGCTGCCGGTGATCACCATGCCCTTGGAGACCTGGAAGGGGATGATCTCCTCCTCCATGATCTTCACCCATTCAGCCATCTTTCCGGGGCGCACGTGGTATTGGCGGAGTTCGTAGAAGGCCATGGTGTTCCTCTCCTCTTGGTTCGATGTGCCGAGCTTAGGCTGGCGCAGCGATGGTGTCATCGGGTCCGCAGAATCAACGAGGGCGTCAACGCTCGGATGCCGGGCTGTTCGAACCGCGCGCAAAGGAACCGCCGCTGCCGGGGAGACCGGGGCGGTTGAGAAGAACTGTCGAGACGGAGGCCGAGGAACGGTCCCCGCAACACTGCGGTGCGCGAACGGCGCCCGGCGGTGAGGGATCGGAATTTACTCAGACCAGCGGCGGTCTGGATGAAATCCGGCGTTGGGATCCATAGCTGTTGCCGCGCAGGCGTTGTTGCGAAGGCCATATTCGACACTCAACGGCGCCGCGCGGTGTAGAGGCTGGTGATCATGTTGCGGGTGACGTGGCCATGGAACTCGTCGCGGGCGATGCGTGCCAGCTCGACGAGGATCGCTGCGCAGTCAGGGCGGATGTTGATATTGGAATACGTCGCATAGAGCGCGGCGGTTTGGTCAGGATCGAGCACGAGCGACCAGACACTGGTCTGATGTTCGATGGCATCGAACGCGCCTGTTCGCTCCAGCGCAGCCACCCGGGCCTTGGCATCCAGGGCAAACGGAATATCACGCGATCCCGCGGAAGGGCTCGCAGGCCCGCTGAGAAGTGTCTTGGTCGCTTCGTGAAACGGATCGGGGCGGTTGTCATCGCCGAAAACATTCCAGACCATGGCCCACCAGCCGCCGGGCCGCAGCAGGTCTGCGACCTTCATCAGAGCGACATCCTGGTCCAGCCAATGAAACGCTGTGGCGCAGACACCGAGATCAAACCTGGCCGTCGCAACGGCGGCATCCTCGAATGCCGAGACGGCCACCGAAAGCGCCTGGTCCCGGATGGTCTCGCGAAGGAAGCTCGCAAGGCGGGGATCCGGCTCAATGGCGAGCAACGGGTTCGCGCCGAGATCGAGCAGGCGCCGCGTTGCCGTGCCGGTGCCTGCGCCGATCTCGAATGTGGCCGTGCCGTGCCCGAGATGACACCGTTCACAGAGGGCATCAAATACCCAATCAGGGTAGCCGGGTCGCGTCGCATGATAGCTACCGGGATCGGCGCCGAAGGCCACGCGGCCGAATTTTGGGTCGATGAACGCGTCGTTCATTTGAGCCGTTCCCATCCGGCAGGTTGGTCGATGGACGGCACAATCGGCGACGACCGATTGGGTCGCCAGCGCTTCCACAAAGTGGCACCAGAGAAGAACCCCAAGATCTCCGGTATAAGCGCAGTGGCCATAGCTCTGACAGCTGCAGGCAAGCTCTTGGCCGCGGAGCTGGCGACACGCAATCTATTTGCCATCAAGGATGCGGTGCCGCATCCCGAATGGGATAACATGCTGCTGCCGGACGCAGGACAGATGTGATCCTTCACGCGGCCGAAATGCGGTACAGCCGCGCGGCGTTGTCGCCGAGGATGCGGTCCATGTCCGATGCCGACAAGAAATCGCAATAGCGGCGGAGATATTCCAGCGACTGGCCGTAGGTGCAGAAACGCTCGACATTCGGCATGTCGGAGCCCCACATCAGCTTCTCCGCGCCGAAGCGGCGATGCGCGTCGCGGATCAGCGGGTGCGCCTCGCGATACGGGTAGTCCCAGCGCCCGCCCCAGGTGATCGGGAACATCAGCTCGATGAAGAACCCGTCGCGGCGCAACAGCGCTTCATACGCGTCTGGCAAGTCCCAGCGATCCCCGGCGGCGAAGAACTGCACCGGGATGCCCATTGCCAGATGGCAGGAGAGGCCCGCGAACCGAGCCAGCACGCGGCCCAGGGCGGCCATGTTGTGCAGGTAGTTGCGCTTGTCGTAGTGCGGCGCACCGGTGATCTCGGCGCACAGCACCATGCCATGCGTCTGGAGCCGATCCCAGCAGGCATCCAGCCGCGCATCATCCATGTCCCATGGGAAGTTGTGCCGCGCGAAACCCTCGAAATTATAGTAGAGGCCTTTGACGCCAAGCGCGGCTGCTTGGTCGATTTGCGCGAGCGCTTCCGGCGTGCCGGCCATTGCCTCGTCCAGGTGCATCAGCGCGGTGAATTTCTGCGGGTACAGCAGCTGCGCGAATGCGTTGTACTCGGTCATTGCACCATAAGCGCCGCCTGCCTGCAGCACGGCATGATCGACGCCGGCATAGGTCATCTGGGCCAGCATCAGCTCCGGCGGTGCTTCCAGGTTTTGCATGCCGACGGGCATGTACTGGGTGTAGTAGTCCTCGCCATCGACGGTGAATTCAAGCTGGCCGAAGCGGCCGACGCGGAAGTCGACATCGCGCAGTCCGTTCCATCCCGCCTCATCCGCACGGATCAACGCCTTGGTGTCGGCAGGCGCTCCGTCGCGTGCACGATAGGTGCGCGCCACCGTGCCAGCGATCACGCGCTGCAGGTATTTCATGTGCAGGTCGCGTGTTGGATGGCCACAGGCGCCGATCCAGTTCTGGATCACGTGGGCGTGGCAGTCGACGATCATTGGGCCATTTCCAGATGCAGGCCGACGTTGTGGCGGCAAACAGGCTAGCGGCGGCATGCACGATTTGTCCAACGATGTGGTCCGGCGCCACACGCGCAGCAAAATATCCCGAACAGCAAGCGCCACACTTGTTTGGACGCCCGCATTCGGGTGCTTGCGAGGCGGTATGGATCGACCGCCGATCAGGTCGGCGTTGGTGCGGCTGCTGTTCCACCAGCGGCGTCGATCTGCCGCTCAATCCAGTGACCGAGGTTCAAGTGATCGCGGATAGTGCATTCCGGCGCGGCCCACGGCCCACGGCCGACAGGCGGCGACCCGCGCCCTGCAACCCTGGGCCGCCACGCGCAGTACCCTGGCGGCACTTGGCGCAGTGCGGAATGATGAATCCGGCGCCGTGCCGAGCGATCACCGCGCCAGGGCGGCCGGTTCTACCAGGAACCGGTGTTTGGCATGCTCGCCCAGGGTTCGGCGGGCGGCAGCGCGCCACCGGCCTGCAGCAGCTCGATGGAGATGCCGTCTGGCGTGCGGATGAAGGCCATGCGGCCGTCACGCGGCGGGCGGTTGATCGTTACGCCACGGCCGATGAAGGCGTTGCAGGTGTCGTAGATGTTGTCTACGGCGTAGGCGAGATGCCCGAAATTGCGGCCGCCAGTGTATGGCTCGGGATCCCAATTGTAGGTGAGTTCCAAGGCAGCCGCTTCGTCACCGGGTGCGGCGAGGAACACGTTGGTATAGCGGCCCTTCTCGTCCGGGCGGCGGCGGATTTCGTGCAGGCCAAGCACCTCGAAGAAGGCAATGCTGTCCTCCAGCGAACTCACGCGGATCATGGTGTGAAGATATTTGGTCATGGTGTGTCCTCGGGTCAGGGGGCAGCGTGCTGTGGCGGCGCAGCAGACGGTTTGAGCTGTGGTGGCAAGGCTGGAGAGGATGGCCGCCATGGTATCGAAATCGGCTGACACCATAATGCGAAACGGCTGCTTTGGAAGATCAGCAAGATTCGGCGGCACTATCGCCTTGGGCTCGAACTGACCGGTAGCGGGGGGCCGCGGCATGACGCCAGCGCAAAACTCCAGGTCAGGCCATTTCCGGATTCGGGGTGCGCGGTGTTTCTAGAACTGGCGCGCTACAAATGAAATGAGCAGCGCCAGAACTGCATCGCGCTTGGGCCATCCGGCACCGGAAGACCCACATCGGCATCGCACAGGGTCTGGTTGCATCAGACTTGAACTCGCTGATAGGCTGCGCTCGGAATGGGCGAACATAAGCCCATCCGACAGGCAGGCCAAAAACAGGGAGTTCAAATCGATGTCTGGATACGCCGGAAACGCGACAAACGTTCCGTGGTGGAAAGAACCCACCAAGGACCAATGGTACGCCTATTGCGCCGCCTGGATGGGTTGGACGCTCGACGCCTTCGACTTCACCGTCTTCCTTCTGATCATGGCGCCGATCGCGCAGGAGTTCGGGGTTCCGCTGATCGACGTGACCGCGATCTTCTCGGTCACGCTGGTGATGCGCCTGGGTGGAGCGACGGCATCCGGCTGGCTGGCCGATCGGATGGGGCGCCGAGCGCCTCTGATGATCTCCATTCTTTGGTATTCCATCTGCAATTTCCTCGCCGGCTTCTCGCCCAGCTTTACCTTCCTGTTCGTGATCCGGGCGCTGTTGGGCATCGGCATGGGGGCGGAATGGCCGGCCGGCGCGGCGCTGGCGATGGAATCCTGGCCGGCGCGGTCTCGCGGGCTGATGTCCGGCGTCTTGCAAGGGTCCTGGGGATTGGGCTTCGCGCTGTCCGGCCTGGCCTACGGCTTCCTGTACGCACCGTTGGAAGCGTGGCATAAGGGCTACGGGTGGCGCGGTATGCTGATCCTGGGCGTGCTGCCGGCCCTGGCCTGCGTCTGGATCCGCATGTACGTGAAAGAGCCCGAGGTTTGGGCGGAAAACAAGAAGATCCAGAACGCGACGCAAAAGCAGGTCACCCTGCCACTGTTCGCCATCTTCAAGCCCAAGTATCTGTACAATACCCTCACCGGTGTCGTGTGGATGGCCGCGAACTTCTGCACCTACTACGCGGTCTGGGCCATGCTCGGCACCTATCTGACGAAGGAACTCGGCTGGACGCCGGCCGAGGTGGCGGTCCCGGTGTTCTGGGGCAACATCCTCACGTTCGCCGCCTGTGCCTTCTGGGGCGCCGTGTCGGAACGCGTCGGTCGGCGTTGGGCGCTGATGATCCCCACGTTCATCGCCTTGTTCCTCATTCCGCTGTATATCACGCAGATCGACCGGACCTTGTTCCTCGGGTTCTTCCTGCTGTTCATTTGTTTCTTCAGCGGCAAGGATGCGCTGAACCCCGGCTGGCTGTCGGAACGCTTCCCGACCGAGGTACGGGCCACCGCCTCGGGTTTCATCTATCATCAGGGCGCGGTCTGGGGCGCGGCCGTCGCGCCGATCCTGACTTACTTCGCGGTGAACCAGGGCATGGGTTTCGCCAAACCGATGATGTACGGCGCGATGGGTTCGCTGGTCGTGTATATCATCGCGGTCTATCTGGGGCCGGAAACCAAGGGCATGATCATGACCGCCGATCTGGAAGTGATCGAGGCCGAAGTCACGCTCGGATAGCCCGCAACGGCGCCGCCGTGGGGCGTGCACTAACCGAACGGGGTGCACGCCCCACGGGATGGCGAGATTTCGACCCGCAACGATTGTTGGTCGGCTGCTGGAGCTGAGCGTGTCCAGCAGACCGCTTGGTTCCTCGCCGTTCCGGAGCACTCAGGCACGGCCACGGCTGGCCGCCGGATCGCGACGGCGCACAGACAAGCGGCGCGCTGTCCATGGACGACGACGTCGACCATGGGTCATGGCTGTCAGGCCGACCCCTGATGGCGACCGAGCCAAAACGCAAAGACGTTGCCATTCGGAGCACGGCGACCGCCGGCTAACGGCTGAGATCGATGCTGGAGCGGTCCTGGCGTCGAAATCGTGTGCTGCCCTCTACGACTGGCTCATTCTAATGGCCTCGGGGAAGCCACTGGCCTCGCGGCGCTCGGTGGCCTACATGGACGAACTGGAACCTAGCACTGCGAAGGCATCCATGGCCCCTGCCTTTCCCATCGCCCGCCTCCGCCGCCTGCGCCGGACCGAGGCACTCCGAGGCTTGGTCCGCGAGACCGCGGTCACAGCCAATGACCTGATCCAGCCGCTGTTCATCGAGGAAGGCATCGACGAAGCGTTGCCGATAGCCGAGATGCCCGGCGTGTCGCGCATCCCCGAACGCAAGCTGGAGCATGTCGCGGAAGGCTTGGCCCGCGACGGGGTGAAGGCGCTGATGCTGTTCGGCATCTCGCACCACAAGGATGCTTCGGGGAGCGACGCGTGGAATCGCGACGGCCTGGTCGCTCGGATGGTGCGCAAGGCCAAGCGGGCAGCGCCGGAACTGGTGGTGATCCCCGACATCTGCTTCTGCGAATACACCGACCACGGCCATTGCGGCGTGATCGAGCACGACCACGTGGCGAATGACATCACGATCGAGAACCTGGCACGTCAGGCGGTGGTGGCGGCGGACGCGGGCGCCGACATGATCGCGCCGTCAGCGATGATGGATGGGCAGGTTGCGGCGATCCGGCACGCGCTGGATGCGGCGGGACATCCGGACGCGCCGATCATGGCTTATTCGACCAAGTTCGCTTCGGCGCTGTTTGGGCCGTTCAGGGTGGCGGCCGGGTGCGAGCTGAAAGGCGACCGCAAGACCTATCAGATGGATCCGATGAACGGCCGCGAGGCAGTGCGGGAGTCACTGCAGGACGAGGCCGAGGGCGCGGATATGCTGATGGTGAAGCCGGGTTTGGCGTACCTCGACGTACTGGCTCGGCTGCGCGAGCGGACGCTGTTGCCGATCGCAGTGTACCAGGTGAGCGGCGAGTACGCGATGATCAAGTTCGCCGCTGCCGCCGGGGCGCTGAACGAACAGGCCGTGGTGCGCGAGACGCTCGGTGCGTTCAAGCGGGCGGGGGCCGATCTTATTTTGTCGTACTTCGCCAGGGACGTGATCAGGGAGGGGTTTTAGCTGCACGGGTGACACCCCCTCCCCAACCCTCCCCCGCGTTTGCGGGAGAGGGGGTGTAGTATCGGGGGTTAGCGCGAGTAGAACTCCACCACCAGGTTCGGCTCCATCTGCACCGGATACGGCACGTCCGACAGCTTCGGCGGGCGGGCGAAGCGTCCCTTCATCGCGCGGTGGTCGACTTCCAGGTACTCGGGAACGTCGCGCTCGGTGGTCTGCGTTGCGTCCAGCACCATGGCCAGCTGCTTCGACTTCTCCTTCACCTCGATCGTGTCGTTGTCCTTCACCTGGTAGGACGGGATGTTGACCCGACGGCCGTTCACCATGACATGGCCGTGCGAGATGAACTGGCGCGCGGCGAACGGGGTGATCGCGAACTTCATGCGGTAGACCACGGCGTCCAGCCGGCGCTCCAGCAACTCGATCAGCGACTGGCTGGAATCGCCTCGCAGGCGCACCGCCATCTCGTAGTAGCGACGGAACTGGCGCTCGCTGATGTTGCCGTAGTAACCGCGCAGTTTCTGCTTGGCCGCGAGCTGTGTGCCGTAATCGGTGGCCTTCTTGCGGCGCTGGCCGTGCTGGCCGGGACCGTATTCGCGCTTGTTGATCGGGGATTTCGGCCGCCCCCAGAGGTTGACCCCCAGGCGGCGATTGATCTTGTATTTGCTCTCGGCGCGCTTGGTCATGTGCGCGTTGCCCTTTCGTCTGGCCGTTGTTGTACCGGTAGGCCACGCGAGGCGCGGCGGGCGCGGAACCCGAAGTTCCGTCCACGTTCCCGGCAGTGAGGCGCGGCCTATAGGCGCCGGACCCCCGTCTTGTCAAACCGCCGCCACACCCCTAGCACCGCCAGTGTGGTCAGTCGTAGCGACATCATCTGGCTCGGCATCTCCTCGGCAGTCATTGGCTGCCTGGTAGGCGGCATGATGCTGGGCATCGGCATGGATCTGATCGTCAACGGGCAGCCTCTGGGCTGGCTGATCATGTTGCCGGGCGCACCGGTCGCGGCGATTCCGGGCTGGCTGCTGGCGTTACGGCTGGCGCGGCAGCTCTAATCTGCGTATGTGCAACCGTATGGCAAGTCGCAGTCGGAGCAGCCCAGTGGACCAGACCAAGCGGCCGGAGCGTTCGTCCGGCCCCCTGACGCTCGCCATCGATATCGGTGGCACCCATCTGAAAGCGGGCGTGCTGGATGGCAGCGACGCCATGAGCGCCGGTCCGGGGCGGATCGACACGCCGCATCCCTCGCCACCCGCTGTGGTCGTGGAGGGGCTGGCCGGCATCGTCGGGCCGCTGGGGCGGTTCGACCGGATCTCCATCGGGTTCCCCGGCGTGGTGCGCGACGGCAAGGTGATGACGGCGCCTAATCTCGGCACCGAGGCGTGGCACGGCTTCCCGCTCGCAGCGAAACTGGCGGAGCGGTTCGGCAAGCCGGCCCGCATGGAGAACGACGCGACGGTCCAGGGGCTGGGCGTGATCGAGGGCCACGGCCTGGAGTGCGTGATCACGCTGGGCACCGGCATGGGGTTTGCGCTCTACATGAATGGGCGCCCCGGGCCGCATCTGGAACTGAGCCAGCACCCGGTGCGCGGCAAGAAGACCTACGACCAATATCTCGGCAACGCAGCGTTCCAGGAGGTTGGTCGGCCACGCTGGAACAAGCGGGTGGAGAAGGCCATCGGCTTCATCCACACGCTGACGAACTGTGATGTCCTCTATATCGGTGGCGGCAATTCCAAGCACCTGAAGTTCGAGCTGCCGCCATGGGTGCGGATCGTGTCGAACGAAGCCGGTATCACCGGCGGCATCCGGCTGTGGGATGCGAAGCTGGACGATATGTTCGCTGCCCCGTGATTGGGGTCGTCACGTCGTCCCCGGTGGCCGTGCGACGCGCAAGGCTGCCTGCACCGCCGCATCGAGCGTGCTGAGGAACCTCGATCGATCGGCGCGGGTCAGCGCAGGCGGGCCGCCGGTGTTGAGGCCGATCTCGCGCATGTGGCGGGAGACCTCGCGGCCGGCGAGTGCATTCCCGATGTTGTTCTGCGTCCAGTGATTGCCGGTCGGTGACACGGCCCGTGCGGATTTGGCGAGGCAACGTGCAGCAAGCGGGATGTCGCCGGTGACGCACACGTCGGCTTGCGTGATGCGCTCGGCGATCCAGTCATCGGCCGCGTCCGGCGTGGCGTCGACGACGATCATTCGCACGTTGGGCAGGCCGGGCGGACGGATCGGGCGCGAGCCGTTGGATACCACGAGGACCGGGAGGTTGAGGCGGGTGGCGACGCGGTAGACTTCCTCGCGGACCGGGCAGGCATCGGCGTCGATGTAGATCGCGGTCATGGCGGGGGGATATCATCATCGGTCACGCACTGCCGTAATCGGCAGATCGGTTTGCGTTGCTGCCTGGGCTGCACGATCAGCCAGCTCGCGTATACGAAGGCGGGTTCGATGCAGAACTCTCCGACCGGGACGATGCACGTTCTGGGCTCCATTTTTGGTGGACCCATTCAGCCAGAGTCCTATTGTAGCCAAGTCCCTGGGCCGCGATTGCTCCTTCTTCGGCACGCAAGTTTGCGCGGATACGACGAGGTGCGGCTCCCGCAAGATCAAGCAAAGCGCGCTTTGGGTCCGTAATTGCGTCCGGCCTATCCGGTAGTTTTCTCGTGCGCCCACCAAACAAGTTTCCGATAGCTTCGTGATCGGCCAAAAGCCAGGCCTCGATTTCGTGCACAGCGACCCGAAACAGCAGCCCATCGTTGCGGCGTATTTGACGCGACCACTCCGCGATAAGCGTTGCCGGACAAGGTGAGCGATCAAGATCGGTGATGAGCAGGACCGGCTGACGTCGGGCCATCTCATGGAAGTTCCGCAGCCTGGATCTGAGATATCCAGATCCACCCGACGCAACCTTAAATTGATCTCAAGTGCCGGGGCGACTTCAGCGACCAACCGTGAGCCGACCGCCTCGCTGAGTTCATCCTCGGTCGCCAGCGCGATTCGCACACTACCAGAACCCAAGTTGTTCCGCCGTTTCGGGGCGCGTCTTCGGCAGGACCACCTCGGCCACTGACAATCCATCGTCTAGCGCCGATGCCTCATCATCCTGCAAGGGGCGTATACGTGATCCTTCACCGCTTGCTTCGAGCACCAGTACGCCCCGTCCATCGATGCCTGGATTGCTCAAGAGTGCCTCGCTGTGAGTGCTGATGATCACTTGCCGACGGCGCTTTGTGTCACGCTGTACACGCTGCAGCATGAGTGGAATTCTGTCTGACGATACCGTCGTTGAGTGAAAGCTCTGGCTCCTCCAGCAATAACAGCGATGTCCCGTCCAACAGTGACCAGAGCAACCCCAGCAGCCGCAACGTACCATCCGAGAAGTGCTCCTCCCGTTGCCAGCCAGCGTTTGGCCGATGATGCGAGGTACAACGCCTCCAGGTGCGGATGGCCATTGATGGGATCCTTGACGAACCGGAGTTGCTTGAATTGCGGAACCGCGAGCGCCAGAGCTTTCTCTATCTTGTGGAGCCGCGCATCGCGCGTTCTTGCAGTGGTTCGCGCTACTCCCTCGAGGAAACCTTGGCCAAACGGATCGCCTTCAAGGAGGCGGCCACCAATGCGGTCGCCGTACTTCAGTAGCTGAGGGACCAAGTGCAAGTACGTAATTTCGCCGAGAAACTCCGCTATTGGTCGAAATTGGGCGTTGGCCTGAATTTGCTCGAGGTGTGTCTGTGTCAGGCGTGCCGGATCATCGCGATCCAGATCGTCCGGCCGGCTGAGCAGGTTCACGTCCCCCTGCCAGACCTGTTCGGCAGAAACCAAGGTGCGCTGCATTCCCTTGCCTTCTGGCTTGAACGCGAGGACATAGCGCCAGGCTGGTTCCGGGTCATCCGCGCTATCAGCCAGGTGAACCTCAAGTCGAACCTCCGGGTCGCGTCGTGCGTGCAGGCAGCGCAGCTTGGGGATCCCGCCTCGATCGCTCACGGCCTTTTGCAGGCCGCCACCTTGGGCCTTGCTGACGTCCCTGAGAAAGCGAAAAGCATCGAGCAAATTCGACTTACCTGTGGCGTTCGCTCCTAACAGATAACTCGTGTCGCGTAGCCGAGCGTCGATATCTCGGAAATTGCGCCAATTCTTTAGAATTAAGCGAGTGGCAATCATGGCCCTGTCCTTGTGACCACAAACCGATCTGGCATTACGGCGATGGCTTGCATTGATCGTTTAGCAGTCTCCCGTTGTCATCCATTGCCAACGCAATATAAGGTTCGGGGCGCCGGACGGCGAGCCCGGGTTGGCGCATAACCTGCCTCGCGATAGGTGCCTTCGGGAGCGGCCTCCTCACGCCGGCGCGTCACCCTTCAGCATGATGCGATACAGATAGCGGACCTGCGACATGTCGTAGTCGCCGTTCGCCTTATGCAACAGGCAGCGGTTGTCCCACATCACGATATCGCCTTCGCGCCACTGGTGGCGGTACTCGTATTGCGGCTGCGTAGCGTGGGTCAGCAGTTCGTCCAGCAGCGACAGCGCGTCGCGCTCCTCCATTCCGACGATGCCCTCGATCCGGATCGGATTGAGGTAGATCGATTTGCGGCCACTCTCCGGATGCGTGCGCACCAGGGGATGCAGCACCGCTTCGGGCACTGCGGCACGGGCTGCGTCGCTCAGCGCCATCAGTTTCCGTTCGCTATGGCGGCTCTGGTACACGTGCACGGCGCGCAGGTCTTCGATGCGTTCACGCGTCGTCTCCGACAGGCCCGCATACGCGCGATGCATGTTGACGAACTGCGTGTCACCGCCTTGGTCGGGCAGTTGCACCGCATGCAGCACCGTGGCCTTCGGCGGTTCGGCGGCGTTCGAGTGGTCGGTGTGATAGCCCTCGCCAGGGATGTAGCGCTTGCCGTCGGGATAGGAATCCTGGTTCGAGATGTAGTGGATCTGCGGACAGTCTGGCAGAGCGAAGCGGGTGTTGTGCTGTGGGAACACGTCACCGAACAACTGCACCGCTGCGAGCAATTGCTGCGGTGAAAGCCGCTGGTCGCGGAACACCAGCACCGAATGGTCGACGAAGGCCGCATTCAACCGAACCCGCAGCGCGGCGTCGACCGGTTGCGTCAGATCGACGCCGCGGACCTCAGCGCCGGTATGTGATGAAAGCGGTGTGATCATGCCGGCAGATTGCGCGTGGCGCCGGGTGCGTGCAACCTGTCGGGGCTCAACGGAAAGGAACCGGCCATGGCCAAGTCAGGCGGGGCAAGCTTTGCGCCCGACATGGACTTCACCAAGTTCTTCGCCGACATGAAGCTGCCCGCGTTGCCGGACATGGAGACATTCATGGCGGCGAACCGCAAGAACATCGAGACGTTCTCGGCAGCCAATCGCATTGCGCTGGAGGGAGCGCAGGCGGTGGGGCGGCGACAGATGGAGATGGTGCAGAGCAGCATGACTGAACTGGCCGAGGCGATGAAGGCGCTCGCCTCGACCGCCGCACCGCAGGACAAGGCAGCGAAGCAGGCGGAACTGCTGAAGCAGGCCTATCAGCACGCGGTGGCGCATATGAAGGAGTTGAGCGACCTGATCCAGCAGTCCAACGCCGAGGCCCTGGCGCTGATCAACAAGCGCTTCGAGGAGGCGATGGACGAGGTGAAGGCATTGGCTGCGAAAGCCAAGTGATCCGGCCTGTGTGATATCGAGGACCTGCGGATGCATCTGTTCCAACAACACGCGGTCAAGGATTTTGTTGCGGCGGCCGCACAAATTCCGATCATCGACTACGGCCCATACTTCGCCGGCGAGCCCGGGGCGCTGCAACGCGTGGCCGAGCAGGTGCGGTACGCGTGCGAGAACGTTGGGTTCCTGTATGCACTGAACCACGGGGTGCCACAGGAGATCATCGATCGCAGCTTCGCGGCCTCGCGGCGGTTCCATGCGTTGCCGTTGGACGAGAAGCTGAAGCTGCGGCTCAATCAGAACAACATCGGTTATATGCCGATGAACGCCTCGGTGCAGGGGGCGTCGCAGGTGCACAAGGCGACCAAGCCGAACCAGAACGAGAGCTACTTCATCAGCCACGACCGTGCGGCCGATCATCCTGACGTGCTGGCCGGCCTGCCGCTGCGCGGTCGCAACCAGTGGCCGGAAGGACTGCCGGGCTTGCGCGAGGACATGACGGCGTATTTCCGCGCGCTGGGCGCGATGTGCGACCGGATGCTGCCACCATTCGCGGTTGCACTTGGCATGCCGGCGGATTTCTTCGCGCCGTTCTTTGCCAACGAGGGCCACGCCAACCTGCGGTTCCTGCACTACCCACCGCAGGAGGACATGAGCGAGAACACGTTCGGTACCGCGCCGCATACCGACAACAGCTTCATGACCGCGCTGGCGCGCACCGACGTGCCTGGCCTCGCGATCCGGCTGCCGAATGGCGATTGGTTCCCGCCGCCGGTGATCCCCGGGACATTCCTGGTGAACCTCGGGAACATCATGCGGCGTTGGTCGAATGACCGGTTCCTGTCCACGCCGCATGGGGTGATCAATGAGTCGGGGACCGACCGGTATTCGATTGCGTATTTCCATAGCCCCAATGTGAACGCGGTGATCGAATGCCTGCCGAGCTGCGTTTCGGCTGATAATCCCGCCGCGCTATCCGAAGGCGGTGTATCGCGACCTGGTGCTGGCGTTCTATCGCGCGAACTACTTCCACCAGCAGGGACACAAATCCGAAGCCGCCGCGCTGGCAGCGGCTGAGTGACGACACGAAGGAATACATCGACGATGAAGGTATACGAAGCGATTGCGCAGTCCCTTGTCGCCGAGGGAGTGACGGACTTCTTCGGCCTGATGGGCGACGGCAACATGTGGCTGTGGGGCGCGCTGTGCCGCAATCCCTCGGTGAAGCCGTACAACGCGCGGCATGAGTCGATGGCTGTGTCGATGGCCGACGGATACACCCGCACGACCGGCAAGATCGGTGTCGCGATGGTGACCTGCGGACCGGGCCTGACGCAGTGCGGCACCTCGCTGATCGCGGCGTATCGCGGCAAGACGCCGGTCGTGGTGATCGCGGGCGAGATAGAGGCGGGGGCGAAGAACAGCACGCAGACGATGGATCAGCGCCGTTTTGCCGAGGCAAGCAGCGCGCGGTTCCATACCATCACCAGCATCGACAACATGGCCGAGGAGATCGCCGAGGCATTCTATGCCGCGCGGCTGTATCGCGGGCCTGTGGTGCTGAACCTGCCGATGGACCTGCAGGAGGAAGACTTCGACTGGGACTACGATTATCGGCCGTCGACACAGTTCCTGCCGACCCGGATGGAGACGCCGAGCCCGGATCAGTTGGCGCCGGTGATCGAGAAGCTGATCGCCGCTGAACGTCCGGTCATCATTGCCGGCCGTGGCGCGCGGGCCGCCAACGCGAAGGACGAGATCATCAAGCTTGCGGACCGCGTCGGCGCGTTGCTGGCGACATCGCTGCAAGGGAAGGGCTACTTCGCCGGCCACCCATGGGACATCGGCATTGCCGGTGCATTCGCCTCGGCGCCGTCGGAGCAGTTGCTTGCGGATGCAGACTTCGTGCTGGGTGTTGGCGCAGAGCTTGGCTACTACACGACCGAGGGCGGTCTGCTGTTTCCGTCGGCCGAAGTCGCACGCATCGACATCAAGGCGATGCCGGAAGCCATCGGCGTCATTCCTGGCCTGTATGTGCAAGGTGATGGACGCAAGGCGGTGGCGGCGATCAACGAAGCCCTGGAATCGCGGCAGGTGCGCAAGGAAGGCCTGAGGACCGCGGCGACCAAGGCGGTGCTGGATGCGCCCGATCATAAGTTCGAACCCCCGAAGGACGGGCTTGATCCGCGTGCGCTGGCACGGAACCTTGGGGCGGCGCTGCCGAAGGGCGCATTGTTCACCTGCGGCGCGGGGCACTTCTTCTCCTGGATCGGGATGTATTCGCCGCTGCCGGAAGGCGTGGAAATTCAGTACTCGTATGGGTTCGGCGCGGTCGGGCAGGGGATCGGTGTTGCGATCGGTACCGGCGCTGGCAATCCGGGGCGTCCGCACGTTGCGGTCGAGGGCGACGGCAGCCTGTTGTTCAACATCCAGGAGCTCGAAACGATCGTCCGACACAAGATGCAAATGGTGTTGGTGGTGTGGAACGATGCCGGCTACGGCGCGGAAGTACACAAGCTGGTCGCCAAGGGTTTCGACGAGAAGCTGGCGCAGTGGGAGTCGCCGAATTTCGTGGCTCTGGCCAAGGCTTTTGGCGGTGATGGGGTGCTGCTAAAGGATCCGTCCGAGCTTGGTGGCGCAATCGCTGAAGGCTTACGCAAAGGCGGGCTGTACCTGATCGATGCGCGTGTGTCGGCGACGACACCGACCGAACCATATGCGAAAGTGCATTTCGGTCGCGAAAGCCACGCGCCGTTGCTGCGCCCCGTGCACTGATCGATGCGTTTCGAGGGAGAATTCAGCGTCCCCGGAAAGCCGGCCGTTGTCATCCAGCGCTTCGCAGATGTGGAGCGCATGACACGATGCATGCCAGGTGCGGTGATCGAGGGCCGCGACGAAGAAGGCAACTACACCGGCGGCATGCTGGTGGCCTTCGGGCCAAAGAAGATCAAGTTCAAGGGCCGTGTCGCTGTTGAGACCGACGCAGCGGCATTGACCGGTTCGTTGCGTGGACGTGGCGCCGCCGACATGCGCGCGGCGCGGATCGAAGTGCGCATCAGCTACGCTTTGCGCGATGATCCCGCAACGACGGGCGCGACGCTGGTAACGCTGACGTCCGATGCCGAACTGGGCGGGGTTCTAGCGGACTTCGCTCGCACTGGTGGCGTGCCGTTCGCCAAAGCGCTGATGCAGGATTTTTCCCGCCGTGTGGCGGAGGAATTCGCGACCGACGCGCCAGTTCAGAAACCAGCGAGTGAACCCGTGCCGCTCGCGGCTCATGGGCTGCTGTGGCAGGTGATCAAGGCGAAGCTCGCGCAGTTGGTGCGCTGGCTCGGGCTCGCGAGGGCCTGATGGACGCGGACTATGTGGTGGTTGGCGCGGGTTCCGCAGGCTGCGTGATTGCCAGCCGGCTGAGCGAAACCGGTGCCAGCGTGACGCTGCTGGAAGCGGGGCCACGCGATTGGCATCCGATGATCCATATTCCAGCCGGTGTGCTGAAGCTGCTGCATCATCCGGTGGTCAACTGGAACTACAGTTCGGCGCCTGAGACCGGGACGGAGGGGCGGTCGATCCATTGGCCTCGCGGCAAGGTGCTGGGTGGATCGAGTTCGATCAACGGCATGCTGTATGTGCGCGGCAATCCCGCCGACTTTGACGGCTGGGCGCAGATGGGCTGCCGCGGCTGGAGCTTCGACGATGTCCTGCCGTACTTCCGCAAATCGGAGCATTACGTACAGGGCGGCGATGCGGAGTACCGCGGTAAGGGCGGACCGCTGCGCGTCGAGGATTATCGCACAATCCTGCCGTTGACGCATCGCTTCGTCGAAGCGGCGCAGCAGGTGGGTTTTCCGTTCAGCTCCGATCTGAATGGGAAAATGCAGGAGGGTGTCGGCTATTCGCAGATGACGCGGAAGGGGCGATTTCGCGGCTCTACCGCACAAACCTTTCTGGCGCAGGCGAAGTCGCGCGAGAACCTTCGGATCGAGACGGAGGCGATGGCGACGCGCCTGCTGTTCGATGGCAAGCGATGCACCGGCGTCGCATTTCGGCAGCGCGGGCTGGACCACGAGGCGCTCGCGGCGCGCGAGGTTATCCTGTGCGGCGGGTCGGTGAATTCGCCGCACCTGCTGCAGATATCGGGGCTCGGGCCGGCCGAGTATCTACAGTCCATCGGTGTGGCGGCGCTGCACGATCTTCCGGGTGTCGGCGCCAATCTGCAGGACCACTACGTCGCGCGTATTTCGCATCGAGCGAAGGACGCGACCTCTATCAATCAGCTAGCGCATGGGATTCGGTTGGCTGGGGAGGCGGTACGATTCGTCGCGACGGGTCGAGGCGCGCTGACTTTCGGAGTCACCAGTGCGCAGGTGTTCTGTCGATCGCGAACGGAACTTGCCAGTCCTGATCTGCAACTTCTGTTCACGCCGGCAAGTTATGATGCGGCGCGATTTGGTCAGTTGGAGCATGAAGCGGGAATGACCGTTGCGGTCTGTCCGGTGCGGCCCGACAGTCGCGGGACAATCATGGCGCGGTCGCGCGATCCGTTCGCGGCACCGCTGATCACGCCGAACTATCTGTCTGACCCGAATGACCAGCGCGTGCTGAATGCCGGGATGCGCATCACGCGGAACATATTCGCCGCTCCGGCGATTGCGCAGCACAGTGTGGTGGAGACGCTGCCTGGGCGGTCGTTGGTGTCGGACGACGAGTTGGCGGACTATTCGCGCCGCTTCGGCACCACGATCTTTCATCCAGTGGGTACGTGCCGGATGGGGGAGGGGCCAAATGCCGTCGTCGATACACGGCTGCGGGTGCACGGCATTGGTGGGCTGCGGGTGATCGATGCGTCGGTGATGCCGACCCTGACCACCGGCAATACCAATGCGCCAACGATCATGATTGCCGAGAAGGGGGCGGCGATGATCCGCGAGGATGCGGCGGCCTAGGTGAGCGATGGCCAATCGCGCTGCTGATAGGCGCCGTCCCAGAACAGATATTCATACTGCGTGCAGCGGATGAACGCCGTCATCATGCGCGACTGGATCGCCTGCGTGGTTGCCGCCGCTGCTGTATCGGTGATGCCGATGACGGAGCGGACCGCTTCGCCGAACGCATCATCTGCGTAGGTGTCGATCCATGCACGGTATGGATTGTTGGCAGCGGCGGTCTTCGCGATACGGCTGCCGACGTCCCAGTAGATCCAGAAGCATGGCAGCAGCGCGGCGACCAGAACCTCCCACGGTTCGTGGTAGGCGGTGGCCAGCAGGAAGCTTGTGTAGCCGAGGCAATCGGGCGACGGTTCGGCATCGATCAGGCGTGCGGGATCGACACCGAACTCGGTCAAGTAGCGTTCATGCAGGGCCTGCTCGACGGCAACTGCTTCGAGCGCGCACAAGCCGAACGCACGCAGCGTTTCCGCATCAGGGCCGCGCGCACCGGCGATCGCCAGGATGCGTGAATACTGCGCGAGATACAGTGCGTCCTGCACGATGTAGCCTTGGAAGCGCTCGCGGCTGAGCGTGCCGGCCGCCAGCTCGGTGTTGAAGGGCAACGCGTCGATCACTCGGCGGAGCTGCGCCGTACGCTGCCAGGCTGCGTCGGAGAAAGTGGTCATGCGGCTGCTGCCTGTGATGTTTCGTTCAGACGGGGCAAAACTTCCTTGGCAAACAGCCTGAGGCTCTTTTCCGCCTCCGCATGTGTCAGGAAGCCGGAGCGTCCAATGAAGATCAGGTGGCCGAAGCCGCCAAGTTCGCGATAGCAATCCATGATCTGTCGATACACCGTTTCCGGCTTGCCGGCGAACATCAGCTTCTGCGCGATCGCCTGCTCGGCAGTCAAATTGACCAGTGCATCGGCTGGACGCGCGGCGGCACCCGGACCGGACCGCCAGGCGCGCGGCGCCATCTCCGGTGGCATTCTGCCAGGCAGGAATTTAGAGAATTGTGGTGCCTGCTTCAGCGATGTGTTGAGAAACCACAGCAGCTTGCTGCCGACTTCGACGCCCTCCTCGTCCGTGTCGCCGACGTAGACGAACGCGGTGTAGGCGAAGCGATCCAAAGCTGGCGGCGGTAAGCCCGCCTGCTCGCGCGCGTTGCGATACGCGGCCCAGGCGCGCTTGACGCCATCCAGGTCGCGCAGCACCAGGGCATTGATCATGCCTCGGCGGCCAAGTTCGGCGGAGGTTGCCGGATCGCCGGTGGCCGCCCACAGCGGCGGATGCGGGCGCTGCCAGCATGGCGGCCAGATGTTCACGTGGCGGTGGGTGAAGTGCTTGCCCTCCCAACTGAATGGGCCTTCGTGGCTGGTCAGGGTTTTGACGATCAGGTCGATGGCTTCCCAGAAACGCTCGACGATACCGATGGGATTGGCGTTGCCGGAGATCATCTCGCTGTCGCCGGATTTCACGAAGCCGATCTCGATGCGGCCGCGCGAGATCACGTCGGCGGTGGCGTATTCCTCGGCGATGCGAACCGGGTCGCGACGCACGGTTATCAGCGTGCCCTGGCTGAGGATGCGCACCTTGCTGGTCTGGCGCGCGATGTTCCCAAGGATCATCGGGCTCGCGCCGTACAGGCTGTTGATCCCCGAGTGGTGCTCGATCGATACGATGTTGACGCCCAGATCGTCGCACAGCAGATGCTCGTCCAGGCATTCATGGAACAGGTCGGCAGCGATCTTTGGATCGCAGTACTTGTTGGGCAGGCTGCCTCTTACAGAATCGGCGCTGGCCAGGATCTCGGGCGGCACGAACGGATAGGTGTTCTCGCAATGATACCAGGTCTGCATTGCGTTCCTCCCTACTTGCCGTGAATAGCGCGCCAGACGCGTTCCGGCGTCGCTGGCATCTCGATGTGCCTTACGCCGAATTCTGACAGCGCATCGACAATCGCATTGGTGACCGCGGCGAGCGCCGGCGTCGTGCCGCCCTCACCCGCGGGGCGAATGCCGAGCGGATGCGTCGGCGACGGCACCTCGCTGAGTTCCGTCACATAGGACGGCAGCTCCTCGGCATGAGCGATCGCGTAGTCCATCAATGACCCTGACAGCAGCTGACCCGACTTCGGGTCGTAGAATATCCGCTCAAGCAGTGCCTGGCCGATACCGTGCGCAATGCCGCCGTGGACCTGGCCGTGCACGATCATCGGATTGACTGCGCGTCCGACATCATCGACGGCCGAGTAGTTCGCGATAGTAACGACGCCGGTGTCGGGGTCGATCTCCACTTCGCAGACGTGGCAGCCATAGGGAAATGCAGCCAGGGTAATCGTCTCATCGCCGACTCCATCCAGCTTGCGGAGATCATCTGGCAGGTCATTGCGCTGGACGGCTGCGGCTGCGACCTCGAAGATGCCGATGGAACGGTCGGTTCCCTTCACGGCGAAGCGGCCTGCATTGAATTCCATATCGGCAACTGCGGCCTCCAGGATATGGCTCGCTATACGCATCCCCTTCTCGATGATCTCGTTCGACGCGCCGAGCATCACAATGCTGCCGAGCCGCAAGGCGCGTCCGGAATGCGAGCCGCCACCGACCGAGACGCGCGCGGTGTCACCCTGGACCAGCACCACACTGTCGGTCGGAACACCAAGCCATTCGCCGACAAGCTGGGCGAAACTCGTTTCATGTCCCTGGCCACTGGATACAGTGCCGATGACGACTTCCACTGTGCCTTCCGGTTGTACCGTGATTTCGGCGCGCTCTCGTGGCACGCCGGTCGCTGTATCTACGTAATTGGCTACGCCGATGCCACGGCATTTTCCGCGTCGCTTTGCATCGGAGCGGCGAGCGGCGAAGCCGTTCCAGTCACCTAGCGCCAGCACGCGCTCCATAACCTTGTGGTAGGTGCCGCTGTCGTACTCCAGGCCGAACGGGTTGCGGTATGGCATCGCGCTTTCTGGCACCAGGTTGAGGCGGCGCAGTTCGATGCGATCGAAGCCGCATTGGCGTGCGGCAATGTCGATCAGGCGTTCCGCCACGAACATCGCCTCGGGTCGGCCGGAACTGCGATACGGCCGCGTCGGCGCGGTGTTGCTGAGCGTAGCGCAGGCGCGGAAATGCACGACCGGCACGTGGTAGATGCTGGTCATGATCTCGACCCCCTTGTGCAGCGGGCCGAACGACACGGGATACGCGCCGCTGTCCACCATGTTGGTGCCGCGCATTGCGAGGAAGCGTCCGTCCGCACCCAGTGCAAGCTCCGCGTCGGCGGTCAGGTCGCGCGCCTGGTAGTCGCACAGGAACGCCTCACTGCGCTCGCATGTCCACTTCACCGGGCGGCCAACACGCTTTGCGGCCCAGGCGACAAGCGGGAACTCCGGATTGGATGCGCCACGCGTGCCAAAATTGCCGCCGACATCGTGCATCACCATGCGCACGTCGTCGTCCGCGACACCGAGCACCACGGCGATGTCGTGGCGTGGGCGGACCGCGCCGCCGGCCCCGGCGTGCAATGTATAGTGACCGGTCGCGGCATCGTATTCGCCGAGCGCCGCACGCGGCTCCATGGTGACGCCGGCGATACGCTGGACCGATGTGCTGAGGCGCACCACATGGGCAGCGGCCGCGAACGCCGCGTCAGTCGCCGCGGCATCGCCGACGGTTCCGTCGAGGCAGAAGTTCGATGCGGCATCGGACCAGGCGCGCGGTGCATCGGCCGCGATCGCGGTGCGCGAGTGGATTACAGCGGGCAGATCTTCGTAGTCCAAGGCGATCAGTTCGGCAGCGTCTTTCGCAGCGGCGCGGCTGGTCGCAATCACCATCGCCACGATGTCGCCGACGTGGCGCACTTCGTCGGTGGCGAGCGGATAATGCGGCGGGATGAACAGTGGCGCACCGTCGGTGTTGTCGAGCTGGATATCGGCGGGATGGCCGGTGCGGACGGCGTGCGGAATCGGTTTCAGCCCGTCTGCCTGCATGTCTCGACCGGTCAAGATCGCCAGTACGCCTGGGGCGGTGCTGGCCGCTGTGGTCTCGATGGAATGAATGCGAGCGTGCGCGTGCGGCGATCGCAGCATGATCGCATGGGCCTGGCCGGGTACGTTGATATCGTCGCTGTAGCGTCCGCGTCCGGTCAGCAGGCGCAAATCTTCCTTGCGTCGAACAGGCTGACCAATCCCCGTGCTCGCGGGACTGTGCAACATTCAACCCTCCCAATGCGGCGCGTTCGCCGCCGGCTTCGGGAGAGCGTGGCGGATGGGCGTGTGGTGAGCAAGGCTCGGAGGAGCGGAGCGGGATGGGTGGCGCGTGCATCCGTGCGATTGGGCGACACCCCCTCCCCAGCCCTCCCCCGCGCAGCGGGAGAGGGAGGATTTGCCCGCCTCGTGGTCAACCGCTCTGGGTTTGCTCTTGGGTGGACGGGGCAGGCGCGCCACAGAGATTCGTCATGATATCGGCATGCAGCGCGCCGAGTTCGCGCTGCATCCAGTCGAGGAATGGTGACAGGCCGCGACGCAGAATTTCGTCCACGGTCTGTGCAGCGAGCATCGATTGCAGTTCGTCCAGCCGCGCCAGGGCGTGCGTGCAGCCCCGCAGGTGATAGCGGCTGCGCAACGTCGTGAGGTGCCAGTCGAGTTGCGCCAGACTCAATCCGGCTGAACGTGGGAACGCCGTGTTCAACAGCAGGAAGCTTGCGACTTCGGGCGGCCGGTAGCCGTGGGGATACTCGCGGCGATAGGCATGATAGCCGGCGGCCGCACGCAATATCGCATTCCATTCGCCTGCGTCGATCGTGGCGTCACGAATCGTTGGCATCAGCGCATTGAACTTGGTGTCGATCAGGCGCGTGATCTGGTCGGCGCGCTCGATGTGCTTGCCCATCATATAGAAGTGCCAGCACTGATCGCGATAGAACGTGCCTTCGGTGATGCCGGTGTGGGACTGCACGCCTTCCTTCAGCATCGCGCAGACGTTGGACAGTTCCTCGGGTGCGATGTCGGTCTCGCGCAGTGCCCGGATCTGACCGTGGAACACGTTGATCTGCAGCCACATCTCGGTGGAGATCAGTGCCCGCAACGTGCGTGCATTCTCCCGCGCGAAGCGGATCGCAGTTTGCACCGAGGCCGAGTTTTCGGCGTCCAGCAGATAGAAGTACGCAACGCTGGTTGCTTCCGGAGTCGCGTGTTTGGCAAAGAATGCCGCCGCATCGCCGTTTATACGCAAAAGCGACAGCCAGTTGTTGTCGCCCTCGGTATCGCGCGCGAATGTCTTGGTGACGTCGAGCAGGCGCGCGAGATTCTCAATGCGCTCCATGTAGCGGGCGAGCCACAAGGCGCTGCCGGCGTGGCGCGCGATCAGGTGCTTGCTGACGGCGAATGTTTCGCTCATGCCAGCACCCAGGTGTCTTTCGATCCGCCGCCTTGCGATGAATTCACCACCAGCGAGCCAGGCCGCAACGCAACTCGCGTCAGGCCGCCGGGAAGCACCCACGTATCGCGGCCGGTGATCGCGAACGGACGCAGATCGACGTGGCGCGGCATCACGCCGTTGTCGCAGAGCGTCGGACTGACCGACAGCTTGATCATCGGCTGGCTGATATAGTTGGCGGGGTCGGCCTTGAGCTTGTCGCGGAATTCCGCAAGCTCGGCCTGGCTGGCGTGCGGTCCGATCAACAGGCCATAGCCGCCGGATTCAGCGACCGGCTTCACCACCAGTTCATGTAGATGTGCCAGTGTATACGCCAGGCCGTCAGGTTCGGCGCAGCTTCGCGTGTCCACGTTGGGCAGGATGGCATCCTCGCCCAGGTAGTAGCGGATGATGCGCGGCATATAGGCGTAGACCGCCTTGTCGTCGGCGACGCCGGTGCCGACGGCGTTGGCGATGGAGACCGCACCGCGTCGCCATGCCTCCATCAGTCCGCGCACCCCCAGGTGGCTGTCGGGACGAAACGCATCGGGGTCGAGGAAGTCGTCATTCAATCGGCGATAGATCGTGTGCACGCGCGCCAGCCCAGCCGTCGTGCGCATCCATACCGAGCCGTCCTCAACGATCAGGTCCTGGCCTTCCACAAGAGGGACGCCCATTTCGCGCGCCAGGAAGACGTGCTCGAAATATGCGGAATTGAAGATGCCGGGGGACAGCAGCACGACCTGCGGATCGCTGACACCGCCTGGCGAGATCTCGGTCATCGCGCGATGCAGTTGCAGGCCATATTCGTCGACACTTCGGACCCGCAGCCTGGCCATCAGGTCGGACAGAACGCGCAGCGTCATGTGGCGGTTCTCCACCACGTAGGCGACGCCGGACGGCGTGCGTGCGTTGTCCTCCAGCACAAGGATGCGGCCAGTGTCGTCGCGGATGATGTCGATGCCGCACACGTGCACGTAGGTGCCGAGGGGCGGCGTGAAGCCGATCATGGCCTGGCAGTATGCCGCGTTTCCCAGCACGAGTTCGCGGGGGACGATGCCGTCGTTGAGGATTTTCCGGTCGTGGTAGACGTCGTGCAGGAACAGGTTCAGGGCGCGCACGCGCTGGATGACGCCGGCTTCCAGGGTCTGCCATTCCTCCGCGGTGATCACGCGGGGGATCAGGTCGAAGGGCAGGATGCGGTCGATCGCCGTGGCGTCGGAATAGACCGTGAAGGTGATGCCGCGCTCCAGCAGATCGCGTTCGGCGTCGGCGGCGCGGTGGCGGAGAGATGCAATCGGCAGGTCGCCCAACCGTTCGCGGAGCAATGCCAGTGCAGGGTGGGGCGGTTGGCCGGGACGCAGCATCTCGCAGAACAGACTGCCTGGATCATAATCCGCCAGAACGCCGTCCTGTTGCATGCGCTGTCCCCGGGCCGCCTTTCGTCCCGACGCATCTTGCACGTTCCGTGCCGACACTGCCACGGCAATGCAACATCACCGCGCGGCGCGTGGCTGCTTACGCGACGGACGCCGCATGCCTGTTCGTTGGGCAGGCGATCAGCGGCGGCGGATCAGTGCGAGGGCGGCGCCGATAACGGCGACCCCGGCCGTCAGTGGGCCAAAGCCGGCGAAGCCGACGCTGCCGATCATGGTGCCACCGAGCGCCGCTGCACCCAGCCAGCCGATGCTGTTGGCGGTGGAGTTCAGCCCCATTACCGTGCCCCGCACGTGCTCCGGAACATCGCCGAGCGATGCCATCATGGAGGGCCGGGCGATCGCGTTGAAGAAGACGTAGCAGAAGCCGAGTGCGACCGATGTCGGCAGATCGGACGGCCAGCCGAACAGGGCGAGGGCGGCCACGCCTGACGCCAACATCGCCGTGCCGAAGATGGCCAGCCGATCCGGCAGCCGATCAGCGAGCTGACCGCCAAGCACGGTGCCGACAATGTTGCCGAATGCGAATATCGCCAGGGGTAGCGCCACCATGCCGAGCGTCAGCCCGTAGGTCCATTGCAGGAAGGTCGCGTAATAGACGGCGATCAAGCCGTAGCAGACGCGTTCCGCTATCCCCATGCCGAGCAGCCGCAACACCGGCCGCGACAACGCGGTGCGGAACGAGGGGATGCGCGTGGCTGTCGCAAGGCCTGCATCAATGGGTCGTGCCGTCACTGCGAACAGTCCGATGGCAGTGACCAGCGCGAGCGCCGCAATGCTGAGGTTGACGCCGCGCCAGCCAATCCATGCGCCGACCCAGGCGGCCAGGGGTACGCCGACCAGGAGGGTCAGCGACTGGCCGCTCATTGCCCAGCCGAGCGCGCGACCCTGTTGATCGGGCGAGACTCGCGCCGAGACCTCCGCGAAAATCACACCGCTGAACATGCCGCAACAGGCACCGGACAAGGTGACCCACACTGCGACCGAGAGGAAGCTATCAGCGGTGGCGACACCGACGGTGGTGAACATCAGTGCGATCGGTCCACCGACCAGGAAGGGGCGCCTCCCCCAGCGATCCGAGCCGGCACCTGCAAGCATCGACATGATGCCCCATGAGACCGAGTTGATCGCAATCAGATTGGCCACCAACGCGACGCTGACCGACAGATCGCGCGCCATATCGATCAGGAATGGCGCGCGCGTGGTCCCGCTCGCGGACATGGTGAACATGGTGAGGCAGGCCACCGACAGCAGCACCCATGGCAAGCGGCCTGACGGCGACGAACGCGCCAGGAGGCGTCGCTGTGCGCGGGTCGGGCGGACGGTTGCTGTCACGGCCGCCGCCGCCCCGCCGCTGGCAGACAGAGTGTCCGCTGAAGCGATATGCTGGCGAGAATTGAGGGAGACGCCCGATGAGCAGGACTGTGTTGATAACCGGTGCCGGCGGCAATATCGGCACCAAGCTGCGCGTGCATTTCTCCGGCCTCGGCTGGACGTTGCGACTGTTGGATGTCGATGCGCGCGGCGACACGGCCATCCGGGCGGCGGACCTGGCGGAATGGAGCGATGCGTGGGTCGGGCAGTTTGCCGGCGTCGATGCGGTGATCCATCTCGCCGGCAACCCGAGCCCGCGCACATCCTGGGCGTCGGCGCAGCGGCTGAACATCGACATGACGGCGAACGTGTATGAGGCCGCATCGGCGCAGGGTGTGCGACGTGTGGTGTTCGCCAGTTCCAATTGGGTGATGGCCGGGCATCGGCCGGGCGAGGGCACGCTGACCACCGACATGGAGCCGTATCCGATCAATCCGTACGGCGTGTCGAAGCTGGTCGGCGAGCGGATGGGGCGCAGCATTCATGCTCGGCACGGCGTGTCGGTGATCTGCTTTCGGATTGGGTATCTGCAACGAGATGACAACCAGCCGGGCGTGCACATGGGGTGGAGCACCTGGGGTCAGGCGATGTGGCTGTCGAATTGCGACCTGTGCCAGGCGATGGAACGGGCGGTGCTGGCTGAAGGTGTTGGTTTCGCAGTGCTCAATCTGATGAGCAACAATCCAGGCATGCGATGGGATATCGAGACGACGAAGCGCACCATCGGCTACGCGCCCCGGGATGGCGCGGCGCCGGTGGTGAATGAGACGATCGAACAGGACGAGCACAGCGCGCATGATCTGCGCCGCATGTCCGAGCGGTTGGACGAGGTGTTGCAAGAGCGGCGTTGGTAGCTGTCAGGGCGCGATCAGCTTATACACGCGCGCCGCGGTGCCGCTGTAGAGCGCCTTCTTGTCTGCTGCCGACGCACCTGCGGTGATGCGCTTGAACGCGTTCCATAGCTCCGTGTAGCCGCCGGACTGCTTGTCGGGGGGAAAGTTGCTCTCGAACATGCAGCGATTGGGTCCGAAGGATTCGATGCATGGCTCGATGTACTGACGCCAGGCGGCGGCGAGTTCCTCGGAACCGGGCGGCGTGTCACGCTCATGGAAGTCGAAGCCGAACGATGTCATGCCGACGCCGCCGAGCTTGACGCTGACGTTCGGGCATGTCGCGAGTTCGGCGATGTCCTTGCGCCAGCCGGCGAGGATTTCCGCCCGGTGGCCTCGGTAGGGGCCGACACCGAGCACGCCGCCGACGTGGTTCAGGATCATGGTGGTGTCAGGGAAGGCGCGCGCCAGATCGATCGCGTCGGATAGTTGCGGATGAAACTGCCACGACTCGAAGCTGAGGCCGAGCTTGGCGAGCTGCGCGAAGCCTTCGCGGAACTTCGGATCGCGCGCCAGATGTGGCGGCACAATCCGCGAGGCGAATTTGCTGATCGCCTCGCTGGCATCCTGCGACAGTCCGTAACGGATGCCGCGGAAACGTCCACCTCCGACGGCGATCTGGGCTTCCAGCACATCGCGCACCCGCGCGCCGAGCGTCAGGTTGGCATGGCCGATGATCGCCTCCGCGACGCGGCAGGGACCGTAGTTGCCGGACGCGCTCATGGCGGCGATGCCGTTGACGAACTCGACCTCGCCAACCGGTGCCATCTCCGGCGGGCCGGCCTTGCGGTACATCGCCCCGCACTCGAGGAAGACCGTCGATACGATGTTGTGGCCGCCACCGATATCGGCGAGCAGATCCGGCAGGAAATACTGCCTGCGCTGCTGCGGCACATCCCAGAAATGATGATGCGGATCGATGATTGGCAGCTCCGGCTCCAGCGCTGCCTCGGTCGGCCGCTTCGCCAGCCACGCCTTCAGATCGGCATCATCGCGGTGATACAGGCCGCGATATTCGCCCTTGGAATCGCCAGGCATTCCCATCCCCCTCGTTATTGAACTTTCACCAGCTTCTGCAGGCTGCGCAGATTATCGGGCCGCGGCTGTCCCGGGAACAGCGATGGCCATGACGCGACCGACACCTCACCCACATAGATGTCGCCGTGCGAGTCTACCGCAAGACCGTGCGGCGACATGAACTGGCCGGGCGCCTGGCCGTGCGGGTTGGACTCGGAGCCGAGCCGTGCCAGCACCTTTCCCTCGTTGGACAGGATGCTGATGCGCGGACCCAGGTTCGGAAAGCCGCGGTTCGAGCCAAGATACGGGCCGACCTCGCCGATGAAGCAGAGCGGGCATTTTCCTGTCGTCATGTGCAGCGCGCTCGGGCGGTGAACGACGTTGCTCCAGGCCGTCTCGAACTTGCCGTTCCCATCGAACACCTGCACGCGGTGGTTCTCGCGATCGGCGACATAGATCCAGCCGTCGGCGTCGCAATGGATGTTGTGCGGCAGGTTGAACTCACCCTCACCGATGCCGCACTTGCCCCACGACATCAGGTATTTCCCGTCGGGTGTGTATTTGTGGACCTGGGCGTTGCCGTAGCCGTCGGTGACGTAGATCTCGCCCTTGGGGGATAGCGCCGTGTGGGTGCAGCGGCAGAACGGCTGGCCGCTCATGAATGGCGCGGGTTTGCCGGGCGTGCCGATGGTCATCAGCACCTTGCCGTCCAGGGTGCATTTGCGGACGCAATGGGCGCCGTCGTCGGTGCAGAAGATCGTGTCGTCGGGAGCCATGTGCACGCCGTGGGCACGGGGGAACATGCCTTCGCCCCAGGAACGGAGAAAGTTGCCCTCGCGGTCGAACACGATCATCGGATGCTCGCCGCGGTTGAACACGTAGACGTTGTCGTTGCGATCGACGCCAACGGCGCCAACCTCGTGGAACGACCAGCCATCCGGCAGGCGGCCCCAGCCTTCCTCGACGCGATAACGATAGTCTCCGGAGCCCAGAATCACGGACATGCCGTTTCCCCCAAGTGCGTGTTGGGTGCATCCAGGCACCATTGAGGCGCGGGATCAACCGTGGCGTGGAGAGCGCGGATCAGCTGGCGCGTTCCCTAAGCGCGGGTTGTCGAGGGCAGCAGTTGCCCTCAGTGGCCCACAAGCGTGGCCGACCAGCCATCGTGGTGATCGTTACTCTGCCACAAGTGCGCAGCGGTGTAATCGCCGGTTGAATTGACGGATGCCGTGCCAGCCCAATCCGTTGCAGTCATGACACCCGCCCCGGTGGTCGCCGCATCCATGCCACCACTGCCGCCGACCATCTGGCCTGTAGCAGAGTTAAGACCGGCCGCAATGTCGCCGAAGCCCCAATGGCCGACCAGAGCTCCCGCCCATTCGCTGCCCGGCACGGCCATGAAGTTCGGTGAACTGGCCAACCCAAGGGTACTTGCCGACACAGGCGCTGAGGGATTGATGGTGACCGACAGTGCCTTGGAGGCTGGACTGAGATTGCCGGCAGTATCAGCGGCTGTCGCCGTGAATGAGTGCGTGCCAGGCGCCAATACGCTCGATGTTATTGACCAGGCACCAGCCGCGCTTGCAGTGCCGGAGCCGACCGCGGTTGTCCCGTCGAACAAGGTGACCAGGGAATTAGCCGCCGCCGTACCATTGAACTGCGGCGTCGTCACGTCGGTGATATTGTCGGTGTTGGAGGCGCCGCTGTCCGATGCCGCGGCGAGGTCCGGAGCGCTGGGAGCGGCGGGCGCGGTCGTGTCGATCGTGACGGAAAGAACCGCGCTCGCGGGGCCAGTATTGCCAGCGACATCAGTAGCCTTCGCCGTCATCGCATGGATGCCCTGTGCCAGCGCACTCGACGTGATCGTCCAGTTACCTCCACTGTCTGCCTGGGCAGCGCCAGCAACGATCGCTCCATTGAACAGTGTGATCGCTGAATTCGGTTCGGCGGTGCCACTGAAGACCGGTGTCGTTACATTGGTGATGTTGTCGGTGGATGAGATGCCGCTGTCCGAGGCCGCGGCGAGATCAGGTGTGCTCGGCGCGGCTGGCGCACTGATGTCGATGGTGACCGACAGCGCAGCGGACGCAACACCGGTATTGCCCGCCTGATCAGTGGCCTCCGCGGTGATCGAATGCGTGCCCTCTGCCAGGGTGCTTGAGGTGATCGACCAGACGCCAGCGGCACTCGCTTTGCCTGACCCGAGCGCCGTTGCCCCATCGAACAACGCGACCGTCGAATTTGCTTCGGCGGTGCCGGTGAACACCGGCGTCGTCACCTTCGTTATGTTGTCGGTATTCGAACCACCGCTGTCCGAGGCCGCGGCAAGGTCCGGTTTGCCGGGGGCGGCCGGCGCGGTGGTGTCGATCGTCACATTCAGCGCTCCGGACGCCACACCGATGTTGCCGGACAGGTCGGTGGCTTTCGCGGTGATGCTATGCACGCCTTGCGCCAGCGTGCTCGACGTAATGGACCAGGCGCCGGTGGTGCTTGCATTGCCGGTTCCGACAGCGGTTGTTCCGTCAAACAACGTGACCTTCGAATTCGCTTCGGCCGTCCCGCTGAATGCCGGTGCTGTCACACTGGTGATGTTGTCAGTCGCCGAAACGCCGCTATCCGAAGCCGCGAGCAGATCAGGCACGCTCGGCGCAGCAGGCGCTATCGTGTCGACCAGCGTGATTCCACCCTTGCCGTTCGCCTTGAAGCCGGAGCCCAACACCGATGGAGCCAGCTTCAGTGTTCCGATCACGCCCTTCGACGCGTTCAGCAAACTAAGAACGTGCGATGCCGCGTTGAATGACGTCGAGGCAATCGACGTGCCTTGCACGATGATCTCATCGCCGGTGGCCGCGTTGCCGATGGTCGCCGCGAATCCGCTCAGCGTGCCGATCGTCAATGTGCCCGTGCCATCCGTGAACATCACCGATTGGGTGGCATCGACGCTGCCAGCATTCACCACCAGGTCGCCGGACGCGTCGATCTCGAGCACGCCGCTGCTGCCAGAGGGAGCGGTTATCAGCGCCGCAGTGAGTGTCTCGGTTCCGGAAGATGCGTCCAGCGTGCCGGCATTGCCGATCGCTGCAATCGAGTTGCCAGCTTGCAACGATATCAACGCGCCGGAATCGATCGAGAGCGTGGCGAAATTGACGAACGCGGTGCCGAGCCCACTCAGTTTCGTGCCACCCGTGCCGGCGGCGAATTCCAGTGTGCTGTCGGCGCCGCTGCCGGTCTTGTTGCCTCCGTCAACCACGCCGATGAACCTGGCACCCGGGTCGACCACGACTCGATTGGTGAAGCCGGACGCGAGGACCACCGAATCGACGCCGCCCCCGCTGATGGTGCCCGCGTTGGTAACGATGCCCGCGCCGCCACTGATGTTGACGCCAGCAGTGGCTCCCTCGATCACACCGCCCGCAAGGTTGGTGACCGAGCCACCGCCAGGCAGATTGATCCCGAACGTTCCTGGATCGATCAAGCCGGCGTTCACCACCGTTGCCGGTCCGTTGCTCCCTGCGATCGCAGCCAATCCACTGCCGGATATCGTGCCGCCCGCAAGGTTGTTGAGCGTCGCGCCACTCGCAAGGCCCACATCACCGTTGATCACGCCGGAGTTCAGCAATGTGTTCGTGATTTTGAAAGCGACGGCGTTGAGCGTGCCCAGGTTATCGACCGCGACACCGGTGAATATGTCGGTCGCGTCGGTCGTGACCTTCACGCCGGCATCGATCTGCAGCGACGTGTACTGAGCGGTACCCGCGGCATCGAATTTCGTCAATGTGTACGGGCCCTTGGCAATCTCCAGCGCATTATTGCCACCGTTGTCTTTGATGCCGCCGGTGAACACGGCGCCGGCGCCGGTGATCAGCAGATCACTGCCGGCAAGTGTCACAGCTCCGGTGACATTGCCGAGATTGGCGATCGTCTCGCCGGCTGCCGTGGCAGTGATCGCACCGGTCACCTTCGCACCGGCAAGGTTGCTGAACTCTCCCGACCCAGAGATCGTTATCGATCCAGACAGCGCATTGGTATTGATTATCGTGCCGGCGTCGGTGATTGAGCCCTGATCCGTGACACTGCCCTTGACGATCAGCGTGTTGGCATTGCCGATCGCCAATTGAGTACCGGATGTCAGCGTGACAGCGGTTGCGGTACCGTCGAGCGTTGCGGTGCCGACCACCTGGATCGCACCGCCGGCGGTGTTGCTCAAAGTCCCGCCGCTCACGGTCATTCCGTCGAGTTCGACGGTCGCGCCCATGCCGGCAATCGTGCCACCTGCGTTGGTCACGTTCGAGCGCAGGTCGAGCACGCCTGACGTTGCCTCGATCAGATGCTTGTTGAGGATGCTGTTGGCACCCGTGTCGACAGTCAGGATCCCGCCCGTCGCGTTGATCGTTCCCTTGGCCTCGTTCTTCAAAGTCATCAGCCCGTTGCCGAGCAGGCCATAGCCGCTGATCGTGTTGTCGATGTTGTCCAGTGTGTCGCCGGCCACTGTTCCGGTGATCACCTGCGAAGGCGATTCCGCGTAGCCTGACACGTCCGACAGCGATACGGTGCCACCCCCGGACAACGTCACCACGCCGCCCACACTTAGTGTCGCTACGCTGTTCGGAATTTGGTTGATGACCCCGGCGCCATTGCCGGCAATGCCCACCGTGCCTTGGTTGATGACGCTGCCGTTGAGCACCAGCGTGTCACCGCTGGCGACGGCCAATTGCGTGCCCGTCGCCAGCGTGACGGCGGTGGTGGTGCCGTCCAGGGTCGCAGTGCCGATCGCCTGGATCCCGCTGCCGGAGGAACTGCTCACGGTGCCACCGCTCACGGTCATTCCGTCGAGCTTTACGATCCCACCCGCAGCGGTGATCGTTGCAGCCGCGTTGGTGACGTTCGAGCGCAGGTCCAGCACGCCCGACGTTGCCTCGATCAGATGCTTGTTGACGATGCTGTTCTTGCCCGTGTCGACCGTCAGCAACCCACCCGTCGCGTTGATCGTCCCCTTGACCTCGTTGGTCAGCGTCATCAGCCCATTGCCAAGCAGGCCATAGCCGCTGATCGTGTTGTCGACGTTGTCCAGCGTGTCGCCGGCCACCGTACCGGTGATCACCTGCGTCGGCGACTCCCCGAACCCGGAGCCGTCGAACAGCGACACCGTGCCGCCACCGGACAGCGTAACCACGCCCCCCACATGCAGCGTTGCGACGCTGTTCGGAATGTTGTTGACGAACCCGGAGCCATTGCCGATCACCGACAGCACGCCGGCGTTCACAACGGCGATTGTCTGCAATGCCCCGCCATTCGTCGTGACGTTGATGCTGCCTTTCGCGGCATTGCTCACCGTGCCGCCCTGCAGCACACCGCCATCCAGCACCAGCGTGCTGGCAGCCGCAACATTGGTGGTGCTGGTCGCACCGCTCAAGGCAGCGCGCAACGTGATCGTCCCGCCGCCGGCAGCCGACACCACGCCGGTGTTGGCGACTGCGGCATTCAGCTCGACATTGCCTCCGGTCCCGGTCGCGATCGAGCCGCTGTTGGTGACGGCGCTATGCACCTCCAAAGTACCATTGATACTCTCTAGCAGGCCGATATTGACGATGCTGTTCTTGCCCGTATCGACAGTCAGCGTGCCGCCCGTTGCATCAATTGTGCCCTTGGCCTCGTTCTTCAGTGTCATCAGCCCGTTGCCGAGCTCGGCATAGCCGCTGATGGTGTTGTCGATATTGTCCAGCGTGTCGCCGCCAACCGTGCCGGTGACCACCTGGGTGACAGCAAGCCCGAAACCGGACCCGTCCGACAGCGATACGATGCCGCCCCCGGACAACTGCACCGAGCCACCCACACGCAACGTCGCTACGCCGTTCGGAAGGTTGTTTACGACCAGGGCGCCACTGCCGGCAATGCTGACTGTGCCTTGGTTGACGATGCTGCCGTTGAGCACCAGCGTGTCGGGGTTGGCGACGTCCAATTGTGTGCCCGTCGCCAGAGTGACGGCGGTGGTGGTGCCGTCCAGGGTTGCAGTGCCGATCGCCTGGATCGTGCTGCCGAGGGAACTGCTCAGGGTGCCACCGCTCACGGTCATTCCGTCGAGCTTCACGATCCCACCCGCAGCGCTGATCGTTGCGGCCGCGTTGGTGACGTTCGAGCGCAGGTCCAGCACGCCCGACGTCGCCTCGATCAGATGCTTGTTGAGGATGCTGTTCTTGCCCGTGTCGACAGTCAGAATCCCGCCCGTCGCGTTGATCGTCCCCTTGACCTCGTTCTTCAGCGTCATCAGCCCATTGCCGAGTTGGCCATAGCCGCTGATCGTGTTGTCAACATTGTCCAGCGTGTCGCCGGCCACCGTGCCGGTGATCACCTCGGTCACCGCAAGGCCGTAGCCGGCCCCATCGAACAGCGATACCGTGCCGCCGCCGGACAAGGTCACCACGCCGCCCACATGCAGCGTCGCAACACTGTTCGGAAGGTTGTTGGTGAACAGGGAACCATTGCCGATCACCGACAGCACGCCGGAGTTCACAACAGCGATCGTCTGCAATGCCCCGCCATTCGTCGTGACGTTGATGCTGCCTTTCGCGGCATTGCTGACCGTGCCGCCCTGCAGCACGCCGCCGTCCAGCACCAGCGTGCTGGCAGCTGCAACTTTCGTGATGCTGGTTGCACCGCTCAAGGCAGCACGCAACGTGATCGTCCCGCCGGCGGCAGCCGACACCACGCCGGTATTGGCCACAGCCGCATTGAGGGCGACACTGCCGCTGGCCCCGGTCGTGATCATGCCGCTGTTGGTGACTGCGCTCTGCACCTGCAGTGCGCCGCCGACACCCTCCAGCAGGCCGATATTGACGATGCTGTTCTTGCCCGTATCGACAGTCAGCGTGCCGCCCGTTGCCTCGATCGTGCCCTTGGCTTCGTTCTTCAGCGTCATCAGCCCATTGCCGAGCTGGGCATAACCGCTGATTGTGTTGTCGATGTTGTCCAGCGTGTCGCCTGACACCGTGCCGGTGACCACCTGGGTGACAGGAAGCCCGTACCCGGTTCCATCGAACAGCGATACCGTGCCACCACCTGACAACGCTACCGTCCCGCCCACATGCAGCGTCGCATTGCTGTTCGGCACCTTGTTGGTGAACCCGGCACCACTGCCGCTCAGGGCCACCGTGCCGTGGTTGGCAATGCTGCCCTTGAGCGTAAGCGTGTCGCCGCTGGAATCCACCAACTGCGAACCAGATGCCAGCGTGACGGCGGCGCTGGTGCCGTCGAGCGTTGCGGCGCCGATGACCTGGAACGATCCGCCCAGGGAACTGCTCAGGGTGCCACCACTCACCGTCATTCCGTCGAGTTGCACGGGCGCGGCCACAGCGGCAATCGTTGCGCCCGCGTTGCTGACATTCGAACGCAGGTCCAGCAGGCCTGACGTCGCCTCGATCAGGTGATTGTTGACGACGGTGTTCTTGCCGGTGTCGATGACGAGGATGCCACCGCTCGCGTTGATCGTGCCCCCGGCATCGTTCTCCAGGATCATCAGGCCGTTGCCGAGTTGGCCGTAACCGCTGATCGTGTTGTCGACGTTCTCCAGCGTGTCGCCTGCCACCGTGCCGGTGACCACCTGCGAAACGGTCTGACCGTAGCCAGACGCATCGGACAGCGACAGGAGACCACCACCGGACAGCGAAACTGCGCCAGAAACACGCAATGTCGCGGTGCTGTTCGGAGTCTTGTTGACGAATGCGCCGCCGTTGCCGCCAAGGCCCAGCGTGCCGTGATTGATGATGCTGCCGTGCAGCGTCAATGTGTCTCCGCCGCCGACTACCAACTGCGCGCCCGATGCCAGCGTGACCGCGCTGGTGCCGTCCAGCGCTCCGGTGCCGATCACTTGGATCGTGTTGCCCCCAGACGTCTGGAGCACGCCGCCAGCGACAGTTATCCCGTCCAGATCAACCAGATTGGCCTGGGCACTGATCGTGCCGCCAACGTTCGCCACGCCACTGTTCAACTGAAGGATGCTGGTGGTGGCCTCCAGCAGGCCCTTGTTGGTGATTGTGTTCTTGCCTGTGTCGACGGTCAGCGTGTTGCCGGACGCGTTGATCGTACCGCCGGCCTCGTTCTTCAGCGTCATCAGCCCGTTGCCCAGCCGACCATAGCCGCTGATCGTGTTGTCGAAATTGTCCAGCGTGTCGCCGGCCACCGTTCCGGTCACCACCTCGGTGACGGGGAGACCGTAGCCTGACCCGTCGAACAGCGATAACGTTCCGCCACCGGATAGGGTTGCCGTGCCGGAAACGTCCAGGAAAGCGGTGCTGTTCGGAACGTTGTTGGTGAAGCCGCCGCCGTTGCCGACGACGCTCAGCGTGCCCTGATTGACGATGGTTCCCTCGAGCGTGAGCGTCTGTCCGCTGTCGACCTCCAGGTGCGACGCCAGGGTGAGGGTCACCGGGCCCGCGATGCCCGCGAGTGCCGCGCTTCCAGTTACATGGATGGTGCCGCCATTTTCGGTGGTCAGCGTGCCACCGACGACCGACATCCTGTCGAGATCGACTGCGCCCCCATTGGCGTCGATCGTGCCGCCGGTGTTGGTGATGTCGGACCGAAGGTCCAGCACGCTGCTCGCGGCCGCCTGAAGGAGACCCGGGTTGACGACTGCGTTGGTCCCGGTGTTGACGACGAGCGTGCCGCCGACTGCGTCGATCGTTCCGTTGGCCTCATTCTTCAGCGTCATCAGGCCATTACCGAGCTGGCCGTAACCGCTGATCGTGTTGTCGACATTGTCCAACGTGTCGCCGGCCACGGTGCCGGTGATCACCTGCGAGGACGCCAGGGCCATGCCTGATGCGTCGGACAGTGAAACCTGACCGCCGCCGGATAGTTGGACGGAACCCACGATATCGAGGGCGCTGGTCTGGCTCAGGCTCGAATTGCCGACAAGCGTAACCACGCCGGCGTTCACAACACTGATGTTCTCCAACGTTCCGCCGTTGGTCGTGACCTCGACGGTACCGTTCGCGGCGTTGTTCAGCGTCCCGCCGTTCAGCGTGCCGTGATCGAGTTCAATCATGCCCCCAGCGGCGATCGTGATCGTGCCGGTCGGACCGGTGATGTTGCCCTGCACCACAACGACGCCGGTGTTCAACGCGGAGACCAGGCCCGTGTTGGTGACCGTCGTCTGGACGCTGACGACACCCGCGGCGCCCGCCATGATGCTACCGCCGTTCGTGACCGGCGATTGCAGCAACAGGTCGCCACCAACCGCTTCGAGCAGACCCAGGTTGCTGACCGCGATGCCCGTCGAAATGACAAGATTGCCGCTGGACGCTTCAACCGTGGCGCCCTTCTCGTTGATCAGTGCAAGCTTCGCACCGACAATCTCGCCATAGCCGAAGATCGTGCCGCCGAGGTGATCGAGCGTTCCACCCGTCGGCACGCTCGTGATGCTTTCCGAGGCGAAAGCTACCGGACCGGCACTATTCGAGAGTCCCACGGTCCCGGTCCCTGACAGGGTGACCGCCCCCGACACCAGCAGCTTGGCCGCGGAAGCGCCGTTGCCGACTACACTCAGCAGACCCTGGTCAACGATGGAGCCCTTCAGCGTCAGCGTATCGCTGCCGCCCACGCCAAGCTGCGCGCTGCTCTGCAGCGTGACTGCGTTGGTCGTGCCGTCCAGCGTCGCATTGTTGACAACAGCGACGCTGCCGCCGTTCGTCGAGGTAAAGGAGCCGCCGGTCACAGTGATCTGGTCGAGCTCCGTCATGCCGCCCACGAGCGCGCCGACAGTACCTCCGACATTGTTCACGTTCGACCGTAGGTCGAGAACGCCGGTGGTTGAACTCCAGCAGACCGGCATTGGCGATACTGTTGGTCCCGGTATAGACAGCCAGCGTACCAAATGTCGCGTCGATGGTGCCGGCCGTCTCGTTCTTCAGTGTCATGAGTCCGGCGCCGAGCCTGCCGTATCCGCTGACTGTGTCCTTGATGTTGTCCAACAGGTCAGTGGACGCCGTGCCAATGATTATCTGAGTGTTGGCGGACGTGCCGTTTGCGTCCTGCAACGACACGGTGCCGCCGCCGGTGAGTGCCACGGTGCCGGACACCAGCAACTCCGCGTTGGCACTGGCCGACGAAGTTCCCGTGACGCTGAGCACCCCGGCATCGACGATCGTACCCTTGAGGGTCAGCGTATCCTTGCCGCCAACCGACAACTGCCCACCCGAGGCTATCGTGACGCCGGCTGCCACGCCATTCAGAGTCGCGCTGCCCGCAACGTCGACCGTGCCACCGGCCGTCGTGGTAATAACGCCACCGGTCACTGTCACGACGTCGAGTTCGACAATCCCACCGTTCCCCGCGATCGTGCCACCGGCATTCGTTACATTCGAATGCACATCCAGCACGCCTCCGGCAGACGCCTCCAACAGGCCGAGATTGACGATCGCGTTCGCGCCGGTATTGAGAATCAGCGAACCGCCGCCGCTCATCGCGTTGACCACGCCACCTGACTCGTTCTTCAGAATCAGCGTCGTGTTGCCCGCGCCGACTTTGCCGTAGCCGCTGATGGCGACATGAACGTTGTCGAGGGTAGCGCCAGCTGCCGCACCAGTAATCAGCTGGGCGCTCGATGAACCGGAAGCATCCGACAGCGAGATAGTGCCACCGCCCGACAATGCCACCAGGCCGGCCATTTTGAGTGTCGCGGTGCTGGCTGCACCCGAATTGCCGGTGAGGCTGATCGTGCCATGATCGACGATCGAGCCTTTCAGCGTCAGCGCGTGACCGGCATCCACCACCACCAGCGCACCAGGCACCAGCGTGACGGCGCTCGCACTGCCGTCCAGGACGGAATCGGCCACCACTTCGAAATGGTCGCCCGGTGCGTTAAGGAGCGAGCCGCCACTCAGCGTAACCCCATCCAGCCTGGCTGCGCCGAGAAGGGTGCTGATCACGCCGTTCGCGTTGGCAAGTGTGCCCTGCAGATCCAGCGCGCCGCCTGCGACGGCCGACAGGAATCCGTTGTTGGTCACCGCACCTTTCAGCGTGAGCGTCGCGCCGCTGCCCGCCGTCACTGCACCCGCGGTTGCAATCGTGACCTTGCTGGCAGTGCCGTCCAATGTGGCGCTGCCCATCGCCATGATCGCGCCGCCGTTCGAGGTGGCGAGCACCCCGCCACCGATCGTCAGTGCAGCCGCTGCACCATCGAGTTCCGTCGTGCCAGTGTCAGCGGCGATCGTGCCTCCCGCATTGGCCACGCTCGACTGAAGGTCCAGCGTGCCGCCGGTTCCGCTAATCTGGCCCGCCTCGATCAGGCCGGCATTGATCACCGGTCCGCCGCCGTTGACCACCAGCGCGCTGCCGCCGGTCGCCTCGATCACGCCCTTGGTGGTGTTGAGAATCGCCAGTTGGCCATTGCCAAGTTGCCCCGAGCCTCCGATTGTCCAGCTATTGGTCAACGATGAACCGGCGTCAGCACCGGTGACCACGTTGCCCGCGACGTCGTCGAGCAGCAGGCTACCGCCGGTACCGGCAACCGAACCCGCCAGGCTCGGCTCGAAAGTCGCAGCGTCCGTAGTGGCGTTGCCAATAAGCAACGTTCCAGCCGTCAGCTCGATGCCGCCGCCATCCTTGCCCGGATTGACCGAACCGGCCACCACCAAGGTACTGCCGCTGGAGACGTGCACAAGGCCGTCGAGTGCAAGGCTGCCCGCGCCATCCGAACCATCCAGCGTCGCTGTGCCGGAGACCTTGATCGAGCCTCCCGCCGTGATCGCGTTGAGCTCGCCATCCTTGATGGTTGCGCCTTGCAGCAACACGGTGCCCTTGACGCTGCTGACCGCGCTCTGCCCGAGGGTCGTGCTGTACGGCGCACTGTTGATCAACCCCGTCAGCGTCAGAGTTCGAACTGGTGCCGGCCGTGACATTGCCCGCTATGGTGAGGTCGGTCGCACCGCCATCCAACGTCACCTGACCCGCGGACGTGATGATGCTGCCATCAGGTGTGGATGACGTTTGCAGCATGCCGCCGTTGATCGTGATCCCATTCTGGAAAATCACGTCGCCATTGCTATGCGCCGCTATCGTTCCTCCGCCGTTCTGGACGGTCGATAGAATTGAAAGACCGCCGGTTCGTGCAGCGCCGACGCCCTTGCCGTTGCCGGTTGCTTCCAGCAGCCCTTGATTGGTGATTGCCCCACCGGTGAGCACCAGCAGCTTGGTGCCGTTGGCATTCATCACGCCCTGGTTCAGCATCGGCAGGTTGATCGTGCCGGCGCCGCTGATCGTGTTGTCGAGGTTCCACAGCAATGGGTTCGTGCCGTTGCCCAGCCAATGGTTGGTGGTCGCGTCGGACAGGATGACGTTGCCGCCACCATATAATTGCATAAGCCCGTCGGCTGTGATCACCGGAGCCAGCACGCCGCCCGGTCCCGCCGCAAAGCCGACGGTAATGGCGCCGACGTTCTTCACTGAACCGCTGACCACAAGGTCAGCTGCCCCATTGACCGCGATGGTGCCGCTGTTGATGGGATCGACCGATGTCCCGTCGAGCGTGAACGTGCCCTTCGTCAGATTGACGGTGCTGCCCGTCCCCAGCGATAGCGACGCCAGGTCCGCAGGCAACTGGCCAGCGAAGTTCACCGTCGTGTTCTGGCCGATCGTCGCGTCACCGTAATATACGGTGCCATTGAGGTTGGCGAACGTCGGGTTCCAGTTCGCCTTGGTTTCGAAATCGCCGCCGACCGGGCCGACCCACGTGGTCGCGTTCGGTATCCCCGAACCGGCTTGGCCGGACCCGGTGTCGAAGGTCGCCAGCGTGACGCGTGGTGAGTTATAGGTCCAAAGCGAACTGCCCAGTGCCTTCACGACAGCCTGGAATCCAGCGGTAACGCGGCCGGACGCATCGAAGATGCTCAGCGCGCCTTGGTTGCTGATCTTGTTGGCCAGCACGTTCAGGTAGTTCTTGCCAGGCTGGCTGAACGACAGCGACATCGAACCCCCGATGTTGCCGCCGCCACCGATCGAGGCGATGAGCGCGGACGCCTCGACGCCAAGTTGCACCGCGCCGGAAATCTGCGCGACGGGCTCGGTGACGCCGTTCTGGATCGGATCCTCCACGAACAGGCCGTTGAGGATCTTTGAGGGATCCGCGAAGTTGCCGCTCTTGAACGCGGTCAGCCCGGACGTATCGTAGCCGAAATTTAACCCGATGGTGGCCTGCAACGCTGCCTGCAGCGTCAAATCGAAGTTGACGAGCGGGATCGGCGACAGGTTGATCGGCGGCAGAAGATTGACCAGCGATGTCGGATTGCCGGTGGCAGGGTCGATCGATCCAAAGCTGATGGGCGTGACCATGAAGTTCGCATCGAACAGGTCCGCGGTGCCGCCGAGCAGGAATTGCAACGCCGACGCCGGGTTCGAGATGATCGGAAATGACAGCAGACTCGAGGCGGAAGGGTTCAGCAGGGCCTGCAATGCCTGGGCTGCGGTGAGCGGAGCGCCCGGCGCAGGCGGGTTGGAACAAGCCGGCAAGAAACGTCGAGAGATCCTGCCCGCCAGTGATGACCGGCGCGATCTGGCTGATATCGAAATTGGCGGCACGAATGTCGTTTGGTATAGAGAACGATCCGAGGTCGTAGGTCATCGCCGAGCCAACGTTCGAACCGCTGAGCGCCGTCGCCCATTGGACGATGTCCGTGACCGTGGTCAGGAAGTTGACCATCGGCGCAAGGTTCGCGCCGGTCGCGAGCTTGAGCAGGTCGACCAGCGTGATCTGGCCGTCGGGTATGTCACTGCCGGACGCATTGACGGCCCCCGCCACGTCGAGCTGATGCCAAAGTGTGCCAAGCAGGCCATCGTTGCCGCCATCGATCGTGCCGCCGCCGAGGAAACTCAGCGGCGTGTCGAATACCGCCAGCGCCTGCTCGATCGGCTGCAGGACGGGAGCGATCTCGTTCAGGATCGGCTCGATGAACTTGTTCACGAAGGTGCCGAAATCGTAGCTGACATTGTCGAGCGAAATGCTCGGCGCGTTGCCAAATGAAGCCTGATTGGTCGCGTCGACTATGCTGTCGCTGAACGACCACCCGCCCACCAGTTCGGCGCTGACAGAGGGCAGCGCGGCGCTCCCCATGTTGGACCCGAGTGCAACGTCGAGATTGGCACTGCCGGTAAATTCCGCGTTCCCGCTCGTATCGATCCCGAACGTCCCGTTCAGATTCGAGCCCTTGTCGGCTGCGTTGAACTTCAGAAAACCCAGGGTTGCATCCGACGAACCCAGCGAGGCGCTCGCCGTGAAGGTCGGGGCCTTGACGCCGAGGGTCAGCGAAAGAGCAGGCGCGGGGCCGGGCGTGGAAATTGAGAAATTGCCGGAGGCATCCACCGTCGCAGTGACGTCCAGGTTGTAGCCGACCGTGGTCTGCGCCGAACCGGAGGTGTCGAAGTTCAGGCCGGGCAACCCAAAGTTGCTGCCAAGCGCCTCGTTAAAGGTTGCGCTGGCCGAGTTGTTGAACTTCAGCGTCAAGCTGCCACTGTCCAATGTCGTCAACACCGTGTTGGCGAACCCGGCGCTGCTCATCGCGCCATTGATGGCGCTCTGAAGGTTGCCGAGGGTGGCGTTCGGCAGGTTGTTGAGGTTGGTAAGCGCCTGCTTGACGTTCGCTTCCAGCACGCTGAATTTCTTCAGTGCCGCCTGGCCCTGCTTGAATGCGGCTCCAAGCTGTGTGCCGATGATCGGCAAATTCTCCAGATAGATCTGCGAATTGAGCGCGCCCTCCAGCGCCGCAAGCTCGTTATCGAGCCCTTGCTCGAGACCGGTGAGCTGAGCTGTCGGCAGGATCGTGTTGGAATCGCTCATACAACTGGAATCCCTGGTCAAATGTCAAATTAGTGATCCCTGTGTTATGGCATGTCCAAAATTTAATAACTACCCAAAATTCCACTAATCGACACACGATCCCCGCTGCCGCCAGTCTCTTCTCCATACAGAAAAGATTAATTCGATCGAATTCAGTGCGCGCTCTCCAACGCGACCGCCATACGGCCGCTGAGCTCAATCGGCGCGACGCCATGCCAAGATGCCTTGAATCCCGGCCTCGTTATCGTGCGGATTCGTGGATGAAAATCGCTGCGGGCAGTTCCAGGGGCGCTCGGCAGGCAAATTATCTCGCTTACGATATCATTCCGCTGGAATATTTGTGCTCGAATGTTACGTGTGCCTTGACATTCTGCAATCGTGTCGACGACGGTTACCACCACGGATCGTTACCCGCACGCGATGCGCGCAACGCGCGCTGATGTTCGCCCATTAAGTGTGTCTATGCGCAGTCAGTCCGTCCGTCATGGCCCACGACCGCGTCGATATCATGCTGCCGCTTGATCGGCGACGACAGGAAAATCCGCGCCCTTGCCATCGCCACCGTGACTGGCTTCCCAGCCGTATACGGCGTTGCGAAGCCCCGAACTGGCGTCAGCCGTTCCATCCGAGCCGCCACATTTCTACCTGCTGCTGGCAACGTCAGGCAGGTTGGCAGAGACTGGACTCTTTTTAGCCATCTGTCCCAATCTTCTTTGGCCAGCTCCGGTCGTATGGAAATTGAGACAGACGTGAGCGCCAAATTTCCTTGCGCCCCCGGTTTTTTCAGCGTGCCCGTCAGCAATTCTTTGCTGTAGTTCCGCGAAACTTCTGCTAAGCACGGTCTAGCCTAGGTGGGCAACCCATCGGTTTGCAAGGGGGATTTAAGATGCCGACGACGACCAATTTTTGGAATGGGACCGGTAATTGGTCAACAAATGCCGACTGGTCCCTAGGCAGCCCGCCACCTCCTCCGCCCGCCGATACGCAAGCCGCCGAGATTGCAACCGGCAACAGCAACCTGACGTCGGCAGCCACTATAGCTGCCCTTCAGGTCGACGCGCCGGCCATTCTCGCCCTCACCGCGGGCGCGGTCCTGACGGATACCGGTTCCGCCACGATCGCCGGGAATTTTCAGCTGACGTCCGGTGGTTCGGCCAGCGTCGCCGGCGACTTTGGCATCTGACCGGCGCGGGCGACGTGGCTGGCTCGACTCCCCATTCATCAACGGCGGCGGCGGCAGCAATCTGACGATCAGCGGCACGCTGACCAATCGCCAGCACGGACCCCAACGCGCTATACATCGGCCACACAGGCGTCGGCGCCGGCGACACCCTGACCGCGGCCGCCCTCGTCAACACCGGCGCAATCCAGATCACCGGCAACGGCAGATCCAGTCGACGCTGGACATCACCACCGGTTCGGCTGGGTTCGGCACACTGGGGGTGGTGACCGGGTCGGTTGCCCTTACCGACGACGCGCTGCTGGAGTTCGCCAGCGGCCAGATCGGCACGATCGAAGGCGGCATTGGGTTGACCGGCATCAACGCGCGGATCGCCGACGCCGGCACCCTGGCAACCAACAGTGCGCTGGTCGGCCTCAACACAGTCGACGGCTCATTGGTGCTGTCGGCCGGTGCGTCGGTCACCACCGGCGGCGACCTTGCCCTCACACGGCAACGGCGGTGTTATTTGGCTCGACTCCCCGTTCACCAACGGCGGCGGCAGCAGCACCCTGGCGGTCGGCGGTACCCTCACCGTCAGCAGCACCAACAGCAACGCGCTGTACATCGGCAACACCTTTATCGGCGCCGGCGACACGCTGACCGCGGCCGCGCTTGTCAACACCGGCACATCCAGATCGCAGGGAACGGCACCATCCAATCGGTGCTGGACATCACCACCGGCGCGGCCGGCTTCGGTACAGTGGGAGCAGAGACCGGGTCAGTTACCCTCACCAACACCGCTGCTGGAGTTCGCCAGCGGCCAGATCGGCACGATCGATGGCGGCCTCGGACTGAACGGCGCCAATGCGCTGATCGCCGACGCCGGCACGCTGACAACCAACAGCGCGCTGACCGGTCTCAATACGGTCTCCGGCGATTTCCGATCTGGCTGCCGGAGCGTCGGTCACCACGACCGGCGGACTGAGCATCACCGGCAATGGCGGCACGGTGGCATTGTTCGGCTCGACTCCCCGTTCAATAACGGCGGCGGCGGCAGCAGCCTGAACGTCGGTGGAACGCTGACCAACAGCAGCACGAATAGCAACGCGCTCTACATCGGCAACACCATCATCGGCGCCGGCGACACGGTGACCGCGAAGGCTCTCGTCAACACCGGCATCATCCAGATCGCCGGCAACGGCGCCATCCAGTCGACGCTGGACATCACCACCGGGGCGGCCGGCTTCGGCACGGTGGGGGTGGAGACCGGATCGGTTAGCTTACATAACATGCGCTGCTGGAGTTCGCCAGCGGCCAGATCGGCACGATCGATGGCGTGCGTCGGACTGAACGGCGTCAACGCGCGGATCGCCGATGCCAGCAACCTGACAACCAACAGCGCGCTGACCGGCCTCAATACGGTCTCCGGGCGATTTCCGTCTGTCAGCCGGAGCGTCGGTCACCACCACCGGCGGACTGGCCATCACGGCGGCACCATGGCGGCAACGGTGGCATCGTTTGGCTCGACTCCCCGTTCAATAACGGCGGCGGCGGCAGCAGCCTGAAGGTCGGTGGAACGCTGACCAACAACAGCACGAACAACAACGCGCTCTATATCGGCAACACCAATATCAGCGCCGGCGACACGGTGACCGCGAAGGCTCTCGTCAACACCGGCAACATCCAGATCGCCGGCAACGGCACCATCCAGTCGACACTGGACATCACCACCGGAGCGGCCGGGTTTGGCACGGCGGGGGTGGAGACCGGATCGGTTATTCTTCACTAACAATGCACTGCTGGAGTTCGCCAGCGGCCAGATCGGCACGATCGACGGCGGGGTCGGACTGAACGGCGCCAACGCGCGGATCGCCGACGCTACAGCAACCTGACAACCAACAGCGCGCTGACCGGCCTCAACACGGTCTCCGGCGATTTGGTGCTGTCAGCCGGAGCGTCGGTCAGCACGACCGGCGGATTGAGCCATCACGGGCGGCACCATGGCGGCAACGGTGGCATCGTTTGGCTCGACTCCCCGTTCAATAACGGCGGCGGCGGCAGCAGCCTGAAGGTCGGTGGAACGCTGACCATCAACAGCACGAATAACAACGCGCTTCTATATCGGCAACACCAATATCGGCGCCGGCGACACGGTGACCGCGAAGGCTCTCGTCAACACCGGCATCATCCAGATCGCCGGCAACAGCACCATCCAGTCGACGCTGAACATCACCACCGGGGCGGCCGGCTTCGGCACATCGGGAGTCGAGACCGGATCGGTTGGTCTCACATAACAATGCGCTGCTGGAGTTCGCCAGCGGCCAGATCGGCACGATCGACGGCGGGCGTCGGACTGAGCGGCGTCAACGCGCGGATCGCCGACGCTACAGCAACTGACAACCAACAGCGCGCTGACCGGCCTCAACACGGTCTCCGGGGATTTGAGTCTGTCAGCCGGAGCGGCGGTCACCACCACCGGCGGACTGACCATCACGCGGCACCAATGGCGGCAACGGTGGCATTGTTTGGCTCAACTCCCCGTTCAATAACGGCGGCGGCGGCAGCAGCCTGACTGTCGGCGGAACGCTGACCATCAACAGCACGAACAACAATGCGCTGTTCATCGGCAACGGCAATATCAGCACCGGCGATACTGTAACCGCCGGGGGGCTGAACAATACCGGCAACATCCAGATCCAAGGGAATGCCAGCGTTATTGCCGATCTGATCGTCAACGGTTCGGCGACGAACAGCGCGTCGGTCAACATCGACGGCTCCGGCGAGCTCCAGATGGGAGCCGGGGACATCTACACGCAGGCGGCCGGCGCCACCAACGTCAATGGCGGGGGGACCCTGGCCGGAATCGTCGATGTCACCGGCGGCGCCGTCAATGTCGTGTCCGGCGGCACCTTGGCCGGGACCGCCACTGTCACCGGCGGATCGCTCGACGGCACCGGCACCGTCGTCGGCACGGTCAACGACCTCAGCGGCGGAACCGTGTTCGCCGGCCTGAACATCGGCACGCCCGGCACGTTGACGGTCAGCGGCAACTACAATCAGAGCGGCACCGGCGTTCTGGAGGCGAATATCGGCGGCGGCGGCACGTCGTCCGGCGTGGTCGCGGACACTGGCGGCTTCGTGAATTTGACCGGCGGCACCCTGTCGGTCAGCAGCACACCCGCGTTGGACAGCTTGCTGACTGTCATGACGTTCGGCGCCGGCGACCTGGTCGGGCAATTCGCCGCTATCCAGGACGGATCTTCGACCGGCGACGGCAGCTTCGTCGATCTCGGAGACGGAACGTCGCTGTTGGTGTTCTACAACAACGGTCCCGGCAACATTCAGATCGAACGCGTCAGCAACGCCTCGCTGGCGACCACCTATAAGTGGACCGACGCGACCGGCAACTGGAGCACCGCGGCCGACTGGAGCGGCGGCCAGGTGCCGAACCCCACCGCGAACGTCGTCATCGGCAATACGGCGACCGGCAATGTGACCCTCAACAGTTCCAGCGGAGACCAGACGGTCAATTCGCTGTCGATCCTTGCCTCCAATGCGCTGACGATAAGCGGGGTCACCTTGACCTCCGCCACCGGCGGCGCCGGCATTTCGGTGGCGGCGGGCGCATCGCTCTCGCTGGCCAGCGGCGAGATCAACGGCTCGGTGCTGAGCGGCGCCGGGCTGTTTCAGACCTCGAGCGGCAATTCGGCGCTCGCCGGGGACACGATCTCCGCCAACACGACCTTTATCGGGCAAAATAGCACATCGACCGAGCTGCTCGGCGCGATCGACAATGCGGGCACGCTCGAGCAGATCGGCGGGAATGCAGCAAACGGAGTGATGTATGTCGCCGATGCGGTGACGCTCACCGGCGGCGGAACCGTGCTGCTGAACACCATCGCAACCAATGGCGGCAGTGCGTTCATCCAGGGGGCCTCCAGCAATCAGACCCTCACCAACAAGGACAACACGATCCTGGGAACCGGGGTCATCGGCAACGGCAACCTTGCGCTCATCAACGGCGGCGTGATCGACGCGACGCCCGAAAGCGGCACCAGCACCCTGACGCTGAACGGCGGTGGCATCACCAACACCGGCACGATGGAGGCCACCAACGGCGCCCTTCTGCTGATCGAGCCCACCGTCGACAACGCCGGCGGGACCATCCTCACCGCCGACGCGACCAGCACGGTGGAGCTCCTCAGCGCTCAGGTCGAGGGCGGGACCTTGCAAAACACCGCCGGCGGAGTGTTGGAGACGGTCGGCAACTCGACGCTGGACGGCTCAACGCAGGGCGCCCTGACGATCAGCGCCGGAAGTTTTGTCACCGCGACGAATAGCAGCACCACGACGCTTCTGGGCACCATCGACAACCTGGGCACGCTCGAACAGCTCGGCGGGAATGCAGCAAACGGAGTCCTGGATGTCGTTGGTGCGGTTACGCTCACCGGCGGTGGAACAGTGCTGCTGAGCACCAACGTGGTCAACGGCGGCTCTGCCTTCATCCTCGGGAATGGCGGCACGCTGACCAACACGAACAACACGATCGTGGGCACTGGGATCATCGGCAACGGCAACCTGGTCGTGGTCAACGGCGGGGTGATCGATGCAACGCCGGAGGCAGGCACCTCGACCCTCACGCTCAACGGAGGCGGCGTCACCAACACCAAGTTGCTCGAGGCCACGGCCGGCGGTTTCTTGTCGATCTTGACCAGTGTGACCAACAAGGGCGCAAACATCACCGCCACCGGCAGCCTCAGTGCGGTGAACATCAGCAATAATGCCACGATTACCGGCGGGACGCTGAATGCTGCCAACGGCGGCGTCATGGGATCCACCGGCAACGCCACACTGAGCGGCGTCACCGTATCGAGCGGCAGTCTGTTTACCTCCAACGATAGCACCACCACGTTCCTTGTGGGCGCCATCGACAACCTGGGCACAATCGAACAGATCGGCGGGAATGCACAGAACGGACTGCTCTATGTCAGTGGTGCGGTTACGCTGTCGGGCGGCGGCACCGTGCTGCTGGACACGATTGCCACCAACGGCGGCAATGCGTACATCGAGGGTAATGGCGGTACCCTGACCAACAGCAGCGACACAATCCTCGGTACCGGAATCATCGGCAACGGCAACCTTGTCCTCGTCAACCACGGCGTAATCGAAGCGACGCCGGAGGGTGGCACCGTTGGCCTGACGCTGAATGGCGGCGGCGTTACCAACACCAAGTTGCTTGAGGCCACGGCCGGCGGCGTCTTGGCGATCCAGACCAATGTCACGAACACGGGCGCGAACATCACCGCGACCGGCAGTCAGAGTGTGGTGACTATCAGCAGCAATGCGGTCATCACCGGCGGCACATTGACCACGGCCAGCGGCGGCGCGATGGGGACCACGAACGCCACACTGCAAGGCGTCACAATATCGGCGAAGAGCCTCGTTACCTCCGCCGACAACAGCACCACGACGCTTCTCGGTACGATCGACAACCTGGGTACGATCGAGCAGATCGGCGGGAATGCACAGAACGCAGCCCTGTTCATTGGTGGTGCGGTCACGCTCACCGGCGGCGGTACCGTGCTGCTGGACACCATTGCAACCAACGGCGGCAACGCGTTCATCGAGGGTAATGGCAATACCCTGACCAACACGAACAACACCATCCTCGGCACCGGGATCATCGGCAACGGCAACCTGCTTTTGGTCAATGGCGGCGTGATCGATGCGACGCCGGAGAGTGGCACCGTAGGCCTGACGCTGAACGGGGGCCTCGTTACCAACACCAAGTTGCTGGAGGCTACGGCCGGCGGCGTCCTGGCGATCCAGACCAGTGTCACGAACACGGGCGCGAACATCACCGCGACTGGCAGCAACAGTGTGGTGACCATCAGCAACGGCGCGGTAATCACCGGCGGCACGCTGACTACGGCCAGCGGCGGCGCCATGGGATCCACGGGCAGCGCCACACTGCAAGGCGTCACGATATCGGCGAAAAGCCTCTTTACCGCCGCCGACAACATCACCACGACGCTGCTGGGTACGATCGACAACCTGGGTACGTTCGAACAGATCGGCGGGAATGCGCAGAACGCATTCTTGAACATTGGTAATGCGGTCACGCTCACCGGCGGTGGCACCGTGCTGCTGGACACCATCGCCACCAACGGTGGCAACGCGTACATCATCGGCAATTTCAATACCCTGACCAACACCGACAACACGATCCTCGGCACCGGGATCATCGGCAACGGCAACCTGGTCGTGGTCAATAGCGGGGTAATCGATGCGACGCCGGAGAGCGGCAGCGTAGGCCTGACGCTGAACGGCGGCGGCGTTACCAACACCAAGTTGCTGGAGGCCACGGCCGGCGGGGACCTGGCGATCCAGACCAATGTTACGAACTCCGGTGGCACCATCACCGCGACCGGCAGCCAGAGTGTCGTGACTGTCAGCAACGGTGCGGTAATCACCGGCGGCACATTGACGACGGCCAGCGGCGGCGCGATGGGATCGACGGGCAGCGCCACACTGCAAGGCGTCACGATCTCGGCGAACAGCCTCTTTACCGCCGCCGACAACATCACCACGACGTTGCTGGGTACGATCGACAACCTGGGTACGATCGAACAGGTCGGCGGGAATGCACAGAATGCATTCCTGGCCATTGGTGGTGCGGTCACGCTCACCGGCGGCGGCACCTTGCTGCTGGACACGATCGCCACCAACGGCGGCAGCGCGTACCTCATCGGCAACGGCAATACCCTGACCAACACGAACAACACGATCATTGGCACTGGGATCATCGGCAACGGCAACGTGGCCTTGATCAACAGTGGTGTGATCGACGCGGCCCCTGAGGGCGGCAGCTCGACCCTCACGATTAACACTTCGGGGGTGTTCAGCAGCACGGGTACATTGGAAGCGACCGGCGGCGCCACGTTGGCGTTGGACGTCGGTGCCCTCACCGTCAGCGGCCTGGTATCGATCGCTGCGAGCAGCGCGCTCGATCTGACGGGCGAGCTGACAGTCAACGGGACGCTGTCCAATTTCGGCGCAGTCAGTGGCGGCGGGGCGACGGAGATCGCTTTCGGCAGTGGTACCACCCGGCTGATCCTCGGGCCTGATGAGACCTTCGGCGGCAACGTGGTGGGTGGCGGTGCCAATTCCACCATCGAGCTGGCGGCAGGCACGGATGCCGGGACGCTGAATGCACTGGGCACGACATTCACCAATTTCGGCACAGTGATCGTCGATGCCGGGGCAACCTGGACGGTCGATGCCGCCAGTTCCCTGCTGGCCACTACGACCTTCATCGGCGACGGAGCGTCGAGCACGCTGGCACTGACTGGTGCCGGAGCGATCAATCTCAAGAACGTCAGCAACTTCGGCACGATCGACCTGCCGGCCGGCAACAGCACAGTGACGGTGACCGACAAGACCCTGTCCGGCGCGGCGGTTACCATCAACGACGGCGCCAGCGGCAACAACACCATCAGCGCCACGAGCGACACGTCGGCAAGCAAAGGCAAGTCGCTGACTTTTGTCGCCGGGACGGGAACGGATCACTTCACGGGTGGATTCGAGAACGACACGGTTGACATCGCAGCCAGTTCAGTGGCCGGCGACACGCTGACCGGTGGCAGCGGCACCAACACACTGGTGCTCACCGGCGCAGGCAGCACCAACCTCAGTGGAGTCACCAAGTTCCCGACGGTCGACTTTGCAGCCACCGGAATCACGTTGACGGTGACGGATGCGCTGCTGTCCAGCGGTGCCTTGACGATAAACGACCAAGCCAGCGGCAACACGGTCAGTGCGGCAAGTGACACGGCGGCGAGCAAGGCCAAGACGCTCACCTACAACGCCGGGTCGGGGACCGACAGCTTCACCGGCGGGTTCGAGAACGACAAAGTCAACGTGTCGGCGGCAGCGGTGGGCAGCGACACGCTGACCGGGGGCAGCGGCACCAACACGCTGACGCTGACCAGCGCCGGCAGCGCCAATCTCGGCGGGGTCAGCAAGTTCGCAACGATCACCTTGGCTGCCGGCAACAGCACGGTGACGGTGACCGACACGACGTTGTCCGGCGGCACAGTAACGATCAACGACGGCGCGAGCGGCAGCAACAGCGTCAGCGCGGCTGGCGACACGTCGGCCAGCACCGGCAAGACGCTCATCTATGCCGCGGGGACCGGCACGGACAGCTTCACCGGCGGGTTCGAGAACGACACGGTACGAGTCTCGGCGGCGGCCGTAGGGGGCGACACGCTGACCGGCGGCAGCGGCACGAACGCGCTGACGTTGACCAGCGCCGGCACTGCCAATCTCGGCGGGGTCAGCAAGTTCGCAACGATCAACCTGGCCGCCGGCAACAGCACGGTGACGGTGACCGACACGACGTTGTCTGGCGGGACAGTAACGATCAACGACGGCGCGAGCGGCAACAACACCGTCACCGCGGCCGGCGACACCGCGGCCAGCACCGGCAAGACGCTCATTTATGGCGCCGGGACTGGGACGGATCACTTCACAGGCGGATTCGAGAACGACACGGTGCGGGTCTCGGCGGCGGCCGTGGGCGGCGACACGCTGACCGGCGGCAGCGGCACGAACACTCTGACATTGACCACCGCCGGCAGTGCCAATCTCGGCGGGGTCAGCAAGTTCGCCACGATCAATCTGGCCGCCGGCAACAGCACGGTGACGGTGACCGACAAGACGTTGGCCGTCGGCTCGATAACGCTCAAAGACAGCGCGAGCGGCAACAACAGCGTCAGCGCGGCAGGCGACACTGCGGCGAGCAAGGCCAAGACGCTGACTTATTACGCCGGGTCAGGGACGGACAGCTTCACCGGCGGGTTCGAGAACGACGTGGTGCGGGTCACCGCGGCGGCTGTGGGTGGCGACACGCTGACCGGCGGCAGCGGCACGAACACGCTGACGCTGACCAGCGCCGGCAGTGCCAATCTCGGCGGTGTCAGCAAGTTCGCGACGATCAACCTGGCGGCCGGCAACAGCACGGTGACGGTGACCGACACGACGTTGTCGGGCGGCACAGTAACGATCAGCGACGGTGCGAGCGGCAACAACAGCGTCAGCGCGGCTGGCGACACGACAGCAAGCAAGACCAAGACGCTCAACTATACCGCCGGGTCGGGGACGGACAGCTTCACCGGCGGGTTTGAGAACGACAAGGTCAATGTGTCGGCGGCGGCTGTGGGCGGCGACACGCTGACCGGCGGCAGCGGCACGAACACGCTGACGCTGACCACGCGCCGGCAGTGCCAATCTCGGCGAGGTCAGCAAGTTCGGCACGATCACCCTGGCTGCCGGCAACAGCACGGTGACGGTGACCGACACGACGTTGTCCGGTGGGACAGTAACGATCAACGACGGCGCGAGCGGCAACAACACCGTCAGCGCGGCGGGCGACACCGCGGCCAGCACCGGCAAGATCCTCATCTATGCAGCCGGGCCGGGAAAGGACAGCTTCACCGGCGGGTTCGAGAACGACACGGTGCGGGTCTCGGCGGCGGCTGTGGGCGGCGACACGCTGACCGGCGGCAGCGGCACCAACTCGCTGACGTTGACCAGCGCCGGCAGCGTCAATCTCGGCGGCGTCAGCAAGTTCGCCACGATCAACCTGGCTGCGGGCAACAGCGCGGTGACGGTGACCGACAAGACACTGTCCGGTGGTACAGTAACGATCAGCGACAGCGCGAGCGGCGGCAACAACACCGTCACCGCGGCCAGCGACACCGCCGCCAGCACCGGCAAAACACTGATCTATGCAGCCGGGACAGGGGCGGACCACTTCATCGGCGGGTTCGAGAACGACACGGTGCGGGTCTCGGCAGCTTCTGTCGGCGGCGACACGTTGACCGGCGGCAGCGGCACGAACACGCTGACGCTGACCAGCGCCGGCAGTGTCAATCTAGGCGGTGTCAGCAAGTTCGCCACAATCAACCTGGCTGCCGGCAACAGCACTGTCACGGTGACCGACAAGACGTTGACCGGGTCGATAACGCTCAAAGACGGCGCCAGCGGCAACAACAGCGTCAGCGCGGCGGGCGACACGACGGCGAGCAAGGCCAAGACGCTCACCTATACCACCGGCTCGGGGACGGACAGTTTCACCGGCGGGTTCGAGAACGACGTGATCCGGGTCTCGGCCGCAGCCGTCGGCGGCGACACGTTGACCGGCGGCAGCGGCACGAACACCCTGACGCTAATCACGGCCGGCGGTGCCAATCTCGGCGGCGTCAGCAAGATCGGCGCGATCAACCTGGCAGCCGGCAACAGCACGGTCACGGTGACCGACGCGACGTTGTCCGGCGGGACCGTAACGATCAACGACGGGGCGAGCGGCAACAACAGCGTCAGCGCGGCCAGCGACACGTCGGCCAGCATCGGCAAGACACTCACCTATTCAACTGGGACTCGGGGACGGACCAATTCACCGGCGGGTTCGAGAACGACGTGGTGCGCGTCTCGGCGAAGGCGGTGGGCGGCGACACGTTGACCGGCGGCAGCGGCGCCAACACGCTGGTACTGACCAGCGCCGGGGCGTTCAGCCTCGGCGGGGTCAGCAATTTCGGCACCGTTGATCTGGCGGCCGGCAGCAATACCGTCACGGTGACCGACACGACGCTATCCGGCGGGTCGGTGGCAGTGCATGGCGGCGCGAGCGGCAACAACAGCGTGAGCGCGGCGAGTGACACGGCGGCCAGCACCGGCAAGACCCTGATCGATTACCTCGGCACAGGGACGGACACCTTTACCGGTGGGTTCGAGGACGATACGATTGTCACCACCGGTACGGCGCTCAATGCGAGCGACTCCATCAATGGCGGCAGCGGCACCAACACGCTGATGCTGTCCGGCGGCGGCACGTTCAATCTCGGAGCCTTGGCGGCGCTCACGAATATCCAGACCGTGGACGCGGCCGAGGGCCAGGCCGCAGGCGGCGGCGTGCCCAGCGGAGTGCAGGTCGTTGATCTGCGCGCCGGGTTGGACCAGACCGTCAACGTTGCGTCGGGGACACCCAATCCACTGGATCCGAACCCCGAGACCATCACCATCCACGGCGCGGCGAATAACGACGTGATCAACCTCGGCGGCGGCACCGACACGGTGGTCATCGGAGGCACCGGCGAGACGGTCAATAGCTGGCGCCGGGATAGCGTTGATCAGCGCTACCGCGGCGCTCGCGGGCGCGCTGGTCAACGGCACCGCCAGCGGCACGACCGATCTGAAGATCACCACTGGCGGCGCCGCCACGTTGAACGCGTCCGACAGCAACCTGACTGTCAATCTGACGCTCGCCACCAACCTGACGCTAAGTAAAATGAGCTTCATTACCGCAGTAGGCAGCACCGGCAACGACACGATCACTGCCCTGGCGCAAGGCCAGACGCTGACCGGTAATGGCGGCAAGGACACGTTGAATGGCTTCAGCGGATTCGGCGATGTGTTCTCCGATACCTCCGCGCACCTGAACACCACCACGATCGGGAATTTCGGCGGCAGTGACCTGATCGACCTGACCGATATGAACCCGAACTCGATCCAGCCGCTGACCTACAACACGACCACCGAGACGCTGACTGCCACCGATGGGACGCATACCGCGAACATCAAGTTCATCGGCAGCTACACGCTGAACGACTTCCAGATCGGCGGCAGCGACGGCCATACCGGGTCGTTGATCAAGTTTGCTTAGCATCTGACAGAGGGGCGCCCGTGCGGGAAGCATGGGCCCCCAAGGGCAAGGGCCGCACTCCGTTAGCCGGAGACAGCCTTTGCGGATTCGCGCCGTTTTGGCGTGCCCCCCGAGAGCCTACGATCGATGAGTTACACCAACACTCACTGAGCGCGACTCATCTTTTCACTTGTATGGTCAGGGCCGGCGATGACATTCGGCACAACTCATTGGGAGTCGGACTGCGAGGCAAATAAGGATTTTCAACGATGCACGCAGATGGACACAGATAGTCCCAGACGCAATGTTTCAAATCGGGCAAGCCGCGCTTCCCTGGAGCCGAGTTATACCAGTGGCCCTTGCTGTTGACGTACCGAACGCAATGATCCGACCCCGTCATGACCGGGCTTGACACGGTCATCTTCATCGGATGGTTGTTGATTGGGATTGCATCGTTCGCAATTGGTTGCGTGTAGCCGATGGCCCGGTCAAGCCCGACTATGACGGGGATCAAGAGTCGGCACTTCCGACCCCTCGTATTATTTGCGTTTATCTGTGTGCATCTGTGGTTGAAGATTCTTTTACTGATTCCGTTGCTGCCGGCAATGCCGAGTAGAGGTTCGCTGCTTTTGCTATGGGTCACCATCAATGAGAACTGGTATTGCGCGTGATCTGCACGACCTGGGCGAAGGCTACCAGAAGCTCATCGTCGCTTCCCGAGATCAGCCGTCTGCCGTGGTCGCCCCAGACAAACAAGGTTGGCACTCTGATCGAAGAATCACGAAACGCCGAAACCATGCAGCAAGAGGCCGAGCGTATCATCGTCCTTGCCTTCCACCGACACGTCGAACACCCTACCGGGTGCCGTCTCCAACATTCGCGTTTCGATCGTCTGAGCCTAAGAATTTCCTGCGTGGTGATGCCGAACCGGACCAGGACGACACCATCGACCGGATGCCGGGTCAATTCGCACGGTTCTCTGGGTAGTCGGTCGATCCTGCAGCGTTCGCACTCCTCGACCGTCGAATACCCACGTGGCAAGCTGTCCCATGAATGCGGAGGACATCATGCCCAAAGGTTACATCTATGCGGAACTTGAGGTGACCGATCCGGCACTGTTCGAAACCTATCGACCGCTGGCGGCAGCGAGCATTGCCGAATTCGAAGGTCGTTACTCAGTGCGCGGCGGAGATCCGAAGGTGCTGGAGGGCAGCGGACCACCGCCGCGCTCGGTGCTCCTGGAATTCGATAGCCCTGAGCGGGCGATGCAATGGTACAACTCGCCGCAATATCAAGCCGCGTTGGAGATCAGGTTGCGGTCGGCCAAGACCAAGGTTGTGATGTTGACCGGATCTAGCGAAGGCTAGCAGGAACCATTTCCCCAGCGATGGTGTCCTGCTGATCCCGTGTCAGCACGACGGGGACTGAGTGCCTGGGACGTCGGCTCTACAAAGTCACTCCCCACAGAAAAGCTGCGACCTCGGTTGGAGGGAATTGAGAGCCAACGTCCCAGAGCGCAAACCGTAGCCTCACGATTTTGTTTGCAGCCTGACCCGGCCACCCAAACTGGCCGCCCTGATTGAGGCGAAACAAGATCGCAAAGAGCTGTTCCTGGCTTACGTCGCTGAAGTCCGTCCGCCTATCGACAACCCTGCCCCCCCAGGCGATGCTGCTCGATCCAGGCCTGCCAACGAGGGGGAAGGAGAAATGTCTGACCAGGATCGAAACTTAGAACAGGCCATTCGTGAGAGGGCATACCTCATTTGGGAACGCGAGGGACGTCCCGTCGATCGAGCAGAAGAGCATTGGTGGCGTGCAATTAACGAGGCACGGCACAACGGCGATGCACGCAATGATGAACTCGCGGAGGATGAGGAGAAAATCCTGCTCGGACGCGCTGACGTGAACATGCCGGCGTTGCTGACAAAGGATGTTCAAGGCGGGTGACGGATCGCCCGCTGTCTATCAGAAATCACCGCAGCCCTGCTGGCACGACACTGATGCTGTTGAATGGTGAGCCGTTGATCAGCTTCGTGCTTACGACCGTATACACCAGCACATTCTTTTCCGCGTCTACCGCGCGATGAATTTGGAATGTCTTGAAAAACAGCGAAGCCGAGGCGAATGCGATCACCTCGGATTTCGGCAATCCGGGCGGAATAACAATTGTGCCTACCGCTCGGCACGCGATTGAAAACCGGCTCGGGTCTTCCGCCAGCCCGAGACCACCTTTCACGCCTCCGGTCTCGGCGCGCGACATATAGCATGACACGTTCGCAACCCGGGGATCGTCATAGCGCTCAACAATGATCTTGTCGTCCGGTCCGAGCCAACGAAAGTTTGTGTTGATGGCGTCGATCCGGGTTTGCGCATAGACAGGGATCGTGAGGCCAATCAGCGAGGCAACGACTAAAGCGACAGCACGCATTACGACCACCCTGAAGTTTAGAAGCAGAGACTACCATGTCTCACCATGAGAAATACCTTCGTGCTCGAGATGGAGCCCGACCCGCTCGATATAGCGAAAAGTCATCATACAGTCGCGGAACGAAACCGCCAACGACCTCGGGATCGCGCTGCGGGACGCGTGCCTCAACTGGCATCCAGGCTCGTCCTCCGTCGTATCGGAACCTGTCCAAAACCGCTGACCTGGGCTGGATTAAGTCCCACCACTGTTTTCGCCTTACCTTGGTCGTAAGAATGCCTTTCAGTTAGCCTCGGCCATGCGGAACAGGGTGGCTTTCTCCTTGGTCTGCCCGACCGACGGCCCACCCGGCGCCAGCAGCGCCTCCGCCGTCTCAAGCGCCGCCAAGGCGCGCAGCAGCGGCAGCTTGACTGCCTCGGCGGCACCCCCCTCCCGTGGCAGAAGGATGGCAACTCCGCCCACGGGCTTGCCAGCAACCGCCATGGCAGCTTCCGCCACTTCCATGGCAATTGACGCGGTTAGCACCGCCTCAATCTCGGCCTCGTTCAGTGAGTTGAGACGCCCGAGGTGGATGCGGAGCAGTGCGATCTGGCTGCGCCCAGACAGCAGGAGTCCGTCCCCGCTCGTTAACAAACGAAGATTGTCGTCGTAGAGGTCGCGCAACGCCCGCATAACCACGCGCAGCAAATATCGAATCCGCCGCACCTCTTGGCGGACTCTGTGATTCTGGGCGCGGCGGGCGATCGCTTGGTTGCCCAGAATCATCGCCGCCATCAAGATGAACTGGCTGAAGCGCTCACCAACCGACGTCAGATCCATCCACCCCATCATGTGAAAGTCTCCCCATGTAGCCGACTATCGGGTCGGGAAATTACCTCATATACCTGGGTCAACGCTGGCTTGAGCGGCGCCGATAAGAATGAAGCTATCGACCGGCTGCGTCCATAATACGCACTTCGGATGCACCTCCCATAATCCACTGTCCGTGTTCACCGGTTTGGCGATCTGGACCGCGGCGCACTGCTGACCGGCAATGTGCACGCCGCCGACGGTTAGCCGAAACGCCCACACTAGGTTTTATGGGCATTAATCCCGATGATATTCTGAACATGCCCGCCATCATGGTGGTCGGAATTGGTGTTCTGGCATGTGTCGCCACAGTTTGGACTCTAGGTGGTAGCGGTCAAGGACACCACCAACGATGGCGTCGATGTCGCTAGGGGCTGTGCGAGAACAAATAAAGAACCCGCTTCGTCCCGAGCGAGATAATGTATGCCGAAGTGCATGCTGCCGCGTATTTGTCGGCAATTTATCTAAGGATTTCCTCCGTTCTGGCGGAGGGAGTGGGATTCGAACCCACGGTACGCTTGCACGCACACACGCTTTCCAAGCGTGCGCCTTAAGCCGCTCGGCCATCCCTCCTGAGCCGCCGCTTCATAGCAGCGCCACCTCGGCCGCGTCCACTCACCCAGCCCTATTCGGTGGTCAGGATCCGCAGGCATCCACGTTCCGGATCGATCTCCACCAGTGCACCGTTAGGCACCATCGCGGTGATGTCGACGTCGAATCCGGACATCATCGTAAAGTCGGCAAGCGCCGCGCCCTGCACCATGATCGGGTTCACCCGGTTCAGCACCAGCGCTGCCGGCATAACGCCGCGCGCCGCCATCTCGTGCAGCATCCACGCCGTCGCTACCCCACCCTTCGCGGCGTCGAGCACCAGAACGCGCCCCCGGTAAGACTGACCCGCCAGCTTATGGTCCGGACGAGAAAACACACCGTTGATCCGATCCAGATCGTAGCGTGCGGAAAAGCCGTCGTGCGCCACCAGCGCCAGGCCACGCACGCGCTTGCCCATTACCGCGTCCGCGCGGAATTCGGTCATGCGCCAATCCGTCCGCAGCATGCCGCATCGATGCACTCCTGCATCGACAGCAACGCCGGACGATAGCCGTAGCCACCAAGGATATTCACCAGCTTTGCGGACGTGGTGACCAGGTTGCGCCACCCATTGGCCTCAGCCATTTCGCGTGCGTAGCTTTGATAGAAGCACATGCCGGACAACACCAGGCCGCCCGCCGCCTCGATCCGTGCCGTGATACCCAGCCGATCGGCATCTGGTTTCACTTGCGGACTGGTGACCACCAGTGTCGGTATCGCCAGGCGTCGCCCATCCACCATCGCGGCCAGCGTGCTCATTTCAATCAGGCTGAGTTGCGGTGAGGAAAACACCACCACATCCACCGTGTCGATCTGTGCCCGATAGGCCGCCTGGAAATCGCGCAGATCGTCCGGCCCAATCGTCGCTGTCACCGGCAGCGATGCGTCGATCGCGTCCTCCGCCTCCGGTGTGACGCCCAACATATGGAACAGCGCGACCGAACCATAGCTCGCGAGCGCTGCCCCAAAGTGCTTCAACTCATCGGAGGACGGAACGCGATCAATTCCCACCAGCGCCGGGACTTGCCAGTAGTCGCCGGCCATCCGTCCGATAATTCCGCCCAGTGCGCCCCATTCGTGCAACGCGCCTGGCGCGCGAGCGATACGCAGCAACAACGTGGCCTGCCGCTGTTCCGCCAGGTGAAAGCCATAGCGAGGCGTGCGTCCAGTTAGGCCCGCGGCCAACGCCGAAGGCCCACCCTCGAAATTTGACCGAGCACCAAGCACGCTGTTGGAATAGATCACCACGCCGGTATCGCCATACGCCATATGCTCGCCGCGTACCGCCGGCATGATGGTCTGATAGTTGATGCAGGTATCGGTCATCAACACGCCGAGCGCCTCGAACGCCACAATGGTGCGACGCTCCAACGCCAGCATCCATTCCTGCTGCTTCAACCGCGCGGCCGCGGCGAAATCGGTGCCGCGGGGATCGGTGATCGTGGGAATGCGCACGTGGCGATCGCTCTCGGGCAATGCCGCCAGCCGCTCCAGCCATTCGACGCCCGCGACACCCAGCGATTCGGTATCCGCCATGATGTGTGCCTGCGACACCGGAACGAAATCAGCCGCGCCCAGGTAGCGTCCAACACGCATCTGATGCTGGATCGCCCATTGGCGCGCTGGTCCCGCCTCGCCGCGCAACATCGCCTGTTCGTCTTCGGTCAAGCGCATTGGCGATGATGCTGATCTCAGCTCGTCATTGTCAAAAAAGCTTCGATCACTGCGATGAAGCCCGACGGATTGTCGGCATGCAGCCAATGCCCGGCATTCTTGAGCGTCACGAAACGCGCACCAGGAAACCGCGACCGGATCATCGGTCGGTGCTCCGGCTTTATGTAGTTCGAAGTCGCACCGGCGACGAACAGTGTGGGACCGCTATAGATCGCATCCGCTGGCGCATCCCAGCCTTCGATCTCGCTGAACGCAGCAACGATCTGGCCCAGGCCGATGCGCCACGCAGGTGTCGCACCAAGCCGAAGGTTCTGCAACAGAAACGCCCGCATCGCCGCATCCGGCACCGACTGCGTCAACGCTGCATCAGCCTCGGTGCGGGTCATGCCTGGCGCAAGTGGCATTGCCAACATCGCGTTGCCAATGTCGCGATAGTGCGGTGGATAAGTGATCGGCGCGATGTCAGCGACAATCAACCGGGCGACGGACTCCGCGTCAGTCAACGCGGCCCGCATCGCGACCTTGCCGCCCATCGAATGTCCCAACAGGATCGCCGGCAACGCCGATAGCCGATCCAGTGTCTCCAGGACGTCGGCGGTCATGTCGGCGTAGTGAATGTTCGCAGCATGCGGGCTCGCACCATGATTGCGCAGGTCCAGCGCAATGGTGCGTCGCCGGCGCGCGAACTCCCGTTGCGCCAAACCGAAGTTGCGAGCGGACCCGAACAGCCCGTGCAACAGCACAAACGGTGGCTCGCCGTGCCCCGCCTCGATCGCATGCAGCATCATGTGCGTCGTCCCGGCCACGCGGCAAAGCCGACGCCGAACATGATCAGCGCCGAACCAGCCAGCAGGTCCGTCGTGATCCGTTCACCCAGAAACACATCGGCCAGAATCAGGCTGACAGCGGGTGTGGTCAGGAAACCGACAGACGAAACGATCGTTGGCAACGTCGCCGTTGCCTGCATCACGCACCATGTTCCCAAAGGACCAGCAATTAGGCCGATATAGGCAAGCGCCAACCACGAACCAGGCTGCGAGCCGATTCCGCCATCTGGCGCATGCCAGACGATAACCGGCACCAGCATGATCGAGGCGATGGCAAAACACCAAGGCAGCAACTCGAACATTGACATGCGAGGCCGGGTGGCACGGGTGACGATGATGGCCACCGACCATGACAACGCCGCTCCCAGCAGGAAGCCATGCCCGATCAGCACGTCGCGCGATGTCCAGTCGATCGCCCACGGGTTCATCAGGACCGCGACACCTATGATACCCAGTCCGGCGGCAAGCCACCGCCGCAACGGGATCCGCTCGTGCAGGAAGATCAGCGACAACGGCACGACCCATATGGTTGTCGTGTTGGCCAGGATCGCGGTGCGTCCCGCGGGCACCCAGACCAGCGCCTCATGCGCCAACGCGAAATACAGCCCGAGTTGCCCGACGCCGATAGCAAACATCGCCGGAAGGTCGGCGCGTCGCGGCAGGCGCAACCTGCCGAGCACCGCCAGCAGAATGGCGGCTGTGCCACCGGACAGCACCGCTCGGCCTTCTGCAAACCATATCGGTGTGCTACCGAGGCCAAGGGCGAACTTGGTGAGCGGCCATGCACTGCTGAGCAAAATCACCGACGCGGCGAGTTGGATCAGCCCAGCCGCCGGCAATTGCCGTCCGCCGTCCAACGACGCGGCGGTTCGCGGGATCGATACGTCAACAGAGCGCGACATCAGACACAGATGACCTTTTCCCTCATCGGCCGCTGCCCGCGTACTGGCCAGATCGGCGCCGCCGTAGCCACTTCCTCGATCGCCGTCGGCGCCCGCGTCGCGCATTGTGCGGCAGGCATCGGCGGCGTGCTGACGCAGCATCGCACCGATCCGCGTCTCGGGTCACGCGGCCTCGCATTGCTGCGGTCCGGCTGTTCGGCGCAGCAGACGCTGGACGCGTTGGTGGCGTCCACGCCGTTGGTGCATTGGCGGCAGCTCGCGGTGCTGGACATGGCGGGAAACACCGCGGCCTATAGTGGTGCACGGACCAAGCCGGAGATGGCCGAGGCACCGGCGCAGGATGTTTGCGCCATCGGCAACATCCTCGCCACGGCGCAGGTTCCTCCGGCGATGCTGCGCGCATTCCAGGCGGATCCCAACGCGCGTCTGGCTGACCGATTGCTGCAAGCATTGGAAGCAGGGCTCGACGCCGGCGGTGAGAACGGCCCCGTTCGCAGCGCCCATCTGATCGTGGTGGAGAGCGAAAGTTTCCCCCTGGTTGACCTGCGCGTCGACTGGCACGACACGCCGATCGCGGAGCTGCGCTCCCTGTGGAACCGCTATGCGACGGAGTGCAGCGACTATCTGCTGCGAGCACTCGATCCAGACAGTCCAACGCTGGCCTGACGGCGCACGTTGGGGCCGCCCTGCAGTTACTCCTGCGAAGTGCAACAATAGCTTCTCTGCGGTACTTGATGGCGGCTGCGGTGTGTGGGCAGGAAGGAAGGTCTTGAACCACAGAGGCACAGAGGGCACAGAGTAGTTACAGAAAATTATAAACACACTTTCTGTGACTACTCTGTGCCCTCTGTGCCTCTGTGGTGCAATACTTTTAACTGCCTTCGGCGGCCACTCTGGGTGTGGCGCAAATAATCGGCGGAGCGCGGCTGTGGCCCTTCGGCCATGGCTTCCCGTCCTGATCCAACCGCGATTTGCCCGGGCTCGCCTGAGATTGTCACTTGCCATCGACGCCGTGCTTGGGTAAAAGCCCGCGCATGGCACTGATCCAAATCGTTTCCACCTCGCGATTTTGGTACCGCTGGTATAAACCGGCGGCCTAGGATCGTGCTCATCTAGCAGGAACCCAAAGCCGCCACGCCAAGGCGGCTTTCGCATTTCTGCGCCATAGGAAATCCGGATTTCGCCAAGGCACAGCGGCCCCTCAACCGAAGGAGCCTCGCATGCCCAGTTCAGACTTCGACTTCGACGTGATCACCGGACCGTCAGTCCCGCAGGATCGCAAGCCATCGCCACCGCCCGCGCCCGAACCGGCGCCCCAGCGATCGAGGTAACGCACCATGTCCTGGTCACCGCAAGACTGGCGCACCTGTCCAATCGCACAGGCGCCTGACTACACCGATACAACAGCGCTGGACGCTGTCGAATCCGAGCTTCGCACAGCCCCGCCGTTGATCTTCGCCGGCGAGGCGCGGGCGTTGAAAGCGCAACTGGCCCATGCCGCGTCCGGCGAGGCCTTCCTGTTGCAAGCCGGCGACTGCGCAGAATTGTTCGCCGAGTTCCACGCCAACGCATTGCGCGACAGCGTGAAGGTGCTGCTGCAGATGGCGGTGGTGCTGAGCTATGCCGGTGGTGTGCCCGTCGTGAAGGTGGCGCGCATGGCAGGCCAGTTCGCCAAGCCCCGGTCGTCTTCCACCGAAACGATCGATCAACTCACTCTGCCTTCATATCGAGGCGACATCGTCAACGACATCGCGTTCGATGTGGCGGCACGGACACCCGATCCAACCCGCATGCTCCGGGCGTACAATCAGTCAGCAATCACGCTCAATCTCTTGCGTGCCTTCACCCAGGGCGGCTTCGCCGATCTGGCGCGTGTGCAGCAGTGGAACCAGGCGTTCATCGCTGCCTCGCCGCAGGGCGAGCGCTACGCGGAAACCTGCCGTCGCATCCAGGAATCGCTGGCGTTCATGTCGGCCTGCGGTCTGACCGCCGCCAATGTGCCGCAGCTTCGCTCGACCGAACTGTTCACCAGTCACGATGCGATGCTGCTGAACTATGAAGAGCCCCTGACGCGCCAGGACAGCCTCACCGGCGATTGGTACGCCTGCTCAGCACATCTCCCTTGGATCGGCGAACGCACCCGCCAGCACGACGGCGCACACGTCGCCTTCCTGCGCGGTGTCGCGAATCCGCTCGGGCTGAAATGTGGTCCAGCGATGACACCAGATGAGGTATTGCGGCTGATCGATCTGCTGAACCCTGACAACGAACCAGGTCGGTTGACGCTTATCACGCGCATGGGTGCGGACCGCATCGAACACGGCCTCCCCCCATTGATCCGTGCCGTACAGCGCGAGGGCCGCAGTGTCGTCTGGTCGTGCGATCCGATGCACGGCAACACCGTGACAGCCGCTGCAGGGCGCAAGACGCGGCCGTTCGAACGCATCGCCGCCGAACTGCGCGCGTGCTTTGCGATCCATGCCGCGGAAGCCAGCTATCTCGGCGGCATGCACATCGAGATGACGGGGAAGGAAGTCACCGAATGCACCGGCGGCGCGCAGCAGATCGATGAAGCAGCGCTCGGCGATCGCTACCACACACATTGCGATCCGCGGCTGAACGGCTCGCAGGCGCTGGAGCTGGCATTCCTGGTCGCCGAGCAGCTAAAGCAGGTCCGCACGAGAAGACGAACCGAGCCATACGCCGAGGCGGCGGAATAGCCACCGCTACGCCGCGGAGCGCGCGTCCGCGTCGACGGCGTAGCGGCTCGTGCACCCGACGTGCAGCACCAGTTCGATCGGACCGGTCTGCCGCTCGAGCCATGTCGCCGGCACAACGGCATCGCCGCTCGTCCAGCGCCAGCCGTTCGTGGCTTCGAACTTGTGGAACCCCTTCGCAAGCCGCGCGTCCGCTGCCCGGATCGTGTCGAAGCGCGTCCCCTTGCGCAGCACGATCTGCCGCAGTGCAATGCCCAGCACCCGAGGGTCGCGCGCAACGCCGAGTTCATCCGGCGCCGCGGACCGCGAAACGATGCGCACCTCACGTGGGCAACCAGCCAGCGCGAAGACGTGCGCTTCGCCATGCTGCCATGCGGCATCGACCCGCCAGCCATCAACGACAAGGTGCAAATCGGGATCGGTCGTCAGTGGCAATCCGGGTCGCGCTCCGGCACCATCCATCAATTGCCGCCACACCATGTCCACCACCGGTCCGCCGGTCAGCACCGGGGCGCAGGGCTCTTGCACCACCGCGCTCCATTCACTGTTCGCATTGCGGAACAGCCACCGGTTTCCATCGTCGCGATAGCTCTCCGCCAGTGCGCCATTGGCGATCAGCACATCATGCGTTTCCAGTTCGATATGATACAATTCGACTTCCTGGGCACAATCGTCCCACTCGATCGTGCGATGGTTCACCAAGTACTCGACAGGTATCAGTGCGCCTTCCAGATAAAGCGCATGCCCCTTGGTCAGCCGCAAATCGCAGTTCGGCACATTGTCGCCCAGTGCGCCCTGGCGTACGATCACCGGTGTCGCCGCGCCACGCCGTCCGCGCGTGGCGAGCACGCTCCCGGTTCCGATCCAAACGATGCGGCGCACTGTGCCGCTCGCTGTCACCACCGTGTCCCCGATCGCGAGATGCTGCACGCGACGCTCGCCCGACTGTGTAAGGATCAGCGTATCGACACAAAAGCACAGCAGACTGACCGCTGCACCGTCGCCGCTGGCTGATGCCGTCACTGGATGGGGATTGGCGAGCTCCAGTGAGAATGACCCGCCGGTGAAACTCAATTTGCCGCCATGGAAGCTGACAGACGCCGGATCGACCCCCTTCAGATCGATCGTCTCGCCGCGATCGAAGTTGGTCACCGCCCCCGCCACATCTCCCGGAGTACCTAAATGCAGATAGGCACCGTTGCCGGCAAAGCCGATGGTTGCGCCAGTCGACACTGTCGCCTGCACGTCGAGGGTACTGCCGGCGTCGATGGTAACTCTGCCGGATCCCGCAGAGACTCCCCACCGTCAGCGTGCTCGGATCAAGCACGATGACACCATCATTCTCCAAGGCACCAACATCGGTCACCGACGCGCCGCTCAACTCGGTCAGCGTCACGCCGGAGCCGATGGTGCTGCTGGTGTCCAGTGTCCACGACGCGTTGGCAGCCACCGTGATCTGCGCAAAGTCGATGAATTCGACCCCCAGCCCGGATAGCACGCCCACGCTCGCGCCAGACGCCAACTCGAGCGTGCTGGTTTGCGCCGCGCCGATCGTGTTGCCTCCATCCACGTGGCTGTTGAACCTGGCGCCGGGATCGACAATCAGCAGATTTGTGTAGCCGGCGGCCAATCGCAGCGCGAAGTTGCCGGTCGCCCCGATGCTGCCGGCATTGATGACCGTGCCTGCACCGCCCTCGATCAACACGCCGCCATAGCCCGTGATCGTGCCCGTCGAGGCATTGCTGATCGAACCACCCAGGAACAGCGCTGCTCCGTCATTCTGCTTGCCATTGAGGCTGCCCTCGTTGGCCACGGTGCCAACCGCGTTCTCGAGCTCTATGCCGTAGTCCTGCGCCGAGATCGTGCCATCTTGGAAATTCGTGACCGTGGCGCCCTGGTTCAGCGCGAGGCCTGTGCCCGTAGGCGCCAGGATCGCGCCGTCATTGGTGATCACGCCGAAGCCGCCGTTCACCCCCACCGCGGAATAATGCCCGGTGATGGTCGCGCCTTTGTGGTTGGTCACGCTACCACCGGCGCTGAACGCGATGCCGGTGCTGCCAGTCCCTTGCAACGATCCATCATTGATCAGCGTGCCGGCGTTGCCGAGATAGGCGCCAAAGCCGAGCCCGGTGATCGTTCCGGTCGAGGCGTTGCTCAGCACGCCACCGCCCCGCAGATTGACGCCGGAACCCCCAGACGCATCCGCGCCGACGCTGCCCTTGTTGACCACCGTGGCGACGCCCTGGATGTCAACCGCGACATTGGCGCCCAGGATCGTGCCGGTATTGTTGATCGAAGCGGCGACATCCAGATTGACCGCGGTCCCGGACGGACCTGAGACAGCAATGGAACCGGCGTTGGCAATGGTCACCGGCGCCGCGGAGGTGGGCGCGTAGATTGCGCCAGCCGAACCGGTGATCGCGCCGCTCGATGTGTTGGTCACACTCGCGCCGCCAGCCAACAGGACAACACCGGCGAGCGTCCCGTCGTTCGTCAGCCTCTGGCCATTTTGGATGGCGCTACCGATCGTCCAATTGGCATGTGCGTCAACCGTGACCGCCGCGAAATCGATGAATTGGGAACCCAGCGCAGACAGCGTGCCCTGACCGCCCGCCGATGCCAGTTCCAACGCACTGACGGTGGCGCTGCCAATGACGTTGCCGCCATCGACTGTGCCGTCGAACACCGCGCCCGGTGCCATCGCCACGCGATTGGCGTGTCCGGCGGCGAGCCGCACGGCGAAAGCCCCCGGCGCTTCGATGGTGCCGGCATTGGACACTGTGCCGGTGCCGCCGCTGATCTGCACGCCAGCAGCGATGCCGCTGATGGTTCCCTTGCCAAGGTTCGTCACCGAACCGCCGCCCTTGAAGTTCACGCCGGCACCGGTGGCGGAGCTCCCCGTTATGATGCCGTTATTGGTCACCCGCCCAACGCCGTCGGTGATGTAGACGCCCGACGAGGCGCCGCTGACCGAGCCCGTCTGCCGATTGACGACCGCGCCACCGGAACCCAGCGCGATCCCATTGCCACCCCCGCCGGTGACCGCGCCGGAGTTCGTCACGCTCCCTGTGCCGCTGGTCGCGTAAATGCCATTGCTTGTGCCAGTGATGATACCGCTGGATAGATTGGTGGCGACACCGCCGGACAGCAGCAGCACAGCGTCTTGCGCTGCGTCGGTCGTCACGATCTTGCCGGCATTGTCGAGTGTGCCGGCGACGACCTGGACGCCGATGATGCCACCGCTGATGACCGCGGCCGACGCATTGCTCACCTCGCCACCGGCGAGCAGGTTGACCCCGATAGTGCCGATGACGGTGCCCGCGTTGCTCACGGTGCCCGCCGCACCGCTCACGTAGATGCCGTTGCTGCCGCCGGTGATCCGCCCGGTTGCCGAATTGCTCGCGGTCCCGCCGGATCGCAGCGCAATGCCATCGTACGCGCCGCCGTTCAAACTCCCATCGTTCACCACTGTCGCGGCAGCGTTCGCGAAAACACCAAAGCGGCCACCGACGATCGTGCCGAGCGAGGTGTTGCTGACGAAGCCACCGGCGGCCAGCGCGACCCCCGCACCGGCCGCGCCTTGGCCGATGATGGTGCCTCTGTTGGTGACCGTGCCGACGTCGCCGGAAATCGCAATGCCCTGCACGCCACCGCTGATCTGGCCGCCTGATGAATTGGTAACGACGCCGCCCCCGCGCAGGTCGAGCGCGGCGTTCCCCAGATCGACGATGCTGCCGGCGTTGACCACGGTCAGCCTGCCGGACGAGGCGAGCACGCCATCATAGTTGCCGGTGATCATGCCGCCGGATTGGTTGGTCACCTCACCCGAGGCACCGAACTGCACGCCGTTGGCAAAGGCCGCTCCGCTGCCTGCGATGCCGCCAGCGTTCACCACCCTGCCACCAGAGGTCAGCACAATGCCGTATGTTCCAGTGATCGTGCCGCCCGACTGGTTGCTGATCAGGCCTCCGCCGCTGTGCAGTGAGACCCCGGCCTTGCCTCCGCCGCTTCCACCGGCAACCTTGCCCGAGTTCGTTATCGTCAGCGTGGCCAGGTCACTGTACAGCGCCGTCGCGGTGCCGGTGATCGTGCCGCTCGTGGTGATGGAGACCGGATTGTAGGTCGGATCGCTGATGGTGACGTTGGCGTAGCTGCTGCTGAACGTCTTGCTCATATCAGCGCTCCCTGCGGTCGGTGCCCGCGCTTCGAATCATGGCGCGGGTCATGAAATCCGTGCCCTCAGAGTAACAGGCCGTAACAAATGCGCCAACCGATGTCAGGTGCCTGTCCAGGGCAAGCCGATGAGCAAGCAGAAAGCCAAGGTTCCGCACGGGAGGCTCGGAGATCCACGCCATCAAGGGCCACTGAAAATGCCGCTTCGCTCGAAGCGCCATGAACCCTTTTGGTGGCCTCCGTGGCTTTGCCGTCTCGGTGGCCTCCGTGTGGACCCTTCCTTGCTTTGCTGCTTGTTCGCCCGCCTGATTGGCGTCGCGCTGGACCAGCCGCGTCCCTCAGGCTAAGTCCCCGCCCATGTCCCGCACGGCAAGCCTGAAGCGGACCACCTCGGAGACCGACATAGACCTGACCCTGTCGCTCGACGGGTCGGGACGGGCGGATATTGCCACCGGCATCGGCTTCCTCGACCACATGCTGACCGCGCTCGCCCGCCACGGCCTGTTCGACCTGACGATACGCGCCAAGGGTGACCTGCACATCGATTTCCACCACACCACCGAGGATGTCGGCATCGTCCTCGGCCAGGCCTTCGCCAAGGCGCTCGGTGACAAGCGCGGCATCCGGCGATTCGGCCACGCCTTGCTGCCGATGGACGAGGCGCTGGCGGAAACCGCTGTGGATATCTCCGGCCGCCCCTTCCTCGCCTGGGACGTCTCGTTCGACCGCCCCAAGATCGGCGAAATGGATACCGAGCTGTTCGAGGAATTCTTCCGCGCCTTCGCCATGAATGCACTGCTCACCCTGCACGTCACCCGCCGCGCCGGCCGCAACGCGCACCACGTCGCCGAGGCCTGCTTCAAATCGGCCGCCCGCGCACTTCGCATGGCGACGGAACTGGACCCGCGAGTGGGCGACGCCATCCCGTCGACCAAAGGCGCGCTATGAGGTTCTGGACCGCGCACATCCGTCCCGGCGCCCCTCCGGTGCTGGTGCGGGAGGGCTTCAGTTGGGGCGCGCTCATCTTCGGCCCCCTCTGGCTCCTGGCCCACCGGGTGTGGATCCCCGCCCTGCTCACGCTGGCGGCCGCAATCCTCATCGTCGTGCTGACCCACGATGGCACCGCCGCCGCGCTGCTGGTCGCACTGATCGCATTGCTCGGCCTGTCCGGGCAGGACCTGCGCCGCTGGTCGCTCGATCATCGCGGCTATCTGCTGGCCCAGGTGGTCTCGGGCTGCAGCGAACCCGATGCCCTCGCCCACCTGCTGGAGCGGCGCCCCGACCTGCTCGGCAGCTTCCTGCCGCCCGGGCAAGCGCGATGAGGGTCGCGGTGGTGGATTACGGCAGCGGCAACCTGACCTCCGCCTCGCGTGCGCTCGCATTGGCGGCGGACCGCCAGGGCCTTGATGCCGAGGTGCGAGTAACCGCCGACCCCGACTATGTCCGTCGCGCCGATCGGATCGTGCTGCCGGGGCAGGGGGCTTTCGCGGATTGCGCGCGCGGCCTCGGCAACGTCGCCGGCATGCATCAGGCGATCCAGACCGCCACCGCCACTGGCACGCCATTCCTAGGCATTTGCGTCGGCATGCAGCTGATGGCGCAACGCGGCCTGGAGCACGAGATCACGCCCGGATTTGGCTGGATTGCCGGCGAGATCGCGGAAATGCAGGTGGCCGAACTGCGGCTGCCGCAGATGGGCTGGAACGCACTGGATTTCGTTCCGGGGCACCACAAACTCCTTGATGGTGTGGCCCCGGGCGACCACGTGTACTTCGTCCACAGCTATGCCCTCGTCGGCGGTGATCCGAGCGAAGTGATCGCCACTACTGACTACGGCGGCCCGGTTGTGGCGATCGTCGCGTCCGGCAACCGTGCCGGCACGCAGTTTCACGTTGAAAAAAGTCAGGAGGTCGGCATCCGTATCCTCGGCAACTTCCTCTGCTGGTCGCCCTGACGCCATGGCTGACGCCTCTCAGCAGCCCCACGTCGACGCACCGCCTCCGCTGCCGGCGGAACTCCTCGTCGAGCACATTACCGAATTCACCGAGGAGGACCTGCACGCCCTGTGCGAGGCGACTTCGGCGGCAATCATCGATGGCGGTGGCTTCGGCTGGGTCAACCCGCCTGGACGCATGGCGCTGGAGACCTACTTCCGTGGCGTGCTGCTCGTCCCCGAGCGCGAACTGTTCGTCGCAAGGTTGAACGGGCTCGTCGTCGGTTCGGCGCATCTCGTCCGCCCGCCCCGCAACAACGAGGCGCAAGGTCACGCAGCGCACCTGATGCACTCCTACATCGCCCCCTACGCGCGCGGACACGGCTTGGCACGCCTCCTCACCACCAGCGTAGAGGAGCGTGCCCGCGAACTCGGCTACCACGTGCTGAACCTGGACGTGCGCGAGACGCAGGACGCGGCGATCCGCCTCTACGAGTCGCTAGGCTTCGAGCGCTGGGGCGTGCACCCGGATTACGCCTTCGTCCGAGGCCAGCCGGTGCGCGGCTTCTTCTACTGCAAGCGCTTGCGTCGCCCAGGCACGCGAAGGGCCCAGACCGAGCGGTGATCCTTTCTTTTATTTCTCCCCCTCCCCTTGCGGGAGGGGGGCAGGGGGAGGGGGCGTCGCCAGTCTGGGCCCAGTGCCCGTGCCGCCACCAATGACCGCCCTGACCCTCTACCCAGCCATCGACCTGAAGGACGGCCAGTGCGTGCGTCTCCGCCGCGGCGCAATGGACGACGCCACGGTCTATTCGTCCGACCCCGCAGCACAGGCGTGCGCCTGGCAGCACGCCGGCTTCGCCTGGCTGCATGTAGTTGACCTCAACGGCGCCTTCGCCGGCCGCCCGGTCAACGGAGCGGCAATTGCCGCCATCCTCGCCGCCGTCACCATCCCGGTGCAGCTCGGCGGTGGTATCCGCGACATGGCCGGTATCGAGGCCTGGCTCGCCGCCGGCATCCGCCGCGTCATCCTCGGCAGCGCCGCGGCGAAGAACCCACAGCTCGTCCGCGACGCCTGCCGCGCGTTTCCCGGCCGCATCGTCGTCGGCATCGACGCGCGCGACGGCAAGGTCGCAACGGAAGGCTGGTCAGAGACCTCCCAGCTCGCCGCCCGTGACCTCGCACGCGCCGTCGAGGACGCCGGCATCGCTGCCATCATCTACACCGACATCGGCCGCGACGGCATGCTCTCCGGCCTCAACATCGAGCAGACCGTGGCCCTCGCCAACGCTGTCACCGCACCGGTGATCGCCTCGGGCGGTGTCGGCGGTCCGCAGGACCTGCTGGACCTGCGCAACGCGGCGGCGGGCACGCGAATCGAAGGCGCTATCGTGGGCCGCGCCCTATACGACGGGCGCATCGATCCGGCAGCGGCCCTGGCGTCGCTTTCGTCCTGATTCGTCCCTATATCTAGACAACTTTGGTTGTCATCCGGGCGTCACACATTCATCACATCCCACGTCCGCGATAATTGCTTGCGTAGCCCACGCGAGACTCCTTTATGAACGGCCAGCATGTTGAAATTGCGAGTCATTCCCTGTCTGGATGTGAAGGACGGCCGCGTCGTCAAAGGCGTCAACTTCGTCGCACTCCGTGACGCCGGCGATCCGGTCGAGCAGGCCGCGCTGTACGATGCCGCCGGCGCCGATGAACTGTGCTTTCTCGACATCACCGCCAGCCACGAAAACCGTGACACCATCCTGGACGTCGTCTCCCGGACCGCTTCGCGCGTCTTCCTGCCGCTCACCGTCGGCGGCGGCATCCGTACCACCGACGACATGCGCCGCCTGCTGCTGGCTGGCACTGACAAATGCAGCATCAATTCCGCAGCCGTTGCGCGGCCGGAACTGGTGCGCGAGGCAGCGCAAAAATTTGGCAGCCAGTGCGTCGTCGTCGCGGTGGACGCCAAACAGGCCGGACCGGGCCGCTGGGAGGTGTTCACCCATGGTGGCCGGCGCCCGACCGGCATCGATGCCGTGGACTGGTGCCGTCAGGTGGCTGAACTGGGTGCCGGCGAAATCCTGCTCACCAGCATGGATCGCGACGGCACCGGAGCAGGCTTCGACCTCGACCTGCTGCGCGCGGTGTGCAACGCCGTACGGCTTCCGGTGATCGCCTCCGGCGGTGTCGGCACGTTGCCGCATTTCGTCGAGGGCGCGCAGACCGGCGCCACCGGACTGCTCGCGGCCAGTGTGTTCCACTTCGGAACCTTCACCATTGCCCAAGTGAAGGCGACGTTGCATGCGGCGGGTCTGCCCGTGCGCCTGCTGCGTCAGGCGGCCTGAGGAGCGCCGCCATGGGCAAGTCCGCAAAGCAAAAGCCGCCGCCAAAGCCGAAGAAGCAGGTCAAGCCAAAGAAAGGGCGCCGGCCCGCGCGGGCACTGGCAACAGATCAACTGGCATCTGCCGAACCGCCGCGTCAGCTGGCGCCACTGGCGATCGGCCCCGCGTCCGTCGTGTTAGATCGCCTGTGGTCAGTCGTGATGAGCCGACGAACCGCCAACCCCGCTGTGAGCCACTCGGCACGCCTCCTGGCACGTGGCACCGCCAAGGTTGCGCAAAAATTCGGCGAGGAGGCCGTCGAGTGCCTCATCGAGGCGGTCGCCGGCAATCGCGACGCCGTCGTCGCCGAGAGCGCCGACGTGCTCTACCACCTGATCGTGCTGTGGGTCGCCAGCGGCATCCGCCCCGAAGAAGTGTGGGAGGAACTGAAGCGCCGCGAAGGCATCAGCGGCATCGCCGAGAAGGCAGCGCGCGCGCGTGACCTGCCGCTTGCGTTCGGGCTGGAGACGACGAAAATCCCCTGACCCCCGGGCTAGGCCCGGAGGCAAGCCCAAGGGGAGATCAGCCATGGCTGTCAGCGGCCTGCCGCCATACGACGACGCCAACATCTTCGCGCGCATCCTGCGCGGCGAAATCCCCAGCAAGAAGGTCTATGAGGACCAGTGGGCGCTGGCGTTCCACGACATCAATCCGCAGGCGCCCACGCATGTGCTGGTGATCCCGAAGGGACATTACGTCTCGTTCGCGGACTTCAGCGCCACCGCCTCGTCCGACGAGATCGCCGGCTTCATGCGCGCGGTGGGCAAGGTGGCAAAGGATCTGCACCTGGAGGCACAAGGCTACCGCCTGCTCGCCAACATGGGCGAGCACAGCGGACAGGAAGTGCCGCACTTCCACGTTCATCTGTTCGCCGGCCGCCCGCTCGGACGGATGCTTACTTGACCAACGGCCGAAAGGATTGACTCTTCAACCCCGGCTTGACCCGGCCACAGGCTACCCACACCAATCTGCGAACGTGGCAATCCTAGTCACCCAGATTTTGGCCATATGGACCGTGTAGGGTCTCAATTTGAAAATAGCCTACTTGACAAGTCTCGCGTCGTTCTCAGGGCCGGGCTATGTATGGTGCATGAAATTAAAGGCGATAGGGTCTAGAGGCTCTTGGTTTGCTGTTGTCGCGGGAGAGCGTCTCCCTTGCGTCCACAGCAGGTGGCTTGGTAAGGGCGGCCTGTACCACGACAAAAACGCGGCCCCTGGTCCTTCCAAGTTTGATGAACACTTTGCCGCGATTCAGAGTGGCCGGCGTGTGATCCTGACCAAATCGCGCATCGCGGACATTGAGGGCGGTTTCGGGTTCGAACGTAGCGAATATGTCGCGATCTTGCGGTCGATGAGGTTAGCGTGACCGGTTCTGATCTTCGATTCTGGCTTGGCGCCAGATTGGCGGAGCTCGAATAGGCAAATGCCCAAATAATCCGAACCAATTCGGCCAGATCATTGTCGATCTGGCGACAGGGGAGCGTACCGAGGAGCAACGGAACCACAACCCAAATCAAGGAAAGACCCGGCCGCCGTGTTTCTAGGAAGGCGCGGTGGACTGAAGGCGTAGGTTAGGACTGATTGCCTTCCAGCGTCTCAACGCGTCGCACCAGCCGATCGTGTCGTGAGTGCGAGGCGCGTACTTCGTTGACCAGCCCTCCGACCGTTCCGTCGAGCCGTTGGATGATCGCCATCATTACGCGGAGATCGTCACGGAACGTGGCGAACTCGTTGAGTATCCGAGCCTGCTGCTGGGCCACAAAGTCCAGCGTCACAGGTGAAGGCGTGTGTTCGCTCATTGATGTGTTCCGTCCAAAACGCGGAGCGGGATGCTCGCACGTCATGCGCTATCTGGCGCATGGAGAGGTGGCACCCGCAAGCGCCACCGCTCCCGCGCCACCTTCAGATCGTCATTTCCAGCACGTACAAACCGCCGGCAAACCGGTCGACCGCGTAGACCAGCCGGTTCTCATCCACATACACATCGTTGATCATCGCCGCCTTCATCGGCGAACCATCCGGCGGATCCGGAATGAACGACGCGACCTCCTTCGGCTGCAGCGGATCGGTGATGTCGTGCACGCGCAGGCCACCACCGAAATACGTGCCGAACACCAGCGTGCTGGACTGGAATGCCGGCCCCGGCCGATTCTCCTGCAGATTATGCGCGCCGTAACGGCCGCCGATCGCGTAGTCCTCCATCGGCGGCAGCGGCAGCGTCGCCATCGACACCAGGTTGTCCTCACGCCGAGCGTCCAGCAGCCACACCAGCTTCGGCCAGTCAGCCCCCTCGGTGCGAACGCATTCATCGCTGACCACCAGCAGGTCGCGATCGAACAGCGGCATCACGGTGTGGGTGAAGCCGGGGAACGGCGGATGCGGATTCCAGTGCCCCACCAGCTTCGGCTTGCCGATATCGGAGATGTCCAGCACGCAAGCCCCACCGTCGATGTAGCCGACATAAGCCCGGTTCGGCCGTTCTGGATATACATTTGTATTGTGCGCGCGCCAGCCAGTATCGAACTTCGGATGCCGCGGTACCGGCGGCGCCTCATCACGTTCCTCCGTCCCCGGATACCACCACCGCCCCAGCTCACGCGGCTTCACCGGATCGCTCACATCGAACGCGGTATACGCCTGATCGTCCTTCAAATTCCGTGGCATGAAATCCGCCGCCCCGCTGGAGCAATGAATCGTCTTGCCATCGATGAACCAAAGCTGGTGCACGCCACGCGACCGAGGCCCTGATCGATCGATGAAGCTGATGCTGCGTGGCTGCTCGGGCGTGGAGATATCGAACAGCTCTATCCCAGCCGGCGTCGCCCCATGCGTGCCGGTCTGATACGCCACCGCCATGATGTTGTCGCACACCTCCAGCGAATTCGACCGCACGTTGCGATGCGGCAGGTCGGTCTGCACGATGACCCGCGGCCTCGCCGGATCGGTCACATCGACGCCGGTGAAATTCTTCGGCGCACACTCATGCGCCATCCACATGATGCGCCGCCCGCCTGAGGCAAGCTGCAGGCTCATACCCTCCCCGACATTGCCGAAGCCGCTCATGGTATCGTGCGAGATCAGTCGGAAATTGTGGGCTTCCGGTTGCGCCATCGACGGTTCTCCCTGATGCTGTCCGCATGAACGGTGCGGTAAACACTGTGCCGGTGACGATACTCACCGGCTTCCTCGGCAGCGGCAAGACCACCGTGCTGAACCATCTGCTGCGCCAGCCATCACTTGCCGACACCGTGGTCATCGTCAACGAGTTCGGCGCGGTCGGGCTTGATCACCTGCTGATCGAGCAGGCGATCGAGGACGCGGTGCTGCTGAAGAACGGCTGCATCTGCTGCACCGTACGCGGCGACATAGCGGATACCCTCGAGGTGCTATGGCAACGCCGCGAAGCCGGCGAGCTGCCTCCGTTCCGCCGCATCGTGATCGAAACAACAGGATTGGCGGATCCCGCGCCGGTAGCACATGCGCTACTGGCGGAGCCCGGTGCGCGCTACGCGTGCCGTCTCGATGGCATCGTCACGACGGTGGATGCCCTGCACGGTCCGCTGCAATTGGATCGGCAACCGGAAGCGCGTCGTCAGGTGGCGATGGCCGATCGCATTCTGCTCACCAAGACCGACCTCGCCGAACCAGCAGGCATTGCCGAGACCGAGGCGCGCGTGGCGGCCCTGAACCCAACCGCGCCACTGCGTCGCATCGTCGCAGGGGCCGCCGAACTCGCCGATGTGTTCGATCTCGGCCCCGATGGCGCGAGGCTCGATCAATGGCTGCGGCCGTTGGAGTCCGCCGGCTATCACGGCCATCAGCATCTGCCGTTCCGCCACGGCGAGCAGATAGGTTCCGTCGTATTGCGTCGTGAGCAACCCATCGTCTGGGATTCATTGCAGCGATGGCTCGAGTCGATTCTGTCACTGCGTGGCGACGCTATCCTGCGGTTGAAGGGCATTGTCTGGCTATGTGGAGAGTCGCGCCCAATCGTGCTGCAAGGTGTGCATCACGTCCTGCATCCGCCTGAGTATTTGACGCGACCCATGCAGCAAGGCCCAAGCCGGATCGTGCTGATAACGCGCGGTCTGTCCGCCGCCGGCCTGCGCGCGAGCTTCACCACTGCGATGGGCTGATGGGCCGTCAAGCCCGGCAGGCCAGCAAGCACGCTCGATCTCAGAGCGGACGTTCAAGTCCGCAGGGTCAAATGGCAGTTCACCACCCGTCGCGGTCCTTTGCCAAAACCGCATAGCTTCCCGACGAGAGACGTGGTCGAATTCGATGGAGCTATGTCCAGGGAGGACACAGATGGTTGCGTGCGGACTCCAGGCCGGAACAGTCAGGCTGCTGATCGCGGCAGGATTGCTCGGCTGGGTCGTTGGTTCGGCTGAAGCCGCTGTCCGCGTCGAAGGACAGGTCCAGGCAGGCGGCGGCACCGTCGCCGGGTCCACGGTGAGCCTGTGGGCCGCCACCGCCAATGCGCCCGCGCGGCTGGCCCAGGCCACCACCGGCGCCGACGGAAGCTTCGTCGTGTCCGTCGACCAGACTCCGGATGGCACAATTCTCTATCTTGTAGCAGCCGGCGGGACGCCTGCCGTGAGCAAGCAGGGCGGCGACAATCCCGCCATCGCCCTGATGACGGTTCTGGGCAGCAACCCACCCGCCAAGGTAACCATCAACGAGATGACGACGGTCGCCGCCGTCTGGACCCACGCGCAATTTATCGACGGCACGGCGATCAAGGGTTACGCGCTCGGCCTGCGCATCGCCGCGGGCAATGTGCCCAACTTCGTCGATCTCTCGACCGGCGGCTACGGCGGCATGATTCAGGATGCACTCAACAGCACCCAGACGCCAACCATGGCCAACTTCGCGACGCTATCCAGCGTGCTGGCCGGTTGCGCAATCCGCGTAAAGCCTGATGCGTGCAGCAGCCTCTTCGCTGCCGCGACCGGGCGGGATGGCAAGGCGCCAACCGACACACTGACCGCTGCGATCTCGATCGCGCACAACATGGCCTACAAGCCGGAACGCCTCTTCGCGCTATTGGACGCGTTCTATCCTGTGCCGCAGGGCAAGCACCTGCGCCCAACGCCGTTCCTGCCCTATCTGAACTTCGCGCCGAGTGCGTGGGTGTTGCCGCTCAAGTTCTCCGGCGGCGGCAACGCGGGCGGCGCTAAAATCATGTTCGACAGCGAGGGCAACGCCTGGAGCGGCGACAATTTCCTCGTCGGGTGGCAGGGGCACGACGATTTATGGGACGGCAATTTGTCGAAGTTCGCTCCGGACGGTCGCCCCCTTTCACCGATGACCACCGGCTTCACCGGCGGCGGCCTGCTAGGTCCCGGGTTCGGCACGGCCATCGACGCGAACGACCGCGTCTGGGCAACCAGCACCAGCGGCCAGACGATCTCCCTGTTCGATAACACCGGCAAACCGCTGTCGCCGCCCGAGGGTTACAACTTCGGCGGCAAGCTCCGCACGATGCAGGGCATTATCGTCACACCCAATGGCGATGTCTGGGCACTGGACTTCGGTGACGACAAGGTCGTCTACATGCCGAAAGGCGACCCGAGCCAGGCGAAGTTCTATTGCCAGTCCACCGACGGCAAGCCCAATAAGGACAGTCCCTGCAAGCTCAATGGTCCGTTCGGACTAGCGATCGATCAGCAGGACCGGATCTGGATCACCAACGCGATCGGCGACACCGTCACACGCTTTCCGGCAAGCGACCCTACCAAGATCGAAGTGTTCCCCACCGGCGGCGGCAGCGGCAAGGGCATGGCGATCGACAGCAAGGGCAACGCCTGGATCACCAATACCATAGGCTCCGGACTGGATCTGGAAACCAAGGCGCGGCTGATCTACCTCAAGTTAACCGGTGCAACGCTGTCGGGGATCGACCGGGTCGCGCTGGAAGACCTTGTCTCTCACCCCGGCCTGGGAAGCGTGTCGATGTTGCGCCCCGATGGCAGCCCCGCACCGGGATCGCCATTCAATCCCGGCAGCATCTGGGGCGCCTGGGCGGTATCGATCGATGGTAACGATCATGCCTGGATCTCCAACTTCGCACCCGGCGGCGGCCTAACGGAGTTGTGCGGCGCGCGGACCGAGACATGCCCAGCCGGTATGAACACCGGCGATCCGATTTCCCCGCCCGGCGGCTACAAGGGTGGCGGCATGCAATTTCTGGTCGATGCCTCCATCGATCCAGCCGGCGACGTATGGGTGTCGAACAACTGGCAGGATGAGTGGTCGTGCTACGGCAAGCCCGATGAGGGCGTTTCGACCCGGTGTGGCGGCCATGGGATTGTCGTGTTCTATGGCATGGCCAAACCCGTGAAGGCACCGCAGATCGGCCCGGCGCAGGCGGCAAACTAGACGACAGTCCGAAGGCCCATGAAGCAGCCGCTCCGGGCTCGCTCGATGAGCCGGCCCAATACGGAAGGTATTTGAAAATGAGCACTCAAGGCGTCGTCCGGCGCATGGCAACGATAGCTGCGGCTTGCGCAATGACCTTGGCGATCGAGCAAACAGCCGTCGCGCAGCAGCCGGCCGCTCCAAGCAGGCCGAACATCCTCGTCATCATGGGCGATGACATCGGCTACTGGAACATCAGCGCCTACAACCGCGGCATGATGGGCTACCGCACGCCCAACATCGACAGCATTGCCAACAACGGCGCGATCTTCACGGACTACTATGCCCAGCAGTCATGCACCGCGGGCCGCTCCACCTTCATCACGGGCCAAAGCCCGGTCCGCACCGGCCTGACGAAGGTGGGCCTGCCAGGGGCCAAGGAGGGCCTCTCGGACAAGGATCCAACCCTCGCCGAGCTGCTCAAGCCGTTGGGCTATGTGAGCGGACAATTCGGCAAGAACCATCTGGGCGACCGCAACGAGTTCCTGCCGACGGTGCACGGGTTCGACGAGTTCTTCGGCAACCTCTATCACCTGAACGCCGAGGAGGAGCCGGAAGACCCGGACTATCCGAAGGACGAGTCATTTCGCGCCATGTTCGGCCCGCGCGGCGTTCTGAAGTGCGTGGCGACCGCAACCGAGACCCCCGGCGACGAACCCCGCTTCGGCCCGTGGGGCAAGCAGAAGTGCGAGGATACGGGGCCGCTGACGCAGAAGCGCATGGAGACGGTGGACGGCGAATTTCTGCACGCCTCGATAGACTTCATCGATCGCGCCCACGCCGGCAACAAGCCGTTCTTCGTATGGTTCAACCCGACAAGGATGCACATCTGGACCCATCTCACGGCCGACCAAACCGGCAAGACCGGCCTTGGCATCTATGCGGACGGCATGGTCGCACATGATGCGCAGGTAGGTCAGCTGCTGAAGGAGCTCGACGATCTCGGCATCGCCAACAACACGATCGTAATCTACACGTCCGACAACGGCGCCGAAGTGTTCTCCTGGCCGGACGGTGGCACGATCCCGTTCCGTGGCGAGAAGAACACCAACTGGGAGGGCTCGTACCGGGTGCCGGCGATGGTGCGCTGGCCAGGCCACGTGCAGCCGCGCACCGAAATCAACGACATCGTCTCGTCCGAGGACTGGGTGCCGACCCTGATGGCCGCCGCGGGCGAGCCGGATATTACCGCCAAGCTGTTGACCGGCTACGACGCCGCCGGAAAGACCTTCAAGGTGCATCTGGACGGCTACGACCAGGGCGATCTGCTCGACGGCAAAGCTCCCGGACGGCGCCATGAGTTCTTCTATTGGACCGACGACGGCGACCTCGCCGGTCTGCGTTACAACCAATGGAAAGTCGTGTTCCTGGAGCAACGTGCAGAGGGCCTGGATGTCTGGCGCGAACCATTGATCCAACTGCGCGTTCCGCTGATCTTCAACCTGCGGCAAGATCCGTTCGAACGTGCTCAGCACGAGGCCGGTGACTACCAGAGGTGGTTCGTTCAGCATGCCTACCTCATGGCGCCGGCCGTTGCGATCGTCGGCCGCTACCTGCAAACCTTCCAGGACTTCCCGCCGCGTCAGCGGCCCGGGAGCTTCACGATCAATCAGGCAATGGAACTGCTTCGAGCCGGCGCAGCCGGCGACAACTGACGCCAGCCTCCGGGCGAATGACTGGTCTCGGCATCGGCGCCCCTATTCCTCGATGGCTTGGTAGGGTCGCGAGCGGCCGTTGGTCTATCATTCAGAGACGGGCTCTAAAGGTTTGCGGCCACGGATTTACGCGGATGCCGCGGATGAGGGCTGAGACCTTCGGCGCTCTGGCGCCAATAAAATATGGTCCGCATGCACGGGCGGCGGCTCGTTTGGTACGCTGCCATCTGTGTGCATCAGTGTGTATCTGTGGTCGAGAACCCTTGCGCTGCCCCACGCGTCACTGCTCCACGATCTGAAGCCACCGAACATTCGTCCAACTAACTATTGAAACCAGCTAAACTAACACACACCTCCAACGTCAACAACCTTGGAGGCCCCCGGCAATGCCCCTATACCCCATCCCGAACGTCCCAAACTCCCTCGCCCGCCAGATCTACGCCGACCTCCTCACCTACCTCCCGCTGCCCGCCGACGACACACCGGAGGCCCGCCTCAATCGCGACAGCCGCGCCATGGCCGCCATCGCCGCCCTCATCCCGGAAAACGCCGCGGAGGCCGAAATCGCCATCACCGCCATCGCCACCGACTTCCACGCCAAGCACACCCTCGCCGCCGCCTCCAGGCCCAACCTCACCATCGATGCCCTGAAGAACCTCCTCGGCATGACCGCCAGCATGTCGCGCCAGTCGCAGAACGCGCTCCGCACCCTCCGCCTGATGCAGGCCGAACGCCGTAAGTTGGAGAACGCCCTCTACCCCGCCGCGATGGAGCGATCCGGCCACTGGTTCAAGGACGCCTCCTTGATGGTGGCCGGACCCTCGCCGGTCGCGATTCCCCCACCAACCGAGCCAACCGGCGATCTCCCCAGGCGCGCCCTGGAACGGATGGACGCCGCCGAGCAGTTCGCCGCCCGCCATCCCAGCCAGGCCGCCGCCATCCGAGCCCACGGCGGCGTACCCCCCAACTGCGACTTCACCCCGCCCGACCCGAAACTCGTCGCCTTCATAGTCGCCAGCAAGAGCCCGCTCCTCCAAGAACTGGACCAGCCGCAAGCCGATGGAAGCCCAGTTCTCCCCCTCCCCTTGCGGGAGGGGGCAGGGGGAGGGGGCGCCGCCAATCCCACCCAACTCGAATCCCACCACCAGCACCACCGTCTCACAAACCGCCACACTGAGACACCGATGACACGACCATCGCGAATGTGAACCACGAAGCTCCGCGGCGAGGCCGATACCGCCACAAGCCCGGCCTCCCGAGCCCGCAGGTCGGCCACGACCGCACCGCAAGGCCTGACGCCACCGCCCGAACCCTGCCCAGCGCGCGGCGCGCCAAATCGCGCTCCGCCATCCTGCCAGAGCGCTTCACCCCCAGCGCATCTAGCCCAATCCGTGTCCCCCGATCCTCCATCGAAGTTCACGGCCGACAGGCCCAACCCAGCAAAACGCGGCACCAGCTGCCCCAACTCCGCCATCACCCGCCGAGCCCCGTAGCTGCGCCGTCGCTCTTTCCAAGCCCACCCCTTGCATCCGAGTGTATTTAGATATATCTATAATACCGTTATGTCGAAACCCACTCGGAGAATACATGTTCCATAGACACTCCCACCGCTCCCACGACCGCCACTTCGCTCGCGGAGAGCATCGCCACGACGACCACGAGCACGGCTACGGGCGCCACGGCCGCGGCGGCGGCCGCTCCGGTCTGGGCCGGTTCTTCGCCCACGGCGACCTCCGCCTGGTAATCCTCCACCTGATCGCCGAGAAGCCGCGCCACGGCTACGAGATCATCAAGGCCGTCGAGGAGCGCGTCGGCGGCGCCTACAGCCCCAGCCCCGGCGTGATCTACCCCACCCTGACCATGCTCGAGGAACTCGGCCACGTAACCGTCACCGCCGGTGACAGCGGCAAGAAATTGCATGCGATCACCGCCGAGGGCCGCGCCTACCTCGACGCCTACCGCCCCGCCGTGGACGCCCTGCTCGCTCGCATGGAGGAGGCAGGCCGCACCCATGGCGGTGGTCCGGCCCCGCAGATCCTGCGAGCAATGGAGAACCTGCGCCTCGCGCTCCGCATGCGGCTCGCGCGCGGTCCCCTCACCGAGCCGCAGGTCAACGCGGTCGCCGAAGCAATCGACGCCGCGGCCGTCGCCGTGGAACGCGCCTGAACCCCCCAACCGCCATCACAAGGAGCCCACCATGACACCAAACCCACAACCGCTATCCGAGCCAGAAACGCCATGCGGCCTAAACCACATCGTGCTGAATGTTCGCGACATCGATGCGGCACATCGTTTCTGGACCGAGTGCCTGGGCTTCAGGCATGTCGGCACCAACCGGCGCGCGCCCGACGTGGCGCCCGATCGCGCGATGCGCTTCTACAGCGGCGAACTCGATGGCAAGCTGCGCCACCACGACATCGCCCTGGTCGAGCGCACCGGATTGCCAACGGACGCCCCCCAGGCACTAAACCATGTCGCCATCGCTTACCCCACGCACGCCGCCTGGGAGCGCCAGATCGGCTACCTCACGGCGCGCGGTATTGCGCTGCATCGGCGCGTCGATCGCGGCGTCACCTACAGCATTCATCTCAACGATCCCGACGGCAACGAGATCGAACTGGTGCACGAATTGCCGCGCGAGGCCTGGGAAGCTGACATCGAAGCCGCACTGAACCGCGCCGTCGAGCGTCCGATCAGCGGATGATCGTGCAACGTCGCGCCGCGAGAGCGCTCAGCGCTCCTCCGGCGCGATGTCGCGCACCGTGCGAATGAACGCCGGCAGTTCTGCACGGTCCCATTTCAGGTGCACGCGCTGTGTGGAGGCTGGGCGACTGGCCACGCAAACACCTGGGCGGCGTTCAGTCGCCGGACGGATCGGGCGCGGCACGAAACCCCCGCCGCAATTGGGGCAGACATTGAACAGCACCGTCTCCACGCACTCGGCGCAGAACGTGCATTCAAAACTACAGATGCGGGCATCGGTCGCATTGGGTGGCAGGTCCTTGTCGCAATACTCGCAGTTCGGCCGCAGTTGCAGCATCAGGGATCTCCATCGGGCAAAAGGCGCGCTGGACACCACCATCCATCGCTGGCCAGCCAGCGGCGAGCCGCTGAGATGTCAGAGCTGATCACGCGCCACCTTCGCCACCTGATCCGTGGTGGTACGCCAGATCGCGCCACGGCCAAGCGTGCGCGACAGAGCGTCACGCAGATAGCGAATACGATGCGCCTGGCCAGTGATCCACGGATGCAGAGTCAGGTTGAACGACGCGCCACCTTCGTCGTGCAGGTATGCGAAGGCCTCAGCGATGTTGTCCGCCCAAACGGCCGGTGGCACGCGGCGCAGCCACATGCACTCGAGGTCGTTCCATTCCGGTTGCGGCGGCAATGCCACCAGCCCGCGGTCCAGCAGGAACGGACGATCGTCACTGGCCCAATCGGTGGTGTAGGTGAACCCAGCATCGGCCAGCAATGCAGTCGTGCGCGTGGACTCATTGAAGTCCTGCCCGCACCATCCAACAGGCGCAGCGCCCGACGCAGCCCGCACCGCTTCGCGGCTTTCGGCAATGAAGCCGCGTTCGTCGGCTTCGCTCATGCGGCTGGTGATGCGTCGCGTCGCATAGGTGCCGTGTGCCAGGAAGCAGGCATTGCGCCGGGTAAGTTCGTCCACCAGTTCGGGATAGCGCTTCGCCGCTGCGGCCCCCAGCGCCACGCTGGGCGTCACGCCAAAACGATCGAGCACATCGAGCACCCGGAAGATGCCGACACGTGCCCCGTATTCGCGTTGGCTCCAGGTGAGCCAGTCGGGGAAGAAGTTCCCCAATGGCGAGATGACGCGGGGATCGCGGCTGGCATTCTCCGGCGGGTTCACCTCCCAATAGTCGAGCACCAACGTGACGGTGAAAGCGATCCGCGCGTTGTCGGGCCATTCGAACCGCGGAGCCTGGGTCAGCGTGCGGAACGCGTGGTGCGTATGATCCATGCCAGGGATACGCTGCTCCCCGACCGGCGGTGTGTTCGTGGGATCAGCCATTGGCGGCCTCCCGTGCTGCAAGGTGCGATTCGATCAACGGCAGATGGTGTTCGTTGAACCAGTCAGTGATCTCACCGGCAGTGGTGAGCCAAACTCCAGGATGCGACAGGATGTATTCCATCGCCGCACGGAATGCGCGGATGCGATGCGGCTGACCAACCCAATAGGGGTGCAGCGCAATGCACATCACACGCCCCTGTTCGCCGCCTTCCTCGTACAGCGTGTCGAACGTATCGCGGATCTGCCGAGCAAACTCATCAGCCTCCTGCCCTCGCCGATGCAGGATCACGTCGTTGATGTCCACCGAATAGGGCATCGAAATCAGCTTTCCCGTCCTCACATTCAGCGGGAACGGCTGGTCGTCGTGATACAGATCGGCCGTGTAGTCGTAGCCACACTCCGCCGCCAGATCGAACGTATCGAGCGTGTTGGTGATCGCCGGGCTGAACCACCCGCGCAACCGACGACCGGTAAGGCGCTGGTGGATGTCCTTGCTCTCCTCCATCGCGGCGCGTTCCTCATCGCGGGAGAAGTTCCAGTGATAGCGCGTGTTGTAGATACCGTGCGACATGTATTCCCAGCTGCGGTCCTCCATCGCGCCGAGGATCTCCGGGAAATGCTCCAGCACCGCCATATTCAGGCTCACGGTGCAGCGGATGTTCAGCGCGTCGGTGACCTCGAACAGCCGCCACAGGCCGACACGGTTGCCGTAGTCGCGCTGCGTGTAGCCGAGGACATCGGGATGCGGCGAGCGCGGCCACGGATCGCGGGTGCGGACGAACTTCGGCAGGTATTCGTAATGCTCGATGTTCGGCACCACCCAGAGCGCCACGCGCGCCCCATTGGGCCAGCGCAGCGGCGGACGATGCAGAATGGGCGAGTAGCGGACGAGGTTCGGTTCCATGACAGTGCCTCCGCTGAGAAGCGTAGGTTTCACCGCGCGACGGGTCCAGCTTGGCGCGGACCCCGCTCACCGTTGCTCGGATTCCCCCATCGGATCGAGCACGAGCGCCTGCCTTCCGGGCAGGTCGAACGCCGCATTGTTAGCCTCGGCCGCCGTGATGGCATGCGAGGCGAACGCGAACGCATCGTCCCAGTCACGTGTCGCCGGGTGGGTGCGGATCCAGTGGCTGATGTCATCGAGGCCCACCGAACAGGCACCGCGTACCGCCAATGGAGACGTCCGCGACGTGGCACAATTCAGCAGTGAGCGCAGCACGGTCAGCGCAATGGCGCGCTGTGTCGCGCCGGCAGTCCCTGTCTGCGGTGGCGCTTTCCACGTCCGTGCCACGATCGCGGCGAGGACCTCGTCGAGCCCCAGCGCATCCGCATCCCGTGCTTTCGCCTGCGCCAACCGGGCGGCGCGTGTCGGCTGCAGGATGGCGTCCAATGTCACCGAAGCCGCGTCCTCGATCGGACGCAAGGCGTCGAAGATCCGACCAGTGCTGCCGCCAAATGATTCGCTCGAGGCCGGATAGGTTGGCGGTCGAGGCGACATGAGTTCCAGAATGTGACCATCGAGCCCCAGTGCCTTGGTATCGAGTGTAGCCAGCAGGGCCTGCAGCGCCTGTCGTTGCTGTGCCATCGGAACCGGCACAGGCTTCTCGCCGTCGCGCATCGCGTAGCGATACGTGTATCCAGCAAGCATCGCGGCGACTGCTTTCACCTCGAACTGGTGAAGCAGAAAAAGCGGTGCCAGCGCATCTTGCAGGACAGACAGCGGCTCATCACTTGGTATCACGGATCTTGAGAATTGTCCGAGCGCGGCGCGGCGGATTGTCAGCACCTTCGCCAGTTCGGCAATCGGATCGGTGCCGCGATCCCATCGCTGCACGAGCGGATCTGCATCATTTGTATCCTGATCTGTCATCCAATAGAGCCCGGCGCGTTCGTTCGCCACGATCAGTGCGCGCAGGTCCGCCACCTCTTCGTCAGCGGGAAATGGATGATACCCGTAGTAGATCGCGGCGCTGTCCCAGGCGCCCACACCCGGTGGAAAGGCGTGAAGCAAATCGGGCACACCGTGTGAATCGAGAGGCATGTTCGGGAACGGATAATCCATCACCGAGGACATGCCTTGCGCGCTGGCAATATACTGATGGCGAAGGCCCAGTGTGTGGCCGATCTCGTGCGCGACCAGCAACCGGAACCGCTGCTTCAGTGCGTCATCACGCGCCGAGAAATCAGGTTCGCCAACATAGGGGCTGGTGAGTGCATCGAACAACAGACGATCGGCGAGCATCCGGTTTGCATCGATACGCACGATCGATTTCAGGATCTGTCCGGTTCGTGGATCTAGCACGACTTCGCCGACGGAGTAGCCTCGGGTCTCTCGGGGCACCCAGAGAATCGCATTCACATTCGAATCGAAGAGATCGATGCCAGGCTCGGGCTCCTTGACCTGTAGTACGTTCTTATAACCGGCTGCTTCAAACGCCGGCTTCCACCAGGATACTGCCTCCTCGACGAGCTTGTGAACGCTCCGCGGCATAGCGGGATCGAGGTAGAAGACGATCGGTCGAACCGGTTCGCTGACATCCTCGGCCGGGTTCTTCTTGACCAGGTCGTACCTGATGATGAAACTCTGTCTGGTCGGCCCGTTCGGCAATGTCGACGGATCCTGGTGGGTCTTATCGATGAAACCCGAGCGAGGATCGAAAATGCGCGGTCGGTAACTTGATGTGCTGAGATCCGGCAATTGGATCAGTGCATTGCGTTCGCGGAGCAACAGCGCGGTCCGGTCCGCGGCAATCCTGCTGATGAGTGTCCGCTCGGGAGGCGATTCTCCGGTCGTGAACGTGAGCAGCGCGTCGACCTCGACGCTGGTGTCGGTAGCATGAGCCCGCGCGGTGTCCACCACGCTGCGTTTCTCGTCGATGCTGTAGTTGCCCTGACCGGCACCCCTCAGGATGGACGTGACATGGATGCCATCCCTGCGGAAGAAGTCCGTGGCATCGATCAGCAGGGCATTCCCTTCCTCGGCCTTTACGTCAAAGCTCGCAATGACAGCGTCGGCAAAGGACAGTCCAGCATCATCGGGTGAACCGAGTTTACTCGCGAGGGTGTAGTATTTCGTGTTCCGTTCAATCAGCAGCACGCGCGCCCCAAAACGACGAAATGCGACAAGCTCGCTGTTGCCGAGCCTACCCCGGTCGAGCGCGTCGCCATCGCCGGGGGCCGTCAGATCGCGCGATCCCATCCCGCTCATGAGCGTCGACAGATAGAGGAGATCCGGTCCTCCATCCGCTGGGATTTGCAGATAGAGCGTTCCCTTGGTGACGTTTCGGTAGAGTGGCAGGAAGCCGTCCATCCTATCGAGGCCTTGGCTCTGCACGAACCTCGCAATCGGTCCAGCGGTGGCTTCGCCCGATGAAGCGTCGCTGCCTGGAACCGCAGCCAGTGCAGGGCCCATTGCCCCTTGCACCATGACGAGGACGACCAATGTGATGAGTGTGGCTGCGAGGCGCATTGTTACAGTCGTGCCGCTTGATGTGTGACGCGCCATCTTTACCGTGATCGGCATGCCGAATTCTGGCTCGTTGTCACGCCGACCCTGACCATAGCCGCCGGTTCAAGGCATCGGCAAGCGCGCAATAAGTCATAATGCTCGGTAATTGCGACTCATACTCCCCTCCCATCATGGCAATATCCGGCTGCCCGCAACTTGTAGCGCCGCTCCAGTTCACGGCTTCAGGCGGTAGCCCGTGCGGAACATCCACCAGAGCAACATCAGGCACAGCACCATAAAAGCCACGACAAAGGCGAGGCTCGTCGCGACGCCGACATCCCCCCTGCCGTAGAAGCTCCAGCGAAACCCGCTGATGAGATAAAGCACCGGGTTGAACAGACTGATTGTCCGCCATGGCTGCGGCAGCATGTCGATCGAATAGAACGCGCCGCCCAGGAACGTGAGCGGCGTGACCACAAGGGACGGAATGATCGCCAACTGCTCGAAACTCTCGGCCCAGATGCCGATGACGAATCCGAACAAGCTGAAGCTCACCGCGGTCAGCACGAGAAAGGCCACCATCCAAATGGGATGCAGGATCTGCACCGGCACGAAGAACGTCGCCGTGGCGAGGATGATCAGGCCGATCATTACCGATTTCGTTGCGGCCGCGCCGATGTAGGCCAATACCGCCTCGGTGCTCGAGATCGGCGCGGATAGCAGCTCGAAGATCGTGTGGGTGAATTTCGGGAAGTAGATCGCGACCGATGCGTTGGATATGCCCTGCGTCAACAGCGTCAGCATGACGAGCCCGGGCACGATGAACGCGCCGTAGCCGACACCACCCACGTGCTGCATGCGCGAGCCGATCGCGCCGCCGAACACAATGAAGTAGAGCATGGTGGTGATCACGGGGGTCGCCACGCTCTGCCATACTGTCCGCCGCGTCCGCGCCATCTCGGTGCGGTAGATCGCCCACATTCCGCGAAGATTGCATCCGCTCACGCCCGGCCCTCCACCAGACCTACGAAGATGTCCTCGAGTGAAGTCCGGCTGGTCTCGAGATCCTTGTAGTCGATGCCGGCAGCGCCAATGTTCCGCAGCAGGCGGGCAATACCGGTGTCCGGCGCGTTCGCGTCGAACTCGTAGACGAGGCGCTCGCCCTTGGCCTCCAGCCGTAATGACCAGTCGGCGAGCGCGGGCGGGATCGCCTCGATCGGCTTCTGCATGATGATGCTCAGTCGCCGTTTGCCGAGCTTGCGCATCAGCGCAGCGGTCTCCTCGACCAGCACGAGGCGGCCGCCGTCGATTACGCCCACGCGGTCCGCCATCTCCTCGGCTTCCTCGATATAATGCGTGGTGAGGATGATGGTGACGCCGCGATCACGCAGCCGCCGCACGAGGTCCCACATGTCGCGACGCAGGCTGACATCCACACCGGCAGTAGGTTCGTCGAGGAACAGGATGTCTGGCTCATGGCTCAGCGCCTTGGCGATCATCACGCGGCGCTTCATGCCGCCCGATAGCTCGATGATGGGCGTACGGCGTTTCTCCCAGAGCGAGAGATCATGCAGTAGCCGATCGATATGAGCGGAGTTCGGGACGCTTGCCAAACAAACCGCGGCTAAAGCGCATCGTGTCCTCGACCGTCGCGAAGATATCGAGCGCAATCTCCTGTGGCACCAGTCCGATCATGGCACGGGTGGTACGATATTGGTCCATGATGTCGTGTCCATCGACGAGTATTTGGCCCGAGGTCATCGAGACCAAACCGCAGATGATGCTGATGAGCGTGGTCTTGCCGGCTCCGTTAGGGCCGAGCAACGCGAATATTTCGCCCTTCTCCACTGTGAGATCGATTTCATGAAGTGCGACCTGGCCGGACTTGTAGGTCTTGGTCACGGCGGAAACGGATAGGGCCGGCGACATGGACTCTCCTGCTCGAGTGTGTGACAGCTTGCTTGCAGTCGATTGCGCGCGTAGCCGTCGCACTGTCTATCTGGTCCGCTCGAGCAGACAAGAAAAGCCTGACCGCTTCGGTGCCCCGGAGCGCGAGTTCGGCGTCCGCTCGGCGTCGCTTTGCATCGTGGCCGCCGACCGGCTGTTCGGCGTGGCTCGCCTCAGCGAATGTGAGTTATCGAGCGCAGCGCGCGGGCACCCGCATCGCGGCAAAGGACGCATAGCCCGCTGCTGGCCGGTGTGCGCGAATGACCGCTTTCGGAATTCGCCGCTCCGCCGCCCCATGATTGGGTAGCGTCGCGAGGCGAAATTCAATGCAAGTGCTCTGCTTCAGCAAATATGCGCGAACATTGGCCGATGGCAGCCCCGTTCGTAGAGCGTAGGCTCGCCAAACCGGCGGACGTTCTTGTCAGGGGGTGTCATGGAGTTCTGGACAGAGCCACAGATGGCGTCGATCCACAAAATGCTCAACCCGCGCTCCATTGCAATCGTGGGTGCGACGCCGCGGATGCAGTATGGCGGGCGGTTCCTGGCTGCGGCGCTCAAGGCCAAAGACCGGATGCAGGTCTATGCCGTGAACCCGCGTTATGACGAGATCATGGGGGTGAAGTCTTACGCGAGCGTGACGGACCTGCCGGAGGCCCCCGACGTCGTGGGCATCGTGGTGCCGTACGACCAGGTGCTCGATGTCCTGCAGGAGAGCCACCGCAAGGGGGCGGGTTCGGCGATCGTGATCTCGGCGGGCTTTGCTGAGCGCGGGGTGGACGACAGGCGTGACTTGCAGGGGGAATTGGGAGAGTTTGCCCGCGCATCGGGCATGCGTATCAGCGGCCCCAACTGCCTGGGGCTCGCGAATGTCAAACACGACATCTGGGCCACCTCTTCCTCGCGCGGGGCGTCTGGTCTGACAGGGCCGATCGGCTTGGTGTGCCAAAGCGGCGCGACGGCGTTCGGGCCGTTCCTGGTGCGGGCGGTGGAGAACGGCATCGGCTTCAGCTACATCATCTCGACAGGAAACGAGGCGGACCTCGATTTTTCTGACTTTGCCCGCTACCTGCTGGACGATCCGGATACTCGGGTCATTGCTGGTTTTGTCGAAGGCTTCAAGCGGGCCGATAAGTTTCTCGAGGTGGCAAAGCTCGCGGCAGAGCGCGGCAAGCCGATCGTCCTTATCAAGATCGGGCGTTCCGAACTTGGAGCGAGGGCCGCACAATCGCATACCGCGGCGCTGACGGGCGCGGATGTCCGATACGATGCGATCCTTGCCCAATACGGGGTGAGCCGGGTGCAGGATTACGACGAACTCCTGGAGGTCGCGCACCTGCTGGCGCACACTCCCAAGCCGGGCGTGCCTGGCATCGCGGTGGTGTCCCACTCGGGCGGCATCAGCTCGCTCACTGCCGACATGTGCGGCTTGGCTGGTCTTGATCTGCCGACGCTTGGCGACGCGGCGCGTGACGGCATCAACGGGATCCTGAAGGGCTTCGGATGGGCTGCGAATCCTGCCGATGTGACAGGCTTTGCCAACAGTGAGTTGTTTCCACAGATCATGCAGCATATGGTCGATGATCCCCGGATGGGGACGCTGGTAGTGGCGAGTTCCGGGGCCGACGCCCAGGCTCAGCAGGTCATCAGCCAGCGTGATCGGACCGGCAAGGGTGTGGTGTTCCTGTGGACAGGAAGCCGGGACGCCAAGGCTGGGTTGGGGTTGCTCAAGAGCGCGCGGATTCCTGTGTTCTACACACCGGACACTTTGGCCGGCGGCCTGCGAAGCTATCTGTCGTATCATATCTGGCGCGAGCGTCGCCTGGCCGATGGCTTCGCCTCGGCCCCTGCGCGCACGGTTGGGCAGGAGGAAGCGATCGCCCGGGCGCTCGGGCTTGGGCGTCCGACACTCTCGGAGTCAGAGGGCAAGCGGCTGTTGGCAGCCTGGGGCGTGGAGAGCGCGCGCGAACGCGTGGTGGCGTCCGCAGAGGCGGCGGTCGAGGCCGCGGAGCAGGTTGGGTTTCCGGTGGCTCTCAAGGTCGATTTGCCGGATATTCCGCACAAGACGGAGGCCGGGGTCGTTCGGCTGAACCTTGGCGATGCGGCACAGGTGCGTTCGGCCTACGCAGAGATCCTGGCCAGCGCCAACGCCTATGCTCCGCAGGCGCAGATCACCGGCGTGTCGGTGCAGGAGATGGTCGGCGACGGTGTCGAAGTTATCATCGGCGTGTCCTGCGACCCGCAATTGGGCCCGGTGCTGCTGTTTGGCACTGGCGGCGTGATGGTCGAGGTCTACAATGATGTGGCCCTGCGACGCTGCCCCATCACGCGCCACGAAGCACAGGCGATGATCGCCGAGGTCAAAGGCGCCCGGTTGCTCCAGGGCTTTCGCGGACGGCCAGTGGCGGACCTCGATGCGCTCGCGGATACCCTGGTGCGCGTGTCGCACCTGCCGATGCATATGGAAGGACACCTGGCGGAGTTGGACATCAATCCGCTCATGGTGCTGCCAGAGGGGCGGGGCGTGAAGGCGGTGGACGCGCTGGTCGTGTTGCGCGGCTCGTAGCTGTGCATTGCGGTCATGACCTGACGACAAGCTTCCCTCATGGATCGCCGGGTCAGGAAAATCGAGCAATTGAACGACCCGTTCAACGCACCTGATTGTCACCCGACCCTGAGCCGCTTTCGTGCGATCCGGCTCATGGACATTTGACCAGTTTCTGACCTGTGCTTAGTGTTTATGAACTGTCATCTCATTGGGGAGATGCCGGTCCAGTTATTCGAACCTATCAGAGGGGGACGCGTTGATGAAAAAGTTTTGGTCCGCGTTACTGGGTGGCGTTGTTCTCTCCGTGGCCCTGTCCTTGGCGGTCCCGCCAGCGTTCGCGTTGGGCGGCTGCGGCGGGAACTCCCATCGCGATGGAAATGGCAACTGCGTCGCCGGGGGGCAAAATGAAGACTATTGCCTCAAGACAAAGGGCCATCCAGCCACTCGCATGCCAAATGGGACAATGGTCTGCAAATAAGGACCGTCGTCGATCGAACCAACCGAACACTGAACACGGGTTAACCGCAGCCGACGTTGTTGCTTTGCCGTATTGGAAATGCGCCGCGATCGCGCGCGGTTACGAGATCAGGCTGGTGTCGGCGACGACTGTAGCTTCTGTTCGGCGGTGAAGCGACCCGACGCGCGACGCCGGTGATAGTTTCCGGTCGGGAGAAGCATCGGAGATGCTGATTTTCGGCACGAGAGGGGCGGCCCCGACACGTCGCGGCTCCCGGAGACAGTGCGCTTGCTGCATAATCCATCACCGCGATCCGGCGACCTCTGTGCCACACCCCGTCAGCTGGGATGCACACCGAACATGATCCACCCGCCACTGCTTGGCGTGGTGAATGCCCCTAGCGCGGTCTCCGCCCGAACCTTGACTTGCCGCGCGCCAGCCGTGCCACGAAGCTGCTCGATGCAATCGGTGTACATCGCCGTACGGGTGCGCCCGTTCCCCAGATTGCCGCCGCTCGAGCACAGCGGGTGTGGTCCCTCCACCCTGATATCGCCCGCGTAAAACGCGAAGGCGTCGCCGCGTTTCACGCCGTGCCACCGAAAAGCCTCCAGGAAGAACTGCGCCATCGGTGCATAGCCGTCGTACGGATTGAACACATCAACGTCCTCGGGGCCAAGCCCGGCACCCTCGTACATCCTTCGCGCGGCACGGTCCGTCCAGTCCTCGATCTCGTCCAGATCGGCCTGCGTCGTCCGCTGCCGGAAGCTGTGCTGCGAGTGATTGAGCACATAGACCGGCGCCTGCTGCATGTCGCGGGCGCGCTCGGCGGTCGTGAACAGATACGCGGTCGATGCATTGACCGGCCGATCGCAGTCCCAGAGCCGGAGCGGGTTCAGCACGTAGCGCGAACTGAGGTAATCCTCGATGGTAAGCTGTGGCACGTTGTGGGTGGCATTGTATCCCCACGGCGTGAGCAGCCCGTTGCGGTGCTGGTTGATGACGAAGGGGGCAAGGTCGTCGTGCTTGCCTCCATATTTCAAACAGTACTGACCGTGCGGGAACATGTTGATGAAATCGTTGCCGCCATGATTGCCCCACGGCGCCGTCCATTGGCGAGCGCCGCGAGCGTAGTCATCGGCGTTCTCACCCCCGCGACGATAGCGGCCTTCCAGATTGCCTGTCGGGTAGATGACAAGACAGGTGCTGCAAACTCCATCACCCACCGCCTGTGCCGCCATGCCCACCATTTCGCTGATGGTCGGCAATCCAGTCGGCGCAAATTTGACGTTGGTCAGCCCCATCTGCGCGATGAGCCACTGGGCGTTGACCAGAGTAAGCCCCCACTCCGAATCATAGGGCGGGTCAAAATACGGCCGGGGCGCCCACTGCGACGCGGAGCCGCCGCTGCCGCCTGCAATATGGCTGTCGCAGCAGATGACGCCGTCGATCTGATCCGGCGTCACGCCTGCCTCGTCCATTGCCTTCTGGCAGGCCAGGATGGAGTACGCACCGAGCGTCTTGTCCATCGAGACGCCGTCCCAGCGACGATCGACCGGCGAATGTCCGACACCAGCCACCGCGACCTTGCCACGGTGCTCCCATACGCCGAGCCCGTCCTTGTCTCGCCGCCACTGATACCGGTCTGGCGCGCTCATGGCTCCTCCTTTCTCGACTTTCTGTTTGTGGGTTCTTCCAGGCGGAATTCACTTGCCGGTATCGCACCAATTACTGTGAAGGCAGTCACCGGTTGTCCCTCTCTCACTTAGCCAAGTACGTAGCTGCCCAAATTAGAACACTGCTCCTCTATGCGCTGGACAGTGAAGGTAGGGCAGGGACGAGCTGCCCAACGACCCGCCACTCGTGGATGAGCTGGACTGGGGCCACCTGCTCGAACGTCACCTCGACGGCGGCCCCCACTGACACCTTATAGGGCGGCATGCCCGGGAGATTGGAGTAGAAATTGACCCGTGGGTCAGCGTCCAGCGTCACCATCGCCATGTTATACGGCTGATCCGGCATGCGCCGATTCAGCCGGCCATCCTCAGTCAGTGATGCTACTTGCGATATGCCTCTTCCCTCGACCTCCTGCCGCGCCAGACAGGCGGTGCGACCCCGCACGCCTGGCAGGTCTGCTGCGGCGGGTTCTGTAGCCCGCCGCATTGTATCGCCAACGGATAACCCTTGAGTCAGTTACCCCTGCCCGGTAACGTAATGGCCTCCTGTCGGACGGAGACTCATGCGGGATTTCGATCGGATCACTCTGCGTCCCGGTGTCATGGGGGGCAAGGCCTGTATCCGCGGCATGCGGGTCACGGTCGGGATGATCGTGGGCCAGATTGGCTCTGGGCGGAGCATCGATCAGCTTCTAGCGGATTATCCGTATCTGGAGCAGGAGGACATTCTCCAGGCGCTCCGCTACGCCGCGTGGCTGGCCGAGGGAAGGGAGATTGAGCTGACTACCGCGTGAAACTGCTGATCGATATGAATCTTTCGCCGAACTGGCTAGATTTCCTCCGGTCAGCGGGCATCGAAGCGGCGCACTGGGCTTCCGTCGGAGAACCTGACGCCCCCGACACAGATATCGTGGCATACGCCGTCGCCAACGATTACGTCATCCTGACCCACGACCTGGATTTCGGCGCGATTTTGGCTGCCACGAACGGCACCAGACCAAGCGTGGTGCAATTCCGCGCCGGCGATCTCAGTCCGGACACGATCGGCCGCCATTTGATAGGGGCGTTGCGCCGGACGGAAGCGGAACTGGAACAAGGAGCTTTGCTGACGATCGAACCAGGACGCGCGCGCATGCGGCTCCTGCCACTGCGAAACTGATTTCATCGGGCCATCCCGTTGGCAAGCCAAGGCGGCACCAGCCTCCGCCCCGCCGAACTACCCGACGACCCGCCACTCGTGGATAAGCTGGTCCGGCGCCACCTCCTCGAACGTCACCTCGACGGCGGCGCCCACCGGCACCTTGTAGGGCGGGGTGCCCGGGAGATTGGAATAGAAATTGACCCGCGGATCCGCGTCCAGCATCACCATCGCCATGTTATACGGCTGATCGGGCATGCGCCGGTTCAGCCGGCCATCCTCGATCACGATGTAGCTCGCGATATGGCCGCGTCCCTCGACCTCCCGCCACGTCAGGCTACCAGCCGACCCACACACCTGGCACGCCTGCTGCGGCGGGTATTGCAGCCTGTCGCACGCACCACAGTGCTGCAACATCAGCCGCCGTTGATTGACGGCATCCCAGAACGGCTTGCTCAAGGCGTCGGGGACGGGGATCAGTTTCGGCATCGTTTCACTCCCCCCGTCCAACCCACCCGCCGTACACGGGGTACTGCGAACAGATGAACTCAATGTACGCGGGCCGACCCGACGCATTGACGTCGAGCGCCCGCCGCAGCGCCGGAATGACCTCGGCTGGCTCGCGCACCCTCTCGGTGTGGAAGCCGAGGGCGCCGATGACCTTCGACATATCCACCTCGTCGTATCCCATCACCTGGTGTGTGAAGGGATCGTGTCCCGCCCCCCAGAAGCCGGGCCCATAACCCGCAAAGCCGCCATTGCTAATGTGCACGACCGTGACCCCGAGTTTCTCGCGCAGCAGAACCTCCAGGTTGCCGAGCATGTAGCCAAGCCCCGCCTCGCCGGTCACCGCCACGGATGCCCTGTCCGGAAACGCCTTCTTGGCAGCAATCGCAGCAGCCAGGCTGAACCCAAGCGTGGAGACATTGCCCCATCCCAGGAAGCCGCGCGGAATGAGCGTATCGAACACAGTGCTGAGCTGATCGCGCGTATTGCCGGACTCGTGCGTCACGAACGAATTGCGCAAGTCCAGCACCTGCATGAGATCGCCGTACACCCGATACGGATTGATCGGCGTCTCGCCGGAATTCATCACCTGCCGGTATCGAGCCAAAGCCTCGTCGCGTGCCGCCCTAATCTCCGCCGCCACATCACCGGCCGCACGTCCAGCACCGGACGTACGGTCGGACACTTCCTGGCGCAGCGCGTGCAAGGTCAGGCGCGCATCGCCGATCACCGCGTGCGCCGTGGGATACATCTTGTTGATGTGCAGCTCGTCGACGTTGCAGTGGATGATGGTCTTATTCGCCGCATCAGGAATCGCGTGGCTGAACCGCCCCGGCGAAAGGCTCGATCCCACGGCGAGGATGACGTCGCTCTTGTTCAGATAATGACCCACCTGATCGCCGCGCACGCCGACAAACAGCGGATGGTCCTCCGGGAACGCGCCCTTGGCCTTGAGCGTCGTGATCACCGGCACATTCACGAGTTCGGCAAACGCTTTCAGGTCGTCCGAGGCTCCCGCGTAGATGACCCCCTCGCCGGCGTAGATCAGCGGGGCACGCCCACCCAGGAGCGCGTCAACCGCGGCGCGCACATCCGCCGGGTCCGGCGCCGATTTCCAACCCTTCACCGGATGGTAGGGGTCGGCGGTCTCGTCATATGTCGCCGTGGCATTGGGAATCGCCAGGATCACCGGGCCCGGTCTGCCGCTGCGCAGCATGGTGAAGGCGCGGCGCATGAACTCAGGTGTGCGCTCAGGCTTGTCGAGATAGCCGAACCACTTAGACACGGTCTTCATGGCCGATGCGACATCGTATTGGCTGTTGCCCGAGCTGCCCGCCGGCACGCCATCGGTGATGCACAGAACCGGCGAGCCATCCTCATAGGCCTGCGCCAGCCCGGCGTAGGCGTACTGCATGCCGGCGGCATTGACGCCCCCCTGGAACGTGCACACCCCGATCCGTGAGCCCGCTGTGATGCGCGAGAACGCGTCGGCGACCGCGACAGCATAACGGTCGTCGCGCATCATCAGCATCGGCACTCCTTCGCGGCCGAGCGCGTTGTTCACCCGGCAGACCGGGAAGGTCGAAACCCAACCCACGCCCTCCTGCATGAGAATGCGGCTAATTCCGGTCGCTACATCGATCGTCATGGATGTGGTCTCCTTTGCATGGAGCCGAGCCGTCGCACCGAAGCCGTTTCCCGACTGCCGCAGCGGTGTGATCGGCCTCGCAATCGCGGGTAATCCAGAAAATGACGGGCACCTGTCGCACTGGCAAGAGGCGGTCCTGGACACACACCAGAACGGCTGCGCGAATGCCGCAACGACTGGCCGGGCTCGGGGGCTTCGTTATGCTCTTTCAGGATGTCGGTGCGGCTCACCGGAGCGCGGGAGGCGCGCGACGGACCTCGTGGGTATGGGCCCAACGTGCGCAGCGTAGGTTGTTGACCTTCTTGACCCTCGTGCTCGCCACATCGACCCTGGGGATCGCCACGGCCACCTTGGTGCCGGCGCGGGAGATGCAATCGGTCGGCCTCCGCACTGACGCGCAAGAGACGGATTTCGCGAGCAGGGTAGCACGTCGTGCGAATCAGCGGCCGCCGAGCGAGGGTGGTTGGCACATCTTCCTGACCTACTGGGACGGGCTCGGCGCCTCCGACCCGGTCAGCAATGTGCCGATGCAGGCGACCTGTGGCGACGCTTGGCCGGGTTGGCCGTGCGATGTCAAACACCAGGCACTGATCGACACCTTCCCCTACGCGGCGACGCCTGCCCAACGCCAACACGTGCTGGAAGCAGTGCAAGTCAGCGCCTATCGCCCAGTGCCGTATGGTATGTGCCGTCCGAGCAATGGTATTTACCCTCCGTGGTCAGTCCGCGTATCTCAGGAGTGTTGACCATGCCGGGCATCATCGTGCCGTGGAACATTCGGAAAGAGGCACAGTAAGACGCTGAGGCATCATTTGCTCACCAGAACGGAAGCGACCTCATCCTCGCATCGCGGTGCCGGGCCTGTGCGCTCGCAGAGATGTCGATTACCGTATGCACCCGGGTAGTGCCGTTACGGGTTCGCGGTACCGGCCGCTGCCAGCAGCCCGCCCAAACCGCTCGGGTTCATACTGTCTGCCATAGCCGAGGGGATCACGATGGTCATCCCGCGCTCCTTCGTGGCTTCATAGACCAGATTCATGGCCCGCAGCTGCATAGCGGCAGGTGTTTTCGCATATATGACGGCGGCGTCGACGAAGGTCTGAGCGATTTGCTGCTCCGACGAACCAAGAATGATTCGCGCCTCCTTCTCTCGTTCGGCTTGAGCTCTGCGGCTCATTGCATCTTGCAAGCCCGGCGGGATCGCCACATCACGGATCTCGACGGATATGACCCCGACGCCCCACTCTGCGGTCTTCGTGCCGATCTCCTCCCGGAGAAGCTCATCGGCCTTTTTGCGCTCTGATAGGAGGCCGGCAAGTTCGGTCGCTCCAATCATTTCTCGGAGTGAGGTTTGCGCGACTTGGCCGATTGCCTCGCGATAGTCGGCGATTTCCAAGGCTGCTCGCTCAGTATCATGCACCTGCCAGAAGATGATCGCATCCACATTTACGGGCACGGTATCTCGGGTAAGTGTACGCTCAGCGGTGAACGCCGTTGTCTGAATGCGCTGGTCGACCGAGGTAGCCACGGTGTCGACGAAGGGCACTATCATGAACAGGCCCGGCCCACGAATGCCCTGAAGCTTGCCAAGGCGAAGGACGACCATTCGCTCCCACTGATTGGCTATCATCAGGCACCGTGGCAGGAGCATGGCAAAAACAGCAAAGAGGACGGCGGTGATGTAAGCGGCGGGCGCCATCCAATGATAGCCGGCTGCCGCGGCACATACCGAGATCAGAAGCAGGATCGAAGACAGGAGCACCGCGAAAGCGTTCGCGCCACGCCCCATGAGCAGGTCCTTCATCTATGATCCTTTCGCTGTTCCTCGATTTCCCGAATACGTTGCGCGATTTCGATTGGGTTGATTCCGTGGGCTCGCGCCGATGCGATCGTGCGATGGGCGAGGTCGTCGAGGAGTGCTGCATTCCGCGCGGAGAGATCGTCTACCTGGGGATGCTCAGCAACGAAGGTGCCCCGGGCCGGTTGGATGGTGAGGGCACCCGTTCGTGCCAGAGCATCGTAGGCATGCCGGACGGTGTTGAGGTCAATCCTTAGCGCGACCGCTACCTGTCGCATCGTAGGCATTCTTTCGCCCGGTTTGACGATCCCTGCGCCGATGGCTCTGAGCACCTGGTCCCGTATCTGCACGTAGATCGGGACACCCGATTGCTCGATGTGGAGGACATTCAGCAACTGTCATCCTGTATGACAACAGTCATACTATTGCACATGCGGCGAGGGTGGTCAATGCCCCGCATGATGGCGTCAGGGCAAACGCTTGAATCCGCCGTTGCTTCCGGTAACCGGGAAACATGTGCCGTTCGCAATTCAGGAAGGTTTTAAGCACGGAGTTAGAAGGCGAGGACGTCGAGGCCACGGAGTAAGGGTTAAAGGCGCTTCGCGCGAAGCGCAGTGCATTCTGCTCCGTGGCCTCGACGTCCTCCCTGCTTTCTCCGTGCTGAAAGCCTTGCTGACGTCCCGCCTCCACGGTTGCCGCAATGGAAGACCAAGGGCGAACCGGTCATATCGGACGCTGACGCAATTCCAGCGATTGATGGCGTCGCCACGCGCAAGGCTGGCCGGTCAGGGACTCATGCCCGACATGAAGCCAAGCTATTTCGCGTCCGCGTGACGCATGACCAGGAGCCGACGATGGCGACCCGTTGCAGCCGATGAATGGCTGGTATCGACATGCGGTCGCCTCACCCGGAGCGTCGTGGTGGGGCGCGAAGCTGAACGGGCAAAGTCGGCAAAGCATCAACTTGCATCCAGCCCTCCGGATGCCGATTCCGCCACCTGCGTCTACGCGACAGGTATGCTTTACGGTTGTGGCCGTTGGCTGCCACGCCGGCTAGGGTTGACCTGAACGCTGGCGGCGTCTTCGCTCAGACGACACAGAGCAGCAAAAGACGAGGACAGACGTGACGTCGAGCAACGATCCGGCATGGGCATTGGCAGAGCATGTGTGTGGATGCCGCCTGGCGGACTTACCCGCTACCACGCGCATTGCCACGTGCAACGATATCCTCGACACGTTTGGTTGCCTGCTGGGAGGTAGCGGCGAACCCGGCATCGCCGAACTTCTCCGTGTCGTTGGTGGCTGGGGTGGCTTGGAGCAGAGCCAGGTCATGCTGTGGCAGCGACGGCTGCCGGCACCGCACGCGGCCATGATGAACGCCAGCATGGCGCATGCCCTCGATTTCGATGACACGCTCGATCATGGTGGTTCGATCCATCCCGGCGCGTCGGTGCTTGCGGCAAGCCTTGCCGTGTCTGATGCGCTCGGCGGCCTGCCAGGCCAGGACCTGCTCTTGGCGGTCGCACTTGGGCTTGATGTATCTTGCCGCGTGGCCCTTGCCTCGACGCTCGATCGCGGCTGGCATCGTACAGCCGCAATGGGCGTATTCGGGGCAGCGGCGGCTTCGGGCAAGCTGCTCGGCCTGAGTGTGGAGCAGATGGTGAATGCGCTGGGAATAGCGTTCAGCCAGTCTGCCGGGAACCGCCAGTGCATCGTGGACGGCGCACTGACCAAGCGGTTGCAGGCCGGCCAGGCCGCCAGCAGCGGAGTATTCGCTGCACTGCTGGCGCGCGAGGGTTTCACCGGTGCGCACGACATCTTCATGGGACGCTTCGGCTTTTTCCAACTGTATCAGCCGGACGGCTATGATCCGGCGAAGCTCACCGAAGACCTGGGGCGGGCGTTCCGGGGTGACGAGTTGAGTTTCAAACCCTATGCGTGTGGCCGCCCACAGCATGCCGTGCTTGATGCCGCCATTGCAGCACGCGAACAGTTGGGACTGGGGACCACCATCGACTTTGCCGAGATCGCCGAGGTCAGTGTGACTGGCCCGACGGCGATGCTAGACGAGCAATCTTTTGGCGCCGCGCACAAACGTCGACCGACGCAGATCGTGGAGGCGCAATTCGCATTGCCATATCTGATCGCTGCGGCGATCGTGCACGGCCGCGTTGGCATCGGTGAAGTCGCGGACATCGGGAATTCCCTGGTCCTGGACCTCGCCGCACGAATAGCTGGAATTTCGGCCGAACATCAGACCAGTGGGATCACGATCCATATGCGTGGCGGACGCACGGCAACTGCCAGGCTGGGACTGCCTCTCGGCTCCCCCGAAAACCGCCTGAATGTTGAGCAACTCACGATGAAGTTTGCCGACTGCGCGCGCCATGCGGTGCGGCCGTTGTCGAATGAAGCGGTGCACGCGGCGATTCAAATGATTCATCATTTGGAAGAGGTGCCCACTGTCAACGACCTGCTGCGATACTTCGCGTAAGGGGATAGAGTGATGGCGAAGCGCACGATGCGGCTCGGCCTGTCGATACGGGGCCACGGGTACCACCCGGCAGCCTGGCGACATCCAGACGTGCCAGCCGACGGCACCTTACACGTTGAGCATTATGTGCGCAGCGCGCAGACCGCCGAGCGCGGCAAGCTCGACATGATCTTCTTCGCCGACGGTGCCGGGATCCGCCAGGGCGACAATCCGCGTGGCTCGCTCTGTCGGACCGGCAGGGACATGATCGAACTGGAGCCGATGACGTTGCTGCCGGCGCTCGCCATGGTGACCACGCATGTCGGCCTGGTGACGACGGCGTCCACCACGTACAACGAGCCCTACAATTTGGCACGCAAATTCGCCACGTTGGATCTGATCAGCAATGGCCGCGCCGGCTGGAACGTAGTGGCGTCATGGTCGGCGCACGAAGCACAGAACTTCGGGCTGGAGACGACACTGGATTACGACACGCGTTATGCACGTTCCGCGGAGTTCGTCGAAGTCGTCAAGGGACTTTGGGATAGCTGGGAAGACGGTGCTCTCCTGCTCGACAAGGTGACCGGCCAGTATTTCGACGAAGCGAGGATGCATGTACCCAATCACCAGGGCCGGTTCTTCAAGGTCCGGGGCCCGCTGAATGTTGCGGGCATGCCACAGGGCCATCCGGTGATCGTGCAGGCGGGTGCCTCCGAGCAAGGACGGGAATTGGGCGCCGCGACCGCCGACGTCATCTACGCGATCCATAACTCACTCGAAGGCGCGCGAGGTTATTACAACGACGTAAAGGGGAGGATGGCGAAGTACGGCCGCGAGCCGGATGATCTGAAGATCATGCCAGCGTTTTGTCCGGTCGTGGGTCGCACGCGTGCGGAGGCGCAGGCGAAGTACGACGAGTTGCAGGCGCTGATCCACCCGCTGGCCGGCCTTGGCTCGCTCTACGGCTCATTTGGTGACCTGTCGGGTTATCCGCTGGACGAACCGGTACCGGACAATGCGCTTGGCAACCAGGAACACCGCAGTGTCAGTGCTCAACTCGTCGAATGGGTCAAGCGGGAGAAGCCGACGATCCGCGAGTTGTACCTGCGATCGGGTATCACCGGCTCCGCGAGGATCGGCACTCCGTCTGATATTGCCGACGTCATGCAGGAATGGTTTGAAGCCTCGGTCTGCGATGGCTTCAACATCACGCCGGCGACACTGCCCGGTGGCGGTGAGGATTTTGTCACGATGGTGGTGCCGGAATTGCAGCGTCGCGGGGTGTTTCGTACCGAATATGAAGGCAGGACCCTGCGCCAGAATCTCGGTCTGAGACCTGTGATCAACCGCTACAGCGGCCATCGGCGTGCCGCAGAGTGAGAGACTGGTGCCTGTTATCGAGGACGAACCCCTTGTGTCCGCCGTTCTTTTGGTGGGCGCAGTAGGACTCGAACCTACGGCCCGCTGATTAAGAGTCAGCTGCTCTACCAACTGAGCTATGCGCCCGACCAAGCGGGGCGCTATAGCAAGGGTGGGCCGACTAGGGAACCCCCTCCGGCCCGGGGCGTAGGCAATCCGCCGCTATATCGTCTCCGGCTCTTCCAGTTCGATGCTCAATTCCCGCAGCGCCGCCGTGTGCGGATGGTGCGTGCGGCCGGCCCGCAGATCGTCCGAGGACAGCAGTTCCACCAGTTCACCCCCCTGCATCACGCCGACACGACCGCACAGGTGCGCCACCACCGCCAGATTGTGGCTGACCAGGATATACGTCAGGTCGCGTGCCTGCTGCAGATCCGACAGCAGGTTCAGCACCTCGGCCTGCACCGAGACGTCCAGGGCGCTGGTCGGTTCGTCGAGCAGCAGGACCTCCGGCTCCGACATCAGTGCGCGCGCAATGGCGACGCGCTGCCGCTGGCCGCCGGACAGCTGGTGCGGATAGCGGAATCGCATGGAGGACGGCAGCGCCACCTCGTTGAGCCCCCGCAGGATCCGGCGCTCGATATCGGCCATCCCGTGCACCAGCAGAGGCTCGCTGAGCAGTCGATCGACGGTCTGGCGCGGATGCAGCGAGCCGTATGGGTCCTGGAACACCATCTGGACGCGGCGGAAGAAATCCCGGTCGCGGCGCGGGGCCAGCACCTCATTGGCCAGCACCATACGGCCCGTCCAGACGGTGTTGAGACCAGCCAGCGCGCGCAGCACGGTCGACTTGCCGGAGCCGCTCTCGCCGACCAGGCCGAAGCACTCGCCGCGCTCGACGGTGAACGAGACGTTCTTGACCGCCTCGGTGTTGCCGAACCGCACGCTCAGCGCGGCGATGTTGATCATTCCTCGATCCATGACGGATCGCGCTGCATCACGGGAAGCCGGCGTTGCTTGTGGCTCAGCGCGGGCAGGCACTCCAGCAGGCCGCGCGTATACGGATGGTTGGCATGCAGCAGGTCGGCGGCGCGCAGTTCCTCGACCACGCGTCCGGCATACATCACCACGACTCGGTCGCAGAAGTGCGAAACGAGCGGCAGATCGTGACTGATCAGGATCAGCCCCATGCCGCGGCGCGACACCAGATCCTCGATCAGCCGCAGGATCTCCGCCTGCACCGTCGCATCCAGCGCGCTGGTCGGTTCGTCGGCGATCAGCAGTTCGGGGTCCGGCGCCAGCATCATGGCGATCATCACCCGCTGGCCCATGCCGCCGGACAGCTCGTGCGGATAGGCGCCGGCGACGCGAACCGGGTCGCGGATCTGCACCTGCGTCAACAGGTCGACGGCGGCCTGCGTAAGCGAGCTTGCGGCTGCCGCCACGATGCACGCGCCAAGCCTCGGCGATCTGCTGGCCGGCGGTCATCACGGGGTTCAGTGAGTATTTCGGGTCCTGCAGGATCAGGCCGGCGCGCTTGCCGCGGATGCGGCGCATGGCCTCCTCATCTGCGTGCATCACGTCGATGTCGTCGAACGTCAGCTTGTCGGCGGTGATCACCGCGTTGCCCGGCAGCAGCCGAAGGATGGAGCGTGCGGTCAGCGACTTGCCCGAACCGGATTCGCCGACGATGCCGAGCTTCTCCTGTCCCAACGTCAAAGAGACGTTGCGGACAGCCTCCGAGAAGCCGTGTGGCGTCGGGAAGCGAATGCGCAGGTTTTCGATCTCGACCAGCACGTCGCCGTCACCGCTGCTTCGGATCGAGCACGTCACGCATGCCGTCGCCCAGCAGGTTGAACGCGAGCGATGCCGCGAAGATGGCGAGGCCGGGGATCGTGGGCACCCACCACTGCTCCAGGATGAAGGCGCGCGACGAGGCGATCATGGTGCCCCATTCCGGCATCGGCGGCTGCGCGCCCATGCCCAGGAAGCCCAGGCCCGCCGCGGTGAGGATGATGCCGCTCATGTCCAGCGTGACGCGGACGATGACGCTCGACAGGCACAACGGCACGATATGGCGGAGGATGATGCGGAACCGGCTCGCACCGGTCAGCCGCACCGCGGCGATGAAGTCGGTGCCGCGCACGGTCAGCGTCTCGGCCCGCGCGAGGCGTGCATAAGGCGGCCAGGCGGTCAGTGCGATGGCGATGATCGCGCTGGTGATTCCGGGCTTCAGCGCGGCGACGAACGCCAGCGCCAGCACAAGCCGGGGGAACGCCAGGAATATGTCGGTCACGCGCATCAACGCGCGATCCGCCATGCCGCCCAGATAACCGGCGACGCTGCCCACTGCGAGACCGATCGGGGCCACCAGCAGCACAACCGCGACCACCATGCCGAGCGTGACGCGGCCGCCGTACAGGATGCGCGAATAGATGTCGCGGCCGAGCTCGTCGGTGCCGAACCAATGTTCCAGCGATGGCGGCGCGAGCCTGCCAGCAAGGTCCTGAGCGCTGGGATTCTGCAACGCCAACAACGGTGCGGCGAGCGACATGACGATCATGATGACCACGGTCACCAGTCCCACCATCGCGAGGCCGTTGGTGCGGAATTGCAGCCAGCCACGATAGCGCCGGACCCATGCCGCCTGCTGGCGCGAGACCGGCGTTTCGCTCAGCAGCCATTCGCGGGAGAGCACGATCATTGCACGCGCGGATCCAGCAAGTGGTATGCCATGTCCGCGAGCAGGTTCAGCAGCAGGTAGACCGCGCCGACCACCAGCGTCGCGCCGAGCACGGCGTTCATGTCGGCGTTCAGCAGCGACCCCGTCAGGTAAAGTCCGAGCCCAGGCCAGGAGAATACCGTCTCGGTGATCACCGCGCCTTCCAGCAGGCCGGCATAGGCGAGCGCCAGCACGGTGATCAGCCGCACCGAGATGTTGCCGAACGCGTGCCGCCACAGGATGCGCGTGGACGACAGCCCTTTTGCGCGCGCGGTGATGATGTACTCGCCCGACAACGCCTCGATCATGAAGGCGCGCGTCATGCGGGTGATGTACGCCATCGAGAAATACGCCAGCACCAGCGCTGGCAAAGCCAGATGCGCCAGCGCATCCCAGAACGGAATCCCAGTCCTGCCGCCAGCATGGCATCGATCACCAGCATGCCGGTGACCCGAGGCACCTCGCCTTCGTAGGCCACGTCCAACTGGCCGGTGCCGGGCGCGACGCCGAGCTTGACGTAGAACACCAGCAGCGCCACCAGGCCGAGCACGAACACCGGCACGGATTGTCCGGTAAGGCTGATCACCCGCACGGTATGGTCGAAGCGCGAACCTTGCCGTGACGCGGCGAACACACCGAGCGGCACGCCGATGATCACCGCGATGATGATCGCGGCGGTGGCCAGTTCCAGCGTTGCGGGAAAGAAACGTGCGATGTCGTCCAGCACCGGATGCGACGTCATCACCGAATGGCCAAGATCGCCGTGTGCCATGTTGCGCAGGAAGATGCCGAACTGCACATACAGCGGTTCGTCGAGCCCGAGTTCGGTGCGCACGCGGGCGATCACGTCCGGCGGGGCGTGATCGCCGACGATGGCGATGACCGGATCGATCGGCATCGCCCGGCCGATCAGGAACGTCACCAGCACCAGGCCGAACAGCGTCACGTGGGATGCTGGCCAGCGCGGCGAGAACCGGACGCAGGCGCTTGGAGATCACGCCTTGCTGATGCCCGCGTAGCGCGTGTAGTCGGGCAGCAGCCCCAGCGAGATGCCCGGACACGCCCTTGTGCATGGTGGCGATCTCGGCGTTCTGCAGCACGAACACGAACGGCGAGCGCTCCATCGAGTCACGCTGCATCTTGGCGTACATCTCCATGCGCTTCTTGGCGTCCAGCTCCTTCGACGCCTTGTCCACCAGGTCGGTGAGTTCCTTGTCGTGGAAATGGCAGCGCCACGCGGGGAGTTTCACCTTGGAGGTGTCGGAATCATCGGCATTGTAATTGAACGCCTGCGCGTTGGAGTGCATGTCGAGGAAATCCGGGAACCACGTCATCAGCGTCATCTGGAACTGCCGCGCCCGCATCTTGGTGGTGACCTGCTTGCCCTCGCCCGCAAGGAGCTGTGCCTTGATGCCGACGTCGGCGAGATTGGCCTGGATCGCCTGCGCAACATCGCGGGAAGGGCGCCCTCGAAAAGTGATCGAGTGTGATGCTGAAGCCGTCCGGGTAGCCGGCCTTGCGCCAACAGCGCCTTGGCCTTTGCCACGTCCTTCTTGTACGGCTCATCGGCGATCGCACCAGGAGAGCCTTTCGGCAGGAATGTCTGGCAGGGCGTCCAGACATTCGGCGTGATGTTGGTGGCGATGGCGTCGTAGTCGATCGCCCACTTGAGTGCCTGCAGCACTTCCGGTTTCTGGAACTGCGGCAGGCTCATGTTGCAGCCGAGATACATCGACGTAAGCTGATTGGCCTTGGCGAACGTGAAGTCGGCTTCCCCTTCAGCGTCTTGAGCTGATCGGCATTGAGGTCGCGCGCGATGTCGGCATCGCCCTTCTGCACCAATAGAAGCTGCGCCGCGGGTTCGCCGGTATGCCTGATCACGGTGCGACCGATGTGCGGTTTCACCGCAGCATGCGGATTGGCCTCGAGGATGATATGGTCGGTCGCTGCCCAGTCCACCAGGCGATAGCTGCCGGCGCCCGCGCTGTGCGACCTCAACCAGGCATTGCCGAGATCGCCGTTGGTCTGATTCGCCATGACCACGGCTTTCTCCACCACGCAGCCGACAGTGTCGCGGACAGGCAGTACAACACGAAGCTGCTCGCCTGCGCCTCCGGCAGCTTCAGCTCCAGGACATTCTCGCCCTTGGCGGTGATCATCTTCTCCACATTGTCGGCATTCCAGCCGAACTGGGTCAGGATGAAGCCGGGCGTCTTGTTGAGCTTCACCACGCGCTGCAGGCTGAATGCCGCGTCCTCGGCGGTCAGTGCCTTGCCGCTCTCGAACAGCACGCCCTTGCGGAGCTGGAAGGTGAAGGTCAGGCCGTCCTTGCTGACCTCCCATTTCTCGGCGAGATCACCGACCAGCTTGTCCGCGTCGGCTGGGTCCGGAACGATCAGCTTGCGGTACATGTTCCCGCAGACTTCGTTGTCGGAGAACTCGTAGGATTGCAGCGGGATCGAAGCCCCGATGATGTCGTCGATCGACTTGGCCTGGACCACGACATTCTTCGGTGTGGCGGCGTGCGCCGAACCAATGACGGCGGGTGCGGCCAATCCGGCCGCGGACGTCGCCAGCAGTGTGCGTCGTGTCAGCATGATCAGCTCCCCGTTCCGCGTTTTTTTATTAGGTTTTGGTGATCTTCGAGTAGTGCGTGTAGTCCGGCATCGGTCCGACCTGGAAGCCGGACACGCCGTTGCCCAGTACCGCCACCGCATTCTGCTGCAGCAGCATGGCGAACGGCGCGCGCTCCATGAACTGCTGTTGGATCTTGTGATACAGCTCGATGCGCTTGGCGGGATCCAGCTCGTGCACTGCGGCCTGTCGACTTCGCTGGTCAGCTCCTTGTCCACGAAGTGACTGCGCCAGGCGAGGATCTTCAGCTTGCTCTGATCCGAATCATCGGGGTTTTCGCACCAGGCCTGGGAATTCGAGTTCGGATCGAAGTAGTCGGTGCCCCACACCAGCATCGCCAACTGATGCTGCCGGGCGCGGGTCTTGGTGATCACCTGCTTCTGGTCGCCGGGTTGCAGCGACACCTTGATCCCGACGGCCGCCAGATCGGCCTGGATCGCCTGCGCGATATCGGAATTCGGCGAGGTATTGATGTAGTCCATCGTCACCGCGAACCCATCCGGAAATCCGGCCTGGGCCAGCAGTTGCTTGGCCTTGGCCACATCCTTCTTGAATGGTGTGCTCTTCAATGAACCGGGCAGTGCAGAGGGCAGGAATGTCTGGCAGACGCTCCAGGTATTCGGCGTGATGTTCTTGGCGATCGCGTCGTAGTCGATCGCATTCTTGATCGCCTGGTGCACCTCCACTTTCTGTAGCTGCGGCATCGCCTGGTTCATCGCCATGTACATCGACGTGCCCTGTGGCGCCGCCGCGATCGTCAAACTCTTGTTGCCGGCGATCGTCTTGAGCTGGTCGGAGCCGAGGTCGCGCGCGATGTCAACGTCGCCCTTCTCCAACTGCAGAAGCTGCGCCGACGGATCGGCGACGTGGCGAATGACAATCCGGCGCATCAGCGCCTTCTCCGCCGCGTTCGGATTGGTATCGATGATCACATGGTCGCTCGCGGCCCATTCCGTCAGTTTGTAAGGTCCCGCGCCGGCGGTGTGGTTCTTCAACCAGGTATTGCCCAGATCGCCGTTGGCCTGGTTCGCCATTACCGTCTTCGTGTCCACCACACTGCCGACATTGGCCGAGAGGCAGTACAGCACGAAGCTGGTGGCCTCCGCCTCATTGGGCAGCTTCATCTCCAGCGTGTAATCGTCCAGCGCGCGAACCATCTTCTCCACGTTGTCGGGGGTGAAGCCGAACTGCGTGATGATGAAGCCCGGCGTCTTGTTCAGCTTGACCACGCGCTGCAGGCTGAACGCGGCGTCATTGGCGGTGACCGGATTGCCGGATTCGAACTTCGCGTCGCGCCGCAGCTTGAAGGTGAATGTCAGACCGTCCTTGCTGACGTCCCACTTCTCCGCCAGGTCGCCCTCGATCTTGGTCGCATCGTTTTCATCCGGCCGGATCAGGCGGCGGTAGCAGTTGGCGTCAACCTCGCCGTTGGTGAATTCGTAGGACTCGGCCGGATCGAATGACACGATGTCGTCGATCTGCTTGGCCATCACCGCGATGCCCTTGGGCGTGGCCGCGTGTGCGCCACTCAGAACCGCAGGCGCCGCGACGGCGGCAGCCGAGCTGGCCAGCAGGGCTCGTCTTGATCAGCATTGATGGTCTCCCAGTCTTGGTTTGGGGCTACTTTGCCAAGGCTTCAATCCACGCGCTAGGCTCCGCGGCCATGCAAACCGACATTCGTTCCTCGGTCTGCCCGCACGATTGCCCGTCCACCTGCGCGCTGGAGGTGGAGGTGCTGGACGGGCGCCGCATCGGCGCCGTGCGTGGGGCCGAGGCCAACAGCTACACCGCCGGCGTGATCTGCGCCAAGGTCTCGCGCTACGCCGAGCGCATCCACCATCCCGATCGGCTGACGCAGCCGCTGCTGCGCACCGGGCCGAAGGGGTCGGGGCAGTTCCGCCCGATCTCCTGGGACGAAGCGCTGGATCGCGTCGCCGGTGCATTCACCGACGTGGCCGCGAAACATGGCAGCGAGGCGGTCTGGCCGTTCTACTACGCCGGCACGATGGGCCTGGTGCAGCGCGACGGCATCAACCGGCTGCGCCACGTCATGCGCTATTCGCGGCAGAAGCTGACGATATGCACGCCGCTGCCGGAGCTCGGCTGGGCGGCGGGCGTCGGCCGCTCGTGGGGACCGGACCCGCGCGAGATGGCGAAGTCGGACCTGATCGTGGTCTGGGGCGGCAATCCGGTCGCCACCCAGGTCAACGTGATGACCCATCTCAGCCGCGCGCGGAAGGAACGCGGCGCGAAGCTGGTGGTGGTGGATCCCTACCGCAGTGCAACCGCGGCGGTGGCGGATCTGCACATCGCGCCGCGCCCCGGCACCGATGGCGCGCTGGCCTGCGCGGTGATGCATGTGGCGTTCCGCGATGGTTTCGCCGATCGCGCGTATATGGCGCGGTATGCCGACTGCCCGGACGCGTTGGAGGCGCATCTGGCGTCGCGCGGGCCGGAATGGGCGGCGGCGATCACCGGTTTGCCGGTGGATGTAGATCGAGGATTTCGCGCGCCTGTATTGCCAGACGGAGCGTAGCTACATCCGGTCTGGGCTATGGCTTCGCCCGCAGCGCGCAACGGTGTGGCGAACATGCACGCGGTGAGCTGCCTGCCGACGGTGACCGGCAAGTGGCAATACGAGGGCGGCGGCGCGCTGTGGTCCAACCGCGGCATGTATCATTGGGACAAGACGCTGATCGAGGGCCTCGACGCGCTGGACCCGTCGATCCGCGTGCATGGACATGAGCCGTATCGGCAGCGTGCTGACCGGCGATCGCACGGAGCTGGGCGATGGGCCGCAGGTGCATGCGCTGCTGATCCAGAACCAGAACCCGCTGACGGTGTGCCCCGACAGCAATCGCGTGCGCCGGGGTTTCGCGCGCGATGACCTGTTCGTGTGCGTGCATGAGCAGTTCATGACCGAGACGGCGCGCTGGGCCGATGTCGTGCTGCCGGCGACGATGTTCATGGAGCACGACGATCTGTATCAGGCAGGCGGACATACGCATATCCAGATCGGGCCGAAGCTGATCGAGCCGCCGGGCGAATGCCGATCGAACCATGAGGTGCTGCAAGGACTGGCGACGCGGCTTGGCGCGAAGCATCGCGGGTTCGAGATGACGGCGATGGAGATCATCGACGCGACGTTGCTGGCATCGGGCTGGCCGGATGCGGCGACGGTGTTGCGCGAGCGCTGGATCGATGCCGCACTGCCGTTCGAGCAGGCGCATTTCCTCACCGGGTTCCCGCAGCCGGACAAGCGGTTCCATTTTGCGCCGGACTGGGCGGCGCTTGGGCCGAACCATGCGTGCATGCCGACGCTGCCCGACCACATGGCGAGCATCGACGCCGCGACGCGCGGAGCATCCGTTCCGGCTGGTCACCGCGCCGGCACGCAGCTTCCTCAACACCAGCTTCACCGAGATGCCCAGCTCGCGACGGCGCGAAGGACGGCCGACGGTGCTGATGCACGCTGACGATGCGGCGCGGCTCGGCATTGCCGATGGCGGCAGGGTGCGGCTCGGCAATGCGCGCGGCGAGGTGGTGCTGCATGCGCGCGTCGCCGAGGGACTGCAGCCAGGCGTGCTGGTGGCGGAAAGCATCTGGCCAAGCGAGGAATTCGAAGGCGGCATCGGCATCAATGCGCTGACCAGCGATGATCCGGGGCCGCCCGCTGGTGGCGCGGTGTTCCATGACACCGCGGTGTGGCTGCGCGCCGAGGCAATGGCAATGCCGCTGGCGGCTGAATAACCAACACCCCCTCCCCACCCTGCCCCGCTCCGCGGGAGAGGGAGTGTCTGCGCTGATCTCCCTCTCCCGCGAGAGCGGGGGAGGGTGGGGAGGGGGTGCAACGGAAGGAAAACTCCATGACAAAACGCATCGCCTTCGTCGGCGCTGGTGCGATCGGCGGCTATATCGGCGCGAACCTGACCGCGCTCGGCCACGACGTGACGCTGATCGATCCATGGCCGGCGCATGTCGAGGCGATGCGCGCGAACGGCATGCATCTCTACGGCATGACCGAGGCCGAGAACCGCGTCATCCGTGTCAACGCGATGCACATCACCGACGCGCAGGAGCTGGCCAAACAACGCCCGATCGACATCGCATTCATCGCGGTGAAGTCTTACGACACGGTGTGGGCGACGCGTCTGATCCGCCAGTACCTGGCGCCCGGCGGCTTCGTCGTCTCGTCGCAGAACTGCATCAATGAGGAGCGGATCGCCGGCGTCGTCGGCTGGGGCCGCACGGTCGGCTGCGTGGTCGGCGGCGGTGTCGGCGTAGAGCTGTTCGAGCCTGGCCATGTGCGCCGTACCATGATGAAGAACCCGAACGTCGTGTCGTTCCATGTCGGCGAGCCGCACGGCCGCATCACTCGCCGCGTCGAGGAACTGGCCGAGATGCTGGACGGCATCGACAACGCGCACGCCACCGACAATCTGTGGGGCGAGCGCTGGACCAAGCTGTGCGTCAACGGCATGCGCAATGGCGTTTCCGCCGCGACCGGCATGGGCGGCAACGCGCGCGACAGCCACGACGCGATCCGGCGTATCTGCATCAGGCTCGGCGGCGAGTCGGTACGTGTTGGTCAGGCGCTGGGCTTCACGCTGGGCAAGATCGGCGCGCTGGAGCCGGAGAAACTGGCGCTGGCATCGGAAGGCAATCGCGGTGCGCTGGAAGAGATCGAGGCGCTGATGCTCGCCGGAACCAACACCGCCGGCCGCAGCGACCTGCAGCGGCCATCGATGGCGCAGGACATGGCGAAGGGCCGCCGCACCGAGATCGAGTTCATGAACGGCTTCATCGCGGAGAAGGGCGCGGAGGTCGGCGTGCCGGCGCCGACGCATGCGATGCTGACCGAGGTGGTGAAGCGCGTCGAGCGCGGAGAGATCGCCGCGGACCCGGCGAATGTGCTGGTGAACGCGTAGTGCAACTTGCATGGCGTGGCGCGTATCTCCCCCTCCCCTTGCGGGAGGGGGTTAGGGGGAGGGGGCGATCCCAGTGCGCTCTCACGCCAGCGAACGTCACCTCCGCCGCGCCCAGCCCGTCGAAGCGCACGCCGCATACATCGCCCGGTTGCAGATAGCGCAACCCTGTGCACGAACCGCACGTGACGAACTGGCCGGCGCGTAACGCCGCTCTGTCCGCGCATCATGTTCACGAACGTCACCGCGACGCCGAGCGGATCGCCGGTGGGATGCCCGCCAACCTGCTCCAGCACCGTCGTGCCGTTCACGGTCAGCGCCACCTTCAGTTTACCCAGCTCCAGCCCACGCCAATCCGCCAGCGCGCGCGCCATGCACAAACGCCCCGTTGCTGATGCCGTCAGCCAGCTTCTCCAGGTTGGAGACCTTGTCGGGATCCTGATACCGGCTGGTCACCACCTCGATCGCCGCGCAGGCATCCACCGCCGCCGCTACCTCCTCGCGGGAATACTCGCGCCGCGCGGCCGGCAGATCGCGACGGAACACGAATGCCACTTCGCCCTCGACACCACATTGCGGCACGTCGGCCGCCGGGATCCGCGCCGGCGACGCAAAGATCGTCGCGGCATAGATCACCCCGCGCGTGGGTTCGGCGTTGGCCGGCGCATTCGCCTTGAACGCGCCGACCGGCTGGCCCAACGCAGCGCGTCACCGCGTCCTGGATCGCATGCGCATCAGTTACGCTCGCGGGTCGGCACGCCTCCGGCAGTCCCGCGATACCGCACGCCACGCCGCGCGCCAACCAGCAATGCCGCGGCCTGTTCGATCTGTTGCTGGTTCATCCTGGCCTCCTGCCCGTCGCGCGCCCAGCGTGACATTTTCGGTCGGCGGCGGCAAAGACCTTGGCAATACCGCGTCCGAATGGCAAAAATGCTACGGTCTGAGATCAAATGTAACAGGAGGGTAACCGGAATGATCGGGCTGGTGCGGCTCGCATTGCGCCGGCCCTACACATCAGCCATCGCCGCGATGCTCATCGTCCTGATGGGCGCGCTCTCGATCACCCGCATGATCGTCGACATCTTCCCGGTCATCGATATCCCCGTGGTTCTTGTCGTTTGGAACTATAACGGCCTGACCACCGAGGACATGGAACGCCGCGTCGTGTTCATCTCGGAACGCGCCTATTCCACCACGGTCAACGGCATCTCCCGCATCGAATCCCAATCGCATCCCCAGCATCGGCATGCTGAAGGTCTATTTCCAGCCGGGCACCGACATCGGCGGCGCCATCGCGCAGATCAGTTCGGTGAACAACTCCATCCTGCGCAGCGCGCCGCCCGGCATGCAACCGCCGGGCGTGATCCAGTTCAACGCCTCCAACGTGCCCGTCGTGCAGATGACGCTGTCGAGCAAGACGCTGACCGAGCAGCAGATCTTCGACTACAGCCTGAACTTCATCCGCATTCGGCTGTTCACCATCCCCGGCCTGTCCACGCCCGGACCGTTCGGCGGCAAGCAGCGGCAGATCAATGTCGACCTCGACCCGTCGCGACTGCAGGCAAAGGGCTTCTCGCCCATCGACGTCGTCAACGCGCTGCAGGCATCCAACGTCATCATTCCGGCCGGCACCGCGCGTATCGGCGACGCGAACCTACAACGTCCAGTTGAATTCCAGCCCCAGCACAGTGGATCGGTTCAACGCCTTGCCGATCGGCGTGTTCAACGGCGCGCCTGTCACGCTGGGCGACGTCGGGCATGTCAGCGACAGCTTCGCGACGCAAACCAACGTCGTGCACGTGAACGGCAAGCGCGCGGTCTACCTCGCCATCCTCAAGCACGCCGACGCTTCCACGCTCGCCGTGGTCGATGCGGCGCGCGAGGCATTGCCGGAAATCCAGGCGGCCGCGCCGCAGGGGCTGGAACTGAAGCTCGACTTCGACCAGTCGGTGTTCGTGCGCGCCGCCGTGCAGAACGTGATCCGCGAGGCCATCATCTCTTCGATCCTGGTCTCGGTGCTGATCCTGGTGTTCCTGGGAAGCTGGCGCAACACGGTGATCGTGTCCGCGTCCATCCCATTGTCGATCTTCGCCGGGATCATGGGCCTGTTCCTCACCGGCAACACGATCAACCTGATGACGCTGGGAGGATTGGCGCTCGCCATCGGTCTGTTGGTGGACAACGCGACCGTTACGATCGAGAACATCCACCGCAATCAGTCGCTCGGTAAATCGCTGACGGTGGCGATCCTCGACGGCACCGGCGAGGTGATCCAGCCGCTGACCGTTGCCACGCTCGCGATCTGCATCGTGTTCTTTCCCGTCGTGCTGCTGGTCGGCGTGGCGCGCTACCTGTTCATTCCGCTGGCCGCCACCGTCGTCTTCTGCATGCTGGCCTCCTACGTCCTGTCGTTCAGCGTGGTGCCGAGTTTCGCGCGCTTCCTGCTGACGGATACGCACGACCATGGCCCGCCGCGCGGCTTCTTCGGCGCCTTCGACCGCGGCTTCAATCGGGTGCGGGACGGCTACGGCCGGATGCTCGAGGGCACGTTGAAGCGGCGCGGCTTCGTTCTGTTGTGCACCGGCGGCCTGCTGGTGGTTTCCATCGGGCTGACCAAGGTCATCGGCCTGGACTTCTTCCCCGCGGCCGACGTCGGCCTGATCAAGCTGCATTATCGCGCGCCCGCCGGCACGCGGATCGAGCGGACCGAGCAGCTTGTGCTGCAGGTGGAAGACAGCATCCGCAAGATCATTCCGGCGAACGAACTGGATACCATCAACGATACCGTCGGCGTGCCGTCCTCCTTCAACCTCGCCTTCGTGCCGAGCGACAATGTCGGCGAAATGGATGCGGAAATCCTGATCTCGTTGAAGCCGGGGCACCATCCGTCGCTCGACTACATCCGCACCATCCGCGCCAGGTTGCCCGATCAGTTCCCCGGCGGCATCTTCTACTTCCAGACTGCCGATATCGTCAGTCAGGTGCTGAATTTCGGTCTCTCGGCGCCGATCGACGTGCAGATTCAGGACGTGAACTTCGAGCGGGCCGCGGTGCTCGCGCGACAGATGCTGCAACGCATGAAGAACATCCCCGGCGTGGCGGACCCGCATCTGGTCCAGGTGCTGAACTATCCCGGCCTGCAGGTCGATGTCGATCGTCTGCGCGCGGCGAAACTGAACATCGCGCAGCGTGACGTGGCGAACAACATCCTCACATCGCTTTCGTCCAGCGTGCTGGTGTCGCCCAATTTCTTCCTGAATCCGCAGAACAACGTGAACTACTCGGTCGCCGTGCAGACGCCGATCGACCGGATCAACTCTGTCGTCCGATCTGCTCGATACGCCGGTGAGCAGGCCCGACCCGGCGACCGCCGGCGGACCGATCGGCGCAGCCTGCGGCGCCGGTGATGCGGTTGGGAGATGTCGCCAGCATCTATCCGCGTTCCAGCCTTGAATCGGTGAACCACTATACGGTGCAGCGCGAACTCGACATCGCCGCGAACGTCGACGGTCGCGACCTTGGTGCAGTGGCCGCGCGACATCCAGAGTGCGATCAATGAGGTCAGCAAAGGCCTGCCGATCACCACGAAGATCCTGATCCTTGGGCCAAAGCGACGTGATGCAGAGCAGCTTCCGCAGCCTGGGCATGGGCATGATCCTCTCGGTGCTGCTGGTCTATGCGCTGCTGGTGATACTGTTCCAGTCCTGGGTCGATCCGTTCATCATCATGATGGCGGTGCCGGGCGCGCTGATGGGCATCCTGTGGATGCTGGCGGTGACAGGCACCACCATCAACGTCGAATCGCTGATGGGCGCCATCATGTCCATCGGCATTTCGGTGTCCAACTCGATCCTGGTGGTGAGCTTTGCCAACGATCTGCGCGCGCGCGAGGAAGTCGGTCCGCTGCGCGCCGTGATCGACGCCGGGCGTATCCGCCTGCGGCCGGTATTGATGACCGCGCTCGCCATGATCATCGGCATGGTGCCTATGGCATTGGGCCTCGGCGAGGCCGGCGAGCAGAATGCGCCGCTCGGCCGCGCCGTCATTGGCGGTTTGATCGTCGCAACGATCTCAACGCTGTTCATCGTTCCGATTTTCTACACGCTGCTGCGGCGCAAGCCGCCAAGCCTGCACAGCCTCGACACGCGGTTCGCTGCCGAGGCTGCCGGGGCGCATACGACAGGGGACTCGCATGGCTAGACGTGGCCGCTTCCGCTCTTTCCTGGTTTACCTCATCGGGCTGTTGGTGATTGGTGGCGCGGGGTTCGCTGTCGTGCACCTGTGGCAGCAGAAGGACGCACAACTGCTCGCATCACGCCAGGCATTGGCGGAGGAAGTGGCGCAAGGTCCCGCAGTTCAGGTTGCCACCATCACGCAAGGACCGAAGGAGCGGCAGATCTCGTTGCTGGGCGATACGCGGCCGTATCAGGTCGTCACGCTGTACGGCAAGGTGAGTGGCTATGTCCGATCGATCAACGTGGATCGCGGCGACCACGTGAAGGCCGGCGATGTATTGGCGGAGGTCGAATCCGCCGAGACCGATCGGCAATACGACGCCGCAGTCAGCGACATGGACAACAAGCGCAAGAACGCAGATCGGGAGCACGACCTGGTGGGAAAGGGCTGGACGTCGGTGCAGTCGGCCGATGCTGCGAGCACCGCTTACCGCATGGCGATGGCCAACGTCGCGCAGCTCCAGGTGATGAAGTCGTACGAGGTCCTGCGCGCGCCGTTCGATGGCACGGTGACTGCGCGCTTCGTCGATGTCGGTGGGCTGGTGCAGAGTTCGGTGACCAACCAGACCAGCAACCAGCCGGTGCTGACGTTGGCCGACATGTCGAAGCTGCGGGTCGACGTGTATGTCGAGCAGGCCGATGTGCCATATGTCCATGTCGGCGACATGGCGGACGTGGCGGATGGCGCCAATGCCGCACGCCGCGTGCGTGCACGCATCGCGCGCACCTCGGACCAGCTCGATCCGCGCACGCGCACGCTGTTCGTGGAGCTGGAGGTCGATAACAGCGAGAACTTCCTGGTGCCCGGCAGCTTTGCTTATGTGACACTGCACGTGCCGGTCGCATCATATCCCGAGGTTCCGGTTGCGGCCTTGATCGTACGTGGCACCAACACGTTCGTCGCCGATGTCGGCAAGGACAGCCTTGTGCACCTGAAGCCGGTTAAGGTGGCCACCACTGATGGCAGCGTGGCCAGCCTGGCCGATGGCGCTCGGGCCGGTGATCGCGTGGCACTCAACCTGCCGGACGAAGTGGGTGACGGCGGCAAGGTACGCCCGACAGAGCCGGCGGCACGCTGACCAAGCCGCCACGCGCGGGCGCTTCCGCAGTGCAATGACGGCGGCCGAAACTACATGGAACTTATAGCACCATCTGAGTCTGCGTCACCTTCGCCACCAATCGTCCTTCGGCGCTGGTGATCCGGGTTTCCCAGACCTGCGTGCGGCGGCCACGATGCAGCGGGATCGCTTCCGCGATCAGGCGCGTGCCAATCGGCGATCCGGCGAAGAAATTCGTTTTGCTCTCTATCGTCGTCGTGACCTGCCCTTCGCGCAGGTTTGCAATAGTGCCAAGCGCGCCGACTGTATCGGCGAACGCCATCATCGCGCCGCCGTGCATGATGCTGCCCGACGTGCAGAGTTCCTCGCGCACGGTGAGTTCCGCGACAATGCGGTCCGTGGCCGCAACGGTGATGCTCAGGCCCAGCCAACGCGGCAGTGGCGGCAGTGCCTGTTGCAGGCGTTCACGCAGCTCCATTTGCGATCCTCCCGACTTGCTCACGGCGATCGCTTCGGCCAATACCGTGCAAGCGCAGCAAGGAACCGGATGCCATGACAAGCCGTGCCGAGTCGATGATCCGCGAGGTCATGGCCAGCGACACTTATCGCAGTGCGGTCGCCACGCTGACCGCGGAGCATGACCGCACGGTCGAGGACATCATCACCCTGACGCAGATCGCCGCACCGTCGTTCAAGGAGGAAACCCGCGCGCAGGCATTTCGTGCGATGGCGGAGGCGCATGGCCTGAAGAACGTCGAGATCGACGCCGAGGGCAACGTGACGGGGATGCGCCCCGGCATCGGCAATGGTCCGCTGATCTGCGTCGCCGCGCACCTCGACACGGTGTTCCCTGCCGGCACCGAGCTGACCGTCCGTCGTGAGGGAACGCGGCTTTTCGCACCTGGCGTCGGCGACGACACGCGTTCGCTGGCCGTGCTGCTTGCGTGGCTGCGCGCGATGGATGCGGCCAATGTGCGCACGCGCGCCGACGTGCTGTTCGTCGCCGATGTCGGCGAGGAAGGCCCAGGCGATCTGCGCGGAATGCGGCACCTTTTCCAACGCGGCCCCTACAAGGATCGCATCAGCGCGTTCATCACGGTGGACAGCCCCGACATGGAGCACATCGCCGTCGGCGGCGTTGGCTCCAAGCGCTACCGCGTCACGTTCAAAGGACCCGGCGGTCACAGCTACGGCGCGTTCGGATTGGTCAACCCGATGTTCGCGATGGCCGACGCGATCACACGGCTCGGCCAGATCGACTGTCCCCGGGCGTCCAAAGACGACCTACAGTGCGAGCGTCACCGGTGGCGGCACGTCGATCAACTCGATCCCGAACAGCGTGTGGACCGATTTCGATCTCCGGTCGGAAGCACCCGACGAGCTGGCAAGGTTGGAGGCAGCCTTTCTCGACCTTATCGACAAGGCGATCGCAACTGAAAACGCCACCCGCTCGACGCGCGCCGGAACGATCACGGCGGAGATCGAGAAGATTGGCGACCGCCCCGCCGGTGCGCACCGACACGGACACTGAGCTGGTCCAACTGGCGCACGCATCGATCACCGCGCACGGCTTCCAGCCGTCGTTCGAATTCTCCTCCACCGACGCCAACATCCCGATGAGCCTCGGCATCCCCGCGATCAAGATCGGCTCCGGCGGCACCGGTGGCCGCGGACACTCGCTGGAGGAGTGGATCGACGTCGCGCCCGAGCCCTCCCTTCGCGGCATGGCCGCGGGACTGGCGACAGTGATGGCGTTGGCGGGGTTGGCGTAGCTCAGCTCAGACGCACAGCGGCAGCAGCGCGTCGCGCAATGCGTCGGACGCGCGGTAGAGCGGCACGTGACCACCGAGCAGGATCTGCGTGCTGCGCCGATACGCGGCTTTCCTGACCTCCAACCCTGACGAATCGAGGCGCGCCTCGATCGTCGCCTCCAAAACGCCGGCGGGGTTCTCGATCCCCACATCCACCTCGGTGAACCTGGCCCCCGCCGGTGGCAGCCCCCGGGCCATCTCATGCGCAATCGATCCGGGCAGCAGTGCCGCCGCAGCCAGGCAACATCCGCCTGAGACCGCCATCGACCGATGCCCGGTCTGCGGGGTGAAATACCGCACGGCAATGTTGCCCTGGCCCGTTGGGTGGCCCGACGATGCAGACCTTCGGGATCGTCTCGCTCTGGGCCAGTTGTTCCGCCGTCATCGGCTGCCCGCCCTTGCCAGTCAGCCCCATGCGCAAGCCAGCTTCCACCCACATCGGGCGCAGCTTCGCCATGAACTCACGATCGGCCTGAAGTTCGTCGACATCCTCGTGCGCGGTCTTGCCGAAGTCCGCCGCGCGCGCGATCACCATCGGCACCGCCACATCGACGCAGGACACAGCGTAGCCGGCGACGTCATCGACGGCCTGACCGGTCGGGAGCAGGCGCCCGGTCTTGGCACCGACCGGATTGGCAAGGAACAGGTCTACCGCGGGAAATGCCCCCTCCACACCAGGGATTTCGGCCGCGACGAATGCGCCGCCGTCGTCGCAGGCGCATGCGCGACCCAGCCGTCACGCCCGTGTTGGTATTGAAGATATCGATCTCGAAGGTATCGCCCGGGCCACTGGGTTCCACCTGCCCGGTATGCAGCGCCCACAGCGGCAAGGCAGCCGACATGTTGCCGCAGTTCACGCTCCAATCGACGGCGGCCTTGTCGGCGGCGAGCTGCGCGAACGTGCTGACGATGCGGCGCTGATTCCCCTCCTGCTCCAACCGCGCGAAGAACACCTTGTTGCCGGTGGGAACGATGCGCCCCAGCCCGGTGATCTGCTTGTTGCCTGCGCGCGTGCCCTCGAGGGGCAGGCCCATCAAGTGGCGCAACAGTTCCTCCCGCATGTCCTGCGAGGGCGGCGCCCAACGCTCCGAGATCACCAGCCCGGTCGATGTGCCTCCACGAACGTGCAGCACGGGAAATTCGATGCCGCCCGCACGTCGCAACGGTGCGGGATCGAGCGGAGCTGCCGGCATTGTAGGACCCCCGAATGTTCCGTGAGGTCAGCTACTGCGCCGTTGCGGCAATGTCCATCGGTCAGGCTGGCGTCTCGACCGGGCGGCGCAGTGACCGGGCTATTCGCGGCTTCGCGCGTTCCGCAACCGGAGGCAGCCCGCCGTCGTGCGCCAGTGCTGCGGCGATCTTCCGCTTGGCGCTGACCTCCAGCTGAAAGATCCGTTCGCGTGTCACGCCGAGGTCCATCGCCACGCGCTGGCGCGTGCCAGGAGGGTCGCTGACGCATCGCGCCAGGAACACGATCCGTTCGCGTTCGCCGAGGATCTCCTGTGCCAACCTGGTCACCCTGCGACGCAGCTTGGCATGATCGAGGCGAAGGATTACCGCGTCGTCGGGCGCTGCTCCGTGTCCGGACGAGTCAGTTTCGGTCGAGGGGGTTTCGGCTGCCGGCGCATCGCTGAGCGCCAGAGCGGCGCATCGCGCCACCGCGTCGCGGCCCAACCCGACACGTGCACCGACCCGGGCGCAAAGCTCGGCCTCGGTGGGCTCGACGCCTTCGCGCTGGCAGGAACGGCGGGCGTCCGCAAACAGCCGGCCGGCCGAGCGGAACAACTGCCGCTGACCAGGCGACAGCGTGGGCGCCCGCGGCACGGCATGACGCCGGATGTAGTCCTGAATGTAGTGGCGGATCCAGCCGACCGCGTAAGTGGACAGTCTGATGTCGCCCTGATCCGGATCGAAGCCGTCGATCGCCGCACGCATTCCGAGATGGCCGGCGCATACGAGCTCGGACATCGACAGATCGGGACGGTGGTATTGCCGCGCGACGGCAAGCACGAGCTTGGCGTGGCTTTCCCAGAGTTCTGACAGCGCCTGCTGTCGGGCAGCTTCATCGCTGCCCGCGTGGCGTGCGCGGAGCAGTTGTCGTTCGCGCTCGGCCGTCAGATTGGGACGGCGCAACAACGAACGGACGGCAAGCGAACTCGGCGTGATCGGTTACCGGCATCGGGACCCTACCTGGATAACTGCCCCGACCAGGTTGCCCATCTTCGGTTGATCGACGATCCAACGGCCGTATTCCTGGCTGCATTGTCAACAACTAAGGATAGGCCGGAAGATGTTTCACGAAGTCTTCAACTCGCGGTAACCCACGTTAGGGACGTAGACACGCCGCCCGGGAACATTGAAACGTCATTCCGGCGTCAATTTCTTGTAAAGTAACGCGAATACCTACAAATTACTTGCAATGTACGGTTCTGTTAACGGCGCCGTCAGCGTGCGCGACGGCAGGTTGTCAGCGGCGCGGCATCGGTGTTCCGATGCATTCATGCCCGCATCTGACCCAATTACCGAAGAGCTGTTCCGTAACGCCCTCGCCGCGCTCGGCGATGAGATGGTGTTGACCATCTATCGTACTGCGTACTCGGGGGTCCTGAAGAACATCATGGATTATAGTGCGGCGTTGTGTGACGCGCAGGGGCGCCTCGCGGCGCAAGGGCTCGCGTTGCCGGGTCATCTCTGCTCCATCCCGGTCGCACTCCAGGCGGTGCTGCGCCACTTCGGCGATGACATTGCCGAAGGTGACATCCTGATCAACAACGACCCGTACGACGGCGGGATGCACCTGCCGGATATCTTCATCTTCAAGCCGCTGTTCGCTGATGGCAGGCCGATCGCCTATGCGGCGACAATCTGCCACCACACCGACGTCGGCGGGCGCGTGCCGGGATCGAATGCGTCGGACAGCACCGAGATTTACGCCGAGGGGCTGCGCATCCCGCCACTGAAGCTCTACGAACGCGGCAAGCCGAACACCACGCTGTTTCGTATGATCGACCGCAACGTGCGTCTGCCGGGGCGCGTGCTGGGCGACATCCGCAGCCAGCTCGCCGCGTGTGAGATCGCCGCGCGGGGCATGACCGACCTGGTCGAGCGCTATGGTGCCGATGGCGTCGTGTCACTGATGAATGCGACGATGGACTACTCCGAACGGCTGACGCGGCACTGCCTGTCCGAGCTACCGGATGGCGAGGCGACGTTCACCGACTGGATCGACGACGACCAGATCGATGCCGGCGTGCCGATCCCGCTGGTGTGCACGGTACGCAAGCGGGGCGACGAGATGGAGGTCGATTGGACCGGCAGCGCGTCGCAGGTGAAGGGCGCGATCAACAACACCTGGAGCTACACCGCGGCGATGAGCTTTACGGCGGTGAAGTCGGTGCTGTCGATCAACATGCCGAACAACGACGGCGTGTTCCGCCCGATCAAGGTGATCGCGCCGTTGGGTACGATCACCCATGGCAAGCTGCCGGCGGCGTGCGCGGCGCGTGGTCTCACCGGGTTCCGCGGCGTCGATTGCTGCTTTGGGGCGTTGGCAAAGCTGTATCCGGACCGGGTCATCGCAGCGAGCGAGGGCGGCAATACCGGGATCACCATCGGCGGCTATGACAAGGAGCTGAACGGGTTCATCTACGTGGACTTCCTGTCGGGGTGCTGGGGCGGGCGGCCATGGGCTGACGGGCTGGACGGCAACACGTCGATGTTCGCCAACATGGCGAGCTTCTCGGTCGAGGTGATCGAGGCGGAGAACCCGCTGGAGGTTCTGGACTACGAATTCGTGCCCGACACCGGCGGCGCGGGGAAATTCCGCGGCGGCATGGCGCAGCGCAAGACCTGGCGCATGCTGGCGGACGAGGGAATTCTCCAGGTCCGCGCGGATCGCCAGACGCATCGGCCGTACGGTCTGCAAGGCGGCGGCCCCGGTGCGGCAGGCCGCAACATCCTCGATCCCGGCCTGGGCACGGAAGAGAAGCTGCACAGCAAGCTGACCATGACGCTGCGCAAGGGTCAGCTATTCCGCCACGAACTGCCCGGCGCGGGCGGCTGGGGCGATGCACTCACGCGCGAACTGCCGCTGGTCGCTAAGGACCTGCGGGACGGGCTGGTGACGATCGATGGCGCGGCGCGGGATTACGGGGTGGTGGCGCTTGGCGATCCGCCGGTGATCGACGAAGTCGCGACGGAGGCGCTGCGCGGCAGGCTGAGGAGCGTGTCGACGTAAAGTTGTGCTAAATCCAAGTCTCACTCGGTAACCAATACCGTTCGCGTCATGGCCGTCCTCGGGGCGAAGCCGGAGGGCAACGGGCGCGCGCTATCGTTGTATAAGTTCATCGTGAAGCCTCTTATACCAACACTCACTGAGCGCGACTCGTCTTCCTGCTTGTCATGTTAGGCGCGTGGTCTGGCGCTGACATTCGGCACGACGCATTGGTCATTATTAAGATTTGGCAGCAACGCGGCCAACTTGTGTTGGCCCGCGCAATGGCTGTCGGACCGCGCAGCAAGTAAGGACTTTCAACCACAGATGCACGCAGATGGACGCAAATAGTTCCGGACGCAATGTTTCAAAGCAGGCAGGCCGCGCTTCCCTGGAGCCGAGTTATTTGCGTTCATCTGCGTGCATCTGTGGCTGAAGATTCTTTTACTGTTCTTTCTGTCGCCGGCAACGCCGACTACAGGCTCGCTGGTTTTGCTGTGGGGTCATCATCCGTGAGAACTGGCATTAGCCGGCCTTCTGCCGCTGGTAATGCCGATGCGCCTTGGCGCGATTCCCGCATGCGCTCATCGAGCACCATCGCCGATTACCGCTCTTGCTGTCGTCCAGGAACAACCAGCCGCACGCGGGATTGGCGCATTGCCGCACACGAGAAAGCTGCCGACCCACCAGCAGGTCCGCCGCCGACCATAACACCGGGGCCAGCAGCAAGCCGACCGACGGCTCCGGCACATCAACCTCCCACCCCCCTGGACGCACCTGTCGCCGCGCCGGGGCGGCAGCCAGTGCAGCGTTCAGCGCCGCCAGATCGGTCTCATCAGGTTCCCGCCCGGCCGCGGTCGCCGCAAAGCACCGATGGATCGTCTCGCGCAATGCGATCGCATCAGTCAGCAGGTACCTGCAGAGCGGTCGAAGCGCTGCACCAGTGCCGCCGGCAGCCGTTCGGCGTGCTCCGCCCAACGCAGCAGGTCCTCCGGCTCTCGCAGTTCATCCGTCGGCCTGGCAGTGCCCCGCCAGTAGCAGGTGTCCGCAAACGCCAGACACAAACTGGCGTCGGGCGCCGGGATCAGCGCGGATCGCTTCGTCATCGCATGCAATATCTAACCATCAACCAGGTTGACAACAAGCGCCGCCTCTGCTTCTTTCTAACTGTCATGACGGTTAGAAAAGGAGGACACCCATGATCGCCCACATCTCCATCGGCGCCCGCGACGTCGCCAAGGCGCGCACCTTCTACGATGCGGCCCTCAAGCCGCTCGGCTACACCTGCCTGAGTTCCGGCGCAGACTCGCTCGGCTACGGCGCGCAGGATCCGGAATTCTGGGTCCTCGGCACGCAGCATCCGGTGCCCGCCGACGACCGATCGGGCCTGCACATCTGCTTCACGGCACCCACGCGCGCGGCGGTCGATGCGTTCCACAAGGCGGCGCTGACGGCGGGCGGCAAGGACAACGGCAAGCCTGGCCTGCGCGCCGATTACGGTCCGGACTACTATGCCGCGTTCGCCGTCGATCCCGACGGCTATCGGATCGAGGCCTGGTGCGGCAATAAATCCTGATCACCAAACCCCTGTCGATTCCCCCCGTGAGTGTTAGGATCGCCCGGTCCAATCAATCACGGGGAGGCATCAATGGCACGCGTCGCATTGGTATCAGGCGGAACCCGCGGCATCGGCGCCGCCATCAGCGTGGCGTTGCAGGAGCAAGGCCGCATCGTCATCGCCAACTTCGCCAGCAACGAAGCCGCCGCCGCCGCATTCCACGAACAGACCGGCATTCGCACCGCGAAGTTCGATGTGTGCAGCTTCGAAGAATGCGTCAAGGCGGTGCAGCAGATCACTGAGGATGTCGGGCCGATCGAAGTCCTGGTGAACAACGCCGGCATCACCCGCGACGGCACGCTGCAACGCATGTCGCGTGACATGTGGGATGCCGTGATCGACACCAACCTCGGCTCCTGCTTCAACCTCTGCAAGCTGACCTTCCCCGACATGCGCGACCGCCGCTTCGGCCGTATCGTCAATGTCGGCAGCATCAACGGCCAGGCCGGTCAGTACGGTCAGGTGAACTACGCCGCCGCCAAGTCGGGCATCCACGGCTTCACCAAGGCGCTGGCCCAGGAAGGCGCGCGTTTCGGCATCACCTGCAACGCCATCGCGCCAGGCTACGTCGATACCGACATGGTGCGCGCCGTGCCGCCCGACGTGCTGGAGAAGATTGTCGCCCGCATCCCTGTCGGTCGCCTCGGCCGAGCGCTCGACATCGCGCGCGGCGTGGCATTCCTCACCGCGGACGATGCGGAGTTCATCACCGGCTCAACGCTGTCGATCAACGGCGGGCAGCACATGTACTGACAACTCTGCCCTTGATCTGCCCACCCCTTCACCATCGCCGGCTTCCGGTGCATCATCTTTGCCCAGGAGGACCTGATCCATGAACGCTCCGCGCAATTCGCAATTTCGCTACGTGACCACGCACAAGATCGCCGGCTCGTGCGGCGCTGTCGTCGAGGGTGTCGACCTGTCCGAGGATCTGCCCGACGACGTGCTGGCGGAAGTCCGCGCCGCGCTGCTCGACAACTGCGTGATCTTCTTCCGCGACCAGAAGCTCACCCCCGAGCAGCAACTCAGCTTCGCCCGCCGCTGGGGCGAGATCCACCTGCATCCGTTCATGCAGGGTATGCCGGACCATCCGGAGATCCTCGAGATCATCAAGGTGCCCGAGGACAAGAAGAACTTCGGCGGTTCCTGGCACACCGATCAGATGTTCTCGCCGCAGCCCGCGATGGGCACCATCCTCTACGCCCTGGAAGTGCCATCCGCCGGCGGCGACACGATGTTCACCAACCAGTACCTCGCCTACGAAAGCCTGTCCGACGGCATGAAGGCGCTGATCGCCGACCTCAAGACGGTCTGCGTCGGCGACAACTTCAAGCAGCATGGCGGCATGTCCCGCGCGCAGCGCTACGAGCGGACGATGACGCACATGAAGGTGAAAGACCCCGGCAACGTGCAGACGACGTCGGTGCATCCTCTCGTCCGTACGCATCCGGAGACCGGCCGCAAGGCACTCTATATCGGTGGCCACGTGCAGCACTTCGAGGGCATGACCGACGAGGAAAGCCAGCCGCTGATCGACTTCCTGAAGAAGCACTCGACGAGGCCGGAGTTCATGTGCCGCTTCCGCTGGGAGAGCGGTTCGCTGGCATTCTGGGACAACCGCTGCACCCAGCACTTCGCGGTCAACGACTATCCCGCCGAGACGCGCATCATGCGCCGCATCACGGTGTGCGGCGACACGCCTTACTAACCACGATCACTGTCAGGCGGCGAAGGCACGGATAGTTTCATTCGTGCCTTCGCACCGGTCGGAGGCCAGGTGCCTTGATCCGTCCGGAGACCAGATACGCCAGAAGCGTTGGCGTTCATATCGCCTATCAGGTCGTCGGCAACGGCCCGATCGACATCGTCTTCGTGCAAGGCTTCATTTCCAATCTTGAGGTCCAGTGGGAAGACCCTGGACTGACGCACCTGTTCAACCGCCTGGGATCCTTCGCGCGCCTCATCGTGTTCGACAAGCGAGGCTCCGGCCTGTCCGACCGCGTGAGCGACATGCCGAACCTGGAAACGCGGATGGATGACGTGCGCGCGGTGATGGACGCCGCGGGTTCCGATCAGGCGGCATTGCTCGGTGCCTCCGAAGGCGGACCGATGTCCATCCTGTTCGCCGCCACCTATCCTCAGCGCACCCGCGCGTTGCTCCTGTATGGCGCCTACGCGCATTTCTACTCGTGGGTGCTGTCCGCGGCGCAGGTCGAGGCATTCGTCGCAAGTGCCGAAGAGAACTGGGGCACCGGCAGCAGCCTCCAGAGCTTCGCGCCGAACCTCGTCACGAACGATCGATTTCGCAATTGGTGGGCAAGGTTCGAGCGTTTGGGCACCAGCCCGGCAGGTGCCATCGCGCTGGCCAGAATGAATGGCCAGATCGATGTGCGGCACGTGCTGCCCAGCGTGCATGTGCCGACGCTTGTAATCCATCGCGAGCACGATGCCCGCGTCAACGTTGCGGCAGGACGCTATCTCGCGTCGCACATCGCCGGCGCGAAGCACGTGGAGATCCCCGGTGTCGATCATCCGATCTGGGTTGGCGACACCGACCGCGTCGTCGATGAGATCGAGGAATTCCTTACCGGCGTCCGCCCGATCCCGGCGCCCGACCGCGTGCTGGCGACCGTGGCATGCGTCGAGATCACCGATGCGACAAGACGCACCCAGTGGCTCGAACAGATCCGGCGCTTTCGCGAGGCCGCCGATACCATCCGCTCGCAGTACCGTGGCCGCGAGATCGGTCGGCAACCCGACGGCATGGCCATCGCCTTTGATGGCCCGGTTCGGGCATTGCGCTGCGTCGTCGCGCTGCGTGACCTGGCGCGGCAATCCAACATGGCGCTTCACGCCGGCATCCACACAGGCGAGGTGGAAGTCGCCGGCGACGACATCGGTGGTGCCGCCGTGCACGTCGCAGCGCGCATCGCGGCAGTAGCGCGTGCCGACGAAATTGTGGTGTCGAGCACGGTTCGCGATCTCGTGCCGGGCTCCGGATTGCACTTCGCCGATGCCGGCAGTCGCCTGCCACCGGGCAATGCCGACACGCCGCCGCTATTGATCCTTCGTGCAGACGATGAACCGTCGCCGCAATCCACAGGTCCGGCGCGTCAACAACCCAACATCGCGCAACTCAGCCCGCGCGAACGCGAGATTCTTGGATGCCTCGCGCGCGGCTTGACCAACGCTCAGGCGGCAGCGGAATTCTCGCTCAGCGAGCACACCGTCAAACGCCACGTGGCCAACATTCTCACCAAGCTCGACCTGCCCAACCGCGCCGCCGCCGCCGTCCTCGCAACGCAACAGCGCCAACCTTGACCATCAGCCGAAAGAGCCATGCGACACTGGCTCGTTCGGGCGAAGCGCGCATGCAGCCGAGGCGTCATCATCGCATTCTCGACATGTTCCAAGGATGCAAAAGTGATGACGATGCACCAACAGTCGCAGCCAGCAATCGATCAAAACCGACTGAACAGCTTTCTCGGGCAAATGCTCGGCGACATGGGCGCGGCGCTCAACGCGGCGCTGGTCGCCGTCGGTGATCGGCTCGGGCTCTACAAGGCGCTCGCCGAGTTCGGACCGATGGACCCCGTGGCGCTGGCCCAACGCACCGGTACGGCGGAACGCTACGTGCGCGAATGGCTCGCTGCCCAGGCTGCGTCCGGCTACGTCACCTACGACGCCGGCACGAACATGTTCCGCCTGGAACCCGAACAGGCGATGGTCTTCGCGGACGAAGCCAGTCCCGCATTTCTGGCAGGCTTCTTCGATATCACCGAGGCAGCGTTCCGAGCTATTCCACGCATCACTGACGCGTTCCGCTCGGGGCGCGGTGTCGGCTGGCACGAACACCATCGCTGCCTGTTCTGCGGCACCGAGCGCTTCTTCCGCACGAGCTATCGCCATCACCTCTTGAGCGAGTGGCTGCCGGCACTTGATGGCGCTGTGGCCAAGCTGACCCGTGGCGCAACCGTAGCCGATGTCGGTTGCGGCCACGGAGCTTCCACCATCCTGATGGCTCAGGCGTTCCCCGCGTCACGCTTCCACGGCTTCGACTACCACCTGCCGTCGATCGAGCAGGCGCGGAAGGCAGCGGACGCCGCCGGTGTCGCCGACCGCGTCACGTTCGAGGTTGCCGCGGCGACGGAATTTCCAGGCGGCAGCTACGATCTGGTCACGTTCTTCGATTGCCTGCACGACATGGGTGATCCCGTCGGCGCGGCCGCCCATGTCCGTGCCGCGCTGGCGCCGGACGGTAATTGGCTGATCGTCGAGCCATTCGCCAACGACAGATTGGCCGACAACCTGAATCCCGTCGGGCGGATCTACTATGCCGCGTCGACGATGATCTGCACGCCGGCCTCGCTGTCGCAGGGCGTTGGCCTGGCGCTCGGCGCGCAAGCCGGTGAATTGCGGCTGCGCGAAGTCGTTACCGGCGGCGGCTTCACGCGCTTCCGCCGCGCAACTGAAACCCCCTTCAACCTGGTGCTGGAAGCTCGACCCTAGTTGGCGAGCAGGCCCGTCATACCAAGGAGGATTCCCATGGAGATGCTGACAGTTCCATCACTTCGTCAGGCCATCGAAAGCCGTGACGGCACCACTCTCTCCGGCTTCTATCGGGATGATGCCGTGCTGCGGATCATCGACCAGAACAATCCACCTGCCACACCGCAGGAGATCTCGGGCCGCGACGCGATTGCCGCCTACTACGCCGACGTCTGCGGACGCGCCATGACGCATCACGTGACCTTCGGTATTGCCGACAGCGATCGGGTCGCATTCACCCAGACCTGCACCTATCCCGACGGCAAGCGCGTGTTCTGCTCGGCGACTCTCGAACTGGTTGGCGGCAAGGTCGCACGGCAGACCTCTGTTCAGGCGTGGGACCCCTGATCTCTTCATCTCATACCAAGGTTCCCCTCTCGTGGCTGGGCCTGACCATGGTCAAGCCCAGCCATGACGGGCGCGGAGAGTCAGCCTTTTCGGCGTGTGGTATCATATTACGCCACCAATCAGATCGCCACCCGCACCCCCAGCTCCACCACGCGATCCGACGGAATGCGAAAGAACTCCGTGGCCGGCACCGCGTTACGCGCCATCACCAGGAACAACGCGTGCCGCCACCACGGCATCTTCGGCACCGTCGCAGCAACAAGCACCTCGCGGCCCAGGAAATAGCTTGCCTGCATCACGTCGAACGCGACGCCAAGCTCGTTCAGGCCTTCCAATTCGCGCGGGATGTTGGGGCTCTCCATGAAGCCATAGCGGATGATGACCCGGTGAATGCCAGGTGCCAACTCGGCAACCTCCATGCGTCGATCGGAGGCGACCTCGGGTTCATCGACGTTCTGCACGGTGACGAACAGCACGCGCTCGTGCAGCACCTTGTTGTGTTTAAGGTTGTGCAGAAGGGATGTGGGCACGTAGTCGGGATTGCCGGTCAGGAAGATCGCCATCCCCGGCACGCGCACGGTGCGCGACTGCGGCAGGCGGGCGAGGAACGGTGCCAGCGGCAGGCTGTCCTGCCGCCAGCGCGCCAGCAGCAGGTCACGTCCACGCTTCCATGACGTCATCAGCGCGGTCAGTGCGATGCCCAGCACCAATGGCACCCAGCCGCCTTCCAGGATCTTCAATGTGTTGGCGGAGAAGAACACCAGATCGATCAGGAAAAACCCGCCGAACACCGAAACCGCGGCGGCGCGCGACCAGTTGAACTGCCGCCGGAACACCACCATCGCGAGCACGCAAGTGCACAGGAACGTTCCGGTGACGGCGATGCCGTATGCAGCGGCGAGATTGTCGGAGGTCTTGAACGCCAGCACCAGGATCAGCACGCCGATGGCCAGCATTGTGTTGACCTGCGGCACGTATATCTGTCCCTCCTCGGTGGTGGAGGTATGCCGCACCGTCATGCGCGGCAGGAAGCCAAGCTGCATGCACTGCCGCGTCATCGAGTAGGCGCCGGAGATAAGTGCCTGGCTGGCAATCACGGTCGCGACCGTGGCCAGGATCACCAACGGCAGTCGCATCCAGTGCGGGCTGAGCAGGAAGAATGGATTGACCTCCGCGGACGGGTCATTGAGCGTCAACGCACCCTGGCCGAAATAATTCAGCACCAGGCAGGGCAGCACGAACCACGTCCACGTCCGCCGTATCGGCTGGGGGCCGAAGTGACCCATGTCGGCGTACAACGCCTCGGCCCCGGTGACGCACAGCACCACCGCACCGAGGACGATGAAGGCGAGCCCCTTATACTGAATGCAGAGTTCCACCGCGAAGCTCGGCGAGATCGCCAACAGCACATACGGGTGGAACACGATCTCCTTGACGCCCAGGACGCCGATGATGAGGAACCACGCTGCCATCACCGGGCCGAAGATGCGGCCGACACTGTATGTGCCGCGCCATTGCACCGAGAACAGCATGATGATGATCACTACGCTGATCGGCAGTACGTATTGCTGCAGTTCCGGTGTGGTGACCTCCAGGCCTTCGACCGCGGACAGCACTGAGATCGCCGGGGTGATCAAGCCATCGCCGAAGAACAGGCAGGCTCCGGCTATGCCGACCAGCGTCAGCGCCTTGCGCACGCCGGTGCCCACGGAGACACGTTGCGCGAGTGCCATCAGCGCCAGGATGCCGCCTTCGCCGCGATTGTCGGCGTGCATGATCAGCGTCACGTATTTTACCGTGACGATGAGCACCAGGGACCAGAAGATAAGGGAGAGGATGCCGAGAACCTCGGTCGGCGTGATGGCAGCATTGGAGAAGAACTGGAGGCTCGCCTTGAAGGCATAGAGCGGGCTGGTACCGATATCGCCATAAACCACGCCGAGCACGGAAAGCAGCGTGCTGATTGACAGCGGTGGTCTGCGCAGCGCGCCAGTGGCGGCGGCTACGGTCATAACGGGCGCGGCGCCTCAAGCCATCCCGAACTCACTGCGATCATGGGTTGCCTCTGAACGACCCCGTCGCCCGTTGTCCGGGCAGGCGGACGCATACGCTGGCGGCCGGGCGGAAACAAGCGCCCTGGCAGGGGGTGGGTTGCCAGAGAACGGCTCGTGTCGTTAACGTCTGCTGCATGAGCGATCTTACAGCATCCAATCAAGACCGTCGCCCACGCCTCGGCTGGGGCTGGTTCATCGGGCTAGGCATCGTGCAGCTCGCACTGGGCGTGATCGCCTGGTTCGATGTGATCGCCTTTACCATCGCGGGGGTGATCTTCATCGGCGCGCTGCTGCTGGTGGCCGGTGTGTTCCAGGTCGTGCATGCCTTCATGGTCCGCGAGTGGGGAAGCTTCGCGCTGCACCTGCTGATCGGGTTGCTATACATCGTCGGCGGCTTTCTGCTGATGGACGAGCCGATACAGGGATCGCTGGTGATAACGATCCTGGTGGCCGCCGCGTTGGTCATCGGCGGCGTTCTCCGCATCGCGATCGGAATCCAGCATCGTCACATGCCTGGCTGGGTGCTGATGATCCTGGGCGGCGTGATCAGCCTGCTGGTGGGCGTAATGCTGTATGTGATGCTGCCGTGGTCGGGGCTGTGGGTGGTCGGCACGCTGATCGCTGTCGAGTTGATTGTCCACGGGGTGTCGTGGATACAGTTTGGGCTCGCATTGCGACGGACGGCTTGATGCAGGTTGATCAGCGGGTTGATGGGGCGCCTTGGGTGTCAGCAGTCAACTTATCGTTTGGAACGTTGGGCGGCTCGCGATGACCGGGTCAAGTCATGGACACGCCCGGTCATCAGCCCCCAAGAGGCACAACGCGCGCGCATAGACGACGATGTATGGCGATGGGCCGTGGCCCGTGAGAATCGATGCACGCGCTTTCCTACCTCCGCTCACAGCACTGATCAGTTATTCCTGCGTCGAATCAGTCTGTCGCCAGCTGCGTTCCGGCGCAAAATTCTGGCGTTGGGCTGACCCGTGATCGATTAAAGGCAACGGCATGAACCCCGCCAACAGGAGTTGGCGGGGTTCACGCCCTTGGCTTTCGCTGCGGCTTCGTTCCTGGCGGAGTAGCAGCCCGCATCGGCAGCGCCCTGGCGCGGTACGCGTCCCAGCTTCGCTTGATGCACATCGATGGCCGGAAGCAGCAAGTCCATGTCATAGGCTTGTGCGGGCCGTACGGCACATGCAAACTCACCACCAGACACACGCGGGCCAAAACGGACGAGCCTGCGAACAACCGACCCAGCGAGCCCCCCAACTCGCCGCTGGTAAACGTGAGGGACCACAAGTGACGCAGACATTCACCTGGACTGGCGCCGCTAACCAGGACTGGTTCACGCCGTCGGACTGGTCGCCATCCGGCCCGCCAACCGCCGCCTCCGTGGCATTGATCCAAAGCAACGCCGGGCCACAACTCAACGCCGCCGACACGGTCGACAACGTCGGCATCGTGCTCGGTGCTGACAACTCCAAGCTGGTCCTGAACGGTGGCACCATTGGTGCGGGAGCAACAGCCACCCAGGCGGCCAGCTACTACCGCAGCAGATTGCAAGTCCTGGCTGGGTCGGCATTCGACGCAACCTTCAGTTTCGCCCCATCGATCGTCAGCGCCCAGCTCGAGATCTACGGCCCCTCCGGCGAGACACTGACCATCGGACAAAGCGGCACGCTCACCGCGAACCTCAGCAATGGCATCATCCTGGAAAGTGCCACAGTCACCAACAACGGCACACTCAACGCTGCCGGAGGCCTGGTCAGCCTCTACAGCGGCGCCCTGGACGGCACCGGCGTCATCAACATCAGCAACGGCGGATACTTCTTCACCAACCAGAATGTCGGTGCCGGGCAGACAATTTCATTCGCTGATCAAACCGGATTGCTGGATGTCTACAACCACGCGACGCTGGCCGGACCGGTTACCAATTTCCAACCTGGTGACGCCATCGGTCTGGGTGGCGTGACGGCAGACGACGTCAGCTACGATGCAACGACGCATACGCTTGCCGTGACCGATCAGGGCACGACGGTGGCAAGCTTCAATCTTTTCACCAATGGCAGCTCGATCGATTTCAGGGCCACGCCGGATGGCTTTGGCGATACCATCATCACGTCCTCCGACGCCACGCGGGTCTGGAATGGCGGCACCGCCGACTGGTACGACGCCGCGAACTGGACCAGCACGCCATCATCGCCCGCCAGTTTTCCGCTGGCCGGCGACACGGTTCATATCGACAGCGGCGTCGCCTCGATCACCGCCGCGGACGTGCTGAAATACGGCACGATCAATTCCGAGGACATCATCCTGACTGGCGCGAGCAGTGCGCCGACAACGCTGTCGATCGATAACGGCTTGATTGGTGCCGATGCCACGATCGAGTTGGACGGCCACAAGCAGGCCGGCGTGCTGGACGTCAGAGGTAACGTCACCGACAACGGCTTCATCGCCGCGCACGCGCAGACCGGCACCATGACGATCAAATTGGAGGCAGGAGGCACGTTGACCACCAGTATTGGTGCCAGCGTGGTGTCCGGCACATCGACCGCGTTGAACATCGACGGCGACGGCACCTTCGTGAACAACGGCATTGTCGTGGCGCAGGGCGGTATGATTATCGGTTCCAACGTCACCTTCACCGCCACAGACAACAATTCCGGCAACAACGAAATGATCCGCCTGGAGCACGGCGGCCATGTGACGATTAACGGCACGTTCGAGAACAACGCTGTCTACTTCGGTGACTCGAGCGGCTATCTGACCATCGGCAATCTGGCCGGCTTCCAGGGCCAGATCGACGGCATGACCGGTGGCGATCGGATTGACCTGCCGAACCAGCCGGTCAGCTCGGTCGACTACGATAGCAGCACTGATACGCTGACGCTACTCAACGGGGGTTCGCAGGTCGGTCAGCTCACCGTCTTCACCTTTGATGGCTTTTCCGCGTTCAGCGTGAAGTCCGATAACCATGGCGGCTCGGTGATCTCTTACGAACCGACAATCAAGGTCTTGCAGCCGGCGCTACCGGTGCCGCTGGTCGCGGCGCAAGGAACCCAGGAGTCGCTGCAGGATCTGCTGGCACACGCGTTCGGCACAATACCGGCGGCCTACGCCGATGCGACGTTCGGCCTCAGCTACATGACGAAGCAGGACCTGCACGCCGACGTTTTCTCGTACTGGAACCTCGCGGACAAGACAGTCACAGATTGGCAATTGAACGGCACGGTGCTGCCCGGGCTGCCGGTCTATCCCTACATGCCGCCGAACCCGCCCACAACAGTGGTCCCGGGCAGCATGCTGGCGGGCATCACGCTGAATGCCGGCAATGCGATCATGCCTGGCGCCCTGCTCACTGTGCCGGTCGGCGCGACGTCGACCGCTGCGTTCTACATTCCAACCGTCGATCCTGGTGTCGCCAGCCCAACGATCTACAGCGGGATCGTCAATCCGACCGATATCGTGGCGAGTGCCGAACGCTTCGCGGACTTCTACGTCAACGTCGTCAACTCGAACGACTGCGGCTGGATCGGTGACGACGTGGCGGCTGCCGCCGGCGCCACCATGCCGAGCCTCGATTGGTCAACCGATCCAAGTGCCAATGTCAGCGGTGGGTTCTGGCGCGTCGTGTATCGCGGATCGGACCAGGCCGATCCAATTCAGAACTGGTCCTCACTGGTGGAACCAGGCGACATCGTTCGGATGGGATGGCAGGGAGGCGGCCAGCACACCACGACGGTACTGGCGAAAAATCCCGACGGCTCGATCGAGGTCTATGACAACATCGATGTGCCACCGGGAGCGACCGCCAGTGTGATCGGTATCCACGAGGCGACCTACTGGACCGATACGATACCGGCCTCCGTCACGATTTACCGGCTGGATCCGAATCACCAGTACCTGGTGGACGGCGATGCGGCTGGGCAATATCTGCAAGGCAGCCCCTACAGCAATCTGTTCCAGCCGATTGGTGGCGGCGACACGATCGCGACCGGAGCGGAGGCGAACGAGGTCACGGGCACCTCAGCCAATATCGACGCCAGTTCCATCCTAGGCTGGATGCCAGGGGACTCGATCGACCTGACCGATCTGGTCGTCGGCGGCGCGACCTACAGCTACAGCGCCGCAAGCGGAGTACTGAGCGTCAGCAATGTGTTCTCCGGGATACACGCGGACATCACGCTGACCGCTGGCCTGACATACGGTTTCCAACTCTCGGCCGATGCACCAGGCACGGGCACGCTGGTAACTGTGGCCTGTTTCGCCACCGGAGCACATCTGCGGACAATGTCGGGCGACGTGGCTGTGGAGCAACTCGCTGTCGGCGATGTGCTGCGAACGCACGCAGGGATTGGGCGGCCCATTCGCTGGATCGGTCGCCGTACCATCGAACTGCGCGGTCACCCGAAACCTCGCGATGTCCAGCCCGTGCGGGTCGCGCCGCATGCGTTCGGCCCGCAGCAGCCGCAGCGGGCGCTGCTGCTGTCACCCGATCATGCGGTGTATTTCGATGGTGCGCTGATCCCGGTTCGGTATCTGGTCGATGGCGAGCGGATTGTGCAGTTGCGGCGCAAGACCGTGACCTACTGGCACGTCGGGTTGGACCGGCACGATGTGATCCTTGCCGAGAATTTGGCGGTAGAAAGCTACCTGGACACCGGCGACCGCTCTGACTTCGTCACGCGGCCCGATCTCGCCTCACGCGTATGGGAGTCCGAGGGATGTGCACCCCTGACCGTGACCGGCCCGAAGGTCGCAGCCGCCCGGCGGTTGCCCAGCCGAATCCAGTTGCCATGAGTAGGCAGCGTTACCCGCTGAACGCGGTCGATCATGCCAACGGGGCCAATCGCTGACAGGCGGTGACGCGCCAGCCGTTCATGCCGGCGCACCTGGTGCGACTGGCCACGACGCTCCCCACGGTGCACTAATCCCCGTGCGTTCAGGACTCCTGAGGTCGTTGTGGGACTGATTCCGTCACCTACGGTGCTGAGCGTCGATGAAATGGGGCGCATCGCGCCGCCGATATTCACCTCGGTCGGTCGCGGTGGCGTCAACGCGCCCGGTGACGTGTTCGTCATCCAGTCGCTGCTGAACGACCGCCTGCCCAAGCCCCACGCCCCCGTGCAGGTCACCGGCGTGACCGATGTCGGCACCACCCTGGCGATCGAGACTTACCAGGCCGTGTTCCTTGCAATGACGCCGCCGTCTGGCCGTGTCGATCCTGGCAGCGCCACCTACTACGCGCTCGCCGCACGGCCGCTGGTGGACAACGCGCCACCCCCCGTGACCGGCCATTTCGGCAAGGTTCCATCCGACGTCGCCGATGCCGCCGTTGCCTCGCGCAACAAGTGGACCGTGCCCGCCTCGGTCACCATCGCGCAATGGGCGGTCGAAAGTGCCTGGGGCGCTTCGATGCCACCGGGCAGCAACAATCCGTTCGGGATCAAGGCAACCGGTGACCAGCCCGCCGTGGAAAGCCTGACCCGCGAGGTGCTCAACGGTGATAACGTTGTCATCACCGCCCGCTTTCGCGAGTTCGATTCGTTGACACAGGCGTTCGATGAACACGGCCGCCTGCTGGCGACATCGTCCCACTACAAGGACGCCATGCTACAGAAAGACAATCCCGAAGCATTCGCCAACGCGCTCACCGGGGTTTATGCCACCGACCCGAACTATGGCTTCACCCTCAATTGGGTGATGCAGAATTATGGCTTGAGCCAGTACGACCGCTAGCGACCACACGCTGCCGGCGGAGGAAGCGCCAGTGACCGAGGACCCATTCGCGGAACCGGAAACCGATCGGACAGTGATCCGTCCTGCCCCTGGCGGGCGGCGCCGCCCTGCCACTCCGCCGCCGCCATCGCCTGCAACGCCGCCACCGCCGCCACCGAGTGCGACGACACTGCCACAGACCGAGCCAACAGTGGCGGCGTTCAGCGTCTCACCCCTTTGTGTCGCGGCCGCGCCGCTGCTGCAGCTGCTTGCCGGCCTGGGCACGCTGCGCCGCGCGCCTGATGTGTGGAAGCTGCGCGAGCGGGCGGTGCAGGAACTGACCGCCTTCGAGCGCCGCGCGCAGGACGCCGGGATCGCGATGGACCTGTTGCGGCCGGCACACTACGCACTGTGCGCCAGTATCGATGATGTCGTGCTCAACACGCCCTGGGGCGCCACGAGCGGCTGGGCCAACCAGGCGTTGGTGAAAGCCTATCACGCCACCGCGCGCGGTACGGATCAGTTCTTCGAGCAGCTTCAGCAGATGCGCAAGGCACCGCAGAAATTCCTGCCGGTCATCGAATTGATGTTCCTCTGTCTCTCGCTCGGTTTCATGGGTCGCTACCGGCAGGCGCGCGGTGGCGAGCTCGAGCAAATTCGGTCCGAAGCGCACGCTGCGATCGCGACCCAGAGTGCCGCCACAGAACCGGAGCTGTCGCGACGCTGGCGCGGCGTGACCGTGCCGTATCAGCCCACCCACCGCGGCGTGCCCGTCTGGGTCGCCTTTGCTGCAGCGGCGGCAGTGTGCGGCGGCCTGTTGTTCTGGACCTCAACGAGCTTGAATGCGGCGTCCGACAGCCTGGCGGCCCGAGCGCTCGTTGCTCCGCCTGATCACATGCCACAGGTGACCCGCGTGGCGATCGTGCAGCCGTTGCCACCGTCACCGCCGCCCGCTGAACCAACCGCGCGCGATCGGCTGCGTACCAGCCTGCAGGCGGACATCGACCGAGGTGCCATGACGCTCATCGGCACCGGGACGTCGCCGATCATCCGGATCGCCGGCGCATCGATGTTCGAACCAGGCAACGCCGCGGTGCAGTCAGCGTCGTTGCCATTGCTGGGCCGCATCGCCGCCGCACTGCGGAGCGAAAGCGGGTCGGTGAAAGTGATCGATTACACCGACAGCCAGCCGTTCAGGAGCGTGCGCTTTCCCTCCAACTTCCAGCTCTCCGCCGCGCGCGCGAACGCGGTGCGTGCGATCATCGCGCGCGATACGGGTGACCCGGCCCGGGTCAGCGCGGAAGGGCGCGCGGATGCCGACCCCATCGCTCCCAACACGACGACGGAGGGCCGTGAGCAAAACCGCCGGATCGAGATCGTGCTGCACGGGCAGGACTGACAGCCGGTGTCGCGAGCGCTCGAAACCCTCATGTCGCGATGGTGCATAAGCTTCATCGGCACCGCATTCCTCGCGGGTCTGGCATGGTTCTTCGCACCGTTGCTGCCCGGGTTCGAGGATTGGCCGCCGCGTGTCGCGCTCATCGTGGCGCTCCTGCTGGCCTGGGGCGGCGGCAATGCGTTGCTGGACCTGCGCCGACTGCAACGCGAGGCGGCGCTGGCAAAGGGCATTGCCGCGACTTCAGAGCAGACCGAAGAGGCGCAGGCATTGCGGACGCGTCTCACGACGGCATTGGACCTGCTGAAGAAATCGCTGCGCAGTCGTGGCTATCTCTACGAACATCCATGGTACGCGATCATCGGCCCACCTGGCGCCGGCAAGACGACAGCCCTGCTGAACGCCGGCTTGCGTTTTCCATTGGCGGAACAGATGGGCCAAGGCGCAGTCGCGGGTGTCGGCGGCACACGGCTCTGCGACTGGTGGTTCACCGAGGACGCCGTCCTGATCGACACCGCCGGCCGCTACACGACACAGGATTCCAACGCCGCGGTTGATCGCACCGGCTGGGAAACATTCCTCGACCTGCTGAAACGAGCCAGGCCACGCCAACCGCTGAACGGCCTGTTGGTTGCTTTCCCGCTGCCCGATCTGGCCCAGGCGCCCGCCGCAGAACGCAACGCGCATGCAGCCGCGATCCGTGCTCGTGTCGATGAGCTGCAGACGCGGTTCGGCATCAGGATGCCGATCTATGTGCTCTTCACCAAGGCCGACCTGATCGCCGGCTTCACCGAGTTCTTCGACGACCTGGACCGCGAGAAGCGGGCACAGGTCTGGGGCACCACCTTCGAATTGGCCCCAACCAGGAATGCTCCCCCGGCCGCTTCCTTCAGCGGCGAACTGCGCGCACTGGTGGAACGCCTGAACGCGCGGCTGTTCGATCGTCTGCTGGCGGAACGAAATGCCGATAGGCGCGCGCTCATCGCGATGTTCCCAGGTCAGTTCGCCAGCCTCGAGCCGGCGCTGGCGGATTTCGTGCAGACAGCATTCGGCAATCAACGCGATGGTTCGTCGATACTGCTGCGTGGAATCTACTTCACCTCCGGCACCCAGGAGGGCACGCCGATCGATCGGCTGACTGGCACTCTGGCCCGTGCATTGGGCGTCGATCAGACGCGGACGCAAAGCCTGCGGCCGGTGCAGGGCCGCAGCTACTTCCTCGAACGTTTGCTCAAGGAGGTGATCTTTGGCGAGGCGCTGCTGGTCGCGCACAGCCCCGCCGCAACACGACGCTCAAAAGTGCTGCGAACCGCCGGCTACACAGTTGCCGCCCTGCTGGTGCTGATGGCCGCAGCAGTGCTCTGGCAGGTGCGTAGCATCGGCCAGAGCGAGATCGACGCATCGGCTGCGGCGCTTGCCCAGTACGAACAGACTGCGCGCGGCATGCCACTGGATCCCATCGCCGATGACGACCTGGCACGGCTTGCATCATTGCTGGATCAGGCGCGGGCACTCCCACGCGGCGCTGGCGAACCGACCTGGCTGCCAGCCGCTCTGTCGCAACGCGACAAGCTCGATGCATCGGCCCGCGCAGTGTATCGCCACGCCCTGGATTTCGCACTGCTGCCGCGGTTGATGTGGCGGCTTGAGACGCAGATGCGAGGCAACCTGGACCGTCCCGACTTCCTCTACGAGGCGACGCGCGTCTACCTGATGCTCGGCAACGCTGGCCCGCTCGATCGTTCCCTGGTGCGCGAATGGATGCAGCTGAATTGGCAAACCGCGTATCCGGGTCTTGGCTACGCCTCGCTGCGTGATTCCTTGTTGCGACATCTGGACGCGCTGCTCGCGGAACCGCTGCCGCAGATCCAGCTGGATGGAGCGCTGGTTGCCGCCGCGCGTGCCCGTATCGCCACGGTGCCGCTTGCACAACGTGTGTATTCGCGCATTCGCGATTTGGCTGCGGCGCGAACCGTGCCGCCGTGGCGGCCGAGCGATGCACTGGGGCCTGCGGGTCTCCCGCTATTCGCTCGTGCATCGGGCAAGCCGCTCACCGATGGTGTCCCTGGCTTCTTTACAGTGGACGGTTTCCACAAGGTTCTGCTGCCCTCGCTTGGCGGTGCCGCGAAGGGCGTGGTGTCGGAGAGCTGGGTCATCGGCGGTCGCGAGGCATTCGATCCGAACGGACCGCAGATGGCGGCACTGGAGCGCGATGTCGTCACGCTCTATCAGAATGACTATGCGCCGACCTGGGACCTGATGCTGGCGGATCTGAACGTGGCGCCGCTTCGCAGCCTGTCGCAGGCGGCACAGGATCTTTACATACTGGCTTCACGTGAATCGCCGATGCTGCGGCTGCTACAATCCATCAGCCGGCAATTGACGCTGTCTGCTCCACCCGGTGGTGCACAGGCGGCTGCATCGCCGGACGCCCCCACAAACAATACACAGCAGCAGCTTCAGGCGGTGTTCGGTGCATCGCAGCCTGCCACTGCGGCCGCGGCGTTGCTGCCCGGCCACGAGATCGATGAACGCTACCGGGCACTGCGCGATCTCGTCGGCGCGCAGGTCAATGCGCCGATCGAACTGGTGCTGCGCGAGCTCGGCGATGCGCAACAGCAGATCGCCAAGCTGGCCGCCACCTTGGTCAGCACCGGCCCCGCGGCAACGGCACCTGGCGGCATCGATCCACTGCTGGCGCTGAAAGCGGATGCGGCGCGTCAGCCGGGGCCGCTGGATCGCTGGCTTACCCAGATAGCGTCAAGTGCAATCGCCTTGCGCAGCGGCGATCCGCGCCAGCAATTGGCGACGATCTTCGATGCGAGCGGCGGTCCGGGCGAATTATGTCCCGCCGTAACGAATGGACGATATCCTTTCGTGCCGAATGCGACGGACGACGCGCCGCTCGATGGCTTCGCGAGGCTCTTCGCGCCAGGCGGAGTATTGGATGGCTTCGTCAACACGCTGCTGCTGCGCTACATCGATACCTCCGCCAAGCCGTGGCGGCTCATTTCAGCCGATGCGGCATCGGCACCTGTCACACCCGCGGACCTCGCACAGTTCCAGCGTGCCGCCATGATCCGCGATGCGTTCTTCGCCGACAGCGGTACGCGTCCGCGCGTCGTACTCAACATCACGCCAGTCAGCGCCGATGCAGCGACACGGCGAGTCACGTTGGATCTCGATGGCACTGCGATTGTGTATACGAGCGGCGGGCAGCAATCGACTCAGGTTGTCTGGCCGAACTTCTCGTTGCAGCCGACCATGCGGGTGATATTCGATCCGCCCGTCGCCAGCGGCGCCGGTGAATTGCGCGAGACCGGACCGTGGGCGCTCTTCCGCCTGTTCGGACGCGGTCGGCTACAGGCGCAAGCCACGGCAGCAGATCGCTACACGCTCACATTCCAGCTTGGCGATCGGCGGGCGGTGTTCGATGTGCGGACGACGGGGACAGCAAGTCCGCTGACACCAGGATTGTTGCAGGATTTCCGCTGTCCGGGCGTGAAGACGAAGTGACGCCGGTGGCCGGACGGATCCCGTTCATGTATTGCCGGCATACTCGCAGGTATTACAGGAGCGGCGCTGTTGGCTACCATGGTTACCAGCAAGGGTCAGGTCACCATCCCCAAGCCGGTGCGGGACCGTCTCGGGATCAAGCCCGGTAGCGCGGTTGAATTCGAGCTCGCGCCAGATGGCCGCGTCGTTCTGACAAAGGTCGGCGGCCGCCGTCGCCGTAGCCGGTTCGAGGCGCTGCGCGGGCGAGCCGGCAAAGGACTCAGCACCGACGAGATCATGGCGCTGACTCGTGGCGAGCCGCCGATGTGACGTTGGTGACGAGGTCCAGCAGGACGTTGGTATCGATCAACGTTTTTCAAACTTCGGCTTCAGACGTGGCGAAAGCCACCCCCTCATACAGTTCCGCCAGCGGCACCTCGACGCCGATCTCCGGCATCGTCAGCACCACGTCGCCCGCCATCACATGCCCGACCCAGTCATCGCCGGCGCGCGTGAACACTGTCGCTGCCTGCTGGTCCTGCTCCAGCATCACGTAGCGCTGGATGGACGGCGTGTCGCGATATTCCTGGTTCTTGACGATGTGATCAGTGGTGGCCGTGCTCGGGCTCAACACCTCGAAGACCCCGACTGGCTCAGTAACGATCGTTGCACCGCGCTTCATCGGGGAGCACACGATGAACGCGTCAGGGTAGCGAATGCTGCCGGCCACAGCGATCTTCAGTTCATTGCCATGGACCTGACATGGTTTGCCGCGCAGCCGCGTCCCAAGGGCAATGAGCAGATTGCGCTGGATCGCCGAGTGCTCCGACGTTCCCCCGTCATGGCTGTCGGCTGGAACCCGTCGAACTCGTAGCGCAGTTCCTGGCGCTCCTCCCAGTCAAGGAACGCGTCGACGCCCATGGACTTGCGCAACGCAATATTCATGGCGTCACTTCACCCGCCCGCGCGCAGCACTGCCAGATCGCAGCCTTCATCCGCCTGCAGCACCTGTTCGGCAACGATGCGGTCCCAGCCGCGTCGCGGCACCACCGGCGGCTGCCAAGCCATGCGCCGCCGCGCCAGTACGTCGTCCGCCACCAGCAGATCGAGCCGACGCTCCTGCACGGACAGGCGAATGCGGTCGCCGCTCTCCACCAACCCGAGCGGCCCGCCAGCCGCGGCCTCCGGCGTGATGTGCAGCACGATGGTGCCGAACGCGGTGCCCGACATACGACAGTCGCTCATGCGCACCATGTCCTTCACCCCAGCGCGCGCAAGTTTCTGCGGAATAGGAAGATAGCCCGCCTCGGGCATGCCAGCCGGAGTCAGCGAACCGGCGTTCTTCAACACCAGGATGTCGTGCTCCGTCACATCCAGCGCCGGATCGTCGATACGGTTGGCGAGATCCTCCAATCCATCGAACACCAAGACGCGCGCTTCGGTCTCGAACAGCGACGGCGTGGCGGCGCTGCGCTTCAGGATCGCCCCGCGCGGCGCCAGCGACCCGAACAGCGCAACAAGTCCGCCCACCGGCGATACCGGCTCGGTGCGCGCGCGGATGTAACGTCGATCAACAAACACCGGCTCGCCCAAACGCTGTTCCAGCGTCGCCCCGGTGACGTCGCGCGCCTCCAGGTGCAGCAGATCACGCATCTCCCACAGCAGCGCAGGCATGCCGCCCGCCGCATGGAAATCCTCCATATAACCTTCGCCGGTGGGCTTCAGGTCCACCAGCACCGGCGTGGTGTCGGACAGCTCGTTCAACCGCCGCAGGTCGATGCGCACGCCGCGACGGCCGGCGATCGCCGTCAGATGGATCAGCGCGTTGGTCGAGCCCCCCAAAGCCAGCAGCACACGCAGCGCGTTCTCCACCGACGCGGCAGTAATGATCTCGGACGGTCGTATCGGCGACTCGATGAGCTTCACCGCCAGAGCGCCCGCCTCCTCCGCCGCACGCAGCCGATCGGCATGCACCGCCGGTATCGACCCATGTCCCAACGGGACCATCCCCAACGTCTCGGCAATGCAGGCCATGGTCGAGGCAGTGCCCATCACGCCGCAGGTGCCCGCGGTGGTCGCCAACCGCCCCTCGATCTCACCGATGCGTTCGGCGGTGACCCGTCCGGCGCGATACGCGGCCCAGTACCGCCGGCAGTCGGTGCAGGCGGACAGCCGTTCGCCCTGGTACGGCGTCGCCAGCATCGGCCCGGTCACCAGTTGCACCGCCGGAATGTCGGCCGACGCGGCGGCCATCAACTGCGCCGGCACGGTCTTGTCGCAGCCGCCGATCAGCACCGCGGCGTCCATCGGCTGCGCCGACAGCATCGCCTCGGTATCAAGCGCAGCAAGATTCCGATAATGCATCGAGGTCGGGAACAGCGACGGTTCGCACAGCGACACGGTGGGGAACGCCAGCGGCAATCCGCCGGCCGCCAGCACACCGCGCTTCACCGCCTCGATCAGCTCCGGGACCGTCCGGTGGCAGTTGTTGAAGTCCGAGCCGGTATCGACGATGCCGACCACCGGGCGATCCAGCATCGCCTGCGAGTAGCCCATCGACTTGGCGAACGATCTGCGCAGGTACAGCGCAAAGTCGCGATCGCCGTAGTTGGCGGTGTTGCGGGCCAAGCCGCGTTTGCGTGCGGGTTCTTCGTTCATGATCCCGACACTACACCGCGCGCCTTCCCGCGTCATGTCTCCCAGGATTGACAGCAGCGACACAGAGGCTCCGAGGTGGTAAAGTCGCTGCGCGCGAATGCGCTGCAATTGGTTCTCCGTGCCTCTGTGTCTCTGTGGTGAGCCTTGCTACGATGCAAGGACGGCAGTTACGAGCAAGGCGAAACGACGATGGCAGTGAACCTGAAGCGCCTGGTGTACTTCGACAGCTTCATGGACCCGATCGCCAACGCGATCATCAGCAAGCGCGACGACATCGACCTGGTGCAACTGGAATACGACACACCGGAACCCAACAACTGGGCGGAGATGACCCAGGCGCACGGCTATCAGATCCAGCCGCGCGCCGAACTGCGCGAACCCTGGTTCGGCGACGCGGCACTGCTCGCGCGCTGCCCCAACATGCTGGCGATCAGCTCCACCGGCGCGGGTTACGATATGATCGACGTCGACGCCTGCACCGCTGCCGGCGTGATTGTGGTCAACCAGTCCGGCACCAACTGGGAACCGGTAGCCGAGCACGCACTCGGCCTGATGCTGTCGCTCACCAAGAAGATCGCGCAGTCCGAACGCGCAATGAAGCGCACGCCCAACCTCGATCGGCGCGCCTATGCGGGCAACAACCTGCGCAACAAGACCGTCGGCATCATCGGCATCGGCCACATCGGCCGCCGCGTCGCCGAACTGTGCGGCGTGCTGTTCAACAACACCGTGCTCGCCTACGATCCCTACCTCACCACGGAGCAGATCGCAGCGCGCGGCGCCACCAAGGTGGAGCTCGACGAACTGCTGCGCCGCTCCGACTACGTCACCGTGCACTGCCCCCGCAGCAACGAAACGTTCGGCATGTTCGGTGCCGCCCAGTTCGCGGCAATGAAGCCGTCGGCGTATTTCATCAACACTGCGCGCGGCGGCATCCACGATGAGGCGGCCCTGACCGAGGCACTGCGCGAACAGCGGATCGCCGGCGCCGGTCTGGACGTCTTCCTGAAGGAGCCGCCCGATCCCGCGCATCCGCTGCTGAACATGGACAACGTCGTTGCCAGTCCGCACATCGCCGGCATGACCGTCGAGACCATGACCGAGATGTGCGAAGCGACTGCGCTCCAATGGCTGACGATATTCGACGGCGGCGTGCCGCCTCGGCTGGTCAATCCGGAAGTGTGGCCACGCTATGCCGAACGGTTCGCGGAACTGCTGGGGTTTCGCCCAGCCGAACCGACGAATGAGCCAGCCTGAGGTTGGTGGCCCAAACACATTGGCTGGATAGTCCCGAAGCTGATCACGAAAATTCCCGCTGCCTCCGAAGCGTCGGCGGCCGGGAAATTTCTTGCACGATCTGTCGGACTCCGGTCTGGCCGTTCGTTCATTTAGTGAAGGCAGGGCAACCGGCCCGCCCCGAGATCGTTACGGGAGCAGTCATGACGCAGTATTTGGTCGCTATTCATCACCCCGACGACTACGACCCGTCCGCAGAGGACGCAGCGATGCACCGCGATATCGACACGCTCAACGACGAGATGAAGGCTGCTGGTGTCAGGATTTTCGTTGGCGGCCTGCACCCGGTACGCAGCGCGAGGTCGCTGCGGACGCAGCCCGATGGTAAGGTCCTTATTACCGACGGGCCGTACCTGGAGACCAAGGAGCACGTGGGTGGCTTTTGGGTGCTGGAGGCCGCTGACCTGGACGAAGCGCTGGCGTGGGGGCGCAAGGCCGCTGTCGCCTGTCGGGCGCCGGTCGAGGTCCGCCCGTTTCACTGACGGAGGTCCACTGCCATCGATCTGCGCGCGCAGGCCAATCCGCGAAAGAAAAACAATCCAAAATAACACAGATTACACAGATTAAGTCACAGATTACACCGATAAGAACAGTATGGCGCTTCGCGCAAGAAAATCATTCAACGCCGCGTGAAGCTCATCCGATTCCTTTCGGTGTAATCTGTGACTTAATCTGTGTAATCTGTGTTGAGCTGGCTTGCTTTCTACCCAACCCCACCAAACAGCGCCCTGTCAATTCGCCAGCCCGGAAATGCATCCCGGAAGCTAGCGGTCCAGCGACGAACTGCTCGTCTGGCCGGCTTGGGTGCCCGCGCCACATCCACTACGATCTCCGGAATCCAACGGGGAGAAACGCGCATGCCCAAGACCCGCGGCACCGGCCTGCTGATGTCGTGGACCGACATCGATCCCTCCCAGGAGGACGCCTTCAACCGCTGGTACAACGACGAGCACATCGGCCGCCTGCTCGAAGTCCCCGGCTTCCTCACCGCCGCCCGCTACGTCGCCCTGCGCGGCGGCCCGAAATACCTCGCGATGTATGAACTGGAAGACCACAACGTGCTGCGCAGCGCGGCCTTCCTCGACACCGTCCGCTATCAGCCCTCCACCGAGCGCACGCGCGCCGCCGGGGGCTTCATCGGCCGCAACTACCTGATCAACGGCTACCGCCAGATCTTCCCCTCGCGCACCAATCCGGCCGACGACACGATGGGTCCCGCGCCGTTCCTCCAGATGGGCCGCATCGACATCGCCGCCGCGATGGAGGAGGAGTTCAACGACTGGTACAACACGGCCTACATCCCCGGTTATCTCACCGTCCCCGGCTGTGTTCGTGCTCGCCGTTACCTCGCCGTCGAAGGCCAGCCGAGATACCTGACCGTCTATGAATTCGAGAACCCCAGCGTGCCCGACACGCCGGAATGGTCCCGCGCCCGCAACGGCAACCCATGGAACGCCCGCATGCGTCCCCATGTCCGACTCGACACCGGTTCACCAGCCGTATTCAGCCGGATCTATCCCGAATAGCGGCCCCGCCATGAAGCCGTCCAAGCGACGCACATCGCTCAGCGCCACGGCTGGGATCGCCGCGCGCGGCAATAGGTCGCAGCGCGGCGTCCAGACATCAGTGCACGGATGACCGCCCCCTCGATCGTCGGCATCCGGCACGACGTCGTCGAACGCCTGACACCGGTGCCGACGACAGATCGCAGTCGCTTCCTGACCCTGCCGCCAACCACCGAGGCACACGCCGAAGCGGTCGCCGCGGTCCCGGCATTCCACCAGATCGAACTGCAGCAGAACGGGACACGGCCCGTGCCAGCCACCCTGCGCATCGCTGCCTGGAACCTGGAGCGCTGCCTCTACCCGCACGAGGCCGCGCGCGTCCTGCAACGCCACAACGTTTCGCTGGCCCTGCTGACCGAGATGGATGTCGGCGTGTTGCGCACCGGTCAGGTCCACACCATCGGCACCATCGCCACCGAACTTGGCCAAGGCTACTGCTTCGGTCTGGAATTCCTCGAACTGGTCCCGCCCGAGCCACCGCCAGGCTTCCGCCGCGTCGGCACCGACAACACCGAGGGCTACCACGGCAACGGCATCGTCTCCGCCTATCCCCTCAGCTCCCCCATCGTGCTCCGCCTGGACGAGCAGGCCGACTGGTACTCACCACCGGCCGGCCGGCAGCGCCGTATCGGCAACCGAATGGCGATCGCCGCCACCATAGGCGAGGACGACGCCTGCTTCGTCGCGTGCTCCGTCCACCTGGAGAACCGTACCGACGGCAATGGCCGTGCACGCCAGATGCAGACACTGCTCGACGCGCTGGACACCTACGCCGGCACGCTACCAATCGTCATCGGCGGCGATCTCAACACACATGTCGGCCCCGGCGGCCACACCGATCCCTCCGAACCGCTGTTCATGATGGCCACCGCCCGTGGCTACGACTGGGCCGCCGGCAACCTCGCCCAGCCCACAACCCGCGACAGCGTCTGGAGCAAGAGCGAAGGCATGCGTCAGCTCGACTGGTTCTGCACCCGCGGCATGCGCGCGAGCGAACCCGCCATCGTGCCCGCGCTAGGCGATGACGCCAGCGTCCTGACCGACCACGAACTGATCCTCCTGACTGCCGAAAATGGTCAGTGAGACAGCAGCACAGGCGCAGTCATTTCGGCAATCAACGTCCGCGTCACGCCACCGAACACCAGTTCCCGCGCCCGCGAATGGCCATAGGCGCCGGCAACAATCAGATCCGCACCGACATCGGCAGCATACGACAGCAGCGCCTCTCCATCGGAGATATCCTTCGCCACCGTATGCGTCGCCTCTGCCTTCAGCCCATGGCGTGCCAGGTGCAGGGCGATGTCCGCCGCCGGCACGTCGCCATCGCCGCCGATGCCGCGGTGCGGATTGATTGCCAGCACCGTCACCTGCTTGGCGCCGATGAGCAGCGGCAAGGCGTCGTTCAACGCCCGCGCCGACTCCCGGCTGGCGTTCCACGCGACCAGCACCCGCTCGCCGATGGTCGGGAACTCTCCAGCGAATGGCACCGCCAGCACTGGTCGGCCAGAGGTCATCACCGCGGCGACCGTCACACCGTCGGCATCCTGCGGCTCATAGGCGTTGGGCTGCCCCACCACGCACAGGTCCGCATAGCGCGCATGCAGCCCCACCGTCGTCGGCAGCACGCCTTCCGCTGTCCGCCACTCGCCCTCGATGGCGTTGCGGCGCAGGCAGTCACGGAACGCGGCTTCCACCGGTCCGGCCGCCACCATCGCCTCGGCACGGATGCGATCGACTATGTCCTCCGGATTGGCAGGCACGAACGGCATGGCCGCGCCGTAGAAATAGTTGACCGACGGGATGTCGATCACATGCAGTCCCGTCAGATGCGCACCGTGTCGCACGGCAAGGCCGGCCGCGAGCTCCAGTCGCACGGCGCTGCGCGGCGTGCCGTCGAGATGCACCAGAATGTCCTTGAGCGCCATCGGTCGTTCCCCCTTCTCGCCACCGCGTCGTTACGAGTTATAATCTGTCATGCCAACTGGTGTGTTGATTTGGATCAAATCCGCATCACGCGCCGCCCCGGCACTATTGCAACGGCACCCGCAGGCTGAAGCCCGGCGTCTGGATCGACCGCTTGTCCTCGCTGGTCTCGAACTTCGATCCGGGCACATAGCCGAGGCTTTGGTTGTAGTCGTTCATGCGGAAATCCCGCACGACGATGTTTGGCAGGGGTGACGGGCCCTCTGGCGGTGCGCTGATGTACAGGTCAGGCACCGGCGCCCCTCGATCCGCCGGCGGATGGGCCGGCGGTACCGGCGGCAGCGGCAGCGGTAGCGGCAACGATTGCTTCTGCCCCGCGGCCGTGACGGCAAACAACGCGAGCAGCAGCCAACCTAACCGACTCATGATGCCTCTCCCGACATTGGCGGAACCGCGCGAATTGCGCCGCGCGGATCGTTCGCCGGATTACCTGCTGGCACCCCCAACGGTCCCGCGCCCAGACGCCGCCATGCCTCCAACGCCCATATCACCGACGGGAATGCAATGTCCTCGTGCGGAATACCCGCCCACGGAAACAGGGCCACCTCCAGACTTTCAGGCCCGGCCGCAAAACGCGGTGTCCCCGGCGAGGCGAAGCGGCCCCGAAAGATCACCTGCACCTGTCCGATGCGGCTGATGCTGAACACACCGAGGATGCCCTCCAGCACGATCTCGGCCTGAGCTTCCTCCCACGCCTCGCGCGCTGCACCTTCCTCCAATGTCTCGCCGTGTTCCAGGTAGCCGGCAGGCAGCGTCCAGAAGCCGCGGCGGGGTTCGATCGCACGACGGCACATCAGGACGGCGTCGCCCGCGACCACCACCGAGCCGACGACGACTTTTGGGTTGTCGTAGGCAACGTGGCCGCAATCGGCGCAGATCATGCGCTCGCGATTGTCGCCTTCGGGGATCCGGCGGACAAACTCCGGCATTGCGGGAGATTCGCGCGTTCGCACCGGCGGTTCAATACCCCGCGATAAAGTTCCGCCAGGATCGCCGTCGCGATCAGACCGACAGGTCGAGCAAGGACCCGCGCGGCAGCACCCGGTTCGCTGGGCCCGCCCCTTCAGCCCCAGCTGGGACCGTCGCTGGAGACCGAGCCACAAGAGCCGGCTGCGTCGCCGGGGATTCCGAGGAACGCACCCGCTGCACCGGATTGGCCCCGCCAAGCGCGGCTTGCGCCACACTCGAAGAAAAGGCCGAAAGCGAGCTGAGCGACAACATGCGCGAATGATGCACCCGAGGCGTTAAGAACGATTGAACGCCCGCCATCGTGATGCCAATCGTCATGCCCGGGCCGAAGATCCCGCCACATGGGGCCGGGGCCTAACCTCCGTGTGGCCGACCTGACCCAGCCATCAGCCGCCACAAGGCGCAACGCCTCCGGCACAACCCTGCATGATCGAAGACGCGATAGCGGCGCCACAGCCGCGCAGTCCCGATCGATCCAACCGCGTCATGACCGGGCCTGACCCGGTCATCCCCATCCGATGGTTGCTGACGTCGCGTGCGGTACGTCAACAGCAAGCGCGGTTGCCATTACACCATTTCAATCCGCAAGGCCTCGCGCAGTGCCTCCGCGGCACGCGCGATGTCGACCTCCAGTTCCTCGCTGATGGCGGCGGCCGCGTCCGGGTGGTCACGCAACGCACGCATCAACCTGCGCAGCCGATGCTCGAGCGCCGCCATGCCATATTCGGCCGCCATCCCCGCCATGGCGTGAGCCTGGGCGAAGATCGCATCAGCAGCGTCTTGCCGGAGCAGGGCGTCCTGCAGCAACCCGACGCGCTCGCTCAGTTCAACCAGGCACTCCTCGACCAGGCCGGCCAGCGTGTCCGCGGGCAGTGTCGCCCGCAATTCATCCAGCCTGCTGGCCGACAGAACGTCCGTCGCCTCACCGCCGAACTCCCCGCCGGCGGTGGCTTCGGCCGTTCGTCGATCGGATCGATATGGCCAGACGTAGCGCGCCATCACGTCCAGCAGGTCGGACAAGGAGACCGGCTTGCCGAGGATGCCGCTCATGCCGGCATCGAGGCACTGGGCCTCGCCCTCCGCATCGACGCTCGCGGTCAGCGCGACGATGGGTACATGGGCGGCAGGTCCGCCGAGCCCTCGGATACGCTGCGTGGTCTCCAGGCCGTCCATGCCTGGCATGAAGATATCCATCAGGATCAGGTCATATGGTCGGCTCGCCGCGGCACTGATCGCCTCCGGTCCTGTGCTCGCGATATCAACCAGATGGCCTTCCCGGCGAAGCTGCGTGGCCGTGACAAGCTGGTTCGCCAGGATATCCTCGACCAACAGGATCCGCGTCCGCGGCATGCCGCGCCTGGGTCGCGCCTCGGTCTCCGCAGGCTCGTGCCGCAGACCGCCCGGCAGTGGCTTCACCGGCAGCGCCAGCCAGAACTCGTTGCCTGCCTCGCGATCGCCCATGCCCCAAACCGCGCAGCCGATATCGCCACCCATCAGGCTGACCAGATGCTGACAGATCGTCAGCCCGAGACCGGTACCGACAGGCGCCCCCTCGTCCCCCTCCACCAATCGCGAGAACGGCTCGAACAGCCGCGCGCGGCCATCGGGCGGAATGACCGGCCCGCGGTCACGCACCGCGAAGCGCAGCCACGGTTCTCCCCGCGTCCGTTGCGACTCCACCGTGATCCTGACTTCGCCCGGTGCGGCGAACTTCACCGCGTTCGACAGCAGGTTGATCAGCACCTGCCGCAGCCGCCCCGGATCCTCGTACAGCTCGTCCGGAACGCCGCCCCCGATCGCGATCCGCAGCACAATGCGCCGTTCTGCCGCCTGCGCGCTGAACATCTCGGTCACGCACTCGATCAGCGACCGCAGGTGGAAGTGGCTCGGACGCAGCGCCAGTTGGCCCGCGTCCATGCGCGACATCTCCAGCACATCATTGATCAACGACGACAGTGCGTCGCCCGACTGCCGGGCGGTGTCCAGCAGCACCTGCTGGGTCGCAACCATCCCGCTGTCCGCCAACAACGTGAGGCCGTTCAGCAGCGCGTTGAGCGGTGCGCGGATCTCATGCGACACGATAGCGACAAACCGTGACGTCGCCTTGCTGGCCGCGGCTGCCACCTGGCTGGCGTGGCGCAGCGAGTCCTCCGTCTGCTTGCGCGCGGTGATGTCGGTATACAGGGTCACGAAGCCGCCGTCCGGCATGCGATTGCGGCGCAGCTCGATCACGCTGCCGTCCGGCCGCGTCCGCTCCGTGGTGCCGGCGATCCTGCCGGAGCGGAGCAGGGCCATGCGTCGCGCCGCCTCGGCCTCGATGTCATCGATCGGACCGAACTGGCCCGCCGCGGCCTGCGCCCGGACGATCTCCTCCATCGGCAGCCCGACGCGCAGCATGCTGGCGGGCACCCCGGCGATCTCGGGGAAACGCGGGTTCCACTCGACCAGCCGGAAGGCGCCATCGACCATGGCCACGCCGTCGGTCATGCCGGCGAGCGTCGCCTCCAGTTGGGCGGTCTTGTTGTCGGCCACCGCCTTGGCCAGTCCCAGCTCGCTGTTGGTGGTTGCCAGCACGGCGCGGTCGCGACCGAGCGCCGCCTCCCGCTGCCGAGCAGACCGCAGTGCGACCAGCAGGATGGCCGCCAGGGCCAGCAGTGCCACCGTTATGACACCGGCGAACACATAGGCGGCGATGGCCCTGGCCTGTGCGCCCGCCATTGCCTCCGACAGATCCACCCCGACGACAACCGCAAGATCGGTGTCCGGGATGTGGTGGAAGGCATGCACGCGCTCCACGCCGTCGAGCGCCGTCCGCCCGATCCACACGCCATCAGGGTTGGTCTCGAGCGCCTTGTACATCGCGGTGTCGGCAATGCTGGATCCGGGCTCCGGCGCGTTCGACCCTGCCGCCACGCGCAGCTTCCCCTGCCCGAGCCCCACCACGGCGATGACCCCGTGGTTGCCGATATTGGCCATCCGGTAGAACCCGGCAATGCTGTCGACCCGCAGCGCTGCGCCGATGATCCCGGCAAATGAGCCGTCCGGGTGGTGCAGCGGCCGCACCAGGTTCATGTGCCACTCCCGAACCGGCCCGCCCGCGACGCTTTGGCTGACGAACATCCTGCCATCGTCGTAAATGCGTTCGGACAGGTCACGGAAGAAATCCCGGTCGCTGACATTGCGGCCGACCCGCTCCGGCACGGTGTCGTCGCGCACCACGCCATGTTCATCGGCGATGTAGATGTCGGGACTGAAAGTGTTGGTCATCACCAGCAGGTCACGCCACTTCAGCAGCGAGAAATGGCTGGGGTCGCCCTCCCAGGCATGCCCGAGCACGCCGAGCGTCTGGTTAAGCTCCATCAGGTCGCGCTGGACCTGATCCTCGAACAGTGTCGCCTGGCTGGTGACGTCCGTTTCCAGGCGCGCCTCGGCCTCGACGCGCTGCCAGCCCGCTTCGGTGAACGTGCCGAACCAGGTCAGTGCGACCAGCGCCGCGGTCGCCGCGACGATGATGAGCAGCCCCACCACGCGGCTCACGCGCGTCCCGATCAAAGTGCCACCAGGAAGGGAGTCATCTGTTTCCCGCTCAATGTCTGCCGGCAATGCGCGGCATGCCGCCACCACGCCGCAACCTACCAGCTTTCCCGCTGCATAAGCGCTTCATGTGTTGGAAAACAACCATTGGATGCGCCGGCGTGGTTGCCGCTTGCTCCGGCACCGGACGGATGCGCATGTCCGCGCCCTTGCGGGACGGCCGGGATGCCACGACCTCGGCATCGAAGATCGGGACCGGATGGACGAACAGGGAATTGTCGGCGCGGCGCACGCGATCGTTCGGTACAGGGCGGCCGCGGAGGATGGCGTTGCTTCGGTATGACGCGCCAATCGCTCCGGCATAGGCACAGTTGGGACAATGCAGCGTCTTGGGTCAGTTTGAGCTTCGGCCTTGGGTGGGCATGCTGAACTTGGGGCTTGAACTCCTCCGTGTCGCCGATGCAGGGCAATGCGCTGAGGACGCGGACGTCGACACCAAGCGTCCCATTGAAATGATTGAGCTTGCCGGGAGCGCCACCACTTGCTCCGGCGAGAGACACTTGGCTGATCCGCCGGGGTATAACGGCGCAATGAGATGAAAGAAACATGGCGGGCGTCGACATGACTCCTTCTGAAGAAATTCGACCGGTTTACGCTATGGGTGAGTGCGAGATTGACGTCGCCCGACGCGAACTTCGGGTACACGGATCGCCTGTGCCGGTGGGCGGGCGCGCCTTCGAGATCATGGAAGTCCTAGCCCAGTCAGCCGGCAAACTCGTCACCAAGAACGAACTGATGGATCGCATCTGGCCTGGTGCGGTGGTCATGAACAATACGCTCCAGGTGCATGCCGCGGCAGCCCGCAAGGCGTTAGGCCCGTATCGGAATTTGTTGAAGACCGAGTCCGGCCGCGGCTACCGCCTGCTCGGCGACTGGGCAGTTCGGCGTCAGGATGCTGCGCGGCCTCCCTTCGGCCTGCAGCGGATGCGCGTAAGCGGCGGATCTCCGGTGACCAATTTCCCAGCAACAGTTACACGCCTCGTTGGTCGAGCAGCGGCAGCGCAGCGGCTGCGGGACCTTATTTCCGCCTACCGCATCGTCACGCTGACAGGGCCAGGCGGTATTGGGAAATCTACGCTCGCATTGAAGGCCGCACGTCGTGTCCTCGGCGAATTCGCTGACGGCGGGTGGCTTGTCGAGTTGGCGCCGCTTTCCGATCAACGCCTCGTGCCGTCCGTGGTCGCCAGTGTGCTCGGTCTGAAGGTCAGCGAAGAAACAAATTCCACCGAGTCCGTCGCGCGAGCCGTCGGCGAGCAGCGTCTTCTGCTGGTGCTCGATAACTGCGAGCATGTCATCGATGCGGCGGCGAATCTGACCGAGACGCTCGTGCGCCTTTGCCCGGGCGTCACGATATTGGCAACCAGCCGGGAAGTATTGCGGATCGCAGGCGAGCACGTCTATCGCGTTCCGCCTCTGGAAGTGCCGCCCGCGGACATAAAGGAACCGGACCGCATCCTGGCGCACAGCGCGGTGGAGCTTTTCATCGCCCGAACCAAGGCGCTGGAAGCAGACTTCGCACCGCGCGCCGGGGAGCTGCCCACGATCGCCGCGATCTGCCGGCGGCTCGATGGCATACCGCTGGCCATCGAGTTCGCCGCGGCGGGCGCCGCCACGCTTGGTATACAGCAGATGGCCCTCGGCCTGCGCGACCGCTTCATGCAATTGACCCTTGGGCGCCGTACGGCGCATGCGCAGCAGAGGACACTGCGCGCGACGCTCGACTGGAGCTATCAGCTTCTGAGCGAAGCGGAGCAGGAACTGCTGCATCGCCTCGCGATCTTCGCCGGCCCATTCTCCCTGGACGCCGCGTTTGCCGTGGCGGCGGAGACTATGGGCCATGCGAAAATCGCCGACAGCCTCGCCGGGCTGGTCGGCAAGTCACTGGTGTTCAGTATCACGGATCGACCAGCCGCCGAATTCCGTCTGCTTGAAACCGTCCGCGTCTATGCGATGGACCGTCTGACCGAAAGCGGTGGCCTGGCCAAGGTCGCCCGTCGTCACGCGGGATATTTCCTGGAGGCCCTTGGGGACATCGACGAGGAACGGCGATCAAAGGCACCGGAATATCTGGCCGCATCTCGTCGCCGCGCCGATGAGGTGCATGTCGCGCTCGAGTGGGCATTCTCCGCCACCGGTGACACCGCGATTGGATGGGCGCTTACAATCGCGTCGGTTCCTTTGTGGTTCGCGCTGTCCCAGATGGCGGCGGCGCGAGGCTACGTGGAACGGGCGCTGACTCACGCCGAGGCGGGCTCGGACGTGGAAATGCGGCTTCAGATCGCATTGGGCCACACGCTTTGGTACACCACACCGCAGAGCGACGCCCTTGAGTCAGCGTTCGCCCGCGTGCTGGAGATCGCCGAACCTATCGGCGCGACTGAAGCGCAAATCCCGGCGCTCTGGGGATTGTGGGCGGCACGCCGCGGCCGCGGCGACTACCCCGCCGCGCTCGAAACAGCACGCTTATACGCGGAAGCCGCCGCAAATGCGGGAGACGCAGGCGCCGTTCATCTCGGTGACCGCATCCTCGGCCTGACCCATCATTTCATGGGGCATCAGACGCGCGCACGGGAATTCGCCGAACGCTCACTCCGCCAGTCGCGTCTCCTGGATCCTGCGGCGGGCATCGGCTTCCAGGTCGAAACGCCCGCCGCGATGGGATCGTTGTTGGCTCGTATTCTGTGGTTGAGCGGCTTCCCTGACCAGGCGAGGGTCGCGGCGAACGAGGCGGTGGCGGCCGCGGCGAAGAGCGGGCATTCGTTTTCCTTGTGCTATGCTGTTTGCCTTGCGGGACTGCCGGTCGCGCTGTGGACTGGGGATATGCGCGAGGCACGGCGCCTGCTCGATCTGTTCATCGCCCATGCTGGCGGGATCCCGCGCATGGAGCACCGTGTGCCGGCATTCACGCGCTTGCTGAAATTGCGCGATGGCGATGACGGTGAGGTGCTGATCGCGTGGTACATTGAGTCGCACAGCGACCCCGCGCTCGTCCCCCCGTTCGCCGACGTCGATGCCAACGCGCATATCGGGGTACCGTTGCCACGCGCGGAGCCCGTCGGCACAACGTGGAACACGCCAGAGGTGCTGCGCGTCGATGCGGAGTTGCTGCTTTGGCACGACGCGTCAGGTGCCGTGACCGCGGCGGAATTGAAGCTGCTGCGTGCCCTGGAGGCGGCCCGCGAGCAGTCGGCGCTGTCATGGGAACTGCGAGTAGCCGTCAGCCTCTCGAAGTTGTGGCGGCGTCTCGGGCGCACCGACGAGGCACTTCGCCTGCTGGCCGCGACTTACGGACGATTCACGGAGGGCTTCGATACCAGCGATCTGGCGCGCGCGAGAAGCCTGATGTCCGATCTCGAATCGGATAGTCCTGCGGCTCGGGGTCGAGACCCCGCATAGGCCGAGGCCCAACTCCGGTTAGAGCGCGGCGATCGCAGCGTTCAGCGTCGCGCTCGGCCGCATCGCCGCCGATGCCTTGGCCGGATCGGGCAGGTAGTAACCGCCGATGTCCACCGGCTTGCCCTGCGCCGCGATCAGTTCACCATTGATCTTCGCCTCGTTGGCCGCGAGCGTCTCCGACAGCTTCTTGAAGCGGGCTTGCAGCGCCGCGCTCTTGCCCTGCGAGGCCAGCGCCTGCGCCCAGTAGAGTGCCAGGTAGAAATGGCTGCCGCGATTGTCGATCTCTCCGACCCTGCGCGCGGGCGAGCGGTTGAATTCGAGGATCTTGCCGTTGGCCACATCAAGCGTCTCGGCGAGTACCTGCACGTCGGCGTTTTTATGGGTCTGCGCCAAATGTTCCAGCGAGGCGCACAAGGCGAGGAACTCGCCGAGCGAATCCCAGCGCAGATAGCCTTCCTGCTGGAACTGCTCCACGTGCTTGGGCGCCGAACCACCGGCACCAGTCTCGAACAAGCCGCCGCCCGCCATCAGCGGAACGATCGACAGCATCTTGGCCGAGGTGCCAAGCTCCATGATCGGGAACAGATCGGTCAGATAATCGCGCAGAACGTTGCCGGTGACGGAGATCGTGTCCTGCCCCTTGCGGATGCGATCGAGCGAGAACTTCATCGCCTCCATCGGCGCCAGGATGCGGATGTCGAGCCCCGAGGTATCCTGCTCCTTCAGGTATTTCTCCACCTTGGCGATCACCTGCGCGTCATGCGCGCGCTTGGCGTCCAGCCAGAACACCGCCGGGGTATTGGTGAGGCGCGCGCGGCGCACCCCGAGCGCGACCCAGTTCCGAATAGGCGCGTCCTTGACCTGGCACATCCGGAAGATGTCGCCGGTCTCGACCGGACGCTCCAGCAGCACCGTCCCGTCGTCCGCAACGACGCGGACGGTCCCGCCCGTTGGGACCTCGAACGTCTTGTCGTGCGAGCCATATTCCTCGGCCTGCTGCGCCATCAACCCCACGTTCGGCACCGAGCCCATCGTCTTCGGGTCGAACGCGCCGTGCGCCTTACAGTCGTCGATGACCGTCTGATACAAGCGCGCGTAGCTGCGATCCGGGATCACCGCATTCACGTCGTGCAGCTTGCCGTCGGCGCCCCACATGCGCCCGGATTCGCGGATCATCGCCGGCATCGAAGCATCGACGATCACATCGCTCGACACGTGCAGGTTGGTGATCCCCCGGTCGGAATTGACCATGGCGAGGCCAGGCCGGGCCGCGTAGGTAGCCGCGATGTCGGCCTTGATCGCGTCCCGCTCGGCTGCCGGCAGCGTCTCGATCCGCGCCAGCAGATCACCCACACCGTTGTCGGGATCCGCGCCGATACGCGCAAGTGTGGCGGCGTGCTTCTCGAACACATCGGCGAAGAAGACGGCAACGGCGTGGCCGAACACGATGGGATCGGAGATCTTCATCATGGTCGCCTTCAGGTGCAGCGAGAACAGCACGCCGTCCTTCTTCGCGGCGTCGATCTGCTCGGCGTAGAATGCGCGCAACGCCTTGCGGCTCATCGCCGACACATCGATGATCTCGCCGGCCTGTAGCGGCGTTTTCGCCTTCAGCACCGTCACCGCGCCATCGGCGCCGACCAGCTCGATGCGGGCATTGGTCGCCGCCGCGACGGTGGTCGCGATTTCCGAACCGTAAAAATCGCCGCCCGACATAGTAGCCACGTGCGATTTCGAATCAGCGCTCCAGGCGCCCATCTTGTGCGGATTATTGCGGGCATATTGCTTCACGGCGCCGGCGGCCCGGCGGTCGGAATTGCCCTCCCGCAACACCGGGTTGACGGCGCTGCCGAGCACGCGGCCGTAGCGGGACCGAACGTCCTTCTCGGCGTCCGTCGCGGCGTTGTCCGGATAGTCCGGCACGGCGTAACCCTTGCCTTGCAGCTCCTTGATCGCGGCCTTCAGCTGCGGGACCGAGGCCGAGATGTTGGGCAGCTTGATGATGTTGGCCTCAGGCCGCATCGCGAGTTGGCCAAGTTCGGCGAGTTCGTCGTTGATCCGTTGTGCTGGCGTCAATTTCTCCGGGAAATTGGCGAGGATGCGCCCGGTCAGCGAAATGTCCTTCAGCTTCATCGTCACACCCGCCGTGCCAACGAAGGCCTGGACGATCGGCAACAGGGAAAATGTCGCGAGCGCCGGAGCTTCGTCGACCTTTGTCCAAACGATTTCGAGTTCTGACATACGTGCACCTCGTCGCGCCGAGCTGGCCTGGGCCGTGTGGAAATATCCACGGATTCAGCGCCTTGTCGCACCGGCGTGCACGAAGGGCAAGCAGGGCGGATACAACCTCTCCCGCTTCGCGGGGGAGGTCGCCGCGCAGCGGCGGGAGGGGGGACCGCCAGTTACGCCTCAACCACCCGCGTCGCCTGCCTCTGCCACAGCCGCCATCCAAGCTGCTCGCGCTTCCACACCAGCGAGAACAACAAGGCGATCGGCAACTTCGGCCGCCCGCGCGCAGAGACGGTCATCCGCACCGTCCCCGTCTGGATCGCCACCTCACCACAGTAACGAACCGACACACCGTCGCTGTCGATCGAGCCGTACTGGTACAGCCCATCCCGGACACCATCGAGATAGCCCCGCTTGCTCTCCGCGACCGCGGTGGAGTGGATATACACCGCGTCGTCCGCCAGGATCGCGTCCAGCACAGCGAAATCCTGCGCAATCATGGCGCGATACAGCGCCCGTTCCGCCGCCGCGATCCCGGCCGCGTCGTCGCGTTCAGCCATCGCTCAGGCAGCCGACCCAAGCTGTTGCCGCGCAAAATCCAGGAAGTCCTTCCCCACCGAAGCCTCGAACTGCGCATAGACCGGCCGCGTCGCCTCCACGAACAGTGCCTTGTCCGCCGGCGACAGTTCATTGACCTGCATCAGCGTCTTCAGCTTGGCAAGCGATAGCTCGATCTCGTTCGGTTGCTCGCGCCACTGCCATTCCATCGCCGTCCGCAGCGCCTGCGACATCATGTCCTGATCTTCCTTGGACATCCCCTGCCAGAGCGCCTTGTTGATCGAGATCAGGAAGAAGTCGGTCGTATGCCCATCAAGCGACAGATACTTGCTGACCTCGTAGAACTTGTAGGCAATCAAATCCGGCAGCGGATATTCAAACCCGTCCACCACGCCCTGTTGCAGCGCAAGATACAGCTCGGACGGATCCATCGCCACGGCGGTAGCGCCGAGCGCTCGGAAAGTCTGGATATAAACCTGGCTGTTGATCACGCGGATCTTCAACCCCGCGCAGTCGGCCGGCTTGTTCACCGGCCGCACCTTGTTGACGATGTGGCGCCCGCCAATCAGCCAGTACCCGATGATCTGAAACCCCGTCGATTCACCCATGCCCGCGATCCGCTGTCCCAACGGTCCGTTCAGCGCGGTCTTCAATTGATCCGCGGAAGGCACGATGTAAGGCAGCGTGAATGCATCAAGCGGCTTCATGAACTTAGAGTACCACGCCGATACCGCCATGGTGATTTGCAGCGATCCGGTCTGCACCGCCGACAGCATCTCAGGGATCGTGCCGAGCTGCGAATCAGGATAGACCTCGATCTTGTACTTGCCCGACGACAGCTTCGTGAGTTCGTCGCCGAACATCACACACGCACGGTGATAGATGCTGTTTGCCGGCAACATGCTGCCGTAGCGCAACACATGCGCGCGCTGCGCGATCGCCGGCCTGGCGAGCGTCGCGGCCGCGACCGTGGAAGCGAGCATGCTTCGCCGCCCAAGCGAAAAACGCGGCGTAATGATGCTATTGGACATGGATGTTTCTCCCCGAGTATTCGTCACACGACCGCCATAATAATCACGCAACCACAGATGCACGCGGATTCACGCTGATAAGGCCGCGCTCTTTGTACCGGCACAATCTATCAGTGTGCATCTGTGTGCATCCGTGGTTGAAATCGCTTTCCTGTCTTCACTTAGTGCATGCCGAACATGTGCGGGACCGACGTCGTGATCCCCGGGAACAGTATGACGATCACCAATCCAACAACGAGGAACGCGCTATAAATCAGGGCCGGCCGCATCGTAGCATTGACCGGAGCCTCCCCGATCGCGCACGCCACGTAGTATCCAATCCCCACTGGCGGCAGGAACACGCCGATCCCCACCGCCATCGTCAGCACGATGCCATATTGCAACGGATCGATCCCCACCCGCGTCGCGATCGGCAGCAGGATCGGCGCCGCGATCAGGATCGCCGGGATACCCTCGAGGATGAACCCCACAACGATCATCACCACCACGGTGACCAGCAGGAACACCGTCGGGTTGTGCAGCGTCCCAAATGCCTTGGCCAACGTGCGTCCCAATCCATCAATGACGATCGCCTGCGAGACGAGGTTCGAGGCAGCCACCATGAACAGCACCATCCCCGCCGTCAGCGCCGCATCGCGCAAAGCGGCCCAGCCGGAGCGCAACCCTATCGAGCGATAAACCACAAGCGAGGCGACGAACCCATAGACCACGGCGAACGTCGCTGACTCGGTTGGCGAAGCAATACCGCCAACGATACCGCCCACCACGATGACCGGAACCAGAAAAGCCGGGATCGCCGGCGGCGTGCTGCGCAACGCACGCACCAGTCGAAATGGCGGTCCTTTGAAATAACCATGCATATGACTGCGAACGATCACCACGGCGATCAGCACAAAAGCCAGGACTGCCGCCGGCAGCATGCCCGCAAGGAACAGTGACCCGACCGACAGCGTGGTGATCGAACCCAGCACCAGCAGCATGAGCGACGGCGGTATTGTCTCGCCCATCGCCGCGCTCGCCGCCAGCACCGCCACCGATTCCGTCGGCGGATATCCATAGTCGCGCAGCGGCGTCTTCATCACGCCGCCAACCGTCGCGATATCCGCCGCCTTCGACCCGCTCAATCCGGAGAAGATGTACATGGCGACGACCTCGGCAACCAGCAGTCCGCCGGTCCAGTGGCCAACCCACTCCTGCACCATGTCGATCATGCGGCGCGCCATGCCCGTGACCTCCATGAGCGTGCCCGCAACCATGAAGAACGGCACCGCCAACAGCACAAAGCTGGTGACACCATATTGCAGCGCCGAAGGCACCGTCGCGATCGGTGCCTCGCCGGTAATCACAAAGTACAGCAGACCAGCCAGCGCAAGTATGCCGCCGATCGGCATGCCGGTAATGAAGCCGATGACCAGCGCCGGCACAATCGGGATGAACGGATCGATGTCGATCACGTCCTCGAACCACGCCCAGCGCAATGCCAACGCCGCGAGAGCGATCAACCCACCCACGCCAACCCCGATGATGACAGCGCGCCGGTCCAGCACGCTCAGCTTCTCGATTGAGAACAGGCAGAACAGTACAAGCCCCAGCCCCAGCCACATCGCGACAAAGCCGGAACTGATGCCGAGTACCTGCAGCGTCTGGGTAAGCTGTCCAGCAAAGAACGACGGATAAGCCGCCAGTGCAACCAGGCACACGCCAAGGAAAATCACCAGCCCGCACGCCTGCAACGTCTGCTTGCGCGCGCCATGCGACTGATCGATCAGCGCCGTGTAAGCCATTCCCGAACCGCGCCGGAAATACGCCGGAGCGCCCAGGAACGTGATGATGGAGATCAGGATCGTCCACACGTCGGACGCCCACGGGAAATCCTGATTTGTCGCATAACGCACAACAGCATTGCTGAACGTGATGGCGATGTTGACGGTGATGGTAACGACCACCAGCGCCTCCACGCACAGCGCCAGCCGGTCGATCAGCGATCGCGGCGACACTGCGGTGAGGCTCCGCAATCCGTCAGCCGCGCGTTCGCCGCCGATCACTCGTTTCCCCCCGCATAATTCGTTTGCAACGATGTTGCACGCCCCTCGCCAGTCAGTCCAGCAAGCCCCTTTTTGGATAGTGTCTCAGTTCGAACTTCTCACTGAGCCACTCCCCCCTTCTGTCTCCCCCTCCCCTTGCGGGAGGGGGGCGGGGGGAGGGGGCGGCGCGTCCAAGCGCCATTCATCATCAGCGACCGCGCCCCACCCATCGGCGCCACGCGAGGTGGGGATCTCCATGGAACCGCCTCGCTCCCGCCCGGCCACCCCTGCCAGGTAACGATACGATGTAACATCAAGCGAACCAGAACGACCATGCAAGCCACGACACAAGTTACTGCCAGCGTGCGATCACCCGGGCAACTCGGCCACAACTGCTGACCCAACCACCATTGCCCGCATGCCTGACAGGAATTGCGTCACGGCATCCCCGCCCTCCAGTCCGCTATTGTTCGCACCAGCCAGGCTCCGAAAGGACGATCAGGACGCCGTACCGCATTTGGTTGCGGCCAGCACCCTCCGCGACGGCCCGCAATTCGCCCCCATCCACCCCCTACCCAACCGGGTCGAGCACCACCACCGGGATCTCCCGCTCCGTCTTCTTCTGGTAATCCGCATAAGGCGGCCAGAACTCCAGCGACTTCTCCCACAGCCGCGCGCGTTCCTCGCCCGTCGCCGTCCGCGCGTGCGCCTTCACCTTCCGGGTCCCCACCTGCACCTCGACCTCCGGGTTGGCGAGGATGTTCCGGTACCACCCAGGATGCTCCGGCGCCCCGCCTTTGGAGGCGATCACGAAATAGCTCTTCCCCGTGTCCCCATAGAACAGCGGGAAGATGAACTTCTCCCCCGACTTCCGCCCCGTCGTCGTCAACAGCAGCGACGGCACCGTGATCTCCGGCCGCCCCGGCTGGGCCATCTTGTACATGTGCCCCTCGGAGCCACCGCTGGAGAGGTAGCGGTTCGCATGGTCCACCATCCAGCCCGGCAGATTGGGGGCAAGTTTCGCCTCGGTCATCCTCGGATCTCCTTCTCAGCGCCACACCACGTTGAGCGCACCGCAAGGGAAGATAGGTCGCCGACGCGGTGCCGGCCACCTGCCGATTGACGTGCCCCTAACTATGAGTTAGATATAATGACACGAGAGACCAGTAGGGAGCCCCCTGGATGAACCAGAAGTTCGACGACTTCGACCGCCCCCACCCGCAACAGCCGGAGGACGACCCGTTCGACACGTTCTTCACCGACGAGACCCTGCGCGCTATTGTCCAGGCGCTCCCCGTCGCCCCGAGCGACACCGCGGATGACAGGCTCCGCCGCAACGCGGCCGCCATGCACCTTCTGCGCTCGCTCGACGCTGGGCACCCGGTGGAGGCCGCGCTCGCCACCCAGGCAGTGCTCGCCCACTTTTGGTCCATCGCCGCCTTCCACCGCGCCACGGCTTGCCTGCTTCCCGGCACCACGGCCAGCGAGATCGACACCGCATTGCGCAGTTCCGATCGCTTCTGCCAACTCCTCAACGAATTGGACCGCTGGCAGGGCAACGTCTCAGCAATCGAAACATCATCGCGCCAATCGACGCCGTGAGACACCCGCGCGACACATCGGCCATCATCGACAAGTCCGCCGTGCCCTCCCAGCCGAAGTGGCAACAACAGCCATGCCAGCAGCACAATGTCTCATCCACGGAGACAATCATCGATAGGAGAATCTCTGAGACAAGCTTGCGACGCCACCGGACGCCCAACACCGCCTCTGGAGGACAGCCAGTCTCACCAAAAGTTAATCCGCCACCAAACTTCCGCCGCGAACTCGCCCACCTCCGGTCGCGCCGCACCCCCATTGTCCAGCGTGCCGCAAGAACCAGGAGGAATTTGATGCGCAAGACATTGATCGCCCTCGCCGCCACGACGGGGCTGTTGTCCCTCGGCAGCGTCGGCGCATCCGCCGTGACGCTCGGCGCGACGGTCCCCACCGCCCAGCCCAGCCACGCGGCGATCCAGCAGGCGGACTGGGGCTGTGGCCCGAACTGCGAGTACTGGCGCCACCGCCATTGGGTCGAACGCCACCGCTTCTGGCGCCACGAGCACTACCCCTATTACGGCTACAACTACGGCTATCGCACCTATTACCCCTGATCTAAGCCAGGGCATGGCGCCTCTTCGCCGGTCTCCCATTACGGAGTAGCCTGCGAGGAACCTCCACAAGAGGAAGCGCCATGCCCTCCATTCTGTCCCCCGCCCAACGCGCGCAATTCGACGCCGACGGCTTCGTCATCGTCCGCGCTATGTTCGATGCGGCCGAGACCGTCCTGCTCCGCACCGCCATGGAGCAGGACCCCGAAGTCTCCACCCACCTGATCGATCGGCTAGACGCCCAGGGCGCCGCCACCCGCATCGCGCTCTGGAACCGGGCAGGTGACAGCGTCTACGGCATGGCCGCCCGCTGCGCCCGCATGGTCGACACCATGGAAACCCTCCTCGGAGGCCCGGTCTACCACTTCCAATCCAAGCTAACCGCCAAGGAGCCCTTCGTCGGCGGCGCCTGGGAATGGCACCAGGACTACGGCTACTGGTACCACAACGGCTGCATCTTCCCCCACCTGGCGAGCTGCCAGGTCGCGCTAGACCGCTCCACCAGCGCGAACGGCTGCCTACAGATGGTCCAAGCCTCCCACCATCTAGGCCGCATCGACCACGTCCCCGTCCCCGGCGAGGGCCAGAACGTCGCCGACCCCGCCCGCATGCAACACATCCTGCGCCGCCAGGAGATCGTCCCCTGCGAACTGGACCCCGGCGACGCGGTGTTCTTCCACGCCAACACGCTGCACCGCTCCGACCAGAACCGCTCGCCCGATCGCCGCTGGACGCTGATCTGCTGCTACAACCGCATCGACAACGACACCACGGTCCGCGACCACGACCGCTTCTACGTCCCCCTCGAAAAAGTCCCCGACGAGGCCGTGAAACAAGCCGGCCTCCGCTTCGCCTCAGGCGAGGAGCACTTTACCAGCAGGCCATTCGTGCCGAAGGTAGCGCTCGCATAACCAGGAGCGACCCGTGATCCCAAAAATCCTCCAAGAGCACATCAACACCGCTGCGTTCGAGAACACCTGCCTCATCGGCTCCGTGCTGCCGAGCGGCTACGCCCAGATCACCCCCCGAGGCAGCACGATGGTCTTCGACGACGACCACATCGCCCTATGGGAACGCGGCAAGGGTTCCACCACCGCGTCGATGCAGGACGGCAGCAAGGTCACGATCTACTTCCGCAAACCCCAGCTCCGTTCCGACGGCGTCCTCCCCAAAGGCGGCATAGCCCGCTTCTACGGCACCGCGACCGTCGTCAAATCCGGCACCCAATACGACGAAGTCTGGCGCCGCCTGATCCAAGGCGAAAAGGACCGCGACCCCGACAAGAAGGGCTTCGCCGTCCTGATCAAGATCGAGCGCGCCGAGGACCTCGACGGCCTGCCCCTGACGCTGGACTAGAAGCCAAGGCCAGGGCCAAAAGAGAAGGCTCCCCCTCCCCTTGCGGGAGGGGGCCGGGGGGAGGGGGCGCCGCGTCCCCACCCCACCCCAACCCACCCCCCCACCCAGAGACCCCCCATGACCACCCCCCGCTACATCCACATGAACGGCGCCCTGATCCCCTACGCCGACGCCAAGGTGCACATCCAGGCCCCCGCCATGAAGTTCGGCATCGGCGTGTTCGAAGGCGTCCGCGGCTACTGGAACCCCAAGCGCAACGAAATGTTCGTCTTCCGCCTCCAGGAGCACCTCGACCGCCTCCAGTTCTCCATGCGCGTCATGCGCATGGACCACGACCTGACCAACCAACGCCTGACCGAGGCCGTCCTCGAAGTCATCCGCGCCAACGAATTCCGCGAGGACATCCACCTGCGCCCCTTCGCCTGGGTCGATGGCGAGGGCGATATGCTCGCGACCGGCCCCGTCGCCTGGTCCGTCGCCGCCATCGCCCGCCCGCGCAGCGCGCTGACCCAGGGCGTGTCCTGCGCCGTCTCCTCCTGGCGCCGCATTTCCGACACCGCGATGCCGCCCCGCGTGAAGGCGTCCGGCAACTACATCAACTCCCGCCTCGGCGCGCAGCAATCCCAGCTCGACGGCTACGACACGGTGCTGATGCTGACCGAGCACGGCAAGGTCGCCGAATCCTACGGCGCCTGCTTCTTCATGATCCGCGACGGCCGCCCCATCACGCCCCCCGTCACCAGCTCCATCCTGGAAAGCATCACCCGCGCCTCGCTGATCGACCTGCTGGAGGAAATCACCGGCAAACCGGTGGAGCAACGCGACATCGACCGCACCGAACTCTACGCCGCGGAGGAGGCCTTCCTGTGCGGCTCCAGCTACGAGGTGCAGCCAATCCTCAGCATCGATCGGCTCGATGTCGGAACGGGCAAGCTGGGCGAGCTGACGAAGCGCCTGCAGCAGCGCTATTTCGACGTGGTGTATGGCGAAACCAACGAGCACAGCGCCTGGCTGACCCCGGTCTACGGGGTGCGCGAGGGCCCCCCATTTAGTAAAGGCTTCCATTACGGGGTTGCAGGAGACTACATCCTAATCCGCTCAATCGCACCGTGACCGCTCTCCTCGACTTTACGGTGGCCAGCCTTTTTGGACGGGGTCCGAAGTGAGAGAAGGTGAATGTTTGAGGTTATGGGATCCTGATATTGCAGACATTGGACTGGAACGTTGATCTGCGGACGCTGGTGGCGCGTCTCGCGCTCGCTGAACTGCGTAAGGCTGGCCTGCCGCAGTCCAGTGTTACGGCGGGTGGCAACCAAACTGCGCCGGACGGTGGGCTGGACGTGCGCGTGTCGATTCCGGCGCCATTGCGTCACCCGATTTCGTGCCGAGGCCCGATACTGGGTTTCAGGTGAAGAAACCCGACATGAACGCCTCCGCGATCGCGGATGAGATGAAGCCGAAAGGCAAGCTCCGATCCATCTTCCGCGAGCTGGCCGACAAGGACGGTGCCTATATCATTGTCAGCGCCCAGGGATCGGTCGCGGACAAGCCATTGCAGGACAGAAAGGACGCGATGCGGGCGGCCCTATCTGAAATGACAGAATTCCGGGCGCCTGCTCGTCGATTTCTACGTATCGCGACCGCATGGCGACCTGGACTAACCGTTTCCCGGGCGTGGCGGCGTGGGTGATGGATCGTGTCGGCCGCAGACTGTCCGGCTGGAGCGCACTAGGGGAATGGGCAGGCACGCGAGCCGGTGCAACCGACGACTATCTATCGGGTGGTAAGACCTGTGTCGTCGACGAGAGGACAAAGGAGCGAGAAGAGCTCAGCCTGCTCGACGGTATAGCTCGGATACGTCGATCACTAAGCGAGCCTGGTGCGTGTGTACGCCTCATCGGCCTTTCAGGCGTCGGCAAAACGCGCCTAGTCCAGGCGCTATTCGAGGATGGCGTCGGCATTGATTCGCTCGATCCCGGCATCGCGATCTACACTGACTATTCCGACAGTATCGATCCAACGGCGCGTGACATGGCCCGCCAGCTCGTTGGCGCCGGCGAACGAGCCTTTCTCATCGTGGACAACTGCAATCCGGCTACGCACAGCGAGCTTGCCAAGGTATGCGGCACGCCTGGTAGCCACGTTAGCTTGCTCACCGTAGAGTACGATGTGCAGGACGATGAGCCCGAGCACACCGATGTCTTCCGGCTGCAGAACGTTTCGCCCGACGTGGTCGGCAAGTGGATTGCAAAAACTTTCCCGGCGATCTCTCAAATCGATCGTGATCAGATCGCGGACTTCAGCAATGGCAATTTTCGTGTCGCCGGTGCGCTGGCGGAGACGTTGCGGAAGGGTGAAACCCTCGGTCAATTGAAGAGCCGCGATCTATTCACCAGGATTTTCGAGCAACGAACCGGCGCTGACGCCAACCTGCTCCAAGCCGCAGACGACCTTTCGCTAGTCTATTCCTACGATGGAGAAGATACGTCCACCGACAGCGAACTCGCCCGAATTGCCGCGATCCGGGGTGTTGCCACCCGACAATTGTTTGGAGCCACAGCGGAGTTGAAGCGGCGCGGAATCGCCCAGACGCGCGGGCGCTGGCGCGCCCTGCTCCCACACGCAATCTCCAACCAGCTTCGCTGCACTCGCTCTCGAGCGAATTTCGGCCTCGGACTTCGACGCCTTCTGTCACACGCTGAGCCCGCGCATGCTGCGGTCGCTATCGCGCCGACTTGGCTATCTCCATGACAGTCCCCAGGCGCAGAAGACGGTCGACCGCTGGCTCGACGTTGGTGGTCTGCTGGCCGAGTTACCGGCCCTCAGCGATGACAGAATGATTATTCTCCGTAATGTCGCGCCGGTCGCTCCTCGGACGGTTCTCACGAAAATAAAGAAAGCAGCGATTGCACCGGACGCGGGTGCGTTTATCGGCACGACGGCCGCTAACGGATCGTACTTGATCAGGCTGGTGAAGGCGCTCGCCTTTGAGTTGGAAATGTTCGATGACGCGGCGCTGACGCTTGCACGTTTCGTGTGTGCCCAACCCGCTGACAGCAACCAAACTCCGGCCATGGACAGCTTTAAGGAGCTGTTCCACCTCTATCTCTCGGGCACTCAAGCGCTGATCGACCAGCGGATTTCGCTTGCTCGCCTGCTCGCGAAATCAAGTGATGCCGGGAAGCGGCGGTGCGGAATGTTTGCACTGGAAGGCTTGCTGAAAGCCGATCACTTCTTCTTACACACAGTTTCGATTTTGGTGCACGGCCTCGCGATTACGGGTGGCAACCGCGGACTCACCAGGACATCCGGCATTGGTATGCGAAGGCGATCGGCCTCGCGGTTGAATTGAAGGACATCCCCGAGGCCAGCACGATCTTCGCCCGCAACATTCGGTCGCTTTGGTGTCTGAGCGGCTGCCAGGATGACCTCGATGCTGCCGCGACGGCATTTTCGAATGGAGGGGTCTGGATCGACGGCTGGCTCAGTTTCCGTGCGGCGCTTCGCTTCGAGGGCAAGGGAATGCCACACGACATCCGTGGGCGGCTCGAGAGCATCATTGATCGTTTGAAGCCTGTAGATCTTGTCGATCGTGCTCGGAGTTTGACCCTGGAATGGTCGAGTGTCGGATACGACTTCGTGGACGGCGAGGAGGATGCAGCCAGCGCCGGTGATATCCACTGTGCCTATCGCCGAGCTTCAGAGGCGACCGTCGAGATCGGTAAGGCCGTCGCAGCATCGCCCAGCGATCTCGATATCCTGTTGCCTGAAATATCATCTGCACGGCAGGCGCGGCGCGCCAGTGAGTTCGGACGCGGGTTGGCCCAGGGCGCTCTTCATCTTGGAGAGATGTGGTCTGCATTGAAGGTCGCATATGCAGCCGCTACCCCTGAAAGCCGCAACCCCGTCATGATGGGTGGTTTTCTGACCGAGCCCATGTACGCGACCCGGATTTTGCCGCTCCGGCGCTCGATGCGGTGATTGACGAGCCCGACCTCGCTCCCGTCCTGCCATATCTTCAGGCGTGCGTTGCGATCGACGAGGCCGGGATCACTCGCCTCCGAATGGCTATTGCGAAGGCTGCCCTATCCAGCAAAGACTTTTGGTGGATCGTCAATGGTTCCATCGAACGTGCCCCACCATCGGATCTGAAAGACCTCCTGAGCGATGTGGCGGGACTCCCGGGCGGCGTCGCAGTCGCGATCGCGATGCTGCATATGTATCTCTTCAGCCATCGAAAAGATCCGAACCAAGCCGCGCTGGAGCTGATCGACGTCGGCCGCAGCCTGCTTCTACGGCTCGATCTCAACGAGAACGTCCGAAGTCGCGACTTGCATCTGCGATTGATCATCTTGAGGTGCCTAGCTGGACCCGAAGCGGAAGGGATCACTCGCCAAGTCTGTCAGAATGTTAGGTCCATGCTCAATTCTGAGCAAGGTCTCGATCCATGATATCTCTCATCTGCTTGGTGCCCTGTTTTCTACACAGCCTGTCACGGCGCTGACCGAGTTCTTCCTCGGTGGAGATAACGGCGTTCCGATCTGGCTGCGGTTCGGCAATCGCATGCCGATCGAGACGATTGCTCCGGACGTTCTTGCGTCATGGGCTGATCAGGATGCTGATCCTCGATACAAGTTGCCGAGTCAAGCGCTAGGCATCTTCGCTGATCAGCAGGGCGAGAACCAGGGTGAGAAGCAGCTTGTACCTGTCACCCTTGTTCCTTGCACTCCTCGACAGGTCGCCGAACAAGCCTGCATTTCTCGGCAATTATTATGACCGTTTGCATCCATGCCATTGGTCGGGATCGCTGGCCGATATTCTAGCCAAGCGGCGGGATGCGATCCGCCAACTCGGGAACCATTCAGACGCCTCCGTTCGACAATGGGTAGCCGATACGGAGTCGCACCTCGGGGAGTGGATCGAAGCCGAGCGACAGCGCGATCATCGGCGGGAGGAGAGCTTCGAGTGAAACGGCCCATATGATCCCATGCCAGCAAAGGGAAAGGCCGTCCAAATAGATCTGTTCGGTCGATAGCGTATGCATTACGTTAGTAGTAACGGTAGCAGAAACAACCGACCGCTGGAACTATCAAGGCCCCCTCTTCGGCAGACCATCAGCGCCACCTTGTGCGCCCTCACCCACACCCCACAGGACCATCATAAGATTATTTTCTTGACACACACCACCAACTTGTGATTAGTTTCCGCCGATGTCAGCCCCGGCCTCCCTCTCCTCCCCAACAGCCGCCCCCACCGGGGCCGAAGGCCGATTGGGCGACGCCCTCCACCCTCCTCCTGCTCTTCATCATCCGCATGCTCATCCTCTGGGCCGAGGGCGTCGCCACCTCGCTCCGCCAGCGCACCGAAACCACGGACCTGACGGGCCTCATGCGCGCCTTCGGCACCACCGACACCGCGCTCATCCTGGCACGCTTCACCTACGGCCTGCAGCGCCTCCGCGCGCTCGAGGCCGAGATCCTCGCCGGCCCCCCCAACCCCGACACAGACAAGCAGCGCAAACCCACGGCCGCCGCCGCATCCCCGCGCATCCCGTCCGCGCCGGAACCACCAACCCTCACGCCACCACCCGTCCCTCGCCCCACGCCCGAGCGGCGCACCGCCCCACCGGTCCGCGCCACCGGCCCACCCCGCACCCCATCGCAGTCCGGAAAAGTCCCAACGGGGCCAGTCCATCCTCTCACACATGGAGGGGCATGGTCGGCCCCGTCGTGCCGATTTCCCCTCCCCTGCAGCGCGATGAAATTCGACTGAGCCACCCATCGACCTCCGGCCCAACCTGATGGCCACGGCCAACGTCCCATCGGAGTTGGATCAGTCCTCGCGCGCGGCCCTGCCGCCATTTGCGTGTTTTGCGTGATTTGCGGTTCCATTTTTCTTGCTCTTGCGCACACACCACCAGGCTGACCCCGGTCTACGGCGCGCGCTAACACCCCGCCCCCCGTGTCATTGCGAGGCAGCGCAGCGACGAAGCAACCTCGACGCCATAGCGGCCAATCCCGCCGCCCGAAGACCCGCACCTCGTCCCCCCAGCTCCGCTCCCCCAAACCCCCCGCACGACCGACGCCCCGCCTCACCCCGAGGCAAAATCCGCGACCCGTCCCACCGCCGGCTTCCCCCGCACCCGCAACCGCTCCCCCTCGCGCTCCACCGCCCGGAACACGCGAATGAAATTGCGCCCGGCGATCCCCGCAACGGCGCTATCGGACCAACCGCGCCGGAACAACTCCGCCAACAGATGCGGGAACCGGCTGACATCCTCCAGCCCCACCGGCGTGGTCGGAACCCCAAAGAAATCCGACCCAATCCCGACGCGTTCCTTCCCCACCCGCCCGGCAATATACTCGATGTGATCAGCCAGTTGCGCCAGCGTCGCCTGCGGCCGAGGCCCATGCGTACGCTCATGCGCAGCGATCATCTCCAGCCGGTTGGTAACCGGATCATTGGCGAGCGCAATGCGTATCGGCTCCATCCACCGCCGCACCTCCTCGCTGATGAAATCCGGGATGAACGTCGCCATCACCAACCCATCGTCCCTGCCGGCAAGCAGATCCAACACGTCGTCCGGCACATTACGAGGATGGTCGCAAAGCCCTCGCGCGTTGGAATGCGAAAACACGATGGGCGCGGTCGAGACATCCAGCACCTGCCGCATCACGTCGGGCGAGACATGCGCGCAATCCACAATCATCCCCAGCCGGTTCAACTCCCCCACCACAGCGCGGCCAAACTCCGTCAGCCCGCCATGCCGAGGCGCGTCGGTAGCGCTGTCCACCCAGTCCAACGTCCCATTATGGCACAGCGTCATCAGCCGGGCGCCGGCAGCATGCCAGACGCGCAGCGGCGAAAGACTGTTCTCCAATCCAACACCACCCTCCACCGCCATGATCGAAGCGATCTTCCCCAGCCGCTTCGCCCGCCCGATATCGGCCGCCCGCGTCGACGGCAAAAACACCTCCGGATGCGCGGCATTGATACGGAGGATGATATCGATCTGCTCCATCACGCTGCGCGCCGGATGTTCAATATCGGTCGGCACATAGGCCGCCCAGATCTGCCCCCCAACGCGCCCCTGCCGCAGCCGAGGAATATCCGTGTCACCGTCATTATGCCGGCGCGCCAGGTCATATTTCAGCACATCGCCCTGCGCGAGCGGATCGCACCGGATCACCCAAGGCAAATCGTTATGCCCGTCCACCATCGGCACTGTCTTCAGCAACTCGAGCGCGCGCCGCAGCGCTCCATTCCCGCGTGTCCCCGGCTTAGCCATGGTCGCCCCCTCGTTCCGGCGTTGGAGCGCCAGTATGCCGACGGTCGCACCCCCTGCTAACCCGCCGCAACGCTCATCGCCCCGTCCCGATCTCATCACCACCGGCCGCCACCGTTCCCACCGTCCCAGAGCGGTGTCACAATCCCCCAACAGGAGGAAGCACCAATGCGAACAGGATCATGTTGCTGCGGAGCCGTCCGGATCGAGGCGCGCGGTGACCCACTCAGGGTCGGGCTGTGCCACTGCACGACATGCCGCAAGCAGAGCGGTTCGGCGGTCACCGCCAATGCAATCTTTCGCGCGGCAGACGTCACGATCCACGGTGACACGAGAACCTGGAAAGACACCACCGTCACCCGCCATTTCTGCCCAACCTGCGGGTCGTCCCTGTTCGGCATCACGGACGGCGAGATCGCCATCGGTTTCGGCGCGCTCGATCAGGCGCCGACCAATCTGGTGCCAACCTACGAGCTATGGGCGGGCCGCAGGGAGAAGTGGCTCCAGGTGGCGTCTCCAACCGAGCAGTTTCCAGGACACCGAACAGCGAAGGCGTAGCCACGGACCAGCAGCCAAAAGCCGGCACCTCGCCCCCCGCCCCCAAAGCCAACAAGCCGGATCAGGCCAACCCGCCGCCGCTGGACCCACCCAGCCCACCAAGCCCATCCTACCCCCAGACATCGGAGTACCAAGATGCTGGACAAGGTAGACGTCCTGATCATCGGCGCAGGCGCGTCTGGCGCAGCCGTGGCCTGGAGCCTCGCCGACACCAAGATGCACATCCTGTGCCTCGAGCAGGGCGACTGGATGAACCCAGCCGAATACCCCGCCACGCGCCGCGACGCCGAGTCGCGCAACGGCGACACTTTCGCCATCAACCCCAACCGCCGAGCGGGCGCCGCCGACTACCCGATCAACGAGGACAACTCGCCGATCAAGGTCGCCAACTTCAACGCGGTAGGCGGAGGCACCGTGCTATACGGCGCCCACACCCCGCGCTTCCACCCCTCCGACTTCCGCGTGCGAACCCTCGATGGCGTCGCCGACGACTGGCCCATCGACTACGCGACGCTGGCGCCGTTCTACGACCTGAACGACCGCATGATGGGCACGTCCGGCCTGGCCGGCGATCCTGCCTACCCACCGAAACCGCAGGTCATGCCGCCGCTGCCGATGGGCCGCGCCACCATGGCCCTGGCCCGAGGCTTCAACCGGCTGGGCTGGCACTGGTGGCCCTCCGACACCGCCATCGCCTCGCAGGAATACCAAGGCCGCCCGCCCTGCATCAATCTGGGCAAATGCACCTTCGGTTGCGCGCAGGGCGCCAAGGGCAGCACCGACATCACCTACTGGCCGGAAGCGATCCGAGCCGGCGTGAAACTGCGCACCCGCGCCCGCGTCCGCGAGATCACGCTAGGCCCCGACGGCATGGCCGATGGCGTGGTGTACTACGACGCGGAGGGCCGGGAGCAGTTCCAGCCAGCGCACATCGTCATCCTCGCCAGCAACGGCATCGGCACGCCGAGGCTGCTGCTGAACTCAGCCAATGCCCGCTTCCCCCGCGGTCTCGCCAACAGCAGCGACCAGGTCGGCCGCAACCTGATGTTCCATCCCTATGTCTGGATCACCGGTTATTTCGACCAAGAACTGGATGGCGAGCGAGGCCCCGACAACAGCTATTGGAGCCACGAATTCTACGAGACCGACCTGTCGCGCGGTTTCGTCCGAGGCTTCTGTTACGAGTTCAGCCGCGGCGAGGGCACCGCCGCGACCGCCATCGAAGGCGTCGAGTTCAGGCCGCATTCCCTGGGGCGAGGGACACCATGAAGCCTATCGCCGGCTGCACCGCCGAACCACCGGCCTCGGTGCCATCCTCGAGGACCTTCCCGAGCCCCACAACCGTGTCACCCTCGACCCGGCGCTGACGGACGGCAACGGCATTCCCGCGCCCAGGATCGACTACACCCTGAGCGAGAACAGCCGCCGCATGATGGATTTCGCCCTCGCGCGCGGCACCGACATCCTGCGGGCAGCGGGCGCCTACGATGTCGAGGGAGGACTACAGGACCGCGGCGGCTGGCACCTGATGGGCACCGCACGCATGGGCAACGATCCCGCAACCTCGGTGGTCAATGCCTGGGGTCGCAGCCATGACGTGCGCAACCTGTTCATCGTCGACGGCTCGATCTTCATCACCTCGGCCGGCGTCAACCCCACGCACACGATCCAGGCGCTTGCGCTCTATATCGCCGACCAGATCAAGCAGCGCCTGGGCACGCTGTTCGACTGTTAGGGGCAACCCCCACGGTGAACCACCTTCCGCCGCCCGACCTCCGCTTGATCGTCCCGCACGGTTGCTCGACCGTACATCGTCGGACGTCGCCTCTCGGCAGGATCCGAGCCATGATTGCCATCGAGTGGACAACTCAGATTCCGTAAAGCAGACCTTCCCCAGCGGCCAGTCGGGTCGCCAGTCCCGTACCTGAAAACAGATGGTTCCAGGCACGGCAAACTTGACTATGAAAATGGCGGTGGGAAGCCAGCTTTCGGCGACGGTCAGCACGACGCTGGAAATGACGTGTGGAAAGCCAGCTTCAGGAGACAGTCGGAGAAGGGGTTTTCTGAATGGGCTGGATCACCCCGGATAGGTAGTCAGGGTGGTCAGTCCGGTCACGCTGATCGGAGGAGGTTGTCGAAGCAGTGAGGCTGGATAGGGCGTATTGCCCTCTTGACGATAGGGTATAATGCCCCATGCTATTCATGTGCCATGATGTCGCGAACCGAACTCGCTGAGCTTATGGACCAACTGCGAATGACTCAGGCTGAGGCGGCACGCCTACTCTCGGTCAATGTCCGCACAGTGCGTCGATGGGTAGAGGAGCCTGCGGAGATACCCGGCCCCGCCGAGCAAGCGTTGAGAGCATGGTTTCGTTTGAACCGTCTGGGTATGGCATGGCGACCAGACGGGCTGCCACTCGGCGAAGATGAGATCGACGAAATGGCCAAGCAGCTAGCTCTCAATCGACGGCACGCTATCCACCTCGACGCTTTGTTGCAACAAGTCGAGGCCCGTGGCGGCCCTGCTGCTCCGTGGAATGTCGATGTGGAGGCAAACGTCGCTACGCTTGGACCAATGAGTGTCGGTTACTACCGTCCACCAAACGGTGGATTCTCACCCTCAACATATCGTCGTACCGACGCCGAACCTGATCTGGACCGTGACGCGCACCTGCTTCAAGATGCCTATGCCTGCATTGCACGGGCGTTAGCAAACCCACGTCGGCGTGGGGGCAGTCGTAGGTAGGATTGTCCCATGAGCCATCGGCCCCTCGATCCTCGAATCTGCAACATCGGTCATGATGCCAATGCCCTCCATCTGCATGGCACCGACCGTGACCCCCTAGTGGAGCGCTTTTGCCAACTCTCTGCGGCCCGCATATTGAACATAGTTGTCGCTGGTGGCGTACGCGAAGAAGTTCAGCACCCGCGAACTCCGGCCAACGTGAAGGCGTCTGTCCTTCCTCGGATTTTCAACCTACGACCGGGGCTGAACACGTCTCAACAGTCTGAGCGGAGAGCGGTACTGGAAATCATCCAGGGCAACGCCCGTCCCGGAAAGCATACGGCAGATGCCTCGCATCTGTCCGAAGCTGCTGAGACCGGGTGCGGTTATTTCATTACGGAAGACCGGCGTATTCTCGATAAGCGCCGTGCGCTCAGGTCTGTCCTGCCTCCATCGCTCACCATCGTCACACTTGATGAGTTCTTTGTTATCTTCGACCGCTACGAACTGGGCTGATCGCCTACCTGTCTCGGTGACGAGAGACCCGACCGCAAAGCCTACATAGTAGTGCGGGGGTCCTGCGCGAGGAATCGACCTCTACGTGCGCCAGCAGGCGCTCGATACCTCCACCCCCTGCGCAGGATCGCGTTCGGGATGCTGTCGGTGTTTTCGGAGTTCGAGCGGGCAATGACGCGCGATCGAGTGATGGCAAGCTTGGATCGAGCGCCGCACTGCTGACCTGTCGGGGCTTCGTTTGGTATGTAGTGTCATTGAGGCGCTGTCGGGGCCTTCAACGACGACGATACGCAACCTCAAGGATGACGACAAGGCCACTTTTCCTGCGCTCCCGCAACCACAACGCTGGCAGCCGCGTATTTCTTCTGATCGGGATGGGCGTTCAGCCAATTGATGGTATTCATCATAATATCTGTTGGTCTGACTGTCCCTGGTATGCAAAAACCTGCGCCATTTAAGGCAAGCATCGTGGTCACGGTGCCCTCGAAATAGGCCAAGCATCTGATGATTTCGTCATTTTCGTCCTGGTCCTTGGGCTTACTGTTCGGGTCGCTAGTGACGCACAATTTGAGGAAATCATTACCCGTTAAAGTCTCTGCCTGCCCCTCCATTGGGATCATGGCACCGATACCTACACAGCCCAGAAGACACAAAAGAGACTTCGCTGTGTACCGCATCGCGTTGCCCCTCTCGCGCATTCAGTCATCCGGGCGTTGTTACAGCGACAGCCGTCGCTAGGATGGACTTGAGGCCTTTATGCGCGGCTCTAGCTTTGGGTTCCGTCACAAATGAGATGTTAAGCAGAGGGCTGCCATGTTGGTTGGTGATGCCAAAGCCATAATGGAGGCCCTGCGGGCCAGTCATCCCGAAGTGCATCGGCACAACACCTCCAAGTTTGAACTTTTCATGCGTCGGCATTGGCTATCACTCCTGTTCAGCCTGGAAACCGTTTGTCCTTATTCAGGTTGGTCGCCTTCGATCAGGTATCGGGCAAGGCCCATTGCCATGCCACTGTCGCGGCGTCGCTTGGCAACGAAGTCTATGTACCTGTTGCCCGCCCTTCATTGCTCCGAGGGTCACATCCTGGTCATGTCCCATGTTCTCCGCGAGGAACTTAATGTATTGCTCCTCGCGGCCAGGATAAAGATGGCGCAGGACGTGGTATAGAACCGGGACGCATACCGCCGCGTCGGTGTCATCCTGCCCAAGCACGACTAGCGCTGAGTGAACGAAGCCATAAATGTAACCGAGGGCTTTGTGATTGACGTGACCGCTCTCGCTCTCGATGGGATGGCTCCCGGCACAGGCTTTTTGGGCCTCTAGCATGAAGGCGAGACCTTCAATCAGCGTTTGCTTTGCTGCGTCGTCAAACCTGGGCCTTCTTCTAAAGGGGTTGAGCATGGCTGCCTCCAAGCCAGAGATCAGTTGCCGCATTTTTGCTCCCGCCCCTGGCGCATTGACTTACGGGTGGACACCGCCTCCAGGTCGCCGGACGCAAACGCCTCCGGCCCACGATCTTAACCGGGCTGACCGCTCATATCCATGCCTGCGGATCATGGTCATGCCCCAGTATGTTCGGCAGATCGCGTCGCCCGTCATCGAGCCATAGCCTGTCGTTGTCTGATGGCTATAGACGGTGCCGGGCTGCATGACCGTGCTGACCACCCGGTCCGGGTGCTGGCCACGGTGGTCGCACCGATCTGACCTGTTCACAAATCCCCCTTGCTGACCGTCGCCGAAAGCTGGCTTCCCACCGCCATTTTCATAGTCAAGTTTGCCGTGCCCAAAACCATCTGTTTTCGGGTACGGGACCAGTGACCCGACTGGCCGTCGGGGAAGGCCTCAGCGCCTGTCGCAGCCGCGCCGACCCGGAAGTCGGCCGTCCGCTCTCGCCCCAAAACGCGCCGTTCAATGCCGCGCTCGCCCTTCCTGATTGCAGCCATTACTAATGCACCATGCTGCAACCAGCACAGGAGGCCAAGATGGGACGTGTCAGAGTAGCGGGGTTTTCGCTGTCCCTGGATGGGTTCGGAGCAGGCCCGGAACAGAGCCTCCAGGACCCCCTGGGAAAGCGCGGGACGGAGCTCCACAACTGGTTTTTCGGCACCAAGACGTTCAAGGCCATGTTCGGCCAGGGCGGCGGCTCCGAGGGCGTGGACGAGACCTTTGCCCACCGCTCGATGGACGGCTTCGGTGCCTTCATCCTTGGCCGGAACATGTTCGGTCCCGTGCGAGGGGAATGGCCGGACGACAACTGGAAGGGCTGGTGGGGAGACAATCCGCCCTATCACGCCCCGACCTTCATCCTGACGCACCATGCCCGCGAGCCGATCGTCATGCAGGGCGGCACCATTTTCCACTTCGTCACGGACGGGATCCACGCCGCGCTCGAGCGCGCACGCAACGCCGCGGGAGCACGAGACGTCAAGATCGGCGGTGGCGTCTCGACCGTTCGCCAATACCTGCAGGCCGGCTTGATCGATGAACTGCACGTCGCGCTTTCGCCTGTCCTGCTCGGACGCGGCGAGGCGATGTTCGAGGGCCTGGATCTCCCTGCCCTCGGCTACCGAGTGATGCAATCCACGGCCACAGACCTAGCGACGCACGTCGTGCTCGGGCGCCAGCAGAACGAATAAACCTCCGCTGTCGCAGGTTCGTCGCCCGATACCCATCGGGCGGCAAACCACCCGTGGCGGTCGTCCGCGATCTTATTCCGCAATCGTTCAAAGAGCGGCTCATACCCCATCGACGTTAACGCTAGGATTATTTTCTTGACGCGCGCCACCCCTTATGGTCTTACTCCGCCCATGTCATCCCCGACCTTCCTCTCCTCCCCAACCGCCGCCCCCACCGGGTTCGAAGCTGTCGGGGAGGCGATCTCCAACTTCCTGCTCCTCCTCCTCATCGGGATGCTAACCACCGGGGCCGAGCGCCTCATCGCTACGCTCCGTCAGCGCACCGAAACCACCGACCTCACCGACATCACGCGCGCTTTCGGCACCACCGACATCGCGCTAATCCTCGAACGCCTCACCATCGGCCTGCAGCGCCTCCGCGCGCTCGAGGAAGAAGTCCGCCGCAGCTGGGCCGGCCTGGACACAGACCCGCAAGTCGAATCCACGAGCGTCGCCTCATCCCCGCTCAGCCTGTTCGCACCGGAGAAATTCGGCCTCACGCCAGAGGACGTTTCTCACCTCTTGCTCCTCACGCCCGAGCAGCTCTTCGCCGCAGCGGACCGCGGCACTGGCCCGCCCCGAACCGGTGGTTCAGCCCGCAAACCCCAACGGGGCCTGTCGGAAGTACCGGCAGGAAGTAAGGCATCGAACCGCAAAACACGCAAAACACGCAAACAGATTGGAGTGACCCCCTAATCTGAGACACGGAAAACGATGCACACCGTTTTCAAGGGAGAACGAGTGTGCGCGTAATTTCCATGTCTCACCCATGGGGGGACAGTGCACCGATCTGTTTGCGTGTTTTGCGTGTTTTGCGGTTCCATTTTCTTGCTGTTGGAAATGCGCTGCCCCCATGGGTGATACACATTTCCAGCCCTCGCTCGGGGAGCGTTTCCGGGCACCAGGCGCTAGCTTCTATCCACTAGTTGGCAAAGCACGATTTGCAGCCCGTAGACGCTTTCGATGGGCTGGCAACTCTGCTTGTTCACTTCCAGGCCGTAGTGCCGGGTGATCTTTCCGGCTTCCCCAAGCACATCCGCAGTTGTCAGCAGCGCACGCGGACCGCGGTGTTCGGTGACCGTCCTGGACAACTGCCGCGCGTACTCCTCAGATTGAAGACCGGTATAATTGCTCTCGATTCGGACGAACCGGATGTGATCATCGAAAAAGGGAATAAGAAACGCTGTACCTTGCAATCCTGTCATTAAGATCATGGTGTCTTTACTCACCGTATCGCGCAGGTCGCTGACGCCGAAGTACGTGGCTGTCTTGAACGGACCTCGCCCCCACGATCCTGTGGATTCGAAAGTCAGCATGCCCAGTGCGGCCACAGCGACGATTCCGGCCTGAACCGCGCGACGAGGTGACAACTGTCCGATGGTCAGGACAACGACCACCGGGGTCAGCATTTCCGCAGGAATGAAGTACCGATAATCGCCGAAGAACTTGGCCCAAGCGACATAGCTGAGGCCGAAATAGAGATAGAGCCACGCCTCGCTGGGCAGGAGTATTCCAATGACAGGTCGCCAGCGGCGACCGGACAAACCGGCCCACTGGCCCGATGATAGTGCAAGACAGGCGGACACAAGGATACAGCACCATGCCAGTGCAAGCCTGACGGAACGAAAGGAAAGTTGCAGGTGGTGGGTGCCCTCACGAAGCAGAGAGAACGGGAATACAATCCAGTCCCACCAATTGGCAAATGGGAAAATCTGGGCCGACCAGTTGACGTTGATCATGTAGGGCGAGCGGAACCAGGCGTTGAAGAACGGTAGCGTCGGACTGCCGTAGTGAGCATCGAGCATGAACATCCATGGGCCTGCCATGACCGCGAATCCGATGGCGCCCCCGATACCAAGCCTGATGATCGCACTGCCGCGCGACATTGACGGCGGGGGACGGATCAGCAGCGCTCCAGCGGCAGCAGCAGCGTAAGGTCCCAAGACATATTTGATTCCAACTGCGCCACCGAGACACAGGCCAGCGACAATGACTTTCCACTTCGCATTCGGTTCGCCTCCGGCGCTGAAGGCTCCTATAATAAGGAGCACTGATAGCAGAACCGGAACAGCGAGCGTCAGGTCGCCCATCGTCGAACCAAGTTCCGATTGGGCCATCGGTCCGGTCAGGGCGACAACCGCTGTGAGCAGCGCCACGGCTGCGCCGAACAGGCCTCGATCGAAGCGACCAATGCCGCGAACGATTGCAAATACAAGGTAGACGTTGATGCCTTGAAAAGCTCCGATAATGAAAATTACCCACCATGGGGAAACATGCACGATCAGGAGGTACTGCAGGATGTCGAGCGCCGGGTTGAAGAAGCTTTGCAACTGCGCTGGAGCGATGTTGGTCCAGGTATGGCCCGTCAATGTGGCCCAGCCATTATAAAAGTGGTAGTTGAAAAGATCCCAGTTGAAATCCTTCCCTCTCCGGGCAGCCACTATGCCGGAGACAATCGCGCCGGATAACAGAAGAACGTAATCGACGGAGCGCGGCAGCTCCCGAATGCTGGCTCCGGCCATCAGTCTTCGCGATTCGATCTGCAATCTTGTGCTCAGATTGCCCAACCTGTCCTCCACGGGGTCATCGTTGATCCGGGAAGGTACCAGGTCGCGCTTCCCACACTATGCAAGGTTGGCCCTGGGCGGACCATCTCGTCGCTCAGCATTGTGAGAGCGCCGATGGATACTGCCCTGCCAATTCAGCGAGGTCGGACGATGGAGGAGAGCGTGCGCAGCGGCGCGGTCATGGACCACGAGGTCGAACCGCGCAACGCTGCGATCTCCGCCAGAGCCGCATCGCGTTCTGCAACGACCTGGGCCAGTTCGTTGGCAGCAGCATCGCGTTCTGCAGCGACCCTGGCCAGTTCGTTGCCTGCGGCTTCGGCATCGAGTGACGCTGCACCAAAAATGGCGCGTCGACCGATCTCGGTGCCTAGGTCGAAGAATGTGACGTTGTCGGGGGGGCGACGCAAATAGCGTCTCGCCGTGTCGGTCGAGCGGAAGGCATGGTAAATGCCACGGCGCGGAATCCGCGGATGCCATTGGTAGAACACGTGTCGGAAGTCCACTGTGGCAAGGAGTTCCGTCACGCACTCGGGGTTCGGGCCCCACCAGTTCGAGGCGTCGTTATTGAGTGTCATCCCGGGATAAAACGCCATGGCCGGTCGAGGCATTTCCAGTACGTCCTGGTGCGTCTCGACCACGAGGAGATCGTTGGCAAGCGAGGCAACTTTCTGCAGCACCATGATCGGGTCGATCAAGTGGTAGAAGACGCCCAGGAATAGGACCACATCCACCGGTTCCATATCCCCCGGGAACTCCGTCGGATCGATGTCCTTGGCCTCCACGTCCAGGTTCAGACACTCGCGCGCGACCTCAAATGCTTCGCGCCCTCGGAATTCCGGTGAGCGCCAGACGAAGCTGTCGGTCGCGATCACACGCCTCGCGCCGGCGCGCTTGGCCTCGAAGGCAAAGTATCCGTTCCAGGTGCCGACATCGATGACACTCCGGTCGCCAAGATCAACCACGCCGAGGATGGCCTCGCGTTCGGCTTCCAACACTTCGGCAGTTTTGGCGCCTTCGACAACAAGATCCGGAAACAGGCGAAGTGTATGGTGCCAATAGATCTGCGTCAAATTCTTAAGTCGTTCTCGGGCTCCCTCGGCAGACATCCGCTATCCTTCTCGACGTCCAATGGTGGAAATGTCAGCCGAACTTACTCAAACCGACATTTCCCGTACGGCCCGCACGATCCTCACATCGTGGGCGAATGATAGTTGCCCCTCCGTGCTTTCGACAAGACCGGCAGCGACACGACCACGTCGAAGATCTCGCCACGCGCGACGTGCCGCCACAGAGCGACCCGCGCCGTCGCACATCGGCGCCAGTGTTGGCAGCCGCCGCACCTGCGGCGCATCCTCGCTGTGCCAGGTCGCCGCCCGCCCGTGCGTCGACGAACCTCCTGCGTTCGCCACTTGAATCTGAACCAACCCGCGTCGGTCAAGCGGTCGAGGCATGATCTCAGGGAACCGGAATTACTTACTTTGCCGCCACCGCGCACGCGATCCGCACCTGCTGTCAGCCCGCTTGCCGACCGAGAGAACTCAGAATTCCGGGCTGCCGAACGGATAGAAGCGCGTCAGATCGACATTCTGATAGTCCAACCCGTCCAGCCGCACCGTGCCAAGGAACGGTTCCGTCGGCTCCACCAGAAGGATTGTCCTGGCGAACCCGCTGTCGTCGAAACCACGCCGGAAATGCACACGTGACTTGATCGCAATGACCTGGAACGCTGCCGGATCGAGGCCGACCTCGGTCAGTGCGGTCAACTCCATGATCTGCACAAGGTATGGACTGAGCACCAGCACGTTGCCGTTGCCGAATGCGATGCCCACCCACAGCTGGCCGTGATGATCGATCACGTGGCGCACCGTGCCGGCGATGCGAACCTTTGCACCGGCGGACTCGTCGACCAGGCCGCCGACCGCCATGTCGAAGGCATCGCCCGGCTTCACGCCGTGCAGCGCCTTGATCGCGTCGGCATCGGCTACGGTGGCGATCAGCGTGTTGGACAGGCCCTGCTCGACGATTTCCTGCAGCAGCCACGTAGCATAACCGGAGCGATCGCTGTGATCGGCCAGGATCACCGGCGTGTCGCCCCCGGCAACCGCTTGCCGCGCCAATGCGACGCCTTCGGGGATCGTGTGCACCTGCGTGGAATGCAACAGCCTGTCGCGTTGCCGCCAGGCGAAGCCTGCCATGTCGTCGGCGACATGCTGCGCCAGGGCCGCATCGTGATGCGTGAGCACCTGGATCGTCATGCCGGCATCGGGCACGTCGGACCAGGGAAAGCCGAAATATACATTCACATAGACGTCCGGTTCGCGCGCCTCCCAGGTCAACGCGCGCTGCACCAGATCCATCCATGGCGATGCGCCGGTCCACTGCACCACGGTCGGCGAGATTATCGGCACCTTCTTCGTGGCATGCGTTGGCTGGTACTGGCCCTTGATTGCGCGGATCAGCATGCGCGCGGCACGTTGGCCCTGGAGGTGGCTGTCGTAGTGCGGGAAATACTTGCCGCAGAACGCCAGGTCGGCGTGGCGCAGGAACTCCTCGTCCTCGTTGCCATGCGGATCGAAGGTCGCTGCGATGAACGCGCGCGGCCCGACGACGGTGCGGACACGACGGGCGAGTTCGGCTTCGGGACGGGGGATGCCGCGCGCGGCCATGGCGCCGTGCACGCAGAGGTAGACGCCGTCGAACGGACCCTCGGCGGTGAGTTGTGCGATCATGCGGCCGACGTAGGTTTCGAACGCCTCCTGCGTCAGCCAGCCGGAGCCGGTACCGGTCTTCGGCCAGAGCGGGGATTCGATGCCGACGAGCGCGACGCCGTCGAACTCTCGCGCGACCTGCACGAAGCCGCCCATGTAGGATTTCGGGCCCGACGCCAGCAGGGCCTCGCCGCGCGCAGGAGATCCGGGATAGACGAAGTCGTCGATCGTGGTGTCGTTGCGAAGGAAGGTCACCGTCTCGTGCTGGAAGTGCAGGACGGCGATGCGGATTGGCTGGCTCATGCACGGATTATGCGCGCGGTTGGCCGCGGCGTCATGGGTGGCCAATGCTACACTTTGCGAACCCACTCACAAGGGCATCATTCCCAGGTTCACCCCCTCCCTGACTCCCCCGCGCAAAGCGCGGCAGAGGGGCATAGTTATTCGAACCGGGCGGGCGACGAGAAAGGTTTGGTGGCATCTACCACGAACATGACGAGGGCGTTCAGATCGCTGGTGCCGCTGCTGGAAACTTCCATCGCTGTTCCGGGTTCATGTCCTGGCATCGATTGGCCAGTCCCGACAGACATCACCCCGTGCGGAGTCTTTTGGCTCAGTTCGCCGGTCAACACGTAAAAGGTCTCGCAGCCGGGGTGTGTATGCACGGGCGTCTTTACACCGGGTGGTCCACCGGCGGTGTTGATGCGAAGCAGGTACTCGGGCGCGGTTATCGGGGGCACGGGCCCGATTTCGGCGACCTCGCTTCCGCCTGGTGTCGAGCCGCCTTTCGGACCAAGCGTGAACAGCCAGACCTTGCCTGCGACTTCAGCGGACAGCGACGCCGGACCTTCAGCCGCACGCGCCTGGGTGAGGCTGGGGAAATTCTCGATCCGCCAGTAAAGTGGTCCGCCGGGCAATAGCGCGAGCTTTTTTTCCGCGATCGGCTTGACGGCGAATTGTTGTTGCGCCGCCGCTGTTAGCGGCGCCAGCAACAGGCCCAGCATGCAAAGTAACAATACTAAAACGACGCGCCGGACGTTGGACGTTTGTGGTGCCATGCTGTCCTCATGATGCAGTGACTATGGCTGGTGATACCCCCTCCCCAACCCTCCCCCGCTTCGCGGGAGAGGGAGTTCTGGCTGCGGCGGCACTCCCTCTCAAGCGAAGCGGGGGAGGGTTGGGGAGGGGCGCCTCACATTTCATAACCTTCCCAATAACGATGCGACTCTGCGTCTTCTGGCGGCCTTCCTGGCCAAGGGTCGCACCGACGTGTCGGTCGTTCTTCGCCCGCACCACGTGCGATCACACCGGCAGGCGGATCCTGGCGCGCAATCCGCCTAGCGGGCTGTCCTCCAGCACGATCTCGCCGCCATGGGCGCGGACGATGTCGCGGGCGATGGTCAGACCGAGGCCAGTGCCGCCGGCGGCACCGCTTTCGAACGGACGGAAAACGCTCTCGCGGCGCTCGGGTGGGATGCCGGGGCCATCATCGTCCACGGTGACGAACACCATGCGGCCCTGTGGCAACGCGGCCAGGGCGACGCGGTGGGCGTGGCGGCGCGCGTTGTCGACGAGATTGGTGATGGCGCGGCGCACGGCATCGGCGCGGAGCGACAGGGTCAGTGCATCGGGGGCGTCCACCGCCACCTCGGCGCCGGAACGGCGGGCGCCGGCGGCCACCTCCTCCAGCACGGCGGACAGGTTCACCGGCTCCGCCTGTTCCGTGCCCTCGCCACGTGCGAAGGCCAGGTAGCCGCTGATCATGCGTTCCATTTCCTCGACGTCGGCGGTCATTTCGGCGACGTCCTGACGCTGTTCCTCGCCGGCTGGCATCATCTCCAACGCCAGGCGCAGCCGGGTTAGCGGCGTGCGCAGGTCGTGCGAGACGCCGGCCAGCATCTCGGTCCGCTGCACCAGGAAGCGACGGACGCGTTCCTGCATGCGGTTGAAGGCGGTGGCGGCGCGGCGCACCTCACTGGCGCCCTCCGGCTTGATGGCGCCGATGTCGCGGCCCATGCCGAAGGCCTCGGCGGCGCGGGCGAGGCGACGGATCGCGCGCACCTGGTTGCGCATGAAGAGTGCGGCGATGCCGAAGAACAGCGCGGCGGTGCCGACGATCCAGAGCAGGAACAGATAGATCGTGGTGGCGTAGAGGCGCTTGCGGGGAACCACCACATTCACCACGCCGTTGGGCAGTTGCGCGCGGATCAGCACCGAGTGGGGCTCGAACTGCCAGTCCATGGTGAAGGGCAGGCGGACGTTCTGGGCGATGGCCTGCGCCAGGTCGTCGTCCGCCGGACCGATGACGTTGGTCCACTTGGTCGACGGCAGCACGACGCCCGGCTCTATGCGCAGCACAAGATCGAACTCGCGTTGCGCCATTTGCAGGATCCAGGCCTGATCCTCCGGATGGCGATTGAGAAGTTCCAAGGTGTAGGCCAGTTCGGTCGCCACGCTGCCGGTCAGGCGGCGCGACACGACATCGAGATGGCTGCCGTAGAACATCTGCAAGGCCACCGCCTGGAGCAGGACCAGCGGCAGCAGGATCATCAGCAGGCTGCGGCCGAGCAGCGAGCGCGGCAGGATGCGCTTGATCAGGCGGGCGGCGTGCAGCCTGTGGATCACCCTCAGGCGCCTGGCTTCAGGATGTAGCCGCGGCCGCGAACGGTGTGGAGAAAGCGCGGCTCGCGGGGGTCCACCTCGATCTTGCGGCGCAGGCGGGTGACCTGGACATCGATCGCGCGTTCGCCGGTTTCGTCCATGTTGAGGGTGGCGGCTAGGTCCTCGCGGCTGAGCACCTCGTTGGGCTTCTGGGCGAGGGCGCTCAGCAGGGCGGCCTCGCCTCCGGTCAGGCGGACGACGCCGTCGGGGCCGCGGAGTTCGCCGCGCTCGGTGTCGAAGGTGAGGGGGCCGAACCGGAGCGGGCCGGTGGCGGCTTCGGGCGCGGGGGCCGGCGCTCGGCGCAGCAGGGCGCGGATGCGGAGCAGGAGTTCGCGCGGCTCGAAGGGCTTGCCGAGGTAGTCGTCGGCGCCGGCCTCGAAGCCGGCGATGCGGTCCTCGGGTGAGCCCCGCGCGGTGAGCAGCAGCACGGGGACGTCGGCGCTCTGGTCCTGGCGCAGCGATTCGGTCAGCGAGAGGCCGCTTTCGCCGGGCATCATCACGTCGAGCACCAGCATGTCGGGGTGGATCGCGCGGAGCTTGGAGCGGGCATCCAGTGCGGTCTCGGCGGTGGTGACGCGGAAGCCCTCGCCGCTGAGGTAGCGCGAAAGCAGGGCGCGCAGGCGGGCGTCGTCATCGACCACCAGGATATGGGACTGCTCGGCCATCAGGTTCTCCGGTTCGCCGGGGCATTGTTGTCGATATAGGCACGCGCGGTATCGTCCATGATACCACGCAGGACGCTGGTGAAGCCGGCCACTGCCTGTTCTCCGGCGGCCTGGAAGGCTGGACCGAGGCGCGTCTTCTGACTCTCGTACAGCCGGCGCTCTAGGGCGGCGCCGGATTGGGTGAGGCTGAGCAGGCGCTGGCGGCGATCCGATCGGCCGGGGGCCTGGGCGACGTAGCCGCGGTCCATCAGGTCCGACAGCACGCGGGCGAGCGACTGCTTGGTGATGCGCAGGATGACCAGCAGGTCGGACACGGTGAGGCCGGGGTTGCGGCCGATGAAGTGCATGGCGCGGTGATGGGCGCGGCCGAGGCCGAGCTCGACGAGGATAACGTCGGCGGCATTGGTGAAGTCGCGGTAGGCGAAGAACAGCAGGTCCTGAGCCGCGCGAACGGTTTCGTCGGGAGGGGCGGGGTGCTCAGGGTCGGGTCGGGTGTTCGATTCGGTCATGGCAGGCATTCCTGAGGCGGGCCGGATTTTATGTCAGTGTTATTGACTTAATTGGGGCGGTCATTATACGTTCGGTGGGGTTGGAGAAACAATATTGCGGAGTGTGCGGCCATGGAGCTAGTTCCTTTCGACGACCGGGACGGCTGGATCTGGTGGGACGGCGAATTGGTGCCCTGGCGGGACGCCAGGCTGCACGTGCTCAGTCATGGCCTGCATTATGCCAGCGCCGTGTTCGAGGGCGAACGGGCGTATGCAGGAAACATCTTCCGGTTGCGCGAGCATTCCGAGCGGCTGATCGAGTCCGGGCGCATCCTGGGGTTCGCGATCCCCTGGACGGCGGAGCAGATCGACGAGGCGTGCAATGCGGTGCTGGCGGCGAACGGGCTGACTGACGCGTATATGCGGCCGATCGCGTGGCGCGGGTCCGAGATGATGGCGGTTGCGGCGCGGCACACGAAGGTCCATTTGGCGATCGCCGCGTGGCCGTGGCCGAGTTATTTCGGCGATGCTCGGATGGAGGGGATCCGGATGGGGATGGCGGAGTGGAAACGGCCTTCACCGGAGACTGCGCCCACTGCCTCCAAGGCGACCGGGCTCTACATGATCGGCACCATGTCGAAGCACCGGGCGGAGGATCAGGGGTACGCCGATGCGCTGATGCTGGATTGGCGGGGACGGGTGGCGGAGGCTACCGGGGCGAACATCGTGTTCGTCATGGATGGCGAACTGCATACGCCGACGCCGGACTGCTTCCTGGATGGGATCACGCGGCGGTCTGTGCTGAGCCTGGCGCGGCGGCAGCAGATGAAGGTGGTGGAGCGGCCGATCGAGTTTTCCGAAATTGGGCGGGCGACCGAGGTGTTCCTGGCGGGGACGGCTGCGGAGGTGTCGCCGGTGCGGGAGATCGCCGGGCATCGGTATACGCCGTCGCGGATCACCGAGACGCTGATGCGGGGGTTTGACGAGTTGGTGCGGTCTTCGCCGGAGGAGGTTGCGAAGGTGGTGGCGGGGTAGCGGAGGGCCGGACGCGAGGCACGGAAGCCGGACCGGCCGCTTCTGGGCGTTGCGACATCATCATCCGGATGCGCCGCTAAGGCACGAGCGGATTGGCCATCCGAACGATCTGGCCGCGATAGGTGGTTTGAGGGTCGTCGTCGACCGCGGTGATGTAAAGGCTCTTCCCATCCGGGCTGATGGCAAGGTTGGTGTGATGCTCGGATGGCACGTCGAGCAGCGTAAGAAGCCGACCGGCCGGCGAAACGATGGCCACGCCACCACCGTGGTATAGGGCAACGAAGACGTTCCCGTGCACATCGACCCGGAGCGAGTCCGGCGTGACGGCTCCACTCCGGCCCGCGGGCAGAATGTCGCGAAGCCGAATGAAATCGCGCGCTGGCCGCAAGGATCCGTCTGCCTCGATCGCGAAGGCCAGTATTTTGCCGGTTGGCGATTCGGCGACGTAGAGCGTGGCCCCATCGGGCGATACGCCGACGCCATTGGCGAAACGAATCCCGCTTGCCACCTCGTGCACGACCTGATCGCTGGACAGATAGAAGACCTTGCCTGGACGGCTCGAGGACCCGGAGTTCGAAACGTAGATACCGCCCTTCTGGTCGGCGACCAGATCGTTCGGTGCCACGAAGGCCTGTCCATGATCGTCAGCGCGTATCGTCGTCAGTGTCGCTCCGGCTGGGGAAATCCGGACGATCAAGCCGCTATCGAAACAGGCGACCAGCAATCCGTCGGGGACCGCGACCAGGCCATTGGCGCCACATCCGTCCTGATGCCAGACGGCTTCCGTCTTACCGCCCACGAGGCGCAGGACGCTCGAGCGCGCGTAGTCAACGAAGTAAAGGTCATTCCCGATGAAGATGGTCCCCTCGGGGAAACGCAGATCGGTCGCGACAATCTCTGCACGGGCATCGCCTGCATTGGCGCCGCCCAGGCCCCACGCCGACAATGCCGCCGCGATGAGGAAGAACCTGATTGCCGCGTAACATCGAAGTGCCTTTCGCATGGTCTGCGTCCTGTGGCGCGCAACTGTTGACGTGCTGCAGGCGCTCTATTGTTGACTCATCAACGGAAGGCGCACTGCGGATGTTACCGCGGAGGAGCCAGGCCTCCTGGCGCTGCCGCGGACAGCAACGCCGCCATGCCACGCGCCGTGCACCAAGACGAATGTGGACATCGAGCCCTCTGTGTTGCTGCCTGCGGCGATGCGTTAGAACCACCGGTGTGGAAAGTTTCGGCAGTCGCCACAATCATATGCGAGACAGAGAGAGTGGGCCAATTGAGTTGCCGAGCGATTTCAGCTTACAGGATCGGCGTTACGGCTGAAGCTCGATGGGCGGAGGCTCGCGATGCCGCCATGGGCTCGGCGACCTGGGTCGCACTCCCTCGCGGCGCGGCGCCGAGCGTGCTACCGCCCGATTGGCTGTCCTACGGCATCGGGCTGCTGCAGCTCCGCCTGCGCCACGGCGGCCACCTTGACGCCATCCGCCACGGGCACTGGCTTCCCCGGCACGAGCAGCATTGCGGTGAAGCTCCCCGCCAACCATGCGGTGCGGAACGAAATCTGCATGCTGGCTTGCCCCCGACGTTACGATCCCCGCAGGCTGCGCGGTCAAAGGTTGCAAACCAGCTACATCTCCTCCCAGGTGGGGTCACCGGAACACAAAAAAAGAAGTATGTTCAACCACGGATGCACACGGATACACACAGATAAGAATTCAACGCCAATGCCGGAAAATCACAGGTTCCATCAGTGTGAATCCGTGTGCGTCCGTGGTTGAAAACCTACCTTTGGACAATAACGCAGTCTGCGGTCTTCACCCTGTCAGCACAGCCTTTCCGATCACCTTGCGGTCGATCACCGCCTGCATCGCTGCGGCCGCCTGCGCCAGCGGGAATCGATGCGAGATCCGTGGCTTTAATTTCCCCTCTGCCGCAAGCTCGGTCAGCGCCTTCATATTTGCGATCGCCAGTTCCGGGTCCGCTTCATTCAGCCCGCCGATGCGCACGCCGATGGCGTCGATGCCCTTGATCAGTAGATAGTTGCTGCGGATGTTGGCTGGTCCGCCACCGAGGAATCCCAGGATGAGCAGCCGCCCGCACCAGGCGAGGCAGCGCAACGATTCCTCCGTCACCGCTGCCCCGATTGGATCATAGGCGATATCGACGCCTCGCCCGCCGGTTAGTTCCTTCACCTTGTCCACGAACCCGCCGGCATAACCGATCGCATGATCCGCGCCTTCTTCCAGGCACGCACTGCGCTTTTCCTCGGTGCTGGCGGTCGCGATCACCTGGGCGCCGAACAGCTTCGCCACCTGGATCGCGGCGATGCCGATACCGCCGGCGGCGCCGTGAACCAGCACCCACTCGCCCGCCGTCATCCGCCCGCGCTGCAACAGCGCATGATACGCGGTGGCGTAGGCGCCGCGAAAAACGCCCGCGGCCTCGATGCTCATTTCCGCCGGCACATGATCGCACAGCGCCGCCTTCGCATTGCCCAATTCCGCGCAGGCTCCCAGCGAGTGGCGGCTCATCACGCGGTCGCCGACGCGGAAATCCGTTACGCCGAGCCCAACGGCAACGACGACGCCAGCCGCCTCGCCACCTGGAATGAACGGCGGCTCGGGGCGGAACTGATACTTGCCCGCCAGCATCAGCACATCGACATATTGGACGCCGCGGGCCTCGATCCGCACCTGCATTTCGCCTGGACCCGGCGGCGGCGGATCCGGCACGTCGCGCAGTGCCAGCACTTCCGGTCCGCCGAACGCCTCGCACACCATTGCTTTCATGCCGTCACCTTCCCGTCATATGCGGCTGAGTATTGCGTCCCCCGACCACACCGCCAACAGTAGCACCCACGCCGCCGAAGGAGACATCGTCATGTCGGGTTCCAACACGTTCAAGTTCGTCATGCTGCCACCGCAGTCGGAGATCACCCGTGACTGGGGCCGCCAGCTTGCCGCAGCCATGCCCGAGGTCCGCGTGGTGATCGCCGAGGACCAGGCGACCGCCGAACGCGAAATCGTCGATGCCGAGGCTGCTTTCGGCTGGCTCAACCGCGACCTGCTCGCGAAGGCGAAACGGTTACGCTGGCTGCAAGCGCCGCAGGCCGCGCCGGCCGCCGGCTATTACTTTCCCGAACTGATCGCGCATCCGATCAAGGTCACCAACTTTCGCGAGATCTTCAACGACCACATCAGCGCGCATATCATGGCTTTCGTGCTCGCGTTCGCGCGCGGCCTGCACGTCTACATCCCGCAGCAACTGCGCCGCGAGTGGAAGAAGCCGACCGAGGACCACGGTGTCGTCCATCTGCCTGAAGCCACCGCGCTCATCGTTGGCGTCGGCGGCATCGGCGCGGAGACCGCGAAGCACGCCGCGGCTTTCGGCATGACGGTGCTGGCGACCGACGCGCGTCGCACCAGCGCCCCGGCGGGTGTTACCGGACTGCACAAGCCCGAAGCGCTCGACATGCTGTTGCCGCGTGCCGACTTCGTAATCCTGACAGTGCCCCACACGCCCGCCACCGAGGGCTTCATGAACCGCGCCCGTTTCCAGCGGATGAAGCGCAGTGCGTTCTTCATCAACATCGGCCGCGGCATGACGACGAAGCTGGACGATCTGGTTGCGGCGCTGAACGCAGGCGAGATCGCCGGTGCGGCGTTGGATGTTTACGAGCAGGAGCCGCTGCCTGCGGACCATCCGCTATGGACCATGCCGAACGTGCTGATGACGCCGCACATGGCCGGCTACGGACCGTACCTGAACGATCGGCGCTACCAGATCATTACCGACAACTGCCGCGCGTTCCTGTCCGACAAACCTTTGCGCAACGTGGTCGATAAAGCGTCATGGTTCTGAAATGAGCACGGTGGTCGTAACTTTCGTGCCGGATGGTGCCGGTCGGCATATCGTGAGCGAAGCACTCGATGGCGCGGCGGAGGCCATCTATCTGCCTGAACTCGACGATGCGGCACGTGCCGACGCGCTGCGCAACGCCGACGCGGTGTTGGCACGCACCACGCGCGAACTGCGCCAGGGCGAGATCGCACTGTTGAAGGATGTGCGCCTGGCGCAGTTCCTGTTCGCCGGGATCGACCAGGTGCCGCTGGCGGAGATGCCAGCCGGCGTGCCGGTTGCGGCCAACGGCGGCGCCTATGCCGAACCGATGGCGGAACATATATTGGCGATGGCCCTGGCCGCTGCGAAACGCCTGTTCGTGGAGCACGGGGCATTGTCGCGCGGCGAGTTCAATCAGTTCGGCCGCAATCGCATGCTGGCTGGGGGTGTCTGCGGCATCCTCGGCTTTGGTGGTATCGGCGTCGCAACGGCACGTCTCGGCCGAGGCATCGGCATGCGCGTTCACGCCATCAACCGTCGTGGCCGCAGTGACGAACCCACCGACTGGATTGGGACCGTCGATCAGCTCGACACGCTGCTTGCTGCATCCGATCTTCTGGTCATCTGCACGCCGCTGACCCCCGCAACGCTCGGCATGATCGGTGCGTCGCAGCTTGCGCGGATGAAGGACGACGCGATCCTGGTGAACGTGGCGCGCGGTGAGATCATCGATGAGCGCGCGCTGTACGAACGGCTGGTGGCGTTTCCGCGATTTACCGCGTGTATCGATGCATGGTGGATCGAGCCGGTCCGTCACGGCGCGTTCCGCATGGATCAGCCGTTCATGACATTGCCGAATGTGATTGGTTCGCCGCACAATTCTGCTTCGGCTATCGCCGCGACAGGCCCCATGGGACTGCGTCACGCGATCGCCAACATCAAGCGCGCCCTGGCCGGCGAAACGCTGATGAACCTGGTGCCGCCGGAAGATCGGATGGTGTAGCTACGCCGCCGACAGCTCGGGCTGCACAACACCCAGCAACCGCACCTGCAACGCCTCGTCGGCTTCCAACGCCCGCGCGCTGCCTTCATACGCGATCTGTCCATTCACCAGCACGTACGCGCGATCGACAATCGGCAGCACGGTCTCGGCGTGGTGCTCGACGATGATCATGGCGACGCGACCGCGCAGACGCACCAGCGCATCCATCACTTCCTGGACCACTGACGGTGCGAGTCCCTCGAACGGTTCGTCGAGCAGGATCAACCGGCTCGGCACCGTCAACGCGCGAGCGATCGCCAGCATCTGCCGTTCGCCACCTGAGAGACTTTCGGCGTGCGCGCGTTGCAGGATCTTCAACTTCGGGAACAGCTCGAAGATTTCGTCGAACGAGGCACCACCTGGACGCGCGGCCAGACGCAGGTTCTCCATCACCGTCAGGTTGGGGAACAGCCGACGTCCTTCCGGCACGATGGAAATGCCCAGCCGGTTGATCTCATACGGCTTGGCACGCGTGATGTCGCTGCCATCGATCGTGATGCTGCCTGCACTTTTCTGCACCGTTCCGGTGATGGCGCGCAGCATGGTGGTCTTGCCGACGCCATTGCGTCCTAGCAACGCGACCGCCTCGCCCTCATGCACCAGCAGGTTCACGTCGGTCAGGATCTGACTGCCGGCATATCCGGCGCGTAGCTGCGCCAGTTCCAGTAGCGGCTTCGTGCCCACTGGCCGCACGATCTCCGGCCGGACTGTGGGCACCGGACCACCTGCACGCGCCGAACCCATATAGGCTGTGATCACGTCTGGATTGTTGGCAACCTCGGCGGGCTTGCCGTCAGCGATCACCCGACCCTGATGCAGCACGGTAATGCGATCCGACAACGCCAGCACGCGATCGATGTCGTGCTCGATCAGCAGTACGGCATGGGTCGAGGCCAGTTGGCGGATCAGGGCGCCGACCACCTCACGGTCTGCTTCGGCGAGCCCTGCCAGCGGTTCGTCGAGCAACAGCAATTTCGCATCGGTGGCGAGCGCGATGGCGATTTCCAACAGGCGCCGTTCGCCGTGCGAGAGGTTGGCGCACGCCTCGGCGGCACGATCCTCCAGGCCTACCGCGGCCAACAACGACCACGTGCGCGCGTTGATGTCCTCGATCGCATATGCGTCCCGCCAAAGATCGTTCTGATGCGGGCTGCGCGCCTGCACTGCCACGCGCACGTTCTCGAACGTCGTCAGGTTGCGGAACACGCTGAGGATCTGGAATGATCGTCCGAGCCCCAGGCGAATGCGTCGATGCACCGGGAGTTGCGAGATGTCGCGGCCGTCGAATGCGATCTGTCCGGCATCGGCGCGCAGCAGACCCGTCAGCATGTTGAAGAACGTCGTTTTGCCCGCGCCATTGGGGCCGATCAGGCTGTGCAGTCGATATGGATGCACTTCGAGGTTCACGTCGGCGGCGACCACCAGCGAGCCAAACCGCTTGTGCAGTCCACGCACCGTCAGTATCGGCTGATCCGCCTGCATGGCGCGCTGCTCGATGTTGCGGAATGGCTCGATGCGCGCTGGTCGCGGTGGGATGCCTGGACGCACCAGGGTCCAGCGTTGCTCTCGGCGGAATAAGCGTTGCACGGCGCCCTGCATTCCTTCGGGTGACAGCAGAGCGAACAGGATGATGATCGGCGCGAACATGAGCCACCAGCTTTCGGTGATCGCGCTCAGTCGATCCTGCAATATGGTGAAGGCGATGGCGCCCCACAAAGGGCCGAGAAACTGATGCACACCGCCCAGTACGGTCATCAGTAACGCGTCGCCGGCATGCTGCCAGCCGAGGTTGTCCGCATAGGCTCCGCGCAGCATCAGCGCTAACAGTGCGCCGGCGTAGCCGACCGTACCGCCGAGCAGCACGAACGCCTCGAACTTGAGGCGGAACGTGGAGTAGCCCAGGCTTTGCACTCGCTGTTCGTTGTCGCGCAGTGCCTGGAGGGCTCGGCCGAATGGCGCGTGAGCGATGCGCCATAGCAGCCACATGGCGAGGGTCACGGTGATCACGGTGAAGATGTGGAACGACCAATCGCTGTCCAGCCACGGCCGAGGCACGCCTTGCAGGCCGTTCTCGCCGCCGGTGAGGTCGGTCCATTTGTACGCGACCTCGAAGGCGATCTGCGAAAATGCGAGTGTCAGCAAGGAGAAATACAAGCCGCGCCGGCGCAGGATGATCAGCGCAATCGCGGCGGCCAATAGCAGGGAGAAGGCGATGGCGAAGAGCAGGGCTTCTATTTCGTTGCCGAGGAAGCTGCGCATGGATATTGCCGCGGCGTAGCTGGCGCAGCCGAAGAACACCGAGGCGCCGAATGGCACCAGTCCGGTGTAGCCGACGAGCAGGTTCACGCCCGCGCCGTAGAGGGTGTAGATGGCGATCTGGGTGATCAGGCTTACCGGGGCGCCGATGGCATCCCAGGCGATGGTTAGTGCGATCAGGACGAGCAGGACCCAGAGGATGGGGTGGCGAACTACGGTCACAACACGGCGCCCCATACTCCCCCTCCCCCTGCGGGAGGGGGGAAGGGGGCGGCGCCTGCTGCTCTCCGGCCCCCTCCCCCCAACCCCCTCCCGCAAGGGGAGGGGGAGAAGTGTGGTGTGGTGGTGTTGGTCATTCGAAACGTTCCCAGCGTTCGCCGAGCAAACCGCGCGGACGCACCAGAAGTACCGCCGCCATGAAGATGTACATCATGGCATTGGCGGCATCCGGCTGGAATTGAATGGTGAGTGCGATCACCACACCGACCATGAGGCCTGCGATCACCGCGCCGGCGAACGAGCCTAGGCCGCCGATCACGACCACCACGAAGGCTGGCATGATGGCGTTCTCCGACATCGATGGGATCACCGTCCATAGTGGCGCCGCGAGCACTCCGGCGATGCCGGCGAGACAACACCCCAGCCCGAACACAGCGGTCAACACGCGTGGCAATCGGATGCCCAGCAGCCCTACCATTTCCGGATCACGCGAACCTGCCCGCAATATCCGGCCATACGGGGTGAACTGCATGAACGCCCACAGTCCGATCAGAATGACGATCGTGGTGAGGAACACTGTCAGCCGATACTTGGTGATGAGTAGCGGCCCCCAGAGATAGATGCCTGAGAGGAACGGTGGCGCGTTGAATGGCTGGCCGATGCCGCCGTATACCAGCCGCAACAGTGCCTCGATCATCAGCGCCAGGGCGAAGGTGATGATCAGGCTTATCAGCGGCTCCTTGTCGTAAAGCTGCCGGATCAGCGTTCGTTCCACCACCACCCCGACGGCGCCGACCAGCAGCGGCGCCAGTATGACGGCGGGCCAGCCGAAATACTGGTACAGTGTCAGTGCGAAATATGCACCCAGGGCAAAGAAATTCCCGTGCGCAAAGTTCACGATTCCCAGTAGCCCGAAGATGATCGACAGGCCGATGGCAATCAGCACGTAGAGGCCACCGAGCACCAGCCCGGTGGCCACCTGCGACAGGATGACGTCGAGCACGGTTGGCTCAGGTCATATGGCAGCCGTTCGCCGCCGGATCGCCAAACACCTTCTCCAGATCAGCGATGTTTTCCGGCACCACACCCTTCACGTCGAAGTAGTTCCACTTGTCCGGGATCTTCTGCTTCACCTGCACTACCAGGTTGCGCAGCAGCATCTGGTGGTCGCCTTTACGCCAGTAGTACGGGTTGGTCTCGCTGCCGCCCTTCCAGCTTTCCAGACCTTTGATGATTGCCTCGGTTTCCGTGGACTTCGCCAGTTCGATCGATTCGAACAGCGACTTCGCCGCGACCCAGCCCATCCATGCCTTGTCCGCCGCCGGCTTGCCGTACTTCTTCTGGTAATCCGCTGCCATCGCCTTTTCTTCCGGCGGATTGTTCGGGTTGTCGTACCACCAAAGCGCGGTGTAGAGGCCGGTCGCCGCCTCTGTTCCCACTGCCCAGATGTCGGTGTCGCCAATGGCGATTTCGCAGACGGGGATTGAGCCTTTCATCCCCATCTCATTCCATTGTTTCAGGAAGGTGGACAGATCGCCGGCCGGGATGCCGCCCAGGATCATGTCCGGCTTCGCCTGGCGGATCTTCAGAATGAACGAGCTGTAGTCAGGCGTGTTCAGCGGTACGACATCGTCACCCGCGACCGTGCCGCCGGCCTTTGCGAGGATCTCCTTGAATGACTTCGCGATGTCCTGCCCGAACGCATAGTTCGCCGTCAGGAAATACCACTTCTTGCCGTATCCCATGATGTAGGGCGCGAACATCGCTGCCTGCACTGCGACCGGTGTGTTCAGCCGGAACGTGTAATGGTTGCAGTTCTTGCCACTTATGTCGGTGGCGGCGGCATTGTTGCAAACGAACGGGATTTTCAACTGCGCCGCGGTCGCCTGCTCGGCAAGGGCGTTGGAGCTGAGCGAGCCGCCAAGGATGGCGACCACCTTGTTCTCCTGCACCAGTCTTTGCATGTTCTGCTGCGAACCCTGCGGCGACGGTTCGTCCAGCCAGACCAGTTCTGCCGGCTGTCCCATGATCTTGTTGCCGCGTTCCTCCAGCGCCAGGTAGGTGCCGTTTGCCAGGTATTCGGTCTGCGCCGCGATGTCACCGGTCTTCGCCAGCAGCAGCCCGATCTTGATGGTGTCGGCGGCCGCGGCGTTGCGGATGAATGGCTTGGCCAACGGTACGGTGGCGATTGCTGCCGCTCCCAGCAGTGCGCGACGACGCGGCACGACGAACCCCGATGGTGTCTTGGTCATAAGTCCTCCGTTGGCCTGGCAACCTGTCTGGATGCCACTGTGTTTATCGTACTGGCGCAGCCCGATTACTCCGCCAGCGTTACGCAAGCAACCCGTCCAGCCTGGATGAGGCCAAACGCTGAGCCTGCGCCGCCATCCGCACCGGCGCGTTGACCGCCCCGTATTGCTGGTAGCCGCCGCGGCGCTCGACGATTTCAAAGAAGAAACGGTTATCGAAGGTCTCGGTGTAGGCGTGGACAAATTCGCCGTTCTCATCACAGTCGTACAGCAGGTTCAGCTCGCGCAGCGTGTCGATGCGGCTCGCGCCCAGGCCCCATTTGGCCGCCACGTCATCGTAGTAGTTGGCGGGAATTGTCAGGAACCGCGTGCCGCGTGCCATGAGCTGCCGCATTGTCTGAACAATGTCGGCGGTGGCGATCGCAATGTGATGCACGCCGGCGCCGGCATACGTGGTCAGGAAACGTCCAGTTCCGGTCTCCCGACTTTCCGAGACATTCAGCGGCAAACGCACGCTATGATCGGGGCTCACCATTGTCCGGCTGCGGACCAAACCATATGGGTCGGCAATCTCCCAGAGCTGTTCGGGATTGCAGCCGAGGACGGCGCGGTAGAACAGGACGAAGTTGTCCATGCGTCCGTTCGGCAACGCCTGGGCCACGTGATCGACGTCTGTCAGCGCCACGCCTCCGGGTACATCGGGAAACAACCGAAAGTCGTCTTCGTATATACTGCGGCCCGAGGAATCCGGTTGCACCAGATAGATCAGCGTGCCGTCGGGCGCCCGCAATGCGGGAATGCGTCGCTCGCCTTCACCTAAGCGCTCCTGCCATTCCGGGCACAGCAGTGCGCGGGCACGTTCCAATGCGCGTCCGGCATCGTCCACGCGCAGCGCCATCGCGCACACCGAAGGGCCGTGCAACTGAAAGTGCTCCGACGCTGCGCTGTCCAACTCGCTGTTCAGCACGAAGTTGACGCGCCCCCGCCGGAACAGATCGACCGATTTGGATCGGTGGTGGCCGGCGTAATGAAGGCCGAGGTCCCGCAACTGCTCGCCCAGCCGACGGGATGTTTCATCGTCGACCGCGAATTCGATGAATTCGATGCCGTCGAACACGGGGGGTGGCGGAAGCTCCGTGACACCGGCTTCCGCTTCCACCAACAACAGAGACCGCAATCCGTCGCGCGCGATCAGCCGCGCCGGTGCCGCGCGGAACTCGTCATTGAATACCTCCAGCGACAGTGGCCCGTGATAACCTGTTGCCAGAGCCGCGCGCAGGAATTCGGCTACCGGCAATTGGCCCTGCCCAGGGAAATTACGAAAATGCCGGCTCCAGGACAGAGCATCCATCGTGAGCTTGGGGGCGTCCGCAAGCTGCACGAAGAACAGCTTGTCCGTCGGGACTTCCGCTATGCCCGACGCATCATCCGCGACGGCCAGTGTATGGAAGCTGTCAACGATCAGCCCGAGCGAATCGTGGTTCGCCGCCTGCACGATGCGCCACGCGTGACGCCATCGGTTGACATGACGCCCCCAGGCGAGGGCTTCGTATCCGACGCGCAGGCCGCGACGACCCGCGCGCTCGGCCATCTCTGCAAGGTCGGCGGCGGCGCGGGCGTCGTCGTCGAGTGCGGCGGGATGGACGTTGCTGCACACCAGCACAAGGTCGGTGCCGAGCGCCTGCATCACGTCGAACTTACGTTCGGCACGATCCATGTTGCGTGTGCGCTGGGGTTCCGGCATCGCTTCGAAGTCGCGGAAAGGCTGGAAGATCGTGATCGTGAGGCCGAGCCCTTCCGCGATGGCCCGCACGTCCGCTGGCGATCCGTCGAAAGTCAGCAGATCGTTCTCGAACATTTCGATGCCGTCGAATCCGATCGCGGCGGCGGCATCCAGCTTTTCCGGCAGCGTGCCGCTCAAGGACACTGTGGCGATGGACTTCGGATGGCGTGTTGATGTTTGTCGGACGGGATCGATCATGGTGTCTGCTCCCTCCCGGTTTTGGTTCGCGGACGCCGGCGGTTCACGCATTCGCGTTGACGCGAACTAACTGTTTAGTTAATAACCGTCGTGCATACGCCACGCAAGCCGAAACTATGCAGCCGTTACTCTGGAGTGATCTGTACATGGTGTCCAGCGGCGAGCCCGATATCCTGCTCGGCCTTATCGGTGCAGGCATTCAGGCGTCGCGGGCGCCGGCAATGCACCAGCGCGAAGCTGCGGAACATGGGCTGCGATGCGTCTATAAGCTGATCGACCTGATGCAGCTCGGTCTCGGCGTTGATGCCCTGGCTGAGCTGCTCACGGCCGCCGAACGCATGGGTTTCACCGGGCTCAACATCACGCACCCGTGCAAGCAGGCGGTCATTCCGTTGCTCACCGAGCTGTCCGACGATGCCAAGGCCATCGGCGCGGTGAACACAGTGTTGCTGCGCGGCGGCAGGCGTATCGGGCACAACACGGACTGGAGCGGCTTCGCGGAGAGTTTCCGCCGCGGGCTGTCGGACGCCACACTCGGCCGCGTTGTGCAGGTCGGCGCGGGCGGCGCGGGTTCCGCGGTAGCCTATGCCGCAGCGAAACTTGGTGTCGGCCAGCTCACGATCTTCGATATCGACTTCGATCGATCGCAGGCCCTGGCGAAGGAGATCTGCGCACGCTTCGGCGAGGGCCGCGCGGTGCCAGGCACCGATATCGTGGCTGCCATTGCGGCGGCAGACGGGGTGATCAACGCCACCCCCATCGGCATGGTTGGGCATCCCGGAATGCCGGTATCGCCGGACCTGTTGCGCGCGGCCCTCTGGGTCGCCGACGTGATCTACTTCCCGCTGGAGACCGAACTCTTGCGATCGGCTCGCTCACTGGGATGCCGTACGCTCGACGGTGGCGGCATGGCAGTGTTCCAGGCCGCCGAAGCGTTCAGTCTGTTTACGAGCCAGACTGCCAACGTCGCGCGCATGCTGCGCCAGTTTGCTACGATGGGGCTTGATCGACAGCCCTGACTTTGACGTAATGCGCGCGCCGCCTCCATCGGAGGGTTGCTGACTGGGCTTGCTTCTTTCGCAAAAGCGACGCGGGGCGGCGATGGCCGGGTCAAGCCCGTCCATGACGGGATTGGAGACGTGATCCCCGTTTGGTGGTTCGTGGTTCCAGCATACGCAGGATGGCGTCGGTGATGAGCCGCTTGTGCTTGGTACGCACGCCAGGTGCCGTCAGGTCATAATCAAACAACGTGCCGAAGGTGTGCCGGTTGGAAATCCTAAAGAAGCAGAATGCGCTGATCAGCATATGAAGGTCGGTGGCGGTGATATCGGCGCGGAACACGCCTGACCGGCGCCCCCGTGCGAGGACGCGCTCCAGGGTCGCGATCACGCTCGCATTCTGTCCGCGGATTTTCTTAGATCGCGCGACGAACGCGCCGTTGTGGATATTCTCAATGCTGACCAGCCGAATGAAATCCGGATGTGCTTCCTCATAGTCAAACGTGAACGTGACCATGCGTTTGATGGCGTCGGGTGGTTCAAGGCTGTCCAGGTCGAGATCCTGCTCGATAATTCGAATGTCGCCATAGACCTGCTCGAGGACGGCCTGGTAGAGGCCCTCCTTGCTGCCGAAGTAATAGTAGATCATACGCTTGGTCGTACGCATCTGAGCGGCGATAGCGTCAACGCGTCCGCCGCTCAGGCCATGTTCAGCGAACTCGCGGCGTGCCACGGCAAGAATGTCCTGACGTGTGCGGTCGGCATCAGACTTGCGTGGTCGAGCCTCCGAGGGGCGCTTGCGTGACTTACTCGGGGGCAAGGGTTCGGCAGCCTTCTTCGTTGCGATCCGGCGAGCGTAGCACGGCCTGGACGAACTGGTTAGTTCACGCTCGCCAGAAGGGGCAAGCGATGAGCGATTGCCTGTTACTCCGCCGCCACCCGGCAAGCCAGCGCGTACCGCGCCAGCGCATCGTCCGCCACCGGTTCGATCGGGCGAAAGTCACGATGCGCGATCCAGTCAGGCCGCGTGGGCGTGCGGATGTAATTCGAAATCGCGTTCAGCGTCAGATAGACGATCTTGCGGGGATATGGGGTGATGTTGCCTGCGGATCCATGCACGAGATTGCCGTGGAACATCAGAACGGCACCTGGTCTGCCCGTCGGCGTCACGATGCCGCCTTGCCGAACCAGACGTTCCACAGTCGCATTGTCCAGCGTCCACAGCGGATAGGATGTTGTGGATACATCGTGCCCGGCGTTCAGCACGCCTTCCTTGTGGCTGCGCGGTACCAGCATCAACGGCCCGTTGATTGGCAACACTTCATCGACAAAGACCGCGATGTTCATCGCCCGCGGCTCCGGCATGCCGTCGTCGCGTGCCCACGTTCCATAGTCCTGGTGCCACTGCCAGACTTCGCCGTCGAACGCAGACTTCGCGTTGATCTTGAACTGGTGCATATACAGCGACTCGCCGAACACCTGTTCCACGTGCCGGATCAACCGCGGATGCGCGCCCAGCAATCGAAACGCTTCATTGTAGGTGTGCGCGGCGAACGCGGTGCGCGGCGAACCGGACTTCTCCCGCCAGATCTCCTGGCGATCCGTGGTGAAGATCGCCTCGGCCTCCCGCCGCAGTACCGATATTTCATCCGCGGAGAATAGCTCCGGCAAGAACAGATAGCCTTCCCTGTCGAACTGCTGAAGCTGCTGCTTGCTCAGTGTCATCACCTTATCCTCCCGCAGCTACGTCGCGAGATAGCCGCCATCGACATAAAGCTCGGCGCCAGTGATGTACGACGCCTCGTCCGATGCCAGGAACAGGATGGCGTTCGCGACTTCGTCGATCTCGCCCGCTCGACGCAACGGAACGCCTTGCAGCATTTTCGCCCGCACGGCGGGGTCGGCAGTTGCGCCCGACGTACGCATCGGCGGCATCAATCCGGGATGCACGGAATTGGCGCGAATCCCGTCGCGGCCGAATTGCACGGCTGTGGATTTCGTCAACGTCCGCACCGCGCCCTTCGACGCGTTGTAGCCCATATGCGTCATTGTTTGGCCGGTATTGCCGGAGATCGACGACAGGTTGACGATCGAACCGCCGCCAGCCTGCTTCATCGCCAGCACCGCGTATTTGGTGCCCAAGAACACGCCGCGCGAATTCACGGCCATCAGTTTGTCCCACGCATCGGTGTCCAACATGTCGGTCACCGCGCTGCCGCTGATACCGGCGTTGTTCACCATGATGTCAAGTTTGCCGTATTTCTGCACCGTCGCGTCGACCACGGCTTTCCAATCGGCTTCGTTGGTCACGTCCAGCTTCATGAACTCTGCGGTGCCATTGGCGCGCACGATGTCGGCGGCGACTGCGCGCCCTTCCTCCTCCAGCGTATCGGCGATCACGACCTTGGCGCCTTCCTTGGCGAATCGGCGTGCCGTCGCCGCACCCATGCCGGATGCGGCACCACTGACGATCGCCACTTTGTCTTCCAGGCGCATGCTGTATTCCTCCCGGACTTCGCTTTGACACTCAGGCTGCCACGAGTTGCCCCGCTTGGCTACCGGCGCCGGACGTTGCACGATATAAACCGACGAGACCTGGAGAATTAGGCAATGGCCCATCGAGGCATGAAGTTCGGCATCTTTCTGGCACCGTTCCATCGCGTCGGCGAAAACCCGACGCTCGCGATCAGCCGCGATGTCGAGCTGCTGGAGTGGCTGGACTGGCTCGGTTACGACGAGGCCTGGATTGGCGAGCATCATTCCGCTGGCTGGGAACTCATCGCGCTGCCCGAGCTGATCATTGCGGCCGCGGCCGAACGGACCAAGCACATCAAGCTCGGCACCGGCGTGACCAGTCTGCCGTATCACCACCCATTCATGGTGGCGCAGCGTTTCGTGCAGCTCGACCACATGACGCGTGGCCGCGCAATGATGGGCTGCGGTCCAGGGGCGCTGACGTCCGATGCGTATATGCTCGGCATCGAACCCAGCACGCAGCGCCCGCGCATGCTGGAGGCGATGGACGCGATCATGCGGCTGCTGAAGTGTGAAGAGCCAGTCACGATAAAGACCGACTGGTTCGAGATGCGCGACGCGCGGCTGCATCTTGCTCCCTATACGGATCCGCATTTTGAGATCGCGGTTGCCAGCACCATTACGCCATTTGGCATGATCGCCGCCGGCACGCATGGTGTGGGTGTGCTGTCCATCGGCGCCGGTCTTCCCGGTGGTCCTGAAGCGCTCGGCGATCAGTGGAAGATCGCCGAGGAAGCGGCGGCGAAGAACGGCAAGACCATGGACCGCAAGAACTGGCGCGTCGTGGTCAACGCGCACATCGCCGAGGATGACGAACAGGCGCTGCGGGAGGTGAAGAAGGGCGAACGTATCGAAACGCAGACCTACTTCGAGGACACGCTCGGTCGTCCGCCTGGCCGTGCCGACGATCCGCTGCGCGATGGCGTGAAGATGGGCACCACGCTGGTTGGCAATCCGGAGACTGTGATCAAGGGGATCAACCGCCTGTTGGAAAACAGCAAGGGCGGCTTTGGTGGCATCCTGTTCCGTGCGCATGAGTGGGCCAACCGCGAGCAGACGTTGCGCAGCTTCGAGTTGTTCGCGCGCTACGTGATGCCGCACTTCCAAGGATCGCTCACCACGATCGCCGGTTCGCAGACCTGGGCGCGGGAGAACCGCAAGCAGGTGTTCGGCTCCACGGTAGACGCGGTGCGTCGCGCCTTTACCGATTTCGGCAAGGAAGTCCCGGAAGAGGCGATGCGCGCCCGCACCATCGGGGCACGCGACCTGTAGACACTGCCGTCGTTACGCCGCCTTTTTCGCCAGTGCCTGCCACACCGTTTCCGGTGTGGTGGGCATGTCGATGTGCGTGATGCCATCGACCGACAGTGCATCGATGATGGCATTGATCAACGCGGGTGGACTGCCAACCGAGCCTGCCTCGCCGGCGCCCTTTACGCCGAGTGGATTGGAACCGCTGGGCACTTCCAACAAATCCACCTCGATGTCCGGCAGATCGTCCGCACGCGGCAGTGCATAGTCCATGAAGCTGCCGGTCAGAAGCTGGCCTGATGCTGCGTCGTAGCTGGTACGTTCCAGCAGCGCCTGACCCAAGCCTTGCGCGACGCCGCCATGCACCTGGCCGCGCACGATCATCGGGTTCACGGTTTTGCCGAAATCGTCGCTCACCCGGTAGCGTACGATATCGATCATACCGGTTTCGGGATCCACCTCCACTTCGGCCATGTGGCATCCGTTCGGGAACGTGTGTTCGGCGACCGTCGCGATCTCCGCCGCATCGAGCGTGATTGCCTGTTCGCCGTTTGCGGCCTTCTGTCGTTGCGTGGCCGCGAGCGCAATGATGTCGATCCCGCGGTCGGTGCCAACGATGGTGAACCGGCCGTCGTCGAACGCGATGTCGGCCGCTGCCGCCTCCAGGACTTCGGCTGCCGCCTGCTTGCCTTTGTCGATCACTGTATCCGCCGTCAGCAGGATCGCCTGTCCTTCGGAATACAGGCTGCGCGATCCGCCTGTGCCACCGCCGACCGGGATCGTGTCGGTGTCGCCCTGGCGAACGCGGATCTTCTCTGCGTCGATGCCAAGTCGCTGCGACGTGAGCTGTATATAAGCGGTCTCGTGTCCCTGGCCGGTCGACTGAGTCCCGACATAGAGATCGACAAATCCGTCGTCGGCGAAGCGGATTTCCGCGCGCTCGGTCGGGTCACCCATGGTGACTTCGAGATAGTAGGCGAGGCCAATGCCGCGGCGTTTGCCACGCTGTGCTGCCTCGGCCCGCCGCGCGGCAAATCCGGCGTAATCCATTTGTTTCAGCGCCGTATCCAGCACCATTGCGAAATCGCCGGTATCGTAGGTCTTTCCCACTGGTGTCTTATGCGGCATCGCCGAGGCCGGGATCATATTGCGCCGGCGCAGTTCGACGCGATCGATACCAAGCTCGCGCGCTGCGGCATCGACCAGGCGCTCGAGCAGATAGTTGCTCTCTGGTCGGCCTGCGCCACGATAGGCATCGACCGGCGCCGTGTGGGTGAACACGCCGAGCACGTTGGCGTAGATCTGCTGGAACCCGTAAACGCCCGACAGCACCGCACCGCCGGCGAGCGTCGGGATATACGGCGCGAAGGTCGAAAGATACGCGCCCATGTTGGCGACATTCCGTGTGCGCAACGCTAGGAATTTGCCATCCTTGTCGATTGCCAACTCGCCCAGCGTGATGTTGTCGCGGCCTTGCGTATCGGACAGGAACGCTTCGGTTCGATCCGACGTCCACTTCACCGGTCGTCCCAGCTTGCGTGCCGCGTAGCAGACCAGCACATGCTCGGCGTAGAGGAAGGCCTTCATGCCGAAGCCGCCGCCAACGTCCGGTGTGATGACGCGAAAATTCGCAGGCTCCGTCTGGAACACTGCGCCGATCAGGTTCTTGATCAACCAGCCGCCCTGTGTGTTGGCATACAGTACCCAACGGCCCGTGGCTGCGTCGTAATCTGCGATCGACGCGCGTCCCTCCATCGAGGCGACGATCACTCGGTTGTTCACGACGGTCAGCCGTGTGACGTGCGCAGCGGACGCGAACAGTGCATCGGTCGCCGCCTTGTCGCCGAGCACCCAGTCGAACACGATGTTGTTGGCAGCCTCCGGCCAGACGAGTGGCGCACCGCTCTCCATTGCCGCGGCAAGATCGGTGATCGAGGGCTGAACGTCGTAATCCACCGTGATCAGTTCCGCTGCATCGCGTGCGGCCGCCGGCGTGTCGGCAACGACGAACGCAACCGGATCGCCGACGTAACGCACCGCGTCTTCAACCAGGGCGGGATGTGGCGGGTCCACCATGTTGGAGCCGTCGCGGTTCTGCACCGGCGCGGCGCATGGCATCGGTCCAATGCTATCCGCCCTAAAGTCGGCGCCGGTATAGATTGCCTTAACCCCTTCGACGGATGCTGCGGCCTTCGTGTCGATTCGGATAATCTTCGCTGCGGCATGCGGACTGCGCAGCACGATCCCGTGCAGCATGCCCGGCAGCAGGATATCGTCGGTGTAGCGGCCACGGCCCAACAACAGCCGAGGGTCCTCCACACGGCGAATGGATTGGGCGAGGCCGAACTTGGTCATGGACGGATCTCCGGAGCTCGTCTGTGATCGGCCAAAGCATGCACGCTCCGGACATGAAAGGCCATGAGGCAATGCAAGATCGTCGCTTGTGCGTTCTGAACGCGGGTTCCTCCAGCCTGAAGTTCGCCGTCTACGACGTGACAGGCACCGCACCGGTGCGCGGTGTCAGCGGCGAGGTAGAAAACATCGGCGGCGACGGGCGCCTGCTTGTCGCGACCACCGAGGGCAAGCCCGTGCATGATCGCACGGTAAGAACCAAAGACCACGCCGACGCGTTGGCGAAGCTGGCGGCATTGCCCGACGGTCCGTTCGACAAGCGTTCGCTTATCGGCTTCGGGCATCGCGTGGTGCATGGCGGTCCTGACATGGATGCGCCGGTGCTGGTGGATGACGCTGCGCTGGCCCGTATCGTCGCACTCGAACCGCTCGCGCCGCTGCATAATCCCCCCGCGGTCGCGGTGTTGAAGGCGTTGGCGGATTTGTTCCCGAAACTGCCGCATGTCGCGTGCTTTGATACCGCGTTCCATCGTGGCCATCCCGCGGTTGCCGATCGGTTCGCGATCCCGGACGCGCTGTATCGCGAGGGTGTGCGCCGCTATGGTTTCCACGGTCTGTCCTACGAGTACATCTCCGGTGCGTTGGCGGAACGTGTCCCCGAGATCGCGCTGGGCCGTGTCGTGATCGCGCATCTTGGTTCCGGGGCTTCGATGTGCGCGTTGGCTGGTGGACGCAGCGTCGACTCCTCGATGGGGTTCACTGCGTTGGATGGGTTGCCGATGGGCACGCGGCCCGGCTCGCTCGACCCCGGCATTATCTTGTGGCTGCAACAGCAGAAAGGCTGGAGTGTCAAACAGGTCGAACATTTACTCTACGCCGATTGCGGTTTGAAGGGACTGTCGGGCGTGTCGAACGATATGCGTACCCTGTTGGCGAGCGACGCGCCGCTGGCCAGGCTTGCGGTTGAATATTTTGTCTACCATGCCGCCCGCACTGTCGCGGCGATGGCGGCCAGCATGGGGGGCATCGATGGCATGGTGTTCACCGCCGGAATCGGCGAACGCAGCCCCGACATTCGCGCCCGTGTGCTGCATCGGCTGCACTGGCTCGGCTTCGCCATCGACGAGGCGGCCAACCGGGCTGGCGACACGCTGCTGACGCGCGCGGATTCGGCATTACCAGCCTACGTGATCGCGACGGACGAAGAGGTTGTCATCGCCCGCCACACGCTTGCGCTGATCGGCGGTGCATAAACGATTTGGCAAGATCATTGTCAGCAGATCGCCCACGGCATAGCATTCGCCCAGGCAGGTCAGCACATGAGTGGTAACGGAGTCGACATCGCCGCAGTTTACCAGTTGCTCTCACAGGTCGCGCAGACCGTGAACGAGCACACGCGTATCCTGACCGAGCATACTCGTGTTCTGAACGAGCATACGCTTCTGCTGCATGAACACGGCCGCAAGCTGGACGATCTGGAGCACGGTCAGGTGACCGTTCGCCAGACCCTCACGCAGTACCATGCATCGGTCATGGGGCATGGCATATTGTTCAGTGAGCTTGAACATCGCGTGCGGCGGATCGAAGAGCACCTCAACCTTCCGCCGGTCGCTTGAACCTTACGGACTGTGTTGCTGGCCGCCGAACCGAGCCTTCACCGCCTCGCGCATTCCCTGGAACGTGACATACAGCATCGGGATCAGGAATATCCCGATAGAACTTGCAACGATCATTCCGGCGAACACCGCGGTCCCCACGCCGCGCCGGCTTAGTTGTGCCGCTCCGGTCGCCCATACCAACGGCACCAGCCCCAGAATGAACGCCACCGACGTCATCATGACCGCGCGAAAGCGCATGCGTGCGCCCAGCAACGCCGCCTCGCGGATCGACAAACCCTGTTCGCGCTGTTCCTTCGCGAACTCCACGATCAGGATGCCGTTCTTGGCCGCCAGCGCGATCAGCACGACCAGGCCGATCTGCGCATAGAGATCGAGCGCGAGTTCGGCGAACCGTAACCCAATATACGACCCCAGGACGCCGACCGTCACGGACAGCAGCACCGGAATGGGGATCATCCAACTCTCGTACAGACCCACCAGGAACAGATATGCGAACAGTACCTGCCAGCCCCAGGATCAACCCAGTGCGCCCAGCGGCCAACTCCTCCTGAAAGGCGGTTCCCGTCCATTCGAATCCATAGCCTGGCGGCAACGTTTTCGCCGACACCTCGGCCATCGCCGCCAACGCGTCGCCCGATGAAACGCCCGGCGCCGGCCCTCCATTGATGGTGATCGACCGGTAGTTGTTGTAGCGCGTTACCACCTGCGGTCCGGTGACGATACGTAACGATGCGACGGACCGCAGCGGCACCATCAGACCGCGGCTGTTGCGCACGTAGATCTGCCAGATTGCGGGGATATCGGCGCGGTCGGCGGCCTCGCCCTCGATGATCACCTGCCAGGTGCGGCCGTACAGGTTGAAGTTGTTGATATACACACCACCGAGCGTGGCGCTCAGCGCGGTGAAGATGTCGCTGATGTTCAGTCCCAGTGCCTGCGCCTTGTCGCGATCGATATCCAGGAATAGCGAAGGATTGGTCGCGGTGAAGGTCGAGAACACATGCGATAGCCGAGGATCCTGGTTCGCCGCAGCGATCAGTCCCTGCATGACGGAACCGTTCGCGCTGGGGTCCTGTCCTTGCAAGGCCTCAAGCTGATATTCGAACCCGGCTCCAGTGCCCAAACCGATGATCGGCGGAAGGTTGAAAGGGAACACCAGGGCCGAGCGTATCTGTTGCACCGCCCCGAAGGTCCGCCCGATCACCGCTTCCACCGAGTTCGCCGCCCCCACGCGATCAGCGAACGGTTTCAGCCGCGCCACCAGGAACGCGGAATTGGGTTCTTGGGCGCCATCCAGCAGTGAAAACCCAATGATCGCCAGTGTATCCGCAACTTGCGGCATGCCGTGTAGGATCTTTTCGACGCGCTCGGCGACAAGCTCGGTGCGCGGCACCGACGCGCCATCCGGCAATTGAACGGCGATGAAGAATGCCCCCTGGTCCTCTGTCGGCAGGAAGCCCGTCGGCGTGCTGAGGGACTCGATATATATGCCGACAGCGAAGCCCGCGATCACCACAACCGACAGCAGCGAGAACCGGATCAGGCGCTGCACCACCGCCGCATAGCCGTTGCGCACCCGATCGATGCCGCCGAGCAACCGCCCCATGATGCCGCGACGCGGCCGATGCCGCAGGAACACCGCGCACAATGCGGGCGACAGTGTCAGCGCATTCAGCGCAGAGATCAGCATTGCGCAGCTGATCGTGACGGCGAACTGACGGAACATGACTCCCGACAGACCCGGAATAAATCCCACCGGCACGAACACCGACAGCAACACCAGGGTAATGGCGATGATCGGCCCGGTGATCTGCAGCATGGCCTGTCGCGTTGCCTCGGCGGGGGAAAGTTCGGGATGATCCTCCATCACCCGCTCGACGTTTTCGACAACGACGATCGCATCATCGACGACGATGCCGACGGCGAGTACCAGGGCCAGCAACGATACTGTGTTCTCGGTGTAGCCGAGCGCCAGCAACGCGGCGAAGGTTCCCACCAGGCTGACCGGCACGGCGACCGTGGGGATGATCGTTGCGCGCAAGCTGCCGAGGAAGAGGAACACCACGGCCACGACCAATACGAAGGCGATCGCCAGAGTGCGCAGGACCTCGCGCCGCGTATCGCTGACGAAGGTTGTAAAGTCGTACATGATCTGCGCGTGCATCCCGGGCGGAAAGTGCGCCTGCGCCCGCGCCAGGGTCGCGGCGACCGCGTGTGCGGTATCCACCGCATTGGAACCCGGCGCCAGGTAGATGCCGATTGGAACGCCCGGCTGTCCGTTCAGGCGGGTCTCGCTGTCCATGTTCTGCGCGCCAAGCTCGACGCGCGCCACGTCGCGCACACGCAGCACGGAGCCGTCCGGATTGGCGCGAATGACGATGTTGCCGAACTGCTCCGCGGTGACCAGCCGCCCTTGCGTCTGCAGGTTGAACTGGAACTGCTGGTCGTCGCCGATTGGCCGCGCACCGATGCGCCCGATCGGCGCCACCACGTTCTGCGCCTGGATCGCGGCGATGATGTCGCCCGGCGTCAGGTTCAGGCTGACCAGGCGGTGGGTGTCGAACCACACACGCATCGAGTAGTTCAGTTTACTGAACAGGTTCGCCTGTCCCACGCCCGGCGTGCGCGAGATCGAGTCCAGAACGTTGATCAGCACATAGTTGGTGATGAACAACGGATCCATCTTCGGATCGTCTGAGTAGAACGCAAGGAATTCCAGGATCGCCGATGACCGCTTCTGCACGGTCAGGCCTTCGAGCTGGACCTCCGCCGGCAGTTGCGAGATCGCGGTCTGCACTCGGTTGTTGACGTTGACCACGTCGATGTCGGGATTTGAACTGGAGTCGAAACTGACGGTCAGGCCGTAGCTGCCGTCGTTGCCGCTGTTCGACTTCATGTAGATCATCTTGTCGACGCCGATGACCTGTGCCTCGATCGGCTGTGCGATGGCGGCCTCCACCACCGTGGCCGAGGCACCCGGATAGGTCGCGCTCACCGTGACCTGCGGCGGCACGATGTCGGGCAACTGCGCCACCGGAATTCGCAGCATCGCCAGCGCACCGGCAATCGTAATGACAATCGCAACGACGATCGCGAGACGTGGCCGCGCGATGAAGACGGCGGAGATCATCGGCTGGCTGGTGCCGCTGTCTTGCCTTGCAGGTCCGCCGGATCAGCGGTCATTGGTGGGCTTGCCGGACCAGGTGAGACCACAATGCCCGGCCGGGCGCGTTGCACGCCGTCAACGATGACCATGGCGCCCTCGGTCAAGCCGCTGAGTACCGAAGCCGTCGTGGGTGTGGACTGGCCAATCTGGATGCGCGCCTGCTGCACCTTGTTCTGCGCATCCACGGTGTAGACGTAATCGCCTTGCTGATCGGACAGCACGGCCGCGCGTGGCACGGTCAGCACTTCGATCGGCTCCACGCCTTCAAGCAGCACAGTGACGAATTCGCCATCGGTCAATTCACGCACCGGTGCACCCCCGAAGGTGCCATCATTCAGCGGTGGATTGGCGACCGAACCGCGCAGCGTGATGGTGTCGGTGGTCTGCGATACCGTGTTGTCGAAGAAGTTGAGCTTGCCGGGCTGGCTGTAGATATGCCCGTTGGCCAGACGCAGTTTGATCACCACCGCGCTGAACCCGCCCTCCTTCGCGTAGCGGTCACGGAGGTCCAGGGCGGTGCGCAACGCCACCGGGAACACCACGTACATCGGGTCCTGGCTGACGATGGTCGCCAGCACGCCCGAACTGGGCGACACCACATTCCCGATGGTGACGCTGGTGCGCCCGATCTTGCCGCCGATGGGTGCGCGGATTTCGGTGTAGTCCAGATTGATCTGCGATTGGCGCTGCAGTGCCTCGGCGTTCTGCACCTGCGCGGCATCCGACAGCATGGTTGCGCGCGCATCGTCCACCGCTGATTGCTGCCCGGCCGGTGTCTTCAGCAGCGACGCCACACGGTTGAAGGCAAGTGTGGCGTTGGCTAGCTGTGCCTGGGTCTGCTGCACCGTGGCCGCTTTGGCCGCGAGGTCGGCCTGGAAGGGTGCTTGCTCCAGCATGTAGAGCAGGTCGCCCTTTTTTACCTCCGAGCCTTCGATGAACAACCGCTGATCGAGGAACGCCGTCACGCGTGCAACCAGTGCGACGCGATCCGTTGCCTCGATGCGTCCGACAAATTCCGAGGTTTCGGTGATCGGCGCCTTCTGTACGCGCACTACGCCGACCGCGGGTGGGCCGCCGGCTGCTGGTATCTGTGCAAAGGCGGCGGGGGGCATTAGCAGTGGGAGCATTGCGAGCAGCAGGACGAGGCGGCGGATGATCATCGGCCGTCCTTTCCGGATGCCTCTCATGGGGGTGCTGCGCGATCGCGCACGCGGTGCGCTCAATAGAGAGGCTTGGCGGCGTGGGTCAACCGGTTATGCGTGGATGAGGTGCGGGCGCGGCCCCCTCCCCCAACCCCCTCCCGCAAGGGGAGGGGGAGAAACCGCGATCAATGCGCGAGCACATTCAGCAACCAATAACTGACCGGGTTGTCGGGACACTCGATGGGCCCGCATTCGATGAAGGTCGTCACGGCGTTTGCAGCGGTTACGACGATGGCCGCGATCACCACAATGGACAGCAACGGGAAGGGGGGCGTGCTCTGCGCCGGGCTGACATCTCCGGCGTGGAGCAAGAGCAGCGTGGCGGTCGCCAGAATCGTGGCGACGAACAGCAGGAATGCCCAGGTGTAGAAATGCAAATTGAGAATCGCCGAACCATACGCACCGGAGCCGGGCACGATATGCAGCAGTACCTGCCGGCCAGATACGCTGGCACCGAACAGCGCGCTCAGCAGGATGATGCCGTAGTGCGCCGGCTGGCTGCCGTGTGTGACATTCAGCAGAAAACCGAATGCGACCATGGCGAACGCCACGCGTTGCAGCAGGCATAGCGGGCACGGAAGCTCGCCATGCGCGAATTGAAACACGTAGGCAGCGATCTGCACCGCGGTGATGCCCAGCAGGCCGAGAAGGTTCAGCATCGCGACCAACTCGTTGCGCCGCGCCATGATCAGAAGCCCAACTGCAACGGGTCGGTGATGTGATGGTTGAACCATACCACCGCCAGGACAGCAGCGAGCGCGAAGGCCGTCATGCCTGATGATCTATGCCCGCGCCACACCAGCACCATCGCCGCTGTCAGCACGATGAAGAGCAGGCTGACCATGGCGCCGGATCAGATCAGGTGAGCGAGGCAATCATTCCGCTGCCAGACCAGGAACAAAGGCTGGAACATCGGCGCGCTGTGACGCATCCATTGGCTGCGGCCACCAGCGGTCCTCCCATTCGTCGAACAGTGGCTTCAGCTTCGGCATGACGGCTTCGGCGAACAGCCTGGTGTTGTACTTGGTCAGCTCCTTGCCCATGTTGCCGTATTGCAACAACAACATCAGGTGTCCGACGTTCAGCGACGTCGCCACTTCGGTTAGCTGTTCCACGACTTCATCCGGCGAACCGATGATGACGTAGCCGCGCTCGACGATTTCCTCCATCTGGGTTGCGTCGCGCGCCTGAGCCCGTGCGGCCAATGAGGCTGCGCGGCCCACCTGGCTCTGCAGTCCTGCCCGCTGCGTCGGCTCGGTGACGTAGCCGGGAGGGGTGGCCCAACGAGGGTCAGTGTATAGGCAACGACCGTAGAAGTATTCAGCGGATTCGCGGTACAGCTCCATCGCCTTCGCGCGGGTCTCCGCCACGCCGACGAATTGCAGGAAGCCGGCGCGATATGGATTGCGGTCCTTGCCCAGGCGCGACATCTCGGCCCAGAAGCCATCCATCGTCGCCTTGCCATCCTTGTAGCCGAAATACGACAGATAGGCGTAGACGTAATCCATCTTTGCGCACCACTGCCACGTCTCGATCGACCCGCCGCCGGGGATCCAGATCGGCGGATGCGGACGCTGCACGGGCCGCGGCCAGATGTTCACGTAGCGCTGCTGATTGAACCGGCCGTTGAACGCGAACGTGTCGGCGTGCTGCCACGCCTTCATTATCAGGTCGTGGGCTTCGAGGTAGCGTTCACGCAGCAGCGATGGGTTCTGACCGTAGCAGTAGCAGGTATCCATCGGCGTCCCGACCGGAAAGCCAGCGATTAACCGCCCGCCCGAGATGCAGTCGATCATGGCGAACTCTTCCGCGACGCGCGTCGGCGGGTTGTACAGCGCGAGCGAATTGCCCATCACGCAGATCGCCGTATCGCGCGTGCGCCGCGAGATCGCCGATGCGATCAGGTTCGGCGACGGCATCAGGCCATAGCCATTGGAGTGGTGCTCGTTGCAACACACCGCGTCGAAGCCGACGTCGGCGGCGAACTCCATCTCGTCCATGAAGTCGTTGTACATCAGGTGGGCGCGCTTCGGATCGAACAGCGACGAATGGATATCGACCCATACCGAGGGATGCTTCTGCCGGAAATCCTCCGGCAGCTCGGTGTATGGCATCAGGTGGAACCACAGGAGTTTCATGGCAGTCCCCGGTCGTCTGTTGTCAGAACGTTGGGGACATCAGACCATCATGGTCACGCCCTGACAACAGACGCTGACCTCGCTACCGGGGAGCGGCGAGGGCAGGGGAGGGAGACTTCAGGCCCAGTGGCCCTCCATCCAGGTCCAGCCGCCGGTCGGCTGCTGCTGCCAGCGTCCCGGCACCCAGGTGGTTTGCCCCATCGGCGGCGGGACATATTGCCCTGGCTGCCAGGACCAGTCGCGGCCTGGAGCGCCGGTGAACAACCAATGCCCCGGCTGCCAGACCACCGGCCCCGACCCGGGCGGCGGAGGCGGCACCAACTCCGAATGCGGTGGCGGTGGCGGCCCAGGTGCCATCATCGTCTGCACGACAGGCTGGGCCGGGGTTTGCACGATCACCTGCGTCTCGCGCGGCGGCGTGCTCGCGCACGCGCTGAGGCCGGCGAGGGCCGAACCCAGCAGCATGGCGAGCCTCATGCGGGGCATCGTGCCCTTCATCAGCCCTGCCAGCTGCCGTCCACCCACACGTAGCCGCCGGTGGGCTGCGGCTCCCAATGACCGGGGCTCCAGACCGCTGTCGGCGCCGGGCGGGCGACGTACTGACCAGGCGCCCACGCCCAGCTCGCGCCGTTCCACATCCAGTGGCCGGCGCGCCAGGTCATGGTTTGCGCCGGGGGCGGCGGGATCGTCTCGACCTGTGGCGGCGGCGGCGCGCTTGGCGCGATCACCACCGCACTGGACTGCACCGGGGCCGGCTGGATGATCTGAACCTGTGCCTGGGCAATCGAGGTCGTAGCCAAAAGACCCAGCACTGGAACGGCAAAGTGTATTTTTCGAACCAACATTGTAGTCCTCCGTCGATCGAATGTTGAATTTGCAACGGTGGCGCCGATGGCGAGATTTGATTTCGGCTGGTCGCTAAGTTGGATTCAAATGGGGCGTCAATTGGGCTGGCAGAACTTTCCAGTCTTCACATCGCATTGATGGCTATGCTTTTCGGGCGTGTTCACAACTGCGGGAAATCTCGGATTTTTCATTGGATAGCTTCGGCTCGCCGCACGCCGCGGTGATCGCGTCCGCTGCGGGAATTACTTGACTAAGTCAATTAGTCTGTTGATTATACCAACTTATGGATGCCACCACCACACCCAGCCTTGATCAACGCATTGCAGCTGTCCGGCGGTTCAGCCGGTTCTACACGCGCGTCATCGGCGCGCTGCGGGAAGGCCTGTTACAGAGCCGCTTCTCGCTTGCCGAGGCGCGGGTGCTCTACGAGCTGGCTCATCGCGCCGAACCAACCGCCACAGAGCTGGGCCGCGACCTGGAGATGGACGCGGGCTACCTCAGCCGCATGCTGCAGGCGTTCGAACGCGACGGCCTGCTGGTCCGGAGCGCCTCGGGCACGGACCGCCGGCAGAACCTGCTGTCCCTGACGACGGCCGGCGCCGAGGCGTTCGCTCCGCTCGACGCACGTTCCCGCGCGGAAGTGGGTGCTCTGCTGGCTGCCCTGTCGGAGCCCGCGCAGTCCGATCTGATCACCGCCATGCAGCGCATCGAGGCATTGCTGGGTGTTTCCCACTCGGCGGTCTGGTTGCTGCGCCAACACAGGCCTGGCGACATAGGCTGGGTGGTTGCCCGTCACGCCGCGCTGTATGCCGACGAGTACGCATTCGACCACCGCTTCGAGGCGTTGGTCGCGCAGGTTGCCGGCGGTTTCCTCGCGGAACACGATCCCGCGCGTGAACGCTGCTGGATCGCCGAGCGGGATGGCGTGAACGTCGGTTCGGTGTTCCTGGTCCGAAAATCCGACGACGTGGCGAAGCTTCGCCTGCTGATAGTGGAGCCGACGGCACGAGGTTCAGGCATCGGCCGCCGCATGGTCGCCGAGTGCATCGCGTTCGCCCGCCAGGCGGGCTATCGCGGCATCACGCTATGGACCAACGACATCCTGCTGGCAGCGCGGGCGATTTATCAGCAGGCCGGCTTTCGTCTGGTCGCAAGCAGCCCGCACTGCGATTTCGGCCCGCGCTGTGTCGGTGAAGACTGGGAACTGACGCTACGCTGACTGTGGCGCCGCTGCCGTCAATGCCTGAGCGTCACCGCGTTACGCTGCCTGCGGCGCCGCTGCCGTCAATGCCTGAGCGTCACCGCAGATCATGCGCGACATGATGTCGTTGTGAATCGCGTCCAGAGCCGCGTTGGCCGTCGCGAACACGCCGAACACCAGCGATCCGGCCGAACCCGCCGCGTTCATGCGAACCGTGATGAAGCCCTCCCTGCGCGCGAATGTGAAATGCGGCAGGGCCGAACCGCGAGGTGGCAGTATGCGGGCAGTCTCGGCTCCGCCGGTGACGCTCTCGGTGGTGTCCAACCGCCAATTTCCCGGCAGCTCCGCTACTCCTGCCGAGATGTCGGTGAGGTCCCGTCCAACCAGGAGCTTACCGCTGCTCGCAGCCGGCATGGCGCGGCATCCGGCCTGCTGCAACAGTGACCAGAAGCGGCCCACGATTGCCGATGGTTCGTCGGTCATCGGCGGCTCCGCTGAACTGGATGGGCCGGAATCACCGGTTCCAGCACTTCGGACACCAGGTCCAGCAGGTGTTGGGCGGCGCCGCGCAGCCCGGCGCGTTCGGCATCCTGGGCCAGCGTCAGCAGCCGGTCACAGATCAGCAGCGGGCTGACGGCGAAGCTCGTTGGCATCGTGCAGGTCGTATCCGACATTTTCTTGTCCTCCGGGCGGTTTGTTGTTTTCGCCGCCATTGCGATAGCCGATCCGCGCCGCCGGCGACTATTCAGCCAAGCGAAACTGCCACATCGGGATAGGCCGCATGGCCGATGGCGCCGGGGCGGTGGCGCAAGCGGTCTAGCCCGCGGCATAAGCTGGCGGCGCGGCGCGCGAAGCGGCATCCTGGGGTAGTGGCGAGCGAGTCGCGCGATGACAGAGGTTCCTCTCGTGGTGCTGATTGAGGACGATCCACTGGTTCGTCTCGGGCAGGAGATGTTGCTGCGCGATTGGGGATATCGCGTGGTCCTGGGCGCGTCCGGGGAGGAGATCCGCGCGGGGTTGCGGGATGCTCAGGGCAGCGTCGCGGCGATTGTGACCGACTTCAGCGTCGATGGGGCGGAGAGCGGTGCCCAGGTTGCGCTGGCGATCGCAGCGGCCGCGGGTCGGCCGATCCCGACCGCTGTGATGTCCGGCAGCCTCGGCCGTATGTCGGGCGCGGCCGCGCAAGAGCACGGCTTTACGTTCTTTGCCAAGCCCGTCGATCCTGAGCAGCTACGTGGCTGGCTCGCGGCGGTGGTGAGGGAACTGCGCTGACGGTGCGTTTCGCGTCGGCTGGCAGCTGCGTGACAGCTACAGCTTCAGCTTCGCCGCCAGCACCACGGCTTCCGTGCGATTATGCGCGTGCAAGGTCCGGAAGATCGCCGCCAGGTGGATCTTCACCGTCCCCGGCCCCAGGTCCAACGTCCGCGCGATCTCCTTGTTCGAATGTCCTTCGGCCAGCAGCCGCAGCACGTCGATCTGCCGTGTGGTGAAGTGTGGCCCATTGCCTGCGCTGTGGGCGGCGGTGGGGGCGGCCTCGATGGGCCGTGCGGGGGGCAATGCGCTCAGTTGGGTGAGCGACGGTGCGACGTAGACCCCGCCTGCCAGGATGGTGGCGATTGCGCGTTGGATCTCCTCGACCGGCGACGTCTTCAGGATATATCCGTGCACGCCCGCCCCAAGGCATTGCAGTATCGTCGCGCGATCATCGGAGCCAGTGAGCACGGCAACCTTGGTGACCGGATGCGCTTCGCGCAGCGCGCGTAGGCTCTCGGCGCCCGCCATGCCTGGCATGTTGAGATCGGTCAGCAGCAGATCAGCGCCGCCGGTGGCCAGTGCATCGAGCGTCGCGTCCAATCCGTCGGCCTCGGCGAACTCATAGTCCGGGTTCTTGTCGCCGAGAAGCTGGCGAAGCCCCTGGCGCACCAGGGCGTGGTCGTCGGCGATCAGGATTTTCAAGGACATCGCGCCGAAAAAGATGGCACGCAATTCTTACAAGGAACTATCAAATCACGTGGTCGGGACAACCAGTGATAGTGCAATAGGCCCCAATACATCACGGTGCCGCGATCAGGGTGGCGTTCTTGACGTTCGGCAAACTGGATGGCGACTGTTATCGCACAGCGCATCTGCTATGGACCGTTCCGGATGGAGCCTCTTTCGTCGATCGAGCAGGTCGCCTGGCCCGCGGTCCCCACCGGAACCGCGGCGCAGCTGCTGGCCTTGCAGTACCAGTTCGACGTGACGCAGTGGTGGCCCGCGGAGCAGCTTCGCGCGCACCAATTCGGGCAGTTGCAACTTCTGCTGCAGCACGCTGCGGCCACGGTGCCATTCCACGCCGAACGCCTGCGTCGTGCCGGCGTCTATCTCGACGAACCGCTGACCGAGGCGGCCTGGGCGCGACTGCCGATACTCACGCGGCGGGATGTGCATGACGCGGGCGCTCTGCTGCATGCCACGTCGATCCCGGCGTCGCACGGTATCACTGGCGAGACAACCACTGGCGGCTCCACCGGTGTTCCCGTGCGCGTCCGCCGATCGGCTGTGGATAATCTGATGTGGAGTGCGGTGGCCATTCGCGAGGAGATCTGGCACCGCGATGATACGCTGGGGTACATGGTACGGGTGCGCGGGCCACCGGCTGGCCTCACGGAGGAGCAGCAGCGCCAGTTGATATCGGCTGATGGACTGCAAGGCGCAAGTTGGGGACCACCTGCCGCGCTGCTGTGGCAGACAGGCCAATCCGCGATACTCGACTATATGACGCCGGTGTCGCGGCAGGCCGAATTTTTGCGGCGGATGCAGGCGATGTATCTGTACACGGTTCCCTCGAACCTGCGCCTCCTGCTCGGCCATTGCCGGGACAACCATATCGCACTGCCTGACCTGCGCGCGGTCTGGACGATCAGCGAAGTCGTGGACGGCTCGCTGCGCAAGTTGTGCCATGACGTATTCGGCGTGCGCATCGTCTCCAACTACTCGGCGGCAGAGACCGGCTACATTGCGCTCCAGTGCCCGGATCATGATCATTACCATGTCCAGTCCGAAGTCATATTTGTGGAGGCGTTGAACGACGATGGCAGTCCTTGCGCGCCGGGTGAGATCGGGCGCGTCGTCGTTACGCCGCTGCACAACTACGCCATGCCGCTGTTGCGTTACGAGCTCGGCGACGAAGCCGAGGTTGGCGCGCCCTGTCCTTGTGGCCGTGGTTTGCCCGTGCTGCGACGGGTGGTCGGCCGCACGTTTGACTACCTGACGCTGCCATCCGGCGACCGACGACGCCCGAACGTCAATCATTACGGGCTGGCGGAGGTCGCTGCGATCCAGGAGTTCCAGATCGTGCAGCGCAGTCTTGAGCGGATCGAGGTATTGATGGTGCTTAGCTGCCCGCTGTCGACGGATGAGACGGCAACGATAATGGCTATTCTGGCAGCGGACCTGGGTGGCGAGTTCGATATCGTGCTGACGCCTTGCGAAACGATTCCGCGGACCGCCGCCGGCAAGCTGCGGCTTTTTATGTCAGATTTGCCGAGCGAGTGATGGAGATCGCCGAACTGCGCTCTTCGATCGAGCAGGTCGCCTGGCCCGCGGTCCCGGCAGGAACCGCGGCGCAGCTGCTGGCCTTGCAATACCAGTTCGATGAAACCCAGTGGTGGCCTGCGGAGCAGCTGCGCGCGCGTCAGTTTGGGCAGTTGCAGCTTCTGCTGCGGCACGCGGCGGCCACCGTGCCATTCCACGCCGAACGCCTGCGGCTCGCCGGCATCGATCCAAACGAACCGCTGACCGAGGCAGCCTGGGCACGCCTGCCGATACTGACGCGGTGGGACGTGCATGACGCGGGCGGCCTGCTGCATGCCACGTCGATCCCTGCGTCGCATGGTGTTACCGGCGAGACCACTACTGGTGGTTCCACTGGCATTCCCGTGCACGTGCGCAGGTCCGCCGTGGATGGCCTGATGTGGAGTGCCGTCGCCGTTCGCGAGGAGATCTGGCACCGGGATGATATGCTGGGATGCATGGTGCGGGTGCGCGCGCAACCAGACGGCCTCACGGAGGAGCAGAAGCGCCAGGTGAGATCGGCTGATGGACTGCAAGGCGCAGATTGGGGACCACCGGCCGCGCTGCTGTGGCGGACCGGCCGATCTGCGGTCCTCGACTATACGACGCCGGTGCCGCGGCAAGCCGAGTTTTTGCGGCGGATGGAGGCGGTGTATCTGTTCACCGATCCCTCAAACCTGCGCCTTCTGCTCGGCCATTGCCGGGACAAGCACATCGTGCTGCCTGACCTGCTTGCGGTCTGGACGGTCAGCGAAGTGGTGGACGAATCGCTGCGTAGATTATGCCATGATGTATTCGGCGTGCGCATCGTCGCCAACTATTCGGCGGCAGAGACCGGCTATATTGCGCTCCAGTGCCCGGATCATGACCATTACCATGTCCAGTCCGAAGTCATCTTTGTGGAGGTATTGAACGACGCCGGCAGTCCCTGCGCGCCGGGTGAGATCGGGCGCGTCGTCGTTACGCCGCTGCACAACTTTGCCATGCCGCTGTTGCGTTACGAACTAGGCGACGAGGCCGAGGTTGGCGCGCCCTGTCCTTGTGGCCGCGGCCTGCCAGTGCTGCGACGGGTGGTCGGCCGGACGCTTGACTACCTGACGCTGCCGTCCGGCGAGAAACGGCGTCCGATCCTCAATCATTACCGGCTCGCCGAGGTCGCTGCGATCCGGGAGTTCCAGATCGTGCAGCGTAGTGTTGAGCGGATCGAGGTATTGATGGTGCTCGGGCGCCCGCTGTCGGCGAACGAGAAGGCGACGATAACGGCAGTCCTGGCGGCGGAACTGGGTGGAGAGTTCGATATCGTGCTGACGCCATGCGAAACGATTCCGCGGACCGCAGCCGGCAAGTTGCGGCCTTTTATGTCCGATTTGCCGCGGGTGTGATGGAATTCGCCGAACTGCGCTCTTCGATCGAGCAGACCACGTGGCCTGCGTTGCTGAGCGGGACCGCCGCGCAACTGCTGGCGTTGCAACGCCAGTTCGATGAAACCCAGTGGTGGCCTGCGGAGCAGTTGCGCGCACGTCAGTTCGAGCAGTTGCAGCTTCTGCTGCGGCACGCGGCGGCCACCGTGCCGTTCCATGCCGAACGCCTGCGGCTCGCCGGCATCGATCCAAACGAACCACTGACCGAGGCGGCCTGGGCACGCCTGCCGATACTGACGCGGCGAGATGTGCAGGACGCGGGTGAACTGTTGCGCGCCACGACGATCCCGGCGTCGCACGGCGGCACTGGCGTGAGCAGCACCGGTGGCTCGTCCGGCATTCCGGTGCGTGTACGCAGGAGCGAACTGGAGAGGCTGCTGTGGAACGCGGTGCGGGTGCGCGAGGAGATCTGGCACCGTGAGGACATGCTCGGAACCATCGCCCGGCTGCGCCCGATACCCGACAGTCTCGGTGAGGCCAATATCAGGCAAGCGCGGTCGCCGGAGGGTTTGAGCCTGCCTGACTGGGGTTCTCCGATATCGTTACTCTGGCGTACCGGGCCGATGGCCCTGATCGACGATGGGACGCCGCTATCGGAACAGGCTGAACGATTGCGGCGGCTGCGTCCGGAGTATCTCTCCGCCAACCCGTCCGCCCTGCGCATTCTGCTTGGTCATTGTCGCGATGCCGGCATTACGCTGCCGAACCTGCGTGCGGTGTGGACGTTGAGCGAGGTGGTGGATCCCGATCTGCGTGCGCTGTGCCAGGACGTATTCGGCGTGCGCATCGTGCATAATTACTCTGCGGCCGAGTGTGGCTACATCGCACTGCAGTGCCCGGAGCATCCGCATTTCCATATCCAGTCGGAACTGGCGCTGGTCGAGGTGCTGGATGTGGATGGTCGTCCTTGCGGGAGCGGTGAGATCGGTCGCGTCATCGTCACGCCGTTGCACAACTTTGCCATGCCGCTGCTGCGCTACGAGATCGGTGATGAGGCCGAGGTAGGCGAGCCCTGTCCGTGCGGCCGTGGACTGCCGGTGCTGACGAATGTCATTGGGCGGCTGGACGACTACGTGACGCTGCCGAACGGCGAAAGGCGGCGCAACAACGCAAGTCATTATCGGCTGGCGAGGATCCCGGCGCTCCGCGAATTCCAGATTGTGCAGTGCAGCCTGGAACTGATAGAGGCGCGACTGGCGGTTGCCCGTCCGCTGACCGCGGACGAGGAACAGCGTGTCCGGACGGTGCTGTTGGCTGCATTCGGCGATGCGTTCCGCATCGAGCTGGTATACTGCGAGTCGATACCCCGTACCGGGGCCGGCAAGCTGCGAACGTTCGTCTCTGAATTGCCGCGGGATTGATGCGCGCTATTCGAACAGGGCGGGATACGGCGGAGGGGCAGTGAAGAATGCCGCATGACGCCGGCGCAGATCAGTCTCGTTATACCGCTCTCGCGCCCCTTTGCGCGCTGCGTCCGCGATCCGTTGATACTCCTCGCTGTCATCCCACAGGCGGGTGACCGCCTCGAACCAGGGCCTGACCTCGTCGGGGTCTGGAATGCGGCGGCTGGAAGCTTCCGTCCACGCGGGCACCGGCAGCACGATACCGCCGTCGCCGACCGTCTCGGGGAGCGCCCCGCGATCGCTGACCAAGGCGGGAATGCCGTTGATCATCGCCTCTGCCGCAACCCGGCCGAACGGCTCCTCGAACAATGACGGTACGAGCAGGAGCTTGGTCAGGCCATAGAGATCGCGCGCGTCGTCACTTCGGCGGAGCTCGAGCCCGACGCGAAGCTGTAATTATAGTTGAAGAAGCCGCTCCCGGGGGTGACATTTCGCGACGGCCTCACTGGTGCCATCAATGGCGAAACGATCACCCATGCCCGGCAGATGCTGCTGGGCCGCGCGGCGCCGCGCGATGACGTGCCCTGCACCGCCTGCGACATCTATCAGGGGATGCATGAAACCGGCCGATACCTGGAGCGCGACGATGCGGCGGGCGGCCAGCAATTCACGCTGCAAGAGGCGCTGGAACTGGCAACCGAATGGGAAGCCAGCGGCCGTCGCGACGACGCCGCCAGTGTGTACCGCCGCATACTCGCCGCGCTGCCGGGTCACGCGGAAGCGGCGCGGCGCCTTGGCGGGCTCGGCGAAGGCTGACCGGCTGCCAAATCAGGCGTGAGGCTGGTGTTTGCCGATGGCGGCAATGAGAGACGTGTTGGTGGGCTTCGCCCAGCATGACGCGGTAGCACCGCCGACTGCGCCAGGCGGATATTTGTAGCGGCCTACCGAGCGGCGTGCCGCTCGGTTCGCTGCGCAACCTCATCGATCTCCCGCTGATCCTGACGTTGAGCCGCCATCCGCTCCTCGGTTTCGCGCTGCGCCAGCAATTCCTCGACCGCCCGGACTGCCGCGCGTGCCACGGCGAGGACGGCACGTGCCTCTGTCGTCTGGGCGATCGCCGCGGCTTCTGCCGCCCGAGCAGCCTGTTGGGTGGGGCGAATTCGACGCAGCCAGGCGGCGTATGCCTCTACCTCCGCGTCGCCGCCGGCGAGGCTGGTGGCGACCTCGGTCTCGTGCGCGATCTCGATATCGATGGCGGCTATCGCCTGTTTCGCCTCACTCTCGGCACGGAGGCAATCGGCGAGTTCGCTCCTCGCCTGGTCGGCTGTGAGCCGGCGTAGTCGCAGCAGCGCCGCAAGCGGATCGCTTTTCATGATGGCTCCATTGCCGCGTATAGTGACGCGAAACTGTCCTCGATGCCGGTGCCTTCGTCTCGTGCCTGGCGCAGCATCGCCTCGATGCGCGGCGCGAGCGCCACCGCCTCGTCCACTGCGGGATCGCTGCCGGCGCGGTAGGCGCCAAGCCGCACCATGTCCGCCATGTCCGCGTGAAGCGCGAGGATCGAGCGGGCGCGGCGGGTCATGGCATTTTCGTCAGTCGTGTTGCATCCCGGCACGGCGCGCGACAGAGACCGCAGCACGTCGACGGCCGGGTAGCGGCCGCCTTCCGCTATGCGGCGATCCAGCACCACGTGGCCGTCCAGGATACCGCGCACGGCGTCGGCGACTGGTTCGTTGAGGTCATCGCCCTCCACCAGCACGCTGAACAGCGCGGTGATGGATCCCGGTTCACCGTCCGGTCGTTCCAGACCAGGGCCGGCGCGCTCCAGCAGTCGCGGCAGTTCGGCGAATACGCTGGGCGGGTAGCCGCGGGTGGCGGGGGGCTCGCCGGCGGACAAGCCGATTTCGCGCAACGCGAGGCAGAACCGGGTGACGCTGTCCATCAGCAGCAGCACCGCTTTGCCCTGATCGCGGAAGTGTTCCGCTACGGTCATGGCGGCATAGGCGGCCTGGCGGCGCAGCAGGGGAGGGGAGTCGGACGTGGCAACCACGACGACGGAGCGGACCAATCCTTCCGCGCCCAGGTCGTCTTCCAGGAATTCCCGCACCTCGCGTCCGCGCTCGCCAACCAAGGCGAGCACCGCGACGTCACACGCGGTGTGCTTGGCGAGCATGGCGAGCAGGCTCGACTTGCCGACGCCGGATCCGGAGAACAGGCCAAGCCGTTGGCCACGCCGGCACGTGGCGAAACAATTCAGCGCTCGGATGCCGACATCCAGCCGCGGCCCGAGCCGCGCGCGCAGCGTTGCCTCCGGCGGTGCCGCCCGCACGCGACGAGCACGCGGACCCGGCGGCAGTGGTCCATGTCCGTCCAGTGATCTGCCCAGCGGGTCCAGCACCCGGCCGAGCCACGCGTCGGCCACAGCCAGCGTTCCCCCACCCTGTGGTTCGGGGTGGAACAGCACCGTGCTGCCCGGCCCCAGCCGATCGAGTGCCGCGAACGGCATGACCTGCGCGAAGCCCTGGCGGAAGCCGACGACCTCCGCGGGGATTTCCTGGCCATCCCGCGTTTCGAGCGACAGGCGATCGCCCACCGACACATGGCTGCTGAGCCCATCGATATCGACGACGAGCCCGGACAGTCCAACCACGCGACCTTCCAGCCGGTTCGGCATGATGTCGCGCAACCTGGCGCGGCAGTTGGCGCTTCGCTCCAACAGAGGAGCAGACGATCGCATGGAAAATTGCTCCGGAAATTGAGAATGTGTCAATGAAATCGAGTCACGCCAACGGTACCTGTCCGGCAAACGTTGGAATGATACACCTAATTGGTGAAAAAACCCTAGCGCAATGCACGCAGGAGTGGTAAGTCTCTACCTTGTTATACCAAAGGAAGCAGTCCCATGCGCATCCTGCTCATCGAAGACGACATTGTGGCTGCCCGCGGCATATCCCTGATGCTGAAATCCAGCGGCGCCGTGGTCGATCACGCTGACACGGGTGAGGAGGGCCTCGAGCTGACGCGTCACTACGATTACGACATCGTGGTGCTTGATCTGATGCTTCCGGACATCGAGGGGTTTGAGGTGGTACGCCGCATGCGCGTTGCGCGCAACGACACGCCGGTGTTGATCCTGTCGGGCCTGTCGCGGCCACAGGTGAAGGTGAAGGGCCTTGGGCTTGGTGCCGACGACTTCATCACCAAGCCGTTCGACAAGGCCGAGCTGCTGGCGCGCATGCAGGCGATCGTCCGTCGCAGCAAGGGCTTCAGTCAGCCTTCGCTGCGCGTCGGGCCCTTGCTGCTGAACCTCGACAGTCACGAGGTATCGGTCGATAGCCGGGCTGTGCACCTGACCGGCAAGGAATATTCCATTCTCGAGCTGCTGGTGCTGCGCAAGGGCATGGTACTCACCAAGGAGGCGTTCCTCAATCACCTCTACGGCGGGATGGATGAACCTGAGATGAAGATCATCGACGTGTTCATCTGCAAGCTGCGCAAGAAGCTTGCGGTCGCCGGGGCCGATAACCTCATCGGCACGGTTTGGGGCCGTGGCTATATGATCCGCGAACCGTCTGGCGGCCATTTCAGCGTGGCACCGGAACCGGTGGGACAGCTTACGGCCGCGTGACCTGATTCATGAGGCGTTGCCCTTACGCTTGGACGATGCCTGTTGCGCATCGAAGCGTGCCTAAACACATCGATCGGCCGAAGCGGTTCGCTATATCGTGGTGCACGCGCCAGATTAGGCTTTGAATAGCGCCTGCAGTGGGCGGCTGATGAGCCGCTCCGTCCGCAGCACCATCATCGCAGCACCCAACTACGAAACAGCGCCATGTCGATGTTGCCGCCGCTGACGACGAGGCCGACGCGCTTGCCAGCCATTTGCTGTCGTTCCTGCATCATTGCGGCCAGCGGTGCCGCGCCGGCACCCTCGACGAGGTTGTGCGTGTCGGTCCAGTAAGCGCGGATCGCTTCGGCGATCTCATCGTCCGATACAGTAACGATCCGCGCGGCGCCGGCATGGATGATTGCGAACGCATCGGCATCAGGCTGTCGCACCGCCATGCCATCGGCAAACGTATCGGCGCGATTCACTGCGATCATCTGGCCCTCGGCGAACGATACGCGCATAGGGTGGCGCACCGGCCGCCTGCACGCCGATGATCTCGGTATCGAGCCCGAGCAGATCGCGCGTCATGATCGCGCCGCAGATACCGGAGCCAAGTCCGATCGGCACATACAGCGCATCGAGCTTAGGCGACGGCACGGAACAATTCCAGCGAATAGGTCGCAACACCCTTCACCAGATCGGGCGCGAACGATGGTGCGAACTCCAGTCCTTCCGTCACGGCCAGCCGCGCAGCCTCCTCACGCGCCATCTCGAAGTCGTCGCCATATTCGACCAGGCGCGCACCGATGGCGCGCATCGCGGCATTCTTCTCCAAGCTGTTGCCGTGCGGCACGACAACTGTCACCGCAACGTCATATCGACGTCCTGCCCAGGCCAGCGATTGTCCATGATTGCCGCGCGTCGCCGAGATGATGCCGCGCACATGCGGCCGCTCACGCCGCAGGCGTTCGGTGTATACCAAACCACCGCGGATCTTGAAGGCACCGTTCGGCGTGTGGTTCTCGTGCTTGACCCAGACCTCGGCGCCAGTGCGTTCCGCCAGCAGCGGCCAAGCGTATTGCGGCGTGCCGGGAAAGCTTTGGTGCACCAAAGAGAGTGCGGCTTCAAGTTCGGGCAAGGTGAACATGCTACGAGGCCCAAAAGCCGAAGCGGGCCGTTGCCGGAGGGTGCGCCCCCGGCAACGGCCCGCTTCGATGGTTGGATGCAGATACCGTCAGGCGAGTTTGAGATTCGTGGCCGCTGCCTTGCCGCGTTCCATGGCGATCTCGTAGCTCACCTTCTGGCCATCATTCAGCCCCTTCAATCCTGCGGCCTGTACGGCGGTGATGTGGACGAACACGTCCTTCCCGCCGTCCTGCGGCATGATGAAGCCAAAGCCCTTCGTTGCATTGAACCACTTGACGGTTCCCACGGCCATTGTCGTCACTCCTTCCGGTGCGCGTCCCCTGTCGCGCTAGTGGGGATGGGTGATTGAAACGCGGCGCGCGCTGACGCTTCAGGCGAGCTTGAGGTTGGTCGCGGCAGCCTTGCCACGCTCCATTGCTACCTCGTAACTGACCTTCTGGCCTTCATTCAGGCCGCGAAGCCCAGCCGCCTGCACCGCTGTGATATGGACGAACACGTCCTTGCCGCCGTCTTGCGGCATGATGAAGCCGAAACCCTTGGTCGTGTTGAACCACTTGACTGTACCGATAGCCATAGCTTGCGAAACTCTCCGTCGATCGCATCGCGCAACCGCGCGCAATGCTGGGTAGACAACCGGCCCTTTGGAACGTCTTGAGGGCACCCGATCGAAAGCGGAGGCGCAGCAAGCCAAGCCAAAATGCGATTGCGTTGCACAGTTGGCACAGAAAGCCCCAAAGCTGTCAATCACAGTCCGCTGACACTAACGTGGCTGTGCAGGTCTCGCACATTAAGCGAGAACCGTCGAAAAAGCTGGAGAAACGCGCGTCAGAACCCCGCGCGCGAACCGCGTGACATCATGGCGCGGGCGAAGTCGCCGCCTGCCGCGATGGCGCGCCGTCCAGCGGATAATTCCGGATGGAAAATGTGCCAGACATGGATCATCTCGGGCCAGATTTGTAGATCAACGGCGACATCCGCAGCGCCTGCGACCTGCGCAAGCCGTATCGCGTCGTCGAGCAAGGTCTCCGCCGCGCCGACCTGGATCAGCAACGGTGCCAGTCCGCGCAGGTCGGCGTAGATCGGGGCGGCCAGAGGCGAGCGCGGGTCGGTGCCATTCAGATAGTGCTTCGCCATATCAAGGATGCCGGCCTTCTGAACTGTAGGGTCGGTCGCGGCCTTGCTGAGCATGCTGTCGCCTATGGCCTCCATATCGACCCAGGGCGAGATCGGCCAGCCGCATGCTGGCTGCGGCAAGCCCGCATCGCGAATGGCCAGCATCGCAGCGACAACGAGGCCGCCGCCGGCAGAATCGCCGGCGATGGTGATGCCACCAGGCTGGATGCCGTTGGCCATCAGGAAACGATACGCGGCGAGCGAGTCGTCAACCGCCGCTGGGAACGGGTGCTCCGGCGCAAGCCGGTAGTCGATCGCCAAGGTACGCGCCCGCGCGGCGCGTCCCATTTCGGAAATCATGTGTCTGTGGCTGTCGAGTGAGCCGATGACGTAGCCGCCGCCGTGCAGGAACAACACGACCTTGCCCGCCTCGGCGTCGGGTGTGGTCGTCCATTCCGACTTCACACCGTTCGCGGTCACTGGTTCCACTGTGATGTCAGCGGCGAGTTTGTATTGCCGTCCGCGCGCGTCGATATCGCGGCGGCGCTGGGCGATGTCGTCGGACCGCACGCGCTTGGCGATGACCTCACGCAGGGCAATGATTTCCGGATCGCTCATCGGTTGGTCTCCCTTCGCAACGGACTAACGTGCCTTGACGCCTGCATCCACGTCCTGCTGGCGCACTTCCGCAATGGTAAGCTGGAAGAAGCGGGCGTAGTCGAAGACCGTGGTGTCTTCCTGGTTCCAGCAGACATAGCCGCGGCAGTCCTTGGGACGCGCGTCATAGACCGTGCAGCGGCGATTGTCGCCGAGGAACTGGCAAGTCGCGAAGCCGCTCTTGATGCGCTTGCTGCCCTTGCGGGTGCGCTCGACGATATGGCGTTCCTCGAACTCGCGCACCGTCTGGCCGAGGAACTTCGCGAGGCGCCGGATGTCGTTGCGGCTGACCTCGACGTAGCCGGCGGTCCGGCAGCAGAACGCGGGGCACTTCAGGCAATCGAGCGATTCGCTGGTCATCGCGTCAGTGTGGTCGCGCTGCCGCGAAGGGGCAAGCCATGCCTCGCGGGCTACCGTTGCAGGGCGACTCGGCAACGGAGCACCGAAACTCTTAGGCTCGCCTGACATAGATCGTCCGGCTCAAGAGACGGTTGGTGGCCTTGTCAAGCTTACGACTAACACGGCCCAAGGCACGCTGAAAAAATCATCAACCACAGATGCACACAGATGCACACTGATAAGACCTGTGTCCGCCCGGATGGTGCCGTTCCACAACTCTCATCCGTGTGAATCTGTGTGCATCTGTGGTTAATATTTACTTTGGATTCTTACTGAAATTGCTCCATAACTGTGACCCGCTGCGAATAAAATCTACCTGGGATTTGCTGAGGCTAAGTTCCAACGGCGTGGCAATTGCCGGCTCAATAGGCAGAGTTGTTTCTGCCGAATATTGGTAGGCTCAGGGGCGAGATCTCTTCGGCGGTCCGGCCAGCCCAGTCGCGGGACGGCGCGTCACGCAGCATGCGCTGCTGGCCCTCGGTCACCGCCTCCAGCGCGGCGGCGTGGTCCATCGTTAGAACTTGCCCATTCTCCAGCACCTTGGTTCCATGCACGAACACCGTGCGCACCGCGCGGTCTGCGCCAGTGAACACCAGTGAGCGCAACGGGTCGCGCGCCGGCCGCATCCAGGGATTGCCGAGATCCACCAGCACGAGGTCCGCTTTCGCGCCCGCTTCAAGCCGCCCGATATCGTTGCGTCCGAGCGCTTCGGCGCCGCCCACCGTAGCGGCGTGGAACAATGCGCCGACACTGGTGATGGTGATGTCGCGTGCGGCGACGCGTGCAAGGATCGCGGCCAGCCGCATCTCCTCGATCACGTTGTGCGGGGCAACGTCCGTGCCGATGCCCAGGTTAATGCCGGCGCGGCGATAGCGGCCGAAATCCTCCAGCGTGTGGCCATAGCGCGCGAACGGCGAAGGACAGTGCGCCACGTTGGTGCCGGTATCGACCAGCGCGGCCAGATCGCTATGTGTATGCCAACGTATCCACGAATGGTCGTCGATGAAGATCGCATGACCCAGCACCGTGCGAGGCGAGAGGATGCCGAGGTCGCGTGCGAACTGCACCGGCGATTTGCCGTGCCGGTCGATCATCACCTGGAACTCGTTGACGCTCTGCGCGCAGTGCACGGTCAGCGGCAGGTCGCGAGCCTCGGCCGCGGCGAAGCTGTCGCGCAGCAGGTCGGTGGTGCAGGTGTCGATCTGCGCCGGCGAAACGATCCCTGCAAGGCGGCCGGACGGATGCGACGCGGCCTGTTCGATCAGAGCCAGTGCCGCATCGAGGCCGCGGCGGCCGGCGGCTTCGTCCCAGCGGTATTTCAGCGCCCAGCCGTTCTCCAGATACCAGCGCGACGATGCATAGGATGGTGCAAGGAACACGCGCAGCCCGCTTTGTGCGGCGAGGTCGATCCAGCCTTCGTCAATGCCCGACAGGTCGGCAACGCTGGTGATGCCGGAAAGCAGCATCTCGCAGAACGCGACCTGTTTGCCAGCCTTGCGCGCCTCGGGATCGGGCTGCATGGCGACCGAGCGTTCATACAGACCGCTCATATACATCGAGGGGACGCCATGTTCCTCGCGCACGCCGCGGAAGAACGGTTCGGTGCTGGGGTGCGAATGCAGGTTCACAAGGCCGGGCATCACCATCAGGTTGCTGCCGTCGATCATCGTGTCCGCAGTACCGTCGTAGTGCCTGCCGACGAAGCTGAGTGTGTCGTCGCTGAATGCGACATCGCCGCCCATCAGGTAAGCGTGCCGATGGTTTGCCGCATCCCATGCAACGATGCAGGCGGCATCGCGGATGCACGTCGTCGAGGTCATGGGCGTTCTCCATGCATTGGCTGTGCGAAGAGTGTGCGGCGTGCTGGCCTATGTCCACATGGCGCGCGCTTCAGGCAGTGACGGCGCGCATCAACGGTGCCCAGCGATCGAGTATCGGCAGGATCGCATCGGCCTTCGCGGCGGGCAGGCTGATCACCACGCGCGCGATGCCGAGATCGCGGAACTGGTGCAGCCGATCGAGATCCTCGGTGACGCGGAACAGTGTGACTGGGAGCGATGCGGGATCACGTCCCGCTTCCGTCGCGAGCTTGTGGAACTGCCGCAGCGAGGTGGCTATGTCGGCACGTCCTGGGCCGGCAGCGCTGGGGATCCAACCGTCGCCATACCGTACCGCACGGCTTGCGCCGTACGGGAATGCGCCGCCGACGATGAGCGGCGGGTAGGGCTTTTGCACCGGCTTTGGCCAGGTCTGCATCGGCGCGAAGTTGACGAACTCGCCGTGGTATTCTGCGGTGTCCTGCGTCCAGATCGCCTTCATGGCCTCGATGCGTTCGCGCGACAAAGTGTGGCGCGTCTCGAAGGCGGTGCCGTGGTGCTGCATCTCCTCCTTGTTCCAGCCGTTGCCGACGCCGAACAGGAAACGCCCGGCGGACAGCTGGTCGATCGAGGCGACGAGCTTCGCGGTCTGGATGGGATCACGCTGGTTGATCAGGCAGACACCGGTGCCTACGCGCAAGGTCTTCGTTGCCACCGCCGCAGCGGTGAGCACGAGGAACGGATCCATGATGTCGTAATATGGGCGCGGCAGTTGCGGGCCGCCGGGGAACGATTTCGTGCGCACCACGGGGATGTGCGAATGCTCTGGGACCCAGAGCGATTCGAAGCCGCGTTGTTCCAGCAGCGGGCCAAGTTCGCCAGGTGACATGGAAGCCTCGGTGAAGAACATTGCGGCGCCGAAGAGCATGGGCGTGACCTTCCGGGTTGCACGCGGAGTGTGTCGCGGGTCGAGGCGGTTCGACAAATGGTCGCGCGGTGCCTATATCCGGGCCATGACCACACATAGCGTCACCGAGGCGAAGAACCATCTGCCCGAGCTGATCGACCGTGCCCTCAAGGGCGAGTCCGTTGTCATCACGCGCGTCGTGGCCAGCCCGTGGTGGAACTGAAACCTGTGGTTCAGCAACCGCCGCGACGCATCACGCAGGCCGACATCGATTGGCTCGATGCGCACAGGGTTGGAAAGAAGGAACCGCTGGACGACGCGGGTGCTTTACTCAGCCGGGTGCGTGACGAAGACTGGCGGTGACCGTCTGCCTGGATGCAAGCGTGCTCGTTGCGCTGTTTACCGTTGATGCCGTCACGAACCGTGCCACGACCTACCTCGCGGTGCATAACCCAGAGGTCGCGGTGAGTGACTTCGCCGCAGCGGAGTTCGCATCTGCCGTTGCGCGACGTGTGCGAACCATGGACCTGACGTCCGATGATGCCCGCGTCGCGTTCGCCTCATTCGATGATTGGCTGGCGCGCCTAGCTCAGCGTGTGGAAACGGCCGCGGCGGATATTGCATTCGCCTCGTCAGTCCTTCGCAAACTCGACCTCAATCTCCGTGCTCCGGATGCGATCAACATCGCTATTTGCCAACGCCTCCGCGCGACGCTCGCCACGTTCGACGACCGGATGGCGAGCGCCGCCCGCACGCTTGACCTTCAGGTAGCGCTGGCCTGACCGCTACTTCTTCGCATCCTCATACGGATACCGCACGTCGCCGGACTTGTCCTCCGGCGGCCACAGGATCACTTCCTTCTTCGGATCCTTGAACTGTTCCGCATCATGGCCGGTGACGCCCTGGAACTGAACGGCCAACACGCGCGGTTTGGTCCACTCGCCGTTCGGACCGAACGTGATATCGCCAACGATCGTATGGAACGTGTGGGAGCGCAGGTAGTCGGCGAGCTTGTCCTGATCGAGTGTCTTGGCGCCTTCGACCGCCTGCTGCAACACCTGCATGTCGGAATAGGCGAACGGCGGCAGGTAATAGCCCAGCGCATCGACGCCGGCCCCTGCCGCCTTCGCCTGGTACTTGGCCAGGAATTCCTGTGCTTCCGGTGTCGCGAAGCCGCCGACCGGCAGCCAGAAGTCGTAATCGACGATGCCGTTCAGCAGCGGTCCGAGTTGAGTCTTGATCGCGGTTGCCTGCAGCCCGACCATGCCGCCGCCGAACAATTTCGCCTTCAGCCCCACCTCATTGGCAGCGCGCACCATGCCCACGGTGTCGGGTGGATAGGAACCGACGAACACCAGGTCGGGGCTGGCTGCCTGGATCGCGCGCACGATCGGGCTGTAGTCGGCGGTGGTCGGCGGGTAAGACTGGTCATAGACGATCGTATAGCCGGCACGTTTCGCCTGTGCCCGTGCGCCATCGACCGCGTTCCTGGAGAACTCCGCATCGGCGCCGACCAGCGCGATGGTCTTTGGCTTCGGGTCCAGGGTGGCCGCGACGGCGAAGAAGCCTTGCGAGAACGCCTCCTTCGGGGTCGGACCGCCGGCGGGGATGATCGAGAAATACTTCGGATAATGGAACTCGCTGTTCACATCGAGCCCGAACAGACCGAGGAAGGTCAGGTTGCGCTGCATCACAACCGGCATCGCGGGAGCCAGCATGTTGGTGCCGTTGCCGCCGATCAGCAGATCGACGTGATCGACATCGAGCAGCTTGGTGATGATCCCCGGAACCGTCGCCGGATTGCTCTGATCGTCGTAGTAGAGCAGCTTGACCGGGCGGCCCAGCAGACCGCCTTTCGCATTGATTTCTTCAGCCCAGATCTGCATCGCCAGCAACGCGGCCTTGCCGTTCGGTGCCAGCCCGCCGGTGAGTTCGATGTCGAAGCCGATAACCAGCGGGTCCGCTGCGCGTGCCTGTGGCGCCGCGCAGGCCAGCGCCGTGGCCGCGAGCAGCCATCGGGCAAAAAATCGCATCTGCTTTCCTCCCATATTGGGAGGGAGCTTACGTGGCTTGGCGCACTGCGGGGAAGACCTCCTCCGCCAGCAACTGCATTTGTTCCAGCGCGAGGCTTTGCGGCATGCCGACCCAATGCACGCCAAGGATCAGCGTGGTCACGCCGAAGCGGCGGCGGAGGTCGATCATCTGCTCGGTCACCTCGGCCGCCGAACCGATCAAGAAACGATCATCGACCAAGTCGTCGAAATCCAGGTCCATGTGATCGGACGCGGGCATCACCTTGTCCTGACCCCATTCATGATACGCCTTGTACTTCACCTCCAGATATGGCCGCGCCAGGCGGATCGCGTCTTCGCGTGAGCGTGCGACGAACACTTCGCGGGCCATGGGGAATTCGGCGGGGAATGGCTTGCCGCACGCGTCAAGCTCGCGCTTGTAGACATCCATCTGCCGCGCAAGGGTCGCAAGCTTGTTGTGCGGATTGACGAACCAGGCGTCCGCCATGCGCGCTGTACGACGAATGCCGACATCGATGTTGGCGCCGATCCATACCGGCGGCATCGGCTTCTGCAACGGCAGCACGGTGCAGTTGGCGTGATCGAGTTCAAAGTAGGAGGCCTTCATCGTCACGAAGTCCTCGGTCCACAGGCGCTTGACCGCGGTCAGGCATTCCTCAAACCGCTGGCCCGCTTGTTTGAGCGTGGTGCCGAAGGCGCGGAACTCCACCTCGCGGTAGCCGATGCCGGCGCCGAACACCAACTTGCCGCCGCACATCACATCGAGTGACGCGAGCTCCTCGGCGACGTGCAGCGGACTGTGCAGCGGCAGCAAGACCACGCCGGGGATCAGTCGCAGTTTTGGCGCCACCATGGCGACCTGCGTCAGGTAGGGGATCTGCTGGATGTACTGGAACGGGTACGAACTGTAGTGCGAGCCTTTCGCGACGCAGTCATAGCCCAGTTCTTCGGCGCGCTTCGCCGCTTCCAGGTCCTCACGCAGACGTAGCTGCATGTCGTCGCCCTGCGGGTACTGACCGCGGATGATCAAACCGAACCGCATTTCCCCCTCCTATTGTGCCGCCGCGTTGGTCTGATAGCTCGCCAGCACGTCGCGAAGCCAGCCGGGCCGCATGCCGGCGAGGAACCGGGCCTGAATTTCGGCAAGACGCCCCGGCGTGAGGCCAACCAGTTCCGGCCGGAAGAATACCGGGTCGCGGGTGAACATCAGATACGCCTGCATTTCGTTGTACATCAGCACTTCGTCGGTCACGTCGTAATCCTCGCTCGCGAGGAACTTCCTGACATTCGCGCGCTCGGCCTCGGTCAGTGCGGTGAGCCAGAAGTTGTGGACATAAGCGGCATAATCCGGATCGCTGAAGAATTCGCCATGCGACAATTCGTGCCGCAGGATCGATGTGCGCGCTGCCATAGTCACGTTGGCGGCGGAACCGACCGCAGGCAAGGAGATCAGCCCACCAACGGCATTGGCGCCCGACCAGCCGAGCTGCTGCAACAGGGCGCGCAGGCGTTTCTCTTGCGGATCGAGCTGGATGTGCTGCGCGTCGGCGAGCGCGAAGAAACGCACCAGCGCCTCGGCGGAGTAGTCGTGTCCGTAATAAAATGTCTCGACGGTGTCGCCTCTCTTGAGGATGGCAGCATCGAGTTCCTCATCGGTGAGTACGCGGTCGCGCGGCAGGTCGGCCTTCTCCACCAGGGCCGCCACGCGATTCAGCATTTTCCCCTGCTCGTGCAGCGAGGCGAAGTCGAGCACGACGATGTTTGGATTGTCGGCGAAGCGAAACACCGTCAGACCGGTCGGGATGTCGTTGCGGATCTGCGTCTCGTTCGCGGACTGTATATCGAACGCTGGCGGCGTCGCGGGAGCGGTCGCGGGCGGCGCTGTGGGTGGGATTGGTGTCGCGACGATTGGCGGAGCGGGGATCGAGGCTGTCGTCGCGGGAGGCGGCGTTGCCGGGTGTGGCCAGAACCACCAGGCGGCAGTGCCTCCGAGCAGGATCGCGACCGCGACGAGGACGCTCGTCACGGCTGCTAGCGTTGCGGCGCGGCCGCCGCACGATGCGAATAGTATCGTCGTCCGTATTCGGTTGGGCCGGCCTCATTCGTCAGCCGGCAGCGCGGCTTGGATCAGGCGCCGAGGTTGACCACCTGGACGCGACGGTTGCGCGGCTCTGCCGTTTGCGGCGGCGTCGGCACCATCAGGCCTTGCTCGCCCATACCGACCGCCTGCAGACGGGTCGGCTCCACACCGAACTTCTTTGCGATGTAGGCCACCACTGCTTCGGCGCGCCGCTCTGACAAGGCCCGGTTGTATTCGGGCGAGCCCACTGTGTCGGTATGGCCCTCGATGCGGAACCGGTAACCGGCGAGTTCCTTGCTGCTGAGCGCGCTGCCCAGTTCGTCGAGCGTGCGGACGGCGTCGGGTGTCAGGTCGGCCGAACCGGTGGCGAAGTTCACCGTCAGGTTCACGGCGGGGCCGCTCACGGGGGCTGCGGCGGCCGGGACTGCTACGGGCTTGCTGGATGCGACGCGGGGCTGCTGGGTTGGCGACGGTGCGGGTGCCGGTGCTGCCGCCGCATCGCTCGGCGGCGCGGCAAGACGGATACCACGGGTGCCGCCTGTTACAAGGTTACCGCTGGGGCGCAGGGAGTTGATGATCTGCGATGATGATGGATTGCCTTGGGCTAAGGCCGGCAGGCTGCCCAGCAGCAATGGAGCGACAAGGATCGGGGCTAGCAAAGTACGCACGTGTCCAGTCCTCCTAAGACCGTTCGGACTATAGCACGGTGTTGGCGGGATGCGAGGGTTTGTCGGCGTCGCAGCTACGGAGATTTGGCCTGGGATTGTTCAGTGGCGTCGGTGGCTGGGCACATCGCACCGTCCCCTCCCCCCAACCCCCTCCCGCAACGGGAGGGGGAGATTTTCCAGATTCTCCCTCGTGCCCCTTGTCCGCTTGCTCAACCCAGGCCTGCCTCTCCTGGCCCAGCCTTGCTCAGCCTTGCCGCACGAACGGACGCGCTGCGTCCAGCAGTTGTGCTGTCGGCGCCAGGCGCGGTCCCTCGCCGGTATCCAACGGCGGCACGAGTGTCACGCCCCAGGTGGGCAGTGTCCGCAGCGACACCTGGGCCTGCGGATGGTCGAGCAGCGGCTGGTTCAGCGACGGTGCGACGATCACCGGGGTGCGACGCCCGATTGCCTCGGCGACGACGGAGAGGGCGAGATTGTCAGCGATGCCGTGCGCCAGCTTGTTGAGCGAGTTGAAGCTGCATGGCGCGAACAGCACCACACCGCGCGGCGGGCGTGGGCGGATGGCGAGATCGAAATATGACTCGACCACCTGCACGCCGGGCACGTCGGCCAACTCGCGCGGCGCGATGGTGCGCGAGGCATTGGGTGTCGGCAGTACGACAACGGTGGTGAAGCCAAGGTCGAGCAGGCCGTGCAGCACTTCCGGGCAGCGCGCGGCCGTCGTGGTGCCGCTGAGAACCAGGTAAACGAGATCGAAGCGCTCCCGGTCCTGCACGGCGCTCACGCGACGGCGCCGCAGCAGCGCTTGTATTTCTTGCCGGACCCGCACGGGCATGGATCGTTCCGGCCTACCTTCACAGCGCGTTCGCGTTGCACCTCAAGCAACGGATGCGCCGCGTCGTGCCAGAACGACCAGGTCCCGTGCATCACAAACGGCAGTGCATCGATCAGTTCGGATCGCGCTTCAGGGGTCAAGAGCTCTTCCCCCGGTTCGCCGTCGCCCGGAAGCAACGCGAGCAGCGGCGCGACCAGGCGCTCGAGCAGATAGCGCTTCGACAGCAGTGGCTGCCAGGCACCGTCGTGGTGCTCGATACAGGTCAGATAGCCTTGCGCCCACAACGTGCCTTCCAGGTCTCCCATAACATAATTGATGAACTGCTCGCTGGTGCCGTCCTCCGCGACCTCGCGCTCGATCGAACCGAGATGGCGCGCCAGCAGTTCGGCGATATACGTGCCGTGCTCGGGCGTATCGAACTCGGCGCCAGCACCGAGGATTTCCGGCAGGTAGCTGGCGGGCCGCACTGACTCGGGTCCAACGGCCAGCGCCGAAAGATACCCGTCGGCCCACTCCAAACACATCGTGTTGGTGCCGAGCCGCCGCCACAGCGCGAGATCAAGCCAAGCCAACTCGTCGGACGTGAGCGGGTCGTCGCGGCCGCCAGCCGGATCCGGCGACCAGCCCAGATCCTTCACCGGGTCGTCGTAAGGGACCAGGTACTCATCGATGAAGCGCTGCGGGTCCTCAGGATGGTCCGCCGCAGCCTGGATCTGTTCGCGCCAAGCCTGCCGGTCTTCATCACGATCGAGCATCGGGAGTTTGCGACCGGCTTGGTGGGCGCGTTCGACCCTGTCGATCCAATCGGTCAGGCCCAGCAGGATGATCACGTTGTGCCAGCCGAACCAGACCCGACTGTCGGGCGGCGCCAGTTCCTCGCGATCGAAGCGGTCGAGCAGTGCGACCAGCGCCTCGCGTGCGGCACGGCCTTCCCAGGCGAGGCGCGCCAGCGCTTCGAGCAACGCCACTCTTGTGTCTGCATCCACCTGCGGGTCAGCGGCGACCGCGTGCACTGCCGCGTCGTCGCCGTCGAACAGCCCGAGCAGCAGACTGGAAATGCGCATGGAGCGTTCGTCGTCACCGAACAGCCATTCCAGCTCGAGCGGCGGACGGCGCAGCAGTGCCAGGAACGCCGGGCAGGCGCTGGTTTCGCGCGCGACCGACAGCGCGTGCAGGCCGAACCGCAACAGCTTCTCCTGGCGCGGCAGCGGCAGCCGGCCATCGGCCATGACCTGCATCACCGTGATGACCGCGGGGGCGAGTTCAGCCGCGTTGGCGACCGCGGCGTGCAGTGCCTCCTCCGGCACTTCCCCGGCGGTTTCCAGTGCGGTGAGGATATCGTCTGGTGTCATCCGGGCAGGTTACTCCGGCGGCCTTGCTCTTGACAGTCGCCGCGAGCCGGCGCTGGCATTCGCTCGTCGTGCCGCAATTGTCACTCCACACCCCGATCGGCGACATCTCCGTCTCGGAGGATGACGGGGCAATTGTCGCTATCGATTGGGGTTGGGGCAGTCAGCAGTCGCCAACACGTCTGCTGCGCCGGGCGCAACAGCAGCTCGACGCCTATTTCGATGGTGGGCTGACCCAGTTCGATCTGCCGCTGGCGCCCGTGGGCACCGCGTATCAACAGCGCGTCTGGCGGGCGCTGTGCGCGATTCCCTATGGCGCGACCCGTTGCTATCTCGATATCGCCCACACGGCCGGCGGCAGTCCGCGATCGGTCGGGCAGGCCAATGGCAACAATCCGATCCCTATCGTCATCCCTTGCCACCGGGTGCTCGCGACGACGCATATCGGCGGCTATTCGGGGGGCGACGGCCTCGCCACCAAGCGCTGGCTGCTGGCGCTTGAAGCGCCTGCGCAACCACTGCTGCTGCCAATCCCTTCCGCGGCCGCCTGAACCGGTCCGCCTCTTACGGAGTGACACCATGATCCAGGCCATCCGCATTCACTCGCCCGGCGGCCCCGAAGTGATGAAGCTGGAAGAAGTGCCACGCCCCGAACCAAGTCAGGGCGAGGCGTTGATCAAGCAGCAAGCGGTGGGTCTCAACTACATCGACGTGTATTTCCGATCCGGTCTCTACAAGGCGCCGACGATGCCGTTGATCATCGGCCAGGAAGGTGCCGGGACTGTGAGTTCCATCGGCGCCGGCGTGACCAACGTGAAGCCGGGTGACCGGGTCGCCTATGCCGGCGCATTGGGTGGCTATGCGACGGAACGCGTGATCGCTGCCGACCGATTGGTAAAGCTGCCGGACGCGATCGACTTCAAGACGGCGGCGGCGATGATGCTGCAAGGCATGACGGCGCAGTACCTGATCCGTCGCACGTATCCAGTGAAGGCCGGCGACACGATCGTGCTGCATGCGGCGGCCGGCGGCGTGGGACTGATCCTGTGCCAATGGGCGAAGCACCTCGGTGCCACGGTCATCGGCGTTGTGTCGACCAAGGAGAAGGCCGAGTTGGCGCAGGCGCATGGTGCGGCGCACACCGTGATCGGCCATGGCAACCTGCCAGCCGAGGTGAAGCGCATCACCGGCGGAGCCATGGTCCCGGTGGTGTACGACAGCGTCGGCAAGGACACCTGGAATGCCAGTCTCGATTGCCTGGCGCCGCTCGGCCTGATGGTCAGTTACGGCAACGCATCGGGGCCGGTGGCGCCGTTCGAGATCGGCATCCTTGGCGCGAAAGGCAGCCTGTATCTGACACGGCCGAGCCTCGCCACGTACACCTCGAAGCGTTCGGATCTGGAGAAGGTGGCAGCGGATCTGTTCGATGTCGTGTCGAAGGGGGCGGTGAAGATCGCGGTGAACCAGACGTTCCCGTTGAAGGACGCGGCGGCCGCGCACATAGCGCTTGAGTCGCGCAAGACCACCGGAAGCACCGTGCTGCTGCCATAGCCACGGCAATCGCTTGAATTGCGTCGGCGTGCGATCGGACCAGTTCATCCTTGGTCTTGCGTCGAGGCGACCGTGGAGTTGGAACGTCCGCAAGGTTCTTCAGCACGGAGGAAGAAGGGAGGAGCACGGAGAACCACGGAGTAGAATGAAAATTTACGCTTCGCGCGAAGCGCAATAATCCCTTACTCCGTGGCTCTCCGTGCTCCTCACCTTCTTCCTCCGTGCTGAAATTCTTCTTGAATTGCCGTCGGCACATGTTCCACCCGTTGTCGGAAGCAACGGCGGATCAAGGCGATTGCCCTGCTGCCATAGCGCGGCCAAGTTGACAGCGTCGGCTGTACGCTGCATGCGAAAAGCATGAAGACTGTCGCCGGCACAACGGACAGCTGCATTTCTGCTGATGGTGATCGAAGCCGCGTCATCGCGTCCCTGTGTGCCCTGGCCAAACAAGCAGGCTCCTACCGCACGGGAGGACACGAATGCGCGTAGCTTCAGTCTCGGTGGACCTTTTGAAGGTGCCACTGGTGCAACCCTACATGGCAGCAGGCAACAAGATCAGCGAGTACTGGCACGTTCTCGCGCGCGTTACGACGGACGACGGTGTCGAGGGCTTCGGCTATGTCGTGCTGTTGAATGCCGCGTTGGTGAAGTCGCTGGCCGACGCAACCCGGGAACTGTCCCAACTCCTGAAAGGCATGCACGTCTTCGAGCCTGAAGCATCGTGGGCCAAGCTGGTGCGCGCCGCGAACTGGGTGGGGCCGGGTGGATTCGTCAACTGCGCAATCGCGCCGCTCGACATCGCGATGTGGGATGCCGCGGCAAAGACAGCCAATCAGCCGTTATATCGGTTGCTCGGCGGTTTCCGCGATCGCGTGCCGGCCTATGCCAGTGACAACCTCTGGTACAGCCTGTCGCTCGACGCGTTGGCCGCTTCTGCACAACAGCACGTCGCGGATGGTTTCAACGCGGTCAAGCTGCGTATCGGCAACGAAGCGACGCCGCAGGGCGAAGTCGGGCGCGTCATGGCGGTGCGCGAGGCGGTCGGCGACGGCGTGCGCATCCTGGTCGATGCGACCGAGACGTGGGAGGCCAACCAGGCACTGCAGACCGGACGCGCGTTGCAGGATGCCGGGATCCATTGGCTGGAGGACCCGATCGACCACCAGAACGTGGCCGGCCTGTCCCGCCTCGCCAACGTGCTCCACGTGCCGATCGCGACCGGCGAGCATCTTTATACGATCCATGAGTTCACACGGCTGTTCGAAGCGCGGGGCGCCGGCATCGGCATCATCGACCTGGCGCGGATCGGTGGCATCACGCCGTGGCGTCGCGTCGCCAGTCTGGCGCAGGCCAGCGACGTGCGGATCTGCGGGCATGTGCTGCCCGAGTTGCACATCCATCTGCTGGCGGCGATTCCGAACGGGCACCTGGTGGAATATGTGCCGCGGTCGGAACGCATTCTGCAATCCATGCCGAAGCTAGAGGATGGCAAGCTGGTCGCGCCCAGCGGGCCGGGCCTTGGTCTGGCACTCGATGAGGAGGCTGTGCGCAGTTTCCGCGTCGCCTAGGCGCAACCAATAACCAACGAGGTCCGGGATGAAACGCCGAACGCCAACCGTATCGACATTGACGCGGCGACACTTGTTGCAGGGCGCGTCAGCATCTGTGATCGCTGCCAGCCTGTCGCGCTCCGCACATGCCGCAACGCCAGCGCTTGTCGAGGCGGCGAAGAAGGAAGGCAAGGTCGTCGTCTACGGCGACTCCAGCATGGTGCCGTTCCTGGTGGAGGGTTTCACCAAGCAATACCCGTACATTCAGGCGACAACCGTCACGGGCGGATCATGGAATACCTACAATCGGTTCCTGGTGGAGAAGAGCGCGGGCCGCACGCTTGCCGACGTCCTGATGGGTGCCGATGACAGCATGCTCACTGCGGACAAGGCCGGCCATCTGGTCGACTGCGGCCTTGAACCAAGCACCGATATTCCCGCATCGGCGATCGCTCCGGACCGGCATTACGTTCTGCCGCAAGGCATCGTGACCCCGCTGATCTACAATAGCGACGCTGCGGGCAAGCGTTCTCTCCCGAAAGACTGGACCGACATCGCCAGGCTCGGCGATGAATGGAACGGCCTCGTCATCATGTCGGATCCGCGTAACTCCGGAACCGCGCTTGGCATGCTGACGACGATCTATCAGACGTACGGACCCGAGCGAGCCGGCGCCATCGTCGCGGCGCTGAAACGGCTCGGCACCGAGATTGCGCCCGAATACCGGCGTGCAGGTGGCCAAGGTCATGTCGGGCGAGCGGCCACTGACGGTCTCCTTGCACCTGGGCTTTTTCAAGCAGATGCGTGATCGTGGGGCCCCGGTCGCGTTCATCGTGCCAACCAGTGGTTGCGCAATTCAGTACGGTGCCATGGGCGTGACGCAAGGTGGCCCGCATCCCAATGCTGGCAGGCTGTTCCTCGACTTCACAATGAGTGCTGCGGGGGCTGCAATCCTTGCCGCGCAAGGCACCTACCCGCAACGGAATGGCGCGCCTGTGCCGGATGGGTTCCCGCCGAAGGCTGACCTCAAGCTGATACCGGTCGATACAGCGAAGGGGCTGGCCGATCGGGACACGGTGATCGCGTGGTGGCAGCGCCTGATGGACGTTTCGTAGTTTGTCGTGGCGGCTGGGAGGCTCGCGCGCGGGCACCCAACTCATGCTGATCGCGCTCTCGGCAGTGCTCGGCGTACTTGTGGTGCTGCCGCTTGGGTCCGTCGTCAGCAGCAGCATATTCGCCACTGACGCACACGGCGCGCATGTCACCTGGCAGAACTTCTACCGCGTGGCCACCCAGGCCAACTACTGGCGCTCGCTCGGCGACACGATCCTGATCTCTGCCGGGTCGAGTGCGTTCGCCACCATCATCGGCGTGGCGCTGGCGTGGACGCTGGTACGCACCAATGTTCCGGGCGCGCGGCTGCTGGAGCGCCTGGCGATACTGCCGATATTCATCCCGCCATTCGTTGGTGCCTTCGCATGGATCCTGCTGGCGGCGCCGCGTATCGGACTGGCGAATGTCGGGCTGCGGTCTCTGGATATTCCCGAACCGTTCAACATCTACACGCGTCTCGGCATCGTCTGGGTCATGGGTATCTACATGGCGCCCTATGTCCTGATGATCGTGGCCAGTGCGCTGCGCAGCATGGACCCGAGCCTGGAGGAAGCCGGCCAGGTATCCGGACTGAACCGCTGGCGCGTGGCAATGCGGATCACGTTGCCGGTCGTGACACCGGCCATCCTGTCGGGCGCGGTGCTGACATTCGTCGTTGCCATCGGCCTGTTCGGCACGCCGGTGCTGCTTGGCTGGCCGAGGCAGATTCTGATGCTGACCTCGCGGATCTATCTGGAGTTGCAGCAGGTGCCGCCCGCGTACGGCGTGATGGCGGTACTCGCAATCTACCTCATGATCCTCTCGACGCTGGTGGTGCTGTTGCAGCAACGGGTGATGCGAGGCAGGAGCTTCGTCACGGTCACCGGCAAGGGATTTCGCACCCAGCCGATACGCTTGCGCTGGTCCCGCTTCGTGCTGCTCGCGGTGGGCATCCTGTATCTGGCGCTGACTGTTGTTGTTCCGCTGCTGGTGATCGCGGCCGCGGCGGCGTCCACCTATGCATGGTCGGGACGCTTCACGTCGGAGAACTTCGTCTACCTGTGGAGTTCGCATGACGTGCGACAGACGTTGGAGAACAGCGTCATCATCGCCATCGCGGCGGCGACTGTCGCGGCGTTCCTGGGGTTGTGCATCAGTTGGCTGGTGTGCCGGACAAGCATCGCCGGGCGGCGCGTCATCGAGTACGTCGCGCTGTTGCCGCTCTCGGTGCCCAGCATCGCATTCGGCATCGGCGTCGCTGCGCTGTGGCTGCGCTTTCCGTGGGATATCTACGATACGATCTGGCTCATCGTCATCGGCTTCGTCGGACGCTTTACCGGTTACGCGGTGCGCACCATCTCCGGCAGCCTGGTTCAGGTGCATCCCGAACTGGAAGAGAGCGCACGCATCTGCGGCCTCGGGCCGGTGCGCGCGCTGTGCCGTATCACGCTGCCGCTGGTCCGGCCCAGCATCATTTCGAGCTGGATCCTGCTCTACAGCATCTTCATGACCGAGCTTTCCATGGTGCTCATGTTGTACAATGCGGACACGCGGACGTTCTCCATCCTGACGTTCGACATCTGGTATTCCGGCTATTTTTCACGGGTGGCGTCGCTGTCGCTGCTGCAGCTTTTCATCGGCGTGGTGGTGATGGTCATCGTCAACACCCTTGCGACGCGGATGGCGCCCAACGAAAGCCAGGCGGCGGCCTGATGAGCGTCGAGATCGAGAACCTGACCAAGCGCTTCGGCCTCATCCCGGTGGTTGATCAGCTTCATGCCCACATGCGATCCAACACCATATCGGTGCTGCTCGGACCGAGCGGCTGCGGCAAGACCACCACCTTGCGCTGCATCGCCGGGCTTGAGGAACCGACTGTCGGCAGCATCAATATTCATGGCACGGTCGTGTTTTCCGATCAGAACCGAATCAACCTGCCGCCGGAGAGGCGCGATCTCGGCATGGTGTTCCAGTCGTATGCGATCTGGCCACACATGACAGTCTACGAGAATGTTGCGTTGCCGATCAGAGCGCATGGTGGGACGGCGAAGGCTGTCAGGCAGCGCGTTGACGAGGTGCTCTCGCTGGTGGGGCTGACCGAAGCGCGCGATCGCAGCGCGACACAGCTTTCCGGCGGCCAGCAGCAAAGAGTCGCCATCGCCCGCTGCCTCGTCACCCGGCCGCAGTTGATGCTGCTGGACGAGCCGCTCAGCAATCTCGACGCCAAGCTGCGCGTGGAGATGCGGCGGGAGTTGAAGGATCTGCAACGCCGCACCGAAAGCACGATGATCTTCGTCACGCACGACCAGGAAGAGGCGATGTCGCTGGCGGACGAGATCTTCCTGTTTCGCAGTGGCCGGATCGTGCAGCAGGGTCCACCGCAGGAGGTCTACCGCAAGCCCAACGATCGATACGTCGCCGAATTCCTGGGGAAGGCGAATCTCATTCCGGTCGGCGTGCGCAATCGCGATGGTTGCTTTGAACTGACCACTGGCGACGGGCAGCACACGCTGGCTGCGGGTACCCGGCCGGAACCGGAAGGCGACTGGACGGCGATGGTGCGCCCCGAGGCATGGTCGGTCGGCGACGCCAGCGGTCGGGGTCTGAAGGGACACGTGACGTCGCTGATGTTCCTGGGCGATCGCGCGGAGATCACTGTCGCCACGCCGGCGGGCGAACAACTCGTGTTGCTGACGGGTTACAATCCAGTTGCCGTCGGTGACACGGTGAGCCTGACGGTCGAACGCGAGCGGGTGCATTTATTGGCAAGGGAGACCTGAGGATTTTGGGAGCGTCGTTAGTGGTCACGGGCGCCAACTGGTGCTAGGGACCATCAAGCGATGGATGAACCTGCATCCCCTGTTCGGCGTGGCACCAGCCAGCGCACGCGACTGACCGCCGTCATCGTTGCCTGCGCGCTGTTCATGCAGAACCTCGATTCGACGGTGATCGCGACCGCGCTGCCAACCATGGCGAAGGCGTTCGGCGCGGATCCTGTTCACATGAACGTGGCACTCACGTCGTATCTGCTGTCGCTTGCGGTGTTCATCCCGGCCAGCGGCTGGATCGCGGACCGTTACGGGACACGCACGGTGTTCCGTGCGGCGATCGCGGTGTTCACGGTGGGCTCGATCCTGTGCGGGCGCGCCGACAGCCTGGCGTTCCTGGTTGCCTCGCGCGTGCTGCAAGGCATTGGCGGGGCGATGATGGTGCCGGTGGGGCGCCTCGTGCTGTTGCGCACCGCGCCGAAGCACGAACTGGTGGCGGCGATGGCGTGGCTTACCATGCCGGCGCTGCTGGGGCCGGTGCTGGGACCGCCGGTCGGTGGTTTCATTGTCACCTATTTCAACTGGCGCTGGATCTTCGACATCAACGTGCCGATCGGCGTGCTGGGTATCGTTCTTGTCAGCCTGTTCGTGGAGGACGTGCGCGAGCCACCGCGCGGACGCTTCGACGCTATCGGCCTGGTGCTGTGTGGCATCGCGCTGTCGGGACTGATGTTCGGGCTGGAAACCGCAGGTCGCGGTGTCGTCCGGCGCGAGTTGACGGAAGCAATGATCGCCGTTGGCCTGGTTGCCATCGCCGCCTATCTGCTGCACGCGCGACGGCACCCGTCGCCGCTGCTCGATCTGTCGCTGATGCGGCTGCCGTGCTTCGGCGTTGCGATGTCGGCAATGATGCTGTTTCGTACCGGCATCGGAGCGATCCCGTTCCTGCTGCCATTGATGCTGCAGGTCGGGTTCGGAGATTCAGCAGTGCAGAGCGGTCTGATCACGTTCGCGAGTTCCGCCGGTGCGTTGGTGATGAAGCCGGCGACACAGCATGCACTGCGACTGTTCGGTTTCCGCGACACGCTGGTGTGGAACGGTTTGCTCTCCGCGGTGATGATTGCGATCTGCGCGGCGTTCCGTCCGACCTGGCCGGCAGCGGCGATCTACGCAGCGCTGCTGATCGGCGGCTTCTTCCGGTCGCTGCAGTTCACCGCGTACAACACCTTGGCCTATGGCGACGTGCCGCGCTCTCGTATGAGTTCGGCGACCAGCCTGTACGTCACCGGACAGCAGCTTGCCGCGACCATTGGCATCTCGGCGGGTGCGGCGTCACTGGAAATCTCGCGCGCGATGTCCGGGCATGTGACGCCGGAGCCGATCGACTTCAGCCACGCATTCCTGGTCGTGGCGCTGTTCACCCTGGCGGCGGCACCGATCGCGTTGCTGATGCCGCGCAACGCGGGGGACGATCTGACGGGACGGCACTCGGCGGCGGCGCCGCAACCGGTGCGCGGGGCAGCGGACTGAGGGGAGGGGCGCGATGTATGTTGGAACGCAGATCAGGCCGCGCGACGACAGCGACTACCGCGTCTGGGCGCAGCTTGGCGTCACGCATGTCTGTGTCGATCCGCCGGGCAATCCGCATGACTGGTCCCTGGATCAACTGCAACGCCAGCGCGAGCAGGTGGAGAAGTTCGGGCTGACGCTCGACATGGTGCAGTTGCCGCTGTCGTCGCGGCCGATCGAGGAGGCGCAAAGCCCCAACGTTTTGTTGGGGAAGGATCCGGAGCGGCAGCGCGAACTTGATTCGATCTGCCGGCTGATCGAGCGGATCGGCGCGGCCGGCATCCCCGCCGCGAAGTACAACCTCAACATCATCGGCATTCCCCGCACCGTACATGAGCCAGGGCGCGGTGGGTCGCGCAATGCCGCATTCCGCTGGCGCGATGTGGATCAATCGGCAGCGCCTGGGCTTGCCGGCGTGCTGAGCGAGGATGAGAACTGGGAACGGATCGAAACATTCCTGGCCGCCGTCGTGCCGGTGGCCGAGGCGGCGAAGGTGCGGCTCGCCTGTCATCCGCACGATCCGTATACGCCGCCGGGCTACAAGGGCGTGACGCGCGTGCTCGGTACGGTGGACGGCTTGAAGCGGTTCGTTTCGGTGCACGAAAGCCCGTACCACGGGTTGAATTTCTGCCAGGGCACGGTGGCGGAGATGCTGGACGATCCCGGCAGCGAGATCGACGACGTGATCCGCTGGTTCGGCACGCGTGGCAAGCTGTTCAACGTGCACTTCCGCAATATCAAAGGTCGCAAGCTCGATTTCATGGAGGCGTTTCCCGACGAGGGAGACATGGACATGGCGCGATCGGTGCGCGTCTACAGCGAGGTCGGCTATCAGGTACATGCTGATGCCGGACCACGTGCCGGAGATCGATGGCCGCGATCCAGCGGGCACGGCGTTTGCGTATTGCTATGGGTATATACGCGGCCTGCTGGACTCGCTCGGCCCCTGACGGCGAGCGCGCGTCGCGTCATGGGCCGGGACCACCGCCCGGCCATGACGCTGGCGGAACGTCAGTCGACGCCTTCGACGATGCGCATGTCGCGCTCCGCCGCATTGCCGAGTGCTTCGAGAGCGGCCTGATAGCCGGGGCTGTCGTGGGTCGCGATCGCCTTGGCGACGCTTTCGAACTCGATCAGGACGGTGCGCTGGGCGATGCCGGCCTCATAGGTCTTGGCGGTGCCGCCGCGGGCCAGGAAGCGGCCGCCGCCGGCGCTGATGGCGGGACCGGCAAGCTTGGCATAGGCGGCCAGCGCGTCGGGGTTGGAGATCGAGCGGTAGCAGGCGATCCAGTAGGCCTTGGCCATGGGTTCCTCCGGTTGGCGTGGGTTCCTGCCACGGAGTGTAGCAAGGCGGCGTGCGGTTGGCACATCGGGGCGGGCGCGCCCCTTGCAATCCGGGTCTTCGTGTGCGATTGCAAATCACTCGCAATATCACGAGGTGATTTTCTCGATGCGTCCTATCCTGCTTGTTCTGGCATGCGCGCTCAGCCTGCCTGTCGGCGTCGCCCATGCGCAGAACGCAACGGCGTCGCTCACCATCGCCAATCGCGCGTTCGATCCGGTGGAGCTGGAAGTCCCGGCCGGCCAGAAGATCGAGCTGCACGTCAAGAACACCGACAAGGCGTCGTCCGAATTCGAGAGCGAGACGCTGCATCGCGAGAAGGTCGTGCCTGCCGGCCAGGAGGTCGTCGTCTACATTGGCCCGCTGAAGGCCGGACGGTACGAGTTCTTCGACGACTTCAACCCGAAGGCGCGGGGCCACATCGTCGCGAAGTGATACCGACGAGCGTGGCTGTTGAGGTAGTCCTGCCGCTATCCTATCGGTTAGTTGCTGATGGGCATTGGATCGTTCGCAGATTGGTGCGCGCCGAGATAGCCTGATCCGGCCCGGTCACATGTGGCCAGGTCGGGGCAGATCGCGGCCCGAGTATGAGCGGGCCAAGTATTTCTGCTCGGGATTTCGACCGGTCGGAATGTGGGCTGGCTTGCCTGCGCCCTGCTTTGCTCCGGAGCTACCTGCCCAGGCCGCCTTCGTGTCCGGCGGACCGGCGGGCCGAGATTGTCCGCCATCATAAGTTTTGACTGACCGGCGGCAGCCGTCTCAGGTATCTGCCGCGGGTGGTTGTGCGATGGTCTGCTTCCGGAGAGGCAAGCGCTGATACCGGGATTGATGCGGTCGGGCGATCAATGCGCTGGCGCGCGCAATCGGTGGAGTCGAGACCAACCGCCTGTCGTCGCAGACATTGATCTATGTCAATGCGATGCTGCCAAAAGCGCGACAGTGAATACCTCTCAGACATACCCACGCAGGACAAGACCATGCGAAACCCCGCCTTCGACGGCCGAGCCGGCGATTCATGCTCGGCACACTTCCGCCTTGCCGTTGATACCAGGGCGGATCTGCGACACGGCCGCGCACGCGCAGACAGCATCGCTCGCACCATGAAATGACGGGCCGAAGACTGGAATCGCATCTTCTCGTTCAACGCACGAATGAGGCGGGATACGGCCATCACCTCGATTGCAAGCGGGATTAACTGAATTGAAAGGATGGACAGAAATAACGCCGATGCGGGCGAAGCATCGGCGTGCCTGGATTTATTCGTGATGCGCGTTCCGTCGCGTTCGGCTGCAATAGCAAAGGTTGTACAGATGAAAATCGAAAATCTGAAATGGCCCAAAACGGGCTCGATGTTGGCCGGGCTTGCGTTGAGCGTGGTTTCGGGGATTGTCAGTCCGACACAGGCGCAGGCCCCGCCGCAAAAACCGAATATCCTGTTCGTCATGACCGATGATGTCGGCTGGATGACACCAGGGGTTTACCACCAAGGCCTGATGGCTGGCGAAACGCCCAATATCGACCGTATTGGCCAGGAAGGAGTGCGGTTCCTCACCGCTTATTCTGAGCAGAGCTGCACCGCTGGGCGCAATGCCTTCCTGACGGGCATGAACCCGCTGCGCACGGGCTTGATCGTGCCGCAGTTGCCGGGCAGCCCGAGCTGGCTGCGGCCCGGCACCCCGTCGCTTGCAAAGTTCCTGCTCGATCTCGGCTACAATACTGGCCAGTTCGGCAAGAACCATTTAGGCGACAACGTGGAGGCACTGCCAACCGCGCACGGATTCCAAGAGTACCTGGGGCTACCTGTACCACCTGGACGCGATGCAGCAGGTCAGCTTCCCGGATGTCTACAAGAGCCCGACGGAGCTGGGCATCGCACCACCGTGCAAGGCGACGTCAATTCCCGGCGTTCCCGACGATCCGAATGCGGTGGACCCGGCAAGCACCACCTGTCTCACGCCGCCGCGCCCAGTGCTTTGGTGCCACTCGTCAGACGGCAGCCAGGCGAACCAGAGCTGCAAGGATGAGGGTCCAGTCACCGACGTTCGCTCCGCTACTTTGGAGGAGGAGATCTCCGCGAAGGTGGTCGACTTCGTTGACCGCAACGATCCCAAAAAGACCGGCAAACCATTCTTTGCCTACTACAACACGGTGCGGATGCACGTCGACACGTTCTTGCCGCAGAAATATCTCGACATGCTGGGCACGAGAGGCGGCAAGGACTGGGGCATCAACGAAGCCGGCGCCAAGCAGATGGACGACAACCTCGGCTTGGTGCTGAAGAAACTTCAGGACATCGGCCAGCTCGATAATACGATCATCATCTGGACCTCCGATAACGGCGCCCAGACTCAGACCTACCCGGACGGTGGCATCACCCCCTTCAAGGGCGACAAATTGACCACCTGGGAAGGCGGGATGCGGGTGCCGTTGCTCGTGCGTTGGCCGGGACACGTCAAAGCGGGTACTGTCACAAACCAGATCTTCTCGATGCTCGACTGGATGCCGACACTGGTCGACATTGCCGGCGGCCCGAAGGGTGACGGGCTTAAGAAGCAGATTGAGGGAGGGCAATATCCCGGAATCCTGAAGACCACACTTGACGGTTTCGATCAGCGCGACTTGATCGAAGGCAAGGCGGATTCCGCGCGCGATCATATCTTCTACTACACGGGCACGACACCCTCGGCAGTACGGTACAAGAATTGGAAGATGTACTACGCGATGGAAGGTTCGACAGCCGCGGGCGCGCTCAAGGGCGTCGAAAGCTATGCCTGGACACAGATTACCAATCTCGCCCGCGATCCATTCGAACAGAACGTCGGGGATATACAGAAGTCGGCGACGTCCCTCGGCGGTGCGATTACCGCCCCGAGCACCGCTTACATCTACGACTGGCAAATGCTGCCCATCGGACAGTTGCTGTGGATGAAGGAACTCGAAACCTACAGAAAGTTCCCGCCATTGCAGATACCAGCGGCGTACAATCTCGACGAGATCGAGAAGATGATCGCAGCTCACGCCAACCACTCGCACAGCGATTGAGCTGCATGTGAGCGGACGAGCGCCATAGTCGGCGCTCGTCCATTCAGTGCGCCAAGCTCTTCCGAGAGCACCGATATGATCCGTAAGTCACGTCTGACCACATTGAGCGCAGGCTTGCTCGCTTTGTCAGTCGTCTCGTTCGGCGCTGCCGCGCAATCTGCGGCACCCACCGAACCAGCAGATGCCAGCGCCGACGAGGACGCAACCGCATTGGCCAAGAAGCTGCAGAACCCGATCGGCGATCTCTACAGCTTCCCGTTTCAGAACAACACCAACTTCAACACCGGTCCGCATAAGGGCACGCAGGACATCCTCAACGTCCAGCCGGTCATTCCGATCCACATCAATCGGGATTGGAACATCATAACGCGCACGATTCTGCCGGTTATCTGGCAGCCTTCGTTCCAGCCGGCTCATACCGTTCCGTTCGGCACTGGGCCAACAACGTTCTCGGCCTTCCTGTCGCCGGCCAACCCGACCAACGGCTGGTTATGGGGTGTCGGTCCCGCGATCCAGATACCGACGATCAGCAGCGCGACTCTGGGGTCCAACGTCTGGGGAGGTGGACCAACCGGTGTGCTGGTCTACATCAAGGGACCGTGGGTTGCGGGCGCGGTGGCCAACAACGTGTGGTCGTTCGGTGGTACTCCGGGGCTAGGAGGCTCGCGCTATAACACGTTCCTCGTGCAGCCCTTCGTGAACTACAATTTTGGCGAGGGCTGGTATGCCACAAGTGCCCCCATCGTCACGGCGAACTGGCTGGCCGCCGGCAACAACGCCTGGACGCTGCCGGTCGGCGGCGGCGTCGGTCGCGTGGTGAAGATCGGCGGGAAGCTGCCGGTGAATTTGTCGATCAGTGCCTACTATAATGCGTTGCGTCCGGAATTCGGTTCGACTTGGCAGCTCAGGACGCAGCTCACGTTCATCTTCTGACTATCGAAGGCTTTGCGATCGCAGCCCGTTGCGGAACGTCCCGCACATTGAGCTGCCGCCACGCCATGACGCTGGGTCGGTCACGCATCCGGGCCGCTGGGGCATGACACCACTGGGGCCACGACAAGGTTGGAGAGTCTGTAGTGGGATGCGCTATGGTCCTGCCGCAATCACCGGCAGGATCCGATGGCCAGCCCACCGCGCAAGATCGCCTTCATTGTGGCATCGACCGATTTCGGCTCGTTGATCCTGAACCGGTTCGACTACCGGATGGTCAATGAAACGGCCGGCTTCGGTGTCGGTCATACGCTGCTGGAGACCTCGACTTTCGAACCGCAGGTCGGGTCGATCGCAATGCAGCTGCTGACGCAGCGGCGGCAGCATTTCGGCGATGGCGTGGTCGTGCTGGACTGTGGTGCCAATATCGGCGTTCACACGGTCGCCTGGGCCAAGGGTATGACCGGGTGGGGACAGGTCGTCGCCATTGAGGCGCAGGAACGAATCTTCTATGCCCTGGCCGGCAACATCACGATCAACAACTGCTTCAACGCGCGCGCCTTCAACGCCGCCGTCGGCGCGGCGGATGGCGTGCTGCGGGTACCGACGCCGGACTACAGAGCACCGGCGAGTTTCGGCAGCCTGGAAATGCGGCAGTCCGCGTCCAACGAGTTCATCGGCCAGGCCATCGATTATTCCGAGGACAGGCTGGTGCCGATTCGGATGATGGCCATCGATTCGTTGCAACTCGGGCGGCTCGACATGATCAAGATCGATGTCGAGGGCATGGAAGTCGAGGTGCTGGAGGGCGCCAAGGCGACGCTCAGGAAATGCCTGCCGATCATCATCGTGGAGGGCATCAAGTCCGACCAGCAGGCGATTGTGGGGGCGCTCGCCTCATACGGCTATGAGTGGTTTCCGTTCGAGCTGAACTACCTTGCAATACACCCGAGCGACCCGACGCGACAGAGCATCAAGGTCGCGCAACCGTCGTGAATATCCGTGGGCGCGGTGTGGCCTGATCAATCGGGCTCGGGCCGTGGCTGCAACACCAATGCCGGCACCGGCGTCACCACCGGGCGCACGGCGCGCCGGCCGAATTCCTCGGGGATCGCCGCGATCTGCCAGGTACGCAGCCATCGACCGGCGTGCGGTTGGGCGGTCAGGACACACAGCGGGATCGCCAGCAGCAGACCGCCTGCCAATGGCGCCGCCCAGAGTACGGTCGTCCACCCCGCGACGGCGAAACCGTAGAATACCGCCACGCCTAGAGCAGTCTGTGGCCACAGCAGGCGGGTCGCCTCGCCCCACCCGACGCCGCGGTCTTCGCGGTTCTGCGGGGTCCAGCCGGCACGGGACAGACGCAGCATGGCGCCGGTCTTGGCAACCGTGGAGACGGCATCCAACAACAGCGTGAAGGCGAATTCCGTCACGACCCCGACGGTGAAACGGGCCAATCCGCCGTAGCGTGCGCGCTTCTCGGGCGACAGGGCGACCTCGGCGTAGCCCAGCAGTTTGGGCGCGTAGAGCGCACCGGCCCAGGCCACGGCAAGAGCCATCGCCGCCGAACCGGGAAACGGCGAGGTATGGTCGGTCGCAGCGGCCGCGGCGGCGGCCAGCACGAACAGCAGATACAGCGGCGCGCCGGCAAACAGCAGGATCGCCTGCATCAACTGCCAGCGGCCCATCGGTCGCAGTCCAGGCATTCGCAGCAGGTGCCGGTACTGCAGATTGCCCGCCACCCAGCGCAGTTCGCGGCGGAGGAATTCCGGCAGCGCCGGCGGGTTCGCCTCGCGGGAGCCATCCTCCTCCGCCAGCACGCGAACGCCCCAGCCGGCGCCGGCCAGCAGCGCGGCCTCAACCTGATCGTGCGACAGGATATGGCTGCCGTCCGGCAGCAGCGGCAGCCGGCAGTGCGCCCGGAACGGGGCGATACGGACGACGGCGTTGTGGCCCCAGTAGGGGCCTTCGTCGCCCTGCCACCAGGCCTGACCGGTGGCCCAGGTCCGCATCCCGGCCCGCATGCCGAACTGGAACAGCCGAGGGAACGCGGACGATGCCGGCAGCCCCACCGTCAGGTGCTGCACGATCGCCAGCGATGGGTCCGGCCTGGATGGTCCGCACCAGCCGCAACACAGCCTCGGCGGACATGCGGGAGTCGGCATCGAGGGTCAGCATCAGCTCGAACCCGTCACCGTACCGGTCGAGGAAATCCATGATGTTGCCGGCCTTGAAGCCGGTGTTTGCCGTGCGCCGCCGGTAATGGATGCGGCCGGGGTCGCGATCCTCCTCGCGAAATGCCGCCACCGCGCGCTGTTCGGTCGCTGCATTTTCGGCGCCGGCCGTGTCGGACAGGAGGAACAGCGCGAATGTGCCCCCGGCGCCGCCCGCGTCGAGGTCGTGCAGCAGGTGCCGCAGCGACGGCAGCACGCGCCGCATGTCCTCGTCGCGGATCGTCGTGACGATGGCGACCTTAGGCAAAGCCGCCTGGCCCAATTGGGCATCGCCGGCGTCCTTTGTCTGACGCAGCAGGAGCACGAATCCGATCGCGGCATTGGCGAAGCACAGCCCGGTCCACGGCGCCGTCCCTACGAACGCCGCCAGCATGATGAGCTTCGGCAGGGTCCATCCCCCGGGGGCCAGTACGCGAAGCAGCAGTAGCCCGAGACCCAAGGCGACAAGCAGAACGATAAGCACAACAAGAACGCGTCGGGCCGCCATGGGGGTCCTTTCGGGAAGCACGGTACGGGGTGCAGATAGCGTGGATCACAGATTTGTCATCACGATGGCGGACGCATCATTCAATGCGACGGTTGCACGGCGCAGAGCGGTGCGCGCGCAAGCAAGGCGGCGAACCGCCAATGCGCGATGTCGGCAGGGTAGGGCCATGCCTGAACCAGCCGCCAACCACCCCCGACGTGACGCAAAAGGACCGCTTCACCCGGCGGTACGCCGCTCAGCCCGGTCGGTGTGCAACTGATCAGTGCAAGCGTGTAGCCAGCCCCAGCGACGCCCTCGAGCGTGCCTGGGTCGGCCTCCGTTCGGGTCAGGATGTCGAGGCCCGGGCGGCGCGGCGCGGTGAACAAGATCACACCACGCAACATGCTGCCGACGGAATCGTAGACATCGCCTGGTACCAGCAGAGCCAATCGGTCACCTGGCTGGATTTCCGCCGCCGCCCGGTGGCCGAGGTCCCATAGCAGCGGCTGCGGCTGGCCGAGGTCGTAGCGCAGCATTCCCGCGATTGCGGGGGGGATCGCCAGCACGAGCACGATCGCCGCACCGCCGGCACAGCGGGCCCGTGCCGGCACCTTGGTCAGCCAGTATGCCGCGAACGGCCGTGCGGCCACGGTTAGCGCCAGGATGACCACCAGCGAGAGTTGCGACGCATAGCGGAAGTACGAATGGGCGTCGGCGGCCATTCCGACCGGAAAGTGGACGACGTAGGTGACGACGAGGAAGCCGTTGAACAGCACGACGACCCCTGCGGTCAGCATGAACAGAAGGCCGCGCCGGCTCCAGGGATCCCGCCGGCACTGCCAGACGGCAACAGCCAGCGAGGCGGCGATCAACACGAACAGTGTCGCCTTCTGCACGGCGACCCGGAGCATGGCGCCGAGGATGGTTGGCAGCAGGCCGAAGTTCCACGCGGTGAATGGCAGCGGCTTCAGTTCGCCGCCGACGAACGCCTGCTCGACAAAGATGCGCCACGCCAGGGCCAGAAGCAGCGCAGGCAGCAATGCCGTCGCAACGACCACGACGCCGCGGCGGACCGGAATGCGCGGGTGGACGAGTGTAACAGCCAGCAGAGGCAGGCCGACCGAAAGCAGCTCACCGACGCCTGACTGCTTGATGTTCACCAGCGCGGCCATGACCAGGGCCAAGGCCGTTGTCGCACGTGGCCAGACTGTGCCGCGCGCAAGGTCCGCGACCACGTCGATTGCCATCCACACGGCGAGCATCGTAGTGACGGCGAGCGTGGCCTCGCCGTAAGAGGCGAAGAAGACACGCGGCACGAAGCCGGGATTGAGTGGGATCGCCAACAACAGCCCCATCGCGCAGGCCGGCCACGACAGCGCAGCACCACGCCCGGCAATGACACGCGCCAGCAACAGGCCGCTCGCACAGAGCAGTGCGACATTGAACAGCGCCATCGAGGCATCGGCGAACGAGCCGGATACCACTGAGGCGACATAGGCAACGAATTGTGTGTTGTACGGCGCGGCCGGCAGGAAAGAGTAGCTGGGCGGCCGCGCATCCGTCGGCAGCATGCCGTGATCGTACAGGTAGGCGGCATTCGGCAGCAGGTTCAGCCAGGTGTCGATCTCGGCCGGGCGCAGCGGCAGCACCACCAGCCACGTCGGCAGGCTCAGCAGTAGCAGGCGCCCGACCCCGGCCAGTGATCCGATGCGATCGCGCCATCTTGGGCGTGCCAGGCTGAGCAGGGCGACGAAGGCGAGCCCGGCCAGCGGGATCTTGGCAGTCGTCGGCGTCAGCACGGTCCATGCGGTCAGGACCAGGCAGGTCAGACCCCAGCCGGCGACGATTTGAACCTCCGGCAGTGTACCCCGGGCCGTGGTCATGGCGCCGAGCAGCAGGAACAGCGCCAATGCGACGGCGACACCGCCCAGACCCAACAAATTGTGCAGATCAGGCAGGTAGGCGGCCATGTGACGCGCGGATATGGCGATTGAGCGCCGCGAACAGCCAGGCGCTGGCGGCCAGCGCGGCCCACCAGGAATTGGTCGTGACCTCGAAATTCACGCACGAGATGACCACGGCGGAGGCGAATGCGGCATGTGCGTAGGGTCGGACGGAAGGGGCGAGGCCGCTGATCCGGCGCAAGGTCAGCAGCGCCAATACCAGGCCGAGAGCAGCTCCGATGGCACCGGTCTCGACCCACAACTCGAGCCACTGGTTGTGGGGATACACGCCATGGCCGTTGTGCAGGTAGGCGCGCGGTATCGCGTCCGCGTCGCCGATGCCCCACCCGAGCAACGGCCGCTCCATCACGCGCGCGGTCATGGGGTCCCAGATTTCCAGCCGTTCGAACCCGGAGCCTTTCAGGTAGGCTGCCAGGTCCGCGCGATGGGTGGCCAGCAGTCGCAGTCCGAGCGGCGATCCGAGTGCGAGCGCGGCCATGCCAGCGGCAAGGAGACACGCGGCGGTCCGCGGCAGCCAGATTGCCAGCGCGAGCACGACGAACCCGATGAGCGCCGCTGCCTGACCGGCCAGGCTCACCCCCACGACCAGCACCACGACGAGCGATGCCACCAGTGCGGCGACCTGCCACCAGCGACGCCGCCACGCCGCAAATCCAAGCTGTGGCCAGGCGATCAGCATCAGGTAGTCGATCCCGCGGTTATATTTCGTTGCAGCGTCGAGCGCGGGACGGTGCATCAGCAGCGACTGGAACCTGCCGCCGATTGCCCAGTCGATCGCGATGATGGCGGCTCCCAGCGCCGTCGCGGTGGCCAACACCAGGAACAAGCGGTCGGTCGCCTTCTCGTCCGGCAACGGAGTTGCGGCGAGGAATACCAGGGCGCCGGCAAAGACCACGGTGACTTGGAGTGCCGCGCCTCGGCTGTGCGCGGGATCGATCGCCCACGCCACGCTCGCCCAGGAAATCGCGGCGAAAACGACGGCGAGCAGGGCCAGAACAGGGTCGGCGACCGGGATACGTCGTTCGATGCAGGTAACACTCAGCAACTGGACGAAACCGAGCCCGAAGACCAGCGCCGCGTAGGACGGCCCCGCCACCAGCCCGATCGTAGGCAGAGCCGCGTACACCACGAGTATGGGCCACTGAGTCATGGCGGGCGAGGCGGCCTGGGCCAATCGGGTCATGGGACAAACCGCAGAATCCGAGGCACTCGACATCGTCCGGTTGATCGGTGGCGGAGGGGTGATAGGCGGCGGCGGCAGGCGACACAATCCAGGAGGTTGGTGGTCCGGTGGCCCCCTCCCCCCAACCCCCTCCCGCAAGGGGAGGGGGAGGGCTTTAGCTGGCTTTAGCTGGCTCTAGCTGGCTTCAGTCCTTCGACATGACGCGCGCGACCTCCGCATCGTCGCATCCAGCCTCTCGTAGGACCTCCTTTGTGTGTTCGCCTAACGCGGGCCACAACCGCCGCACGCCACTCGGGCTCTGGGAGAACCGTGCCGGGAACGCGGTGATCGTGACATCCCCATCCGTCGGATGCCGCATGTGCTGGAAGAATTCGGTTTCCGCCAGATAGTCGTCGGTCAGCAGATCCGTCAGCGAATTCGCCGGCCCGCACGGGATGTCCAGGGCGCCGAGCATCTTCAGCCACTCCGCCGTGGTCCGCTCCCGCATGCCGTCCGCCAGCACACCGTACAGCGCGTCCACGTTGTCCGACCGCGCTGCGATCGTCGCGAACCGCGGATCCTCGATCAGCGAGGCCCGCCCCATGGCCTCGAACAGCCGGCGCCAATGTGCATCGCTGACCGCGATCACACCGATGAATCCATCCAGCGTCGCATATGGCCGCCGATGCGGCGTCAGCATCCGAGGATATCCCAGCCCCAGTTCCGGCTGGTTGATCACTGCCCCCCATAGATGCTCCACCAATAGGAACGACAGAGCAGTCTCCAGCATTGGCACGTGCACTTCCTGCCCTTGCCCTGTGCGCTCGCGATGGAACAGCGCCATGCCGATCATCGAGGCCAGCATTTGCCCGGTCAGCTTGTCGATCACCACGCTGGGCACGTAACGCGGCGCCCCATCCGCACCCGCATTCAGCGACGCCAGCCCACTCATTGCCTGGATCAGATCGTCGAACGCCGGATGTTCCTGTTTCGAACTGCCTTTGCGAAAACCCGATGCACACGCATAGACCAGCCGCGGATTGCGTGCTGCCAGGGCGGCGTATCCCAGCCCCAGCCGTTCCGCCGCGCCAATGCGCATGTTGTGCACGAAGACGTCCGCCCCTTCGACCAGACGCAACAGCGCCTCGCGCGCCGCGGCACGTTTCAGATCCAGCACGACGCTGCGCTTGTTGCGATTGAGCATGGCAAAATACGAGCCCATGCCTTCGTTCCGCCGCGGTCCGATCCATCGGCACGCGTCACCATCGGGTGCCTCGATCTTGATCACGTCGGCACCCAGATCGCCGAGCATCTGTGTCGCGTACGGCCCCAGCACGACCGTTGTCAGATCGATTACCCGAATGCCGTCAAGCGGCCCCTTCTGCATTATCTCCCCACCCCTCGCGCGCTGGTCTCGTTGGCAACCACGACATCGTAGAGTTAGCATCGCCGCATGCCCAGCATGATCCTGACCGGCGACGTGAACCTGATGGGCGTTGACGAACCCGCGGTTCCATTTGCACGCGTGCGGACCGAATTCGCCGGCGCCGAAATGGTGTTCAGCAACCTGGAATGCTGCCTCTACGATCCCCCGCGCGGTCACGCGATCGAGAACGAAGGCTTCTTCGCCTCCCCGATCGTCGCGGGTGAAACGCTGCGCGCCGCTTGCATCACCGCCGTCGGCATCGCCAACAACGTGAACTACGGCGAGGCGGCCATCACCGCCTCGATCGAGCGACTCGATCAACTCGGGATTCCACACACCGGCGCCGGAATGAACGCCGCGGCTGCACGCGCAGCGATCATCGTGCCGTGCAACGGCATCAACTATGGCTTCCTGCAACGCAGCTCCGTGTATTGGCCCACCAACCACGAGGCCGGACCCAACGCCACCGGAATCGCGGTGATCCGCGCCCACACCGCCTACCAGGTGCCGATGCACAAGACGCGCCGCGAGATCCCGCCAATGAACCGACCCGGCATTCCACCGGAGATCATCACGTGGGCCGATCGGGACTATCTGCGCCTATTCACTGACGACATTGCAGAACTGCGCGCACGCGCCGATATCGTGGTTGCCTCCTGCCATTGGGGCCTGCACAAAGAGGTGCTGGCCTATATGCGCGAGATCGGCCATGCCGCGATCGATGCCGGCGCCGACATCGTGATCGGCCACGGTCCGCACTATTCGCTGGCGGTCGAGATGTATCGTGGGAAACCAATCTACTATGGTCTCGGCAGCTTCTCCTTCCACACCGGTCATGGCGGTCGCAGGCACGGGGACTGGATTGGCATGATGGTGCGCGCTGCCATCACCGACCGCGCCATTACCGCCACCGGTTTCCAGTTCGTCCGCCACAACGAACGCAACGAGACGGTGCCCTGCCGCCTGGCCGACGAAACCGCCGAACTCGAGGACATCGTCAGCCGCAGCGCCCCCTACGGAACGTGCTTCACGCCACACGGTGACACAGTGATGGTGACCGCCAGTTGACCGAGCCGCCTGCCGAAGCAGCGCCTCGCCGGGCCAGCGCGCGCACCGTTTCGCTCATTGTCGCCAGCGCGATGTTCATGGAGCAGCTCGACGGCACGGTGCTTGCCACCGCGCTGCCGACGATGGCGAAGAGCTTCAACGCCAATCCTCTGCACATGAATGTCGCGCTTACCTCGTATCTGCTGACGCTCGCGATGTTCATCCCCGCCAGTGGACGGCTGGCGGACCGCTTCGGATCACGGACAGTGTTCCGTGCCGCGATTGGGATATTCACCATCGGCTCAATTGCCTGTGCGCAGGCGCCGACACTCGGCTTCCTGGTTGCGGCCCGCATGCTGCAGGGCGTCGGCGGTGCCATGATGTCCCCGGTCGGACGGCTGGTCATGCTGCGCGCCGTGTCGAAATCGGAACTGGTCAACGCGATGGCCTGGCTGATGATCCCAGCGACCATTGGCCCCATCCTCGGGCCGCCGGTCGGTGGTTTCATAGTGACCTATCTGTCGTGGCACTGGATCTTCTACATCAATGTGCCGATTGGCGTGGTGGGCATCATACTGGTGACGATCTACATCGAGGAAATGCGCGAACCGACGCGCATGCCGTTCGATGTCCGCGGACTGATCCTTGCTGGCACCGCCCTGGCATCGCTGATGTTCGGCATCGAGATGGCGAGCCGTGGCGTTGGCTCCAACGCCATCACATTCGGCCTCGTCTCCGCCGGTGTTGTTTCTGCGGGACTCTACACGCTGCATGCACGGCACCATCCGCATCCGATGCTGGATTTCCGGATGATGCTGATCCCGACATTCCGACTTTCGGTGATATGCGGATCGCTGTCGCGCATTGCCGTCGGCGCGATGCCGTTCCTGTTGCCGATGATGTTCCAGCTCGGCTTTGGCCTGTCCGCCGCGCAGAGCGGATTGATCACGTTTGTGAGTTCGGTCGGATCGCTCGGCATGCGGCTGGTCGCCCCGGGCATCCTGCGGCGGCTCGGCTTCCGCAACGTGCTGATGTGGATCGGTCTGATCGCCACGTTGATTCTGGCGCTCAGCGCGGCGTTCCGTCCTAGCTGGCCGGTGGCACTGATCTACATCGTGCTGCTGATGAACGGCTTCTTCCAGTCGCTGCAATTCATGGCGTACAACACCATTGCCTATGCCGACGTGCCGCGACCGCAGATGAGCACGGCGACCAGTTTCTACACCACGTTCCAGCAGATGTCCTTGACGGTCGGAATCGCCATATCAGCTGCGGTCCTCGCTGCGTCGGTTCGCGCGCTCGGCCACGACGGTCCCCAGTTGTCCGACTTCTCCGTGGCGTTCCTTTCGGTCGCCGTGATCTCGCTCGCCGCGCCGTTGCTGAGCCGACGGCTCGATAAATCCGCCGGAGCGGAGCTCAGCGGCCATCGGGCAAGGCCAGCGAAACCACGCCTGGCGGCGGCGGAATAGGCGAGGCGGGTCGCGGCCCTGAGGCCAGTCAGCATTCATGGCCAGACCGGCGAGAGGTGCGAGGAGGTCCAAGCACCACCGCGTGAGCCGGGTGAACTGGTTGGGTCATTCGACCGTTGCCCTCCCACGCTTATGGAGGTGCATCATGCGTACAATTCAGGGGATCCTGGCACTGAGTCTCATCGCGTCGCCGGCACTGGCACAGGGCTATTGGGTCCAGCCGCCCAATCCTGCCGCTGCCGGTCAGGCAGAGTCTGATGCGCGCCAGCAAGGCGGCGATGCCCGCAGCGAAATGCGTGACGCGCACCAAGACGAAACGCAGGCGCGTCGTGACGCCGCTGTTGGCGACTATAGCGGTGCTGCTCAGTCACAGCAGCACGCTCGCAGCGATATGCGCGACGCGCGGCAAGACATGAGTCAGGCACGGCAGGACCAGGGACAAGCGCGCCAGGACAGCACATGGTCTGTTACGCCGATTCGGTAATCCGACAGATCGGCGGGGCGGGTGTGGATTCGTGATCGCCCCAGTATCGATCGCCAAGCTGCACCTCGCCTGCGTCGGGCAGATCACGACAACGGCATTCGTTGCACTGGGCACACTTCGCACACAATAGAGCCACGGTTCAGACGGACTAATCGCGTAATCGAGCCGCTCACCCAACAATCCCGGGAATCAATGCAATGAATCTGATCGTGCTGATCATCATCCTCCTGATCGTGTTCGGCGGGGGTGGCTTCTACTATGGTGGCCCGTATGTCGGAGGCGGTCTGGGCACGATCCTGCTGATCATCCTGATTGTCCTCTTGCTGAGATGACGCGGCGGCCGATTTCGGCCGCGTCAAACCGCCCATGGGATAGTTGCTAGTCCCCCAGAATCGTTGGAGCGCGATACACCAGACGTCATGGCCGCCCTTGCGGCGGCCAACCACGTCTGTCGCGCACCTTGCGAAGACGTGGTCGGCCGGGACACGCCCCGGGGACACGCCTGGCCATGACGCGTGGGCGTGTGACTCGCGCTCCATCGATGGCGGGCACTACTGCACTGGATCCTTCCCAAAGAGGGTGCGGATCGAGATGGTCGGGTCAAGCCACTTTGCTTGTCTGGCAGCCGTCGGATTCGCCCCCGAACCAGGCTGATCAACGTCGATGTTGCCGCGTTTCGCTTTGGACACGGGCACAGCCCGGTGGAATGACCGGCCCCACACAGTGACGATCACGGGCGGATGCAAGGGGTGGTTCCGCGTACGGTGGAACAACTCGCTCCTTCGCGGGAGATGTTTGGCGGTGCTACGCTGATGCATTGACGGGAGGCAGCAAGCATGGCCGGATTGTCCGATATCCTGGAAACCACGCAGCTTGAGAAGGTCGCGGGTGGCTTCGTGTTCACCGAGGGACCGCTGTGGCATCCCGACGATTTCTGGTACTTCGTCGATATCCGCCAGAACCTGCTGTATCGCATGGTGCTGGGACAGAAGCCGGAGGTCGTACGCAAGACCATCGGCGGCAACGGCACGACGTTCGATCTCCAGGGCCGGCTGGTGAACTGCGAGGGCGACGGCCGCATGGTCACACGCCTCGCGGCGGATGGCAGCGTGACCACGCTGGCCGATCGGTTCGAGGGCAAGAAGCTGAACCGGCCCAACGACGTGATCTGCCATTCCAATGGCTCGCTGTATTTCACCGACCCCGGCTACCGCGTGCCGCTCGACGAACGCGAGCTGGATGCGGCGGTATATCGCATCGCCCCCGATGGCGCCGTGAGCCTGGCCGTCCCGGTCGAGTACCCGAACGGACTGGCGCTGTCACCGGATGAGCGGACGCTCTACATCGCAAATACGCGCTGGACGCAGTACATCCACGCCGTGGAGCTCGACAGCACGGGCAACATGGTGCGACGGCACGTGTTTGCCGACATGTCGGCGGATGGCACCAACGGCGTCCCCGACGGCATGAAGGTGGATCAGGCCGGACGGGTATTCTGCACCGGCACCAATGGCGTTTGGGTCTTCGCACCGGATGGCACCAAGATCGGCATCATCGAGATGCCGGAGGTGTGCGCCAACGTCGCATTCGGCGGCCCCGACCTGCGGACCCTGCTGCTGACCGCCAGCACGTCTGTGTATACGCTGCGGGTGAAGACACCGGGCCTCCCGCACCCGTTCTACAAACGCGCCTGATCGATTCCTGTCCCGAGGCTACAGGGGCGCTGACGGAGAGCGAAGCGGCTGGTTGCGTACGTCGTTCGACACGACGCGCAGGGTCCTCATACCCCTTTGATGGGCACCGGATCGAGACCGGCCAGCCGACGATTGCTCGTCTACCCGTCCCGTGATGCCGCCGGTGCACGACGTCCGAGCGCGCCGCCGAGCACTCTCGCGATCAGCCACCATCATGGCTACAAGTGTAGATACGCCGATCGAAAGATGGATCATCGCGACAAGCCTCCGAAGACGTTGCTCAATGAATTGCTTCCGATGATGCGGGGGGGATCCACGGCTCGATCACGCCGGAAAGCTGGTGATCCGCTGCCGGTGTGCGCCTGCGGCGGAGCAGCAGTTTCGCCTCGGCGAACAACTCAGCCAGACCCTCCAGCGGACCGAGCGCGAATTCCGCGCCCCGTGCGGTCAGCAGCGCCGTGCGCAGGGTGCGTTCCGCCAGGTCGCTCCGGCCGGACTGCGCCAGGCTCGCGGCGTTGAGCAGGTGCTTCTCATCGTCGGAAAGAGCCGGACAGTGCGGGCAGTGGATCGCCACCTGCCGGTGCGCGGAGCGGGCGACGACGAACATCAATTGATCCACCGAGAACGCGGCATCATGGACATTGCTGCTATCCAATGTGCGGCAGAGACGCGGTAGCGGATCATCGCCTTGCCGGTGGTCGTTCACCCACCAGCGGATCGCCGCAAGAAGCGTGCGCTCGGGGCGATCCAGCGCGGCTGAGGCATCGGGATACGGCTCTGTCGGCGCCAATGCGGGAAGTCGGAAGACCTGGCCCATCGGTGAACCTCCTTTGTCCTTGCCGGCGATCTTGATGCAAGTGAGAATGAGTCGCAATAGCGTTGTGAAGATCAATGGAATGTTGATCGTTCGGCAACGATGGGATCCAGCTCCACTGCGTCATGGCCAGGTCATCCGCTGCGCTGATGGCCGCCCCCGCGCCGCCGCCCCCACCGTAATGGCTGGCCGGCCGAGTCCCGGCCCACCCGTAGTGCCACACGCCCCCAGTGAGCGCATGCCCTTTGCCAGCGGCAAACCATCCGGTACGCACCGAAAATATATCTTGCCTGACTAACTAGTCGTCATCTACAATAACGGACATGGAAGCCGACGTACCCGGTTCAACCTCGCCTCCCGATCCACCACAGGATCACCCCGGCATAACCACGCCCGAGTACGTCGCCGCTCTCCTCTACGTCGTTGGCATCCTGCTCGGCTACGGCCGTCATCTCCTCAGCACCGTCCACCGCCGCGCCGCAGCGCCCAGCTTCCCCTCCATCGCAGCGTGCTTCGGCACCGCCAACCTCGCCACCATCATCGCCCATCTCAACCGCGGCATCCTGCGCGCCAGAGCGCTGCAGCGCTTCCTGCTCGCGCGCGCCGCAACCGGCCGCGACATCAGCATGGTGATCCGCCGCACCCGCACCGACGAGGAACCATCGCCCTCGCCAGCAGACCCCCAAGCCGAGCCATCAGCGGACCAGCCGGTCAAGCCCAAAGCCGCGCCTCGCCCGTCGCTGCCCCCCGGCCACGACGATCCCGAACTCTTCATGCCCACACTGGAAGAACTCGACCGTCAGGTGCGCCGCCGCGCGGTCGGCCGCACCATCGCCGACATCTGCCGCGATCTCGCCGTCGTCCCCGGCTTCTGCACCCCCGAATTCTGGAACGGGATATTCGAGATCATGCACTACTTCGGCGGCAGCGTCGAAACCGTGATGCGCGAGAAGACCCGCCGCGAGCAGGCCTTCATTCAGGAGCAGGACAAAAAGCCGGGCAGCACCTTGGACTGGTTGCATCTGAAACGAGACGAACTCCGCCAGGTCCTCGGCTTCTTCATCGGCGAACCACCGGTCGATCCATTCTGCGACCCCACCGCACCACTGGCCACCGGCCCACCCTGACCCATTGCAGAACGCCATGACGCTGACCCCCGGGACCGGACAACCGCCAGCCCCGCCGTCCCAATTCGTCCCACCCATCCCCGAGCCATTTCCGTACGGCGCCGCGCCCCGAGCCTGCCACGGGGCTCGACCCGGTGGTCATGGCCGGGCGAAGTCCAGGCGAAGTCCCGGCCACCAGTTGTGGCGTAGTGCCGCCTAGGGTGGCCTGGAACACCCCCTACCAAAACCAGAGGATGAGCCTCTATCAGTGAGTATTACTCAGTCTCGCTTGACCAATCGGAACATCAGTTTGTGTTCGGCTGCGTAGTCCACCGCCTCAACCAGCTTCGCATAATACCGGTCGTCCTTCGGCACCGGCACGAACCCCTTGTAGCCAAAGCGCCGAACGGAGACGCCGAAGCCGGCGCGCGCGAACGCGGCCGCGTAATCCTCCGGCGCGCGATCCTGTACCGGAGCGTTCGTGCTCTCGCCAATCACCTGCCGAAAGCGCGGCCAGAGCGGACTGTCGGTATGGCAGCCGGTCACCGCGTAGTACACCCCGCGCGGCCGCAGTGCCGAACAAACCGCTGCGGCATGCGCGTCGATATCCGGCAGCAGGTAGATCACCTCGTAGCTGAACGCGATATCGAAGCGATCAGCCCAGGTGGTCAGGTCCGGCGCAATCTCGTAGTCGATCGGAGACACGCCCGCGAGCGCGCGCGCCGCAGCAATCGAATCGACAGCGATATCGACACCGATCGCGTGACGGAACGGCTTCAACGCATGCAGCAACCGCAGGAAGCCACCGCGGTTGCAGCCGAAGTCCAACACCTCGTGCGTCGAGAGATCGGTCTCGGGGATGCTCTCGATGAAGTGCCGCCATAACGGACGATGGCCTTCTTCCATCGCCGGTTCGCGAGCGGCATCAGTGTGCCAGGTTCCGTAACTTGCTGCCTTGTCCATTGCCGTTGCATCCATCCGCTATAGTCAATGCGCTACCACGAGCGCGTTCACTTCGTCCTCGACATAGACGAAGCCATCGCCGGAAGGGACCATCGCAATGCCGAACAGATCGCCACTGCCGGGCGGGGACTGTGCCTTGTTGGCATCGACCCATCGCGCGTAGAGCTGCGTTCCGGATGCCGGGTCGATCTCGACAACCTGGCCATTCAGGCCGTTGGTGACGACCAGGTGTCCCTGCGGCGTCATCGCCATCGCGAGTGGACGCTTGAGGAAGCCGTCCTTGGTCACGGTGTCACCGATGCCGGCACTGTCGATGCGTGTCGCGGCGTTGGGAATGGCGGCGATGCGGTTCGCCAAGGCGTCGGAAACGTACAGCGTGCCATTGGCGCCGAGCGCCAGTCCGGTCGGGCCGATGATGAAAACATCCTTGTCAGCCTGCTCACCGAATCCCTGGCCGATCACGGTCTGCTTCGTAACGACGGGCGCCTTGCCGTCCGGGATCGAAAGGTCCAGCCGCAATATGGTGGCTTTCTCGATCACCGGCGGTTCGCCATCGGGTGCGCCGACATCGAAGCCGGTGTTGCTGACGAACAGCGTCGCGGTCGTTCCGTGGTCGATCACCGCCATGTTGCCCCACGGCCCGTTGATATTCGGACCGGCAATAACGCTGGCAACTTTGCCTTGCGAGTCCAGCACGATCAGGCATCCCTGACCCTTGGTCCGCGTCGTGCCGTCCTGGCTCGGCAGGCTGCCGACGATCACCCAGCCGGACTTCAGCATGGTCATTGCCGTGGTCAGTCCGACGCCGCCCGGACACTCCGGCAGGTTGCGCGGTATCGCAGCGAACAGCGACATCTGCTTCGACGCCATGTTGTATTTGACGATCGTCGTGCCGAGTCCCTGGAGATTGTTGCGGTCGTTGAAGTTGTCGACCAGCACGTCGTCCTTCTGGATCTTTCCGGCGCTGACCGGCGCAATGACGATGGCATACGGATTCTGATCGCCGTTGGTCGGAACAGTCGACGTCAACAAACTATGACGCTTGATGGTTTCCAGCAGGCCCTTCGGTTCCGCGACGGCATTGGAACAGACCGCCAGGGTTGGCGCAGCCAGCGCGAGTGTCGCGATCAGCCATGCCGACAGAATGCGTTGCATTGCTCTAACTCCTCGAGCTGGTGGAATCGTGTGGCATCATCAGAAGGTCACGATGCTGCGCAGCCCGAAGATCGCCTCGTTGCCGACACGCTGCGTAGGGTTGTTGGGGTTTTGGATGCCGCCGCCCGGATTGAACACGTATTGAAAATCGGGTTGTAGCTGCCACCAGCCAGTGGCCTGGATCTGGTAGGTGACCTCGATGAACGTCTCGCTGCCCCGTACCGGGAACGGACTGCCGGAGAAGAATGCGGTATCGGCGTCGAGGCCGCCGGCCGATGGGGAAACCTTGGCGACCCCAAAGCCGATGCCGAGGGAATCGTCGTCGCGATCAGGCAATGGCGCCTTTAACACGAAGCCGGCGTTGACGCTGAAGTTGATCAGGTTGCGGTCGCCCGGCGCGCCCATCAGGCGGGCGAACACACCGACGGAGCGCGGGCTGTCGTCCGCGGGCCGCCAGACCATCTGGTCCACCACCCCGTAGATACTGAAATTGTTGCGCAGCATCTGTGGCACGCCGGTCGTGTTAGGATCGGCCAGCGACAGTCCGGTGTTGTCGAACCTCTGCGATGGGAACGGCGCGGTATCGACCCACACGCCGAGCTTGTAGGTGCCGGGTAGTCCCGCCGTGTGATTGCCGTAGTCCATGTCACCGTTGCCTGGCTGGTTCAGCGCGTACTGCAGCTCGGCAATAAACAACGCGCCGGTGCGCAGGTTGAAGTTGCCGCCCCAGCGCGTGCTGCCGAGCAACTGCGAATCGGCATCGAACGGGCCCCCAGGCGGGTTGTCCTGGAACACGCCACCCAGCGCGGTGACGCCGCCACCAAGCTGTCCCCTCAGTCGCACGCCAAGCGACGACAATGGATAAGCCGGCCCGCCGGCATACAGGTCGGCCGAGGGCACCATCGGCCAGCCCATCACGGTATTGATGAACAGGCCGGAGTACTGGCTGGTGATGAATTCCTGGTCGAGGCTCTGCTGACCGAGCTTCACGTCAAACCGGCCGTCCAGGAACGATTGCTGATACCAGACTTCCCACAGCCGCGTGGTCGGCGCCGCGAGGATTCCGCTCACGGTCTGCAGGTTCAGCAGGTTGTCAGAACTGATGCTGCGGCCTCGGATGTTCCAGGCGCTGACGTTGATCGTGCCGCCTTCCCAACCGAACGCGCGCTGCGTGTCCAGACCGACGCTCATCAACGTGACGCCGTCGTAATCGGCGCCACGCTGAATGCCGCCGGAGACGTTGCCCCAGACCTCGTTGATGTCCTGCAGGCCGATGGTGATGCCGGCATTGCCCAACGCGGTGCGCACCCCGCCGAGGTCACCCAGCAGGTTGTTGCGCGTCCACAAACCGGTGGTGAAACCGGGTTCGGCCGGAGGTGTCGGCACGCCTTGCGCCAGCGCGGCTCGAGCGATCAGGCAGAGCGAAATGCAGAGCGTGGTCAGTCGGGGAAGCATGGCCAATTGTCTCCACTGGTGCGCGAGGCGGCACCGGATAATGGCTGGCTTCCTCGCGCCGGTTGAAGCGCGATTGGCTGGCGGGGAGGGGGGTCACTATTTGGTCAATATGAGCTTTCCGCTCCCGGTGACCTGGAGCCGGTATTCATCGTTGCCGTGGTGGATGAGGATCATGCGCTCGCCCGCCAGCAACACCTCACTGGTGATTGAACGCACCACGGCATCCCCCGGCGTCCGATTGGCTGATCCAGTGGGACGGTTCGGAGGCGTATCGTGGCCACGCGGGGCGCGCACATTCGTCATGACAACGAACTCGCTACAGCGACCCAACCGGGTTGTCAACGCTAATGCGAATTATTCGCAATACCTCCGAGCTGTTCCCGAAACACGCCACGCGACATACTCGCCGCGTCGCGAGGGAGGTCAGCCATGCTGAAATTCAAGCAACTCGACCATGTGGTGCTGCGGGTCGTGGACCTGCGGGCGATGATGCACTTCTACATCGACGTGCTGGGCTGCACGCTGGAGAAGGTGCAGGAGAAAATCGGCCTCTGGCAGATCCGCGCCGGCACGTCGCTGATCGACCTGGTGCCGGTGGATGGGCCGGCCGGTCAGAAGGGCGGCGCGGCGCCGGGGCGGGAGGGCCGCAATCTCGACCACTTCTGCCTACAGGTGGAGCCGTTCGACGGTGAAGCGATCATCGCCCACCTGAAGCAGCATGGCTGCGAACCGGGTCCAATCGAATCGCGCTACGGTGCGAACGGCCAAGGCCCGTCGATCTACGTGCCGGACCCCGAGGGCAACATGGTGGAGCTCAAAGGTCCGCCATGGGAGACCGCTGCCTGATCGTCAGGGCCCGGTCTCGGCGTCCGCAGGCGGCGCCAGCGGAACCGCAGTAACCGGCGCAGGCGGCGGCACGGTCGCATTGGCCTCCTGCTTGGCCGGTGCCGCGGGCTTCGACTTGTCGCCGACATCCACCGGCACGGTGTAGTCGGGCACCACGCGCGCCTGCTTCCCGGCGATCACCAGCACCTTCTGGCCGATCACCAGCGGCACCTTGTCTTTCTGGGTCACGCTCAGCATGTCGCCGTTGGGCTGGCGGATGATGTACTCGAACGCCGAGGTGTCGCTGATGACATGTTCCGTCGCGCTCCCGGCGATGCCGCCGACCAGGGTGCTGCCCAGCGTGGTGAAGGCCGTTTGCGCGCCGCTGCCGACCTGAGCGCCGGCGATCCCGCCTGCCGCGCCGCCCACCACCGCACCAGTGGTGCCGGAGGCGCTGATATCCACCTGGCGGACGCCGACAATGACGCCCGGGTCGACCTTGTTCGCCTGCTGCGCCGCATCCGTGGCGTAGGTGTTCGGCGAGTAGTTCGGGCCGCAGCCCGCCAGTGCCGCGAGCAGCGCGGCGCAGAGTGGAAGTCGTAGCAGCAAGCGGCCGGTCCTTCGGTTGTTCAGGAGCTTTGGTACAGGAGTTGGGGCGGGGTTGTCACCCACGGAGCCGAGCCGCGCCCCCAATCCATCGCTTCGTTACGGACGTACGGCGTGAGCGATGCGCCCCCCTTCTCGGGATGGCCGGTTCGCCATGGCCGGCTCGCCATGCCAGGCGCGTCATGGCCGGGCAAGCCTCCGGCGCTGAGGCTCGTCCTAAGCTGGGCGACCGCGGCGAAAGCAAGAAAGACTCAACGCAAAAAGCGCAAAGGGCCGCAAAACGCGAATGACTCAGGAACATGCCGACAGCGCCGAGCACCATGTTGCAGACAGTGCGCCGGACTATTCGCGTCATTTGCGGCCCTTTGCGTTTTTTGCGTTGACCCTTGCTTCTATCGCCTCACAGCCGCGGCACGATACTGACCCCAGACGCGCGACACGATCCGATGTGTCCAGGGTGACTAACGCGCGCCGGCGATCCGCGCATAGGCCGAGCCCCGCATCACATCGGTGTCCGCCAGATCGTACAAGGCGAGATAGCGCGGCGAGCCATCGATGCAGATGAAACGATGCGCGGTGAGGAAACCTTCAAAGGTGGCACGCTCCGGGAAGTGCTCGGTACCATACCAGTCCTGGAATTCCTCCTAAGGCTGGCGGCGGCTCCATCATTGCGAGCAGCAGGCCCCTCATGAGCATCCCTCCTTCCCGGTGGTTGGCCGAGGGCTAGCGGCCACATGACGCATCGACCAGGAGCGACAGGTAGGCTAGAGATTCCGCACCCCGGGCACACGGGGATGGGAGGCCATCAGTCCATGACGACAAAAGTCGCTCGACGCACATTCCTGGCGGCAACCGCCGCAGCCGCGACGCTGCCCATGCCGGCGATCGCGCAGGAGAAGCCGATCCGTATCGGCCTGTTGACTGTGAAGACGGGACCGCTCGCGCAAGGCGGCATCCAGATGGAACAGGGCGTCACGCTGTTCCTCAAGGATCGCAACAACACCATCGCCGGCCGCAAGGTCGAGCTGATGGTCGGCGACACCGGCGGCAATCCCGCCGGCACCAAGACCAAGGCGCAGGAACTGATTGAGCGTGACAACGTCGATATGATCTTTGGCCCGCTTGCGGCGTTCGAGCTGCTCGCGATCTCGGATTATGTCGCCGCGCACAAGACGCCGATACTCAGCCTGGCCGCCGCCGAGGACATGTCGCAGCGCAAGCCCAACCCGTACTTCGTGCGCGCCTCCGGCACCTCAGGCCAGAACATGCATGTATTGGCTGACTATGCAACGAAGGAACTGAAATACAAGTCCGTCATCACCATCAGCGAGGATTTCGCCTTCGGCTACGAGCAGATGGGTGGTTTTCAGCGCGTGTTCGAGGACGGCGGTGGTCGCGTGGTGAAGAAGCTGTGGCCGCCGATCGTCACGCCGGACTACACTCCCTATATCGCGCAACTCAGTGGCGTTGATGCCGTGGTGCAGGGCTTTGCAGGCTCCAATCCGCTGAAGTTCATGAAGCAGTACAAGGATGCAGGCATGACGCTGCCGGTGATTGGCGGTGGCACGGCAGGCGATGATGCGCTGATGAAGAGCTTTGGCGATGAGGCCCTCGGCATGATCACCGCATCGGCCTACACGTCCGATCTCGACACGCCGAGCAACAAGCAGTTCGTCGCCGGCATGGTGCGCGATACTGGCTCCATTCCAGGCCTGTACGCGGCTGGACTCTACATCAACGGCCTGATCGCCGAGGCGGCCCTGAAAGCGCTCGGCGGCAAGACTGATGACAAGGAGGCGCTGATCAAGGCGATGCGCGAGGTCTCACTCGACGATTCGCCGCGCGGCCCGTTCCATTTCGATCATTTCGGCAACGTGATCGGCACGGTCTACCTGCGCCGCGTCGTGAAGCAGGACGGCAAGCTGGCGCAGCACACGATCAAGGCCTATCCGAATGTCAGCCAGTTCTGGACGTTCGACGAGAAGTGGTTTCTCGCGCAACCAGTGTATTCCCGGGATTATCCGCCGCTGAAGAGCTGATCGCGCGATAAGCCGCCCGCCGTGAACCTCTGGCTGATCCTGTCGGTCAACAGTGTCACGCTGGGTGGCCTGCTGTTCCTGCTGTCCGCCGGCTTCTCGCTGATCTTCGGCTTGATGCGGATACCGAACCTGACACACGGCTCTATGTTCATGCTGGGCGCGTATCTTGGCGTGAGCTTCATCGCCTGGGGCGCGGGGTTCTGGGTAGCGGCGCTGCTGGCAGGGCTTGGCGTCGCGCTGTTCGGCGGCATCGTCGAGCGCTTCGTGCTGCGCCGCCTTGTGGGTGCCGAGTTGGCGCAGGTGCTGGTGACCCTTGGGCTGTCGTTCATGGTCGCCGATGTCTGCCTGATGGTGTGGGGCGGTGATCCGATCTCGGTGGCAACGCCCGCTTCGTTGCGCGGTGCGACGCCGGTGTTCGGCTTGGCGTTTCCCACCTACCGCCTCGCGATCATCGTGATTGCCGCGGTGATCGCCGCGGCGCTGTGGGCGCTGCTTGATCGCACGCGGCTCGGCGCCATGATCCGCGCGGCGGTGGACGATCCGGCGATGGCGCGCGTCGTCGGCATCCGTGTGTCGCATCTGTTCACCATCGTGTTTTCGCTCGGCGCCGGACTCGCGGGGTTCGCCGGCGTGATCGGTGGGCCGATCCTGTCGGTGTATCCCGGCCTCGATCAGGACATGCTGCCGCTCGCGCTGGTGGTGGTGATCCTCGGCGGCACCGGCCGATTGGTTGGTTCGCTGGTCGGCAGCTTCGTCGTCGGGTTCCTGTATAACTTCGGCCAGGCGTTGTTTCCGGAACTCGCCTACGTCGTGCTGTTCCTGCCGATGCTCATCGTGCTGGTGATCCGACCGCAAGGCCTGTTCGGCCGGGCGGTGCTGTGATGGCGGTTCATGCCAGGGATGGATTGGATGAACTGAATGAACTGAATGGATTGGATGGATTGGATGGATTGGATGTCCTCCCCCTCCCCTTGCGGGAGGGGGTTAGGGGGAGGGGGAGGGGGCCGCGGCAAGTACGCTCAACCCCCTCCCCCAACCCCCTCCCGCAAGGGGAGGGGGAGCACCTTTGCGCTGCCTACCCTCACAGCCTCCATCACCTCCCTGGTCCCCGCAGCGACTCTATCGACCCATGAAGCGCATCCCGATGTTGATCGCGCTGCTGCTGATGGCGACACTGCCGATGTGGATCGGCAACAGCTACTACGTGAACATCGCCACGCAGATGCTGATCTACGCGATCCTCGCACTCGCGCTGAATGTGTTGGTGGGATACGCGGGACTCGTCACGCTCGGCCATGCCGCGCTGTTCGGTATCGCCGCCTATGCGGGCGCCGTGCTGATCAACGATGGCTACGGCCACATCACCGTAGCATTCGGCGCCCTGCTGATCACCGTGGCGGTGACAGCAATATTCGCGGTGCTGGCATTGCGCGGCACCGGTCTCGGCTTCGTCATGATCACCGTCGCGCTCGGCCAGATCGTCTGGGGCATCGCGTATCGCTGGATCAGCCTGACCAACGGCGACAACGGCATTTCCATCAACACCCGCCCCGCCCCGTTCGGCCTTCAACTCACAGAAGCGCCGGCGTTCTACTGGGCATGCTTCGTCGTGTTCCTGCTCGCCGTCGGTGCCATGGCGATCTTCGTCGCCTCGCCGTTCGGTGCAGCCCTCCGTGGCGCGCGCGACCAGCCGAGGCGCATGACGGCACTCGGCTACAACGTATGGCTGACACGCTTCCTCGCGTTCCTCTTCTCCGGCCTCTGGAGCGGCGTCGCAGGCTTGCTCTATCTCTATTACAACCAGTTCGTCAGTCCGCAGACAGTCGCGCTCAGTGCCTCGGCCGAGGCACTGCTGATGGTGATCGCCGGCGGCACCGCCACGCTGCTCGGACCGATTGCCGGCGCGGTACTCGTCATAATCATGAAGGACGTCGCCAGCGCCTACATCGATCGCTGGAACTTCGTGCTCGGCGCCATCTTCGTGTTGATCGTGGTGTTCATGCCCGAGGGCCTGGTGCCCGGCTGTGTCCGCCTGTGGCGCAAAGCCATCGCCACGCGTGGATCACGCCCGCCGGCAACCGTGCTGCGCCGGGAAAGCGGACGATGAACGCGCTCGAGGTGCGCGACCTGCACAAGTCGTTCGGCGGCCTGCGGGTCGCCACCGCCGTGAACCTCGCTGTTGCGCCCGGCGAGCGCCGCCTGATCATCGGCCAGAACGGCGCCGGCAAGACCACGTTGTTCAACCTGATCACCGGCGAACTACGTATTGATACCGGCACCGTCTCGCTGTTCGACCATGACATCACCGCGGCCGCCGCTCGTCGTCGTGCGCATCTCGGCCTGGCGCGCACCTATCAGATCATCACGCTATTCCCCGGCGAGACCCTGCTGCGCAACGTCACGCTATCGCTGCTCGGTCTGTCGCCGTTGCGCTGGAACCCCATCGTCCGACTCGATCGGCGACATGAGCTGCTGGCCAAGGCGCACGATGCGCTGGCCAGCGTGGGCCTCGACCATCTTGCCGATCGGCCAGTGGCGCAGACCTCCTATGGCGAGCGGCGGCGCATCGAGATCGCCATGGCCTTGGCGCAGAAACCGAAAGTGCTGCTGCTGGATGAACCGTTCGCCGGCCTGTCGATCGAGGAACGCCGTGACGTACTAAGCCTGATTGCGGATATCCCGCGCGACGTGACCATCGTGATGATCGAGCACGACATGGACGTGGCACTGGAATTCGCCGAGTACATCACCGTGCTGCATTTCGGCCGTGTCGTCGTCGAAGGCACCCGCACCGAGGTCGTCGAGCATCCCCGCACCAAGGAGATCTACCTTGGCGCATGACGCGTTGCTGCTGAGCGACATCGACGCCTATTACGGCGACAGCCACGTGCTGCACCGGGTGTCGTTGCGATTGGGCGAAGGGCGGCTGCTCGGATTGCTGGGACGCAACGGCGCCGGCAAATCGACCTGCATGAGTGTCGTGGTCGGCTGGGTGCCGCCGCGTCGCGGCAGCATCACGGTCTACGGCACCCCAGTCGCCGGCCGCGCGCCCGAAACGATCGCCGCTCAAGGCGTCGCGCTGGTGCCGCAGGGCCGCCGCATCTTCCGCAGCCTGACAGTCCGGGAAAACCTGGCGGTGGCGGCGCGTAGGCCGCGCGGCGGTGACGCAGCGCCGTGGACGATCGATCGGGTGTGCGCGACGTTTCCGCGGTTGAGCGAGCGACGCGACCAATATGCCGGCCATCTGTCGGGCGGCGAGCAGCAGATGCTGGCAATCGGACGCGCGCTCATGAGCAACCCGCGTGTGCTGCTGATGGACGAACCTTCGGAGGGCCTGGCGCCACAGATCGTCGCCGAGGTGATGGTGACGGTCCGCCAGTTGAAGCAGGACGGTCTGTCTATCGTCTTGGTGGAACAGAACGCGCGACTGGTGCTCGATGTGGCGGACGATATCGTGGTGCTCAACAGTGGCCACGTTGCGGTGGATGCCACAGCCGAGACGGTGCAGCGCGACGGAGTCGATCTGCATCAGCACCTGGGGATTTTCTGACGCGGGTGATCACCGGCCCTGCAACAGGTCCATCAACTGACCAGCCGCAACGTCCAACTCGCCGGTGGCGATCTCCCACGACGATGCATGCTCCACGGCCTCTACGATCGTAGCCACCGACTCAGTGTCCAGCCGGTGTGGGATCGCAAGACACTCGGCAAGAAGACGCGCGAGCGCATCCGCCGGCGGCAGCCGCCGCAGCGTGGTCGGTGCATTCGGGACGAAGCGTGGAAATACCAGGAGTTCGGGACGTGCCGTACGTCCAGGGGCGGGCACGCTCGCCGGCGGAGGCGACAGGTAACGTACCGACACGCCGTCTTCGCGATCGTGTTCCGGCAATTCTGACGAACCGGGAAAGTGTGCTGCCAACGCCTCGGCTCCGCCGGTCTTGATGGATAGCGCGGTCGGTATCGGCCGCACCGTGCCGTCGCGCCGCAGCAGTACCGCCTCGTCGGAGAAATACTCGCAACCGAGCGATAGCAACCGCGCCGTCAACACCGTCTTGCCATTGCCACTGGAGGCAGGCAGCAGCATCAGGCGTCCGGCATGCCCCACCGCCGCGGCGTGCAGATGCAGCACGTGATCGTGGCGGGCGATGGCGCGTGCCATCAGCTCGGCCTTGAGCTTCGGCACCAGTTTCCGGGGCGTATCCGCCAACAGCAGCATGCGGTCGCCATCGAATATGTAGTGCCAGTCCAGGATGCGCACGATGGTGATCGTGCTGCTGGCTGGACCATCGCCAGGCACTTCTAGATGGGCGAGTGCCGGGTGGATCAGCGCCTCGAGTGACGCATCACCGAAGCGCAGCCGAACCACCGCATCCAGCAGCCGATAGTCCCGGTTGCGAAAGGTGAATTGCTCGGGCAACAGCCGCGGTCCGACCACGGATACCTTTGCGGTATCGCGCAGCAGTCCCTCGCCGAACCAGTGGGCCGCGAGTTCGCGCAGCTCCGACATGGCCGCGGCAAACGGAATGTCGCGCGCGTTGGCAGCATCGGCAGCGATCCGCTCCCATCCCCAACCAGCTTCCAACGCGCACCAGTTCCGTGTGGCAGCCTCGTTCAATCGATGCAACGTGCCCTTTGATTCGTTGAACAACACGCCCTCATCGCCGAGCACGAACAGCTGTGTGCCTGGCGCGGGCCGCAGTGTGTCTGTCAACGCGAGGGCATCGCGCACGGCCGGTGCCCGCACGAACGGAAAGCTGCGCGCCTCCACGGCGATCGATCGCGCGGCAAAGCTGACACCTGCAAACGCCTGGTACTCCGCCAGGCTGCGTCGCGTACCCAGTCCGTAGCGACCGAGTGCGGCGACCTCCTCAGGCGTGAATGCATCCGGCTCGCACAACAGCCGTAAGCGCCGCAGTGTGCGGGCCTGCAAATCCATCAGGTCGCGCGACGTCGCGTCATTCCAATGCCGCGAGCTGTCCTTGCGGAGATAGTAGTGAAAAATGACGGTCGCGTTCGGAGAGAACAGATCAAAGCCCGACGTCCATAGCCGGACGGCGAGGTTCGGCTCTTCACCATTAAAGTAGATGTCCGGGTCGGATGGCACATCGCGCAGGATCCTGGCGGAGCCCAAGATGAAGCCGCCGGCGGCAGCGGCGGTGGGCATCGGCCGATCGGCTGGCATTTCAGCCGGTATCGGCTCGGCGCCGAAGTCGAGCAGCCCGTTCGGCAGGAAGCGACGAATCACCTGGACATGCGGCCGAGAGAGGTCCTCACGCGTATCAGGGGGCTGATAGCTGGCCGGATATACTGTCAGCACGGGGTCGGGCGCGTCGCACGCTGCCAGCATCTCCAGCAGCCGCTCGTCCCAATCGTCGGCGAAGCGCATGTGGCTGTCGATCTGCAGGCAGTATTCCTCACCTTGCCAGAGCGCCTGCGCCTTGGCGCGGGCCCAGCCCAGGCCGCGTGCCTCGCGGGCGTGGAACTCGACCGTTCGCACCTGGCTTGGCCGAGGTCGAATGACGAAGCAATCCGCATCCTCGTCCGGCACCGTCTGCCAGCACACACCCGCGAATATGCGCTCCGGATGGCGCGCACGCTCGAACATGTCGCGCAGAGTCCACTGGCATTCGCGATCGCGGTAGGCGGGGATATGGACGAAGATGCGCGGCCTGTTCATGGCACGAACCGTTCCTGATCCTCGGGGTCCTGGTACGGCAGGCTGAATGGCACGGTTGCGACCGCCGGATGCACCACGAGCGCGGGCTCGAGCCCGGCCAGGATGGCATCGATCGAGCCGTGCTCACCGAGCCATGTCTGCATCGCCCCGAAGCTCATGGGCGTAGCTGCCAGGAATTCGGCAAAGACTGCGGCGCCGTAGGCCACCGCATGCGGCCCGGTCCTTTTGTCCGCCTGACGCAAATAAGCGCATCCCGGCTCCCCCTGGAGGCCGTCGCTACCGCGCCATGTGCCGAGATGCAGCAAGCGCCAAGCCTTGCCGCGCAGTTCGGCAACCGCGGCGCCCAGCACCATTTCCGTGCGGTCCAGGAACAGCGTCTCGTCCTCGATCACCAGCACGCTGCGCAAGCTTCGTTCGGCGGCATCCTGAACAATCCGCCGATGCGACAAGGCACGCCCGATGCGAGCGTCGGCCGGCGACGGCACGGACGCGAAACGCCGCGCCCGATGATCGATTCCCATCCGTGCCAGGCGCCGCTGCATGACCGGCCAGCGCGCCGGGTGGCTGGTCTGGTGGATGCACCAGATGTCGTCGAAGAAGTCGAAAGCGGACATGTTGGCAGATAGCCTGGATTCTTGTGCCGCCGCCATCGACGGCGCGCGCTGTCGCGAAAAAACACCGTCTGTGCGTGACAGTGTTGACGGCGCCAGTTGCGATTATGCTACGTTTTCATAAGTTCGCGGCACGGTTGAGCGTCGATGCCTCGGCAGGAGCGTCTGCACGGACGAGGACAGAATGACCGAAGAGAACGACGTCTTGGCCAAACACGCGGAGCGGCGGCGCGCCTTTCTGGCCAGGACTGCGACGACATCGCCGGTGGTTGGCCTGCTGCTGGCACAAAGCGCGCGGCCGGCACGTGCTGCAACGTATGGTGGTGACGGCGGAACCACGACGATATTTGAAACTCCTAGCTTCTCCGAAACCACAGATTTCACCTTTACTCTTCCGGAGACCACCACGGACTTTCCACCGACCACGGTGGTCACCGTCCCATTCGGCACGACCTTTCCTCCCACCACGGTGGTCACCGTTCCGCTCGGCACGACCTTTCCGCCCACGACGGTCGTTACCGTTCCGCTGGGCACGACCTTTCCACCCACCACGGTCGTCACCGTTCCGCTCGGCACTACTTTTCCGCCCACGACGGTCGTTACCGTTCCGCTCGGCACGACCTTTCCGCCCACGACGGTCGTTACCGTTCCGCTCGGCACGACCTTTCCGCCCACCACGGTCGTCACCGTTCCGCTCGGCACGACCTTTCCGCCGACCACGGTGGTCACCGTTCCGCTCCGCACGACCACCGCCCGTTGAGTTGCAAGACCTGAAGCTGCTGCGGGCGCTTGCAAGTCTCTGCGGGAATGCGATTGCCACCACATCGGTGACGCGACCGGCACTCCCACCGCTCGTCTCTCTGTTCGCAGCCGCCGAACAGCACGACGTGGCGGGTTTGTTGGCAGCCACGCTGCTCGCGAATTGTCGTCGCGAACTCCCGGACGAAGTCTGCGAGGGTCTGACGATCTATCGCGAAGGCATGCGGCTGGAAGCGCTCCGCGCCGAAGCGCAACTGGCGGAACTGCTGCACCTGCTGGCCCAGCGCGGCCTGCCCGCCATGCCGTTCAAGGGTCCGTTGCTTGCGCGCAGCGCGTATGCTGATCCCACGCTGCGGCCGTGCCTCGATCTGGATTTGATGGTCCATCCGGACGATGTGCCTCCCGTGCTCGCTTGTCTGCTCGAAGCCGGTTTCCAGCATCAGGATGGGCTCGGCCCGGACGGTGTCGTGGCGCTGCGGCAGTACGCGGGCGAATACATTCTGTTCCGGCCGAAGTCGTTGCCCGTGGAGCCGCATTGGCACCCAGCGCCTTGGACCATGGCGTTCAGCATCGATATCGACGCGCTGTGGCTGCGAGCACGACCGACCACATTCCTCGGTGTGCCCTGCTACTTGCCCAGCCAGGAGGATCACCTCTTCCTGCTCGCCCTGCATGGCGCGAAGGAGCAGTGGCACAAGCTGAAATGGGTGGTCGACGTTGCCGCGTTGCTTGCGTCACACCCCAGGCTTGATCTCACCGCCCTGCATGCCAAGGCAGCGGCGCAAGGTTGCGGCCGAATGCTCGATCTCGCTTTGCTGCTGACGCATCGTCTGTTCGCGATCCCCGAGGCCATTCCGGCCACGGGCACAGTCGTGGCGCGTCTCGCCGACCGTGTTCTGGAACGGCTGGATCGCACGGCAGAGGCGCCGCCCGGACCGTATGTCGTGTCGTCCTTTCACTGGCGGCTGCGCGAGCGGCGGCGGGATCGACTGAACTACGCCATCCGCACGCTGTTCACCCCGCGAGTCGCGCACTACCGCCGGCTGCCCTTGCCACCGGCACTGCGCTGGCTGCACGTGCCGCTGAAACTGCCCTGGGACCATGTCCTGACGCCGGCCATCGGTCTCGCGCGCCGCATGTCGCGATCTGCACCCTGATTGCTCCGCGCCAGAGCCGAGGTCAGGTCGATTTCCACCAATGCGCGAGCAGCGATGGGACGTGCGACGGGATCGGCGGTGCGCTCGTCTCCTGCCCTGCCAGGGCGGCTGAGATCGCGTCACGCGGCACTCCGATGGCGCGGAGGGTGGCCGCGTCGATCCTGCTGTGATTTTGCATGGGGTCGGGATAACCGGCACGGCGCAGTCGGGCGGCATGCTGTGCGGCCAGCACCTGTAGGCGTTGCAGCATCCAGCTTCGGCGCGAAACCTGGTTGTCATGAGTGCGGTACCGCAACAACGGCTCCGGCGTATTGCCCAGATCATGGTGTTCCGAGACCCGTAGCCACAGGTCGTAGTCCTCGCACGCGGTGAAAATGGGGCGGTAGCCGCCCGCCGCCAATACGACAGCGCGGCGCATCATCACCGTGGGATGGGCAAGCCAGTTTGCCTCCATCAGCTTTTCGCGGATCACAGCAGGGTCGCCTGGTGGCTGGATACGGCCGAGGGCGCGGCCATCCTGATCGATCATCTCGGCGGCGCTGCCCAGCGCCGCGATAGTGGGCTGTTCCCGCATGGCGGCCATCTGCCGTTCCAGCCGCTCGGGCAGCGCTTCATCGTCGGCATTCATGATCGCAATCAGGTTTGCCTGGGCACGGACAACGCCATGATTGAGCGCCGTGGCGATGCCGCCGTGCGGCAGACGTAACACCGACAGACGCGGATCTGCCGCGGTATGTTTGGTGAGTATGGGGTCAATCGCGTCGGTCGAGCCGTCATCGACCAGAATGAACTCAAAATCGGTCAGCGTCTGTGCACGGATGCTGCAGATGGCGAGATCGAGAAAGCGTGCCGCGTTGTATATCGGCATGACGACACTGACGCGCGGGACCGACATCGCGGTGGAGCGTAACGGATCAGTCGTCGCCGGTTCAAGCCATCAGCAGGGACAAGGGACGATCGCAATACGGAGGTGCGGGCGGGCGCTGCCAGCACAACCTGCGATCGCACGCCGCCGCGGAGACGCCTGCGGAAGCCGAGGGTTGGGTCGGCGGCTTATCAAGCCGCGGCGCGCAAGCCCAGCAGCTCCTTCCCGAGGAATTCCGCGATCGCCCCCGGGCCGGACCGAGCGGTGCCTATGCGGCCGGACCGCGCCTCGGCGTCGGGATTGTAGTTGGTGTTGGTGTTCACGTCGTACACCAGCGTACGGCCGTCGGTGCCGGTGATGAACTCGATGCCCGCCACTTCGACCCCGGTCGCCTTCAGGAACCGCTCCAGCCTGACACGCAGTGCGTCGGGAATACCGTCGATGATGGTGAATTTTTCGCGCGGCGCCTCACCGACGGGGCAATTGCTGTCGCCGGCCACGCAGGCGTCCGCAGGGCAGAGCTCGAAGCCATCGCTGGTGTCGACCTCGACCGCGTAGAGGAAGCGCCCGCCGACGAACTCGGCGCGCGTGATGAACGGGCGGGGTGCGCGGACGTATTCCTGCAACAGTTGCAACCCATCGACCGGCGCGTCGTAGGCATCGCTCGCGACGTAGCTGGCCAGGCTGTCGCCGGACAGGAAGAGTTGCACGCCAAGTCCCTTGCCGCCGCGGTTGGGCTTCAGGATCACCGGCTGGTCGGAAAAGTGCCGGCGTGAAGCGGCGACGATATGGTCGCGGCCAGCCACCAGCACGGTGCGCGGAGTGGCGATGCCGTGCGCCTCGAGCGCGGCGTATTGCCGTGCCTTGCTGATCTCCAGGTCAAGCGCCCCCGGGCCGTTGACGACCCGGCGGCCCCATCGGGTCAGCCAGGCCAGCACCGCGGCGGTCAGCTCGGCGGAGAACCGGTGGTCTCGCGTGTGCGAGGAGGCGCTCATGCGATTGTAGAACACGCCGCTTGGTGGGGGGGCGGCGAGGTCGAAGGTGCCGGCGTCGAGGAACCACTCGGTCCAGGGCAGCCGACGCTGGTCGAATGCCTGGGCGAGCGGCGGCAGCCAGGCCGAATTCTCATGCAGGATATGGATGCGGCTCACTGTCGGGTCCCCTTCGTGGCGCTGGCGTTGCCCTATAGGAGATGATTATTCCCATCAGTGGCAATAGTGTGCGAAAAAAAGAAAAACTATCCCATCACTGGGGTGTCTGAGGATGAAAACCATCCAATAACACCAGCTACCGGAGGATGGGTGCAGCCGGCGAAAACCGCCTCGGTTGCCGGCAACGGTTCGCTCACCATATAACGCGCCTCCCAATCGTCCCCAGCGGGCCATTGGGGCGCGGAGAGGTGCCGGAGCGGTCGATCGGGACGGTCTCGAAAACCGTTGTACTCTTATGGGTACCGAGGGTTCGAATCCCTCCCTCTCCGCCAATACCTCTGCCAACACCATCTGACGCTTGACTTGACCTTCGCTCGCAGTAACTAACTAGTCGTCAGCGGGCGAATCGCATCCGCTCAATAGAAACTAGGACGCCAACGCGCGTCTTGTTCCGGATTGTCAGGAAGACATGGCAGATTCTCCGAGCGACGAAGTACGACTGCGTGCGACAGAGACGCAAATGCGTCGCGCGCTGGGATTGCATGACGCGGGCACGTCGAAATCTGAACCAGGTCCCGCCCCCGCCCCTTCGAATGGACCGCACAGGCCGTTTCGCCGTTTTGTCCGCGACGGCGACGTGCCGGTTTCAGTTATCCATCGCGAAGACCCCGCTGCCGCCACCGGCACCAATCAACTCGATGCGGCGCGACAGACCATTCGATCGCTCTCGGTGGCGCGTGAACAGGCCGAGCGGCATTTGGCGGAGGCGCAGAACGCCGTCCGGGATCTGCAGACCAAACTGGCGCATGAGCGGATGGCCAAGGACGAGGCGATCCGGCGTGCCGAGGCTGAGAAACAGGCGGTCCAGCAAAGCCTGCAATCGGTCCAGTCCGAGCTGGAGGCCGAGCGTGACGCCCGGGTGTCGGCCGAGGCGCGAGCCGCGGAGGCAATGGTACGCTGCCGGGACGCCGAACAGCGACTGCGCGCCGTCAAGGACACCGGGCAGCAACCGGCGCCATACACCGGCCGTCCGAGGGGGCGGCCGCGGAAGATCGTCGCTGCGGCCGAAGATATGGCTTCGACCGGCGTGCTCGCATTTGACGTAGAGGACGGTGCCGAGGATTTCGCGGGCGGAGAGGCTACGACGGCAGCGGAGCCCGGTGAAGCAACCATGACACCGGAGGCCAATGCTGAGCAGGCGCCGCAGGTTCGCCGGCGAGGACGACCGCCGAAGGTCCGCGAGGAGCCCGAGCCGGAATTTATCGAGTGGTGGAAGCCCGGCTGGAAGGCGCGACTGCCGTGACCTTCCAGCGGTATGACCGGCGAGCGTACAAATTAAGTATTGCAATATAGCGTTCACAAAATTGGGGCGTCGAGCGTCGGTAGCTAGTTGGCGCGCATATCGCGCAACCCAGAACCGGTTGTTAATAATCGGTCAATCTTCAGCTCGTCGGCATTTCACCGGATGGTTGCTGACGGGGACTGCATCGTTCGGAATTTGCTGCGGGTAGCCGATGGCCGGGTCAAGCCCGGCCATGACGGGCTTGGAGAGTTGGCTTCAGTGACGGTTGGTATTGATCGGCGCGTAGACCGTGGTTCGGCACATGCAGGAAGACGTGATCGGGACGTCCACCTTGGCTAACGCGTCATCGAGTTTCTTGCTGAGTCTGGCGTATTCTGTTGTCTCGCCTCGCCGCCGCAGACACTCCACGATCCCGTGCAGCGCCCAGACGTTGTCCGGATGCTGGGCGCAGCGCTGGATCCGGCCGCTCAGGCCAAGGTCATCCCGGTAGACTTCCTCAGCTTCGGCGTAGTGGCTCTGCTCCGCCAGTAATGCCGCGAGCGCGTGCCTTGGCGGATGCATCCAGGCCCACGGCTCCGTGTAGCCAAGGTTGTCGTCTCGTCTGACGCTCTCGCGCAAAGCCGCGAAGGCGGCTTCGTAATTGCCCTTGTGATATTCCAGTTCTCCCTCCAGCATCTTCTCACCCACGCCCAATGTCGCATGAGCGTAGTTGCTGAGGACTCTGCGATCCGCCGGGATACGTCCGAGGCTTTCGGAGAAGCGGGCCTGCTCTTCTTCAGCCGCTGCAATATCTTTAAGCGTCGCGTATGCGACACCGCGTGCATAGTGCTGCATCGCGGTCGAGATCAGGTAGAGTTCTGGATCCTCCGGCATCGGTTCGTCGATGATTGCCTGCCACTGACCAAACCTCACCAGTACGTGCATTTTCATCGAATAGTAGGCCTCGGTGGTGTAGGCGAGTTTCGGGCGGTCCCGCACAGCCAGGATTTCCCGTGGCAATATGCGCCTGATGGTATTTGCGGCTTCCAGCGCACCCTTGTATCGCCCAAGGAACATGCAGGTGAAGATCATAAGATGAAGATCATGGCATCGCGCCGTGATGTAAAAGTTGAACGAACCCGCGTAATCGGCGTACGCGTTGTCTGCTGCGATGGCCTTTTCGCTTGCCTGCACGGCCCTTTCGTAGTCGCCACACAACACGTAGATGTGGCCCGGCATGTGGTTCATATGTCCGGCGTCCGGACACAAAGTCCCGAGGATGTCGGCCGACCGCATGGCGTCCTCGGGGTGATTGGACATTTCAAGCGCGTGTATGTGCATGTGAACGATCGCCGGGTGTTGCGGCCGGTCGGCCTCGTCCGATAGGGCGAGCGAGCGTTCGATCACGCGCACGGCCTCGACCACGTCCGAATTGTATGCCGGTAAGCCGGTCCTGACGTCCCAAAGCCGACGAGGCGTACGCGTGATGAGCGCTTCCGCGAAGAGCGCCATCACGTCATGGTCGTCTGGGAACTCGTAATGGACCCGGCGCATCTCGGCGGCATAATCGTCGTCCCACCTGTCAAACTCCTCGGGTGGTACAGCGTGCGGCTTCTGATAACGGCGAGACAGCGCCTCGACCAGACGCCGCTCGATCTGCGTCGCCAGTTCGAATCGCTCGCGCGCGAGGCCGACATGCGTAAAAGCGAGTGTAGTAACGGCCTCCGCTTCGGTTGCGCCAAGATCGCGCCAGGGCAGGTTATAGAAAGGCCCCGACGCGTACGCGATACCCCAGTGGGCCATCAGGCAGTCCGGATCCAACTCAAGCGCCTTCCGGAAGCACTTCACGCCCTCCTCCTGATTGAAGCCGTAGCACCAGTTGAGGCCAAGGTTGAACCACTTCTGTGCGTCGGGTGAGGTGGTGGAGATACGTCTTGTGTGGGCGCCGAGGTCAAAGCGATCCATTCGCAGATCTCCCTTGTGGCCGCCGGACGTCATCAATCGTGGCGTGGCGTCGCAGTCACCGCCGCCGCTGGGCCCGGCTTCACTTGCTTCTTGGTTGAATGCACGTCCCTCGGTACTGAAATCACCGTATAGAATTTTCGACTATTTTGTCCACGTATGCTGAACCTGCTCCTAGTGCCCGCCATCGATGGAGCGCGCGTCGCACGCCTACGCGTCATGGCCGGGCGTGGTCCCGGCCAACCACGTCTTCGCCAGGCGCGCGCAAGACGTGGTTGGCCGCCACAAGGGTGGCCGTGACGATTGGTGTGTCGCGCTTCAACAATTCTGCGAACCTTCAACAATTGTTTAGGGAGACAGGGGCGCGGGCTTCGATCCAGCGAGCGGCACCCGCGGATGTCCGACAAGTCACTGATTGGTCGTTCGTGTCAGTGCAGGCGCGGATAGCCCAGTGCGGTGGCCTCGATCTCATAGCGACATGGTATCTGGTAGTCGACCTGGTCAGGCGGCACGATGTCCAGCAGCAGCATTCCGGCACGCACGGGCGCCCATTCCGGCTCGGTCGCCACGCGTCGCAGCGCTTTTGCAAGCGCAGCCTTCATCGACGGATCGGTTGCCACAGCGGTGACGAATGGGATCGCGGGCGTGGGCGGCGTTGCGGCCAGAATCCGAAGCTGCTCCGCCAGGGCCGGGCGATGGCGGGCGAAGAAGGCGTAGGTGACGCAGTCCACGCACGTGGCATCGGCCGCGCCGCGGGCCACGCGCTCGAGATTGATCGGCTGGCTGTGGGTCTCGGCGATTGACCCGAAGAACGGCCTGCCGCCCGCCAGTTCAGCGATCACGCGTCGCGGCAGGTTCATGCCCGAATTCGAATGAATACTGTTGAATACGAAATCGCAGCCGCGAAGGTCGGCGACGGAGCCGAAGGGCGCGTCCCTCCGCACTACAAACACGCCTGCATGGGTGGGGCCGGCGCAGTGTGCGACGCCATAGGCCGGCACGCCCAGGACCTTCGCCTGCCCGGCGTAGATGGTTTGCAGCGGCCAGCCGCAGACCTGGGTGAACACTGTGTCGGGTTCGATCCGCGCGGGCACTGGTTTGCGCGCGAAAGCCAGTGCCGGGGGAAGGCCCATGACGCCGAGCCGTTCTGCCTCGGTCCGGATCGCCAGCCAGAACGCGGCATTCTCGGCCTGCATCTCCGGCAGGTTGTACATCGGCAAGCTGGCTTGCGGCATCAGACCGCGGCTGGCTGCGACACCGCGGCTTGCGGCGCCAGCGGCTCGGAGTTGTTGAAGCCCGTCGCACGCATCTGAGTGACAAGTCGCGGTTCGGGCACCACAGCGATGAACCTCTCGCAAGCCGAGGTAATCGCCGCTGTTTCCGCCAGCGCCGATTTGTTCCCAGCGTGTCCGCCAATGTAAACCCAGCCACCTCTGGTCACTGCCGCTCCCCGAGGATTCATTCTCACTCGTTCTATCGCGCTGCTTCGCGTGCTCGCAACTGCAGCCGAGCCCCGCCCCGGTTTATGATCGCTAATTCAGAAGCGTCATGCTGGATGGGGACGTCGGGATGAAGCAACTGATCCGACCACGACTGAAGCCAAACTGCTGCGGCCGCCGCTTCGGAGGAATAGGAGTACAAAGCAATGGAAGAACCCTTCCGGGTCGACAACGCCAGTCTTGCCGACGTGCAGCAGGCGCTGACCGACGGACGCACCAATTCGACGGCGCTGACGCAAGCCTATCTCACGCGCATCGCGGACTTTGACCGCGCCGGCCCGAGCCTCAACTCGGTGCGTGAGGTCAACCCGGATGCGCTCACCATCGCTGGACTGCGGGACGGGCAGAAGCCGTCGAAGCGCTTCCCGCTCGGCGGCATCCCAATCCTGATCAAGGATAACATCGCGACCGCTGATCGCCAGCACACCACCGCCGGTTCCCTCGCTCTCGAGTCTGCTCGGGCCAGGCGGGATGCGACCGTCGTTCGCCGGCTGCGCGCTGCCGGTGCGGTGATCCTCGGCAAGGCGAACTTGACTGAATTCGCCAATTTCATCGCGATCGACATGCCGGCTGGCTATAGCTCGCTGGGCGGGCAGGTGAAGAACCCCTACGCGCCGGCGCTCGACGATAAGGGCGTGCCGATCGTGCCGCCGGGCGGGTCGAGTTCGGGTTCGGCGGTCGCGGTCGCCGCCGGGCTATGCGCCGCGGCGATCGGCACCGAGACATCGGGCTCGCTGCTCAGCCCGGCGACACAGAACGGGCTCGTCACGGTCAAGCCGACCGTGGGCCTGATTAGCCGCGCCGGCATCGTTCCTATCGCGCACAGCCAGGATACCGCCGGTCCACTGACCCGCACCGTGCGCGACGCGGCAATCCTGCTCAATGTGCTTACGGCCCGGGACAAGCTGGATCCGCCGACCCAGCGCTTGCAGCGCCCTGCGGACTACACCGCGGTCCTTGATAAACACGGTCTGAAGGGCGCGCGGATTGGCCTGCCGAGCGACCCCGACGATCCGGCGAACGATGTGTATTACGGCAAGCTGAACCCGCGCTCGATGCAGGTGATGAGCGACGTGGTTGAGACGTTGCGGGCAGGTGGCGCCGAGATCGTCCGCGCCAGCATTCCGACTGTCGGCTGGATCGGCGGGCCCGGCACCACCATGGCCGTGCTCAACCGCAACCGGGAAAGCAAGACGAAATATGATCCCGCGTACGCCTCGATCGTGTTCGTCTATGAGATAAAGCGCGACCTCAATGCTTATCTGAGCGAGTGGGCGAGCGAGACGCCCATCCGCACCATGGCTGATGTCATCGCTTTCAACGATGCGAACGCCGACAGGGCGCTGCGTTTCGGTCAGGATCTGTTTCTCGCTGCCGAGGCGACACGCGGGGACCTTGCCGAACCGGAGTACCGCTTGGCGAGGGCGACCGACATGCGCTCGGCGGCTGCGCTGGGTCTCGACGCTTATATGGACGCGCATCGGCTCGACGCCGTGTTGTTCGCCGGCCGCACCGGTGCCGCCATCGCGGCCAAGGCAGGCTACCCGAGCGTTCAGGTGCCGGCGGGTTTCACCGCCGGACACAACGGCACGGACACGCCCGATTATCCACTCGGCGCGACGTTCACTGGCCGTGCCTGGAGCGAACCGGTTCTGCTCCGTCTCGCTTACGCCTTCGAGCAGGCGTCCCAGGCGCGCCGTCCGCCTCCGGATTATGCCGGTTGACCCGAGGCGATTTACCAATCCCTCAATGCCTGACCTCGGCGATGGATGAATGGCGTAGCAGGATCGAACCAAGCCATCGGATGATGGCGCGGCGCGTGACTGTTTCGGGCAGAATGACAGTGACTGACCGCAAGGCGACCGTCCGCTCTGTGCGATCAGAGCGCGGAATCGGACATCGGCGTGCGCGTGGTCTAGTGACGGTTCTCGACCGGAACGCGATGACTGCCTGACCAAGCGCGGTCTGCGATGTGCGAGTAACCTAGCGCCACCGAACCGGAGTTGATCCAGATCAATGACGACGAAGCGCAGCGCCGCGTTAGGTGCGGGACCATGCCGCGGGAGCCCGAGTACAAGCATCGCGTGAGATGGCTGTCGGAAGGATTTCGAAACTGACACATTAACCGTTCGCTGTCGGCTCCGTCGCACACCGGTGCAGCGTGCCAAGCCCTGACACCCAATTGCCAAGAGAGCCCATCGTGCTGAGCCCCTTCGCTATCGCCGCAATCGTTGCAGGCTGTTCCTTTGGCGCCGCCCTAGTCGGCATGGTTCTGCACATCAAACTGCCAGACAATCATCTCGACTCAGACTCCCGGGATGTGGTGAAGCTCGTGATGGGCCTTATCGCTACCATGTCCGCGCTGGTGCTGAGCCTGCTCATCGCATCCGCAAGCAGCTCCTATAATCAGCAAAGCGGCGAACTCCAGGCTCTCTCGGCCGAGGTCATCCTGCTCGATCGGACACTGGAACTATACGGGCCAGGCGCAAAATCGGCACGTGACGGGCTGCGCGATGTCGTCCGGCAGACGCACGACCGGATCTGGTCGCCGGACGGCATACGGCCCGAGGACCTCAACTCCACGGAAACGCGAAACGCTGTGAGAGCCAACATCGGGCAACTGGAGCGCCTCTCGCCTGAAACCAACCTCGAACGGATGATGCAGAGCCGGGCGCTGGAGGAGACAGAAAGCATCGCGCGATCGCGTCTGCGAATGTTCGAGCAGCTTGGCAGCTCGATCTCTTGGCCCTTCCTGGCCGTGTTGGTCTTCTGGATCAGCATGTTATTTCTTGGCTTCGGTCTGTTCGCGCGCATCAACGCGACCGTCACCGTAGCGCTGTTGGTCGGCGCGCTCTCGGTGGCGGGCGCGATATTCCTCATCCTTGAATTGAACGAGCCCTACCGCGGCATCATGCGAATTTCCGATGCGCCGCTGCGCAACGCGATGGCCCAAATCGACCAGTAACCGGTAAATCCGGCGTCCGGATCGGCATCCCACTAGTTCTAGGAAAACGCCATGTACGAAGACGCCGCGATCCTTGCCGCCGTGGTGCTGCTCTATAGCGCCGGGGCCGGGCGCATCGGACGCTCCTCGCTGAGCGGACCTATCCTCTTTACCGCTGCGGGGCTGGTCCTCGGCCCTGCCTGCATCGACGCGCTGCGACTTCCAATGACGGCCACCGTATTGCGCACACTGGCAGAGTTCGCGCTTGCGATGGTGCTGTTCACGGATGCCGCGCACGCTGATCTCACTGTCGTGCGACGCACCGTCGGGCTGCCCGGGCGGCTGCTGCTGATCGGCCTGCCGCTGACCATCGTGCTCGGCTTCCTGATCGGGCTGTTCGTCTTCCCGCATCTCGGCCTGTTTGAAGTCGCATTGCTGGCAACGCTTCTCGCGCCGACCGACGCCGCACTCGGCGCACCGGTCGTTACCAACACCGCCGTCCCAGCAACGACACGTGAAGCGCTGAATCTGGAAAGCGGCCTGAACGATGGCATCTGCGTACCGATCATCGTCATCCTGCTCGAGCTCGCCGTCGGCACCGAGGTCGAAGGCAGCACGGCCCGGCACATCACAATGGTCGTTCTGGAGGAGATCGGCATCGGCCTGCTCGTCGGCGTCGTACTGCCCGCCGTCGCGATCGCGATCTTCCGGCGTGCCGGACGGTTCGGCTGGACGAGCGAGCATTGGCTGCACATTCCGATCGTGGCGCTGGCAGTACTCTGCTTCACCGCCGCGCAGGCGTTGGGCGGCAGCGGCTTTATCGCATGCTTCATCGGCGGCCTGCTGTTCGGCGCGCTGCAGGGCCCCCGCGCACCCGATCTGTTGGCGGGAGCGTCCAGCACGGGCGAGGTGCTGGCGCTCCTAACCTGGGTCATGTTCGGCGGCCCCGTGCTCGAGCAGCTACTGCCGCAGATGACCTGGCCGGTGGTGATCTATGCCGTGCTAAGCCTGACCGTTATCCGGATGCTGCCGGTGTTGCTGTCGCTCGCGACGACCGGGATGGGGTTGCGCGACAAGCTGTTCATCGGCTGGTTCGGGCCGCGAGGCCTCGCCAGCATCGTCTTCGCGGTGATCGTGTTTGATGCCGGACTGCCAGGGAGGGGCACCGTGGCAGCGACCGCCGCCTGCACCATTCTATTCAGCGTCATCGCTCACGGCATAACGGCGAACCCGCTGGTCACCGCCATCGGACGGCGCAAGCTGGCGGTCAATCCGCCTGCGTGACGCCACGCGATTACGAGGCTTTATAGCCTCCTTTGGCGGGTCGTTACTGCCATGGCTGCGGAGAGCCGGGGGGGTCGGAGCAGTATGAACGCGCTGGACATTGCAGTCAGGAGAATCTGTTGCAGAGCATGAACTGGGCTTGGGGTTTGTCGCTCATCGCCCTGACTGTAGCAATCCACACGACGGGTGTGGTGATCATGGCCCTTGGGGGGCTGGTGATCAGCGTCCGCTGGCTGGAGACCCGGAACTTCCGTTTGAGGTACGTGATGCTGATAGTGATAGGCATCATTGGAACGGTCGGTTTGCTGCTGGCCGTGCTACACGGGATAGAGGCGACGATCTGGGCTGCAGCGTATGTGTGGCTTGGCGCGCTCAACTCGATGAAGGACGCGATCCTTTATTCCGTCGAACTCGATGACGACGCGAGGTGCTTCAGGGCTGAGTTTGGAACCGCATTGGCTGATGATGGGTGCGCTGGAGGCGGCCGACGGCATGCTATTGTTCGGCATCAGCACGGCCTACATTTTTGCGGTGATGCAGATGTATTGGCCGATCCTGTCCGAGTCGCTCGTAACCCCTCGTCACCCACATGAGTTGACAAGACTCTCGAATCAGACCGCTTCCGAAAGCCAGGAATCGTGACCCCGGAGGTTATTAGGTGAGACTGCTCAAACGATTGCTGCAGCGCTTGCTGGTCTTTGGCCTGGGGGTCGCGACTGTTTGGCTGATCGTCTTTGTCGTCTTTCGATTTGCCGACCACAGACTGCCCTGGTTTTTTGCGTTGGTGATCACTTACGGTCTCGCGGCCTATGTCATTCTCCCACGCGCCATTCGGATGAGCCTCAAGGTTCTGCAACGCAAACATGTACCTAGTTTCACGATGACCGGCGACGGATTGCCCGGCGACCCAGTCAATCTCGCTTTGACAGGCACCCTGGAACAGTTGCGATCCGCTTTTGAAGCTTCTGGATGGTGTCAGGCTGACAGGTTGGGGCTGGCAAGTTCGTGGCGCATGGTCGTGGCGTTCGTCTGCAATTCGCCATATCCGACCGCACCGTTCAGCACGCTCTATCTGTTTGGGCGGGGTCAAGACATCGGTTTCCAGAAGGCAATCGACGACAGCCCGCGCAAGCGCCATCACATCCGCTTTTGGGCGTTGGCTCTTGATCATGCCCAGGAGACGGTGGGCACCGCCGCATTCTGGCTGAACACCGACCGGCCACCGGAGCATGCACGTGTTCTCTGGGTGGGCGCCGGCACCAGGGATACCGGTATCTCCCTCACAAGACTATCGTTCCAGGTCACCCATGCGACTGATGACGATACCAACGCTGAGCGGGACTACATCGTCGCGGAGCTGATGAAACACCAAGTCATCGAAGACGTGACTTCGTATGAAGCCGGCGAACTTCTGCCTGCCGGGCGGGTCAACCACTACATTGCCGATGGGACCGTGAGCGTAGCGACCCTCATGGCGACAGCTGTCTAGCTCAAGCCGCATCGCTTGTCCCGACCGACCTTGGCCGAGAGCCAGCCTGCTGTTGGTGAAGATTACCAGAGGTATCGAGCATGACCGACCGACGGCTTCGGCTCGGCACTTTGGCCGCAATGAGCCAGCCTCTGCCATTCCGTCACGGACCGCGCGAGATCATCCTGCCAACTCTTTCCGGCCGCGCACTCACACGAGCCCAGGAGTGACCACGGTGCCGCTCGCAACTGCCCGGTCCACTCTCGGCCAGTACCCGCTGTTCGGTTCTACGCTGATGGTGTTCATCCCGGTGGCCTGGTTGGCTGCGCTGCCTAGGTCTTGTGACAGTGTCGATTATGGACATCGGCACGCTGGGCCCTAGGGTTGCACTGCAAAGCAGGAAACGCTGGTCCAGGGGGAGAAGATGACGGGGGAGGTTGATTGCTTCGATTATGTTGTTGCCGGTGCTGGTTCAGCGGGTTGTGCCGTCGCAGCCAGGCTAAGCGAATCCGGGCGTTATCGCGTACTGCTGTTGGAAGCTGGCGGCAAGGACCGCAATTTGTGGATCCACATCCCCATGGGATTCTCGCAGGTCTACGCCAACCCCCACGTCAATTGGATGTATGAGAGTGAGCCGGAGGCTCGCCTGGACGGGCGGCGTCTGTATCAACCGCGAGGCAAGGTCCTTGGCGGCACCAGCTCAATCAACGGCATGGTATATATGCGCGGAAATGCTGCCGATTACGACGAGTGGCGGCAGCGCGGCTGTACCGGTTGGGATTGGGACAGTGTATTGCCCTATTTCAAAAAAGCGGAACATCAGCAGCGCGGAGCCGATGAATACCACGGAGTGGGCGGTCCTCTGCATGTTTCGGATCAGCCGCATCGATCTGAATTGGCCGATCGTCTGGTAGAAGCCGCTGTTCAAGCGGGGTTGCCGGCGAGAGACGACTTCAACAATGGCAGTCAGGAAGGTGCTGGATATTTCCAAAGCACGACAGGCAGGCGTCGGCGCTGGAGCACTGCGACCGCCTATCTCCGTCCGGCGCGAACGCGCAGCAACCTGGTCGTGCGACCCAATGCACAGGCGACGCGGATTCTGTTCGAAAACGGCCGTGCGACCGGCCTGACTTATGTTGCCGGCGGAGCTGAGCGAACCGTGCGAGCGGGCGCCGAAGTCATCATTTGCTCGGGCGCGTTCAATTCGCCGCAGCTTCTGCAGCTATCGGGCATCGGGCCAGGCGACTTGTTGCAGGACATGGGCATACAAGTGGTTCGTGACCTCTCGGCAGTCGGCAATCACCTGCAAGACCACTTCTATGTCCGTCTGATGTTTCGTTGCACGCGATCGATCACGATGAACGAGCTGGCCAACAGCTCCGTGCGCAAGGCGTTCGCGCTTACACAATACCTGCTGTTCCGCTCCGGACCATTGGCCGCTAACGGCGTAATCGCTGGTGCCTTCGCTCGCAGCGATCCACGCCTGGAACGCCCAGACCTGCAGTTCAACTTCACGCCTTGGAGCTATGCATCACGCGATGCCCGGGGTGCTGTGGCGCATCCGTTCCCAGGCTTTAGCCTGAGCGCGGTGCACCTTCGTCCGGATGCTCGTGGCAGCGTACACATAAAGAGTCCTGATCCGCTGCAACCACCGGCCATTCGCTTCAACTTCTTGGAGACGAAGTCTGATGTACAGGCATTGACAGCGGGCATGCGACTGGGACGCAAGTTCACCCAACAGCCGGCTCTGGCACCGTATGTCGCGGAGGAGTTGCTGCCCGGACCCAAAGTGAATACCGACGCCGAATTCGAAGAGAACATACGCGTCACTGCGAACTCCAACCTGCATCCGGTTGGTACTTGTCGCATGGGACCCGAGGGTGATTCAGTAGTGGACCCGCGCCTTCGCGTTTACGGCATCGATGGGCTTCGGGTGGTTGATGCGGCGATCATGCCAACTGTACCGGCCGGCAACACCAATGCACCCACGATCATGATAGCGGAAAAGGCCGCCGACATGATTTTGGAGGACGCCAGATCGTGATCATGACTCAGCTCCGGTGCACGCTCCAGAATAGCGCGAAGGGTCCGTTCACGTGGCCCTGGATGTCCGACCGGAACGCTGTGGGCTGGAAGATCTGTCCGAGTGGAACGTAGGGCACGGTTTGCAGCGCCTGTAGTTGGACCTGTTCTGCTATCGCCTCTTGCGCCTTCAGGTCCGGCGCGTCGAACCAGGCCGCGCGCAAGGACTCCAGCTTCTCATCATCCGGCCAGCCGAACCAGGCTTTCGCGCCGCTGCCCCGCAAGGCAAAGTTGCTGCCGGGGTTGCTGATTGTCATTCCGTCCAGTGCGGTATTGAACGTGCTCCAGCCGCCCTGCTCTACCGCGTTCCGGTTGGTTCGGCGAGCGATGACCGTGCCCCAATCCAACGGCTGGAAGTCCACATTCAAGCCCAGCTTGAGGAACAGATCGCGAGCCACCTGCGCCATCTGGCTGTACACAGGCCGGTCGCTGGGCGACAGCATGACCACACTTTCGCCAGCGTAACCCGACTTCGCCACCAGGTCCTTCGCCACTTCCAGACTGCGTGGCTTGGTCAGGACTTCGAGCCCAACATGGCTCGCCATCGGCTGGCCTTCGCAAAAATAACCGGCCGGCAGGCGACCGAGGTCGGACTGGTCCCCGATCACCGAGGCGACAAAGGATTTCTGATCGATCGCCGGCAGCAACGCGCGACGCAGCTTTGCGTTGTTGAACGGCGGGTGCAGGTGATTGAGCTGAAGGATCGGTTGCCACCCGAATGGATCAATCACCTTGACCAATACGTCCGGCGATCTCTTCAGCATCGGGCACAGATCGATGAGCGGCTGCTCGACCCAGTCCACCTCGCCGTTTTGCAAAGCGGCAGCGGCAGTCGCCTCGTCCGGCTGCACGATCCATTCGACCCGCTCGAACTTTGCTACCTTACCGCCTGCATAAAGGCTTGGTGGCTCCTGCCGTGGCACATAGCGGTCGAACCGCGCATAGCCCGCGCGAGCACCGGATACCCATTCGCCGGGAAGGAACCGGAACGGGCCTGATCCGACGGTTTCCTTGACCTGCTCCGACGATGGGGTTGTCGCCATCCGCTCGGGCATCATGAAGCAATTGCGCGCGCCAAGCCCGTAGAGCATCTGGCTGAACGGCTTCTTCAGCCTTATCTGGAAACGTCGATCATCGATGGTCACGATATCATTCGTCGCTGCCATCAGTACTTGTCCGAACGAATCGCGGGAGCCCCATCGCCGCAGCGACATGACGCAATCCTTGGCCAGCACCTTCTCGTCGTCGTGGAACATCAGCCCGTCACGCAGCGTGAAGGTCCAAGTCAGCTTGTCGTCTGACAGCTCGTGCCCGGCGCACATCTGCGGCTGCAAATTGGCAGCTTCGTCAATTCCATACAGTGTGTCGAACACCAGGTAGCCATGCTCCTGGGCCACCAACGCGGTGGTCCAGATCGGATCAATTGCTGAAAGATTGGCATTCGGTATGAACCGCAACGGCCTTGTCTCGGCGCGTGCCAGTGCGGGGGTCATCAGCAGAGGTATGGCTTTGAGTAATTCCCGACGACGCATGTTTGCCTCCCTTTATTCGTTGATATTGCTTTCGATCATATCTGCCGAAAGTATCGTCACGGGTCGTGCGGACACCGCGGAATCCAGGGGCGCGCACTTGCCATGCGTCGGGCCTTTCCAGCGGACAAATGGAGTTATTGCCCGAGCAGCCGACCTCAATCAACTGCACATCGCCTCGGCTGCTGGCGGGCCTCGGCGGTGATCAGTGGACCAGATGCCAAGCCTTCGCCGAGATCAGACGCGTGTATCCAGCTCGGCAGTCAGCGCGTGTGCTGCGAGGAGCGCCGGAAAACCGTCGGGATCACCACGCGCCATACCGCATCAAATGGCCACGCCGTCAACGCGAACATAGCGCCGGGCGGCTGCAAGGCGTGCAGCGTTGCCCGCAATGTCGTCGTGGTGGACAAGGCCGGATGAAGCTCGGTTTCCGCTCGCAACTGCCAGCCCATCGAGCGGTGCAAGAAAAGCATTGTCGGTGCGTGGCTCAGGCACTGTCAGATGGAAGAACTGGAGCAGCCGTCGCACTCAGGCCGAGATGCGTTATCGACCATGATCCCGGCGTCCTTTGGCCGGATCACGTGCTCGTCGGCGGGGCTGCCGTAGCACAAATTGCAACCGACCTCGATGGTTGCGGGAACGCCGTCGCCGATCGCAATGAGCTCGGCAATCGGTGGGTGCGGTATGTGAAAGGCGTTGCGACTATCTGTTCGGGAAAAATCAGAATGATTCAAGCTACAATGTTATACCAACCGCCCCTGCTGTTGAGGTACTGCACGCCATGCCAACCGCTTGACTATTTGGTCAAAGCGCCGCGCATCGCTTCCCGATTAAGGCGCAACAGCACGTCGGACATTCCCTCCGTCCCGCGCGCGAGCATGTGTCCGATCGGCGATCGGCGCACGAATGGAGCGGCCTCGATCTTCCGATGGAGCCAATTCTGATCTTTGCCGGCGGCCGCGAGCGCGGTGTCGATTTCCGGCAAATAAGACGTGATCCGCTGCTGCCGGGTGGTGAACCTGAACCGCGGACGCTTTCCACTCTTCCCGAGCTTGCCGGCAAACTCGATCAGCTCCAGAGACGTGGCGTCAGGAATGCGCCACTTTTCCATGAGGTCCCAGAACTGCCGGGACGAGAGGATCCGGCCCAAGGGCCTGGGTGGCATCTCCTTGGACTCATGCTTCAGAGCAGGGGTGGTGGGCTTCGCATTTCGTGTTGTGATCGCCGATTGCGACATCTGCTGTGTCCTTCGCGCCGATGGCCGCGGCTCCATCGTGCTTCTTCCACCTCGGCCAGTGCCATGTGCGCCGCAGTCGGCGCCGGCACAGGATCATTCCCTGTTGGATGAGTCGATGACTGAGGCTGCCGATCAGCGCACCGACCTCGTGTTGCCGGCCGCCAAACTGCTGCTGGCACCTGCGAGTTCCAAAGACCTGGGTAGCCAGCCGAGAGAACTCAGCCTCGTTCTGCACCTTGTCGCCCCATGAAGTGCTGTGGAACTTCACAAGCGCGACGGACCGCTTTCGACCCAAGACCCGCCATAGGCATTTTACGGGCCGCCACGTCCGCCGACTGCGCCAAAGATCTGGCCTGTGGAATAGCTCGAACTCATCCGACGCCAGGAGAACATAAAGAGGTGCGAGTTCAACCGGCTGACCGGACCGGCCGATCGGCGTGTTGGCGCCGAATTCCGGTAGCCGATCGGTCGGCTGCCCACCGGTGACCTGCAACGGTGTCCAGACCGGACCGGGCGCTACCCCGTTCACCCGAATGCCCTTGCCAGCGAGTTGCTTGGCCAGTCCTTTCACAAAGACCATGATGGCGCCCTTGGTGGCAGCATAGTCGATAATGTTCTCTTCCGGATCGTAAGCATTGACCGATGTCGTGGCGATAATCGTAGAGCCGGGCGGCAAATGTGGGATTGCCGCCTTGATGATCCAGAACATTGCGTAGACGTTGGTCTTGAATGTCGAATCGAATTGCTCAGAGGAAATGTCGAGGATGGAGTTCTGTGATATCTGACGTGCGGCGTTGCTGACAACGATATCCAGTCCGCCAAGCTGATCGACTGCATCGGACACCAGTTTGTTGCAGAATGCCTCCTCTCGAATGTCGCCGGGGAGTGTGACGCCTTTGCGGCCGGCACCACGCACGAGCTGCATCACCTCCTGGGCATCCGGTTCCTCGGCCGGGAGATAGCTGATTGCCACAACCGCACCTTCACGCGCGAAAGCGATGGCGGCGGCGCGGCCCATGCCGGAATCGCCACCGGTGATCAGCGCCTTTCGGCCCACCAGCCGCCCGGTGCCTTTGTAGCTCTCTTCGCCATGGTCGGGGCGCGGCCTCATGAGGGTGGTGAGGCCGGGCCATGGCTGCTGCTGTCTGGGGAAAGGCGGCCGCGGGTATTCGGTCCGGGGATCCACCAGCGAGGGTTCGCCCGTGGCGGGCGCCGCTGCCGTTTGCGCTGCGAAGGCGCGGCTCGCACCCGCACCGGTGAGTGCCGCGGCGAGGCCGCTGGTGGCGCCGACCATCACGCCACGGCGTGAGGGATCACTGTCGCCTGAACTCATAAGCTTGTCTCCAAAGTGCGTGGCGCAACAACGCAACAGGAGCATGCTGGCTGCGCGGCGCGCGTCGGGTCGCATTAGCTTGAAGGAGCTTAGCCCATTGGCAGTGGAAAGCCGGGGCAGTCCTTTCCGCCAACTCTCAGCATCGTGACGTCCGTTGCCGCCGGCAGGCGATCTGAGATAATTGACCGGTTTCTCAAAGGTGATCCCGATGCCAGCCCGAAAAGCAAAGAAGCCCTCCGCCAGGAAGCCGTCTCGACTGAAACAAGCCGCCACGCAAGTCGCCTTGGATGCCAATCAGGTGCGGGAGGATTTGAACAGGCTGCTGCTGTCTCTCGACAACCTCAGCGCTGAGGCGCTGCGGGAAGTGTCTGACAGGGCGCTGGCGCTGATTGCAGAAAAGACGGGTGAGGAAAAGCGGTCATTGATCGGCGGCGTCATCGGCGGCGCCTTGAGCATTGGGGAGTCGATCACGGGGCTGTTTTCGCGGTCAGGTGGTGACGCGCGAAAGAAGGAGCGGCCAAGGAAGGCGCGGGCGTAGATCGAAGGCGCCAAACGATGCCGGGAAGGCTTCCGGCCTCTGGCGGCTGCGGTCCATCCCGTGGCGCAGGGTGGTCGGAAGGCATTCATAGTGGTGGCCGCACCGCGCTGATGGACCTGGATGCGAATTCTTACTGGCTACCGAGCAGCGCTGCCGGTGACGCCCCAAGCGCCTCTGCGGTCCAGTGCCGTCCTATCGACATAAGCGCCAGGAGTGCCGAAGTGTCACGATCGCGCCCCAGGCCAGCGGCTGCCGCAACCACGCCATACTCGACCATGTGAAGGTTGCCGCTTTCCTGGGAACCGATCGCCCGCACGTCCTGCGGCAGGCGATCCACAACACGCGCAACTTCGGCGTCGTCTCCATTATCGGTGTGTACGGTGGGTTTGTCGACAAGATCCCGATGGGCAGTGCGATCAATCGCGGCCTGACATTCAGAATGGCGCAAACGCCGGTGCAGCACTATCTGCCGAAACTGCTGAAGCTGATCGAGGACGCCAAAATCGATCCTTCATTCGTCATTACGCACAAGGTCCCGCTGGAGCAAGGTCCGGAAATGTACAAGACGTTCCGCGACAAGCAGGACGGCTGCATCAAGGTGATGATGACCCCCTGAACCCTACCAAGACTGAGACGGATTTTCTCCGACCGCCCAGATATGCTGGAGACCGAGGTCGGACGCAGGGGATGTTGATCCGCGCGGGGTGGCGAAAACCTGTTTCGACGCCATGATTGCCGATCAAGGCGGTGTTGCTGCGGCGGTGGCCAGCACTTCGGCAAGCTAACGTGATTACCCTGCCGCGCATTATTGGTATCAGATGCTCAACGAAAGCACGTGAGGTATCAGGATGGTCGGGACGATCGCTGTGGTCGACGATGACGAGGATGTGCGGGACGTTCTGGGGTTGCTGTTGGAGACTGCCGGCTACACTGTGCGCCTGTTTCCATCGGGCGGTTCGCTTCTCGCTGAGAAGGAACTTGACCAGATCGATCTGGTCATCATCGATCAAAACATGCCGGGCCTCAGAGGCATCGATGTCCTATTGGAAATCGAACGTCGCGGGCTGGCTCTGCCGTCGGTTCTGATAACCGGAGCGGTCGACCGAGAGATAACCACGGCCGCTCAACGCATTGGTGCGATGACCGTGATGATCAAGCCAATTCTCTCAGACGAATTAATTAGCTTTGTCGAGGCGTCTGTCGGCTGACTTTGCAATCAGCAGGCCCTCCCGCCAAGGCAGTCGCAAGCCTCGTCCAAGTAGTCCGAACACGTCCAGGTCGTGCCACAGCCAGGTCAGTGCGTCCGCGACTTCCGTGGGGTTCGTAGAGCGGTGGCAGCCAACCTCCACGGGCAGCGACATTCAGCGGGACGTGCCGGCATTACCGAGAATCCGAGATGTGTTCTCCGCACTGAGGTTGTGCGAAAGCGCTCACCCCTCACACACAAATAGTTGTGGCCGACTGAGAGTTGGAGCACTGCCGCCTCGTCGTGATGGAGTGCCGAATGGCCGATATCACTCAGTCCTCCGACGCAGTCCATTCTGATGGCGGCAACATCGTGAACCATTCTCGCCCGGCCGCGTTATTCATCCAGAATTTGTAGGAGGTGGCCATGAGACCATCATACTGGGTTGTCCTGTTAACGGCCTCTGTTGCGCCTGGGCTAGCTCTGGCCCAGTCACCACCCGCCGTCACCGTGCCCGCACCGCCGCCGGCTGTGGCGGCTCCCGCCGTGATCCCTGGTGCCCCAATCGCACCATTGACGGATGCGGACACTCAATTCGTTCTCGCTCAGACTGCGAACAACAGCGCGGAGTTTCAGGCGGCTCAGCTTGCATTGCAACGCAGCCAGAACCAGAGCGTACGCGACTTCGCGGGGAAGATCATAACCGATCAGACCTATGCACAGGATACCTTGGCTTCCATTGCGAAGATGCACCACCTGCAAACCCCGCCAATACTGATCGAACAGCATCGTCAGATACTTGACCAGTTGGCTCAACTAAACGGGCCTGCGTTCGACCGCGCATATGTCGACAGCATTGTGCGCGCGCAGACTGCAATGATAGGGCAGCTGGATGATCAATTGGTTCATGGCACGGACCAGCACATCGGTGCATGGGTGCGGAACAACCGGCCAGTTGTTCTGCAGCATTCGGAGATTGCTCAGCAGTTGCTTGCCAGTCTCCCGCATCAGGGTTGACGCCCCGAGACGGCGGGCCGGCGACTCTCCAACCTCATCATGGCCGGGCTCGACCCGGCCATCGGCTATCCGCACCTGGTTGTGAACTGTGAACGATCCGACTTCCCGGCTTTTGCTTTCATAGCGGAAGCCGCCCACAACGCAGTCAGCGGTGCGGAGCCGCTTCACCTTGATCATTGCCGTTCGCCTGGCTGGTAGACGCGCGTGCGAGCTCCTTTGCCACCACCCCGTCCGTTGGGCCGTGGCCCGCATCGCGCAGCCACGCTTCTGCCGCGGCCAAATCGGTCGTGGCCGGAGAGAGTTGGCACTTCGGGATGGTCCCTTCGAAATCGCCATGATCCAAGGGGTGATCTTCGACCTCGACCGCGAGCCGTTTGTCCACGGGATCCAGCGATGGGCCGCGGGTTACCGCCCATGATTTGAACACGCCGTCCAGCTCGAGACGCAGATCGTAGTGCAGTCGGGTCGCCGCATGCTTCTGGATCACAAATCGGCGACGTTCCGTGGCGACTATTGAAGCCTCACCGCTCGGCTCCGCCGTTTTTGTGAAGTCCCGCTTTGCCTGATAGGTCGAAAGCTTCTTGCCTGACGCCACGATCCGCACCTATCCGAGTTGGTTGGAAGGATAGCGGCGTGCCGCGCGACACAATGGGCGGCAGCCCTTCCGACCGCCGCGCCAAATGCTTGGAACTGCAAGATTGCCGACGAGTTCCGGGAGCGGCAATCACGTGAGAGGCGACCGAGAGGATGGCGTCGAATCGTCGTGTGCTACGTACGGATCCCGGACTGTTGCAGGGTTTGTCAGCGCCAGGGCAGCGGTAACCACCAATCCGTTCCAGGGTGGTGTCTCCGACCAGCGACCAGCCCCGTCTGGCTGCTCCGTCGGGCCGATTCTGCTAGGCTTGTCGCCGGTGGTTGAGGTCGACATGCGTGTGAGGGTTCTTTCGCGAGTTGAGGTGGAAGCGGGAGGCGCCGAGGGCGCCGACGCCGTCATCTCGATCCGCGGGTCTACTGAGTCAGTCGAACGCGATCTCAGCGTTGCGCTTGCCCAAGCCACGCGAGGCGAGAGCGCACGGTTACTCAGACTTTCCTTCGACGATATCGGGATGCAGCGCTATGGCTATTTTCTCGGACCGACAATGCAGCAAGTCACCGACGCGATCGAATTCGGCAGACGCGTTGTCGCCGGAGGCGGCTTCTTTGACGGACCCAGCGCCGAACCGCCGCTGATCGCGATCCACTGTGAACATGGCAAAAGCCGCTCCTCAGCCATTGCCCTCGCGTTGCTGGCTGACCACCTTGGCGATCGGCGAGAGCACGACGCGGTGAACGTCCTGCTGCGCAGCGACGTTGACGACAGGATGCATCCGAATCCCCTGGTCATCGGTCTCACCGATGACTGTCTGTTCCGATATGGACGCATCAATGCAGCCCTCGTCGAACTGTCCCCCCGATACGCCAAATGGCGCGAGCTGTGGCGCAATATCGCAGCGGACCCAGATGCATATTGGGACAAGGCCCGGCGCGCCCTGTCGAAGCGTAGCTACAGCTAAGCTCTGAACGTGCGCTAAACCTTCTTTTCCCCCTTGCTGTGCTGGGCGATGACTGTCCGAATCAGGTGCGTGGGGGTGACTCAATGTTCAGTGCGGGTCCGCGGGCCAGTTCCCCTTCGGGAGCGCGAGTGGGGTGTCATCGCTGTGCGCGCGGAGCGTCACGCCGCCGCTGGCGACAGCGAATAGATGCTTGACCCGCTGGTCCACTTTCCTGAGCAAGACTTGTTACCATATCAACCCTGCTATGGCCTTGCTTTCGCGGCCTTTTGGTTGCTGTTCTTGAAGGAGAAGCCGGGAAATTTGATGCATCTCGTAGCTTGCCTGACAGTTACGGTTGGATGGACGTGCTCATAGTCGAACGTAATGTTCTGGTCGCCGACATCCTTGTTGATGCGCTGACCGACGACGGCCTCACCGCCTCCGTGGTGCCGACGGAGCAAGATGCCGCCGCCCTCCGCGAGGACGACTTACCGAGCGTCGTCATCACCGGCATGAACCGGAGCGCCGAGGACATGAAAGGTATGGAGACCGCCCGCAGGCTCTGCTCCCGTTGGCGGTGCCTTGGCATCATCTACATGGCGGCACTATGGCCTGTTCGGCTACGACAGGAGGCGTTGACCGTCACCGAGCGGTTCCTCGCGAAACCAGTCTCCATGGCCAAAATGACCGATACCGTCCGCGAGCTGCTGGGATATCGCGGAGGAAATCACTACCGACCCGGATAGTTTAGTGGGACCGACCATCGCTGTCGTTCCGCGAGACTGTTGTGCGGAGTGGCTTGGTGTACCGCCAGCGTCCAGCCAGAAGAGAGGGCTCCCCCTTCTGATGGCGTGCTGCAAGCTCTATGAGAAGACCCTCCTGCCGCGCTGCGACATGGCGACCGTATCAAGCAGTGCCACCCGTCCCGCCGAGCGATGGACCGAAGGCCGATGTCGGCTACGCGCGGGCAATGCGATTGGCGATCAGTGGCGTGGTGCTGGGGCATGGTCAGTCAGACCCGTGGCATGCCCAGGCCACGCTCGGCGACGATGTTGCGCTGGATTTCGTTCGTTCCACCGGCGATCGTGCCGGAGAACGCACTCAGGAAGTCGAACATCGGGCTGCCGAACGGCTCTTCCGCCAAGAGCGCGAACGCCTGGCCATCCACGCCGCCGATGCGAACCATGAAAGAGCAGATCCGTTGCCGCAATACCGTCGAGGACAGCTTGACGATCGACGGCAAGACGCTGGCCGATGCCTGGGGCGTCCCGCTCTCCTCCAGCACGCGGCGCAACAAGCGCCGTGCCGCCTGCATTTCTGCGAGGAAACTGACGAACTCACGATGCAGTTGCACATCGCGCAACCAGGCCGCACCGGCCTTCAGAGATTTGCGATAAAACGCCTCAATCTCGTAGCGCTGCCGCTCGCCGCCTTCGAACGAGATAACGCCGCGCTCCGACGCGAGGGTCGCCTGCGCCACGCGCCAACCGTTGTTCTCGGCGCCGATCATGTTCTCGGCCGGAATCCGGACATCCGACAGGAAGAGCTCGCCGAACTCCGCGCGGCCGTTGGCCTGCCGGATCGGCCGCACCTCCACGCCAGGAGACCGCATGTCCATGATGAAGTAGGTGATGCCGCGATGCTTCTGCGCGTTCGGATCCGTTCGTGTCAGCAGCAGGCAGTGATCGGCATACATTGAGTTTGACGACCAGATCTTCTGACCGTTGACCACGTAATGATCGCCATCACGCACAGCCCTTGTGCGCAGCGATGCGAGGTCGGATCCGGAATTCGGCTCCGAAAATCCCTGGCACCAGACTTCGCCTTTTGCCACCCCTGCCAGATAGCGGCGCTTTTGCACCTCGGTGCCGTGCGGCAGCAGCGTGCCGGGCATATGGATCAGCGAGATGGTGAACAGCCGGTTTTGCGGCGCATCGGCGCGCGCAATCTCGTCAGAAATGGCGATCAGGTGACGTTGCGACAAGCCGCCGCCGCCGTACTCCTTCGGCCAGTGCGGAATGGCGAGGCCGACCTTGCTCCGCTCCCCCATCCACCAGCGTTGGAACGCGATGTATTCCTCGTTCGAGGCCCGAGCCATGCGGGCCTTCCAGTCGGGCGGCACGATTTCTGCCAACCACTTGCGGATTTCCTGACGGAACGCGGACAGGTCATGCTGCGCTTCAAGAACGCTCATAGTTCAAGCTCCAGGGCGGAACGCCCGGACGTCGTAATTGCGGCCAGTGCAGCGGCGGCCTGATCGCGCAACGCCGTGTTGGCCATGATCAGCACTTCATTCAGCCGCGCCCGCTTCAGGAAGATGTGCGGATCGAAATCCCAGGTGAACCCGACGCCACCGTGAAGTTGCACGCAGTCAGTGGTGACAAAAACACAGGCTTCCGTGACTTCAGACTTCGCCAGCAAAGTCCATAATTCGGCGTCAGGTTCGTCCGCCACTGTTCGCTGCACGGCGTGCATGACCATCTCGTCCGCTACGGCCAGCTTCGTGGTCAGGTCAGCGGCGCGGTGTTTCAATGCCTGGAATCCGGCGATCGGCTGACCGAATTGCTCGCGCGTTTTCATATAGGCAATGGTGCGTTCGGTCATGGAACGGGCACCGCCGGCGCTGTCGGCAGCAACGGCGAGCGCCATGGCGCGTGTCAGCGCCGCGCGGGTCGCCGCCGCATCTGGCAGAATTCCGACGGGCGTCGCGTTGTTCAGGCGGACATCGATCACGTCGCGCGTCAGGTCCCACATCGGTGCCACGGCCACCTCGGCTTCGGCCATGTCGACGATCACCCAGGCGTCGTCGGTGGGAACGAGCACGAATGCCGCGTCGGCGGCACCCAGGCAACGCACTGTGCCGGAAACGCGAGCGCCAGAGCGGGTCAGGCCGCGCACGTCAAGTGTAGCTGGCACCGCCGCACTGATGTCTCCGGATGCCAGCCGCGGCAGCCATGTCTGGCAAATCGCCTGGCCACCGGTTTCGACGATGGTCTGGGCCGCTGACAAGGTGGCGATATAGGGTCCCGGCGACGATTGCCGCCCCAGTTCGCCATGCAGGATCGCGAGACCTTCGGCACCCATGCCGAGACCCCCGAATTGCTCCGGAATCCCCAATCCCAGCCAGCCAAGTTGCCCGGCTTGCGCCCACAGCGTCTTATCGAGCGCGTTCTTGCCGTCGATGAACGCATGCAGCTCCGTGCTGCCGCATTGCTCCGCCAAAACGCCGGCGATATTTTCCCGTAACGCATCGAGAGTCGCCCGATCCAGCGTGCTCGCCGTCTCCATCACCTATGTTCCCTATGCCGTCGCCACTACCAACGAATATACATCTGTGCAGCCATCGAAGGTCGGTTATACTATGCGCCGAAAATACCAACTCGTGCCCCCCACGTTATTGCCGAGCTTGCCCCCGACGTCATGGCCGGGCTTGACCCGGCCATCGGCTACCCGCACCAATTTGCAAACGATGCAATCCCAGTCAGCAACCGGGTCGAGCCCAGCCATGACGTGCTTGCGTGCGGCACGTCAACAATTGGGGTCACTGGTATTACCAACCGAAATCATCTCCCTTTCTCTTGTTCCATCTCACTGCCGCACGCTCCATGTTAGGAGCTGGAGGTCCCATTGCGCCGCAATCGGCACATTGAACCGTGAATGTGCCGCTCTGAACAATCTGAGGCCGGTCCCCGCAGAACGGGCACGGTTTCAATATCGGGACGAGTGCCTCCTGTGCCATTTCTTTCTCTCCCTGTGCGCGCCGGCCAGCATTGTCTCGCATCCGGCCATACACGGCCAGTGGCGCGGATCACCCCATGTACGATCCGCCATTAACGTGCAGGACCTGGCCCGTTATCGCGTTGGCGTCCTCAGAGGCAAGGAACACTGCGGTTCGCGCAACCTGATCCGGCGATAGCATCTTGCCGCCGAGCGGAATGCTCCTGGCCATCTCAATCAGTTCCGCTTCTGTGTTGCCATAGCGTGGCTGCGCCGTGTCGGTCGTGCCTGGTGCGATCGCGTTGACGCGAACATTCAATGGCGCCAGCTCGAGCGCCATCGCACGGGTCATCGAGACCACACCGCCCTTGCTCGCACTGTAGTGCACACCACGCACTGCACCGCGAAGCGCCTGCGAGGACAGGTTGATCACCGAGCCAGTGCGCTTGCCCGCCGCCGTCAGCGCCTTGACGAAGGCGATCGTGGCAAAACAGCCGGCCTTGAGGTTGATATTCAACACGTAGTCCCAGTCGGACTCGCGCATCTCGAGCAGCTTCACCCGAGGAAAGACGCCAGCGTTGTTGACGAGTATGTCGGGCGCACCAAGCACTCCGACCGTATCGGCAACCATAAATTCGATATCGGCCAGCCGCGCGACGTCTGCGCGGACCAGATGATCACGGCGACCCGCTGCGCGGACGCGATCTGCAACCGCTTCAGCCGCGGCCTCGTCATCGAGCCAGCTGATCGCGACATCCGCCCCCGCCTCGGCCAGCGCGACCGCAATGGCGGCGCCGATTCCCTGCTGCGCCCCGGTGACCAGCGCAATCTTGCCTGCCAACTTCATGCGTTATCCCCATTCGGCTGCGAGACACCAATCGATCTGGCCTCGGGCTGCCCGTGGCGTATCTTCGTCTACAGGAAGAACCGTTGCGAGGGATCGAACTGCGGTGGCGGCACACCAAGCACCGCCTGGGCATACAATCCGGAACTCATCTCGATGTTGGCGGCAGGGTGGTTCCGCATGGCCAACATGTCGCGGAAGTGCCGTTGCAGGGCACTATCGACATTCATAGTTCGCCCGCCATTCACCCCCATCAATTCATAGATCGCGTGCGAGCAGGCGTCGTGCACCAAGGTTGCCTCATAGAACGCCTGTGTCCGCCGTTCGTACGAGATCGGTTGGCCGGCGAAAGCGCTGCCCTGCAATTCCGTCCAGGTGTCCGCCATGCGTTGCCGCACCATGCCGATCATAGCCAGAGCCCGGGCCAGCGGCCGGTGCAGCGCCGGATTGTGCGCCACTTGTGCGCCATGCGCGGAATGCCGATCGCGATTACCGGCGATGAATGCCTCGAGTGCGCCCACCGCGGCGCCCGCGGCCGGCGCGGCGATGCAGTAGCCAAACACCAGCCGCCACGGCAGCCGGAAATAAGGCCGGTCGTTGATCGCCAGGCCCGGATCGGTACCGTTATAGTTATCGACGATACTATGTGTCCGGTATGTGGGCACAAACACGTCGCGCAGGATCACCGTCTTGCTGCCGGTACCCGCGAGACCGGTCACCTTCCAACTTTCCTGATCAATCATGTAATCTCGGCGCGGCACCAGGAACGTATGGTAGACGCCGCCCCCGGTTCCATCCGGCGCAGTGCCGCCCAGTACCACCCAGCCGCAATGGTCCACGCCACTGGAGAACGGCCACCGTCCGGTCAGCCTGTAGCCGCCGTCCATCCGTTCGACCTGACCGACAGGCGCCAACGAGGTCGACATCATCGCATCCGGGTTGTCGCCCCACAGCTCATGCTGCGCCTCGGGTGCGAACAGGGCAGCGTGCCAGGGATGCACGCCGACGACACTCGCAACCCAGCCGGTGGACGTGCAGGCAGAGGCGAGACGAATCATGCCCTCGTAATAGGTTGCGAAATCGAGTTCCCAACCACCCCATTGTCGCGGTTGCAGCGCTCTGAACACACCGGCCGCAGTCAGTGATCGGATGATATCGTTGGGCACCATGCCGCGCTGCTCGACCTCGGCGGCACGGCTGCGCAGCTCAGGCAGCAGTGCATCGATTGCGGCGAGAAAGCACGCCGCCTCGGCTGCGCGTTCCGATGTCGTAGAGGGCATCAGCGGAATGGGTGGTCGTGTCTCGTCCGGCATGGCCAAACGCCTTCCGTCAAATTCCACCGCGTCCGTACCCGGACGCGGCCGGCGCAGACTACAGTCGGGTTATTTCGCCACGCCGAAATCGATCAACTGGCGCAGCACGTCGCCGCCCTTGAGTTTCGCATATCCCTCATTGATCTCGTCCAGCTTGATGTGGCTCGAGATGAGGTGGTCGAGCTTCAGATGCCCCTTCTTCCAGGCGTTCAGCAGCTTCGGCATGTCGACGCGGAACCGGTTGCTGCCCATCGACGAACCCTGGATCCGCCGCTCGCGCAGGAAGTCATAGCCATGCAGCTCGATCTTCATCCCGTATGGCACCATGCCGATGATCGTCGCGGTTCCGCCCGGACGCAGCGATTCGAAGCACTGTTCGGCAGTGCGCTTCAGACCGACGGCCTCGAATGAGAATTCCACCCCACCACCGGTCAGTTCCTTGATTGCCTCGACCGGATCTGCGTTGGACGCGTTGATCACGTCGGTGGCGCCCATCAGTTTCGCCACGTCGAGCTTGGAGGAGACCGTGTCGACCGCGATGATGCGATCTGCACCGGCGATGGCAGCGCCGTTGACCGCCGACAGGCCAATACCGCCGCAGCCGAACACGGCGACGGTGGCTCCGGGCGGCACCTTCGCTGTGTTCATCACCGCGCCCGCGCCCGTGATGACGCCGCATCCCACGAGTGCCGCGACATTCAGCGGAATATCGTCAGCGAGCTTCACCACGGCGTTTTCGTGCACCAGCAATTGCTCGGCGAACGACGACAGGTTGGCGAACTGCCCCACCACCTTGCCTTTCCAGAACAATCGCTGCGCCTTGCCTGGCGGCATCTTCACCTCCGCATTGGAGCACAGGTTCGGCCGGCCAGTGGTGCAGTATTCGCAGGTGCCGCAGAACACCGAAAGACAGGTGATCACCCGGTCGCCAGGCTTGACGTAGTTGACCTCGCTGCCAACGGCTTCGACGACCGCCGAGGATTCATGGCCGAGAACGACCGGTGTCGGAATCGGATACAGTCCTTCCAGGAAATGCAGATCGCTATGACAAAGGCCGGCGTACGCGGTATTCAACAGGACCTCGTGCGCCCCGGGTTTCGCAACCTCCAGCGTTTCGATCGTCATCGGCTGATGAGCCTCATGGAAGACGGCTGCGCGCATGGAGTTCCCCCTCTCTGGTGCGATGGGGATACTGAACGCCCGATGCGCGCGGCCCGTCAACGGCTGGTCGATCGAGGTCGCGATATCCATCACTTGCGACGGAGCGGTTCAGCGTCTCAGCCGGGCGGCGCAACCAGGAAAGCCTTCGATGAGTTGAAGATCCACGTGTCGAGGAATCCGGTCTCCTACGGGTCTCCTTTCAAGCGCGCTCGGAGCGCCCACTCAAATAGATCGGGTATAGTGAATTGTCCTGGCAACGCATTCGGGGTCTATCGCAATGAATTTGCCAGCCTGCCGCCCAGTCTGATAATAACGGGAATCGCCGGAAGTCGCCGATGCCGCTCAAGCGCAAACTGCTCCGCACTGCTCCAGCCCGGAGTGATGAAGCTGCCGCTGCGATCTGCGCCGTCATTCGTCATATTCCCAAAGGCTGGGTGGCCACCTATGGGCAAGTCGCCGCGCTGGCTGGGTTTCCGAGGCGCGCTCGTCTTGTCGGCCGCGTACTCCAGGACCTTGACCCGGCAAGCGACATTCCGTGGCACCGCGTTGTCAATGCGAAGGGTGAGGTGTCCTACTCCCCCTCCCGCAATGGCGGCGACGTCCTCCAGCGGCATTTGCTGGAAAAGGAAGGCGTGCAGTTCGATGTCAGGAACCGCTTTGACCTGGAGCGCTTTCGCTGGCCCGAATAGACGTGTCGAGATCACACATCGAGAGCCCGAGCCAGCCCATCCACCACGTCGATGCCCGCGGCGTTGACGCTTCTGATATAGGCGCGGTTAATCTCCGCATGATGCGCAAGCTCTTTGCGACAGGCTCCGAGCTATAGGGCAGGTCTTCAACCGTCTTGGCAGGGGCGTTCCGCTCGCACAAAACACAACAATGCCGCGACGCCCGCCGCCGTTCGCGGAAGTTGGACTCTGGTTGGGTTGCTACCAGTCTGACTGGCTGTCAATCATGTGTGGCCAAAGGTAACCGGTTCCACCGCGTGAACCTCGTGTTCTGGCTCGAAGCAACGAATCTGCTATAAGAAGGCATGATTCGAGGGAAGCGACCAACTGTTGCCCGCCGCAAGGCGAAAGCCGTAAGCGCCAGATCGTCACTTGCCGATCTGGCAACAGGCTCGAACGCACCTGTGGATGCGCTAACGACAGTGGAGGAACGCCTCGGCCGAGAAATCCGCAAACTTCGAGGGCGTCTCGGACTTACTGGCGCCGATCTGGCGGGCGCGGCGAACATCTCAACAGGAATGTTGTCAAAGATCGAAACAGGACAGATATCGCCGTCCCTGACGACGGTCGAAGGGATTGCAACAGCACTGAATATCCCCATTGCGGCCCTGTTCACTGTTTCTGGAACAAAGCGCGACTGCTCCTTTGTGCGACGCGGCGCCGGTGTTGTGATCGACCGTCGCGGCACCAAAGCGGGGCACCGCTACGAATTGCTCGGCCACTCGCTGTCGGGCGACGTTGCAATTGAGCCCTATCTGATTACCCTGGCGAGAGACGCGCAGCCCTACACAGCATTTCAGCATACCGGAATGGAGCTTATTTACATGCTCACCGGGCGGGTGACCTACCGCCATGAGGATCGCCTTTATGAGCTCAATCCCGGTGACGCCTTGTTTTTTGACGCCAACGGAATGCACGGGCCTGAGGTGCTGACCGTGCTGCCGATGACTTATCTGTCGATCATTGTGTATCCCCGGCCTTAGAACCACTGGAACAGATATTGAAGCTGCCGCGCGCCAAGGCTCGCCAGTCCGCCACCGAACTTCTGATCCGTGTCGGCCTGGAAGAGCATTTGCAACACAAGCCGGGCCAGATTCCCGGCGGTCAACAGCAACGGGTGGCGATTGCCCGATGCCTTGCTCTGGGGCCGAAAGTAATGCTGTCTGATGAGATCACCTCCGCCCTCGATCCTGAGCAGGTCGGCGAGGTTTTGCATGTGGTGCGCGACCTCGCCAGTGCCAGTCAGATGTCAATCTGATCGTTACACATGGAATCCAGTTTGCATGCGATATCGCCGTTAGGCTGCTCATCGTCGATTGAGGCAAGATCATCGGGGAGGGACCCCCCGGGGAAGTCTTGAAAGATCCCCGCCACAGCCGCGCACTCAGCAGTTCCTGCGCGCCATTCTGGAGCGATAGGCGATACATGGCATTTCCCGTGCGGAAAGACATCTTCCCCACAGTTGACGCGCTGGTCGCGGAATAATACATCTCAGCGTTGGCGCTCATTGTCCACGGAGCCAGTCATGTGTGGTATCGTTGGCCTCTTCCTGAAGAACCCAGATCTCGAGCCTGAACTCGGCCGACACACCGCGACAATGCTGGAAGTATTGAGCGATCGCGGCCCCGACAGCACCGGATTTGCGATCTACGGCGCGTCCTTCCCTGATCAGGTCAAGCTGACCTTGCGCGCTTCGCCGGTCGTTGACTTTCGGGAGATAGCAGAAACGCTGTCACGCGAATTCGCGGTGTCGGTTCCGTTGACTGTGCACGGCGATCACGCCGTTATCGTCGTGCCGGTGGACCACGAAGCACCGGTCCGCGCCCGTATCGCAAGTCTGTCTCCTGGTGTGACGGTCGCCGGCAGTGGCACCAGCATGGAGCTCTACAAGGGCGTCGGCCGCCCGCATGAGGTCTCGCAGCGTTTCAGCCTACCCGGCATGGGCGGGACTCATGCCATCGGGCATACCCGAATGGCGACCGAATCGGCAGTGACGATTGCCGGTGCGCATCCATTTTCCACCGGCCCTGATCAATGTTTGGTCCATAATGGTTCGTTGTCCAACCACAACGCGGTGCGGCGCATGCTGCGGCGGCAGCACATTGCATTTGAGACCGACAACGATACCGAAGTCGCCGCCGGATATCTGAGCTGGCGGCTGTCCCAGGGCCAGCGACTGGACGAAGCTTTAACGGCCGCGCTGACCGACCTTGACGGCTTCTACACTTTCGTTGTCGGCACGCGCTCCGGCTTCGGGGTGCTACGCGATGCGATCGCCTGCAAGCCAGCGGTGATGGCGGAGACAGACGACTACGTCGCGTTCGGCACTGAATATCGCGCCCTGGTGAACCTGCCAGGCATCGAGCAAGCTGACCTTTTCGAGCCCGAGCCGCAGCGGGTTTATTTTTGGGAACGCGAGGCGGCGTGAACGGTCCAGTGGACATCGCGACGGTTGATCTCTCTGTCACATCGCTGCGCGAGTTCCACGACGCGCTGCACGCATTACCGCCAAGCACCAATCAGACGATGTGGAAGGTGATCAATCCGCGTGGCCGACACGCAGTCGCGGTGGGACTGGACGCACCCATCAGCGTCCAGATCGAGGGCCACGTTGGCTACTATGCCGCCGGCATGAACCAGCAGGCCCATGTCCGCATCAATGGCAATGCCGGTCCTGGCGTCGCAGAGAACATGATGTCTGGTGAAGTGTGGGTAACAGGCGATGCCAGCATGGCCGCCGGAGCGACAGGATGTGGCGGACTGCTGGTGATCGAAGGCAACGCCGGCGCGCGTTGCGGCATCTCCATGAAGGGCATCGACATCGTAGTACGCGGCTCGGTCGGCCACATGAGTGCATTCATGGCGCAGGAAGGCAACCTGGTGGTTTGCGGTGACGCAGGCGATGCATTGGGCGACAGTCTCTACGAGGCACGTATCTTCGTTCGAGGCAAAGTTGCCAGTCTGGGCGCCGACTGTGAGGAAAAGCAGATGGGCATGGAGGAGTGCGCAATTCTGGAAGGCTTGCTGTCGCGTGCGAGGATCACCGATATCCCACCGCAACAATTCCGCTACTACGGATCAGGTCGCCGGCTCTACCATTTCCACACCGACAACGCGCAAGAGTATTGACGTGGACGGCACCTCGAAGCCAAAGCAGACATTGCCGCCGCGCGTATCGGCAACTTTTGATCAGCACACAATAGCGGAGATACACCGGGCTGCTGCATCCGGTATCTATCGAATCCGAGGGGCCGGCGCGAAGCGCAAGCTCCCGCACTTCGATGACCTGCTTTTCCTTGGTGCATCGATCTCGCGATACCCACTGGAAGGCTATCGCGAACGCTGCACGACCGAAGTGACGCTTGGCACACGCTTCGCCAAAAAGCCGATTACCCTGAAAACGCCAGTCACCATCGCGGGAATGAGCTTTGGTGCACTGTCGGCGCCGGCGAAGGAAGCGCTGGGTCGCGGCGCGACGCTTGCTGGGACCTCCACGACCTCCGGTGACGGCGGAATGACCGAGGAGGAGCGTGAGCACTCCAGGTTGCTGGTCTATCAATACCTACCTTCTCGCTATGGCATGAATCCCAATGATCTGCGGCGCGCCGATGCGATCGAGATTGTCGTTGGCCAAGGCGCCAAGCCAGGCGGCGGCGGCATGTTGCTCGGTCAGAAGATCACCGAACGCATTGCGCGGATGCGACACCTGCCCGCGGGGATCGATCAGCGGTCGGCGAGCCGCCATCCGGATTGGACAGGCCCGGACGACCTGGAGATCAAGATCCACGAACTGCGGGAAATTACTGGCTGGGAAAAGCCGATCTACGTAAAGGTGGGTGCATCGCGGCCGTATTACGACACTGCCTTGGCAGTGAAGGCAGGTGCCGATGTGGTGGTGCTCGACGGGATGCAAGGCGGTACGGCGGCGACGCAGGAAGTGTTTATCGAACATGTGGGGTTGCCCATACTGGCCGCGATACGGCCCGCCGTGGAAGCGTTGCAGGAACTTGATATGCATCGGCAAGTGCAACTTGTAGTTTCCGGCGGCATTCGCAATGGCGCCGATATGGCAAAGGCCTTGGCCCTTGGTGCCGATGCGGTATCCATCGGCACCGCTGCCCTTATCGCGTTGGGCAGCAACCATCCATTGCTTGAGGACGAATACACAGGCCTGGGTACCACCGCTGACGCATATGACGATTGGCAGGACGGGCACGACCCAGCCGGTATAACCACGCAGGATCCCGCGTTGACTGCGCGGCTGGACCCCGTGCTGGCCGGTCGGCGGCTGGCCAACTTCCTGGCGGTCATGACCATGGAAGCGCAGGCGATTGCGCGCGCCTGTGGCAAGAGCAGTCTGCGAAATCTCGAGCCAGAAGACATGGTGGCCCTGACATTGGAAGCGGCGGCGATGACGCACATACCGCTCGCCGGCACAGACTGGTACCCGGGCAAGTCAGGATTGTAGGGGGCGAGGCGATGGCGATTGCGACAGTTGAGCAGCTTGCGGACATCGCATCCGAAAAAGGCATCCGCTACTTTCTGATCTCATTTGTAGACCTGGCGGGGGTACTACGGGCCAAGCTGGTGCCCGCTTCAGCGATCGCTGGAATGCAGCGAGATGGCGCTGGCTTCGCTGGCTTCGCAGCATATTTCGACATGCAGCCCTCCGATCCCGATGTGCTGGCCATGGCGGACCCGGCGAGCTTCATCCAATTACCTTGGAAACCTGAGGTGGGTTGGGTCGCATCTGATATGCGTATGCGCGGCGAACCCGTGGAACAGGCGCCGCGCAACGTCCTGAAACGCGTGGTGGCGCGCGCGGCGGACTCGGGCTTCATGATGAAGTCCGGCGTCGAGTGCGAGTTCTTTCTCGTAACGCCAGATGGGCAAGCGGTTTCCGACCCAGGCGATATTGCGGCCAAGCCGTGTTATGATGCGTCGGCGTTGATGCGCCGATACGATGTCATTGCTGAGCTCTGTGATGCGATGCAGATGTTGGGTTGGCAACCATATCAGAACGACCACGAGGATGCTAATGGCCAGTTTGAGATGAACTGGCAGTTTGCCGATGCATTGGTCACTGCGGATCGACACACCTTCTTCAAGTTCATGACCAAGTCGATCGCGGAGAAGCACGGACTGCGGGCGACATTCATGCCAAAGCCGTTCCTGCACCTGACTGGCAATGGCTGCCATTGCCATGCGTCGTTGTGGCGTGACAAGACAAATGTTTTTGAAGATCCCGCCGATGAACTTGGTATGTCGGCCGTGGGATACAATTTCGTCGGTGGATTACTGCATCATGCGCCAGCGCTGTGTGCGCTGCTGAATCCGACGGTGAACTCGTATAAGCGTATCAACGCGCCGCGCACGTTGTCGGGGGCAACATGGTCGCCGAATACCGTGACCTATGCTGCCGACAATCGCACCCATATGATTCGAATTCCGAGTGGTAACCGTTGCGAGCTCCGATTGGCGGATGGTTCCGTCAATCCATACCTACTCCAAGCGGCAATTTTGATTGCGGGATTGGATGGCATCAGCCAACGGCGCGATCCAGGTAAGCGCCTGGACATCAACATGTATACCGAGGGTCACCTGGCAAAGGATGCAAGGCAGTTGCCGCTTAACCTGCTTGATGCCTTGCGCGCATTGCAGGAATTGGGGGACCTTCGACGCGAACTGGGCCCTGAGCTGATTGCGTCATATCTCAAATTGAAGCACCAACATTGGAATGAATACTGCAGTCAGATGTCGGATTGGGAGCGATCGGTCACCTTGGACGTTTGAGTACCTCCACATGGCAATCATGCGCATATCGAGCCGTGGTCTGCGGCTGAGAGAGCTATGCGACACCTCCAGGCCGTGGCCTGCGCCGGCGCAATTGATTGGCAGCCCCAGCCGAATTTCATGTAGCAACGTCGAACAGTCACAGAAGAGACGGGAATACCGCGTTCATCCGGGAGCAGTTCGACCTCTCAGAGGCCGCGACTGAACACATGGTACGACCAGACAACGCGGCTGATGATCCCGGGGGAAGCGATGCCGGTGGCGCGGGTCGGGTGTTGGCTTCATGCCGCCAGTCTGTCCGGTCTCCGATCAGGCCGCCAGGTCGGTTACAGTGTCAATGCCCTTCAGCGCCACTGTTGTCCGTCTCAGGCAGCACTGCCAGACTGGATTACGTGACAGCGCCCCACATTTTGCTGCCAAACCATCCTAAATCGAGGTTTCAACGTGCCGGGAATACCGAATTTCAAGATCGACCTATCCCACCTCGATCTCAAGCAGCGGAGGGACCGATGGCAAGAGCTTTTATCGACGCATGAGATAGAGTTGATCGAGGATCGGGCAGCCGGGTTGCCGTCGGAGATCACCGGCTGGCTGGTCGATCACATCGCACTTGGACCGGCGTCCACCGGCTTCATTCGGCTACGGAGAACGCCGGCCTACATTCGCCGTGATCAGATTGACCACTACGCCTTCGGCATTTCGGTCGGCGGAAGTTGGAAGGGCGACGCGTGTGGTGAGAATCTGTCCGTCGCGGGCGACGCCGTGTTTGTGATGGACATGGGCCGGCCGATGGTTGCCGAGGCAGCCCACATGAATACGATCCAATTGGTGGTTCCACGCGACGTCCTCGACGCAGTGGTCCCGCCGCGGGACTTGCACGGATTGACGCTGCAGGGCGGCGCTGCGGGACTGTTGCATGATCATATCAGGTCTCTCGTGCGACGGCTGCCAGCGTTGACGCAGGCCGATGCGCCAGCGGTGGTCAAGGCCACCGTGGCGATGATAGCGGCGGCAGTTCGCCCGACTGCCGATAATCTCGCAATCGCTTCCCCGGTCGTGGAGTTGGTGCTGCTTGCCAGGGTGCGACGCTATATCGAAGGCCATCTCGGCAACCCGGAGATGGGTCCCGATACGATCTGTGCCGCGCTGCGCCTCTCACGCTCGCGTCTATATCAGCTGTTCGAGCGGTTCGGCGGTGTATCGGCCTACATCCAGGACCGGCGGCTCACTAGAATCCACGCGGTCCTTGTCAGGGGTCAGGATAACCGTCTACTTTTTGCGATCGCGCAATCGTTTGGCTTTACCGATCCGAGCCATTTCAGCCGTGCGTTCCGGACCGCCTACGGCATTTCGCCACGTGACTTCCGTCGGCAGGGGCAATCCGACACCCCCAGAACAACCCGCATGGCCGCCGCGTCAGATGACGCATTGGTAACGTGGCTCCGAGCGCTCTAGAGTGGCAATTGATCCAGCGTCCGAAGATTTGTTCCAGTGTCCACCCGAGTGGATGGCTGATTGACACCATAACCTCCGTTTGATTGATCGGTGCATGCGTGCGAGCGTTAGCATATGGGCACCTATGAAGCATGAGCAGCCGCCAAGAGTTGTACCCTATTGGCGGACGCATGCGCGAAACGCTGCCGCTACGGACCAGCAAGCGGTATGGTACGACGAGGCCGAGAGGATGGTTGGGGCAAGCGGTGCTGCGGTATCCATGAACCAGCGAACGTACGGCGAGAGGTCGTGATGCCGGGCGTGCGGAGAGTCACGAACATCTCCGCGGAGACGTTCATGACCGACTATCTGGTCATGAACAGGCCGGTCATCGTGACGGACGCGATGGACCATTGGGTTGCACTCAGGCGCTGGACACCGACGTATTTCGGCGACCGCTTCGGCGAAAACGAAGTCCAGGTCTACGACGATCTATTTACGCTGGAAGATATCACGACTCTGCAAAGCTATCTGGACCAAAATTTCAACCAGCCACCCGATGTCGAGTGCAGCACGTATGTCCGTTGGTATGCGAAGTTCAAGGACGTTGATTTCTGTTGGTCGGACCATGCGTTCGGCGAACTCTCCGGTGATTGGGCAAGCCCGTATTTTCTGCCACTGAGTTCTTATTGCCTGCCCTATGTCTGTCCGCCCGTTACGGCCCGTGTCGAGAAGGATCCATTCCCGTTCAAGGGACTTTTCATCAGCGGCCGCGGCGCAAGAACGCGATTGCACCGCGATCCGATCGGAACGCAGGCCATTCTATGTCAGTGCTTCGGGGAGAAGTCGATCCGCTTCTATCCCCCTGGGCCGGCTGGGCAACCCAGCGGTACGGGTCCCGATGCCGAACCCGCCGGCGGTTGGCATCCGGTCGCTGAGGATGTGCTGAGGCCGGGTGATCTCATTTTCATACCGGACGGATGGTATCACGACGTCACGACACTGAGCGACAGCATATCCATAACCTGGAACTTCGTTCATGCGGCAAGGGCGCAAGGTCTGTTCGATGCTCTGAACGCGGCGGGTCCGGGTGAGGTCGGCCTGGACGTCGTGCGGTATTTTCTGGCGGACCATATGGCGCCAGGTGCAGGCATCGCCGACATGCTGACATTGCTGCGAGCTGCGGCGCCGTTGGACCGTTCGAGCCCAGCATTATGCAGAGGGCCGATTGCCGAAAGACGAATAGGGCAGGCCCATGCTTAACGGTCCTCGCCGGCTGCCCTTGAATGCGCGCCGCCCATGACACGTCTGCATGTTATCGAGGACGAGAACATCGCCGGCCATCCAGTCGATATCGTGTGCGCTGGTCGCGAAGGCCATACGGACATGTTCAAGCACCGCCGGATCGATATGCCCACCATCGCCGAAGTAGGCGTTCCTCGGCAATTCATCCTCTGGGAACGCGGCCAGCATGCTGCTGGCCACTTCGTTCCCCAGACTTGAGACGTGAAACAGATGCGCCTGGTTGAACCACAGGTCCTCACCGGTCAGCGGATGCTTCGCGGCGCCCTGACACACTTGCTCGGTGCGCAAATGATCGCTCGTGATCCATCGATAGATCAGTTCATGCGTGTCGCAATATTTCTCGACAACGGCTTTTTCGTTTGTCTGGAAGACAACCTGCCAAGGAAGATCGAGATATCCGTTATAGTTGCGGACATACAGAACGCCGCGCCGACGGAACTCGTCCACAATGTCTGCGCCGATCTTGCTGGTGATGTCAGAGAGATCGGCGATCGTCGTCTGGCCACCGGTCTCGGCTGGTTTGATGCAATGAAAGCCCAACCGCATCGGCCAGTCGCGCTGGTAGGCATTTTCGTTGTGCAGGACGATCTCCGACGAAGGCGGATATTCGGTCGCCGTGTAAACGCCTTCGCCTGCCGCCGTGCGCGGTGTCGAACGGTAGATGTACGGCAGCGCAGCGCCATACAGGGCACCGAACGCAGCGGAGAGCATCGTCTCCGGGCCGGTGGAAAATGACCGGAACAGCACTGCGCCGTATTGGGTCAGCGCGTCTTCAAGTTCCTTCACGTGATCCGTCAGATACGCAATGAAATTCTGTCCGCCGTCATCGCGCACGACCAGCAATCTTGCGTTGCCGGTGGATGGTGCTGCGAACGCTCTGGTTCCCCACATGGCTGATCCTTCCCACGCGACATGTATGGAAACATGCTGCGCGCAAGCGGTGTTCGCAAGCAGAAGCTTGTACGCAAGCGGGCGAGCGATAACAGGACGAGCCACAATTCGGACAGCCGTCGTTGGATAATCCCAGGTATGATCAGGAGATGCTGCACGCGCTCTCCGAAGGTCAGCGGGCGGTGTGGCTTGCGCAGGCGCTGGAACCCGACAACCCAGCTTACAACATTGCCGAATATCTCGAAATCACGGGTCCGCTCGATGTCGATAAGATGGCCGAGGCGCAACGTCGCCTGGTGCATGAAGTCGATGCGCTGAGGTTGGTGTTTCGCGACGTCGCCGGCGAGCCATATCAGTTTATTGTCAGTTCGGCACTGCTGCGTTGGGAGCCTGTGCTGATTGATGTCAGTGGCGTAGTGGACCCGACGGCCGCAGCCACCGACTGGATGCAACGGGATCTCGAAACTCCACTTGATCTTACCTCGGGGGTGCTGTTCTCGTTCATCCTGTTTCGGCTCGGTCCCGACTTACACCTCTGGTATCAGCGTTTTCATCATGTGATGATGGATGCGACAGGTGGGGCGCTGGTGGCGCAACGGCTGGCCGCTCATTATACGTCGCTGGCGAACGGCGTCGATGCCGAGCCGTATGGAGCTGGTTCGGTGCTTGAACTCCAGGCGGAGGAAGCGGCGTATCTGGCTTCTGCGGCTGCCGTGCGCGATAGGGAGTATTGGCTCGGTCGGCTTCGCACGTTGCCTAATGCCGTGACCTTGTCGGGCCGCCCCGCGACTCCTGGCGGCCATCGGCGACGCCATGCGATCTATCTTCCGGTCGGGGTCATGTCGGTGCTGCGCGATGTGGCCAGCGACCAGGGTGATGGATTGGCGACGCTGTTTCTTGCGTTGGGTGCGATCGTTGTTCACCGGCGAACCGGGGCGGAGGAATTTCCGCTCGGAGTGACAGTGACGGGACGTGTTGGGCGTGCCCTGCGGCCGATCGCGGGAATGGCGGCGAACACGCTGCCGCTTGTTTCCACGCTTTCGCATCGGGCAACGCTCGGCGAAGTTGTCGGTGCGCTGGGGCGTGGTTTTCGGCAATTGTTACGTCGCCAGCGCTACCCTTGCAGCCGCCTGCGTCACGATCTCGGTATGACATCGACCGCGCCTGGCTACGGGCCGCTGATAAACTTGATGTTCTACGATTATGATCTGGCGTTCGGGCAATGCACGGTTGCGTCGCATAACCTGTCGAATGGTCCGGTGGACGACCTGTCGATCAATGTCTGTGACAGATACGATGATCGCGGCTATCGGATCGACATCGATGGCAACGCTGCTCACTACAACGAAAGCGACCTTGGGCTCATTGCAGCCAACTTCGAAAGGTTATGCTGTTCCATTTCGGATGCACAACGACCGCTGGATCGACCAATCGGCAAGCTCGACGTGCTGCCGGCGTTGGAGCGCGAGGCGGTGTTGGTGGGGTTCAACACAGCCACGGCTGCGCCACCTGGGCTCACGGACGCGAGCCTCGTGTCGCTGTTTGCGGCGCAGGTTGCGCGCGCGCCGTGGGCTGTGGCGCTGATCCATGGCGAAGCGGAGCTGAGCTACGCGGCGCTGGAGGTCGGGAGCGAACCGTCTGGCGCATCATCTGCGCGGGCTGGGGGTTGGTCCGGAGCGGGTGGTCGGGATCTGCCTGGATCGTTCGTTCGGCCTGGTCGAGGCGATGCTGGCGGTGCTGAAGGCGGGTGGCGCGTATTTGCCGCTGGACCCGGCGTATCCGCCGGAGCGACTGGCGATGATGCTGGCCGACGCGGCCCCGGTGGCGGTGCTGACCACAAGTGCGCTGGCCGGGTTGCTGCCGGCGGATGCCCTGTGCGTTGCGCTCGACCAGTTGGACCTCGATACGCTGCCCGCAACGCCGCCCGTGGTTGTCGTCCATCCGCACAGCCCCGCCTATGTCATCTACACCTCCGGCAGCACGGGACGGCCGAAGGGCGTGGTGGTGTCGCGGCACAATCTGGCGGGCTATCTCGCCTGCGTCGCCGACCTCTGCGTGCCGGTTGATGCCGGCGACATGCCGCTGTTCACGGCACCGACCTTCGATCTGACGGTGACGTCGCTGTTCCTGCCGCTCTCTCGCGGCGGCGCCATCACCATCGCCGCCGGCGACACGGCCGAGGCACGGCTGCGCGATATCCTGCTGCGCCATCGCCGGCTGGATGCGATCAAGCTGACGCCGGCGCATGTCGGATTGCTCGGCGCGCTCGAGGTGACGCGGCCTGACCTGCGCGCGGCGATCGTCGGCGGCGAGCAGATCACCGCGGCGCACGTGGCGGCGCTGCGCCGCGTCAGCCCGGGGATCGCCATCGTCAACGAGTATGGGCCGACCGAGACGACGGTGGGGGCGACGTTCGGCTTGCTGGACGACGCGGAGATCCATATCGGCCGGCCTTATCCGAACACGCGTATCTACGTGCTGGACGCGGGGCTGTCGCCGTGCGGGATCGGCGTGGTGGGAGAGCTGTATATCGCGGGAGCGGGGGTTGCGCGGGGCTACTGGCGGCGTGGCGCACTGACGGCGGAGCGGTTCGTGGCTTGTCCGTTCGGCCCGCCTGGGGAGCGGATGTATCGCAGCGGCGACCTGGCGTCGTGGCGGTCTGACGGGCAGCTGGTGTATCACGGCCGCGCCGACCGGCAGCTGAAGGTACGCGGGTTCCGCATCGAACCGGGCGAGATCGAGGCGGCGCTGACGGCGCATGCGGACGTGGCGCAGGCGGCAGTGATCGGCCGGGCATCGGATGCCGGCGACGGCGCTCAACGGCTGGTGGCGTATGTGGTGGCGCGTGCGGGCGCGGAGGCGCCTCCGGCCGCGACATTGCGGGCGCATCTGGCGGCACGGCTGCCGGAGCACATGGTGCCGTCGGCATTCGTTGCCCTGGCGTCGCTGCCGCTGACGGTGAACGGCAAGCTCGACCACGCCGCGCTGCCCGACGCCGAGCCGACCGCAGAGACGGCGTATCAGCCGCCGCGCACGCTGGAGGAGGCGCTGCTGTGCGAGCTGGTGGGGGACTTGCTCGGCATGGCGCGGGTGGGGGCGGGCGACAACTTCTTCCATCTGGGCGGCGACAGCATCAGCTCGATCCAACTGGTTGGCCGGGCGCGGGCCCGTGGCCTGGTGCTCAGCCCACGCGACATCTTCGCCAGCCCGACCATGCGCGAACTGGCCGCCGCGGCCAGGGCCGAACCGGTCGCCGTGGCGGTCGAAGCGGCGGCCTTGCCCGTGCGCCTGTGCTCGCTGGACCAGGCGGCGATTGCGGCCCTGACGGCACGGTATGGCGATGTCGAGGATATTTTGCCGCTAACGCCGCTGCAGGAGGGCCTGCTGTTCCACGCCACGCTGGAGGCTGGCGCGGCGGCGGCGGAGGGATATGAAGACCCGTATACGGTGCAGCTATCGCTGGACCTGTCGGGTCCGCTCGATGGTGCACGTCTGGCGGCGGCGGCGCGGGCGCTGCTGCGCCGGCAATCGGCACTGCGGGCGTGCTTCGTGACGCCGGACGGGTCGGGTCCGGTGCAGGTGATCCTGCGAGACCCGGCGCTGCCGTGGCGCGAGGAGGACCTGAGCGGGTTGGATGCGGCAGCATGCGAGGCGCGGCTCGAAGCGTTGGCGCAGGCTGAGCGGGCGGTGCGGTTCGATCCGTCGTCGGCGCCGCTGCTGCGCTTCGTGCTGGTGCGGCTGGACGTGCAGCGCCACCGGCTGCTGATGACCAACCACCACCTGTTGCTGGACGGCTGGTCGATGCCGCTGCTGCTGGCGGAGCTGCTGACGCTGTATCGGCTGGGGGACGGCGGGGCGTCGCTGGGGCGGCCGGCGGCGTTCGCGTCGCACCTGCGCTGGCTGGCGGGGCGCGACCAGGAAGCGGCGCGGGCCGCGTGGGGTGCCCATCTTGCGGGGCTGTCCGGCGCGACGCTGCTGGCGCCGTCGCACAACGTGGCGCGGCGCACGCTGGTGGGGCAGCGGGTGGTGCGGACGCTGGACGCCTCGCTGAGTGCGGCGCTGGGTGAGATGGCGCGCGGCGCGGGCCTGACGCTGGCGACGCTGCTGCAAGGGGCATGGGCGATCCTGCTGGGGCGGCTGACCGGGCGGGATGACGTGGTGTTCGGGGTGACGGTGTCGGGCCGCACCGGGGAGGTTGCGGACGACGACCGGATCATCGGGCTGCTGATCAACACGGTGCCGGTGCGGGTGCGGCTTGCGGCGTCGCAGCCGGTGCGCGCGCTGCTGTCGGATCTGCAGGCGGAGCAGGCGGGCCTGCTGGCGCACCAGCATGTCGGCCTCGCGGAGCTGCAGCGGCTGGCCGGGGTCGGTGTGCTGTTCGACACGGCGATGGTGGTGGAGAACTACCCGTTGGACGCCGGGCTGGCGGATGCGGCGGGGGAGGTGCGGCTTGCGGGTGCCTCGGTGCATGACGCGAGCCACTATCCGCTGAGCCTGGTGGCGGTGCCGGGCGAACGGCTGGAACTGATCCTGCGCCACCATCCCGACCTGATCGGGGATGCCGAGGCGGCGGCCATCGCCGATCGTCTGGTGCGGGTGCTGGCGGCGATGGTTGCGACGCCGGAGCTACCGGTGTCGCGGCTCGACGTGCTGCCGGCGTTGGAGCGCGAGGCGGTGTTGGTGGGGTTCAACACAGCCACGGCTGCGCCACCTGGGCTCACGGACGCGAGCCTCGTGTCGCTGTTTGCGGCGCAGGTTGCGCGCGCGCCGGGGGCTGTGGCGCTGATCCATGGCGAAGCGGAGCTGAGCTACGCGGCGCTGGAGGTCGGAGCGAACCGTCTGGCGCATCATCTGCGCGGGCTGGGGGTTGGTCCGGAGCAGGTGGTCGGGATCTGCCTGGATCGTTCGTTCGGCCTGGTCGAGGCGATGCTGGCGGTGCTGAAGGCGGGCGGCGCGTATTTGCCGCTGGACCCGGCGTATCCGCCGGAGCGACTGGCGATGATGCTGGCCGACGCGGCCCCGGTGGCGGTGCTGACCACAAGTGCGCTGGCCGGGTTGCTGCCGGCGGATGCTCTGTGCGTTGCGCTCGACCAGTTGGACCTCGATACGCTGCCCGCAACGCCGCCCGTGGTTGTCGTCCATCCGCACAGCCCCGCCTATGTCATCTACACCTCCGGCAGCACGGGACGGCCGAAGGGCGTGGTAGGCACGCATGCAGCGGCCCTGAACCGCTTCGCGTGGATGTGGGACACCTATCCGTTCCGGGCCGATGATGTCGGCTGTCTCAAGACGGCCCCCGGGTTCGTGGATTCTGTCTGGGAAACGTTCGGCTTTCTCTGCCGGGGACGGCCGCTCGTCATCGCTGACACAGCGACGGCAAGGCAGGCCGATGCGCTCGCGGCATTGATCGAACACCAGCGCGTCACGCGCCTGGTCGCTGTCCCGTCGCTGCTGCGCGAACTGCTGGGCGACCGCCACCTCGATAGTGATTCACCGCGCCGGCCGGCAGTCTGGACCAGCAGCGGTGAATCGCTTCCCTCCGAACTCGCCGCACAGTTCGTGGCGGCAAATCCCCAGCGTCTCCTGCTCAACCTGTATGGATCAGCCGAAGTCGCCGGCGATGCCACATGCAGAGTAGTCGACGACATTGCCGCCGAGGACTTGATCGGTCGTCCGATCTGGAACACGCGCGTCTATGTCCTGGATGCCGGCCTGTCGCCGTGTGGGATCGGCGTAGTGGGGGAACTGTACATCGCGGGCGCAGGGCTTGCGCGGGGCTACTGGTGTCGCGGCGGGCTGACGGCGGAGCGGTTCGTGGCGTGCCCGTTCGGCCCACCCGGCGAGCGGATGTATCGCAGCGGCGATCTCGCATCTTGGCGGCCTGACGGGCAGCTGGTGTATCACGGCCGCGCCGACCGGCAGCTGAAGGTACGCGGGTTCCGCATCGAACCGGGCGAGATCGAGGCGGCGCTGACGGCGCACCCGGACGTGGCGCAGGCGGCGGTGCTCGGCCGGGCATCGGATGCCGGCGACGGCGGCCAACGGCTGGTGGCATATGTGGTGGCGCGCACGGGCAGGACCTCGCCCTCGCCCTTGGCCACGACATTGCGGGCGCATCTGGCGGCGCGGCTGCCGGAACACATGGTGCCGTCGGCATTCGTTGCCCTGGCTGCGCTGCCGCTGCTGGTGAACGGCAAGCTCGATCATGCCGCATTGCCCACTCCCGACGCGCCCGCCGAAACCGCATATCAGCCACCGCGCACGCCGGAGGAGGCGCTGCTGTGCCAGCTGGTGGGCGACCTGCTCGGCGTGGCCGGGTCGGGACCGGCGACAACTTCTTCCATCTGGGGGGCAATTCGCTGCTCGCCGCGCGGCTGACCTCGGCAGTGCGGGCGCGCCTGGGTCGCGACCTGCCGGTCCGCAGCATCTTC
>CAVSBG010000001.1:0-373269 GCA_963726125.1 uncultured Alphaproteobacteria bacterium | reverse complement strand
CCGACAGAAGACCGCGATCGCGTGCGGAAGCCGGCAGATGCGGTGGGTCAAGTCGGCTTCGGCGGTGCGACCGAGGCCATCGCTGCCGACTGGACCAGCTGGCTGGGATGCGCCTGAGAACCGGCAATACGGATCGACTGAAGGGCGTATCCTTCATAAAGCGCATCGGTGATGCAACCGCCCTCGGTCGGCTTCCAGTCGGCGATCTCGTAGGCGAGTTCGGTTCCGGTTGGTTCGGGAACTGAAGCCGGAACCAAGACCGGCCGCGCCACGGCGACGGACCGGGTGCGAGTCGGGAGGAGACGTGCGGTTGGCTGGACGGCCATGAGCGGCGACCGGCCGTCTCTGCGGAACCTGCGCCGTCACCCATGCCAGCAGGGTGGCCGCATCTGCTGCCATCCCCGGCGAGGCCGGAAAATCGGTCGGATCGTCGGCCGGGACTCGGTCGATGACGGTCAGACGTGTGTCGACGTTCGTGCCATGGCGGGCGTAGACGCTGCCGTCGATAGCGGCGGAGAACACGACGCGACCGTGTTGCTGCAGGTGGATGAAGCCATCCCGCCAAGCCGGATTGTCCGGAGACAGGCTCGCGCCGGTGATCGCCACGAGCCGCCCGCCTTCGGCGAGGCGCGCCAGCGCCGAGGTGACATGACGGAGCGCTGCGTCGGCGACACGGCCCTCGACATGCGCCGCGACCGAGAACGGCGGATTCATCAGCACGACGCTCGGCCGCACAGCGAGGTCGAGATGGTCGTGGATCTGGGCCGCGTCATGCCGCGTGACCGGAACGCCCGGAAAGAGCCGGCCGAGCAGTTCAGCGCGGGTCTCGGCCAGCTCGTTCAAGACGAGACGGCCCCCGGCGAGTTCGGCGAAGATGGCGAGAAGGCCGGTTCCGGCCGAGGGCTCCAGCACGAGATCGGCGGGCGTGATCGCGGCCGCGGTGGCGGCGGCGAAGCCGAGCGCGATCGGCGTGGAAAACTGCTGAAGCGCCTGGCTCTCTTCGGAACGGCGCGTGTGCGACGGCAGCAGCGCCGCGACCTTGGCCAGCATGGCGAGCAGTGCTGCGGGCGAACCCGCGCGACCGCGCATGCCGGGTCCGAACCTGCGCAGGAACAGGACCGTCGCCGCCTCGCAAGCGTCGTAACCCGTCTTCCAGTCCCACGCGCCCTCGGCATCGGAGCCGCCGAAGGCGCCGCTCATAGCGGCGCGCAGCGCCGGCGTGTCGACGGCCCGGCCGAGGGCGAGATGATCGAGGAGAGACGCAGCCGCTGCGACAAGAGCCGCCGCCCCGTCGGGCGAAGCAGGCATGGCAGCAGGCGCGGCCGCGAAGGCGGTCGAAGAAACGAACATGTCCATGGGGGGAACCTCAGGAGAGCGGGAGCGGGCCGAGCCGGCTGGGCGCTCTCTCTTGACCCGACCGGCTCAAACCCTTCCCGGCCGTCCTCTGCCTCTCAATGATTTCCCAGAGAAAAGGGCCCGGCGCCGCGCGCCAGACCCTTTGATCCCGCAGGGAGAAGCCGCTCGCTCATCCCCACAGTCGCAACCGCGCCCACAGACATAATTCAGAATGTTGATTTCGAGGGCTGGACGAAGATGTTCGTCCCGCTATTCCAGATGAGGCGTCAGCACATCTTCGATCCATTTCATGAATGCGCGCACTCGGCGCGACAGATTGCTCCGATGTGCCACGACGAGGGACACGGGGAGCGCCCGGCGACGAAACTCGGGCATAATCTCCACAAGCGCTCCACTCTCTAAGTATCGGCCAATCCCCAAGAGTGGCGCCTGAATCAGGCCAAGGCCGGCGAGGGCAGCGGCTTCGTAGGTCTGCGCGCTGTTGACGTGTAGCGCACCTGGCAACTGAAGCGTCGCGTAGCTGTCGCCGTCCGGATATTCCCATCCAATGGGTCTTGCGCCCAGCATCGTCGAAAAATGAATTGTCCGATGTCCCTGGCGCTGGAGATCGTCTGTCGATCGAGGGACGCCATGGCGCGCCAGATAGGCGGGACTGGCAGCGTTGGCCGTGCGCAACAAGCCCAGTGGGCGGGCAATCAGCGTCTCGTCCCGGATGGGACCAAGTCGCAATACGCAGTCAAACCCCTCTTGAACCAAATCGACCTGACGATCAGTACTCGACGCCTCCAGCTCCAACTCCGGGTAAGTCGCCATGAAATCCGGCAAGGCAGGCACGATCGTTGTGCGCGCCACTTCGGTCGGAAGATCGACCCGTAAACGCCCGCGAAGCGCCACGCGATCGCCTGCGAACATCGAGTGTAAATCATCGACTTCAGCAAGGAGATCGCGGGCGCGCGTATGAAATGCGCGTCCGTCCTCCGTCCTCCGTCAACTGCACGCTGCGCGTCGTCCGGTGCAGAAGCCTGACACCCACATCTTCTTCCAGCTTCCGGACCGCCATTGAGGCCCTCCCCTTCTGGATGCCCAGGCTATCGGCCGCGTGGGTGAAGCTCCCCATTTCGGCTACCGTTATGAATATGAGGATGGGCTCGAGATTCTGCATTTTCGTGCCTCGGGTATTGTTCACCATGGAGAGAACAGTGTGTTCATTTCCGCGGCGTTTATCATGCCCAGGAGACACAGTAAGCCTCGGCATCGGAACCGCATCGGAGAACGACAAGTGTCCGAAACCATGAGCCTACATCAGGTACCTGAAGCCCTGACCTTGGATCGCGCCCTGTGGGCCGGCCGGATAATGAGCGCGCTTGTCGTCATCGCTTTGGTGGCAGACGGCACTATTCAGCTTTTCGCCCCGGCACAGATCGCGAGCACGTTGCAGGAAACCGGATTCGCGATGGACCTGACCCGTGTCGTGGGTCCGATCATACTCGCCTGCGCCATCCTTTACGCCATCCCGGCCACCGCCGTCCTCGGCGCGATCCTGGTGACGGGCTTTTTGGGAGGTGCCATCTGCGCTCATGTCCGCATTGGTGAGTTGGGGTCGCCGCCGGAACTCATTTCCCTGCTTCTGGGCGCAATGACATGGGGCGGCCTCTACGCGCGCGATCCCCGTATCCGGGCCATTCTGCCGCTCATCCGTTGAACCAACAGGGGCAGTGCTCTGTCCCTCAAGATCAGGAGAAACCGCATGTTTTTAATAATGGGAATCACGGGAAAAGTGGGCGGCGCAACGGCAGAACATCTGTTGGCGCGCGGCAAGGAGGTACGCGCGCTGGTCCGCAATCGCGAGAAGGCGGCTAACTGGGCGAACCAAGGCGTGGAACTGGTAGACGGCGATTGGAATGACTCGGCAGCCATCGAGCAAGCGCTCAAAGGCGTCGAAGGCGCATTCGTCATGTTGCCGGCTGTATGGGCGCCCTCGCCCGATTACAAAGAAGCCAAGGGCGTGATTGCAAACTATGTCGAGGCGCTGACCAAGGCAGCGCCGCCGCGCGTGGTTGCGCTTTCGTCGATGGGTGCGAACAGAACCAGCGGGCTCGGGATGATCACGGCCTTGTCGCTTCTGGAGCAAGGTTTTCGCGATCTGATATCGCCAATCGCATTTGTGCGTGCAGGTGGATTCTTCGAAAACTTCCTCTACGGTTTGCAGGTCGCCCAGGGCGGAACGTTACCGGTCTACTACAATCCGACAAACCGAAAATCGACCATGGTCGCGACGAACGACATCGGTGCGGAGGTCGCAACCCTTTTGACCGGGCCAGCGTGGTCAGGGCAGCGCGTCGTCGAGCTTGGTTCGATGGTCACCGCGGATGAAGTCGCGGCGCAATTGGGTGAAGTCCTGAATCTCGACGTGAAAGCCTTTGCAGTCCCGCGGGCGGGGTGGGCGGAAGCGTTCGAGCAATTCGGCATCCCGCAGGGCCACACCGGACCTGCCGAAGAAATGTTTGAGGCCGTGAATGCAGGATGGATGGACCTCGGAGTTGAGGATACGGAGCACGTAGCGGGGACGACGTCCGCACGCGACGTCTTCGCGGCGGCCCAGAAGGCCGTGACGGCGTGAACGGGGAGGCCTGGCTCCAGTTTGGATCGAATGGGGAAGGAGAAGCGGGGCGACCGAAGCCGCCCCGCCGGTGTGGTCATTCCGCCGCGATGGCGTGGGATTGCGGCTCGTCGAGGTCTGATGCCGCCTCGTCCTCGCCGGCGAGGAAGGCCGGCAGCGCCTCGGTCTCACCCTCGCCGGTTGCCTGCGTGCCGGACTCGGCGTCGGCCAGGCGGAGCGGCTCGGGCAGCCAGCCCGTGCCCTCCAGCAGGCGCTCGGCCTCCTTGGCCATGTCGGCCTTCTTGAGATGGTCGATGAGCTGCACCGATTGCTCGCCCTTGGCTTCGCGCACCGCCTCGAGGATGCGAACCTTCGGCACCCGGCCGAGATAGTTGTCGACGGTCGGACGCCAGCCGGACGCTGCCATGTCGAGGTTGACGGACTGGGCCAACAGATCGCCATGCGCCAGCGCGCCCGGCCGCCGGTTCCAGGGTTCCTTGACGACGTTCACGGCGAGCGAGGCGCAGTGCGCGAACAGCGCCGTCTGACTGTCGCCGTCGAACGCCATCAGAGCGTCCCAGAGTTCGTGGTGCGCCTCGGGCAACTGCCTGCCCCATTGGGCGTGTCGCGCCTCGATCGCCTTGGCCGACGGGGTTTCCGCCAGGCCCGGCGCCTGGGCGCTGAAGCCCGAATGCTTCGCCGTGATCTCCAGGCAGGTGTCGGGCGCGTAGCGGTAGAAGACCTGGAGGCAGAGCGCATGCAGGACCGCCTGGAAGGCGATATGCGGATCGTTCGCCACGGCGTCTCGCAGCGCGAGGGTCCGATGGGCGGTCAGCTCGGTCACCAGACGATCCGAAAGCGGACGGATCGTCTCGTCCTCCTCGGCGCGCCTCCGGGTCGGAACTGGCCGGCGCACCGCCGATGGTGATCACAGCCCGCTGCACGGCGCCCTCAGTGCCAGCGACCTCCACCTCGCCGCCGCCTTCGGTCTCGCCACCCGCGACCGGTTCAACCGGCGCCTCGTCCTCGGGCCGGACGAAGCCGCGCTCGACGCGCAACGCGCCCTCGCTGTCGATGCTGACGAAGACGCCGGCACGGGCGATCTCGGCCGGATCATAGCTGGACGGGCCGGTCTTCGAGTGCCGCAATGGCGGTCTCGATTTCGCCGAGGCGCTGATCGACCTCGTCCGGCAGTTCGTCGGCCTCGGCATATTGCGCCTCAAGAGCGTCGTGCTCGGCCTTGAGCGCGGTAAGGCTGGCGTCCTCCTCGTCGGTGAGTTCGACAGTCTCGCCGGTCAGGCGGCGCAGGCCGGCGGTGTGGCCATAGGGAAAGTCGGCAGCGACGGCGATCCATTTCCACCCCTCGGCACGCAACGTTTCGGCCTCGGCCTGAAGCTTCTCGATCACCAGCCGATCGAGCAACGCCGGGTCCTGCAACCAACCGCCATCGTCATGCTCGAAGAGGTCGCGCATGACCATGCCGCCGGCGGCCTCATAGGCTTCGGCGCCGACGAACTGCGCGCGCCGGTCCGCCGCCCGGACAGCGCCTTCGGTGAGCTGGCGGCGGATGAAGTAGGCTTCCCTGTTGTGGGAGCGAGACAGTCCCTCCCAAACCTGCTCCTGGCGCGCATGGTCGCTGGTGACGGTGAACGCCATCAACTGCTCCAGCGTCATGCCATCCTCGGCATAGACGTCGAGGAGCTTCCCGGAGACGGCGGCGAGCCGCAGGCGCTGCTTCACCACGGTCGGCGCGACGAAGAAGCGCGCCGCGATCTCCTCCTCGCCGAGACCCTTTTCGCACAGGGCCTGGAAGGCGCGGAACTGGTCGAGCGGATGCAGGGCGACGCGCTGGACATTCTCGGCGAGCGAATCCTCGTCCGCCGAAACATCCGTGCTCGGGTCGCGCACCACACAGGGGACCGGCACGGTCTTGGCCAGGCGCTTCTGCTTGACCAGCAGTTCGAGCGCCCGGTAGCGGCGGCCGCCGGCCGGGACCTCGAACATGCCGGTCTCCTGGCCCTCGGCGTCGAGGATCGGCCGGACGCTGAGGCCTTGCAGGAGCGTGCGCCGGACAATGTCCTCGGCCAGCTCCTCGATCGAGACGCCGGCCTTCACACGCCGGACGTTGCCCTGGCTCAGGACCAGCTTGTTGAAGGGGATGTCGCGCGAGGCGCTGAGGGTGATCTTCTGAACAGCGGTAGCCATGTCGGTAATCTCCGCGACGGGCGCCGAGAGACTCTCTCTCGACTTCCAACCCGTCGCGAAAATCGGCGCAGCCCTCTTCCTCTCGAAGACGCCCGCGCCCTGGACGCGGATGATGACTGGCGCAACGGCGGAACATCATGCCGCCTCCTGCTCGTCGGCTGCGGTGGCGGCAGCACCGGGTTCTTCGGGTTCGGGACGAAAGGCGAGCAGATAGTCGGCCGCCTTGGAGGCGGCACTCGCCGCTCGCACGATGGCGCGATTGTCCTCGCGCAGCACCTCGAGCCACGAACCGAGGTAGTCGGCGTGGCGCACCGTCGGCACGATGCCGAGCGAGGCGCACACGAAGGCGCTGGTCATTTCGGCGACCAACTCTTCCTTGGCATAGAGAGCCGATCCGAACATGCCCGACAGGTCGCGAGCCAGGCGTGAGGGATGGCCGACCCAGTGACCGAGCTCATGGAGTGCCGTCCGGTGCCAGTTGATCGGCTCGAAATAGGCGTCAGGCCGGGGCACCTGCACGTAATCCTGCGCGGGGCTGTAGAAGGCCCGGTCGCCGCCGATGCGAAAATGGGCACCAGTCGCGATGATCAGCGCCTCGGCCTGGGGGAGGATCAGACCCTCGGGTGCAGGCGGCGGGGCAGTGACCAATTCGCCGGGAAGGCTCTCGCACTGATCGGTGTTGAACACGGTAAACCGCTTGAGGAACGGAATCGCCCCGGGCTCGTCGCCGTCGCGCTCGGCCCGCTTGCGTTCCTCGTCGGGGGTGAAGCGGTCAGCGTAGACGACGGTGGTGCCGTGTTCGCCTTTGCGCACGTTGCCGCCAAGGCTCAAGGCCTGGCGAAACGTTAGCCAGCTCTGGCCGGCGAACCCCCGTCCGATGACGGCGCCCCAAAGAATGAGGACATTGACGCCGGAGTATCGGCGCTGCGTCGCCGCGTTCTTCGGCATGGCGATCGGCGCCTTGGCCGCCGACGTGCCCCAGGGTTGGACCCACGGCACGCGGGCCGGCTTCCAACTCGGCGATGATCTGTCGGTGATTTCGCAATAGAGGCTCGTCCGGTCGTGGCCGGTGCAAGCGCGAGCGGCTGAACGTGACATCGCGGGTCTCCGCGACGGGCGCCGCGAGCCTCTCTCGCGACCTCCAACCCGTCACGGCAAAACCGATCTTCACTCTCACTCTCGGGGGCATTGCGGGGGGCTAAGGGCTATTCAGATTCCGCTTACCGAGTTTCGTCGAGGGTGACTTACCGGTGCCGTCAATGTTCGAGCCCAGCGGGGCTATCGTTCTAAGCATCGACGAGCCCCATATCGCGGCTTTGGCGCAGTTCCTCCTTTAGTTGTCCCACCTCCCGTTCCAAGCGTTCGATGCGATCGAGAGTGTAGTCAAAGCCGGTGTATTCCATCGCTTGCAACCAGGCGAAGACGACCGCGAGCGCGCGACGAAGTTTCCCCTGCTCTGGGACCCGATGGTTCGCTGTGTCTTTCATTCGCTCCTCAGATTAAATTGCGTTGCGTTTCGCGTGCTGCCTTCAGAGTTGAGACCAACCGCCGTCGACAGGAAGTTCGGCGCCGGTCGTGAAGGTCGCGTCGAACGCAAGGAATAGGACGGCCTTAGCGATTTCCTCCGACTTCCCCCAGCGCTTCATCGGGACCATACCGATCATCTTCTCCCTAATCTGGGCAGCCTCGTCTTTACCGGGAAACGCTTTGCCGAGGATTGGCGTGTCGATGGAACCGGGTGTCACCGCGTTGACGCGAATCTCGCGAGGAATCAACTCGGCGGCGAGCGTCCGAGCGAATGATCGCAGAGCAGCCTTGGCCGCTCCGTATGTGGCGTTGCCGGGCATTTCCTTGACGTTGGCGATCGAGGTCGTGAGGACGATTGAACCTCCCCGGTTTATTAACGGCGTGAGCTTCTGCATCGTGAAAAGCGGCCCTTTGGTGTTCAAGTTAAACATCTCGTCGTAGACAGCCTCGGTCATGCTCTCAAGAGGCGCTCGGATGCTGAACCCGGCATTGACGAAGAGCAGGTCGAAGGTGTCGAACTCTCCCTTCACTCGAGAGCCGAGAGCGTCGATCCCCGTCAACGAACGCGCGTCGCTCGAAACCACGATGGCGTCCTTTCCAAGTTCTTTCTGCGCCGATTCCAAGCCGGCTTGCGAGCGGCCAGTTACCAGAACGCGCGCGCCTCCATCGAGAAGCATCTTCGCCGTCGCAAGTCCCATGCCGCTGGTGCCGCCGATAATCACCACCTTTTTATCTTGGTACCGTTCCATGTGTATTCTCCTCGCGAGGTTAGCGTTGCTTTTCTTATTATGAACTGTTTGGTATGATAATCAGGTGCGGAGGATGCGGTCAAGGGATTATTGAACTATTTAATTCAAAATACCGTAAGACCCCGCTGACGATCATGTAGCTTCGCAATCGCCTGCTGATTCAGGTCGCCGGGATCAGTTCAGCCGCGATCGGACTATCCTTCAGGACACCGCTCTTAAGTCGCTGCAGAAGGCGACAAATTTTCTAAGTCAATCCGGCGGATCGTTTTGTGATCGGCGCAGCCGATGGCGATGCGGGTCTTTCAGGCGAGTAATCGACGCCAGAGACCTTGACGACGGCCTGCCATGCGGCTTCCTGGTTGGCGCGATCATGAAGGTGTGGGTGGCGCTGCGCCTCAATTGGGCCTGAGAACTTCCCTTGAGCCGAGGCGAAGAATTGCCCTGAGACGTCGGTTCCGAACTCCGATGCCTGGAGGTACCGACGGGCCGCGGTCTCCGGTGTCTGATTCATGCCGGGAATGAGGTTCACGATCGGGATAAACAGATACTTCAACAACGGGCCAGCGTTTCGCACCACCTTGGTGGCGGTCGCGCCACCGGGCGAGACAGCGTACACGGCCATGCCGGAGGGTAGCCGGCGCGCCAGCGCCGCGACCCACCAAGCGATAATGAGCTTCGCGTCGGCATACGCATTGTTGGGCACGTACTTCACGTTCGGCCCGTTACGAATCAGGGCTTCCACAGCGGCGGTTCGGTCACCCTGGTGGTATTTGGCTGCGAAGGCTGGCACGTCGGTGTAGCTGAACATGGGGACGCCCCCTCGGGCAGGCTCCGCGCCGGCGATAACAATCCGCGCGTTGGGGCTCAGCAGGTTGGCGCGAAGCAAGCCGACAGTCAGTTGATGATGGCCGATCAGCGGGGCCTGAGCCGCTTCGATGCCCGCCGCAGTGATCACGCGCTTCTTACCTGGAACCATCCCTGCATTAAGCAGTAGGAAATCGATCGGCTGACCTTGCTTAATCAGCTCGGCGAGGGCGGATTGAACGCTGGACGGTGTGTCCAAAGCCAGTTCCAAAGGCGTGAAGACCTGTTTTTTGGTCTCAGCCGCAAGCTGAGTTGCTGTTTCCTGGGTTCGAGCCAGACTGCGCCCGGTGACGATGACCTCGCGCGATCCCTTTTCGGCAAGAATGTGGGCTGCCGCATAACCGAGCCCGGAGGTGGTGCCGGTGACAAGCGCAATCGAATGTTCCATGGGCGTCTCCGTGGTAAAGGGTGAAGGCCGAGTCATAAGGCCCACGAGGCCAGATCCGGCTTGCTATTTTTGAACTATTCAGTTATATAATAGTGTGCGGAAAGTGTCAAGGAGTTTTGAACTGAATGTTTCAAAATGCTGCTAGATCGCGTGGGCGGCCGCGCAGCTTCGACGAGAGGGATGCGCTGGAAAAGGCGATTCAGGTATTCTGGTCGAAGGGCTATGACGGAGCGACGATCGACGATCTCGTCGCTGGGATGGGCGTGGGACGACCGAGCCTATATGCCGTCTTTGGGGACAAGCGGGCGATATTCTTACGCGCTCTTAAAGTGTACGCGGAAAAGAAAGGCGCTCTCGCCTCAAAGGCCCTGCTGTCGCCGCAGACCCTTCGCGACTCGCTTGCCCACTTCATGAAATACGCCGTCGAAAGTGCGACAGAGAAAGGATCAGCTTGGGGATGTCTTCTCGTGTGCGTCGCGCCGCTTGTGGACGACGCTGAGGTCAGGAAATTCCTGCAGAACGCCGCCGCTGGCGGCGTGGCGCTGGTGGAAGGTCGTTTCCGGGACGGGATCACCGCTGGAGAAATCCCGTCCGACTTTCCTGTAGCCATCCGCGCGATCCAAGTCACGGATTTTGCTCGTGGCCTTACCATGCGTGCGCAGATAGGCACGCCGCGCAAGACGCTTCTTAGGGATGCGAAGGAAGCGGTCGACTTGCTGCTCCTGTCGCCGCGTGGAAAAGCGGCGCCAGAAGATTGATGCTGGATGGCGTGAAGGTCGGCGCGAGCAACTTCTGCCAACGCCGCCACTCTGTCCGCTCGGAGCAGCAAACGGTGATCCACGGACGTCCACATTAGCTCATGGACTTCAGAATAAGGCGAAGGGGACGCGCTTACGCGATTGCACTCGCCAGCGGGCATGCTCGTGACTTATTGGACCCATAGTGCCGTTTAGGAGTTGTCATGAAAGTCAATGCTGATTTTACAAGGCGCGCCACGATCCACGGTGCCCGCATCCCTTGGTCGCTGTCCGCGAGGCATCGAACTGCGCCGGGCCTCGGGGGCCGAAGCACCGCCGCATCGCTTCAGTTCAGAGAATGTCGGCCACCGCGTCGTGATAACGGCGAATCGCGGTCAGATGATCGCCGAGATCCTTCTCACCGCTGCGATAGAAGTGCCGCTTGTGGAAGGCTGTCGTCAGGCAGAGATGCGACACCCCGGCTGCTTTCCAAAAAGCGGCTTCTGCCCGCCACTCGGCTTCACCACCACGGCCGCATGAGGTCCAGACTTCGATCCCAACCGACTGCGGATCGCGCCCCTCAACTTCGATCATTCGCCGCAATTCACTGAATTTATCCAACGCTGCCTGGTCGGGAGGAAAATTGTTCTGGATCCAGCCATTTCCCCATTTGGCGATCCGAGGGAACGTCTTTTCGTGATGCCCGCCATACCACACAGGCAAATGCCCAGATGCCGGGCGAGGATTGATACCCGCGTCATCGATCGTGTGGTACTTGCCTTTGAACGTGACATGCTCGTCTTTCCAGAGCGCCCGCATCACCTCCACCTGCTCTTCGGATCGGCGTCCACGGTTGTGGAAATTCTCGTTCAAACCGACGAACTCGACCTCGTTCCAGCCGACGCCGATGCCCAGCCGGAACCGCCCATTGCACAGCACGTCCAGACATGCCGCCTGTTTCGCGATCAGCGCGGTCTGGCGTTGTGCCATGATCAGGACGCCGGTGGAGAGCGCTAGTTTCGGGGCTACGGCAGACACATAGCTCAACAGAACGAACGGGTCATGAAAGAGGTCCTGCGACGTGTTGCGGTCAGGATCCCAGCCTGGCCGGGAGGCAACATTGGCGCCGAGCACATGATCTGGCGCCTCAAGAAAGTCGTAGCCGGCCGCTTCCAGCGCTTGCGCATACTCCCGCACCGTATTCGGATCGCCGCCGGTATCGTGAAATGGCACGAGCGCACCGAGTAGCATGAAGATCCCTTCCAACGAGAAATCATCCGCTCTGCGCCAATTCTGATGTGGCGCTATCGCGGTATCAACTCAGCCATCTTCAAGCGCAAGCAAATCAGGGCAGCCAGTAGGCCGGCACGAAAAACCGTCCACCGACAGTTTTGAGCGCATTGTTATCGCTCGCCATAGCGACGGTCCGTAAGGCTATCAACAGCCGACCGGCAACGGTTTGGCGCCAGAACCATTCGTCAATCTGGTGCGCTGAGGGCGCCGGGCCTTCTGCCTGTGCTGCTTCACCGTAGAGCGCCTTGATATCGTCACAGAGCATGCGCAGAGCCAGTGCAGGGCTAGCGAGTTCGGGGACGGTGGGCAACTCGCCCGCCAGGAAACGGGTTGCAAACCTCGGCCACGCCGCCGGCGCCTGAAAGCTCAATCCGACGGTGGTGCGCCCGAACCGCGCCTGAGCTATCTGCCACAGGGGCTGCAGCGCAGACAGCTCCGCGCCGAATGCCGCGGCCCAAGCATCGGGTGTCTCCAGCGCCTCAGAGACTTCCTGCAACCTCGGTGCTCGCCAGTTCGGTGTGTCCCGCCACCCCGGAGGATCTTCGGTAAAGTCCTCCAGGATCACCGGCCCGTCTGTCCGCTCCAAAAGGCTCAATGCCGCCATGAGCACGCGCCGTTGAAACGCCGGGTCACCCGGCTCCCCGAGCGGCCGGCCGAGCTGAGAGGTCGTCCACAGCGCCCGAGGCGGCCGTGTCTTCTCGGCTTGGGCCCGCACCGAGGCAATAGCCACCGTCGAGAACCCGCGTTCTTCCAGCATATGGGCGAGCGCGCACACGGCGCGCGTGCAAACGGGTCAGACAGGGCTGAGTAAAACCGAATCAATCCGCTCTTGCCGCAATTGCCCCGCGATCTGGTCTGCCGTCCCGGTCATGCCCGCCGGATCGGTAGAGCCCATCACGGTGAAGTTGGTCTCAGCCATGCCACTAATCACGCCCTCAGTTGCCAACTCCCGCAGTCGATCCATCGGGTAGACGACGTTGAGATCGCGTTGAAACCCTGCGCGATCGAAGTTGATCGAGACATGGCTCATCAGGATGTCGCTCGCGGGCATGGCAGCCGGGACGAAGCGACACTCGGCACTACCGTAGTGGAAAGGCTGCTCTCCGCGCCGGATCAGTGCCGCGCTGGAGACGATTGCCAGGCGTCGCTGCGCCAGCGGCGGGCCGACGACAAACGGGTGGGTGTCAAAGCTCGGGCAGGGCGCGGCAACGACAGCATCTCGTGTCGGCTGCGGTATGTCCTCAGGTCTTGCCATTGTCTCTCCCCCACCAGGGCGTTGCCTTCGAGGCCATCGCCACTTGCCAGAGGCGATGGTGTTTTATAACGTCCGATCCAATATCGCGCAAGCTGATAAAGCCACCGGCTTACGGAACCACTGGAGCGTCGAAACATGGCAGATCAGGTTGAATACACGCCACCCAAGGTATGGGCCTGGATCCAGGAAAGCGGCGGTGCCTGGGCGAGCATCAATCGTCCGGTCTCTGGCCCAACGCACGACAAGCCGCTGCCGATCGGCCGTCACCCGTTGCAACTGTATTCGCTTGGCACGCCGAATGGCGTGAAGGTGACGGTGATGCTTGAGGAGCTGCTGGCCCTCGGCCATGCCGGTGCCGAGTACGACGCATGGCTCATCAAGATCGGCGAAGGAGACCAGTTCGGCAGCGGTTTTGTCAGCGTCAATCCCAACTCCAAAATCCCGGCTATGGTGGATCGCAGCGGTGCGACCCCGATACGTGTTTTCGAGTCCGGCGCAATCTTGATGTATCTCGCCGAAAAGTTCGGGGCGTTCCTGCCAACCGAGAGTGCGGCCCGCGCCGAGTGCCTGTCATGGCTCTTCTGGCAAATGGGCAGTGCGCCGTATTTGGGCGGGGGCTTCGGCCATTTTTATGCCTACGCCCCCACGAAGATCGAATACGCTATCGACCGCTTCGCAATGGAGGTGAAACGCCAGCTCGATGTGCTGGATAAGCGCCTCGCGGAGAACGAATATCTTTCCGGCCCCGCTTACACAATCGCCGACATGGCGGTGTTCCCTTGGTATGGCGGGCTGGTGAAGGGCTGGAGCTACGACGCCGCCGAATTCCTGCAAGTGCAGGACTACAAACATGTCCAACGGTGGGCCGATACCATTCTGGAGCGTCCGGCTGTGCAGCGGGGGCGCATGGTCAATCGAGTGCGTGGCGAACTCTCGAGCCAACTCCATGAACGTCACGACGCCAGCGACTTTGAAACGAATACGCAGGACAAGCTGGCAACCGCCACGTAAGCGACCGTAGCGCGACAGCTGCGCCCACGACTTAGCCGACCATTCAACAACAGAGGATAGGCAAATGACCGAGACTCTCTCAGAACTGCTGACCGACTATCGCGCGGGTTGGCGGGCTCGCGTACCCGCAGATCGCCAGGCATCGATGGATCAGCACGTCGCGCATCTCGCGGCATCGGGTATCGCCCGTAGTGCCAAGCAAGTCGGCGATCGTGCGCCGGACATTCGCTTGCGCGATCAGTATGGTGAGATCTTCGATGTCGCAACCTTGCTGGCCAAGGGACCCGTTGTCGTCACATTCTATCGAGGCGGTTGGTGCCCCTTCTGCAATCTGGAGCTCAAGGCCTATCAGGCCGTGCTGCCCCGCATCGCGGCAGCCGGGGCAAGCATTGTGGCGATCAGCCCGGAAAAACCCGACGACACGGTGAGCACGGCCGAGAAGAACGCCCTGAGCTTTCCTGTTCTCAGCGATGTCGGTCAGGCGGTCGGAAAGGCATTTGGCGTCGTCTACGCCTTCACGGATGATCTTCGTGGCGTCTATGAAGGTTTCAAGCTGGATATCCCGACGAAGAACGCCGCGCCGGACGACTGGTCGTTGCCGCTGTCGGCGACGTACGTGATTGGCGCGGATGGGGTGGTTTTGTTCGCCGATACCCGCGTCGATTACCGGGAACGGACAGATCCGTTGGACGTGCTGCGGGTTCTGGAGCATCGCGCGGCAGCAGAATAAGCACGCCGATCCCGACAATGCCGTGCAACGGTTCCCTGCGCACGGCATTGCGGGCGTCGTCGGTAAGTTCCAGCGCGTGTGTTTCAGTCAGTCGCGCTGACCACCGCCACGTGGCCCATCATGGGGCTGCTATAGAGCGAGCCACGAGGTCAGAGCGTGACCAATCGCAACCATGCGCGCCACCTGCGTAGGACTTCTGACATAGCCGGTGATCGCGGCGAGGGCTTTGGGCGATAATGTCGGCAATGTTGTCGGACGCAGAAGCGACACACGCACACCTTCTGCGTCGCTGAGGGCAACCAGTCGGACATTCGCCTGATCGATCAATCTGCGCGATTGCAGCGGCGCGAACGCGCAGTGGATCAGCGCGAGAAGGGCGGGCCAATGCGCCAAATGGCGCCAAAGCGTTGCGATCCCCGCATCGATACCGGACGCACCAAAGGCATTCACACGACGAATGATATCCCAGGTATCGGCCGCGATCGCCTCACGCGATAGCAACGGTGGCAGTGGTGGCCACTGTGCCGGCGACGCATCAAAAGCCGCCGTCAGAACAGCACCCGATTCCACCGTCGTCGGTGCAATCAATGCTGCGAGCGCCATCAAATTCAGACCGTTGGACCGATTATAGGCAGCGATGACAGCACGCGCCATGCGGACATCGCCTTCCGTCATGCCGATGCAGGTTAAGGCGGTCGGCGCGAGCGGCTCCGGACTCGGCAGACCGGCAGCGGCGATGCAACGTGCAAGCGCCCGCTCAGGTTCACCACTCTCGTAGATCGGCTTCGCGGCGTTCCAAACGAGCCGCAGGCTGTCATCCATGCCGGCGAGTCCACGCCAGATCGAGGTGATCAGCGGAATACCCATGGTTCGGCGGATCTCGGCAAAGATCAGAGCGGTTTCTCCAACAGCCGCCGACTCATCGATCGCCGTGACGGGGTCGTACGTGAAGTCCGACCTCATGCTTCAAACTTTTCGACAAGTTCGGAGAAACTTGCGACGGCGATGTCGTGCCTTGGGTCTGGTTTTGGATCGGGCGGACCTTCCGCGCCCCATTCGTCGGGGCGACGCACGAAGGCTGTCCGATAGCCGCAGGCCTTGGCCGCGTTGAGGTCGAAGTTATGGCAGGCGATCATGCAGCATTCGCTGGGGTCGAGCTGAAGGAACTTCGCGCACGTCTTGTAGGCTTCCGGCAGGACTTTGTATTTGCCAATCGCCTCACAAGAGATCACGGCGTCCCAGGACACGCCATTCTTCTTGGAAGTGTCCATGACGATCCGAAAGCTCAGCAGCGTGAATGAGACGCACATGAATTTTCTGCGCAGGCGCACGAGCGCGTCGGGAAAGTCAGGCCAGCATTGCAGGCTGTGGATCGTATCCCACCACAAGAGGCGACGCTCGTCCTTGGTGAATATCTCGAGCCCATTGTCGGCGAGCACCTGGTCAAGAGCCTCTCGATGAGCGTCGTCGAACGTCATTGTCGCAGGCGCGTGTTCGCCATGGTTCACGATCAGTTTGAGAGATCGGCGGCGAAATTCATTGGCGAGGCACGCCCAATCTCGCTCGATGCCGTGCCGGGTGCCAACGGCGGCAAGGGCCGTCCGCATTCCCGTATGCCAGTCAAGGATCGTGCCCCCAGTGTCGAAGCAAAGCGCCTTGATGGTGGTTGTGTCCATGACCTCTCTATCCCCTTTGACAAGCACGCGGTCCAGGAGCGCCCGCTTATCTCCGCATACGCGCCGCATTTCAGACCAAGACCCACGGCCGTTTCGGCTGCGACCCTCGCCATCCTCCGTGCAAAATTTCTGCCTCCCGACTACCGGAATTGGCCAAAGGCGGGCTTCCGTCTCCGGCGCTTCCCATTATGGTTCGGTCGTACTAAAATGCAACGCAGTGAGATCAACCGCCACTGATCCCTCCTTCCGGTACCGGTATGAAGGGACGGATCGTGGGCAACGCGACGTTTGGAGGCGACCCCGGTGTACGAGAAGTCCCCAGCCGGAGCTATCCGGCCATGACGCCGTTCGCCGAGATCCTTGCACGTGCGGTGGCACGGAAAGGCGGCGAAGCAGCACTCGAGCGAATCCTCGCGACGACAGCGCCGCGGCCGCCAGCGGAGATCGCATCGACGCCAGACGATCGAATCCTGGCCGAGATGACGCGACGTATCTTTTACGCCGGCTTCTCATCGAAGGTGATTGACGACAAGTGGCCGGCGTTCGAGGCCGGCTTCGACAGATTTGATCCGAATGCGTGTGCCTTTATATCGGAGGAACATTTCGACCGCCTGCTGCAGGACCGCGGGATCGTGCGCAACGCCGCGAAGATCAAGTCTGTTCAGATCAACGCCCAGTTTCTCTTGGATCTGAAGACGGAGCACGGGAGTGCGGCCCAGTTCTTCGCGAACTGGGCCGACACAGACTATGTTGGCCTTCTGGATGTTTTGAAAAAGCGCGCCAGCCACCTTGGCGGCGATGCCGCTGGTCGTTTTCTTCGCGGCATTGGCAAGCCGGCTTTCATCACGTCCCCGGACATGGTGGCAGCACTGATCCGGGAAGGCGTTATCGATCGGGCGCCGACGGGGAAGCGTGATCTGGCGATCGTACAGGCTGCGTTCAACAGATGGTCCTCGGAATCGGGGCGGGATTTAACGGCCATCAGCCGTATCCTCGCCATGAGCGTGGATTCGTCGGAGACGGCGCCTTCCGGCCGCCGCTCTGGTCGGCGGTCGGCATGACCAGGGCGCCTTTGCGTCTTGAATATGAGGCGCGGGTGATGGCGCTGCGTGGCCACGCGGATGCAATGCGTCGGAACGGTTCGTCACCGGAGGCGATCGCCAGGGCAATGCATTCGGCACGCAGACAGCTCTGCCAGGTTTTTAAGGAACAGACGCCAGAGCCGCAGCGCACACGAATTTTCGAGAGAACACGCGCCGTCTATGGTGATACGCTCGGTCCCAACGTGGAATTCCTAAGGCTCCGAGGAAAGAGCTGGGAGCACATCATCGAGTCCGCCTCTCGGCCGGGACGCTCTCCCCTGGAGGCCTCGAGCTCAAGTGACGTTGGGGAGGCTTGATATGGTCGCGGCTCCGTTGACCTTGCACTCGATCCAAACAAGGGCGGTCGAAGTTCCGATGGCCAGGCCTTTGGGCACCAGCGCCCAGACCATGAACTCCGCGCCGATCCTTTTGATTGACATGCAAACCGAAGAAGGAATCGTCGGCCATGCCTATCTGTTCTGCTACACGCGGATGGCACCGGGGCTGATTGCGACTGTGCTGGCCGATATCGCGGATGCGTTGCACGGCGAACGCATTGCGCCGATCGATTTCTCGAGCCGCCTGCTGCAACGTTATCGGCTGTTAGGGGCGCAGGGCATCATCCGCATGGCGCTGGCCGGCTTCGACGTGGCCTGCTGGGACGCGCTGTCCCTGGCCGCCGGAATGCCGCTGGCCAGCTACATCGGATCCCAACCGCGGCCCATCCCAGCCTACAACAGCAACGGCCTCGGCCTGATGTCGCCGGAGGCGGCAGCCGACGAGGCGGAGACGCTGCTCGACCACGGATTCCGCGCGGTCAAGCTGCGCCTGGGACGGCCGACGGCGGAGGCCGATCTGGCCGTGGTGCGCGCCGTCCGCCGCCGCTTGCCTGATGGTGTCGCGTTGATGGCCGACTACAACCAGGGCCTGACGGTCACCGAGGCGATCCAGCGCGGCCAGGCCCTGGACGACGAAGGCCTGTATTGGATCGAGGAACCCACGCGCCACGACGACTACGCCGGCTGCGCACGGATCGCCGCCGCGTTGAAGACGCCGGTGCAGATCGGCGAGAACTTCGCCGGCGCACCGGCCATGGCTACCGCGCTGGCGGAAAGAGCGTGCGACTACGTCATGCCCGACCTGGAACGGATCGGCGGCGTGACGGGCTGGCAACGGGCAGCGGCGCTGGCCTCGGCGGCGGGGATCGAGATGTCTTCGCACATCTTCCCCGAGGCCAGCGCGCATCTGCTCGCCGCCACGCCGACCTGCCACTGGCTGGAATATGTCGACTGGGCGGCGCCGATACTGGCGGAGCCGCTGCGCATCTCGGACGGCATGGCGCTGGTGCCCGATCGGCCGGGCTCCGGCGTGTCCTGGGACGAGGACGCTGTCAAACGCTATCGCATCACATGAGGCTGTCATGAGCGACCCGGTTCCGGCCATCACCGAAGCCGCTGCGACGGGAGAGACCGCGGCGATCTTTGCCGATATCCGCCAGGTGCTGGGGGTCGATGTCGTCAATCTGATCTGGCGCCATCTGGCGACGATGGACGGCGCCCTGCCCTGGGCCTGGCAGGCGCTGCGCCCGCTCTATGTCGACGGGTCGGTGATCGGGCAGGCGACGGCGTTGCGACGGGACCTGGCGCTGCCGCCGATGCCCCCAATCCAGGCGGAGCTATACGCGGCGCTGGACCTGCGGCTGGAGGACATGGCGGCCATCCGCGACGTCCTGTCGGCCTATGACCACACCAACGGGATGGCCGTGGTGGCGCTGACCGCGCTGCGCGGGCGGCTGGACGGGCGCGTGCCGGCGGGCGTCAAGGCGGCCGAACCGACGCCGGTGGCGACGGCGGCGCGGATAGCACTGCCCAAGCTGCTCGACCTGAGCGCAATGCGACCCGAGACCGCCGCGTTGGTGACCGCCCTGAATGGCTTCGGCACGCGGCGCCCCGGCGCGGTGCTGGCCAGCATGTATCGCCACCTGGCGCACTGGCCGTCCTATCTGGCGTTCGCCTGGCTGCTGCTGGCGCCGATGGACGGCGACGGCCGGCTCGCAGCCGCGATCGATCAGGCCCAGCGCGCGGTGCAAACCCATGCCGACGGGCTGCTGGTGCGGCTGATCGGTCAAGCCACCCCGCCTCCACCCGCGCTGGCGGCCTGGATCAGCGCGGCGGTCGAGCCGTTCGTCGGCGACGTCATCGTCAAGATGCTGGTGATCTGCGCCTTCCTGCGCCGCGTCACGGCATGAGGGGCACGACATGAACGTGAGTGTGCTGGAGAGCCTCGAAGGGTTTCATGAGAAGTGGCCTTTCACGGCCCGCTACGCGCGGGTCAATGGCTGGCGGATGCATTATGTCGATGAGGGCGCCGGCGATCCGATCCTGCTGCTGCACGGTAATCCGACCTGGGGATTCCTCTACCGGGACGTGATTCCGCCGCTGGTGAATGCAGGCTATCGTGTCATCGTCCCCGACATGATCGGGTTCGGCCTGTCCGAGAAACCGGCCCGCGAGCAGGCGCACAGCCTCGATGGGCACATCGCGGATCTGACGGGTCTCGTCCGCCAGCTTGATTTGCAGCGCCTGATGGTGGTCTGCCACGACTGGGGCGGCCCGACTGGCCTGGGCTTCGCGATGAGCAATCCCGAGCGGGTGCGCGCGCTGACCGTCATGAGCACTTGGGCGTGGCCAACGCCGCCGGCCGAATTTCACACGCGACTATTCCCATGGCGCACGATGCACGCGCCTCTGATCGGGCCCTATCTGCTAGGCCGGCACAACGTCCTGGCGCGGCGCGGGGTGTATTTGTCGGTCGTCGGCCGCGAGAAGTTCAGGCGCGAGGCACAACCCGTCTACGAGGCCGTCCTTCCGGATGCCGAGACCCGCCTGCTGACCTGGGTCTGGCCCCGGTGGATACCGCTCGACGAGACGGCGCGCGCCGCGGCGCGCTTCACCTGGTTGGAGGCGAAGCTGGCGAAGTCCAACTTGCCGGCACTCATCATCTGGGGACGCGAGGACGAGGTGTTCGACGCTGCGACCTTTGCCGAACGGTTCAAGCGTCTGATGCCGCACGCCGAAGGGCCGCACATGGTGACAGGCCGGCATTTCTTGCAGGAAGACTCGGGTCCGGAGATCGCGGCCTTGGTCGCCGACTTCCTGGACCGTCTGGATGAACAGGGAGCTTCTTGATGGCTGACGTCGCGGTCATCGGCCGGCCAGCAAACGAGGACACGCGCCTAGCTCTGGTTCTCATCGAAGACCGAGTTGGGCACTACCCTGAGTTCCGCGCCTTCTTTGTGCGAACCTTCGATCTCGACCGGGTCGGGCTGTCCGAACCGGGTTACGTTCAAGCGCCGTCAGGCCTGGCCTATGCGCTGGTGTTTATCGGACGGAGCGGTGAGCCATTTCCAGCAGGCCTCGAAGTCTACGCGATCGTCCCGGCATTGGAACCGCTGGACGATGTGGTGGTCGATCAGGATCTATGGGCGATCCTTGGTTGGATGATCGATGGTGTAGGGGCGCCGTGGACAGTGGAAGGATTGCACGCCACGGGCCGGCTCTATCGCATCCCCGCAGCCACGTGACCTGATCTAAGACTAAGACAACAACGGAATTGACTGATCGACGGACGGTTCCCGCCGGGGGCCTTCCGCTTTCATCGAGGCCAATACGCGCCGGCACTACGCCCTTCAGCCATGCTCCTGGTCAGAGACGAGCACGCTTCAGATCTCAAGCATTGGGTTTACTGGTGTCATACGAAACGGCACCGTTCACCAATATCGATTCGGGTCTCGGTATTGGGCCAGCACTATCGCGGTGCAGGATGTATTCGGCCCCCGAGCCAAGTGGATATGTTACATTCCGATGGAACTGCATACCCAGACGCCGCATAAGCGCCAACGAAGCTGTGTTTGGCGAGTCGGCGCCGGCAATCACCGCATCAGCTTGTCCCGACTCAAATGCACTCTCAATCGCGCTCCACGCCATGCGCAACGCCAGGCCGTGTCCCCAAAAATCTGGATGTAGCAGCCAGGTGATCTCTGCTGTTCGCGGGGTTTCGTAGGGCCGCAGCTCGACACATCCAGCGTAATGGTGCGGTCCATCTTGCAGGAACCATAAACCAAAGCAGCCGTTAGGCGAGTCCGATACGCGCAGTGCTAACCGCTGTGCAACGTACTCGCGGCTAGGCGGCTCTCCGTCGAACAAGTAGCGATAGACGCGAGGGATCGTAGCTAACGCGTACAGGCCATCAAGATCGTCCATCTCACCACGCCGCAACCGCAAAGTCTGCGCCATCTCAGGCCTCCAAGCCCATCACTCGCCGGCAGCTTCATCAGTTTCGCCCATATCCAATACCTCGCGGCCAATGGACGGCAAGAACATGCACGCGCCGACGGCATCTCCAGGCGATCATCACGTGGCCGTTCCGAGGCAGGCTCTCAGAGAACTGCGCACTCAACACCTGCCTTGCCGTCGACACGAACGACAACGCGATCGCCAGCCCGGACAGGATAGAGACCGAGCGGTGTCCCGGTCAGGACGATCTGCTCAGGGAGCAACGCCCGGTTCTTCTTGGCCAAATGCTCGCGAAGCCATCCAAGCGAAGCATGTACGCCCCCGTGCATTGGCCATAGCTCCCCGGAGGCAATCGGCCAGTCGTTGATACAAACGCTCAGCTCGCCTGGCCGCTCGATATAATCTCGCGACAGGAGCCAGTTTTCGCCCGGCAGTACGACGCCGCCGTTCAAACCATTGTTGGCGACGAGTTCAGGCAGCGTTTTTCGCGTGCCCCTAAAGACAAAATGATGCAGCTCGATCACCGGGAAGACCGCGGCGATTGTTCCTTCGGCCCCGATCCGCACGGCCATTTCCCCTTCGATCGCGAGATTCGCGAATTCGTTGCATGTCACCGTACAGCAGTGCTGACGGACCTCGCTTTCAAACAGGCATCCTCGGATCGGCCCTGCCATGCCGAACTGCTGGACAGTGCCAGCCCCTGTACAACCTACTTTGTAGCCGACAAGGCGATCGCCGGCGGAGACGCGGAGCGTCGCTACAGCATCCTGCAGCTCATAGGCGTCGGAAAGGTCGAGGGCAAAGCCTGGATCCGCAAACAATGTCCCGGGCTTGCGCGTTCGATAGTCGTGCCATTGGCGATCTGCCAATGCCTGGATTTTGCTTGTCATGGCGTCACGCACGGCGGCCTGCGTCAGTCTCGGACCAGGCTCGCGGCTGTTTGGCGGAACCACAAATTCTTACCTTCGGCGGTCGCTGGTGACTGAGCAGAGAACGGAGCTCCCTCTATTTCATTGCTATGGAGTTCGCCAGTCGTAGAGCTCGATCATCGTGGTGCGGGGTCCGTGTGCGATCTCCGTACGCTGTTAAAAGCTCGTCAGAGAGCGGAGTGGTCCTTCACCGCTTCCTCGAGCGTCGGCTTCATGGCAAGCATCCGTTCGTCGATCGCCGCGGATTGTCCCGATTGAGCGCGATCATCTGAGCGCGGGTCTCACCGCCCCGGATGACCTCGAACGTTGATCACCATGGCGTCGCCGCTCGCACGGAGCGACGGCAGTGCCGCTCGCGTCAGCAGGACCGGCGCCAGGAGATCCACGTTCAGCATCGCCTCGATCTCAGCCTCAGTCGTCACCTCCAGCCGGCCGGCGCGGACGCCGCCGGCGTTGTTCATCAGGATGTCGAGACCGCCGAGCGCGTCGAGCGCATGGCGTAATGTCTCGGTTCTTCCATCGGCCGTGCCAACGTCGGCGACAATGCCAGCTGCCTCTCCCTTTGCGCCGCGCAACTCGGCCAGGGCTGAGAACACCAAGGCCGAGCGTCGGCCCGAAATCGAGACTTTGGACCCTTTGCGAGCAATGCCTTCGCGGTCGCCAAGCCTCTGCCGCTCGATCCACCAGTGACGAGGACGCGGTTGCCGTCAAGCTTCAACGTCTTTTTCCTTACGCGGCGGGCGGGTAGTTGGAGGGGAAGAGAGCTCGCTTCGTCTCTTCGTCACTGACCTTCTTGAACTCGTGGTCTTGTCCGACTGCCCTGGCCCGCTGCACGGCCGGCCGCGCATCGATCGCCTGGAAGAAGCGCCTCAGGTTCGGATACGGAGCCAAGGGATCCTCCGCTCCCTTCATCACCCGCGAAGCCCGGTCGAGCCATCCCCAGGCCGACATGTCCGCGATCGTGTAACCGCTGCCAACGATGAACTCGCGCCCAGCGAGATGGTCGTTCAGCACCTGGTAGTGGCGCTCGGCTTCGCGCCGGTAGCGGTTGACGGCATAGCCCAGCCCTTCTGGTGCCGCGAATTGAAAATGCACGGCCTGGCCCGAAAACGGACCGAGTCCGGAGGCGATGAACAGCAGCCAGGACAGCAACTCGGGCCGATCTTCCGGTGTGCCAAGGAACTTGCCTGTTTTCTCAGCGAGGTAGAGTAGGATCGCCGTCGAGTCGAATACCCGTGCTTCCTTGCCGCCAGGGCCCGCCGTGTCGACGATTGCCGGCACTTTGCCGTTCGGGTTGATCGCGCGAAAGGTCGGCAAATGTTGCTCGCCCTTGCTCGTGTCGACCGGCATCGTCTCATACGGCAGGCCGGCTTCCTCCAGGAAGAGCGCGACTTTCGCGGGGTTCGGCGTCGGGTGGAAATAAAAGCGGATCATGGTTTACTCCCCTCGGGTTCAACGTCTTAGAGAAGCGGAACGAACGGATGGACCTCTCGCGGCAAGGCAGACGCCCATCCCTATAACGATGATCGCAACCCATTCGGCCGGCAGCGGTATCTCGCCGAGAACCGGGATTGCGAGAAGCGAGGCGACCACTGGCAGGAGCGCAATGATTGCGGTCGCGGCGGAAGGCGAAATGGACTGCTCCGGAAGCTGTGGCGAGATCGCCACGAGGCGCGCACCAAGATCTGCCGTCTGCGGCAGGACAGCCCGGTAGGCACGCAATTGGATATTGCAGTAGCGGCACCAACCACTCCGATAGAAGGTGACCACAACCGGGGCAGTCGCGGAGCAGATCGGTGAGGGAGACGAGGTCGCCCTTCACATCCGGCAGCCGAAGCTCGGGGGCCTGGGTTCCTATTCCAGCGGCCGCTTCGAGAGCGAAGTTGGTTCGGAGCTCCTCGATCTTCACCTCGTAGAGGGCCGCCCGTCCGGCGGGAGCCGTGCGCAGGAACTGTTCCTTGAACTCCTCTAGCTGTTGTTCCAGCCCTATGACGGTATACCCTTCTGGTCGATCGATGTGTCGCAGCCGGTCCAGGGCGCCAGATACTGGGCCCTCAGTTGCGTTGTGGTATGTCTATTCTAAAATGACTGATGCCGTCGACGATGGCAAGGTCCCGGCGGCACGCGAGGTGGATGACAGAATGGCGAGACCTAGGGAGTTCGACGAAGCGACGGTGCTGGATGCCGCGATGCAGTGCTTTTGGGCACACGGGTATGAGGCGACGTCGGTCAAAGATTTGATCGAAAGGACCGGCCTTACCGCCGCAAGTCTCTACAACGCGTACGGCGACAAACGGGCGATGTTCCGAACGGCGCTGGACCACTACATCGAAAAGAGCATCGGAGCGCGCCTTCAGCGCAGTGAGTCCCTACCGCCCCGCGAGGCCGTACGAGCATTTTTCGAGGACATCCTGCGCCGTTCGCTTAGTGACCGGGAGCGCAAGGGATGCATGATCGTGAATTGCGCCCTTGAGATGGCGCCTCATGACAAGGAGTTTCGTGAGACGATTGTCGAGACCCTCGAGCGACTTGAGGCATTTTTCCTCAATTGCGTCGAGAGGGGCCAGGCGGATGGGACGATCACCTCCGCCGTGCCGGCAGTCGGCTTGGCACAGCACCTGCTCGGCGTGCTGATGGGCGTGCGTGTCCTGGCCCGGGTGCGCCCTGAACGCTCCCTTCTCGAAGGCGTGATCAACACGGCACTCGCCTTCCTCGACGGTCCGTAGAAGGGCTACCGGTGGGCAGCACCTGGGCGATACGAAGCACGTGAATATCGAGCAGACCGGCTGACGAGCGCCATTTTGTCCTGCTGCTTACGCTTGGCTTACACAGATGTATCGCCGGCAATTTCGTTCAGGGTGGGCCCCGATCGGCGCCGATCGGGACCCCACCCCCTTATCGACTTCTGTAGTCGTTTCAAGGAGGCGCTTCCGTTTTCGCCGCGGTCCCACTTCGGTGCCGATCCACACCCAGCCGCGCAGCGTCACCTCTGGAGTTTCGATCTTGCCCGAGAGGCGGTTCCCGCGCGCATTCGATGAAATCGAATGTCTCGATGGGCATGGCCCCATTCTCCTCGCTGCCCGTGCGATCGGCTGGGCTCAGAAAGAGACGCTCTCCAATCGTCAAACCTGATCTTCGGCGCTCCGATGCGCCGACGATCCGATTGGAGTGGATTCTCGAAAGAAATCAGGCGACCTGCCGACGCCCCAGTTGCTCTAGAACCGGGAAGATGGCCGAGGGCTCGGGGCGCCGGGTGTAGTGGCGTTCACTTCGGCGTAAGCGATCGTTCCATCCTGCGCGATAACATAACGGGCGGGCATCGGCAGGGTCCAACTGTTCTCGCCGTTAAACTGCACCAGGTCCGCGCCGAGCGCTTTGTGGACCTCCCGCAGGTAGTCCGGCAAAGTCCAGAGCACGTCGAACTGAGCGGCGATTTCCCCGCCATGATCGTCCAGGATCGGGAAGCCGAGCCCGTTCTGCCGCTGCGATTTGCGGCTATTTGGCGCCGTCTGTTGTGAGATCGCAACCAGGGTCGCACCGCGCGAACTCGATTTCCGAACGGGCTTCTTCCAGCGCGCTCAGGTCGAAGTTGCAAAACGGACGCCAGGCGCCGCGATAGAAAGTGACCACGAGCGGCCCTTTTGCGAGAAGCACCTTGGAAGAGACGGAATTGCCGTCAGGATCAGGAAGGGTGAACTCTGGCGCGACGTCCCCGGCTTTCAGCGCGCGGCTCTGCGCGCCGGACGCGATTTGTTCGTCGGTGGCACGGTGCAGCACTTCGACTGCCGCCGGCGGCGTGAGGTTGTTATCGAATTCCAATTTCAGTGCATCGAGCTTGCCTCGCAGGGCTGACGCCTTGCTGAAAAATTGATCGACAGAATTTTCTCATTGAAAACAACGGGTTACGGTGTCAGTCGGCGCGACTGAAAAGCACCTGACCACCGCCTATGCTGCGAGTGTGTGGCTGAAGTCGCGCATCACTGATCGTCGCAGTCTATCGAGCTCGTCGGCCCACCATTGCATCATTGACACTCTCTGTTCCCAGTAATCGCCACGCGCATAAGCTGCACGGACGTCGTTGCCTTCGACATGGGCAAGTTGGCGTTCGATAGCATCTGCGTGCCATCGGCCCAATTCGTTGAGCAGACTTGAGGCGGTCGCGCGGAAGCCGTGCGCGGTGACCTCATCTTTCGCATATCCAAGACGCCGAAGTGCCGCGTTCAGGGTGCCATCAGAAATTGGCCTTGAAGCGGAGCGCACACCAGGAAATAGCCAATCACCCGATGAGATCCGGCGCAGTGAAGAAAGCAGTCCGAGGGCTTGAGATGGAAGCGGAATCTTGTGAGCTCGACGCATCTTCATTCTCGTGGCGGGTATGCTCCAAACTGCACGTTCCAGGTCGAGCTCGCTCCAACTTGCCAGCCGAAGCTCCCCGGGGCGGGGAAACAGCAGGGCGAGCAGCTGCAGCGCGATGCGCGTGCCGGGCTGTCCGTCAAAGTTGTCGATTGCATGAAGAAGAGCGCCAAACTGCAGGCCATTTGTGATGGCTGCGCGCGGCGTTGTTACAAACTGAGTGAGGGCGCCCTTCAGCGCATACGTTGGGTCAAACTCAGCACGAGCGGTCGCTATTGCATATCGAAAAACGCTGCCGACCGTAGATCGAAGCCGGCGCGCAGATTCATAACGCTCGCGTGCCTCTAATCTCTGAAGCACCCGAAGGACCATCGGAGCGCTCACATCAGCGATTGGCACATCGCCGAACTCATCCTTGGCGAACGCCAGCAGCCACTCCGTCTTGTTGAGGGTAGCGTCAGCCCGAGCTTCCCGCTTGAGCTTGGCCAGATACTCGTCAGCCAAAGCGCAGAACGTGGGCGCGTTCGCCTTCGCTTGCGCACGCTAGCTTGCGTTCATTGGAAGGGTCCAAGCCTTGTGCAAGCAGCCTTTTCGCCTCGTCTCTGGCCTGACGCGCTTTGGCGAGAGACACCGATGGGTAGACGCCGAGAGCAAACAGCTTCTGCTTTCCCGCAAAACGGTAGGCAAGTCGCCACAGTCGGGCGCCGCTCGGCTGCACCCAAAGTTGGAGACCACCGCCGTCCACCAGTTTCTTGAGCTTCGCCTGGGGTGGCTCGGATCGGCACCTGGCGTCAGTGAGCGGCATGGCAGCTGACCTCGTCGTCGGAGCGACGACACCATCAGGGGGGCCGGATACCATCAAAAATACCATCACGCACTGGCTGATACCGGAAGTGCGACATGGTAGCCGCCTCTACGCCAGAGCCCCCTGGAACCGCCATAAATCCAATCATATCAGGGTCTTAGGAGGGTTACAGCGTAGGTCTGGAGGCAAAGAGAAGCGCTAGCGGAAGGGCGGATGGTGCCCAGGGGCGGAATCGAACCACCGACACTGCGATTTTCAGTCGCATGCTCTACCAACTGAGCTACCTGGGCATCCGGCTGCCAGCGGGCCGCAGGCCATAACCCATGCGCCCCGCCCGATCAAGCTCACTCCTCCTGCCTGTCCTCGTCCACCTCCTCCATGTCGTCGGGTGAACTTGGAACCCGGTATTGCCCGGTCAACCAACGCCCGAGATCGACGTCCGCGCAACGCCGGCTGCAGAACGGCCGCACGTCGGCCATGCTTGGCTTGCCGCAGATCGGGCACGTCGCCTTACCCTCGCTCATCACTCGCCTCGATCATCCAGCCCGTCGTCCGCAGTGTGGGATCCGAGCGCAATATCAAGCCACGTCCGGCGCGACGCGCAAGGTCCGCCAGCGCCTCGGCATCGCCCCGCAGCGCGCTGACGATCGCGGGCGACGCCCGCAGCACCGGCGAGCGATGCGGATGCGCCGCAACCTCGGCGGCAACCCGACGCAAAGCCGCCAGCCCCGCCGCATGCGGTCCCGCAAGCTGTTCGTGCAGCGGCGGATGAATCCGCGGCCGCACGAGCTCCGCCAAACCCAATGCGGTGAAACCCAGCAGCCGAGGATGCACCGGGTCGTCCGCCAGCGCACCGGCCAAGGCCGGACCCAGCGCCGCCCGCCGGCGCGACGGCAGGCCTGCGAAATCCACCATGATCGCGCCAGAGAGATTGCGCAGCCGGATCTGCCGCGCCAGTTCCGGCAGCATCGCCCGGTTCGCCCCGAGATGCGCCGCCGTCTTGCCCTGCCGCCCTCCCACCGCGCTTCCGGCATCAACGTCGATCGCGACCAGTGCGGGCGTCGGCTGAATATGCAGCCGCCCGCCCCGCGGCAGTTCGACGTCGGGCACGGCAAGCGCCTCCACCGCGTCCTCGATCACCCCATCAAAGGCCACGCCGCAGAGCGCAACACGTTCCCCCAACACTGGTCGCAGTCTCCCAACCAATGCAGCGTCATCCAGCTCGACCGGCGCGTCGGCGTGGCGCAGTGCGAATTCCAGCAGCACGCCAGGGCCGCGCGCCAACAGGGCAGGGGCCTCGCCCGCGGTCGGTCCGCCATCGTGCGCCGCCAATCGAGGACCCTTGCCGCCCTGTGCGGCCCGCGTGATCCGCACCGTGACGCCATCGCCGTCACTCAATCCCGCGCCGCCATCGCTGTCCGGCAGGAAACCCTCGGCATCGCCAACAGCAACGAATGTCCCGGCCATCGCGGGAACCTTGGCAATCACCCGGCCGCGGTAGACGTCGCCGACACCATCAGGCGCACCCGGTCGCCATATTCCGTAGTCCATCAGCATCTCGTCACGCACGACAGCGACGCGTACCTCACCGGGACTGCACGCGCCCAGAATGCGCGTCGTCATGGCAATGGCCAGCCCAGTCCGCGCAGCATTTGTGCCGTCTCGAACAGCGGCAGCCCAACCACATTGGAGTAGCTGCCTGACAGGAATCGGATAAACGTCGCGGCGCTACCCTGGATCGCATAGCCGCCGGCCTTGCCGCGCCATTCCCCGCCGGCGAGGTACGCCTCGACCTGCCGCTCGCTCAGCCGTGCGAAGCCGACGACACTCTGCACCACGCGCTCGCTGCACCGCCCGCCCGGTCCACGCGCAACCACGGCGGTGACGACGCGATGCCGCCGTCCCGACAGCAGCATCAGGCAACGCCGAACCTCCGCGTCAGTCTCGGTCTTCGGCAGGATGCGCCGCCCGGCTGCCACCACCGTGTCCGCCGCCAGTACCAGACCCTCGACGTCGGCCACAGCACCAGCCTTCGCCCGCGCCAGCCGTTGCGCGCAGTGCCGCGGCAGCTCATCGCGGAGCGGAGTCTCGTCGATATCGGTGGCGATCACGCGGTCCGGCACGATGCCGATCTGGGCGAGCAACGCCAGGCGCCGAGGACTGGCAGAGGCCAGAACCAGCGTGGGTACGGTCACTTGAAGCGGAAGGTGATCCGGCCCTTGCTCAAATCGTAGGGAGTCATCTCGACGTTCACCCGATCGCCCGCCAGCACGCGGATACGGTTCTTGCGCATCTTTCCGGACGTGTGCGCCAGGATCGAGTGCTCATTGTCGAGTTTGACGCGGAACATGGCGTTGGGCAGCAGCTCCATCACCGTTCCGCTGAATTCGATCATGTCCTCTTTCGACATCAGGCCTCATAAAAAATGGTTGATTTCGCTCCGGAACATGAGCGCGAGGCAAGGCAAGGTCAAGAACGGTTCCCAATCGGTTCCCACCCTCTGGGTCGCCGCCTGCTGGTTCCCTAAGCCAGCCGCACCGCGATGCTGCGTGCGTGCGCGCCGAGACCCTCGGCCTCGGCCAGTGCAATCGCTGCCGAACCGACCCGCGCCAATGCCGCGGCATCCGCCGCGACCCAGGTCGTCCGCTTCAGGAAATCAAACACCGAAAGTCCCGAGGCGAACCGCGCCGTCCGTCCCGTCGGCAGTACGTGGTTGGGCCCGGCGACATAGTCACCCACCGCCTCCGGGCAGAATGCACCGATAAACACCGCCCCGGCATGTCGAATCCGTGCGAACACTGCCTCGGCATCGCGCAGCATCAATTGCAGATGCTCGGGTGCGAGCCGGTTGACCAACCCAACAGCCTCATCCCACCCACGGACCACAATGATCGCGCCATGCGCCTGCCAGCTCGCCCCGGCGATCGCCGCACGCGGCAGTGTCGCCAGTTCCGTCGTCACTGCGGCCGCGACAGCATCGGCCAGCAACGGGTCATTGGTGATCAGGATCGCCTGCGCTGCCTCGTCATGTTCTGCCTGCGCCAGCAAATCGATCGCCACGTTCCGAGGATCATTCGTTGCATCGGCCAGCACCACGACCTCCGACGGCCCGGCGATCGAATCGATGCCGACACGCCCAAACACCTGGCGCTTCGCCTCCGCGACATAGGCGTTGCCCGGCCCAACGATGCGATCCACCGGCGCAATCGTCGCAGTCCCATACGCCAACGCCGCGATCGCCTGTGCACCGCCCACGCGATAGATTTCCGCCACACCGGCGCGCCGTGCCGCCGCCAGCACCAGCGGGTTCAGCACGCCATCCGGGCTCGGCACGCACATGGCGATGCGCCCCACCCCGGCGACGCGTGCCGGGATTGCGTTCATCAGCACCGAGGACGGATACGCCGCCTTCCCCCCAGGCACATACAGACCGACCGCATCCAGCGGCGTCCATCGCATGCCCAGCGTCAGGCCGGCCGCATCCGTTGTCCGCAGGTCACCAGGCACCTGCATCCGATGAAACGCCTCGATCCGCTCCGCCGCCAAATCGAGCGCGGCCATCAGCGAAGGTTCGATGCCGGCCGCCGCCGCCTCGATCTCGTCCGCCCCAACCCGCAGCCTGTCCACCGCCAAGGCCATCCGGTCGAACCGCTCCGTATAGCGCAGCAGCGCCGCGTCACCGTCGGCCCGCACATCAGCGATGATCGCCGCAACCGCCCGATCGACCGTTTCAATAGTCTCGCGTGCCTGCCCCAGCAGCGCGATAAACGCCTCCTCAAAGCCCCCATCGATCGTCGCCAGCCGGATCACCACCCAGCCGCCAGCCAACCGATCTCAACCTCCCCCTCCCCTTGCGGGAGGGGGCTGGGGGGAGGGGGCGCACGCCACCCGCCCACCAAGCCGGAGTGGGCCCCGGGGAGGGGGCGCCACCCGCCCGCCAAATCCCACCATCACAATTCCCCCAACGCCGCCCGGAACCGGGCGATCCACGCCCCAATCGTCTCCGGCTGCGTCTTCAACGCCGTCCTGTTCACAATCAGCCGCGACGTAATCGGCGCAATCACCTCGGTCTCCACCAGCCCATTCGCCCGCAGCGTCGACCCCGTCTGCACCAAATCCACGATCAGCCGCGACAGCCCAAGCCCCGGCGCCAGCTCCATCGCCCCGTTCAGGTGAACCACCTCGGCATGCACCCCCCGAGACGCGAAATGCCGCCGCGCGATATTGGGATATTTCGTCGCCACCCGCACCCGCGACCACCGCGACGGATCATCCGTCCCCGCCGTCCCAGCCGGTTCCGCCACCGATACCCGGCACACGCCAATTCCCAGATCCAGCGGCGCATAGATCTCCGGGTAATCGAACTCCATCAGTACATCAGCACCGCAGATCCCCAGCTGAGCCGCCCCGAACGCAACAAACGTAGCGACATCGAACGGCCGCACCCGCACCACATCCAGCGTCGGATCATCGGTCGGAAACCGCAGCCGCCGGCTCTCCTCATCTGCGTAGTCCGCCGCCGGCACCACGCCCGCCCGAGCCAGCAGTTGCCCGCACTCCCCCAGGATCCGTCCCTTAGGCAGGGCCAGCACCAACGGCGCCGTGACCTCAGGTTCCAGAGCAGCGGCAGGGTAGGGGGCAGTCATCGGGCCGTTCCAGCTCCCGGCAAGGGCAGCGGCGTCTACACCAGGGCCGCGGCAACGGAAAGACCACCGAGACGAGAAGGGCCGGGAATGACCCCGGCCCTCATTCGATCAACCCGATATGCGCACTGATCAGGGCGTGCGCACGACAGTCGTGGTGGTGGGAGCCGGCGCAACATACGTCGCCGTCGGCGCCGGTGCCGGCGTCACGATGGTCGCGCTCGGTTGAGGATTCGGATGCTCATGCACATCCACGCAGCCCGCGAGACCCAGCATAACCAGGGGAAGCAGGAAGGAAATTCGCATATGACATATCCTTCGGTTACAAAATGGACGTCCCTTAATCACCTCCGTTCGGTGGCCGGTCCGTGCCGCCTTTGTGGCCGTTTCCTGGCAACCAATCACGACCCGGTGGGTCACCCCAGCCATTGACCGCCAACCCCTGACGGTCGAAGCATAGCCACAGCCCTGACCCGGGGGACTGACGCCCATGTGGACCCTGCTCGATCTGGCCGGCACGGTCGCGCTTCTGCTCTGGGGCCTGCATATGGTGCAGACCGGCATCCAGCGCGGCTACGGCCCCGACCTGCGCCGCTGGCTCGGCACCACGCTGGGCAACCGCCTGGCCGCGTTCGCCGCCGGCCTGGGCGTCACCGCGATCCTCCAGAGCAGCACCGCCACCGGCCTGATGGTCGCCGGTTTCGCCGCGGGCGGCGCGGTAGCCCTGATCCCGGCCCTGGCCGTGATGCTCGGCGCCAACGTCGGCACCACCCTGATCGTCCAGGCCCTGTCCTTCAACGTCGCCGAAATAGCGCCCGCCCTGATCCTGCTCGGCGTCATCCTGTTCCGCCGCGGCACTGCCGCCCGCACCCGCGATATCGGCCGCGTTGCCATCGGCCTCGGCCTCATGCTGATGTCGCTGCACCGCCTCGTCGAGCTGATCACTCCCTACGAGGACGTCCCCAGCCTGCGTCTGCTGCTCGGCGCCATCACCACCGAGCCGGTGTTGGACGTCCTGGTCGCCGCCGGCCTGACCTGGGCCGCCCACTCCTCCGTCGCAGTCGTCCTGCTGGTCATGTCGTTCGCCGCCAAGGGCGCCGTACCCCCCGACGCCGCCTTCGCCCTGGTGCTCGGCGCCAACCTCGGCACCGCCATCAACCCGGTGCTGGAGGGCGTGTCCGGCGACGATCCCGTGGCGCGCCGCCTGCCCATCGGCAACCTGCTCACCCGAGCAGCAGGCTGCCTGGTGGCGCTCGCCCTGCTGCCGCGTATCGGCTCCCTGATGGTGCAGATCGATCCCGACCCTGCCCGCTCCGTCGCCGACTTCCACACCGGCTTCAACCTGATCCTCGCCGCCCTGTTCCTGCCCGCGCTCGGCCCCTACGCCTGGGCACTCCGCAAGCTGCTCCCGGCCCGCATCGCCGCAGACGACCCGTCGCGCCCACGCTACCTCGACCAGACCGCCCTGGAATCGCCCCCGATCGCGCTCGGCGGCGCCGCCCGCGAAGCACTCCGCATGGCCGACGCCCTGGAAGCGATGCTCGGCCGCGCCGCCGAGGTCCTCGCCACCACCGACCGCCACCGCATCGCCGAGGTCCGCCGCCTCGATGACGTGCTCGATCGGCTCAACACCGCCATCAAGACCTACCTCACCGCCCTGGACCCCGATGCCCTATCCGACGCCGACCGCCGGCGCCTCACCCAAGTTCTGATGTTCGCCACCAACCTGGAAGCCGCCGGCGACGTGGTCGATCGCGACGTCATGGGCCTGCTCGCCAAGCGCCTGAAACGCGGCAGGCCGCTCGCCGACGACGAACAGTCAGAGGCTCGCCGCCTGTTGGACCGCCTGGCCACCACCGTCCGAGCCGCCGCCGCCGTATTCATGACCGAGGACCCCCGAGCCGCCCGCCAGCTAGCCGCCGAGAAACAGGCCTTCCGCGACCTCGAATCCGCCGCAACCCGCTCCCACTTCGGCGCGCTACAGGACGCCGAAGGGCCATCACTGGCGCTCGACCTCGACCTGATGCGCGAATTGAAGCGGGTGAACGGCCACCTCGTCGCCGCCGCCGCCTACCCCGTCCTGGAGGACCAGGGCGAGCTGCTATCAAGCCGCCTGCGCCTGGATTCCTGACCGCAAAGTCGCATTGCACCGCGCCCCACGGCGCCACACATTAACCCATAGGTCGTCTCGCCCTTCTCGCGGCGCGAGTCGGTTGTCTATACAGCACACTGTGGCCACGCCGCAACAGAACCCATGTATGTTGTGGCGCCCGCAGACAAGGTGTCCCACATGTTGATTGACGACACGCGCGTTACAGGCGGACACTCGGCCCAAGATCGTCAGGGGGAATCCGAAGTGCTCGACGCAGTGCAGATGCCAGGTCGCCACCAAGTCCATATCGATCGCTCCCGTGACGTGCTGCTGACCGATTTCGGCCGAGCCACCCTGTCCGACCGCTACCTGATGCCCGGCGAGGAATTCCAGGACCTGTTCGCCCGCGTCGCCTCCTACTACGGCGACGACGCCGGCCACGCCCAGCGCATCTACGACTACATGTCGAAGCTGTGGTTCATGCCCGCCACGCCGGTCCTGTCGAACGGCGGCACCCAGCGCGGCCTGCCGATTTCCTGCTTCCTGAACGAGGCCTCCGACAGCCTGGAAGGCATCGTCGGCCTGTGGAACGAGAACGTCTGGCTGGCCTCCAAGGGCGGCGGCATCGGCTCCTACTGGGGCAACCTCCGCTCCATCGGCGAGAAGGTCGGCGCGGTCGGCAAAACCTCCGGCGTCATCCCCTTCATCCGCGTCATGGATTCGCTGACCCTCGCGATCTCCCAGGGCTCCCTCCGCCGAGGCTCCGCCGCCGTCTACCTCCCCGTCAGCCACCCCGAGATCGAGGAATTCGTCGAAATCCGTCGCCCCACCGGCGGCGACCCGAATCGCAAGGCGCTGAACCTGCACCACGGCATCCTGGTCTCCGACGCATTCATGCGCGCGGTGGAAGCCGACGAACAATGGGCGCTCCTCTCCCCGCAGGGACGAAACGCCAGTCCGCTCGATCTCCGCCCGCGCCCTCTGGGTCCGCATCCTCACCGCGCGAATCGAGACCGGCGAGCCGTACCTGATCTTCTCCGACCACGTGAACCGCGCCCGCCCCGAGCACCACAAGCTGGCCGGCCTGGAGGTGAAGACCTCCAACCTCTGCTCCGAGATCACCCTGCCGACGGGCCGCGACCAGCACGGCATGGACCGCACCGCCGTGTGCTGCCTGTGCTCGCTGAACCTGGAGAACTGGTTCGAGTGGCAGGACCATCCGACGTTCATCGAGGACATCATGCGGTTCCTCGACAACGTGTTGCAGGACTTCATCGACCGCGCCCCGCCGGGCATGGAAAAAGCCCGCTATTCCGCGATGCGAGAGCGCAGTGTCGGCCTCGGCGTGATGGGTTTCCACTCCTTCCTGCAATCGCAGAAGGTGCCGTGGGAAGGCGTCATCGCGAAGGTCTGGAACAAGCGGATGTTCAAGCACATTCGCGAGCAGGCCGACCTGGCCTCGCGCGTACTGGCCGAGGAGCGCGGCCCGTGCCCCGATGCCGCCGAGTACGGCATCATGGAGCGCTTCAGCCACAAGATGTCGATCGCCCCGACCGCGTCGATTTCCATCATCGCCGGTAATTCGAGCCCGGGCATCGAGCCGATCGCCGCCAACGTGTTCCTCCAGAAGACGCTGTCCGGCAGCTTCACCGTGCGCAACCGCCACCTTCAAATGCTGCTGGCCGAGAAGGGCATGGACAACGAGGACATCTGGTCGTCCATCACGCTGCGCGCCGGCAGCGTGCAGCACCTGGACTTCCTGACCGAGCAGGAGAAGGCCGTCTACAAGACCGCGTTCGAGCTCGACCAGCGCTGGATCATCGAGCACGCCGCCGACCGCGCGCCGTTCATCTGCCAGAGCCAGTCGGTCAACGTCTTCCTCCCCGCCAACGTTCACAAGCGGGACCTGCACCAGATCCATTTCATGGCATGGAAGCGCGGCGTGAAGTCGCTCTACTACTGCCGCAGCCTGTCGATCCAGCGCGCGGACAACGTGAGCGAAGCGGCAGTGGCGCCGGCAGCTTTCATTGGGGCGATGGGCGTGCCGTTGCCGGTGAACGACCAGGCGCAGTTGCCACTGGTCGCGGCGCGCGCGGTGGCCGCGGTGGGGGCGAATGCGACGGATTACGAGGAGTGTCTGGCGTGCCAGTGAGAAGTGGGGGTGGGCAGTTAGAATGGCGAATTCAAATCGCGATTTGTTGGTAGAGGCTGCGCGCTCTCGGTTTGAGCAGGCGAGGCATGCATCTGTAGTACATAAACTCAAACTGCGACGTAAGCGGCTGCGTAACGAACAGATCACAGACGAAGATTAGAACTGACAAAGCAACTAGACGCATCAGAGTATCGATTTATCTTGGAATCATACGAAGCGTCTGTCGCCGTCTAGAATTGCCTGCCGCGCTTGGATCCCGAATCCAACCCGCTCACAACAGCCTCCGAAACTCGTCCACCGTGAGGCCTGCCTGACGAATGATGCCGCGCAGTGTCCCTATCTTGATGCTTCGCGCCCCGTGGAACGGCACAGTCACGGCTCGCCGGGCGTCGCTAACGTGGACCAGCATATGATGACTGCCCGATATTCGATCCACCACGAAGCCTGCCTGCCGCAATGCCGCCAGCACTTGCCGGGCATCCACGGCCGGTAGCGACGCGCTCATGCGGCGATGGTGATCTTCCGCACTGTCGGTTGCGCATCTCCTGGGATCGGAATCCCATGGTCGCGGCGATATGCCAGAACCAGCCGAATGGCATCTTCCGCCATCGCCATTGCTTCCGCCTCGGTGTCGCCTTCAGTCACCACTTCTGGAAGCGCCGGCACGCTCACGGTGAAGCCACCTTCGGGTTGGGGCTCGAGCACCACAGTGAAGTCGAACTTGTCTGGCATGATCGGCCCTCTGGTCGATTCCAAGTTTAAAGACACAGCGAGCAGACAGGCGGCAAGGACAGCAATCGTTGCGTGCCCACTATAGCCTGATCAGCTTCTACGCCGCCTGCAGCCGCCTCGCCGCCCACACCTCGCGGCACGCATCGACAATCCGGTCCATCTCCTCCCGGTTCGGCCCCATCGCCGCCATCCCCCCATGCACCAACTCGTTCCGCCGCTCCCAGGCCCGCTCCAGCACAGAGGTTGTCGCCTCGTCGATCAACCCCTCGAACTCCAACGCCCCAATGATCGTGCGAATATCCTGATCGGGCGTCCTGATCCGCTGCTCCAACGCAACATCCCGCAACAGTTCCTCCGCCACCGACACCAGTGAAATCAGCGCTAGGTTCCGCTCCCCCGCATCGTAGACTGCCAGCGCCGACGCCATCAGTTGCTCCAGCCCCTGCTCCGAGGGCCCAGCCGCCGCCACCTTCCGCCGCCCGAGCGATACGAACTCAAGCCGCCAACCCGGCTGCGCATCGACCTTGGCCGCCAGTTCCACAATCTCATTGGAGCCAACCACCTCTTCGCGCGTCTTGATCACCACAACAGCGCAATCGTCCTCCTTCCTGACCACCAGATCGGGCGAGAGGCCGCGCAGAAACTCTGGCAGCCCGTCGCCGCGCGGCTGCTCCACCACGTCGTAACTGCGCCGCCGGTACTCCCGAGCCAGACTGCGTCGCGTCCGCGTCGCTTCATCGCGTCTGCTGCCGGTCATTCAGCCAAGATCCTTCTCATCAGGCGCCAGCCACAACCGAATATAGACAAATTCACTTCCCTTGCCGAATGCCGCACCGAGTTTCTCGGGCATATAGCGTACGCGGTACCGGTCATCGATGTTCCGCCAATTGGCCATCACGTCCGTCACCAGCCTGTCATTCGTGTAAGCAATTCCCTCCAAAGCGTCCTGGATCGGCTTGATCATGTTGTCCATGTCCGCGCGCTGGCGTTGCGCATAATGCGTCATGCGCAGCAGGACCGATACCGAGATCGGCAACTGCCCCGCAGGCCAGGCCGCCTTCGCCGCCGCGGCCACAAGATGCCGCCACGCCACGAGTTCAGCCCGATTGCGTGACCGCCCGGACCTTGGTCGGCCATGCACGCAAAACTCGAACAGCGGCGGCTGAGGATCATCGGATCGACCTGTTAGTTTTGACGCCCGCGCCATGGCGCGGTGTTAAGCACGGCCGGTGAATCCCACCTTAACCAAGGGCAAACGCCCCCTCGCCAACGCCAGTAGCAGTTAGCCGCTCGCGGCCTTTCGCAGATCATAGGTCCTCTGCACGTTCACCCAGAGCGCTGCACGGATGCGGAAGTAGCTGCCCAGCCGCTCTGCCATATCCGCGGTGATCACGCGATTGCAGCGCGGTATGTCTGCGATCCAATCAAGCGGCGCGCCGAAATCGCGCGCAACTCGCGCAGCCAAGCTGCCAACGGCCTCAATCGCGTCGGCGAGATGTTCGTCAGGATGGCTGGCGCTGCGTGTCATGTTAAATCGCTGTCGAACGCTAGGTTACCGCGGCCCCGTAACCTCCACCTGTGGCCCCGACACCAGGTTCTCCATCGGAATCGCCAGCACCCGCGACAGTTTCCGCAACGCCTCCGCGCTCCCCGGCTTCTTCCCTGTCTCGATCTCCGCGAGGTAGCTGGAACTGACGCCGGCCTGCTCCCCCAATTCCCGCTGCGACAATCCACGCTTCTCGCGCCAGACCTTCACCGGGCTCTCATCGTCCAGGATGCGCCGCACCTCATCGCCCGTCAGATAGTCTCGCCTGGCGACCTCTTTGCCGACCTTCGCCTCGTACGCGCGGCGTTCGGCGATAGCCGCGGCGTCTTCCAGATCCTCCAGCCGAGCGATCAAAGCCCGCCAATCGCGCTTGCGCAGCGTCACAGTACCTGCTGGTCTCAGCGATCGGCTTCGGCCATGGCGCAGTCATCGGATAGACTCCCTTTCGGTCCCCCACCCGCTCAACAATCACATCGCCATCCTCGACCGAATAAATAGCACGCCAGTCTCCCTGACGAACACGAAACGAGCCCGGTTCGCCCGACATTGGCTTCACGCCAAGCTGCGGTGCAAACGGACTGGCCGCGATGCGTTCCAACCTGTCCCAAAGCCGCTTGGCAATATCGCGCGGCGCGGTCTCCAATTCCTTGAGGACGTGTGGCGGAACGATCAGCGCCACGGCCTTCACTCGCTATCAGCGAGCAGCCTGTCAAGGCCCCGCACCGCTGCACCGCCGCCATCGATCAACTGCCATGTTGTTCGACGGCAAGCGTCGCGCTCGCACTATTGCCAATTGCCTAACCCGAAGTCCCCCGGCAACAACCACGTGCGCCTCGCGCCCCGCCGGGCCTTGAATTCGTCGCAACCGCCGCAGACGCTAGGGAGCGCGCGCATCCGGCAGCAGGCCCACGACATCCAGCAACGGCACCGCGAAATCCGCACCAGCAATGATATGGCGGTCCGTGGCGGAAATCAGCTTGAGGCTCACATAGACCTTCGAGTAACTCACCGCGTAGGTCCCGGCAACGATGGCTGCTGCGCTGGGCGCCGGCATCAGCGCCCGCCTGTTCCGCGACAGCATGAACTCGCCTGCATCCTTATTGAAGCTGACCGCACTCCGAAGCCGCATTTCCGTCGCAGTATGCCCATTCTGAACGATCCGCGTTCGCACCATATCCGCGACAATGTTTCCAAGCGGCGAACTGGATTTAACGTTCCGGACATCCGCTATGGATGCAACAATGAGCGGCGTATCCCCTCTGAGATCCGGAGCGCCGGCCAGCATCATATCGACCGCTCTGTATGTGAGAGTTCCAAGGTCGCCGCGCACATAGGGCGATTTACCTGTCGTGACGGAACTGTTGGCCGGCGCATGCGCATCGTCCGTGCATGCCGTCGCTCCAAGACAAACTAGCAGTACCGCAATGCATCGCGAGTTCGCGTTCATACCGCCGCCCCATCGCATCATGGATCGTATCGGATCACCCGAGCGCGCATCGGTGCTGCATTGCCCCACGATGCCAACGGACCGAGACTGGTGGCCTTCGCGTAAAGCGGGATGTCAGGTGCGCGGATGTACACCGCCTCCTGCAGCTTCATAATAATGCGATCATCGGTCACGATCGTCGCTTGCCAAATGGCTTCAGCATTCATCGTAGGCGTCAGCGCGATGGCCGCATCGATGAACGCCCCCACCCCCAATGCGGTGAAGGCAGCGGCATCGGCAGCAACCCAGGTCGACATGGGCACCGATGCCGCTACGACGATACCCGGTATGGACAGCACGGCAGCTTCAGTGCCGACCAATCCGGGTGGCTTGTCGCGGGGACCCCAGCGCACAAAGTCCACATCCAGATTGACCACGGTCGCGCCGGCCGGACTCCGCGCGACCACGCCGCCGCTTCGCAGGATGTCCCCTTCCAGTTCAGCGGCCACATCCCGCACGAATGCTGAATCCGGCGCCTGTACTCGAACAAAGATCGGCTTCCACGCGGTCGCCATGTCCGGCGCGGGACCGCCGCTTGGCAGAAGGCCCATTGCTTCCATGCCCGAAGCGATTCGCTGTGCAATGTCGTGCCAATCACGAATGGTATTCTCACTGCTTTGAAATGCCGGCGGCTTCAGCATCACCGCTGGTTGATTGCAACCGATCAGCAGACCGGCAAGGCCAAGAACGAGGACTTTGATCAGACGACGCATTCGACAGCCTCACTGTCCGCGCAGCCCAACCGGCTGCAACGGTCGGTCTTTTGTGAGATCATGACAACGAATGGTTAATTATCTCTATCGTTCAGGATGTCAGATCAGCGCCTTGCTGTGCCGTGCTGTGCCTTGCTGCTTGCAGCACGAAACCTGCGCACATGTGGCGCAAGCGTCATTAACCTGACGCAAGTCTCTCTCTGCCAGGATCAGTCGTGCGACAAATGTCACCACCACCGCCTCGTCTGGAACACCAATCCAGCGAAGCGCGGTCATCGGAATCACTGAGCATGTATACGGCTTCATCTGGTCGGCTGTGCATCTGGCTGCCGCTGCTTCTGGCGGCCACCGGATGTCAGGCCAATGAGCGCGGTCACCAGACCGGATACACACTTGACTGCGAGCGCCGCGACCGCCCGATTTGCGCGGCCATTGCGGCCATTCGAGAACTGCCATCAGGACCGAACAACCTGAAGTCGTACCTGCCCCCGTCCGAGCAGGTCGAACTGGATGTGACAGCAATCCGCAAGGGAATGCGCGATGCCGCGCCCAGCGCTGACCGTATGTGAGGCTCCCACCGTCCGCCCAGCGTGACGGACGTAATGCCGCAGGCGCCGCGGAATTGCCCTGAGCGGCCTGCCCCGCGCCCCGCTACTTCTTCTTCCACAGCTTCCAGATGTTGAACGTTCCCTCGTCCGGCTGGCCTGGCGGCGACGAATGCGAATTCGGCAGACCATGCCTCTCCTGGAACTTCTGCACCCACGCCTTCACGGCGAGGTTCGCGGCCGCATGACCTGGGCTCACCATCTGTCGCTGTAGTTCCCATGCGTCCTCGACAGCCATGTCGGGCCCGGTCCGACCGCCGCCAAGATCGAACCGCGTGCCAACGTCCATGTAGATCTGGCTGGGAGTTTGCTTCGTCGTGCTATCGCTCATCGACCTGCCTCCTCTTCGACTTGTGGCGTTCTGCCCGAGCTTCAGCCATATCGGTATGAGTTGACTCACACATGCCCAACACGCTCCCTCCGGTGGCGGATGGGTAATACCAGTTTTCATGGATGATGACCTACAGCAGAGAAAACAGTTAAAGCATCTTCAACCACAGATGCACGCAGATGAACGCAAATAACCCGGCCCCGGCCCCGGGGCAGCGCGGCTTGCCCGCTTTGAAACATTGCGTCCGGGACAATCCGTGTCCTCTGCGTGCATCCGTGGTTGAAAATCCTCACTTGCCTCCGCAGCCCGACTGCCAATGCGCGGGCCAACACAAGTTGGCCGCGTTGCTGCCAAATCCTGATAATGACCAATGCGTCGTGCCCAATGTCATCGCCGGACCACCCCCCGAACATGACAAGTAGGAAGACAAATCGCGCTCAGAGTGTTGGTATAAGCAGCGCGTCAACGCTACGAACGCGGCTGATTGACGCGTCCACGATGCGACCAAGCACCACCAGGTCCCCGTCATGATAACCCGTCGGGCGCGCAGCAAAAATAGACCTTGCCTTTCTATAACCGTCCTGTTAGAATATCAAACATGGAAGCCGACACAACCCATCCAGCCTCGCCTCCCGATCCGCCCCAGGATCATCCCGGCAACATTGCCGTCCTTCTCCACGTCGCCCGCATCCTGCTCGGCTACGGCCGCCATCTCCTCGGCACCGTCCGCCACCGCGCCACCGCCCCCACATTCCCGGCCATCGCGGCGTGCTTCGGCACCGCCAACCTCTCGACGATCCTGGCTCACCTCAACCGCGGCATCCTGCGTGCCATGGCGCTGGAGCGGGTCTTGCTCGCGCGCGCCGCATCCGGTCGCGACATCGACATCCCAACTCCCCGCACCCGCATCGAGGCGGCAACACCGCCCTCCCCAGCAGACCCCCAGGCCGAGCCACCAGCAGATCAACCATCGGCGCCCCAAGCCGCGCCCCGTGCGTCCCGCCTCATTGGCCAGGACGATCCCGAACTCTTCATGCCCACCCCGGAGGAACTCGAGCGCCAGATCCGCCGTCGCTCGCTCGGCCGCACCTACGCGGAGATCTGCCTCGATCTCGCCGTCGTCCCTGGCTTCTGCACCGCGGCCTTCTGGAACGCGCTGTTCGAGATCATGCACTACTTTGGCGGTCGCGGCGTCGAGACTGTGATGCGGGAGAAGTCCCGCCGCCGCAAGGCCTTCATTCAGGAGCAGGACAAGAAGCTCGACAGCTCCTGGGATTGGTTGCAACTGAAACGAGACGAGATCCGCCAGATCCTGGGCTTCTTCATTGGCGAACCACCGGTCGATCCATTTGCCGCGGCACCAGCCACCGGCCCACCCTGATAATCGCAGCACGACGTAGCGCTGCCCCACGGGACCGGCAACAGCCGGCCCCGCCGTCCCGATTCCCCCCACCCCCAAAAAACCCCTCTCCCGCGCTTTGCGCGGGGGAGGCAGGGAGGGGGTGAAACTGCCCAGCTCAGGTTCAGACGACGGCTAGCTCCCAAGCACGGCCACCACGAAAAAGCTGAGCCACCGCCAGCAAGTTCGCCAGGCATCGCGACTCACACCTCAGATCCGTCACCGCCCATGCACCCCGCCTCACATCCCTCGCCAACGCACAGCCCATCCTCACGTCCGCAAGTTCTCCCGCATCGTCGCCCCGCTATACTCCGTCCGCAGCAGCCCGCGCCGTTGCAATTCCGGCGTCAGCATCCGCGCGAACTCCTCCCACATCAAAGGCGAGATCGTCGGCGTCAGCACGAACCCATCGCAGGCCTCCGCCTCGAACATGTCCTGCATATAATCTGCAATCACCGCCGGCGTCCCGACCAACAAATTCCGAGGCCGCCGTATCGCCTCGGCAAAGCTGATGCCCTCCGCGCGCATGGTCTGGCGGATCCGGTCCTCCAATCCCCCATGACCCTGATGTCCCTTGTTGCGCGTCAGCTCATCCTCATCCTTGGTCACGCTGAGATCAGCCCCCAGCATCGCCGAGTTGGTCGCCAGCACCATCTCCAGCGGCACCAGGGAAATCAGGTATTCAGCCTTCTCCCGAGCGATCGACTCGGTCTCACCCAGCACCACAGTCATCGACGTGCACAGCGCGCACTCCTCCGGCCCGCGGCCGAACCCAAGCATCCGCCCCTTGATGTCCGCATAGAATTCAACCGCGTCTGCCTTGCTGCCCGACGAATTGAAGATCGCCTCAGCCCACCGCGCCGCAAAATCGCGACCGCGCGGCGACGAACCCGCCTGCATCAGCACCGGCCGCCCCTGCGGACTCCGAGGTATCGTCAACGGCCCTCGCGTCCGCACATAGCGCCCCTCATAGTCGGCATACCGCACCTTCTCCGGGTCGATGAACAAGCCGCTCTCCTTGTCCATCACCAGCGCGTCGTCCTGCCAGCAATCCCACAACGCGCAGCACGCCTCCACCACCTCATCGGCACGGTCATAGCGTTCCTCTTTCGGCGGCAGCTCGCCGACACCAAAGTTGCGCGCCTCGAAGTTCATCGTCGAAGTAACGACATTCCAGCACGCCCGCCCCTGCGACAGATGATCCAACGAGGCCAACGTCCGCGCCAGATGATACGCATTGAAGAACGTCGTCGACAGCGTCGCACCCAGTCCCAGATGCCGCGTCGCCCGCGCCATCACCGGCAGCACCATCATCGGGTCAAGATACGAAAGCTGCCCCCCATGCCGCAGGTACGTATCGAAGCTGCCCTTGTACACATCAGGCAGCCCCAGCGTATCGGCAAAGAAACAACCATCGAAGCACGCCGCCTCCAGCACCCGCGCCAAATGCTCGTACCGCTCGGGCCTGAAGATGTCGTCGATATCGGCCGCCGGGTGTCGCCAAGCGCCCGCAAGCTGTGCCGTCGGGCCAGTCTTCACATAAGCCAGCAGGTGCATCTTGCGGTCGCGCATCGCTCATTCCTCTTCACGCACGGCCGATCGGTGCCGGAAGCCGAGTGAAATCCATGTTGTGAAGTTTACCACTGTGCCCACCGGACGTCGCTATCGGATGTAGGCTGCGACACACAGATACTTCGTGCGCCTCCCGAAAAACGCCAGTATCGCGCACTGGGCGAATGCTGTGATGCACGTGCCTCCGAACCGACAGCCGGTGCGCGCGCGACTGGCTACGGGACCGGCTGCTCGCTGGTCACGGTCTCGGCACAGACCAAGCTGGCATCGGATGTCTGGGCCGGCTTAGCCCTGATCCGTATGGCAAGGCCATCGGACTGGTCCACCTCGAACGCTCCCGTCTTGCGGATCAGATCGCTGAGCCTCTTGCAGCCGTAGCTACGCCGGTCGAAATCAGGGTCGATCTTCAAAAGGCGCTGCCCCACTTCGCCCAACCCGACCCACCCATCCTTGCCTACCGTCTCCTCGATGGCCCCGGTCAAAATCGGCACGGCCGCGCCGGGCGCATGAAGGGTTCTTGCAGCGAGCGCTTTCCCCGGCGTGGCAACCGGTTCCTCGGGCAGTAGAGTCTCCGTGCCGAACGCCGGAATGGCTTTTGCATCGAGCGCTGCCCGCGGCGCAGCACCCGGAGCCTCGGGCAGCAGGATCTCCGTATAGATGAACCTGCGGCACGCCTGCCGAAAACTCTCCGGCGTCTTCTGCGCGCCGAAACCATAGATATCGAGACCTTGTTCCCGCAGACGGGACGCAAGACGCGTAAAGTCGCTATCCGAAGAAACCAGGCAGAACCCATCGAACCGGCCACTGTGCAACAGATCCATCGCGTCGATCGTCAAAGCGATGTCGCACGCATTCTTGCCGCTGGTGTAGGGGAACTGTTGAATTGGATCGATCGCATATTTCGGCAAAATCTCCGCCCAAGATTTCAAGCGTGGGTTGGCGAAATCCCCGTAGATACGTCGGACATTCGCCTCACCAAACCTGGCGATCTCTTTGAACAGGCCCGCGGCAATGCGGTGCGAGGCGCTGTCGGCGTCGATCAGGATGGCAAATCGGCGCTCTCGGGTTCTATCTGCCATGTTCAGCCCCTCGGCCGGCCCGTGCGCTGTTCAGCTTCGTCGTATGACACAACCCCGAGCGGTAACCCGCAACGATACACACGCTCATCGGCGCGTTGACCCAACCGACGACGCACCATCCCAGGCCCGCTGTGCCGCACGCCGAGAAATCCAATCCTCCGCGATCAGAGCCAAAACCCGCCACCAGCGCCTACTCGTCCAGCGCGATCCCGAACGTCCCGAGGAACCCCTCCCGCCCTGCCGCCGTGATCGCCACCGCCCGAGTGTCCCGCTGCCGTGCGATCCACCCAAGCTCCAGGCAGCGGCACGCCAGTGCCGCCCCCACACGCCCCGCCAAATGCGGCCGCCGCTCGCTCCAGTCCAGGCATGGCCGGCAGAATGCGCGCCGCCCCGCCGCCGGCGCCGCGCCAAATTCCTGCAGGAATTGATTGCCCTGCTCGGTGACCTCCCCGCCATCAACCCCCAGCGCCACGTGCCCGCGCTCCATCAGCGCATCCGCCAACGCCACGCCAAGCCGTCCCGCCAGGTGGTCGTAACAGGTCCGAGCGGTCCGCAGCGCCTCCCCACCGCGCCAGACAGTACCCCGCGTCGGTTCCGGTCCCGCCACCGCCATCACCCCTTCCAGCATCTGCCCCACCAGCGGCGAAGCCAGCCGGAAATACCGATGCCGTCCCTGCTTCTCCGCCGCCAGCAACCCGCCATCGGTCAGCTTCGCCAAATGCCCGCTCGCCGTCTGCGCCGTTACGTGCGCCGTATACGCCAGTTCCTTCGCCGTCAGCGCCCGCCCATCCAGCAGCGCCGCCAGCATGTTGGCGCGCGCCGGATCGCCGATCAGCGCCGCGGTCGCGGCAATGCGATTGGTCTCGCTCATTGCGCCCTCCTGTTCCTCAGCAGATGCTAAACGCAGACACCCGCCCACGCATGCACCCTCAATTCGGCCAACACCGAACCAACCACCCAAGACCCGCGGTTGTGCCCACCAACCCGAGCCTGAGCACGGTCAAACTGCGCGTCCCGAGCAATGACACAGCCCCAAAGTGGCTGCCGAAGGCAATAAAAAGGATTGGACCACAAACACACAGAGAATCCCGAACGGCTCACTGCAATTCTCTGTGCCTTACTCTGTGTATTCTGTGTCTCTGTGGTTCAAAATCTACTTTCCCGCCAACCGCACCGCGGCTGCCCCACTTAACGGATCATCAACCGCGCGTAAGCAAGCTTCGGTCATGGAAACCATCCACGCGCCCAATGGCGAGCTGACCTACCGTGTCATTGGTCTGGCCATGCGCGTCCACCGTCATCTCGGACCGGGCCTTCTCGAATCGGCCTATGAAAAATGCCTCTGCTACGAGTTGGCGCAAGCCGACATCCCATTTCGCAGCCAGGTGCCGTTGCCCATTCATTACAATCAGGTTTCCCTCGATTGTGGCTACATTGCCGACCTCCTCGTGGACAACCAGGTGATCCTGGAGCTCAAAGCGGCGAAACGGATATTGCCGATCCACGAGGCGCAATTATTGACCTATCTCCGCATCGCCGGATGTCGGACTGGTCTGCTGATCAATTTCAACACTATCGCATTGAAGGATGGTATCAAGCGCCGTGTTCTGTAGTCGAAGTTCGCGAACGTCCCACGCACTCACCGCCCGGCTGTGCGACCACCAAGGCCCGCACCGCACCAAGCAGCCGGCCAATGTGGCAAGTGATGACATACCTTGCCCCCGCGCCCTCCGCCCCAGCCCGCAGCTTCATCGCCAGACCCAGGTGGTAGCAGCGCACGGCACGGCCGCCCGTCGGGTCCGCATCACCTCCGACCGGTGGCATGAAGCGCCGCTTCCCTTGCGGGCGTCCTCGCCCATGCGCCACTCTCCCCACCCGCAATCGAGTCGAGAAGATGTCGCAATGCCCCACCACTGGAAGCACCGTGTCGCACGCCTCTCGCTGCTGGTGGGCACAATGCTGGCTGCACACGCCGCCGACGTCGTGGCGCAGCAGCCAACCCAGGCGCAGGCCAACGCGATCCGCCAATCCTGCCGCAGCGACTTCCAGGCGCATTGCGCCAGTGTGCCGACAGGCGGCAGTGCCGCGCTGCAATGCCTGCAGCAGAACCTGACGAGCCTCTCGCCGTCCTGCCAGACCGCCGTCAGTGCCGTCGGCGGCAGCAGTCCGGCCCCAACCGCCTCGGCACCAGCGGCGCCCGCGCCCACCCAGGGCAGCATGCCGTCATCGCCACCCCCGCCCCCGATGACGATGCGCCAGGAGGCTGCGCTGATGCGCAACGCCTGTGGTAGCGACTTCCGCGCCTATTGCAGCGGTGTCCGTCTCGGCGGTGGCAGAGCAGCGCAGTGTCTCGCCGATCACCGCGAGAGCCTGTCGCCGACCTGCCAGAACGCGCTGTCCGCCGCGCGAGGGCAATGACGATCGCGGCGTCCGCTTCGCGTCACAGACGTGCCTGCATAGCCTGCTCGTTGGCCAGCCGCGCACCACCGCCAGGCGCCACCCTCATGCCGTCTTGGATTTGAGCTCGTCGAGCTGCGCCCGCGCGCCGGCGATCATGCACGACAGGTCGGACGTCAGCATCACCATGTCGAACCCGCGCTTCACCGCGCCCGCTGCGAACGCTGCGCTGGCACAGTGCATGACGCACTTGATGCCGTGCTTATGTGCTGCCTCGCGGATCTTGTCGCAGGTGGCGATATGCAGCGGATCAGGATTATCCCCGCGAGGCGCCAGTCCCAATGCGAACGACAGATCGGCTGGCCCAATGTAGACAGCGTCGAGGCCCGGCGTGGCGCAGATCGCATCGACGTTGGCGATGCCCTGCTTCGTCTCGATCATCGCCATGATGACGATCTCGTCGTTGGCGTTGGCCACGTAGTCGGCGCCCCCGTAGTGCACCGCGCGCACCGGTCCATTCGAGCGCATCCCAACCGGCGGATAGCGGCACGCGGCCACCGCCATCGCCGCTTCCTCCGCGGTGTTGACCAGCGGAACAATGATGCCGTAAGCGCCAAGGTCCAGCGCCTTCATGATGGCCGCAGGTTCGTTCCATGCAACCCGCACGACCGGCACCGTGTCGGTCTGCGAGATCGCCTGCAGCATGGGTCCGACGTCCTTCATTTCAGAGGTGCCGTGCTGCAGGTCGACGCACAGCGCATCGAAGCCCTGACGCGCCATGACCTCGGCCGTGAACCCATGGGACACGGAAAGCCAGCCCAGCGTCACGCATTGGCCGGCTTGCCACATCTGCTTGATCTTGTTTGGTCGCATCGTCACACCCCTGGTTTCGATCCCACGAGGGATCACACTCTTCGAACCCAATCGCGTCCCTGGATCAACCGAGGCCGCACCGACCCAGCTATACACAAGTGGGTTAGGACCCAACAGTCGTGTCCTCGCGGGCCAGCATCCCGAAAATGAACGAAGCCGAGGGGAGACGACCACGGAAACCCACTCAGGCGGCCAGCCGCTCCTGGGTGTCACAAGCTCGTTTCGTGGCGACAAACTTCACGCGGCGGCGATCATCCGATAGGCTCTGTTCCAGCCCTTGGAAAACACCGCGGTCCAACCGGCCGCAGTCATAAATGCGCCTGGTCCCACCAAGCCGAACACGAGAGGGCGGATTGAAGGGAAGGAAACAACATGCCGGGAATCCGGTTTGATCGGCCCAGTCGCGTGCTTGCCGCCGGTCTGTTGGCCGGCCTGATGCCGACTGTGGCGCGAGCCGATATCGTGGTGTCGTCGAATGATGGGCACACGGTGGTCGACGACAAGGGCACTCTGATTGCCCCCACGAAGCCGACACCGGATACCGTGAGCATCATCGACGTCAGCCACTATCCACCGACGATCAAGGACACCATCGAGGTACCCGGCAGCGTGGTCGGCCCGCCGACGGCGGTCTGGGTCGCGCCGGACGAGAGCTGGGCAATCGTCACGTCGGCGACCAAGGCGGATCCACAAGGCCCCAACGGTATCTCCCCCGATGACCGGGTCTCGGTGATCGACCTGACAACCTCGCCACCGAAGATCGCGCAATCACTGACCGCGGGACTCGGTGCGACGACGGTACGCCTCTCGCCCGATGGCGCGCTGGCACTGATCGCCAACCGTGCGGAAGGCACCGTGTCGATATTTGCCGTAAAGGACAAACGACTGACACCGGCCGGCAAACTCGATACCGGCAACAAGGCATCGCTACCCAGCGGCATCGGGTTCCTGCATGATGGCAAGACGGCGCTGCTGACGCGCAGCGGCGACAACATGGTCAATGTGCTGCACATCGACGGCACCAACATCTCCATCGATCCGCGGCCGATCACGACAGGCATGTCGCCCTACACGATGGATATCAACGCGGCCGGCACGCTGGCCTCGGTGTCCAACATGGGTCGAGGCGATGGCGACCTGGACACGGTCAGCCTGATCGAATTGACCAAGGCGCCCTATCACGTCGTGGCAACCGTCGCCGTGCCAAGCGGCCCCGAGCCGCAGAAATTCTCGCCCGACGGCAAGTTCCTGGCGGTCGGCTCAGAGGAAAACACCACCAAGCCGCACTCGCCGTTCCATCAGGACCATGGCCGCCTCACCCTGTTCGCTGTGGATGGCGAGACGCTGACCAAGGTTGCCGAGGCGCCTATTGGGAAATGGGCCGAAGCGTTGGCGTTCTCGCGCGACGGCAAGACGATCATGGCGCAAAGCATGTACGACAGGACCATCGCTATATTACGTTGGGACGGCAGTCAGTTGACCGTCGGCACGCCTTTGGTGATCAAGGACGCCGGCCCAGAGTTGTTCGGTACGGCATGGCCGTAGCCCGAGTCGTATATGCTCTCGCCGCCCAACGCGACGACGTTCTGCTGCACATCCTGGCCAAGACTTGCCCCGCACGAAATGTCCAAATGTAACGCCTATCCATCGGTAGGGCGCGGCGATTGCCAATGGCGGTAAAGTAAGGATTCACCACAGGGGCACAGAGGCACAAAGAAGAAGGTCCAGGCGATGGATTTCAGCACCGTACCTATCGGCGGGGGCGCTCTCTTTCTCTCTGTGCCTCTGTGCCTCTGTGGTGAATCCTACTTGCTTGCTTGAGCCAGTCCGGCCCGACAGTGGATGAGCGGTTACCTCCAAGAATTTGCTGACCAGGACGAAGGTCGGCGGATGGCCCGCACCTTTCCGCTGTTTCCGCCGCCACAGAAAAACCGCTCGCCTCCGTCCGATTCTAACCCAGATACGCCGGCTCCGGCCGGCATTTCAAGCCGCTCGAGCACCTCTCCCGTCGCGGGATCGATGCGCCGTACATCGCTCGCCTCATCCTGCCACGTGCCGTGCCATAACTCGCCGTCGACCCAGGTCACACCCGTGACGAACCGGTCGGATTCGATGGTCCGGAGCACGGCTCCGGTTTCCGGATCAACCTGGTGGATCTTGCGGCCGCGGTGCTGGCCGACCCAGAGTGTCCCCTCAGCCCACGCAAGACCCGAATCCCCGCCATTACCGGGCGCAGGGATCGTGCTGAGCACCTGTCCGGTCTTGGGATCGATCTTCCGGATCACCGCCTCGGCGATCTGAAACAGATGCTTTCCGTCGAACGCCGTTCCCGCGTGCGCCGCGACATCGATCGCGCCCACAATCTCCCCGCTCCGCGGATCGAGCGAGTTCAGCCTCTCGCCCGAGGCGAACCAGACTCTCTGCCCGTCGAAGCTGACGCCATGCACCGCGTCGACTTCGGAAAACGGGCCATATTCGCGAAGGATTTCGGCTGATGAATGTTTCATGTCGTCATTCTACCCCCGCGTCAGCGCGGCCGGGAGTAACAAGCTTGTCGGGAAGCCCGGCACGTTCGGCGCCATCCAGCGGCACGCCCGGCCGCGACCGAAGGATTCAACCTTGTCGGCTTCCACCAACGCTTCCAGCGCGCGTTGCACGGTGCGCGGGCTGACGTCGAGCGCCAGCGCAAGCGCCGAACTCGACCACGCCTCGCCATCCGCCAGTAGGGCCAGCACCTCGGCATGATCTCCCTCAACCGGCGGCGCCAGCACGGCGACCGCTTGCGCCCGGTGCGGCTTCACCACAAAGCCCCGGTTCGTCGCGGTCAATCCGGCCAGCGGCCCGAGTGCCTTGCGTAGCCGCCCGATCTCGACCCGCAGCCGCGCGCGATGTGATTCATCCGCATCGCGCCCCCTGAAGGCGCGCGCGATCAGCGTTTCGCGCGATACGTCGTCGGGCCACGCCTCGGCGAGAGCACGGGCGACCGCGAACAGCACCGGACGACCGCCAAGCGGAACGATCGTTGTCCCGGCGCGCACCACAGTGCGGCAGGCATCGACCACGAGTGCGTCCGAAGCGATCAGCGCCTCGACTTCGGCAAGCCCAAGCAGCCGTTTCTCATCGCGCGCGATCAACCGCGCAGCAGGTGCTTCGAGCGCGCGTGATGCTCGATCAACCTCGGCCGCAAGCACGGGGATTCCCGTCTCGCGCGCTGCCTGCCCCGCGCGATCGAGCGCACCGCGTGCCGCCCCCGCCCGAATGCGCCGCATCGCGATGCCTGCGGTGACCAGCCAGTAACCTGGCCGCGACGCAGGCGGCAGCGCCTCGACAGCGAGCGAGTCGAGCGTCCGCTCGGATTCGTCGAGACGCCCGATCAACAACAGCCGCCGGGCCTCCAGATAGCCGGCGTGTGCGGCGTTCGCCCGATCGCCATGCGCTTCAAGCGTCGCCCGAGCCGTGCCAAGCGACTGCAAAGGCCCGCTAAGATCGCGCGACACGAGCGTGATCTCGGCTTCGGCAACGACGCACCGTGCACTCGCCGTCGCCTCATCCGGACCGAACGCACGTGCCGCGCGCCGCAGCAATTCCTTTGCCCGCGCAAGATCGCCAAGTTGCGCCATCGCGATCCCACGCAGCGCCAGCGCCGGTGGATCGTCGCGCAGCGCGACCCGCTTCAGCGCCGCCAGCGGATCGCCCGCCGCGAGCGCCCGGGCCGCAGCCGTGATCAGCGAGTCCATCGAATTCGCGTCACACTTGTCACTCTCATGGCTTGGACTGCCGGCGCTAAACCTTGCTCGCGACCAACAGCCACCGCAGCGAGGAGAACCCGATATGCCCGATATTCTTCACAAGGTCGGAATCAAATCGTCCTCGCTGACTGATGTCTATAGGGCATTGACCACGCTGGACGGTCTTTCCGCGTGGTGGACGACCGACACCAAAGGGGCAAGCAAAGTCGGCGCCGCGCTCCAATTCCGCTTCGGCGCGGGCGGTTTCGACATGAAGGTGCTTGAGCTTCATCCCGCCACGCGCGTGCTGTGGCAGGTGGTCGACGGACCCGAAGAATGGATCGGCACGACGATAAGTTTCGATCTAAAGCAGCGCGACGACTGGAGCATCGTCCTCTTCAAGCACAAGGGTTGGAAGCAGCCAGTCGAGTTCATGCACCATTGCAGCACCAAGTGGGCAGTCTTTCTGCTCAGCCTGAAGTCGCTGCTCGAAACCGGCAAAGGCGCGCCCTACCCAAACGACATCAAACTCGACAGTTGGGAATAATGCCAGCTGCTCCGTCTTAGATCTCCATCCTACCTCTGCACCCGCAGGGAACCGCGACAATCGATCGGGAGCCCGCCAATGACAACGTCGTCAGCTATAATCAAAGCCAACGCAGGCGCCGGCCAGCCGCGCGGTGCGTCCAGCTGGCTCGCGCTCGCGGCTTCGCCAACCTTTGCACTTATGGCGTGGATCGCCGCGAACGATCCGCCCTCGATGGCGTTCTGTGCCTCGGGTTCCAGCTTCCTGCCGCTCGACGGCATGACTGTGATGTACCTGCTGATGAGCCTCTTCCACCTATCGCCCTGGCTGAAGCTCGCTTCTGGCCACGCCTGGGCGCGCAGCTAACCGATAACCAAAGGAGACTGACCATGAACCATGCAATCGTTTCCCGCGAACAGTGGCTTGACGCCCGCAAGGCGCTTCTCGCCAAGGAGCGCGCCATGACCCACGAACTCGACGCACTCCGCGCCGAACGCCGGCAGCTGCCATGGGTCCGGATCGAGAAGCCCTATGTCTTCCAGGGACCCGAGGGCCAATGCTCGCTCGGCGACCTGTTCCGCGGCCGCAGCCAGCTCGCCATCTATAATTTCATGCTGACGCCGGGCTCGGACAATGTATGCCGTGGCTGCTCGTTCATCGCCGATCATGTCGACGCGGCGCGGCAGCATTTCGAGCATGCCGACCTGTCGTTCGCCGCGGTCTCGCGCGTGCCGCTTCCGCGGATCGAGGAGGTCAAGCGCCGCATGGGCTGGACATTCCCCTGGGTCTCCTCGCACGGCAGCGACTTCAACTTCGACTTCGGCGTGTCGTTCACGCCCGAGGACCTCGCCGCCGGCCGCGCGATCTATAATTACGGCGAGGTGATCCGCGAAACCCAGGACATGTTCGGCGCGCACATCTTCGTCAAGGATGAAAGCGGTGCCATCTTCCACACCTACTCAACCCATCGCCGTGGCGCCGAACTGCTGATGGGCGCGCTCAACTGGCTCGACCTCGTCCCCAACGGCCGCAACGAGAGCGCCGGCGCCATGAGCTGGGTGCGCCTGCACGACCAGTATTGAGCCGGGCGGCCAAGCGCCAACCCATGGCCGCGTGCAGACCCCGGCCACACGTGGCGAGTGGAGGGCCCGGCCGCATTTGGCCGGGCCCCACACCGTAACAGCCAAGCGCTAACCCCGCCGCAGCCAACCGCCAACGCCAACCCGTCATGGCCGGGCCCCGACCCGGCCATCTCGTCCCGCACCACCCTTTGCGAACGATGCAGTGCCGGTCAGCAACCGTCCGATGGGGACGAGCGAGGACAGCAATGCGTGCAGTACGTCAACAGTGCTAACCGCCGCTATCGCTCCCCGCAAATTTCAGCCATGATCCATTTCCGGAATGCCATCATCGACGGCGTTTCCGCGCGCGATTTCAGACGTGTCATCCAATAGCTTCCGGCCGATACGGCAATGTCAAAGGGTTGCATAACCCGACCCAACTCGATCTCCCGCGCGAACATCGCAATCGGAACAAGCGCGACCCCGGCGCCCCGTGCTGCCGCCTCCACAAGCGCCAGTGACGAGTTGAACGTCCAACCTCGAAGGCTTGGCGGCTCAACGCCCGCAGCCCTGAACCATAGCGGCCATTCGTCTCTTCGATACGACCGCAGCAACTCCTCATTTGCCAGATCCGCGGGCCTGCGCAGGCGGCCACCGATCGATGGTATGCAAACAGGCGAAAGTGAAACATCCATCAGATGGATCACATCCGTCCCGTGCCATGCGCCATCGCCGAACCGGATGAAGAAATCCAACCCGTCCAGCAGCATGTCAGCTTGGTTATTGTTGGTCTTGAGCCGCAAATCTACCAACGGATGCTGCTCCCTGAAAGTCTCCAGTCGCGGCAGCAACCAGCCGATCGCAAACGTCCCGACCACACCGATCGTCAATATCTCCCGGAAATTGCCCTCCTCGAACTGGCTGAGCGTGGCACTCATGCGCCGGAACGCGTCAGTGAGCACCGGCAGCAGCGCATGCCCCTCGTCGGTGAGCGCCAGGCCCCTGGGAAGCCGTGTGATCAGCGTTACCCGCAGCGTCTCTTCCAGAAGCTTCACCTGATGGCTGACGGCCGTTTGCGTGACACGCAGTTCAAGTCCTGCACGCGTCAAACTCCCGAGCCGTGCCGAAGCTTCAAAGGCGCGCAGGGCGTTGAGGGGCAACTGCGAAACGTCCATCCGGCAACTCCAACAAGGCCAACTTTTCCTCTGGTCTAAGCAAAGAATTCATCGTTTGGCGAGGGGGCGGCTTTCCGCGTATCGGATGAAGCGGGCGCTGGCGATCAAGCGCCGGTTGTTGCGGAAGGTCGGCCGATCGTCGGCCTCGGACAGCGGCCCCAACATGGAGACACGAATGACGTTGCTGACATCGCGCCGCCAGGCGCTTACCGGATCTTTGCTCGCAATCCCCGGGCTTGCGCTTGCCTGTCGATCACGGAAGGCACATGCGCAAACTGACCAAACCCAGCCCGACCGAGCCGTCGATGCGGTGATCGGACCTGTTATGGAGCGGAGCAATGTCCCAGGATTGGCCGTGGCAGTCTCAGTGGAGGGAAAGCAACACTTCTTCAATTACGGCGTAGCCTCAAAGGCCAGCGGGCAAAAGGTCACCAAAGATACCATCTTCGAGATCGGTTCGATCAGCAAGACCTTCACCGCAACACTCGCATCCTACGCACGAGCGCGGGGCGCCTTATCTCTCTCCGACAATGCCAGCAAATATTGGCCGGTTCTTGCCGGCAGCAGTTTCGACAGGATCAGCCTGCTTGATCTCGCGACCTATACCGCGGGCGGTCTTCCCCTGCAGTTTCCAGCCGACGTCACCGATCAGGAACAGATGATCGCCTATTACAAGAGCTGGCACCCGGCCTATGCCGCCGGCACCCATCGGCTCTATTCGAACGTGAGCATCGCACTGTTCGGCTATCTCGCCGCCAGAAGCATGAGCAGGCCTTTCGACGATCTCATGGAACAATGGCTCATCCCGGCGCTCGGCCTGTCCCACACTTTCATCAAAGTCCCGCAAGACCACATGGCCAATTACGCCTACGGCTATTCCAAAGACGACAAACCCATCCGAGTGACCCCGGGCGTTCTGGACTCGGAAGCCTATGGCGTAAAGACCACTGCGGCCGACCTGATCCGCTTCGTGGAAGCCAATATGGGTCTGATCAAACTGGACCAGCAGCTTCAGCGCGCAATCACCGATACGCACACCGGCTACTTCAAGGCAGGGGCGCTGACGCAGGATCTGGCATGGGAACAATACCCATATCCGGTCACGCCCACGACGCTTTTGGAGGGGAACGGGCCAGCGCTGAGTTCAAATGCCGCGCCGGCGACCGCGATAACACCGCCACAACAACCGCGTGACGACGTCTGGATCAATAAAACCGGATCGACCAACGGCTTCGGGGCGTACGTGGCATTCGTCCCGCAGAAGCGGCTGGGGATCGTCATCCTGGCCAACAAGAACTTCCCCATCGATGACAGAGTCGCTGCTGCCTACAAAATACTCGCGTCACTTACCGACTACGAAAACTGAAAGGCGGAGACCATGTACAAAGACAGTTTCATTCCTCTTGTTCTGGTGACGCTCATGTCCACACAGGCAGTCGAGGCTGCCGACAAGCCGCCTCCGGCAAAGGACACCGTAGTCATGCAAAGGGTCCCGCTACCGGGAACCGATTGGGAGGTGGGCATGGGCATCGCTGAATTCCCCCCGAATTCAGCAAAACCGCGACAAAAGGCAATCGGCCCCGAGGTCTGCTTCGTCAGTAAAGGCGAGGTGACGGTGCAAATAGCAGGGCAGCCAGCCAAAACCTTCCACGCTGGCGAGACTTTCCAACTTCCAGCCAACGTCGTCCATGTCACGACTGCCGGCCCCGCCGGTGCGGAAGTCGTAGCAACCTGGGCCGGCATACCGGGGAAGCAATTCAACACACCCGTGCCGAACTGACCCAAGCTACCGGGCGCCGCCCCTCACTCCGCCGCCTTGGCAACCTCCACCATCACCTTCGGCAACTCGTCCGCCTCCAGCGACTCATGCGCCAGCAACGCCGCCGCGCCTTCGTCCAGCGCTGCCCGGTTCGCCCGCAGGATCCCCACCGCCCGCGCCCGCGCCGCCTCCAGCCGCATCCGCACCGCCACATCGATCTCGTGCGCCGTCTGGTCGGAGAACCGCCTCTGCTGCCAGAACGTTCCCTGCTGCCCGAGGAACTGCCCCTGCTCGGTGTCCCACGCCACTGGCCCCAGCTTCTCGTCCATGCCGAACCGCAGCACCATGCCCCGCGCGATGTCCGTCGCCTTCGCCAGGTCGTCCGACGCCCCGGTGGACACGTCGTCGCCCAGCAGCATCTCCGCCGCCCGCCCGCCGAACAGCACCGCCATCTTGTCCTCCAGCTCCTGCCGTCCCATCAGGAACCGGTCATCCGTCGGCCGTTGCAGCGTGTAGCCCAGCGCCCCGATTCCGCGCGGAATGATCGACACCTTCTGCACCGGATCGGTCCCCGGAATCGCCAGCGCCACCAGCGCGTGCCCCATCTCATGGTAGGCCACGATCCGCCGTTCCTTCGGGATCAGGATGCGCGACTTCTTCTCCAGCCCCGCGATGATCCGCTCCACCGCCGCGGTGAAGTCAGACTCCGCGATCGCCGCCGCCCCCCGCCGCGTCGCCAGCACCGCCGCCTCGTTCGCCAAATTCGCCAGATCGGCCCCGGTAAACCCCGGCGTCAGCGCCGCGATCTCCTCCAGCTTCACGTCGTCCGACAGCGTCAGGTTTGCCAGGTGGATGCGCAGGATCTCGATGCGCCCCTTGCGGTCCGGCCTGTCCACCAGCACCTGGCGGTCGAACCGCCCCGCCCGCAACAGCGCCGGATCCAGGATCTCCGGCCGGTTCGTCGCCGCCAGGATCACGATCGCCACCGACCGGTCGAACCCGTCCATCTCCGCCAGCAGCTGGTTGAGCGTCTGCTCCTTCTCGTCCTGCCCCGCCATCGGATTGACGCCGCGCGCCCGCCCCAGCGCGTCCAGTTCGTCGATGAAGATGATGCACGGTGAGGTCTTGCGTGCCTGCTCGAACAGGTCGCGCACCCGCGCCGCCCCAACGCCCACGAACATCTCGACGAACTCGGCACCGTTGGTCGAATAGAACGGCACCCCAGCCTCGCCCGCCACCGCGCGCGCCAATAGCGTCTTGCCCGTCCCAGGCGGCCCCACCAGCAGGATCCCCCGAGGGATATGGGCCCCCAGCCGGGTGAACTCCTCCGGCCGCTTCAGGAAATCGATGATCTCGTGCAGTTCGTCCTTCGCCTCGTCCACCCCGGCGACATCCTTGAACGAGACCTTCACATCGGTCTCCGCCACCAGCTTCGCCTTGGAGCGCCCCACCGACAGCAGCCCGCCCCCGAAGCCGCCGCCGCGCCCGCCCATCATCGCCCGCGAGGCGAACATCCAGATGCCGACGAACAGCAGAGGCGGCAGGATCCACGACACCAGCGTGCCCAGCGTCCCGTTGTCGGTCGCAGTGCCACTATACTCTACGTTGTGCTTGGCAAGTTGGCTCGCGAGGTCCGGCGGTACCTGCACCGTGCTGAACTCCGTCCGCCCATCCTTCATCTTGTCCGTCAGCGAGCCGCGGATCATGTTGCCCGAGACCGTGACCTGCTTGACCTTGCCGCCATCCAGATACTGCTGGAACTCGCTGTAGGGGATCACGTCGGAGCCGCTGGCCCCGCCACCGCCACCGTTGGAGAACAGCCCAAGCGCCGTGATCACCACGAGTCCGGCGACAATCAGCCAGACGGATGACGAGAGGTTCGGTTTCGGCGCTGGCACGGCGTGTCTCCTGGTTCACGTCCCGCTCGGTCCAATTCCGGGTCGGATTTCCGGAAACATGGATCACCGCCGCGCACCTCGCGAACGAATTCTTCACGACTAGGGCGTATCCCATCTGTTCGCGCAATAGCGCGGGTTCGCCAGGTGAACGGACAAACCGCCCAACCCTGGTCCATCTGCTGCCAGGAGTCCGCCTCAGTGCCATTCACCCTTACCCTCGGCAATAGCGCCAACTCGGCGACACTCAGCACGATTGATACGCTGATTTCCGGCAGCGGCGCGGATACAATCGTATTCACCGGAGCGGTCAGCAACGCTTCGATCGACCTCGGCGGTGGTTCCGACACGCTCACCCTTGGTCCAGGCACGAATTCTGCGACGGTTTCCAACACCGAAACCATCGCCGGCGGCAGCGGCCCCGACACCATCACGCTCGGCACCACGCTGACCACTGCGATGTCCATCGACCTCGGTGCCGGCTCCAATAAGCTCACCTTGGCAGCCGGCGGCAACGTCGGCACCGCCAACAACGTTCAGACCCTCATCGGTGGCACCGGCGCGGACGTCGTTAACCTCGGTAGCAGCGTCAGCAACGGCTCGATCGACCTCGGCACCGGCAGCGATACCCTCACTTTTGCCAACGGCACCAACAGCGCCACGGTGTCCAATACCGAGACCATCACCGGTGGCACCGGCAACGACACCGTCACCCTCGGCGCCGCGATCAGCAACGGCTCGATCGACCTTGGTGCCGGCAGCGACAGCCTCACCCTCGGCAACTTCGCCAACACCGTGACCGTCGCCAACATTGAGACCCTCACTGGCGGCACCGGCAACGACATCGTCACCCTCTCGGGTGTTGTTTCCACCGCCATGTCGATCGACCTCGGCACTGGCTCCAACCAGCTCATTTTGGCCAATGGCGGCAATACCGGCACCATCAAGGGCTCCACGACGATCACCGGTGGCACCGGTGCCGATACCATCACTCTTGGCGCCGCCATCACCAATGGTTCGATCGACCTCGGCGCCGGCGCCGACACGCTGGTCTTCTTCAACGGCACCAACAGCGCCACTGTGTCCAATACCGAGACCATCACCGGTGGCACCGGCAACGACGCCGTCACCCTCGGCACCACGTTCACCACCGCCATGTCGATCGATCTCGGCACCGGTGCCAATGCGCTTACTTTGGCGGCCGGCGGCAACGTCGGCACCGCCAATAACGTTCAGACCCTCATCGGCGGCTCTGGCAACGATACCGTCACGCTCGGCAGCGCCATCGTGAATGGCTCGGTCGACCTCGGCGGCGGCAGCGACACGCTGGCCTTCGCCAATGGCACGAACAGCGCGACAGTTTCCAACACCGAGACCATCACCGGCGGCACCGGTGCCGACACCGTCACCCTCGGCACCGCGCTGACCACCGGCATGTCGGTCGACCTCGGCACCGGCTCCAACAAGCTCACTTTGGCGGGGACCGGAAACAAGGGCTCGGTCAGCAACGTCAACACCCTCGTGGGCGGCACCGGCGTCGACACGATCACGCTCGCCACCAGCATCGCCAACGGGTCCGTCGACCTTGGTGGCGGCAACGACACCCTCACGCTGGCGGCCGGCGGCAACACTATCTCGGTTGCCAACACCGAGACCCTGCTCGGTGGCTCCGGTGCCGATATCGTCACCCTGTCGGCCGCGATCATTGGCGCCTCGATCGATCTCGCCGCGGGCAGCGACACGCTCACCTTCGGCAACTTCACCAACACCGCCACTGTGGCCAACACCGAGACCATCACCGGCGGCACTGGCAACGACACCATCACCCTCGGCAGCACGCTGACCACGGCGATGTCGGTCGATCTTGGCACCGGGGCCAACGCGCTCACTCTGGCGGCCGGAGGCAACATAGGCACCGCCACCAACGTTCAGACCCTCATCGGCGGCTCCGGCGCGGACGCCATCACCCTCGGCAGCGCCGTCAGCAAGGGTTCGGTCGATCTCGGCGCCGGCAGCGACACGCTCACTTTTGCCAATGGCACCAACGCGGCCACCGTCGCCAACACCGAGACCGTGGTGGGCGGCACCGGCGCCGATAGCGTCACGCTCAGCACCGCGCTCAGCAACGGCTCGATCGACCTCGGCACTGGCAGCGACAGCCTCACCCTCGGCAACTTCGCCAACACCGTGACCGTCGCCAATACCGAGACCATCACCGGCGGTACCGGCGCCGACACCGTCACCCTAACCGGTGCGCTCACCACTGGTATGTCGGTCGACCTCGGCACCGGTGCGAACCAGCTCATTTTGGCCAATGTCGCCAACACCGGCACCACCAAGAACGTAGCGACCATCACCGGTGGCACCGGTGCCGACACCATCACCCTGGGCGCCGCCATCACCAATGGTTCGATCGACCTCGGCGCCGGCGCCGACACGCTGGCCTTCTTCAACGGCACCAACAGCGCCACGGTGTCCAATACCGAGACCATCACCGGTGGCACCGGCAACGACGCCGTCACCCTCGGCACCACGTTCACCACCGCCATGTCGATCGATCTCGGCACCGGTGCCAATGCGCTTACTTTGGCGGCCGGCGGCAACGTCGGCACCGCCAGCAATGTTCAGACCCTCGTCGGCGGCTCCGGTACCGACACCATCACGCTTGGCACTGCGATCAGCAACGGCTCGATCGACCTCGGCGGTGGTAGCGACACGCTGGCCTTCGCCAATGGCACGAACAGCGCGACAGTTTCCAACACCGAGACCATCACCGGCGGCACCGGTGCCGACACCGTCACCCTCGGCACCGCGCTGACCACCGGCATGTCGGTCGACCTCGGCACCGGCTCCAACAAGCTCACTTTGGCGGGGACCGGAAACAAGGGCTCGGTCAGCAACGTCAACACCCTCGTGGGCGGCACCGGCGTCGACACGATCACGCTCGCTACCAGCATCGCCAACGGGTCCGTCGACCTTGGTGGCGGCAACGACACCCTCACGCTGGCGGCCGGCGGCAACACTATTTCGGTCGCCAACACGGAAACCCTGCTCGGTGGCTCCGGTGCCGATATCGTCACCCTGTCGGCCGCGATCATTGGCGCCTCGATCGATCTCGCCGCGGGCAGCGACACCCTCACCTTCGGCAACTTCACCAACACCGCCACTGTGGCCAACACCGAGACCATCACCGGCGGCACTGGCAACGACACCATCACCCTCGGCACCGCGCTGACCACCGCGATGTCGGTCGATCTCGGCACCGGGGCCAACGCGCTCACTCTGGCGGCCGGAGGCAACACTGGCACCGCAACCAACGTCCAGACCCTCGTCGGCGGCTCCGGCGCGGACGCCATCACCCTCGGCAGCGCCGTCAGCAAGGGTTCGGTTGATCTCGGCGCCGGCAGCGACACGCTCACTTTTGCCAATGGCACCAACGCGGCCACCGTCGCCAACACCGAGACCGTGGTGGGCGGCACCGGCGCCGATAGCGTCACGCTCAGCACCGCGCTCAGCAACGGCTCGATCGACCTCGGCACTGGCAGCGACAGCCTCACCCTCGGCAACTTCGCCAACACCGTGACCGTCGCCAATACCGAGACCATCACCGGCGGCACCGGCGCCGACGCCGTCACCCTAACCGGTGCGCTCACCACTGGTATGTCGGTCGACCTCGGCACCGGTGCGAACCAGCTCATTTTGGCCAATGTCGCCAACACCGGCACCACCAAGAACGTAGCGACCATCACCGGTGGCACCGGTGCCGACACCATCACCCTGGGCGCCGCCATCACCAATGGTTCGATCGACCTCGGCGCCGGCGCCGACACGCTGGCCTTCTTCAACGGCACCAACAGCGCCACGGTGTCCAATACCGAGACCATCACCGGTGGCACCGGCAACGACGCCGTCACCCTCGGCACCACGTTCACCACCGCCATGTCGATCGATCTCGGCACCGGTGCCAATGCGCTCACTTTGGCGGCCGGCGGCAACGTCGGCACCGCCAGCAATGTTCAGACCCTCGTCGGCGGTTCCGGTAACGACACCGTCACGCTCGGCACCATCGTCTCCAACGGCTCGATCGACCTCGGCGGCGGCAGCGACACGCTGGCCTTCGCCAACGGCACCAACAGCGCGACAATATCCAACACCGAAACCATCACCGGCGGCACCGGCGCTGACACCGTCACCCTCGGTACCGCACTGACCAACGGCACGTCGGTCAACCTCGGCACCGGGTCGAACAAGCTCACTTTGGCGGGCACCGCCAACACGGGCTCGGTCAGCAATGTCACCACTCTGGTCGGTGGGTCCGGCGTCGACACGATCACGCTGGCCACCAGCATCGCCAGCGGGTCCGTCGACCTCGGTGCCGGCAACGACACCCTCACGCTGGCGGCCGGCGGCAACACTATCTCGGTTGCCAACACCGAGACCCTGCTCGGCGGCTCCGGTGCCGATATCGTCACCCTGTCGGCCGCAGTCGCGAATGTCTCGATCGATCTTGGCGCGGGCAGCGACACGCTCACCTTCGGCAACTTCGCCAACAGTGCAACGGTGGCCAACACCGAGACCATCACCGGTGGCACCGGCAACGACACCATTACCCTCGGCAGTACTCTGACCACGGCGATGTCGGTCGATCTCGGCACCGGCGCCAACAAACTCACTTTGGCGGCCGGAGGAAACACTGGCACCGCCACCAACGTTCAGACCCTCATCGGCGGCTCCGGCGCGGACGTCATCACCCTCGGCAGCGCCATCACCAACGGCTCGATCGATCTCAGCGCCGGCAGCGATACGCTCACCTTCGGCAACTTCGCCAACAGTGCAACGGTGGCCAACACCGAGACCATCACCGGCGGTACCGGCAACGACACCGTCACCCTCGGCACTGCGCTCAGCAACGGTTCGATTGACCTCGGCACTGGCAGCGACAGCCTCACCCTCGGCAACTTCGCCAACACCGTGACCGTCACCAACACCGAGACCATCACCGGTGGCACCGGTGCTGACACCGTTACCCTTGGCGGTGCACTCACCACTGGTATGTCGGTCGACCTCGGCACCGGTGCGAACCAGCTCATTTTGGCCAATGTCGCCAACACCGGCACCATCAAGAACGCAGCGACCGTCACCGGTGGCACCGGTGCCGACACCATCACCCTGGGCGCCGCCATCACCAATGGTTCGATCGACCTCGGCGCCGGCGCCGACACGCTGGCCTTCTTCAACGGCACCAACAGCGCCACGGTGTCCAATACCGAGACCATCACCGGTGGCACCGGCAACGACGCCGTCACCCTCGGCACCACGTTCACCACCGCCATGTCGATCGATCTCGGCACCGGTGCCAATGCGCTCACTTTGGCGGCCGGCGGCAACGTCGGCACCGCCAATAACGTTCAGACCCTCATCGGCGGCTCTGGCAACGATACCGTCACGCTCGGCAGCGCCATCGTGAATGGCTCGGTCGACCTCGGCGGCGGCAGCGACACGCTGGCCTTCGCCAATGGCACGAACAGCGCGACAGTTTCCAACACCGAGACCATCACCGGCGGCACCGGTGCCGACACCGTCACCCTCGGCACCGCGCTGACCACCGGCATGTCGGTCGACCTCGGCACCGGCTCCAACAAGCTCACTTTGGCGGGGACCGGAAACAAGGGCTCAGTCAGCAACGTCAACACCCTCGTGGGCGGCACCGGCGTCGACACGATCACGCTCGCCACCAGCATCGCCAACGGGTCCGTCGACCTTGGTGGCGGCAACGACACCCTCACGCTGGCGGCCGGCGGCAACACTATTTCGGTCGCCAACACGGAAACCCTGCTCGGTGGCTCCGGTGCCGATATCGTCACCCTGTCGGCCGCGATCATTGGCGCCTCGATCGATCTCGCCGCGGGCAGCGACACCCTCACCTTCGGCAACTTCACCAACACCGCCACTGTGGCCAACACCGAGACCATCACCGGCGGCACTGGCAACGACACCATCACCCTCGGCAGCACGCTGACCACGGCGATGTCGGTCGATCTTGGCACCGGGGCCAACGCGCTCACTCTGGCGGCCGGAGGCAACATAGGCACCGCCACCAACGTCCAGACCCTCGTCGGCGGCTCCGGCGCGGACGCCATCACCCTCGGCAGCGCCGTCAGCAAGGGTTCGGTTGATCTCGGCGCCGGCAGCGACACGCTCACTTTTGCCAATGGCACCAACGCGGCCACCGTCGCCAACACCGAGACCGTGGTGGGCGGCACCGGCGCCGATAGCGTCACGCTCAGCACCGCGCTCAGCAACGGCTCGATCGACCTCGGCACTGGCAGCGACAGCCTCACCCTCGGCAACTTCGCCAACACCGTGACCGTCGCCAACACCGAGACCATCACCGGCGGCACCAGCGCTGACACCGTTACCCTTGGCGGTGCGCTCACCACTGGTATGTCGGTCGACCTCGGCACCGGTGCGAACCAGCTCATTTTGGCCAATGTCGCCAACACCGGCACCACCAAGAACGCAGCGACCATCACCGGTGGCACCGGTGCCGACACCATCACTCTGGGCGCCGCCATCACCAACGGTTCGATCGACCTCGGCGCCGGCGCCGACACGCTGGCCTTCTTCAACGGCACCAACAGCGCCACGGTGTCCAATACCGAGACCATCACCGGTGGCACCGGCAATGACGCCATCACCCTCGGCGGTGTGCTGACCACCGCCATGTCGATCGATCTCGGCACCGGCGCCAACAAGCTCACTTTGGCGGCCGGAAGTAATACGGGCACCGCCAACAACGTTCAGACCCTCATCGGCGGCACCGGCGCCGACACCATCACGTTCGGCAGCGTCGTCTCCAATGGCTCGATCGACCTTGGTGGCGGCAGCGACACGTTGGCCTTCGCCAACGGCACGAACAGCGCGACAGTTTCCAACACCGATACCATCACCGGCGGCACCGGCGACGACACCGTCACGCTCGGGTACTGCGCTGACCCCCGATATGTCGGTCGACCTCGGCACCGGATCCAACAAGCTCACTTTGGCGGCCACCGCCAACACGGGCACCGTCAGCAATGTCACTACCCTGGTCGGTGGGTCCGGCGTCGACACGATCACGCTGGCCACCAGCATCGCCAACGGGTCCGTCGACCTCGGTGCCGGCAACGACACCCTCACGCTGGCGGCCGGCGGCAACACCATCTCGGTTGCCAACACCGAGACCCTGCTCGGCGGCAGCGGTGCTGATATCGTCACCCTGTCGGCCGCGGCCACCAATGTCTCGATCGATCTCGCCGCGGGCAGCGACACGCTCACCTTCGGCAACTTCACCAACACCGCCACGGTGGCCAACACCGAGACCATCACCGGTGGCACCGGCAACGACACCATTACCCTCGGCACCACGCTGACCACGGCGATGTCGGTCGACCTCGGCACCGGCGCCAACAAACTCACTTTGGCCGACGGAGGAAACACCGCCACCGCCACCAACGTTCAGACCCTCATCGGCGGCTCGGGCAATGACCTCATCACCCTCGGCAGCGCCATCACCAACGGCTCGATCGATCTCGGCGCCGGCAGCGACACGCTCGCCTTCGCCAATGGCACGAGCAGCGCGACAGTTTCCAACACCGAGACCATCACCGGCGGTACCGGCAACGACAGTGTCACCCTCGGCAGCATTGTCTCAAATGCATCAATAGATCTCGGAGCAGGCTCGGACACTCTTACCTTCGGCAACTTTGCCAATACGGCCACTGTGGCCAATACCGAGTCGATCGTTGGTGGTAGCGGCAACGACGCTGTGACCCTCGGTACGGCTCTGACAGCCGCCATGTCCGTCGACCTTGGCGGTGGATCGAATTCATTGACGCTCAAGAACGTGGCCAATACCGGGACAATCCAGAATGTCACCACACTGGTTGGGGGCACGGCCAACGACACGATTACACTCGGCGCTGCCGCGGTGAATGTTTCCATCGATCTGGGGACAGGTAGTGACGTGCTGGCATTCGGCAACTTCACCAATACGGCCACCGTGGCAAACACCGAGACAATCACTGGTGGCACCGGCAACGACACTGTTGCCCTCAGCGGGGCGCTCACCACTGGCATGTCAGTCGATCTCGGAGCGGGATCGAATAAGCTGAGCCTCGATGACGTAACGAATAAAGGTACCGTGAGCAACGTCCAGTCGCTCATCGGGGGCTCCGGCCAGGATATTGTGACGCTCGGCAACGCCATGGCGACTGGCAGCGTCGATCTGGGAGGTGGCAACGACGTGCTGCAGTTCGCCGACGCAACCAATCATGCGTCCGTGACGAACACGGAAACGGTCTTCGGTGGGACAGGCGCCGACACGATCGTGCTGACCGGCTCGAACGCCAGCCTGGTCGACGCCGGCGCGGGTTTGAACTTCATCACCGGCAATACAGGTGCCGACGAGTTTGTCTTCGACCAGGCGAGTGCCGGCAACACCAGCACGATCACCAACTTCAACTCGGCAAAAGGCGACATGATCGGATTGGATACAACCGGCAGTTCGATCCTGACTGGCAACACCTACGACCTCGGCGCCGCCGCGCTGAGTCCCGCCGATCTTACGTCGGCTGCCGATGCTACGGCCCGGCAGGCTCTTACCTTGTCGAACGCCCCCAGTGGCGGGTTCGTTTACCAGCAGGACACCGGTGAGCTGTACTACAGCGCCAACGGGAGCTTTACCGGCGGAGGCACCTTGGTCGGCGTGATTGACAGCTCAGGCACCACTCCTTGGACCTTCGATGCAACTAAGTTCACGCAGGTCTGATGCGGGTGAAACCACCGGTTCGGTCCTCGGCGACGACCACTGAGGAGCCGGACCGGACCGGTGTCTCCGAAGCGGTCTTGGTTTGCAAACGTGACGAAGATTCGTGCCCCGAGGCAAGATTGCAGACTGCGCTTCGTCGCAACCCGCGCGACCGAAGTGCCTTGCGCGGCCTCGCCGACATTGCCCACCAATCGGGGCGATTTGCCGAGGTGGTTCGACTGCTGCAAGGCAACTGCCAAGCCCCCGGGGAGTACGGGAGTTCTAGGCATCGCGCTCAACGCCGTCGGTCGAGTCACCGAGGCAGAGGCCGCATACCGCACGTCGATCGCACTCGATCCCGGATCCGCCCCGGCTCGTTACAACTTTGGCAATCTCCTGCACGGACTGGGGCGCAACGCCGAGGCGATCAGCGAATTTGAGCGGGCTCTCGCGCTTCGTCCTGATCATGCGGACACCTGGAATAACCTAGGCCGATCGCTGCAAGAGGTCGGCCAACTGGAAGAAGCGCTAACAGCCTTCCGTCGTGCGGTCGAATTCCTGCCTGACAGCGCGATCATGCATGCCAACCTGGGAACACTGCTGTTCGCGCTCAACCAGAATGCCGAGGCATCAGAGGAACTGCATAGAACGCTCCGGCTCGACCCCAGCTACTCGATCGCCCACGGCAATCTCGGCGCATTGCTTGGCCGGTCGGGCTATCCCATCGCCGCGGAGACAGCCTGCCGAAATGCGCTCGCCCTCGATCCGACGAACCACCGATGGCTGATCAACCTTGGGGTGGCGCTGCTATCTCAAGGGCGACATGCAGAATCCGAAACCTGCTACCGACAAGCGCTGGCATTGCGGCCCGATCATGCCAGTGGCCATGGGAACCTGCTGTTTGCGCTCGGATATCGCACCGACGTCACGCCCGAGGCGATTTTTGCCGAGTATCAGGATTGGAATCGTCGATATGCGGCGCATCTCGCGTCGCCACCAATCCAGTTCGCAACAGACACAACGCCGAACCGCCGCCTGCGCGTCGGTTACGTCTCCGCGGACTTTCGCAAGCATGCCGTAGCGCTCTTCGCGGAGCCGTTGCTCGCTGCACATGATCACGCGAAGCTAGAACTGTTCCTCTACTCGGGAGTTGCTGCCGAGGATACCACCACCGAACGCTTCCGTGCCCTTTGTGACCATTGGTGCAGCACGCTCGGCCTCAGTGACGCCAGGCTCGCCGAGACAATTCGTGGCGACAAGATCGATGTGCTGGTTGATCTCGCTGGTCACAGCGCCGGCAATCGACTGCTGACATTTGCGCGCCGCGCCGCGCCGGTGCAGATCGAATACTTGGTGGGTCACGGATACACCACTGGCCTGTCCGCGATGGATGCTTTCCTCGCTGATCAAGCGCTCGCCCCACCGGGTGCCGATGCGCTGTTCAGCGAGCGTCTCGTGCGCCTGCCACGCATCCCGATCACATACGCCCCGCCCGATGGCATGCCGCCTGTTGCGCCGCTTCCCGCTCTGGCAAATGGCTACATCACGTTCGGTCACTTCGGGCGGCCCGAGCGGTTGAACGATACCGTTATTGCTGCCTGGGCGCGCATTCTTCATGCGGTCCCCAACGCCCGGCTGGTCCTCAACAACCTGCCGTTCCTTGAAGCTGCATTCCGCGACATGGTCCTGGCGCGCTTCGCCACCCATGGGATCGAAGCAGCTCGTCTCGACCTGATCTTCACGGAGCCGCAGGAGAAGACCTGGGCCACCTATGGCACGGTCGACATTGCGCTCGATCCGTTCCCGCACAATGCCGGCACGACGACAATCGAGGCAATCTGGCAAGGCGTCCCGATCGTCTCCCTCGCTGGTCGTCCAAGCGTCGGCCGGTTCGGCGCCAGCATCCTGCACGCGGTCGGACTGGACGATTGGATCGTTCATGACATCGATGCCTACGTGGCACGCGCCATCGCCGCAGCGTCGGATCTCGCCGCCCTGGCCACGTTACGTGGCGAACTGCGCCGGCGTGTGGCAGCTTCGCCACTCCTCGATGCGACCGGGCTGGCCCGCGAAGTTGAAGCGGCATACCGCATGCTCTGGGATGAATGGCGCGAAGGCGACAGCGCTCGATTGCGCCGGCTTTATGCGGCGGGCAACTCGACCGAGGCCAATGCTCTCGCCACCCGGATGGTCGGACGCGATCGCGCCAATGCAGAAGCCCACCACGTGCTCGGCCTCCTGGCGTATCACGACAAGCGATTGCACGAAGCGGTCGACCACATGCGGGCGGCAATCGACGTCGGCCCGGCGTCCGCCGAGTTGCATGCGAACCATGCTGCGATCCTGCGCTCGCTGGGTCGCCTTGCCGATGCCGAAACTGCTGCACGCGCCGCGCTCGCGCTGGAACCAGAGCGTGTTGGCGCGCTGAACAACCTGGGCAACATCCTGCGCGATGGCGGGCGGTATCACGAAAGCGCTGATTGCTATCAGGCGGCGGTCCGTGTCGATCCGCATTTCATCGAAGCCTGGGTCAATCTGGCATGGGTCCTCGCACTGGCGGGACAGGCGCGCGCGGCCGAGGACGCAGCGCTTCGTGCGATAGCCATCGCTCCAACCCACGCCGACGCACATAACAATCTGGGGCTTGCGCTCATGCGGCAGGGCCGCCTGGTTGAAGCCGAGGCGGCCTTGCGTAAGGCCCTCGCCCTCAAGCCGGACTTTGCTCTGCCACACAGCAACATCCTGTTCTGTCTCAACTATAAGCCTCATGCGACGGCAGAGGAGATCTTCTCCGAATACCAATGTTGGGACCGCCAACACGCTCGCCCGCTGATGCCAACCGCGTCGTCGTTCTCGCTCGATCGGACGCCGGGGCGGCGGCTTCGCGTGGGGTACGTTTCACCGGATTTTCGCCAACACGCCGTCGCGTTGTTCGCAGAGCCTCTCCTGACGGCACATGATCGCTCGACCATCGAGCTGTACTGCTATGCCGAGGTCCCTGCCGAGGACGCGGTCACCCAGCGGTTTCATGCCGTCGCCGATCATTGGCGCAGCACGGTCGGTTTGAGTGACGCGGATCTGGCACAACGGATCAGGAACGACCGCATCGATATTCTGGTCGATCTGGCGGGGCACACTGCGGGCAATCGGCTGCTGACATTTGCGAGGAAGCCTGCGCCGGTGCAGGTGAGCTACCTCGTGGGGCACGGTTACACCACTGGCCTGTCCGCCATGGATGCATTCCTGGCCGATGCGGAGTTGGCACCCCTCGGCGCGGAACCGCTGTTCAGCGAGCGTGTGATCCGCCTGTCGCGCATTCCGCTCGCTTATGAACCGCCAGCGGACATGCCTGATGTCGCACCGTTGCCGGCGCAGGCCAACGGCTTCGCCACCTTCGGCTATTTCGGTCGAACGGTGCGGCTGAACGACGGCGTCCTGGCAGCCTGGGCGCAAATCCTGCATGCGGTGCCTGGGTCTCGGCTGATGCTGAACAGTGCGCCGTTCGGCGAGGCCGCGGGGCGCGAACTCATGATAGCTCGCTTCTCAGCGCTCGGTATCGAGGCGTCCCGCCTTACGCTTGCCTTTACCTCGCCGCAGCCGCGGACCTGGGCGGCGTATGGCGAGATCGACATTGCCCTCGACCCGTTCCCGCACAACGCCGGAACGACAACGATCGAGGCGTTGTGGCAGGGCGTTCCCGTCATCACACTCGCCGGCCGGCCAACCGTCGGCCGCTTCGGCGCGTCGATCCTGCATGCCGTTGGCCTGGACGACTGGATAACCCGCGATGTCGATCGCTACGTCGCGCGCGCAGTCAAGGCGGCCGCCGACCTCGTATCATTGGCGCGGTTGCGCGCCGCACTGCGACCGCGTTTTGCCGCGTCGCCCCTGCGCGACCCGGTAGGCCTGGCGCGTGAAGTGGAGGCAGCCTATCGCGGCATGTGGCAGGCTTGGTGCGATGGCGATGGGCCGGGCATGCAGCGGCTCATGGCGACGGGCGACCTCGATGGCGCCAAACGCCTCGCGGACATCGCACTCGCCGCGGATTCCGCCGACGTGGTGGCACTTCACGTGCTCGGCCTGGTTCAGTTCAACCAGGGCGACGCGGCAGCAGGCATCGCGTTGCTGCAACGCTCGGTCGCTGTTCGCCGGGATGTCGACGTCCTGTCGGATCTCGGCGTGATGCTGCGCACACAAGGTCGTGCCGCGGAGGCCGAGGCGGCATACCGTGACGCGCTGCGCATCGACCCATCGTCCGTCCACGCGCTGGGTAATCTCGGCAACGTCCTGCTCGATCAGCATCGCGCCGGTGAGGCGGAAACGGCACTCGGTGAAGCTCTCAGCCGTGCGCCGTTGCAACCGTGGCTGTTGCGCAGCATGGCACTCAGCCTACTCGCGCGCGGTGCGACGGACCGTGCCGAGGCCCTGCTGCGGCAAGCGCTGGCCATCGATACGACGGATGCTGAAGCGCACGAGACCTTGGCGGCATTGCTCGGTCGCTCAGGCTACCCCATCGAGGCGGAGGCGCATCATCGTGCGGCCATGCCGCGGCTGCAACAGCGTCACCGTGCGTTGTCGAACCTGGCGATCGTATTGCAGACGCAGGGACGTTACGCCGAGGCCGAGCAATGCTGCCGGGAGGCGCTTGTCCTAAGTCCGGATTACGCCGCCGCCCATTGCAATCTTCTGTACTCGCTGAACTACCGGCCCGACCTGACCGCGGAGGCGATATTCGCAGAGTATCGCGAATGGGACCGCCAGCACGCCGCGCAACTGTTGCCCGCGGCACCGCGATACAGCGTCAACCACGTTTCGAATCGTCCGCTGCGCGTCGGTTACGTGTCCGCGGACTTCCGCCGCCACTCAGTCGCATGGTTCGCCGAACCGCTGCTGGCGGCGCATGACCGCGCATCGGTCGAGCTGTTCTGCTATGCCGATGTCGCCGCACCCGACGCCGTCACGGCGCGATTTCGCCAACTGGCCGATCAGTGGCGCGACATTGCAGGCGTCAACGACTCAGCAGTGGTTGAGATGATCCGCGCGGACCGCATCGACGTGCTGGTCGACCTGACCGGACACACGGCCGGGAGTTGACTATTGGTCTTCGCGCGCAAGCCGGCACCGGTACAGGTGGCCTACCTGCTGGGCCACGGCTACAGCTCTGGCCTCCGCGCAATGGACGCGTTCCTGGCGGATGATTTCCTCGCGCCGCCAGATGCGGATGCCCTGTTCAGCGAAACCATCGTCAGGCTGCCACGAGTTCCGCTGGCCTATGCGCCGCCGGACGAAATGCCACCGGTCGCACCGTTGCCCGCATCGACAAATGGCTGCGTGACGTTCGGGCATTTCGGCAGACCTGATCGGCTGAACGACACCGTCATCGCCGCCTGGGCGCGCATTCTGCAGGCCGTGCCATACGCGCGGCTGGTATTGAACAGCCTGCCATTCCGGGAGCCGGCATTCCGCGACCTCTTCGCGACACGCTTCGCCGCGCACGACATCGCTCCTGACAGACTGGAACTGCTAGCAACCGCGCCACAGCCGCGAACCTGGGCGGCCTATGGCGCGATCGACATCGCGCTCGATCCATTTCCGCACAATGCGGGCACCACGACGATCGAGGCGCTCTGGCACGGTGTCCCCGTCGTATCGCTCGCCGGACGACCCAGCGTCGGACGCTTCGGCGCGATGATCCTGCACGCAGTCGGGATGGACGGCTGGGTCACCAGCAATGTCGACGAGTACGTTGCGTGTGCCGTTGCGGCCGCGGCCGATGTGGCCGCCCTGGCGCGCCAGCGAAGCGACCTCCGTCACCGCGTCGCGGCGTCACCGCTGTGCGATGCACCCGGACTGGCGCGGCTCATTGAGACGTCCTATCGCGATCTGTGGAATGCATGGGCGCGGTCATGCTGAGCATTGCCGCCTCGGCGCGCGTCTCGCCACTTGCCGACATCGAGGATTCCCAGCGCGGCAGCCGCATTACCATCGAGGACGACGTCGTCATCGACGCATTCGTGAAACTCAAGGCGGCCGGCGGGTCGGGTGATGTCGTGATTGGCCGAGGCTCGGTGATCAACGCAGGCTGTGTGATCTATACCGGCAATGGCATTCGCATCGGGCGCAACGTGCTCATTGCGGCCAACTGTACGCTCGCCCCAACCAACCACGCGTTCAGCGATCCTGATCGACCGATCCGCGAGCAGGGATTCCAGCCCAGCCGCGGCGGCATCGTCATCGGCGATGACGTGTGGATCGGCGCCAATTGCGTCGTGCTCGACGGCGCCACCATCGGAGCAGGCAGCGTGATCGGCGCCGCCTCCCTGTTGCGCGGCACGTTACCGCCATTCTGCGTGGCTGCCGGCATTCCGGCCGGTGTGCGCGGATGGCGTCGTAAGCAACAGTAAATTTACCTGAACGGCGTACAACCGTTACCCGGATCACGCTGGGTAACCATTCATTGTGTCGGTAGAGAACGAGTCATTTACCATTCTTGGTGCCGGTGGCTTCATCGGCGCCGCGCTTGTGGCCTGGCTGGAAAGCCGAGGTCACACGGCGCACGCGATCACCCGCGGATCGCTCCAGGCGTTGATGGCGGCGCGTCGACCAGCCGGCCATGTCATCGATTGCATTGGCCTTACCGGCGATTTTCGTGTGCGACCGTTGGATACCGCCGAAGCACATGTCGGTCTCGTCGCGCGCTGTCTGGCGAACCTGCAATTTGCGTCGTTCCTGCTGCTGTCCTCCACGCGTGTGTATGCGCGCGCCGATACAGCACAGGAGGACGTCGCGATCTCGTTGCAATCAGCCGATCCATCCGATCTCTACAACCTCACCAAGCTGGCGGGTGAAGCGCTTTGCCTAGCCTGTCCGCGGCCGGAGATCCGCGTCGCACGGCTGTCCAACGTTTACGGCACTGGCATGTCGGTCGAGACGTTCCTCGGTCAGGTGCTGCGGGAAGGCGAGGGCACCGGTGGCGTGGTATTCAACCAAAGCGCGGCGTCCGCCAAGGACTATGTGAATATCGCCGCCCTGGTACGGCTGCTGCCGGACATTGCCGTGAGGGGTCGCTCGCGCCTCTACAATGTCGCCTCCGGCCGGAACACCAGCCATGGCGCCATCGCCGACAGGCTGCGGCAGATTGCCGGCTGGCGCATATGCTTCGCAGCCGACGCCCCGACCGTGCTGCATCCGCCGATCGACACGACGCGGCTCGAAGCAGAGTTCGGACGGGTGACGTGCGACCTGTCCACCGACCTGCCGGCCTTGCTGTCATTCACAAGGGAAATCCCATGCTCACCATTGACGAGGCCCATGGCCGCGTAGTCGTCTCGCACGAGGACGGTTCCGCGGAAGAACACAAATTCGACACGCCCGAGGCCTTCGAGGCGGTGTCGGCCGCGTGGCTGCGCTGCGGATGGGACGTAAAATACGTCTATGGTTTCACCTGGATGGGACGGCCGGTCATTCAGTTGCCGGAGGACATGATCCGCATCCAGGAGGTCATCTGGCGGGTGAGGCCGGATGTCATCGTGGAGACCGGTGTCGCCCACGGCGGTTCGCTCATCTTCTACGCCAGCCTGTTCGAGGCGATGGGCCACGGACGTGTCATCGGTATCGACATCGACATCCGCAGCCACAATCGCACGGCGATCGAGGCGCATCGCATGGCGAAGCGCATCACCTTGGTGCAGGGCAGTTCCACCGCGCCGGACACCTTGGCAGTAGTCCGGCATCACCTCGCGCCGGACGAGCGCGTCATGGTCGGTACTCGACTCCAACCACAGCTGTTCGCACGTCGCCGCCGAGCTGGATATGTACGCGCCGATGGTGTCGCCTGGCTGCTACATCGTTGCGTGCGACGGCATCATGGCGCAGGTCGCCGGTGCACCGCGTACCGCGCCCGACTGGACCTGGAACAACCCGATCACCGCGGTGGAAGAGTTCCTCACGCGCAATCGGGACTTCGTGCCGGAGCAGCCAGGTTTCGCGTTCAACGAAGGGGTTGTGCGCAACCATGTCACCTACTGGCCAAAGAGCTACCTGAGGCGGCTATGATCCGGAGTCCTGCGATGAAGGCGGTCATCCTCGCCGGCGGATTGGGCACGCGCATATCCGAGGAGTTGCATCTACGGCCGAAGCCAATGATCGAAATCGGCGGCCGACCGATACTCTGGCACGTCATGAACATCTACACGGCGCACGGCGTCACAGATTTCATCATCTGCCTGGGTTATCGCGGCTACATGATCAAGGAGTATTTCGCCAACTATGTGCTGCACGAATTGGACGTCACGGTCGATGCCCGCAACTGCGAGATCACCTATCACACGAACTATGCCGAACCCTGGCGTGTGACCCTGGTGGACACCGGATCGGAAACCATGACCGGCGGGCGGATGAAACGGGTCAGCCGCTATCTCGATTCCGACGAGAGCTTCTGCATGACCTACGGCGATGGCCTGGCCGATATCGACATCGGCGCTCTGATTGCGTTTCACCGCCGGCACGGCAAGCTCGCAACCATCACGGCAGTGACGCCGCCTGGCCGCTATGGTGCGCTGGTGCTGGATAACGACACAGTGACCAGCTTCAGTGAGAAACCGCCCGGTGACAATGCTCTGATCAACGGCGGCTTCTTCGTCCTGCATCCGGATGTGCTGGACCGCATCGACGGCGACAACGCGCCATGGGAAACCGGGCCGCTCGAGGGTCTCGCACGCGATGACGAACTGCGGGCCTATCGCCACTCCGGCTTCTGGCAGCCGATGGATACGTTGCGTGACAAGAACACTCTGGAAACACTGTGGGCCACGGGCAAACCGCCCTGGAAGACCTGGCAAGGCTGATCGGCTGACCTCTCCACCGTTTGCGCGTTTGCGTGAGGCCACGGAACATCGCCCCATCACGTGCGTTCTGGCCTGATTGGCCTCATAGCCGACCCAGGAGGGGTCATGACCCGACGATCAGGCTTACTTGTTGGAATGTTAGTTTGCGCGGCCTTTCCGTGCATCGCCGCTGCGCAGAACCCGCAGCCGGCGGCGCCGCAGGATCCGCATCATCCGCTCGCACCGCCCAGCGCATCCCAGCCGCCACCGGAGCAGATCGCTCCGCGCGACACAACGCCCGGCACGCAGAGTGCCCAGAGCGGCGACACGTTGAGCGATCGGCTGTCGAGACAACAGGGAACGCTGCATCCGCCACCGGTGGATCCCGGCATCAGCGCGCCTTTGCCATCCCACGGGCAGGGGACCATGCCGGTGATACCGCCGCCCGGAAGCCCCGGGGGCAATCAAGCGGTGGTGCCAAAGTAGCGGCGCGGCGCGCGATCCGTCCGCGAGCGCCGGTGGCAGTGGCGTCAGAGATGCCGCAATGCCTCACACACCTGCGCGATCTGGGTATCGGTGAGTTCGGGATAGATCGGCAGGCTCAACACCTCGCGGGCAGCAACTTCCGTCGCGCGACAACCTGATGGACCCAACGCCACGCGATCCAGGTAAGCGGCCTGACGGTGCACCGGGACCGGATAATGCACGCCGGTTCCGATTCCCTCTCCACGCAAGCGCGATTGGACACTATCGCGGTCCGGCGTCCGCACGACATAGAGATGGAATATGTGGCCGGTCCCATGCCGTCGCACCGGCGGGGCAAGCGTGGTGCCATTCAACGCCGTGTCATAGACCGCTGCGATACGCTGCCGTCGTGCATTCTGCTCATCGAGATGAGCCAGCTTCACGCGCAGGATCGCTGCCTGGATCTCATCGAGACGGCTGTTCACACCGACTTCGTCGCTAAGGTAGTGCGTACGCCAGCCATACTGGCGCAGCGCGGCGACATGCGAAGCGAGCTCGTGAGATGCGGTGGCGACCAGGCCGCCGTCTCCGAGCGCGCCAAGGTTCTTGGTGGGATAAAAGCTGAAGGTCGACACCGCTCCGAACGTGCCCACCTTGCGCGAGCCAATTGTGGCGCCGTGCGCCTGCGCGCAATCCTCGATGAGGGCCATCCCATGCCGCTGGCATGACGCGATGATCGGTGCGAGGTCGGCAGGCTGGCCGTAGAGATGCACCGGAATCACCGCACGGATCGGTGGCAGGCCGGCGGGCGGATGCGCCAGCACCGTCTCCAGTTCCACCGCGTCCATCGTGTAGCAGTCCGGCTCGATATCGATCAGCAGCGGTGTGGCACCGGCCATTTCGATAGCCGCAACAGTCGCGACAGCGGTGTGCGACACGGTCACCACAGTGGCGCCCGGTCCGATGCCGAGCGCGCGCATGGCAAGCGCCAAAGCATCGGTGCCGTTGCCGCAACCGACGGCTGCCTCGGCGCCCAGCCAGGCGGCGAATTCGGCTTCAAAGGCACGCCCCTCCTGGCCCAGGATGTACCAGCCTGATTGCAGCGCGCGCGCCACGGCCGCATCGATCTCGCCCTGCAAGGCACGGTATCCCGCGCCCGGGTTTGCCTGCGGCACGATGATCGCCGGTACATTCACGCCACGTGCCTCAATGTTGCGGATCCACCGCGATGTAGCGCGCCGGGCGAGGACCATCGCCGCCACATTGGAACACGCCCGCACGAGCCAGTGTCTCGCGATCCTCGTCCGACAGACGTGTCACCTCGCGCAGATGGTCAGTCCAGCTCTCCATCGACCATACCTCCAGCCAGCCTTCCGGATGCGCGACGTCCTCATAGAGTTCCCAGACCCTCGCGCCAGCACGGCCGCGCACCTTGCGCACCTCGGCCATAGCGGCAAGGAACTCTCTGCGCTGCGGCTGCTTGACCTGGTAGTGCACGGTCTCCATGACCCGGCCGCGCGCTCGGCGCAGCAACGGAACCAGCTCGGCGGCGGGTGCTTCCGGCGTTTGCACCGGCTCCGGCGCCGGAACCGGTGCCCTGACAACGGTCAGGTCGATCGAGCAGCGGCGCACCAAAGGGATCAAGACGACGCCGATGGCGGCGGCCGCAAGCAGCGTGCTGGGCAGGCCAATCTCGCCGCCCAATATGCCCCAGGCGAACGATCCCAGCGTAAGCGCGCCGTTCTGCGCCAATTGGTAGATCGACAGTGCGCGTGCCCGTACCCAGGGCGGGCAGACAAGTTGGGCCGCCGCCTGGATGGTGGCGTAGGCCGACGTCCAGCCCACGCCGAACAGCAGCATGCCGAATGCGGCAAATGTCCAGTGCGCCCCGACGCCGACGATGGCGATGCCGGCGCAGGAGAACAGCGTGCAGGCCACAACCGTCGTGCCGCGACTCAGGTAGCCGCGGACCAAGGGCAGCAGCATTCCCGACGTGACGCCGCCGATACCCATCATGCCCAGGATGACGCCGTACATGCCCGGCCCAAGGCCGAGGCGCTCGCGTACCAGCAACGGCAGCAGTGCCCAAGGCGCGGCGGCGGGCACCGAAAACGCGATCGTCCGGACCATGGCGTACTGAATCGCCGGCGTATTGCGCACGAAACGCACCCCCGCCCGCATCGCCGACAGCAGGTGCTCGCGCGGCAGGCCGGTAAACCGGCGGCCGCGGTGCCAGGAGAACAGCGCGATCAGCACGGCGACGATCGAAACGGCGTACAGCGAGAACGCCAGGCTGGAGCCGCCCAGCAGGATCAGGAAGCCGGCGATCGCCGGACCCACCGCACGGGTGAGGTTGTAGCCAATACCGTTCAGGGCGATCGCCTGGACCAGATCCTCGCGCGGCACCAGTTCGGGCACGATGGCGCTCCACGCCGGCGCGGTGAGCGCAGACCCGATGCCGATGGCGAATGTCAGCGCGAGCAGTACGAATGCCGTCATCGCATGGCCGATGGTCAGCGCGGCAAGTGTGGTCGCGGCCAGGATGGTCCAGAACTGCGTGCCGATAAGGAATACGCGGCGGTCGACGATGTCGGCCAGCGCGCCACCGGGCAGAGCCAGCAGGAATACCGGCATGATGGTCGCCGCCTGCACCATCGCGACGATCAGCGGCTGAGGCGCGAGGCTCGTCATCAGCCAGCCGGCGCCGGTGTTCTGCAGCCACGTGCCCAGCCACGCCACCACATTGGCGAGCCAGAGCATGCGGAACGTCGAATTACGCAGGGGGACGAGGGCGGGAGGCAGGCGCATCAACGCATCATAACCCGAGGGTGGCGAATTCCGCCGTCTTATACCGCTAGTTATGGGCGGTTGAATGGCCCGCCGGCAACGGAATGGACACTCGTATGCGGATCGTGCGTCCGCCCAGCGCCGGCAGTGCGGTCATGCCCCAGTCGGCGCGAACCAGCCTCCCCTCCGCCACCACGCCGTCATGCGTCCAGGTCACGGTCAGCGCGAACGGGTGGGCAACGCCGTGCATGTCCAGCGTCCCGTCCAGCCCGCTCGCATTGCAGGTCCCCGTGTAGGCGAGCGACGGAAAGCGCGCGACATCGAGGAAATCCGGCCCGGGCACGATGGTCCGCGTGGTCGCATCATCGCTCGTGACACTGGCGGCATTCACGTGCAGCTCGACCTGGCAACGCGCGTGATTGTCCGGATCGTAACTCAATTGGCCGCTGAAACTGGCGAACGTGCCATCGGCCGGCAGCAGGCCGAGCTTGTAGGCGCGGAAATCCACCTCGCTGGATGGCGGACCAAACCGCAGCTCGCGCGGTTCCGCCGATGCATTGGCGACAGTGGCCACCAGAGAGAGCGCGGCCAGCGCGGCGACCGCGCCCCATGCAGGAGGCCCGCGGCGGACGCGCGCGTTACACCGGTCGTTCATCATCGTCTGTTAGACGCAAGGCACCCCTCAACCATTCCGGCCCCTCTGTCGTGTCCGTGCAACTGCAAGCCGCCATAATATCCCGCGTCCGCACCTTCGCCTTCGCCGGCATCGAGACGGTGCCGGTCGAGGTGCAGGTGCAGATATCCAGCGGCACCCCAGCTTTGCTGCTTGTCGGCCTGCCCGACAAGGCGGTGGGCGAAGCGCGCGAACGCATGCGCGCGGCCATGGCCGCGATGGGCCTCGCGCTGCCCCCGCGCAGGGTTCTGATCAACCTGGCGCCGGCTGACCTGCTCAAGGAGGGCAGCCATTTCGATCTTCCCATTGCCCTGGCGGTGCTGGCAGCGATGGACGTGCTGCCGCGCGAGGAGCTGTTTTCCTACGCGGCGCTGGGCGAACTGGCGCTGGACGGCACGCTGAACGCTGTGAATGGCGTACTGCCGGCGGCTATCGGCGCGTCCAAGCATGACCTGGGCCTTATCTGCCCGGCCAGCCAGGGCGGCGAAGCTGCCTGGGCGGGCCGGATCGAGGTGCTCGCGGCACGCGACCTGCTGTCACTGATCAATCACTTTCGCGGCACGCAGGTGCTGACGCCGCCCGAGCCAGCCGGTGTTGCGGATGCCCCGCGCTGCCCTGATCTGGCGGAGGTTAAGGGGATGGAGACCGCCAAGCGCGTGGTCGAGATCGCCGCGGCTGGTGGCCACAACCTGCTCATGATCGGTCCGCCCGGTTCCGGCAAGTCGATGCTGGCTTCGCGATTGCCAGGACTGCTGCCGGATTTGGCACCCCGCGAGGCGCTGGAGGTCAGCATGATCCACAGCGTCGCGGGTCTCCTGGCTGGCGGTCGTCTGGTCATGCGCCCGCCATTCCGTGAGCCCCACCATTCGGCGTCGCAGGCGGCGATGACCGGCGGCGGCCAGCGGGCCAGGCCCGGCGAGGTCAGTCTGGCGCATCGTGGCGTGTTGTTCCTGGACGAGTTGCCGGAGTTTCCCAAGCAGACACTGGAGTTGCTGCGCCAGCCCATGGAATCGGGTCAGACCACGGTGGCGCGTGCATCGGCGCACATCACCTACCCGGCGCGCTTCCAACTGGTCGCGGCGATGAACCCGTGCCGGTGCGGTTACCTGGGCGATGCCTCACGCGAATGCGGCCGCGCACCGCGGTGCGGCGAGGATTATCAGAACCGCATCAGCGGCCCGGTGTTGGACCGCATCGACCTGACGATCGAGGTGCAGCCGGCGTCCGCCGCCGAACTGGCGCGAGCACCCGCTGGCGAGCCGAGTGCGTCGGTCGCGCAGCGCGTCGCGCGAGCGAGGGGTGCGCAACGGACCCGTCATGGCGAGGACGGGCCGGTCAGCAATGCCGAGGCTGACAGCCGCGACATAACAGCGGCGCCGGAGGCGGCGACGCTGCTGGAGCAGGCGATGGAGAAGCTCCGGCTGTCGCCGCGCGGCTATACGCGCGTTTTACGTGTGGCCCGCACGATCGCCGACCTTGCCGGCGCCGCGGTGGTCCAGCGCGTGCATGTCGCAGAGGCATTGGCGTACCGGCATCGCATGCCAGGTCGCCGCTTGTGAAACGGTTCATTCCTCGGCGCGGAATGCGTCGGCGATGCGACGGACGGTTCCTGTGGCATCGACCACCAGCAGGTCGAAGCGCACGCCGGCCGTGCCCCATCCAGGATGCTCGCCCAGCAGGATTTCGGCAGCGGCGAGCAGGCGCAGGCGCTGTCGCGCGGTGATGGCTGTTGCGGCGTCGGTCAGCGTCGCTCGAGCCTTCACCTCCACGATGGCGCAAAGTCCGGCCTTCTGCGCAACAAGGTCGATCTCGCCGGCTGGCGTGCGCAGTCGTTGACCCAGTACGTCCCAGCCATCGGAGATCAGCGCCGCGCAGGCTGCTGCTTCCGCGCTTATGCCCAGCGCATGCGCGCGACGGCCCATGGTTCGTCGGCAGGATCGCATTGCCCCAGTATTGCGTGCATCCCGCTAACACGCGGTGAACGGTGCGGCGCAGGTTGACCATGCGTGGGGCCGAGCGTCCTCGAAAGTCATGCGGACGCCTTTTCGGCGATCACAAGGGTTGGTGTATTGGAATTTCCGGCCGGGACCGACGACATGATTGATGCGTCGCAGGCCCGCAGGCGCCCGACACCATGCACGAGAAGCCTTGGATCGACCGCGGCGTCGTCCGGCTCAATTTGATCGAGCGAACGACGGCGACTGCGCCAAGCTGGACTTGCATCGGATCGGAAGGTGACAGAATATCAATCAAGTCATAACACACATTACACAGAGAAGAATTAAAGCCACGGATGACGTGGAAAGGAAAAAAAATATGAAGCGCTTGCGCGCGAGTGGTCATTGAATCCGCGCTGCGTAGCGGCCAAAGAACCTTCTTTCCGTGTAATCTGTGGCTTCTATTCTTCTCTGTGTAATCTGTGTTAAAAACTGCTTACTTGCTTCTTTATCGAGGCTGTGCCGCCGCTCAGGTAAGTGGCGAAGACACAGCCGCCTTCGGGCAGCACCGCCATGCTGCGCGCGCGTGGCTCACCATTGATGTTCGCATGTCTGCTCCGCACCCATACTCTCTATATCCCCGCTCCCGCTTCGCCCCCCTGGGTGAGGCGGTTGCTTGACGCATCGCACGTGCCGCGAGCCCCGCGTTGAAATCCTTTGGGGCACAGCAACGACGTAACGCGTCCTTTTCGGTCGGTCCGGTCCAGTCGTGGGGCCGGGGTCGTTAGGGAGCCGCCTATGTTTGCTGATCGGTTTGCCGCGATGCGAAGTCCTCGCAGCATCGGCTGAGTGTGTCGCCGCAGCGGTATCCGCGCGGCGATTGCTCTTCCCCCTGTTTCCGCCGCTGGCCGCGCCGCGTCGCGCGCCAGGTGCCTGCGAGGATTCTGCCATGAACACGCTGCGCCTTCGCTCCGCTGTTTCGCCCCTGCGCCGTCGTTTTCCCGCTCCAGCGCCGCTTCCGTCGGTGGACGAACTGGTCGCGACCGAACGGCCTGACGTGCCAATGCACTGCCTGCGTCCCGCGACGGTCCAGTCGAACACGCGCGCGTTCGTCGAGGCGTTTCCCGGCCACGTGCTGTATGCGGTGAAGTGCAACCCCGAGCCCGGCATGCTGCGTGCTGTGAACGCCGGCGGCGTGGCGCACTACGATTGCGCGTCGATCGCCGAGATTGCGCTGGTGCGGCAGATGTTCCCCGATGCGGCCATTCACTTCATGCATCCGATCAAGGCGCGCAGTGCGATCCGCGAGGCGTGGACGCGGCACGGCGTGCGCGACTTCGTGCTCGATAGCGCCGAGGAGCTGGCGAAGATTCTGCACGAGACCGCCGCGACCGGATTGACCGGAGAACTCGGTCTGATCGTGCGCCTCGCACTGCCAAAGGGTTCGGCGGTTCTCGACCTTTCCGGCAAGTTCGGCGCCGCACCAACCGACACCGCTGCGCTGCTGCGTGCCGCGCGTGCGCGCACCGCGCGACTTGGGCTGAGCTTCCACGTCGGCTCGCAATGTCTCGATCCGCTCGCCTGGCGTGCCGCGCTCGCACTTGTGGCCGAGGTGATCCGCGACGCCGGTGTCGGGGTCGACATCATCGATATCGGCGGCGGCTTTCCAGTGGCGTATCCGGACGTCGAGCCGCCTCCACTGGGCGCGTTCCTCGCGGAGATCGAGGCCGGCTTCGAATGCCTCGGTCTGCCCGACGCCGAGCTGTGGGCCGAACCCGGGCGCGCGCTGGTGGCCGGTGGCGGATCGGTCGTCGTGCAGGTGCAGCACCGCCGCGGTGACGCGTTATACGTCAACGATGGGGTATACGGCGCGCTTGCCGATGCCGGTCTGCTCGGCTTTCGCTATCCGGTCCGGCTGATCCGGCCAACGGGCGCCGCGCCTTCCCGGCAGATCGTGGGCTTCTCGTTCTTCGGCCCCACCTGTGACAGCGCCGATACGATGCGTGGTCCGTTCCACCTCCCGGCCGACATTGCCGAAGGCGACTGGATCGAGATCGGCCAGCTCGGCGCCTATGGCGGCTGCCTTCGCACCGGCTTCAACGGCTTCGATCGCGCCGCCATGGTGGAGGTGAGCGACGGACCATTGTCGCACACGCCGCCGATGCCCTTCCGCCTCGCCGCCTGATCAGGGCGGCGGCGGAGCCACGGCCCCCGGGGCGACCGAGCTGATCAGCCAATCGCGGAACAACGCGATTTTTGCTGAGTCGGCCGTCGCCTCGGGGGCCACGATGTAGAAGCCGGCATCCGCCGGCAGCACCACATCGAACGGCACGACAAGGCGGCCCGCGGCGATGTCCGCCTCGACGAACGGCGTGCGGCCGAGTGCGACCCCCAGGCCCTCGACCGCCGCCTGGATGGCCATGAAGGTCTGGTCGAAACTCAGGCCGCGCCGCGCCGCGATCGACACCGGCATGCCGGCGGCAGTCAGCCAAAGCTGCCAGTCCTCACGCGACGCCGTCGAATGCAGCAGCGTGTGGTGCTCCAGGTCCTCCGGCCGCCGTAGCGGATTGTCGCCGTGCAGCAGGGTGGGGCTGCACACCGGGAAGATGTCCTCGGCCATCAGCCACTTCGCCCGCAGGCCCGCCCAACTGCCGCGACCGTAGCGCACCGCCATGTCGACGTCCTCGCGCTGGAAATCCACCAGGTGCGAGGAGGTGCTGATGCGCACCTCGATGCCGGGATTGGCGTCCTGGAACGCCGCCACGCGCGTCACCAGCCATTTCGCGGCGAGCGATGGCGTGGTGCTGACCGTCAGCGGACCGTCGCGATCGGTGCGGCGCAGACGGGCGGTCGCGCGCCGTAGATCCTCGAACGCCCCGCGTACCGACGGCAGGTAATCCTGCGCCTCACGTGTCAGCTCCAGCGCGCGGTTGTGGCGCACGAACAGGGCGATGCCGAGCTGCTCCTCCAGCCGGCGGATCTGATGGCTGATCGCGGTCTGGGTGACATTCAGCTCGTCCGCCGCGCGGGTAAAGCTGAGGTGGCGGGCCGCAGCCTCAAAGGCGCGCAGGCCGTTCAGGGAGGGTAGCGCAGGCAGCATGGCAGCCATCTTAGCATGAGCTGAGTTCATGTGAAGGCTGAGAAAGTATCGTTTGTGGCAGCGCACCAATCGGCTCATCTGAAGGCAACTGAAACGCCAAAGGAGTTCCTGCCATGTCAGGGTTCACATATCCTTCACTGACAAATTCTCAGGTGTCGACGCTGCCGAGGCAGACTGCGGCGAAGCGTCGTCCTGGCCTGTTCGCCCGCGCCTGGGCGACGCTGAAGCTGATGCGGCAGCGCAGTCGCGAGCGTCGGGCGCTGGCCGATCTGACGGTGCGTGAATTGCAGGATTTCGGTGCGACAACGTCCGATGTCTATCGCGAGCTCAACACGCCGTTCTGGAGCATCCCGCCGCTGTAGCCCGACCGCAGGAGGATCAGACCATGAATGCGAATCAAGCTCGAACTCAGTGATCTGGCTCACATTGAGGCGCAACTGAACTACCTGGCGCCGATGGCCGAACGCCCGCGCACCTACACGTTCGATCCGCCGCCCGGCGTATCGCGCGCCAACTCAACGCACGAGGCGCATACGGTCGCGATCCACGATGCGCGACCGCTCGCCTCGGAGATTTCGTTGGATCGCGAGGGCTTCGCGGTGCTGCACCAGCAGAGTGCGGTGCGCGATTTCTGGGACGAGGACGAGGTGCGCCGTGTCTACTATCCGGAGGTGCAGCGCGTGCTGGCCGAGGTCACCGGCGCGAGCAAGGTGTTCATCTTCGACCACACCCTGCGGCGCCGGGTGAAGGGTGCCGTCGACTGGTCGCGCGAAGCGCCGCGCCAGCCGGCGACGCGGGTGCACGTGGACCATACGGCGAGTTCTGGCCCGCAGCGCGTCCGCGACTTCTTCGGCGATGAGGCGGAAACGCTGCTGCGCGGTCGGGTGCAGGTAATCAACCTGTGGCGGCCGATACGTGGTCCGCTACGTGATGCGCCACTCGCGGTATGCGATGTCGAGTCAGTTGCGCCAGGCGATCTCGTCGCGTCCGATCTGGTGTATCAGCACCGCGTCGGCGAGATCTACGGGGTGACGTTCAATCCGTCGCATCGGTGGTTCTATGTGCCGCAGATGCAGCCGGACGAGGCGCTGCTGTTGAAGTGTTTCGACTCGGCCACTGACGGCCGCGCACGGTTCGCGCCGCACACCGCGTTCGAGGATCCGACCGCACCGGCGGACGCGCCGCCGCGCGAGAGCATCGAGATCCGCACGCTGGTGTTCCACGAGGCCTGAACAAGGCAGCGTCGGATGAGGCCGCAAATTTCTCCCCCTCCCCTTGCGGGAGGGGGGAAGGGGCAGGGGGTCGAGCGAGCACACAGAAGGCCCCCTGCCTGCCTCCCCCGCTTGCGCGGGAGAGGTGATCCGCGCGGCTAGCCGCCGTATTCCGCGTTCCCCGGACTACCGTACGATTGAGCTTTCGGCGCCACCGCGACCTGCTAAGGTTTCGCTGGGGTTCCGAGCCGAATTCGACCGGCCGTCTGCCGTGGGAACCTCCATTGTGAGGGATTCCCATGCGTCGTGCAGTCTGGATCATTGCCGTGTTGTCGCTCGCCGGTTGCGGCGGTGGGAAATCAGCCACGACGCTGACCGTGATATGCTCGGGTGGCACCCAGCTGGTTGGTGCTGCGTCCATCGATGTGCAGGGCGACCTCGTGAACGGCCGCCCGATGATGGAATTCCCCGATCCGGCGAACCGTGGAAGCACCGGGACGATCGCGGTCGCCCCGCACAACCACTGCACCATCACCCCGTCCTCCGGCGGATAAACCCCCCTTCAGGGTAAACGCCCGCCACGCCACCCGCCCGCGACTTTGCGCCTACCGGCCAAAGTCGTAGATGATCGCGCCCACCGCAGCCATCACCGGGGAGACCGCGCGACGTGCCCATTGCGACCCGCGTCGTTTCCGCGGATGAGACCGACATCCGGCTGGATCGCTGGTTTCGCCGCCACTTCCCCGGGCTGACGCAGGGCGCCATCCAGAAGCTGTGCCGTACCGGACAGGTGCGCGTGGACGGGCATCGCGCCGATGCGGCGACGCGTCTCGCCGCGGGCCAATCCGTGCGCATCCCGCCACTGCCCGAAGCGCCAACCCCAACGCCCGGGTCAGCACTGCAAGCAAGGCCCGAGATCGACCCCAACACCGCCCGCGATCTCCAACGCCTGGTGATTTACCGCGACGACCACGTGCTGGTGCTGAACAAGCCGCACGGCATGCCGGTGCAGGGCGGTCCTGGCATCACGCACCACCTCGACGGAATGCTCGATGCCTTGCGCTTCGGATCGCCCGAGCGGCCGCGGCTGGTGCATCGGCTGGATCGCGACACCTCGGGCGTGCTGCTGCTGGCGCCGACGCCGGGCAACGCGGCAAAACTGGCCGCCGCGTTCCGCACCCGGGCCGTGGAGAAGACTTACTGGGCGGTGACCGCGCGCCGGCCGATCCCGGTGGAGGGCCGCATCGATCTGCCGCTCCGCCGCATCGGTGGCGCGCGCGGTGAACGCACCGAGGTCGCCGAGCGTGACGACAAGGCAGCCGCCCGCGCCATCACCGACTACCGCACGCTGGACCATGCCGGGCAGAAGCTGGCCTGGCTGGAGCTAAGGCCGCTGACCGGGCGGACGCACCAGCTCCGCGTCCACTGCGTTGCCATCGGCGCGCCGATACTGGGCGATGTCAAATACGCCAGGCCGGACCAGAACAATGCATTCGCCGCCACAATCGACGGGCTCTCAAGCGAACTTCATTTGCATGCGCGGGCGCTTCGACTGCCCCATCCCGCCGGTGGAACATTGGTGGTGGAGGCGGAGCTGCCTCCCCACATGACGCGGACGTTTCGGACCCTGGGGTTTCACGCCCCCGCACCACGCCCGCCCGAGCGGCGGTAACCAGGAGGAACCAGTCGCTTCATGCGCGCGCTTCGCATCGGTCTGTGGTCGCTTCTCGGGCTGGTGGTGCTGGTCGTCGTGGGCGTCGGGATCGCCGTGGCCACCTTCAATCCGGATCGCTTCAAGCCCGAGATCATCGCGGCGGCGCAGCGCGCGACAGGGCGCGAGCTGACCCTGCAAGGCGCCATCCATCTGGGGTTTTCACTACAGCCGACGCTCACGGTGGAAGGCGTGAGCCTTGCCAACCCGCCCGGCTTCTCGCGTCCGCAGATGGCGACGGTGAAGGAGCTGGACCTGAAGCTCGCGCTGTGGCCGCTGCTGAGCAAAAAAGTCGAGATCACCCGGCTGGACCTCATGCAGCCCGACATCCTGCTGGAGCGCAACGCGAAGGGCCAGCCGAACTGGCAGTTCACGCCGGCGCCTGGCGCGACGCCGACACAGTCCGGTCCGGCCACGACGACGACGCCAACGGGTGAAAAAACCACCACGCAGATCAACGTAGCCGACCTGAGCGTCGAGAGCGGCACGGTGACATGGCGTGATGATGCTTCCGGCCAGAGTGCCGTGATCGACCTGAAGACGCTGGAGGTCGGCGCACCATCACCCGCCGACAACATGCATCTCGCGGTGACCGCCGCGTACAATGGCAACCCGTTCACCCTGGCTGGCGATGTCGGACCGTTGGCTCAATTGCACGGTGCGGCGGCGGCGGCCGCCTGGCCGGTTCGGCTCGACGTTGCCGCTGCCGGGGCGAAGCTCGCGCTGGCTGGCAGCATTGCCCAACCGGAGCAGATGCACGGCTATACGGTGAAGATCACGGCCAACGTGCCGGACCTCGCCGCGTTGCAGCCGTTCGTGCCTCATGCCGTGCTGCCGCCGCTGCATGACATCGCGTTTGCGGCACAGGTTGCCGATACCGGCGCGCCGCTGCCGGCGATTTCCGACGTCACGCTGCATGTCGGGGCATCGGACCTGAGCAGCGTGGCGGCAGGTCTGAAGATCGACAAGCTGGACGTCACCGCGCCCAAGGCGGATCAGCCGGTGCACGTTGCGATGCAGGGCAGCTTCGGGGGTGCGCCGGCGACGCTGAACGGCTCCGTCGGCATTCCGCCATTGCTGATGTCCGGCGGAAAGCTCGGCGGCACCGTGCCGATCGATTGGATGGCGCAGGCGCTGGGATCGAGCCTCGTGGTGAAGGGCACGGCCGGGCAGGGGCCGGATGGGCGTCCGCTGGTGAATGCCACCGCAACGTCGGAAAAACTCGATGGCGACGCACTGGCCGCCGCAATCGGGCAGGCGCGACCGCCGCCTCCGCAGGCACCGGCGGGTGCCACGCCATCCGCCGTCTCACCATCGCCGCCACCGCCGCCCGTCACCAAAGGCCGGCTGTTTCCTGATACCCCGATACCGTTCGACCTGTTGCGCCTGGCCGATGCCGACGTGACGCTGACGATCGGTGAGCTGAAATGGGGCGGCTCGCTTTACCGTGCTATCTCCACCCATCTCGACTTGCACGGCGGCAAGCTGAAACTCGATCCGGTTGTGGCGACGCTGCCGGCCGGTCGCCTCGAGGGTGCGTTCACCGCCGATGCCTCGCAGGCCGCACCGCCGGTCACCCTGCGGCTGAATGCGCCGTCGCTGGCGTTGCAGCCGGTGTTCGCCGCCGTCGGCAAGCCTGATTACGTCAACGGCAACATCGAGTTGCACGCCAATCTGAGCGGCGCAGGCGCCACGCCGCACGCCATTGCCGCCAGTCTGAACGGAACGCTCGGGGTCGCGATGGAGAATGCGACGGTGGACAACCGGCTGCTGGGCAGCACGCTCGGTTCGGTCCTGCGCGATGTGAACGCGCTGGATCTGGTCGGCCGCGGCGGTTCCAGCGAGATCCAGTGCTTCGCCGCCCGGCTCGACGCGAGAAACGGCATCGCCACGGTGCAGTCGCTTGCGCTGAGTTCGTCGCTGATCAGCATGGACGGCAGTGGCACCATCAACCTGGGCAACGAGACCCTCGACCTGCACCTGCGACCACAGGTGCGGTTCGTGGCGACGCCGGTGGTGGTACCGCTTCGTGTGACCGGCTCGCTGCGTGCCCCGAGCACCGCGTCCGATGTCACCGGTGCCGTCGCCGGCACCGTCGGTTCGGCGGCGGGCACGGCGCTTGGGCTGCCGCTGGGCATCGTCTCCGGCGTGCTGAGCGGCGGGAAGTCGTTCGGGCGATCAGAGGGAGCGGACTGTGGCGCGGCCCTTGCCATTGCGAGGGGCGGAAACCCTGCCGCGACGCCGGCGGCGGAGGCGGCACCCGCCGCCCCGACGGGTCAGCCCAAATTGAAACTGCCGAACCCCGGCAATCTGCTGAAGCGGCTGTTCCCATGAAGCGTTTCTGGCAGGTCGCAACCGTCGAGCCATCGGCCGGGGGCTATGCGGTCTTGCTGGACGGCAAGCCGATGCACCTGCCCGGCGGCGGCGTGCTGCGGGTCGAAGCCGAACCGCTGGCGCATGCGATCGCGGCGGAATGGCAGGCCGCCGGGGGCGAAACGGGCGGCGAGATGTCGTTCTCCGACACGCCGCTGACGCGTCTCGCGGGTACCGCGCAGCAGCGCATCGCTCCTGATCCCGCGCCGACGGTCGATGCGATCGCCCGTTACGCCGAGAGCGACATGCTGTGCTACCGCGCCGAGGCGCCGCGTGAGCTGGTCGAACGGCAGCAGCATTGCTGGCAACCATGGCTCGATTGGGTCGCGCAGGCGTACGATGCACCGCTGCGGGTCAGCACCGGCATCGCCTATGTCAAACAGCATCGCGGTGCTGTCGCGGCGCTGCGGCAGGCCGTGGCGGCATTGGATGTCCCCGCGCTGGCGGCACTCGGCGTGGTGGTGCCGGCCATGGGCAGTCTCGTGCTGGGCCTCGCTTTGGCGGAACGGCGGCTGGATGCCGCGACGGCCCACGCGTTGGGCGCACTCGACGAGCTGTTTCAGGCCGAACTGTGGGGCGAGGACGCGGAAGCAGCGGCGCGCCTGCGAGCGATCGCAGCCGAGATCGAACTGGCCGAGCGGTTCCTGCGCCTGACGCGACCGGTGAGCGTGGCATGAACTCGAAGCGCCTCGTCATCAGCGGCCGCGTGCAGGGCGTCGGCTTTCGCATATGGATGGTGGAGCACGCCAGAGAACTCGGGCTGTCGGGTTGGGTGCGCAACCGGCTGGACGGCTCGGTGGAAGCGCTGGTCGCCGGCGACATCGCCGCGGTGGAGGAATTGCTGCGTCTGTGCCGGCGCGGTCCGCGCATGGCGGAAGTCGTCAGCATTGAGGAGGATATGGCCGACCCGCCGGAGCATTTCGGCTTCCGTCAGGTACCGTCGGCGTAGCCTCGCTGCGTGCGCGGTTGCTCACCTCGCTGGCAGCCTGCCCAGCAAATCGGCGCCCGCGCTCTGGTATCGCGCGAAAACCCACGCAACGAAGCGGCATGACGATTGCATCGTTCCGCCGGGGAACGAGCGTCCGACATGCGTCAGCGACAGGAGCGGGCCAATGGCCGCGAAACCCTTCCACCTGGGATGGTTCCTGCAAGGCTCCAGCGCGCAGGCCTGGGGCGAGCCATGGACCGGACATATCGGCCGCACCTGGATGGTGCCGGAACTGTTCACCGACCTCGCACGCTGTCTCGAGCGCGCCTGCTTCGACTACGTGCTGATCGAGGACTCTTCCTACGTCGGCGAAAGCTGGGGCGGCTCGACGCAGATCTACCTGAACTACGGCATCGCAGTGCCGCGGCAGGATCCGTCGGTGGTTGCGTCGCTGATGACCGCGGTGACCTCGCGTATCGGCATCGTCCCGACCTTCGGCACCTATGCCTACCCGCCCTATCTGCTGGCGCGGCTGATGGCCACGTTGGACCAGGTGTCGTCCGGGCGGATCGGCTGGAACGCGGTCACCGGCAGCTCCGATTTCGCGGCGATGAATTTCGGCCTGCCGGGCATGCCGGAGCACGACCTGCGCTACGACATGGCCGACGAGTACATGCAGGTCGTAAAGGCGCTGTGGTCGTCCTGGGAGCCCGGCGCCATCATCGCCGACCGGCATGGCGGCATCCTGGTGGACCACACCAAGGTGCACGCGGTGAACCATGAGGGGCGCTTCTACAAGACGCGCGGCCCGCTGAATTCCGGGCCGGCACCGCAGGGCCAGCCGGTGATCGCGCAGGCAGGCGGCTCGCCGCGCGGGCGCCAGTTCGCCGCGCAACATGCCGACACCATCGTCGCGCACACCAAAGGCGTTGCCGCGATGAAGGCCTACCGCGACGACGTGCGTGCGCGCATGGCCGCGTGCGGGCGCGATCCCGACCAGTGCAAGGTGCTGTTCCTGGTCGCGCCCATCATCGGCGAGACCGAGGCCGAGGCGCAGGAGAAACAGCGGATGCGCGCCGCGCATGCCGCCGAGCAACTGCCGCAGCGCCTCGCGCATCTCGGCAAGGTCACCAACATCGACTTCGGCAGGTTCGATCTCGACGCGCCGCTGCCCGAGGGCGTCACCACCAACGGCCATCAGCAGACACTGGACGAGTTCCGCGCCAAGGCGGCGGGACGCACGCTGCGCGAGGCGATGTCGCAGCACAATGCCACCGAGCTCTCGGTGGAGCTTGTCGGCACACCGGAGTCTCTCGCCGCGCGCATGGGGGAGGTGATGGAGGAGGTTGGGGGTGACGGCTTCCTGTTCTCCATGCCCAACGTCAACCGCCGCACGCTGGCCGAGGTGGAGGACGGCCTGATCCCGGCCTTGCAGGATCGCGGTCTGGTTCGCGCGGCGTACACGCACGCGCAGTTCCGCGACAATCTGTTGGAGTTCTGAACCGCCATCGCAGGAGGCGAAGCCATGCCATACCGACCCGTGCTGACGGAGCTCGATCGTCGTGCCTTTCTCGCCCTCGGCGCCGCGGCTGCCAGTGGGCTGGGTGCGCGTCGTGCCTGGGCGGACGATGCGCCCAAACTTGCTGAGTACACCTCGATCCCCGACAAACTGAAAGGGACCGGCGAGCTGCGCATCGCCGGCTACGGTGGCACTGCACAGGACGCACAACGCAAGGCGTACTATGAGCCGTACGGCCGCCTGTCCGGTGTCAACGTGAAGGACTTTGCCGGCGCCGACATCAACAAGGTGAAGGCGATGGTGGAGACCGGCAACGTCGAGTGGGACGTGGTCCAGCTCAGCCGCGGCACGGTGCGCAACCTGATGAAGAAGGGCGACTACTTCGAGAAGATTGACTATGACCTTGTGGATACGGACCACATCGATCCGGTGTATCGCTACGACTACGCGCTGGACATGCTGGTATGGGCCGAGGTGATGGCCTACCGCACCGATGCGTTCAAAGGTGCGATCCCGGTCGGCTGGGCGGATTTTTGGGACACCAAGAAGTTTCCCGGCGACCGCGCGCTGGGTGGCGCCGGCCCGAGTTCTCCGGAACTCGAATTCGCACTGATGGCTGCGGGTGTGCCACCGGACAAGGTGTATCCGATCGACATCGACAAGGCATTTGCCAGCTACGACAATGTCAAAGGCAGCGTGGTGAAGTGGTGGGAGACAGGCGCGATCCCGCCGCAGATGCTGACCGACAAGGAAGTGGTGCTGACCTCGGTGTGGAATGGCCGCATGGCGGCAATCCAGGCCGCCGGTGTGCCGACCGCGATAAGCTGGCCGCAGGGCCTGCTGAAGCGGGATTGCTGGGCGGTGCCAAAGGGCGCACCAAACAAGGTCAACGCGATGAAGTTCATCGGCTTCGGCACGATGGCGATCTCGCAAGCGCGGCTGTCGTCGTTGATCCCATATGGCTCGGTCAACAGCGGGTCCGATCAGTATATCGCGCCGAAGCAACTAGAACTGCTGCCGAGTGCACCGGCGATCAGATCGCAGCTTGTGCCGTACGACTACGCATGGTGGTCGGACAACCGCGACAAGGTGATCGGCGCCTGGAACAAGTGGGTGCTGAGCTGAAACATGGATGGTTCGGTCGCCATGGTCGCGGAGAAGGGAGCCGCGGTCGTGCTGTCCGGTTTGGAGAAGCGTTTCGATAATGTGGGCGCGGTGCGTGGCATCTCGCTGGATATCCGCTCGGGTGAGTTCCTGACGCTGCTTGGGCCGAGTGGCTCCGGCAAAACCACAATGCTGATGATGATCGCCGGCTTCGAGGTGCCGACGGCAGGCGATATCGCGATCGACGGCCGGTCAGTCGTGACCTTGCCCGCGCACAAGCGGAACATCGGCATGGTGTTCCAGAACTACGCATTGTTCCCGCACCTGACGGTGGCGGAGAACATCGCGTTTCCGCTGAAGCAGCGCGGCGTCGATCGCGCGACGCGCACGCGGCTGGTGGAGGAGAGCCTGGACCTGGTGCAGCTGCCCGGTTACCAGGCGCGCTATCCCCGGCAGCTTTCCGGCGGCCAGCAGCAGCGGGTGGCGCTGGCGCGGGCCATCGTGTTCAGACCGCGGCTGTTGCTGATGGACGAGCCGCTCGGGGCATTGGACAAGCAGTTGCGCGAGAGCCTGCAGCTTGAGATGCGGCGGCTGCACGCGGACCTCGGCATCACCTTCATCTACGTCACGCACGATCAGCAGGAAGCGCTGACGATGTCCGATCGCATCGCTGTGGTGAACGAGGGCATCATCGCCCAGGTCGGCTCGCCGGACGAACTGTATGATCGGCCATGCGATCAGTTCGTTGCGTCATTCATCGGTGAATCGAATTTCCTGCCCGCGGTCGTGCGAGGCTTCGAGGACGGGTTGGTCATTGCCGATTGCGCGGGTGGGGTTGTACGCGGTGTGGCCTTAATCGGTCGCGCAATCGGCGACAAGGTCACGCTGACCACGCGGCCGGAGCGCATGCGCTTCGCGGACACCCCGAGGCCGAACGCCTCGCAGCAGAATCGCCTGCGGGTTATCATCAGTGAAGCGGTATTCGCCGGTGAGCGATGTCGTTATCTGTGCCAGTGTGAAGGCGGACTGCCGATCGTGTTGAAGGAGCCTTCCGGCGCAGACACCAGGCGCAGGATGATCGGCGAAACGATCGAAATAGCCTGGTCGGTGGCTGACACGGTGGTGATGTAATGTCGGTAATGGCCGACACAATACTCCCTCTCCCGCAAAGCGGGGGAGGGTTGGGGAGGGGGTGTTGCGTTCATTCACAATACCCCCTCCCTGACCTCCCCCGCTTCGCGGGAGAGGGGGTGTGGCACTGCTGCTCCCCACTCCCACAATGAGCACAACAGTTTCAACTGGAGCGGCCATTCCTCTGAGCACGCCGCGCAACCTGGCGCCGTACCTCCTGACCGCGCCTCTCGTTCTTTACATGCTGGTGTTCTACGCGCTGCCGGTGATCGCGATGCTGCTACGGAGCGTGTCCGATCCGCATTGGTCGCTGGACAACTATCGCCAGCTTTCCCACGACAGCGTGTTCCTGACAGTCTTCACCAACACCTTGCGCGTTTCATTCGTGGTGACTGTCGGCTCGCTGCTGCTGGGCTATCCGGTGGCGCTTGCGCTGTCGCGGCTGCGTGGCGGTCTCGCGGCGATTGTCCTGATCCTTGTGCTGCTGCCGTTCTGGACCAGCGTGCTGGTGCGTAGCTACGCCTGGATGGTGCTGCTCGGCCGCCATGGTCTGGTGAACGAGGCACTGCTCTCCACCAGCCTGATCGCCACACCTCTGCGCCTGCTCAACACGCCGATCGCCGTGCACATCGCGATGATCCACATCCTGCTGCCGTACATGATCCTGCCGATCGCCAGTTCGCTGCGGCAGATCGATCCGGCGCTGCCGCGTGCTGCCGCGGGGCTGGGCGCATCGCCGTGGCGCACGTTCATCCAGGTGATGCTGCCGCTGTCGATGCCAGGCGTCGCCGCGGGGACGCTGCTGGTGTTCGTGTTGTCGCTTGGCTTCTATATCACGCCGGCGCTGGTCGGCGGCCCGCACGACATGATGCTGTCGATGCTGATCGCGCAGCAGGTGGACCTGATCAACTGGCCGTACGCCGCGTGTCTGTCCGCAACTCTGTTGGCGGCGACACTTGCCATCCTCGCCCTGGCGCAACGTCTCCCCGGCGTTCGCGACGCGCTGCAAGGTTCGACGCGATGATCGGTCGCACCACGCTGGGCGTGCTGGTCACGGCGATCCTGCTGTTCATGGCGTTGCCGATCGTCATCATCGTGATCCTGTCGTTCTCCTCGGCGACCTACCTGACATTCCCGCCACCTGCTTTCGGCATTCGCTGGTATCGCGCTTATCTCGGTAGCAACGAATGGCTCGAGGCGACCGCATTGAGCCTGATGGTCGCCATCGCTGTCGTCGTGTTGGCAACGGTGCTGGGCACGCTCGCCGCGCTCGGCCTCGCGCGTCTGCCGCGTTTGTGGCGCAACATCGCCGGGGCGTTGATCGTATCGCCGTTGATCGTGCCGGTAATCGTTGTCGCCATTGGCATCTATTACGCCTACTCGCGCTACGGCCTCGTTGGCACACCGCTCGGCCTGGTGACCGGGCACACCTGCCTTGCCGTCCCGTTCGTGGTGACCAGCGTTGGCGCCAGCCTCGCTGGTTTCGATCGCCGGTTGGAACGGGCGGCGCTGTCGCTCGGCGCGACGCCGTGGGGCACGTTTCGCCAGGTCACGCTGCCGCTGATACGGCCAGGTGTTCTGGTCGGCGCGCTGTTCGCGTTCATCACCTCGTTCGACGAACTGGTGGTGTCGCTTTACCTCTCAGGTTCCGGTGCCGTAACGCTGCCGCGTCGCATGTGGGACGATCTTCGGTTCGCCATTGATCCGACGATCGCGGCGGTTTCCACGCTGACCATTGTGCTGACGGCATTGTTGCTGGCGGCCGTGCATTTTGCGCGGCAGCGCGGACAACGCGTTGCCGTCTCGCGATGATCGGACTAGCATGTTCGCAAAACAAACAGACCGGGGGCTCACATGATGAAATTCGCAACCCTGTTGGGGGCGCTTGCGCTTTCGTTCGCGTTCTTGGCACCGACCGCGTCCGCGCAGGACTCGCAGCTCGATGTTGTGCTCAAGCGCGACAAGCTCATCGTCGGCACTTACAGCACTTCGCCACCGCTCGCCTATATTGATGACAATGGTAATCTGGTCGGGTTTGAGATCGATCTGGCGCACCAACTTGCCAAGGACCTGTTGGGTGATGCCAACAAGGTTGAGTTCGTCGTAATGCAGTCGGATGGGCGGTTTCCCGCGGCGCTGTCGGGCAAGATCGATGTTGGCATGTGCTCGACGACCATAACGCCGGACCGGGCAATCCGCATTGCATTCAGCTATCCGTATATCGACAGCGGCAACGTGCTGTTGGCGCGCAAGGACGCCAATGTCACGAAAGTCGCGCAACTGAACGACCCGAAATTCACCTATGCGATCCTGAACGTGCCACCAGCCATCGCGCGCACCAAGGAGGTGCTGCCGAAGATTCAACAGCTCCTGCTGGACAGCCCGTCGGCGCTGTTTCTGGCCGTGAAAACGGGACGCGCGACGGTGTTCTCGATCGACAAGCCGATTGCGGATTTTTATGCGGCCGAGAACAGTGACCTGGTGCCGATCGATACGACGGGCACCGCGCTGGCCTATGTCAGCAATGACTCCTTCTTCATGAAGCCGGGCGACTTCAAGTGGTGGCTATTTCTCGATACGTATGTGCGCGAACTGCGCTTCGGCACCCGTTACGAGCAGTACACCGAGTGGTACCACAAGTGGCTGCACAAGGACCCGCCGCCACAGCGCCCGTATGATGTGAACCTGCACTAGTCGACGCCTGCATGGAGGACTTCCATTTCATCGTACGGTTGATGCCGGCGCTGTTGGAGGGCGCCGTGATCACTGTCGAGTTGGCGGTCCTCACCTTCCTGATCTGCCTGGTCTGGGGTCTGGTGGTCGCGCTGGCGCAAGCGACACGCGGACCGTTGAGCTGGATCGCCGGTGGTTACATCCAGGCGGTGCGCAACACGCCGTTGCTGATCCAGCTCTACATCATCTATTTTGGCTTCTCGATGGCAGGTTTCGGACTATCGGGCTTCATGTCCGGATTGCTGGCGTTGTGTCTCCAAAACGGCGGCTACGTTGCCGAGATCTATCGCGGCGGACTGCAGTCGGTGAGTCAGCGCCAGTTCGAGGCGGGCCGAGCGCTCGGTATGCGGCGCTGGACGTTGTACACCACCGTGATCATGCCGCAGGTCGTCGCTCGGGTGATACCGCCGATGACCAACCAGGCGATCTCGATCATCAAGGATACATCACAGGTCGCGGCGATCGCGGTGATGGAGATGATGAAGGTCGCCGAGGTCTGGGTGGAGTCCTCGGCCAACACGTATGACGTGTTCGCCGGCGTTGCGATCATCTATCTGGTGTTGACCTCGGTTGCTGGGTTGATTGGCAAGATTGCCGAGGGCCGGCTGGCGTTTGCGCAATGAAGCTGTTCGCGCCGCTGCTGCACAGCTATTGGTATCTGTTCCGTGGCGCGGGCGTGACTCTGCTGATGGCTGTCGCATCGGTAGTGCCGGCGACGGCGGCCGGACTGCTTCTCGCGCTGGCGCAGGTGTTCGGGCGACGCGCGACGAAAAGCGCCGTGCAGGTCTATCTGTTCCTGATGCGTGGCATTCCCTTGCTGGTATGGCTGACCTTCGTCTACTACCTGCTGCCGCTGACCGGCATCGACCTGCCGCCGTTCTGGGGCGTGGTGGTCGTGATGGCACTCTACTACGCCGCATTCATGAGCGAAGTGTTCCGCGCCGGCATCATATCCCTGCCGCAGGCACAATGGGACGCCGCGCGCAGCCTGGGCATGCAACGCCAGCTCATGCTGCGCATCATCATCCTGCCGCAGGCGCTGCGGCTCGCTGCACCGCCCTTCGTCAGCCTGTGCGCGAACCTGGTGAAGGCGACGTCACTGATCTCCATCGTCGGCCTATGGGAACTGACGATGGCAAGCCGCGAGGTGGTGGAACGCACGCTGGCCCCATTTCAGATTTTCCTGGGTGCGGCGCTGATCTACTTCTGCATCTGTTACACGATGGCCCTCTATGGACGCTACCTTGAGCGACGCTCCCTCGTTGGCCACTGAGCCGCCACAGACCTATCCGCGCCCCATGTTGGCAATGGCCGGCATGGTAAAGAGCTTCGGCGCCAACCACGTGCTGCGCGGCATTTCACTGTCCGTAGCCCCAGCCGAGGCGGTGGTGGTGATCGGACCCAGCGGTTCCGGCAAGACCACGTTGCTGCGCTGCATCAACATGCTGGAGGACTACCAGGAAGGCACCGTCACGGTGGACGGCGAGCCCGTCGGCTATCGCGCTGATCCTCGCACCGGCCAGCGCCAGCGCATGTCGGAACGCGAGATCGCCGCGGCGCGCGAGCACATCGGCATCGTGTTCCAGAGCTACAACCTGTTCCCCCACATGACCGCGTTACAGAATATCGTCGCGGCGCCAATACGCGTGAAGGGCGTGCCGCGCGCCCGGGCGGAGGCGCGTGGGCGGGAACTCCTGGCTCTTGTCGGATTGTCCGACAAAGCGCACGAATATCCGGTGCGTCTCTCCGGCGGGCAGCAGCAACGGGTGGCGATCGCGCGGGCGCTTGCGATGGATCCGAAGATCATGCTGTTCGATGAGGTGACGTCTGCGTTGGATCCGGAACTGGTGGGCGAAGTGCTCGCTGCCATGCAACAGTTGGCCCGCGACGGGATGACGATGGTTGTTGTGACACACGAAATGAGCTTTGCCCGCGACGTCGCCGACCGTATCGTGTTCATGGACGGCGGCACCATCGTCGAGGAAGGCAAGCCGGAACAACTCTTCAGCGCACCGCGAACCGACCGCGTGCGACAATTCCTGAAACGTTACAATGACCGCTACCGGATCTGAACCAACAACCCTGGGGGACCATCAATGAATACCATCAGTCGCCGCTCAACGTTTCGCCTCGCCGCTGGAACCGCCTTGGCCGGGCTCGCCGCGCCATCCATCGGACGCGCGGCCGATGCCAAGTCGGTCACCGTGGGCATCGACCTGTCGATGACCGGTGCCGACGCGGAAACTGCGGTTCGCATCCACGACGGGTTCATGATGGCGATCGACGAGGCGAACGCCAAAGGCGGCGTCGACGGCTACAAGATCAACGTGCTGATGCTGGATGATGGCACCGCGACCGCTGGTCAGTATGACCCGGCGATGGGTGCAACCAATGCGCGCAAGATGGTTGCCGATCCAACCTGCGTTGCGGCGCTGGGGCCGATGAGCAGCACGCCCGGCAAGGCGATGTCGCCGATATTCAGCCAGGGCGGTCTTGCAACGATCACGCCGACCTCCACCAATCCAGACATCACCGATGCGAAGTTCGCCAGCTTGTATCGGCCGGCGGGCAAGGCGGTGTATTTCCGCACCGTCACCACCGACGCGTATCAGGGACCGAACCTGGCCAACTACTTCGCCGACACGCTCAAGGTGAAGACGATGTACGGGTTGGATGACAGTGGCGCCTACGGCATCGGCATTGCCACCGCCTTCGAGAAGCAAGCCGAGAAGAAAGGCATCAAGCTCCTCGGCCATGACAGGCTCGATCCGAAGGCGGCGGACTACACGGCGGTGCTGACCAAGATCAAAGGCCTGAACCCGCAGCTGCTGTATTACGGGGGTGATGCGCAGGCGGGCGTGAAGCTGGTCAAGCAATCCTACGATCTGATGCCGGACATGCTGAAGGCGGGCGGTGACGGCATGTATGGCCCGTCGATCCTGTCGGGCGGTGGCTTCCCGGCGGCGAACGGCTGGTATTCTACAGTCGCCAGTCCGCATCTGATGGATGCGTCGGAGCTGCAGCCGTGGGTTAAGCGGTTCTCCGCGAAGACCGGGCGGCAGCCGTCCGACTATTCGATCACCGCGTATGACGCGGCGCTGGTCGTGCTGGATGCGATCGGTCGTGTCGCGAAGACCGGCAAGCCGGTGACCCGTGTGGCGGTGCGCGATGCGATCCAGGCGACCAAGCTGAAGACGCTGCAAGGCGAGATTTCGTTCGACGAGAATGGTGACCTGACCAACAAGGTGGTCAGCATCTTCCAGGTGAAGCACGACACCAGCGCACCGACGGACGACATCGTGCATCAATACAAGTATATCGGTGTCGCCCCGCAGGCGAGTTCCTGACCGCGGCGCGCAACAAGGAGCCTGACGCATGAACGATGTCGACGTGACGGGACGCAACGCCAATCCGTATCTGGCGCTTGGTGTGCGGCCCTTCATCAACTGCGCCTCGGTTCGCACCGCGCATTCCGGCAGCCTGATGCTGCCGGAGGTGCGCGCCGCGGTGGCCCAGGCGTCCCGCCAGTTCGTCAGCTTGGACGAACTGATGGAAGGCGCCAGCCACCGGATCGCCGAGCTGACCGGGGCGGAGCTGGGCATGGTGACATGCGGCAGCGCTGCCGCGTTGACACTGGCGACCTGCGCCTGCGTCGCCGGCAACGATCCGGTAAAGATGCTGCGGCTGCCGTTCACCGACGGCTGGGTGAACCGCGTCATCATGCTGAAGAACCACCGGTTCGCCTACGACCAGGCGATCCGCATGGTCGGCACGCATATCGTCGAGATCGAGACGATGGCCGACCTGGATGCGGCGCTGCAGGAGCCGGTGGCGATGATCGCCGTGCTGGGCACTCATGAGGACCAGGCGCAGGTGCGGTTGGAGGATCTCGTGGCGCGGGCGAAGCCGCTGGGCATTCCGGTGCTGGTGGACGCCGCATCGGAGCATATCGAGCGGCCGAGCCCGTACCTGAAGCGCGGCGCCGACATGGTGATCTATAGTGGGGGAAAATTCCTGCGCGGGCCGCAGACCAGCGGGTTGCTGCTGGGGCGCAAGGACCTGATCGAGGCGGCGTGGCGTAATGCGTCACCGCATCAGGCATTCGCGCGGGGCATGAAGGTGTCGAAGGAGGACATCATCGGCGTGCTCGCCGCGCTGGAGGTTTGGTTCGAACATCGCGATCCGGCTGAGGAACTAAGGCGCTGGAATGGTGATCTGGCGAAGATCACGGCTGGGCTGACGCTGCCGGGTGTCAGCACCGAGGTGATCGCGCCGAAGGGCGTGGTGAAGGTACCGCGGCTGCGCATCACCTGGGACGCCGCGAAGTTCGGCGTGGACGGCGAGGGGCTGCGCCTGCGCGTGTTGGAAGGTGAGCCGCGAGTCATGCTGGACGACATGGCGGTGAAGGCGAACTCGATCGAGATCGATCCGTTCGGCTTGCAGCCCGGCGAGGCTGAGCAGGTGGCGCGTGCCATCTCGGCTGCGCTGGCGATGCCGGCGGCGGCGAAAGTCACCGCGCCGGCGCCGAAGCTGGACGTATCGGGGGCGTGGGACGTACGGGTCAACTTCCTGTTCGGCGAGCGCACCCATCGGCTGAGCTTGAAGCAGGATGGTGGTGCGATCAGCGGCGAGCAGACTTCGCAGATGTTCGACAGTCCGGTGACCGGCAGCCTGGATGCCGACGGCGTGCATCTGATGTTCCGCACTCGCTATGAGGGTGCGACGATCTTCTACCGGTTGGATGGCACGGTTGCCGGCAACAAGATCGAGGGCAACGTTGTGCTGGGCAGTGGCAGTGACCATCATCAGGGCCCGATCAACCAGTCCCAGTTCGGCAGTGGGCAGTTCCAGGCCGTGCGGGCAGGAGGCATGTGATGGATGGGTTCGCCGGCGTCGGCGCCACCAGTGGCCGTGCGGAGCGGCTGCGGATGCGGCAAGGGCTGTTCACCGGGCCGACCTCGGGGTTGGCGCCGGGGAACGTGCAGGCAAATCTGGTGATCCTGCCAAAGGATCTGGCCAACGATTTCTTGCGGTTCGCGCAGGCCAATCCGCGGCCGTGTCCGGTGCTGGGCGTCACCGAGGTCGGCAGCCCGCATCTGCCGATGCTCGGTGCGGACCTCGATCTGCGCACCGATCTGCCGCGATATCGCGTCTGGCGGAACGGCGAGATGGTCGCGGAACCGACCGACATCAGCGATCTCTGGCGCGACGATCTGGTGGGGTTCGCCATCGGCTGCTCGTTCTCCTTCGAGGAGGCGCTGATCGAGGACGGCATCGAAGTGCGTCACATTACCCGCGACTGCAACGTGCCGATGTATCGCACCAACGTGGACTGCGTGCCGGCGGGTGTGTTCCACGGCAAGCTGGTGGTGTCGATGCGGCCGATGAAGCCGGCCGATGCGATCCGCGCGGTGCAGATCACGTCGCGGTTTCCCTCGGTGCACGGGGCGCCGGTGCATGTCGGGCTGCCGGAGCTGATCGGGATCAAGGATATCGCCAAGCCGGATTATGGCGACGCCGTGCCGGTGGGAGCGGATGAACTGCCGGTGTTCTGGGCGTGCGGTGTGACGCCGCAGTCGGTGATTGCGTCGGCCAAGCCCCAGTTCTGCATCACCCACGCGCCTGGCAGCATGCTGATCACCGATGTTCGCAACACGAAACTCGCCGCGCTGTAAGTGGATCTGGTCGACGCTATAGAGGCGGCCATCCACCAGGATGTCGGGCGCAACATCGCGCCAATGTTCGTAGCCACCCGTGGCGGGCTGCGTGGCGCCGTCATGGCGCTGGCGGATACGCGTGGCACGGTCGGGCTGATCACTGGGTTCTATGTGCCTGCCGGGACGCCGCCGGCAGCGGAGACTGACGGGCCCATCGCAATCGCCTTGCTGGCGCGCGGGCTGCTGCATGTGGGTCTGGCCTGCCGGGTTTGCACCGATGCACCGTGTGCCTCGGCGTGCCGCGCGGCGCTGGCGGCGGCTGGTGTGGCGGAGGTGCCGGTGGATGTCGTGCCGCTGGGCGGTTCGGTGGCGGACGTCGTCGCGGTGTGGCGCGCGCAGGATGTGCGGCATGCGGTCGCCATCGAGCGGTGCGGGCGTACCGCGGATGGCACGGCGCGGAACATGCGTGGCGACGACATCAGTGCCGCAACGACGTTGCTGGACGATCTGTTCCTTGCGGGACCGTGGGATACCATCGCCGTCGGCGACGGCGGCAATGAGATCGGCATGGGCAGCCTGGCGCGCGATGTGATCGCGGCGAACATCGCGTTTGGCGAGACCATCGCCTGCGTCACGCCGGCGACGCATCTGATTCTGGCGGGCGTGTCGCATTGGGGCGCGTATGCGTTGCTCGGCGGGCTGGCGGCGGTGCGGACCGATTGGCGGGAGGCGTTGCTGGCGTGCCTTGATCCCGCGCTGGATCAGGCGGTGCTGGAGGCGACGGTGCGCGATGGTCCCGCCGTCGATGGTGTGACGCGGCAGCAGACCATGACGATAGATACGTTTGTCATGGCACGGCATCATCAGGTGTTGGCGGAGGTCAGGCGGCTGTTGCTCGCGTAGCGACTGTCGTCCCTGCGCGCGAACTGGCGGATACTCGCGACGTTCTTCTCAGCGCCGAAGTTAAGGATCCCCACATGGCCATTTCACCGCTCGCCGGCAAATTGGCACCAAAGGCGATGCTGATCGATCCGGTGCAACTCGAGCGTGACTATTTCTCGCGTCGGCCCGATCTCGAAGACCCGAGCCAACTGGTGAAGTTCGGCACCAGCGGACATCGCGGCTCGCCACTGCATGGGTCGTTCAACGAGGCCCACATCCTTGCTATCACGCAGGCCATCTGTGACTACAGGCTGGCGCAGGGCATCAGCGGGCCGCTCTACATGGGCAAGGACACGCATGCTGCTTCCGGTCCTGCTCAGCGCACCGCGTTGGAAGTGCTTGCGGCCAACGGTGTCGAGACCATCATCCAGCGCGACGACGGGGTGACACCGACACCAGTGATCTCGCGGGCGATCCTGGTGCACAACCACGGCCGGACCCAGCATATGGCCGACGGCGTCGTCATCACGCCGTCACACAACCCGCCGGAGGATGGCGGCTTCAAGTACAACCCGACCAATGGCGGCCCTGCCGACACCGACGTCACGCGCTGGGTCGAGAACCGGGCCAACGAACTGTTGCGCGGCGGCAATGCCGACGTCAGGCGGGTGGCGCTCACCGCTGCGTTGAACGCGGACACGACGCATCGGGATGATCTTATGCGTCCCTATGTCGACGATCTGCGGAATGTCATCGATATGGATGTCATTCGTGATGCCGGCCTCAAGCTTGCGGTCGATCCACTGGGCGGTGCTGCGGTGCATTATTGGGAGCCGATCAACGCGACGTATGGGTTGGACATTGCGGTGGTCAATCCGGTGGTCGACCCCACCTTTTCGTTCATGACCGTCGACCATGACGGGGTGATCCGCATGGACTGCTCCAGCCCTTATGCGATGGCAGGTTTGGTGGGTCTCAAGGATGGTTACCGGGTTGCCTTTGGCAACGACCCTGACGCGGATCGCCATGGTATCGTCACGCCGGGTGCAGGGTTGATCAATCCTAACCACTATCTGTCGGTTGCGATCCTTTACCTGCTGACGCATCGGCCCGACTGGCCGGCGGACGCCGTGGTTGGCAAAACCCTGGTCAGCAGCAGCATGATCGACAACGTGGTGCGCAAGTTGGGTCGCCGCGTCTCCGAGGTTCCGGTGGGATTCAAATGGTTCGCACCGGGACTGTTCGACGGTTCGTGCTGCTTCGGTGGGGAGGAGAGCGCGGGCGCCAGTTTCCTCCGGCGCAATGGTGCCGTGTGGACCACCGACAAGGATGGACCGATCATGAACCTGCTGGCCGCCGAGATCACCGCGCGCACTGGCAAGGATCCTGGCGAGCACTACCGCGCGCTGACCGCGGAGTTCGGAACAGCGTATTACACACGTATAGACGCTGCCGCCACGCTGGAGCAGAAGGCGGCGCTTCGGCGGCTGTCGCCGGAAGCGGTCAAGGCGCCAACGCTTGCCGGTGAGCCGATCGTCGACAAGCTGACGCGTGCACCGGGGAACGGCGCCCCGATTGAAGGCCTTAAGGTCATCGCACGCAGTGGCTGGTTCGCGGCACGCCCGTCCGGCACTGAAATCGGTCTACAAGATCTACGCCGAGAGTTTTCGGGATGTGGCGCACCTCGATGCCATCGTCAGCGAGGCTCAGGCGATGGTCGACGCGGCGTTGGTGACGACCGAACCAGCTCCCGGTTAAGCCGCAGCGTTCGTCAACGCCCACCCGCATTAGCGTCCGCCATCTGGTCTCGGGCCGCGCGCATCTAGCGCACTGATGCAGCGCCGCACTGTTCAGCGCCCCGAAAATCTGACGCCGTAACCCCAGCTCTTACCGGCAGCAAAATACGCACCCGGCTTGCGTGGCCATTGCGAGCGCTCCGCCCAGCACCGCTTTGATCAGATTTTGTTGCGCGCCACCCTAATGAAGTCGAAGATCACAGCCGAATTGGCCAGGTACGTCGGGAGGCGGGATTTGCGCGCGTGGCACAGGCAGGTCATCAAGAATACGGTAAAGGCGGCGATTCCGGGCAAGCAACGATTGCGACAAGCAATGCGGCACATTTCGCCCTATCAGACCAACTCAGGAGTGGACGAACACCTGTTCAACAATGCCATTCGGCAGATAGACCTGCTTCGGGGGACTGGGCACGACATACGCGGGCGCCGGGTGCTGGAAATCGGCACGGGGTGGCACCCGATCCTGGCGATGACGTTCCTTGCCGCCGGCGCGGAAAGTGTGGCCCTTACAGATGTAGAACGCCTGCTTGACGCGCAGCTCATTCGATCGGCGATCCGTTTTGTCCTGACCCGTCGCGACGTTCTCGCTGACCGCCTCGGTGCCGACAGCTTTGATCAACTCAAGGTCGAAGATGGCACAGTTGCCGCAATGATGAAGCATCTCGGCATCACCTACAGCGTGCCGTACCGCACAGAACTATCATCGGACCGATCGGCTGATCTGATCGTGTCGGCTGCCGTACTGGAACACATTGCTCCCGAAATGCTCGATGCCATGATGGCGGACTTCCGCCGAATTCTCATCCCTGGCGGTGCCATGGTGCATTTTGTCGACTATTCCGATCATTACGCGATGTGCGACACCTCCATTTCGCGGTGTAACTTCCTCCAGTATGAGGACTGGGTCTGGCGGCTCTGTTGCGTCGAGCCGCAAAGCTATCACAATCGTCTCCGCCACTCGGACTACATAGCAATGTTGCAGCGGCACGGCTTCAGTATCGGCTTTGAGTGGCGTGAGAGCCGGGAAAAGGAACAGCGCGAAGTTGCCGCAATGCGACTTGCCTCGCGCTTCGTTGGGCGGGATCTCGAAGACTTGGCTGCGATCGGCTCGAACTTCGTCGCCATCGCGCCTTAGATGCCCGGAACGTCGCCGGGCAAATGCTCGGCGGGTAGCAAGCCTCCGACGTCCAGCGTGCATCTAGCCGCTACCGCTCGCGCAAAAAATTCACCAGGAGTTCGCTGACCTTCGCCGCCTGCTCCTGCTGCACCCAATGACCGGCGCCTTCGAGCAGATGGCATCCGACCATCCGCGTGCATGCCGCCTGCTGCATGTGCTCGAAGGCACCGGGGCGCTGATAGGTCCCCCAATCGCTGGTACCCGCGACGAACATCGATGGTACGTCGATCGTCTTGCCGGCGAACAATTGTAGCTCCGCGGTATCGAGCCCCGTCGTGCCGCGGCGATACCACTGCAAGCCCCCTTGGAAGCCATTGCGTTCGTACTCACCGGCGTAAACCGCTAGTTCGTTGTCCGGCAGCCAGGTGCACGCGGCGATCTCGGCCGGCGAAGGCATTTCGTGCGCGACGGTTTCCGCCATCGTCTCGTTGAGATCCATGATGTAGTACGTCGGCATCTTCGCCAGCTCCTCGGCGGTCCAACCGGCGAGCCGATGCGGTTTGTTGGCGCGCCAATCGGCGCTCTTATGATGGTAGTAGGCGCGCAGGAACGCGTGCACGCCTTGCCTGCAATGCCACATGTCGTCATTCGCCGGGGGCGTCGAGTAGTACCACTGATAGTGCTTGCGGGGACGCGGCAGCGCCGCCATCGCGGCATGCACGTCGCCGCCGCGGGAAGCGGATGGTGGCAGCGCCGGCGGGCCTTCGAACGGCGCGCTCATCAGAGCGACGGAACGGAACACGTCGGGGCGCACGAGCGCACACCATGCGGCAACCGGCGAGCCGAAGTCATGGCCGACCACCGCTGCCACCGATGGGTGCCCGAGCGCGTGCACCAACCCCAGTTGATCGCGCACCGTGTTCAGCAATCGGAACGGCCGCAGATCGGCTTCCAAGTCATAGTCGGCGTGCCATCCGGTGGTGCGGCCGTAGCCTCGCAAGTCCGGGGCGACGGCGTGGTAGCCGGCCTCGGCGAGTGCCGGCATCACCTTGCGCCATGAATATGCCAGCTCCGGGAAGCCGTGCAGCAGCAATACGCAGGGACGGCTGGCATCACCCGCTTCCAGGATATGCACGCGCAGCCCATTGATGTCCGGGACGAAGCGCGAGCGCATGCCTGCCGGAAGCACGGAACTGTCGAGTTCGTTCATCGTCGCTCTTCCTGTCCTGCCTCGCCGCCAAGCAGAGCATGGCGTATCCGGCCTTGTCGATCTGGCCCATGCGCGCTTGACCGTCCGCGCACACGCCCGTACAGGCGCGGGATGAACCAGAGCGAACCGGATGATCTCGCGTCAGCCACTGAACGGGCAGAGGTGCTTGCGCAGGCCCTGCCGTTCCTCAGGCGCTACGCAGGCGCAACGATTGTGGTGAAATACGGCGGCCACGCCATGGGCGAGGAGCATTTGGCCCGCCAGTTCGGCGGCGACATCGCGCTGCTGAAGCAGGTTGGCGTGAACCCGGTCGTGGTGCACGGCGGTGGGCCGCAGATCAATGCGATGCTGAAGCGGCTGGCGATCCAGTCCACGTTCATCGACGGGTTGCGTGTCACCGACGCGGCGATGGTGGAAGTGGTGGAGATGGTGCTGGCCGGCACCGTGAACAAATACGTCGCCAACCTGATCACCCAGGCCGGCGCGCTGGCAGTCGGCGTGTGCGGCAAGGACGGCCGCATGATCCGCGCGCGTAAGTTGCGGCGCACGAAGGTGGATCCGGGGAGCAACATCGAGCGCGTGCTGGACCTCGGGTTCGTGGGCGAGCCGGAGCATGTCGATGTGCGGGTGATCCATGGGCTGACCGGTGCTGGAACTCGTGCCGGTAATTGCACCCGTCGGCGTGGGTGAGGATGGCCAGACCTACAACATCAACGCAGACGCAGTGGCGGGCGCGGTGGCCGGCGCGCTGACTGCGACGCGCCTGTTGATGCTGACCGATGTGCCGGGCGTGCTTGACAACGATAAGCGGCTGATCCCCGAACTGAGCATTGCCGATGTCGAGGCGGGGATCGCCAGCGGAATGATAACCGGCGGGATGATTCCGAAGGTGGAGAACTGCGTCGATGCGGTGAAGCAAGGAGCGAAGGGCGCGGTCATCCTCGACGGACGGGTGCCGCACGCCTGTCTGCTGGAGCTGTTCACCGAGGCCGGTCCGGGCACGATCATTCGACGGTAGTCGACAGGAGTCAGGGAGTTAGAACCGGCGGTAGCCGACGGGAGCCAGAAAGTTAGAAATAGGCAGCTGAATTGGGCAATCGCAGTGCCGCGTTCGCCTCCATCGCCGAGGCCCACCAGGTCACCAGCATCTCCGCTTGACGAGTCCCGCTGGCGACCCCAATGGCATCCGAATGCAACGTAAGTCGTTCGGCGACAAAGGAATCGCGCAGCCGCGATTTCGTCAACGCGCTGTCAGGGTCGCAGCCGGGTTCTGGCGGCCGGATGACTTTACGGCCGATCGTGGTGCACTGTACTTGCGAGCGGCCGATCACCGGGCCTGACCCGATGGGCCTGGCCATGACGTAAGCGGCAGTCCGGTCAACGGGTGTGGAGTTAGTTCTTCACGGTCGAGGCCTGATAGATCTCGTTGATGGAGTTTGCCAACGCCGCTTGGAACTCGGCGTCGCTCATGGATTTCTTGAGGTCTTCGGCCAGGGCACGCGAGAAGCTCGCGATCATGCCGTGATTGGCGGCGAGGCGCTTGCAGGCGTCATCGCGCGTATAGCCGCCGGATAGCGCGACCACTCTGGCCACGCGCGGGTGCTTTACCAAGGGCAAATAGAGATCGCGTTCGTCCGGTATCGTCAGCTTCAGCATGACCTGGCGGCTACTCGGCAGCGCGTCGAGGTTCTTGCGCAACTCGGCGAGGAGGATCGCTTCCGCGCCAGGCTTGTCTGGGCTCTTGATCGACACTTCCGGCTCGATGATGGGCATCAGTCCGTGTCCTGCGATCTGTGCGGCGACGGCGAACTGCTGAGCCACGTTGGCGGCGATGCCGGTCTTCGAGGGCAGGTTGATGGTGGAGCGCATCTTGGTGCCGAAAACACCGAGCTTCACCGCACGCGTGAGCAGCGTATCGAGGGTCGGCATCGGCTTCATCAGGCTGACGCCATCGCTCTCTGGCTCGAGGCCCTTGTCGCACTTTACGAAGGGAACGACGCCGCGATCCTCCCACAGGAAGGTCGGAACCGGCTTGTCCTTGACGTGGCCATCCATCGTGCCCTCGAACAGGATCGTGCCGATGACCTTGTCGCCGCTGAAGGCCGGCGCGGTCATGATGCGCGCGCGCATCTCATGGATCAGTTGGAACATCTCGGCCTCGCCGCTGTAGGCGCTGTCCGGGATACCGTAGAGGCGCAGGGCACCGGGGCTCGATCCGCCGCTCTGGTCGAGTGCCGCGATGAAGCCGTCCTTCTTGGACATCTGCGCCATCATCTTTTCATTGGCCATGGTCGTTTTCCCTATCTGACACTGGCGGTGGATCAGCGTAGCAGTTCACGGCGTTCGTTGCATCAACACCGGCCGGCCTCAGTTTTGCCGCGCCTGTGTGAAGATTTGGTAGTACTTCCTGCCTCCGATCGCGACCCCTCCGTCGTCTGGCTTCGCCGCCGCTGCTGCCGCCACGGTCGGTGGGGGTGCGCCGTTGCATGCGGGCAGTCCGAGGTATGGGGACGGGTCTGTCGGCTTGCCGTCGAGGATCATCTCGAAGAACAAATGGGCACCGGAGGAGAGTCCGGTACGGCCGACCACGCCGAGTTTCTCGCCGGCCTCCATGGTGCGCTTCCCTTCGGCGAACGCGGGGGCGATCATGCCAAAGTGACTATAGATCCCGACGAAGCCATCATGTTGCACCAGCATTTCGAGGCCGCCCGGGCCCTTGCGCTGGATACGGATGACAGTGCCGGGGCCGGCAGCGAGCACCGGTGCTCCGGCCGGTGCCGCGAGGTCGATTCCGAAATGGTATGAGCCGGCGAGCGGCATGGTGGGCAGGATGCGCGGCCCGAATGGCGAGGATATGCAGGTGTTGCTGACCGGCGCGAGCAGCTTTGCGTCTTGCCGCGCGGAAGCCGGGGCTGCGCAGGTCACCGCCGCCACGAACGCGGCAGCGGTCGTCGAAGTGAATCGTGTCATGACGAGGAATTTATACCGTCGAACCAGGTCACGCGACAGGGTGCGCCTCGTCAGGTCCGCGGATCGTCGAGATCGACCCTGATGTGCTCGCTGGGTTGCGGCGTCGCGGTCATGACGCAGACGCCGCCGGGCGATTCGAACTGATGCCAGGCGTTCTGCGGCACCACGACCAGCATGCCGGCGCTGAGTGTGAGGGACTGGCGGCCTTCCGATGTGATCAGGTGCAAGGTGGTCGTGCCGTCGACGACGTGGACGATCTCGTCGCCGTTTGGATGACGCTCCCACGCGCTCTTGCCGGCGAATTTGGCGGTGAAGATCGCCCCGTCACGGTACGGTGCCACGCGTCCAAACGCGCCCTCGAATTCGGCAGGGCTGGAGGTTGGGGTGCGGTGCTCGAGCATCGTCAGTTTGGCGAATGCGGACTTGAGATCGATGGGGGTGACCATGGTTGCCTTCGCGCCCTGGTGGCTCGCTTGAGGTTAGCGGGATCGCCGCGTCACTGATAGGTGTGCGCGAGGTCGGTGTCGGGTGGCGTATCGGACGGATGAGTGGGGTCACATATTACGTGCTGCTCGGAGCGGTGGCGGCGGGATTCGTCCAGGGTCTGTCCGGATTTGCGTTCGGTCTGGTGGCGATGACGTTCTGGGTGTGGGTTGTTGCGCCGCAGCTTGCCGGTCCTCTGGTGGTATTCGGCTCGTTGATCGGTCAGCTGCTGGCGCTCGGCTCGATCCGCCGTGGCTTCGACGGGCCGCGGCTGTTGCCGTTTGTGATTGGCGGATGCGTCGGAACCCCAATCGGCGCCTGGTTGCTGCATCTTGTCGACCCGACCGTATTCAAAGCGGCGGTCGGCGCAATCCTGGTGGCGTATTGCCCGGTCATGCTGTTCATCCGTGCCATGCCGCGCATCACGTTTGGCGGCCGCCTGGCTGATGGCGGCGTGGGGCTGATCGGTGGGGTCATGGGCGGCCTCGGCGGGCTCAACGGGCCAGTGCCGACGCTTTGGTGCTCCCTGCGTGGCTGGAGCAGGGATGAGCAGCGCGCGGTTTTCCAGACCTTCAGCCTGTGCATGCAGGCGTTGGCGCTGACGATCTATGCGGCAAGCGGCCTGATCACAGGCGAGACACTTGCGCTCTTCGCACTTGTCGCCCCGGCGATGATCGTTCCGACGCTGATTGGCGTCCGGCTTTACGCGCGGTTCAGCGAGGTGGGGTTTCGTGCGCTGATTCTCGTGCTGCTCAGCCTGTCCGGTGTGGTGCTGCTGGTTGCTTCGGTGCCAAAGCTGCTGACGCAATGACAGACCGTCAGGCAGACGCGAAGTGCGGCATCACGTGTGTGGCAAAGCGCTCAAGGGACTTCATGACGTCGGCGTGGCTGGTGCCGAAATTCATGTTGAGCTGGATGTCGTGGATGCCAAGTTCAGCATATGGACCAAGCTTATCGATACATTGTTGAGGGGTGCCAATGAGCAGGCGATCCTCGAGTTCCTGGAGCGTGTCTTCGACGTTGAGCGGGACGATCGCACCGTCGCGTACGGTGCCGGGTGTGTTGAACACGTTCATGAAGCGTTGGTGGTTGGCGTAGGCGAGGGCGACCTTCTCGCGCACGTCGGCTTCGTTGGCGGCGACGTAGCCCATGCGCAACATGGAGAATCGCTGCGGGCTGCCTGGGGGCAGCGCGTCGAAGAAGGCGCTGCACTGCATCCGGACCGCGTCCATTGGGTCGCGCAGGGGCGTCGTCATGACGTGGAAGCCTCGGCGCACGGCTTCGGTGATCGAGGGCCGACTGAGGGCCGCGATCCAGATCGGCGGGTAGGGTTGTTGCAAGGGGCGCGGCGTGATGGTCAATGGGCCGAAGTCGTAATATTTGCTGTGCCAGGATACCTCGGTCTCGGAGAGCAGCTTGATCAGCAGGTTCAGGGAGTCATCAAATTTCTCGCGGCTTTCCTCCATGGGGACACCGAAGGCGTCGAATTCGTAACGGAATGCACCACGGCCGAGGCCAAGCTGGATGCGTCCATCGGTCAGGCAGTCAGCCTGTGCAATCTCACCGGCGAGGCGGCGCATGTCGTAGAACGGCAGTACGATCACCGCGGTGATGATGGGAATGCGTTTGGTCGCCGCCGCGACCCGGACGGCCGTGAGCAACGGGTTCGGATGGACCAGGTAATTGATGAAATGATGCTCGGGGATGCTGACGGAGATGCAGCCGATGTCCTCCGCGAGTTGCGCTTCCTGGACCATGTCGCGATACATGTCGGCGGCGTGGTAGCTCATATCCGGCCAGTAGCAGGGAAGATAGAACCCGAAATCCATCGAGTAGGGAACTCCTTATTGGGTGGCCCCATCGTCATTGGGTGCCCCCATCGTCATGGCCGGGCTTATCCCGGTCATCCGTAGCGCCACACTGCCCCCAGTGAACGCGTAAGTCATCTCGGGCATGTTGATTGGTGGTGTCAAATTGGTTCCCGCGTTCGCGCGGATGACGATGCGTGTGCGGGCAGCGGGGAATGTGAGGATGCCGAGGAATGGGTAGTCTGTCGCTCGATCTGATCGGATTGCTGGCTGTCCTCGCCCTTGTGGCGGCAAACGGGTTCTTCGTGGCCGCGGAGTTTTCACTGGTTGCGGTGCGCCGCAGCCGCGTTGCCGAGCTGGCGGCAAACGGGCGCAGGAACGCATCGGCGCTGCAGCGCGCGCTGGTAAATCTCGACGCAAATCTTGCGGCGACACAGCTTGGCATCACCATTTCATCGCTGGCGCTTGGCTGGATCGGCGAACCGGCACTGGCCCATCTGATAGAACCGGCGCTGAGTTTCCTGCCAACGTCAGTCGCCATCGTTGGCGCGCATGCCATTGCGGTGGTGATCTCATTTGCAATCATCACAGCGTTGCATATCGTGCTGGGTGAACTGGCGCCGAAGAGTCTCGCGCTGCAGAGAAGCGAAAGCACCGCACTTTGGGTGGTGCGGCCGCTCGGAGTATTCCTGTTCCTGCTGCGACCGGCAATCCTGGCGCTCAACGGGCTGGGCAACCTGGTGCTGCGCGCGGTTGGGTTGCGGCCTGGGACGGCCGAGGAATCGCTACACTCACCGCAGGAACTGACACTGCTGGTGCAGGCGAGCCAGGACGCCGGCATCCTACAGGATGCGCAGGAGGAGGTGGTCGTGCGCGCGCTGACCATTGGCGGGCGGCGGATTGCCGACATCATGACGGCACGGCCCGATGTCGATTGGATCAACGCTGACGAACCGCGGGAGCGGATGCTGCGGGTGTTGCGCACCAGCCGTCATGCACAGCTTCTGATTGCCCGCGGCAGCATCGATGCACCGCTGGGCATGGTCGCGAAGCAGGATCTGCTCGACCAAGTGCTGGACGATCAGCCGTTGGACCCGATGGGGTTGGTGCGCGAGCCGCTGGTCGTGCACGAGGCGACGCCGATATTCAAAGTACTTGAGCAGTTCAAGCGAACGCCGGTGCGGCTCGCGATCGTGCTGGATGAGTATGGCAGCCTGGAAGGCATCGTCACGAAGACCGACCTGCTGGAGGCGATCGCCGGTGATCTGGCGGAGATGGAAGGCGAGGAGCCGGATATCGTCGAGCGCGGCGACGGTTCGCTGCTGATCGATGGCACGATGCCGGCGTACGAGGCGTTCGACCGCCTCCGGGTGAAGCCGCCGCTGGAGCGAGATTTCAGCACGATCGCGGGATTTGCGTTGATGAGTTTGGAGCATGTGCCGGCGGTGGGCGAGACCTTTCGGTATCAAGGGTGGAGTTTCGAAATAATTGATATGGACGGGCGGAGGATCGATAAGCTGTTGGCGCGGCGCGATGCGGCATAGGCGTTAAGCACAGCTGTCCACAACCTGCATGTATATATAAATGTTGCTGGGCTCGTCTTGCGTCGCGGCGACCGTGAAGGCGGGACGTCAGCAAGGTTGTCAAATACAGCGGAAGCAGGGAGGATGACCGAGAATCACGGAGTAGAATGCAATGCCCTTCGCGCGAAGCGCTTTAAAGCCTACTCCGTGGCCTCGACGTCCTCGTCTTCTTCCTCCGTGTTAAAATGCTTGCTCAATTGCGGACGGCACATGTTTCTCCAGTTGTCGGAAGCAACAGCGGATTCAAGCGATTGCCCCCGCGCGCGTCACAGCCCCCACTTGATGCCGGCGGGAAGAGAGGCCGATACTGCCGCGTCACGAGGCAACGCGTTTGGGGGCAACATGCAAAAAGTCATCAATCGTCGGACTTTCGTCGCGGGCGCGGCTTTCGGTGGCATGGCGCTGGCTGGACTGCGGAGCCGACCGGGTTTTGCAGCCCCCAGCTTCAAGACCGTCGCTCCTGGTGTGCTGACAGTGGCGATCAACGGCGACATGCCAATGACCAGCGTCAAGGACGGCAAGCTGATCGGCACAGACGGCGAAATGATCGTGGCGATCGCGCAGAAGCTCGGCCTCGAAGCGAAGCCGTCACTGATGGAATGGTCGGCCACCGTGGAGAGCGTGAAGACCGGCCGCGCCGACATCATGCTGGGCAACATGGGCTGGACGCCAACGCGGGCCAAGGTGCTGCTGATCACCGATGCGATCTATTACGCGGGCACGTTCGGTACGATGAAGAAGGACGTGCCACTCGACAAGGTGACTATCGCCGACATGAAGGGGCGCAGTATCGGCACCGTGACGGGGTTCACCATCGTGCCGGAGATGAAGAAGGTGCCGGGTACGACCGACGTGAAGCTGTACGATACCAGCGACGCCTGCATTCGCGACGTGGTGGCCGGACGGCTCGATTTCGCCATGCTGGATCCTCCGACAGTCGATTACATGATTCAGCAAAACCCAAGCTATGGCCTTAAACAAATCCCGGTGGTGCACGACGATTCGTTTCCGCAGCTGACCAGCAAGCAGCACACCGTCATGGGGATGAACCAGGACAACCATGATCTGTTCGACGCGGTGAACGCCGGCGTGGCGTGGTTGTGGAAGAGCAAGACGAACGCGCAGTTGCTGGCAAAGTATGGCGTGGCCAATCCGGATTATCTGGTGCCGCCGACACCCAATCCGCGCGTCGGCGTGGACCGGGACGACAAGGGCAACATCATTGGTGCGGGCGGCCATACGCCCAAGGACTACGCGGCGCTGTTCGCCTGATCGATGCCGGATGACGCAGGCCGACGGCCGCTTCTGCAAATCGTAGGCCTGCACAAGCAGTTCGGTCCGCTCGAGGTCTTGCGAGGGGTGGATCTAGCTGTTCAGGCCGGCGAAAAGCTTTCGATCATCGGACCGTCAGGATCCGGCAAGACAACATTGCTCCGCTGCATCAATTGGCTGGAACGCCCGACCGACGGCGAGATCCTGATCAACGGTGAGCCGATCGGGGAGAAGCAGGCCGGTGGCAGGCGTGTGGAGATGCGTGATGTGGAGCTTGCCCGCATGCGGGCCCGCATCGGCATGGTGTTCCAGCGCTTCTATCTGTTCCCGCATTTGACCGCGCTGGATAACGTGGCGATCGGACCGATCAAGGTGTTGCGTCAGCCGGCGGCGGACGCGCGACGCGATGCACTGGCGCTGCTGGAGAAAGTGGGGCTGGCGCACAAGCGTGACGTTTATCCGGAGATGCTGTCCGGCGGCCAGCAGCAGCGCGTGGCGATTGCGCGTGCCTTGGCGATGCAGCCAGCTCTTATGCTGTTCGATGAGGCGACCTCCGCGCTCGATCCCGAGCTGGTGGGCGAGGTGCTGACGGTGATCAGGCAGCTCGCCGCCGAGGGAATGACCATGCTGATCGTCACGCATGAGATGCAGTTCGCCGAGGACATCTCGGATCGTGTGATCTTCATGGATCATGGTCAGATCGTTGAGGAAGGACCGCCGCATCGCATTTTCCGATCGCCGGAGCACACACGCACACGCGAATTCCTGCGCGCGGTGATCGATCGTCAGGTGTATCCGGCGGACGCACTATGAACCTGGGGCCGTGGGAACGTTTCGCTGCACAGTTTCCCTATTTGATGGAGACGCTGCTGCTGGGCGTCGAGATGACGATCATCGTCACGCTTGGCGGATTTGTGGTGGCGGTCGCGATGGGGCTGCTGGGCGCGGTGCTGCGAACCGCTCGGCTGATGGTGTTGCGCGTGATTGGCACGCTTTACGTCGATGTGTTCCGCGCGGTGCCGGTGCTGACGCAGCTTTTCATCATCTATTTCGGTTTGGCGGAACTTGGGCTGAAGCTGGATCCGATCCCAGCCGCGATCATCGGATTCGGCATCAACGGCGGTGCATATCTGACTGAGGTGTTCCGCGCCGGGATCGAGGCGGTGCATCGCGGCCAGAACGAGGCAGCGCTGTCGATCGGCATGACGCGTGCTCAGGCGCTGCGGATCATTGTGCTGCCGCAGGCGTTGCGCGTGGTGCTGCCTCCATTGGGCAACTATGCGATTGGGTTGTTGAAGGATACGTCGGTCGCGTCGTCAGTGGCGGCACCGGAGTTGAGCTTTCGCGCGCACATGCTGGTGGATCAGACGTATCTGAGCACGCAGATCTATCTGACTGTTGCGGCGTTGTATCTGGCAATGAGCCTGCCGCTTGCGCGTCTTGTGCATAGTCTGGAACGGCGCATGGCGCGCGGGCGCGTCGCGTGAGTTGGGACGATCTGCGCGAGTGGTTGCCGCAGCTTTTGGTGGCCGCCGGCGGAACGCTGAAGATGACTGCTTGTGCGTACGTCATCGCGGTGGTCGGGGGACTATTGTTGGCTCTGGCGCGCCGGTCCCGGCGACGGGGCGTGGCGGCAGCGGCTGGCTGGTATGTCGAGCTTGTGCGTGGCACGCCGGCATTGACGCAACTCTTCCTGATCTATTTCGGATTGGCTTCGGCCGGCATCGTGTTGTCCGCGTTCATCGCGGCGGTGATCGGGCTTGGATTGAACTATGCTGCCTACATGTCGGAGGTGTATCGGGCCGGGATCGCAGCTGTGCATCACGGTCAACGTGAGGCGGCGCTGGCGATCGGCATGACGAATTCGCTCGCGCTGCGCAGCGTTATTTTGCCGCAGGCGCTACGCATCATCGTGCCGCCCATGGCAAACTATGCTGTGTCGCTGCTGAAGGACACGTCGGTGGCGTCGCTGATCTCCGCGCCGGAACTGATGCTGCGCGCCCGCGACCTGAGCAGCGAGTATTTCATGCCGATGGAGCTCTATCTGCTGGTGGGTGCGATGTATCTCGTGATGGCCTACCCGCTGGGAAAAGGCGCACAGTATCTTGAGGTTCGGATGGGCAAGGGCCGAGTGGCGAGTTGAGGAGGCTGACATGATCGATGCGGCAGAATGCGTGGTGATCGGATCGGGTGCGTTGGGGTCCAGTGTCGCCTTCCATCTGGCGAAAAGCGGGAAGCAGGTCGTGCTGATCGACAAGCACGCGCTTGGATCGCAGACGTCGCCTCGAGCGGCTGGGCTGACGTCGCAGGCTCGGGGCACCGATTTGATGACGGCTCTTGCGAAGCGAGCGGTGCGTAAGATCGAGGGCTTCAAGCAGGAGACCGGCGAGGATATTGTGTTCTACCAGCCGGGCGCTTTGAAGATTGCCCGGCTGCCGGAACATGTGGAGCAGTTGAAGGGCGAGGTGGAGCGCGGTCGGCGCATGGGGACCGGGATCGAGATGATCTCGCCGGCGGAGGCCTGCGCAAAGAACCCGTTCCTGACGACGACGGGTGTGCTTGGTGTCATCTTCTCGCCGACGGATTTATATCTGGAACCGTCGCAGATCCCGAACGGGTATGCGAAGGCCGCGGCAAAGCTTGGTGTTGCTATGTTGCCTAACACGCTGGTGACCGGGATTGCCGTGCGCAATGGCGCGGTCAATGGCGTGGAGACCGAGCATGGCACGATCAAGTGTGAGACGGTGGTGGATGCTGCAGGGGCCTGGCTGCGCGCCGTCGCAGCACTGTCGGGTGCGGCGGTGCGGATGGTGCCGACACGGCATCAGTTGCTGATCACGGAGCCGATCGACGGTGTTGATGCGATGCAGCCGATCACGCGGGTCATTGATGTGAACGTCTATGCGCGACCGGATGAGGGGGGGTTGATGCTTGGGGGTTATGAGCAGAACCCGGCTCAGTATGATGCGGCCAGCCTGCCGGCGCGGTTCGATATTGCTGATCTGCCGTTGGATCTTGGGGTGCTGCGAGGGTTTGCCGATGCGGTACGCGAGCAACTGCCGGTGTTTCAGCGTGTCCCGGAGGAGATCAAGCTGCGCGTGCATCGCGGCGGGCTGCCGACGATGACGCCGGATGGGGAGCATACTGTTGGGCCGGTGCCTGGGGTGCGCGGGTTGTACGTGGCCGGTGGATGCTGTGTTGGGGGGCTGTCGATCTCGCCGGCGATTGGGGAAGCACTGGCGGCCTGGATCACTGATGGTGCGGCGCCGATGGATCTGTCGCCGTTGGCACCCGGGCGGGAAGGTCCGATCAGCGAGGAGGCGCTGAAGGCGGCGTGCCGGTTGCAGGTACTCGCACCATTATTGGGAGCATGTGCCCGGCGGCTAGGGGCGCACGCGCTGTCGCATCGGATGGCTGCTGACTGCGACTGCATCGTTCGCACATTGGTGCGGGTCGAGATAGCCGAGTTAAGCCCGGCTATGACGATATTATCAAGCCCCGTTAAGACGAAGTTATCAAGTGCTCGTATGACGGGGTTGCGGTGGGAAGTCATCGATTTAGGTGGCGCTGGACGAAGGCTCGGGCGCGTTCGGTGGTTGGGTTGGTGAAGATCTGTTCGGGTGGGCCTTGTTCCTCGATGCGGCCGGCGTCGAGGAAGATCGTGCGCGTTGAGACCTCGGCGGCGAAGGCCATTTCGTGGGTGACGATGAGCATGGTGCGGCCTTCTTCGGCGAGCGTGCTGATCACGCGCAGGACTTCGCCGACGAGTTCAGGATCGAGTGCAGAGGTTGGTTCGTCGAACAGCAATGCGCGCGGCTGCATCGCCAGGGCGCGGGCGATGGCGGTGCGTTGCTGCTGGCCACCGGAAAGCTGCGCGGGATAGCTGTCGCGCTTGTCGTGCAGCCCGACCTTTTCCAGGATTGCTCCGGCCTCCGCGATAACTTCGTTACGTGCGCGCTTTTGCACGTGCACCGGCGTTTCGATGACGTTCTGCAGCACCGTCATGTGCGGCCAAAGGTTGAAGTTCTGGAACACGAAACCGAGCGAGGCGCGGATGCGGTTGACCTGCGCAGTATCGGACGGCTCGCGGCGGCCGCGGCGGATGCGCATGCGGATGGTCTCGCCGCCGATAGCGACTTCGCCGGCGTCGGGGACGGTCAGCATCGGGATGCAGCGCAGCAGCGTGCTTTTACCGGAGCCGCTGGCGCCGATGATCGTGATGACCTCGCCTTCGTTGGCGTTGAGCGATACGCCCTTCAGCACTTCCAATGCGCCGAAGCGTTTGTGCAGGTCGGTGACAGTGACGGCGGAGGTCATGGTGTGGCCCGGCGGAGCTGCGGATTGAGCCACCATTCCAGAGCGGCGATCGCGCGGGTGAGCAGGAAATTGATCAGCAGATAGAGCGAGCCGGCGCACAGGAACACTTCCAGCGCCCGATAGGTCTCGGAGATGATTGCGTAGGCGATGCCGCTGATTTCCATCAGGGTGACGATACTGGCCAGCGAGGTGGACTTCACCATCGCGATCAGTTCGTTGCTGTAGGCGGGCAGCGCCTGGCGAATCGCGAGCGGCAGGATGATGCGGCGATACAGCAACACGCCGGACATGCCGCAGACGCGCGCCGCCTCGATGGCGCCGGCGGGAACGGATTGCAGCCCGCCGCGGATGATCTCGGAGCCGTAGGCGGCGGTGTTCAGCGTCAGTGCGAGGATCGCGCACCAATAGGGTTCGCGCAGGAATGGCCACAAGATGCTGCTGCGGACTACGGCGAATTGGCCGATGCCGTAATAGATCAGGAAGATCTGCAGCAGCAGGGGCGTGCCTCGAAAAACGAAGACGTAGCCTCGGACGAACCACGCACAGGGCGGGAAGGAGGCGCGCAGGACCGCCATGATGGTGGCGAGGACCAGGCCGGCGGCGACGGAGATGAACGTCAGTTCCAACGTCAGCGGAACGCCGGCGAGCAGTTGGTTCATGGTGTCGGTGAGGAACGCGATATCCATCAGGCGGCGCTGGGGCGGCGTTCGCTCTTCAGTGACCAAAATTCGGCGCCTCGGAAGCCGACGCCGGAGAGACTGGTCAGCAGCAGGTAGAGCAGGAACCCGGTGATGTAGAAGTCGAATGGCAGATGCGTCGATCCCGCACCGATGTGGATCTGGCGAAGGATTTCGGTCAGGCCGGTGACCGAGATCAACGCCGACTCCTTCAGCACCTGCTGCCAAACGTTGCCCATGCCGGGAAGCGCAAAGCGCAACGCGCGCGGGGCGATGATCCGGCGCAGCATCAACAGGCGCGACATGCCGACGGCGCGTGCGGCTTCGATCTCGCCGCCGGGGATGGCGAGATAGGCGCCGCGCAGCACCTCGGTCTGATAGGCGCCGGAGACGATGCCGACGGCGAGCATGCCGACAGTGAAGGGATTGAGGCCCCAGAAGCCGGGTTGGTCGAGTGCGTGCGCCAAGGAGGTCAGTACCTGGCTGCCGCCGAAGTAGAACAGATAGATCACCAGCAGGTCGGGAATGCCGCGCAAGACGGTTGTATAGACGTCAGCTGCCCCTCGTGCGAACCCGAAATCCGATAGTTTGGCCCAGGCGCCGATGGTGCCGAACAGCAGGCCGACGACATAAGCCGCGACGGACACCGCAAGCGTCGTCAGCGTGGCGAGGCAGAGCTGCCAGCCCCAACCCTGCGGGCCGAAGCCGATGAGCGTCAGATAGGAGGCAAGCAATGGCTACGACGGTGGGCTGACATCGAACTTGAACCACTGGATCGCCAACTTCTTCACCGTGCCGTCGGCGATAGCTGCCTGCAGCGCGGTGTTGAACATGTCGCGCAGGTCGGTGTCGGACTTGCGGAAGCCGACGCCGGTGCCTTTGCCGAGCAGGCCGCCAGTGAACAGCGGACCCGCAAGTTTGAGCTGATCGCCGCCCGGCTTCGACAGTGTCGAGACGAAGTACGAAGTGGAAGCCAGCACCGCATCGACACGGCCGGCCTCGAGGTCGAGATCATGTTCCTCGGTGGTCTTGTAGGTGCGGATGTCGGCAATGCCCTTGAAGTAGGTATTGAGCAGGTCCGCCTGGATGGTCGCGATCTGCACGCCGATGACCTTGCCCTTCAACACCGGGGTCAACGCCTGCACGGCGGCATCCATCGCGGCCTTGTCGTCAAGCGATACGGCGGTGCCGGTATCGGGAAGGTTGGCCAGCGGGCCCTTCTTCTCGACCGCGAATGTCGTGGGCGGTGCGAGAATAGTTGCGGCTGAAATCGATCACCTCCAGGCGCTTTGCGGTGATGCTCATGCCGTCCATGATGGCGTCGTACTTGCCGGCGTTCAGGCCGGGGATGATGCCGTCCCAATCCTGCGCGACGAATTCGCAGGTGATCTTCATGCGCTCGCAGAGGTTGTTGCCGAGGTCGATCTCGAATCCGATGAGCTTGCCGTCCGGGGAGTGCCCGTTGAACGGCATGTAGGCGCCCTCGGTTGCGATCACCACCTTCTTCCAGTCCTTCGCCTGCGCCGTTGGCAGGCCGAATGCCAAGGTCAGCGCAACCGCTGCCAGCAGGCGGAGTATCCTCATTTGCAAGCTCCCCAGGTCGATCCACGGCGAAGATAGTGCAGTTTGTTCCGCAGACGCCAGACAGCTGGGGAAGGGCAAGGAGCAGCCTTCTCTCTTCTCCCCCTCCCCTTGCGGGAGGGGGTTGGGGGAGGGGGCGGCGCCAGCACCCTCAGCCCCACCCAGTAATCCCCCCAACCCCAAGTCTCAAGTCAGAACTGCTCGCGGTACCCACCGTCCAGCTTGGCGTGCGCACCCCACGGCTCGCGTGCAAACAGCCGCTGCACCATAGGTTCGAACGCGCTCAGCGGCATGGTGTCGTAGTCAGGATCAAACGACGCCTGGTCATATTTTTCGCAGAAGTCCACGCACATCTCGAACGCCGGATGGCCTTGATGGCGGTCCCGTGCATTCCGGTCCTGGCCGAAGTGATGGAAATAGTAATAACCCTGGAACAGCCCATGATGGCGAACTGTCCAGTAGACATGCGGCCGCACGTAGGGCTTCAAAATAGCCGCCGCGTATTCCGAATGGTTGAGTGTCGAAAGTATATCGCCAATATCGTGCAGCAACGCAGCGACGACGTATTCCTCGTCGCGGCCGTCGCGATGCGCTCGGGTGGCAGTCTGCAAGGAATGCACAAGCCGATCGACCGGTTCGCCCGGATAGCTCTCCTGCAGCCGTCCCATTTCCGTCAGTATCCGGCTGGCGAGATCACGTTCGAACGATCGTACATAGCCTTCGACGAGTTCGTACCTCTTCCTTGGTCCCTTCAGCCATGGTGCGGTAGCTGGCCTGGGGCAGGATGTTCGCAGTGTCGGGCATATCAAACTCCACTGGGCGCTTGGCCGCTGGTCATTCCATGCAATGCGCGTGCCGGGCGTTGGGCGCCGCGGAACAGCACGCTGGACTGGATCTCGACCGCGCGTTGCCAGGCGGCGAGTTCGGCAGTGCCCATCTCGGTCCGCGGCTGCGGGTCCACGTCGAAGTTCCCGCAGCTGTCCGATCCCCGCACCAGAACCGCCGACTCACGCGGTTCGTGCTGATAGGCATGGGTCGGTACCATCTCCAGCAGGAAGATGATGCGGCGGTCGTTACCGAAATTCGCATTCGATGAGTGGATGATGGCGTTGTTGAACAACGCGATTTCGCCTGGATCGAGCGCGAAATCGACAGCTTCGGTCTGGTCGAATGCGGCATCGATGAATTGCTCGCGTGACAGCAGGCTATTGGTCGCAAATGCCTCCTTGTGCGGCAACAAAGGACCCCGGTGTGATCCAGGAATGCCGCGGATGCAGCCGTTCTCAGTGCGCGCCGGAGACAGTGCCAGCGCAACGATCACCACGATCGGCTTGACATCGGCGTAGGCAGTATCCTGGTGCCAACCCGCGAACGTCTTGCCGTCCGGCTGCTTGGCGCGGAGTGAGGTGCCCCAACACAGGATGTCCGCGCCGATCAAATCCTCGGTCGCGTCGAGCACCCCCGGCTCGCGGATCATTTCGTCGATCCAGGGGCAGATCATATGTGCCTTCTGGTCGAGCTTGATGCGGTCGTTCGGGTAGCGCGCCTCGAAGGCCTCAAGCTTGTGTCGATAATACAGTGCGCGTTGCTCAGAGATCGCACGGACGGGCGCGACGAATCCGTCACGTTGGAACGCGTCTACCTGAGCGGACGAGAGCACCTTCGGCATGGCGGGCCTCATGTCTTCCTGGTCGTGCCGTAACGTGTGAAGTCGGAAGTGGCAGGAGCGGTCAGCATAGGTCGGGCGGGTGCGCCAGTGAAGAGACCGGCAGCCGGCTTTGGCGCCGCCAACTTCCCGGCTATGATGCGCCCGACGTGACATTTGGGAGCGACGAGCATGAGCGAAGAGATCGCCACCCTCGGCGGCGGGTGCTTCTGGTGCCTGGAGGCCGTCTACAAGGACCTGCGCGGCGTACGGAGTGTGATGTCCGGCTATGCCGCCGGGCATGTCGCCAACCCGAGCTACAAGCAGGTGTGCTCGGGCAACACCGGACACGCCGAGGTGGTGCAGATCCATTTCGATCCGGCTGATGTGTCCTACGACGACTTGTTGCGCGTGTTCTTCACCATCCATGACCCGACGACGAAGGACCGGCAGGGGCATGACGTGGGGCCGCGGTACCCGCTCGATCATCCTGACGCACTCGGATGCGCAGGCGCAGGCGGCACGCACCGTGATCAAGGAGATCACGGACGCGAAAGTGTGGCCGGCGCCGATCGTAACGCAGGTGGAGCCGCTGACCGTGTTCTACGAGTCGGAGCCGGAGCACCACGATTACTTCGAGCGCAATCCCTGGACCGGTTATTGCCAGGCAGTTGTCGCGCCGAAGGTGGCGAAGTTCCGCAAGACCTTCTCCGACCGGTTGAAGCGCGCGGCGGCGGAGTAAGCGCGGCGTGGCCGGCGACAACGGTCTGGTCACGCTGCCGAGCGTCCATGATTTCGCCACGACGCTGCGGCGATTGACGCAGGCGCTGGAGGCGAAGGGCCTGACCATATTTTCGACCGTCGATCATGCGGCAGGGGCGGCGAGTGTCGGCATGCCCCTGCGGCCGACGACGCTGCTGATCTTCGGCAATGCTGCCGGTGGAACGCCGTTGATGCAGGCGGCGCAGACGGCGGCGATCGATCTGCCGCTGAAGGCGCTGGTCTGGCAAGGTGAGGACGGTGGCGTCCGACTGTCGTACAACGATCCGACCTGGATCGCGGAACGACATGGGATAAGCGGCAGCGCGGCACCGGCGATTGCCGGACTGAGTGCGGCGCTGGCCGCGTTCACACGACACGCAACGTCGGGAGATTGAACTATGGATCTCGCTTTCACCGCCGAGGAATTGGCGTTCCGTGACGAAGCGCGGAAGTTCTTTCGCAGCGAAATCCCGCAATCGATCCGCGACAAGGTGGCGGAAGGTGAAGGGCTGACGCGCGACGAAATGATCGCCTCGCAACGCATCCTGAATGCTCGGGGCTGGGCGACGCCGAACTGGCCGGTGCAGTGGGGTGGCCAGGACTGGTCGCCGGTGCAAGTCTACATGTACCAGGACGAGATGCAGCAGGCGCATGCGCCATCGCCGATCGGGTTCAACGTGACGATGGTCGGCCCGGTCATCGCGCAGTTCGGCAACGACGCGCAGAAGCAGCATTTCCTGCCCAAGACGGCCAACGCGGACATCTTCTGGTGCCAGGGCTTTTCCGAGCCTGGCTCTGGATCCGATCTGGCGTCGCTGCGGACGCGGGCCGAGCGCAAAGGCGACAAATACATCATCAACGGCCAGAAGATCTGGACCACGCTGGCGCAGTATGCCGACTGGATCTTCTGTCTGGTGCGAACGGATCCGGCAGCGAAGAAGCAGGAGGGGATTTCGTTCATCCTGGTCGACATGAAGACGCCCGGAATCACGGTGCGGCCGATCATCACGATCGATGGTGGGCGTGAAGTGAACGAGGTGTTCTTCGACAATGTCGAGGTCCCGGCCGAGAACCTGGTCGGTCAGGAGAACAAGGGCTGGGATTACGCCAAATTCTTGCTCGGCAATGAGCGGACCGGCATTGCCCGGGTTGGCGCCTCGAAAGCAAAGGTCGCGCGGATCAAGGAACTCGCCTCAATGGAACGGGTCGGTGATCGGCCGCTGATCGACGATCCGCGTTTCCGGGAGAAACTGGCGGCCGTCGAGGTCGAGTTGAAGGCGCTGGAAATGACCCAGCTCCGCGTCGTAGCCGATGAACGCAAGCGCGAGAAGGGTAAGCAGAACCCGGCGTCGTCGATCCTGAAGTTGTCGGGATCGGTGATCCAGCAGCAGTTGACCGAATTGCTGATGGATGTGGTGGGGCCGTATGTGCTGCCGTATCAACGCGACTTCGATGGCCGGAATGAGGAAGTGATCGGGCCGGACTACGCGACCGAGGCCGCGCCGATGTACTTCAACTACCGCAAGGTCTCGATCTACGGTGGATCGAATGAGATCCAGCGCAACATCATCGCGAAGGCGATCCTGGGGCTTTGATCCGGCAAACGGCGGCAGGCGAGGGAACCGATGGACTTTGATTTCAGCGATGAACAGCGTCTGCTGAAGGACAGCGTTGATCGACTGATCGCCGATCAATACCAGTTCGAGCAGCGCAAGAAGTATCAGGCCGCACAGGATGGTTGGAGCCGTGAGGTCTGGCAGCAATACGCCGAATTGGGCTTGCTCGGCTTACCGTTTCAAGAGGCGTTCGGTGGCTTCGGCGGCGGCGCCGTCGAGACCATGATCGTGATGGAGGCGTTCGGCCGCGGGCTGGTGCTGGAGCCGTATTTCGCCACGGTCATCCTCGCCGGCGGTCTGCTGCGACGGTTGGCGAGTGCCGAGCAACAGCAGGCACTTATCCCGCAGATTGTGCAGGGCAAACTGAAGCTGGCGTTCGCCCATGTCGAACGGCGGTCGCGCTATGACCTCGCCGATGTTGCCACGACCGCACGGCGGGACGGCGGTGACTGGGTGCTGGATGGCGCCAAGAGCGTGGTGCTGCACGGTGATTGTGCCGATCGGCTGTTGGTGACGGCACGGGTCGCCGGCGAACGTCGGGATCGGAGTGGCGTTGGCCTGTTCCTGGTGGATCCGGGCGCCGCCGGCGTATCTCGACGCGGCTATCCCACGCAGGACGGACTGCGCGCGGCGGAGGTCACGCTCTCGGGCGCGCGCGTGGCTGCCGGCGACGTGATTGGTGCCGCGGGCGAAGCGCTGCCCACGATCGAGCATGTGGTGGACGAGGCGATCGCCGCGCTATGTGCGGAGGCCGTCGGCACGATGCAGGTGATGCACGAGACGACGCTGGAGTACCTGAAGACGCGGCAGCAGTTTGGCCGGCCGATCGGGCAGTTCCAGGTGTTGCAGCATCGTTCGGTGGACATGCTGGTTGCGCTGGAGCAGGCGCGCAGCATGGCGTTGTTCGCGGCTGTGACGGCCGCCGATGAGGATGCTGTCGAGCGGCGGCGCGCGATCGCCGCGGCCAAGGTGCAGATCGGGCGATCCGGACGGCACGTGGGTCAGGAGGCGATCCAGCTGCATGGCGGTATCGGCATGACGATGGAGTAACAAGGTCGGTCATTATTTCAAGCGAATGACCATGATCGACAAGATGTTCGGCGACGCCGATGTGCACCTGGAGACGCTGGCGCGGCTGGGCGGCCTGTTCGGCAATACCAAGGCAGCGGCTTAACCAAGCGTCAATAGTATTGACTCTCCATCCCGATGGTATCGACACTCCAACCCGTCAGTACCTGGCTCTCCAACCCGTCAGGACCCGACACTTCAACCCGTCAGTACTGACACTCCAACCCGTCATGGCCAGGCTTGACCCGGCCATCCCCACCCGCACTGAGCTTGCGAAAGGTGCAATCCCAGTCAGCAGGAATCCCATTGGGATGGCAGCGTCAAACACGGTCGACAGCCCATACAGTACCTCAACACCGCCCACACCCGAGTCATCCATGGTACCACTGCCAAGCATCACCATCGCTACCGAGAACGACGCGGATCGCGCGATAGCCCACGAGATCGACCACCGGTTGATCGAGGCGCTGCGTCAAAACGTACCGCCCAATGACGCGCAGCAATTGACCCTGGTCGCCCGCCGCGGCGGCGACCTCATTGGTGGCCTGGTGGGCTCTACGTCGTACGGCTGGCTACTGGTGAAGATGCTGTGGGTGGCGGAGCCGGAGCGCGGCCACGGCCTGGGCACGCGCCTGATGGCACAGGCGGAGGCCGTAGCGCGTTCGCGCGGCTGCCATGGCGCCTGGCTCGACACCTCCAGCGCACGGGCCGAGCAATTGTATGCGCGGCTAGGCTACGCTCCGTTTGGCACCCTGCAAAACGAGCCCGGCGAGCATCCGCAGGGACACCGCCGCGCCTTCCTCGCAAAACGCCTGACAGCCGGCGCAGGGTAAGCGAAGCCCCGCCCGCCTCACCCACCCGCGAACTTGGCCAGCAGCCGGGCGTGCGAGCGGATGCCGTGGTGGAAGCAGCGCTGCTCGAACTTCTCGTTCGGGCTGTGCACCTGATCGTCGTCCAGCCCGAACCCCATCAGCAGGCTGTCCAGTCCAAGCACGCTGCGGAGTGACGTCACGACCGGGATCGAGCCACCGCAGCCCATCAGGATTGCCGGCTTGCCGTACTCGTCGGCGAGTATGGCTTGCGCAGCCCGGACCCACGTGCTGTCGGTGTTCACCTCGATCCCGGGCGAGCGCGTGAAATCCTTGAACTCCACGGTCGCTCCCGCCGGCAGCCGATCGTTGACGAAGCGCTTGAACTGCGCCGCAACCTCCTCCGGGTCCTGGCCCGTCACCAGCCGGAACGATACCTTCGCGCTGGCCTCCGAGGCGATGACGGTCTTGCTGCCGACGCCGGTGTAGCCGCCCCAAATTCCGTTGATGTCCGCTGTTGGCCGTGCCCATAGCCGTTCCAGCGCCGAGTAGCCGCGCTCGCCGACCGGTTCACTCAATCCAACCTTGCCGAGGAATGCCTGTTCATCAAACCCAAGTGCATCCCACTGCGCTCGTTGCGCGTTCGATATCGGCTTCACCTTGTCGTAAAAGCCCGGTAGCTGGATGCGCCCATTGTCATCCTGCAGGTCGCCCAGGATCCGGGTCAGCGCATTGATCGGGTTCAACGCCGAACCACCGAACAGGCCGGAGTGCAGGTCGCGGTTCGCCGCCTTCAGGGTCACCTCCGCATACGCCATACCGCGCAGCATCGTACTGATGGCGGGGGTGTCGATGTCCCACATGCCGGTGTCGCTGATCAGCGCCACATCGGCCGCCAGTTCCTGCTTGTTCTCGATCAAGAACGGTTCCAGGCTGGGACTGCCAACTTCCTCTTCGCCCTCGATGAGTGCCGTGATGTTCGCGGGAATTGCCCCCGTGGCGTCCTTCCAGGCGCGCATCGCCTCTATGAACATCATGGCCTGGCCTTTGTCGTCCACTGCCCCGCGCGCGACGAAGCGCTTGCCATGTGGGCCGTCGACGAGTTGCGGGTCGAAGGGCGGACTCTTCCATAGATCCAGCGGATCGACCGGCTGTACGTCGTAGTGTCCGTAGAACAGCACGTGCGGCCCGGCGTAGCCGGACGGCGCCGCGTGGTGGGCGACGACGACGGGATGGCCTCCAGTCGGGCGCACCGAGGCTTCGAAGCCCAATCCAGTGAGCTGGTCGCGGACCCATTCGGCCGCGCGCACGCAGTCCGCCTCGTGGGCCGGCTGCGCGCTGATTGAGGGGATCCGCAACAGATCAAATAGCCGCGCGCTGGATGCCTCGAGTGATGCGTCGGCCTGGCGCAGCACCGCGGCGATGGTCTCGGACGAAGGGGCTGGCATGGGGCGGTACTCCGCGGTCGGTTATGGGCGCGCGCACCATGCGTCAGCAAGCGCGCTGCGAAAAGCCCTCCACTTCAGCCGTCCGTGATCTCGGCTGGGCTCGAACCGGCACACGTGCCGCCCCTTATGCCAAGGATGGACGATCTGTATCCCGTGTCGGGTCGCGACCACGCGACGTGGCAGAGCCCGGCCGAGCAACGCTCCGACCATCACAGTCCGCGATGGCGCCTGCTGGGCATCATCGCGGCCGCGCTGGTTGCGCTCGGCCTGATCGTCGTCGGCACGATCTATTGGTTGCACGCCCGCAATTTCGAAACCACCGACGACGCATTCGTGGACGGGTATGTGACGCAAATGGCGCCGCAGGTAGCCGGCCGCGTCACCGCGCTGAAGTTCGTCGATAACGAACATGTCACCGCCGGCCAGGTCCTGCTGCAAATCGATCCGCGTGACTATCAGGCGAAGCTCGACCAGGTCACTGCGCAGCGCGCCAACGCCGAGGCATCCGTTGCGCAGGCGCGCGCGCAGCTTGCCCTCCAGCGGGCCAATCTCGATCAAAGTCGCGCAAACGTGCAGGTCGCCGAGGCGGATCTGGTCCAGGCGCGACAGGATTACGATCGCTTCACCTCGATCGATCCGCACGCGGTGACCCGCCAACAGGTGGACAACGCCACCGCGACGTACCGCTCCGCGCAGGCGAAACTCGATGCCGCGCATCAAACCGTACAGGGTGCCAATGCACAGGTCGCCGCCGCGGCCGCTCAGCAACGTGCCGCCGAGACCCAGGTGCAGGCCGCCGATGCCAATGTCGCAACGGCAGAATTGCAGCTTTCGTACTGCACTATCGTCGCCCCGGTGACCGGGCGCATCGGCCATCGCACGGTTGATGTCGGGAACTACGTCAATCCCGGTCAGGCGCTGTTCGCCATCGTGCAGGACGACATGTGGGTGACGGCGAACTTCAAAGAGACGCAGCTCGCCGACATCCGTCCCGGCCAGCCGGTGGACATCAGCATCGACGCCATTCCGTCCATGACATTCCACGGTCGGGTGGACAGCTTCCAGCCCGGTTCCGGGACTGAGTTCAGCGTGCTGCCCGCCGAGAATGCGACGGGCAACTACGTCAAGATCGTGCAGCGTCTCCCTGTGAAGATCGTATTCGACGACGATCGGCTGAAAAACTACCGGGTCTCGCCTGGGCTGTCGGTGGAGCCCTCTGTGCGGGTGCGCTGATGGCCGACCCGCGTCTGCCACGCTCGGCTGCGGGGGATCGCAGTCCGTGGCTGATCGCTGTCATCGTCTCGATCGCGACGTTCATGGAGGTGCTCGACGTCACCATTGTCAACGTTGCGCTGCGCCATATCGCCGGCAGTCTTGCGACCAGCCAGGACGAAAGTACCTGGATCGTCACCAGCTACCTCGTGTCGAACGCGATCGTGCTGCCGATCAGCGGCTGGCTTGCCAACGTGCTCGGCCGCAAGCGATTCTACATGGGATGCGTCGCGACCTTCACCGCCGCCTCGCTGCTGTGTGCGGTATCTTCGTCGCTGTCGATGATGCTCATCGCGCGGGTGCTGCAGGGCATCGGTGGTGGTGGCCTGGCGCCGACCGAGCAGTCGATCTTCGCCGACACCTTCCCGGTGGAAAAGCGTGCGCAGGCCTTCGCGTTGTACGGGCTGACCGTTGTGACTGCGCCGGCGGTGGGACCGACGCTGGGCGGTTGGCTGACCGACTCGTATTCGTGGCATTGGTGCTTTCTGATCAATCTGCCTGTCGGCATGCTGTCCCTCGCGCTGGTGCAGCTTTTCATTGTCGAACCGGAAGCGCTGAAGCAGGACCGCAAGCGCATGTTGGCGGGCGGACTGAGGGTTGATTACGTCGGCTTCGCGCTGGTGGCGCTTGGTTTCGGTGCGTTGCAGATCATGCTGGATCGCTACGAGCTCGATGATGGGTTTTCTTCCGGCTTCATCTCCGGGTTGGGATTGATTGCCGGTCTCAGTCTGCTGACGCTGGTTGTGTGGGAGACGTTTCATCCGCAGCCCGCGATGAATGTGCGGCTGCTCCGATCGAGTGCGTTCGCAATCTCCTGCGTGGTGATGTTCCTGTTCGGCTTTATGCTGATCAGCATGACGCAGTTGATCCCGCAACTGACGCAAACGCTGTTTGGTTATGACGCAACGTTGTCTGGGTTCACGCTTGGTCTTGGTGGCATAGCGACGTTGGTGCTGATGCCCGTTGCGGGCATCGTCACGGGTCGGTTCATTCAGCCGAAATGGCTGATCCTGATGTCGCTTGCCGGCACGGGCTGGGCGCTATGGTCGAGTGCACGGCTCGATCTCGACATATCGTTCTGGGATATATCGCTGGTGCGGGTGACGCAGGTGGTTTGGCTGCCGTTCCTGTTTATCCCGCTGAGTGCCGTGTCGTATGTCGGGGTTCCGCCGAACCGCACGAACGAGGCGTCGGCGATGATCAATCTGATGCGCAACCTGGGCGGCAGTGTCGGCGTGTCGTTCACCACCACGATGCTGGAGCAACGCCTGCAGTTCCATCACGAACGGCTGGCCGAACACATTACGGCCTATAATGGCTACGCCTGGAATACGCCGCTGCTGCCGATCGATACGGTGATCCAGGCGCAGGCGGGGATCATGAGTTATCTGGATATATTCTGGATGCTGGGTTTGCTGGGGCTTTGCGTGTGGCCGATTGCGTTGTTCCTGCCGCGGATGCCGAAGGGGGCGGCGCCGGCGCATTGAGAATAGCATTCTAATGAGCACGACAATCTTGGGTGTCGAGGCTCAGGAAAGTATAAGGAAATATTCGCCGCAGATTGCGCAGATAGACGAAAATGCTACGCGGTTGAGACTTTGTATCGCAGTATTGTCCGATGCTGACGCAGTGGAGCCTTCTTCATCTGCGTACTCTGCGTAATCTGCGGCCGAAAATACTTGCTGTGCGGGGGGCGGTTCGGACCTTGCCGACGGGGGCTCTGTTGCGCCAGCCTGCGCCCACGATCCAGCGAAGCAATTCAATTGGCTGTTGGATCCAACCGTGGAGGCATTTCGCATGGCACTGAAGGATCAGATCCCATTCGGCATGTCGCTGCCGCACCGTTCGCCTGATGCGATCGATGTGACGGCGGTGCGCACCGTGGCAGAGCGCGCCGAGGCGCTCGGGTTCAGCGACCTCTGGGTCACCGAGAACACGCTGGACCACGTCACCAGCTTCGATCCGATTGGAGTGTTGACCTACGCGGCCGCGGTGACACAGCGGATCCGGCTCGGTGCGTCGGTCGTGGTGCTGGCGATCCACAGCCCGATGACGGTGGCGCATCAGTGGGCAACGCTCGACAGGCTGAGCGGCGGACGGGCGATCCTCGGGGTTGGCCTGGGACGCGAGCACCACTACGAGCAGTTCAGCGTGCCGCAGACTGGGCGCGTGCGCCGCTTTCGCGAAGAGGTCGAGCTGATCCGCGCTCTATGGACGCAGGACCGCGTGGACTATCACGGCACATTCTACCAGTTGGAAGGCGGCACGATGCCGCTGAAGCCGGTGCAAAAGCCGTTGCCGCTATGGATGGGTGTCGGTCATCCCGATGCGGTGCGGCGGTCGGCGTCGCTGGCGGATGGATGGATGGGCTCCGGCGGCTCCAGCATTGCGGAATTTGCGCGCTCCGTACCGCTGCTGCGCGAAGCGTTGGAACGAGCAGGGCGCGATCCCGCGCATTACCCGATCTCGAAGCGCGTGTTTATGGCGGTCGATGAACGCCCCGAGGTTGCGCGTGCGGAGCTGCATCGTTGGTTCACAGAAGTGTACCATAACCCGCCTGGCACCGATGCGTCCGGTATACACGGCACGCCGGAACAGGTGCGCCAGAAACTGGGCGAACTGGTTTCGATGGGCGCCAATCATCTGCTGCTGAACCCGGTGTCGCGTTATGTCGAGCAGGTGGACGCGGTGGCGGAGGTTGTCGGGTTGGCGTGAATTGGGCTGGCGTTTCGTTGAGCTCGCAGCGCCCCCTCCGCAAGGGGACGGGGAGGTTTCCTTCAAGAACCGTTAGGCACCCAGCCCATAACGCTCCGGTCCACGATGGAGGTAGCCATGGCAAAGATGCGCGCGATGATCGTCCCGGAACCCCACGCCCGCCTTCGCATGGTCGAACGTGACCTGCCGGAGCCCGGCCATCACGAGGTCCGCATTCGCGTCCAAGCCTGCGGCGTCTGTCACAGCGACACCGTGACAGTCGAGGGCGCATTCCCCGGCATCGCCTATCCGCGCATCCCCGGTCATGAGGTCATCGGCGTGATCGACGCCCTCGGTCCCGACGTCGAGGGTTTCGCCATTGGCGCCCGGGTCGGGGTCGGCTGGTCTCCCGGCTATTGCGGCTATTGTGGCAACTGCCGGCGCGGCGACACCTTCGCCTGCGAGAACGTGCAGGGCGCGACCGGCGTTTCTCGTGATGGCGGCTATGCCACCCATATGCTGGCACTCGCCTCGGCGGTGGTGCGCGTGCCGGACGGGCTGGATGCGGTGGAATCCGCACCGCTGCTGTGCGCCGGCATCACCACCTTCAACGCACTGCGCAACAGTGGCGCGCGGCCTGGCGATCTGGTTGCGGTCCATGGTGTCGGCGGTCTCGGTCATCTGGGCATACAGTTCGCTGCCCGCCAGGGGTTCCGCACGGTGGCCGTCAATCGAGGTCGCGACAAGGAAGCCCTGGTGCGGTCCCTCGGTGCGCACGATTATATCGATACCAATACACAAGATCCGGCCAAGGCATTGCAGGCCATGGGCGGTGCCAAGGCCATTCTCGCCACCGTCACCAACGCGGACGCCATGCAGGCAATCTCCGGCGGCCTCGGCGTCAACGGGACCATGATGGTGATTGGCGCGGTCGGCAATCTCACGATCGATTTGTTGGGCATGCTGTTCAAGCGGGCTTCGGTGCGCGGGTGGTACTCCGGCACCGCGGCTGACTCTGGAAGACACCTTGAAGTTCAGTCAGCTCAATTCCGTTACCTCGATGAACGAGGTGTTCCCGTTCGAACAGGCGCAGGCTGCCTACGACCGGATGGTGAGCGGCAACGCGCGCTTCCGCGTAGTGCTGAAGTTCGAGCCGTAAAGCTTAATCCGGCAGCGTGTCGAATGGCGTCAGGTCCGGCGATATCGCGACCCACGCCGGACGATCGCGCACGAAAATCGCGATCGTTGGATGGAACAGCGTCGGATCATCCAGCGAACCCGCATAGATCGTGTGGGACGTGTCCTTGCCGACTTCGCCACCAAACACGAGGCCGCCGCACGCGGGACAGAAGTTGCGCACGGCATCAGTGCCGCGGAACGACTTCGATCGGAACTGCCGGGTTTCGCCGCTGAAGCGTACCGCGCTGCTGGCGAACCCCATGAACGGGATGAACCCTGAACCGGAGGCCTTGCGGCAATCGGCGCAATAGCAAAGTCCGGCGAACGACGGGTTGCCCTCGGCTGCGTAACGCAAAGCACCGCACAGGCACCCACCTGCATAGCGAGCCTTATCTTGCATGAAGGCCATCGAGCGTAGTCATTGACGCGCTGTCAACCATCTCGCTATACCCCCGCCCGGGTCACGCCCCCCCACCGGGGCGCTTCTCTTCTGAAAGGGAGAGCCGATAATGGCAATCGCCGCGAAACCGGACCTGCGTCCGGCCAATCCCAACTTCTCCTCCGGCCCCTGCGCCAAGCGTCCCGGCTTCACGCTGGATGCGCTGTCTGGCGCGATGCTCGGTCGCAGTCACCGCGCCAGCAAACCGAAAGCGCGCCTTGCCGAGGTGATCGAGCGGTCGCGCGCGATCCTGGGCATGCCTGCCGACTGGCGCCTTGGGATCGTTCCCGCGTCTGATACCGGCGCCATCGAGATGGCGCTGTGGTCGCTGCTCGGCACCCGGCCGGTCGATGTGGTTGCATTTGAAAGCTTCGGAGAGGGCTGGGCGACCGACGTGGTGAAGCAGCTCAAGCTGCCGGACGCGCGGGTGCTGAGCGCGCCGTATGGGGAGTTGCCGGATCTCGCCGCGGTGGATTTTTCACACGACGTGGTGTTCCCGTGGAATGGCACCACCTCCGGCGTGCGGGTGCCGAACGGCGACTGGATCGCATCCGATCGGCAGGGCCTGACGATATGCGATGCCACGTCAGCGGCGTTCGCGATGCGGCTGGCATGGGACAAGCTCGATGTCGTGACCTGGTCCTGGCAGAAGGTGCTGGGCGGCGAGGCGGCCCATGGCATGCTGGCGCTGTCACCGCGCGCGGTGGAACGGCTGCTGACCTACAAGCCGGCGTGGCCGTTGCCGAAGATCTTTCGACTGACCTCGGGCGGCAAGCTGATCGACGGCATCTTTAAGGGCGAAACGATCAATACGCCGTCGATGCTGTGTGTCGAGGACGCGCTGGACGGCTTGCGCTGGGCGGACTCCGTCGGCGGTCTGGATGGCTTGGCCGCGCGATCGGAAGCGAACCTGGCCGCGATCGAGCACTGGGTGGCACAGACCAATTGGGTGGATTTTCTGTGCCGGGACGCGGCAACGCGCTCGTGCACCTCGATTTGTCTGACGCTGACGGTGCCGGAGGCGGCGAAGCCGATGGCGGCGCTGCTGGAGAAAGAAGGCGTCGCCTACGACATCGCCGCATATCGCGATGCGCCGCCGGGATTGCGGATCTGGGGCGGCGCGACTGTGGATACCGCGGATATCGAAGCGCTGTTGCCGTGGCTCGAGTGGGCGCATGGCGCAGTGGCTTCCGAGCACGTGGCGACAGCAGCCGAATAACGCGAAACCCCCTCCCTACCCTCCCCCGCTGCCGCGGGAGAGGGGGCCGGAACACTTCCCTCTCCCGCGCAGCGGGGGAGGGTAGGGAGGGGGTGCCACCCCCACACCAAACCAGCGAGCAACCGCAATGCCCAAAGTCCTGATCAGCGACAAACTCTCGCCGGCCGCCGTCGAGATCTTCCGCCGCCGCGGCGTCGAGGTAGACCTAAATCCCGGCCTCTCTCCCGCCGACCTGCGCGCGATCATTGCGCCATATGATGGGCTCGCGGTTCGCTCCGCCACCAAGGTGACGCGCGAACTGCTCGAAGTCGCGACCAACCTCAAAGTCGTCGGCCGCGCCGGCATCGGCGTCGACAACGTGGATGTTCGTTCCGCCACCGCCCGCGGAGTCGTCGTAATGAACACCCCACACGGCAACACCATCACCACCGCCGAGCACGCCATCGCCATGATGTTCGCGCTCGCCCGCCAGATCCCCGAAGCCTCGGCGTCAACCAAGGCCGGCAAGTGGGAGAAGAACCGCTTCATGGGCGTCGAGCTGACCGGCAAGACGCTCGGTCTGGTCGGCTGCGGCAACATCGGCTCCATCGTCGCCGATCGCGCCATTGGGCTAAAGATGCGCGTCGTCGCCTACGACCCCTTCCTCAACGAAAAACGCGCGATGGAACTCGGCGTGGAGAAGGTCGAGTTCGACGATCTGCTGGCACGCGCCGACATCATCACCCTACACACGCCACTGACCGATGCGACCCGCAACCTGCTGTCGCGGGAAGCCCTGGCGAAAACCCAACGCGGCGTTCGCATCATCAATTGCGCGCGCGGTGGCCTGGTGGACGAGCTCGCCCTGGCCGAAGCGGTCCAGGCCGGCCATGTCGCCGGCGCCGCTCTCGATGTGTTCGAGATCGAGCCCGCCACGCAATCACCGCTGTTCGGACTGGAGAACGTTGTCTGCACGCCGCACCTCGGCGCCGCCACCGCGGAGGCGCAAGAGAATGTTGCGTTACAAGTTGCCGAGCAGATGAGCGACTTCCTGTTGACGGGCGCCGTCGCGAACGCGATCAACATGCCGTCGGTCTCCGGCGAGGATGCGCCGCGCCTGAAGCCCTACATGGAGCTATGCCGGTTGCTCGGCGCGTTTGCCGGACAGCTCACGCACGCGCGCGACGGCGTCATTCGCCGCGTAATGATCGAATATGAAGGCCAGGTTGCCGCGTTGAACACCCGCCCACTGACCGCCGCAGCGCTTGCCGGTCTGATGACGCCGGTGATGGAAGGGATCAACATGGTGAACGCCCCGATCGCCGCGCGCGATCACGGCATCGACGTTGCCGAGACCGTGCATGATCGGCCAAGCGAATACCAAACCCTGGTGCGCGTCACCGTGGAAACCGATCAGCTCTCGCGTTCAGTCGCCGGCACCCTGTTCGCCGGCTCACGTCCCCGTGTCGTTGAGATCAAGGGTATCCGCGTCGAGGCCGACTTCGCACCGCACATGCTTTACGTCACCAATCAGGACAAGCCGGGTTTCATAGGTCGTTTCGGTGCAACGCTGGCCGGCGCGGGCATCAACATCGCAACGTTCCATCTGGGCCGCGCCAGCCAGGGAGGCGATGCGATCTGTCTGGTGTCGGTCGATGAGGACGTGCCGGAAGCTGTGCTGTCGATGGTGCGGACGCTGCCACTTGTCGTGCAGGCGACGTCGCTGGCTTTCTGATCGATGGCAGTCAGTCGCGGCTATCAAGACTTCATCCTCGACCTGCTCGGTCCGCTCGATCCGATGGCGCGCCGCATGTTCAGTGGCGTTGGCCTGTTCCATAACGGCGTGATGTTCGGCCTGATCGCGCGCGACGTGCTGTATTTCCGCGTCGACGACACCACGCGTGAACGCTTCGAGCGAGCCGGCAGTCGGCCATTCAGCTACACGCGAGGCACCCGCGAGGTGAGCCTGTCGGCTTATTACCTGGTGCCCGAGGACTTGTTGGACAGGCAGGACGAGTTGCTGCAATGGGCGCGCGACGCGGTCACGTCGGCGCATGCGGTGCAGCGGCGGCGGAAGTAGATACGGAGCTGTTCCGCGAGCAGCTTCGAATTCTCGATCTGCCAGGTCTCGTTGAGGTGCTCGCCCGTATCGAAGAAAGCAGTGCGCGGATAGCGGCTCTGATTTGGCAGCTCCAGGAAATCGGCGCCGTTAGAGAGGTATAGGGTGCGGATCGCATCTTGTGTGGTTTCCGGCATCGGTGCATCGGCGAACTTCGTGGGTAGCCCGCCAATCACGTTCACGCCATGCGCGATTGCCTCGCGTACAAATGCGGCGATCAACGCCCCGCCGTCACCATTGCGGATTTCGTCAGCGGTGGCGTGAGGTGACGGCGCTGATGCGAGCACGCCCTGGTTCGTGGCTGCGATCGCGGCGGTGTGGCCGATATGATCGCCCCACGCGTTGGTCCCGCCGGTCATGTCCTGCCGAGGGTCGTGGAAATCCGATGCGACCAGGGCGATTTCGATCGGGCCCATCAGCGCGGCGGGCAGGTCGAACGAGAACAATGCGGCGACCCAACGTTGTGGCGGCAATGCAGCCAAGGTGCGCCAGTCATGGCGGAACATGATGGAGGCGTCCGGCCCGAGATCCGTTGCCAGGTGGCCGCGGGAGTATTGCTCCTCCTCCATGGGCAGATAAACCACATCACCGGGGTGCAGCAGTGGCGACCAGCGTGTGAACAGGTAGTCGAGGCCAATGCCGACAGCGACGCCACCGTTTACACATGGCATTGCCAGTATCCGTTCGATTATTTCGCAACGGTGTGAGTACGGTCCGTTGGAACCAGCCAGGATCACCAGTTTCGGGCCGTCGATCGATGCTCCGCGTGCCAGCTTCGCATCGATCTGCTCTTGCAGAAAGCCAAGCGCGAGCGGCCGATCGTCGATGAAACCGAAGACGAGCGCGTATATCAACAGTGATGCCAGGCATGCGCTGATCAGCCGGGCGACCTTGCGTCCGCTGTCGTCGCGGCCGAAACGAAGCAAGCTCCAACCATGCGCACAGCCGGCAGACTCCCGCTTGACATCGCTCGCGATGACTGGGGCGACGGTCATCAGAACTGAAAGTACAGAAACGGCGTGACGTGCGGGGCGAAGAACAACGCCTGAACGGTGAATGCGAACCCGCTGGTCAACGCCCAGGCGCGCGCCCGTTCCGACAGTTCATGCACGCTTGGCAGCGCCAGGACGATGATCCAACCCAGCAACAGACAGGCCGAGACCTCGGGGAAACTCAGAGTGCGTGCGTCGCCGAGGTACGGCAGCAATGGCACCGGCGTCACGACCAACCCGAGCAGCGGCACGGCATGCACGATCATCTGCGGCAGCGCGATCCCGTTGCAGCCGGTCATGCCGCGCAGCATGCTCACCGTGGCGTGCCAATCAGTTGCGCGAAACGGCACCCATGCAACGACCACAACGAACAACGTCAGCGTGCGTCCTGCAAGCGCAGGAAGCTGCCACGGGAACCGGCGGTGCACCAGGAGGTACATGGCATGCAGCCCGCCCCACAGCACGAAGTTCCATGCCGCACCGTGCCACAATCCGCCGAGCAGCATAGTCGCCATCACGTTGAGATTGCGCCGGACTTCGCCGTGCCGGTTGCCACCGAGCGGTATATACACATAGTCGCGCAGGAACTGACTGAGCGTGATGTGCCAGCACCGCCAGAACTCGGCGATGTTCGCCGCCTTGTAAGGACTGAAGAAGTTGAGCGGAAAACGCACGTTCAACATGCACGCCAGACCGATGGCCATATCGGAATAGCCGGAGAAGTCGAAGTAGATCTGCAGTGCGTAGGCGTCCGCGGCGTACCAGGCCTCCACGAACGTCAGCGGTGCCCCATGCGCCGCCGCATCAAAACCGACATCGGCGAAGCGGGCGAACATGTCCGCCAACACCAGCTTCTTCGCCAGCCCGAGCAGGAATATCGTGATTCCCTCGGTCAGATGATCCACGCGCGGTTCGATCAGCTCGGGGGCAAGCAGTTGCGGCATGATGTTGCGCGACCGCACGATCGGCCCGGCGATCAAGTGCGGGAAGAACGCAACGAACGCGGCATAGGGCAGCAGACCGGCGTCGATGCGGTCGGCACTGCGGCTCTCCGCCAGGAACATGATCTGCTGGAAGGTGAAGAAACTGATGGCGAGCGGCAGGAAGATATCGAACTCGGGCGCATGCAGCCCGGCGACGGCGGCCGCGTTACCGATCAGGAAGTTGGCGTATTTGAACCAGCCCAGCAGCGCCAGGTTGAGGACCACGCCGCCCACCAGCCAGTGGTGCGCGGCGCGTGGTCTGTCCGCCTGCGTCAGCCGCAGAATGCGCTGCCCGATCGCGTAGTTGCCCAGGATAGAGCCCACGAGCAGCAGCACGAACTTCGCGTTCCACCAGCCATAGAAGAACAGGCTGGCGAGCACCAGCCAGCGCAGTGCCCAACGTGATCCACCGATGCGACCGGTCAGGAAAAAGCCGACCATAGCTACCGGCAGGAAGCCGAGTACGAATTCGGGTGTATTGAACAGCATGGCGCGCCGGAGCGTAAGTGTCCGCCTGCCGCGATAATCAACGGTAAACGCGGGCCTGTTTCGTTGGGCCGCGATTGCTGTTAGCTGGACAACGCCATGAGCGATGACGAAACCAGCAACCGGGCCCTGCTGCCGGCCGGACTGCGCGATCTGCTGCCGCCGGATGCCGAGACCGAGGCCTCGGCTGTGGAGGCGATCATGGATGTGTTCGCCGGGCACGGCTACCAGCGGGTCAAGCCACCGTTACTGGAGTTCGAGGACAGCCTGCTGGTCGGTTCAGGCGCGGCGGTGGCCGAGCAGACCTTTCGGCTGATGGATCCGGTCAGCCAGCGGATGATGGGGCTGCGTGCCGACACCACGCCCCAGGTGGCGCGGATCGCAACGACGCGGCTGGCCCGTGCGCCACGTCCGCTGCGGCTGTCCTATGCGGGGCAATGCCTGCGGGTGCGTGGCACGCAACTCGCGCCCGACCGGCAGATCGCCCAGGCGGGTATCGAGTTGATCGGCTGCGATAATCCGGCGGCCGATGCCGAGATTGTGCTCGTCGGGGCAGAGGCGCTGGCCTCGGTCGGCCTTACCCGCATCAGCTTCGACCTGACCCTGCCCGCGCTGGTCCCGATCCTGCTGGATGGCGCGGGCCTTGAGGGTCACGCGCGCACCTCATTGGCGCGCGCGCTGGATCGCAAGGATGCCGCGTCCGTTGCGCGACTCGGTGGTGGGCTTGCGCCGACGCTCACCGAGCTGTTGTTGGCTGCCGGTCCGGCCGACCGGGCACTCCAGGCGCTGGAGGAAGCACAGCTGCCGGCTTCCGCGCGCTCCCTCGCGCAGCGGTTGGCCAAGGTGGTCGCTGCGATCCGCGCCCGCGCACCGAACCTGCGTTTGACAATCGACCCGGTCGAGTTCCGTGGCTTCCGCTATGAGACCGGCGTTTCAGTCACCATCTATGCCCCCGGCCGACACGAAGAGCTCGGGCGTGGTGGCCGCTATGTGTGTGGGGAGAGCGAGCCGGCCACTGGTCTGACGCTGTACCCCGACGCCGTGCTGCGGGCCGCACCGCCGCGCGATGCACGCCAGCGTCTCTATGTGCCGCCCGGCGTCGACGAAGACGAAGCCGCGAGGCTGCGTGCCCTCGGCTATGCCACGATCACGGCGTTGGAGCCCGTGGGTGACGCCGCCGCGGAGGCCCGGCGCCTCGACTGTTCCCATATCCTGCGCAACGGCACCGCGGTGCCACTGACCGGAAGCTGAGCCATGCCCAATGTCGCGGTGATCGGCGCCCAATGGGGCGATGAGGGCAAGGGGAAGGTGGTCGATTGGCTGGCCAGCCGTGCCGACATCGTCGTGCGCTTCCAGGGTGGTCATAACGCTGGCCACACGCTCGTGGTGGGCAACGAGACCTACAAGCTGTCGCTACTGCCATCCGGTCTGGTTCGCGGGAAAATCGGGATCATCGGTAACGGCGTGGTGGTCGATCCTGAGGCGTTACTCGCCGAGATCGAGAGGGTACGGGCGCAAGGCCTTGACGTTACACCTGATTCTCTGCGGATCGCCGAGAACGCCACGCTGATCCTGCCGATGCATCCGGCACTCGACCGGGCACGCGAGGCCGCGCGCGGGGACCACAAGATCGGCACCACTGGCCGAGGGATCGGCCCGGCCTATGAGGATAAGGCCGCGCGCCGCGCGATCCGGGTGGCAGATCTGGCGGAACCCGAGACGCTGGCAGACAAGCTCGACGAGCTGCTGTTGCATCACAACACTTTGCTGCAAGGTCTTGGTGCAGAGACTTTTTCGAAGGATGAGGTCCTGGCGCGTCTGCTGAGCTTGGCGCCGAAGGTGTTGCCGTTCGCGGAACCCGTGTGGGAGCGTTTGGACGAGGCGCGCCGGGCGGGACGGCGTATCCTGTTCGAGGGTGCGCAGGCGGTGATGCTGGATGTGGACCACGGCACCTACCCCTATGTTACCTCAAGCAATACCGTCGCGGCGACCGCGGCGTCCGGCGCGGGTGTTGGGCCATCGGCCGTTGGGTTCGTGCTGGGGATCGCCAAGGCCTACAGCACACGCGTCGGCTCTGGCCCATTCCCGACAGAACTGGCCGATGCCACGGGGCAGTTGCTGGGTGACCGCGGTAACGAGTACGGCACCAATACTGGCCGCCGCCGCCGTTGCGGCTGGTTCGACGCTGTGTTGGTGCGCCAGGCGGTGAAGGTCGCTGGCATCCATGGGTTGGCGCTGACCAAGCTGGATGTGCTGGACGGGCTGCCGGAGCTGCGCATCTGCACCGGCTATCGCATTTACGGCGAGCACTTCCGTCATTTGCCGGCGGCTCCTCGCGCCCAGGCAGCCGCCGAACCGGAATACGAGACGATGGAGGGCTGGAGCGGCTCCACCCGCGGCGCTCGCTCCTGGGTCGATCTGCCGGCGCAGGCCGTGAAGTACGTGCGTCGAATCGAGGAACTGGTGGAGGCGCCGGTGACGCTGCTTTCCACCAGCCCGGAGCGAGACGACACGATCCTCATGAAGGATCCGTTCGAGGGATAGACCGACTGGCGGGGTCACTGATCCTCAACCTTTGTGGTGGAGGATCGACCCTGAGATGGCCAGTCCCCTCGCATCCCGATCCGATGGGCTCGTGATCGCCGACCAGTACCTGGTCGAGCGGCATCGAGTGTTGCCGTCCGTGGGCGGCTTGCAGACGTTCGGCGCCGCGGACCAGTCGACCGGCCGCACCGACCTCATGGCAGTGCAGATCCAGCGGCAGTTCCCAGCGCGCGCGCGGGCGTTCCAGGTGCTGACAACGCCGATCGAGGGCCTGTTGACGCCAGTGGCCTACGGTGAAGCCGGTGACAGTTGCTACGCGATCTGCCTGGCACCGCCTGCGCCCAACCTGCTGGCCCGGCTGCGCCCATGGTCTGAGGCAGAGGTGATGGAGTGCGTGCTGCGACCGGTGGCACACATGCTGGAAGCACTGAGCGACCGCGGCATCACACATCGCGGTATTCGTCTCGACAACGTCTATCAGACTGCTCCGGGCCAGCCGGTGGTGTTGGGCGCCGCCTGGTTCGCGCCGCCGGCGATGGCCCAGCCTGCATTGTTCGAGCCGCCATACTCGGCGATGTGCCTGCCGGCCGGGCGCGGCGAGGGTAGCATCGCGGACGATGTCTACGCACTCGGGGTGCTGCTGCTGTGCCTGGTACTTGGCCGCGCGCCACTGGCATCGCTCGACGAAGGCGCGATCATTCGCCGCAAGCTGGTGATGGGCACCTACGCGGCGCTGGCTGGCGAGGAACGTTTGCCGCCCATCATCGGCGATCTGGTGCGTGGCATGCTGGCGGAGGATCCGGAGCATCGGCCGACACCGACGCTGCTGCTGGATCCTGCGAGCGCGCGCGGTCGCCGGGTTGCTGCGCGCCCGCCGCGGCGGGCCCAGCACGCGATCGCGCTTGCAGGCGGAGAGATCTGGGACGCCCGCTCGCTGGCGCAGGCGATGGCGATCGAGCCCGAGCAGGGGCTGCATGCCTTGCGGAGCGGAACGGTCGAGCATTGGCTGCGGCGTGGGTTGGGCGATGGCGCGCTTGCCACACGTGTGGAAGAGCTGGTGCGGCACCGAAATCTGGATGGGATGCCGGAGAATCCCAGTTCCGAGGCGGCTCTCGTGATGCGGGCGATCACCCTGCTGGATCCGCTGGCGCCCATGTGCTGGCGGGGGATTGCGTTCTGGCCCGATGGTCTCGGTGCAATGCTGGCGTCAGCGCTGGGCATCAATCCGGACGTCATGATGCGAGTCGAAGAAGTTCTCCTGCACGAGGAGATGGTTGGCTGGTCCGCGCTGCGGGCCGATCGCAGCGACTTCGCGGTGCTGCGGGTCGAGGCGCGACAGCATCGTGCCTGGCTGCAGCAACGCGGACCGGCCGGCGGCATGGTGCGGCTCACCTATCTGCTGAACCCGCTGATGCCGTGTGCAAGTCCGCTTCTGGCGGGCCAGTGGATTGCGCGCCTGGCCGACCTGCTGCCGGCGCTGCAGGAGGTGGCGGGCCGGGTTGACCACAAGCAGTCCGCCCCAGTCGATCCCCATGTCGCCGCGTTCATCTCTGCCCGGCTGGAGCGGCGCGTGGACAATGATCTGACGCCCGACGGCAGGTTGTCTGAGGAAGCCAGCTGCCTCGGACAGCTTCGAGTCCTCGCGCATCTGCAAGGGCGATCTCACGCCCAGGCGCTGCCGGCATTGGCGGGGTGGCTGGCTGATCGGTCCGAGCCGGTGCTTGCCACATGGCGGAACCGAGCGCGCCGTGCCGTGGTGGCGGAGCGGCTGGGTGCGCTGGTCAGTGCAGGGCAATTGGCACCGATGCTGGCGGTGCTGGAGGATCCGGCGGCGCGCGCTGCTGACGCACGTGAGGCGGTGGAGGCGGCGGATCAATTGAGCCGCATCGACGCGGAGCTGCGATTGATCGCGGGCGGTTCGTCGCAGAGATCGCTGTCCGCTTACCGCCTGGGCCAAGAAATTGCTGCAGGGTTCGGTCTCGTCGCGTTAGCCACCGTGCTTGCGGTGGCGGCGCTTGGGTGACGGTGCAGTGGCCAAGGGCAAGTCAGGCAAGACAGTCGCCAAACCGGGTGGAGCTGCACAACCGCGGCAACACTCGCTGGTGTGGCTGCAAGGGTTGCTGTGCGGGGCCTTGGCGACGGTTGCCACACCAACAGCGGTGCTGCTGGGCGTGCTGCTGGGCCCGGCACTGCTGGCAATGCTGCTGGATCGCGAACCGGGACGGCCGACCGGCCGCAGCGTAGCATTGTTCGCCATGGCGGCCTCGGTGGCTCCGCTGAAAGCGCTATGGGTGGCCGGCCATACGATGACCGAGGCGACCGCGTTGTTGGGCGATATGCAGATCGTCGCCACGGCCTGGAGTGCCGCCGCTGCTGGCTGGCTGCTGGCGCAGCTCACGCCAATCGCTGTGCGGACGGTCCTGGAGGCGCTGAGCCTCGCACGCGCGGTTCGGCTGCGAGGGGAGCGATCGAGGCTGATGGAGGCATGGGGCTTCGACGAGCGTCGCGGCGAGTAGTGGAACGGCGACGTAGGGTAGACCCCCTCCCTAACCCTCCCCCGCTGCGCGGGAGAGGGAAAACTCTTATGGGCGGTTAGTGGTCGGCGAGCGCCCGGCCGGACGACTGGCGCGCGGCGATCGCCGCCTGCGACTGCTGCCGGCGTTCGGCGATCTGCTGCTTCATTGCCTTCTGCAGCTTCTCGAACGCGCGGACCTCGATCTGCCGCACCCGCTCGCGGGAAATGCCGTATTGCTGCGACAGTTCCTCAAGCGTGGTGGGGTTATCCTTCAGGCGCCGCTCGATCAGGATGTGCCGTTCGCGTTCGTTCAGCGTCTTCAGCGCGCTCGACAACAGGGCCTTCCGACCGGTGAGCTCTTCGCGGTCTGCGTAGGTGACCTCCTGGCTATCGGCCTCATCGACCAGCCAATCCTGCCACTCGCCTTCGCTGTCCTGGCGAATTGTGGCGTTCAGGCTGTGATCCGGGGCCGCCAGCCTGCGGTTCATGCTGACCACGTCCTGTTCGGGGACGTCCAGCATCCGCGCGATCTTGGCCACCTGCTCGGGCTGCAGGTCACCGTCGTCGATCGCCTGCATCTGACCCTTCAGCCGGCGCAGGTTGAAGAACAGCTTCTTCTGGGCGGCGGTGGTGCCCATCTTCACCAGCGACCAGCTGTGCAGGATGTATTCCTGGATTGCGGCGCGGATCCACCACATGGCGTAGGTGGCGAGGCGGAATCCGCGGTCCGGGTCGAAGCGCTTCACCGCCTGCATCATGCCGACATTGCCCTCGGAGATCAGCTCTCCGACCGGCAGGCCGTAGCCACGGTAGCCCATGGCGATCTTCGCCACGAGCCGCAAATGTGAAGTGACAAGCTTGTGGGCCGCTTCCATATCCTCATGGTCGCGCCAGCGCTTGGAGAGCGACAGCTCTTCCTCGGGGGAAAGCATAGGAAACTTGCGGATCTCCTGGAGATACCGCGAGAGGTTGCCCTCGGGGGCAACGTTAATGACGGCAGAGGCCAACGGAGGACTCCTTTCGTCGTGGCTGCAGTCCCGCCCCATATGGCGCGGAAGTGCGGCCAAAGATTGACTGAACCAATCATCGGGTGCGGGAGGGACTATCACGTCCCGGAGACCCACCCCTTTCTGGCGGCGAAGTGTCCGGACGTCCCCACCGATACAAAACACCCTTTCGTATCGGTGGGCGTGATATACCGGACCAGATTGGTACTGTCAAGAAATCTGACCTATGTCAGCCCTGCGCACCTTGCATGTCACGTTCTGCAAACCACTGCAGATGGGCACAGGCGCCAGCCATTGCAGCATGGCCACGTTCGGACGACCGGCCGTCGCGCGCGATGACCGCCCAGCCCCACAGCCGTGCCTGCTGGTCACTGCTGTCGCGGCTGCGCCGAGCGAAGGTCACAATCCAGCGTGTCGATAAGCTCGGCCATGTCAGGTGGCGGCTCGCTGGCGAAGCTGAGGAGTTGGCCGGTGCGGGGATGTGCGAAGCCGAGTCGCGCCGCATGCAGCGCCTGGCGCGGAAAATCCAGCAGAGGATGACGGATCGGGTCCGGCAGCGTGCGTGCGGCCGCAGGGATGCGGCGCAGGTAGAGCGGATCGCCCACCACGGGATGGCCGCGGCTGGCAAGATGAACGCGGATCTGGTGCGTGCGTCCGGTGGCGAGGCGGCACTCCAGCAGCGCGACAGCGGTCCGCCAGGCGCGCAGTGTGCGGTAGTGGGTGAGGGCCGGCTTGCCGTTGCGGGTCACCACCGCCATGCGCTTGCGGTCGCGCTGGTCGCGGCCAATGTCGCCCTGGATGTCGCCGGCGACCGGATTGGGCAGTCCCCACACCAGAGCCAGATAGGCGCGGTCCAGGTCGCGCGCGGCAAACGCCGCGGTCAGTGCGTCGTTGGCGAGCTGGGTCTTGGCGACCACCATGATGCCCGAGGTGTCCTTGTCGAGCCGATGGACGATGCCCGGACGACGCTCTGAGCCAATGCCGGTGAGCTGGTCGCCGCAATGCGCCAGCAGGGCGTTGACCAGGGTGCCGTCTTGGTTGCCTGGCGCCGGGTGGACGACGAGCCCCGCGGGTTTGTCGAGCACGATCACGTCGGCGTCCTCGTAGAGGATCGGGAAGGGAATTGCCTGCGGCAGCGGTGTTGCGGGGGCCGGGGGTGGCAGGTCGAGCTGATAGGTGGCGCCAGGCCGGACCGGGTCGGACGGCTGGTTGAGCACCTGGCCGTCGCGCCGTGCCTGGCCTTGCTCGATCAGCGTCTTGACGCGCGAGCGCGACAGCGTGCCGATGGCGTCGGCCAGGAAACGATCGAGCCGCTGCCCGCGCGCTTCCGGCGCTGCCACGGTGGTGAAGCGGTCTGGCATGGAGGGGAGTATGCGGTTCCTGAAGGTGCTCGTCATCGTCATGGGCGTGGTGATCGTGGTGGCGACGACGGTGCTGATCGTGCTGATCGCGCGCCGGATCGGGGGAGGGGCCGGCGCCGGGCCCGCAGTCGCGACGTCGGTGCTGCTGGAGGAGCCGGCGGGGACCCGGATCGCGGCGATCGCGGCGGTGGGCGATCGGCTCGCGGTGCAGTTGCAGGGGGGCGGGGCGGACCGGATTTTGCTGCTGGATCCGCGCACCGGGGTGGTGGTTGGAAGGGTCGGGCTGCGGGGGCAGCCTTGAAGTCTGCGGCGGTCTGCCCTAGAACGCGCGGCCTGATCGCGGTCCCCTTCGTCTAGAGGCCCAGGACACCGCCCTCTCACGGCGGCAACGCGGGTTCGAATCCCGCAGGGGACGCCAATAAAATCAAACACTTAGCTTAAATGACTCGGTCAACATTCGGGTCGTGGGTAGTATGGTGGGTAGAAAGCCGCCTAGTAACCCGGCCAGCCCATCCCCCTCATCACGCTTGGTGGGGGCGGGATGCGGAACACGACCCGGAAGCCCGCGCGGATGCGCTTGAGGTGGTGGAGGTCAAGCCGCCAGCCCCCTCGACCTAGCCAGACTTCTTGGGCGCCTTCGGCTCGTCCTTTGGCTGCGGCGGGCGAGCGTGAGGCGGAATCCGGCTCGGCTAAAAAACAAAGGAAGGGCGCGTAGGTTGCCCCAAACGCGCCCAAGGGTGACTATGCAATCGGTAACGGTGCTTAGCATACCGCAATATTCAGGGCGACAGCTACCTTGATTAGCATCACATTAGCGCGCGTCTAACCCGTCTTCGCGGATTGGGGCAGTTTTTGATGCCACGCCCGTTGCTGATCAACGGGTTAGCTGGATAGGTCTTCACTACAGCGGGTGACTGGGTAGCCGGCCGGTGGCGATGCGCGGTGGCGGCTGCGGCGGCAAACTGAGCTTGAGCTGCCGGATCAGAAGCTGGAGTTCTGGCTCGGGCTGAGTGTAGCGGGTCAGCAGCAGCTCGCGCCCGTCGGTGGTTGGCAGATGAACATCGATCATCTGGACGGCGGCGAACTTCTCGAGAGCACTGCGCGCGGTCAGTCCCGGCGCCAGAGCGTGCAGGCGACGCTGTAGCGTGATCTGCAGACAATAAGCCAGGAACGCAATGAAGATGTGAGCTTCGATTCTGCGCTCTTCCTGATGGAAGATCGGCCGTATCGCCAGATCTCCTTTCAGGTTCTTGAACGCCTGTTCCACCGCAACGAGTTGGATATAGTACTGCCACAGCAGCGCGGGGTCGTTCTCGGTGAGGTTGGTCCGCAGCAGATAGCGTCCTTCCCGCCGTCGGATCTGTCGCAGCTTCTGGCGATTGAGGGCGTAACTGAATCCAGCGCCTGCCTTGTCCATCGCGATATCGACCAGGCGCCATGCGGTGGGAGCGCGGGCCCGTGCCGCGCCCAGCTTCATCAGCATTTCCTCGCGCCGGACGTCCATCGCGGCCAACTCCCGCAACCGCTTCCATAGCCACTTGAGCTGCCGCCTGCGCATCGCGCGTTCCTTGCTGACGCGATCGACGCTCTCGGCGTACACATAGAGTTCGTCGTCCTCGGCCAGCAGTTTGACCGAGACACCCGGCCGGGCTTCCTGCCAAGGCTTCGCCAGGAGCTGCTTCTCAAGCCGCGAGAGACGCCCTTTCGGCGTTCCCACCAGATACTGCACCGGTGGGTCGCTGCTGCGCATTTCCGCCAGTACCGGCGTCCGTGGGGATACCGCGATCCATCACCCAGACGCGCCGCGCACGGCCGTATTGCCGCTCGATCCTGGCGAGGAACATCCGCAGCGTCGTGCAGTCCGCCGTGTTGCCGGGCAGCACCTCGTAGGCCAAGGGCAGACCGTCCGGGGTGACCACCAAAGCGATCACCACCTGCGGGCAGTCCGGCCGCTTGTCGCGACTGTAGCCGTGGCGCCGCTTGTCGCCCTCCGCCACGTCCGAGGCATTGATCTCGAAATAGGTACTGGTCAGATCGTAGAGCAGCACATCGAAGTTCGCATTGAACAGGTCGCGCCAGCGCGCCATCAGATGCGAGAACAACGCGTCCTTGTGCTGTAGCAGAAGGTCGTGGCAGGCGTAGAGCTTGTGCGCCTCCGCCAGTCCGAAGTCCGCCCCCAGCAGGTCGGCCATGGCACTCTTGCCGAACCAGTCGCGGTGCAGCTTCCACTCGCTGCCCGGTGCGATCAGCCGGTATGCGACCAGCACCTGCAGGATCTGATCCCACTGCGTGCCTTTGCGGCTCGGTGGCAGACGATCGGCCCAAAAGCGATCCAACTGCAACGCCTGCCACAGCTGCCCGGCCAGCCAACAGGCGCCCCATTGCCGCGGCCGGCGTAGCCGCATCTCCGACAGGCGGAGCTGGACCACCGACGCATCGGGCGTGATGCCGGCACAGCGGTCCTCGGGGAACAACGCCATCGTGCGTGATTGCCCCGCATCGTCGTCGAGCACCTCGATCGCCTTGCGCCACACCGCGGCCTGCGAGGAATTGATCTCGCCCAAATACAGCACGTGACGCTGCACGACGCGCCCGCCCGCGACACGCTTGTTCTCGACGACGCTCCAATAGTCGTGGGTCTTGCCGTCTTTCTTCCTCTGGGTCTTTCGCAGAAACATGACAGCGAATCTAGCTGAGCGAATCTGCTGTTGGGAACAGGGCAGGTCTTCACTACAGCCGGTTTCAGCCGTGACCGCATAATACTTGCCGTATATATCAGATGCTTACCGTACTCCGTCCGCACGAAAATAGCCCTGGAGGCAGGCGAATCCGCGAAGACGGGCTAACGATGCTCATACCCAACTGGGGCCTTGACAGACTCGACTTGAACAAAGCAGCCCGGTCCAAGCTGAACGAGGCAACAAGGCATAATGCTTCGACGCTTGGTGGCTGTTCCCGGAATGGCCTGATCCCGCCCGGCACGGAAAGCTTCGTCCCGCAGGGGTTGATGTTACCGGAACGGCCGCACCACGCGGACCGGAAGGGAATGCAACTCCGTGGCCAATGGCACCGAAGATGACCGTCCACCACTCGACGCGACGCTGACGGACCGCCGCAGATCGGGGCGAATGGACTTCCGGAATGCCCGCCTGATCGCATTGCTGCGTGGCCGGCCACTCCTTGTCGATGCAGCCAAGGCGAAGGTGGAGGCAGCCCCGAAGACACTGCTGGTCGATGATCTAGACCCCGCCCGTGGCATCGGAGTCGGAGTGCTCATTGGAGCCGCGATGTGGGCAGCAATCATCTTCGCTGTCTGGTCTTTTCTGTGACGGCGGTGGCCGTTCAGAATTGAGCCGCCGCTCCGCCCTCGGAGCACCAGCTAAATGCCGCTTCAGCGAATCGAGAGCGGATTTTGGCTGAGTGGGACTTCAGGCGCCCCGGTCGGAGAACCGCCGTTGGCAGCCAGCAGCGCATTCCTGCGCAGAACGGCGATAACTTCCGGCGGCAACTGCGGCATCACCGGCTGTTCTTCACCTGACGCTTTCGATTCGGCTCGTCGAGAGATCGGCGTCGCGCCGGCCCCGCTCAGTCCTGCCATGATGGAAACGACAAATGCACCCAGCGCCATAACCATGTAGGCGGACATCCGCGCCCCCCTCCCGGGTATCGGGGCAGCGGATATCGCCACGCAATGCCCTATGCAAATCAACCACCGGTGATTTATGCGTGATTTACCGCGCGCCTCACGATGGATTGGAGCCGACTCGACATTAACCATCCGTTCCCACTATGTTCTCCGACATGGCAGCCGCAAACGCATCCGCTCGCGGGCAGCGAACTGCGATCCTATCCAGCCCCTTGCGGGAATTGACAGGATTCTGTCTGGCCGTTGATTGCCTGACGCCCGGTTGCCGTGGCGAGCGCGTCTACTCGATTACGGCGCTGGCAGCCTGCTATGACGGCAAGGCGACTGTCGGCGGAGTGTTGCGGCTGATGCAATGCGCCGGCTGCGGGAAGCCTGTAGGCGCCGCGTGGCTGGTGACGGGGCCAACGCTCAATGAGCGCGTCCGGCCGCGTCGTGTGGCCCTCCTGGGGGCGGAGGCGCGGGGATAGGGTCGCATGCGCAATTGCGCCCAAATGGCTTTCTTGTAACGGTGGCCACGACGGCAACTAAGAGCGAGCGCGAACCCATGAATGATCAATTGGCCGCACCCCGCGCGACTGAAACGCAGGCGCCTCCGTCGAATTGGTGGGATAGATACACGTTTGCCGAACTATCGGGCGTGATCAGCCTCTCGGCATTGTTTTGCGGACTGGCCTACGATGGCGCCTATTTCTCGGAGATCGAGCCAAGATTCTTTCATCTGCTCTCATTGCATGACCATATTGATAGCGCAATATCGTTCCTGCCGCTAACATTGTTAATGTTACTTATTGGATCAGTGCATTCAAAGCTATTTATGGACATCGAAGACAGGCAAAAAAGCCTCGTAGCCATAATAGCATATATCTCCCCACTTATTCCAAAGTTCGCGAGGCACATTATGGACAGGGCCGCTAAAAGACATTTGGAAAAAATTGCGGCCACTATTCCGAACAGAAACCTCCTGACGTCGAAAGGTTCGTAGACCGGGCCACAGCTCGCATTTTTCTATTTGGGCTCGGCGCTGCCATCTTGTTCCAGCTACCGCCCCTTTGGAGTCTCCTGGGCGTCGCATCTGGGTGCATCTTCCTTGTAAACCTGTCATTTGTGCTGCCCCATTGGAGCAAAGGGGCCATTTCGCCAAAGATGATTATGATAGGCATCTATTGCGTTACCGTTGTAAGTCTATGCGCAGTGAAAGGATATCTGGACTCATCTACAGTCGTCAGAATTCATTTGAAACCGGCAATAATTCAGATAAAAGACAGCCCTCCCAATGAGTCCAATGCGCTTATTAGAGTGCTGGATGGCGGCGTCCTTATGTATTATCAGCCAACTCGTCATCTCGTATTTTATCGATGGGAGCAGATACAGCGGCTCGAAACCCGCAGACGGTGACTGCGCCGAAAGGGAACGCCCCCGAGGAAATCGCACACCGCCCAGGATGCGACGGGACCGGCGGCCCACCAACAAACGAAGCACGGGAAGGTGAAGGCGTCCAGTTTCCCAGTGCCCATCCCTGCGCCTTCCGCCAAGGGCACGCGGCACCCCCATAGGTCCAGGCAGGGTAATGGCGCGCTGGCAGAGTGGGGGTTGCCGTCTCCCGTATCCGCTAGTCACGTATCTAGGCTAGACTGATATTGCCTTCATGCAGCCAACCAGCCATTCCGAGACCTGGAATGGAACCGCATGAAGGCAATTCAGAGAGGTTTTGTTTTGACCAGACTTTATTGGGTTATGCTCTTAGCTTTGGTAGACATAATCCGCATTTGGCTTGAACTTAAAATCGACTAACTACTAGTAGTGACCCTAAGCCGTCCCGTCCCACAATGGCGGGGCGGCTCTTTCTACCAACTAAACAGTAACACCGCGAACCGCGAGCGGGAAGCGTAGCGCTGCGGCGAAGGCGTTTAGTTGCGTCAGGTTCAACCCACTCGCAGCCCCCAGCGCGAACCCTATTCGTATCGGCGTTGAAGTCCCGCCCAACGCCGATACATACGAACCAATTTGCCATGTGCCAGAATGCTGACTTGATGAGCCATTAACGACGGTGCCAGTCACCGAGAGGTTTCTGGTCAAGTCATACAGCATCGAAACCGCACCGGGAGTTATCACCCAGGCATACAAGCCCCAGGCTGGGAATGCTGGCGGCCGGGTTGATAAAGTCATCGTGTCGCCAGGAACTATGGTTCCCTGAATAGTGGCCACATGGAAAAGACGCCCGTTCACGCCCGGATCAAATCCAGCAACGCCTCCTCGCTCAACTGTGCCGTCGTCTCCGTCCCCTCCAGCAGTTCGGATGCGAGATCACGCTTGTCCCGATGCAGCCGCAGGATCTGCTCCTCAATGCTGTTCTGCATGATCAGGCGATAGATAGTCACAGGCCGTTCCTGACCAATGCGGTGCGCCCGGTCTGATGCCTGATCCTCTACCGCTGGGTTCCACCACGGATCCAGATGCACCACGTAATCCGCTGCGGTCAGGTTGAGCCCGGTTCCCCCGGCCCGGAGGCTGATCAGGAACAGGTCGGCTCCGCCCGCCTGGAATGCCGCGACCCGCCGTTCACGTTCCGCGGATGGCGTGCCGCCATCAAGATATTCGTACCGGATCCCGCGCGCATCCAGCGCCGCCCGCACCAGTTCCAGGTGCCCAACGAACTGGCTGAACACCAACGCCCTGTGCCGGTTGCGGATCAGATCCTCCACCAGTTCTAAGAACGCGCCCAGTTTCCCGCTTGGCACGTTCGCGGCGGCATCGATCAGAGCCGGATTGCAGCATGCGCGTCGCAACCGTGTGATCTCGGCCAGGATTTGTATCTTCCGCTTGCCCTGCGGTGCATCCAGGGCCGCGATCCGCTCCAGCGACCGCTGTCGCAGCGCTTCGTAGAAGGCTTGTTCGGTGCCGCTCATCTCCACATTCAGCGTCTGTTCCGTGCGCGGCGGTAACTCGCTCAGCACCGCGGCCTTGGTCCGGCGCAGCAGGAATGGCCGGATCAGCGCACGCAGGGCCTGACGCGCGAGAGGGTCCTTTTCCCGCTCGATGGGGCGGGCAAAACGCTTCTGAAAGCCTTCGCGTGATCCCAGCACGCCGGGATTGACGAAGTTGAACAAACTCCAGAGCTCATCCAGGTAGTTTTCGACGGGCGTTCCCGTCAACGCCAAACGGAAGCCGGCCCGCAGCGCCTGAACAGCCTGGGCACGCTTGGTTTCGGCGTTCTTGATCGCCTGCGCTTCGTCCAGCACGACCATTTGCCAGTCCCGTCCGGTCAGCGCCTCCCCGGCCTGTTGCAGTAGACCGTAGCTGCACACCAGCACATCGCGTGGCCCCAGACCGGCCACCAGCGCGGCCCGGCTTTCCGTCACCGGCAACCGGTGCGTGCGCAGCGTGGGTGCGAACCGGCCGATCTCGGCCTCCCAGTTCGGGCATACTGAGGTTGGCGCGATGACGAGGCACGGCCCGTCCGCGGCGCGGTCCAGCATCGCCGCAATCGCCTGAACCGTTTTCCCCAGTCCCATGTCGTCAGCCAGGCATGCCCCGGCGCCCCAGCGCGCCAGACGGGACAGCCAGACGAACCCTTCCACCTGGTAATCACGCAACTCAGCTTGCAGCGCCGACGGCAGCACCGGCGTCCAGCCCTCGGCCGCCCGGATGCGGCCCACATGCTTCTTCCAGGCCGCGTCCACTTTCACGTCGCCGGCGTCTTCCAGCACCGCGTCGAGTGCCGGCGCACCCAAGGCATGCACGCGCCGCCCGGTCTTGTATGGTTCCGACACCGAGGCCAGACGTTGCAACTGTGTCTGCAGCTGGCGGGTCAGCGCGATGAAGCGTCCATCGCCCAACGGCACAAACCGGCCCGGTGCCTTATCCAGCCGTTCCAGCAGGAAGCGCATCTCCAGCACCTGCTCGTCATCCAGAGCGACCGTTCCGTCGACGTTGAACCAGTCGCGGTCCTGTGCCACCCGCATCTTCAGATTTCCGGCCGCGACCGGACTGACCCGCATCGAGCGGCCTTCCGGCCATTCGACGGCGACCGGTGCAGCATAGGACCGCAGTTCCAGCAGCAGTTCCAGACAACCGTCCAGGTCCTCGATCACCAGTTCATGCAGATCAGAGCCACCGCGATCGCGGAGCGTCGCACAGCTCTCGATCAAAGCCGTCCGCTCCGCCACTTCCTGAGGCAGGTCCCGGTTGGCGCGAAGTTGCTGCCCGGCCACGGCCGCCAGCACAGATCGGCCGCCAAGTCCCGCGACATAAGCTGGCCCGTTGGCGCCGAATGGCCGAACCACCAGCCCCAGCTTCAGCCCTTCCCCATAAGGCACCAACTGCACGACCGGTGTGGACTGGCCATCGATCCCCGGTTGATCGACTTCGGCGATTTCCGCGCGAATCGGTAATGCCGGGCTGTCACGCCGCACCATCGCCACGACCTGATCGCGCGCGGCCGCGGGCACCGTCAGGCCCCGTTCGCCGAGAATTTCCTGCACCGTCATCAACGTCCGGGGAAATTCGATCACCCGGTAACGCGCCGGCGTTTCTGGCTCCAGAAACACCGTTGGCTCGATCGCCGTATGGGACAGTGCGACGTGGTATCCGTCGCCCGTCTCGGTGATCAGCAGTTCGACCGGATAGGACACCAGTTCGAGAGGTTGCGAACGTTGCCCGGCGTGAAACACGGTCGGGTGTCCGACCAGCGCAGCGAGCGTGCGCGAACTGTCGAATTCATAGGATTCCTCGCCATACCAGCCCGGCGTGCCTTTCCGGATCGTGCGCAATGCCAAACGGTCCTGTGGCGTCAGGTAGTCGAGCCGCGGGTCCTGTTCATGCAGCCGCTTCATCGCCACGGCCCGGCCATCGGTCCAACCGTCGCGACCCTTCGCGGACTGTTCGGCGGCCGTGACATCCTCGGTTTCCGGATCGACGAACCAGACGAGGCGTTTCGCTTTACGGGGCGCCCTGAGACTGTCCGCGCTTGGATCGCCCTTGCCAAGGAAAGCATCCAGGCTCTCCAGGGCGCGTTCCCACGGTTGGCGGGTCTGGATGATCCGGGTGAACCCGACCATGCTGGGCCCGGCGAGCCACGCCTTGTACGGACCAGGGTGAGCGTCCACTTCGGACAGAATTTCGCCGTAGATGCGCGCGACCAGTGGCAGCACCTCCCGCATCTTCTCGAAGCGAGCCGCAAGATCCGCGCGGTTCCCGCGCGACACGCCGGCATCCACGGCGTATTCGGCCAAAGCGACGCAAGCGGCGGAGAGTGGTGAGGCCGGCATCGCCGTACGCAACCTCGCGGCCAGATCGCGCGCCTTCGCTTCCAGCCCCTGGACCAGCCAAAGCAGGGTCAGTATCGACAGCAGGCCGCCGTCGTGGCCGGCCTGCTCCGAAATGGACATCGCGGCTTCCAGGCCGGCCTGGATCTCGGCGTGCACATCCGTATCATTGGCCCGCAGCAATGCCAGCAGGAAAAACAACCCGAATTCGTCCGGCAAGAACAGCTTACGCTTGCCCAGACGCTTGCGGTGTAATTTCAGGGCATCCCGGAAGTGCGACAACGCCGCCTCGTTGCGGCCCTCCAGAAAAGCAATCGTGCCTTCCACCGCCTGCCGTGTGTCGCCAGGGTCGTCACCTACGCCCTTCACATGGTCACGGAGGTTGTCCAACCGTCCCGCCAACAGATCGTATCGCAGAAGCTGCGATGCCAGACCGCCGAAACCGGCCTGTCCCCGTAGCGTCCGGCAAAGGGCGATGACATCCGGCATTTCAGAGCCGGCCAGACCCGTCACGATGAAAGCGTTCAGCCTGGCTTCCAGCAACGGAGCCTGAATGACTGCATGCCGGCTGCCGATCCAGTCCGCCTTGAACGGCACGTCATAAAACGCGTTGGCCAGAACCATGACTGTCCGCTCCGGCGCCAATACTTTGTCGCAAAGGTCGCGGTTCTGGATAAATACGGCCTCGTCATTCGTATAGACCGCCAACCGGATCAGACGATGCACCGCGTCACGCGTGACCATGCGCGTGGAAGCATAATAGTTGCTGCTCAGGACCTGGGAAGGCAGCACCGTGCGGATCGACGTCACCAACGCATCGGCATCTTCCGATGATCCGCCGTCAGCCGCCACCTGATGTAACAGCGCCGGTGCGCACGCGTTCTCTGCCGTCATCAGTCCCTGACGGCGCAGTTCGTCCGACCAAGTGTTGACCAAGACGGCAGTCCAAATCTTGCCGTCTGGCGTTCGGGATCCACTCGCCTTGATACACTCCACGAACTCAGACTTCGTGGCGCCCGGCACGATCAGGCTCTTGAGCCGCAGCAGCATCCTGAGGCTGGGCGGCAACCGCACATACCGATCCCAAAGAGTGGCAGCCGGCGAGCGTGGAGAGATGGCGTTCATCTTCGAACTACGCCGGAAATCGGGCGATTCGTGAAGTGGCCGGTGTGTCGCGAACCTCGGACCATGCCGCCACCGCCGGTGTGGCCCTGCCGTTGATGACCGTTTCATTGGCCGCGGAGATACCCAAGGACGGCGCCTTCGAGCGGGCCGGTGATTTCCTGCCCCCGATTTGAACCTGCCGCTGGCGGGCTGCCTCATTTGGCTCGGCCAGGAGGGGCTGGGACGATGAGAAACCAGTGCTCATCATCGTCCGCCCCGGGACGCCAACCTGCCTGCAGCGCAACAGTCAGGAATGGTGGCGCCCGACAGCTACTCCGTATCGTCCGCCGCTTCCGCCGCCTCATATCGGCTGGGTTTCGCAATCCCCATCAGCCGTTCCAGCGCGCGAACTTCCGGTATGGCATGGACCGAACGTGCCCGGCCGATCCATCGCGACGCGCCGTTGGCATCGCCTTCGACCAGCGCACGCAACCCGGTTACCGCCAGAGCGCGCCCGCGCAGCTCGATCTCCTGCACCTTGCCGAGGTCGGCACGACACCGCCGGCAAACGCTCGCGCCATTGAGGCTGGCTCGACAGATCGGGCAAGCCAGCATCACGTCAGGTTTCAAGATAGAACAGCAGATCGTTCAGCTGCGTGCGCGGCTCGTCCAGCGCGGCCGCGTCCCCTGACGACAGGGCGTCCTGAACCGCCTCCATCAGATCGATCATCTCCTGGCGGTCCTCATCGCCAATCGAGTCCAACCTGGCCCGCGCCCGTTCCAGCAACGCCGCGACCTCGGTGCGGTTCGCGCTGGCGTCGCCCGGCGCCGCGTCTGTAGCGCTCTCGCCGAACAACGCGCCGATACGCTCCCGCGCCTGCTGCAATTCGGCCGCCTCATAGCGGCCGACCGCCTGGTCGATGCCGATGCGCCGCTCCAGTCCGGTGCGCTTCTCGCGCGCGGTCACGTGCAGAATCCCATCGCGGTCGAGCGCCAGGTCCAGCAACACCTCGTTCCCGGCCGGCGCTTTGCTCAACCCCTCCACACGGAACCGGCCGATCTCGATGTTTTGCTCCGCGTCAGGATTCTCGCCCTGGAAGATGCGCACATCGACCTCGGTCTGGTTGTCGCCCACGGTGTAGAACATTTCGCTCTTGCGCACCGGGATCGGCGTATTGCGCGCGATGATCGGGATGTAGCAGTACGGGTAGAACTCGCCGTCGAGTTCGCCCAGCGCGCTGGTGCCGAAGGTATACGGGGTGACATCCACCAGCACCGCCGACACCTCCTGTCCGGAGATCGCCGCGCCCTGGATGGCCGCGCCCATGGCCACGCACAGATCGGCGTCCACTTCGCCGCGCGGTTCGTGGCCGAACACTTCCGCCAGCCGGCGCCGGATCACCGGTGTGCGCGTAGCGCCGCCGACCAGCAGGATTTCCTCCACCTGTGACGCGGTGAGGTCGGCCGAACGCAGCGCCGTGTGGATCGCCTGCAGGGTCTCCTCGACATACGGCGCGATCATCGCCTCGTACTCGTCGCGGGTCAGCTCCATCGACAGGTGCACCGGGCCGCGCTCCTCCGCATCGGCCAGGTACTCCTCCTCGATGCGCGCGAACGGATGGTCGGACAGGTGCTTCTTGGCCGCTTCGGCCGCGCGCAGGATACGCGCCATCGCGCGCGGCTGGTCGGACACTTCCACCGCCTGGTTGATCTTCAGATGCTCCAGGATGTGCGCAACGATCTTCTGGTCGAAATCGTCGCCGCCCAGGTGGTTGTTGCCATGACTGGAAATGACCTCGACCACGCCCTCCTCGATCCGCACCACCGACACGTCGAACGTGCCGCCGCCAAGGTCATAGACCAGGATGCGTTTGCCCTCGTGCTGTCCCGCCTCGTAAACCAGCGCCGCGGCGGTCGGCTCATTGATGATGCGCACCACCTCCAGCCCGGCGATCTCGCCCGCTTCGCGCGTTGCCTGGCGCTGCGTGTCGGAGAAATACGCCGGCACGGTGACCACCGCTTTGCGCACCGGCCTGCCCAGCCGGACCTCGGCGATCTCCTTCAGCCGCCTCAGGATGATCGCGGAGATCTCCTGCGGCGTGTAGTCGCGCTCGCCCATGCGCACCGTCTCGGCGCGTCCCATGCGCCGCTTGATGGAGCGGACGGTGCGCCCGGGATGCAGCAGCCACTGGTTGCGCGCCTCCTCGCCGACCAGCACCTCCCCCGTCTCGGTCAGCCCAACCACCGAGGGCAGGATCTTGCGCCCCTGCTCGTCGGCCAGCACTTCGGGGCGGCCGTCGCGGTACAGCGCAATCTCGGAATTGGTCGTGCCGAGGTCGATCCCGACGATGTCTTCGGTCATGCGTCGCTGTCTCCTTCATCGGTCTTGCTGACGATCACCTCGGCGGTGCGCAGCAGTTCGTCGTCCCACAGGTATCCGGCGCGCACCTCGTCCACCACGATGCCGGGACCGAAACGCTCGTCCTGCCTCGTGCCGATGGCCCTTGCGACGCGCGGATCGAAGCGCTGGCCGACCAGGTCCAAACGCGATACGCGCCGCTCGGACAGGATGCGATCGAGCCGGCGCGCGGTGATCCCCACCCCCTCGCGCCAGGGTTCCGCTGCCACGCGCTGCGGCTGGCGCCAGTGGCCGAACCAGCGCCGCTGTGGCGGCGCGGCAGGTTGTTGCAGGGCCGCATCCAACCGGTCGCGCAATTCCAGCAGGTCCAGCAGCAAGGGGCGCAGCAGCGCCTGGCCACGCTCACGCGCCTCGGCCTGCGCACGCTGCAACGCTTGTTCCAGCGTGACCTGGCTCGACCGCAGTGTGTCGAAAACGCCGCGGAACTGGTCCAGCGCTTCCTTCACCAGGCGGGATTCAGTGCGCACCTCGTTGCGCACCGCGGCAAGCTCGACAAACACCGAGTACAGATCCGCCTCTGCGCTACCAGGATCCGATGGTGTCTCCGGCAGTTCTTCCATCGCATCGAGATAGTCGCGGAACTGGCCCAGCAACCGTTCCTTCTCGGCCTCGCCCACGCCAATTCCTTCCCGCATCCGGATGTCAGTGCTCGGCCTGCTGCAGTGAGTCCAACAGCAGCGCGCTCATCGCGGCTTGCGATGGACGCCGGCGCCCGGCCTCCGGCGCAGCGAGGCAGTGAAGCTTCAGGCGCAACAAGGCCGCGGTGCTGCTGTGCAACAGCTTCCATTCCAAACGCTGCCGCGGACCACTGACCGCCTCGTACGCCCGGCGCAGCGCCTGGAATTTCTCCGGCTCCCGATCCGGCGGCCAGGCGCGCACCAGCGCCAGGTAACGGCGCTTGATCGCCTCATCATCGGCGGTCTCGTCCACCCCGAGCACAACAAATGGATCATCGCTCATGCGCAACAGCTCCTTCTGGGTGGGCCCTTATCGTCGCCGCGCCGGCCGCGACCGCTTGTCCAGCGCCTGCGCGACCATCGCGGTGCAGAGTTGCAGGACCTGCTCCTCCGACAAGACGTCGCTCATCCCCTCTGAGAGCATGGCAGCCATCGTCCTGATGGCAGCCTCGCGGCCGAGTTGGTTCACCATGTCGCGGACCTCCCGCGCCGGCAGGCTGGGCATTTCGCCGACGAGGCTCGCCAGCAACGTCCCCATGTCCTCATCGTCCAATTGCTCGCCGGGGACCTTGCCGGTTTCCAGCATGCGGCCGATGGCCTTCCGCTCCCCAGGGCCAAACACCAGCTTCTGCACCCGGTTGAACAAGGTGAAATCCTGCCGTTCAGCGGCCAGTTCCATCAGGCTGAACAACTCGCTCTCCTGCCAGCTGGTGAGCGCTTCACGCTTGCCCTCGGCACGGGCCAGCACCTGGTAGAACCGGGCGGTGAGATTGCCCGGCTCGCGCTCCACGGCGCGCATCGCATAACGGTGCAACGTGTGGAAATTCCGCAAATGCGCAAGCATTTCGCCGATGGTCAGGAACTCCGCCGGCGACCAGTCGATCTGGCTGCCGCGGGCCAGGAACGGTTCAAAAACGCGTACCGCCGGGGCGATGGCGCGCCGGCTGCCCCGGACTTCCCGTTGCCCGAGCAAACCGACCAGCGCCAACACGGTCGCGCGGTCCGGTTCGCTCTTCTGGGCGGCGTTCAATTCGCGCTGGAACGGCTGCAGTCGTTTGGCGGGCCAGTCCATCAGGCTGGCTTCCAGGACCATGCGGAACCAGCCGAGCGTGCCGCCGCCTGCGTCCACCACTGCCGCACGCACCTTCTCCGCCGCGCCCGCGTCCCCGTCCGTGGCCGCCATCGCCGCCACCAAGGCCCGGCCGATCCGCAGCGCCGGGTTGGGCATGTCCGGCCGCTCCCATTCGGACGCCTCGTCCAGCGATTTGGCGGCGAGATCGGCTCGCCCGGAGCGAACCTGCTTGCGCGCATGGGCGAGCTGCAGCTCGATCATGCGCTGGCGGACCGGCATGTTGATCGGGTCCACCGCCAGCAACTGCCGGGCGAAACCCGAGGCCTTCTTGAAGGCATTGCGTGCCACCGCCGCGTCCACCGCGTGCAGCAGCACCGCCGGGTTGCCGGGGAAGCGCTCCACGGCCAGGTCCGCCGCGCGATACCACGACTTCGAGTTGTCCAGGCTGCGGTGGCGTTCCAGCAACGCGACCGCGGCGGTCAGGTCGGTGGGATCTGCCTGAAGACTGCGTTCCAGGAAGTGCGCGACCGGATCGGCCCCATCCCCCGGCTCATCCAGGTCCTCGGCGATGTCGGGGTGCAAGCGCGCCAGATCGGCCAGGTGACGCAGCACCACCGCTTGCCCCAGGCGGGACTCCGCTGTCGCCTGACGCTCCAGCAGGGTCGCGATGGCGCCCCAGTGATGCATGGCAGCAAACCATTCTTGCATCGCCTCCGCCGCGAGCGCCGCAACCCGATCGGACTCGATTTCCGAAAGCTGACCGAAGCGCTGCGTGAACTGCACCCTGCGGTCCGGCGCGGCCGGCAGCAGGTTGAGACAGGCAGCGCGGAGTTCCTCTTCCGGCAGCGGCAGGCCGCGCCGCGTCAGCAGCGACAGCAGGGCGCCTGGACCGCGTCGTTCGGCGTCCAGTATCTGGTTCAGCAGTCCAAGCCTGTCCCGCGGTAACCCGCGCATTTCCGCGGCGAACTGCTGTTGCGCCGGGCGCAGCATGACCCACTGTCCGAGCAGTTCATGGTCATCCGCCCGCGCCGCTTCCGCAGCGTCACGGACCCCGGCGAAGATCGACCCGGCAGGCACCATGGCCAGCAACGACCGGACTTTCGCCGCATCATGTGGCGTGATCAGGCTTTTCAGGATCAGCCGCATCGCCCCGAACGGCGAGCGCAACGGAATGCTGCCGAGCAGGCGATCAACCACGTCCTCGGGCTCGCCTCCCAGCCAGGCCCGCAGGGCTGCCTGAGCGGCACGGTTCTGCGCGGCCCACGCTTCACCGCCCTCCAGCGTAGCGTCCGCCGCGGCCGGAGCGGGCGCCGCCAGCGACAGCGCGGCGGCGAACTCCGCCAAACGGGCGGTTTCAGCCGGGGACAGCCGCGCCATTGCGTCGAGCGCCGCGCGCCGCGCCTTCTCCGGCTGATTTTGCCGGACCAGGCACGACATGTACAACAGTGGCTCGCGGATGGTCCCGCCAGCTACCAGCGTGTTCTCAAGGACGATGGCGGCTTCCTTGTACATGCCCTTTTCCGCCAAGGTACGGGCGCGGCCGGCATAGGCATCGCAAAGCCGCTGGGTCCATTCCGGGCGCGGATCTTCTCGCGACAATTGCTTGAAGATTTCGGCCGCGTCCTTGAATTGGCCCTGACGCAGAGCATTCGCGCCGCGCTCCGCCAAGGCCTGTGGGCTCGGCGCGAATACCGGCTTGCGCGCAGCAAATCTCTTCATGGCAGCCTCACGGCGGACCGCCCAGGCAGGGTTCGCCCGGCGGAGGGACCAAATGCGAGTTGCAGGAACATGCCGAAGCTTACCTCATCCGCGTCGGCTGGCTCCAGAAGCAGCGCACCCGTTCAGGCGGCATCCTTGCGTCGCAGAGCGCAGAATCCGCGATACGCCGACCGGAGAAGCGTGATCCCCCGAGCACCGCGGCGGATTGTGGCCGCCGAGCGGATCGCATGAGGCAAGCGTCGTGAACGATCAGCTGGTGCGCTTGCCTGCATCATGATGCACCGGGCTCGCGCCGTCGGTCGGTTCAACGCGCCAGCGTCGCCTCCCAGTGCCAGGTTTCATCGCACCCCGGCACGCCAGCCAGCAGACTAGTGTGCATGTCGCGGGATCGGGCGATGTCCTCGCCGGATCCCCCGGATCGTAGTCTCTTTGTGGCCAACTTGTGCCTGGTGCGTCACCGTTGCGACCACAGCGATGCGCGATGACACGTGTTCGTGTATCGCGGCCACCGCGGCTTATCGTTGATCCGCGCGAAGGGTGACGATCGGTCAGACATTAGTTAGCGGACCGGTATCTGTCCTTCGCGGATAACGATCACACGTGAGATTCTTCGCGCAGCGGCGACCTCTTCGCCTCGAGGCCTCCGTTAACTCACCCATCTGCAGCTTATTGCTGACATTCTATGGTCAACCCAAGGCTGGACCGACCCTCATGGTCGCTCGATCCATTGGACAGGATGACGCCGCTGACTTCCCCTCGGTGGCTGAAGATGGATCAGTGGGTGAGGTGAAGGTGTGGCCACAGACCCACCAGGCCGATCAGAATCAGATAGATCGACACGATGTAATTCAGAAGCCTCGGGATGAGAAGGATCAGGATACCCGCAATCAGTGCGCCGAGCGGTTGAAGCGAAATAATGTTGATGCTCATGAGGATCGCTCCGTCGTAGGAACCCGATTAGCTCATCGTGTTCTGAGTTTGTCCAGAACGCACCCAGAATGCGTTCCTGGTTCGTCGGGAGGGCAGGCTGAGGAAGGGTGTTGTGATGGGCTATGCCTTCGGGTGCTACCGCAGCCAGAGCCGGAGCAGCCCGTGCAGCCGCGTCGCCATGGTCGACTGCTCAAGGACAGTGAACCGGCGGGGCGGGCAGATACCTCTCACATTGGCGATAGCAACGTGGCCATCCATCGCCCTGTGCCAAGCGGCCGATAACACCTTGGATTGTCGAACGCGAATGGACTGCCCTGCCGATCCCATTCATCGTCGTTTGTGACGGGGCTACATCCGGCCACCACTGCAAAGGATTTCTCCGACATGCAGTCTGGGATGAGTTGCCCCTGCGTCGACGGACTTTCCATATAATGTTTCATCCCACATTCGTTCAGAGCGGTGCCTCTCGACTGATCGGTGCAGCCGACAAGGAGGAGCAGCGCTACAATGAGCGAAAAGCGGATCATGTCATCTCCTATGATAGCCCGATCATGACCGGCCGATCCTGGCGGTTGTCAAGTGTGAATATGGAGCTGAGCGGGTTTGCTCATGACCTCAACAGGACGGAGTTCCTGACGTGGACAGAGGGCGTTCCGTTACCCATCAGCCACGGTCACGGCTGCTATCAGGCTGCCTAGTGCCCGCCATCGATGGAGCGCGAGTTACAAGCCTACGCGTCATGGCCGGGCTTGTCCTGGCGTGTCCCGGCCATCCACGTCTTCGCCAGGCGCGCGAAAGACGTGGTTGGCCGCCACAAGGACGGCCACGACGTTTGGTGTGTCGCGCTTCAACGATTCTGGGTACTGGCTTCATCGTGGCAGGGCGATTTGCTGACCCTGAGATACTTACGGGATCCGGACTGAGTCTCTGGAACATTCTGGTCTATATGCCGGCCGTGTGCTCTGGACGCTAGCGGCCGACCGGGCTCGATCTCGATGCTCTGCTCAAGAGGGGCATCGCGCGGCAGTGGCGTCGCGGTTCAACACCGAAGCTTGGCGAGTTCAATGCCGAACCTCACGCGTCAGCATGTATGTATCAGCTAACTTACGGGTAGATGGTCGCTGGGAGGGCGCTGCGTGTTCTATCGCGATGCCCGGACCTTTGTCGGCGATGGCCGACCACACATGGGCCGTCGACAATCCGAAATGCGAAGGCAGGTATCGAACAGATCCTCGGGCAGGACGACGATCGGAATCGCTTCGATCATGTGCTTGTCGGGAGGCCGAAACGCTCTCCGCAAGGGGCATGCCCGAGTGGAGAGCGCGAAGCAGGCCCCGACAAACCCTTAAGGTGTTTGCAGCCAGCGACCACATTGGTGTCCTGGTCGATCTTGAGATCTTCAAGAACGGCTGAGCGCGTTCCCGCGCGGTTGGATGCCGAAAGGGCCGCCAGAGCGGCCCTCTTCGCAACCGGGAACGGACCGGCGGCTTCAGCCCTGGCCGTTGTTGTCGTATGTCGAGAAGTGTGGGGGCTGGCCAGGGTTCGATGTCATGAATTGGTTTACCTGCTGTGGATCCTGCTGCTGCATCGCGCTGCCTTGCGGCGTGACCGAGTACTGCGTGGCGGGAGCGGTCTGGTTGCCATTGGCCGAGGCCACATCACTGCTGCCGGCGGCATAGGCAGATCCAATACCAAGGCCGATCACCGTGGCCGCGGCGATCGCGGCGGTAATTGTCGTGCTTTTCATCGTCACATTCCCAACTTGTCGCGTCACGTGGCGCCAATCGCCAGTGCCATCGCCACGGTGGACGAACCCGGATGCCCGCCGCTTCGCGCCCGCATAAAATCGGCTTTATGGATCGCGTCGTGTGACCTGATCTGCGCTAGGCAGGCGGCTCGACTGTTCCGTCTGCGTCGGCGGGCGCGCGGACCATGTAGCCTGCGCCAGCCACAGTATGAATCAATGGGTATGGAAAACCGTGATCAACCTTCTGGCGCAGCCGGTGCACATGCATGTCGATGATGTTGCCGCGCGGTTCAAATTCGTAACGCCATGTCGCTTCAAGCAGCATGGTCCGGGTGACGACCTGCCCAGCGTGACGCACGAGATACTCCAATAGCAAAAACTCCCGGTGTTGCAGCCGGATCACCTGCCCGCCGCGTGACGCCCGCCGCGCCTGTGTGTCGAGTTCGAGATCCGCGACCCGCAGGACACTTAGCCCGCGTGCCCTGTCTGCGCGCCGTCCAAGTGCCTCCAGGCGCGCCAGCACCTCGACGAACGCGTATGGCTTGGCGAGATAATCATCGCAGCCCGCGCGCATTCCCTCCACCCGGTCAGTGGACGTGGCGATGGCGCTGAGCATAAGAACCAGCGTGATGGTATCGCGTTCGCGCAGACGCCGGACGAGCGTCAATCCGTCCATCTGGGGAAGCCGTCGATCAACGATCAGGGCGTCGTAGATGCCCTCGGAGGCAAGAGCGAGTCCTGTCTCACCGTCCCCGGCATGATCGACCACATGTCCACTCTCCGACAGGCCGCGGACCAGGTAGCGCGCGGCCCTGTCGTCATCCTCCACGATGAGCAGGCGCATGCGGCCACCATCAGGGTTAACTGCATTTCATGTTCGGGCGAAGCGGACGTTGGAGCATCACTGCCAAAATCGCACCAAGTCATCAAGCAGCGCGCCGGCCGTCATAGCGATCGTCGGGTCGCACTTGGACTCCGAGGTGCGAGATATGACCCGAGTGCTCGTCGTCGAGGACGACACGCAGACGGCGAACGAGATCAGGGCGGCACTCGGCGATTACGGGTTCGATGTCGAGCGCGCCGCCACCGGGCGCGAGGGGCTGCTGAAGGCCGCCGCCGAATCATATGACGCGATCGTGCTCGACCGCATGCTGCCGGGCGGCCTGGATGGGCTCGGCGTGCTCGCGACATTGCGGGCAGCCGGCGAGCAGGCTCCGGTGCTTATCCTGAGTGCGCTATCGGCGGTGGACGAGCGGGTTCGCGGCCTGCGTGCCGGCGGCGATGACTACCTGACCAAGCCGTTCGACTTCCTCGAACTTACTGCCCGCCTTGATGTCCTGCTGCGCCGCCATTCCGGCCCGCAACGCGAAACCATGCTACGCGTCGGCACTCTGGAGATGGATCTGCTCTCGCACGTCGTTCGTTACGGCAGCAACGTCATCGAACTCCTCCCGCGCGAGCATCGCCTGCTGGAATATCTGATGCGCCACTCAGGCCAGGTCGTTACGCGCACCATGCTGTTCGAGGAGGTCTGGAACTACCACTACATCGAGCCCACCAACGTCATCGATGTCCATATCGGCAAGCTGCGGCGGAAGCTTGATCCGGAAGGCAGCGAGTCCATGATCCAGACGGTCCGTGGCTCCGGGTACATGCTCCGTGCGCCTGATTGAACTTCGCCGCACCACCAGTTTCCGGCTGGCACTGCTGTTCCTGCTGCTGTTCGGCGCAGCCTCGCTGGCGCTGTTCGGCTTTCTGTTTTGCCAGACCAGGGGTTACCTGGTCGGCCGAGTCGATAATTGGCTCGCACGTGAGCAGAACACCTACCTCGCTTTGGACAAGGACGACCGACTCGAGCACCTCGCGGCCCACGTCACTGGCGACCCGGCACTGGAGCGTCCATTCACTTTGTTTGATCCCGCCGGACACCGCATTGCCGGCAGCATCTTGAGTGTGCCGCCGGCGCTGCTTGCGAATATGCCCCAGGACCGGCCGTGCGATTTCACAGTGCGTCGTGGCGATGAGAATGTGTGGTACCGCGGGCTGGCGCATCGCATGCCGACTTCAGGCAACCTGCTTCTGATCGCCGAGGACATGAGCGGCGCAACCGAGTTCGTTGATGTACTCGTGCACTCCTTCTTATGGGGTGGCCTGGTAACCGCGCTGTTGGGTCTCGCCGGTGCAGCCATGACCGGCCTCTCGGCGGTCCGCCGCATCGACGCGGTGACGCTCGCGATCCAGCGGATCGTGAACGGCGATCTATCCGGCCGTTTGCCGACGCGGGGCCGCACCAGCGATTTCGATCGCCTGATCCACGCGATCAACTTCATGCTCAGCGAGATCGAGCGCCTCATGCACGAAGTGAAGGGTGTTTGCGATAATGTCGCGCATGACCTCCGCACGCCGCTCACCCGGCTGCTTGCCGGGCTGGAGCGTGCGCGCCGCCGCGCGGGTTCGACGCAGCAGTACGCAAGCGCGGTGGACGAGGCGATCCTGGAGACGAAGGATCTTCTCAAGACGTTCGCGGCAATGTTGCGGATTGCCGAGGTGGAGAACGGTGCGCGCCGGGAGGGGTTCACAATGGTGAACCTGTCGCGGGTCGCGGCCGACACCGTCGAACTCTACGAGCCGATGGCGGAAGAGAAGGGGGTCACGCTGGAGCTCATTTCGCACAGCGCACCGGCCGTTATGCGCGGTGATCCGAACCTGCTGTTTGAGGCCATGGCGAACCTCGTGGACAACGGCCTCAAGTTCACGCCGTTCGGTGGGCGCATCACGATACGGACCTTTGCCACCGTCCGCGGGCTGGGCTTTGAGGTCGCGGATGATGGGCCCGGTATCCCTCGTGACGAGCGTGAGGCTGTATTGCTGCGTTTCTATCGCGCCGAGGAGAGCCGCCATGCACCGGGAAGTGGCCTTGGCCTCGCGCTTGTCGCCGCCGTTGCCCGGCTGCATGGCATGGACCTGTCCATCACCGATGCAGCGCCTGGCTGCATGGTCACGGTTGCGCTGGATGGTGCCGCCCCAATATCGGTTCAACAGACGGAAGCAGATCGTGTTGTGCCGCTCGCCGCCATCGGGGTGCAATGATCGGAGCTTTGGCATCAAGCCGCCGCTGGCTGATCCGCCTCCGCCGCTTGCAATAAATTCGTGCGCAGCCGGAGCAGAGTATCCAGGAGTTGCTCGCGTTCGTCGTTCGATACGCCTGCGAGTGCCTCGCCGCGCACCTTGTCATTGATCCGGTGCACCTCGACGATTGCGCTTTCCCCTGCTGATGTCAGCCAGAGTGTCCAAACGCGTCGATCCCTGGCATGTGGTCGTCGCTGCAACAGCTTGGCATGCTCCAGGCTGTCCACGAGACGAACCACCGATATCGTTTCCATGTCGAGCAGGTTTGCCACGCCGGCCTGGCTGATACCCGGCTCATGCCAGACCTGCGACAGCAAGGCCGCCTCGGACAGGTTCAGCGGCAGTTTCGCCTCGCGCGCGTGATGCACGAAGCGGCGCCGCATGAGCCGGGAACTGTCCCGCAGCAGAAAGCCGAGTGTACGCCGACTGTGCGACGGTCTCTTCCGTGCGGTGTCCATGACCCGTCCCTCCGGCAGTTAGTCTGCGCCCTCAGCCTCGGTCCTCGCCAGGATGGCAGCGAGTTTCGGCATATGCGGAGCGCGGCGCGGCGACAGCCAATGCTGCAGCCGGTCGAGATACAGATAGATCACTGGTGTGGTGTAGAGCGTCAGCACCTGGCTCAGTGCCAGGCCCCCCACCATCGCGAAACCAAGAGGCTTGCGCAGCTCCGATCCCGCGCCGCTTTCCACCATCAGCGGCACGCCACTGAGCAGCGCCGCCATCGTCGTCATCAGAATTGGGCGGAAGCGCATCAGGCAGGCCTGGCGGATTGCTGCCACTGACGAGAGCCCATCGTGTCGCTCCGCATTGATGGCGAAGTCCACCATCATGATGCCGTTCTTCTTCACGATGCCGATGAGCAGGATGATGCCAATGAGCGCGATCACAGTAAGCTGGTAGCCGAAGACCAACAGGATCAGCAGCGCGCCCACGCCGGCCGACGGCAGCGTGGACAATATCGTCAGCGGCAGCACGTAGCTTTCGTAGAGGATGCCGAGGATGATGTAGACGGTAACCAGGGCCGCGGCGATCAGGTAAGGCTCGGTGCTGAGTGAACTCTGAAACGCTTGCGCAGTGCCCTGGAACGAGCCCTGCAACGTGACCGGCACGCCCATGCCCGCTTCGGTCTTCTGGATGGTGTTCACTGCGTCGCCCAGCGCGGCATTGCCTTTCAGGTTGAACGAGATGGTCACTGACGGGAACTGGCTCTGATGGTTCACGCCGATGGGTTGGATCGGCGCCGTCGTTTCACGGACGAGGGTGGACAACGGCACGGCCTGGCCGCTCGACGACGTGACGTAGAGCTTCTGTAATGTGCCGAGTTGGCCAAGTTGATCCTGCAGCGCCTCCAGGACCACATAGTATGCCTTGTTGCCGGTGAAGTACTGCGCCACCTCGCGCTGTCCGAATGCGTCGTAGAGGATGTTATCAATGGTCGCTGCCTGGATGCCGAAACGGGCCGCCTGGTCCCGATCATAGGTCAACGTGTCGGTGGTGCCGCCGCTTTCCTGATCCGACGTGACGTCGGCGAGCTGCGGCAAGGTGCGCAGCTTGTCCAGTATCTTCGGTGCCCAGGTATTGAGCTCGCTCGCGTTCTCGTCTTGCAAGGTATACTGATATTCGGTGCGTGACGCGCGGGCACCGACGCGGACATCCTGTACCGCCTGCAGGAACAGGCGGATTCCCTGCACACTCTGCAACTTCTGGTCGATGCGATTGATGACCTGGAAGGCGTTGTCCTGCCGCTCTTCCCATGGCTTCAGCGTGATGTACATGCGGCCATTGTTGGCGGTCTGGCCGCCCGAACCAGCGCCGACCGATGCAACGACGGACGCTACCGCGGGATCCGTCAGCACGATCTGGTTAACCTGCTGTTGCAGCGTGGACATCGCGTCATAGGAAATGTCGTCCGCGGCCACAGTTGTGCCGGTCAGGATGCCGGTGTCCTGTTCCGGAAAGAAGCCCTTGGGAATAATCACGTAAAGCAGAACCGTGACGCTGACCGTCGCCACGAACGCCATCAGCGTGATGAAGCGGAAGCGCAATGCGATGTCGAGCGTCCGCTCATAGAAGCCCAGGACCGCGGCGAACACGCGCTCGATGGCATTGTATATGCGGCCGTGCTCGTGGGCCTCGGCCGACAGGAAGCGCGACGCCATCATCGGTGTGAGCGTGAGTGAGACGATCGCTGAGATGACGATGGTCATCGACACGCAGATCGCGAATTCGCGGAACAGCCGGCCGACGATGCCGCCCATCAGCAGCAGCGGGATGAACACGGCGATCAGGGAAAAGCTGATCGATATGATGGTGAAGCCGATCTCGCCGGCACCCTTGATCGCGGCGTCCATCGGCTTCATGCCATTTTCGATGTGACGGAAGATGTTCTCCAGCATCACGATCGCGTCGTCCACCACGAAACCGACGGCGATGGTCAGGCCCATCAGCGACAGGTTGTCCAGGCTGAAACCACAGAGGTACATGGCGCCGAGTGTCCCGGCGAGCGCTACTGGAATTGTGACACTAGGGATGATGGTGGCCCAGAGGTTACGCAGGAACAGGAAGATCACCATCACCACCAGCACGATCGCAAGTATCAGGGTGAACTCTACATCGTTCACCGATGCGCGAATGGTCAGCGTCCGGTCCGACACGACCGCCAGATGGATATTGGAGGGGATGTCATTTGCGAGAGACCGCAACCTGGCCTTTACGCCGTTGGCCGTCGAGATGACGTTGGCGTTTGCCTGCTTGAACACCAGCAGCAGGACCGCGCGTTTGCCGTTAGTCCATGCAGCGAGTTCGCGATTTTGTGGACCATCCACCGCATGCCCGATATCGCCGATACGAATCGCCGCGCCGTTACGGTATCCGATAATGATGTTGTCATACGGGTCCGCCTTGGTAAGCTGGTCGTTGGCATAGATCGTGTACGACTGCTTTGGTCCGTCGATGCTGCCCTTCGGATTGTCCACAGTCGCGTTCGTCAGCACGGTCCGAACGTCCTCCATGGTCAATCCCATCGAGGCGAGCCTGGCGGGATCGACCTGGACCCGGATAGCCGGCGTCTGCTGCCCGCCGACCAGTACTTGGCCGACACCGGAGAGCTGGGAGAGTTGCTGCTCCACAAGATTTTCCGCGTAGTTGTCGACCTCGGTTATCGGCGCCTGGTCCGATTGCATCGAGAGAATCAGTATCGGTGCGTCGGAGGGATTGGTCTCGCGGAATGTCGGTGGCGTTGGCATGTTCTTGGGCAGTGAACCCTCGGCGGCATTGATCGCCTCCAGCACCATGGTCTCTTCTGTCTTGATGTCGGTGCTGAGATCGAATTGCAGGCTGATCTGAGTGCTGCCTTGAACACTGGCGGAGGTCATCTGCGCGAGCCCCGGCAGCATCTCGCCGAATTCCGTCTCCAGCGGCGTTGCGACGGTGGACGCCATCGTTTCGGGGCTTGCGCCAGGGTAGCTGGCGGATACCGAGAGGGTCGGGAATTCCACGTTCGGCAGCGGTGCCACGGGCAGCAGAGGGAACGCCACCAATCCCGCCAGCAGGATCGCCGCCGTCAGCAGCGACGTCGCGATCGGGCGGCGGATGAACGGGGTGGAGATGCTCATGCGTTCTCGCCCTGGCCGGTGTTAGCGCTTGCTGACGGCAGTGGAATTGCCTGTGTCGATCGTCACGCGCGTTCCGGGCGAAAGTCGCGATTGCCCGGTAAGAACGACGTTCTCGCCGCCGCTCAGTCCCTGCGAGATCACGGCACTCTCGCCATCTTGGTACGTCACCTGAATAGTCTGTTGCTGTGCCGTGCTGTCCGGCTTGATCGTGAACACGTACAATCCATTCGGTCCGTGCTGAATAGCGGCTACGGGTATCGTCACTGCATGTTGCAGTGTATCCACAAGCAGCCGGGAATTGACGAATTCGCCCGGCCACAGCGCGTCGTTGTCGTTTGCGAACGTGGCCTTGAGTTGGATCGTGCCCGTCGTGGTGTCGATCGCATTGTTTGGCGTTAGCAGCTGGCCGTCGGCTAGCTTGCTCTTGTCGTCGCTGCTATAGGCGAGTACCGACAGCTTCGCTTTGGCCATCGCCTGTTGGATCCGCGGCAATTGCGCCTCGGCCAGCGTAAATACCACGGATATCGGCCGATCCTGCATGATCGAAACTATCGTCTGGTTCGCGATCTGGATCAGATTGCCGATGTCGGTCTGGTAGAAGCTGATCCGGCCGTTGATCGGAGCGTGGATCGTGCAGTAGCCAACATTGATCTGTGCTGTCTCCATCGCCGCTGTGTCGGCCTGGATCGCCGCAGTCAGCTTGTTGACCGTCGCCTGCTGATCGTCGACCTGCTGAACCGGGGCGAACTGGCGCTTCGCGAGGTTCTGGTAGCGCTGAAGATCGAGCTGCGCGCTCTGCAGTTGTGCGGCGTCCTCGGCGCGCTGAGCGGTCGCCTGGTCCAGGATAGCCTGGTACGGTCGCGGATCGATCTGCGCGACCACGTCGCCCTGATGCACCTCCTGGCCTTCTTGTACCGGGATGGCGATCAACATGCCGTTCACCTGCGCTTTCACGCCGACGACATTGAATGCCTGCACGGTCCCAAGGCCGCGCAAATAAACGGGAACATCGCTGACTTTTGCTGGAACGACGGTGACCGGCGCCGGCGGCAACTGCGATGCGTTTTCTGCAGTGCCCGTGGACGCGCGCGCGGAGTGGTGGCTGCGCAGCGCCCAGAAGCCGACGCCCAGTGCGACAACAAGTGCGACCAACAATGGCCACCGAACTTTTCTGATGGTCACGACTGACAAATTCCTTGAGCAAGCCACAACGATATGGCGGCAACAAATGTAATCAGCAATGCATCTAATGTGACGGTGTGTTATCACGACGCACTTGTGATGCGCGAGGCATGGAAGTCACGATTGAATGAGCGTCGACATGTGCAAGGGCGGCGCCAGGGCCGGGCAGGCACCGCGTTGCCCCGCGGCGACACGTCGCGTTCGTACCCCAGACGTGCGGGCACGATATTGACAGCGACGAGTGTCAGCCATCTCAATTCACCGGATTCTGGGAGCTATCGTCCATGGCCGCGGAACCAGTCCATTCCAGTCGACTCCACCTGAGTTCAACCGATGCCATGCGTTGGTTGCTGGTGCCGTCGACTTCGCCGGCATTGTGATGCCCGTTGCCGCAGGGGCCTCCAAACCGATTTACGTCTATGTCGGTTCGTATACCAACGATCCGCCGGGCGGAGGCAGCAACAATCCCGTCGGTCTTTCAGTCTTTCGGTGCGATCCAACAACGGGTGCCTTGTCGCCGGTGCAGGAGGTGAAGAGCGCGAATCCGTCGTTTGTTGCGCTCGATCCCGCGCGCCGCTTTCTCTACGTGATCAACGAGATCGATGACTACGAGGGGCAGAAGAGTGGCTCGGCGGAGGCCTACGCGATCGACCCAAACACAGGGCTGATCGAGCTGCTCAATCGCCAGTCGCTACATAGTCCGATGCCCGCCCATCTGGCGGTGGATCCGACGGGACACAACCTGGTTGTAGCCAACTATATCGGGGGCAATTTCGTCGTCCTGCCGATCGGGGTGGATGGACGGCTTGGTCCCGTGAGTGGCGAAGTTAAGGATTCAGGAAGCGGCCCGAATAATGAACGCCAGGAAGCGCCGCACCCGCACGGCGTTGTCTTCGACCCAGCCGGCCACTTCATCGCTACGGCCGATCTTGGCATCGACAAAGTCCAGATCTTTCGAACTCACTGAAGGTGGTCTTGCGCGGGTCAGTGAGGCGTCGGTGGCGCCTGGCGCGGGACCGCGTCATGTCGTATTCGACCATATCGGCAAGCGCCTCTACGTCGTGAATGAGCTAAACGCGACGGTAACCGCCTTTGACTACGACGCCGCCACGGGACAGATCGGCAACATATTGCAGACCATCTCGACGGAACCCACCGGCTACTGCGGGCCGCACAGCACCGCCGAAATCGCGACCCATCCATCCGGCAAATTCCTCTACGCCTCCAATCGCGGCCACAACAGCATCGTTGGTTATCGCATCGATCCCGCGACGGGCTTACTTTCAGTCAATGGATTCGCCACGCAGGGGATTAGTTTTCCGCGTAGCTTCGGCATTGAACCGCGTGGGAGGTGGCTATACGTCGCCAACCAGAAGGGCGACACAATCGTGCAGTTCGAGATCGATCAGGAGACAGGCGAATTGAAGCCGATGGGCCGGGTGACGCCGTCCATCACACCGGTGGCACTGGCCTTCAGGACCACGGACTAGCGTCCGCCATCGCTCGCACGTCAGCGATATCGGCTGCTCAACGTGTCGGCGCTCGACCACCCTCGGTGCGCCACCGATACTTCGGCTGCCATTCCAGCGCCTCACGTGCGCGATCCGAACGCACCAGCGTAGCCCACTCATTCGATGGCGTAGGGCCGCGCCATGGAACATTTGGTAACAATCGTTGTGCCAATTCGCGCGGGGGGATGGGCGAGGTCACATCATCGGCAACGATGAGCGCGGTCAGATGCGTCAGTTCCGGACGACGCAGCGCAGCAGACACAGCGCCCGCTACATCTCGCACGTCGATCCACGCTCCGTATTCCCAAAACGGTGTCCATTCCGCCGCCGGATCGGCCGCACGCGCAGCGACGAATTGGGCACGGCGGGCAGGACCGCAGACGGCGGGTGGACGCAAGCAGGTCGTCGCAATCCCCTTGGTCGCGGTGTAGCAGCGACATAGCTCCTCAATCAGTCGCTTGGCCATGCCGTAGGCTGTCGGGGGCCGGATTGGGTGGTCGTCATCGATTGGCAGGTAATCCGGCAGCGCTTCGCCACGGAACACGCCAATTGCATTGACGCTGCTGAACGTCACGACCCGCCGGATACCTGCCCTGCGGGCGGCTTCCAGCATATTCCAGTTGCCCGTAACATTGTGCGTGATGAAGCGCTCGCCGGGGTCGGACACGTCCGGCCGGTGCCCGCCTGCGGCGTGCACAATTGCGTCGCACCCCAGGGCCGCCGCCGCGTAGCGCTCTGAATCGAGAATGTCATGACCGTCGGCAATGTCGAAACGAACAACTTCATCACCTTCAGCTGACAAATGTTCCACCACGGCGCCACCAATCAGGCCGTTGCTACCGCTCACCAGGATGCGCATGTCAATCCAACCCCACGGTTGCGGTCGATCCTATACCGAGATGGTGCGGGAACAAGCCAAGGCATGGCTTCCGGTCATGATGATCATCCATCCCGGACGCCATGGCGAGACCTCGGTGGCAACGCAGTACCCGATGCAGATCTCGCGAAATTTTGCACGGGCCCAGGCCAAGTGAAATCTCCGGATTGTGAGGGGCCAATGCACTCCCCACAGTAAAACGTGCAAGCGATCGCCACTTAACAGATCGCTTGCTCTGTGGTCCAGTCACGTGAGTGTCGCCGTCGAGGCCGGCCCATGCTCAGGCGCGGTGAAAGCTCATTCGTGCAAGACCCGTTCACGACTTATGTGTTGTGTCAGTGGCGTGTAGCCCGCAGTTGAGGAGCACGACGTGAACTCGCACCCCTCATCACATGTTCTGCTGCGACTATTGGCCACAACGGTGCTCGCCATCCCGGCCGTGATTGGTACCGGGATTCGCGCGCACGCTCAGCCGGCAGACTGCGCTGGCGATAACGGCGGCATCACCCTGTCGCCCGGCTTCTGCGCCACTGTGTTCGCCGACAAGCTCGGTCATGCGCGGCACCTGGTCGTGGCGCAAGACGGAACTGTCTATGTCAACACATGGAGCGGCCGGTATTTCCACAACGACACGCCGCCAGCCGGCGGATACCTGATTGGGCTGCGAAGCACGAACGGTGATGGTAAGGCCGATACCGTCGTGCGGTTCGGTCCGTCACAGGCGCAAGGCAACGCGGGCGGTACCGGCATCGCCCTCTATGACAATCACCTATATGCTGAAGCCAACGACCGGATTGTGCGCTACGCCCTGCCGGCGAACGGCATCGCGCCGACGGCAGCGCCGGAGACGGTCGTGTCAGGTTTGCCGCTGAGTGGCGATCATCCAATGCACCCATTCCAGATCGATCGGCAGGGCAATCTCTATGTCGATCTCGGCTCCGCCACGAACTCCTGCCAGAGCCAGAACCGAATGCCGAACGTGCCCGGCAATAACCCGTGCACGGAATTGGAGACGCGGGCGGGGACCTGGCGCTATGACGCCAACCGGCTGGATCAGCATTTTTCGCCAGCGGAACGCTTTGTCACAGGTCTGCGCAACGGCGAAGGCTTTGGGTTCGACTCGGCTGGCCGGATATTTGCGACACAACATGGCCGTGATCAGTTGGCCGAGAATTTCTCCAGCCTGTACAAGCGCGATCAAGGAGAAAACGAGCCAGCCGAGGAACTGGTCCGATTGCAGCGGGGTGCTGATTTCGGCTGGCCGGAATGCTACTATGACTTCGATCAACGGAAGCTTGTTCTGGCTCCAGAGTATGGCGGGGATGGTGGTAGAGCGGTGGGTGTCTGTGCCCAGAAGCAGCCTCCGGTGGCAGCCTTCCCTGCGCATTGGGCGCCGAATGATCTGCTGATCTATCCGGGAGGCCAGTTCCCTGCCGCGTACAAAGATGGCGCGTTCATCGCTTTTCACGGTTCGTGGAACCGCGCGCCTGGTCCGCAGGGCGGCTACAACGTGGTCTTCCAACCGCTGGCCGATGGTAAGGCATCGGGTCCGTTCGTAGTGTTCGCCGACGGATTCGCAGGGGCCTATAAAGAGCCAGGTCGAGCAGCCCATCGGCCGACGGGATTGGCGGTCGGGCCCGACGGCGCGCTGTATATAGCTGACGATTACGGGGGACGGATCTGGCGCGTCACCTACCAGGGCGGCAACACGTCATCCGGCGTGGCGGCCTCGGCGCCAGTGTCTCCCGGCGCGTCGACAACAGCATCGATCGGCGCTGTGCCCCCAGAAGGCGTGCATCCCGATGCCGGTGCGGCGACATTGTCAGTGCCCGCAGGTGGTTCGCCTGACCAGGTGGCGCTAGGCAATCGCATTTTCCACGGACAAGCTGACGGTGCGACCTGTACCGGCTGCCACGGTAGCGACGGCAAAGGCTCAGCCGTGGGTTCTGATTTGACAAGCGGTAAATACTTGTGGGGGGACGGCAGCGTGGCGGCCATCGCCCGCACCATCGAGAGCGGCGTGCCGAAAGCAAAAGAGCACGAAAGCATTATGCCGCCGATGGGCGGTGCACGGCTTGCCCCTGCCGATGTGACAGCATTGGCACAATATGTGTGGGCGCTGGGACATAAGACTACCCAGTGAAGTTGCGCTGTGGCCTTGATGCGCTCGGCGCGATCGGGCAGGCCAGCGCTTTCCGTTGTAGAGAGATGCGCTGCGGATCAAAGGCGCTGACCTGGCAGCGGCGCCGCTTTGGTGAACAGGTATCGGCCACGGTGGGCTGGCAAGAATGATCCCATAACCGGCACGATCGGGCTACGCACGACTATGGAATCGTGCGAGTATCGCCGCGGGTCTTGCAAGGCCCGTTCGGGAGGAACAATGAGCGTCCCGCGGCCGGAGAAGGCACGCTCCGCAAAATGCGGTGGCGGTCGGAGGTGAGCGTCCACGCCACCTCAGCGGCCGGGTTTGCCAGTACCGTGCCGCGTCACAGGATGGCGATCTTTCTGGGACTGTTCATCGTCCCGGGCGTGGCGCAGTCAATCCTGCTCACCGTGGTTCCGCTGGAGGCGCTGCGGCTGCTGGGAACCGCCAGAGCGGTGACGCTGCTCTACATCGCGGCTGGACTCGCCACCGTGATCGGGCGCCTCTGTATTCCGTTGTTGGTGCAGTCGACCCAGCGACGCTTCGTCTTCAACCTCGGCGCGTCGTTGCTGATCGTCAGCGCCGCACTGCTGGCGAGCGCCACCACCGCAACATTTGCCTGCGGCCTCGCGCTCAGCAGCTTCGCGTTTGCATGTCTCGAGGTCACCAGCAACCTTTATCTGCTCGACCACATCCCGCGTCATGCGCTCCGGCATTTCGAGCCGGCGCGTATTTTTGCCTGCGCGGGGCCATGGACCTTCGGACCGTGGTTTGGTGTGTTCCTTCAGCTACACGTCACTTTTGTGGCGCCGTTCGCCGTCGCAGCCATCGCCGCGATGCTGCTGCTGGTATTGTTCAGGTGGATGCGCCTGACGGAGCTTACGCCGCCCAGTCACAAGCCGCCTAATCCGCTGCGCTACCTGCCGCGCTTCTTCGCCCAGCCGCGGTTGCGCCTGGCGTGGGGTCTGGCGGGCGCCCGCTCGGCCTGGTGGAGTGACTTTTTACGTCTATACGCCGATCTTTGCAGTGACCTCGGGGCTCACTCCTGAGGCAGGCGGCGCAATCGCCTCGATCGGTACCGGCTGGATCTTCATGGTGCCGCTATGGGGCTGGGTCGGTCGACGTTACGGACTGCGGCGCCTGCTGGCCGCCGGCTATGCGACCGCCGGGCTGATGACCGTTGGCACCGCCGTGGCATTCCATCTGCCATGGGTCGGCGCCACGACGCTGGTGTTGGCCGGATTTGGTGCCGAAATGATCGACGGCGCTGGGAATTTGTTGTTCCTGCGCGCAGTGCATCCCTACGAGCGCCCGGAAATGACGACGGTATTCGTCAGTTATCGCGATGTGGCGCTGCTCGGGCCGCCGATGGTCAGCGCGGTGCTGCTTACGTTGTTCGCGCTGCCATCCGTGTTCGCCACCGCGGGCATCATGATGATCGGAGCCGCGCTGCTCACACGCCATATTCCCCGGCGGTTCTGAGCCGTCAGGGTTCCGTCAGCGACCCCGCCGAGCGATTGGAGGTTTGGGGAACTCGCCACGGCATGGATCTCTTTCAATGGGCCAGCCAGCGTGCTCGGCGCGAGTCACTTTGACCCGATCTGACATAATCACCTATTGAAGACGATCACAGCGGCAACGCCGTATGGGAGGAAACGACATGACGCGAGCGATCCAACGCAGCCTATCGGCCGTTCGAATGATGCGTCGCCGGTCCATCGGTGCGCATTGCTCGCCGTACGCGCATCGTCAGCAAACCAGGAGGCACCCATGAACAACTCGCCTGGCTTTGGCACGACGTCGACATTTCATCCGGATTGGATCTCCGAAGTCGCTGAGCGGACCATCGACAGCCGCGTGCCCTTCGTGCCGCAAGGCCAACCCGGCCTTCCCGTGCCCCTCGTCTACGACGTCAGCGAAAAGGCGCTGCGGCAGCGCGAAATGAATTTCGCCGCCAAGCGCCTCGTCGACATGACATTCGTCAGCGAGTTGGACTGGGCTGACGCCTTGACCCGGTTGCGTTGGCGCGGTGTTGCGCCGACCGGCGGCCTCGACGCGATGCCCGATGCCACCGCACGCAGGTCGCGTTTGGAGGCGGCATTCGCGGCCGGTGCGATTGCCATCACGCCGGACACAACGACCCGCGCCGTGCGCACCGTTTGGACTGATCCCGGCTTTGGCCCGCCCATCGTCGGTGAGGCAAAGGCACCAGTCGGCTGGGGCGGCATCGTCACGGGCGGACATGAACCGGCCTCGATAACGTCGTCGCCGATCACCCGGGCCACAGCGTCGCGGCATCTCTGGCCATTCGGGGACGACGTACCGACGCCCTCCGCCGCTGCCCCGGAACTTGCCCGCGCAGTGGATCGCTTCTTCGCGGTCTCGCCAGGCGCCTATGGCATCCTCGTCGCCACTCCCGACCGGATCCTGTTCGAGCGCTACGGCATCGGTGGCGCGCCGGACCGAGTGACGCCGAGTTGGTCGATGAACAAGTCCATGACCGGCACGCTGATCGGTCGACTGATCAATCTCGGATGGCTCGACGGAGTTCATGTCCCAGCGCCTGCGCCGGCGTGGCGCGATCCGCGCGGTATCCACGCGCTGATCACGATTGACGACCTCCTGCGGATGCGCAGTGGCCTGGCGATGCCGTGCGTTGGCGAAGCCGGCGCGGCACTCGGCTTCGAGGGTTCGGCGGTCTACTTCGATGCTGTAGATGCGTTTGCCGCGGCACAGGCCAATATCGTCGCGGTGCGGCCGGGCGCCGTGTTCCGCTATATCAACGCTGGCATCAACGTACTCGCCGCGATCATTCGCGACCGCATCGAGCAGCGTGGCCTGAGCTACCATCCGACGATCTACTCGCTGCTGCCTGATGTCCTGGGGATGAGCAGCTATCGCATGTCCGCCGACATCGCCGGCAACCTCATCGGCTCCGGCGCCGCCTTCGCCACGTTGCGTGACTGGGCGAAGCTTGCCGCGCTCTATCTCCAGGACGGCATGTGGAACGGTGAGCGACTCTTGCCGCAAGGCTGGGTCGACTATGCACTCGCGGCGACGCATGGAGGCACCAGCTATGCGGCAACATTCTGGACGAATGCTGACCGCCGATTTCCAGCGCTTCCACCGGATGCCGCCTGGCTATCGGGCGCGTCGGATCAGCGGGTTTTCATCCTGCGCGGCGCGCGCCGGATCGTCGCGGTGTCGAATGAGACCGATGCGAAAATGGATCTCGCCGCGCTGAACACCGTCCTCGCGGCGGTTATCGCAGAAGCATGAGCCGCACCAACCATTATGTAATAATAGCGGAATAAAGGAGGCAACGATGTCGGTCCGGACCTTCTGGTGCGTGGTTGTTTGTTGCATCGCTGTCGCCGCGGTCGCCTGGAATGGCGGAAGCGCTCGCGCGGAGCAAGTAACGATCAAGGTGTGGATGCACGAGCATCCGCCGCGCATCCCGATCGACAAGCGGATCGTCGCCGAATTCGAGAAGGCGCATCCCGACGTCAAGGTCGACTACGAGGTGATCGGCGCGTCGGAATATGCGACCAAGTTGCTGGCAGCGTTTGCCGCCGGCGCCGGTCCCGACGTGTTCAACCAGACGGTCTCGCTCGTCGCGCAATACTACAACGCCCATATCCTCGCCCCGATCGACTATGCCGCGATGGGCTATGCCGACGAGAACGCCCTGACCAGCCAATATTCCAGCGGGTTCTACGGCATCCGCTTCGGCGGCAAGCTCTATGGGGTGCCGACCGAGGTCAGCAACTACGCCTGCTACCTCAACAACGACATGTGGAAGGAAGCCGGGCTCGATCCGACGAAGGATTTTCCGACGACATGGGAAGCGATGCCGGCCGTCGCAGAGAAGCTGACCAAGCGCGACACCAATGGCGTGCCGCTGCGGCGCGGCTTCGATTTCGACTGGCCATCCGGTCCCGTCTACTGGCTGACAATCAACACGATGATGCACCAGCTCGGCGCAAATCTGGTCGACGAGAACGACTACAAGGCGACCTATGAAGGGCCGGCGGCGCTGAAGGCGACTGCAGTTCCTGGTCGATTGGGTGAACAAGTATAAGCTCGGCGGTCCGCAATACACCGACAGCCGCACCGACTTCCTCGGGAAAAAGCTTGCCACCGACTGCAGCTTCGGCATCTGGGGCATTCCGCAGATGCACGACGCAAAGATCGACTACACCGTCAAGCCGCTGCCGCGCTTCGCTGGCAGCAATGTGGACGAAGGCTACGACGCCTATGCCTACTATATGATGGTCAACGCGCGCTCGTCGCCGGCCCAACAGAAGGCGGCCTGGGCGTTCGTACGGATGTTCACCGATCACGCGGTCGAGCTGTTCAAGGGCGCGGGGCTGTTCGTGCCGCGCCAGGACGTGGTTCCACTCGCCAGCGACCCCGACAGCATGGTGTTCCTGAATGAACTGCAGAAGGCGAAATTCGCGCCGCGCGTGGTCGGATATAATCAGGTGGTCGACGTGCTCACGCGCGGGCGCGATCACATGATCCAGGGAGGCGAGCCGGTCGCGAACGTCGTGCCGTCAGTCAACAAGGAGATGGATGGTGTGCTGCGGCGCGAGAAGGCGCGTGCGGAGACTTTGCTGAAGCAGTGAGCGCCCGTGCCGAACGATCCGCACACGCCGGCCTTGTCGCCGCCGGGAAGATGCCTGGGTAAGCGGAGCGCGGCGGTCGGCCGCCGCCGCCGCGTCGGGCACCACTGGTGGGGGCTCGTCTTCGTGCTCCCGGTCGTGGCGTTCTTCGCGGTGTTCAACCTGTTCCCGGTCGTCGTCGGCTTCGCGTTGAGCCTGACCGACTACGACCTGCTCGATCCGCCGAACTTCGTCGGGCTCGACAATTTCCGGAACCTCCTCGACGATGATCTGTTCCTCACGGCGCTATGGAACACACTCGCTTTCGTGGCCGGTGCCACGTTCCCGGTCTGGATACTTTCGCTCCTTGCGGCTCTGCTGTTCAATCAGGCCTTCCGTGGGCGGCAGTTGTTCAAGACGCTGTTCTTCTTGCCCGTGCTGCCGCCCGTCGTCGTCGTCGCGGTCGTGTGGCGGATGCTGCTGCACCCGAACGGGATCATGACCTGGTTCGCGGGCGCCTTCCGCGGCGTCACTGAAATCCCGTGGCTCGCCAGTACCGTGCTCGCGCCGCTTGCGATGATTTCGGTACATGACTGGGCAGTCATTCCGTTCTTCATGTTGATCTGGCTCGCCGGCTTGACCGGCGTGCCGAAGGATCTGCGCGAGGCCGCCCAACTCGACGGTGCATCGCCGCTGCGAACGTTCTGGCACATCGACCTGCCAATGCTGCGTTCGACCGCCGTGCTCGTCGCTGCTCTCAGCACGATCAACGCCTTCCAAACCTTCGCATTGCAATACGTACTGAGCACTGGCCCCGGCGGTCCGGCGGATTCCACGCTGGTGCTCGGCCTGCTCGTGTTGCGATACGGCTTTCAGTATTTTCGCATGGGCGATGCGTCGGCGATTTCCGTCGTCATGTTTGCCATCATCCTGGTCGTGACAGCGATCCAGCTCTGGTTCAACCGCCGTGTCGCTTGAGCATCGCCGCTTTCACCCGAGCCTGTTCGTCACTGGCCTCGTCGCCGCCGCGATCTTCGCGTTTCCGATCTGGTTCATGGTCACCTCCGCTTTCAAGGCGGAGACCGAAATCCAGGCGATCCCGATCCATTGGTGGCCGCACGAGTTCCAGTGGCTCGATCGTTTTCGCGAGGCGGCGGATTTCGCGCCGCTGTGGCGTTATCTGTTCAACAGTACGCTCTATTCCACCGTGCATGTCGCGGCCACGGTCTTTTTCGGCGCGCTCGCAGGCTTCGGCTTCGCCAAGTATCGCTTCCCAGGCCGCACCATCCTTTTCTTCTTCGTGCTGTCGACCCTGATGATCCCGTTTCAGGTGCTGGTCGTGCCGCTGTTCATCGAGGTGAAAGCGTTCGGTTGGGAGAACAGCTATCCCGGCCTGATCATCCCCGGCATGATGAACGCGCTCGGTGTATTCATGATGCGGCAGTACATCTCGGACCTTCCCGACGAGTTGCTGGAAGCCGGGCGCATCGACGGCGCGGGCGAATTCCAGATGTTCCTGCGCATCGTGCTGCCGCTGCTCGGGCCGCCACTGATCAGCCTCGCCATCATCGAGTTCATCGCGGCCTGGGGCGCCTTCCTCTGGCCGCTGGTGATCGTGCAGGACCGCAATCTCAACGTGCTCGCAGTGGGGCTGACGAACTACAGCCAGCCCTATCAGCATGTGCCGATGTGGGGCGCGGCGATGGCGGCCTCCACGATTGCGACGATTCCGATCGCCTGCCTCTTCATCTTCTTCCAGCGTTACTTCATCCAGGGCCTGACGGCTGGCGCGCTGAAAGGATAGCGGCGGGTCATGTGGTGCTGCTACGCCTTGCGCCGTTTCATCATCGGTGTCCCGACCGGATGTCGACGCGCTGCGCCCGCGCCATAGTGGTGCCGCGTCAGCGTGGCTTCGATTTTGGCACGTCTCGAACAGGCCCCAGATCCTTCACAATTTGCGTGGGCGCGGGAGCCAGAGCCTCGAGGACATCGGCAATGCGCCCAAGATGCTGTTCGATACGCCGGAGCAGCACGAGCTGCTGGTCCTCCGGCGACTGTTCGGCGGCCGACTCGGGCGGCATTTGAGGATCAGTTGGCATAACCGGCACGTTACCGGCCTGAGCGGTGAAGTGGCAATTGCCGCGACAGAGCCGATGGCCGCGCGGTGGGCGTGGTCGCACCGGTTCGTTCCAATGCGGGGGCCAAACCGACCTGCGATCCCGCTGCTGATCGGGCTACGCGCTTGGAACAGAACGAGTGCTGACGCGGCAGCGGCGAGCGGCCGCCGGATAAGGTACGTCTGATCCCGCTGATCCGTATCCCGAAAGGCTTCAAATCTTCATCACCATCCGAACATTCCAAAGATTGTCACCAGGAATCTAATCAAGCTGGGCGATACACCAGATGCCTCAAATTGAGGTCCATGGTCTCAAACAAGAAAGGTTGCCGGTTACAGGCTATCCAAAGGCTACCCGGACCCCCGTTGATTTCTTCTGCAAACAGCAATAGGTTCCCGGCGCTTTACGCTAAATTGAGAAGGAGTTTGATGATTGCCTCGTAAACCAAGTCTGTCGCGTTATCTGCGGGACGCCCGCATTAAACGTGGTCTGTCGGTCGCCGAAGTTGCCGAGCAAGTCGGCGTCAGCCAGTCGAGCATCTATTTCTGGGAGACAGATTACTGTCGGCCACGTGACGCGAATTTGAGCGCATTGTGCAAGGTCTTGAAACTGCCGGTGCGAGCGACGAAAGCAATGGCAGCTGGCTAGGCTGCCCGTGGTTCAAATCGCCTGGTCGAGATGGATGCTTCTTCTGGTCTTGCCGCTCGGCGGGTGTGCATCTGCGCAGCCCGCCAATGAGGCTTCGTGCTGCTCAACGCCGACACCAGGAACCATGGCAGTTCACCTGAACGGGGAGGTATTCAACGGCTGGTCGTCTACGCACCGCTAAGCGGTGTGGGCCGCCGCCGCCGTGTCCACGGTTAGTCACTCTGTCCCTTTGCCCTCGCCACGCTGACGGTGACGCCCCTCCCTGCTTCCTCCGCTGTGCGGGAGTGAGGATTTTGTCATCTGGTTGCTGGTTGCTGTACAGCCTGATGCTGGCCAATCTGACGACCAACACTCAGGCGGGAATCGATCGGCCGCTACACTAGGTCGGTCGGGGGCTCGCGGGGAGAAGCCAGTTGCGGGAGACCATCTCCGGCCTTGTCGTGTTCGTGCTGCTTTGCGCGAGCGCCGCGCTTGGCATGTTCGTGCGGCCACGCCTGCCCGAGCAGCACCGCAGCCGGGAAACCACCGAACTGATGCAGATCACCATCGGCCTGCTGGTGACCTTCGCCGCCCTCGTGCTCGGGTTGCTCACAGCGTCGGTCAAGCAACGCTACGACCACGCCGCGCAGGATCGCCAGGACTATGCGCTGGAACTGACGATGATGGACCAGTGCCTGCGTGATTATGGACCGGGCACCGAAGCAGCGCGTGCCAATATCCGCAGCTACACCGCCGCGGTCATTGCCAGCACCTGGCCGTCGGAGGCACCGCCGCCGGGAGTGACATATCCGGATACCACCAACATGCCTCGCACCGGTGCATCGCCGGTGCTCCGCGGCATCATTAATCAGGTCGGCTTGGAATTAAGTCGCCTCGCGCCGAGCGATCCCGAACACGTCAGGATCCTCGACCAGTGCGTGGACCGTTACAAGGAGGTCATGCACGCCCGCCTCGCGGTGATCGAAGACGCTCGGGTCGAGAGGTTCGATCCGTTCTATACCGTTCTCGCGTTTTGGTTGATGATCATCTTTACCTGTTTCGGGCTCGTTGCGCCCAGCAACTACGTATCGAAAATCGTCATCGTCCTGTGCGCGATTTCGCTCAGCAGCGTGATATTCGTCATCGTCGATCTCGCGGAACCCTATGGCGGTTATTTCAGCATATCCAGCAGCACGATGCGCTCCGCGCTCGACGCGATGCTGGGCCCCACGCCGTAGGCGATCAGCGCGAGGTAATCATGGCTGCATTTCACGATCCCCTGGCACGGCGGCTTGGCGATGTTCAGAACGCCCTGCTGGAGTTCATCCGGCTGGAGGCTGCCTCCGCCGTTGTGCTCCTGGTGGTGACCGCGCTCGCGTTGATCGTCGCGAATTCGCCGTGGGGTGACGCTTACGAAGCTGCGCTGGAACTCAAGCTTGGACCGTCGTGGCTTCGGTTGACGGCAGGGCATTGGATCAATGACAGCCTGATGGCGGTGTTCTTCATGCTCGTCGGCCTGGAGATCAAGCGCGAGGTTGTTGCCGGTGCGTTGTCATCGCTGCAACAGGCCGCGCTGCCGCTGGTTGCCGCGTTGGGCGGTGTGCTCGCGCCAGCGGCGATCTATGTCGCGATCAGTGCCGGCAATGCGGAGGCGCTGGCGGGCTGGGCAACGCCGGTGGCGACAGATATCGCCTTCGCTCTGGGTATCCTGGCACTCGTTGGGCCGAGCGCGCCCTCGTCGCTGAAAGTGTTCCTGACTGCGCTGGCGGTGCTGGATGATCTGCTTGTCGTGCTCATCATCGTGCTGTTCTTCACCGGTGAAGGTTCGGCGCTGTACTTGCTGTTTGCCGGCATCGGGCTGGCAGTGCTGATCGGCATGAACCGGCTGGGGGTCTCGCTGGTCTCGGTCTATCTGCTGATCGGCGCGATCGTCTGGTTCTGCGTGCTGCGCTCCGGGGTTCATCCAACTTTGGCCGGCGTTCTGGTGGCGTTCACCGTGCCGATGGGCAGCGATCGCGACGCCGCTGCCGCATCACCGCTGCACCGTTTGGAGCACGCGCTGCATCCGTGGGTGGCGTGGCTGGTTGTGCCGGTGTTCGCCTTCGCCAATGCCGGTGTTTCGTTCAGCGAGGTATCGTGGGCCATGGTCACTGGCCCGATCTGTATCGGCATCGTTGCGGGTCTGTTCCTGGGCAAACAGCTCGGCATCCTGTCGTCGGCATGGCTCGCGACACGCCTCGGAATCGCGCGACCGCCAGGGGATACCACGTTCCGTCACATCCATGGTGTGGCGACAGTGTGCGGCGTGGGCTTCACCATGTGCCTGTATATCGCATCGCTCGCCTTCTACACCGAGGCGCAGGAGGACGCCGCCAAGATCGGCGTGCTGGTCGGATCGCTGCTCTCCGGCGTGGTGGGCTACTTCGCGCTACGCAGTGCCTCACGTCAAAGCGCTGCATCGCGATGACCATCAGTGCGCGCAATCCATCATTGCCTCTTGCTCTCCGAACGGTGACAAGCTTGCCCGCATGACCATCGGACCAGACCTGCTGGCGCTTGGCCGCGAGCATATGGAGAGCGCCCACGAGTTCATCCTCGTCGGTGGCGTGCTAGGTGTGATCAGCATCTTCGCCAGCCTTGTGTCACGTCGCCTGGGCGCGCCTGTGCTGCTGGTGTTCCTGGTCCTCGGCATGCTCGCGGGTGAGGACGGACCAGGCGGCATCGCATACGGCGATTTTTCCTCCGCCTATCTGATCGGCAGCGTTGCCCTGGCGGTGATCCTGTTCGAGGGCGGATTGAAGACGCCGCTGTCCATGCTGCGGATCGCAGTTTGGCCGGCCCTCGCGCTGGCGGTTGTCGGGGTTGCCGTCACCGCTGTGGTGATTGGCGCGACGGTTATGTGGCTCGCCCACGTGCCGTTCGCATTTGCCATGCTGCTTGGCGCCGCTGTGGCACCGACCGACGCGGCGGCTGTCGGCTCGATGCTCAGCCGCGCACGTCTCGCCTTGCCGGCGCGGGTGACCGCGCTGCTGGAGGTCGAGTCTGGCTTGAATGATCCGATGTCGATCTTTCTCACCATCTTCGTCATCCGGACGATCGTGCTGCCCGAAGATGCGACCTGGCAGCACGGCATCCTGCTGTTCGGGCAGGAGATGGTCGGCGGTGCCGCGCTCGGTCTCGGTGGCGGATGGGTGCTCTCGCGGCTATTGCGATTGGTCGCGGCGGAAGCGCATACCGCAATGGTTCTGGTGCTGACGTTCGGCCTGGCACTGTTCGGGCTGGCGCAGGTGCTTGATACCAGCGGCTTCATGGCGGTTTACCTGGCCGGCGTTGTCGTCGGCGCGACCGAGTATCACGCCCGCCAGGAAGTCGCGAACTTCTATGAAGGTTTCGCCTGGCTCGCACACATCGTGCTGTTCCTGATGCTGGGCCTGCTGGTGACGCCGCACGAGTTGGTGCCGTACATGGGCATCAGCATTGTGGTGGCCCTGGTGCTGATGTTGATCGCGCGCCCGCTCGCAGTGTTCATGTGCCTGCTGCCGTTCCGCTTCACCTGGCGCGAGTCGACGTTCGCCTCCTGGGTTGGATTGCGCGGTGCTGTGCCGATCTATATCAGCTTCCTGCCGGCACTGGCTGATCCGATCCGTGACGAACGATTGTTCAGCGGCGTGTTCGTGGTCGTGGTCGTGTCGCTGATCATCCAGGGCTGGACACTCGGTCTTGTCGCGCGGCTGCTTGGCTTCGGCCGCGCAACGTCATGAGGTGCCATGCGCGTGCCTTCGCCGATCGTCATCGCCGGTGACCCGCACGGGAACTTCGCGCCAATCCTAAGGGCGTGCGCGGCCGAGGAACCCGGCACGCTGATCCTGCTCGGCGATTGCGAGTTGCGCGTGACATTGCACGCCGCGCTAGGTTCGCTGTTCGCGTTAGGCTGGCGTGTACACTGGATCCTTGGCAACAAGGACACCGAAACCGAGACCGTGTTCGATCATCTCGTGACGGATTTTCCCGAGGGCGATATCGGCGGCAAGGTGATCGAGGTCGCCGGGCTGCGCATCGCAGGCCTCGGCGGTGTGTTCAAACCACGCATCTGGTACCCGCGCATCGATGAGCCAGGCGGCGTGATCGAACCGCCCAGGTTCGCCACACGGCATGAGTTCCTGGCGAGCCTCCTCGTGCGCGAGCAGTGGCGCGGCGGTTTGCCGCTGTGGCACCGCGATTCGATCTTCCCGGAGGACTTCGCAAAGTTGGCGCAGCATCGCTTCGATGTGCTGGTGTCGCACGAGGCACCGTCGTGCCATCGCCACGGTTTCGCAGCGATCGATCGGCTGGCCGAGGTCGCGGCGGCCCGGCTGATCGTGCACGGGCACCATCATGAGTCATATGGCGCGAGACTCGCGAGCGGCGTCGAAGTCCGCGGGCTGGCAGTCGCCGAGACGTGGGTACTGGAGATGGCATGAACGGCGGCATCCCCCACCCCGTCATGGCCGGCGCAGGCCGGCCATCCACGTCTTTCCTTTGATGCAGACAACAACGTGGTTGGCAACGCCAAGCCCCGCCACGACGATGGCCTTCGGTCTGTGCCCAACTCGATTCTCTTATTGCACAACAGGCCCTAATCGGTGAGATCGTGCTCGACCTGCTGACGTTTGGCGGGCGTGCAGGTATCGGCCTTCATTTTCGCCTTTGTCGCGTCATTCAGTCCGGCTAGCGCCTTCTGACGATCCACCGCCTGTCCCCACGCGGCTGCCTGCTGCGCGTCGGTCATGCCAATGGCCTTGAAGCTTGCCTCGTAGGTTGCCCTGATTTTCGCTGATATGTCCCATTGGCACAGGTCGCTCTGGGCCAGCAGGTAACCGATGGATGGACCAAGCAGCACGGCCACAGAGTTTGGTGCGGCCTCGGTTGGCGTCGTAGCGATTACAGGAAGTAACCCGGCGAGGGCGATGACCGCAAAACGCATGACGTTCTCCACGAGAATGATTCGGTGTAACTATACAATCGCCGAACGGAACTTCCAAAGTCACTACACGACGCCATCATGTGCCCAGACGCTGGGCAATGCGTTGCGTCTCGTAGTCGGCGCGCGCGGCATTCACCTCCGCACGGTGCGATACTTCAGGCACGCCCACGTCCCACCAATGCCCGCCGGCCGCCGTGGTGATGCGCGGATCAGTGCATAGTACAACGACGCTGGTGCGATCCGCGGCCAGCGCGCGTCGCAGTGCGCTCTCCAGTTCTGCGATGCCCACCGCGTGCTCGGCTTGCGCGCCAAGGCTTGCCGCATGCGCGCGAAAGTCGATCGCGGGCGGCGCGCCGCAATCAGCGAGCAGATTGTTGAACGCCTCGCCACCGGTCGCGCGTTGCAGCCGATCGATGCAGCCGTAGCCGCCGTTGTCCAGCACCACGATTGTCAGCTTCGCGCCCAGCATCACCGACGTGGCTATTTCAGAGTTCATCATCAGGTAACTGCCATCGCCCACCAGCACGATCACCTCGCGATCCGGTCGCGCGAGCTTCACGCCTAAGCCGCCGGCGATCTCGTAGCCCATGCAGGAATAGCCGTATTCCAGGTGATACGTGCCAACGCTCCGCGCCTGCCAAAGCTTGTGCAGCTCACCGGGCAGGCCGCCCGCGGCGCACACAACGATTGCGTCCGCCGGTGCGACGCGTTGCACAGCGCCGATCACCTGCGCATCCGATGGCAGTTCGGCATTGCCAGGTGCGGTAACCGCGGCGACATCCTGAAGCCAGCGCTCGCGAGTGCCCGCCAGAAGCTGCGACCAGGTAGCCGGCGCGCGGTGGTCGCCGAGCGCAGTGTCCAGCGCAGCCAGCCCAGCGCGTGCGTCCGCCAGCAGTGGCAGCATGTGATGTTTCGTGGCATCGAACGGCTGCACATTCAGCCCTATCAATTGCCGCGCCGGATCTTTGAACAATGTCCACGATCCCGTAGTGAAATCCTGCAACCTCGTCCCGATGGCCAGGATCACATCGGCCGACCGCGCTGCCTCGTTGGCGGCCGACGAACCCGTCACACCGATGGCACCCAGATTGAGCGGATGGTCAAACGGCAGCGCACTCTTGCCGGCCTGGGTTTCCGCAACCGGAATGCCGTGCGTAGTAGCGAAACGATCCAGCGCCTCGGTCGCGTCCGAATAATGCACACCGCCGCCCGCGATGATCAGCGGCGACTTGGCTTCACGCAGCACACGCGCCGCTACCGCAAGCTCGGCTTCATCAGGCCGCACCCGCCGCACGTGCCACGTCCGCGGCGAGAAGAACTGCTCCGGGTAATCGAACGCCTCCGCCTGCACGTCCTGGCACAGCGCGAGAGTCACCGGCCCACATTCCGCCGGATCGGTCAGCACCGACAGCGCGCGCGGCAACGCAGTAATGATCTGCTCCGGCCGCGTAATGCGATCGAAATACCGCGACACCGGGCGGAAGCAGTCGTTCGCCGATATCGTGCCGTCACCGAAGCTTTCAACCTGTTGCAGCACCGGATCGGGGCGCCGCGAGGCGAACACGTCGCCCGGCAGCAGCAGCACCGGCAGCCGATCGACGTGCGCGAGGGCGGCAGCGGTCACCATGTTGGTGGCACCCGGTCCGATCGACGTGGTGCAGGCCATCATGCGCCGCCGCCGCATTGCCTTCGCATAAGCGATCGCTGCCAATGCCATTGCCTGCTCGTTATGCGCGCGATACGTCGGCAGGTCGGCGCGATGCGACGCCAACGCCTCGCCCATGCCCACGACGTTGCCGTGGCCGAAGATCGCCCATACACCTCCGAATAGCGGCACCGTCTGGCCGTCGCATTCGGTCTGTTGCGCCGCCACGTAGCGGACCAGCGCCTGTGCCATCGTCAGACGGATCGTGGCCATTGCATCTCCCCTCGGTGCGGCCGCTATTGTCCCACGACAACGCAGGGGAGGGGAGGGGTGCCACAATGCTGAGCGTTGCCATGATCGGTGCCGGCCGCATCGGTCGTATCCACGCGCGCAACATAGCCGCGCATCCCGGCGCGCGGCTGGCCGGTGTGGCGGATGTCGATGCCGTGGCAGCAGCGCAGCTTGCCGAGTCGTGCGGCGCCCGCGCGTTATCGATCGACGAGGCGTTCGCCGCCGACGCCGTCGTCATCGGCTCTCCCACGCCTACGCACGCCGACTACATCGAGCGCGCCGCCGCAGCCGGATGCGCGATCTTCTGCGAAAAGCCGATCGATCTGGACTCGGAACGGGTCCGCGCCTGCCTGGCAGTCGTCCGTCGCGCCGGCGTACCGCTGATGGTCGGGTTCAACCGCCGTTTCGATCCTCACTTCGCCGCCCTGAAGCGCCGGATGGACGCCGGCGAGATCGGCGCGCTGGAGATGCTGACCATCGTCAGTCGCGATCCGGCCCCCCCGCCGCTCAGCTACATCGCAACATCGGGCGGGCTGTTCCGCGACTGCATGATCCATGACCTCGACATGGCGCGCTTCCTGCTCGCCGAGGAACCGGTGGAACTGCACGCCGCCGCGTCCTGTCTGGTCGACCCCGCGATCGGCGCCGCCGGAGATGTGGATACTGCTGTAGCTATACTGCGGACCGCGAGCGGCAAGCTGTGCCAGATCTCCAACTCGCGCCGCGCGACCTATGGCTACGATCAGCGCATCGAGGCGCATGGTGCGACGGGTCTGCTGCGTGCTGGCAACGTCACCGCGACGACCATTGAACTGGCGAACGGTGCCGGGTTCGTCACCGACCCGGCGCTGCCGTTCTTCCTGGAACGCTATGCCGCGGCGTATCGCCAGGAACTCGATGCGTTCATAACCACGGTTACTTCAGGCCACCCGATGAAACCTGATGGCGACGATGGCCTGAGGGCCCTGCTGCTTGCCGACGCGGCGACCCGGTCCGCGCAAACCGGCGAGGTGGTGAAGCTCTGACCATGCATCGTATCTACACGGGCCTTGTCGCAATCCTGCTGTGCCTCTTCTCGGTCGGACCGACTGCCGCAGAACCGACCCACGTCACCGTGGCGGTCTACGTGGCACCACCATTCATCATGAGCAGCGGGACGACGTACACAGGATTCACCTGGGATCTGTGGCAGCACATCGCGCGAGACCTCAACCTCCAGGTCGACGTTCATCGCGTGGATACCGTCACGGAACTGCTGGAGCAGGTGCGCGATCACAAGATCGACGTCGCCGTCGCCAATCTTTCCATCACCGCCGAACGCTACACCCAGATGGACTTCAGCCTGCCCTATTTCGCCTCCGGGCAACGGATCATGATCGACGAGGATCGTCACGCCAGCGCCGGGAACCTGTTCGCAGGCCTGCGCGATGACGGCCACCTTCGTGTCTACGCCTGGCTCGTCGTGCTCATCGTGACCGTCACGATCGCGCTCACGCTGATCGATCGGCGCAGGCAAGAGGACTTTCCGCGCGAATGGCACAGAGGGTTTGCCGAGTCCTTCTACCACGTGATGTCGATTGTCACGTCAGGCAAGTCCACGCACGCCAACCTGTTCGGCACGCTTGGCACCATCATGGCTGCGGTTTGGCTCGCCTGCGGGGTTGGTATTGTCGCCTACGTGACGTCCAGCATCACCAGTGTAATGACCGCCGAGGCATTGACCCATGAGATCAGTGGTTTCCAGGATTTGGGCCGCCGTCACGTCGGTGTGCTCGCGGGCTCGGTCGGCGAAGCCTACTGCCGCCGCTCGATGCTCGACCTGGAATCCTTCGATTCCATGGAGGCTGCGGTTGACGCCCTGCTCAACGCGCGGATCAGTGCCATCGTGCTCGATGCGCCGATGCTCGAATGGTACGACTATGCTCATCCCGAGCTGCCGATCACGGTGGTCGGTCCGGTGTTCCTCGCCGAGCAGTATGGCTTCGCGTTGCCGGCAGGCAGTCCGCTGACACGGCGCATCAGCGAGGTGATCCTGCGCCTGAAGGACAACGGCACAATGGATGCGTTGCACGCTCAGTATTTCGGCAGTTTAGGAGGACGGTGATGCGGGTTGGTGGAACCACCGCACCCAGGGTCATTCCGTAACCGATTTATCATCCGCGGCGGCGAGGATGCGTTGCGCCAGTTTCCAATGCGGCCGATCGATCATCTTGCCGTCCAGAGCGAACACGCCGGAATCCGGATTGGTGGTGAACGCGGCAGCGACCCGCTCGGCCCAGCGCACCTGCTCCGGCGGAGGCGTGAACGCGGCGTTCACCACGTCGATCTGCGCCGGATGGATCAGGATCTTGCCGGCGAACCCATCGGCGGCGGCCGCCTCCGCCTCGCGCCGCAACCCGGCCGGATCGCTGTGGTCCGGATACGGCGTGTCGATCGCCGGCACGCCAAGTGCGCCAGCCGCCAATAGCGTTTGGGCGCGCGCCAGGATGACCGGTGCGGGGTAGCAACCATTGGGATAGCGAGGGCTGATGCCCAGATCAGCCGACAGGTCCTCGGCACCGAAACAGATTCCCAGCAGGCGGGATGCAACAGGCGCATAATCCCCCAGCGCGAACACCGAACCCGCGGTTTCAGTTACAATTGCAACGACCCCGGTGGATCCGATCGGGGCGCCGGCCGCTGCCTCCAGCGCCTCGAGGTGGTGGTTCAACGCCCCCAGGTCGTCCGGTCCGCTGCATTTCGGTAGCGCAATGCCCGCCGGGCGGGACCGCACCACGGCGGCCAGGTCGTCCAGGTACCACGGCGTGCCACGTGGATTGACCCGCACGATCAGCGCCCGACCCGGATGGGCACGCACCACATCCGGCACCATGGCCCGCGCGGTCGGCTTGGCCGGTGCGGCGACCGAGTCCTCCAGGTCGAGGATCACAGCGTCTGCCGCCGAGGCGATCGCCTTGGTCATCTTCCGTTCCGAATCGCCTGGCGCGAACAGGGGGCTGCGCAAACGCATGCGGTTGCCTCGCAATTTTGGACGGCCCAATCTTGCGCCCCCGTCAACGATATGCAATCAGCGGCGCCACAGGGGCCTTGTCAAAAAGGGAGACGTCCGGGGGTGAGCGACACCATCCTGGAAACCGTGCATTTGACCCGCGAGTTCGGCGGCTTCGTTGCCGTGGACGACGTGTCGCTGTCCGTGCGCGCCGGCACCATCCATGCCCTGATCGGCCCGAATGGCGCCGGCAAGACCACCTGCTTCAACCTGCTGACCGCGTTCCTGCCGCCGACACGCGGCTCGATCCGTTTCAAGGGAAACGACATCACCGGCCTCAAGCCGGCACGCGTCGCGCGGTTGGGGCTGGTGCGCAGCTTCCAGATCTCAGCGGTATTCCCACACCTCACGGCGCTGGAGAACGTGCGCCTGGCATTGCAGCGCGCCCGCGGCGCCAGCTTCGATTTCTGGCGGTCGGAGAAGGTGCTGGCCGTTTACGAGGATCGGGCGCGAGAGCTCCTCTACGATGTGGGCCTGACCGGCGAGGCCGACACCGTGGTGACTCAGCTTCCCTACGGCCAGAAACGCGCGCTGGAGATCGCCACGACCCTGGCGCTCGATCCCGAGGTGATGCTGCTGGATGAGCCGACCGCCGGCATGGGGCACGCCGATGTCGCCCGTATCGTGGAACTGATCCGCCGGGTGCGCGATGGTCGCACGATCCTGATGGTGGAACACAACCTTTCGGTGGTGGAGGGCCTGTGCGACACGATCACCGTGCTGACCCGGGGGCGCATCCTGGCGGAAGGTGACTACGCCACCGTATCGAAAAATCCCGATGTGATCGCCGCCTACCTGGGGACGCCGCATGCTTGAGGTGAAGGGCCTGAACGCCTGGTATGGCGAAAGCCACATCCTGCACGGCGTCGACTTCGAGGTCCGCGAAGGCGAGGTGGTCACATTACTTGGCCGTAATGGTGCCGGCAAGACCACGACGCTGAAGTCGATCATGGGCCTGGTGCCGCGCCGCGAGGGCAGCATCCAGTTCCGCGGCCGCGAACTGATCAACGCCATGCCCAACCACGTCGCACGCGCCGGCATAGCGTTCTGCCCGGAAGAGCGCGGCATCTTCGGCTCGCTCAGCGTAACCGAGAACCTGATGTTGCCGCCCGTGGTGGCGCCCGGCGGCCTTGGGATCGACGAGATCTACACGTTGTTCCCCAACCTGAGGGAACGTGCGCACACGGCGCATGGCACGCGGCTTTCCGGCGGTGAGCAGCAGATGCTGGCGATCGGACGCATCCTGCGCACCGGGGCGAAGCTGCTGCTGCTGGACGAACCGACCGAAGGCCTCGCACCGGTGATCGTGCAGCAGATCGGCCGCACCGTCCGTGAGATCAAGCAACGCGGCTTCACGGTCCTGCTGGTCGAGCAGAACTTCCGTTTCGCCCAAACGGTGGCCGATCGGCACTACGTGATGGAGCACGGCCAGGTGATCGACATGATCCCGAACCACCTGCTGGAAGCCAGCATGGACAAGCTGCACGAGTATTTGGGGGTATGATGCGAAGCACGACCTCCCGTCTTGGAGAGGAGCCAGGAAGCTGTTGATCGACACTCAGACCTGGAAGGACCAGAACGAATGACTATTTCCCGCCGCACCCTGCTCGCCACCGCCGCAGCCGCCAGTGCCGTGCCGCTGGCGCGCGCCCGCTCGCAAGGCGCCCCCACCATCAAGATCGGCGTCCTGAACGATATGTCGGGGCCGTACATGAACACCGGCGGCCCCACCTCGATTGTCTGCACCAAGCAGGCGCTGGAAGACTTCGGCGTGTCCGGCAAGGGCCTGAACGTCGAGGTGATCAACGCGGATCACCAGAACAAGCCGGACCTCGCTGTCTCCATCGCCCGGCAGTGGTTCGATCGTGACGGCGTGGACATGCTGCTCGACGTGCCGACATCTTCGGTGGCGCTGGCCGTGCAGTCGGTCGTGCGTGAAAAGAACAAGGTGTATCTGAACTCAGGCGCGGCATCGTCGGATCTGACCGGCAAGGCATGCTCGCCCAACTTCATTCACTGGACCTACGACACCTACATGCTCGCCCGCTCGACCGGCGGCGCGATGGTGAAGGCGGGCGGTGATTCCTGGTACTTCCTGACCGCCGACTACGCATTCGGCAAGCAACTCCAGGCCGACACCACGGCGCTGGTGCAGGCGTCCGGTGGCAAGGTGATGGGTTCCTCGCCTTATCCGTTCCCCGGCACCACCGACTTCTCCTCGTTCCTGGTGCAGGCGCAGTCCAGCAAGGCGAAGGTGCTGGGCCTGTGCAACGCCGGCGGAGATACGGTGAACTCGATCAAGCAGGCGCGCGAATTCGGCATCAACCAGACCATGAAGGTCGCCGCGCTGCTGATGTTCGTCACCGATGTGCATGCGCTTAGCCTTCCGGTCGCGCAGGGACTGAACCTGACCGAGAGCTTCTACTGGGACCTGAATGACCGCACCCGCGCCTTCACCAATCGGGTGAAGTCGAAGACACCGAACAACTGGCCGAACATGGTGCACGCCGGCTGCTACTCGGCGACGCTGCATTACCTGAAGACGGTGGCCGAGATGGGCGCGGCCGAGGCGAAAAAGGATGGTGCGGCCACGGTGGCACGCATGAAGGCGATGCCGGTCGAGGATGACTGCTTCGGCAAGACGACCATCCGCGAGGACGGCCGTAACCTGACACCGTCGTTCCTGTTCGAAGTGAAGACCCCGTCCGAGAGCAAGGGACCGTGGGACTACTTCAAGCTGATCGCCTCCACGCCGGGCGACCAGGCCTACCGCCCGCTGGCCGAGGGAAATTGCCCGCTCGTCAAGGCATGACGTGAAGCCAGCGTCACTATCTCCCCCTCCCCTTGCGGGAGGGGGCCAGGGGGAGGGGGCCGAACCAGCCCGCGCAACACCATGATGATGATCTTCGGCATCCCCGGCCCACTGCTGTTCGGCCAGCTTCTGCTGGGTCTGATCAACGGTGCGTTCTACGCCATGCTGTCGATGGGCCTGGCGATCATCTTCGGCATGCTGAACATCATCAACTTCGCGCACGGCGCCCTGTTCATGATGGGTGCGTTCGCCTCCTGGATGCTGCTGCAATACGCCGGCATCGGTTACTTCCCGGCACTGATCCTGGCCCCCATAATCATCGGTGCGTTCGGTGTCGTCCTGGAACGAACCGTCATCAGCCGGCTCTACCAACTCGACCACCTCTACGGGCTGTTGCTGACCTTCGGGCTCTCACTCGTCATCGAGGGCCTGTTCCGCAACTACTACGGCAGCTCCGGCCTGCCCTACCAAATCCCGGAGGTTCTCCAGGGCGCCACCAACCTTGGCTTCATGTTCCTGCCGATCTACCGCGGCTGGGTCGTCATCGCCGCGCTGGTGGTGTGCATCGCGACCTGGGCGATCATCGAGAAGACACCGCTCGGCGCCACCCTGCGCGCCGCGACGGAGAACGCGCCGCTGGTGCAGGCGTTCGGCGTGGACGTGCCGCGGCTGATCACACTGACCTATGGCGGCGGTGTCGCGCTCGCTGCGTTCGCTGGCGTGCTGGCGGCACCGATCTACTCGGTGAACCCCAACATGGGCGACAACTTCATCAACACCGTGTTCGCCGTGGTGGTGATTGGCGGCATGGGCTCGATCATGGGCTCCATCGTCACCGGCTTCGGCCTCGGCGTTATCGAGGGCCTCACCAAGGTGTTCTGGCCGCAGGCGTCAGCCACCGTGGTCTTCCTGGTCATGGTGATCGTGCTGCTGACGCTGCCGCACGGCTTGTTCGGAAGGCGCGCCTGATGTTCGGTTTTTCCCGCTCGCAGCAGATCGCCTTCATCGTCATGGTCGCGCTGATCGTGATCTGTCCCTACGTGCTGTATCCCGTGTTCCTGATGCGCGTGCTGTGCATCGCGCTGTTCGCCTGCGCGTTCAACCTGATGATCGGCTACGTCGGCCTGCTGTCGTTCGGCCACGCTGCGTTCTTTGGGATGGGCGCCTACATCTCCGCCTGGACCATGAAATTCTGGCATGTCGATGCGTCGATCGCGATCATCCTTGGCGGTTTGACGGGCGCCGTGCTGGGCCTCGCGCTTGGCTACCTGGCGATCCGCCGTTCCGGCATCTACTTCGCGATGATCACCCTGGCGCTCGCGCAGATGGTGTATTTCTTCTGCGTCGAGGCACCGTTCACCGGCGGCGAGGACGGCATCCAGCAGGTTCCGCGTGGCTTCCTGTTCGGCGTGATCTCGCTACAGAACGACATGACGATGTACTGGCTGGTGGCGGTGGTGTTCCTCGCCGGATTCCTGCTGATCCATCGCATCATCCACTCGCCATTCGGCCAGGTCCTCAAGGCCATCCGCGAAAACGAGCCACGCGCCACGTCGCTCGGCTATCGCACCGACGACTACAAGCTGATCGCGTTCGTCCTGTCGTGCATGCTGGCGGGCGTCGCCGGCGGCACCAAGGCGCTGGTGTTCGGCATCGCCACGCTGACCGACGTGCAGTACAACACATCGGGTGAGGTGGTGCTGACCACGCTTCTGGGTGGCCTTGGCACGGTGTTCGGCCCGGTGATGGGCGCCGTGCTGGTCACCACAATGGAGAACTACCTGGCACAATTTGGGCAGTGGGTGACGGTGACGCAAGGCGCGATCTTCGTCATCTGCGTGCTGGCCTTCCGCCGCGGCGTGATCGGCGAGATCGGCGGCAAGCTGCGCCTGGCGCTGTAACGGCCACAATCGACGCCCAACAGCACCGGACGGCAAGTGCCGGGCTAATGCGCGATGCGTCTGATCCATGCGCCAGCCCGCGCCACGGCGTCGCGCGCCTTCTGCACGCCGTCGGTGGCTCGGAAGAACCCGTGCAGCACACCAGCATACGTCTCGCATTCCACCGGCACCGCCGCTTCCCGGAGCTTGGTCGCCAGCGCCTCGCCTTCCGAGCGCAGCACGTCGAGCTCCGCCAGCACGATCAGCACCGGCGGCAGGCCCGTCAAGTCGGCGCGCAACGGCGCCGCCAGCGGGTGGCTGCGATCTGCTTCGTGCGGCACGTATGAGTTCCAGTAGAAGGCCATCTTCTCGGGCGTCAGCACGTGACCTGTCGCGAACTCCTGATAGCTCGGCGTGTCGAGCCTGCTGTCGCTCACCGGGTACGCCGTGACGATGCCCGCCAGCTTTGGTCCGCCGGTGTCGCGCAGCAGCAGCGCCGTCGCCAGCGCCAGGTTGCCGCCGGCTGAATCGCCGCCCAGCAGGATGCATGACGGATCGAGCCCCCACGCCGCACCTTCGCTCGCGACGTGGCGCACCACGGCGGCGCATTCCTCCAGCGCCTGGGGGAACTTCGCCTCCGGCGACAGTGCGTAATCGACGCTGACGGTGACAACATCGCCGCCCGCGGCAAGCGAGCGCGCGGCGCAGTCATGCGTGTCGACCGAGCCCCACACCCAACCGCCGCCGTGGAAATACACCAGCACGGGCAACGGCCGATCGGTGCGCGGCCGATGCACCCGGCAGTAAATGCGCCGGCCGCGTGCCGACACCCAATATTCGGTCGTTTCCGCCATCTCTGGACCGCGTGTGCCGCGCGCCAGGGTGATCGCGTCGTTCACCTGGCGATGCGGCTCCAACGGCAGCTCCAGCTTTACCGGCGGGAATTTGGCGGCGATCGCTTCCCCCTGCTGCTGGTAGGCCAACATCTCCGGGTCCCAACGCGACCTGTCGCTCATCATTCGCTCCTGCCGTTCACCGAAACTGGCGCAATTGCGCTGCCACCATCGCTATTCCCGCGCAGACGGGCACGCCGGTCAACCGTCACGACATACTCCCTCCCCCGTGTTGCGGGGAGGGCGGGGGACAGCATGAGTCGCGGTCAGGGGGCTTTGGTGTTAATTGCGATTTGCCACGGTTATGCAACCCATGGCCGGAAGATTTTTCAGTGGCGACTGCGCTATCGACTTTTCAATGGCGCTATTTGTGTGTGCGTTAAGAATGTTAACGCCCACGTGCGGCAGCGTTTTCACCGGCCCGACATGCTTGCCGGCCGTCAATTTGCTGACGGGATCCCAATTGATCCTGAAGTTAAGGCCTTTCCTGAACCTGGAGGCCTTTGTCCCGTCTGCCAAATTCCCTGTCCAGGTCGATAGGGCTGGAGGGGCATTCCAGGTAATGAACGGCATATCGCACAACACGCCAACTACCTGAGCAAGGTAGCCGCCCAGAGAATGTCCGGTTACGAGAATGAAGCTATCCGGATATTGCGCGCTAACGGAGTTTGCATATTTCACACAATCGCTGGCTCTTTCAGGCGTAAATCCAGCAGCCAGGGTCGCATCGTCAACTGTCCAGTCTTTTCGTCCGTCTCCCTTGGTAAACGGACTGTTCGAGCTACCCCGGAAGCTGAGAATATACATGCCCGAATTGCCGTTGTACTTGTAGATGCCGGCGGAAGCCCCGCCTGCATCCCCCTCCTTGTCCCAGCCAAATCTGTTCGTATTTTTTGGGTCAAAAAAACCGCCCATGAGTGTAAAGCCTTCAAAATCATTGTTCTTATATATGGCCTTACTTGCTTTCGCAGTATCGTTAACGGTGATGGTCATGAATACCTCTCCCACACCCATCAGCTCGCACCGGGGTTCTCCCGATGAGCAGTGTATACGCCAATTCTGAGGATAGCGTAGGCTGTGATAACCGCGTTCTGCAACAACAGAATTGGCCGACAGCCCATCCTGGTCGTGCGGGCCGGTCGCACCCCGGCCGGGGAATCTGGGCTTAAACGACCGTGGTGATCGTCGTGGCGGCTATCGTGGAGAAGGCAGAAGCTGACGACAGGGCAATCGCTTAAATCCGCCGTTGCTTCAGACAACGGGGGAAACATGTGCCGTCCGCAAGCAGGAAGAATTTTAACACGGAGGAAGCAGGGAGGACGTCGAGGGCCACGGAGTAGAATGGAAATTGCGCTTCGCGCGAAGCGCTTTGAAATCCTTGCTCCGTGGCCCTCGACGTCCTCCCTGCTTCCTCCGTGCTGAAAACCTTGCGGACGTCCCACCTCCACGGTCGCCGCGACGCAAGGACCGGTCAAATCGCACGCCGGGGCGATTCAAGCGATTGTCCTCACCCGGACGATGAGACCGATCGACTGACTGATGACGAACAGCGGTGATTGCCTGGCCATGACGTCCTGCCACTCTTGCTTGCCAATGGACGACCCGAAAGATGCTGCCGTTCGCGCTGCGGCAGGGTGTTGCAGCCAACGAGGACGTCCTGGCGTGGTTGGGGGCGACGACGAAACATGCGGATTACAAAGTTCCACGCGTACTACTGAAGGCGGCCGGACTGCATGCCGAGATGATCGTCGTGCGGGCGTTGATGCTTTCTGGCGTGCTGAGACCGGACGATATCAACGGGAGTGCTGCTGCGATCAAATCTGCGGATCGCTTGTCCCGATAGTCCGGCTCGATTGGGTTCTGCCGGTCGAAAGGAGGCGTCGGGCAGCGTTGCTCGGCATTGTCTCGCAGTGTCGATTGGCGGGATGAGTGGTCTGGTGGTGATACTTTCCGGAAATCGATACGATTTGGTGTCCCGGTTTTGTCTCGCCATGTTGGTTAGTGGGATTTTGGTGCTGGTTGTGAGATCAGGTGGTGGGGTTGGTGGCCGCGTCCTCGGCTGCCTGGGCGGCGATGGCGGCGTCTTCCTCCTCGATGGCGATGGCCTGGGTTGCGGTGTCGTAGGGGTCGCCGTAGGTGGCGCGCCTCTGCTTGGGCGTCATGTCGCGGAAACGGTACAGCGGGATCGGGTTGCCGTGGCGGTCGCGCGGCTGGAACTGGGGGAGGTGAGGGATGGGGTCGTCGTCAGGCTGCGGCTCGGGTTCCGGCTGTTGGTGTGAGGAGGTGTGGGCGCGTTTGGGGGTGGCGGGTTGAGCGGGGGCGCCTCGGTGTTTAGCGAGTGCCGCGACGGCGGCGCGGAAGGCGCGGTCCTGGGCGATGGCGGTCCGGGCGTGACGGCTCGACTGGAGGCTGGTGAGGCCGGGGGAGGCTGCGAGGGCGGTGCTGGCGAGCGAGGCCTGGTAGGCGACGGCGGCACTGATCGCCAGGGCTGCCTCGATCGGGTCCGCGGGGTGCGTGGCGATGACCATGGCGCGGGCGACTTCGTGGCGGAGGGCGTTGGCGGCTTGGGTCTCGGTTTCGAGGGGTGGCAGAGCGGCGGTGAGTTGGTCGAGCATTAGGGCGAAGATGCGGGAGGCGGCGAAGTCGGCCTGGGGTTCGGTGGTTGGGAGCGGTGGTGGCGTAATGTCCATCGTTGCTGATCCGTGGTGGTGAAAAAGAGGGCTAGGATACACGGAGGGGTGGGAGCGAGGCAATAGTGTAATTGACGGTATGAGTTAGTAGCTATGACTGTCTGCATGGTCCTGATTGAGATTCTGCGGGCGGCGCGGGTCGCTCGCGCCGAAATTCAGGGTCCGGCCTTCCGTGGGGCCGGACAAAACGGGTTCTAAGTCCTAAGAGCGCGTCTCTGAACGCTTAAGGGAATGAGGTCGCCGACGACCGCCACGGGAGGACTTCGGACGTAGAAGGCAGTTCGCATTGGGTCCGCTCTGCGCCCAGTTCGGTCACTCCAGGTCGCTTCGCCGTCATCTGAATGCAGACGTTCCCCCAAGTGAGGTGATAGCTGCTCATTATATCTGCCGCGGGCGGGAATCAGTCGTGCAGATTTGTTCGAGCAATGGCCGAAGCAGATGGATCCCAACCATCCTATCTGGTGAAGGTCGGCAAAAGGTTATTTAGCCCCGATCAATGTATACAAATGTCCTGCACGCTCCGACGTAGCGGCTCATCTGACGCCGTATCGCGTTTCGAGGCTGCGGTTGCTCGATGATAGCCGCGAAGGCATCGCGCTTAAGGTGGCACGAGCACATTGCACGAATAACTCCACGGCAGGAGCGAGTGTCCGATTCTTTAAGGTCACCAGGACGACTGGCCATGGACGGCTCGGAAGGTCGATCGGCAAAATCCTCAGTGGATATGGCTTCGTGTAGACGTTCAGCATCGAGCCAGGCAGAGCCGATACGAAGCGTCCGGTGGCAAGTAATTGATAGCGCAGGGCGACAGAAAAACTCTCGACGCCGATATGCGGCATTTTGCAGCCTATCGCGGTAAACGCTTCTTGCAGGATCAGGCTGTTCCAACTGTCGGGGGGCAGAATCCAGGGGGCGTTGGCCAATTCAGCGAGCTCGATCACGCGGCGACGAGCCCATTGGCTTTCCCGCCCTACGACGACAAGCAATTCGTCGTCGAACAGCTGTTCCACGTTAAGATCCTCCTCGAATTCGAACTCACCCATCGGCTTGACCAGGCGGACCATCACGATATCAAGCTTTCGCTCGCGAAGTTCTGGGAATTCCAATTGTGTGCTCAGGGTATTCACCTGGGTTATGCGAAAGACCATCCGCGGGTACTGGCGGGAGAGTTTCTCGATCACGGGCGGAAGGAGTCCGCCCGATATCGATTCCGGACAACCTATTCGAACCTCGCCCGCGTCGGGATCGGCCAAGGATTCGATCTCTCGTATCCCTTGTCGCAGATCGTCGAACGCCGTTTCGCCGGCGCGAAGCAGGATGCGACCGTACAACGTCGGCTCGACGCCGCGGGAGTTGCGATCGAGAAGGCGCACCCCGATCGCTACTTCCAGGTCGGCAATCGCCTGCGACACGACAGGCTGTGAAACGCCGAGCAGCGCGGCCGCCTTGGCCATGCTGCCCGACTGAACGACAGCGAACAGGATATGGAGATCCCGCAGGCGGACGCGACGGCCGATGCGGCGCTCCCAGTCGATGCCTTTGGCCATAGCCGATCACCTATGGTGATAGAGGCAGATCAGATGTTCCCACCTATAGGAGAACCAAATAGCCTTCAATCGTGGATTGCCGATCAGCGATCCGGTCGGTGGCAGCCGAGCCGCCGGGAGGCACCCGAAAGGACGCGACATGAAGACGTGGAATTGCACCCGGGCTGGCATCGCGATCGTGTTGATGAGCTGTGGCGCTGCCGGCGCCCAGACCGTGAAGGTCGGCATCATCAACACCTATTCCGGTCCACTGGCCCCGCAGGGCGAGCAGATGGAGCGCGGCATCCAGCTTTACATGAAGCAGCATGAAAGCGACCTGCCGGCGGGCGTAACGATTGAGCTGATCAGGCGCGACGACACCGGGCCCAATCCGGAAGTGGCCAAGCGGCTGGCGCAGGAACTGATCACCCGCGACCACGTGCAGATTTTGGCCGGAGTGATCTGGACGCCCAACGCACTGGCGATCGCACCCCTGGCCACCGAGGCCAAAGTTCCGCTCATCATCATGAACGCCAGCACGTCGACCATTACAACCAAGTCGCCTTACATCGCCCGTGTGTCGCTGACGATGTGGCAGTCGTCCTATCCTCTGGGTCCTTGGGCGGTGAAGAACGGCATCAAGAAGGTTTATACCGTGGTGTCGGACTACGGACCTGGGATCGATGCGGAACAAGCGTTCACCAGGGGCTTCGTCGACAGCGGCGGGCAAATTGTCGGATCGGTACGCATGCCGGTGGCCAATCCCGACTTTGTGCCGTTCTTGCAGCGTGCGAAAGACGTTGCGCCAGATGCGGTGTTCGCTTTCGTCCCTGCCGGCAAGGAATCCACTGCCTTGATGCGCGCGTTCGGCGACCTTGGATTGACGCAGGCCGGGATCAAGCTGATCGGGCCGGGTGCCATCACGACAGATGAAGAATTGCAGAACATGGGTGACGTGGCGCTGGGAGTCGTTACGATGAACCACTACTCGTCGGCAGCACCGCGACCATTCAACCAGACGTTCGTCGCCGCATACCACGCAAAATACGGGCAGAACGAGGATCCAGGCTACACGGTCGTCGATGCCTATGACGGCATGGCAGCAATCTTCCATGTGGTTGATGCACAGCACGGCAAGATCGATCCCGACCAGACAATGGCGCTGCTGAAAGGCTGGAAGGATGATGCCAGCCCACGTGGGTCATTCATGATCGATCCGGATACCCGCGACATCGTGCAGAACGAATATGTGCGGCGTGTCGAGATGGTCAACGGCCGACTTGCGAACGTCGAACTGGAGACGATTCCGATGGTCAAGGATCCATGGAAGGAGATCAATCATCAGAAGTGACGATCCCGGTTGATACGAACCACGGTTGTCGGGGCTGCATTTTCTACCAGGATCAACACGATCCCTCTGCCGACAATAGCCGTCATAATGACAGAGGAGCTCATGGACAGCCGCTATCCCATGTCCTACGTTTTCGGCAGCACGCACATCGAGCAACAGCGACTTCTGGACCAGGCCAGAGAATTCCAACAGCAGGCCCACTGGCTACTCGACCGGATTGGGATACAACAGGGCTGGCGAGTGATCGATGTGGGCTGCGGGCCTCTCGGAATTCTTGATTCCCTATCCCAGCGCGTAGGGGCGGCGGGAGAAGTTGTGGGCCTAGAATATGTGCCGCGTTTCGCGAAAGTGGCTTCGGCGGAAATTGGTCGGCTCGGACTGAGCAACGTCAAGGTGATTCAAGCCGACGCTCTGACAAGCGGACTGGACCGAAATTCCTTTGACTTTGCGCACGAGCGCCTTGTGATGATCAACAGGCCGAATCCAGAAGCGATTCTCTCCGCAATGGTCGCGTTGGTTCGCGACGCCGGTATTGTCGCGGCAGAGGAAGTCGACGATGCATCATGGCTATGTTACCCCTCGCACCCTTCGTGGGATATTCTGGTTGGGATCTATCACAGCGCATTTGGTCGGCATGGCGGTAACGTCTTCTTTGGTCGCCGCCTTCCGGAAATGCTACGGTCCGTTGGCCTCGAAGACGTGCAGTGCAAAGTGCATGTGGACATCGTTCAGCCGCACGGATCCCGACGGAAGCACCTTCTTTCACTTCTGGACTCGCTGCACGACAAGGTCATCTCGCTTGGGCTGTTGGCTGAGAATGAACTTGCTATGCACAAGGCCGCACTTGAGTTGCACCTGGACGATCCAAATACCCTTGTGATCGACAAGCTGCTTGTGCAGTCGTGGGGACGGAAGCCGTCCAGCCGAACTGCCATCTGACCGAAGCCTGGCGACACATCCTGTGCGTTGCGTCTGAGCGCCCGCTTCGGGTGGGCCATCTGCCGTCGACAACCGGCCTGGAGCGAGCGTCTTCTCATTGCCGTCATGCGCTCCAAACCGGTCGGACCCACTCTCGTCATTCGACAGTGCTCGGCCGAGCGTCCGACTTGGGTCGCAAGCGGCCGTTGCGCTATCATTCAAAGTAAAACCAGCGAACCTGTATTAAGCGTTGCCGCTAACAGTAAAAGAATCTTCAACCACAGATGCACACTGATGAACGCAAATCATTCGGCTCCAGGGAAGCCGGCTTGCCCGCTTTGAAACATTGCGTCTGGCACTATCCGCGTCCATCTGTGTGCATCCGTGGTAGAAACTCCTTGCTTGCCTCGCAGTCCGACTGCCAATGCGTCGTGCCGAATGTCATCGCCGGACCACGCCCCGAACATGCCAAGTGGCAAGATGAGTCGCGCTCTGTGAGTGTTGGTATAAGAAGAATGTCCCGACTGCGCCGGTTATCTTCACAAGCACAAGACCCCGCACTGCCCGGTGGACTGCGGCTCTGCGTCGCCTAACTGGGTCCAACCCGCGTACCGGGCCCTGTTTTCGAACGACAGCGGATGGCGTGGGTTTTTACTACAAGGTCAACCCCGACCCCAAGAAACCCGACACAGTATGGGCGATCCGGTCGATGCGACCGTCGGCAATCTCAAGCCGCTTCCAAGGGTCGTCATGAAAGGAACGTGACAATTCCCGCTGGGATCGCCATGTGCGGCGCTGAGAACGCCAGACGGGCGTTCGAGGGTTTTCCTCGGCGCACCATCTGGCTGCATAAATTTTGTGCGAGCAGCCGTTGGCTGTTCCGTCAACGAACGAAAATCCGGCGGCATGCCCAAATGCAGGGCAGGGTTGAGCCGTCCGGCATGGCTCGTCATGTTGCAGTGCGGTATAAACCGCCCGACCCGACGAGCGAGACCCGCCCATGCCGACTGCCGAAGGCGATCCCTCGCCGCATTTTACCCACCAGCAGATCATGCGGGTGCTGAGCGGCATCCTGCTGTGCATCTTCCTGGCGGCGATCGACCAGACGGTGGTGATCCCGGCGGTGCCCGCCATTGCGGCGGATCTGCATGGGTTCGACCATCTTGCCTGGATCGTGTCGGCGTACCTGCTGACCTCGACAGCGATGACGCCGATATACGGCAAGCTGTCGGATATCTATGGCCGGCGGATGCTGCTGCTGGTGGCGCTGGCGATATTTGCCGTGACGTCGGTGCTGTGTGCGTTGGCGGCGACCTTGGGGCAACTGGTTGCCGCGCGGGCACTGCAAGGCATCGGTGGCGCCGGACTGATGGCGATGGCGCAGGCGGCGATCGCCGACGTGGTGAGCCCGCGGGAGCGTGGGCGCTATCAGGCCTATATGGCGTCGACCTGGGGATTGGCCTCGGTTGCGGGGCCGATCATCGGCGGCTGGGTCACGGATGCGCTGTCGTGGCGCTGGATCTTCTGGATCAACCTGCCGATAGCGCTGGTGGCGATGCTGTTGTGCGATCGTGCGCTGCGTCTGCTGCGCGCGCAGGCGCGTCAGGCGAGGATCGACTGGGTGGGGGCGGGGCTGCTGACCGCCTCGGTCAGCGCGTGGCTGCTGGTGCTGAGCTGGGGTGGCGTGGAGCTGCCGTGGCACTCGCCGGCCATCCTTGGCCTGAGCGCGGGTGGGTTGGTGCTGCTGGTGTTGCTGGCGCGGCAGGAGCGCCGGTTTCCCGATCCACTGCTGCCGCCACGGCTGTTCAGCAATCCGGTGTTCACGCGCGGGGTGACGGTGGCGTTCTGCGGTGCTCTGGCGATGTTCGGCAGCAGCTTCCTGTTGCCGTTGTTCTTCCAGTTGGTGCGCGGAGCCGACGCGGCGATGTCCGGCGCGCTGGTGGTACCGTTCCTGGCCGCGAGCTGTGTCGGCGCGGTGTTCGCCGGGCGGCTGGCGCGGCGGCATGGCAAGATGAAGCGGATCATGCTGGTGGGGCTGGGCGGCTGCCTGGTTGGGTTCGGGCTGCTGGCGTTGGTTACCGCGACGACGCCGATCTGGGTGGTGGTGCTGTTCGAGGTGGTGCTGGGGACCAGCCTCGGCATGGTGATGCCAAGCAGCCTGGTCTGCGTGCAGAACGCGGCGGAGCGGCGGGACATCGGTGCGGCGACCGGCTGCCTGCTGTTCCTGCGCTCGATGGGCGGCGCGTTCGGCAGCACGCTGGTGGGCGCGCTGCTGGCGAGCGGGTTTGCCACGCGGCTGGCCGAACTCGGCATCACCGCGCACATCGATTTCGGCGAGGCACGGCATGGCGGCGGCGCGCTGGAAGGCGTGCGGGCTGACATGCTGCCGCAGGTGCACGCGGCGCTCGCCGGATCGTTTCACCTGGCGTTCCTGGCCTGCGCCATCGCGATGGTCGCAGCGCTGGTGGTGGCGCTGGGCATGCGCGACCTGCCGCTGCGCGCCGGTGTGGAGAGTGACACGCCGGATGGGGTCGCGGTCCAGCCGGCGTCGCTCGCGCACTGAGGCGATGGGCGGCTGGCGATCGGGCTGTTTGACACTCCCCAGTTTTGCTCAGTCCGCTGAGGCGTTACGCGGGTACGGCGGGCGAGGTCGTGGTCCTCCATACCTGGCCGCGCGAGCCAGGCCTGGAAATTGCCGAGCGAGGCCTCAGACCAACGCTCACTGAGCACGACTTGTCTTCCCACTTGTCATGTTCGGGGCGTGGTCCGGCAATGACATTCGGCACAACGCATTGGTCACTATTAAGATTTGGCAGCAACGCGGCCAACTTGTGTCGGACTACGCATTGGCAGTCGGACTGCGTAGCAAGTAAGGACTTTCAACCACAGAGACACAGAGTCCACAGAGTAGTCACAGAGTCACTTTAATAATACTCTTCTATGACTACTCTGTGGACTCTGTGCCTCTGTGGTTGAATATTCTTTTACTGTTTTCTCTGTTGCCGGCAACGCCGAGTACAGGCTCGCTGGTTTTGCAATGGGTCATCATCCATGAGCACTGGTATCAATGGTGAGAAACATGGTGGGGGCGAGGGCAGGGAGCTTCTCGGCCTTCAGCCCGTCGGCCTGGACGAGTCTGACCCCCGGCCCATACGGGCGCACGATCAGGTTGCGTTGCCGACGGATGGCGCCACCGAGGCTCTCGAGCAGGGAGCGCGTCAGTTCGGCCGGTGACACGCGTTGCGTCGAAACCGTTCCGTGTCCTCGGCGTCGGACCAGGTCACATCGAAATAGCCAGCGCCGACACTGACCGACACGTCCAGTATCGCCCGCGCATCGAGGTGTTCGGTATTGGCGCCCCGGGGCCATTTAGGCGTGGCCCAGACAACCCACAGCGTTATGGTGACCCAGCCCATGCACCTGCCGCGCGACAAACCCGCGGGCCGCTTCGGTCCCGCCCACCTGTTCCATCCGAATTCGGTCGCCGTGATCGGTGCCGGTACGGACATCGGCGCCCACGCGTTGGCGAACCTGCGGTTCGGCGGGTTCAAGGGCGGCATCACCGTAATCGACGCCGTGGCGAACGTCGCGACATTGGCCACCCCGCCGGACCTCGCGGTGTTCGCCGCGCAGCCGACGCTGGACATGCTCCATGCACTGGCAGCCAAGGGGACCTTCGCCGCGGTCGTCCTCTGCCCTGCCGACGCGCTGACCGAGCTGTCGCGCCAAAGCGGCGTCCGCATGCTCGGTCCGGACTCGTTCGGCGTCGTGGTGCCCGGCATCGGCCTGAACGCCTCGCGCGCGCATCTGCCACCGCCCGTCGGTCGCGTCGGGCTGGTGTCGCAGTCGTCCGCGCTGTGCCGCCTGGTGCTCGACTGGGCGCAACCCAACGGCGTCGGCTTCAGCCATATCGTCGGCATCGGCGGGCGCGCGGATATCGGCTTCGGAGCAGTGCTGGACTGGCTGTCGCGCGATCCCGGTACTGGCGCGATCCTGCTCGAGATCAAGGAATTGCGAAGCCGCCGTGCCTTCCTGTCCGCCGCCCGTGCCGCCTCCCGCCTGCGGCCGGTGGTGGCGCTGTGGCCCGGCATGCTGCACGCAGACCCGACCGGCGCGGCGGATCGTGCCTTCGAGGCGGCGTTGCGCCGTGCCGGTGTCCTGAGCGTCCACAGCCTGGACGATCTACTCGCCGCGGCCGAAACCCTGGCCCGCGCCAAGCCAGTGCGCACCGAAACGCTGAGCATCGTCACCAACGCCATCAGCGCCGGTCAGCTGGCTGCGGACGCTGTGTTGCGCGACGGGCTCCAACTGGCCGGCGACATCGTGCACGTGGCCCCCGACGCGGCCGAGCACCTGGCCGCGCACGCGACAACGGCGGCGGCTCAGCCCGACGTCGGCGGTGTGCTGGCGGTGCACGTGCCGGCGGACGCGGACGCTGATGCCGCGATGACGGCGCTGGCCGCCTGCCGCGCGGCCCTGCGGGTACCGCTGCTGGTTTGCGCGATGGGCGAGACCGCCGGCGCCGCGCACCGCCGCGCCCTGGCGCAGGCCGGTGTGGCGGTGTTTGCGACGCCGGAACAGGCGGTACGCGGCTTTCGCCACCTCGTGCAGGATCGCCGCAACCGTGCCGCCGCGCGCGAGCTGCCAACCAGTGCGGTGTTGACCGTCACCTCTGATCGCGATGCGGTGCGCCGCCTGTTGGAACGCATCCGCCAGGCCGGACGTCTTGCCGCAATGCAGGACGAGGCGTTGGACGTGCTGAATGCCTATGGCATCCCGGTGGTGCCAAATCGCGTCGTGACCTCGGCCCACGATGCCGCGGAGGCGGCAGCACTGCTGGGCTTCCCCGCGGTGGTCAAACTGCGCCAGAGCGTGCGGCCAGATCTCCGAACCTCCGGCGGTCTCGTACTCAATCTGCATAACGCGGCGGAGGTTGCAGCCGCTGCCGAGCGTCTCGCGCCCCCATCGCCCCCACCGCCCCTACCGTCATGGCTGGGCTTGGCCCAGCCATCCACGTCTTCAGTGACCCACCAGCACAATGAACACGTCCTGCTGGTCCAATGCCAAGCCAGCCGTTGGCGCGAACTGCGCGTGCGTGTGGCCGACGACGCGACCTTCGGCCCCATCATCAGCTTCGGCCAGGGCGGCACTACAGCGGACATCGTGGGCGACATCGCCGCCGATCTGCCGCCCCTGAACCTGCCGCTGGCGCACGCGCTGATCGCCCGCAGCCGCGCCGCCGCGACACTCGGCCGCTTCCGCGACAACCCGCCGGCCAATGAGGCCGCCGTGGCCGAGGCACTCGTCCGCATCAGCCAGCTCATCGTCGATTTCCCCGAGATAGCGGAGCTGGACCTCAATCCCCTCATCGTCGACACCGACGGTGTGCTGGCAGCCGACGCCTGGTTGCGCCTGCGCGAGCCCGGCGACACCAGCGGCGGCCTGGCGATCTCGCCTTACCCCGCCAATCTCGTCGAGCAGTGGACGCTGCGTGACGGCCAACGCCTGATCGTGCGCCCGGTCCGCCCCGAGGATGCGGAACAGCACGCTGCGTTCTTCGGCCGCCTGTCCCCGCAGGACATTCGCTACCGCTTCTTCACGGCGATGCGCGAGCTGTCGGCGGAGCTGACTGCGCGACTGACGCAAATCGATTACGACCGGGAAATGGCCTTCGTCGCCGTACGGGAGGCTACCGGCGAAACGGTGGGCGTCGCGAGGCTGGTCAGCGAGAACGAGCACGAAGGCGAATTCGCGGTGATCGTGCAGGCCGACATAAAGGGCAAAGGCGTCGCCGGGCATCTGATGCGACGCCTGATCGATTGGGCACGCGGCCGCGGCATGGGCGCCATTGTCGGCCAGGTGCTGGCGGACAACGCGCCGATGCTGGCCTTCGTTCGCGGCTTAGGATTCACGGTCAAACGCATGGCCGGAGAGCCCGATGTCATGGACGTGCGGCTCGTGTTGGACTGAATGCTCGATGGGACGCTCGCCGCGTAACGTTTGATGCGCTACACTCAGGCATGGCAAAGCCATCCGACGACGATCCAGATGGATCATCCCGCATAGAGCACTTCCTGCATCTTCTGGGGGAGCTCGAACGGACCGTCGAGCATGACCTGATCGAATGGAACGCGGAGTTGGCGATCGCCGCCCAACAGCGCGTGGACAGGCTCGGTGCCATGTTGCGTAGGATCGCAGCGGCCCTAAGGCACCACTGATAGTTGTGTCCCTCAACTCCCTCTCCCGCGCAGCGGGGGAGGGTGGGGAGGGGGGCGCGTGCAGACAGCGGTCACATGTGGTGGACCGGCTCTCGATCACGAACCCGTGCGCGTACAATATCGATCGATTGACTTTATCAATCGATAGGTTTATCGCGCCGCCCCTTACACCGGGGTCGCTCGATGTCCGCCACCGTGAACCGCTTCCGACCAGCCTCGCAGCAGCGTGGTGAGGAAACCCGCACCCGCATCCTGGAAGCCGCGCTCGAGCTGTTCGCGGCGAGCGGCTTCGAAGGCGCCAGCACCCGTACCATTGCTGAGCAGGCCGGCGTCAATCTCCCTGCCATTCAGTATTACTTCGGAAGTAAGGAAGGCCTTTACCGCGCCGTTGTCGAACAATTCAGCCAGGAGATGCAGGCCGGTGTCTCGCCGATCGCGGAGCGCATTCGCACCGAGCTTGCCAGCGGTCAAGCCTCGCGACGCAAACTTGTAGCCCTCCTGTGCGAAATGCTCGAAATTGTGATCGCACTGATCCTCGATGACAGTGTCCCCAACCGCGAATCGCGCCAGCGTTTCTTCGCCCGTATGGAGGTCGAACCGAACGCCGCCGTCGACGCGCTACAGGATGACATGATCCGTCACGTCTGCACGCCATGCTGCGAGATCATCAGCCGCCTCATCGACCGCCCGGCCAACGACGAACGCGTGTTGCTGCACGCGATGACCATCATCGGACAGGCCAAAATGTTCTGTGGATGGGGGACCAATCGCATTCTGCATTGGGAGACCATCAGCGAAGAGCGCATACGTGCCGCCCAACTGATTGTTCGACAACACGTCCAGGCGATTTTTCGCGACCCTCGGAGCAGATGATTGTGAATCGAGCAGCAAGCCTGAGCGCGTTAAGCATCGCGCTCGCCATGGCCGGTTGCGCGGTTGGTCCGGATTTCCACCGTCCCGCGCCACCGACAGACAGTGGCTACACGCCTGAGCCGCTGCGCCCGCAGACCGCGTCCGCCAACACGCGCAGCGGCGAGGCGCAGCATTTCGAACCGGAGCGCGACATTCCCGGCGACTGGTGGACTTTGTTTCGCTCACAGCCACTCAACAGCCTGATCGAGCAGTCGCTGCACGCCAACCCCGATCTCGACGCCGCGCAGGCCGCGCTGCGCCAGGCGCAGGAGAATGTGCGGGCAGGTCAGGGCGCGCTATTCCCAACCATTGGCGCCGGCATCCAGGCTGAACGTCAGCGTCTTTCCGGTGCCACCTTCGGCGAGCCCCAGCTGAGTGAGGTCTTCAGTCTGGTGACGCCACAGCTCAGCCTGTCCTATGCGCCCGACGTGTTCGGCGGCACGCGGCGGCAGATTGAGTTGCTGGCCGCGCAGGCGGAGTTCCAACGCTTCGAACTCGAGGCGACCTACCTGACGCTGACTTCCAATGTCGTTGTAGCAGCGGTGCAAGAGGCGTCGCTGCGTGGCCAGATCGCCGCCACGCAGGACATCATCAAGAACCAGGCGCAACAACTGAACATCGTGCGTCAACGCTTTACATTGGGCGCCGCATCCCAAGCTGACGTGCTGACCCAGGAAGCGCAACTGGCGCAGACGCGCACCACATTGCCGCCCTTGCAGAAGCAGTTGGCGCAGACGCGCAATCAACTCACGGCGCTCTCCGGTCAGCTCCCCAGCCACGAAACCAGCGAGACCTTCAGCCTCGACAGCATGCATCTGCCGCAAGACCTGCCCGTCAGTCTGCCGTCGCAACTTGTTGAGCAACGCCCCGACGTCCGCGCCGCCGAAGCGCAGCTTCATTCCGCCTCCGCCGAGATCGGCGTCGCCACCGCGAACCAGTTGCCGCAGTTCACCATCAGCGGGACAGTTGGTAGCGCGGCGCTCGGCTTCTCCAATCTGTTCGCCCCCGGCACCGGCGTGTGGACCATTATCGGCGGTGTCACGCAGACGCTGTTCGATGCCGGCACGCTGCTGCACAAGAAGCGTGCCGCCGTCGATGCGTTCGATCAGACCGCCGCGCAATACCGCAGCACTGTCATCAAGGCCTGCCAGAACGTCGCTGACGCATTGCGAGCGCTGCAGTCGGACGCCGATGCCATCGTCGCGCAATCCGCCGCGGAGCGCAGCGCCTTTGCCAGCCTCGATCTTGCCCAACGTCAATATCAGCTCGGCGGCATCGACTACCTCACGCTGCTGAACGCGCAACGCACGTGGCAGCAGGCGCGCATCAGCCTCGTGCAAGCCGAGGCCAATCGCTATTCAGACACCGCCGCATTGTTCCAGGCGCTTGGTGGCGGCTGGTGGCATCGCAGCGATGTCGCCCCGCAAGTCGCCGACACCTCGTTCCAGCCCTGACGGAGACGGACATGATCAAGCGCATGGTCATCATGTTGATCGGTGTGGGCATCGTGCTGGGGGGATTCTTCGCCTTCCAGAACTTCAAGGCGCACATCATCGGCCAGGTGATGGCCTCGATGGCCAATCCACCGCAGACCGTCTCTACCACGACGGCCGGCTCGCAGGACTGGCAGCCGCAGGTGCAAGCCGTCGGCAGCCTGCGCGCGGTGAATGGCGCCGATCTGTCGCTGGAACTCGCGGGTATCGTCGATCAGATCAATTTCAACTCCGGCGACGACACGCCTGCGGGCGCCATCCTGTTGCGTCTGCACTCCGAAGACGACGTGGCCAAGTTGCAGGCCTTACAGGCGACCGCGGACCTCGCGCAGATCGCCTACGATCGCGATGTGAAGCAGTTGCGGGCGCAGGCCATCAGCCAGGCGATCGTCGACAACGACAACTTCAACCTGAAGAACGCCCGTGCGCAGGTCGAGCAGCAGAAGGCGATCGTGGACAAGAAAACGCTGCGCGCCCCGTTCGCCGGTCATCTCGGTATCCGTGCGGTCGACCTCGGCCAATACCTCAATCCTGGCACCGTTGTCGTGACGTTGCAGGCACTGGATCCGATCTACGCCGACTTCTTCCTGCCGCAGCAGGAGCTGGACCAGGTCAAGATCGGCCAGGCGATCACTGCGCACGTGGACACGTATCCCGGCCAGACCTTCGCGGGTAAGGTGACCGCGATCAATCCACTGGTGGATACCGGTTCGCGCAACGTCCAGGTGCGCGCCACCATCAGCAATCCGGACCGCAAGCTGTTGCCGGGCATGTATGCCACGGTGGACATCGAAGTCGGCGCACCACAGCGTCACATCACCCTGCCGCAGACCGCGATCGCGTACAATCCATATGGCAGCACGGTCTATCTGGTACAGCAGAACGGTGCGGCGCACACCGCGAAGCAGACCTTCGTCACCACCGGCAGCACACGCGGCGATCAGGTCGCCGTGCTCACCGGCGTAAAGGAGGGCGACACCGTCGTAACCTCCGGCCAGATGAAGCTGCACAATGGTTCGCCGGTGACGATAGACAACAGCGTGCAGCCCGCCTCGGATGCCGCGCCGAAGCCAACCGATCACTGACGGACCGCACCATGAACTTCACCGATATCTTCATTCGTCGGCCGGTGTTGGCGACTGTGGTCAGTCTGCTGATCCTGGTGCTCGGGCTGCGCGCATTGGGAACCTTGCAGGTGCTGCAATATCCGCAGACGCAGAACGCCATCGTCACGATCAACACGGTGTACTACGGCGCAGACCCGAACGTGGTCGCCGGCTTCATCACCACGCCGTTGGAGAATGCCATCGCGCAGGCCAACGGCATCGACTACATGACCTCGACCAGCACGTCGGGTGTCAGCACGATCCTGGTCTACCTGCGGCTGAACTATGATGCCGACAAGGCGCTGACCGAGATCAACACCAAGATCAGTTCGGTCCTGAGCCAGCTTCCCACCGGCACGCAGCAGCCGACGCTGACGGTGCGCGTGGGCCAGACGATCGATGCGATGTATATCGGCTTCAACAGCAAGGTTCTGGCACCCAACCAGATCACCGATTACATCGTGCGCGTGGTGCAGCCGAAGCTGCAGGCGGTTCCCGGCGTGCAGACGGCCGAGATCCTCGGCGGCAAGAACTTCGCGCTGCGTGCCTGGATGGATCCGGCAAAGCTCGCCGCCTATGGCCTGACGGCCGCCGATGTCTTCCAGGCGCTGTCAGGCAACAACTACATCTCCGGCCTGGGCAATACCAAAGGCCAGATGGTGCAGTTCGACCTGAGCGCCTCCACCGATCTGCATTCGCTCGACGAATTCCGCAATCTGGTGCTGAAGCAGTCCAACGGCGCGATTGTCCGCCTGAAGGATGTCGCCAACGTCACGCTTGGCTTCGATGACTATGAGACCGAGGTCGGGTTCGATGGCCAGCAGGCCGTCTACGTCGGCATCCAGGTGGCACCATCCGCCAACCTGCTGAATGTGATCCGCGGCGTGCATGCGATCTTCCCCGGCATCCAGGCGCAGCTACCGGAGGGTCTCAACGGCCAGATCGTTTATGACTCGACTGAGTTCGTCAGCAGCGCCATCCATGAGGTGGTGCGCACCCTCGTGATGGCGGTACTGATTGTCACTGTGGTGGTGTTCGTATTCCTCGGTTCGCCGCGCTCTGTGTTGATCCCGGTGATCGCGATCCCGCTGTCGCTCATCGGCACTTTCACCTTCATGCTGCTGGCCGGCTTCTCCATCAATCTGCTGACGCTGCTGGCATTGGTGCTGGCGATCGGGCTGGTGGTGGATGACGCCATCATCGTGGTGGAGAACGTCAATCGGCACCTGGAAGAAGGCATGAAGCCGGTACCAGCGGCGATGCGAGCGGCACATGAACTGGCCGGTCCCATCATCGCCATGACAGTGGTGTTGATCGCGGTCTACGTACCCATTGGTTTCCAAGGTGGTCTCACAGGCGCGCTGTTCACTGAGTTCGCCTTCACCCTGGTCGGCGCCATTACCGTCTCCGCCATCATCGCCTTGACGCTGTCACCGATGATGACCTCGCGCCTGCTGCGTCCCTCGGCGAGTTTGCCGCGTTGGGAGGCTGGCCTGATCAGCTTCATCGATCGCCGCTTCGCCTCTATCCATCGACGCTATGAACGCTGGCTGCATGGCAGTCTGAGCTATCTACCGGTGACCACGGTGTTCGCGCTGATCATCCTGGGCAGCATCTACTTCCTCTACAACGGCGCCACCAGCGAGCTGGCGCCGCAGGAGGATCAGGGCGTCGTCATCACCTCTGCCACCACCGCGGCCGATTCAACGCTGCAGCAGCGTCAGCTCTACGATAAGCAGGTCTACGACGCGTTCGCCAGCTTCCCTGAGAGCGACCATGTCTTCCAGCTCGACATGCCCGGCCAGAACATTGCCGGCGCCGTGCTGAAACCGTGGGACAAGCGCGACCGCACAACCGGCGTGTTGCAACCTATGATGCAGCAGAAGATGGCTAAGATCGCTGGCGCACAGGTCGTCGCGTTCCAACCGCCGCCGTTGCCCGGCAGTCAGGGCCTGCCGATACAGTTCATCATCGGCACCACGGATCCATTCTCGCAACTGAACACCGTGGCGCAGAAGTTCCTCCAGGATGCGCGCGCCAGCGGTCTGTTCATCTTCCTCGACACCGATCTGAAGCTCGACAAGCCACAAACCGTGGTGCAGATCGATCGCAGCAAGGCTGCATTGCTCGGCCTCAAGATGAGCGATGTCGGCGGTGCGCTGACGGCCATGCTGGGTGGTGGCTACGTGAACTACTTCGGCCTCGACGAGCGGTCTTACAAGGTGATCCCGCAGGTGCAGCAGCGTGATCGGCTGAACCCGAGCCAGTTGATGAACTACTACATCCACACCGCGAGCGGTGCGTCGGTACCGCTCTCCACCATCGCCACGCTCAGCACGCACACCGCGCCGGAATCGCTGAACCACTTCCAGCAGATCAACGCCGCGACGATCCAGGGCGTGGCGGCGCCTGGCGTGGCGCTGGGCACGGTTATTCAGTACATGCAGGAGCTTGCTGCGCGCGAACTGCCGCAGGGCTACTCGATCGACTACGGCGGGTTGTCGCGGCAATACGTGCAGGAGTCGGGCGGCTTCGTGGTGACCTTCGGCTTTGCGCTGATCATCATCTATCTGTCGCTCGCCGCGCTGTTCGAAAGCTTCCGCGATCCGTTGATCATCCTGGTCTCCGTGCCGATGTCGATTGCCGGGGCGTTGTTCTTCGTAGGTCTGGGACTCGGGGGGGCGAGCCTGAATATCTACACCGAGGTCGGCCTCGTCACGCTGATGGGCCTGATCAGCAAGCACGGCATTCTGATCGTGGAATTCGCAAACAACCTGCAGAAGGAAGGCCACACTCGGCGCGAGGCGATCGAGATGGCGGCCGGCATCCGGTTGCGGCCGATCCTGATGACGACCGCGGCGATGGTGCTCGGTGTCGTGCCGCTGATTGTCGCCACCGGCGCCGGTGCCGCGTCACGCTTCAGCATGGGTCTGGTGATCGCCACCGGCCTGTCCATCGGCACGCTGTTTACGCTGTTCGTGGTGCCCGCGGTGTATATGCTGATTGCTGAGGACCATCATGCGCGCGAGCGTGTAGGGGAGCCGGTGCGGGTGGGGTGAGGGTGGCTCGCCGGGCTGCCTCGCGGATGCGCGTCCAGATTGCGCAGCGCCCGCCCCATCACCGGCTTTGCGACGGACGCGACATTCATCGCATGTGGGCTGCACGACGGCGCATTGCATGAACTGGCCCGTCATGCCACTGAATGAGCTGATGGGAGCCTTTTGTCTCTGACAGGTCAGACATCTTGCCGGAGGGGAGCCACACTCAATTTGGGGGACGCGGCATCACCTGCGGGCAACATCCTCTACTCGCTTAAGCCGACCATAACCTGAATTAACTCGGCCTGGCGCCATTCCTGATATTCAAGCCGGCGAAGCTCTATGGCATCATCAGTCGTCATATTCATACCGGCGCAACTCTCGTTGATTTCGCGGTAGGAATCGCGTGCGAATTCGCTTTTACAGATGGTGTCTGCTGCGATTTTTGGCACAAGTGTCTCGTACTGCGGCCAGCGAAGCTGTAATCTCTTGGCACGAAAGTCATTGTGTTTGGTGAATTCGCTCAGCAGAAGACAGTAGGCTTCCAGTTCACTTATCAGGACTACGATAGTACGTTCTGCTTGTTCCGGTTCAAATTCAACAAGGTCCTTGATCGCTTCTCTCGCACTTTCGAATGCGAGAAACAGCATGTAAATGAGATCACGCATGCCATCGTGCCAGGGTTGCGGCGGTCTGGGTTGGTTACAGTTGGACATTAGCTGTGGTTGAAGGTCTGCTTCGCTTGGCTGTATTCCTGTACGCAAACGCATCATATCCCGGACGGCCTTCATGTAGGTATAAAAGGCAGTGATATTTATTACTACTCTGGCTTCCAGTTTTTGAAGATATTTGTTGTTTGCTTCAAATACCGGAAAGTAGTTCTCTTGTGAAGTGAAATGAGCGGCAGCCTGTGATGTTCCCAATTCCTTGGTGATAGTCGGAGGTGGCCCCGCGCAGAATTGTACTACGTTGCGATGGGCTGTATCGACCACGGTCGCAACTTTGCACAGGGTACTGATTTCGCAAGCAAACAGGTCTACGACGCCCAAGCGTTCGCTGCCGTCTCGGTATACCCATGCGACTACTGCGCTAAGAATCCCAAAAGCGGCGCCGGCAGCCGTAACAAATGTCACTGATACTTTAATAATATAACCTATAAGGTAGAACGGAAAAACTAATACATAATGTGATATTGTGCGTAGTGATGTATCGGTGGGCATGGCCGGATTCGTTGTAGGATTTTGGCCTACGGTAGGTAATGACGAAAAAATAGAGTACACCGCAATCAAAGCAATGGATGCAGAAAATAATAGTATGATAATGGCCAATATAAATCTAAGGTCTTTTACGTGCTTAGATTTGAACAGCCTGTCTATTGTTGATGCGGGGTTACCTGTGCACAAGATGGGCGCCAACAACTGCAGCGGGCGATCGGAAAGGCGGCGCAATTGTCCTCCACAGCCGTCGGCAAGATTGCGCACCTTTCGTGCAAGCCACGAGGCCTTAGAGTCCGTCCGGAAAGTCTATGTGGGATTGCAAAGCTTTCGCAGCATGAGGCGGATTGATGCCAGGCGGAGGAACGCCAGCGCGTTATGACTGAGATTCTCGAAGTCCTTGGCGAGGCGGCGGCAGCGATTGAGCCAGGCCAAAGTGCGTTCAACGACCCAACGCATCGGCAGGACGACGAAGCCACTCGCCTGGTCCGATCGCTTCACGATCTCGACGGCGAGCTCAGGCAGGATCTGTGCCACCGCCATGGCGAACTGCGGTCCCTGGTAGCCGGCATCAGCGAACAGCTTCTTCAGGAACGGGTACATCCCGAACAGAGTGGACAGCAGCAGCACACCACCGTCACGGTCCTGGATGTCCGCGGGATGCACCACGGCATGCAACAGAAGACCTACCGTGTCGACCAGGATATGCCGCTTGATACCCTTGATCTTCTTGCCTGCGTCATACCCGGGTGGATCGATGCAGGCCCCCCTTTTTCGGCGCTTTTCACGCTCTGGCTGTCGATCACGCAGGCGGTCGGACTTGCCTCACGGCCGGCCGCCGCGCGACATTGCACATACAGCGCGTAATGGATCTTCTCAATCGTGCCGTCGTAATTCCAGCGCGTGAAGTAGTCGTGGACTGTGCTTCTCGGTGGCAAGTCCTTGGGGATGTAACGCCACTGGCATCCTGTGCTCAGAACATACATCACGCCGTTCACCACCTCGCGCACCACCACCTCACGCTTGCGGCCACCATGCTTGGCCGGAGGGATCAGGGGCTCGATCAGGCACCATTCCTCGTCGGTCAGGTCACTCGGGTAACGCAGCTTGTCACGGTCGTAGCGGGGGCGGTTTTTCGGCGTCCACATTTGGCACCTCATGAAGCGGCGCCAGAGATAAAATCACATGCGATTCGCGTCGCTCAAGCCCCCCGCATAAGCAATTCTAATAACTCGCAATCCTTCCGGACGGACACTTAGAGTCCGTCCGGAAGGTCTATGTGGGATTGCAAAGCTTTCGCAGCATGAGGCGGATTGATGCCAGGCGGAGGAATGCCAGCGCGTTGTGGCTGAGGTTCTCGAAATCCTTGGCGAGGCGTCGGCAGCGATCGAGCCAGGCCAAAGTGCGTTCAACGACCCAACGCATCGGCAGAACGACGAAGCCACTCGCCTGGTCCGATCGTTTCACGATCTCGACGGCGAGCTCGGGCAGGATCTGTGCCACCGCGGTGGCGAACTGCGGTCCCTGGTAGCCAGCATCGGCGAACAGCTTCTTCAGGAAGGGATACATCCCGAACAGGGTGGACAGCAGCAGCACACCGCCGTCACGGTCCTGGATGTCCGCGGGATGCACCACGGCATGCAACAGAAGACCTACCGTGTCGACCAGGATATGTCGCTTGATGCCCTTGATCTTCTTGCCCGCGTCATACCCGGGTGGATCGATGCAGGCCCCCCTTTTTCGGCGCTTTTCACGCTCTGGCTGTCGATCACGCAGGCGGTCGGACTTGCCTCACGGCCGGCCGCCGCGCGACATTGCACATACAGCGCGTAATGGATCTTCTCAATCGTGCCGTCGTAATTCCAGCGCGTGAAGTAGTCGTGCACCGTGCTTCTCGGCGGTAAGTCCTTGGGGATGTAACGCCACTGGCAACCGGTGCTCAGCACATACATCACGCCGTTCACCACTTCCCGCACCACCACCTCACGCTTGCGGCCACCACGCTTGGCCGGCGGTATCAGTGGCTCGATCAGGGACCATTCCTCGTCGGTCAGGTCACTCGGGTTAACGCAGCTTGTCACGGTCGTAGCGGGGGCGGTTTTTCGGCGTCCACATTTGGCACCTCATGAAGCGGCGCCAGAGATAAAATCACACTCGATTCGAGCCGCTCAAGCCCCTCGCATAACCAATTCTAATGACTCGCAATCCTTCCGGACGGACACTTAACCCCGGTCGACGGCATTTGGGATCCTCCGATGATACATGACCGACGACGTTACAGTTTCGCATTAGGACGTTTCATGGCGGCGCCGCAATAAGATATTGGCGGGCAGGGCACCCCATTCGCCCTCCGCCCCGCCTCCGCTATAACCCCCACCAAGAACCACAGCCAAGGACACGCCCACCATGCCGAACCGCCGCTGGGACAAGTCGCGCATGCCATCGCGCCACGTGACGGTGGGCCCCGACCGCGCCCCGCATCGCAGCTACTACTATGCGATGGGCCTCACCGAGGAGGAGATCGACCAGCCCTTCGTCGGCGTCGCCACCTGCTGGAACGAGGCCGCGCCCTGCAACATCGCCCTCTCGCGCCAGGCGCAGTCGGTGAAGAAGGGCGTCAACGAAGCCGGCGGCACCCCGCGCGAGTTCACCACCATCACCGTGACCGACGGCATCGCCATGGGCCACCAGGGCATGAAATCCTCGCTGGTCTCCCGCGACCTGATCGCCGATTCGGTGGAACTGACCATGCGAGGCCACTGCTACGACGCACTGGTTGGCTTGGCGGGCTGCGACAAGTCGCTCCCCGGCATGATGATGGCGATGCTGCGCCTGAACGTGCCGTCGGTGTTCATGTATGGCGGCTCGATCCTGCCCGGCCGCTTCCAGAACCGCGACGTCACCGTGGTGGACGTGTTCGAGGCCGTCGGCCGCCACTCCGCCGGCAACATGTCGGACGAGGAGCTGCACGAGCTGGAATGCGTCGCGTGTCCCTCGGCCGGCGCCTGCGGTGGCCAGTTCACCGCCAACACCATGGCAATGGTCAGCGAGGCCATCGGCCTGGCGCTCCCCGGCTCGGCTGGCGCCCCCGCACCCTACGAGGACCGCGATCGCTGGGCGGTAGAATCCGGCCGCGCCGTGATGGCCCTGCTGGAATCACGCCTGCGTCCCCGCGACATCGCCACCCGCGAAGCGTTCGAGAACGCCGCCGTCGTGATCGGCGCCACCGGCGGTTCCACCAATGGCGGCCTCCACCTCCCCGCAATGGCGCACGAGGCCGGCATCCGCTTCACCATGGATGACGTGGTGGAGATCATGCGCCGCACGCCGTACATCGCCGACCTCAAGCCCGGCGGCAAATACGTCGCGTTCGACGTGCACAAGATCGGCGGCGTTCCTGTCGTGCTGAAGGCACTGCTCGATGGCGGCCTGCTGCACGGCGACTGCGTGACCGTCACCGGCAAGACGATGGCGGAGAACCTGAAGGACGTGGTGTTCCCCAACGACCAGGACGTCATCTATCCGGTGTCGAAGCCCATCTCCCCGACCGGCGGTGTCGTCGGGCTGAAGGGCAACCTCGCCCCTGACGGCGCGATCGTGAAGGTCGCCGGGATGCAGAACCTGCGCTTCGAGGGCACCGCGCTCTGCTTCGACTCCGAGGAAGAAGGCTTCGCCGCCGTTCAGGCCCGCGCCTACAAGCCCGGCGACGTCATCGTCATCCGCTACGAGGGGCCCAAGGGCGGTCCCGGCATGCGCGAAATGCTGTCCACCACCAGCGCGATCTACGGCCAGGGCATGGGCGACCAGGTGGCGCTGATCACCGACGGCCGCTTCTCCGGCGCCACAAGAGGCTTCTGCATCGGCCATGTCGGACCGGAGGCAGCAGTGGGCGGCCCCATCGGCCTGCTCCGTAACGGTGACCGCATCATCATCGATGCCGAGAAAGGCACCATCGACGTGGCGCTATCCGACGCCGAACTGGCCTCCCGCCGTGCCGCCTGGCAGCCGCGCAAGACCGACTACAACGCCGGCGCCATCTGGAAATACGCCCAGCTCGTCGGCCCGGCTCACCTCGGCGCCCTCACGCACCCGGGCGCCGAGGCCGAAAGCCACTGCTACGCGGACATCTGATCGGGATCAGTGCAGCTCGATGACGACGGGCACGTGATCCGACGGCTGCGGCTGCGCTCGTTCCTCACGGTCGGGCGCGGCCGCAACCAGCCGTTCGGCCAGGGCCGGCGACAGCAGGGCATGATCGATCCGCAGCCCGCTGTCACGCTGCCACGCTCCAGCCTGGTAGTCCCAGAACGTGTACACCGCGCCATGTGGGTGTACCGCGCGCACTGCGTCGGTCAGCCCGCTCCATAGCATCCGCCGGAAGCGCGCGCGGGTTTCCGGGTGCACCAGCGCATCGCGAGGTGACAGCGAGCCGGGGGCGAAGTCTTCGTCGGTTGGGCAGACGTTGTAGTCGCCCGCGATGAGGAACGGCGTTTCGGCTTCCAGCAGTGCCTCGGCCCGGTCGGCCAGCAATTCCATCCAGCGCAGTTTGTAGGCGAACCCCGCCTCGCCGCCGGAATTTCCGTTCGGCAGGTAAATGCCGGTGAGGGTCAACCCGTCGACCACGACCTCGATGTAGCGCGATTGCGCGTCGTCATCGGCCAGCCCGGGCAGCGCGCGGTGGGTGACGGAGAAGGGCAGGCGGGATAGGACCGCGACGCCGTTATACGACTTCTGACCCACCGCCTCCGACTGGTAGCCAAGCCCGTGGAAGGTCAAGGAGGGGAATGCGGGCGCCTCGCACTTGATCTCTTGCAGGAACAGCACGTCGGGCTGGCACTGTTCCAGCCAGCGCGCCACGTGCTTCTCGCGCTGGCGGATCGAGTTGACGTTCCAGGTGGCGATCTTCACGCGTCACTCGCCATTGCGCCAAGGCTCGGGTGTTCCGCGTTCACTGCCGCGCGCCATTCCTCAGCCGTGTACTTCTTCGACGGACCATCGAAATAGGCGGCATGCAGCTCGCTGATCAGCGCCTCGGAGAGGCAATCGGCCTGACCCGACAGCACCGCGTCTACCCCGCAGTTGGGGCAAAGGGCGGTCTCACCGTTGTCCACCCAGTGACTGATCTGCTCGGCAGGAAACGCATGCAAGCAATGAAAACAACGGCAATTGGCCCCGGAAACCATAAAGCGCCGGTTTAACCGAGAGTGCTCATAAGCCTGCTGGAGATTCGTGGACTGGGTCATTCCCGCCAAACCGTTATGATCCTGCCAGTCACAGCGTTGACGATCACGCTGACACCGCCGCCTCTCTCACGGTACACGAGTGTCTCAGGTGTGGTTCCTGCTGTTGGCTCCGCCGTCAAGGCCCTGGTCAGCGCTGCCAACGAAACGTGCCGCTGGTGCAGGCGGTTCATCACGTGGATCGACATGTCCGGCATCCCGAAGCGGTCGAAGTATGAGGGCATTCGCCCCCATATCCGGTTGCCGGTTAATCAACGGAAAAGCTGGTCCCGCACCCGCAGGCCGACTTTGCATTCGGGTTGCGCACCGCGAAGTGGCTGCCCATCAGCTCGTCGGTGTAGTCCAGCTCGGAGCCCGCCAGCAGGTCGAGGCTCGCCGGATCCACCAGCACCTTCGCCCCCGCACGCTCGATCACCAGGTCGTCGTCCTGGGCCGTCGCGTCGAGTTCGAAGCGGTACTGGAATCCGCTGCAGCCACCCGCCAGCACGGCGACACGCAGTGCCGCCTCCTGGCCCTCGGCTGCGACTATCTCGGCTATCCGGGCCGCGGCCCGCTCTGTCAGCGCGAACTGTTCCATGCCCGACAACATAGGACTTCCCGGCGCGGAATTGAAGCCATTCGCTGCGGGGTGTAAGCCCGCCGCCAATGACGCGCGATGACCTCCTGGCGCCCCACGCCGTGCATGCGAGCGCGTCGCGCGGCCGTCTGCACTACGAACCGGAAGCGCCGACGCGTTCGCCCTTCCAGCGCGACCGCGACCGCATCATCCATTCCTCGGCGTTCCGCAAGCTGCAGTACAAGACCCAGGTGTTCGTCAACCACGAGGGCGATTTCTTCCGCACCCGCCTGACGCACTCCATCGAGGTCGCCCAGATCGCCCGTTCCATCGCCCGCGAGCTTTGCCTCGATGAGGATCTGACCGAGGCCCTCGCCCTGGCCCACGACCTCGGCCACCCGCCGTTCGGCCACGCCGGCGAGGAAGCGATGAACCTGGCGATGAAGCCGTTCGGCGGTTTCGACCACAACGCCCAGAGCCTGCGCGTGGTGACGCTGCTGGAGAGCCGCTACGCCGGCTGGGACGGGCTGAACCTGACCTGGGAGACGTTGGAGGGCCTCGCCAAGCACAACGGCCCGTTGCGCAGCCCCCCCACCTACATCGCCGATTACAACGATCGGCATAAGCTGGAGCTCACCACCCACGCCAGCACCGAGGCGCAGGTCGCGGCGCTGGCCGACGACATCGCGTATCACAGCCATGACCTGGACGATGGCCTCCGCGCCCGTCTGTTCGGCCCGGACGAGATTTCCCATCTCCCCGTCGTAGGGGAGGCTCTTGGCGCGGCACGTATGTCCAGTCTGGATGTGCCGCCACCGCGGCTGCGGCACGAGACGATCCGGCGGGTCATCGACGTGATGGTGACCGATCTGATCGCGGAGACCCGTCGAAGGCTTGCCAAGCTGGCGCCGCGTGATGTCGATGCGGTGCGCAAGGCGAAGCAGAAGGTCGTGGCATTCAGCGCGCCGATCGGCGAGGCGAATCAGGTGATCAAGGATTTCCTCAACGCGCGGATGTATCGCCACTGGCGTGTCAATCGGATGACCACCAAAGCGCGCGTGCTGACGACAGAGCTTTTCCGTCTGCTGCACGCGGACACGTCGCTGCTGCCCGATGACTGGCGTGCACGCGCAGGGGAGGCGGGAACGCAACGCGCCGCGAGCGTGGTGAGTGATTACATCGCGGGTATGACGGACCGCTACGCGATGGACGAGCACCGGCGGTTGACCGATCTGTCGGTAAGCGGATGAGGCGAATTCGACAATGAGGGCAACGACAGCAATAGCAATGGGCACAAATACAAAGACTCCCCCGCCCCTTGCGGGAGGGGGCTGGGGGGAGGGGGCTGCACCAGATGCCCCCGGCCCCCTCCCCCCAACCCCCTCCCGCAAGGGGAGGGGGAGTCCTGGTGTTTGTGTTTACATTTGTATTTCCGATTGCCAAGTATCGCCGCCATGAACCACGACATCTACGCCCGGATGCATGATGCAGTACTCCAGGCACTTCCCTCATCGATCATCCTCAACGATGAAATCAAAGCCCGCATTACGATCGGGCCACCACGCGACCCTTCGCACGGCGATATGACAACCAACGCGGCGATGGTGCTCGCCAACTACGCGCGCAAGAAACCCCGAGATCTGGCCTCAGAAATTTCCGACGCGTTGCGCCATCACCCCACGGTGACGGACGTCTCGGTCGCCGGCCCCGGCTTCATCAACCTGCGCCTGAGCGCGAGCGCATTCTACGCAATCCTCCCCGACATACTGCGCGCCGGCGAAGCCTACGGTGACAGCACCATCGGCAACGGCATACGCGTCAACGTCGAGTACGTCTCCGCCAACCCCACCGGCCCAATGCACATCGGCCATTGCCGAGGCGCCGTCGTCGGCGACGCGCTCGCCAACCTGCTCGCGAAGTCCGGTCACAACGTCACCAAGGAGTATTACATCAACGACGCCGGCGCGCAGGTCACCGCGCTCGCCTGGGCCGCCTACTGGCGCTATCTGCAAGCCATCGGCACGCCGCTCACCGAGGCGCAATTCTCCGACGAAGTCCCCGGCGGCCTGCAATACCGTGGCGAATACCTGATCCCCATCGGCGAGCGCCTCGCCCAGCAATACGGCGCCTCGCTCGCCCAACCCGATGGCACCATCGCCGCCCCCGAAGTCTGGCTCGACACCGTCCGAGACATCACCATCACAGCAATGATGCAGGAGGTCCGCGACGACCTGCTCCAGCTCGGCGTCGACCAGGAAATCTTCAGCTCCGAACGTGCACTGATCGCAAGCGGCGCGGTGGATGCCTCGATCGAATGGTTGCAAACCAAAGGACTGATCTACGAGGGCGTCCTCGAACCGCCGAAAGGCAAGACGCCCGACGATTGGGAACCACGTCCGCAGACCCTGTTCCGCGCCACCCAGTTCGGCGACGACGTCGATCGGCCGCTGCGAAAATCCGACGGCTCCAACACGTACTTTGCCAACGACATCGCCTATCACGCCGACAAGGTGAGCCGTGGCTACGACGTGTTGATCGACGTCTGGGGCGCCGATCACGGCGGCTATGTGAAGCGCATGCAGGCCGCGGTGAAGGCACTCTCCACCAATCGCAGCGTGCCGCTAGAAGTCGTCCTCTGCCAGATCGTTCATATCATGCGCGGCGGCCAGCCGGTGCGCATGTCGAAACGCGCCGGCACCTACGTCACAATGCGCGATCTGCTCGATGAGGTCGGCAAAGACGCCGTCCGATTCACCATGCTGACCCGCAAGTCCGACGCGCAGATGGAATTCGACCTCGACCAGGCGGTCGCGCAGACCCGCGACAACCCGGTGTTCTACGTGCAGTACGCCCACGCCCGCTGCCGCTCGGTCCTGCGCGCCGCGGCCGAGATGTTCGGCCCGTCCGACGTCACCGACGCGAGCCTGGCCGACACCCCCCTGGAGTCGCTGGCCGCCGAGGCAGAACTGTCTCTGATCCGCCGCCTCGCGCAGTGGCCGCGCACCGTCGAAGCCGCCTCACAGGCACGTGAGCCGCATCGAATCGCGTTTTTTCTCTATGACTTGGCGGCCGATTTTCATATGCTATGGAACCGGGGCAAGGACGATGCCACGTTGCGCTTCCTACAGACGGACCGGCCAGCCGAAACGCTGGCCCGGCTGGCTCTGGTGGCCGCAACGGCGGTGACGATTCGTTCAGGCCTTGCGGTGATGGGCGTGACGCCCGTCGAGGAAATGCGCTGACCGCCAGGCTGGGGAGCCTGCGGCAGTTTCCCGGAGGTTCCTGTGTCTGATGAACTGAGCATCCCGAGCCCGACCTATCGCATCCCTCGCCAGCGGCGCGGCCTGGATCCAATGACCCGAAAGCTCGCACTGATCGCGTGCGGCGTCGGCGGCGTCCTGATCGTAGGCATCGGCGGCTGGACGGTTCTTGGCCATCGCAGCACCACGGTGCCGGTGGTGCAGGCGGAGAATGGCCCGATCCGGGTGAAACCGACCAATCCCGGCGGCATGCAGATATCCGGCACCAACGAGGACATCATGTCCGGCGGATCAACGCCCGGCGACGGCAAGCTGGCCCCCGCGCCGGAAGCGCCCAATCCCCAGGGTTTGCGGACACAGTCCCCCCCAAAACCGGCTCCTGCGGCGATGGCTGCGCTGCCCGCGCCCGTGCCGGCGGTACTGCCGACTGGTCCTGCCAAGCCCATCGCGGAAAAGCCGCTGGCCGCACCGGACAAGCATGCCGCCATCGCCGCCGCACCGGAACGGCCGGCTCCCGTGGCAGGCGCCGGCACACTGGTGCAGCTCGCGGCCGTCGGGTCCGAGCAAGCCGCAAAGGATGAGTGGCAGCGCCTGACGCACCGCATGCCCGACCTTCTGCACGAACGCCACGCCGCGATCAGCAAGACCGAGCATGACGGCCGGACCCTCTGGCGCGTGCGCACCGGTGGCTTCAGCGACGTTGCCCAGGCAACGGCATTCTGTGAGCGCATTCGTGCCAAGGGAGCAGGCTGCTCGGTCGCTACATTCTGACGGCCGGACCGGTCCCCAAGGCTGCCATCGTCGGAATTGCCGGCCCGACGCTGGCACCAGATGAGGCACGACTGTTCGCCGCAAATCCGCCCTGCGGCGTGATCCTGTTCGCGCGCAACATCCAGTCGCCAACCCAGTTGCGCGCTCTCGCCACCACCCTGCGCCGCCTCCTGCGGCCCAACGCCGTGCTGATGGTGGACCAGGAGGGTGGCCGCGTCGCCCGCCTGCGACCGCCTCACTGGCGCGCCCATCCCCCCGCCGCGAAATTGCGGACCCTGCGCGCAGCCTGGCTCACCGGTGCTCTCATCGGCCTGCAATGCGTTGAAGCCGGGTTCGACGTGGTAGCCGCGCCGGTCCTGGACCTCGCCATCCCCGGCGCCGGCGCTGGCATCGGCGATCGAGCCTTCGCGGAAGACCCCGCCACCGTCGCTCGCCTGGGTCGCGCCTACGCCGCAGGCCTGCTCGCCGCCGGCGTCCAGCCGGTGATGAAACACGCGCCGGGCCATGGTCGCGCCCGCGTCGACAGCCACCTCGAACTCCCCCGCGTCGAGGCCAACCACCTGGAAGCCGATATCCTGCCGTTCGCCTTGAACACAGACCTCCCCTGGGCCATGTCGGCGCACATCGTCTATCCCGCCTGGGACCCGGCGCTGCCGGCAACATTGTCCCCGGCCGTGATCGGCGCGATCATCCGAGGCCGTATCGGCTTTGAAGGAGTTCTGGTGACCGACGATATCGCCATGAAGGCGCTGTCCGGCACGCCTGCCGACCTCGCGCTCCAGGCGCTGGCTGCCGGCTGCGACGTGGCGCTGTATTGCAGCGGCGAGTTGGCACCCACTGCCGATCTGCTGCAACGCTGCCCGTCGCTCACCACATCAGCCGCCACCCGCATGGCAGCCGCGCGGTCGCTCGCGTCGCGGCGCCGCATCCCGCTCGACGAAGCCGCGCTCGCAACCGAACGGGATCGGCTCCTGACGTGAGCAACCTGATCCTTCAGCTGGCCCTGGCCGTGATCCCCGCGATCCTGGCCATAACGCTGCATGAGGCGGCGCACGGCTACGCGGCGCTCGCGCTCGGCGACGACACCGCACGCCAGGCCGGTCGTTTGTCGCTCAACCCGCTCCGTCACGTCGATCGCGTCGGCACCATCATCCTGCCGGGCTTCCTGCTGATCTTCCAGTTGCTGACCGTCGGCCGTGTGCTGTTCATGTTCGGCTGGGCCAAGCCCGTCCCGGTCTCGGCCTGGAAGTTCAAGGACCCACGCCGCGGCATGGCTGTGGTGGCCGTAGCCGGCCCCGCGATGAACTTCTTCCTGGCTTGGTTGGGCGCGCTGCTGATGCCTCGCCCCGATGCCATCGTCGGCAGCGGGCTCGATTATCTGGACGCCTCCATTTCCGAGCATCCCATCGTCGGCCTGTTCCTGTTCTACTTCATCCTTACCAACCTGGTGCTGGGCCTGTTCAATCTGCTGCCCATCCCGCCACTCGACGGCGGGCGCATCGTGGTCGGCCTGCTGCCGCTGGAACTGGCACGCGCCTGGGCGCGGCTGGAACGCTTCGGGATCGTGCTCGTCATCGGCGTCGTGTTCCTGGTGCCGTACCTGATCCCCGGCTTCGATCCATTCCACCAGGCGCTCCAGACCATCGTGCCCTGGGCGATCGATCTGCTGCTTCGCCTCTCCGGGCATGCTATCGGCGCCGGTGATGTCCACATCTGAGGCCGACAGCCTGGTCCTGCGGCTGGATGGGTTCGAGGGTCCGCTCGACCTGCTGCTCGATCTCGCGCGCACGCAGAAGGTGGACCTGGCCAAGATCTCCATCCTCGCCCTGGTCGAGCAGTATCTCGCGGTGATCGAGGGCGCCCGCCGCGTTCGCCTGGAGCTAGCGGCCGACTGGCTGGTGATGGCCGCCTGGCTGACCTGGCTGAAATCCCGCCTGCTGGTGCCCGACGCCGCCGAGGTCGAGGAAGCCGAGCTTGCAGCCGACGTGCTGGCGTCCCGCCTGCGCGATCTGTCGGCCATCCGCGCCGCCGCCGTGTGGCTGGCCGCCCGGCCGCAGCTTGGCCACGACATCTTTGCCCGCGGCGCCCCCGAGGACCACACCGAGATCGACCGCTCCCGCCTGGCATTGGACCTGTCCTCCCTGGTCCGCGCCTATCTCGCCGCCGCCCGCCGCCGCTCCGGCACAAGGCGCTACCAGCCGCGCCCGGTGACCCTGTGGAGCGTCAAGGAAGCACTCCAGCGCCTGGCGCGCCTTGCTCGGCAGCTTGCCCGACTGGACCAGCCTCGATCAGTTCCTGCCGCCCACGCTCGGTGGCCCGCTGGAACGCCGGGGGGCGCTCGCCAGCACCCTGCTGGCCGGGTTGGAAATGGCGCGCGAAGGTGCCGTGCGCCTGCGTCAGGAAACCGCGTTCGGTCCTATCCTGGTGCGCCGCGCCTCCAGCGGAGTAGAGGAGGGCGCATGACCGACGATGAAGCCCTCCGCCTGGCCGAGGCATTGGTATTCGCCAGCGCGAACTCCTGTCGGAGCCCGTGCCCTGTCGCAGATCCTGCCCGACGACATGGACGCCGACACTGTGCTGACCGCCCTGCGCGAACGCTACACCGGCCGAGGTGTGGAACTGGTGGAAACCGGCGGCGGCGTGCAGTTCCGCACCGCCCCGGACCTGGCGCCCCTGCTACGCAAGGTGATCGAGATCCCGCGCCGCCTGCCCCGCGTCGCGATGGAGACGCTGGCGATCATCGCCTACCACCAGCCCGTCACCCGCCCCGAGATCGAGGAGATCCGCGGCGCCAGCCTGTCGCAGCAGACCCTCGACGCGCTGCTGGAAGCCGATCTGGTCGCCCCCAAGGGCCGCCGCGAAAGTCCCGGCCGCCCAACATTATGGGGCACCACCCCGCACTTCCTCGCCCAGTTCGGCCTCAACGACCTCCGCGAACTACCCCGCCGCGAGGACCTGCTGCTCGAGCCACTCTCGGTAGCCACCCCCACCCCCACCCCCCCACCAGAATCCCTCTCCCGCGAAGCGGGGGAGGCTTGCCCCCGGGCGCTTGACCCGGGGGGTAGGGAGGGGGTCGTGGAAGACAGGGTCGCGGAACAGCGTGCCATGGAGGACGGGGCCATGGACGAGAGCCCCACGCCACTGGCCACTGACCACTGACCGCTGCTAACTGACAGCATGTTCGATTTCGCCTGGTCCGAGTTCGCCTTGATCGCCGTGGTCGCGTTGATTGCGATCGGGCCCAAGGACATGCCGGTGGCAATCCGTTCCGTCACCGGCTGGATCAAGAAGGCGCGCCGCATGGCCGCCGAATTCCAGACCCACGTCGATGAGATGGTGCGCGAGGCCGACCTCCATGAAGTGAAAGCTTCGTTCAACGAGCTCCGCAACTTCGACATCAAAGGCGAACTCGAGCGCACCATCGACGCCGACGGATCGCTGCGCAGCACTTTCGCCTCCAATCCGCTGGAACCGCTCCCCGCAACGACCACCGCGACATCGGTGGAGGAGATCGCCGTCAGCGAATCAGCGGTGGCTGAACTGGCGCCGCCCACGGAAGCGCCGTCGCAGCCGGCACCGTGCGTTCCCCAGGCTCCGGCCTTCGTGCCGCCCAACCTGGTGCTCCCCACCCGGCCCAACGGCGCCGCGGATCGGGACGCCCCAGCCTTCATCCCACCGAACGTGGTGGCCGAACGCCGGGCGCGAGACCACTGACCATGGCCGACATCGAGGAAGAAGATCCGATCGATGACAAGCCGATGCCGCTGCTCGAGCATCTCGTGGAGCTACGCCGCCGGCTCATGTGGTCCATCGGCGCGTTCATCGTATGCTTCATGGGTTCGTACTACTTCTCCAACAAGATCTACTTCTTCCTCGCCGAACCGCTGGCAACCGTGCTGCGCGAGCAGGGCAGCCCCGACCCACACCTGATCTACACCCAGCTCTACGAGGCGTTCTTCACGCGCATCAAGGTGGCATTCTTCGCCGGCGCGTTCATTGCCTTCCCGATCATTGCCAACCAGATCTGGCTGTTCGTCGCACCCGGCCTGTACCGCTCGGAAAAGCGTGCCTTCCTGCCGTTCCTGCTCGCCACCCCGATACTGTTCTTCGCCGGCGCCGCGCTCGCCTATTACTTCGTGTTCCCGTTCGCCTGGCGGTTCTTTGCCAGCTTCCAGGACCCGACCGGCGGCGGCGGCGTGCCAATCGAATTGCTGCCACGGGTCAGCGAATACCTCGACCTGGTGATGAAGCTGATCTTCGCGTTCGGCCTGACCTTCGAGCTGCCGGTGCTGCTGACGCTGCTGGCCAAGGTCGGCATCATCTCGTCGAAGGGACTGCGCCGATTCCGTCGCTACGCCTATGTCGGGATGTTCGTCATCGCCGCGATCCTGGCCCCGCCCGACATCATCACGCAGACCGGCCTCGCGGTGCCGCTGATCGCGCTTTACGAAATCTCCATCATTGCGGCGAGGATGGTGGAACCGAAGCCGGTCGAGGTTTAGCTGCGCAGATGGGTAGATAGGCGTAGATAAATACTTGCTCCCCCTCCCCTTGCGGGAGGGGGTTGGGGGAGGGGGCCACGCCAGCGCAGCTTCCCCCTCCCCCAACCCCCTCCCGCAAGGGGAGGGGGAATATGCCTTTCGGTATTTGCCTTACGTGGGGGTGCAACCATGCATGACATCCGTGCCGTCCGTTCCGACCCAGCCGGCTTCGATGCCGCGCTCGCGCGGCGGGGACTGGCGCCGGTGTCGTCGGAGATTCTCGCGCTGGACGCTCAGCGGCGCTCCATCGTGTCGGAAAGTCAAAAGCGCCAAGCGGACAAGAACGCGAGTTCCAAACGTATTGGTGAGCTGATACGCGCTGGTCGCACCGACGAAGCAGCAGAACTGCGCGCGAATATCGAACAAGCTTATGACGAAGCCGAAGATCGCGACGCCATCCGCACATTGGACAAGCAGATTGCTGATTTCCTCAGCGGCCTCCCCAACATCCTCGACCCCGACGTCCCTGACGGTCCGGACGAATCCGCCAACATCGTGCTCTCCCAGCACGGCGAACCGCGCGACCTCGGCTTCCAGCCGAAGCAGCATTTCGAACTGGGCGAAGCGCTCGGCCTGATGGACTTCGCCACCGCCGCCAAACTCGCGGGTGCCCGCTTCGTCGTGCTGCGTGGCGCGCTGGCACGGCTGGAACGCGCGCTGGGCCAGTTCATGCTCGACCTCCACACGCGCGAGCACGGTTACACCGAGATGGTCGTCCCCTCGCTGGTCACCGACGCCACGCTCTACGGCACCGGCCAGTTGCCAAAATTCGCCGAGGATAACTTCCGCACCACCGACGGCCGCTGGCTTATCCCCACGGCCGAGGTACCCCTGACCAACACTGTCGCCGGCGACATCGTCGCCGAAAAGAGCCTGCCCCTGCGCATGACCGCGCTGACCGACTGCTACCGCTCGGAAGCCGGTGCTTCGGGACGCGATACCCGTGGCATGCTGCGTCAGCATCAGTTCCGCAAAGTCGAGATGGTTTCCATCACCCACCCGGACCAGAGCGCCGAAGAGCACGAGCGGATGACCCGTTGCGCGGAAAAGGTACTGACCCTGCTCGAAGTGCCGTTCCGCCGCGTTGTGCTGTCGTCCGGCGATACCGGCTTCAGCGCCGTCAAGACCTACGACCTGGAGGTTTGGCTGCCCGGCCAGCAGACCTGGCGCGAGATCAGCTCCTGCTCCAACTGCCGCGACTTCCAGGCACGCCGCATGAACGCCCGCTTCCGCTCTGCCGACGGCAAGACTGTCGCCCACGTGCACACACTGAACGGCTCCGGCATCGCCGTCGGACGTGCCCTGATCGGCGTGATGGAAAACCACCAGCAGGCCGACGGCTCGATCCTGATCCCCGAGGTGCTGTGGCCCTACATGGGCGGCAACAGCGGCAGCGTGCAGCGGATCGCGCCGCAATGAAGATCGCAACGCTCGACGCAGCCCTGCGCCGCATCGCATTACCCGTTGCGCTGTCGGATTCCACCCACGGCACCATCACCCACTTCGAGCTGATCACGGTTCGCCTGCGCGACACCGACGGTGCAGAGGGTATCGGCTACACCTACACCGTCGGTGCCGGCGGCGCCGCTGTGCACGCGCTGATCGACCAGGGCCTGCGCTCCGTCCTGATTGGCGCGGAATCCGAACACATCGAGGCGCTCTGGCAAAAGATGTGGTGGCACCTGCACTACGGTGGCCGTGGTGGTTCAGTGAGCCTCGCGGTATCGGCATGCGATATCGCGCTGTGGGACCTGAAGGCGCGGCGCTTTGATACCCCGTTGTGGCGGCTGCTCGGTGGCTTCGATCCGGCGGTGCCGTGCTACGCCGGCGGCATCGATCTCGACTTCCCGCTGGATGCGCTGTTGCGACAGACCGACGACAATCTCGCAAAAGGCTTCCACGCCATCAAGATGAAGGTCGGTCGTCCGCGCCTGTCCGAGGACGTGGAACGCGTGCGCGCGATGCGTACGCACCTCGGTCCGGACTTTCCCTTGATGGCAGATGCCAACATGCGCTGGACGGTCGATGAGGCGATCCGCGCCGCTCGTGCATTCCAGGACAGCAACCTGACCTGGCTGGAGGAACCGACGATCCCCGACGATATCGCCGGCCACACGCGTATCGTGCGCGATGGCGGTGTGCCGATCGCGACCGGGGAGAACCTGCACACCCTGCACGAGTTCAAGCAGATGATCGAAGCCGGCGGCGTGACGTTTCCCGAGCCGGACGTCACCAATTGCGGCGGCATCACCGTGTTCATGAAGGTGGCACACCTCGCCGAGGCGTACAATCTGCCGCTCACCTCACACGGTGTGCATGACCTGACCGTGCATCTGCTGGCCGCGGCGCCGAACCGCTCCTACCTCGAGGTGCACGGCTTCGGCCTCGACCGTTACATCGCCGAACCGCTCGTCATCCGCGATGGCGCCGCAATTGCTCCCGAGCGCGCGGGCCACGGCGTTTCGTTCGATTGGAACGCACTGGCGAAGCTGAGCAGCTAGATGGAGAAGCGCGTTGGCCGTGAAAGCGACCACGCCGCCCGTCGATCGGCTACTCACACCGCCAATAGCATTGACCCTCCAACCCTGTCCTGGCCGCGCTCTCCAACCCCGTCATGGCCTGCCTCGATCAACCGGCCCAAGCGTCTTGGCATCAGTCCCGATCAGGCGCACCAAGCGGGAAGAAGCGCCGATACGGACGCGCCTCCTCGATGCAGCGGGCAAACGAGGGCCGCGCGAGCAGCCGTGCGCGATAGGCCCTGAGTGTCGTGCGATCCTCGCCAATCGGGTGCGCCCAGTCGGCGTAGAACAGTGCGGGCGCAGCGGCAGCGTCGGCCAGAGTGAAAGCATCGCCGGCCGCCCATTCCCGCCCCGCCAGCTCATGGTCGAGCCAGCCATAGATCGTATCGAGCGCAGTTCGAGCCTGCGCGACACCGTAAGGATCCCGAGCATCCTCGGGACGTCGCGCATCAAGCACGATGGCCTGCATCGGCCCCATCACGTGGCAATCGAATACCCGATCGAGCATCCGTACCGCCACGGCGTCTTTTGCATCAGCGGGGATCAGCGGCACCGGCCCAGCATAAAACGCGGCGAGATGCTCGATGATCGCGCTCGTTTCGAACACCGTTGTCCCGCCATCGACGAGCAGCGGGAACCGCGCGATCGGCCAACGCCGCGCCAGCTCCGCCGCGTTCTCCGGATGATCCGCATCGAGTATCCGGAAGTCAAACGGCGTCCCGTTCTCGTACAGCGCAATAAGCGCCTTCATCGTGTAAGACGAAAACGGGTGCCCGAACAGTTGCAGGCTCATGCTCCCGCCCCACCGGCACGCGCCCGCTCGATCGCGGCGATGTCGATCTTCCTCATGCCCATCATGGCCTCCATGGCACGCTTCGCCGCCGCCCTGTCGGGATCCGCCATCGCGTTCATCAGCGCTCTCGGCGTGATCTGCCACGACACACCGAACTTATCCTTGCACCAGCCACACTGCAACTCCTGGCCGCCGTTTCCAACAATCGCGTTCCAGTAACGATCGGTCTCCTCCTGGCTGTCGGTATATACCTGAAAACTGACCGCTTCGTTGAACCTGAAATGCGACCCCCCGTTGAGACCAAGAAATGGCATGCCCAACACCGTGAACTCGACCATCAGTTCGTCACCCCGCTTGCCATCGGGATAATCGGACGGCGACTGGTGGCGGGACTTCACGTGGCTGTCGGGAAAGGTTGCAGCGTAGAATTTCGCCGCCTCGTGCGCCTGACCATGATCAAACCACAAGCAGGTCACAATCTTCTTCCGGGGCATGTCGATGTTCGTCATGAGTCAACCTCCCTAAACTTGTGAAATCAGTGTGTGGCCGGTCTCGATGATCCGCGTGAAAACGCCGAAGATCGTGAGCGGGCAAAATCACGCCGCGGCCGGCGCATCGAAGGTCGCCAGATGATCGGCCATCGCCTTCTTATGCGCCGGCCGGGCTTCGCCGCGCGCAATGTAGCCAGCCAGAACCGGGAAATCGGCGATCTCGTTACAGTCACGCAGCGGTGCCAGCACGGAGATCATCATCAGGTCGCCAACAGTGAACTCACCCCCATCCAGCCAGACATTCTCGCCAAGCGCCGCCTCCAGGTCGCCAAGCCGTGTCTTCAGATCGGCGACCACCTTGACGTGGCGCGCATTGGACCATTCGCGATCCGCTTCGAAAACGTCGTTGATCGCGAGTGCCATGACGTAGGGCTCGACAGAATTGAGCGCCGCAGCCACCCACTGCAACGCGTGCATGCGCCGGGCGGGATCCACCGGAATCAGCTTGCCGGCGCGTTCCGCTATGCGCAGCACGATCGCGCCAGATTCAAAGATCGCAACCTCGTCGTCCCGGTACGTCGGCACCTGGCCAAACGGTTGGAAGCGCCGGTGCGCCGGACTCTTCGAATCGCTGATCAGCTCCACCTCGTACGGCTGGTCAACTTCCTCGAATGCCCAGCGCGGGCGCATGTCGCGGACAAAGCCGCGGGCGAACTCGGGGACCCATCCAAAGGTGGTGATGGTCGGAAGCATATCGCAATCTCCGTTGTCGTTTCGCAGCAGCACATAAGCCGCAGCGTCATCCACCAAGCGCTACAAACCAGCGTTCAGGCCCGGCCGTTGGTGAAATGTCGCACCAGCTTGTCGAGCGCTCCGTTCCAGCCCCGTTCGTGGCTTGTCCGAGACGCATCGGTCCGCAAACGCGAATGGGTGAAGCTAAGTTCAGTTCCAGTATCGATCGGTCGCAGTTCGATCTCGACACGCAACTCTTCGCCCGCTTCCGCAGGGTCACCGCCATGCGTCCAGCGCCAGCTCATGACCAGACGGCTGGGCTTCACGACTTCGAGATACTCGCCGCTGCACTCATGCTCCGTGCCGTCAAGCATCCGGAACCGCACCCGGAAACGGCCGCCCACGCGGATATCGGTTTCGGCAACAAGCACTGGTCCGTCATCAGGGCCCCACCAGCACGCGACGCCGTCAGGCGTCGTCAACGCGTCGAACACAATCGAGGGGCGGGCAGCGATCCGGCGCACCAGGGTCAGGCTCGTCATGCTGTGTTCTCCTGGGTGTTTGCCGTTCCAGCCTTTGCCTCCTCCGCCTCCGCGTAGGCAGCAAGCCGATCAAGCCTGGCCGACCAGAAGCGCTCATAGCGGCGCAGCCAGTTCATCGCTTCTGCCATGGGTTCGGCCGCAAGCCGCACCGAAACGATGCGACCCTTCTTCGATCGGGTAATCAGCCCCGCAGTGCCCAACACGTCGAGGTGCTTCATCACCGCCGGCAGTTTGATCGCAAAGGGCCGAGCGAGTTCGCCAATGGACACACTCTCCTCCATCGCAAGACGCGCCAGGATCGCCCGGCGCGTCGGGTCAACGAGCGCCGCAAAGGTCCGGTCCAGTTGCAATCCTTGATACTTCACCATGTAGCAAACTATCATGCCGGGCATCGTCTCTGTCAAGCGCATGTCGGGGCGGAAGGTTGCAAACGTTGCAATTAGGCTTCCAACTCACGTCATGGCATGTCGTTCCGGGCGCGTCATGGACGGACTCGATACACGTCATGGCCGGGCTTGATACACGTCACCGGCCATCGCGACCCGCACCAATTTGCGAACGATGCGCGTTCAAACGTTGCCCTCACGAGCCGGCAAGACATGACGCGCCACGATCCCGGCGGCCCTGGCTTGATTCCGCTGCGCTATTGATCGATCTCTGGCTCAACCAGCCTTGCCAGGTTTCGCAGCAACTCTTGCCAGCCGAGATAGCAGGCATCGAGCGGAATGGCGTCCGGCAGACCCGCCTGCACGATATCGATCTGAGTGCCGACCGATACCTTCTTTAAACTCACCGTCACCAGCATCTCACCGGTCAGGTTGGGATCGTCGAATTTGTCCGTGTAGCGCAGGCATTCATTCGGAACGAGCTCGACATATTCTCCGCCAAACGCGTGGCTTTTGCCCGTCGTGAAGTTCCGGAACGACATCTTGAACGTGCCGCCGGCTTTCGGTTCCAGATGATGCACGGTGCAGACAAAGCCGTTGGGCGGGAGCCATTTTGCGAGCGCGTCCGCCTCGACGAACGCGCGATAGATTTTCTCCGGCCTGGTTGCCAGAACGCGGTGCAAGTGCACGGAATTGGGCATATTCGTTCGTCCTTGTGATGAATTCATGGAACAGACGTTACAGCCGCCGATCAGGCGCCGATTCCGCTAATCCGTCGCCGGGACCGAATGATGCTCGTGCTGGATGCGCCACCCGCCATCGACCTTGCGAAGGCCGATGGTCAGCCGAAACTGGAGGCCACCCGGCTCTGAAGGGCCACTATCTGTGGCCGAGCCGCAGCGCATGATGGCAACCGCAAAGGCGACGGTGTCATCGCCCCAAATTCGCAGCTCTTCGAAGTCGAAGGCCTGCCCGGCTTGGTGATAGGCGAAGAACAGATCCCAGGTCTTCTTGTATTCCGCCATACCATGCGACTGCAGCGGAGGCGGCACGTCGAACATGATGATGTCGTCGTAGTGATGTGCCAATATAGCCGGCAGGTCATGCCGCCGGACCGCGTCCGCCCAAGCCTCGATCAGTGCCCTGATCTCCGCTTCAGCAGTTCCAGCTTGCTGCGTCATGACCCTTGCTCCCATCCATTGCCGCTCCATCTCCCCCGAGGACGCATGAGGCTTTGCCGATCCGACACGCGATCTCAGATTTTCTCAAACCGTCGGGAGTGGTCCATTCATCAGCCCGGAGCTTGGCCTGACGCTCTGCAGGCAGAGTGCGGAACAGGCCATGGTGTCGGCGGCGGTGAGCGGCAGAGGGCGGTAGGTGAGGCTGGAGCAATGTCGCGGCGGTGGAAGCCGAAGGTTTCGCCCTGATCGGGAAGCCACACAGCATGTCGCCCTAAGGCGAGACCTTGTTCTCCTTCAAGAATGCCGTGGGCGCCAAGACAAGCTTGAGATCGACTCCTGAGGCCTGGGCAATCGTCGCCAGCATCTGGTCCATGGTGATAGGGGCGTGGGACCAGAGGCATTGAACACGCCGGTGGTGCGCGCTTCGCGGATGGTCCATTCGGCAAGGTCGCGGACGTCGATGAACTGCACTGGATCGCTCCCGTCGCCGTAGAGTGCACCCAGATGCGGATCAGGCGCTCGCACCCATCGCGCGGCTGGGGCGATGACTTCCACTGCCGGTTGCTGGGTGACCCCGTCGGCATCGGCCAATCGCGGGACGGCCCACAGGGTCGAATGGGTCCGATGCATGGCCGCTCCTCGCTGGCACGGTCCGCAGCGGTGCAGGCGACACTCTGGCGGCAGCGTGACGCGGTGGCTCACATCGCGGCCCGCGGGTCCAACTCGATTGCGCCGCAGAAAGGTTCCCATTGCGGTTATCTTCTGATTTTGTAATGATAACCAACCTATATGCCGCGAGGTTAATGACATGCCGAAGTCGATTTCGATGATCCTGTCCGCCCTCGCCGTATCCGCCGTCGCGACAGCTGGTTCCGCAAGTGCACAAACGGTTGCAGGTTGCCCAACTGCCGGGATTGCCGTGGCCGTAACGAGCAACCGAGGAACATACACGGTTAAGCACCTCGGCCCAGACGCGTCAGACAGATCTATATGCCTTGCCGATGTTGAAGGCCAAGGAGCGATGTTTCCCGGCCAACGACGCACGATATATGTTTGGTACGATCTAACAAACTTCCCCATGGCCAATTCATATGTCGGGGACGCCAGCAATGCGCTGGCTGCAGTCCTCTCTGGACAGAAGAATGATGCTACCTTCGACGTCGTCATGGGAAGAAGCGGGAAGTCGTGGTCCTGGTCATCAACGGAAATTTGGCAACGTGCCGGTGCGGATACGATTAAGGTTGGCACTCAGAGCACTGCTGCTACCCGTCTCAGGTATGAAACCAAGCCGGGCGGCGGCACGAATTTCCATGTTGTGTGGGACCTATGGTATGATCCGGTTCGTCATCTCCTTCTCAAGGGCCATGCGACAGCCTTGTCGGGAAGTCCGGCTGTCACTGACTTTGAGGTGACCGCTATTTCTGGCCCGTAACAGCCCGTTGAGAAAGCCGGTGTTCCGTTGAACGGGTCGGCAGCTGGCGCTGTGCCGCGCCTCCGGCGTCCTACTGCTTCGTCAGCCAGCGCTTGGCAATCCGGCACGCCACCGTAAACGCCGGATTGAACACATTCCCCACATCGTAGCGCACCACCTGGCCCATCAAATGGCTCGCAGCGCGCGCGTCCAGCCCATAGTCCTCAGCCAGCCAGCGCACCATCTCGGTCGTCGCGTGCTGCAATGCCTGATCGAGCGGTCGAGCATTGCCGACAGTGAAAATATCCTCTGTCGTCTCCCCGCGAGGCCAGTTGATCGTCCGCTTCAGGACACGAAACGTTACTTCCATCTCAAAAGACGTTTCGATCCCAGTGCCAACAATCTCGCCATCGCCCTGGCAGGCGTGGCCGTCACCGAGGTAGAACAGCGCGCCCGGCACCGAAACCGGGAACCACGCCGTCGTCCCCGGCCCAAACAGCCGATAGTCCATGTTGCCGCCATTCTGCGCACTCGTTGCGGTGGACAGCGCCTGGCCGAGCGCCGGCGCCACCCCGAAGCAGCCGATCATCGGTTGCAGTGGTGGCGCGAATCCCTCCAGGCCTTTCGAGGGTTCGCGCAGCCGCACGGTCCCGCTATTACCGCCGATATCCCAGACAACCCGCTGCGGCGCCGGCCGCTCGGGTATCGCCGCCGGGTCCAGCACCGTGAAGGCGAGGGGAGAATACGTCCAACCCGTCGCCCGGCTCGGCGTCAACCGTTCGATGCGGACAGACAACGTGTCGCCGGGTTCGGCGCCTTCCACGAAGAATGGCCCCGTCATCGGATTCGGCCGGCCGCCAACCGCGACCTCATGAGCGTCAAGACCGGACGCGTCGATCGTATCGGTCACCACGGTATCGCCGTCCGCGACCCGAAGGCACGGCTCCGCGGTGCCGATAACGTTGAAATAGCGCGTGGGATGAAAGCGGTGCGTGGTCATGGTACCCCCAGTAAATTTCTTCGCCGAGATTACGGGTCGTCCGACCAGCTCATCACGCGGCTGATCCCGGCACGCTAGGAACCGCAGAACCGACGGTCAACGGTCCGACAATGTTGCCGGCAGCCAGCGGGACTGGCAGACCCCTTCTGTGCGAACGGCCATTCCTCGAACGCACCAACGCGACGAACTCCCAGACAACGGCGTAACTCAAGCAGCAGCTCCCTCTCATCGTCCAACAAACCGCCGAACCCGACACTGCGTAGTACATCGGAACCCAAAGACCCCATCAGCTCGGATCCTGGTCATGTGTCCTTATCCCCGGCGGTAGTTGCACCCAAGGATGTCGACGACACTCATAGACCGAGACTTGAGGCTCCGGAAAACACGGGTCGGCGAAGGCACCCACCGCGACGCTCGCCGACGATCGTTCATAACCCTCTTCGGTGTGGAACACCGTCGTTCCGCACACAGGACAGAATCGGAACCTGAATCTGGCGCCCTGATCGCCGACACGCACGTACTCGGTCGCAGCGCCGAAAACCTGATATGGAGCCGCGAAGCTGGCCAACGCCGCGAAAACACTGCCAGTGCGGCGCTGACAGGCCAGGCAGTGGCAAACGCCAACGCCAAGCGGTTCGCCATGAACCTCAATGCGCAACTGCCCACACGAACAACACGCTGTTCGAGAACGCATTCAACGGCTCTCCTGCACCACCAGCGCGGCAGCCCGCTCGCGGATCGCATCCGGCCACCGCGCAGGCCGCCGCGCGTCGAGATCCAGGTTGACGCCGAACTGGCTGAGCCGCGCGACCTCATCGCCCGTCCGCGCATTGGTCATGCGATGGATCATGCGCAGCGACGAACTGCCCAGATGACCAATGCCGGTTTCAACCAAATAGGGCAGGTCCAGCCGCAACACGCCGGACACGTGCAGGATCAGCTCGAACGTCGAGAAACCGCGCCGCTGCTGCTGCATGAACGCGCTGTCCATGCCGATGGCAGCGCCAAGCTGACCAGACGCATTGGAAAACCGCAGCACGATCGCACCAAGCGCGAAATGCCCGGCCGCATCGACATCACCGGTCTTGACCCGTCCGCGCGCGGTCGGAATGAACCCGGCCGTCGAGCGAGCTTCGGCGCGTGTTTCCGCCGCCGGTCCATTCCACTCCCCCAGCCGCCCTTCGATCGTGTCCCGCTGAAGCGGCGTCAGTGGCGCAGCGGACAGGTCCCAGTGCTCCTCGAACCACGTCACCACCTCGCCGTTGGTAGAATCAACGAAGCGATGCCCCAGCCGCAACCCGCCATCGCCCCCAACCCCAAGCGCCGCGCTCTCCACATGAAAGCTCGCCCCGGCGCGTAGTTCGCGCGCAAATCGGGCATCGATCCGCCGAGGCACGTCGCCGCGCCGCCCCACATCGCCGAGGCCAAGCACATCGCCAAGATTGCCGCCCGCTTCCTCCAGCCGATCGAAATAATAACCGACAGTGAAATGCTCGGTCACATCGCATTGCCACGGCGGCACCGCGCCGCGATACGTCTCGGTCCAGTTCGTCATCGTCCGATGTCATTCCACAGTTCACACTGCGCTACTTCATCAGCTGCGCCAGCATGCGGCAAGGGCAACTGTGCCAGTTTGCCTCTCTTTGCCTCTCCCCTCGCGGGAGAGGCAGGCGCGAAGCGCCGGTGAGGGGGCGCCGCCAGCCGCACCGCCTCATGCAATCTCAAGCCCGTTAAGTGGTGGTTAGAAAAATGGGGCTAAAACATCCTTGCGATACGAGACCTGGCGGTACCTCAATCGGTATCGAGCCATTGGTGATCGTCTCGTTTGGACGCTGACGCGCCATCCTGCGCCGCAAAAATTGCGCTCAACCGCGATCGTGTTTTGGAGCATTGCATGAGATCGCTATTGGCGGTGACAGTACTGGCAGTGACAGCGCTCGTGTCAGTCGAACCAGCCCATGCGCAGGGGTGTCTTACCGCAGAAGCATGCCGTGCAATTCGCATGCAGCAGCAGGCAGCGCAGGACCAAGCGGCCGCAAATGCACAACAGCAGGCCGCCGTCGCGGCACAGCAGCGGCAGCGGGCGGAGGCCGAACGGAAGCATGCCACTGAAGCTCAGGCTCGAGCGGCACTGGTCCGGCAGGAAGCTGATGCCCGCGCGGCAGCCCTCGCAGTGCAACAACAGCAGGACGCACACGACAGACAGCAGGCAGCCATCCAGCAGGCGAAATTAGATGCCGAGCAGCAGGCAACTGCACAGCGAGACGCCGATGCCAAGGCAAGACTAAAGGAGGAGACCAGGGTGGCAAACCTGCGAGCCGCCGAAGACTCACCGGATAACCATTGCAAAGAGCCGTCCACTGCCGGAATGGTAATAAACTCCTACAATAGTTTGGTCAGGGCAGGCGACGCCGCCTTTACTGCGGTTGACATCGAACACCTGATTACCGAGCAATTCGACGCGAAGGCAAAAACCATGTCCTGTCATGGGACATTCGTCCTTACCAACGGCAGTCGAAGGGACGGTAGTATTATTGCGCGCCCAAATGTGGCGGGAACCATCATTGTTACTTTCCATCAATCCCAATACTGACGAACGACTACAATCCAACTAACCCATGGCCTGAAAGGCTACTCCCATGAAAAGAACACTTGCACTGTGTACCACACTGACAATGCTTCTCGGCGCCTGCGGCGTGTCGCCACAGAGCCAGCAAGCTCTCGCGGTTCAACAGCAGGGATGTGCTGCTGGCAATCCGGATGCCTGTGTAGCGGCAAGTAATCAGGCGCAGGCCAATCAAGCGGAGGCAGCGACCAACAATGCCATTGCCGCCTCGCTTGGAGCCGCCATCCTCTCTGGCGCCGCTGCTGGAGCTGTTGCCGGAGTCACGGCACCGCAGCCGGTATATATCAACAACTACGGTGGCTGGCATCACTGATAGACTCAGCGACAGCCGAATTTGCAACCTGTTTCCGCGGCGGCGTGCCTTATCGGTGCCGCCGCGATTGTTCGGCAGCAGTGGGCGAACTCCGTCGGGCTAACGACCAATAGCCCCGCGCACCGCCGCAGCCGAGCAGCGCAATCATGCGCCACTCGCGTCTGCCCAAATGACGCAGCAGCCTGGCCAGCCGGCGCCCGCCGGATCAGTCGGCGGCCATCGCCTGCTCCGCGCCTCTCGCCACCCGCGCCATCATCGTCGCGGCATTCCGGTGCAGGATCGCCTCGCGCGCCTCCTCACCGATCGCCGCCTCCGCGAGCGCCTTCCGCGTCCAGTCCACCCCGAACGCGGACCCATCCGTCCCGCACACGATCCGCTCAGCCCCGTACAGCGCCACCGCCGCCTCGATGGCCCGTGGTCCGAACGAGTTGCAATCCACGTAGACCTTCGCCCTGCGGAAGCGCGACGACGGCAATTCCTCCTCCGGCGTGTCGAGCATGGAACGGTGATCCATCCGCTCGACCTCATACGGAATGTTGCCGCCCAGATTGTGCACCACGACAGTCACGTCCGGATACGCCGCCAGAACGTCGGTGAGACACAGCGTCACCATCACCGACGACAGGCTGGCCTGCATATCCAGCGTGCCATTCCGCCGCCGCGCATTGTCGGTATCGCCGCCGACCTTGGGGAACGCGTCGCCCGGCCGCGGGCCGTGGTGGATCAGCAGCACCGAGCGATGCCGGTTGGCGACTTCCAGCAGCGGACGCGCCGCCTCGGCATCGGTGCGCGTAAGAAAGAAGTTGCCCGGCAGTTGCGCGCCGATCACACCCGGCAGCCCCATCGCCCGCTCGAGTTCGGCGGCGGCGGCCGACATGTCGGTCAGCGGCAGCGCGGCAAATGCGGCGAAGCGGCCCTGATGCTCCTGGCAGATCGCCGAGAACCCGTCGTTGACGCGCCGGCACAGCGGCACGGCCAAGTCCACCGGCTGCGCCTCGATCCAGCAGAACGAGCCCAGCAGCGACAGCACGCTCACCTCGACCCCCTGGCGGTCCATGCGGCCCAGGTGGAACCCCACGTCATCGAATGCCTCATCGAGCGGCGTCTCGCCCATCCGCGGCGCCTTCAGCACCTCGACGCCGTCCTGGTTGCGCACGATCCGCGGCTCCCGAGAACGGGCGCGCAGGGCATCGGCGATTTCGGCCGGCTTCCAATGTGCATGCATGTCGATCATTGCTGTTTCCTCCACCGATCGTCCGCCAGCTTAACCCCGTATCTCCTCGCCGCAAACCACGCCAATCGCGAGCAGACGTATCAACCTCCCTCTCCCGCGAAGCGGGGGAGGGTCGGGGAGGGGGTGCAACGAACAAGATGCCCCCCGACGCCGTCAACAATCGTGCCTTCAGCCTCACAAATTCCCACCGCCCGAATCCCTTCACAACACCTGCAAGCAGCGCTTCCAATTCATCGAGCCATTCGCGATCGCGCGCTTTCCTCGACACCTACTATTCGTCGCCCCCGCCCTACCCTTTTGAGTTCGTCCTGATCGCCAGCAAGATTGCCCCCGTCCAGAGTGCCAACGGTCCCTCGGTCGCGCCGGACTGGGATTTTCAGCAGGCATTGCAAGGCTCACTCGAACATCATGACGCAGCGACCCTCAGCCCATTTGAGATTTAGACAATGTTGACGTGGCGGGTGATCTGCCCGTTACTCTCCCAATAGGTCCTCTTGTTCGCAATTATTGGATCGTCCATCGCTGGCTGCACTTTACCGGCCGTGTCGATCGCTCGCGATGTCACAGTGTGCTCGCCAGGCGTCAGAGGTGCATCAAGATGCCAGAACCTCCAGGTGTATTCTGACGTGCCAGCGTCCAGCGTCGCTTTTGCCCATGGTCCATTGTCGATCTTCACTTCGACCGCGGCTACAGCCGAACCCCAGGCCATCCCGTCGATTTGATAGCGGCCATCACGCTGCACTATCCTGCCCGGCGCCGATTTCAGCAGCATGTGGCCCACAGTGGTTTCAGTCATTATAGTCTTGCCGTCGTGCTGTTCCTCACGGATCGTGACGTAATCGCGGCCCATGAATCGGCCCAGATAGCGCTTGTCGAGCACCTCGATCCGGGTGAGCCATTTCACATTGGCAACACCGTACCAGCCAGGCACGATAAGACGCACCGGGTAGCCGTTTGCCGCCGGCAGCGGCGATCCGTTCATCTCATAACAAAGCAGATTCGCGGGGTTCATGGCCTCGGCGATCGGCATGCTGCGAGCGAAATTGGCGGTGTATTTGTATTCGAGCGGTGTTCCGGCCCGTACCGTCTCTTCGCCCTTATCGATGCCGTAGAATACCACCTCGATACCGCCATCCTTGATCCCCGCTGCCTGGAGTGTCTCAGCCAGCGATGCGCCAGACCATTTGGCATTCCCGATCATGCTCTGTGCGAATGGCAAGCCATTGCTGCCTGAGCATTCGATCGTACTGACGATCTCCTTTCGCGGAAGTGCCTTCAACTGATCGAGCGTCAGAGTAGCTGGCTTGACGACCAGTCCATCGATTTCGAGTCGCCAGGTCCGTGGATCGATCTGTGGGCGCTCGTAATGTGCAATCGAGAACCACTTGTCATTCGGCGTAATCCAGGATCCCAGATCCTCCCAGCGAGTGATTCCCTTGACAACATTTTGCAATGGCTCTGGTACTGGTGGCGGTATATCCGTCCAGGCAATCAGCTTGGCGCCGGACGTGGCGCTTTGAGCGAACGCACGACTTGAAGCCATGGCGATGCCTGCGGCGGCGCCACTCAGCAGCAGTTCTCGACGTTGCATGGATTCCTCCCGCTGTATTCTAGAAGATATTCAGTCTGATTTACGACAGATCGACGAGTCTTGGTGGCGATCACCTCACACTCGGCGGTCTGGCTACAACGGCACGCCGGCGCGCAGCAGAATGTCACGGCAAAAGTTTTGATGAACCTGCGCAAGTCGCGAGACGCTCACCTCGGGATGCTCGCGGCAGAGTTGGGCGGCCACTTGCCGTGCTGCTGAACGCCGACCCAACCTGTCTTCGTAGTATATCAAAAGCCTTTTGGGCATCGAGGCCTGCGGATTTTCTGCTGCCGCCCGACGTGCCCAGCGAGCTGCCTCATCAAAATTGTCGGCCGCCTCATGGGCCTGGGCGATTCCCAGAAAACAATTGTCCCGCGGCATGAACGGGCCATGAAGCTGCAGGGCCCGACTAAAGCAGGCGATGGCAACATCCGAATCCTTCCAACAGAACAGATAGCCTCTGCGTTCCCACGCCCAACCCGATGTCGGATCCATGGCCAGTGCACGATCCACCAGAGCCTCAACATCGTCATCGGATCGAGACAGCGCCGCCACCGCGGCACGCGCCGTCGTCACGAGAGGATCACCAGCATCGAGAGCACCAGCGCGGCGTACGAGGTGGTGCGCCAGGCTGCGGGTCGCTATGGGTGATGCCGTCGCCGCGTCGGCGAACAGACGCGCCTGGCAGTAGGCCGCCACCGCAACCGGTAGCGCATCATCGGGATCCATCTCCATCGCGCGACTTGCAATGGCGAATACTTTGCGGGAACTGTCCCAATCGATCTTCAGCAAAACCGGAAGGGCCTGTAGAACCAGTTCCCGCGCCCCGAGATCCCCCGGGTCTCTGCTTTGGAGCCGCGCAATCTCGGCACCGCCGATCCCGGGAACGACGCCGCACACCGCGCCGTCCACGGCCCTTCGCAGCAGTTCGAATGCACCGTCCGTCGTCCCGTCGTAGCTATCGCCCCAGACATGCCGTCCCTCGGTGTCCAGCAGCCATAGCGTTACTCGGATACATGCATCACGCTGAACCAGGCGGCCATTCAGGCAATATTCCGCAACCCCACGCTCCCAGGGAGACCGCACAGTCCGCCGCGTGATCGAGACTGACGGATCGGCAAAAGTCACGGATGCAACACTGGTGCGTGAAATGGTTGCCGCGAGCTGCTCCATGAGTTCCTGAGCTATCTGTCGCTCCCGCAGCGTCTCGGTACGCAATGGCAAGATCATCAGTGAAGGCCGTTGCCGGGCAACAAACGGCGGAAAACCGGATGCACGACAATCGTTCCCGGTGTTGCCGTTGCCGTTGCCGTTGTCGGCGTTCGCGGCAGCACGGCGCAGCGTCGCCGACGGCAGTTCGCCGAAAGCCGTGCGATATTCAGCGGCAAACCGGGCTAAATGGGTGAGGCCACAACGGGATGCGATCTCCGAGATGGAAACGGTCCCGTCGGACTGTTGGAGCTCGGTGCGTGCCGCGCCCAGCCGCATGTGACGAAGGTGCGCCATCGGCGAGACGCCGAGGAAGTGCTTGAATTGCGTCAGCAGCGCCCGTTGCGAGATCCCACAAGCGGTGGCCAAATCGGCCAAGGTCACCTTCTCCGCCAAATTCCCCCGCATATGGTCGAGCGCGCGTTTCACATGCTGCGGCAGCGCGGTTGGCGAAGCTGATTTCAATTGCACGGCATCGTTGGAAGTGACCATCGACCACATCTCTCAGCCTGAACGGCTCTGCGCACCTGCCTGTGCGATTTCGGTGACGAACTTTTCCAGTACCGCAGTGTGGAAGCTTGAAATATCCTTGGCAACAGTAATGAATGCAGCCTCCCCGCCAATGACATTCCGGGAATAATAAGTCGCAATGTCCGGTTCACTCCGGACGATGGGCAGACCGTTGATCGCTATGCCCGCGGCAATCGCTTCGTCCCGCGCCTCCGTTACGGGTCGGCCATCATTGTTGGTGCCATCGCCGGACACGTCGATCACGTGGCGATCGGCCGCGTAACCACACCCCGCCAACATTTGTCGGGCAAAATCGATGGCACCGCTGATCGAGGTAAATCCAGGAATGGGACCCGGCACTTGCAGCAGCGTGCCGGCAAATTGCTGGGCGGCCGGCATCCCGTCGATCAACGTCCACGGCACAACCTGATCGTGTCGCCTGGCGCTTGACCAGGTGACGAAGCTGAGCGCGATCCTGCGATGTCGGCCCGAACGCACCGCGTTCATGAATACATCACTGGTGATGGCCTGGGCATAGCCACGGAACTGCAAGGCAAGATCCTCGCTGCTGACGCTGCCCGAGCTATCGACCGCCAGAACCAGGGCCATATCCACCGCTTCCACCGCAACGTTCCGCAGATGACGTCGCGCAACAATGTGGTCGCGAAGCATTCCGTTCGTCCCCGATGTGCCGTGCGTGCCCGGTAGACACGTGGCTGATGACGGCAATCTGCCCTGGGCTTACATCGCCAGGATATCCATTTGCCGCATCGGATAGCCGTATCCCGCTGCAGAATTGCCTTTGTGTAGCGACCGGCAGATCTGGGTGATCGAGTCCGGGAGCGCCGTCGATTACCTCATGGCGCCCCAGCACGTCGGGCGGGCTCCGGACATGGGGGCATGGGTCCTCATGCCAAGCGTCGAAACGGTGTTATACCAACGCTCGTCGAGCACGACTTATACCAGTGCTCATCGATGATGGCCCATAGCAAAATCAGCGAGCCTGAGCTCGGCGTTGCCGGCAACAGAGAAAACAGCAAGATAATATTCAACCACAGAGGCACAGAGTCTCGCAGAGTAGTCACAGAGCATTATTAAAAATAACTCTGCGACTACTCTGTGGATTCTGTGCCTCTGTGGTTGAAGGTCCTTACTTGCTACGCAGTCCGACTGCCAATGCGCGGTCCAACACAAGTTGGCCGCATTGCTGCCAAATCTTAATAGTGACCAATGCGTTGTGCCGAATGTCATCGCCGGACCACGCCCCGAACATGACAAGTGGGAAAACGAGTCGCGCTCAGTGAGCGTTGGTATAAGAGGGCATCCAGCTACTCTCCAGCAGCACTACTGCCCTGACCCCCAAGTTCTCTCCAGTCAATGGTTGTCGTCGCCCCGTCGCAACCTCGTCGAGACTCATGTCCCGCATGGTCAGTTATCACTACTAATTACTGGCGTCACTTATTCTCTTGCCGCGCTCCCCTCGGTCCGCGTATCCTCACAGCCCCCCTTCACCACCGCGGATCAGTAACGATGCACATTCCACCACCACCGCTTCCCATCGCCGAGCCCCACGCGGACTTCGCCGCCTCCCCCCTCTTCGCCCTCATGCTGGAGCAACTCGCCGACGCGCTCCCGCCCCTCGAAACCGAATCCCCCGCCGCCAACGCCCGCCGCCACGAAGTCACCCGCGCCATGGTCGCCGCCGAGCGCCCCACGGACACGATCGAGGCAGCCCTGGCGATCAGCGCCGCCGTCGCCTATCAGGCCTCGCTCGTCAGCAACGTCCTCGCCGCCTCGCCCGGGCTCACCAGCCTCCAGTCGAGCCGTCACGCCCGCACCGCCATCGCCCAGGACCGCGCCTTCCATGCCGGCGTCGCGGCACTCGCAAAACACCGCGTCGCCGCTGCCCCGTCCGCCACGACCCAACGCGCCCGCACCGCCTCGCGCCAGCAGCCCGAGCCCGAACCCGAGCAGCAGCCCGACACCGACCCGATCCCCCATCTGCCGCAATTCCAACCCCGAGACCGCCACGGCAACCCCATCCCGCTGTATCGCTTCCGCGACATGACGCCCAAGCAGCGGCGCGCCACCTACGGCGACCCCTACGATACCGCCACCTGGGCCGCCGCGACCGAGGAAGAAGACCTCGCCATCACCGCTCAGAAAGCCGAGGACGAGGCCGCCCAGGCCGCCACCTGATCTCACAGCCAGCGTCACAATCTCACCAAACAACACCATGAGACAAAGCCGAAACACTGGAACATCCAAATCCTGGAAAGTCTCACCACCACCCCGTCCGCCCCACCGCTCGACACCACGAGACAACACCAGGACTCACCACGCCCCTTGGCCTGGGCACCTTGGCTCGTTGCTTTGTGATGATCGTTAACGCCCGCCCGAGCGTAGGCTGCCCGCTTCCGAGGAGCCGCGGCTCTTCGTCGGCCGCAGCTTCCGAACCAGGCTTTCGGGAGGGTCCAGCATGGTCATCCAAAGTCCACCCGGGTGGGGTTGGGATCAGCTTCAGCACGCCGCCCACGAAATCGGCTCCGCCACGCCCGAGGAGTACTGGCACAACGGCGCCGCCGACGCCCTCGCCCCCTCTGTCCGCCGCATCGGTATGGCTGACCTCAGGGACGCGCTCGCCCAGGGCCTCGCCGACTTCCAGGCCAACCGCACCGACGTGATCTTCCTCTGCGTCATCTACCCCGTGATCGGCCTGATCCTCGGCCGCGTCGCATCAGGCCAGGGCCTCGTCCCGCTGCTGTTCCCCCTGGCGTCCGGCTTCGCCCTGATCGGTCCGCTCGCCGCCATCGGCCTGAACGAACTGAGCCGCCGTCGCGAGGGCGGCGCCGAACTCCGCTGGATCGACGCCTTCGGCGTACTCCGGGCGCCCTCCATCGGCAGCATCGCGACGCTGGGCCTGCTGCTGATCGCCCTGTTCCTGCTCTGGCTCGCCGCCGCCCAGGTCATCTACGTCGCAACCCTGGGGCCCGAGCCGCCAGCATCGCTCGCCGCCTTCGCCACCGATGTCCTCACCACGCTACCCGGCTGGATCATGATCTTCGTCGGCATCGGCGTCGGTTTCCTGTTCGCCGTCATCGCGTTGGCCATCAGCGTGGTGTCGTTCCCGCTGCTGCTGGATCGCAACGTTGGCATCGGCACCGCCATCGGCACCTCAGTCCGCGCCGTGCGTACCAGCCCAGGTACCATGGTCCTATGGGGACTGATCGTTGCCACGGCCCTGGTGCTCGGCTCGCTGCCGTTCTTCGTCGGCCTCGTCATCGTCCTGCCGGTGCTGGGTCATGCCACCTGGCACCTCTACCGCAAGGTGGTTCCGCGTTAAGCTGAGGCTATCTGGTTCGAGGCGTGCGTGCGGCCTAGGGTGTAGGGCCGCCGATGACAGCCCCTGCCTTCCACCTCCACCTGGCTCACCGCCTCTGGCGCCGCTTGCCCGTCCGCCAGCGCCGCAGCCTGGTAACGTGGGGCAGCGCCCTCCTGGCGCCGCGCATCGACCGGGTGCCCCCTCCGGCCATCAACGGCATGGCGATCGCCGGCGAGTTCTCTCGCGCCTCTGGCCTCGGCGAGGGCGCGCGCCTGCTCCAACGCGGCCTTCAGCAAGCCGGCGTGCCAAACTGGACCATCGACGTCGGAACCTTGCTGCCGGCCCACACCGCAGACTTCCCGGTAACCTCGGAACAACCTCCAAGCGGCGCCCCGCTGATCCTGCACGTCAATCCGCCGCTGCTGCCCCTGGTGCTATTCCGCCTGCCCCGGGACCTGATCCGAGGCCGCAGGATCATCGGCTACTGGCTCTGGGAACTGCCGACGGTCCCCCCGACTGGCAGGCCGGCGCCCGTTTCGTGCACGAGGTCTGGGTGCCCTCCGGCTTCGTCGCCGACGCGGTGGAACCGCTGCTCCCGGGGCGCGTCAGAACCGTCCCATTCCCCCTTGCCGTCGCCAGGCCTCAGCCGTCCGCGCTCGATCGAGCGGCATTCGGCCTGCCGCATGACGCGGTTGTCGTGCTGGTCTCGTTCAACCTCGCTTCCTCCTTCGAGCGCAAGAATCCGCTGGCGGCGATCACCGCATTCCGTGCCGCGTTCGGCGATCGCGCCGATCGGATCCTGCTGTTGAAGGTTGGCAATCGCGAGCACGCCCCGGACGACTTCGCGCGTATCGTCGCCGCAGCCGGTGGCGCGCCGAACATCCGGTTCGAGACACGAACGTTTCCGACCGCCAACCTGCACGCTTTGACCGCGGCATCCGACATCGTGATGTCGCTACACCGCAGCGAGGGCTTTGGCTTGGTGCTGGCCGAGGCAATGCTGCTTGGCAAGCCGGTCATCGCCACCGGCTGGTCCGGCAACATGGCGTTCATGGATGCCGGCAGCGCCGCGCTCGTGGACTACCGCCTGGTCGCCACCGACGACCCGCGGCAGGTCTACACCGGAGCATCGTGGGCGGAAGCGGATCAGGCGTCGGCGGTGCAGCATCTGCGCCGCCTGGCAGATGATGCGGCTGCGCGCTCGGCACTCGGCGCGAAAGGGCAGGCCACCGCAACGGCACGCCTGGGCATCACCCCGCTCGTCGCGGCACTTCGCGACATCGGCCTGCACCCGTCGCCATGATCGCCGCTCAGCCGGCCACGCGCGCGCGCCAGTCAGCGAGCACATCCGCCAGCGTCTGCCGCCACGGTATCCTCGGCGCCCAATCCAGCACTTGCCGCGCCCACCCCGCATCGCCACTTGCACTCAGGATCTCGGGACCACGCAGACGGGCAGCCTCGGTAGCGACTGCGATATCGAGGCCAGCCAGCGACAACAGCTCCTCCAGATATGTCGCCGATGCGTCGCGGCACACCGGAGGCGATGTTCAGGATCGATCCCGCCGGCAAATCCGCGCCGCGCCGCAAACACGCAACATACGCACGGCACACGTCGCGCACGTCGAGGAAGTCGCGCTTGCTGTCCAGCACCGCCGACACGCAAGGGCGGTTCCTGTTGCCCCGCCGCGATCCGGGCGATCTGTCGCGCGAAGGCCGGCACCACGAATGCGTCGGTCTGGCCAGGCCCCGTATGGTTGAACAGCCGCAGCCGCATCACGCGCAGACCGTCGTTCGCCATGGCGCCCAACGCCAGATCGGTCGCCGCCTTCGTCGCGGCGTAGCTGTTCATCGGCGCCAGCACCGCGGTCTCGTCCAGCGCACGGCCCGAGATGAACGACCTGCCGTAGATCTCCGAACTGGACGCGAACAGCAGGTGACAGTCCGGCGTTTCGGCAAGCAAAGCCCGCGCCAGGTTCAGCGTGCCGTGCAGATTGACGCGCCACGCACGGTCCGGATCGCGCCGCGCGTCGGCGACAGCGGTGACCGCGGCCAGATGGATGCAGGCATCCGGCCGCACCTCGCGCATCGCAGCGGTGATCGCGTCCGCGTCCGCGACATCGACATGCTCGCTGAACAGCTCGGCGCCAGGGAACGAAGCACGCAGTACCGGCAGCAGATGCCGGCCCACGAAGCCAGATGCACCGGTGATCAGGAACGTCGCGGTTCCGTCGCCACCTTACCTGCCCGCGTTCCGGCTGTGCCGCGCAATGTCGGCGTCCACCATCTCTGCGACCATGTCCTCCAGCGTGACCGACGGTTCCCAATTGAGCTGCTGGCGTGCCTTGCTGGCGTCGCCCAGCAGGACGTCCACCTCGGATGGCCGCTTCAGCGCATCTCGCGTGGCGACATGGTCGCGGTAGTCCAGCCCCGCATGAGCGAACGCCAGCTCGCAGAAGCCGCGCACGCTGGTGGTGCGGCCGGTCGCCACGACGTAGTCGTCCGGCTTGTCCTGCTGCAGCATCAGCCACATGGCGCGCACATAGTCCCGCGCGTGGCCCCAGTCTCGTTTCGCTTCCAGATTGCCCAGTTGCAGTTCGCTGCGCAAGCCCCAGCTTGATGCGTGCCACGCCGTCGGTGATGCGGCGGGTGACGAACTCGATCCCGCGCAACGGGCTCTCGTGGTTGAACAGGATGCCCGACGTGGCGATGCATCCCGAAGCTCTCGCGGTAGTTGATCGTCATCCAGTGCGCGTACAGCTTCGCGGCGGCATACGGGCTGCGCGGATAGAACGGCGTGCGCTCGTTCTGCCGCGGCTCCTGGATCAGTCCGAACATCTCCGACGACGACGCCTGGTAGAACCGTGCGCCCGGATCGAACCAGCCGCAGTGCCTCCAGCATCGCCGACCGCGCCCATGCCGGTCACCGTGCCGGTCAGCAGCGGCTGCTGCCAGGACGTGGCGACGAAGCTCTGCGCCGCGAGGTTGTACACCTCGTCCGGTGCCACGTCCTGCACGACGCGGATCAGGCTGGAGGGATCGATGAGGTCGCCGTCGCGCATCTCCACGTCATCGCGCGATGCCGAGCCAGCGCAGCCGCTCGCCGATCACATCGGCCGAGGCGGAACGCCGCAGCAGGCCGACCACACGGTAGCCTTTCTGCAGCAGCAATTGCGCCAGGTAGGCGCCGTCCTGGCCGGTCACGCCGGTGATCAGGGCCGTTGGCATCGCTCTCTCCCATACAGGACCAAATGCTCGTCAAGTCCGTCGCGCCGTGGGCGGTTCGCGACGCGCCCGTATTATCCCCCCGTATGGCGGCGCGCGACCCGTGACGCACCGTCGGATTGGCTTAACACGGTGGACGGGGGTTGCAAGATCGCGAGAGGGGCAGCAAACGCAACGCTCCCTGCCGACCTCCGGGTCACCGACCCGCCCTAGCGAGCGGTAGCTTGCTGCCGGCGACCGCCCGCTCGGTCACCACGTCGCGGCGGAACCGGAACAGCTTCGCCGGGCGGCCGCCGGTCTCGGTCGCCACCGCGCCGGTTTCCTCCACCAGGTCCTGTTGCTCGATCAGCCGCCGGAAATTCTGCTTGTGCAGGCGGCGACCGGCGAGCGCCTCCACGGCATATTGCAGTTGCCCGAGCGTGAAAGATGGTGGCATCAGCTCGAACACCACCGGGCGGTACTTGATCTTGGCGCGCAGCCGCGCAATGCCGGTGGCCAGGATCCGGCGATGATCGTGCGTCATGGCCACGCCCGCGATCGGCTCGTGGGCCTCGGGTGATTCCGGCACCAGCCCTGCTTCCCACAGCAGCTCATAGCGTTGCAGGATCAGCTCCTCATTCCATGCCGCGCCGAATGTAATGGCGACGCGCCGCTGGCGCTCCCGCCGCGTCGGCGCATCGGCGGCATCGGCCCACGCACGTAGCCGAACGCCGATAGGGTCAGCCATCGCGGGGGTGCCTTCCCGGCGATCCTCCCACGGGAAGTAGCGATACCAGCTCTGCCAGCTCACGCCCGGACCACCCGAGACGCGCGACTCGCGCGTTAGCCCCAGATAGCTGATCGAGACCATGCGCTGCCCGGTCCGCGTCCGGTCCCGATCGGCAAATGTGTAGAGCTGCTCGACATATCCCAGCGGATGATGGGTCTGCTGCTCGACCCAGGATCGCATGCCCTCCTGCAACGATCGGTGGCTCAGCTCGAATGGCCCCGACGGCAATGCCTCACCGCCGCCGATGGTCAGCACGCGCGGTTCACCGTCGGTGACCGCAGCGATCACGGCGATCAGTTCGGCGGTTGCCTCCACCGCTGGCCTTTGACGCGTCGAGACCTGATCCATGCGAGTCGCTATGTCTGGGAACCCGTGCGCGTCATCGCATGCGGAACGCCGCACCGCCAATGGTGAATTGTGCCGGTCATGGGGAGGCCCTCGCCTTTTGCGGGAAGGGGGTCGCGAAATGAGCCCGAACAAATCGGGATGCCGTGATGGATTCATGATGATTGCGGAGATTCCGAACAGACCAACACCTCCCGCCTGGGCGATGTCATCCGGGCGAACAGCAGAGTCGGAAAATCGGACCGATAGGGGAGTGCTACATGACGGAAAGCCGCCCACCATTTCCACCCTTTACGCGCGAGACCGCATTGCAGAAGGTTCGCGGCGCCGAGGATGGCTGGAATACACGTGACCCGCATCGGGTCTCGCTGGTCTACGCGCCGGACAGCTATTGGCGGAACCGCTCGGAATTCATCCATGGCCGCGAGGAGATCGTCGCGTTCCTGACCCGCAAATGGGCCAAGGAACTTGACTATCGGCTGATCAAGGAACTCTGGGCGTTCACCGGCAACCGCATCGCGGTGCGCTTCGCTTATGAATGGCACGATGATTCCGGCAACTGGTTCCGCTCCTACGGGAATGAGAACTGGGAGTTTCTCGACAACGGACTGATGCAGAACCGTTTCGCCTGCATCAACGACCTTCTGATCAAGGCTGGCGATCGCAAATACCATTGGGACAGCTCCGCGCCTCGGCCTGCCGACCATCCCGGACTGTCGGATCTGGGGCTCTGAGCTTCGCGACTTCGTGCCGAATGGGACGCTGCGTCCCATCACATCGAGAGGATTGCAACAATGCCGTATGTCACGACCAAGGATGGCGTCGAGATCTTTTTCAAGGATTGGGGGCCGAGAGACGCCCAGCCGATCGTGTTCCATCATGGCTGGCCGCTGTCCTCGGACGACTGGGACACGCAGATGCTGTTCTTCCTGCAGAACGGATATCGGGTGATCGCCAGTGACCGTCGCGGGCATGGCCTTTCCGCGCAGGTGTCCGAAGGCCACGACATGGATCATTACGCCGCTGACGCTTCGGCGGTGGCCGAGCATCTCGAGCTGCGCAACGCCGTCCATATCGGTCATTCCACCGGCGGCGGTGAGGTCGCCCGTTACGTCGCCCGCTACGGTGAGCCGCAGCGCCGGGTCGCCAAGATGGTGCTGGTCAGCGCCGTGCCTCCGATCATGGTGAAGTCGGAGAAGAACCCTGGGGGGACCCCGATCGAGGTGTTCGACGGCTTGCGCGCGGCGCTCGCCGCCAACCGCGCACAGTTCTACATCGACGTCGCTTCAGGCCCGTTTTATGGGTATAATCGGCCAGGTGCCAAAGTGTCGCAGGGTGTGATTCAGAACTGGTGGCGGCAGGGCATGATCGGTAGCGCCAAGGCGCACTATGAGGGCATCAAGGCGTTCTCGGAGACTGACCAGAACGAGGACCTGAAGTCGATCAGCGTGCCGACCCTCGTGCTGCACGGCGAGGACGATCAGGTGGTGCCGATAGACGATGCCGGCCGGCTTTCCGTCAAGCTGGTGCGGAATGGCAAGCTGAAGACGTATCCGGGATTTCCGCACGGGATGCTGACTGTCCACGCTGAGGTGCTCAACCCTGATCTGCTCGCCTTCGTGAAGGGCTGATTTGCTAACTCTCCCGGGGGTGACTGGTCCTTTCGCATTTTGGCCGTCTTCGGGGTAAGCCCGAGGATGGCCATGATGTGAGAGCGCGCCGCGACGGCTGTGCGGATGGCCGAATTGGGACGGCGGGATTGGCCGTTGTCTGGTCCCGTACGTCAGGGTCACGTCAGCCTGCGGTGGGTCAGGGTACAGGGCAATCGCTTGAATCTGCCGTTGCTTCCGACAACCTGGGAAGCGTGTGCCGTCCGCAACAGAACAAGAATCTCAGCACGGAGGAAGAAGGCGAGGACGTCGCGGCCACGGAGTAAGGGTTCAAAGCGCTTCGCGCGAAGCGCAATTTGCGTTCTGCTCCGTGGCCCTCGACGTCCTCCCTGCTTGCTCCGTGCTGAAAACCTTGCGGACGTCCCAACGCCACGGGCGCCGCGACGCAAGACATGGGGTGAACTGGTCCCATCGCAGCCGGAGGCAATTCGAGCGATTGTCCTGGGTCAGGGTGGGCCGGTGGCGAGTGCCTCGAATGGGTCGACCGGTGGTTCGCCGATGAAGAAGCCGAGGACCTGGCGGACTTCGTCTGGTTTCAGTTGCCACCAGTTCCAGGTGCTGTCGATCTTTTTGTCCTGCTCCTTGATGAACGCCTGCTCGCGGTGAGACTTCTCTCGCATGAGGGCCCCGACGTTGCCGCCGAAGTAGTGCATGAGCTCGAACAGTGCGTTCCAGAAGGCTGGGGTGCAGAGGCCGGGGACGACGGCGAGATCCCGGCAGATCTCGGTGATGGTGCGACCGACTGCGCGGCGGCGAACCTGACGATCGAGATCCTCCTGTGTGGGCATGAAGAGTTCGGGATCGTGCGAGCCGGGGGGTAGCGACGGGCGTGGGGTGGTCTTGGGCGTGGCTGGTTGGTCCGCTGATGGCTCGGCTTGAGGGTCTGCTGGCGCGGGCGGTGTTGCATGGGTTCGGGTGCGGCGGGTCACCATGCTGATGTCTCGACCGGTTTCGGCGCGCGCGAGGAGGAAGCGCTGCAGCGCGATGGCTCGCAGGATGCCTCGGTTCAGGTGGGCGAGGATGGTCGGGAGGTTGGCGGTGCCGAAGCACGCCGCGATGGTCGGGAATGTGGGGGCGGTGGCGCGGCGGTGGACGGTGGCGAGGAGATGGCGGCCGTAGTCGAGCAGGATGCTGACGGCGTGGAGGATGCCGGCGATGTACTCGGGCACGGGCGCAGTTTGGGCGGGGCGATCCCGTGGCGGATCGGGCGGCGAGGCTGGATGGGTCGTGTTAGGTACGTCCGGTGCCATGTCATGTATGCTAACAGGATGTCGGGTGGTGATGCAAGGCATATTTTCCCAGCTATTCCTTTGACAACAGGGCGGCGGGTCTCTGATGCGGGTAAGTCCGCTTGCGACCCAAGTTGGACGCTCGGCCGAGCACTGTCGAAGACGAGAGTTGGCCGAAACCGGAACGGCCGCCCTGGAGCGAGCCGGGCCGGGATCCTGCCATTCGGTCCGCCTCGCTGGTCCTCGATCCAAAGCGGCTCTTCGTCAACAAGATGTAGCCGGCTGAACGATCGGGTCGTGGCGGTCATGCGACCGGCTGAAGGCGCTTGCGCGAAGTTGCTGAGTCACTCTCGAATCTGATGGGGCTGAGCAAAAGCCAGGACCGCAAACGCTCGCGCAAGGAACGCGGTCCGGTGACTTCGACTTTACCGGAGCGGATCGCGGCGTCCCAGGCCAGGCGGCCGAACCATATGGCGATCATGGTGCGCATGTCGGTGGTGAGGTAGAGGTCAACGGGGAAGCCGGGATCAAACGGGCAGAGGTCGACGGAGCCACGGTCATTGACCATCCACCATTGTCGCTTGCCCTCGGGCACATCGGTGAAGTCGAAATGTATGGTGGTGCGGCGCCCCGGGAATACGCTCGGATCGACGCGGCGGCGGATGTTCCAGACCAACACTGTGACGTCTAGGTCGCCCTCCTCAAGGGGGTCCTGGGCGAAGCGCAGTCCCCACTCGCCGAGTTGTTGAATCAACGGGCCAAGAGCTGCGCCGGCCTCGGTCAGGTGCCATTCGCGGCTGCGCGCTGCCTCTCCCTTGCGCTCGACGATGCCGACACGCTCCAACTCCTTGAGGCGTTGCGACAGCAGGGTCTGCGACATTAGCGGGACGCCGCGCCGGATGTCGCTGAAGCGGGTGCTGCCGGCGAGCAGTTCGTGGACGACCAGCGGCGTCCATCGCTCGGCGACAATCTCAGCCGCTTTCGCGATCGGACAGAATTGATGGTAGTGCATCATCGTACGCCTCCCAATGCATCGCCTTGGCACAATACAGGTTTCGGGGGATCGCGCCGCTCCAGATTCTGCACTAGCCGCAACGGTCACGCGCTGCGATGGCTTGCCGGCGAGCAACTGAAGCGGAGAACGAAGGTCATGCGAGCCAAGCGGATTCTCGGGATGACGGCGGCGCTTTGCGCGAGCGTCGGTGCGGCGCGGGCGGATGTGGTGACGGATTGGAACGAAAAGGCGGTGGCGCTGATCGCAAGCCGTGGGATGGCGCCGGCCGCAGCAGAGCGCATCGTGGCGATGACGCAACTTGCCATGTTCGATGCCGTCAACTCCGTGCAGCCGCGCTATCATCCCTATCTCGTGCAAATGACGCCTGCCGTGCCAGCTTCGCCCGATGCGGCGGTCGTCGCGGCGGCGGTGACCGTGCTGGCCGACGTCGCTCCCGACAACGCGGCGGCGTTGAAGGCGACGATGAAGTCTGCACTGGCGGGCATGCCCGAGGACGCAACGAAGGCCGAGGGGGTTCGGCTCGGTGAGGCAGTGGCGGCAAAGATCCTGCAGGCGCGCGCCGAGGACGGCGCGAATGTCGCCGACGCGTACCGGCCGCGCACGCAGCCGGGTGTTTATGTGCCGACGGCAATCACCGCCTCATCGATGTGGCCACAAGTGACGCCGTTCGCGATGACCGGTCCGGCGCAATTTCGCCCGCCGCCGCCGCCAGCGCTGGGCAGCGCGCAATGGATTGCCGACTATAATGAAATCAAAGCGTTCGGTGCCCGCGGCAGTACGCAACGCTCGGCCCGGCAGACCGAGGACGCCCGCTTCTGGCTGATGGTCGGTCCGGCAACTTACTATCCGTTGGTGCGCCAGATCGTTGTGGCACGGCATATGAGCCTGATCGACTGCGCGCGTTTCATGGCGCTAGTCTCAGTCGCCGAGGCGGACGCCTACATCGCGGTTTTTGACGCGAAGTACACTTACGAGTTCTGGCGCCCGATTACCGCCATCCGCAATGGCGACACGATGAACAACCCGGCGATGCAGCGCGACGCGGCCTGGGTGCCGATCGCAGATACACCGATGCATCCGGAATATCCATGCGCGCACTGCATCACCAGCGTGGCCTTCGCTTCGGTGGTCCAGACGCTGTTTGGCTCGACAGAAGTGCCCAACCTATCGATGACGAGCCTTAGCTTGCCAGGCGTGACGCATCACTGGAGCAACCTGGACGCCTACACGGCGGAGGTCGCCGAAGCGCGCATCTGGGCCGGGTTCCATTACCGCACATCGACGCAGGTTGGGCAGGAGATGGGCCGTCAAATAGGGCGTTACGTCGTCGCGACGATGATGCAACCTTTATAAGGCAGAGCTACCAGTTCCCTTTTTGTAAAATACGGCCGGCGCTTGCTTTTGAAAAAAAGCAAGCGTCCCTTTTACTTTGCTGCTGTAGACAACTTTGGGCTTTGGCACGGCCATCGGTGTCGGAACCCGAATCTGTTCAGACAACAAACCTTCTGGCCTGTGCTGCTCGAAAATCCAATCCTCCTTCATCACGTTCTCTATGTCCGCCTTCGGGCAGCGCAAAACAGCTGCTGGGGGTCTGAGATGAGGCGCAGAGCAGACGTCTGGGCGGTCGAGCCTTTGCGTCCGCTCACCACCCGAAGCCGCCGCTCCACGGTCCTACCCGGCCCGCCAAGCCCGCTGGTCCGGAGTTGCGGGGCCCGAGCAATCGGTCAAAATCTGTGTGCAGAAGTATTCCCGTGCGATCTGGGCGCGCTGCTCATCCTCGACGCCCAGCTTGCTGCGGTTGTTCCAGCGGAAGCTGAACTCGTCCAAATAGCGCTGCAAATGCTGTTCGCCACAGTGTTGGTAGACGCCGACCATGAAGCGTTTGAACACGCCGAACATGCCTTCGAAGGTATTGGTTGTGACCAGCTCAGAGCCTTTGCCGCTTGCATATTCGCCCTTGGAAGGCGTCGCCACCACGTCAACAGCAAGGATGGTTGGCATGACAGTCATGTTTCCCGCCATCAGACCACCGTTTCGAACACCAGTTCGTTGCCTCTAGTTTCGGTGACCTGCCACCCGGCGGCGCGGTAGAACGTTTCGGCGCGTGTGCCGCGGTCCGTTGTCAGCCAGAGCCGGGTGTATCCAGCCTGCCAGAGAACCGCGCAGGCTCGTTCGAACAAGGCGCGGCCGATCCCGCGGCCCTCATAGGCCGGGTCGACGAACAGCGCCCAGATGCTGCCGTCGCGCGGGTCGGCCGCCGAAAAGCCCACCACCTGTCCGGCGTCCTCCCAAACGAACATGCCGGTATCGGCGATGAACGCTCGCACATCCTCGCCATTGACCCGTGCCGGGTCGTCCAACCTGTTCTCTCGGACGTTGGTGCGGATTTCGAAGATGCGGGCGACATCGCGTTCGGTGGCTCTGCGGATCAAATTGCCAGTCGCTCCAACCGTATGCCCCGCCCGACGCGACGCGTTCACCCCGCGTTGTTGCCGCCTGACTTGCCGGCGGCAAACCGCACCGCTTCCTCCGCCGCGCGCATCAGTGCGCGCGCCTTCTGCCGGCATTCCTCATGCTCGGCCTCGGGTTGCGAGTCCGCGACGATCCCGGCGCCCGCCTGCACGTACATCACGCCGTCCTTCACCAGCGCGGTGCGCAGCCCGATGCAGGTGTCCATCGTGCCGTTGGCGGCGAAGTAGCCGATGCAGCCGGCGTAGATGTTGCGGCGATCGGGTTCCAGTTCCTCGATGATCTCCATCGCGCGGACCTTCGGCGCGCCGGACAGGGTGCCGGCCGGGAACCCACCCACAAGCGCGTCCAGCGCATCGAGGCCGTCGCGCAGCTTCCCCTCCACATTGGAGGAGATGTGCATCACGTGGCTGAACCGCTCGATCGCGAAGCTCTGGGTTACCTTCACCGAGCCGATCTCCGCCACGCGGCCGACATCGTTGCGCCCGAGGTCGAGCAGCATCAGATGCTCGGCGCGCTCCTTCGGATCGCCGAGCAGTTCCGCCTCCAGCGCCTGGTCTTCTTCGTAGGTTGCGCCGCGGCGACGCGTCCCTGCGAGAGGCCGTATCGTCACCGTGCCGTCGCGCAGCCGCACCAGCACTTCCGGGCTCGACCCCACCACGGCGAAGCCCCCGAAATCCAGGAAGAACAGGAACGGTGCCGGATTGATCCGCCGCAGCGCGCGATACAAAGAGAACGGTGGCAGCACGAACGGCACGGAGAAGCGCTGGCTGATCACGATCTGGAACGCATCGCCCGCCATGATGTAGTCCTTGCAGCGATCGACCGCTGCGAGGAACTCCGGCTTGGTGAAGTTGGACGCGGGCGCCGGCGGATCCGGCAGCATCACCGGCGGCGGCTGATGCGGCAGCGGCCGCTCCAGCGCCGCCTCGGCGCCATCCAGCCGCTTCTGCGCATGATCCCACGCGGTCTCGGCGCTGATGTCCGCCTGAGGATACACCGGCGCCACCAGCGTCAGCTCGTCGTTGACGTTGTCGAAGATCGCGAACAGCGTCGGGCGCACCATCAGCCCGTCGGGCACGTCGATCACTGCGCGGTTCTCGGTCGGCAGCGTCTCCATCAGCCGCACCATGTCGTAGCCGAGGTAGCCGACCAGCCCGCCGGCCATCGGCGGCAGGTTCGGCGGCACGTCCATGCGTGTCTCGTCGATCAGCGCGCGCAGACTGTCCAGCGCCGGCCGCGTTTCCGGCACGAAGGCATGCGGCGCCGAGAGCGCATGGCGGTTTATTTCCGCGCGGCCCTCGCGACAGCGCCACACCAGGTCGGGTTCCATGCCGATGATGGAATATCGCCCGCGCGCTGCACCGCCTTCCACGCTCTCCAGCAGGAACGAATTCGGCGCGACCGTGCGCGAGCTTCAGGAAAGCCGCGACCGGTGTCTCCAGGTCCGCCACGCCGCGCCGCCACACCAGCACGCCGCGCCCCGCATCATACGCTGACCGGAAGCTGGCAAAGCCAGGCGGGACGGTGACGTTCATTGTGGTTGACCAGTGATGCTGTCGAGGACCGGCTGATTGATGCGCGGTTCAGCCCGGGCGCGCAATGCATCGGCGAAGACGGTGCCGATGTCAGTGGCGACTGATCGGAGAACCACCGCGCGGATCTGATCGTAACCCGCCGGATCGGTCTTCGGATCCGCCGCGACGATTTCCGCCGGAACCGCGACGATGAACGCGTCCGGCGTTTCAACCATCGCGGGCTCGCCCTGCTTCATCCCGAACAGCACCTGCGCGAGCTGCGGCGGCATGCCGTCAGTCTGTGCATCGTGCGTGACGAGCGGCGATCGACGCACCGTGACGCCGGCCACTGCCGCTGCATCGGCCAAGGATTGCCCGCCCTTTACCGCCGCCAGCAGCTTGGCCGCGGCGGTCTCCTCGGCATGGCGCTGGGCATTGCGCGTCCAATCGGCGGCGACCTGCTCCTTCACCGCGTCGAACGGCTTCGCCGCCGGCGGGATCACGTCCTGCAGGCTCAACGCGTAATAGGCCGAACCTCCGGTTGAGGGCGTCTGCACCTCGACCAGTTGGCCCGGCTCGCCCTTCTGCGCGTCGAACGCTGCCTTGATCAGCGCGCTCTTAAGTTCCGGGGGTCCCGGTATCGGTGCCGGCGTCCCGGCCTGCGTATCGCCCTGCGCGTCGAGCGTGCCGGCAATGCCCACCAGACCCAGGTCGCTCGGCATCTGGTCCAATCCCGCCCCGGTGCCGAGTATGTCGTCCACCTTGTTGGCGCGGTCGTACATCAGGTCCGCCGCCTTGCGCGCGAGAACCTGGTTGCGGAGTACGTCCTTCACGTCGTCGAAGCTACGCGAACTGCCCGCCGTCACGTTGTTCACGCGCACCACGTGCCAGCCCAGTGTCCCTTTCGCCGGTCCGACTACAGCGTTCGGCGTGGCGGCGAACACGCTCTTCGCCAGCTCCGGATCGGGGAACTGCTCCTCGGTCGCATCGTCCAGCGAGATCGCGGAACCACCCGCGGCCTGCGCAGCCTTCTGCATCGTCGCCCAGTCCGCGCCGCCCTGCCATTGGTCCGCCAGCGCCTTGGCTTTTGCCTCGTCCGGCGCCGAGATCACCTCAGCAGACCGCTTCTCCGGCTTCACATAGTCCGCCTTGCTCTGGTCATAGGCTGTGTGCAGTTCCTCGTCGGTGACCGGTATTTCTTTCGACAATGACTCAGGCGACAGGACGACTGCCTTGATTTTGCGGTATTCCGGTGCGGAGTAGGAGTCTGGGTGGTTGTCGTACCACCGATGCAATTCCGCCTCCGTCGGTGTTGGCGGCTGCGGCGCGGCGGCAAGAGGAAACTCGACCATGTCCGCCGAGCGCTTCTGGTACTGGCCTTCGTAGAGCGGGTTCACCAGCCCGGGCGGTGCCGCCGCGCCCGCGGTCACCGCGTCGATCAGCTGCTTCTGCGCCAGGTCGGTCCGCATGATGTCCAGGAAGCGCGGCTCGGTCAGCCCGTTGGAGCGCAGCACCGTCTCGAAGGTCTGCTGATTGAACTGGCCATCCGCGCCATGGAACGCCGGCATCGCGAACACTGCCTGGCGCACCGCCGCGTCCGGCGCGACGATACGCAGCCGGCGCAACTCCTGATCCAACGCGGCCTGCGCGATCAGGCCCTGCAACGCCTGGCGCGCCACCGCGTCGCGCATCGGCTGCGTCGGCTCCTGCCCCTGCGGCAGGTTGCGCGTCGCCTGCGCCATGCCGCGCTGGTAGGCCTGCTGGAGCTGCGCGCCCTCGATGGTCTCGCCGCCGACCTTGGCGACCCAGGTGGAGGTGCCGATTAGGCGCACCACGTCGCCGACACCCCACAGCATGAAGGCGAGCACCATGATGAGGAAGAAGCCGCGGACCACCCAGGTCTCGCTGTAGCGGCGGAAAGCTGTGATCATGCGGGGCGTGATAGCGGAAACCGCGGTCGCTTGAACAGGGAAGAGCGGGACTTCGCCCCGGACCCCGACCAAGAGGCTCTGCCTCTTGGATCTCCGCTAAGGGCGTGGCCCTTAGAACCCGATTTATTCAGCTCCGGAGGGGGTGGGACTGACCTCGTCGAGGTCAGTCCCACCCCCTCCGGAGCTGAACAGGATGGATGCCAAAGGCTGTGCCTTTGGTGGGGGTCCGGGGGGCAAAGCCCCTTGGCGGGTTCAGGGCGGAGCCCTGATCTGCCTGTTCAAGCAATTGCCTCCACCCCCGCGACCCTGCTGAATACGTGCAACGCCACGCCGGGAGGAATTGTCATGCCGCAACTGATCGCCGGGAACTGGAAGATGCACGGCCTCGCCGCCGAGGCACAAGCGCTTGCCCGCGGCGTTGCCGCCGGTGCCACGGGCCTGGGCTGCGAGCTACTGGTCTGCCCGCCCGCTATCCACGTTGCCGCCGTCGCGCAAGTGTTAGCCGGCACGCCGGTCGCCGTTGGCGGCCAGGACTGCCACCAGGCGCTGCAAGGCGCCCACACCGGCGACATCGCCGCCAGCATGCTGCGCGACGCCGGCGCGTCCTGGGTCATCCTGGGTCATTCGGAACGCCGCCACGGGCACGGCGAGACCGACGAACTCGTCCGCGAGAAGGTCCTTGCCGCCACGGAAGCCGGGCTGACACCTATCGTCTGCGTTGGCGAAACCGAGGACCACCGCGTCGGCGGCCAGGAAACCGAGATTGTCGGCTGGCAGATCGCCGGCAGTCTGCCGAAGCCCTTCACCGGCGTGGTCGCCTACGAGCCGGTCTGGGCCATCGGCACCGGAAAGACCGCCACCGAGCAGGACGTCGCCATGATGCACGCCTTCATCCGCGAGGAGCTCGTGCGTCAGTTCGGCGACGCGGGGCAGGGGATCCGCATCCTGTACGGCGGCTCGATGCGCCCTGCCAACGCCGCCGCCCTGCTCGCGGTGCCCAATGTCGGCGGTGGCCTGATCGGCGGCGCCAGCCTGAAGGCCGAGGATTTCCTGGCAATCGCGAAAGCCGCCGGCGACTGAGGGGCAGGAGAGCACCCAACGCTCTGCCCTTGAGCGAAGGGGCTGGAGGAGGCGCCGCCAGTGCATCGGGCGCGGCGCATCCGCACAATTCGGCAAGCTCAGCGAGCTTCGCCAAGCAGCCGCTCGACGATGACGCAATCGCGCCATTCGTCGCCGAGTTTGCCGTGTCGCCGATATACCCCTACCTCGCGAAATCCCATGCGCGCCATCAGAGTGCGGCTTGCAACGTTCTCCGGGAATATGCGGGACACCAGCTTCCAAAGTCCCGCCTCGGTCGCTGCATCGATAAGCGCCGCGATGGCAACGCGACCCGCGCCGGTGCCACGGTGATCCCGCGCGACATAGACCGAATATTCCGCGACCCCGGCGTAACATTCGCGGTTGCGATAGCCCGAGCAGGATGCGAACGCCACCACGGCCCCGCCGTCGTCCTCGACCGCGACAATCGGGTGCCGTCCGTCAAACCATCTTGCAATCTGCTCGGTCGTCCGCGGTTCGGTTTCAAACGTCGCGATCCGATCGGCGATGCCTTCGTTGTAGATGGCGGTGATCGCCGGCGCGTCGCCGATCAGCGCCGCTCGTGCCGTGTGGCTCATGCCGGATTTTGCCCCTTCTCGTACCAGCCGCGCGAGCGGCGGACGATATGCACGACCGACAGCATGACCGGCACCTCCACCAGCACGCCGACGACGGTCGCAAGCGCCGCGCCCGACTGGAAGCCGAACAGCGCGATCGCCGTCGCCACGGCCAGTTCGAAGAAGTTGCTGGCGCCGATCAGTGCGGACGGCCCCGCCACGCACCACTCGACGCCAAGCCGGCGGTTCAGCCAATAGGCCAGGCCGGCATTGAAATAGACCTGGATCACGATCGGCACCGCCAGCAGCGCGATGACCAGCGGCTGGCGCATGATCTGCTCGCCCTGCAGTCCGAACAGCAGCACCAGCGTCAGCAGCAGCGCGCACAGCGACAACGGCGACAGCGCGCGCAGCGTGCGTGTCGAGCGCCGGAAGTCCGCCCTGAGCCAACAGCGCATGCCGCCAGAGCTGCGCGACGATCACCGGCACGACGATGTAGAGCACGACGGACAGGAACAGCGTGTCCCAGGGCACGGTGATCGACGACAGGCCCAGCAGCAGACCGACGATCGGCGCGAACGCCACCACCATGATCGTGTCGTTCAGCGCCACCTGGCTCAGCGTGAAATGCGGCTCGCCGTCCACCAGGTTCGACCAGACGAACACCATCGCCGTGCAGGGCGCGGCGGCCAGCAGGATCAGCCCCGCCGTGTAGCTGCTGATCTGGTCCGCCGGCAGATAGGGCCGGAACAGATGCGCGATGAACATCCACGCCAGCAGCGCCATGGAGAACGGCTTGACCAGCCAGTTGACGCCGACGGTCGAGGCGATGCCGCGCCAGTGCTGGCCGACCTCGCGCAGCGCGGCGGGATCGATCTTCAGCAGCATCGGCACGATCATCAGCCAGACCAGCACCGCGACCGGCAGGTTGACCTGCGCGACCGTCGCGTTGCCGAGCACATGGAACACGCCCGGCATCGAGCTGACCCAGCGCGATGCCGGCGACGATGCACAGCGCGACCCACAGCGTCAGGAAGCGCTCGAACACGCCCATGGCCGGCTTTGACGCCGGCGCGTGGCCGACTGGCGGCGGTGGACTCGCTGACGCTCATGCCGGCACCCGCCGCGCTGTCGCGCCCGACGGCAGCAGCATGGTGATCGCCGAGGCAGATCGCCAGCATGACGGCAGACCCCCACAGGCAGGCCGGCATGCCGCCGCTCTGCGTCAGGATGCCCGACAGCAGGATGCCCATCAGCCGGCCGGCGGCATTGGCGGCGTAGTAGAAGCCGACATCCTCCGCCGCCTTCTCCGATCCCGCATAGGCGAGGATCAGATAGGAATGCAGCGACGAAATCACGGCGAAGACGAAGCCGAAGACCAGCAGCCCGACCACCAGGACGAGGTCCGGCCGCGGCACGCCCGGCATGGTCAGCAGCACCGCCAGCGCCACCGGGATCACCGTCAGGATCGCGCCCCACAGCCGCGCGGCCGGCACCTCGCGGCTCAGCCCGTCGCGGCTGCGCGTGACCACCGCGGGCGCCAGCGCCTGCACCGCGCCGTAGCCGATGGTCCAGGCCGCGACGAAGCCGGCCACCTGCATGTACTGCCAGCCGAAGCCGTAGAGGAACACCGGCAGGCCGACGACGAACCACACATCGCGCGAGCCGAACATGAAGATGCGCGCCGCCGCCATCAGGTTGATGGCGCGCGTCTTGGCGAACAACTCGCGGAAGCTCTTCGACGCCTTCGCCTTGCCGAGCGTGCGCGGCAGCGACAGCACGACGCCGACCAGCACGCACGCCAGCATCGCCGGCCATCAGCCACAGCGCGGGACGGAAGCCGACCACCTGCAACAGGAAGCCGCCGATGAAGAAGCCGGCGCCCTTGGTGGCGTTCTTCGATCCGGTGAACCACGCGACCCAGCGGAACAACTGCCCCGCGCCGTCCTGCGACGTTGCCTTGATCGCGCTTTTCGATGCGGTCTTGGTCAGGTCCTTGGCGACGCCGGCGATGCCCTGCGCCGCCACCACCCAGGCGACCGACGCAGCCGCGCCCCAGGCCGGGTCCAGCGCCGACAGCATGCACAGCCCGCCGATCTGCAGCATCAGGCCGGCCGCCAGCATGCGCGGAATGCCGAAGCGCGACGCCAGCCAGCCGCCGCCGACATTGGCGAAGATGCCCGCCGTCTCATACAGCAGGAACAGGAACGCCAGCATGAACGGCGTGTAGCCGAGGCTGTAGAAGTGCAGCAGCACCAGCATGCGCAGCGCGCCGTCGGTGATGGTGAACAGGAAATACGCGCTGGTGACGATGGCGTAGTTGCGGACCGCGGACATCAGACCCCCCGCTCGATGACGATGTTGGCGAGATCCACCATGCGGCAGGCATAGCCGACCTCGTTGTCGTACCAGGCATAGACCTTGAGCAGCGTGTCGTCGGTCACCATGCGTGCTCGGGACCATCGACGATGGAGCTGCGCGTGTCGTTGGCGTAGTCGGCCGAGACCAGCGGCCGCGTCTCGAACCCGAGAATGCCGGCCAGCGGACCCGCCGCGGCGTCGCGGAACAGCGCGTTGACCTCGTCCGCTGTCACCGGCCGCGCCATCTCGAACACGCAATCGGTCAGGCTCGCATTCAGCACCGGCGCGCGCACCGCATGGCCGTTCAGCTTGCCCTTCAGTTCGGGATAGATCAGCGCGATCGCGGTGGCGCTGCCGGTCGTGGTCGGCGACAGCGACAGCATCGCCGAGCGCGCGCGCCGCAGATCCTTGTGCGGCGCATCGATCACCACGTTGGTGTTGGTCGGATCGTGGATCGTGGTGATCTGGCCGTGGCGGATGCCGATCGCCTCGTGCAGCACCTTCACCACGGGCGCGAGGCAGTTGGTCGTGCAGGACGCCGCGGTCAGCAGCCGATGTTCGCGCGGGTCATAGCGATCGTCGTTCACGCCGACGACGATGTTGAGCGCACCAGCCTCCTTCACCGGCGCCGCGACGATCACCCGCTTCACGCCGCGCGCGAAGTATCCCGTCGAGCTGCTCCGTCGTCAGGAACTTGCCGGTGCATTCCAGCACGATGTCGCAGCCCAGATCGCCCCAGGCGACGCCATCCGCGGTCGGCGCGGCGCTGAAGCCGATGCGCCGGTTGCCGACACGGATGGCGCGATCGTCCTCGACGCCGAAGTTCTCGCGCCAGCGGCCGTGGATGCTGTCGAATTCCAGCAGATGCGCGGTGGTTGCCGCGCCGCCCTTGAGCTCGTTGACATGCACGACATCGAGCCGGTTGTCCGCGCGCGGATCGTCGGTGGGCCGATACACGCCGCCCATCGCGGCGCGCAGCGCGAGGCGGCCGATCCGGCCCATGCCGTTGATGCCGACGCGCATGGTCAGCGCACGCCCACTGGCAGGCGCAGGCCGCCGCCGATGTCGTCGAGCCGCGCCTTCATCGCCATGCGGTCGAGCGAGGCGAAGGGCAGCGCCGTGAAGATCTCGATCCGCCGGCGCAGGCTGGCGTAGAGCTCGTTCAGCAGGGCGGAGCGTTCGACCGCGCTGCCGGTGAACTTGGCCGGGTCGGGCAGCGGCCAGGCGCCGGTGACCGCCAGTTCGCCGAAATCGGGGCAGACCTGGCCGTCCAGCGTGTCGCAGAGCGTGATGACGAAATCCATCCGCGGCGCGCTCGGCCCGGTGAACTCGTGCCAGGACTTGCTGCGCAGGCCGTCGGTGTCGTGGCCGAACGCGCGGAGCTTCGCGATCACCTCGGGATTGGGTTCGGCGATCGGGTCGGAGCCGGCGGACTAGGCGTGAAAGCGCGTCGCCGCCGAGCTTCTGCAGGATGGCCTCGGCCATGATCGAGCGCGCCGAGTTGTGCGTGCACAGGAACAGCACGTTGAAGGCGGGGGTCATGCCTTTGTCCTCGTCGGGTCTGGGGGAAGCAGGCGGCGATGTCGCCGCACAGTTCGGGCCGGCCGCCGCAGCAGGTCTCGGTCAGGAAGCCGAGCAACTGCCGCAGGCCCGCGAACCGCACGGCGTGGATGATCTGCCGGCCCTGGCGGGTGGATTGCGTCAGGCCGGCGCGCTCGAGCGCGGCGAGATGGAACGAGAGGGTCGAGGCGGGCACTGCGAGCCGCGCCGCGATGTCACCCGCCGGAAGGCCGGAGGCGCCCTCCGCGATCAGCAGGCGCATCAGGTCGAGCCGGGTTTCCTGCGACAGTGCCGCGAAGGCGGCGGCGGCCTCCGATGTTTCCATGTTTCCAGTTTGACAGAAATGACGATGGGCGGCAAGGGTGCCGGTGGCTTTCCCGCGCATCTTTCTTCGAGATGCGCGATGGCGGACTAATGCAAAGCGGCCATTGCTTATCGGCCAATGAGAGCCCGTTTCGCCGATTTAGGTCCGACGCGGAAGAATCGTATTGTTCTGTACGAGGTGCTCCCCGAGCAGATTGTTAGCTGACAGGGCGTACCGCACCTGCGCGTGCACTGTGAGTCTGTCTCTGACTGAGTAGGCAAACGAGCGGGCTCGATCCTTAAGGATCTCAATCTGTGCTGCTGTCATTACCCTCATATTGGCGGGTGGCGTAGCTAGCGCATCGAGCTGAGCTGAGGGATGTATGATGACTGGCGTGGCGTTGAAGCTGTGGTCGTAATTCTGGGCGAACCAGTTCGCCGATCCACTGACCTCGTCGGCGTAGCGCTTCGAGATCGTCCCCGACACTGCACCGCTCTTGCAGGGTAGCAAAAGGTATGAGCCTTGGCCGATGCCCCAAAGGACATCGAGGTTCGAGACACCGTCTTTCTCGGGCCGCTGGGAACGAAAGCCAAGATGCAATCCCAGATCATACAGGGCCTGCTCGAATTCCTCGGATTCGTCCGGCACGAATGTCAGATCACCCAGGATGCCGTTAATGCCGATTAGCAACTTATTTGCATCGGTTCCGTAGGTGTCCGCCAGGAACTGCGCGGCTTGGCGGGCTTGATCCATGCCCGTTGTTTCCACGCGCTTGTAGGCGATGCCGCCGATGGGCTTCGTGACGAGGCTATTGCGGTCAATGGCCGAGTGCAGAATTTGCTGGCTCCGCACCTTGTCCAAGTGATGCACCGCGGCGGCCACCTGATCGAGAAGCCAACCCCTCACCTTCCCGTCGGACTGGCCGTTTTCAGCCGCCCGCAGAGCTGCCTCGGCTTGGTCAAACCGGTTGATGCGCACGGCATCAAAAGCTTGCCGCTGGGCGGCGGCGATCGGATCGATTGTCGTCTGATCGGGATAGGTGACAGGGATCAGCGCGTTGCGAGCAGCGGCCACCCAGCCGGGGTTTCGCGCCCATAGGTCCTGGAAAGCCTCATGGACTGCCGTCATGCCCTTGTTCGCCACCTGAGTACTTACCTGCCGCGACAACTCAACCTGGGCGGCCGTAGCAGGCGAGAAATGCGCTGTTGCGCCCGTGGCGTAGAGTGCGCGAATTAGGCCTGTACCCATGAGTAGAACGGCACAGTAATCGTCGTTGGAGCGAATACCTCGCCCCATACCCTGTTCGATTCGCTGGATTTGCCCAGCCAGGTTTCGGTCGCTGTGGCGGAGGGCGGCCTGATCGTACCGATCCAGCATGCTGCGCACATCAGGTACACCATCGACTACGAGCAACCGGCACGCATTCTCTGGCAGATCGACGCCGTCGTACTTGTTGACGAGTACAGCGAGGTTCCCAATGGAAGTGCGAAGCCTCTCCACTCCAGCCTGCAAGTTATCAGCCTTTAGGATCATTCCCGGTGTCACCGCATCAGCCCAATAGGGAGCGCGCTTGTCCGAGGGCACGATCACCACAACGTTGATGTAAGGTTTGAAGTTGGCGACGATGTACGCCTTGATGTCATCATCCTTGAGCCCCGTGTTGAGCTGTTGAGGAACGAGGATCATCCGCTCACCAAGATCGCCAGCTGACCGTGGTGTTATTGGCCTCGACACGCTCACCGGATCAGCGCCGAAATTGCTGACCAGGATCGAGTCATCCGACAGAGTGGCCGTCATGTAGATGCGTCGCCGCGCCGTCTCGAATGCGGGCAGCACGCCGATGGGAAGACAGCGGAAAGAGATCTCTACCTTTTGCGGCGTGAAGAAGCACCGGCACTGCGCCAAGTCCTCCTTAATCAGCGGCCATTTCCACTCAAACTCGTTATCGGTTGCATGTGGCGACAGCGCGCGCAGTACCGCAGCCTGCTTTTCGATCCAGGCGTAGAAGGGCAACTGGACTAAGCCGTGGCCACTTCCCTGCTCGATCTCGACAGCGCCCGTCAGCGACTGGCTACGTAGGTCTCCATCAACAGTGTTTGGAGCTTGTCGTAAGCGGCGTGCGCACGGGGCAGCGTGAGCGAGAATTGGTTCTCAGCTACTGCAAGGCAGGCGTGAGCGTCGTCGATGACGAAGGCGCCGAGTTCGAACCTCGGAATGCGCACCGTAACCCACGCCGAACTTAGACTTGCCGTTGATGAGGACGTGGATCGTCGCGACCAGGATCGCGTCGCCCGACTGGTACTCGACGCTGCGTGGATCACCAGTTGTCCTGATTCCGAGATTGGCTGCTTCGCGGACCACCTGCGAGCACAGGTAGTTATCAGGACAGAAATAAGCCGCGGGCCGAACGCCCTCATTGAGGCACGACCTGAGCATGAGGAGGCCGACAGTGGTCTTCCCACCGCCAGTGTTCATCTTGATGACCACATCTCGCGTCTGCGCACGCTGTCCATCCCATGCCTTGAGCACCTCACCCTGCACATCGCGCAGGTAGGAGTAGGCACGATCCTTGTTCGGCAGCGCCTGGAAGAGCTTCTGGGGATCAGTGACAGTGTTGGCAGACGGGCCAACGCCCATCCCTGTGTAGTTCAGAGCCATTGTACGACCTCGTATTCTTGTCGGGACCAGCTGGCCGCATAGGGCTGCTTTTAAGCAAAAACTACACCGCCTGCGATACGAATGCTAGACTGGACGGCGACGCAGGGGAGAGGCGGCAATGAAGTGGAAGGATCGCACGATTGATGAGATTGCGGAGATGATTTGCCTTCCGCAAGGCAAGACCGATTCCTTCTTCGTCTACCGCAGCAGCTACTACATCACACGCTTCTTCCGAGATGCCGACACTGACTATGCGCACGACGGCACAGGCCGCGCTGTCTGGACGGCAGGGACCTTGGTGAAGATTCTCGAAGAGCCGCACCCTGACGCTCAAACCCCGCCAGACACGTTCTGTCGCGTCATCCGCGTCCTCATGGATCCAGGAGAAGCCAGAAATGAGGAACCCGACCGGCCAGGCGCTCTCAAGGCCCTCAACATTGCCTTGGCGCGGGAAGGTTTCGAGGCATTCTACGCTGAGGACAAGCAATGCTATCTCCGGCACATCGGGACCAAGAAGGTAGCGGGCGTCTCGACCAGCCCGCACCGTCCCCTGTCGGCCGCTGAGCGTTCCAGACGCGCGCAGCTCGCCGCCTACTTGGACATGTGCTCTGAGGACGAGTTGATCGAGGAGGTGCTTCTCCCGATGTTGCGGCAGGCTGGCTTCCACCGCATCACTGCCGGTGGCCACAAGGACAAGTCCAACGAGTTTGGCAAGGATATCTGGATGCGGTACCAGTTGCCCACTCAGCACTACCTCTACTTCGGCATTCAGGCGAAGAAGGGGAAGTTGGATTCATCCGGTGTGACCAAAGGGACCAACGCCAACATCGCCGAAATCTACAACCAGGCCCTGATGATGCTTGCGCATGAGATTTTCGATCCCGAGACCAATCGGAAGGTGTTGGTGGACCACGCTTTCATCGTGGCCGGCGGTGAAATTACCAAGGCTGCTCAGCAGTTGCTTGGTGGCATGCTGGATGTGACCAAGCGCAGCCAGATCATGTTTATGGATAGGAACGACATTCTCAATCTCTTCATCGTCCACAACGTTCAGTTGCCGGAGGGTGCACTACCAAAATCTACCTCCGACCGTGATGACGAAATTCCTTTCTAGTTTGCTATCCACGTCGGCGATTCAACGGGTTGCGCGGCCAAGTATATGCGGACCCAGCATCCCAGGTTCGGCCGAAGCCACGGAGCAAGCGTTTCGCGGCGTCATTAACGACAGTTCGCTGAGTCCGCTTCGCTGTTTTTGGTTGCTGGAAGCGGACCGACAGTTCCCGGCCTATCCTTGCCTTGAGTTCGCAGGTCCAAGGTCCGCGTTTGCCGGTCTTTAAGCCGACCGACCAAAGCCCCCCAAACGGTCCATTTGACGCGGATTGACCCGCGCCGACATTACAAGGCCTACGCTATGAGGAGCCCACCCCCTCACGCCACGATCGGCCGGTGCAATGCCAGGGGCACCAGCGGCAGGACGAGCACGATATTGAACACCGCCGCCCCGGCCAGCACCGCGATCGTCATATCGGCACCGAGATAATTCATCAGCAGCACGCCCAAGGACGGCGAGGCAGCCTGCGCCACCAGTATCGGCGCCGCCAGCCTTCCCATCAGCACCGCGTAGCCATCCCGGCCGAACAGCGCCAACGGCACCGTGCCGCGCGCGATCGAGCGGATGCCGCTGCCCGAGCCGTACAGGATCAACCCCGCGCCAACGATGCTCGCCGGTCCGAGCAGCATGCCCAGCCCGATCGCGACCACCGTGGTGGAAACCAGCAGGCTCCAGATCGGATGATGCCGGCGCCCGAACGTCGCCTCCAGCACGCGCGCGCCCACCTGCGACGGACCGATCAGCGCGCCGAGACTGACCGCTGCCGCGAGCGTCAGTCCTCGTGCCTGCAACAGCGTCAGCACATGCACCGAGATGACGGTCATGATGATCGACGCAACCGTGAGCCCGACCGCCAGCGTGATGAAGGCAGATCGATCGCCGGCGCGCTGCCACCGCGTCGGCACCGTCGGCGCATCCGCGGACTGCACCGGCGGCAACCGCTGTTCCTCCCGCGGCACACCGAACAAATACAGCGGCAAGCACCACGAAGACATTGATAGCAGCGTAGGCGAGACAGGCGCCGCGCCAGCCGAGATGCTCGACGAACACCGCGCTCAATGGCCAGCACACGGTGCTGGCGAAGCCACCGAACAGCGTCAGGTGCGTGATGGCGCTGCGGGCATGCTCGCCATACAGCCGCCCCAGGGTCGAGAACGCCGGATCATACAACCCAGCGCCCATGCCGACGCCGATGACCAGCCACGCGGCGATGAACACCGCGACGTTGGGCGCCGCCGCCTGGATCAGCAGGCCGATGGCGAGCAATACCGCGCTGGCCGCCAGCACCGGGCGGCCGCCGAACCGCTCGATGCGGCGGCCGACGGCGGGCGAGACCAGGCCTGACGTCAGCAGCCCCAGCGACAGCGCGGCGATGACCCAGGTCTGCGACCAGCCGGTCGCGCGCACCATGGGTTCGGCCAGCACGGCAAGCAGGTAGTAGGACGACCCCCAAGCCAGGATCTGGCCGATCCCGATCGACGCAATGACGATGGAGCGCCTGGGTCGATCAGGTGCAGCAGTCACTTGCGCAGCATCCGGCCGCCGGCTTGCGTGCCTCGATGCTGGCGGAGGCGACGTAGTTCTCGATGCCGCGACCGGATGCCCAGGAGGCGACGTAGTCGCGGCTCTCCGGCTTCACCTCGATGCTGATGGCGGTGAAGCCGGCATCGCGCAGCCAGCGCTCGTTTTCGTCAGGTGATGCGGCGCCGGCGACGCAGCCGCAGAGCAGTGCCTTGTCGGTTGCGAGTTCGGCTGGCAGCGGCGCGATGTTCACCACGTCGGAGATCGCCAGACGGCCGCCCGGCTTCAGGACGCGGAACGCCTCGCGGAACACCTGCGCCTTGTCTGGCACCAGGTTGATCACGCAGTTCGACAGGATGACGTGGGCGGTGCTGTCAGCTATCGGCAGATGCTCCAGCTCGCCCAGCCGGAACTCGACATTCGCCGCGCCGACCTTGGCTGCGTTTTCGCGTGCCTTCTTCAGCATTTCGTGGGTCATGTCGACGCCGATCACGTGACCCTCGGCGCCGACCTGCTTTGCTGCGAGGAGACAGTCGAAGCCCGCACCACTGCCGAGATCCACCACGGTCTCGCCCGGTTTCATGGCGGCAATCGCTTGCGGATTGCCGCATCCCAGACCGAGATTGGCGCCCTCGGGGACCGCGGCCAGCTCATCCGCTGAATAACCCATCCGCAGCGACTTGCTGTCGGCCACCGGTGTTGTGGCTGCGTCGCAACATGACGGTGCACAGCAGTCCGACGACGCGCCGGCAGCAATGCCACCATAACGGGCTCGGACCATTTCCTTGACCTCGATTGCGTCCATCGATTTGTCCTTTCACGTTTTGGATGTTGTCAAAGCAAAGCGCTCAGGCGGAGCGCTTTCTCGCGCGCGATGCCACGGCGTTCGGCATTGGCTGGCAGAGTGGTGCGCGGCTCCCGCGACCGCAGCAGTTCTCCGTCAGAAAGCCGACCAGTCCATTCATCGCGGAGAAGTCGGCGGCATAGATGAGTTGACGGCTCAGCCGCCGCTGCGTGACCAGACCGGCGCGATGCAGATGCTGCACGTGGAAGGTCAGCGACGAGGGCGGCACCCCGAGACGTTCCGCGATCACGCCGGCAGACAGTCCGTCCGGCCCACGCTCGACCAGCATCCGGAACAGTGCGAGACGCGTGTCGTGCGCGAGCGCAGCGAGGGCTTGCACGGCCTGACTGCCATCCATGATTAGATCCAACCTTTCGAGGAATATCAAATTATCTCATGGGCTCCCGATTGTCAACGATAATTCGACGAAGATCGAAATCAACGTCGGCGCCAGTCAACATCACAAAATCTGAAAGCAATCCAGGTCAACACAGATTACACAGATTAAGTCACAGATTACACGGAAAGGAATTGAATGCGCTTCCGACGGAATTAAACGCCTTTCTTGCGCGAAGCGCCATACTATTCTTATCTGTGTAATCTGTGCCTTAATCGGTGTAATCTGTGTTGACCTGGATTGCTTTCTACCCCACCTCACCACACCTCACCAACCAGTAATTGCTCACCCCGCCACCGGGGTGAGCAATTACCAAAATCTCCTGCTTCCTTTGAGTAAGGGGGGCGCAAGGGGCAAGGGGGAGGGGATGTTGAGAGCAAGGCTGCGGTGGGGAGACGACGGAAGAGGCGTTTCTCCGCAGTACAGACCGCTCCCCCAATGTGCACAGCTCGCAGGGACCCGCGCCATCCTCCGCTATCCCCCGCGCCACGGATGGCGCATGGTGCGCCGCAAGACACCACGGGGGGCAGGTGGCTTGCCGCAGCCGGACGAAGACGCCGCATTCGAGAACCTGATCCGCTACATCCAGGAAAGCCGCGGCATCGATTTCCGCGGCTATAAGCGCACCAGCCTGCGCCGGCGCATCACACTGCGGATGGAGCACCTGCACGTCGAAACGTTCGTCGACTACCACGCCTTTCTCGAGGCGCACCCGCAGGAGTTCATCGATCTTCTCAACACTGTCCTGATCAACGTCACCTCGTTCTTCCGCGACCCCGATGCGTGGGACGCATTGAAGACGCAGGTGCTGCCACAGCTTGTCGCGCCAGGCCGCGGCCGCGACCAATTGCGCCTGTGGAGCGTCGGATGCGCCACAGGCCAGGAACCGTATTCGCTCGCCATGCTGCTCTGCGAGCAACTTGGCACCGAGCAATTCACCCGCCGCGTGAAGATCTACGCCACCGACCTCGATGAAGCCGCGCTGAACACCGCGCGTCACGCCGCCTACCTGCCGCGCGATGTGACAGGTGTCCCCGAAGCTTTCCTCAACAAGTACTTTGAGCGCGCCAATAACCACTACCTGGTCAGTCGCGACTTCCGGAAATCGGTGATCTTCGGCCGCCACAACATCGTCAGCGACGCGCCGATCTCGCGTATCGACCTGTTGGTCTGTCGCAACCTGCTGATCTACCTGGAGACCGAGACGCAGGACCTCGTGCTGCCGCGCCTGCACTACGCGCTGGTCGACGACGGCTTCCTGTTCCTGGGCAAGGCCGAGACGCAACTCGCGCGATCCAAGCTGTTCACCGCCGTCGACATGAAGCACCGCCTGTTCCGCAAGTTGCCGCGGGAGTCGCGCCGTACCGGTGTCGACGGTGTCATGCTGGGCGCGGACCCGCCGCCCGAACCAGGCCCATCGTTCCACACCAGGCTGCTCACCGCCATCGTTGACGCCTCGGCCGCCGCCTACATCGCCATCGACAATAACGACGTCCTGCTGCTCGCCAGCGCCGGAGCACGGCGCTTGCTGGAGGTCGGCGACAACGACGTCGGGCGCCCGTTCCAGGACCTGTCGGTGTCCTATCGTCCGATCGAGTTGCGTAGCCAGATCGAGGACGTCCGCCGCCAGGGACACCCCATCCGCATTGAGCATCAGGAATACCACCGTCCGCCCGCCGAACCGATCCGACTGACTATCGATGTCGCGCCAATGGTCTCGCGGGACGGCCAGCAACTCGCGGTCCTACTCACCTTCACCGACACCACCCGCACCTTCATCCTGCAGCAGGAACTGGAGGCCGCGCAGGAAAGCCTCGAGACCACCATCGAGGAATTGCAGTCGGCCAACGAGGAACTCGAGACCACCAACGAGGAATTGCAATCAACCAACGAGGAACTCGAAACCATCAACGAGGAACTCCAGTCCACCAACGAGGAACTGGAAACCACCAACGAGGAACTGCGCTCCGCCAACGAGGAGCTCGAGACGATGAACGATGAGCTGCGCCGTCACTCCGACGAATTCGGCGCGTATCGTCAGTATGTCGAGGCGGTGCTGCGCGGCCTGGATGCCGGCGTGGTTGTGGTGGACCTGGATAAGAAGGTACGCTCCTGGAATTGTTGGAGCGAGAACACCTGGGGCCTGCGGGAGGAAGCCGCGATCGACCAGTTGTTCGGTGCGCTCGATATCGGGCTGCCGGTCGGCCAGCTGGAGCAGGCACTCCACGAGGCGATCGCCAACGGCGCCACAACCGAAGCTATCCTGGATGCGGTTGATCGACGCGGACGCGTCATGAAATGCCGGGCCAAGGTGGCTCCCCTGGTTTACCGGGATCGCAGCACCAAGGGTGCCGTGGTCCTGCTGGAGGACTGCACCATCGTTGCGCAACTGCCGTGACGCCGGCGTGCGGACGCCGCCCGCAGCCCGCTCAATCCGGCTGCTTGGCCATCTGCGCCCGCCGCTCCTCCGCCAGCGCACGAAACCGCAGCGCCAGCTTCTGCAGCGCATTTTTCACGTGTACCGTGCTCGCGGTCGCCGCCATGGCATCCATTTCCGCGGCTCTGCCAAGGAGTTCCTCCACCGATTGTTCCGCCAGCGTTCGCCTGGCTTGCATCGGCGTATCCGTTGTCCGATGAATGGCTCGACCCCCATAACCCACGGGTTCCCAATATGGCGTCGCTAGCAAATTTTCTGCACGATTTCCAGTTGGTTCGTCGTGCTGCCGACCTGGTCGTGGCGACCCGGCAGGACCTGCGCAAATGGCACGAGCCGACCGTGACCGCGACCCAGGTGACTAGCTGGGTCAGCGCCGACCTGTGCCATGCCGCGACGGCCGCCAAAGCGACCGCGGTTCAACTTCGCGAGATGTCCGCCAGGCTCCGTTCCGAGGCGCGGCGGTTACGCACCACGCATGCCGAGGATTGACCACCGCGGCGGGGAAGTCGATCACCGCCCCTTGCTGATTGGTGGTGAGCGCCGGAGCGAAACTGGAATGTGCAGACATTGTCATTGCTCCCCTCAGCGGCGCGGCAGGCGTGGCAAGTTGGGGAACAGGAGCGCTGCGACTCGAACGTCAGACGACGGCGGACGGTATGCTTGTCTGGTGGAGTTCGCCTGCGGCTGGGTCCCCCAGCGTAGGGGCTTACGCTCGTACGGCGAAGGGCTATGGTTCTCATATGGTGAAGCCGGAGCAGCTTCCGAGCGACCTTACGCTTGAACTGGAGGGGGAGCTTTCCCCGGAAAAGTTCATGGCGGCCGCGCGTGCCTTTTTCGGGTGCGTGCAGGAAGTCAGCCGCTCCGTGGCGGCTGACGGAGACGGCCCCGGCTGGATCGTGAGGACGCGGGAAGGCAGCCACCTCCTGGGCCTCGATCCGGCACCAGGCACCGAGGCTGGCTTGGTGCGGGCGGTCTACGGCCGCTTGAGCCTCGGGATCGCCGAATTGGCCACCGGGCACCCGCTGTTCCTCGAAACCGGCAATTCCCGGCCGGCAACCGGGCCGTGGCTGCCGGATGCAGCGGTCAGCCACCTCAAGACGCTGTCCGAGATGAGCGATCGGCCGCAGCGCAACCCCGTCGCCGTCAGGTTCTGGATCGACCGGCAGCCAACCATTACCGGCGCAACGGCACGCCAGCCAGCATTGATGTCGAAAACATCGAACCGCTTCCCGACGATTTAGATCTTCCATCGCTCTCTGATGTCCGAGGCATATTGCGACTGGAAGAATGACCGTCGAGCTGGTGTATTGGGATAGCGCGACCTTCCTTGCCTACTTCGAGCAGGAAGTTGGTCGCGTCGACCAATGCCAAGGCACCCTTGACCGGGCGGTTGCAGGCGAGGTCTGCATCGTCACGTCAGCTTTGACGATAGCGGATGCCTTTGGCTTCGCGGCAGCGTGCCGATCCCGAAGAACCGCGCTCAAATCGTCCGCAGCTTTTTCCGGCATTCCTACATCCGCGTGCGCAATGTGACGCGCAAGACATCCGAGCTGGCGCAGGATCTGGCGTGGGATCACGGCGTCCGGCCGAAGGACGCAATCCACGTCGCCACAGCAATTGAGGCGAACGTGCCGGTTATCGAAACTTTCGACCAGCCGTTCATCGGCACGAGTGGTCAGGTCGGCAACCCGCCCATAATCATCCGAGAACCGATGTCGCCGGCGCAGGGCACCCTCTTTCGCGAACCGCCGCAGCCATGACATGGGACGGACTTTTTGCCATCTTAAAAACGAAGGTCCTCGCCGCCGGGGGGGGGGCCGTCCGGCAGCGTGACGTTGTGCGCCGAGTAGCCTGGCGGCTCATCCGTGGGAATGACGGCCTTCCCTCGCGGAGAAGGGGCTGCCTTCGGGCGCTTGACCCAAGCGGCGGGAGGGGCTGGGTGACCGTCAACACCACTGCGGCACCGCCCGGCTGCACCTATGACAAGCGCGGCCAGGTCATCGGCAAGATGTGACGCACCAGCCGAACATCCGTCGATCGCTTGACACAGCGGTCACCAAGCCAGATTTCCATCGCACGTGTCGGCGATTTGTCCGCCGTATCGCCTGCGTCATCCGCTCGGACCAGGGTCAGGATCGCTGCAGCGTCATCAGCGCAGTCAACGATGTCCGTTGCCACGACGCGGCCACCGATGTCGAACTGATGTATGCGATACCGCGCCACCTCCCGCCTCCCATGTCGCAGGGCAGGGGAGCGCACGCGTCTCTCGATCGCCGGTTCCCTGGCCCGGGCCGTACCGGCAATGTGCCCAGGTGCTCACCCTGCGCGGGGCAAGTCAATCAATTCCGCCATCGCGATAAGACCGACCGCTTGAACCAGGGAAAACCGGGGGTTTTCCCCGGCCCCACCCAGAGCGGGACAGGATGGTTTCCAGAAGGCACTGACTTTGGTGAGGAATCCAAGGAGCACAGCTCCCTGGCGGGGTCCAGGGCGGAGCCTTGATCCTGTTGGTTCAATCCTGCGTCAGAGGTCGGGGAATCGTCTGACATCCAGCCAGGATCAGCATTAGTTTGTGCGATGCAATGGTCCAGCCAGCCTCCCGGCTATTGGCGACAACGCGCGGAAGACGCGCGCGAGCGGCTGGCGCGGCTGCAAGATCCGCTGGCGCAGCAATCATTGGAGCAGATCGCGGTTGGCTATGAAGCGCTTGCCCGCAGCGCTGAGAGACTGACCGAACCCCGGCTCGTGCCGCTGCCGAACAAACCGCCGGGTTAATTGGCGGCGCGCTCACACGCGGACTTACGCAGCGCCACCACGGCATCCTCAATGACCTTTGCCGCGTCCGCGGACGCGTCGGCACCAGCGCGCCAGCGCGCGGCCGAGTGGGTGAACCCCTGCGCCTCGGAGGTTTGCTCCATGCGTCGGAACATCACCACGCGGTCCTGATGCATCCGCAGCGCACTTTCCAGCGCCCGATCCAGTTCCTCCTCGTGCGAAACCGCTGGTGCCTCCTCCGTGACGGCATGGCCAAGCGGGCAGCGGAGACGCGGTGTTCCCGATCCCGACACCCTGACGAGCACACTACCGCATTGCGGACAGCGCGGAGACGATCGTCCGGCCTGGGTGGGCGCCGGCGCCGTTGCCACCTCTCGCGCGGCCGCGGCGGCCTGCACGATCAGGTGGTGCGGGATTGGTGGCATTTCTCCGGGCGCCTCGCTCACCAGGCGCGTCAGCAGGGCCGGAAGCTCCGCCACCGTGGCACGATAGTAGACGCCATCATGTGAGAGTGCATTGCGCGGCATCTCCGGCCACATCGCATCGTCCGGTTCCTGCACCACACAGATGCCGCCGCAGGCCTTGATCGCCATCAGCCCGGCCGAACCGTCGTCCAGCAGTCCGCTCAGCACCACGCCAATGACCCGCGAACGGTACGCCACCGCGGCCGACCGGAACAGCGTATCTATCGCCGGCCGCGAGCTGCTTTCGAGTGGCCCTCGGCGCAGGATCACGTGCCCCGGCCGCAGCAGCATGTGCATGTCGGGCGGCGCCACATAGATGGTGCCTCGGCTGGTGGCTTCTTCATCCCGAGGATGCCGCGCGGGCAGCGGACCGGCGCGGCTCAGCAGCTCCGGCATGACGCTCCGCGTGGCCGGACTGATGTGCAGTACCACGAACACCGTCGCGGGAAGGTCCGCCGGCAGGCCCGCGCAGATCCGCCGCAGGGCTTCCACGCCCCCTGCCGAACCTCCGATCACCACGATGTCGTGGCCAGCCAATGCCACCTCCGGCGATTTCGCTCAGGTGTCTCGCGGCAACGTGCGGCGCCTGCACACGGTAAATGGCTTTGCAGGCTGGCGGTTTCACGCCACCTTACCGCAGCGGGAACAATCTTTATGGCGCAGCCGGACCACCACGAGAAGCCTTTTCATGAGCTGATTCCACGCCTGGAACAGGAACTCGAGCAGTCTCGTGTCTCGGTCGAGGACGCGCAGGCTGAGATTGCCGCTCTGAGCGACCTGAACGGCGGCCTCAAATCCAGGCTCGCCGCGGCCGAAGCTGCCCGTGCCGAGGCGGAGGCGCGCGAACTCCGCGTCCGCGATGAGGCCGCGAAGGCCATGGAACTCGTCACCAGATCCCTGGGCGAGGCGCTCGGCAAGCCGGAACTGCATGCGGTGCTGGAAGAGAGCTCAGTGCTGGCCGAGGAGCTGCGCGCCACCAATGAAGCCCTGATGGCGGCGAATGACGCGCTGGAACAACGAGTTAGCGACCGAACGTTGGCGCTCGACGAGGCCAACGCCAAGCTGGAGCGGCTGAACGCGCATTTGCGTGCCCAGATTGAAACCGAGACCGCCGCGCGCGCCAAGGCGCAGGCCGAACTCTTCCAGATGCAGAAGCTCGAGGCGATCGGCCAGCTCACCGGGGGCATTGCGCACGATTTCAACAATCTGCTGACCGTCGTCACCAGCGGCCTGCAACTTCTGGCACAACCGCGTGATCAGGCGCACCGCGATCGCCTGTTGAACCGCATCCAGGAGGCGGCATGGCGCGGCGCCCAGCTAACACAACGCCTGCTCGCCTTTGCCCGCCGCCAACCGCTGCATCCCGAGCGCCTCGATGTGCCGGCTCACATGGAAAGCATGGGCGCCCTTCTGGCACATGCGCTGCGCGAGGATATCGAGCTGCGCTTCGACGTCGCGTCCGCTGTATGGCCGATCGAAACCGACATTGCGGCACTGGAACTTGCGCTGCTCAATCTTGCGGTGAATGCGCGCGACGCGATGCCGGACGGTGGCACGCTGATCCTGTCCGCGCGCAACGAGCCGCTGCCGAACGGTGCATCCGGACGGCTGGAACTTGCGCCAGGCGACTATGTGCGCATCAGCCTGATCGACAATGGCACTGGAATGCCGCCGGAGCTGATGGAACGGGTGTTTGAGCCGTTCTTCAGCACCAAACCCGACGGCAAGGGCACTGGGCTGGGCCTCGCCCAGGTTTATGGCTTCGCGCGGCAGTCAGGTGGCGGCGCGATGCTGGAGAGCACGCTCGGCGAGGGCACCGCCGTCCACATCCTGTTGCCCCGTTCGCGACGACCGGCGCCCAAGCCAGGCGCGCCCGAGATCGCCCCCGCGACCGCCGGTCCAAGTCATGGCGGGCGGCTGAAGATCCTCGTTGTCGAGGATGACGACAGCGTCGCCGCCATGGTGCTGGAAATGCTCGATCAGCTCGGCCACAGCGGCATGCGGGTCGCGACTGTTGCCTCGGCGCTGGCCGTGCTGTCGGGTGTGGACGAGTTCGACCTGGTGTTCTCCGACGTGCTGCTGCCGGGCGGCGGCAGTGGTCTGGACCTCGCCCGCGAGATGGGTCGCCGGCGGATGGCGGTCCCGGTGATCCTGACCAGCGGCTTCGGCGGCGGCATGACGCAGCGCCTGGCCGCCGCCAACCTGCCGTTCCTGCGCAAGCCCTACCGCATCGACGCGCTGCGTCAGACCATCGATGCGGCGCTGCACTCGCCGGGCGCGCTGCCGCAGGACCCTGCCGGTCCGACGTAGCCGCATTTGCCGGCGGAGGCGGGAAGGGGATAGAACCCCCCGCCCGAGGGAGCCTCGCCTTTGACCACCGTCCTGCTCATCATCCACCTGTTTGTCACGCTCGCGCTTATCGGCGTCGTGCTGATCCAGCGCAGCGAGGGTGGCGGCCTCGGCATTGGCACGTCCCAGGGCATGGGTTCGTTCATGTCCGGGCGGGGCACCGCCAACCTGCTGACCCGCGCCACCGCGATCCTGGCGACGCTGTTCATGGTCCTGTCGCTCACCCTGGCGCTGTTGAACCGCGGCACGTCAGGCGTTGCGGGCTCTTTGCTGGCAAACCCGCCGCCCGCCGCCACGCCAGCCGCGCCCGCGCCGCCGGCGCTTCCCAAAGGCCCGACCGTCCCCAATAACTGAGCGCTGGCGCCACGAGAATTTGCCTCTCCCGCGAAGTGGGGGAGGGTTGGGGAGGGGGTCGCGCCGAACGCTTAGCTCCCTCTTTGCCCGCGAATCGCGGGGGCAGGGTGCTGGTCGTGGCACCCCTTCCCTACCCTCCCCCGCTTCGCGGGAGAGGGAGATAATACGCCCCGCCTCCCCCGCTTCGCGGGAGAGGGAGATAATGCGCCCCGCCTCTGACGCATGCGTGATGTCCCAATATGCGCTCTTCCCCCCACCCGAGTCGGCTCCGTATAACGATCGTCCATGACGCGGTATGTCTTCATCACCGGCGGCGTGGTCTCCTCCCTTGGCAAAGGAATTGCGGCGGCATCGCTCGGCGCACTGCTGCAAGCGCGCGGCTTTTCCGTGCGCATGCGCAAGCTTGACCCCTATCTCAACGTCGATCCGGGCACGATGTCGCCGTACCAGCACGGCGAGGTCTACGTCACCGACGACGGCGCCGAGACCGACCTCGACCTCGGCCACTACGAGCGCTTCACCGGCGTGTCAGCCACCCGCTTCGACAATGCCACCACCGGGCGCATCTATTCCGAGGTCATCGCCAAGGAACGCCGGGGCGACTACCTCGGGGCCACCGTGCAGGTGATCCCGCACATCACCGACGCCATCAAGGAGGCCATCCTCCACGACACCCGCGACTTCGATTTCGTCCTGGTCGAGATCGGCGGCACCGTCGGCGACATCGAAAGCCTGCCGTTCCTGGAAGCGATCCGCCAGCTTGGCAACGAGCTTGGCTCCGAGCGCGCGATGTTCGTGCACCTGACCTTGGTGCCCTACATCCCGTCGGCCGGGGAATTGAAGACCAAGCCGACGCAGCACTCGGTGAAGGAGCTGCTGAACGTCGGCATCCAGCCGCAGATGCTGCTGTGCCGTTGCGATCGCCCGATCCCGGAGAACGAACGCCGCAAGATCGCACTGTTCTGCAACGTGAAGCCGCAGGCGGTGATCGCGGCGCTCGATGTCGACACGATCTACGCGGTGCCGATGAGCTACCACGCCGAGGGCATGGACCGCGAAGTGCTGCGCCATTTCGGCCTGCCCGCCGAGCACGAACCCGACCTGTCCCGCTGGCAGCAGATCGTCGACGCCGTCCGCATCCCCGAGGGTGAAGTGCGCATCGCCGTCGTTGGCAAGTACACCAACCTGCTCGACAGCTATAAGTCGCTTGCCGAGGCGCTGACGCACGGCGGCATCGCCAACCGCGTCAAAGTCGGCATCGACTGGGTGGACAGCGAGATCTTCGAGCAGCGTGAAAGCGCCCTCCACCGGCTTGAAGGCGTTAACGGCATCCTTGTCGCTGCCGGCTTTGGGGAGCGCGGCACGCCTGGCAAGATCGAGGCCGTCCGCTTCGCCCGCGAAAAGAACGTGCCATTCTTCGGCATCTGCTTTGGCATGCAGATGGCGGTGATCGAGGCAGCGCGCAATCTGGTCGGCCTCGATTGTGCCTCATCCACTGAATTCGGCCCCTGTGACGATCCTGTCGTCGGGCTACTGACCGAGTGGGCGCGCGGCAACGAAATGGAGCGGCGCATGGAAGGCGGCGCGCTTGGCGGCACCATGCGGCTCGGCGCGTATCCCGCGGTGCTGTCGCCCGGATCGCTGGTGTCGGAACTGTACGGCGGCGCGGCGCGGATCGAGGAACGCCACCGCCATCGCTACGAAGTCAACGTGCATTACAAGGAGCGGCTCGAGCAGGCCGGCATGCGCTTCTCCGGCATGTCACCGGACGGCGTGCTGCCCGAGATTATCGAACGCCCTGATCACCCCTGGTTCGTCGGGGTGCAATACCATCCGGAGCTGAAGTCGAAGCCGTTCGAGCCGCACCCGTTGTTCGCCGGCTTCATTACCGCGGCGGTGCGGCAGGCGCGGCTGGTGTGACGGGTGCTACAATCGTTGCGCGTGAAGGCAGGCATGTTGCCGTACACGGTTTTCGGGTTTTCCCGGTCGATGCGGATGCCAATTGCGCTCGCCTGGGTCGCTTCGGGCCAGCGCACGTCGAGCTGCCAGAAATCCTGCTTATGGTTCGGATCCAGCCGCGCTTGTAGTTGTAGTCTGTCTGCACCTCCGGGAGCGGCGACCGTACGACGAAACCGCGCTGCTCGAAGCCGGGGACGCCACTTTGGCTGCCGTACTCCAGGCGACGCAGATCGTGGCGGAGTCCGGCGTTCTGCCAGAATTCAGCGTCCGGGCTTTCCTTCAGCGTCGCCGACTGCTGGAACCACATCAGGGATGACCCGCGTGTGAGCGTCTCGCCGGCGGGACCCTTGAAGGGCTGGAACGCCATCTGCCGATAGGCTGAGTTGTCGGCCTTCAGTTCGCTCTGGGCGGTCGACAGCATCTTCTGGACGTGACGCCCGGTGATCGGGTGGTTCCACGAATGATCCCATTGACCGTTGGTTTGGTGGCCGATCCCGGCCTTGAAGGCCTTGCAAGCGATGTCGTGGCCGTAGGTCTTGACCAGCGAATTGAATACTGCGTTGGCGGCATCCTCGTACTGATCCTGTTTGGCCTGATTGGTGGCGCGACCGTCCGAGTTGGTGGCGATCTTGAGGCTGCGGGCCAGGCGCCCGCCGAACCAGCCCTCGTTTTTCTGCAGGACATTCACGCCGTCCTGTGGCTCAATCCTGAGCTCGCGATCCGGCGTCTTGGCGAGTTGGGCGAGGTCTCTGGCGGAAATGGAAACCGACACGACGAAGCCTCCTTTTGGGGCACGGAGCAATTTCGTCGCCAATATTAACCGAAAACGGCCAATTTGCCGTCATTACGAACTCCCGCCGCGGTGGCGAGCGTGGGCGTTCTTGCTACCCATAGGCGATCAGCGACCCAACTGGCCGGGCAGCGTGTTGTGCGTCCGGCAGCATCGCTGAGGTGCCGCGGAACGCAGACTGCAAAATCCTGCGCGGTCGGTTGATCTGTCAACTTCGCATCGCAGCAGGGTCTATGCGCGTCGAGAAACACGAACAGATTGGCAGTTCCATGATTTCCCGCTGTTGCGGACCACGATGAATCGAGTTGCTGATTCGCGACGAGATTTCATACCAAAGCAGGGCCCGTATCTGGCGTTCATTTACGCCGATACGCTGGTGAACGGGCGGCCAGCGGCGGAGGCGGACATGATCCAGTTGTCCGCGTTATACCCCTGACCGCTCATCAGATGGTGTTTAGCGTTGAGAAGGCTGGGTTGATCTCAGGCAGGCCGGGGATTCCGCGGAGTATCGCGGTCCTGCTCGAACGATCCGCCTGGCCGGAACTAATACCAGTGCTCATCGATGATGACCCATAGCAAAATCAGCGAGCCTGAACTCGGCGTTGCCGGCAACAGAGAGAACAGTAAAATAATATTCAACCACAGAAACACAGAGTCTAACAGAGTAGTCACAGAGTAGTAACAGAGTATTATTAAAAAGTGTGACTCTGCGACTACTCTGTGGACTCTGTGTCTCTGTGGTTGAAAGTCCTTACTTGCTACGGATTCCAACTGCCAATGCGCGGTCCGACACAAGTTGGCCGCGTTGCTGCCAAATCTTAATAGTGACCAATGCGTTGTGCCGAATGTCATCGCCGGACCACGCCCCGAACATGACAAGTGGGAAGACGAGTTCGCGCTCAGTGAGCGTTGGTATAAATCCGAGGGATGCTCAACCAGTCAAAACCACTGTGACGAGGGGCTGGCGGTCAAAACCCGACGGAAGAGTCCGTTGGGGCGAAGGCAAGGAAGCAAGCGATCTCAACCGCAAATCACGCAAATCACGCAAATCTTCCGCCTCCCTGGACGTCGCTTGGTGCCATCCGCATGATCTGGTGCGTGCCCGAAGGGCGCGTTCACCTAGCGGGTGTGCGTCCCACCGGGGAAGGCAGCGCGGTGTGGGGAAGCAGCCGACAGATGCACCGGGACCGGTCCACCGGGGTAATGTGTACGACGCCCCCGGATCAAGAAAAGCCCCTCCCGCTAGGGGAGGGGAGTTTCAGGACCAAATCCAAATCCGACTCGCTTTCTCTTTCTCGCCTCAAACCGGCGCGAACATCGGCACTGGCGGGCCGCCTTCGCTCGGCACGAACTTGACCTTCACGCTTTGCCCGATCTTCAGCGCGGCGAAGTCGCAATCGACCAGGTTGGTCATCATCGAGGGACCTTCCTCCAGCGTCACATACCCGATCGCGTACGGGGTCTCCGCACGCGTCATCACGCTGAACGTGTAGATCGTGCCTTTGCCCGATGCTTCCACCCATTCGCAGTCGCCGAAGCAGAACGGGCATAGCGAACGCGGATACCAGTGCGCCTTCTTGCATGCGGTGCAGCGCCGCAGCAGGAATTTTCCGGCCGAACATCCGTCGAAGTATGGCTTGGTCTCCGGGTTGGTGTCGGGCGTGCCGACGAAGCTGATCTTGCGTTGAACATAGGCCATGTCGATCACTCCCGCTCCAGAATGACAGTACTGCCGCAGTGGCGCGTGCCGAGCGAACCGCCCGTGCCATGCGCGATCGCCAGGTCGCAGTTCGGCACCTGCACCTTGGGATGTGCCTCGCCGCGCAACTGACGTACCGCCTCGATGATCTTGGTGATGCCGCCTCGGTTGGCGGGATGGTTGCTGCACAAGCCGCCGCCGTCGGTGTTGAACGGCAGCTTGCCGACGCCCGCGATCAGGTTGCCGTCGGAGACGAATTTTCCGCCTTGGCCCTTCTCGCAGAAGCCCAGGTCTTCCAGTTGCATTAGAACGGTGATGGTGAAGCTGTCGTAGATCGAGGCGTACTTGATGTCGGACGGCTTGATGCCTGCCATCTCCCATGCCGGCGGGCCGGACCAGCGCGCGGCGGAGAACGTCAGGTCGATGTTGCCACCGGCCTGGTGCTTTGGCGATTCACCGATGCCGATGACCTTCACCTTCGGCCGCTTCAGGCTCTTGGCGATCTCCGGCTTGGTGACGATGAGCGCGCCGCCGCCGTCGCTGATCACGCAACAATCCAGCCGATGCAGTGGGGACGCTACCATGGGCGACTTCACCACGTCCTCGACCGTTACTACGTCGCGCAGCATGGCGTGCGGGTTGTATTGCGCGTGATGCGAGGCGGCGACCTTGATCCAGGCGAGCTGCTCGCTGGTGGTGCCGTATTCGTGCATGTGGCGCATGGCGCACATTGCGTACATGTTCGCGGTGGCCGGGCCATAGGGGAATTCGAACTGCATCTCGGGCTGTGCCGGATTGCCGGCGCGGGGCGCGGTGCCGGTGGCCATGCCCTCGCTGCGGGGCCGGCCGGCGAGCGTGATCAGCGCGATGCTGCAGCGTCCGGCGGCGATCGATTCCAGGGCGTGGCCGACCGCTACCTGGTAGGAGGAGCCGCCGACATCGGTGGAGTCCACGTGGCGGCACTTCAGGTTCATGTAGTCGACCATCGACAGCGGGCCGAGGCCTGGTGCGTCGCCGGCACAGAAGTAGCCGTCCACGTCGTCCTTGGTGAGGCCGGCATCCTCCAGCGCGCCCTTGGCGCATTCGGCGTGCAGCAGCGTGACCGACTTGTCAGGTGCCTTGCGGGTCGGATGCTCGTAGGCTCCGACGATGTAGCCCGCTCCCTTTAAACTCATATGTCTCACTCCCTCGTGCGATGCGCGCGGGAGTATACTGATCAGTAGCGTCCCGCCTAGTCATGGGGAACCCGCTTGAGCGCAACCACTCTGTTCGTTCCGCCGCATCCGCCGTTTCCGCCGCACGAGTTGTCGTTCCTCGCCTTCCTGCGGGCGATCCGCACCAACGCGCTCGGGATGTGGACCGAGGCGGCGTATCAGGAGGATGTGCTGGTGCGCCGCCTGTTTGGGCGCAGCACCATGCTGATCAATTCGCCCGAGGCGATCCACCGTGTGCTGGTGGACAATCCGGACAATTACCGCCGGTCGCCGGCGTCGGTCCGCGTGCTGCGGCCGTTGACTGGCGATGGGCTGCTGCTGAGTACCGGCGAGGAGTGGCGACTGCAGCGGCGCACCATCGCTCCGGCCCTGGCGCCGCGGACGTTGCCGCTGCTGGCACGCCATATCGTTATTGGTGCGCAGGAGGCGGTGGCGGTGCTTGGTGCGCAGACCGATCAGCCGGTTGACCTGCTGGCTGCGATGCAGAACCTGGCGCTCGACATCGCGGGACGCTCGATGTTCTCGCTGGAGACGCGACAGTACGGCGCGGCGATGCGGCGGATGCTCACCGAGTTCGGCGTCAGGCATGCGCGGCTGCGTCTGCTGGACATGGTGCTGCCGCCATCGATACCGACCTGGCGAGATCTTGGGCGTTGGCGGTTCAAGCGGCGTTGGATGGCATTGATCGACGCGATCGTGGAGGCGCGCCTCGCCGCACCGGCGAGCGATGCGCCGCGCGATCTGTTCGACCTGCTGCTGGCCGCGCGCGATCCGGAGACCGGGGCTGGGTTTTCGCGCGAGCAACTGCGGGATCAGGCGGCGACGATGATCCTGGCGGGGCACGAGACCACGGCGGTAACGCTGTTCTGGTCGTTGGTACTGCTGTCCGGTGCGCCGGAGGAGCAGGAGCGTGTCGCCGCCGAAGCTGGTGGCGTCGAGGTGACACCGGACAATGCCATGGAGGTCATGCCGCGGCTGGTCCGCACGCGCGCGGTTATCAACGAGACGCTGCGGCTTTATCCGCCGGCCTTCACCATGGCGCGGATGGCAATCGCCGCCGACCGGGCTGGGAAGATCGACATCCCGCGCGGCTCGATCCTGATGATTGCGCCGTGGGTATTGCACCGTCATCGGCGACTGTGGCGCGATCCCGATGCGTTCGATCCATCACGGTTCATGCCGGGCGCACCACAGCCGCCGCGATTTGCATTCCTGCCATTCGGCGCCGGCCCGCGTGTTTGTGTCGGCGCTCAGTTCGCGCTGGCGGAGGCGACGCTGGTCCTGGCCATGCTGATGCGCTCATTTCGTGTGACGCTGGATGATCGGGTCATGCCGGTGGCAATCGTGACGACGCAGCCTGATCATCCGCCGGTGTTTCGCCTGAGCGCACGTTAGACCCACCAGAACCTGCTTCCCCTCTCCTGCTTGCGGGGGAGGGTAGGGAGGGGGGTGCCCCCTACTCCGCGGCGGCGACCTGGCCCGTGTCCAGCAGGAAGCTTTCCTCGATATGGGCCGCGAGCGCATCGGTGACCGGCTGACTGGGCCGCTTGCCCTTGGCCAGCAGGATGCCGAACTCGGGCAGCCTCGGCAGGCCTTCCTCCGGGCGCATTGGCCGCAGTCCGTCCGGCAGCCATGACAGCGTTGATACAGTGATCGCCAATCCGGCCAGGACCGGCGCATGGGTGCCGATCTGAGAGGCGGAGGTGTAGGCGATGCGATAGCGGCGCCCCGCCTGCTCCAACGCCCGCACCGCCGCTCCCGCCCACTCGCAGTCCTGCCCGCGCGCCAGGAATGGTGCCCGATCGGCCAGAGCGAGCGGCAGGGGATCCTGTCGGTGCGGTGCGAAGCGCGTGGACGTCACCCAGACCAGCGGGCCACGCCACAGCGGCACCACCGGCCAATCCGATGGCTGGAGGCCATCCGATATCAGCGTCAGGTCGAGGTCGCCGCCCTTCAGCCGCTGCTTCAGTTCGCCCGACGGCGAGCACACGACATCGACCTGTACCGCCGGATGGGTTTCCGCAAAGCGCTTCAGGATCGGTGGCAGGTAGGCAAACGCGTAGTCGTCCGGAGAACCCAGTCGAACGGTCCCGGCGATCTGCGGGGCACGGAATGTCGTCAGTACCTCATCGTTGAGCGCGAGCATCTGACGGGCGCGCGTCAACAGGTAATGACCGTGCGGCGTCAGTTCCACGCTGCCGCCCTTGCTGCGGGTCAGCACCGGCTGGCCGAGCGCGTCCTCAAGCCGCTTGATCTGCATCGAGACGGCGGACTGCGTGCGCCCGACGCGCGCGCCGGCCTGGGTGAAGCTGTGGCCCTCGGCGATCAGCACGAAGGCGCGGAGCAGATCAGTGTCGAGACCCTGGATTAACATGTTGGTCATCAACGTATCTTATTATGCCCATCAGAGCAATTCGTTTTCCTGATTCCCTCTCGCGACATACATATGCCGCCGAAACTTAGGAGGTCGCCATGTCCAATCGTCTGCTTTTCGGCGGACCAACCAGCCTTGACGGGCACGGACTATCTCTTGGCCGTATTTCTTCCGGCCGTGGCCTGTCATGGACCGATGTCCGCGCCGCGTGGCGGCGTTATCGGACACGTCAGCGGATCGCCGACCTGGATAGCCACTTGCTGAAGGATATCGGCGTCACATCCGCCGAGGCCGAGATGGAGGCCAACAAGCCGTTCTGGTGTCTCTAGACATCAAGCCCCGTCGCCACCCTCACTCCCGTTCCCCTTGCGGGAAGAGGAAGGGAGGGGGCGTCGGCCGCGTCACCGTTGGGTCTCCCTAACCCGGGCGAGGTTGCCGCCGCCCTGTGCGCGTCAGCGCGGTCCACAGCATGTCGAGCCCGAACAGCAGCGGCACCACGCAGTAGACCGCCAGTGACTGCTGGATCAGCAGGTCGCGTGCCAAAAGTGTCAGACCGACCAACGCTAAACCAACCAGCAGCAGGAACGCCCCGATTGCGGCTGCCGCACCGGCACGCATCGGCAACGCGGAATGCTGCGCATCGCTGGCCGTCCGCAGCGCATGGTTGCTGACCGCAATGCCGAACATCGTCGCCAGTGCCAGCAGCAGCGGAAGCGCCTGAAATGTCCACGCGGCATCAGGGTCGCCTTGGCGCAGCATCAGGAGGAAATCGTAGGCGCCGTGGATCACCACGGGAAGCAGTAGCGCGCCTGCCAGCCGCCACTGGCTGGCCTGTGGGTTCACGTCCCGCTGCCAGAGAGCAGAACCGATCATACCCCCCATGACGAGGCCGCATACCACGTGCACCGGCACGGCGGAGAGCGAGCGGACCAGCGCCACCAGGCCCCCATCACCGGTGGCGGCCGATGCGTTGATCACATAACTGGCGTCCTCCGCCACGGCAAAGCCGACGGCCACCCCGAGCGCGGTCAGGATCACGTCGGCCACGTTGCCGGGATATACGAAGCGCCGCACCACCAGGAGCGTCGCGCCGTATTTCAGCGCCTCCTCCGGCAGCGCGGCGATCAGCAGCGCATGGCCAGCCGCAGCCGGTACCGGCGGCAGGTTTTCGAGCGGCAGCAGCCAGCTGAATGCCAGCTCCCACGCGATCACCGCCACGCCCACCACTACGCCTCCGATGAAGCCACCCCACAGCCCTTCGCCCAGCAACGGCCGCCGCGTCTTGATCAGGCCGTACTCCACCAGCAGCAAAGCTGGCAGGATCACGGCCACGGCAAGGCTCAGCGCATTCATGGATCGGGCTGTCAGCGTCTCCTCGATGGATCATTGCCATACGGATCGTTTCGCGATCGCTGCATGGGCCCACGGCGGGACGCCCACTACTCCCGGTCGATGCCGAAATGCGCCAGGTAGCGGCTGAACTTCTCCCGCTCCTGCCCCCCATCAAGCCCGTGGTCCTCGAAATGGTAGTCGCGCGGGCCGTAGCCGCCATTGGGCCGCTGCCGGGCGTAGCGGCCGACCGCGGCGGCGGCATCGGACGTGAGGGTGCGTCCGAAGTGACGATACAGGTTGGCGACCGTGCCGACCGGGTCTGCCACCAGCGCCTTGTGGTGCACGTGCAGCACCGGCTCCGGCAAGCCGGCATCATCGCCGACGGCGATCATCTGCTCAGTGCCTTCCAGCCAGCGGAGGCTTTCCTGGCGGCCGATCTCCTGCGGATCGAGCCGCCTGGTGAACGGCCGCCGCACCACCTCGGTCAGTTTGGCGACGGACAGCAGCACCTTCACCGGATCGCGGTGCACGAAGACCATCCCGGCGTCCGGATAGACCGCGCGGATCGCTGACAGCGCGAACAGGTGATCCGGACACTTAACCACCCAGTGCCCACCGGGCCTCTGGTGTTGCAGGTGCTGCAGGAAGCGCCGGTGGAACTGGTAGGCTGGCAGATGTCCGGCCTCATCCAGCCAATCGCGGTAGCTGGGTATATTGTAGTTGGTGTCGAACCGCAGGCTCTGGAACACGTGGGCGGTGATCTCGCTGCATTCCTGTGGTGAGGTGGCATCCAGCGGGTGCAATCCGCGAAACTCTGGCGCCAGCCGCTCGAATGCGCGCAGCTGCCGCGCGACCCGCGCTGGCCGCGCGTCCTCGCCGCCCCGGACGTCCAACGGATACGGATAGATCGTCTGCCAGACCCGCGGGGCGCGGTTGTCCGGATCTTCCAGCAGCATGCGGTGCAGGAACGTCGTCCCGCTGCGGGGCAGGCCGGCGATGAAGATCGGCCGCTGGATCGGCTGACGCAGGATGCCGGGCTCCTGCCGCTCCGCTTCGTGGAACCGCAGCAGGTTGCTGAGGAACCGCACGACGTCCCAGCGGGTCGCCATCCGGCCCACCAGGCTGAGCGAGGCTTCCTCGGTGCAGGCTGCCAACAGGCGCCGCAGCGGTCCCAGGAACGCGGTATCGCCGAACTCGCGCAAACGGCTGCGACGCTGGGCGAGTGCCAGCATGGCGTCGACACTCAGCGGGCGGCGCAACCAGCCGACGCTGTCCGCCACGCCGTCGGCAAGCGCCAGAGCTGAACTTTGCAGGGACAATCAACGGCCTCCTTCGTGTGCGACCTGGGTAGATGCTTGCAGTAACACAATGATGTCCGCCCGATCCGTTGCATGGCACAAGATCGTGATGACATCCATTGCACGCCAGCCTGCATCCGCCACCGCCGACGCCACATTTCAGCTATCGGCCCGGCCATGTTGACCGTGGTCCGGCCGAGAGGATAAGCCTGGAAATTCGTTCCTGGCGGCGCCACGGGACGGCTTTGCGCAGCGTTGCGACACATTGCGGAGACGGGGAGTTCATCATGCCGCTCGCCTCGATTGGCCGTCGGCGTTGGCTGCAGGCTGCCACGGCATCGATCGGTGCCGCGCTCGTCGCGCCGGGGGCTTGGGCCGATCCGGCGGCGGTGCAGCCGATACGGACGCTGTGCGACGCCTTGCTGCAGGTCATGCACGCCGGCACCGGCACGCCGTTTCCTCAGCGCTTCGATATGCTGGCCCCGGTGACCGATCAGGTATTCGATCTCGCGGCAATCCTGCAGGTCTCGGTCGGTCTGGGATGGTCCAGCCTGCCGCCAGCCCAACAGAGCACGCTGCTCACGTCGTTCCGACGCTACACGATCGCCAACTACGTCAACAGCTTCGACAACTTCAACGGGCAGCGCTTCGATATACAGCCTGACACCAAGAGTCTGCCGAACGGCGAGCAGTTGGCGCAGACGCGTATCATCTCGTCGTCCGGCGAGGCGCACGAGCTGGATTATGTGATGCGCCAGGTGAGCGGTGGCTGGAAGGCGGTGGACGTGCTGGCGGACGGCTCGATTAGCCGCGTCGCGGTGCAGCGGTCGGACTTCCGCCGGCTGCTGTCGAGCGGTGGCGCGACCGCGCTGATCGAGAGCCTCAACCGGAAGATCAGCGATCTGTCCGGCGGGGCGCTGACCTAGACCGTCGCGACCGGTGTCGCCGGTGAGCCGACTGCGCCCGGCAGGCGCAGCGGCGGGCCGGTGAACAGGAACCGGCTGCGGTTGTTGGCGCGCAACCAATCGGCGAGTTCGGTCAGGTAGAACATCTCGCCGAGATAGCAGCCGAGCTTGAACAGGCAATGCGCGTGCAGCGGCAGCGTGGCGCAGACATCGTCCATGCAGGGCCGCGCCGGCATCGATTCCACCGCGAAATTGTCGGAGATGAGCGCGACGGCGCCGCTGTCGGTGACCCATTGCTGGAGTTTCGGGTCGCGGCCGTCCAGACCGCACGTGCCGGCCATGAGCCTTTCACGGTCGGGCTGCTTGTTCATTTCCAGCAGCATCTCGGCGAAGCCGGTGCGGAACAGCACGAAGTCGCCGGGTTCAACCACGACGTTGTCCTGGCGCATGATGGCCATCAGTTCGTCGTAGCCGACGATGTGGCCGGTGCGGCCGAAATGCGCCTCCAGGTCGATCAGCACGCCGCGGCCCTGCATGCAGGATTCCGCCATGTTCTGCACGCCGAGATGGCGCGCGCCTTGCGGTTCGTCGCATGGCGTCATGTTGCCCTGGGCGTCGTAGAACGCGGGGCCGATGATGTCGCGGCCGGCGCGATAGCCGTTGTAGAACACGTCCTCCGGCTTGCCGTCGCCGTCGGCGTCGAACATCTGGCCGACATGGGCGAGCGAGTCCCACTGTGTCGAATACTGCAGCGTCAGCAGCACCGTGTCGTCACAGACTATGTCGGTGGCGCTGGGGTCATCGCAGCGCAGCGGGTAGTTCATGTTTGGCTTGTCGCCCCGCATGGTGGGCTTCAGCACGGGGGGATGGCGGCGCGGCGAGAGGATGGCACCGCCGGGGTAGTCGAGCGGCAGCGACAGGCAGAACGTTTTTCCCAGCTTCACCTCGGCGATGCCTTGGAGGACTTTTGCGGGAGTCAGCAGGTTGAGGCGGCCGCGTTCATCGTCGGCGCCGAAATCGCCCCAGGTGGAACCGCTGGGGCGGCGTGTCCAGCGTGGATTGTCGGCCATTGGTGTTTCTCTCCCCGTCAGCGTGTATTCCTCGAGCCAGCAGGACTAACATCCGTACGGTCGTCATGAAAGCAAGGACGCGCCGATGCGCCTGTTGTCATCTCTGCTGTGCGTCGCGTCATTGGGCGCGATGCTTGGGCCGTTGCTCGCCTTGCCCGCTCATGCGGATGATCCTTCGAGTCCGATCGATCCGTCATCGCCGCCATCCGTTGCTACAGCCAATGTCGTGCCGCCGGGCAGGATCGACGGTGCGATCGCGCGGCTGAACGATCTGGCAATGGATATGTTGCATCGGACGCATATTCCGGGGCTGGCGATTGCCGTCGTACGTGACGGCAAGACCGTATATGCGGCCGGGTTCGGTGTGCGGCGCGTGGGGACGGGCGATGCCGTGGATGCCGACACCGTGTTCCAGCTTGCCTCACTTTCGAAGTCGGTCGGCGCGACCGTGGTGGCGCAGCAGGTTGGGTTGGGTGTGGTCGCCTGGGACACGCCGATCGTGAAGCATCTCCCGTGGTTCGCGATTGGCGATGACTGGATCACGCATCACGTGACAATCGCCGATATGTACTCTCATCGATCTGGACTGCCGGATCATGCGGGCGATGAGTTGGAAGACCTCGGCTATGATCGCAACCAGGTGTTGCGGCGGCTGCGCTTTGCGAAGCTGCACTCGTTTCGCGACGAATATGCCTACACGAATTTTGGGCTGACCGCTGCGGCGGAGGCAGTCGCCGAGGCGGCACGGATGGATTGGGCGACATTGTCGGAGCTGGTGCTCTACAAACCGCTCGGGATGACCGAGACCAGTTCGCGCTTTGCGGATTTCGTGCATCGACCCAACCACGCCGTAGGGCATGTGCGGGTGGGCGACGAGTATCAGGCGAAGTATCAGCGTGAACCGGATGCGCAATCACCGGCCGGCGGTGTCAGCTCATCCGCGCGCGATATGGCGCGATGGATGGCGATGGTCCTGCAAGGCGGGGTGTTCGATGGCAAGACCATCGTTGCCGAGAAAGCGCTGCTGCCGGCGCTGACCGCAGAAATCATCTCGGTACACTCAGCCGCAGCGGATGCGCGACCCGGCATGTATGGATATGGACTTGGCGTTGGAACGTTGCCGTCCGGTCGCGTTGCCCTCAGCCATTCCGGCGGGTTCGGCATGGGCGCGGCGACCAACTACGTTCTGATTCCGTCGCTTCATCTCGGCATCACCGTTCTCAGCAATGCGGCGCCGATCGGAGCGGTGGAAGCATTGGGGATGGATTTCGCCGATCTCGTGCAGTTCGGCGTGATCACGCGCGACTGGTTGGACGGATACGGCAAGCAGATGGCGCCGATGAATGCACCGTCCGGATCGCTTGTCGGCAAGTCGCCGCCGGAGCATCCAGTCCCAGCCGCGCCGTTGCAAGTCTATACAGGTGTCTATGGCAATGCATACTTCGGCGAGGCCAAGGTGATGCGCCGCGGCGACGAATTGGTGCTGAGCCTGGGGCCCGCGGACCTGGAATACAAGCTGCAGCATTGGGACGGCAACGTCTTCACGTATGTACCATCGGGTGAGAACGCGAATGCCGGCTCGATATGCAAGGTCACGTTCACGATGAAGGCGCCGGGACAGGCGGGCGCGCTTGCTATCGAACGCTATCAGGACACTGGCTGGGCTGAGTTCGCTCGGCGCTAGCGAGCATCAGAAAGCAAGCAAGGAATTTCAACCACAGATGCACACGGATGCACACAGATAAGAGCGTGGCGAATGGTTTGCCCGCGCCAGCGGTCCATTGATTTTCATTGGCGCAAGCGCGCCGAAGTGAATCCGTGTGCATCTGTGGTTGAAATTCCTTGCGGTGCCGCGAGCATCACGCCGCTTGCGAAACCGTCAGCGCATCCCCGGCCACCGTCGTGCGGCGCATATCGCGCACCTGGGTTTCATCGAACCGCGTGACACGGTGCATGGTCTGCCGATTGTCCCACATCACCAGGTCCCATTGCCGCCACTGGTGCGAGTAGACGAATTGCGGCTGCGTCGCATGCTCCAGCAGATCGCGTAGGAACGCGCGCGCCTCAGGGATCGGCCAGCCGACAATGGTGCCGGCGTGCGATGACAAGAACAGCGACTTACGGCCGGTCACCGGATGAGTGCGCACCAGACGCTGGCGCACCGGCTTGAACATGGCGCGTTCCGTGTCGCTGAGTTCGGTGAAGCCGAGCGAACCACGGGAGAAGACCAGCGAATGTTCGCAGACCAGGTCTTCGATCTCGGCCTTTGTCGCGTCGTCAAGTGCATCGTAGGCAGCGCGCATGTCAGCGAATTCGGTGCGGCCGCCGCGATCCACCACGATACGCCCGGACAGCAGTGAATACTTCGCAGGCACTGCGCGATACGAGCTGTCCGAATGCCACAGCCGGTTGCCCAGGTTGAACATCCTCCGCCGATCATCGCGCGCGAGCGGCTTCTGGTCCTTGTCGAGATTGGAGGCATCCTGCATGTCGAGTGGCAGCCGGCGCTCGGCCAGCGTGGTGATGTTGCCACCGGGCGAGGCTTCCAGTGCGCCGAAGTTGCGGGTGAATGCGCGCTGCGCGTCGTCGGTCAGGCACTGATCGTGGAACACCAGCACCGCGTGGCGATCCATGCCTGTGTCAATCGCGGCAACGTCCTCGCCCGATAGTGGTTGTGTGATGTCCACGCCCGACACTTCGCCGGCGAACGTGGCGGTGATCTGCCGGATGCTGATTGTCATGGCGTCATGCTCCGGACGTCAGGCCGCCTGTGCGACCGTTGTCTCTGTCCCTCCGACCGTGGTGCGGCGCATGTCGCGCGGTTTGCTCTCATCATAGCGGCGGACGCGATGCATTGTCTGGCGGTTGTCCCACATTACCAGGTCCCACGGGCGCCATTTGTGCGCGTAGACAAATTGCGGCTGCGTTGCGTGTTCGATCAGGTCTCGGATGAACGCGCGTGCCTCCTGCATGGGCCATCCGATGATGGTGCCGATATGTGAAGCCAGGTACAGCGACTTTCGTCCGGTGGCTTGATGTGTGCGCACCAGCCGCTGGCGCACTGGCTGCATGGTTGCGCGCTCTTCCGGTGTGAGGTCGAAGCCGAGCTGCTCGCGCGAATAGAGCAGCGAATGCTCGCACACCAGATCTTCGATCTGGGCCTTGGTTGCCGCGTCCAGTGCGTCATAGGCCGCGCGCATGTCGGCAAATTCCGTCTCGCCGCCTTTCTCGGAGACGATGCGCCCGGAGAGCAGCGAATACATTGCCGGGATTGCCTTGAACGAGCTGTCGGAATGCCACAACCGGTTGCCAAGGCTGTAGAGCCGCCGCCGGTTGTCGCGCGCCAGCGGCTGATTGTTCGTGTCGAGGTTGGAGACATCTGCGAACGCTGGATTGAGCCGCAGCTCCCCGGGCTTGCTGATGCCGGTGCCGCGGGTGAACTCGAGCTCGCCGAAATTGCGTGAGAACGCTAGCTGCTGTTCGTCGGTCAGATGCTGATCGCGGAACACCAGGACGGCGTGGCGATCCATGCCGCCCTCGATTGCCGCTACGTCCTCGCGCCCGAGGGGGCGGGTGATGTCGGTGCCCGATACTTCGCCGACAAATAGCGGGTGGAGTGGTCGTACTTCGATCGCCATGGCTATTCGGCGGCCTGTGCGTGCTGCACCGTCAGGCCGGTGCCCTTGATCGATGTGCGGCGCAGGTCGCGGACCTCCTTCAGATCGTTGAACCGGCGGGCGCGGTGCATGACTGTGCGGTTGTCCCACATCACCAGGTCGTTCACGCGCCATGCGTGCGAATAGACGAACTGGCGTTGCGTCGCATGCTCCATCAGGTCTCGGATGAATGCGCGCGCTTCGGGCACTGGCCAGCCGACGATGCCACCAATGTGCGACGACAGGTACAACGATTTGCGGCCACTGACCGGGTGAGTGATCACCAGCGGGTGCTGCACGGGACGCAGCCTGTCCTCGTTGCCGGGGGCGTAATCGGCGAAGCCGATCTGCTCACGTGAAAAGACGATGGAGTGTTCGGTAATCAGGGACTCCAATTCGGCCTTGGTGGCGTCGTCGAGCGCGTCGTAGGCCGCCCTCATGTCGGCGAATTCGGTGTTGCCGCCAACGCCGGGGATCACGCGGCCGTGCAGCAGTGTATAGCCGGCGCCGATGGCGCGGAACGAGGCATCCGAATGCCACAGCCGATTGGCCAGCGCGTACATCCGGGAGCGATCGTCGCGTTCGCGTATCTGATTGCGCGCGGTGAGGTTGGAGATGTCACCGAGCTCCAGCCGATCACCCAGGCGGCGGTCCTCCGGCTTGGCCATCTGTCCTGCCAGCGTGACTTCCAGCTCGCCGAAGTTGCGGCTGAATTGCAGTTGCTGCTCGTCAGTCAGTGGCTGGTCACGGAATGCCAGTACGGCGTAGCGGTCCATGCCTGCCTCCACGGCGGCAACCTGGTCGCTGGTGAGCGGCTGTGAGATGTCGATGCCGGACACTTCACCAACGAAGACCGGATGCACCGGACGGATGCTGATGCTCATTGTTGAACGCTCCTGCCTTGATGTGTCGGATTATACGAGCAATGGCGCGGCTGTCATCCACACAAGCACATCTGTGCCGGTGTGTGGCCTTTCTCGATCAGGTCACACTGGAATTTGCGGATGCGCGCGTTGGTGCCACCACGGTCCCATTGTTCCGCCCAGATGGCGCGCGGTGACGGTGGGAGACGTTCCAGCACGCGGCCGCCGACGATCGTTTCGACATTCCGCAGTAGCTGCCGGGCGGTGCGTGTTGCGCCGGTGTTATCGTAGAGCGGGAAGCTGCCCTGATGCTGGCGGAACAGCGCGATGTCGCCGAGCGCGCCCGGACGCAGCGAACCACGATCCTCGTAGCGCAGGATGCGCGCCGGTGCCTCGGTTGCCATCGCGATGACTTCGCGAAGATCCAGCCCCAGCGCCAGGAATTTCGACAGGCATGTCGGCAGGTCGAACATCGGGCCGGCGATGCTGACCTGATGAATGTCGGTCGAGATCGCATGCGGCTTGATGCCGGCAGCCAGCGCTGCCTCTGCCGTGCCGAAGGCGAACGAACCGGCGCCGTGGCCGATGTCCAGGATCACGCCCTTGTCGATAGCACGCTTCGCCACATCGAACAGCCGCCCGTCATCGTCGAACAGCTTCATCGGCAGGCCGGTGAAGCAGTGGGTGATTATGTCGCCAGACCGCAGCAGGGGCAGGAACTCCTCGATCCCCGGGGGAGGCACCGCGATGTGCACCATGATCGGTAAATCGCACCGTTCGGCGGCCTGCACCGAACGGCGCACCGGTTCGATCCCGCTGGTACCGACGGTCGTCGCACCCATTCGCACCTTCACGCCGCAGACGATGTCGCGATGCTGGTTGGCGACCATTTCGAACAGCTCCACATCGCAGAGTTCGATCTGGGTCAGTTCGTAATCCCAGGCGACCAGTCCGATGCAGGAGATGTTGAGGAAGGCTGCGATGCGGACCTTCGCCGGTTCGATGACGTAGCGGCGGAGTCCGTCGTAGGTGAACGCGCCTGCCGAACCGGCATCGACCCAGCTTGTCACGCCGGATGCCGCGCCGACCGGGTCGGGATCGATGCCGTAATAGCCAGCGCCATGCCAAACATGCGCGTGCAGATCGATCAGGCCCGGTGTGACCAGCAATCCGGCGGCGTCGATTACGCGGAACGCCGACTCCGCTGGAATGTCGCGCTCTACCGCCGCGATGCGGTCGCGCCGCACGGCAACGTCACCGCGGCCGAAATAGCCGGTGGCCGGATCGATGACCTCGCCGCCCTTGATGAGCAGATCGAATCGCATGGTGTCGTCCTCTCGTCAGGCGCGCTGCACGTTGTAGAACAGCGAGTAGCCGTCCAGCACGCCGGTCAGGCTGTTGCGATACGCGGTTGCCGGATAGTACACGCCGAGCGGGTAGTACGGCACGTCCTGGAAAGCCTGTGTCTGGATCTCACGACAAAGCTTCTGCTGTGCCGCGACATCCGACGTCACCAGCCACTGGCTGCGCAGCTCTTCCAGGCGCGGGCTGTCCGGCCAGCCGAACATCGCCTTGGGGCCGTTGGCGCGGATGTAGTTGTTGGCGGCGGGGCTGATCATCGACACGCTGTAGACGTAGTTCGGGTACATGCTCCAGCCTCCCTTTTCGACTGGCTCGCGGGAGGCGAAGCGCTGCGCCACAGTGCCCCAATCGGTCGCCGCATAGTCGAGGTTCATGCCGATCTTGCGGAACATGTCGGCCGCGACTTCGCTGATGGCGTTCAGCGCGGGCAGGTCGGTGGGCGCGAGGTACACGAGGCGCTCGCCTTTGTATCCGGCGGCTTCCAACTCGCGCTTGACCTTGTCGAAATCGCGCGGACTGTTGAGTGCGGACATGCCGGCGTCGTTTGCCATGGGCGAGCCTGGCGTGAAGAACCCGCAATCGGCGCGCCACAGCGATTTGTCCTCGCCGGCAACGGCAAGCATGTAGTCGGACTGCTGGATCGCACCGAGGACTGCGCGCCGCACAGCGGGATTGTTGAACGGCGGTTGGGTGGAGTTGGGCCGCAGCATGCCGAACGAGGCGACGGTGGTGCGCACTGCGACTACGATATCGTTCCGTTTGCGCAGAAGCGGCAGCGTGTCGGCGGTCGCCTGGTCCCACCAGTCCACCTCACCCGATTGCAGCGCGGCCATGGCAGTCGCCGGGTCGGGAATGGTGTGCCACTCGACGCGATCGAAATGCGCGACCTTGGGGCCGGCGAGGAAGCTTGGTTTGCCGGACGCGCGGGGCACATAGTCGGCGAACTTCTCGTACACGTTCAGCGAGCCCAGGACCCGCTCGGCGGGTACATAGCGATACGGGCCGCTACCGACGATTTCCGGCATGCCCTTGGTCGGCTCGGTCTGCGCCAGATGCTCGGGCACGATGATCGCGAAGAAGGCGCCGATCTTGCCGAGCGCATCTGGGATCATCGGGAATGGTTGTTTCAGACGGAACTGGATGACCTTGTCCGAGGGTGCCGACAGTTCATCGGTGACAGCGAACAGCGTCTGGCCAAATGTATCGCGCTTCGCCCAGCGCTGCAGGCTCGCCACTGCGTCGCGCGCGCGCACCGGCTCGCCGTTGTGGAATTTCAGTCCATCACGCAGCGTGAGTTTCCAGGTCTTGCCATCGTCCTCGATGACGTGACCCTCGACCATCTGTGGTTGTGCTTTGTAGTTCTCGTCCAGGCCATAGAGCGTGTCGAATACCAGGCAGCTGTGCATGATCGTTGAGCCGGAGGGCGACTGAATTGGGTCCAGCAGTGTCAGGTCCTGCGACGGCACGAACTTGAGTGTCGATGCGCCGGCGCTGCGCGCCAGCCGTGGCGCCGCGAGCGTGCCCGCGCCGGCCGCCATTGTTGCCAGAAACGTGCGTCGATGCATGTCCGTCACCACCCGATTGTTTGCCCGGTTGCTGGGGATGCTAGCCGAGTTTCGTCAAACCGGCATAGGATCGCCCCAGCACCAGGGGAATTCCGATGGCGGCATCATCGCTAATTGGCGCACCGAAGACGGCGGTCGATACGCCGGCTTTGTTGGTAGATCTCGATATCATGGAGGCGAACATCCGGCGCGTCGCGGAAACCTGCCGCGCGAATGGCGTTGGTTGGCGCCCGCACACGAAGGGGCAGAAGACTCCGGAGATCGTTCAGAAGGAATTGGCGGCCGGAGCGATCGGTGTGACCTGCGCGAAGCTGGGCGAGGCCGAGGTGCTGGCGACCATGGGTGTCCGCGACATCCTGATCCACAACCAGATCGTTGGTGCGGCGAAGACGCAGCGCCTCGCCGCGCTCACGGCGATCGCGGATCCGATCGTTGCGGTGGACAGTATCGCGCACGTCGCTGAGCTTGCCGCCGCGATGCACGGAACCGGTCGGCAACTGCGTGTGGCAATCGAGGTCGATATCGGCATGCATCGAGCCGGCGTTCAGCCTGGTGCGGCCGTCGTGTCGTTGGCGCGTTCCATCGCTGAGCAACCGGACTTGCGCTTCGTTGGTGTGACGAGTTGGGAGAGCCACGCTGTCACTATCGCCGATCCGGCGGAGAAGGCTCGCGTGGTCGCCGATGCGATCAAGCTGCTGACATCCAGCGCCGATGCGTGTCGCGCTGCCGGCCTGCCGGTTGACATCGTCAGTTGCGGTGGCACCGGCACGTTCCCCTATTGCACGCAGCAACCGGGCGTCACGGAAATCGAGGCCGGCGGCATCATCTTCAGCGACGTGCTTTATCGCACCAAGTACCATCTGGATTTTCCCCAGGCGCTGACGCTGTTGGCGACGGTCACCAGCCGGCCGACTCCAACGCGCGTCATCTTCGATGCCGGCAAGAAGGCCATGAGCAGCGATGGAGCGGTGCCTGAACCAATCGGTATGAAGGCGACACGCGTTGCTTTGTCCGCGGAGCACGGCACGATCGATCTTGCCGAACCGAACGACCTGCCGCGCATCGGCGACAAGGTGGAACTGATTGTCGGCTACGGCGACACCACCGTGCATCTGCACGAGGAGATCGTCGCAGTGCGCAAGGGCACGATCGAGGCGATCTGGCGCGTCGCCGGTCGCGGCCGGATCAAGTAGCCAGGTCCGAAACGAACCGGTCGCGCCACGCGTCGAGGCTGTTGCGACGCATCACCTGCAGCATCGCGGCGTGGCGTTCGCGCCGTTCGCCGCGCTGCATGGCGAGGCCGCGATCCAGCGCGGTGGCGACCCCCGCTTCATCGTAGGGGTTGACGATCAGTGCTGCATCCAACTCGCGCGCTGCGCCGGCGAACTGCGATAGCACCAGCACGCCGGGATCGGCTGGGTCCTGGGCCGCCACGTATTCCTTGGCGACCAAGTTCATGCCGTCGCGCAGCGGTGTCACCAGCCCTAGCTTTGCCTCGGCGTAGAGCGGCATGAGGGCGCTCCGGGCGAAGCCTCGGTTGAGGTAGCGCAGTGGCATCCAGTCCACTTCGGCGAAGCGACCGTTGATGCGCCCGGCCTCGGCTTCCAATGCGTGGCGTATCTCTCGATATGTTTCGATGTCGCCGCGCGACGGCGGAGCGATCTGCATGAACACCACATTGCCTTGGTGATGAGGATACCGTTCCAGCATTTTCTCGAACGCGATGAAGCGGGGGCGTAGTCCCTTTGAGTAGTCCAGCCGGTCGACGCTGAGAATCAGTGGACGTCCGAGCAGGCTGTCGCGCAGCCGCGAAGCGTAGCGCTGGTGTGCGGGCGCCTCGGCTTCTGCGCGGACTTCGTCGACGTGCACGCCGATTGGATAGACGGCGGTCTTCACCGTGCGTTCGAACGCTGAAAACCGACCATCCCCGAGGGCGGTGCCACCGGCCTGTCGCAGGACGTAGTCGCCAAACGCAGTGCGGTCGTCCTCCGTCTGGAAGCCGAGCACATCGAAGCTGCACATCGCCCGAATCAGCTCGGCGTGCGCCGGGTTGGTCATGAACACTGCGGGGGCGGGGAAGGGCGTGTGCAGGAACAGCCCGATACGGTTGCGCAGGCCGGCATCGCGCAACGCCTCGGCGAGGCCGAGCAGATGGTAGTCGTGCGCCCATACCAGATCGTCTGGCCGCACCAGGCGGACGAGCGCCTGCGCGAACAGCGCGTTCACGCGGCGATAGCCTTCGAACTCGGCCCAGTCGAAATGCGCGTGATTGATCTGATAGTGCAGTGTTGGCCACAGCGTTCCGTTGGCGAAGCCGCGGTAGAATTCATCGTAGTCGCGGCGGCTCAGATCGACCGTGTAGAGCGTGATCTGGCCCACGGTCCGTTCCACGTGAGGCGCTGCCACCGTATCGTCGGTGATCTCGCCGCTCCAGCCGAACCAGATGCCGCCCTTCTGCTTCAACGCATCCAACACGCCGGCCGCCAACCCGCCAGCGGTCGGCTCGCCTTCCGTAATCGGCGCCACGCGGTTGGAGACGACGACCAGGCGCGACATGCCACTGAACCTCGATTGAGCAGGCGATTGTGACGAAATCACAAAAGTATGTCCGATACGTGGCGCTGTCTGGACTGGTCCGATCCCATCGCGTGCCCCAAAGACCCTCGCGCCGGGGCAATCGCTTGAATCCGCCGTTGTTTCCGACAACCGGGGAAACCTGTGCCGTCCGCAATAGAGCAAGAATTTCAGCACGGAGGAAAAAGGCGAGGACGACGAGGCCACGGAGCAAGGGTTCAAAGCGCTTCGCGCGAAGCGCAATTTGCAGTCTGCTCCGTGGCCCTCGACGTCCTCCCTGCTTCCTCCGTGCTGAAAGCCTTGCGGACGTTCCAACTCCAGGGTCGCGACGCAACACCATAGGGGTAAACTGGTCCGATCGCAGCCCGATGCAATCGAGCGATTGTCCTGCGCTCGCGTTCCCCGCCGACAGTCATGACCCGCCCGTCGTCGTGGCCGGGGCCAGACAGCTCACCCCGTCCGCGCCTGGCATTACCTGATGCGGTTGATCTGGTTCTGGCTCAGCGCGCGGATGAAGTCGGGCAGCGCAATGAAGCCCACGGCGTCGAGGTATTTCTGCGCGTTGCCGCCTTCGATCGAGACCGCCCAGAACAGAAAGCGGTGCAACGCCATGGCGGTCGCGGGATCGGGTTGCTGCGTAGCTACCAGCGCATATTCGTAGCTGATCAACGGATACGAATCGTCGCCAGGTGCGAAGACAAGGCTCAGCCGTGCATCGGCCGGCGTCCGCCGATCGAGTTCCGACGCTGCTGCGCTGACGGTTTCCGCTGTTGGCAGCACGAACTTGCCGTTCTGGTTCTTGAGCTGCGCGGTCCCCAGCCCGGCCTTGCCGATGACGTCGCGAAAACTGATGCCGGCATAGCCGATCGAATACGGCGTGGCGGCTAGCATTTCAACCATGCCCTCGTTCCCGGTCGCCGTTCTCGCGCCAGCCACCACGGGCCACGCGGTGTGGGTGCCATAACCGATGTGGTCTTCCCAGCTCTGCGTGGAGAAATCCAGGAACTGCGTGAAGATTAACGTGTCGCCCGAGTCGTCCTTTCGCCGTATCGGAACGATCGTCTGATGCGGCAGCTTTACCCCTGGATTGAGCGCAGTAATCGGCGCCGCGTCCCACGCAGTGACCTGCCCGGTATAGATCGCCGCGAGCGTCGGCCCGTCCAGCTTCAGCCCAGCATCATTCAGGCCAGGCACGTTGTAGTTGACGGTCTGAGCCGAAATGGCGAGCGGGATGTTCACTATGCTCGGGTGCTGTTCGGCCTGCTCATCCGACATGTACGAGTTCGACGCGCCGATGCGTGCGTCGCCGGAAATGGCGGCCGCGATGCCGGCGCCAGAGTCGGTCGCGGTGGCGGTCAGTGCGACGCCGGGAGTGAGTTGCATGTAGTCCGGTATCCACCGCTGAAACAGCGGATATAGCAACGACGAACCGGATTCGTTCAGCTTCGTTCCCTGTGCTCGGATCGGCAGTGAGGGTAACAAAAGTGCGGCGACGAGCAGCCAGGTGCGGTACCACCTGCGATGGCGCACTGACCTACCGCGCCACCTGGTCAAGACTCAACCCGGTCGTTTCGATCCGATACTTCCAGGTGACGACGGCACCCAGGAGCGACGCGACAACGAGGCACCAAAGCAGTGCGCTGGTGCCGATGCTGGATAGCAGGATCGGAAACAGGAAGGCGGTGGTGACCGCGCCGACCTTGGCGAAGGCGGCGGCGAAGCCGGCACCCATGCCGCGCACTTCGGTCGGGAAAACCTCACCTGCGATCAGATAGGTTTGCGCGTTCGGACCCAGATTGGTCATGAAATTGAACAGCATGAAGCCGCTGACGATGAGCGCCAGCCTGGATGGTCCACTCACCCCAGCCGAGAGCGTCGCGAGGAACAGGCCTATGGCACAGCCGATGAATCCGAAGATCTGCAGCCAGATGCGGCCAACCCTGTCGGCGAGCAGCACGGCGAACACGATGCCGACGATCAGCAGAACGTCGATCAGTGCCGCGCCCTCGGCGGCAATGATATTGTCCGAGATCATGTCGCTGAAGCTGCGGATGTGATCGGACCTGGTGCCGATGGCGACCGCCAGGATGACCGGCGTGAAAATGCCGATGCCATAGGTGCTCAGGTCCTGGATGAACCATGGCACCGAGGCGAAGATGGTGGCGCGCCGGTTGCGGCTGCTGAACAGCCCCAGGAAGGAGCGCTTGGTTCGATGCTCGGTGCTCGCGGCGGGGGCGGTGCTGCGAAGCTTGATTGCTTTCGGATATTGCGGACTGCGGGCGAGCAGGCGTGTGATCGATTTCTCTGCCGCGTCATGCTCGCCGTGAACCGCCAACCAGTTGGCACTTTCGACTACGAAAAAGCGCCAGATCGTCACGATGAGTGCAGGGATCAGCACGGTCGCGTACATCCAGCGCCAGGCATTCAGCTGAGGGTGGAGTACGAGCACGACGCAACCGACGCCGGTGCCGGCGAGCGCGCCGAGTGCCTGGAAGCCAAACGCAGCCAGCACGAACTTGCCGCGGTTGAGGCTGGGGATGTTCTCCGAGATGATCATGTGCGCTGTCGGATAGTCGCAGCCGAGCGCAAGCCCGAGGCCGAACAGGCAAATGGATACCGAAATAAAGTCGTTGCACAGGATCAGCACGGCCAGGAATGCGACGAAGACGAACATCTCCGTGATGAACATGCGTTTGCGGCCGAAATAGTCGGAGAGCCCGCCAAGCAGCGCTGCGCCGACCAGGATGCCAGTGAGGCTGGCGGCGCTGATGATGCCCTTTTCCGCCGTGAGGAGGTGGAACTCGCGTGCCATCAGCGGCAGCGCGACGCCGGTCATGAAGACAACGAAGCCCTCGAAGAATTTGCCGGCGGCGGCGAGTGACCAGATGCGCCACTGCATGGCGGTCATCGGGGCCGATTTCAGCAGGGTGCCGTCAGCCCATTGCGGCAGCTCGTCGATGTAGTCCTGCACGGATCGGACGCCCGCAGGATCGGCCGTGGCGACTGTGCTGACCGTGGCACCGGTCATAGCTGACAGTCCGGCCAACGGTGCACCGGGGTTTGACTGCGCGGGAAATTCTGGTTGTGGCACGTGACGCTCTCGTGGCAACGGCGCGATCGGAGCCTTGCCTTGACAGCCCCGGACGACCGTTTAGCCGAGTGCCTCCGCGGCGGTAAGGGCTTGCGGGTAATAAGTGAATCGAATTGGCACGGCCTGGGCGTCTTCCGTCGTGGCGGGGGCTGGTCCCTACACCCACGTCTTCGCTGACTGCATCAGGGGGAAAGCCGTGGATGGACGGCCTGCGCCGTCCATGACGGCTGGGGGGAGCCCTAAAGTCTACGCCGCCGCCGGCAACGGCTCCCCCATCCGCTGTTTGCGCAGCAGCTCGCGATACGGCCCTGGGCGTGCTGCCAGCACGTTGGGCGGGCCATCTTCGACGATGCGTCCATGATCCATCACGATGATCCGGTCAAAGCTCTGCAGCGTTGCCAGCCGGTGCGCGATGGCGATCACCGTGCGGCCATGCATCAGCCGATCGAGCGCGTGCTGGATCGCCTGTTCGCTCTCGCTGTCCAGCGCGCTGGTCGCCTCATCCAGCAGCAGGATCGGTGCATCCTTCAACAGTGCCCGCGCGATCGCCAGCCGCTGGCGCTGTCCGCCCGACAGCTTGACGCCGCGGTCCCCGACCATGGTGGCGAAGCCTTCGGGCATCGCCTCGATGAACTCGCGACAGTTCGCCATCTCGGCGGCGGCCAGTACGTCTTCCTCCGATGCATCGGGACGCGCGTAGCGGATGTTCTCCAGCACGGAGCGGTGGAACAGGCTGATGTCCTGCGGCACGATCGCCATCGTGGAGCGCAGGCTTTCCTGCGTGACGTCACGGATGTCCTGACCGTCGATCAAAATGCGGCCGTCCTGCACGTCGTAGTAGCGTTGCAGCAGCGACAGCACGGTGGACTTTCCGGCGCCGGAGAAGCCGACCAGACCGACGCGCTGGCCAGGCTCGATCGTCAGGTCGAAGTCGCGCAGCACGGGCGCGCGTCCCGGATAGCCGAACCAGACCTTGTCGAACGCCACCTGGCCAACGCCATGTTGCAGTGGTTCGGCATTCGGGCGATCAGGCAGGTCGTGCTCGGACAGCAGGGCGCCGATGGCTTCCTCCAGCCGCGCGACATGCTGGGTCAGGTCGACCAGGGCGACGGCGAGGTCGCGAGTGCAGTGCAGGATGCCGATGGACAGTGCGGTGATCAGCACCAGGTCGCCGACTGTCGCCTGGCCGCCGCGCCACAGCAGAATGCCCCAGCCGGCCATGCCCGTGATCAGCACCGTCGTGATGACGGCGTGGATGAGGCGCAGCCGCTCCAGGTAGATCAGGCTGCTGCTACGGGCGCCCATCTCGACGCCGATGGTGTCGGCGATGCGCCGCTGCTCTCGATGCGTCGCGCCAAACGCGCGCACCACTGGCATGTTACCGATCACGTCCACCAGCTCGCCATCGACCGCGGCGGCCTTGGCGGCGAAGCTGCGATGCAGCGGCGTGCCGCGACGCGCGAGATAGAATACCAGCGCGCCCAGGGCAGCAGACGCCACCACCAGCGTGGCCGCCATCATCAGGTTCACCATGCCGATCAGGATGATCGAACCAATCACCGCGACGCACGGCGGCAGCACGTTCCACGAGCAGGTGTTCTCCGTGGTGAATGCGGCATTGGCGGTGGCGGTGATGCGGCTGGCGAGTGCGCCCGGCAAACGTTCGGCGAAGTAGCTCGGCGAGTGGCCGGACAGATGACCGAACAGGTCACGCCTGATGTCGCCGGTCACGGCCACGAATGTATAGGCAGCCGACCAGCCGGCGCCACGCCACAACAGATTGTCGGCGGCGATCAGCCCGCAGAGGATGGCGAATGCCTGCCAGAGACCGACCGCTTTCTCAGGTCCGGCCGAAACAACATCCACCAAGTGCTTGATCCCGTACTGGATCGACACGGCACAGGCCACTGCCACCAATACGGAAAGGAAGACAGCGAAGTGTCCCCATGGGCGACGTCGCACATAGCGCCACAGGAACCCGATCGGGTGCGCCTGCAGCCGCGAGAGATCCGCCACCCCGTTGTGCCTCATTTCAGCCGCAATCGATGTCATTTCACTCGACCAGTAGCTCAATTTCGGCGCGCAACCCGCCGATTTTTCGCCACATTCCCCTTCTATAACGAGAACGTGATATGCGAGGCTCCTGAGCAAAGTCAAGTGTCAGTAAAGCCGCGCTGGATACTGTTGAACACCTAGAAAAACCGGGGCCGCATTCATGCGTATTGCTCAAATCTCTCCGCTCTTCGAGGCGGTGCCGCCGAAGCTGTACGGTGGCACAGAGCGCGTTGTATACTCGCTGACTGAAGAATTGGTTGCCATGGGTCACGACGTCACGCTGTTCGCCAGCGGTGACTCGATTACCTCGGCCAAGCTGGCGCCGATGCGCGAGCAGGCGCTGCGGCTGGACCCGAGCGTGGTCGACTGGATCGCTATCTACATGCGCATGATGGAGCTGATCTATCGCCGCGCGGACGAGTTCGATGTGCTGCACTTCCATACAGACTACTTCCCGCTCTCCCTGTTCAGCCGCCAGAAGACGCCGTTCCTGACGACGCTGCATGGCAGGCTCGACATCCCGGAATTCAAGGATGTCTATGAACTGTTCGATGCACCGTTCGTGTCGATCTCCGACAGTCAGCGCCGGCCGATTCCCCGCCTGAACTGGATCCGAACGGTCTATCATGGGATGCCGGCGGACCTTCTCACGCCGCAGCCGGTGAAGCCGGACTATCTGGCGTTCCTGGGACGCATATCCCCGGAAAAGGGCGTGGATAAGGCAATCCGGATCGCCGGCGCTGCGGGCATGAAGCTGAAGGTCGCCGCCAAGGTCGATAACGCCGACAAGAAGTACTACGAGAACGAGATCAAGCCGCTGATCGACGCCAGTCCCTGGGTCGAATTCATCGGCGAGATCAACGACAGCCAGAAGCCGGAATTCCTGTCCGGTGCCCACGCGCTGCTGTTCCCGATCGACTGGCCGGAGCCGTTCGGCCTGGTGATGATCGAGAGCATGGCCTGCGGCACGCCGGTGATCGCGTTCAACCGCGGCTCGGTGCCCGAGGTGATCGACGACGGCGTCTCCGGCTTCATCGTCCACGATGAGGCCAGCGCGATCGCCGCGGTCGATCGCTTGGGCGAGCTTGACCGCGCCACCGTGCGGGCGACCTTTGATCGGCGCTTCACCGCGCGTCGTATGGCCGAGGACTACCTGGATCTCTACACCGAACTCTGCGAGCCGCAGCTTCCGCTGCTGCGCGCTGTCGGGGACTGAACGATCGCGCGTCGCACGCCTGCCATATGGCGGGTTTGGCTGAGGGGGCCGGGCAGCACATCTGTCCGGCCCCTTGCGTTTTGGGCCGGAATGGCGGCAGACATGTCTGCAGAAGTGCGTTAACGCAACATCGCAACCTCCAGGAACGGCATCACTAAACCAATGCTGGCCCTTCGCTGCTCCATCGGTCTGAATGGGCTCAATCTGTTCATAGCGGCGGTGCAGACCGGCTTCGGACCGTTTCTCTCGGTCTATCTGGCCGAGCAAGGCTGGAGCCTGGCTGACATCGGCTTTGCGCTCAGCATCGGCACGATCTCGGTGCTGGTGATGCAGCTCCCGTCGGGAGCGCTGGTCGATCACATCCATCAGAAGCGGCTGGCCAACCTGCTTGGTCTGGTGTTGCTGGGCATCAGCGCGTGGATGCTGGTGGCGACGCCGACGCTGGGACCGGTTATCGCGGCGCAGCTGATGCATTCGCTGGCGAGCTGCATCCTGACGCCCGCGATTGCGGCGCTCACGCTGGCGCTGTGCGGCCAGGTGGCCTTCAGCGAGCGGCTTGGGGTCAACGCGCGCTATGCCTCCATCGGCAACGGATTGGCCGCCGGGCTTCTGGGGTTGCTGGCGTCTTATGTATCGAACCGCGCGGTGTTCGTGGCCACCGCGCTCCTCGTCCTGCCGGCGATCGCCGTGCTGCCGCTGTTCCGCAACAGCGATCGGGTCCCCGCGGATGATCACCCTGCGATACTGCACCCGATGGAGAGGAACCGGCGCGACCACCGCCCCTGGCACATCTTTGAAGAGCCGGCATTTCTGGTCTTCGTGATCGCGTGTGTGCTGTTCCAGTTCGGCAATGCTGCGATGCTGCAACTTGCATTGAGCGAGCTGGCGAAGCACACGAGCGGCGGGACCGGCCTGGTGGTATCCGCGGCGATCATCGTGCCGCAGATCATCGTAGCTCTGTTCTCGCCCATGGTCGGTCGCCTCGCACAAAGTCTTGGTCGGCGACCGGTTCTGCTGGTGGGATTCGCGGCACTCCCGATACGCGGGCTGCTGTTCATGACACTGCCGGATGCGGTGCCGCTGGTGATGATGGAGGTTCTGGACGGGGTCAGTGGCGCGGTGTTCGGCCTTATGGTGCCGTTGATCGCCGCGGATGTGACGCGGCGCAGTGGGTTTCTGAACTTCGGCATCAGCTCGCTCGCGCTGGCCGGCGGCCTTGGCGCTACGTTCAGCACCACCGCGGCCGGTTGGGTCGCTGACACCATGGGGTCACCGGCGGCGTTCTTCGGCCTGGCAGTGGTCGGCGTGGCGGCCTTCCTGGTGATCTGGCTGTTGCTGCCGGAGACCCGATCAGGCCAGGCGCCGACAGCGACACCGGAGCCTGTCGTGGCCTGAGCAGCGAAGAGATCAGGGCTCTGCCCTGAAACCCGCCAGAAGGTTTTGCCTCCTGGACCTCCACCAAAGGCTGAGCCTTTGGAATCCATCCTGTCAGTCTGCGGAGGGAGGGTGCGATACGGTCCTCATTGAGGACCGTATCGCACCCTCCCTCCGCAGACTGACAAAACGGGTTCTAAGGGCTACGCCCTTAGCGGAGTTCCAAGAGGCAGAGCCTCTTGGTCGGGGTTCGGGGCGAAGCCCCGACCTTCCCCCTCTTGCGGTTCGCGCGTGTCGCGCGTGAGATGGTGGCAACCGTAGTGGGGAGACAAAGATGCCCGAGGCGCCGCAGCTGAGCCAATTGACCGCCGACTATCAGTGCCTGCACGAGTTCATTCCCGCTGCGAGGGCCAAGGTCGATAGCAACATCTGGGGCTATCTCATCGGCGCCACCGAGAGTGAGACGACAATGCGGCGCAACCGTGCGGCGCTCGACGCAATTGCATTGCGCCCTCGTGTGCTGCGCGACGTGTCAAAGGTCGATGCGACGACGAGCTTCCTAGGCATGAAGCTGCGTCTGCCCGTGATGCTGGCGCCGGTCGGTTCGCTCGAAGTCGTTCCATCCAGGCGGTGCAGCGACAGCGGGTCGGGGTGCGACGGAATTCGGTGTGCCGATCATCGTAAGCTCGGTGACGAGGCCGGGACTGGAGGAGGCGGCAAAGGCTGCGACCGGTCCGAAGATCTTCCAACTCTACGTGCGCGGCGACGATGCGTGGGTCGATGACATCGCGCATCGTGCGGTGGCTGCCGGCTACAACGCGTTCGCCATTACGGTCGACACTGCATCCTACAGCCGGCGCGAGCGCGACATCACCGCGCGGTTCGTCAAGCCGTGGCGCGCGGCGGCGACCGGGCACGGACACCAGGCTGCGTTCTCCTGGGACAACGTGAAGCGGTTCAAGGACAAGCACAGCATTCCGCTGATCCTGAAAGGCATCGGCACCGGCGAGGATGCAGCGATCGCCTGCGAGCATGGTGTCGATGTTGTGTACGTGTCGAACCATGGTGGCCGCCAGCTCGATCATGGCCGCGGCTCGATGGATGTGCTGCCTGAGGTGATGGCCGCGGTGCGCGGCCGGGCGCGCGTGGTGGTCGACGGCAGCATCGCGCGCGGGACAGACGTGGTGAAGGCGATCGCACTGGGTGCCGACGCGGTCGCGATCGGCCGACTCTATTGCTATGCGCTGGCGGCGGACGGCGATGCCGGCGTGCATCGGATGCTGGAACTGCTCGAGGAGGAGGTCGGCATCGCGATGGCACTTTCAGGTGCGCGGAGCCTGGCGGAACTGAATCGCTCGCACCTGCATTTCGGCGCGCCGCTGGTGGCGCAGCCACATGTGCACAGCGCATTCCCGCTGCTGTTTCCGACGCCCGAGGCGCCGCGCTGATACCGTAACAATCAACACAGGAGGGAACCATGCGTGGTGTTGTGTTCACCGGCGATCGTGAGCTGGAAATGATGGAGTTCCCCGATCCGACGCCGGGTCCGGACGAGGTGGTGGTCGAGATGAAGGCCTCCGGCATGTGCGGCAGCGACCTGCACCAGTATCGCCGCCCGAAGGGACAGGCCCGCCAGGCGACCGGCTTTCCGCAGAATCCCAACCCGGTGATCGCGGGCCACGAACCATGCGGCGTCGTTGCTGCCGTTGGGCCTGGCGTATCCGACAAGGAGGCCCGCATCGGCGCGCGCGTGATGGTGCATCACTACCAGGGCTGCACGCAGTGCAATCACTGCCGCTCCGGCTGGCAGCAGCTTTGCCAGGAAGTGCCGGTCAAGGTGTACGGCAGCAACTCGCATGGCGGCCATGCGCGGTATCTGAAAGTGCCCGCCAACACGCTGGTGCCGCTGCCTGATGAGCTGAGCTTCTCGGCCGGCGCGGCGATCTCCTGTGGGTCGGGCACGGCATACAGTGCATTGCGCCGCATGCGGCTTTCCGGCAACGACACGATCGCGATCTTCGGACAGGGTCCGGTCGGGTTGGCGGGCACGCAATTCGCCAAGGAGATGGGCGCGCGGGTGATTGCGCTCGACGTCAATCCGCAGCGACTGCAACGCGCGAAGGATTTCGGGGCCGATGAAGTTGTCGATCCAGGCTCCAACGATCCGGTCGCTGCGATCAAGGATCTGACGCACGGCCGCTACGCCGATGTGTCACTCGACACATCGAGCAATTCGGAAGCACGCGCGAACGCGATCCGCAGCACGAAGGTGTGGGGCACCATGTGCTTTGTGGGCGAGGGCGGCGACGTGAAGATCGACGTCAGCCCGATGCTGCTGCGCCGCCAGATGACATTGATCGCGTCGTGGACGTTCTCCAACATCATCCAGGCGGAGTGCGCGACCTTCTGCGTCGAGCGGAAGATCGACGTCGATGCGCTGTTCACGCATCGCTGGAAGCTTGATGAGGCCGAGCAAGCCTACAAGCTGTTCGACCATCAGGCGGACGGCAAGGGCGTGTTCCTGATGTGATGGACGCCGCGTCAGCCCCGCGAAAGCGGGGCGTTCGCGTGCGCGAGGATGATAAGGATGCGCGCCGGCAGCTTGTGGCGGTCTATCGCGAGGTGGATCGCCGCGGGCTGATTGTTGCCAGCGCAGGCAATGTCAGCCACCGCACGCGCACCGGCATGATCATCTCGCCATCCGGTTGCTCAGCGGCAACGCTCGAACAGGATGGCGTGGTGGCGATGACACTGGGCGGCGACGTGAAGGGCCACGCGACGCCGTCCAGCGAGTGGGCGATGCACGCGGCGATCTACCTCGCGTATCCGGCGGCACAGTGCATCGTGCATACACACTCGGATGCCTGCACGGCATTGGCGTGCCTCAACGAGGCACTGCCGGCGTTCCACTACATGGTGGCGAACTTCGGTGGTGACGATGTGCGCTGTGCCCCATACGTCACGTTCGGCACGCCGGAGCTGGCAAGGTTGGCGGTCACCGCGTTGACCGGACGTACCGCATGTCTGCTCGCGAACCACGGGATGATCGTGCATGCATTGACCGCTGAACGCGCGCTGTCGGCCGCGCTGGTGTTGGAGACGCTGTGCCGGCAGTACCTTGCTTGCACGCTCGGCGGGGGCGGTGCGGTTGTTGACCACGGAGGAAATGCGCGGTGCGCACGACCGGTTTCGCACCTACGGGCAACCCGCCATGTCCATCGGCTGAGGCTGAGGCTGCACTGTGATGGAAAAAGGAAGGTGGGCGGGCGGGTTGGAGCCCCCTCCCCCTAACCCCCTCCCGCAAGGGGAGGGGAGAAGTTGTGCTCACGTCGCTGCGGTAATCAAGCGGCCAGCAACGTCTCCGCCGGCGCATAGGACAGGTTCAGGTCGTGCGCCACCGCCTCATAGGTCACCTTCCCAGCATGCACATTCAGCCCGTGCAACAGATGCGGATCGTCTGACAACGCCTTCCGCCAGCCTTTTTCCGCCAGCGCGATGACGAACGGCAGCGTTGCGTTGGTCAGCGCGAACGTCGAACTCCGCGCCACCGCCCCCGGCATGTTCGTCACGCAGTAATGCACCACGCCATCCGTCACATAGGTGGGCTCGGAGTGCGTGGTCGGCCGGCTGGTCTCGAAGCAGCCGCCCTGGTCGATCGCGATATCCACCAGCACCGAGCCAGGCCGCATCTGCCGCACCATCTCGCGTGACACCAGTTTCGGCGCCGCCGCACCTGGCACCAGCACCGCGCCGATCACCAGGTCGGCCGCCAGCACCTGATGCTCGATCGTCTCCACCGTGGCGAACAGCGTGGTCGCGCGCGGGCCGAACTGCAGATCCAGCTCCTTCAGCCGCGGCAGCGACTTGTCGATGATGGTGACCGACGCCTCCAGCCCCACTGCCATGCGTGCTGCGTTGGTGCCGGAGACGCCGCCGCCCAGCACCACAACCTTCGCCGGCGCCACGCCCTGGCACACCGCCGAGCAGAATGCCCGCACCACCTTGCTCTTTCTCCAGGCAATGCGCGCCCACCTGTACCGACATTCTGCCAGCGACTTCGCTCATTGGCGCGAGAAGCGGCAAAGTGCCTGCGCGGTCGGTGACGGTTTCATAGGCGATGCAGGTCGCGCCGGTGTGCATCAGTCCCACTGTCTGCGCCTTGTCGGCGGCGAGATGCAGATAGGTGAACAGCACCTGCCCTTGCCGCAGCATCGCGATCTCCGATGGCTGCGGCTCCTTCACCTTCACGATCAGATCCGCGGTGGCGAACACCTCCGCCGCCGTATCCACGACCGTGGCGCCGGCGGCGCGGTACGCATCGTCGGCAATACCGATACCGGCGGCGGCGTTGTGCTCTACCGTGACCTGGTGGCCATGCACCGATAGCTCGCGCGCCCCGGCGGGGGTCAGCCCCACGCGGTATTCGTGCGTCTTGATTTCCTTGGGGACGCCGATCTTCACGCGAGACCTCCTCTGTCAGCCAGGCAACGGAAACTGCCGCAGATATGGCATATAGTCATCCTCAACATCGATCTGCAGCGTCGCGAGCACGCGCACGACGGCATTGTAGAAACCAATAGTGAGCGTCAGGTCAACGACCTGTTCGTTGCCGAGCGCCTTTTGCAATGTCGCGAACGTGGCATCCGACATCGCGCCATCGTGGGTCATCTCGCGCGCCGCGCGCAGCACCGTCTTCGCCATGTCGTCGAGCTGCGTCGGCTTGCCGGCGGTGTCGTCGATCAGCGCGCGGATGTCGTCGTCGGTGACGCCGAAGTCGTGGCCGATCTTGACGTGGTGCGACCATTCGTAGGGCGAGCGCGCGAGCCAACCGACCTGCAGAATGGCCAGTTCGCGCAGCCGGGGATCGAGCTTGCTGCCGTAGCGGATGAAGTGCCCGAGACCACCGAAGGCGCGCGCCGCATTCGGCGAGTTCACCAGCGCCTGGAACAGGCTGATCCGACGCTTCAGCAGGTCCTGGTGCTCGGGCGGCAAGTCCGACATTTCGAGATACGGCACGCGCGCCATGCAACCCTCCGTTTATCGTCTCTTGATCCCTGCCGCGCAGGATGCATCTTTAGCGGTATGGGAGTTGATCGACGATGATGCGCAGAAGCAAGGAAGCCGTCCGGCCCGCCTAGCCGGCCGGAAACATCATGGCTGGCCGGGGCGATGATCGGCATGACCATCACCACGATGGCCGCCGGTGCAATGATGCTGGGCGCTGGGATGGCGCTCGGTCAGGCGGCGCCCATCAACCGGTTGCCTTCGCGATAGCCCCAGAAGATGTCGGACGAGACTTCGTCCACTGTGCGGCAGCCGGTGTAAGCCATCGTCTTGTCGGCTTCGCTCTTCAGGATGTTGATCGCCCGTAACGCGCCGGCCTCGCCGCCGACCGCGGTGCCATACAGCGTAGCTCGGCCGGTCAGTACTGCCTTCGCGCCCAACGCCAGCGCTTTGACGATGTCCGATCCACGGCGCACGCCGAAGTCCAGGATCAGCGTCATCTTGTCGCCGACGGCCTCGGCGATCTCCGGCAACACGTCGAGCGAGGCCGCCGCGCTGTCCATGTTCCGCCCGCCATGGTTCGACACGACGATGCCATCAATGCCGTAGCTGAGTGCCTTGATCGCATCGTCGGGGCGGTTGACGCCCTTCAGCATCAGCACGCCAGGCCACAGGTCGCGGAACTTCGCCACATCCTCCCAGTTGAGTAAATCAGCCCGCAATGCATCGCGCGAGCCGGCACCGCTTAGGATCGAGCTCTGGTATTCCTCGGGGTAGTTCTCATGACGCGGAAAGCCACCCTTGGCGGTGAAGTACTTCATCAGCACGCTGGTGCTCCAGGCAGGATGGCGCATGACGTCGAGCGTGAACCGCAGCGTGGGCGTGAACGGCAGGCCGAAGCCATTATGCGCGTTGTATTCGCGGTTCGGCGACACCGGCGAGTCGACGGTGATGATCAGAGCCTCGAAGCCGTTGCGGTGGGCTCGCTGCACCAGTTGATGCGACAACTCACGTTGCTTCCAGACATAGAGCTGGAACCAGAGACGCCCGCCAACGGCGGCGATCTTCTCCATCGGTGTCATCGAGGCGGTGGACAGCGTCAGCGGGATTTTCGCCTTCGCCGCAGCTTTGGCTAGCTCCAGTTCGCCCTCGTGCCAGCAGAGGCCGGCCGCCCCGGTGGGTGCGATCGCCATCGGCAGACTGGCGGGCTTGCCGAACAGCGTGGTGGCAACGCTGCGACCTGACACGTCGACCAGTGCGCGGTGGCGCAGCTTGATGCGCTCGAAGGCGGAGCGGTTGTTGGTGACCGCGAGGTGGTCCTCGGTCGCGCGGTCTACGAAGTCGAACACGCCCTTGGGGAGGCGACGCTTTGCCGCAGCACGCAGGTCCCAGACGTTCAGGCAGCGATCAAGATTGGCCATTACAGCAGAACTCCCCCTCCCCTTGCGGGAGGGGGGTGGGGGAGGGGGCTATCCTGTCCCCGCTTCCCGCTGTCCCCTCCCCCCAACCCCCTCCCGCAAGGGGAGGGGGAGGCACTACATCAACGTTCACTTCTGCCTCGATGGCGGTCTTACGCGGGCTACATCGCCGCCTCGTCCATCACGCGTTCATACATCCGGTTGCCTTGCCGCCCGCCGAAGAAGATGTCGGTGGTGACCTCGTCAACCGAGCGGCACCCGGTATACGCCATCGTCTTGTCCAACTCATTGCGGATCAAATTGATCGCTTTGAACGCGCCGGCCTGGCCGCCGACCGCCGTCCCGTACAGCGTCGCCCGCCCTGTCAGTACTGCCTTCGCACCCAGAGCCAATGCCTTGGCGATATCGGACCCACGCCGCACACCTGAATCCAGGATCACGGTCAGCCGATCGCCCACCGCCTCGGCGATTTCCGGCAACACGTCGATCGTCGCCGCCACGCTGTCCATGTTGCGCCCGCCGTGATTCGACACGACGATGCCGTCAACGCCATATTCGATCGCCTTCAACGCATCGTCCGGGCGGTTGATGCCCTTGATCATCAGGATACCCGGCCACTTGTCGCGGAAGATCTTGATGTCCTCCCAGTTCAGCGAGTCCTGACGCGTCATCTGGGCGGTGTTGGGATCGTTGCGTGACATCCGCTTGTACTCATCAGGATAGTTCTCGTTGCGCGGCATGCCGATGCTGGTGAAGTACTTCATCAGCACATTGGTGAACCACACAGGATGCCGCATGATGTCGAGCGTGAACGTCATGTTCGGTGTGAACGGCAGCAGGAACCCGTTGTGCGTATTGTACTCGCGGTTGGGCGGCACGATGGTATCGACGGTTACGATCAGTGCCTCGAACCCAGCGCGATGCGCACGATCGATCAGCTGATAGGAGAACTCGCGCTTGTTCCACACATAGAGTTGGAACCAGAGGCGTCCGCCAACGCCGGGGCCGGCTTCCTTCGCGATCTTCTCCATGCCGGTCATGGCGCCGGTGGCAAGGGTGAAAGGGATTTTAGCCTGCGCCGCAGCCTTCGCCAGCTCCAGTTCGCCTTCGTGCCAGCACAGGCCGGCCGCGCCGGTCGGTGCGATCGCCATCGGCATCGACACCGGCTTGCCGAACAGCGTGGTGTTCATGGTGCGGCCTGACACATCCATCAGCGCGCGATGCCGCAGCTTGATGCGCTCGAACGCGCTGCGATTGTTGGCCACAGCAACCCCATCCTCGCTGCCACGATCGACAAATTCGAACACCGCTCTCGGCAACCGGCGTTTCGCGGCGGCACGCAGGTCATAGACGTTGAGGCAACGATCGAGCGCGGACATGGACTTCTCCCCAGATGACGGGATGATGAAGCCGCATGGGGGGATGTCAAGCAGATGAGCCAGTCACGCGATCCGGACGCCGATGCCCGCAGAGCGTTGCGCCTGATTGGACCCGATCCGGCCAACTGGGTACCCGATCGTCCCGGCATCGACCACAACGTCGCCATCATCGGCGGCGGACAGACCGGCTGTGCGCTCGCCTTCGCCTTGCGCCGCGCCGGGATTGGCAAGGTCACCATCCTTGAAGCAGCGCCAGACGAACAGCGCGCCGGCATCTGGCTGAATGCCGCACGCATGAACCTGTTGCGCACGCCTAAGACACTGCCCGGACCCGAACTCGGCATCCCAGCGTTCAGCTTCCAGGCATGGTACGAATCGCGCAACGGCACGGACGCCTATGCCGCCATCGACCGGATCAAGCGCACGGACTGGGCAGACTACCTGAGCTGGTACAAGCAGTTTCTCGGCATCAACCCGCGATACGCCACGCGCGTGGATCGGATCGAGCCGCATGAGGACCATTTCCGGCTGCACCTCGCCGCGCCCGCCGGTGCTGCCGTCGAGACCGCTCGCAAGATCGTCCTCGCGACGGGATTCGCCGGCAGCGGCGGCACCTTCATCCCGGACGTGCTGACCAGGAACCTGCCACGCACGCGCTACGCACATACCGAGTCCGCAATCGATTTCGCCGCCCTCCGCGGTAAGGTCGTTGGCGTCATCGGGGCCGCCGCGTCCGCCTTCGATGCAGCCGGCGTGGCGTTGGAACATGGCGCCGCCGAGGTTCATCTGTTCGCGCGTCGAGCCACGATCGCGGCTGTACCGATCACACGCTCACGCGGTTTTCCCGGGGCCTATGACAACTACCACCAGCTTCCAGACGCGGATCGCTGGCATCAAGCGATTCGATTCTTCCGTGCTGGATCCACCCCCACGACCGATGCAATCGAGCGCACCGTCAAATTCCCCAACTTCCACCTGCATCTTTCCGCACCGTGGACGAATTCAGCTGAACGCGATGGCCAGGTCGTGACCACGATCAATGGCAAGACCTACAGGCTCGACTTCGTTATCGCGGGCACCGGTTATTCGGGCGACCTCGCATCGCGTCCGGAACTGCGCGACTTTGCCGACCAGATCCTGCTTTGGCGCGATTGCTACACGCCGCCGCCGAATGAAGGAGATGAGATGTTGGGCCGCTCGCCTTACCTAGGAGCAGGGCACGAATTGATGCCGAGGCATGCGGACGCGACGCCGTTCCTGCAGCACATCCATGTACAGAACCCGGCCGGGTTCGTCAGTTTTGGGCTGCCGATCGGGGATGTTCCCAGCATGAAGCGGGACATTCCGGTCATCGTTGGCCGCATCAGCGCCGATCTCTTCCGTGCAGACCTGGAAATGCTGCGCAAGCGCATGATCAGCGATGTCGCGCCGGATTTCTCCGACGGCCTGTATCGCTCGGCAATCCGGTAGCTATCCCACTTCGCGCAACACCTCGGTCTTGACCGGCAGCACCTCGCCCATCCACATCGCGTTCAGCGTGTGATCATCGCGCGGGCGCCCCGACTGCGGGTGCACCAGTACCGTAAGCCCCATCCGGTTCATCATGATGAACGGCACCAGCGTGGGAAACAGCTCGGGCGGGAAGGCGATCTGGTACATCGCCTTCACGTGCGGACCAACCTCCTCATCGTGCCAGCTTCCCATGCGCATGTTGCCGGCGAAGCGCTCCTCCACCCACTGCCGCAATTGTGCGGCCTTCTCCTTGGTGGATGCGTCATAATAGATATGCGCGTGGTAGTCGTGGATCGAGGTGGTATCCTGCATCACGATGTCTCCTCCAAAAGGCGCTTAACGTCCCGCTTGGCCACTTTGCCATATCCGGATTTCGGCAGTTCCGGCCAGAACGCAAAGCGCGTGGGCCATTTGTATTTCGCCAACTTGCCATCCAAGTGTTCAATCAGCTCGGCTTCCGTTGCGCTCGCGCCGTCTGCCAGCACCAGCACGGCGACGCCGCATTCGCCCCATCGCTCATGCGGCATGCCGACGACGCAGGCCTCGATCACGGCGGGATGGGTCAGCAGCATCTCCTCGATTTCGCGTGGATACACGTTGGAGCCGCCGGAGATGTACATGTCGGTCGCACGGCCGGTGATATAAACGAAGCCCTGCGCGTCCATGTGCCCTAGATCGCCAGTGTGGAACCAGCCGAATCGCATCGCCTGCGTCGTGGCGTCCGGATTGTCGTAGTAGCCGGCGAACACGCCCGGCCCGCGCACGCAGATCTCACCGGTGCTGCCGGGCGGCAGGTGCGCGCCGTCCACATCCAGGATGGCAATGTCCATCCCGGTGCGCGGGAAGCCGCAGCTTCCCACCTTCATGTCGTTGTCGTCGATGCTGTGCAGGGCAGGGGGCAGCACGGTGATGTTGCCCGTCACCTCGCCCAGACCGAAATACTGCACCAGAACATTGCCGAGTTTGCGCAGCGCATGGATCTGATCGGCGCGATACATCGGCGAGCCGGCATAGATCACATAGCGAAGCGACGAATGATCGTAGCGGTCCACCGCCTCATGCCGCGTCAGCATGGTCAGGATGGTCGGCACGGTGAACATGTTGCTGACGCGATGCCGCTCGACGAGCTGCCAGGCCTCCTCGCAGTCCAGCCGTTCGCCGGACAGCAATACGGTGACGGCGCCGCGTGCCACCTGGCTCAGCGCATGAATTCCGGCGCCATGTGACAGAGGCGCCACCACCAGCGAGGCGTCCTGCTCCGTCGTGCCCGGCATCAGATCGCACAGATGGTTGCAGATCACGTATTCCATCTGCCCATGCGTCAGCACACCGGCCTTCGGTCGTCCCGTGGTCCCCGAGGTGTAGAAGAACCACGCCGCATCATCGCGATCGACATCGGCTGGGCGTTCGATCACTGAACCGGTGGTCGCCAGTGTCTCCCACGACAGCTCGCTATCACCAATCGAAATGTGCAGCCGTACACTCGCGTTTTCCGCTCGTGCCGCGGCCGCATGCTCCGGAAATGCCACATCGAAGATATGCACCGTCGCGCCCGAGGACCGCGCGAGATACGCCACCTCCGGCGGCGTCAGCCGGAAATTCGTCGGCACCCACACCGCGCCGAGCATCCATGACGCGAACATCGTCTCCAGCACTGCGTTCGAGTTGCGCGCGTGCAGCAGCAGCCGATCGCCATGCCTCACGCCATGCGCCGCGAGCGCGCCGGCCGCGCGCTGCACCCGGCCGGCAAACTCCGCCCAGGTCCACACGCGCTCGCGCCAGATGATCGCCGGCCGCTCCGGAAACCGCCGCGCCGTCTGCAACAGCAGATGCGCGAGGTTGCTGGTCGGGATCAGCGAACCGGAATTAGGTGCAACCGTCGCCGTATGCACAGTCGTCATGGCGAGGCTTGGTCCCGCCATCCACGTCTTTGCAGCCATGGGCGCGGAAAGACGTGGATGGCCGGCCTTCGCCTGCCATGACGGTTCGTGTGCTGGTACAGGATCAGCGAACCGCCTCCAGGATCGACACGTAGTTCGCCACCGCGGCGCCGCCCATGTTGAACACGCCGGCGATCTCCGCCTTCGGCAACTGCATCGTGCCGGCCTGGCCCGTGAGCTGCATCGCCGTGATCGCGTGCATCGACACGCCGGTGGCGCCGATGGGATGGCCCTTCGCCTTCAACCCGCCAGACGGATTGACCGGCAGCCGCCCGTCCTTCGCTGTCCAACCTTCCAGCACCGCGCGCGCACCCTGACCTGGTGCGGTCAGGCCCATCGCCTCGTACTCCAACAGCTCCGCGATCGTGAAGCAGTCGTGCGATTCAACGAACGACAGCTCATCAAGCTTCACATTCGCAACATCCAGCGCGCGCCGCCACGCTTCCGCCGCCCCCTCGAAGCTGGTGATGTCGCGCTTGGAGATTGGCAGGAAGTCGTTCACCTGCACCGCCGCACGGAACCGCACCGCCTTGCCCATCGAACGCGCCGTCTCCTCATCGGTCATCACCAGTGCAGCCGCGCCATCTGATACCAACGAACAATCCGTGCGCTTCAAGGGCGGTGCGACGTATGGGTTCTTCTCACTGACATGGCGGCAGAACTCGTAGCCCAGGTCCTTGCGCATCTGCGCATACGGATTGTCCACGCCGTTCCTATGGTTCTTTGCCGCGATCGCTGCCAACGCGTCGGACTGGTCGCCGTAGCGTTGGAAGTAGCGCTCGGCGATGCGACCGAACACGCCGGCGAAACCGGCAGGAATGTCGGCCTCTTCCTTCTGGTAGCTGGCCTTCAGCAGAATGTCGCCGACATCGGCGCCCGGTGTGGCGGTCATCTTCTCGACGCCGATCACCAGGGCGAAACGGCCGCGGCCGGCGGCGAGGAAATCGCGAGCGCCATGCACCGCCGCCGAACCGGACGCGCACGCGTTCTCATACCGCGTGATCGGCCGGAACCGTAGTTCCGGCACATGCTGCAATACCAGAGACGCCGGAAAATCCTGCTTTGAGAATCCGTTGTTGAACAGGCTGACAAACGTCCCCTCGACGTCGGTCGGCGCGATGCCGGCATCCTCGATCGCCGTGCGCGCGACGCGCCCGATCAGCCCTTCGACATCGGGGTCTTCCAGCTTGCCGAACGGCGAATGCGCCCAGCCGACGATACAGGCTTCGGTCATGGCTCTGGTCTCCTGATCTGGTGGCGGGAAACTAGCGGATCTGCCTCGCCGATGCGACCCAGGTGACCGTTCGTGCCCTTTGTCAGGCTCGACGAAAGATAACACATGTGGTATTTATACAAATACCGGAGGTGCGTGAGTATCTGCAGGCCAACGGACGCAGCCCCTTCAGGGAGCGTTTTTCGGAGATTGCCGATGCCAGGGCCAAGGCGCGGATCGACACGACATTCGAAAGCTTGAGCGAGGTCTCAAACCGGACGTGAGGTCAGTGGGTGAAGGTGTGCATGAAGCACGCATCGACTACGGGCCAGGTTACCGGTTGTATTTCGGCAGCGACGGAGTGGATCTGGTGATCCTGCTGCTTTGCGGTGACAAGAGAACGCAAGGCAAGGACATCAGCGTGGCCAGGAAGCACTGGATCGACTATCGCACGCGGAAGGCTCGCCCACTTTGAGCGAGGCGCTCACAACAGCGGCCACCGTTGCGGCAGCCTACTGATAAGGAGGCATGATGGCACTGACACGAAGTTTTCGAGAGACGGTTGCGAAACAAGTCCAGGAGGATCCATCCTTCCGTGCGGCCCTTGTCGAAGAAGCCGCCCGGAATGTGTTGGACGGGGACATCGAAACGGCGCTTGGGCAGCTTCGCGACGTGGTGAATGCGACGATGGGCTTCGATGCGTTGTCTATCGAAACGGGAATCCCGAAGACCAGCCTTATGCGAATGCTGAGCGACAAGGGAAACCCCCGAGCTGGCAATCTCGCAACGATTCTAAAGGCAATTGGTCAGAATGTCGGCGTGCGTATTTCGGTGCATGTCGAACCAGCGGACGAGCTGGCGGACCATGCCGCCTGATGGACCAGCCGGCTGCGATCGTTGAACGCGAGGGGCGGTACACAGCCTAATCCGCCGTCCACCCACCATCGATCAACATGCTCTGACCGGTCATATACGCCGACGCATCTGAGGCCAAAAACACTGCCGCGCCCACCATGTCGCCCGCCGTTGCGAACCGCCCCATTGGCGTGTGGTCCAGCAGCCTTTTCCCGTGCACGTCGTGTTCCAGCAGCCCGTGCGTGAGATCGGTGTCCACCCAGCCGGGCGCCAGCGTGTTCACCCGCACGCCGCGCTTCCCCCAATCCAGCGCCAACGCTTTGGTCAGCATCTCGACCCCACCCTTGGAGGCGCAATAAGGCACCGAGCGCAGCAGCCCCACGTGCCCCGCGACGGAAGAAATATTGATGATGGAGCCGGCCTCCTGTTGCACCATCACCCCACCCAGGTGCTTGCAGCACAGGAACGTGCCGGTGAGGTTGATGTCGATGATGCTCTGCCAGTCCTCCAGGCTGATCCGTTCGATGCCGCGGAAGATCGGATTGATGCCCGCGTTATTCACCAGCACGTCGATCCGGCCGTGCCGCGCCAACACCGCGTCGCGCAGCGCGACCACGTCCGCTTCCTTCGCGACATCCGTGACATGGATGCGTGCCCGCGTGCCGATCGCGTCGGCGGCGTGGCCGAGTGTCTCCGCGGTCCGCCCCGCCAGTTCCACGCGTGCGCCGTGACGCGCGAGGCCCTCGGCGATCGCGCGGCCAATCCCCCGCCCCGCACCGGTGATGATGCAGACCTTGCCGCTGAGATCGAACTCGCTCACCAGTTCGCTCCCTGCCGCGCGATGCGCTGCGCCAGCGACCAGCGATGCACCTCGGACGGCCCATCGTAGATCCGGAACGCACGCACCTCGCGGAAGATGCGTTCGACCAGGGTTTCGCCTGTTACGCCCTGCCCACCCAGCACCTGCACACAGCGATCCACCACGCGCCAGATCGCCTCGGAGCAGAACACCTTGGCCATCGATGATTCCGTTGTGCCGCGTGAGCCCTGGTCCAGCACCCACGCGGTATGCCAGATCGACAGGCGGCTCATGCGGATGTCGATCTCGTTGTCCGCCAGCATGAACCCGACGCCCTCGTGGTTCACCAGCTTGGCGCCGAACACCTCGCGCTGCTGGGCGTATCCCGCGGCGATGTCGTGGGCACGCCGTGCGGCGCCCAACCAGCGCATGCAGTGCGTCAGCCGCGCCGGCGCCAGGCGTACCTGGGCATAGCGGAATCCCTTGCCCGGCTCGCCGAGGATATCGCTCGCCGGCACCCGCAGATCGTTGAACCGCACCACGGCGTGACCACCGGCGAACGCCTGATCCATGCTGTGCATGGTCCGCACGATCTCGATGCCGGGCTGGTCCATGTCGGCCAGGAACATCGTGGCGGCGCCGTCCTCGCCCTTCGCCATGATGATGGCGAAGCCCGCGCCGTCGGCGCCGGTGATGAACCACTTGGTGCCGTTGATCACCCAGTGGTTGCCATCCTTCACCGCCGTCGTGTTCAGCGCCGAGGGATCCGAACCGGCACCCGGCGCCGGCTCGGTCATGCAGAAGCATGAACGGATGTCGCCGCGCGCCAGGGGGCGCAGCCAGCGCTCCTTCTGCTCATGTGTCGCCACCACTTCCAGCAGGTGGATGTTGCCCTCGTCGGGCGCGAAGATGTGCATCGCGACCGGGCCGAGCAGGGAATACCCGGCTTCCTCAAACACGATGGCCTTGCCGACGTTGTTAAGCCCCAGCCCGCCGTACTCAGGCGACGCATGTGGCGCGATCAAGCCGGCCTCACGTCCCAACGACACGAGTTCGCGGCGGAAATCCTCGGTCGGACCGTGCGCGGTCTGCCGCGGGTCATGTTCCAGCGGGATGATCTTGTCGCGGATGAAATCGCGCGTGCGCTGCTGGAGTTCCTGCAGTTCGGGTGAGAGTGCGAAATCCATGATACGGTCCCGAAGGGCCAGCCGTTACGGCTGGGCTTGACCCGGCCATCCGCGCAGCAGTGGCCGGGTGGGGATGGCCGGGTCAAGCCCGGCCATGACGGTTTGTGCGGTTTGTAGGTTTTGTGCGGTGCGCAGCGTTTGCACGGTTTGTAGCGAGTGCATCAGAACGCGTGCCCCTGGGCGATGTCGTGGGCGAACGCCACGATGCCGCTGCCGATGGACGTCAGTTCGGCATAACGCGGCTCGGTTGTGGCGCCACTCCGCCAGCGATAGCCAAGCTGCAGGAAGATCACGCCAAGCTTGTACATGGCCAGGACACGGTGGAACAGGAAGTCGGACATGTCGCGTCCGCTCAACGCCGCGTAGCTCGCCACCGCCTGCTCGCGTGGCCAAAATCCACCTTCGTCCGCCGGCATCTGCGCCATGTCGTGCAGCGCGGGCGGATCGTCCTCCTGCACCCAGTAGCTCAGCAGGGTGGCGAAATCGAACAGCGGATCGCCGCGCGTCCCCTGATCCCAGTCCACCACGGCCACCGGCGAAAGGTCGCGCGGGTTCAGGATCATGTTGTTCAGCTTGAAGTCGTTGTGCAGCAGCGCCGGCGCACCCTCCGGCACCAAATGCCGCTCCAACCACGCGCCCAGGTCGGCATGCAGGGCTTCGGTGCCGTCCTCAAGAGCCGCGATCCCACGCTTGCGCCAGCCAGCAACCGCTCGCGCAAGGAAACCGTCGGGCCGCCCCAGATCGTCCAGACCCACCGCCGCCGGTTCTACCGCATGGATCGCCACCAAAGTCTCCAGCAGCACCTGCGAGAGCCGCGAGCCAACCTCCGGTCGTCCGGCCAGCTCCGGCGGCAGATGCTCGCGTATTACCAGCCCTGGGCGGTACTCGATGATCTGGAACTGTGCCCCGATGACCGAGGCGTCGATGCACAGGAACAGCCCGCGCGGCACGAACGCCAACGCATCGGGCAGCCGGCTCAGGATGCGGAACTCGCGCGCCATGTCGTAGGCACCGGCGGGCAGCTCGCCCAGTGGCGGGCGGCGCAACACCGCCGGCTGGCCATCGAGCTGGATCAGGTAATTGAGGTTCGCCAATCCACCAGCGAATTGCCGTGGCGGCGGTTGGTGATCGAGACGCCTGCCATGTGCAGCCAGATGCGCGCGCACGGCGCCCCAGTCGAGTGGCACACTCTCCTCGGTCGAGCGCACATCAGCCGAGCGCTGTTCCACCCCGCCTCCCGTCAGGTCATCCAAAGGGAGGTTGAGAGCCAGCCGGTGCTCCGTCAACCTAACGGGTGAACGGGTTCTTCGAACTCGACCCGTCCGAACATCCGGCTCCACGCCGCCTCCCGCAGCATACGAGTCGAGTCGCCACCCGCGCTGCGTTCCTGTGCCACGGGTCGCGCCTCAACCGCCTTTGCGGCCTGTCCGCGCGCCGGCCGAACGGCTGCCGCCTTCTTTACTGCCATGACGCCTCTCCAAAATGCTTCCCCGTGTGGGATCGTATATCGTCATGCCGGCGCGGGGGAAGCATCCCGCGATCCGCGCAATGCCCAAACGATCAACCGTGTGACAACACTGCCGCCGACGCGTCGCCGGGCGGCGCCTCCACTCCCGCCGGTCCGCGGCGCCGCGGTGACCGTATCGATCGTCTGCCGGATCCGTCCGCGCGCCCGATGCAGCAGCACGCGCTGGTTTTCAGCGCTGATCCCCAGCAGCGAGCATGCCTCCTCCGCTTCGCAGCCCTCCATGTCGCGCAGGATGATCACCGCCCGCTGCCCGGCCGGCAGCTTTTCGATCGCCTCCATGACGTGGCTCCAGAGCTGGCGGCCGCCCACGATGCGCTCCGGGTCGAGCTCGTCCCACAGCCTCGGTGCCTCGAGCCAATGCCCGTCGGGCTTGAACTCGCTGACATCAACCGCCCGGCCGCCCGGTTCCGTGCCATCCAGCAGGCTCGGCAGCCCGACCAGGCGTCCCTCGCGGCTCGCCCGGGTCCGCGCCCGGTTGAGCACGATGCTGAACACCCAGGTGACCAGGCTGGATCGACCCTCGAACTTGGCGACCCCGGCAAACACCGCCAGCCAGGCGTCCTGCACCACCTCTTCGGCCTGCGCCCGGCTGCCGATGATCGAGGCGGCGACCCCGATGAACGAACCGTGGAACCGCCGGATCAACGCGCGATACGCATGTTCGTCGCCCCGCCGCAGGCTGGCCAGGAATTCCGGCTGGTCGAACTCGGTCTGACGCATGCGGTCGTTGCCCGGAGCTGGCCTTGATGGTGATACGTGTGCCGGCTTTTAAGTAACGTATCGCCACGCGCCGAGTCCCACGGAATCTAGAACCTGGTTTCGAGGAACCGGCGCCGAAAGGGTGGACCAATGCCGACGTGCCGCGACATGAGCGAGCTGGTGACCGACTATATGGAGCATGCGGCGCCGCTCCGGCTCCGCCTCGACATGTGGTGGCATCTGGCACGATGCGAGGCGTGCCGCCGCTATTTCGATCAGGTGCGCCGCACCGTGAGGTTGCTCGGCAATCGAATTCCTACGCCCCCCGCCCAGACCACCGAGGATGACGTGGTTGTGGCGGCGCGCGCTCTGCCATCACGCGAACCGTGACGACTGCACAGGCTGCGGGCAGCATGCGCGCAAGCCACCGGCATGCAGCACAATTAAAGCGCGTAGTGCGTGTGGATGTTTCCGACCCAACTCGGAGCGATCAGCAGCGACGCATCCGCGACTCGGGAACCCCCGCGTGAGATTAACGCGATGTTAGAAATACCTGTGTAGGTGCGAGAAACCCGGCAACCATATTGTCTAAGGTGCCGAGGTGGACATGGAGGTGCCCGGCATGCTGGATCACCCACGCCCTGGTTTGTGAAACCCGCGCGCGCAATTGCGAGGGCTCCGGCCATATCGGCGCTGACACCCGCCCGGCTCCGCTTGGGGCGTTCATCAAACCTAACAGAAATTATGAGCAAGCTTCTGGAATCACGTAGTATTGTATTTAATTATGGTGTTGTTTCGCAACATTATGCGGGGCCAGGGGGCCAACGGATCATGGTTGCCGCGGGTGCTGTCGCGGTGGCGCAACCACCCTCACCGCAACCAAGACGCCGTGATCTGCCACAAAGTCACCATGCTTCGACACCTTGTCCCTGTAGCGGCCAGCCAAACGGCGAAGGAGGCTATCTTGGCTCTACGTGTTCCGGACACACCTCGCCCGCAAATTGCGCGTCGATGCGAAAAAACATTCACGCGACCGCAGGACCATACGCTACGCTCGCACTCATCTTGCATTAGTGCGAGCCATGTTTCCTTTAATAATGGAGCGGCCGACAATGTATCCGGTCGATGATCTGTTCGCAGCCTACGCCCGTGGTTTCGAGGCAAACCGCGAAGCGGAAATGACGCTTCCAGAATACCTGGAAGCCTGTCGCGACAACCCGATGATGTACTCGACCGCGACCGAGCGCCTGCTCGCCGCGATCGGTGAGCCGCAGATGGTCGATACATCGAAAGATGCCCGACTCGGCCGCATCTTCATGAACCGGACGATCCGGGTTTACCCGGCGTTCTCCGAGTTCTTTGGCATGGAAGAGACGATCGAACGAATCGTCGGCTTTCTGCGCCATGCCGCGCAAGGGCTCGAGGAGCGCAAGCAGATCATGTATCTGCTTGGCCCGGTGGGTGGCGGCAAGTCATCGCTCGCCGAGCGGTTGAAGGCATTGATGGAATTGCATCCCATCTATGTCCTCAAGGCCGGCAGCGACCTGAGTCCGGTATTTGAAAGTCCGCTCGGTTTGTTCAATCCCGAGCGCATGGGCGCCATGCTGGAGGATCGCTACGGCATACCGCAGCGGCGCCTGACGGGCCTGATGAGCCCTTGGTGCATCAAGCAACTCGACGAATTCGAAGGTGACATCTCACGCTTCCGTGTCGCCAAGCTGGTGCCATCGCGGTTGCGTCAGATCGCCGTCGCCAAGACGGAACCGGGTGACGAGAACAATCAGGACATCTCCTCGCTGGTCGGCAAGGTCGATATCCGCAAGCTGGAGTTGCATGCACAGAACGACCCTGATGCCTACAGCTATTCGGGCGGTCTCAATCGCGCCAACCAGGGACTTCTCGAATTTGTCGAGATGTTCAAGGCGCCGATAAAGATGCTGCACCCGTTGCTGACCGCGACGCAGGAAGGCAACTACATCGGCACCGAGAACATCGGCGCCATTCCATTCCAGGGCATAATCCTGGCCCACTCCAACGAGGCGGAGTGGCAGACCTTCAAGAACAACCGCAACAACGAAGCCTTCATCGATCGTATCTATGTGATCAAGGTTCCCTATTGCCTGCGCGTGACGGAAGAGCAGAGGATTTACGACAAGCTGGTTCGCACATCGGAACTGGCCGAGTCGCCATGCGCGCCGGCGACCTTGGAAATGCTGGCACGCTTCTCGGTGCTCAGCCGTCTGCGTCGCCACGAGAATTCCACGCTGTTCGCGAAGATGCGGGTCTATGACGGCGAGAGCCTGAAGGAGACCGATCCCCGCGCGCGGTCACTACAGGAGTACAAGGACTCTGCGGGCGTCGAAGAAGGCATGGACGGTGCCTCGACGCGCTTCGCGTTCAAGGTGCTGGCGGCAACCTTCAATCACGACACCACCGAGATCGCCGCTGATCCTGTCCATCTTATGTACGTGCTCGAGCAGTCGATTCGCCGGGAACAGCTCCCGACGGAAACCGAGAAGCGCTATCTCGAATTCATCAAGGGCGAACTCGCACCGCGCTACGCCGAATTCATTGGCAACGAAATCCAGAAGGCCTACCTCGAGTTCGTACCATGACTACGGCCAGAACCTGTTCGACCGCTACGTTTCGTACGCCGATGCGTGGATCGAGGATAGCGATTTCAAGGATCCCGACACCGGCCAGCTGATGAACCGGGAACTCCTGAACCAGGAGTTGACCAAGGTCGAAAAACCGGCTGGCATTGCCAATCCGAAGGACTTCCGGAACGAGGTGGTCAAGTTCAGTTTGCGGGCGCGTGCGAACAACAGTGGCAAGAACCCGTCCTGGACCAGCTACGAAAAGATCCGCGAAGTCATTGAGCGTCGTATGTTCAGCCAGGTGGAGGAGCTTCTGCCGGTGATCAGCTTCGGGTCCAAGAAGGACAGCGACAGCGAGAAAAAGCACGCAGAGTTCGTGGATCGCATGGCTGCGCGCGGCTACACCGAGCGGCAGGTCCGCCGTCTGGTGGAGTGGTACATGCGGGTCAAGCAGGCTGGGTAAAAAAGAGGACCCACCGGAACAGGCAATTTCATGCATATCGTCGACCGCCGTCTCAATCCCAGCGGTAAGAACCTCGCCAACCGGCAACGGTTCATGCGCCGTGCCAAGTCACTGATCCGCAAGGCGGTGCATGAAAGCTCGGCGAGCCGGAGCATCAAGGATGCCGATCAGGCGGGGGAGGTCGCGCTGCCCGCCCAAGGGGTGCACGAACCTTCGTTCCATCGCAGTTCCTCGGGTGGCCTGCGTGACCACCTGCTGCCAGGCAACAAGCAGTACATCGAAGGCGACACGATCCCGCGGCCGCAGGGCGGCGCCGGCGGTGGCGGCTCCGAGGGCAGTCCCGACGGCGAGGGTCAGGACGATTTCCGCTTCGCCCTATCCCGCGATGAATTCGTCGATCTGTTCCTGGAAGACCTCGAACTCCCGGACTTGGCGAAGCGCCGAGTCGTCGATACTGAAAGTGTCAGTTGGCATCGCGCCGGGTACTCGGTCACCGGGTCACCGGCCAACCTCGCGTTGCTGCGCACCGTCCGCAACAGCCTGTCGCGCCGCATTGCGTTGAAGCGGCCCAAGCCCGGCGAACTCCAGCAACTTCGCGACGAGATCGCCGCGTTGAGCGCGGACGGCGAGCAGAGCGCGCGCCGACTGGAACTCGAAGAGGAACTGACCCGCAAGCTGCGGCGTGCCAGCCTGATCCCTTATATCGATCCGCTCGACGTGCGCTACCGGATGTTCACGGCGCAGCCCAAGCCGGTGGCACAGGCGGTCATGTTCTGCCTGATGGACGTGTCCGGTTCGATGACCGAGCACATGAAGGACCTCGCCAAGCGATTCTATGTGCTGCTCTATATTTTCCTCAAGCGCCGCTACAAGAATGTCGACGTGGTGTTCATTCGCCACACGCATCAGGCGCAGGAAGTGGACGAGGATACATTCTTCCACTCGCCGGAAACTGGCGGCACCGTCGTGTCCACGGCGCTGGAGGAAATGCAGGGCATTGTGGACGAGCGCTACAGTCCCAACTCGTGGAACATCTACGCCGCCCAGGCCTCAGACGGTGACAATACGGCGTCCGACAACGACAAGACCGCGGCGCTTCTGATCGACAGCATCCTGCCGGTCTGCCAGTACTATGCCTACCTGGAAGTTGGCCGCGATTCCGAGCACTTCCCGCCCGGCTTCATCCGCCGCGACTCCGATCTGTGGCAGACCTACACTGCAATCTGCAAAACCGGCGCGCCGATGGCCATGCGCAAGGTCGGCCACCGCCGCGACATCTATCCGGTCTTTCGCGAACTCTTCGCCAAGAAACAGCAGGCCACCGCTGGAGCTGAAGTCATGAACGATTTTGGCGGCACCATCCGAGCCGAACGTCCGTTGTTCGAAGGTGCGGACTGGGAATTCGGCACCATCCAGCGCGTGCACGACGCGATCGAGCGGATCGCGATCGATGAGCTCGGGCTGGACGTCTATCCGAACCAGATCGAGGTCATCGGCACCGAACAGATGCTGGATGCCTATTCCTCCATCGGCATGCCGCTGTTCTACAAGCACTGGTCGTTCGGCAAACACTTCGCCCGCAACGAGGCAATGTATCGCGCCGGCATGCAGGGCCTCGCCTATGAGATCGTGATCAACTCCAATCCATGCATCAGCTACATCATGGAGGAGAACACGGCCACGATGCAGACGTTGGTGATCGCCCACGCTGCGTTCGGCCACAACCACTTCTTCAAGAACAACTACGTCTTCAAGCAGTGGACCGATGCCGACGGCATTCTCGACTATCTGGAATTCGCCCGCGGCTATATCGCGCACTGCGAGGAACGCTATGGCGAGACGGCGGTGGAACGCCTGCTCGATGCCGCGCACGCGCTGATGAGCCATGGCGTGCATCGTTATCCGCGTCCCCGTCCCGCGGACCTGCGTTCCGAGGAGCTACGCGCGAAGGAGCGCCGCGAGCACGACGAGCGCGTCTTCAACGATCTGTGGCGAACCGTCCCGGCGAAGGAGGCTGCGAAAGAAGACGCCTCCGCCGAAGAACGCCGCCGCGCCCTGTTGCAGCTTCCGCAGGAGAACATCCTCTATTTCCTGGAAAAGACCGCGCCCCGGCTGCAACCCTGGCAACGCGAGATACTCCGGATCGTTCGCATCATAGCGCAATACTTCTACCCGCAGTCGCAGACCAAACTTATGAACGAGGGCTGCGCCACCTACGTGCACTACCGCATCATGAACCGCCTGCACGAGAAGGGTCTGCTGACCGACGGCAACATGGTGGAGTTTCTGCGCTCCCATACCAACGTCGTATTCCAGCCAGACTTCGACGATCCGCGCTATTCCGGCATCAATCCGTATGCGCTGGGCTTCGCGATGATGCGCGACATCGAACGCATCTGCACCGAACCGACAGCCGAGGACATGCAATGGTTCCCGGCGATCGCGGGTGCGTCTGATCCGATGGCAGTGCTTCGCGACGTATGGGCGAACTATCGCGACGAGAGCTTCATCCTGCAGTTCCTCAGTCCACGGATGATCCGCGAATTCGGGTTGTTCCACGTGCTCGATGACGCGAATGAGCCAAACCTGCGCGTTGAGGCGATCCACGACGAGCGCGGCTATCGCAAGATCCAGCGCACCTTGGCGCGGCAGTATGACATTGCCTGGATGCTGCCCGACATTCAGGTCGTCGACGTCAATCTGGCTGGCGATCGCCGACTGATCCTGCATCATCGCGCATTGAACCGCGTGCTCCTGGAGGAGCGCGACGCTCGCTTCGTGCTCCAGCACCTAGCCGATCTCTGGGGCTATGACGTGCTGATGAAAGAGGTCGATCCGGCCAGCGACTCCGTATTGAAGGAGCACGCGGCAACGCCACGGGGCGGGGTCCTGCAACCAGACTGATCCCCCGGCGCGTCATCCGTCCGGGGGCCGCGTTGGCGCCTCACCGTCAATACCCCCTGGCCTTTACCGGCCCGGTTCCTCATGCTCACGGCAGGCTCACGTCACGTCCCCGGCTCCTCACCGATGGCCGGGCCCCGCGACCTATGCGAATTGCTGGTGAAGCCGCAGTATCAAATTCAGCCACCCGCTGCACCCAAATGCGAAGGGAGCCGGCGACGTCCCGCCGGCTCCCCTTTTTTCCTAGTCAATGCGGACGATAGCGATGTTACCGCTTACCGCCACCGCCGTTATCGCCACCGGCCGGCTTTTGGGCGCCGTTCGGGTTGGCCGCGTCACGAGTCATTGAACCGGTCGATCCAACTGTCGCTGCGGTCGGCGCCGGGCTGGGCGTAGCGTACGGGCCGCCCGGACCAGTCATCGCGGAGGACGTGCTGCCCGGAACCACCGTGGTTGTCGTCGACGGGCTGGTCGTGTTCGCGGCTGGCCCCCCCGTCGAATCAGAGCTGGTCGCAGCGAAGCCCGCGGTCGCAGTGCCAATAACGAGAGCGCTCGCCAAGCTCAAAATATGCAACTTCTTCATGGGGAATTGCTCCTCTCCTGATACGCAATCAGGAGGAGAACGCGCGGCAACCCCGAGCGATGCATGGTATCACGCGAACGGGAATCACCTGATGTTTCCGCGCCTCAACGTGGCGTGAGCGGCAGCCGTGGCTTTGACTACTCGGCCGCCTTCGCACGCACCGGCCAATCGGCCACATCGATGCGTGGCATGTCGAAGCGATCCGTCGTGCGGGCGTACCAACCGCTGCCATGCATGCGCCCGATCAGATCGAGCTTCGGCGTATCAATGTAGCACTTCACCGGATCGAGTACGAACTCGTCCGCCACATGGATGGCGACCACGCGGCCGAGCACCACCGCACGATCAACGCCCACTTCGACAATCACCAGCCGCTCGCATTCGAACGACACCGGGCTTTCCGCAATGCGCGGTGGCTTGACGCGCGAGCAAGGCGCGGTCGCGAGCCCGGCTTCCGCAAGTTCGTTGACACCCTTGTCGAAGTCGATTGCGGTGATGTTCATTTTCTCGGCCAGCGCGTTGCTGACCAGGTTCACCACGAACTCCCCGGTCCTGCGAATGTTGCCGCCAGTGTCCTTCACGTCCCCCGGTGCGCGTCCACCGATGCCGATGGCGACGACAGGTGGATTGCCCGACACCGCATTGAAGAAGGAGAATGGTGCCGCGTTCACCGTGCCATCGATATCCTGTGTCGTCACCCATGCAATCGGCCGAGGCACCACAGTCGAAACCAGCAGCTTGTAGATGTTCTGGTCGGGAGTCTTGTCGAACTCGAACAGCATGGTGGCCCCTTGTGCATGGGTGTGTGACCGCGAGCGTTACGCGCCCGGCCTACCCCTGTCCAGACGCCGCGCGGCACGGCAGGATGCGCCATCTCCCCTTTTTGTTGAACGGTCATCGTGCTGAGCGCTTGGTGCTACGTCATCGCCTGGGCCGCGACGCTGGCCGATCAGCTAGCGCATGTGGCTCACGCGGGCGATCTCGCAGGCCTCGCAATCCTGCTCTTCCTGTTGCTCGAGTTCCGTCGCCAGCGCCGCTACGCCCAGGTGCTGTTCGTTGCATTGTTCGCCATCGGCATGGTCGGCGTGCTGCTCGCCGCGGACCCGTCGCTGCTGTTCCTCGCTGGCTGGCGCCGCGGTGCCAGCTACGCCGTGTTCTTCGTGGCACTCACGACATTGCGCGACGCCGCGGAAACCAGCCCGCTGGTGCGCCGCTGCGGCCAGCACCTGGTGGCACAGCCGCCCGGACGGCGTTATGCGGCACTGACCGCGGGCGGCCACATGTTCGGCATCACGCTGTCCTACGGCGCAATCGAGTTGCTCGCGGCAATGGTGATGCGTGCCAACACCCTGGAAGCTGCCGGCGGTTCGCAAGCCATCCGTGCCATTCGGACAAGACGCATGTTGCTGGCGATCTATCGAGGCTTTTGCGTGATGAACTGCTGGAGCCCGATCAACATCATGACGGCTGTGGTTTCCACCGCGGTTCCCGCCGCACCAATGCGGTTGCTATTGCCGATAGCCTTCATGGTGGCCGTTGGCATGGCGGCACTTGGCTGGCTCGAGGATCGTCTGTCCGGCGCGCGCCTGCAAACCCGCGGCGGTACACGGCCCGTCACGACCGAGTCCTGGATGATCCACAGCCGTATCATCGGCCTCATCCTGCTGGTCATGCTGCTCTCCGAAGCGACGGCAGTCCTGTTCGGCATCTCCGTCGTTGCCGGCGTGACGCTGGTCGTGCCGCTGATCGCCGCAGTGTGGCTCACCGTGCAGTCCTGGCGCTTCGCCGGTCCGGCGAGGTACCGCTTGCCTGGTCTGCTGCGACGCCGCGCCGAGCGGTTCCTGCTGCGTGTGCCAACCATCCGCGCCGAGGCAACCGTACTCGGCGCCTCCGGTTTCATGGGCGTCGCCATCGGCAATCTGCTGCCAGGCACGGGGATCACGCCGCTGATCGCGACGCTGCCTCCGCTCACCATTCCGCTGCTTATCCCGCTGCTGTTGATCGCCACCGGACAACTCGGTCTCAATCCCGTGGCAATGGTCGCGCTCGTGGGCGCCGTCATTCCGGATCCTTCGCGCGCTTGGATTGCCCCCAGCGGTGCTGGCGTTCGCATGCATGTTGGGCTGGGGCCTCGGCGTCACCATGACCCCGATGTCCAGCTCCGCCATCATCACCGCACGCTGGGCCGAGGTATCGCCGTGGACGGTGACCTCCAGATGGAACGCACCGTTTGCTGCGTCAGCCTTGGTGCTCGCCTGGGCCGCCATCGTTGCGGCCTTCATGTTGTGGCCGCGTTGATGTCAATGCGCGCGCTCGGCGACGAACCGTGCCAGTCCCGCGAGTTCCGGCGTCCGTTGCGGATGATCCAGCGGGCCGGTCAGGCGGAGCGCAATGTCGGGTACCGGACGCGATGCGTTGGGACGCAGCACGATGCGCAAGTCCATCATCTGCGTTGGCAGGTTCACATCGCCGGACGCGTTGGCCTCGCCGGAACCACCCTTCATTCGGGCGGTCTCCAGCAGCAGATCACCGTGATCGAGCACAGCGGCAAATCGCAGTTCGTCGAACGCCGTTGTTCCACCCGCCATCGCCTCGCTCGCCGCAGTCTCCAGCGCCGCCGCATCCGGGTTTTCCATGGCTGCCTGCATGTGCGGCAAATCGAAGCCCATTAGCGTGCCGTCGCTGATAGTCACGGCGATGTGCCCGGCGACCGTCGCAAGAACAGTTGCCGGGCTATAGCCGCTAGCGCTCAGATCGAGACTGCCGGTCACCGACCCCGATTTCAGGTCCACCGGCGTCCCAGTCAGCGCATTGCCAATTGCGACACTGTTCAGCCGGGCTTGTAACACCAACAAAGGCGGGCTGGCCGCCGCATTGAACACACCGCTACCAGACAGCGTGCCACCATCGAGGCCGGCAGTGAGCTCTTCGATCCGTAGCGCGTCGCCGTTCACCGCAATGGTTGCCTTGACGTCGTGAAGCTCCGGACCTGATCCGATCACCAACTTTCCGCTGGTCACACCCAAGTCGGCTGTCCAGCCATGCAACATGCCAACCGGCATCGGCACGTTGGACCCCCCATTCGGCAGCGGCACGGCGAGCGCATCCGTACTGATCTCCCCACTCACGCGCGGCAAGGCACCGCTCGCGTCGAGCGCAATCCTGCCGCCGAGGCGCACGTCTCCTGCCGTCATCTCGAAACGGTCGGCGCTGACCGTGTTCGGCGTTCCGCTGAGCCGCGCGGTCAACGAAAACGACCCGTCACCCAGCAATTGCGGCAGGTTCGGCAGACCCAGCCGCTCGGGCAGACCGATCGCCGATACAAACCGAGGTGCTCCGGGATGGCGGATCGTAAGCTCGCCCGTCCACTGCCCGTTGCGGAGATTGACGACAGGCCTGGCGTCCAGGTTAGCGTCGGACAGATTGAGCCGAATTCCCAGCGACAAGGCGTCGAGCGGGCCGGCCGCCTGCACCGCCAGCTTCACCGGCCCCTGCCAAAGCGCTCGCGTGGCTTGCCAGGCTTGCGGCAACGCCGCCTGCAACCGCGCCCCATCCGACGCCTCCAGGGTGAACGCGCCGTTCGAGACCACTCCGTCCTTCCCAAGCGTGCCGGCGGCCGACAGGATCACGCGGTCAACCACCGCACTGGCATGACGGAGCGAGATCGTCCCATCCTCGATCGCCCCATCGATCGCGGCATTGCGTATGTTATTTCCGGCGAGGGTTGCCGCATCGATCGCCAGATGCAGCGCGGCATTGAAGTGAGGCAGCTCCAGTGGCCATGCCGGCAACCAGCCATCCAGCGCCATGTATCCCACAGACAGGTCAGCCACGATGGCCGGCGGCCTGCCATTTCTGAATTCGATGCTGCCGGCGACGGTTGAATCATCGATATTGCCGCCGAGCTGCAGCAGCTGGACGTCACTGCTGTCCGCAACTACGTGCGCATATACACTGGCCCTTTGCAGCACGGTTCCCGGCAACCGTTCGACGGTGTCCGGCACCAGTCCCGGAGTGGCGCCTTCCAGCCATCGCAGCGTCGTCCGCAATACTGGGGCATCGAATGCCGCATTGCCCTCGAAGCGCCGCTGCGCGTCGTCACCGCGGGTGATGCGCCCGGTCAGGTGCAATCGTGCGTTTCCAGGCAGCACGGCCTCGGCCTCGCGCAGCATCAACGCGCCGTTCGCAAGGTCGAATGTCGCGTGCACCCGTTGCACGGTGCCGCCGCCAAGCTCAGCCGAAGCGGTCGAGAAATCGATTCCCGTCGGCAGATCGATGCCGCCGACAGTCGTGCCGGCATCCAACAACGCCGGCAGCCACGCAGCGAAGTCCAGCCGCCCGGCCGACAATGCAATGTCCAGACGTTGATTGGGCGCAACACGCAGAGCCACGGCACCAGTCGCCGGCGCACCACCGAGCTCCAACGCCAGGTCATCGATCGCCACCAGGCCGCCGCCAATAGTCAGCCGTCCGTCCGCGCGAAATGGCACAGGAGGCGTGGGCAGCAGCAGAGCAAGATTGCCGCCTCGGCTGCTGATCGTGCCGGCAAACGTGCCATCCGGCCCGATCCGTCCAGAAATGCTGGCGCCAAGCCCATTCGCGTTGCCCTGACCGTCGAGCGTAACGTTCAGGCCAGCAGCGCCATCAGCGCCAATCGACGTCGTCCGCGCCGTGAAATGCCAATCCTGCCTGTTGAATTGCGCGGTTCCGGAAGCCGACGACGCGCCTTCGTCGTACGACGCAAGCGTCGCGTCGATGCCTGTGAAGTTCACGCGTCCCACGGTCAATCGGCCATTTTCGATCCGCGCGGAGAAAGCGGCGAGCCACGCCGGTGCGCGCCTCCGTAGCGCATCAGGTTCGGCAGGCCACGGCACAAGCAGGTCAGGTCCGCGCAACACCAGCTCACGTGCGTCGACCCGCCCGCCGAGCAACGGCCACAGCGCCACCCGCAGACGCAGTGCCTCGACACGGATCGAAACGTCGGACGCGGCATCGCCGCCAATGCTGACCTGTGCCGCGGTCAGCACCGGTTGCGGCAGCAGGCTAAGCGTGATCGGCCCGTGTATCGTCACCGGCCGTCCGAGCGTCGTTGATGCCAGCACCTCCAGCGTCGCGCGATAGCGGTTCCAGTCGAGGTATTGCGGCACCTGCCAAACCGCAACGATCGCCACCACCAGGATCGCCGCAAGTCCGATCAGCCAGGCGCGCATCCGAGGCACGTCAGGCGGCGGCTCCGTAGCCGCCACCGCCCGGCGTCTCGATCACGAACACGTCGCCCGGCTTCAGTTCGGCGCTGTCCGTACCGGTCAGTACCTCCCGCGACCCGTCGGCGCGCTCCACCCATTGCAGTCCGGCCGAACCGTCGTCACCGCCTTCCAGACCGAACGGTGCCACCTTGCGGCGAGACGATACGATGACCGCCGTCATCGGCTCCAGGAACCGGATGCGTCGGATGGCGCCGTCGCCGCCGTGCCACTTGCCGTTGCCGCCGGAGCCGCGTCGTATCGCGAAACGTTCCAGACGTACCGGGTAGCGCAGTTCCAGCACCTCGGGGTCGGTCATGCGCGTGTTCGTCATGTGCGAGTGAATCGCCGAAGTGCCGTCGAAGCCGGGACCCGCGCCGGTGCCGCCGCAGATCGTCTCGTAGTACTGCCGGGTCGCGTCGCCGAACAGGAAGTTGTTCATCGTCGCCTGCGAGCACGCGATCGGTTTCAGTGCACCGAACAGCGCGTTGCAGGTTGCCTGCGACACCTCCGTGTTGCCCGCCACCACCGCCGCGCCCGGATGCGGCGAGAGGAATGTTCCCGGCGGAATGATCAGATGCAGCGGCTTCAGGCAGCCGTCGTTCAGCGGGATATCGTCGGCCACCAATGTGCGGAAGACGTACAGCACTGCTGCACGCGTGACCGCCGGTGGGGAGTTGAAGTTGCTCTCGCTCTGATGGCCGGTGCCGCTGAAGTCCACCACCGCGCTGCGGCTTGCCCGATCGACACTGACCGACACGCACAGCGGCAAACCGCTATCCATGGTGTATTCGAACGAGCCGCTGCCGAGACGATCGATCACGCGGCGCACCGACTCTTCTGCATTGTTCATGACGTGCAGCATGTAGGCGCTGACCGTCGGCCAGCCATACAGCGACACGACGCGTTGCAGTTCCTGCACGCCCTTCTCGTTCGCCGCGACCTGCGCCTTGATGTCGGCGACGTTCACATCGGGGCTGCGTGCGGGATACTTCGCACCGGCGAGCAGCGCGCGCAGTTCCGACTCACGGAAGTGGCCGCCATCAACCAGCAGGAAGTCGTCGATCACCACGCCTTCCTCTTCCAGCGTGTGCGATACCGGTGGTGTCGAGCCGGGCGTGATGCCGCCGATATCGGCGTGGTGTCCGCGGCTGCCGACAAAGAACAGGATCTTGCCGCCGTTCTCGTCGAACACCGGTGTGATGACGGTGACATCCGGCAAATGTGTGCCACCGTTGAACGGATTGTTCAGTGCCACGACGTCGCCGGGCTTCAGCGTGTGACGCCGGTTGTTCAGGACGGTGCGCACGCTCTCGCCCATTGCGCCGAGGTGCACGGGCACGTGCGGCGCATTGGCCACCAGGAACCCCTCGGCATCGAAGATGGCACAGGAGAAATCGAGCCGCTCCTTGATGTTCACGCTCATCGAGGTATTCTGCAGCACTGTTCCGGTCTGTTCGGCAACATTCATGAACAGGTTGTTGAACAGCTCGAGCAGCACTGGATCCGGGCGATCGCCGCCGGCATCGACGCGCGTCGCCAGCCGCTCGGTGCGGCGCAGCATCATGTGATCGAGCGCGGTCACTTCCGCGGTCCATCCTGGCTCCACCACGGTCGTTGCGTTGGCTTCGCGGATCAACGCTGGACCAGAGATGCGATCACCCGCCAGAAGCTCGGTGCGATCGAACACTGGTGCGGTGCGATCCTTGTCGCCGGTGAACATCTGGATCTTGTCGATCGCTCGCGGCGCACCCTCGACGCGAGTAGCGAGTGTTGCTTCGGTCACCGTCTCACCGGGTGCGATCGCTTCGACGGCGACAGCCTCCACCACAAGCGGCCGATCCGGTGTGGTGAATCCAAATCGCGCGCGATGCGCGGCCGTGAAATCGGCGACGATTTCCGGCTCGCGGCGCAGCGCAACGATCAGCGCGGCCTCGGTTCCCGAATAGCGCAAATGGAGGTTGCGTTGCACGGTTATATGCGTGGGCTCCGCGCCCTGTGCCGTAAGCGCTGCCTTGGCCTGATCTTCCAGGCGATCCGCAAGTTCGTTCAGTTTCGCCATCGCCTGCGGTTCAAGTGGCGTCTCGACGGCTTGTTCACGCATCACGGTCTGATCGGCGAGACCCATGCCGTAAGCGGACAGCACGCCGGCATAAGGATGGATGAACACCGTCTCCATCCCGAGCGCATCGGCGACCAGGCATGCGTGCTGCCCGCCGGCGCCACCGAAGCATTGCAGCGCGAAACGCGTTGCATCATGGCCTTTCTGCACCGAAACCTGCTTGATGGCATTTGCCATGTTGGCGACGGCAATCTGTAGGAACCCCTCGGCGACCTGATGCGGTGTGCGCTGCTGACCGGTCGCCTTGGCGATCTCTTCCGCCAGCGATGTGAATTTCGCGGTCACCACATCTGCATCGAGCGGTTGATCGCCATCCGGTCCAAATATTGCGGGGAAGTGCCTCGGCTGGATCTTGCCGACACAGACGTTGGCGTCGGTGACCGTTAGTGGGCCACCGTTGCGATAGCACGCGGGGCCGGGATCAGCGCCCGCACTGTCCGGCCCAACGCGGAACCGCGCCCCGTCGAAATGCAGGATCGAACCGCCACCGGCAGCCACTGTATTGATCGCCATCATCGGTGCGCGCATGCGAACCCCAGCCACGGCGGTTTCGAACGCGCGTTCAAAGCCGCCGGCGTAGAGTGCAACGTCGGTCGACGTGCCGCCCATATCGAACCCGATGATATGATCCAGTCCGGCCATGGCCGCGGTGCGTGCCGCGCCAACGATACCGCCCGCCGGCCCCGACAGAATTGCGTCTTTGCCTTGGAATGCTGAGGCGTCGGCCAACCCGCCATTGGACTGCATGAAATAGAGCCGCACATCGGAAAGCTCCGCCGCCACCTGATCGACATAGCGACGCAGGATCGGCGAGAGATAGGCGTCCACCACCGTGGTGTCGCCGCGCGGGATCAGCCGCAGTAGTGGACTTACGACGTGACTCGCGGAGACCTGCGTAAAGCCTGCCTCGCGCGCGAGTTCGGCCAGTCGCCGTTCATGCTCCGGATACTTCCATGCGTGGATCAGCACGATTGCGCAGGCGGCAATGCCTTTGGCGCGCGCGGCTGCGAACGCCTGACGCGCCGCGCGCTCGTCCAGCGCTTCGATCTCCTGGCCATCGACGCCGACGCGTCCGGCGACTTCGACGACTTCCTCATAGAGCATCGATGGCAACGTGATCGCGAGATCGAACAGCCGAGGCCGCGCCTGGTTGCCGATGCGAAGTGCGTCGGCGAACCCTCGGTTGACCACCAATAGGGCTCGATCGCCCTTGCGCTCCAATAGGGCGTTGGTCGCGACGGTGGTGCCCATCTTTACTGCCTCCACCACGCCAGGCGGTATCGGCGCATCGAGTGACACGCCCAGTACGGTCTTGATGCCGGCGATCGCTGCGTCTCGATAGCGACCGGGATTTTCGCTCAGCAGTTTATGGGTGGAGAGATGACCCTTCGGATCGCGCGCCACGATATCGGTGAACGTGCCGCCTCGGTCGATCCAGAACTGCCATTTGTCCGATGCCATCAAGCCTTTTCCCTTCTATCACAATCGTCATCCTGGCCATCTGTCGTGATCGCGCGCATGCCGCAGCAGATGGCCGGGCCAAGCCCAGCCATGACGGGCTTCACCCGGCCATGACGCGCTTGGCCCGGCCATGACGGGAGGCCTACTCCAACGTCTCTGCCTGCCAGGGCAAGTCCCACAACTCCTTGTTGCATAGTTTCTCTGCCACCGACGACGCGATTGCCTCGAACAGCCGCTCGCCCTTTTCCGCGGTCGCTGCCTCCGGATTGCCGATCACGCCTGACGAAGACCGTGCGCCGATCGTGCGCCAGCGATAGACGCCACCGCCAACGACATCCGTGACATCCGGTGCGCTGTTCGCCTTCGCCATGCCGACGCGATCCATCGCGACAAGCTCCGGCCGCACTGCGAGCATCATCGACGTTTCAGCTTCGCAGGCATGCATCAGCACGCCCTGCGTCTCCAATATCTTTGCGATCGCGACGGCCGCTGCGTACCAGTAGGTGAACTGTACGATCGGTGCGCCAAGCTTCGGCGTCAGTTCATCGGTGATGGTCCGCAGCGCGTTCTCATTGCCGCCATGCGCGTTCAGCAGAATGATGCGCTTGAAACCGTGCCGCAGCACCGAACGACAGACGCCCTCGATCACCGCCGCGAACGTCGGTACGTCCAGCGTGATCGTCCCGCCGAAACTCATGTGGTGCTCGGACAATCCGGTCCACAGCACCGGCAGCACCAATGCCTGCTGCCCGCGCTCGCCGATCTTGCGCGCAGCGCGTACCGCGACCGCTTCGCCCAGCATGCTGTCCACCTCGACCGGCAGATGCGGGCCATGCTGTTCCAGAGACGCAACGGGCAGGATCACCATCGCGTCGTGCCGAGCCTTCTCGCGCAACTGATCCGCGCGTAGCTTGCGCCATTCCACCTCGGGCGGTGCCGCCATCGCAATTCTCCCTGTCCAGGCGTAGCAATGGGCCACGAAACCGGTGGCGAGGAAAGGGAGCCAACGCATGAATTTGCACCGACTGCTGGGCAAGCGTCTGGAGGCCGGACGGCCCGTGCGCGTCGGACTGATCGGCGCTGGAAAGTTCGGCTCCATGTTCCTGGCGCAGGTGCCCTCGACGCCGGGTATCGACGTCGTAACGATTGCCGATCTGTCGCCGGACCGCGCACGCGAGGCGTGTCGTCGCGTCGGCTGGAGCGACGAGCGCATCGCCGCGACTCATTTCACAGATGATGCATCCGCCATGCTGGTGGGGAACATCGAGGTTGCGGTGGAGGCGACCGGCCACGCGCCCGCCGGCATCACACACGCGCGGCGCGCAATTGCCGAGGGCAAGCACATCGTCATGGTCAACGTTGAGGCGGATGTGCTCGCCGGCGTTGCACTGGCTCGCGAGGCGACGCGCGCCGGCGTGGTGTATTCGCTCGCCTATGGCGATCAGCCGGCGCTGATCTGCGAACTCGTGGATTGGGCGCGTGCCTGCGGTTTCCGCGTGCTGGCCGCAGGGAAGGGCACGAAGTACCTGCCGGAATACCACGCGTCTACGCCGGCGACGGTGTGGGGCTATTACGGACTAACCGACGAGCAGGCCCGCATCGGCGGCATGAACCCGCAGATGTTCAACTCGTTCCTTGACGGCACCAAATCCGGCATTGAGATGGCTGCGGTCGCAAACGCCACCGGTCTTGCCGTTCCGTCCGATGGGCTCGCCTTCCCGCCCTGCGGTACGCACGAGCTTGCCGATGCGCTCGGCCACCTGCCAGGCCAAGTGGAGGTGGTTTCAAGTTTGCAGCGGAACGGCCAGGACGTGGTGAACGACCTGCGCTGGGGCGTCTATGTCGTGTTCGAGGCGCCCGGCGATTACACCGCGCGCTGCTTCAAGGAGTACGGTGTGGTCACCGACGCAACCGGCCGCATCTCCGCACTGTATCGCCCGTTCCACCTGATCGGCCTCGAGCTGAACATCTCGATCCTTTCGGCGGCATTGCGTGGCGAGGCGACCGGCGCGCCAACCGAATTCCGCGGGGACGTCGTTGCCACTGCCAAGCGCGATCTGCGCGCGGGCGAGGTACTGGATGGTGAAGGCGGCGCCTGTGTCTGGGGCAAGTTGATGCCGGCCCGCGCCAGTCTGGCAATTGGCGGATTGCCGATCGGGCTTGCCAGCCATGTGATGCTGCGCCGTGAAGTTCCGCTCGGGCAGTCCGTCACCTGGGACGATGTCCGCATAGACGCCGACGACCACGCCTATCGTTATAGGCGGGCAATGGAGTGCGATGCGTCGATCGCTGTCACCTCATGAACCCATTCAGCTCCGCCGTGGGCATCGAAGTATCGACGTAGCCAAGCGTCCCATTTTCCTTCACCTCGCGCGCCGCATTCAGCAAGCCGGTCATCGCGGCGCGATACAGCGAGGTGGCGAGGCTGATCCGCTTCACCCCGGCATCGGCCAACTCCGCGACGGAGAACGACTTTCCCTTGATCCCAGCCATGAAGTTGAACGGCTTCGACAGCGCGGAACACACCGTGCGCACCGCGGCGAGGTCAGGCAGCCCAGGCGCCATCAGCACGTCTGCGCCTGCCACCTCGAATGCCTGCAATCGCTTGATCACATCGTCCAGATCGGGATTGCCGCGCAGGAAACCCTCCGCGCGTGCCGTAAGCGTGAACAGGAATGGCAATGCGCGCGCTGCCTCCACGGCCGCTGCGATACGCTCCTGCGCGTGGCCCGCATCGAACAGTGCCTTCTGCGGATCGCCGGACGCATCTTCGATCGATCCGCCCACCAGCCCAATCTCACCCGCCATGCGTATGGTCAGCGCTGCATCTGCAGGCGCGTCGCCAAACCCTTTCTCCAGATCGGCGGACACCGGCAGATCGGTCGCCTCGACGATCGCGCGCGCATGTTCCAGCGACTCTTCGCGCGTAATCATTCCATCCCGCCGCCCGAGCACGCCGGCCGCCGCACCACTCGACGTCGCCAGTGCAACGAACCCGACGCCGGTCAGCAGGCGCGCCGAACCGGCGTCCCACGCGTTGCCGATGACAAAGCACGAATCGTGCAGCGCCCGAAAACGGTTGGCCTTTTCGCCCTGGCTGGCTGGCATGGTGTTCTCTCCCTCGCGTGCGTCCAACATGGCGACCAGCCCCAGGCAGGGCAACCGCACACAGCGTACCAAACGGCACACTGATTGACGGACCAAACCACCTGCTTCAGCTTCGCGCCAACAGGCAGGAGTTTGAGATGGCGAGCGACTACACCGTCGGCGATCTGGTGGCCGAATTCCTCACGCAATGCGGCGTAACCACCGCCTTCGGCATCGCCTCTGTCCACAACATCCCGATGCTCGACGCCATCGGCAGGCGCAACACCATCCGCTTCGTGATGGCGCGCGGTGAACTCGGCGGAGCGCATATGGCGGACGGCTATGCGCGTGTATCGGGCGGCCTCGGCGTCATCTTCTCCTCTACCGGCCCTGGCGCTGCGAACGCCATCGGCGGCCTGATCGAGGCGCGTTTCTCCGGCACCCCCGTGCTGCACATTACCGGCCAGACCTCCACCAAGTTCGTCGATCGAGAGCTCGGCACGGTGCACGACGCGCCGGACCAGCTCGGCATGTTGGGCTCGGTGTCCAAGAGCGCGTATCGCATCCGCTCCGCGCAGCAGGCCATCGGCGTGCTGACCCGTGCCGCCGTCGATGCACTGACGCCGCCGACCGGTCCGGTCAGCGTGGAGGTGCCGATCGACCTTGCAGCGCACGCCGATCGAACGCCCGGCGATCTTCGATAATTTCGTGCTGCCGCTGCCGCCACCGCGCACGCCGTCGGATGACGGAACTCGATGAACTCGCTGCGCGCATCGTCGCTGCGAAGCGGCCGATGCTGTGGATCGGTGGCGGCGCGCGCAATGCCGGTAGTGCGCTGCACAAGCTGCTGGATCTCGGCTTCACCATGCTCAGCAGCAACAACGGCTAAGGGCACGGTGTCGGAAGAGCATCCGATGAATCTCGGTGGCCTGCATGGCAACGGCATGCCGAAGATTCAACAGTTCTATCAGACTGTCGATCTGATGCTCGCTGTCGGCACACGTCTGCGCGGCCAGGAGACCGGCGACTTCGTCGTGAAGCTGCCGAACAACATCGTCCAGATCGACGTCGATCCATTGGCCAACGGCCGCACCTACGCAAACACCTGGTTCGCCTGCGGCGATGCGCAGGCGACCTTGGAGGCACTGCTTCCGCGCATCGAAGGACGCATGAAGATCGATCCGTCCTATCGCAGTGACTTCACCTCGCTGCGGCAGACCGCGCGCACCGATTTCCTCGCCACGCTTGGTGTCTATGGCAGCTTCCCAGAGCAGTTGCGGCACGTGATGCCGAAGGACGCGATCTGGGTGCGCGACGTGACGCAGAACAACACCACCTGGGGCAATCGTATCTTCCCTGTCTACAGCCCGAACCAGAGCGTGTTTCCGGCCGGTGCCGGCATAGGCCAGGGACTGTCACTCGGTCTCGGTGCGGCGGCAGCAGCCAACGGACGCAAGACCGTGGTGATGACCGGCGATGGCGGCTTCTTCCTCAACGTTGGCGAGCTGTGGACCGCGGTGCAGGAAAACCTCGACGTCACGATCATCGTGATGAACGATCGCGGCTATGGCGTGATCAAGCGGATCCAGGATGCGACCGCTCAAGGTCGCCGCTTTTATGCCGATCTCCAGGGACCTGATTTAGGCCAACTGTCGGCACTCGCCGGCATCCCGTTCTGGAAGGTGAGCAACGCCGACACGTTTGGCGCCACGGTGGCGAAATCGATCGCGCACACGGGACCAAGTTTGGTGGAGGTCGATATGACCGCGGTCGGTGAGTTCCCCGCCTACTACCCGTTCAACCAGCGCCCCGCCGCCTGACCATAACGATGCGCGGCCTGTTGGGTGTGGCCGCGCTGCTGGCCATCGCCTGGGCGTTGAGCGAGAACCGGCGTCGCATTCCCTGGCACACCGTGATTGCCGGCGTGCTGCTGCAATGGGTGCTTGCTTTGCTGCTGATCGGCTTTCCTCCAGCCAGCAGCGCGATCTTTCTGCTAAACCGAGGTGCGACTGCGCTGCAGGATGCCACGCAGGTCGGCACCAACTTCCTGTTCGGCTATCTCGGTGGACCGCCACTGCCATTCGCTGAATCGCATCCCGGCGCCAGCTTCATTCTCGCATTCCAGGCACTCCCGCTGGTGCTGACGATCAGCGCGCTGGCATCGTTGCTGTTCCATTGGGGCGTATTGCAACGAGTGACCGGTGCGTTCGCCTGGCTCTTGCGACGCACGATGGGCGTTGGTGGCGCGCTCGCTCTCGGTGCCGCGGTGCACGTATTCGTTGGCATGATCGAGGCGCCGCTGCTTGTGCGCCCTTATCTCGCGCGCATGCAGCGCGGCGAGCTGTTCGCACTGATGACCTGCGGCATGGCAGGTGTCGCCGGCACTGTCATGGTGATCTACGCATCGTTCCTCGCCCCGATTGTACCAAATGCATTGGGCAACATCCTGATCGCCTCGGTCATCAGCACGCCAGCGGCGCTGGCTATCGCCGCACTGTTGGTGCCATTTGGTCCGGGCGATGTCTCCGAGGAGCGCCTGGTCATCGCAGATCCGCCGGTCAGTGCGCTGGATGCCATCGTCAAAGGCACTATCGACGGCGTTCCCGTGCTGGTCGGAATTGTCGCTACACTGCTGGTGGCGGTGGCCTTCGTGGCGTTGATCAACGCTGCATTGGGCCTGTTGCCACATTGGGGCGACAGCGCCATCACCTTGCAGCGGATCTTTGCGCTGTCGTTCCAACCGGTGATGTGGCTCATTGGCTTGCCCTGGCACGAAACCGGCGCGGCCGCGACGTTGATGGCCACCAAGACTGTGCTGAACGAGTTCGTCGCGTATCTGAACCTGGCAGCGCTGCCGCCGGACAGTTTTTCGCCGCGGTCGCGCCTGATCCTGACCTACGCATTGTGCGGCTTCGCGAATTTCGGCAGCCTGGGGATCATGATCGGCGGGCTCGGCGTCATGGTCCCCGAGCGGCGGCACGAGGTCGTCGCGCTTGGCATGCGCTCGATCCTGTCGGGGACCCTTGCGACATGCATGAGTGGCGCAGTCGCCGGCGTGCTGGCAGGCTGATCGGAGGGGAGGCAACATGGACGGCAAGCGTCCGAGCGTTTCATCACTGCGCGGCATCGTGGCCGCCGCACATCCACAGGCAGCCCAGGCCGGCGCTGCGATCCTGCGTGCCGGTGGCAACGCGTTCGATGCAGCAGCCGCAACCGCCGCGGCATTGAACGTGGTCGAGCCATACATGTCCGGCCTCGCCGGCATGGGCATGGCAACCTGCTACATCGCAGCCGAGCAGCGCGTGCGCACGCTGGACTTCATCACCCGCGTGCCCTCCGAGTTCCCCGCCGGACGCTTCACTGATCGCGAGCAATTGTCGCGCGGACCGATCGCCACCGGCACGCCAGGCAATCTCGCCGGCTGGTGCGAACTGGTCAGCCGCTACGGCCGCAAGCAACTCGCAGACGTGTTCGCCCCCGCCATCGACCTGGCGCGCAACGGCTTCCCCCTCACCGAATACAACGTGTCGGCAATCAGCGACACAGCCGCGGAATTCACTCTCCCCCTCCCCTTGCGGGAGGGGGGAAGGGGGAGGGGGCCCGACGAACCATTCCAGGCCGACTGGGCGCGCACCTACAACACTGGCGGCACGATCCTCCGCCAGCCCGATCTGGCGCGGACCTATGAAGCGATTGTCGCCGAAGGCCCGCGCCACCTGCACGGCGGCGCACTGGGCAACGCGATCGTCGAACACGTTCGTGCCTTGGGCGGCTGCCTTACGCTGGCAGATCTGGAATCTGTCGAGCCGGTTTGGCTCGATCCGTTGGTGGCGACCTACCGCGGCATCCACGTGCACACGCTGCCGCCGCCCTGCGAGGGCTTTCAGTACCTGCTGGCCCTCCGCATCCTCGATGGCTTGACATTGCCCGCATGGAACGTAACGGCATCGAGCACCTTGATGCGATGTACCGCGCGATCCGCCTCGCCGCGGGCATTCGCATCGCCGACAACAACCCATCACCCGATCGCTTGACCGCCCTAATGTCGGACGCCGCGGTAGCGGAGCATCGCGCTCGCCTCCGCGATGGAAACCCGATCGAGGGACCAACCGAGCAATTCCTCGGCGCCGTCCACCAGCACACCACATCGTTCTCGATCGCCGACGGTGGCGGCAACGTCGTCTGCGTAACCCAGAGCCTGGGCGCAAAGTTCGGCTGCGGCGTTGTCGTTCCTGGCCACGGTGTATGCCTCAACAATTTCCTCTACTGGGGTGAGGTCGATCCGCGCGGCGCGAATGCATTGCGCCCCGGCGGACCGCTCGCGCTGCCGATGGCGCCCAGCATCGCAACACGCAACGGCAAGCCGGTGTTGGCCCTCGGCACACCAGGCAGTTACGGCATCTGCCAGACGCAACCGCAGGCGTTGATCCAGCATATCGACTTCGGTCTCGGCATCCAGGATGCCATCGATGCGCCGCGTGCACGCCTATGGGACGGCCGTCGCGTGGAGGTCGAATCGCGCATCGCCGCCGACACGATTGCCGCACTGCGCGACCGTGGCCATGCAGCCGAAGCGGCAGCGCCGTGGACAACGGCGGTTGGCGGCATGCAAGGCATCGCCATAGATCCTGCCACCGGCGTGATGACCGGTGGTTGCGATCCGCGGCGCGACGGCTTTGTCGCAGCAGCCTGAGGAGACACGCCATGGCACAACCAGCCGAAACAGTGCTGCATCGGTGGTTCGAGGAAGTCTGGAACCAGGGACGCGAAAGCATCATCGATGAACTGATGGCCGACGGCGCGCTAATCCACGGCGCCACGCCCGACGGCAAGCCGATGCGCGGCACCGCCGATTTCAAGCCATTCCATCGGCAGTTCCGCGCGGCATTTCCCGACATCCGTATCACCGTCGAGGACGTGCTGGTCGATGGCGACAAGATAGCCGCGCGATGCAGCGTGACCGCGACGCATACCGGTCCTGGCGTCATGCCTGATCCGACCAACAAGGCCGTCAGCATCACCGGCATGTGCATCGCGCGCGTTGAGAACGGCAAGATTGTCGAAGGCTGGAACAACTTCGACTTCCTGTCGCTGTACCAACAACTCGGCATGCAATTGAAATAGGGGAACGACCATGCACTGGACCGATCGGCGTCAACGTTTTCGTGCTGTCCTAGCGGGCGACCAATGTATTCATCCTGGCTCGGTATTCGATCCCATCTCGGCGCGCATTGCCGAAGAACTCGGCTTCGAGGTCGGCATGTTTGCCGGTTCGATCGCGTCATTCACAGTGCTCGGCGCGCCAGATCTGATCGTGCTGACGCTTAGTGAATTCGCCGAGCAGGCCTATCGCATCAACCGCGCCGGAAAACTGCCGCTGCTGGTGGACGCCGACCACGGCTACGGCAATGCGCTGAATGTGATGCGAACGGTGCAGGAACTGGAAACCGCCGGTGTCGCAGCCATGTGCGTCGAGGACACGCTGCTTCCGCGTGCCTACGGCGAAAAGAAACCAACCCTGATCTCGCTGGAGGAAGGCGTTGGCAAGATGCGCGCCGCACTCGCCGCCCGCGAGGATCCATCCTTCGTCATCGTCGGCCGCACCAGCGCGGCGGCCATCACCGGCACAGAGGATGTAGTGCGCCGCGCCAAGGCCTACGCCGAAGCTGGTGTCGATGCGTTGTTCTTCGCTGGCGGCATGACGCGCGAACAGCTCGACGCACTTTCAGCGGCCGTGAAAATACCGCTGATGTTAGGTGGCTCGGGCCGCGAGCTACAGGATCGCGACTATCTGTCCAGCCGCCGCGTGCGCATTGCGCTGCAAGGTCACCAGCCATTCTCCGCCGCGGTCCAAGCGGTCTACAACACACTCAAAGCGCTACGCGAAGGCACCAAGCCCGGCGACCTCCAGGGCATTGCATCGGCCGAGACGATGCAGCGCGTCACGCGCGACGGCGACTACAAGACCTGGATCGAGAAGTTCCTGGGCGGGTAAATTTCCGGAGTTATCGGTTCAGTGGCTCTGCCCTCCCCCTCCCCTTGCGGGAGGGGGGAAGGGGGAGGGGGCCGCACCCGCACCCGTCACTACCCTTCGTTGGACTTGTCCAATACCGGCTGGAACGCCTCCGTCGCCTTCTTCAACTCGGTCGCCACATCGGCGCCGCCAACGATATTGGTCAGTCCGCTGCCAATCGTGTCGCGGAACTCCGTAACCGGCACGATCACCGGCAAGCCTGAACGGGCCATCTTCAAACTGGTCGCGGTCGTATCGAACCATTCCTGCGGGAATGCGCTGGCCTTCACGATCTCCGGCCGCGCGTAGCAGGACAGGCGCGCCGGCGTCCCCGAGCCGGAGCGGAGCTGCTCATTCAGCATGTCCTTGCTGGTGATCCATTGCAGGAACAGCCACGCCGCCTTCTTGTTCTTAGCGGTCGCCGGAATGCCGATACCGTCGATGAAGGTCGCCGCGTTGTGGGCCTTGGGGCCTGCGGGCACAGGCGCAAAGCCGACCTTGTCGCCGACACGCGATTTGGTCTTGTCCAGCAGGGGCGCGGAGAAACCGATGCCGTCCCACCATATCGCGGCGCGGCCTTGCATGAACGTGGTCTGGCACTCGTTCCAGTTGAAACCAATGTTCCCCGGAGGTCCGCACTCCTTCATGATCTTCTGGTACCACTGTCCGGCCTCGATTGCGGCCGGCGTGTCGGTCAGCAGCTTCTTGCCGTCCGGCGTGACCGTCTCCTGATCCCAGCCAAGCAGGATGTTGTCGTACAGCACCACATTGGCATTCTTCAGGCCGCGACCGACAAAGCCGTACACCTGCTTCGACGGATCGGTGAGCGCATGCGCCATGCTCATCATCTCGTCGTAGGTCTTCGGCGGAGCGTTGAAGCCTTTCGCCGCCAGCAACTCCTTGTTGTAGAAGACGATGAAGAGATCCTGGTTCAGCGGCAGCACGTTGATCTTGCCGTCCTGGCCGGTCGCGACCTCCATTGACGGCTTGCTGAAATCCGCCAAATCGAAATCCGGATTGGTCAGGCCCTTGTCCGCAATGTACGGCCGCAGGTCCTCCATCCACTTGGCTTTCTCGATCAACCGCTTCTGCACGTGCATGCCGACGTTGAGCGCATCGAAGCTGGGATGGCCGGTCGCCATCTCCATCGCCACCTTGGGGCGTTGCTGCTGCTCGGGGATCTGCTCGAAGCCGACAGTCATCCCCGTGAGGTTCTCGAACTCCTTCAGGTGCGTACGTGCCAGGTCGCCGCGCGGTGAGAGCTGGTAGTTCACCTCGATGGACTGGCCCTTGAACTGCTTCCAGTCGAACGCGGACTGCGCGTTGGCGCGCTCCACGATGGCGGGCGCGGCGAGGACAGAGGCAGTGGCTGCCAAAAGATGGCGACGGCGGATCATTCGTTTCCTCCTGGGTCTATGGACACGGCTTATAGAACGCATGCGTCGAAGGTAAAGCTTACCCGCCCTTCACGCCGCCCGCGGTCAGGCCGGCGACGATCTCTTTCTGCATGAGCAACGTCAGCAGCAACACGGGTGCGGTCACCACCAGTGCCGCGGCGGCGAGCGGCCCCCAACTGATCTGCTCGAACGTCAGCACGTTGTAGACCGCGACCGGCAGTGTCCGCGTCGTGCGGCCCGCCAGCACCACGCCGAAGATGAAGTTGTTCCACGAGAAGATGAACGACAGGATCATCGCCACCATGATCCCCGGCCGCGCCAGCGGCATCGCCACATGCACGAACGCCTGCCAGATCGTTGCGCCATCCACCAGCGCGGCTTCTTCCAATTCTCCAGGCAAGCCCTCAAAGAAACCAATCATCACCCACACCACGATCGGCACTGTGATCACCAGATGGGTGATCACCAGCGGGGTCAGCGTGCCGATCATGCCAAGCCACTGGAACAGCAGGAACAACGGGATCAGGTACGACAACCCCGGTGTGACGCGCGCGATCAGGATCAGCGCCGCCGCCTTGGTCGCTTTCGCCTTCGCGATCCCGTACCCGGCCGGCACACCGAACAGCAGCGCAAGCCCGGTCGCCGAGAACGACACGATCACCGAGTTGATCGTGTACGTCAGGAAATCGTTCTTCGCGAAAACATCGACGAAGTTCGCCAGCGTGGGCGGATTGGGGATGAACACCGGCGGATAAGCGGTGTTGTCCAGCTCGTTCTTCAGCGACAGCGACAGCATCCACAGAAAGAACAGCACCGCCGGTGACACAAGTAGAATGACGGACGCGTACAGCCCGACGCGTCCTGCCAGCCGCCGCGCGCGATGGCGCTTCATCGCCACGCCTCCCGTTGCCGCACGCGGAGCAAGACCAAGCTTATCGCCAGGATCAACAAGAAGAACACCACGACGATCGCGGAGCCGTATCCAAGGTCGTAGTACGCAAACGCCGTCTGGTACAGCAGGATGTTGATCGTCTCGCTGGATGTGCCTGGCCCGCCGAGCGTGATCACATAGATCGTGTCGAACGTCTTCAGCGCATCGATCATCCGGATCACCGCGGCGACCATGATGAACGGCCACACCAGTGGCAACGTGATATGGCGGAACATCTGCCAGACGCTCGCCCCATCGAGGATCGCCGCCTCATACGGCTCCTGCGGCAGGCTGGCGATGCCGCCGAGCACGATCAGCATCACCAGCGGAGTCCACTGCCAGGTTTCCACCATGATCAGCGTCGGGATCACCGTGCTGCTGCTGTATACCCAACTCGATGGCGGCAGGCCCACCGAGGTCAGCAGGTAGTTCAAAACCCCAAGTTGCGGGTGGAACATCATCGTCCAGACCAGCGCAATCGCAACGGGTGTTGCCATCATCGGCAGCACGAAGAACGTGCGGGCCAACCCTCGCAGCTTGAATTCCGAGGCGAAGCACACCGCCGCCCACACGCCCAGTACCATCGGCGCGATCGTCGTTCCCGCCGTGAACCAGATGGTCCGGATGATCGCCCACAGGAAACGCTCGTCCCGCAGCATCTTTGCGTAGTTCGCCAAGCCAACGAACGGGATGTCGCCTGTCACCTTCCAGTCGTGCAGCGACATGAAGATCGTGAAGACCCACGGGAACAGGATCACCAGCAGCACGATCGCCGCCGCGGGAACCGCGAAGGCCCAATAGCGCCGGGCGTAGGCAGGCCCGCGCGCGGCGCGCGCCGTCAGGCTGGTTGCGGTCGTGCTACTCATCAGTAGGTCCACCAGTGCGGCGCGGCTTATAGGGCCACCGAGGCAGCCGCGGAAGGCTCACCCGGGCATGGCTATCCGGCGTCCCACGCCGTCCGGCAGTGGCCGAACCCTATCCGCCTGAACCGCCTCCTGAATCCGCTGGTGCAGATCATCCGGAAACGGCGCCACGCGGCGTATGGACATATCGATATGCAGCGACATCAGTTCCTGCGCGGCGACACGATAACCGCCCTCGGCATGGAACATCTCGTGGAAATAGTGCACCCGCTTGCGGTCCGCGCCGAGCAGGTAAGGCACCACGCGCACCCGCTCGCCGACGCGCACCTCACGCTCGTAGATGATGTGCATCTCGGCGGCGAACGTTGCGTTGCCGGTGGCATCGCGATACGGCATCCCGAGGCCGAGCGTATCGAACAGCAGATCCGTCGCCTGATCGAACAGCACGACATAGTAGGCCAGGTTCAAGTGGCCGTTGTTATCGATCCACTCGGGCAGGACCACGCCTTCGTATTGCAGTGCTTCCATCGCCGGCCAGCTTGTTGACGAAGCGGCACGGGGTCAAGCACACAGACACGGCAATGCAGCGAACACGCCTGACCGAGATGGATGTGGCGGACGGCCTCCCGCCACCGCAGCGGTGGCGTGCCATGCTCGCAATCGCGATCGCCGTGTCGCTGTCGGTCCTGGTCACCTCGATCGCCAACATCGCGCTTCCCACCATCGCGACGGATATGGGCACCACGCCTTCAGCTTCGATCTGGGTGGTGAATGCCTACCAGCTTGCGGTGACCGTTACGCTGCTGCCGTTTGCCTCCATCGGCGACATCCATGGGCATCGCCGGGTCTATATCTGGGGCCTCGCGGTCTATACTGCCGCGTCGCTGATCTGCGCCGTCGCCCCGTCGCTGCCGATACTGGTGGTCGGCCGCGTGCTGCAAGGCTTCGGCGGCGCCGGCATCATGAGCGTCAACGGCGCCCTGGTGCGCTTCATCTACCCGCGCAACATGCTCGGCCGAGGTATCGGCTTCAACGCACTGGTCGTTGCGGGTTCGTCCGCCGCGGGCCCTTCCGTCGCCGCCGCGATCATGTCGGTGCTGTCCTGGCCGTGGGTGTTCGGCCTGCAGGTCCCGGCGGGGATCTTCGCGCTGTGGCTCGCGCATCGCTTCCTGCCGCCGACACCACGTGCCGGCCATCCTTTCGATCCGATCAGCGCCGTGCTGAATGCCGTCACCTTCGGACTGTTCATCACCGCGCTTGACGGCATCGGACGCGGCCAGGGGCCGGCCATGGTGCTGGTAGAATTCACCGGCAGCATCTTGGTCGGCTGGTTCTTCGTGCACCGCCAGCTCTCTCTTACCGCGCCGATGCTGCCGGTGGACCTGTTCCGCCGTCCGGTGTTCGCGCTGTCAGTGGCAACCGCAATCTGCGCACACGCCGCGCAGCTGATCGCGTTCGTGGCGCTGCCGTTCTATTTCCAGTACGTCAGCGGCCTGACGCCAATACAGATTGGCGTCCTGATCACACCGTGGCCGGCCGCGCTCGTCATCATGGCGCCGATCGCCGGGCGCCTGGCGGATCGCTATTCGGCCGGATTGCTCGGCGGCTTCGGTCTCGCCGTGATGACACTGGGCCTGCTGTTGGTCCTGTTCATGCCACCGCGGCCGGCGTCACTCGATGTCGCCTGGCGCCTTGCCATCTGCGGTATCGGCTTCGGGTTTTTCCAGTCGCCCAACAACCGCCTGATGATCGCCAGCGCTCCACGTGACCGCGCGGGCGCCGGCAGCGGCATGCTCTCCACCTCGCGCCTGCTCGGTCAGACCACGGGCAGTGCGCTGGTCGCACTGGTGTTCGGCATTACCCATGGTGGCGAAAACGCTGTTGAGCTTGGGACCAAATCGGCCATCGCCATGGCCGCCGCGTTCGCCGGTATCGCAATGATCCTCAGCAGCTTGCGCGTGCGGCAGCCACAGGGGGTGTGAATCAGGCGCCGAAAAACCGACTCTCGACCCCATCATGGGTGGGCTTGACCCGGCCATCGGCTACCCGCAACAAATTGCGAACGATGCAATCCCAGTCAGCAACCATCCGATGGAGATGACCGGGTCAAGATGCTATGGGGGTGGACGGTCGCAGCAGCATGTATCCTAGCGGTTGTCCAAACCCCATAAGGAACGATGCGATGCCAAAGCAATCGACTGCGACCGCCTTCGATCACGATAGCACGCTGGTGCTGGCACTGGAATTGAGTGGCAAGGGATGGGAGGTCGGGGCTGTGTTGCCGGGCGTAGCTCGCCGGCCGCGCCGCAGCCTGCCGGCCCGCGACATGGCGGCGTTGCTGCAACAGATCGAACGCTGGAAGGCAGAAGTGCTGCGGGCCGGGCGAACCGTGCGCCGGACCGTGCTGGCCTACGAGGCAGGTCGCGACGGGTTCTGGATTGCGCGGTATCTGCTGGCGTGCGGCATCGAGGTGCAGATCATGCATCCTGCGAGCATCCCGGTGGAGCGACGGGGGCGGCGAGCCAAAACCGATCGGATCGATCTCGACATGCTGCTGCGGACGCTGCTGGCCTGGCTGCGAGGTGAGCCACGCGTGTGCTCGATGGTGCGCATTCCGAGCGAGGCCGAGGAGGACATGAGGCGGCCGGAACGGGAGCGCGAGCGGCTGGTGAGTGAGCGGATCGCACTGGAGAACCGCATCGAGAACCTGCTGTGCCTGCATGGCATCACTGGCTTCAGGCCGCGTCTGAAGAAGGCCGCGGTTCGGCTCGACGAATTGCGCAGTGCCGCCGGCACGCCTCTGCGGCCACAGCTGCTGGCGGAGGTGAAGCGGCTGATGGTGCGTCATCGCCTGCTCAGTGAGCAGATCGGGGAGGTAGAGGCGGCTCGCGAACAGACGGCGGCGGCGGCGGAACCGGACCACGCGGTGCAACAGATCCAGATGCTGACCCGCCTGGTCGGGCTCGGACTTGCGACCGCGACCGGGTTGACGCGGGAGGTGTTCTGCCGCTCGTTTGCCGATCGCCGCGCGATTGCCGGATTTGTCGGGCTCACCGGCACACCGTTCAACAGCGGTGGCAGCGAACGCGAACAGGGCATCAGCAAGAACGGCAATCCACGGGTGCGCCGTATCCTGTTGCAGTTGGCTTGGCGCTGGCTGCGCTTTCAGCCGGACAGCGCATTGAGTTGCTGGTTCCTCGAGCGCACCGGCGGTGCCAAGGGACGCATCCGCAAGATCATGGTGGTGGCGCTCGCCCGCAAGCTGCTGGTGGCGCTGTGGCGCTACCTCGAGACCGGTGAGCTGCCAGCCGGCGCATGCCTCGCCGCAGCCGCCTGAACGCCGATGGCAACGAATATAGGTGCGGACATGCAGATTGAACGCAAACTGAGAAACAGGCAGACGGTGATCACCACCTGACGCCTGACAACCATCTGGGTGGGCGGTGCACCGTACCGGGCTATGGCTGAGATATGCCGCCGTCAAGATTGGTCCCGCCCCTCCAGACCCCTCCGGCCCCGCGAATGGGGCAACATCGTACGGAACAAATGGTTCCACCGGATACGAGCTTGCAGACCGACAGGTCTGACCAAAGGGGTCGCCCAGCATGCTGAACGCAATGACCAACGTGACCAACACTCACACCGGAAAAGGAACTGCCATCGCTCACAATCCGCTTGACAAGAAAACCCCCATACGAGCCCGGTCATGACGGGGTTGG